>CAJODL010000001.1:0-393279 GCA_905233165.1 uncultured Prevotella sp.
GTTCAGCCAGATGCGCATCTGCCACATGTATGCCGGTGCCGACGAGATCAGTTTTGGCATCTATGCCTGTTCGCCCGAGGAATCATCCTTCACGGCTGTTTTCTCCGACATGAAGATTACCGAGTGCGCCTGGAAGGCCCACGACGGCCAGCAGCCAGATAAGAAATAGTAACAGATAAATCGGAATTTAGCAGAATATATAATGAAACATTTCGTCATAAAATATTGGTGGGTGTTCCTTTGCCTTGTTGCTGTGTCTTTATACTCTTGCGATAATAACAACCTTACAGGCAAGAGTTATCAAGGCTATTACAATGCTTGCGAAAGGATTTATATAGAGTTCGAATCGAACTCTCAGGTAGAGGGAGAAATCTCTTCAACTGATTTTGTTGGCCGTTTCACCGATTATGTATGCGGACACTATGAATACAGACATCCCTATATCATAATTACTTGGACTAAGGCTGATTCGGATAACGAGGTATATAAAAATGTAATATCAAATCCGGACTCAACTATTGTAAACGAGTCATTAGATACGCTCAGGCTATATGAAGGAAATGAAGAATATATATTGCCAAGATACCATCTCTATCAGATTGACGAAAACGCCTCTTTCATGGAAAAGGTTGGGCAATATAGTTATCAAACTTTTCTGCTTATTATTATTTTTATTGTGAGATATTTCTTTTATATTATCGCTGCCATAGTGATTTTGAGATTTGCTATTAGGTGGCGTAAAAAAAGAAAAAAGTAAATTCCAATTTATCGAACTGATACAAATATGGATTTCAAGGATAAAGTAGTCGTCATAACAGGCAAGGAGCGTGTATGGGCAGAATCATTTACCGATGGTGCATGGAATAAGGTGGCACAAGACGACTGGAGCTTCGACAAACTGAAGCCCATTGCAGACCAATACTTCCATGCCGGAATCAATGCAATCATCTTACACGTTATGATTTCGCAGCCAGGCGACCCGAGCCAGCCTGCTGTCAGGCCCTGGTTTGGTACCTTCTTCGACCGCCGTAGCCAACATGCAGCCGACTTTTGGAAGAAGGTTTGGTGGAAGAAAGGTGAAGGTTTGATTGTGATAGACCTTCTTCCTTCATCCATTTACCCTTCACCCTTTTCAGAGCGATGCGAATTTAATGTTTAATGTTTAATGTAAATGATACGTCTCACTCCTGACAACGGCATTCCCCGCCATATACTGCTGATGATGGCTATAATGGCTGGTTTTACAGTGGCTAACCTATATTACAACCAGCCTCTGCTGGACCTGATATGCAAAGATATAGGCATCAGTCATGTGGAAGTCAACTTCATCACCGTAATCACACAGATAGGCTATGCCCTGGGATTGCTGTTCATCGTCCCCCTTGCCGATATGGTTTCTTTGCGTCACATTGCGATTGTCTGTATGTCTGCGGCAGCCGTTTCTGCCACAGCCATAGGCTTTGCCGAGAATGTCTGGATGCTGTGGGTAGCATCACTGACGCTGGGTTTCTCGTCTATTATGCCGCAGCTGTTCATCCCAATGTCAGCACTCTATTCTCGTCCGGAAAACAAGTCGCGAAACATGGGTTATGTAGCATCGGGACTCGTTACGGGCATCGTCTCAGCACGCGCTGTCAGCGGCTATATAGGCGAGTGGTTTGGATGGCGTGAGATGTTCTTCTTTGCGGCAGCACTGATGCTGGCATGCCTTATCGTAACCCTGTGCATGATGCCACAGGTGACGCTATCATTCAGTGGCACCTACCGCCAGCTGATGCATACCGTTGTCAGCATCTTCGTCTTGCATCCGCGCATCCGTCTCTATTCACTTCGTCCTGCCATGAGTTTTGCCAGCATGATGTGTATATGGTCGTGTATGGCTTTCCATCTGGCTGGCGCACCCTTCCACGCCAGGAGCGATATGGTCGGAGCGCTGGCATTCTTTGGCATCATAGGAGCCATTGCAGCCAGTGGCGTAGGAAAATTCGTTCCCAAGGTAGGCATCCTGCGTATGTCTGTAATCGGCGGTTGTCTTCAGTTATTGGCATGGGCATCAGCATGGCTGTTGGGCTCAACCTATATAGGACTCATCATGGGCATCATTCTTGCTGACATCGGAGCGCAATGCCTGCAAGTCAGCAATCAAAGCGGTTCACTACAACAACTGCCTCAGGCCACAAACCGTGTGAACACCATATTCATGACTACCTTATTCATTGGGGGCAGCCTCGGAACTTTCTGTTCAGGTCTCGGTTGGAGCATGTTAGGATGGGACGGCGTATGCCTCGTCGGAGTTCTTTTCGCCATTGCACCGCTTTTGCTTTCTGCCTGCGAGAAAAACGATAACGTTAACGATAACTTGAAACCTGAATGAGCCCAAAGCGACCAGTGATGTCAAGCCAAGGTTGCTCCTGCGGAAAGGCTTAGACAGAACTGAGAGAACTTGGGATTATCGACGAAGTCAATCTTGAAACGAATATGAATTGGATTATATTGATTATTGCAGGACTGTGTGAAGTAGGTTTCACATATTGTCTTGGACGGGCAAAGGGAGTCACAGGCACAGAATGGTACTCTTGGATTTCAGCATTTGCTGTTCTCTACATACTCAGTGCCGTATTCCTTGCCAAAGCCACACAAACGATTCCATTAGGTACGGCATATCCCGTATGGACCGGTATCGGTGCCGTTGGTGCTGTGCTTGTCGGGATATTCATATTCCGTGAACCAGCGACCTTCTGGAGGTTGTTCTTCCTCACTACCCTCATCGGGTCAATAATAGGATTAAAAGCATTATCATAATTTGAAAGGGGAGTGAAAGAAGAGATAAAAAGGTAGAGTATCAGTCGTAATACTCTACCTTTAATTCTTCGCTAACATCAAAGTCATCGTGAAAGCCGTCATCGTACTTATAGATGATACGCAAGCCACGGTAGGTCGCAGGCACCTTTAATGTTTCCAGCAGATGCCATTTGGGGCGTCCAAAGTCGTATGATGCCCTGTCAAGGATGATTCGGTTGGAAATATAGTCAAAGCGGTAATAGCCTCCACCGATACACTGGTCTCCCGGCTTCAGCAGATGCCTGTGCTGGTTCACCATACCGAGGCGAAACACACCATCCATAGTTATTATGAATTTAGGTAGTAGCATATTTCTAATCTGTCACCACTTCCTTGAAATGTTCCTGTCCCCACTTGACGAGGGCCTCTATAGCCGGCATTAGTGACTTGCCCGTTTCAGTCAGCGAATACTCCACACGAGGAGGTACCTCAGGATAAACCTCACGATGAACGAGATGGCTCTGCTCCAGATTCTTCAAAGTTTGTGAAAGCATCTTTTGGGAACAATCTGTCATCAAACGACGGATCTCATTAAAACGCAACACACCTGTCTCGCTGGTGTGAAGCATATAGAGTACCAACATAGACCATTTGTCACCAAAGCGACTTACAACTTGCCTGATAGGGCAATTAAAATACTGTGCTTGAATATCGGACATTATCTAAAAGGGAGTTAAGAATGAATTTATGCCGCAAAGGTAACCAATAGTTACCAAATCACCAAATTACACTATGTTAATCTAAGTTAAAGCCACTTTCACTGAAGTCCGAAGTTTTCACAATTCCTACTTTTTGGTTACTATGTCACCTAAAAGTGCCTTCTTGCGGGAATGGAGAAAAGGTTATACCTTTGCAGCGCAATTCAGAAAAATTGCGTTGCAAATTCATATAACATTTATAACAAATAAAAGGTAAGAAATTATGAAAAAGATTGAGACAATTAAAGAAGGTAAGAATTTCAAGGCGGTAAGTGTAGGTAAAGTAAATGAAATCATTGAGCATGAATTGCCAATGGGACCAAACCTCATCATCAAGGGTAAGGTATTTGCAGGTCAGGCAGTCGGTGCTACGGGTAGTGAGTTCTCGTTCCAGACGCTTGTTCCTGGTCAGGACAGCGGTTTCCTGCACACCCACAAGACTCACGAGGAACTGTATATCATCCTAAAGGGTGAAGGCCTGTATCAGGTGGATGGAGATATATTCCCAGTTAGCGAAGGCACCATCATCCGTGTCGCTCCTGATGGCAAGCGTGCACTGAAGAACAATGGCAGCGAGAACCTGACCATGCTCTGCATCCAGTACAAAGCCAATGCATTCACTGAGGCTGACAGTCCTATGACAGACGGTGTCATCCTGCAGGACGAACTGAAATGGTAAGCGAGATGTTTGAGAAAGCTATTCAGTTTTTGAAAGATCATAAGGAAGTCGCCTTCGCCACAAGCGAGGGCGATTGTCCTAAGTTACGTATCTTCCAAATCATGAAGCAGGAAGGGCATGTGCTCTACTTCGCCACTTCTGCAGAGAAAGCTGTCTATAAGGAGCTGCGCCAGAATCCCAATGTCGAGATACTGGCGTATGCTGATAATATTTCCGTCAGATGCTCTGGAATGGTGAACTTCAATGTGGAGGAGGATGTGAAGCGATGGATTTTTGATAACAATCCTGTGCTGCCTCGCCTCTATACGAGTTATGACAAGTTGGAATACTTCTGTCTTCCAATAGCAGAGATGGACTATTACGACCTATCACCCACCCCACCTGTTTTCCAGCATTACGACCTAATCACAGGCGCAACAGGCAACTTCTGCAACGACTTCTATCTCAACCAATGCGCCTTTCGGTAGCGTCTTGACAGCTACGGCAGAACGGGCAGGATAAGGTTCAGAGAAAAACTCGGCATAGACGGCATTCATGTCGGCAAAGTCATTCATATCTGCCATGAATACCGTTGTCTTCACCACATTATTCATCGTCAGTCCTGCCTCTTCGAGAATAGCTCTCACGTTGGTCAGCGACTGACGTGTCTGTTCTTTGATACCCCCCTCAACAAACGCTCCTGTTGCAGGGTCGATGGGAATCTGACCGGAGGTATAAACGAGATTACCTGCTTGAATGGCCTGACTATACGGCCCAATGGCAGAGGGTGCCTTCTTTGTGCTAATTGTCTTCATAATTTTATTGGTCTAAGGTCTGCTCGGCGTTGCCGAGGTCAAAGGTCAACTTGGCGTTGCCGAAGTCAAAGGTCTAAGGTCTAAGGTCAAAGGCTTTCAATGTTCAATGGTCAAACAAACCTTCATCTTTCATCCATAAACCTTCATCCAAATAAACCTCTTAATTCTTTCATTTTACAATTTAATAACCGGCCATCCGTCTGGAGTCCATGTGATGGGTCGTTGGATAAGGAATGCTGCGCCGTTGCGGGTGGCGCTATAGCCGTGGCAGATGAAAATGTCCTGTCCGTCGAAGGTGTATGCGGCACAGTGGCCTGCTGCCTCCCAGTTTATCTTGTCACCTTCCAGAACGACAGTGCCGCCGCCATTAAGCATATCCTTACCGACTTTGTCAAGATATGGTCCTACGACATCTTTGCTTCTGCCTACAGCCACGCGGTAGTTGCTCTTCTTGCCGCGACAGCAATAGTCCCACGACACGAAGAGGTAATAGTATCCTTCGTGCTTGAAGATAAAGGGTGCCTCAATGGCATTCTTACCAGCATACTTTGAAGTAGGATTCGGTTCGCTGGGCTCGTGGTTAGGGTCGTAGCGGCGTGCTATGGTGCGAGGCTTCTCGTCTTTTGCAATGTGCATAGTTGAGTCTAAGGGTGCCAGCTGAATGCCGTCCCAGAAAGATCCCCATACGAGCCACGGGGTGTCCGTAGCATCATCGATGACGAAGTTAGGGTCTATGGCATTCCAGTTGTCACCGGATGTAGAGCCATCGGCATTCTTCTTCCAGTTGTGAGATGTTATGATGCACCCCTCATCCTTCCACATATTCGAGCGCAGCGAGCGGCTGCTGAGCAGACCGATGGCAGAGCCGTTTTTGCCAAAGGTAGAGCAGCTATAGGCCATCCACCACTTCCCGTGCCACTGGATAACATCAGGCGCCCAAACATGACTTTCGAAGCCCGGCACGCTGTCTGTTGTCCAACCGGGGATGACGGTCATAACCGGCTGTGGAAGCACCATCCATGTCTTGCGGTCTTTGGATGTCATCTGCTGTATGCCTCTACCGGTAGCATAAAGATAATAAGTGTCTCCGTCCTTGGCCATAACAGGGTCATGGGCCATTGGATTCTCGGTAGTAAATGCTTCGCGTGGAAATCCACGACGCTGTCCCTGTGCTGTCGCTGTGAGAGCGCAAGTCAGCAGGAATGCTGAGGCAAGTAAGGCTTTCATGAGTAATGTAGTTTATTTAAAATTCTTGTGTTTAATAGTAAAGTTATCGTAGTCGGTGAGGTCATCCTCTAAGAAGATTCTCTTGTTATCCTGTTTATCCTTCAGTTGCCAGTCGAGCCAAGCACGCACCATGCGGGAATTGGCACCGCCGTTAGGCTGCTCATACGTGCCCCCGTGACCGCTTTGTGTATTGTCGGCCAGCACTACGGGATTCTTCTTTATGGCATCATAGTCCATCTGGGCATTCTTCCATGCCACATCCGTTGTACCGCCCACGAGATAGAGGATAGGAGCATGGAGGTTCTTAAGCGACTTTGGTGAGGCATCCGCCATCGTCATCTTACCCATTCCGGCATTCAGAATGATGTAGGTCTTCAGGCGTGCATCGGCAGCGTTTGCCAATACCTGTGCTCCACCGCATGAGTGACCTGCGGCAGCAATCTTGTCAACATCAATCTTATTATAGTAGGGAGCAGCGGGGTCGTCAGCCTGCTGGCTAATCCAGTCGAGGGCCTTCTTTACCATAGTAGAAGGAGTGTGCTGGTCTTTGTCATGCTGCGCAAACATCTGCATCTCGCCTATTGCAACCACCATATAGCCGTGAGAAGCGATGTCGCTGAGCATATTTTCGTAACCGATGCTGGTATCCATGCATCCACCGTTGCAGAACACCAGTACGGGCAACTTGCCGCGTATTCTCAGGGGGCGATATACCACGAAATCAGGTAGCGACTTCTCCCGTACCGCAATAGCCTTGTGGCGACCCGTGCCACCATATTCCACCACCTTCATCTGCTCAAAGCTGACAGACGGATCGTCATGTTTCAGATAGCGTGCATAGAAGGCATCCATAGCAGGGCGCGTGAATTCCAACGCCTGATCGTAAGCCACGCCATGCTGCCCATGCACCTTAACATAATCTACTGACGCACCAGCCTGCTGCATCTTCTTCACCCAGTCCTCCGTGAGGTTTGGCTTTACGACAGGGTCCTCCCCACCCTGCAGTACGAGGAAAGGAGTCTTGCTCTTGCCGATATAACCGATAGGCCAATACTCCTTCTTGTCACCCCATGGAATGCCGGGCCTTCCCAGTTCCGTAACGGCAGCGCCACCAATGGTACATGCCACAGAGCAGTCAAACCCCTTCCAAGGGTCGGCATCATCGTTGAACGCCTTGCTGTCAGCTGCCACGCCAGCCATCAGCGACAGATGTCCGCCAGCAGAGTGGCCGTAGGTGCCGATGCGGTTAGGGTCGATGCCCAGCTTCTGTGCATTAGCCTTCATCCATCTGATGGCACAGCGTACATCCTCAAGGCAAGCAGGCGGTTCAGCCTCCTGAATAAGGCGATAGTTCATGTTGCATACCACATAGCCCTTCATGGCATAATCTACCATCAGCGCACGATATACGGCGTCGTTCTTTGAGCCGGCGCTCCATCCGCCACCATGAATGATGAGGATGGCAGGCCTGTTCTGCTGCGGCCCGAACTGTGGCTGTGCAAGGTCGAGTACCGTACTGGGGCCTACATCCGTTCTGTACGCGATGTTCTCAGTTACTGTGATTTGATGTTCCGTTTGTGCCTGTACTGCGAGAGTCATTAACAGACACCATGCGAGGCAAGTAAATTTAAGCTTCATAATTTTGTCACTTGTGTTTAACAATTGTGCGACAAAGGTAAGAAAAAAAATCAAAAAACATCGTGATGTTACATTTTTTTTATACCTTTGACCTTGTCCAAGGTACTATCGTTCGAAAATACAAGCAAAAATAAAATACTTTTCTTTTTGTTTGGTATTTTGCTCACTTAATCGTACCTTTGCAAACGGAAAATTAACAATACAAACAAAACAATGATAAGAAAAGCAACCACAGAGGACATCAAAGCGTTGACAAAACTGTTGTATCAGGCAGATGCTGTACATAATGGTATTCGTCCAGACCTGTTTAAGTCAGACACTCCGAAGTATAACGCACAAGAGCTGGCGACCATTATCAACGACAGCAGCAAACCCATCTTCGTATATGATGACGGAGAAGTGGTGGGACATGCTTTCTGCCAGATTACCGAGGTAAGGAACCACAGGCTGTTACAGGACATAAAGACGCTGTACATAGACGATATCTGTGTCGATGAAGATTCTCGCGGCAAGCACATAGGGAAGGCGCTGTTTGAATATGTGCGTGACTATGCCAGGTCAATAGGCTGCAATAACATCACCCTCAACGTATGGGAAGGGAACGATTCCGCGATGGCCTTCTACAAAAGCATGGGTATGAAGATACAGAAAACGGGTATGGAGATGGAGGTGTGAATTAGTTAGGAGTTAGGAATTAGGTAATCGGCTCTGCCGCTTATACCTTTAGGTGTAAGAATGAGGAGTTAAAAATTATGAATTATGCATTATGAATTAATAATATATCTTGCTGCTGTCAATGTGGTGACATTCTTCATGTATGGCATCGATAAACTCAAGGCGAAACGCTCTAAGTGGAGGATATCAGAGGCAGCGCTGTTATGGATGGCCGTCATCGGTGGCAGCATCGGAGCATGGCTGGGCATAAAAATATGGCATCACAAGACGATGCACAAGAAATTCAAATACGGCGTACCCGCAATTATCATCCTGCAAATTGCGGCTTTGCCCATGCTTCTTGCGGGGCAGCCACGTTTGGAACATCGCAGCAACAGTACGGCAAGGATTATCGCCAACGGCAAACCCATGCTGATGATTGGCGGTGAGCTGGGCAATTCATCTGCCTCCACACCGGAGGATGTGAAGCGCACCTTTTCGCATCTTTCCAAGATAGGACTCAACACCGTCCTTGCCCCCGTGTCGTGGGAACTAATAGAGCCTCAGGAGGGAACGTTCGATATGAGTTCGCTCGATGTCATCCTGACAGAAGCAAGGCGCAACGGATTGAAGGTAGTACTGCTATGGTTTGGTGCATGGAAAAACTCCATGAGTTGCTATGCACCGGAATGGTTCAAGCGTGACGTGAGGCGCTTTCCCCGTGCCCATACCCCAGAAGGAAAACCAGTTGAGGAAGCATCGTCGCTGAGCAAGAATGTGATGGAGGCTGACAGGCGTGCCTTCTGCCGCATCATGGAGCATCTGCGTGACCATGATGCTCAGGAGCAGACGGTCATCATGGTGCAGGTGGAGAATGAGATTGGTATGATAGAGGTGCCGCGTGACTATTCGGATGATGCCACCCGAATGTATCAGAGTGCTGTGCCACAGCAGCTGACTGACTATCTGACGAAGCATCAGAAGTCACTGCATCCTTACCTAAAAGAGAAGTTACAGAAAACAGCCAACCGCCAACAGCCAACCGCCAATTGGGCGCAGCTGTTTGGTGATGACATCTATACGGAAGAGATTTTCCAGACGTGGACCTATGCTACATACGTTGAGCAGATTGCCAAGGCAGGACGTGAGATTTACAACATGCCGATGTACGTCAATGTAGCTCTCGACAGCCGGGGACGCAAGCCGGGGCAATATCCCTCTGGCGGTCCGCTGGCACATCTCATAGACCTGTGGCATTGCGGTGCACCGTCCATTGATGTGCTTGGCGTTGACATCTACGACAAGGGAATAAAGTCGTGGCTGGAAAAGTACCACCTGCCCAACAATCCGCTCTTTGTTCCGGAGATACGTCTGGAGGACAAGGATGCCATGTATGCCCTCTATGCCTTCGGCCATCATGGGGCGATGGGATTCTGTCCGTTCAGCATTGAAGACTATCCGCTCACCAAGTCGAACAAGAGCAACGACTGGAAGCAGATGGACCTCTCACAGGATGACCAGCTCAATGCCTTCTCTTCTGCCGGCACATCACTGTCTCCGCTTGTTGCGTCATATAAGCTGCTGCGTCAGGCAGAGCCGTTGATTCTTGAACGTCAGGGCACAAAAGACATGGATGCCGTACTCCTCGATAACGGACAGCGGGAGGCAGAAATCATTACGCCCGATGGTATCCGCCTCACCATAAAGCACAGCTACACCCTCGGTTGGGAACCCGGT
This sequence comes from uncultured Prevotella sp., assembly GCA_905233165.1. Classification (GTDB taxonomy): domain Bacteria; phylum Bacteroidota; class Bacteroidia; order Bacteroidales; family Bacteroidaceae; genus Prevotella. The sequence continues at coordinate 10,269 of CAJODL010000001.1, forward strand.
GCCAAGGATGCAGAATGGCCCGAAGCGGCGTGCATCATCCTTCGTCTCGGCAAAGAGGATTACCTTGTCATAGGAAGCGGAGTGGTGGTGACCTATTCCCCGGCAGAAACATCTGCCACATGGCAGAAGGGTGACAAACGCATCGGACTGGCAAAATGTGAAGAGATGGAGATTGTTGACGGCAAGCAGCGCATCGTTCGCCACCTCAATGGCGATCAGACACATCAAGGCCGACATGTCCGCATTCCGGTGGGACAATTCCAGATGCAGCACTTCAAATTATACAGATACTAATTTTAAAGGTGAAAGGAAGAAGGATGAAAGTTTAATTGGAAGAAGGGTGAAAGGGGGATGGAAGAAATAAACCTTCATCTTTCATCCATAAACCTTCATCCAAATACAATAAGATTATGGCACATTTTGGACAACCCGATGACTTCAGGCGTGATGAACTGATACGCATCATCGAACATTCTGTGGAGAAGTTGACACTTCAGGAACTTGAGGCCCTGTATTACGATATGACAACAAAGTCGTTTATCAATGAGGAATGAGGAGTTAGGTAATCGGCTCTGCCGCTTATACCTTTAGGTGTAAGAATTAGGAGTTATGAATTAGGAGTTATGAGTTATGAATTAATAAGGGATGCAGCCGTCAAGATGGCGCTGCATTGCGGCGAGATACAACTGGCGTCTTTCCGCACAAACAATATAGGCATAGACACCAAGAGTAATGTCTATGACGTTGTAACAAAGGTGGACAAGGCCTGTGAGGACTATCTCCTCTCAGAGATTTCACGCCTCTACCCTACCCACTCTGTAATAGGAGAAGAGACAGGACAGCACCTGCATGCCGACAGCGAATGGGCCTGGGTGGTTGACCCGCTCGACGGCACAAACAGCTATTCGCAGGGGCTGCCGGTGTTTTGCGTAAGCATAGGCGTGACATATAAGGGCGAATGCGTCGTCGGTGTTGTCTATGCCCCATATCTTGACGAGCTATATACAGCCGTGAAGGGCGAAGGGGCTTGGTTCGGAAAGGCCGGGGAAGTCAGTGATACCACCAGATTACATGTTTCTTCCAAAGATTCTTTGAAGGAATGTGTCGTGGCATCGGGCTTTCCTTATGACAAAGCCACCCACCCCATCAACAATATCCGGGAGGTAAGCATCGTCATACCACAGGTGCGCGGATTTCGCAGAATGGGGAGCGCGGCGTACGACCTCTGCTGTACTGCTATGGGAACAATAGACGCATACTGGGAGTTTAACCTGAACCTATGGGATGTCTGTGCCGGACAACTCATAGTCCGCGAGGCAGGAGGACAGGTGATACCTCTCTGCGACAACCGCAAGATAAGCATTATTGCAGGACCCGAGAAACTGGTGAAGGAATTAGAGAAAGAATTAGGAGTGAGGAGTTAATTCCTCATTCCTAATTGTGTTTTGCCTTTGACTTGCAAAAGAATTATGATAATTTTGCCCTCGCAATTCAAAATTCAAAATTCATAATTATCATGCAAGAAGTATTTACTTTAATCAACGAAATGTCACCATACCTGCTGCTGGGTTTTCTGCTTGCAGGGTTGATGCACGCCTTTATCCCAGGAATGGTTTATAGCCGCTACCTCAGCGGTCACGGCTTCAGGTCTGTATTATACGGAGCGCTCTTCGGTATTCCCCTGCCACTGTGCTCTTGCGGCGTCATACCGACTGCTATGTCGCTACGCAAAGAGGGCGCATCGAAGGGAGCAACGGTATCATTCCTTATCGCCACTCCGGAGACAGGTGTTGACAGCATCGTTGCCACATACTCGCTCCTCGGACTGCCCTTTGCACTGATAAGACCTATAGCAGCCTGCTGTAACGCCCTGATGGGAGGCATGTTGGTAAACACATTTGCCGACGAGAAGGAAGGACGGGAGGTTTCCGAAGAAGACACACAGTCATGCTGCTGCCACTCCAAAGAAAAGCCCACGACTTTCATGGGAAAGATAAAAGATGCACTGCGATTCGGCTATGTGGAAATGATGGAGGACATTGGCAAGTGGCTCGTAATAGGTCTTATAATTGCCGGTCTTATCACCGTCTTCGTACCAGACAGTTTCTTCACCGTCTTCAAGGGCAATACCCTGATGAGCATGCTGCTGGTACTCTGCATCGCCATTCCTATGTATATCTGCGCAACGGGCAGTATTCCCATCGCCGTCGCCCTGATGCTGAAAGGTCTCACCCCAGGCGCTGCCCTCGTACTGCTGATGGCAGGACCAGCATGCAACATGGCTTCCATACTTGTCATAAACAAGGTTTTGGGCAGAAAGACACTCCTCGTCTATCTTCTCTCTATCATTACGATGGCAATCTGCTGGGGATGTATCGTTGACTATTGCCTGCCACAAGAATGGTTTCTGACAGGCATGATGTCAAAGGCATGCTGTGCGGCAGAGGAAACACCTTGGTTCAATATCGGTTGCACTATTTTGTTGACATGCCTGCTGCTTAACGCCCTGCGACTCCACCTCAGCAAAAAAAACGAAGGCGAACACTGCTGCTGTCATGAGCATAAGCAAGAACCAGAGCAATCAAAAGAAGAACACTGTTGCTGTCACGAGCATAAGCACAACCACGAAGCAGAGCAACCAAAAGAAGAGCATTGCTGCTGCCATCATCATTAAGTGGAAGGTGAAGGAAGAAGGGTGAAAGTTTAATTGGAAGAAGGGTGAAAGGGGAATGGAAGAAATAAACCTTCATCTTTCATCCATAAACCTTCATCCCCCAAAACCTCTTAATTCTTTCATTCTTTCAAAAACCCTCTGTCCTAATTCCTGAGCCCCTTGGGCGTTAAAGTGCAGGCGGTCACGGAGCAGGGGGAGGTCGCTGGCATCAACGACATAGAAATTCTTATCCTCCTGTGCCAACCTGTATAAAGCATCTACCACTCGTTGTGAACGCATGCGGGAATCCTTGGCGAATGTGCCACAGATGACAGGCAGACGAGCATATTTCTTCTTTCCTGTTACGGCAACCAAGTGCTCTCTTATATGCTTGATGACAGCCTTCAGGTTTTCATAATATCTGTCATCAGCCCGCTGGTCACTCTCGCCTTGATGCCACAGCAGGACTTTTATGTCATATCCCTTAGGCAGATTAGGCAGACAGTCATCAATCTGCTGCTCAAAAGCCTTCAACAATGACTTACCGCCATGACTGGCAGATGTTGTGCTGTTTAGGAAATCCTCATCAGCACTCCAAAACAATCCGTGGGTGCTGCTCTTGCAGGAAGGGTCTATGGCAGTACCGCCGTCTGTATGCTTTATGACATAGAACGGACGCTGCCACAGATTCTCCAACTTATGATATACCACAGCATCAAATCCCCAACTCTCCTCTATCTTAGGTTTTGCCACCCGAGGTGAGAAGAGCGAGAACTGACCTGTTGCTGTTTCAAAATCTCCGCTGCCATAACTCCACATACAGTATTTGAAGTTCCTCATTTCATCGGGCAATTCGCTCAACGGCACACGTCCGTCGGCATTCGATTGCCCCGCAGTCAGTATGACTGGCACATGAGGACGTGCCATAAGAGACACGACATAAAACAATACCGTCAGTATGAGAGCAGCCTTTCTCATTCCTTCATTTCTTCATTATTTCATTTTACAACCTTACGGACCTCTACTCCATCAGGTGTCTCACGCTTGATGACATAGATACCTCTTGGCAAAGAGTTTTCGTCCGTCACAGGTAGTTTGCAACCTGACAAGTCATATATCTCCGTCTTATACGTTGTCTTTACTGGAGCAGCAACAATACCGGTAGATCCTGCAACATGCAGGACGACAGTATCATTGACAACTTCGCCACCAATACCCGTCAGCTTTACTGCAAACTTATAATCACCCACCTGAGTTGGAGTACCAGTTACATTTATTATGTGCGTTTCTGCATCTGTTTTCTGACTAAAGCCCACAGGACAATTCCTTCTAGAAGTACCATCCGGTGCAAAGCCCCTGACGACTGAAATACTTTTCACGAAGTCAGCGGCAATCAGGAATTCTACAGGCTCATTGACCTCTGCATTCATCTCCTTATCGACAACCAGATGGGTAACAGTAGCCTCAACAAGGTTATATCCGATATGCGGTGGCTGGTTATATGCCGTATTCTGCCAGCAGATGCCCATACGGTATGTGTGGTCATGCATCATGGTCGGAAGTCTGTAATCTGTGGCTGTGTTTGTAGAATAGATACCTAAATAGGCCTCCTCGTCTGTTACTGTATATAAGATAACTTCCTCACGCCAGTCTCCAAGGATATCAGCAGACAGGTTTGGAGTATTCTTTGTGCTGTTACATGTAGAACTTGGGCCAAGGTCAGAGAATGTCACCAGACGGCTGAAACTGTTTGATGTAGCATCATACTTGTCAATCTTATTGCCATCGAGCAACGCATCCTGCACAGTACCGTCCCAATACACTCTGAAGTTCAGGGAACCACTCTTCTCTGACGCTGTTTCACCTGTCACAGCACTACGCTGTTCGCGGGCATTGGCAGATGAGAACCACCACTCTCCCGATTTGTTTGTCAGCTGTGCTGCCATACCGCGACCGTTATCAACGCCTTCTGGTCCACCTTTATGCAACACTTCGCCTGTGGCAGCATCATGCAAATCCCATGCGTAGGTGCCTTTCTCTTCGTGTACCTCAAACACCTGCATTCCGTCACGCCCAGGAATCATCTTTCCCATGTGGATGGCATCACCATGACCGAAGCCTGTAGCATAAAGCAACTTACCGTCATTATCGAGACCAGCAGAGCCCCACAATATCTCGTCGCAACCATCACCATCAACGTCTCCGACAGACAGATTATGGTTTCCGTTGCCATACATCGTACGACTGCCGCCACCGCTGGTAGCTGCTCCGGGGGTATATTCCTTAGAAGTGCTTTGTCCGTTATTATATGTGACAACACTATATTTACTATCAGAATCTGAACGATGCAGCCAGCGAGGAATCAGTTTCTCACCATCAAAATCTACTGCCCAGATATAAGCATAGGTATAATAACCACGGCTGAATATTCCGCTGGCCCTTCCCTCTGGACCGTCAAGATAAGCCACAGCAGCGAGATAGCGTTCACCACGATTGCCATAACTACCTTTGTCAGTTTTTCCGACAGCCCAGTTGAAAGTACCTTCTGCCTCACTGAGTTCTGACTTGGCATTACGGTTAGGATTGTAGGCAATGGTATGTATGGCAGCACCTGTCTCTCCATTAAACACAGTGAGATATTCCTGACCGCCGTTGATGCGGCCTGCTCCTTCGCTACTCCAGTCTTTATCGTTGGCGGCCCCTTTGATTTGCCCGTCCGTAGCGGCCTGATTAACATATTTGCCCTGACCATCGATTGAACCTGGGGCAGTCTTGCACATCATCTCGGCCTTGCCATCGCCATCGAAATCATAAACCAAGAACTGGGTATAGTGAGCACCAGCACGGATATTTTTTCCCAGATTAATGCGCCAGAGTTTAGTGCCGTCAAGTTTGTAGCAGTCGATATACACAATACCTGTCACACCATTCTGAGAGTTATCCTTTGAATTTGAAGGGTCCCACTTCACAAAAATTTCGTATTCTCCATCACCGTCAACATCACCAACGGAACAATCATTAGGTGAATATGTATAATCCTGACCATCAGGATATGATACTGTCTCTTTATCGATAGTGGTCGTGTAGGGCTTCGTCTTACCTGCTGCAGGGCGGTCAAGCGGCAACTTCAGCCACGCCTTATCCCACGCTTTAACAGGAGCAGAGGTTTCTACAACCTTGCCATCGACAACAGTCTCGACGATATATTCTGAGGAATTATTGCCACCAGTATCCTTATAATTGGTAACTATCAGCCCCTCTTTTATCACAACGCCATTGCGTTTCAGATTGAAGGTAGTACGGGCAGGGTCGTCTGTTCCTAAAAATCTCCAACTGACAAACTTTCCACCTCCTGACGAATTAGGTAAAGCAATCAGTCCACGATCCAATTGTTCCATCTGACTGACAGGCGTATTCTGAGCCTGCATACTAACTGCTGCTATCATCAATAGAGCACTCGCAACATAAAACTTTAATATTTTCATATCTTAATCTTTTAATCCCTTAATATCTTCAAATTTCATCAAATAAGTATCATACTGCGTCACGAAAGGATGCAGTGGAGCAGGCACAGCCTTAGCTGGCATAAACAACCGCTTTACAATCTCCGGCATCTTGGATGCCTCTATATAATATAGACGGAATGAAGCTGTTACGGGTTTATCACCCTTCTTCCAGCCAGGGAAACGGGTCTTTGCAAACTTTGGCCCCTGACCGCTGACAGCAGCATTTACCGTCATTATGATTCCCTTGTCTGTCTGTTCGAAATTTATGTTTAGGGAGTCGCCTACGACCAAAAGTCCATTACCATCCTTATCGCTGAAGAAGGCCGCATCAATGCCTCCATGATTTCCTTCGAAATAGAGGTCGTCCTTCTTCTTTGCCCAGAAGCCATAGCGGTTCGCCTTATAGCGTCCGGGATATGAGGCAAACGGACCTGCACCAATCCATTGAACCCTGTCAATATTCTTGTCTATCAAATAAGCTAATCCCAACTCTGCCCTGAACACATCTGCTGTATCAGGAGTAAGCGTAAAGGTCACCTTCTGTCCGCCTTTTATGGCTTTGGTTTGCACATCAGCCGCTACATCCTTATTATCCAAAGGCAGTAGGTATTTTTCTATTATCCTTTCCTTTTGCGTCACCTTTTCTGCCAATGTCGGTTTGCGACCTGTGCGAACCAGCGGACCTTCCTGAATCATCGAAGTGTTATCACCACTACCCTCCCATTTCTCTTTCGGTTTGTTTAGCACAAAACTCTGACGCAGGAAGGTATGTCCCTGAGCATCTGTGAGCGTGAAGTGTAGCACATAATACGACGAGGTGATGACTTCATTGGGGATAAGGGGCAGCGGGAAATGATGAGGAGCTGTGGAGTGCGGCGGACAGTCGGGACGGAACGTACCCTGATTTACAGTATCTCGGTCAAGAGTCAGTACCCAATGGAAATCCACCTCATCCTTGAGGTTGAGGAAGTCGTAGCGGTTGACTATTTCCAGATTGGCAGCAAGCGACCCACAACTGACGGAACGGACAAAAGCTCTTGCGTAGTTATGCTGTAATTCGTAATAATTCGGAAGAGGAGTACGGTCAGCATACAGCAATCCATCCGTGCCCTTGTTGCCATACATCTCGAAACCGCCATCTCCTGAGGTAAAGACCTTTTCCTCATAACCATACATCTTCCATCTTCCATCTTCCATCATCCTTCTTCCATCATCCATCCTACCTCCAAACGGCATACCTTGATCCACCCACTCCCATACTGAGCCGCCTGCTATGCAAGGAGTCTTTTCTATTATCTCCCACTGGCGATTATGGTCCTCAAAGGAGATGCCAAGTGTGTGGCAATATTCAGTAAATATCACAGGTCTGTCAGCACGCTGGTAAAAGCCTCCTATCTGATCTGTCGTAGGATAATGTGGTGCATAAATATCTGCCACCTTAGGGAAGTCATAGTTGAAGCGACGGAAGTAAGACCCTACCTGCGGATAGCAGATTGGACGCGTTGAATCGAGTTCTTTCTTCACATAATCTCCTAATTTCTCACATATCTCCGTCAGAGGATTCTCGTTACCAAGACTCCATATCAAGACAGAAGGATGATTCTTATCACGTCGTATCGTTGCCTGAGCCCTTTGCTGCAAGACAGGATAGAAAGTAGAATCTCTGAGATTCTTGTCGCCATAACCAAAAGGCACCTCATCTATTATATAGAATCCTAACAAGTCAGCCAACTCATAGAAACGAGGCTCACGAGGATAGTGAGAGGTGCGGATATAGTTTACAGATGCTTCCTTCATCAGGCGCATATCTCGCAAGATAGAAGCCTCATCTATCACCTTTACTGTCTTTGGGTCTGTAGAATGACAGGTTACACCACGCAACTTTATGGGTTGCCCATTCAGCTTTAGCACATTTCCCTCTATTGTCAGTTCCCTGAAACCAAACCTGTGCTCAAAGGTCTGCAGAACCTTGTCTTTCTTTAATAATGTCGTGCGAAGAGTATATAGATAAGGAGTCTCTGCCGTCCACAACTGTGGTCTCTCCACCTTTGTCGTACCCACGATATTCCCTTGGGCATCCAATATCTCATGCTTCACACTCGTTCCCTTACCATCTTGCGACACCTTCACCTTTATGCCCACTTCGCCAGTAAGCTTTGGGGTTATGGTGATATCTTCGATATGCGTTTCTGGCACAGCCATCAGCGTCACATCTCTAAAGATACCATTTGGTGTCCAGTCGTCATTATAGTCGAAGTCGCTCCCAGGGAATCGTGATATCACCCTCATTGCCAGCTCTTGCTTTGCTGCCTTCTTGTTTAAGAAAGGAGTGACATCAAACAATGCAGTATTATAGCCAGAGCGCCAATAGCCTGCCTTCTTTCCGTTTATCCATAGGTCATAGCCATATAGCACACCATCAAAACGCAACACTATGCGCTGTCCCTTCCATTCCTGAGGCACCTCAAATGTTGTCCTATAGTAACCAGTCAGAGGATCGGCCTTGTCATAGGTGGGCTTGCAGAAGCCATAAGCCTCCCAGCAACCAGGAACAGAGATCGTTCCCCATGAACCATCCTCTTGGGGTACTGAACTGTCATCCTTAATGCCCTCCACAACCTTCAGCTTCCATTCTCCGTTCAGGCTTCGCATCATCTGCTTATCTGTTACGGGAAGGATTCCCCCAAAGGCATCTACCACCTGAGCCTTACAAACCATCAGGTGGCAAACAATCAGCGTTACTATGACAAAAGACTTCTTCACTATAGCTTTTTATATCTCAGGTCAATCTTGGTATATTTATGTTCTTTGTTCCAATGCTCGAAAAGTCCGAGTGGCTTCTCTACAGGCTTACCATCCTGCTTATATACTGTTCCGCTCGGAGCATTTGGTATGCTGGCAGCCTCGCGAAGGTATTCGTCACAATAGTTCAGGCTACCAAATTCAGGCCATTCGTTGATAATCATATCCATCGCTACAGCATCACACGCTAACTCATCCTGTGAGACAATCAGCGAGCAAGCCCAGTCGCCATTGAAAGGTTCCTTCATCCATTTAGGATTTGGTGCACCATTAACATCACGAGAGCCATAGGTGCCATCAATGAGGAAAAGAAGTGTCTTCTGTCCCATATCCTTATGGGCCATGAAATCGACGAAAGTCTTATATCCTGGCTTTCCGTTTCTCTTGTCCTGACTCACATTATTGTGGGCATTCTGTCGCCAAAGCAGGTTTATGTCTGTTGCCCCATACCAGTTCTTTCCTGTTAAAGTAACACCAGGTCCTGAATGTGTCTTCAGCAAAGCAGAATTTATCAGATAGTCAGCATCCACGATACACTTGGCCAGTCCTCGTGCCATCTTACCGTTTTCCGCTGAATATACTATCTGCTCTGGGTAATACTCACACTTCTCTCTACCGTCTCCTCCGATGTTATCGATGAAACGTACATTAGAGAACTCCCTATGCACCTTATTATATATACTGTCCGTAATGGCGCGACTTGGTTCGCATAGCACTATGTCCTGCTGTCTCACCCCACCATCTCTGACGAGAGAGCGCACCAGTGCCAATGTGGTAAAAGGAGAAGAGTTGAGTTCTATCGTATCATGATGAGTGATAGCATTATTCAGGTTCAGCTTTATGGCTATCATCTCACCTTTCTTATATCCCTTGTTGCCTTTTCCATGATTTTTGTTGAAACTGCGGAAGAGGGCCTCCCAAGCTTTCTTTGCTGTTGTTTCTCCTGTCAGTTCCATAACAGCTTCTGGTATCATAGCATCAGCCTTCTGCTGGTCATTCCAACGATCTTCTACCCACAAGCCTGTGTGTCCGTCCCATTTCGCAACACCTGGCGAGTGAATCCAAGCCACACGCCCTGGGTGTATGCCTCGTCCGATGCCGATTGGCTCGTTGGGTTTTACGAACAGCCTTGGTGAAGGGGTGTTGATGTCTCCAAAGAACAACCTGTCTCTGTTTACAGGTTCGTCAAGCAACTGTATTGTTGTCGATGGTCCCAGGTCTGGATTCTTCCAAGCACAAAGCTCCCATACTTTTTTGCCGTTTTTATCGACTTCTATTGCCTGAACAGGAGCATTGGCAGTATCCATTGGTGTCTTGCTCCATTCGTTATACCAGTTATTGACTATATGTCCACCATTCTTCAGGCGTACAGTCTTTTGTGGTTGGGTGATGCCATAATCTGTAGTATTCATCTCCCATACTGTCTTACCCTGACGGTTTATCTCCTGTATCTTACCCTTTCTGCCTGTTATGAGCAGATTTCCATTCTTGGGTAACTCTTGTACTGACCAAGGCAAGAAGCCTCCCCATCTGTCCACTTCTTTGCCGTCACTGGTGAACTCATGTATGCAGCCCATCGACATATTGGCGATGAGAAGTGTGCCACGAGATGTCAGTCGTGCATTCCTGAACTGTCCGTGAACAGAGCCCTTTGGGGTTATTGGCAATTCAAACTCACGCACTATTGTTGTCGATGGAATCGCCATTATGACAGCCTTTGCCGGCTTTCCGTTCTGCACAAAGACAACATGATTCTTGCCTATTGGCTGTATGGTATGTATCTCTGTTCCCTCTGGAGCAGCATACTGCCAAACAGTATTACCATCTTGTGTCACCTCTGCCACACCATATTGATGTGCCACCAGTATGTGTCCATCCTTCATCAGGACTGCATCACTTATCTCACCACGCTTCAGCTGGTCCTTATAAGCCCAAGCTACCTGCCCATCCTTCACTATGAACATTCTGCGTTGCTTACTCTGTCCCGCATAGAAGAAATTGTGACGAGACAGGCTGTTGTCCACCTGCTCCTGTGCTGTTACCATCGAGGAAAAGAATGCCATTACGGCAAGTATAATCGTTTTCTTTTTCATATCATTTTAATTTAGTTTCAGGTTTCAGGTTTAACGTCAATAACCTTTAAACTCTAAACTTTAAAACTGACTCTAAACTTTAAACTCTAAACTCTAAACTTTACTTAATAGGAATCACATAAAACTTCCGCTCCTTATTGAAATCCACCATCCATTGGTCAACGATGATATGGTCGTCAAGAGCCTTTATATATAGTTTGTGTGAACCCTTTGTCAGACGGATTGGTGTCTGCTTCAGGGCTTGGCATCGCAGCACATTCTTCTTCCATTGCTCTGAGCGATAAGGCTCTTTCAGGGAGATGACGACAGGCGTCTGGTCATCTATTCTCACCTCATAGCGCAGGTCGCCCTTGTCGCTGGGTTGCGTAGGAATCATCGCTGTTCGCAATACAGCATCGCCCTCTACAGGACTCTCAAATTCGTAAATCAAGGTGTTACCCTTTGCCAAAGCGACAGCTTTCATAGAGTGTCCCAACATATCTATCACTGTACAAGGGCTGGTACTGCTGTCATACTGGCAAGCATTGCGGGCAATACATGGTCCTCCTGACGGATGTTGTGGCAATTCTGTTTTCACATCTGGTGCAAAGACAGGCAAGTCACGGGGAGCTGCTGACATCAGGCCTTTCCACTTTCCATTATTCATGGTATTATAGTGTTCTGTCAGCATCTGTATAAGGTTATAGTCCTTACCATTTTTCGAAAGCATCTTTCGCGTCATAGCTGCTGAGGCATGCACTGGGTAAAGCACATGAGCGAAATAGGCATCCTGCAAATATTCTGGTATCATCTGCGCATAAACATCAACTGTTGCCTCGATTCGTGCAAAGTCATTCATTCGCTCAAAGGCCTGCTTTCTGGTAAACTCTGTTGTGGTGGGAACAGACTTGCCGCCAGGATATTTCTTCTTGTCGAGCTCTACCTGTGTCCATCCCATGAATTCCGGGCGACGGATGCCATTCAGGCGATAGAACTCTCGCATAGCAGGCGCTATAGCATGACCCACCTCTGCCCCAAACTGGGTGCAAAGCCAGCGTTCGAGGTGCTTCCCTATTGTCGAAGGGGTTATCGCCTCAATATCCCAAGCCATATCGAGGAACAGTTCCAAGTCATAAGCTGCCACCTTGGGGTCGTGAACATTTGCTATCCATAGCTTTCGACAGTTGTGGTCATAAGCCGCCTTCATCTCAGTATATATGAGTCCTGGCTGCGTTGTGGTGAGCCACAGATAGTCATGTGGCCTGCCCCAGTAGCTGAGGTGGTAATACACTCCTCCACCACCCTTGCGCTTCTGCAGCTCTGCATCAGGAAGGCGGGTCAGGTAGCCATAGTTGTCATCACACCACATGAGGGTAACATCATCAGGCACCCTCAGGCCACTCTCATAAATCTCCAACACCTCTTTGTAAGGGATGAAGACCTGTGGCACCTTCTCCACATCCTTGCTGTAATACTTCTTTATGAGTTCCCGCTGGTCGTCAATTACCTGCTGCAAGCCATTCAGCTTCTCCTCTGGCGTCTTCACGCCCTCCATCGAACCATCATGAATGCCTCGCATACCAATAGTAAAGAATTCTTCCGAACCCTTCACTTGTTTCAGGCGCTCTGCCCAGTATTTCTTTACTGCTTCGCGATTGGTGATGTAGTTATATGCTCCTCGCTCCTTTACATTCCATTCTGCAACATTATTGCGCAAGAGAGGTTCACAATGGCTCGTGCCTATCAAGATGCCGAAGGAATCGGCCATTTCTTTGTTTCCCTTTACTGTGAAGAAGCCAGGACTAACATCATGCATAGCAGGCCAGATGATGTTGGCACGAAGTCTCAGCATCAGTTCGAAGAGTCGCTTATAGGTCTGTGGTCCCATATTGTCCTGCGACCACTTGCGGATGCTCCAGTCCTCGTCATTGATGAAGATGCCACGATACTGAACAGAAGGAGTATTCTCTACGCGAAAATCATCAGGCAGAGACAGCTTGTTTTTGCTATGAGGCCGCACATCGCCCCACCACACCCAAGGTGAGACACCAGCCATTCGGCTCAGTTCCAGCAGGCCATAGGCAGCACCTCGGGCATTATGGCCCTCTACCACTATCTTCCCGTCTTTCACACTGATGCAGAAGCCGTCATCGTTGCCCTTACCTTGCACAATGCTGATAACAGCATTCTTGGAGGCAACAGCCTTCTTGCCTGTCACCAGTTCCATATCGCCCTCAAACAGACGAAGAGCCTGCTGCACAACAGGGGCCGCCTTGCCTTCAACCTGGTAGCTTACGGCATTGCTGCCATCATACCACACCACATCAGCTCCTGCTGACAATGATACAGCAGAGAATATTGCAATAAACAGCGATTTTATCGGATTTGTCATAGTTAGCAGATAGTTTGTTTCGAGCACAAAGGTACGATTAAGTTATGAGAAATGCAAGAAAAATAGAAAAAATATTTTAGAAGCTGATAAACTTGATACAATATCAGGTACATAATTGGGGTAGTAAAGGGCTGGAAACTTGTTTATGAGCCCTTTACTGCACAAGTTATGAGGTTTGTCTGCAAGACAAAGCCAGCTTGTAAAATATTTTTTCTTTAGCCTGCATTTCCATAACGGAGTACCATTCTTTCAGTCGGGCGTGCAAACCCTTTGTGAAAGCGTGCAAAGCACGATTACGACGAAGTCAAAGTTACAAAAAATAAACAAAGTACAAAAGAAAAACTATATTTTTTTCACTACAAACTTTAGTTTGCCTCTCGGAGAAAAATAATTTACCCCTAAGGAGAATTTATGTTCAAGGGCCTGAAACACCTGTCCAAGGGCTGTAAACTACTGTCCAAGGGCCTGAAACATATGTTCAAGGCCCTTGGATAGAAAATATCCTTAGGAGAAAATAAAAATCCATCGAGGGGAAGAGAAAGTTTAAAGTGTATAGTTTAAAGTTGAGAGGCAGTGGTAAGTTGAAAGTTTAAGCAGTTTAAAGGGTTAAGAGTTTAAGGGGTTGAAAGATTATTGATGAGCATAAAAAAACTCACACAGAGTTTTAAGTCTGTGTGAGATTTATATTTCTATTATTCTTTCATGAAGTTACACGCTAAGGCCTGTTAACCCTTGATATAAAGCTATAGGACCAAGATGCCACATCTTTGTCGATTCATCTTCGAGTTTGCGATAGACATCTGAAGAATATATCATCCTCATCGCTTCCACAACACTGGTATTTCTGTCTTCCGACAACATACCTGCCATCCATGCCACCTTTGAAGGAAGCAGCAAATATAGATTACTCTGATTTACTTCGCCTATCATAGTTTCACCTCTTTTGATTCAATAAATGTCAATAATGATAACGCATTATCAGTATGGAATAAGTATTGATCAACCAACTTATATGTTTTAAGTTCTGTTATCAACTGCTGCTTATCAATCAGACCTCCTTCATACAAAGCGAAAGCAGCATAGACCTTATCATTAGCAACAGGTCCATAAACAATGTCATAAGAATGTTCAAATCCTTTTTGTGTGCGATTCTGCATCACAAAATCGACCCATTCCTCCGTAGGTTTTTGAAAAACAAGGCAGTTTAACTTCTGTATGGCTGTCTCATCAAATTCAAAGATATTTACATATCCACAGTTCACCTCGTTTTCTTTCATTCTCCTTTTTACCCAATCCTCTGCTTGCTTTAAAGATGTCGTAGTATAAAATCCAGTTCCATAGTCAAGAGTCCGATTGGATTTTCTGAGTTCAGGCTTTTCAACCTTTTCAATACTTCCATGATAGATTCTCATTGATTTCCCTCCTTTCGCAGCCTTATAAACTCGTCTATATCCTCAAGAATCCACTGACTACTTTGAGTATGAAGTATCTCATAGTGCTCCGCTAAGTAATCGAGTACCTTGTAAGCATCCAACACTTGCATAGCCTCTGCTCCTGACAGATGCTTTTCGTTTTTATATTGCTCTATGCAAAACGACACGAAATACGCTATGTCTTGTGTTCTCTTATCCATCACACTTTTTTCTGGGTACAAAGGTACGATTAAGTTATGAGAAATGCAAGAAAATAAACAAAAAAATGGTAGCAACCTTGAGAATCAAGGTATATATATTCATGAAATGATGACTTGGATGCTTGCATACAAAGGCATCAAAGCATGAAGATATATAATAGGTCGCAGACCTTGTTATCACTTTTTGTTTATGCTTGCATTTCCATGACGAAGTACCTTCGACGAAGTCAAAATTAAGCATAATATTTGAAATCACCAAATTTCCATACAAAATTTCATTTGTGACAATTGTGACAAATGACAGTCGATTTTTATGCTGTTTGGAGACCTCCAGAAATACTAAACTACTGATATTCAATAATATAATAAAAATATATAATATATTTATATAGTTATTTTTAGTATATTTTTATTGAAAAAGTATATTATATTCTATAATTTATATATAATAATCTATCAAATAATAACTGATAAATATAAACTTGCTACTGACTCTCAATTCTTGCAGTCGGGCGTACAAACCCTTGGTGCAAGCGGACAAGCCGAGCGCTGAACTCTAAACTCTACACTTTACCTCGGAGTGTAAAAAATTAATTGTCCAATTGTCACAATTGTCACAAAACGGGTAAAAATTTGTTCCCTCGGGAGGGAAAAAAATTTCTCCCTCGGGCCCGCAAAAACAGGGCCTAACAAGCCGTTTTCAAGCATAAAAAAAAGGCTTCAAAATGGCAAGAAACGAGCAAAAAGCAGCAATTCTAACGCTAAAACCACAACAAAACAACTCACATTGTTAAAGTTTAAGGGGGTAAGATATTATCTGGGAACTTATCTGTTTAAAATACTGATAAACTCCTTCAATCCTATAACATCAACTTGGGGAAAATCTATTTTCTCGAGTTCATCAAAATGAGAATCCTCCGAAACAATAAATTTAGCATTGCAGGCAAGAGCACAATCTACAAACTTATTATCATCAACATCAGCTTTTATCAAGTTGTATCGGAAGTATGTCTCAATCCTTTTAACATACTTGGAATTTAGCAAGATGTTAATTAAAGCGTTCGCTAACTGCTCATTGTGAAAGCAATCTATAACTTTCTCCTGATACTCATAAAGTATATCCTCCGTTACACAAAGGATATATTCACCTGCAAGTAATTTGTCCCAAACAACCCTTGGAGTCTTCTCTGTAAAGGCTACTTGCAATAAAACATTAGTATCTAAGACTATATTCATTAGTAAGAAGTACGAAAATGTTTTGCAGCACCTTCAGCAATGATGTCCTCTGTCAAAGCACCAGATGTTCTCATTTCTTCCTTCATCTTTTCAAATTCTGATAAATAAAATTGCTCCAAAGCTGTCTTCAATCGTTGTTCTGCTGCTTCAGTACTATTGAAGTTCAACATACTAACCAAATGTAACTGCATTGGAGTCATTCCGTTGCTTTTTTTCAATGTTGTAGCCATAATCTCTCTTGTTTCTTTGGGTGCAAAATTAGTAAAAACTTTTATAGTAACAAACTTTTTACTAAAATAATTTCCTCCAAGGCAAAAAAAAAACTCACACAGACCTTTCAATCTGTGTGAGCCTTTATATTAATCGTAAGTTGTCCTCAGCCTTCAGACATCAGACATCTTACCTATTCCTCCCACTCTTCGTCCTCTTCCCATCTTGAGAAGCGAGAACGACGAGCATCAGCAGAAGTTCCAGAAATCGGGGTACTACTGCTTCCGATGCCTTCTACACCACTTGCACCTAACATTAAGCAAGGCTTAATAACCTGCACAATTACTGATGGCTTAATATATGTCTTTTTCATATCTTTATTCTTTTTTATCTTGTTAAAGTCATGGGCTAAGGTTTCAATAACCTATAACCCATAACCTATAACCTTTATTATTATTTAAACTTCTGGCCGTTCTTCACGATAACAATCTTACCATTCTCGAGGTACTTGCCATCCTTCAGAGTAGCTTCTGTAGCAGCCTCAACGTTATCTACGCCTGTGATGTCGCCAACAACGAATCTCAAAGAACGAGCTGGGGTACTACTAGTGATATTTATGTAAGCGCGATAAGCATTAACTTTTACATCATCACCAACAGGATAGATAGTATTGTTGCTCAAAATGTAGTTTCCTGCATCCTTTTCAACAACTGTGTTATTAACATAAGAGCCTACCAAACTTGCATCATCTGCTTGGGCATTTGAAGCATTGGCAGCAGCAACAGCAACATTGTTCAGAGAAATCTCACTCTTAGCAGTAGTAGAACGCATCAAGAATGGAACATTAGCTGTGCTTGAAGCAGCGTTATCGAAACCGATGATACCAGCTTCGCTATTGTATCTTGCCAATACTGCAATCTCGTCAACATCTGAAGTGCTGATAGCGAATGGATAAACACCTGTAGCCCAACGATTAGCTGTCAGATTACGAGTAATCTTAACTGATGGATATGTACCAGGAGCGTATGTAGGAACAGCAGAACCATCCACAAATTCAAGAGCATCAGTAGATTTCAACTCAATATTAGAAATGACTACTGCATTGTCTTCACCAGAAGTATTGGTAAGAACCAGCTTATAGTTACCTGCAGATGGAACTACGAAATACATTTCATAGTCAATTACACTTCCGCCATCATTTACACCTTTTGCAGGAGTCTTGAGGTTCTGAGCAACTACATTTGCATCAGTGCTGCTAACAACAGCAATCTGGAAATTCCTGTCAACTTGTCCCCAGCCACCAGCTTGAGCTGTCAACTTATAGATGGTACCAGTCTTCAGAGGCATTGTGTAACCATTAGTAGTACCATAAGTATATTTAGTGGTCTTTGCACTGTTTGTGCCGTCGAAGCGGAAGTAAGCACAAGAACGTTTAGCATCACCCTGCCCAAAGGCAGCCAGTTTATCATAATTACCCCCACTTGTCAAGACAAATGCACGGGCATGTAATGAACCACCAAGACCGGCAGAGTGGTCAGTTACCCAACCTACCATAGCGCCATCGTTCTCACTGAGAGCGAAGTTACCATTATAAACAGCATTCTTCTCACCATCATTTGGTGTCCAAGTAGCCCCTGTCAGAGCAGAAGTAGCAGCTACTACTGCCTCACCAGAAGCTGTTTCTGGATTAATTGCCTTTGCAGCAGCAAGAGCATTAATTGCAGCTACGTTGTTATATGGAGCATATTCTTTATCCTCGAAGCCGAGAGTCTTAGCTTCAGCAGCAGTGATTGCACTAGCAAGAGCTGTCTTCTCAGCAGGAGTTGCTTTAGCTTCATAGTATGTCAGAGTCCAATTGTAAATAGGACACCAGTTCTGCTGACAGAAGTTTGGTACAGCAACACCAATCTTCAGGTCTTCACTTCCATTCAAATATACATACACAGTATTCAGATAGCTTAAAGCATTATCAACGAGAGCCTGAGTACTATTGATTGTACCACCGCCTTCATACCAACCTTTCAGTTGGGTAATGTTATCGTTTGCGTAAATCCATGCTGTAGTATTTGCTTCGTTACCTACTCGTGTAGCATCTTCGGAATTGCCTGGACGCCATGTAGCACTTACAGTAATCTTATAAAGACCTGCAGGAAGTTCTGAAACAGTTTGTGTTATACCACCAACAGCGTTCCATATCTGAATCGTAGGTGCGTGATAGTCAACTGCGGTATATTTAGAACCACCGTTATATGAAACAGCTGTCCATCCGGAAGCACTATTGCAAAGAGGATTAGAAATTGCAGATGTCTTGTCTGTAGTACCATAATCGGAACTTAAAACAGACTCCAATTCTGCCAAAGTAGTAACGCCCTCGATGCCTGCGGCTGTGGCGAGTGCTGTGATTTCTGCATTCTTCTTAGCTGTGAGTGATGTTGCATACTCAGCCTTTGACAGAAGTTCCCATACAATAGCTTCACCTTCATTCGCTGTCTCAGCTTTATAGTAGTATCTGTTTGTGTTACCATTATCATCCGTATAGTCAACATATGATGTTGTCATATAATTGCCATTGGTATATTTCAGGTAATATCCACCAGTAGCCTCAGCAATAGTCCATGCGTATGCATCCTGATCGGTATACATATTCAGGTACTTGTTCGTGTTAGCAGCAAGAGAATGATCAACATTCTTCAAATAATATGTTCCATCAGATTGAATCATAGCCTGAAGTGATATACCATAGTTATCAACTACAGTTTCTGTACCATAGTCACCACCACGTGTCAGATACTTATATTCTCCCTTCTTCTTGAAATAATATACTCCATCAGCAATGATACCTGTTCTAAACGATGTATTAATGGCAGCATTCGTTTCCTCACCCTCATAGCCTACTACACCAGCAGCAATTGCAATATCATAGGTTGAAGAAAGTGCAAGTGCTACATCGCTGAACGTTGCAGTGAGAACTTTACCAGAAAGTGAAAGTGTGCCTTCTGCGACATTCTCGCCTCCTTTTGACAACACAGCTTTTGCGCTACCATTAAGCAAAGCAAAAGAAGCAGCAGGGTCAGTTGTACCAGCATCAGAGAATGTGAAGTCAATTGTAGAAAGGCTTGCAATGTACGCATTATTAGCAATGCTCGATGTTGGTGAGCCTACACTATAGGTATAGCTTGAAACTCCAATAACGAGATTATTGTCCGTAGAAGACTTCACATAATAGCGTTGAGCTGAGAGCGAATTGTTTTCAGCTGTGAAAGTATTTGTAGTGATTTGAGGCATAACAGTTGTGCCTAAATTGGCACTATAAACAATCTTGCTCAAGTCTGTAGCCGTTGCCGTGTAGTTGTCAGCAGTAGCGGGAATATCAATATAGTACCAAGTATCAGCTGTCATATCTCCATTACCGGGAAGTGCTTCAGCAACACCAGCAATAGTAGGAATAGAGTAAATGTAGAATTGGCGTTTACCTGCGTCAGCTGCCTTATTTGCAGCTATATTCTCATCCTTTCCAGGAGCATATGGACTATTACTCCAGCGGCCAACAAACTCTGTAGTTTTTAGCGAGTTGCTCAAAGTCCATTTTCCTTCGGATACTTTTGCTTCGAAATCTGTGTATGCTGCGTTGATATCAGATGTAAAGCCAGTATTCCATGTAGCAGCAGTTGCGAGGTAAAAATACTTATCAACTCCCACATTCTTCAAAGCATATCCTACACCATGAGACTCTGTTGTCCAAAGCTGTGTAGTATTTGATACAGGATCTGCTACTGAGGTGTACTGTGGACGTCCATTGGTTCCTATCATGGCCAAACCTGTTTCGTAGCCAGTCTCAGAGAGGTCAAGGAACGTGTAGAAGTAGCCTGCCTTGCCCAAACCAGAAGTTGCTGTTACTTTGCTCCACCCTTCCGTTTCCAAAGTGGCACTGCTACGACGCGTTGCATCATAACTTGTACGTGAGATGTAATAGATATAAAAGTCAGGTGACTGTGCATCACTCTTATTACAAGCTAGTTCTTCATAGTAATTGTCTTCCAAGCCATTCCAATGTAGTTTATTATTCAGATTGACTGCACCGCCATCGTTCCAAGGACCAACGAAGCCATTTGAAAAGACGCCCTTTATTGAATATTTTCCATTGGAAACCTCAAATGTAAAACCACCATTTTCTGAACTTGAAGCCATTTTATCAGTCCAACCTTGACCTTCATTCGCTGCGCTAATGAAGTACCAATCATCAACTTTGCTCTGGATGAGGTAGTTGTTTGAGGCATCTTTTGAAAGTTTCCAAACCTGCGCCCAGTCAGCGGTAGGGTTCTGCAAAGCCTGATAGGTCGGCTTGCTATCTGTGCCAGGACGAGCATTTGTAACAGAATAATTGGATGTACCAGCATCCACGAACATGAAATAGTTATCATCAAGTGTTAATGACGCCAAGTCTGTAACCCGTGTCCACCCTGCACTCGTCAAATCATCGACTGTGTAGGCACTCGCATTACTCCACCCAAGTAAGAGGGCGAAAGCTGCCAAAAGTAGTTTAAGTTTTTTCATTGTTTTTTTTTAGATTTTTTTGTTGTTGAATAGTATAGTAATTATTGCTTAATAAATTTTTTTCATTGAAACCCCTGTGCCGAAGCACAGGGTTGTAAGTCAAAATGCCTACCTTCACAGGCGTACATCTTTTAATTAATAAGGTAACCACATCTTCACAGACTTAGGTTCCTTGTTTTGCTATTTTTTCTAAATCTATTATTTATGAACTCCCTCAAAAAGGGATTTTTCAATATGCGAATGCAATGTTGCGAGTAAGCGAGAACAGAAGTCAAATGCATTTGAACTTTGTCGAGCGTGAGCAACTTCGCCGAGATTTTTTCTCTGTTAAGAGGTAGCAGACGATTTTTATCGGATGCCAGAGACGGTTAGTCTCAAAACCTCGGCAAAATTACAAATAATTTTCGAGAAAAACCTTAACAACCTTTAACTTTCAGGGGGGGGGGGTAAGGTTTTTTAACGTTTGGAGGGGTGTTTTTGACTTTATTAACGGTTCCTGATGCGAAAAAGTGTGGAGCGTTTCTCTACACTTTAAAAATGGTTCAATTGCAAATCCCTGCGTTTAGCATGCACATAGGGCTTACAAAAAAAAACAATAAAAACACCTTTATAAGATAGACACTCTTGTCAGAGTATTAACGCCATTAGTTCTAATTTCTACTTGTATGCAAGCATCCAGATAGCCTTATAACTAACATCGTTATCCCTTGCAGGGACTCTATCTCATAAAGGCAAATACCACGATTTTCTTCCAAAATCTGAAAAACCTATTATACTGTCTGACCTCCTTGCATTACAAACATGAAGAACAAAAATCTCAGAAGACAAACATATTACCAGTTTTGTTGTCCAGATAGTAACGTTCACATTGATCTCGTGTCGGAGCAAAGTTGTATAAGATTCCGATACTTATTTTGGTCAGCCTCATATAATTCCACAACTGTTGACGCTGCTCGGGGCCAATACTGTCGATAGCTTTACATTCTACCAAAACGTTATTATTGACAAGGAAATCAACGAAATGCTTATGCTTTATTTGCCTCCCATGAAATGTTACAGAGAAATAATATTCCCTCACCTTCTCAATGGCATTCTCTTCGAATAAGATATCCAAAGCCTCCTGATACATGTATTCATTCAGGAATGGCCCCAATTCGCGGTGCACTTGCTGGCACAATCCGATGATAGTATAGCAACGATTCTTTAGGTCAGTTACAAGTGGTGGATTTACATCAGATAGTTTTGCAATATTGTAGCTCATAGATAAAAAAGATTATTCTTTTTTTAGAACGCAGCAAAGAAATGTTTTATTGTTGAATAACTCAAATTTGTCACTATGGTGCAACAGGTAATTTATGTTTGTCGGTTTCCGCAAAACAGGATGCGCCTCAGACGTAAAAGTTTACTTAAACTCTTAAACTCTACACTTACCACTGACTTTAAACTTTAAACGTTAAACTTTAAACTTTACAAAAAATGGTTTTTGTCTAAAAAAAATGACCTGTGTCTTATAGAGTTCCTTCGGAATTCTTTCGGAGTTCTTTCGGAGATAGTTCGGAATTCTTTCGGAGTTCTTTCGGAGATAGTTCGGAGATAGTTCGGAGATAGTTCGGAATTTATTCCTCTTTACTTGCTTTTATGGTGCGGAATTCTTCTTCCGAAAGGGCTTTCATGCGCATAGATTCTTTATCCACGCGTATGTAACCACCTTTTATATATGTAGGGAAATTGAGATTCTGGACAGCTTTTTCGCTCATAGGGATATACCAAAAGAGGTCTGTCTCAAGGCCTATAGTGTATTTCTCCAAGGTGCTGGTAGCAACAGCATTGACATACTTCACATTCTCGTCGAGGGCACCACAGGGGGCTATGCGGAAATGTCCCTCTTCGCCTTTTGAGAGATGAAGTGCCATCTCGTTATGGGGCATCACAAACCACACAAGGCCTTTGTCCATATCTGTTATGAGGAGTTCCTTTTCGGAGTCGTTCTTGACAAGAAGGTCAACATAAAGCATCTTCAGGTCTTCAGCCTGCGCCATAGCACTTGCTGAATAATCCAAGGAGGCGCCAGTCAACTCGTGGGCATTGACATAGTTGGATACCATAAAACCATCGACAGGACGGGAGTTCATGCGACCTATTGAATATCCTGCAGAAGCAGCAGAAAAGCCTGCTGCCACCATAGCCCATCCTGCTGCACTCTTGGCACTCCTGATAGCCTTAACCAACTCTGGCGTTACAACCTGCTGAACAAGAGAACAGGTGATAGCACCATCCTGCGAAGGACGAGAAAGAACTCGCTGCTGGTTTTCTGTTGTATCAATCTTTCCATTCTCGATGAGTATCAGCCTATTGGCATAAGAAGGGATATAGGTTGTCTTACCTTGTGCCTGAAAGGCAAGGAAGAGGAAGAGGAGAGAAATAAGGGGCTTCATGTTAATTAAGAATTATGAATTATGAATTAAGAGTTAAGAGTTTATATAAAAAAACAATGACTCTTGCTGTTTTTAATAAAGCAATCCAAAAAGCCAAAGCGGAATTTTCTTGCCATTACCAATATCGATGCCATCACTGACAACAAATCCGTCTTCAATACCTTTTATCTGCTTGAAGCCTTTATTCTTGCCACCCACTTCAAACAACCACCGACCGTCCACTACCAAATCGCCTTGGTTAGGCATCGAAAGCTGATGACCAACAGCCAGCTGTGAGGCAAAGTAGGTTTCACGCATTGTTCCG
The DNA here is from genome assembly GCA_905233165.1 of uncultured Prevotella sp. Taxonomy (GTDB): domain Bacteria; phylum Bacteroidota; class Bacteroidia; order Bacteroidales; family Bacteroidaceae; genus Prevotella. Next base: position 34,066 of record CAJODL010000001.1, read on the forward strand.
TCTTCAACTTGTTGAGTCAAGCAATGCATCAGATTAGTATTATAGAACAAGACCTTCTCTGGCTTCGAGAGCATATTCATTCCCTTGTCTGCTGCATAGAGCCTACGCACCAAGGCTGCCTTATCCATCAGGTCAATAAGCTTCAGCACATTGTTTCGTGAGGCTTGCAGGGTGACGCAGAGCCCTGAAATATTCAAGGTATAAGGCGAACTTTCTGCCAGCACCGCCAGTAATTGTTTGGCCTTATAGACAGAGTCGTATTCTATGTTACTTACCGATGGTATCTCACTCGTAACAATGGTTTCTATCACCTGCTGCAGACGATCGAAAAATCCGTCACCTTCATCACGATAGAATGGGTAATAGCCCGTCTCAAGATATTTCTCGAAATGTTGCAGTACCTTCACTTTCGACGTCATCTGAGATGCCTGCATGAAATGGTCGTTAAGAATGGTTTCCAACGAAAGAACGGGCAACTGTGCCACCTGTTCCAACTGCAGATATTCCCTGAATGACAGTCCCTCCAATATGTACTGCCTGTGGCGACGCGAGAGGTCACCCATCAGCGACTCATCCAGTTTAAGCATCGACGAACCCGTCACCACGATGTGCAACTGAGGATAGGAGTCGTAGATATTCTTGATTTCCTGCTGCCATCCCTTGTACTTATGCACCTCGTCCAAAAACAGGTGGGTACCGCCGTGCGTATAGTGATACTCTGCCAAATCAAGTACTGAGTGATTAGCAAACCAAATGTGGTCGAGCGAAGCATACAGAGCCTTCTGCTTGTCTTCGAAAGTACGCAGGATATGCTGAAGAATCATCGTCGTCTTTCCGACACCCTTTGCACCTTTTATCACTATCAACCGATTATCCCAGTTTATCTTCTCATATAGATATCTGGTAAACCCTAAATCCGTTTCCGCCAACAAGCGACCATAAGTCTTGTACAATCTATCCATTTGTATAAAGAACTAAAATACGCCGCAAAGATACATATTTTACTTTAGAAAAACAAATATTTAAACTATTTTTTACTTTTGAGAGTAAAAAATTACATCATCAAGAATACAAAGTGTTGATAATCAGACACGAAAAAAGGGAATCCGAATGGCTCCCTTTATGTACTTTTAGTGATTCACTTGGGTTGATTTTATCGACCCCTGTAGGCTGGCGCCAGCCATCCTACAAAAGAAAAAAGAGCCCCAAATATTTGAAAGTGTGACTTTCATATTTAGTTCTCTTTTTCTTTAGTGATCCGCTTGGGGTTCGAACCCAAGACCCCCACATTAAAAGTGTGATGCTCTACCGACTGAGCTAGCGGATCGACCGTATTTGACAATTGAGTTTTTCTCAAAAGCGGGTGCAAAGGTAATACTTTTTTAGCGTATTACCAAATAAATGAGCGAAAAAATGTTAAACCATTATGCATTTTTAACGGATTAGGCCATTATATGGCTACTTATTTATAACTTTGCAGACGAAGTCTGCGAACTTGCTCACGCTCGGTCATATAAGCAAATGCTTCATGACCCTCACTTAATCGCAACTTCGCAAGCACTATGATTAAAGGACCTATTACATTTGACCGCATGGCTCGCTGGGTACTGATAGCAGCAGCGGTTGTAGCTTCTATTTTTATTCTTTCATACCTGAGTAACGTTCTGCTGCCATTCTTCGCAGCATTGGTTTTCGCGTATCTGCTGTATCCACTGGTGAAGTTCATACAATACCGCATGAAGGTAAAGATAAGAGTGCTTAGCGTTGTATTGGCGATGATAGTAGGATTATCAATATTTGCAGGAATATTGTATCTCATCATCCCACCTATGATAGAGGAGTTCTCGAGGTTCACAACATTAGCAACCCGCTATCTGCATCATGTGACGAAGATTAACAACTTCCCAGAGACAGCAAAGGTTTGGATAGAACAGAACGGCCCACTGATTGAGGAATTCCTGAAATCAGAGAAATTTTCAGCTACTGTAAAGGATACTGCCCCTACCCTATTTAATGTAATGGGGCAATCTGTTTACATGATACTGAATATTGTAAAGTCATTTATCACATTGCTGTATCTGTTCTTCATACTGCTTGACTACGAATATCTGTCAAAGAACTGGATAAAGATATTTCCAAAAGACTCAAGACCTTTCTGGAACGAGCTAATGGATGACGTAGAGAAAGCCCTGAGCAACTATATCCGCGGACAAGGTACCTGCGCAATGATTATGGGTATATTGTTCTGCATAGGATTCAGCATAATAGACTTCCCAATGGCTATTGGTCTTGGAGTATTGATAGGCATTATGGACCTTGTTCCATACTTGCACGGCTTCGGACTCATCCCTGCTGCCTTGCTGGCAGGACTGAAATCTGCTGAAACAGGACAGAACTACTTTGTTGTATTCGGTATGGTGCTGGCCATCTTTGGTATAGTGCAGATAATAATGGATGCCATAGTAGTGCCAAAGGTGATGGGCAAGCATATGGGACTGAACCCGACAATATTACTGCTGTCACTGTCAGTATGGGGAACATTGCTGGGATTCATAGGACTTATCATAGCCCTGCCTGCTACCACCCTTATTATGGCATACTGGCGCAGGTATGTAACAAAGGAGGGGGAAGATAAAGTTGAGAGTTGAGAGTTTAGAGTTGAAAGAAGTTTAAGAGTTTGAGGAAATGCTGTATCTGATACCGACCCCTGTGGGAAATATGGAGGATATGACCTTTAGAGCCATAAGGCTGCTGAAGGAGGCCGACGTTGTTTTGTGTGAAGACACCAGAACGAGCGGCATACTGCTGAAACACTTCCAGATTGAGGGGAAGCGCCTTATGGCACACCATAAGTTCAACGAACACGGAACAGCAAAGAATATCGTGGAACGCCTGAAGAGCGGTGAGACGATATGCCTCATTACAGATGCTGGCACACCAGGCATCAGCGACCCAGGCTTCTTCCTCGTACGCGAAGCAGTAGAGGCTGGCATAGAGGTACAGACATTGCCTGGAGCAACAGCTTTCGTACCAGCTTTGGTTAGCAGCGGATTACCTTGTGACAGATTCTGCTTCGAGGGCTTCCTGCCACAAAAGAAGGGCAGGCAGACAAGAATAGAGGAGTTGTCACACGAAACGCGAACCATGATAATATATGAATCTCCACGAAGGATAGTAAAAACCTTAGAGCAGTTGGCTGTAGCATTCGGAGAAGACAGACGGATGTCAGCATGCAGGGAGATATCAAAGGTACATGAGGAAAGCGTAAGAGGCACAATAGCTGAGGTGTTGGCACACTTCAAGGAGACAGAGCCAAAGGGAGAATTTGTCTTAATAATCGGTGGATTCGACAAAAAACATGGAAAAACTCCTTCATTACACGTGGCGTCATAAGATATTTCCGCTGGAGGACCTGCTGACAACCGACGGCAAGCCTGTGGAAGTAATAGATACAGGATTATACAACCGCACCGACAGCGGACCAGATTTCTTTAATGCAAAGGTAAAGATAGACGGATTATTGTGGGTGGGAAACGTAGAGATACACACCAAAGCAAGCGACTGGTATCACCACAAACACGATAATGACAAGGCTTACGACAATGTAATACTGCATGTTGTGGAAAATGCCGACGCAGAAGTAACAACATCAGCAGGAAAGGATGTCCCTACCCTCGTAATACCTATAGCGCAAAGTCTGAAGGATAACTATGCCGAACTGCTGAACTCGGAGAAATATCCCCCTTGTTACAAGATAATAGAAGACCTGCCCACCCTGAAGGTGCATGCCTGGCTGAGTGCCCTGCAGACAGAGAGGTTGGAGAGGAAGACGAGGGATATAGAGAATAAGGTAAAGGTAATGAACGGCTCGTGGGAGGATGCCTATTTTGCTACCTTAGCCCGCAATCACGGATATGGCGTAAACAGCGACGCCTTCGAGGAATGGGCAAGGATAATGCCCATGAGTGCTGTAGCACATCATAGGGATAACCTCTTCCAGGTAGAAGCAATATTCTTAGGGCAGGCAGGACTGCTGGAGCATGTAGCACCCCAATATGCAAAGGAATATGCCTATATGCAGAAGAAATTCACCCTCACCCCAATGGATGCCTCGCATTGGAAGTATAAGACAAGGCCGCAGAATCATCCTCATGTGAGAATAATGCAGCTGGCGAAGATGTATCATGAGCACAGGACAGGACTCAGGGACTTGCTGGAGTGTAAGACAATAGCGGAAGTGGGAAAATTATACGATTTCAACGGTATGAAGTTGACATTGTTTGCCATCAATACCGTCATTCCTACTATGTTTGCCTATGGCTCACATCATGCAAAGGACGAACTCTGCGACAGAGCCTTAGACATGCTGGAGTCTCTGCCTGCAGAGGATAATAACATCGTGAGAATGTGGCAGGAATGTGGTTTGAAGATAAAGACAGCATACGACTCACAATCACTGCTGCAACTGAAAAAAGAATACTGCGACAAAAAGGAATGTCTGAGATGCCGATTCGGATACGAATTCCTGCAAGGAGAATATAAAAACGAATTTTTTAAATAGATAAAAGGAATAAAGAAATGGTTTTGAATTATATTTTTATTGCGTTCTTCATGATAGCTTTTGCTATCGCTCTGTTCAAACTGATAGTATTGGGCGACGTAGAGGTGTTTCCGGCAATGATGAACTCCACCTTTGATTCTGCAAAGACTGGTTTCGAGATATCATTGGGTCTGACTGGTGTCCTCTCTCTCTGGCTCGGCATCATGAACGTCGGAGAAAAGGGAGGTATCGTAAATGTGATTGCCCGCATACTGTCTCCTATCTTTTCAAAACTATTCCCTGACATTCCTAAAGGTCACCCCGTAACAGGCAGTATCTTCATGAATATTGCTGCCAATATGCTGGGATTGGACAATGCTGCAACGCCATTGGGACTGAAGGCTATGGAACAGATGCAGAGCCTCAACCCTAATAAGACGACGGCAACGAACCCGATGATAATGTTCCTGGTGCTGAATACTTCAGGACTTACCTTGATACCTGTAAGCATCATGGTATATCGTGCTCAGCTGGGAGCAGCACAGCCAACAGATATCTTTATTCCTATACTGATTGCTACCTTCTTTGCCACCCTTGCAGGCATCATAGTAACCAGCATATATCAGAAGATAAATCTTTTTAACAAGACAATGCTGCTGACACTTGGCGGTATGTGCCTTGTGGTGGGCGGCATAATATGGGGATTCTCTGCTATGGACAAGGAAACAATGTCACTTGTTTCCACCACAACAGCCAATGTACTGCTTATGAGTATCATTGTAGGATTCTTTGCTGCCGGAATACGCAAGAAGATAAACGTCTATGAAACATTCATAGAAGGAGCTAAGGATGGCTTTACGACAGCTGTAAGAATAATACCATATCTTGTAGCTATTCTCGTTGCTATCGGTGTTTTCCGTGCTTCAGGAGCAATGGATGCCCTTATCGGTGGAATCGGCTATTTGGTTGAAGGATTAGGATTCTCTGCCGAATGGGTAGGAGCATTGCCAACAGCCCTTATGAAGCCGCTCTCAGGCTCTGGAGCAAGAGGTATGATGGTTGATGCTATGACAACATATGGTGCTGACAGCTTTATCGGAAGACTCAGTTGTATCTTCCAAGGAAGCACAGATACCACATTCTATATCCTGGCAGTTTATTTCGGTAGCGTGGGAATACGAAACACCCGCCATGCCGTTGCCTGTGGATTACTGGCTGACATAGCGGGCGTTATAGCTGCAATAGCCGTAGCTTATCTGTTCTTCGGCTAAAGTTTCTGTTCTACTTCTATCTCAGTGAATGTCTCTATGATGTCACCTGCCTGAATATCATTGCAGTTGACGAGAGAGATACCACACTCGAGACCTGATGCTACTTCCTTAGCGTCATCCTTGTAACGCTTGAGGGCATTGAGCTCACCCGTGAAGATTACGATACCATCACGGATAAGACGTGCCTTATCCTTAGCATGTACCTTACCTTCGGTGACGAGGGCACCAGCAACGAGGCCGACCTTGGAAATCTTGAAGACCTCCTTGACTTCTGCCTGACCTGTGGCAATCTCTTTCTTAATCTTGTCAAGCATGCCCTCCATAGCAGCCTTGATATCATCCATTGCATCATAGATGACAGAATAGGTATTGATTTCCACACCTTCCTGCTCAGCAAGGCGCTTTGCTGCAACAGACGGACGAACCTGGAAGCCGACAATCATACCATTCTCTGCCGTAGAAGCCAGCATGACATCGTTCTCGGAAATCTGACCGACTGCCTGCATGATGACATTAACCTGCACCTTCTCTGTTGACATCTTGATGAAGGAATCAGAGAGGGCCTCACAAGAACCTTGTGTATCTGCCTTGACAACGAGGTTGAGTTCGTGGAACTCACCAAGTGCAACACGATGTGCGATTTCCTCAAGTGACAAGGTAGTAGTGGTACGCAGGCTCTGTTCACGCTGCAACTGCATACGCTTATTGGCAATAGTACGAGCCTCCTGCTCTGTCTCCATGATATGGAAGGAGTCACCTGCTGAAGGAGCACCGTTAAGACCGAGGATGATAACAGGCTCAGAAGGACGAGCCTTCTCTACTTTCTGGTTACGTTCATTGAACATAGCCTTTACACGTCCCCATGCTGTACCTGCAATAACAACATCACCAACCTTAAGAGTACCGTTGGAAACGAGTACTGTTGCAACATAACCACGTCCCTTATCAAGAGAAGCCTCTATGACAGAGCCAGTAGCGTTACGGTTTGGATTAGCCTTCAGGTCAAGCATTTCTGCTTCGAGAAGCACTTTCTCCATCAGTTCCTCTACACCAGTACCCTTCTTGGCACTGATTTCCTGACACTGGTACTTACCGCCCCACTCTTCCACAAGAAGATTCATAGCAGCAAGGTCCTGACGTATCTTATCAGGGTTAGCACCTGGTTTATCAATCTTATTTATAGCAAATACCATAGGTACATTAGCTGCCTGAGCATGTGCTATTGCCTCCTTAGTGGTAGGCATGATAGAGTCATCGGCAGCGATGATGATGATAGCGATATCAGTCACCTGAGTACCACGGGCACGCATCGCAGTAAATGCTTCGTGACCCGGAGTATCAAGGAATGTGATGCGACGGCCGTCTGGCAATTTAACGTTATAAGCACCGATGTGCTGTGTGATACCACCAGCCTCGCCAGCTATCACGTTGGTATTGCGGACATAGTCGAGGAGTGAGGTCTTACCATGATCGACGTGACCCATAACAGTAACGATTGGAGCACGAGAAACCAATTCCGTTTCATCATCCTCAACCTCTTGGATAGCTTCCTGCACCTCAGCAGATACATACTCTGTTGTATATCCGAACTCTTCAGCAACAAGGTTTATTGTTTCTGCATCCAAACGCTGGTTGATAGACGCCATGATACCAACAGACATCAAAGTACCTATAACCTTTGTCACAGGAATATCCATCATAGTAGCAAGGTCAGACACAGTAACGAACTCTGTAAGTTTCAGTGTCTTTGACTCCATTTCTTCCGTGAGCATTTCCTCCTCACGGCGTTCAGCAGCAGCATCACGCTTCTCCTTACGATACTTAGCACCTTTCTTGTTCATTGACTGCTTGCTTGTAAGACGAGCAAGAGTCTCTTTTACCTGACGTGCTACATCCTCATCAGAAACTGTTGGCTGAGAGTTTTTCTTCTTGTTACGAGCTTTTTTATCCTCCTGATTGCGAGCCTTTTTATCCTTCTTATTTGGCTGGTTAGCAACATCATTGATATCAACACGCTCCTTACCAATGCGGGCACGCTTCTTCTTCACAGCAGATTGCTGTGCTGCGCGCTCCTCACGCTCTTTCTTTTTCTCCTCCTTTGACTTTTTCTTAGGACGAGTGCTCTGATTGAGAGCTGAAAGGTCAATAGTGCCAAGCACATTAGGCATGACAACAGGCTTATTTTCACTCTTCAGAGTGAATACCTCTGGTTCTTCCTGTTCTGGTTGTGAAGTTTCTGGCTCCTCGGATGTTTCTTCAACATCTTCTACTTCTGGTTCTATAACAGATTCCTTAACCTCAGGAGTTTCTTCTGCAGCAGGAGCTTGTGGAGCAACTTCCTCCACTTCCTCAACGACAGGAGCCTCAACCTTTTTAGTCTTCGGAGCTTTGGGTTCTATTGAGGTTGCCTCAGCCTTTGGCTCTTCAACCACAGGTTCCTCCTTCTTCTCTTCCTTCTTCTTTTTAGGCTTTTTGAGAGATGACAAATCGATAGTTCCCAAGGGCTGTATATCTGATTTTCCTTTCAGAATAGAATCTGATGGGGTCTCTGCCTTTTCTGGAGCCGGTTCCTTATGAACCTTTTCTTTCTTTTCAGGTTTCTTGAAAATTTTCTCCGCTTGTGAGCGCACTTCCTTATCGCCTTTGAAAGCAGCAACGAGAGCCTCATACTGTTCGTCATTCAATTTGAAGGACAGTTCTGGTTTCACCTCTCCCAGCTTTGGATGTTTCACAAGAAAATCCACCGCCGTCTGCAAGCCGATATTAAGTTCGCTTATTGCCTTGTTTAATCTTACACTCATTTATACCTCCCTTCTTTAATTTTCAAACTCTGAAGCCAATACCTCAAGCATGTGATCTACTGTCTCTTCCTCAAGGTCAGCTCTTGTAATAAGCATCTCACGTGGAGCATTGAGAACCTGCTTAGCTGTCTCAAGACCGATAGCCTTAACAGCATCAATAACCCACTGATCTATTTCGTCATTGAATTCATCCAAGTAGATATCCTCCTCATCAGTACCCTGTGTATCTGTCTCACGGAATGCATCGATTGTGTATTCTGTAATCATTGATGCAAGTTTAATATTCTGTCCGTTGCGACCGATAGCAAGAGACACCTCTTCTGGGCGCAGATAAACCTCTGCCTTGCGATTCTCCTCATCGATTTCGATAGAGTTAATCTGAGCAGGCGCCAAAGCACGCTGTATGAAGAGTTTTGTATTTGTGGTATAGTTAATAACATCCAGGTTTTCATTGCACAACTCGCGAACGATTCCATGCACACGGCTACCTTTAACACCTACACATGCTCCAACTGGATCAATACGATCATCGAAGCTCTCAACGGCAATCTTTGCACGTTCTCCTGGAAGACGGACAACCTTTCTAACAGTTACCAAGCCATCAGCAATCTCAGGCACTTCTGCCTCCATAAGACGCTGTAGGAACAATGGTGAGGTACGTGAAAGAATAATCTTAGGATTGTTATTCTCATTTGTTACACGAAGTACCAATGCACGTATTGTCTCATTCTTACGATAGTTATCAGAAGGAATCTGCTCTGCCTTTGGAAGAAGCATCTCATTACCTTCGTCGTCAATCACAAGAACTTCACGCTTCCATATCTGATATACTTCACCGCTGACAACCTCACCAACAAGATCTTTATACTTATTATACAGAGAGTCATGCTCCAACTCAAGAATCTTAGATGCAAGAGTCTGGCGCAGATTAAGGATTGCACGACGTCCGAACTTTGTGAAATCGACACGCTCTGACACATCCTCACCTACCTCATAGTCGCTTTCAATCTTCTGAGCCTCAGACAAAGCAATTTCCTTATTTGAATCACTTACCTCTCCATCTGGTACAACCACACGGTTACGATAAATCTCGAAGTCGCCCTTATCAGGGTTTACAATGACATTAAAGTTAGAGTCACTGCCAAAGATTTTAGCAATTACATTACGAAAACTCTCTTCCAGTACACTGACGAGAGTGGCACGATCGATATTCTTTGTTTCCTTAAACTCACGGAAAGTATCAATCATGCTTGGTTGTTGATCAATTGTTTTCTTAGCCATCTTTATTTAAAATCTATTACGTATTTACAATATTTGATTTCGTCCATCGAGAATGTTTTCTCTACTTCAACCAGAACTGGGCGTTTTTTACCCTCTTCTTTTTGCTTCTCTTGAGTAAGGACAGTGAATTCTCTGCCATTAACAGCAGAAAGGGTTCCCACGATTTTCTTTCCTTTTGCATCACCTTTGGTAGGTAACACCTCTACCTGGTTCCCTACATTATTAACATATTGTTGTTCAACCTTGAAAGGCTGTCCAATTCCTGCACTACCCACCTCTAACTCGTAGTCTTCATCATCACGACTGATGTGTTCTTCAATGAATCTGCTTAAAGATACACAGTCATCAATCCAAACACCTTCTGCATGGTCTATCTCAACCACAATACGAGAGTCGTCAGAGACCTCTACATCAACAAGGAAATATCCTTTGTCGCTGTTCTCTAACCATTCTTTGACTACACTCTCAACTTTTTTCTTATCTACCATTCTTTAAAGATATTAAGGAGTAAAACCTTTTTTAACGAATGATGGAAGACTCTTGAGAGCCCTCCATCATTTCTTTGCGGGTGCAAAGGTAATACTTTTTTCTTACCTGTGCAAGTATTTCGCCAATTATTTTACTTTCTTGATGCCATTTTCAATTATAATACCCTTAGCATCAGCATTTGCACGCCTACCAGATAGGTCGTAAATCTCTGGAGAATTAATCTTGGAGTTTTGCGTAGATTTGACATTTTTGATTGCAGTAGGATCCTCCAAGCCTGATGTTGGTATCATCAATTCTGCCCACTCATCAAGTTCAGTTAAGTCATCCAACTTTATATAAGCAGAATAATTCTTTTTGTCAATACGGCTCGCCTCATCTGGAATATATTTAAATACTCCATCCTCCAATACTAATGATTTAACAGGATATTTGCCATTTTCGACAAACATACCGTATAATCCTTGATAAATACCTTCAACTGAAGTTATCCTACCATATTCTAAGAATGTCGTCTCCCTACTAGCAGGAGCTTGAATAACATAAGGCCTTCCAGCTTTTGTTCCTCGTACTTCCTCAAGACATATATATTGGTGATTCTTTAATATTCCTGCTACATTATATACTTTTACATCTTCAGGAATATTGAATGCGTATCTGAAGCATACCGTTTCCCAACCAGAGCTATTCACATCCTTTTTTATTGCAGGAATATATCTGAATTGGAATCCCGTAGCGCACCACCAACCTTCACGCATGTCTGTTGTGGTGGGACTTCCATATCTAACCCACGTATTATCTTTTGCACCTTCTTTGGAACTTTCAAATCCAATAGTCAGATTGTCACCATCATTAACATAAATATAAGGAGTTACTAACGTCAACCATTTTGTTGCATCTGCAATCTGGGGCAAATCCTGAACACCATATGGAAGAATAGGAGAACTAACCTTCTGATTGTCTTGTGAGACATTTGTGAGGAAAGAATGCTGATCGGTTTCACAGTAATGTTGTGTAAGTGCTTTGTTTTCCAAAGCATAAAATCCTGATACTACAGACGATGCTTTTACCTGTTGGTTTATTGCTAATGTAGTTGCACTACCACCTGAAGCTGTAACATTCCACCATGCATTCCAGCATGTCTTGCCACTAAGTGTCTTAACACCTTGATCTCCCTCTGTATATGTTCCTGTCTTCACATTCCAACCTGTTGAGGAACTAGAGAAAGAAGGATTTGTAATCAAAGAAGAGTTTATAGTATAAGGGAATACCTCATTGTAGATTGAAATAAGGTCATCATAATATTGTATAACTTCTTCAGCAGTATTTGCTTCCTCGAATTTATCAAAAGCAATAGATAAATCATCGCAACCAGGCATTGTCATCGCCTTTGCTGTAGTAACATCATCAGCAATCTTGCCTACTGAATTCAATACAGAAACAGCATTGATACAACGTTTAATCTGTGACTCCAAATCATTTGGATCAGTAGCCTCATTAATAGCATCGTCCATTTCCGCATTCAAGAACTGATATTTTGTATTCCACACTTTGAATGCCTCAGCACGCTTCTTTTCCCATTCTAAAGCATCAGCAATAGCAGCTTCTGGAGTTTCAAACAATTTAGCCACCATAAAATCATCAAACTGAGCTGTACCTGCTAGATAATATAGAATAATACCAAGATATGGTGCTTCTGCAATCTTTACAGTACCTGTCTGCTTGTACCATTTTGTTGTTTGCGTCATCGTCAGTACATTGTCTGCAGCTCCAAAATTCGACTTTGAATAAGATACAGCTATCTTTTGCCTATTCGCATTCGCACCATTGTTACATCCTGCAGCTGTCACATACAAATAATCACCCTCTTCAAACGTAAACACTTTACGTACTGACTGCTCATTTCTTTCTGAATCTGAATTTCCATAACATTGTAGGTAACTCGTACCATTATACCCTCCTATTGGCACAACTTGATAATATGGAGCAGTTAACTCACCATTTCTTCCAGTAGCCCAATCAGTGAGTCCAAGATCAAACGAACCATTTACAAGTTGATTACCACCAAGATACATAGTAGAACCTTCCACTTCAACGGGATCACCAAAAGAAATATTTTCATCTACCGCCATTACCTCATTGGTTACATACTCTTTTCCATTAAGGTCAATGACCTTTATACGATACCTGTAATTATTCTTCGCATTTATAGAGATATTGTAATTAGCGGCAGTTTCCTTCAATTCAACAGGCTCTAAAGTCTCCCAAGTAGATGTATTTGGCTTCTTATATTCTATATTGCACAATTGGTTATATTCACCATTATTCTCTTTGAAAGAGAGTTTCATCGTTTTTGTATCAGGATTGTAAACTCCTGTAAGACTGCTTGGTCCAGCTTGTCTGGGATTTGTAGGTATTTTTTGGATACTTGCATTATATCCCATTCCTTCATCCATTGCTGCATAATATTTACCAAGTAAAGACAGAGTACCATCTTTATAAACCTTTGATGCATCTGCCTCTGAATTCCATATGGCATATCTCTCCACATACTTGGATGAATTCAGTTTTTCCAAAATAGGAATTGTACCATTAAGCATACATTGCTGATTTGCTTCAGAAAAAGATCCTGAACCATCTGGAGCCTGAGCAAAGATACCTCCAGATGACCAGTTTCCGCTATTCCATGATGCTCCCCAAGTCCATTCTGATATCCATATGGGACGATTTCCATAGTTTGTATAATAGTTGCTGAAGTCTCCAAATGATGACTGTCCCCAATAACAATGCAAATCAAGTATATCACAACGCCATCCGCGTGCATCAATAGAATCAATAAAAGCCCTCAAATGGCTCCATGAACCATCATGCGAAGACTCAGAACATAGACGCATACCTGTTGCCATAAGGTTTTCCCAATTGGCAAGTACTGTTGCCACATCCTGTGGACGATCATCAGCGCTGTTTCCTGGTTCATTATTCGTTTTCATGTGACAAGACTCAGTTCTTGAACCACATGTTGCAGAAGAAGGATAGTCTTCATAAATATGATTAGGAACCCATTCTACATCAGGTGACGTAGAGGTATTACCCTGTGCCCAGTCATAACACCATGAAGAATTCAATGCAGCATTGGCCTCTACCCTACCATCACTTGCCAATCCTGCCTTATGGGTATTCCACCACTTGAAGATACGATATGATGTAATCTTCTGGTCAAGTACTATCGGCAAGGAGGACATCTCCAGATCTGCCTTATCAGCAATAAAGCAACGGCTATATCCCCTACCCTTGGCACGGGTAGAGAATGTTACCATATATCCTCTCTTGAGTTTGAAAGAACGTATCTTATTGTTCAGTTTCTCCTCAGAAAGGGTATTCATATATCCGCCTGTATTTTCCAGGCCAAAATCATTGACTGCTATTCCGTCATATTTCTGTTCTGAATATACAGTCAGTGGTTTAAAATCACTACCATATGGATATATAATAGCTCCACGATTATATACACGAACGTCACAGTTGGTGCCATTCACTGCCTGTTTGCCATTTATATATACATGATTTTTGAGCCAGTTTTCTATAACTTTACTCGGTTTTATCTTAGAGATTATAACAACTGCATGCTCTAAATTTGTTATATTTACACTGCCTGTCGTAGTAAATGGTTCTGTGGATGTAATCGTATAATCCACATTTGCACTCACATTGACACTTCCTGTAACTTGCGTAACTGTTGTTACAGTATTGGCAGAAAAAGCAGCAATACAAGTGCAGAATCCTATTGCTAAAAAAATAAAAATTCTCTTCATATAAAATATATCCTCTAATAATTTATCTTCTTCCCATTTATGATATTTATACCCTTTTGTGGAGATGCCAGACGTTTACCTGAGATATCATATATTTTATTGACATCAGTACGCTTCTTCTCCTGCACCAGAGTCTTAATACCTGTTGGCTCTTCACCATTATATAGTTTTTCTATATTCTCAGCAGAGAGAGCACAATTATATATTCTAAAGTCATCAATATTTCCCTTGAAACGTGAATCACTTATAAACTGACTTCTTCCGATATAATTACGAACCGGATTTATATCCGTCGGACGTATTGTCATAGAAGTGGATGATGCCACAGCCCGCCCATCAACATATAATACAACTTCTGTATTTCCAATTGTTACAGCGACATGATGCCATGCATTTCTTCCAAGTGTTGTTGTACTAAGGATTTCCTCTTCACCACCATTCTTCATAACAAAGCGCATCTGTGAACCATTAGTTGGAGTAAGGAACATATATTGTTCTTGTCCATTTCCAAAGTCAAATATTCTTTGCCAATTAGATGACGAGGTCGAATAAACCCATGTGGCAATTGTCATTTCTTTGCTACATACCACACCTGCTGGCAATAACAGATGAGCAGTAGAGCCATTAAGTGTAAGAGAAGACTCACCGACTTTTTTTAGAGAAGTACTATATGTAGCAGCTACATCAACTGCATCAAATACGTTTTGGGTTGCATCCTCTAAGTTATTTTCGAATGCATATTGAGCAACAAGTGCATCTGAAAGTAATGCAGTCTTTACATTAATCGAGGTGGAAGCTATAGACAAATTGCGACTTTTGTCTATAGCTTTAACCTTATATCTATAACTTGCTCCATTTTGAACATCATTATCAATAAACTCTGTTCCTTCTACCATTCGACCTATTACATCCCATGAAGTTGCCTCTATTGTCTCATCAGGATTTTTCTCCTCTGCTCTATAAATCATATAGCCGGCAACATCGCTGGCAGTGCTGGCAGTCCATGACAACTTTATACTTGCAGACTGCATTTCAGCTTTAAGACCTGTAGGTTCTTTCGGGGCATTTTTCTCCAGACTTGCATTTGTTGGGATAAACCTCCATTTCTGCTTGTCATCCCCAGTAAATGTCTGAGTTATAACAGCACCAAGAGCAGATGTTCCTGTCACTCCCAAGTATAATCCTGAATGGCGAGAACGAATGTAATAATATCCGTCACCAGCATATTCAAAGAACCACTGTTCATTGGTGCCTCCAGCACCAACCCATGTTATTATGTTTGCTCCTGCAGATGTACTCCAATCCTTCAAATCTATCACTTGTGATTTATTTCTCTCACTACGTATAATATAGTATCCGAAGTCTCCGCCACTATTATTTGCTATTGGCTCAAATATCCATCTCTGATAGTTATTAGATGCTGTTCCTGTATAAGATCCTTTGCTTATTATTGTACCATCTGCTGCATTAGATGCGGAAAAGCAATAATTGCAGGCTTTATTCTCAATAACATTGCTGCGATCCGTATATATTGGATCAAATGGCACATCTTCACCATAGTTCACCTGCACCATACGCTCTGCATTATATTGTCCTACATTATATCCAGTTCCTGCAGGTAAGAACATTGGATATCCGTACACTGGTCCATAAGAATCATAATATACAGGTCTGTCAACAGATGCAATTTCATATGTCTGTGGATTAGCCTGTCTCTCACTACATCCAAGGAAAGCTGCTACCTGCATTCCCTGTGGCATTATTCTCTTAGGGTCTTGCCACTTATAAACTGATGCAGCAGTCCATGTTGAGCGATTTTCTGCATATCCTATTTCTTTGCCATAATATGAAGCCTTACAGAATTCTCCGCGTGAGGCACCATCCCAGCCCCACCATATACCTTGCTGCAAACCGTAGTGAATGCCTACGAATGCCTCCATCGTATTGTGTAGCTCATCTGCCGTGGCCACATGTCCGTTGTTGCGCACAGTCTGCCAGAAATTAACATAGTTATCAAAAGAACCTGCCAACTGGTGAGTATTACCCTCGCTGACATACGGTTTCACTCCATTGTACCATGTTAGAGCTTGATCACAATTCAGGGTATTGCCGGCAGAGATACGTATTCCAGCAAGGTCTGTATCCTCAGTCAAGAGTCGTGCAACCTCCTTAAAATGTGCGACTGTTCCCTGATCTGCCCAGTTAGCTTTCACTCCTGCCTCAGCATCAGCATAACCTTTAAAGTCAGGCTCATTGAACGGAGAAATAGTCACAACGTTAAATCCTTTCTGCCGAGCATACAGAACCGTAGCCTTTATTACTCTGTACCAGTTTACTGGTTTCCCATAATAATTTGTCTTATAGGTAGGTCCCTTTTCTGGGTCTGACCACATTCCATTGTCATGATTGAGGGCTATGTCTTTTATTCCCGACAGACCTATATGATTAAGACGATTTTGTAATGCCACCTGTTGTGCTGAAGACAATACCAAATTCTCCCCTACAACATCTGTAGCCTGAAAAGACACACGTCCTATCTTCATTACAGCCTTGGTAATATAGTTTGTGCCACGTATAACATTGTCTTCGGAATCCCATGCTGTATCCATTCCCCACATGACAGGAGACGCTGGAGTGGACAATAATGAGATATCTGTACCAACTTTGTAAGTTACAGGTATTGCCGAGTATACACTTGCTGTGATATACTGTGATGTACGGGCCGGTCTTTGCGCAAACGATGTTGCTGGTATTCCCAACAACATCGCGCCCATAAATATTTTAAATGTTTTTTTCATTAGAATCCTATTTGATTATTCCATTTCAGATACCAGTTATTCTTGTCTGTAAGATCTACTTTTATGTCACCATTGATATCTCTTGCCTTAATCTTATTCGCAAGATATGAGGGATCTCCACGTCTTAGCGCGACTCTCATAAGATCATAGAAGCGATAACCTTCAAAAGACATTTCAAGAGCCTCCTCATCCATTATCATGTCTTCCACCTGTTCTTGTTCCCATTTAAGGTAATCAGCTGCAGACATTGTCTTTTTCTTTTCTTTATCTTCAGGCATGAAGTATCCTCTGTCACCATAGTCAACACCTTCAGTCATCACCGTAAAACCACATCCACGTCCATGGATACCAATTGTATTTTGTGTATTATGGTTGTCTCTGTCTCTCGGATTAATAACTGCAATATATCTGTTGCTGCCTGCACCAGCGGAAGGGAATGGGAAATTATTATTAAGATAGTCCTTCGAAGGTTTATAATATGGAACAATACTATCATTCAGAATTGTGTTGTTCACACCAGTAGAAAGAATATGGTATGCAAAACGTGGGTAACCAGCACAGTTCAACGCTTCTGCCAATCTTAAATATACAAGTCCACGACGATAAATGTGTACATTTGGTGTAGAATATTTTCGAATCGTTTGTTGTTCCACAGTCTCTTTCGTAAGTGGATGTGTACCATTCTGATCATAACTCCAAACGGTTCCAAGTCTTAAGTCTCCCCAATATTGCTCTGGTACAGTGCCATCTTTTGGTACAATCTTTATCTCACCATCATCATCCCACTTATTGTAATAGTAGTTCTGAGCAGCAGATAAGTCACGTATTACCTTTGACGGATTCACCTGAGCATTATAGTCATTATTTCTTGTAGAATTGAAAATATCGCGGAGTTGACTATAATTTCCGTTAGATGGAATATCCTCCATCGGTATCATAGTAATTAACTCTGATGTAGGATAAATTGACTCATCTAGAAAAAAGTTAAGATATGACGATGCCAAACCCAACCAGTTGTCATTTGTCCAATATGTTGCCATACTCGTTGTAGGATAAACAGAGTTCTCACCATTTCTGAGAGAAATATACTTATAATAGTATTCAGCTGCTCTCAGATAATTACCTGCCCACAGATTCAGATCTCCGAGCAGCAGGCGCAACGGAATACAGAACAATCTTGATGGTTTGCCAGCTACATCCCCATAATTTGGCAATTCTATATAAGACATATTCTGTGTGCTATCCTGCAACTCAGGATTGTCTGCCAAGCCATCATCATATAAGAAGTAGTCACAGATATCATTGATTCCATATACAGGATAAGTCTTTTCGGCATCCTCTTTTGACAGAATTGGTTTTGTAACAAATGGAACCCTGCCATAGTTGAGAACCAATTGCAGATATGTCCAGGCACGTATTGACTTTACCACAGCATACTCCTTCTTGAAAAGACGTTCACCACGGTTGTTCTGTTGTGCACTATCAACGTTAGCTATAAAATAGTTACAGTTATTGATGATAGCATAATAGTCACTGGGCACATTATATTTGTTATCATCGCCAACCTGAAAGTTTGCAATATCTCTTAAATCAGAAGAGGTATGCTTATTCACATTAACGAGGTCCCCTCGAAGTTCTCCTAATAATATCGTACGATCAGCTATCGCCTGCACCTTATTAAGAATACCTATAACAGAATATATTGTGTCACTTGCGCCTTCCAATTTTCGGCCGGTTTCCACGAAGTGGCTTGACTCCACATCATAGAATTTCTGACATGAGGTCAACGATAGTCCTATCGCCAACCCTAATACTAGTTTTATTTTATTTAATTTCATAGTATCAAATAGAATTTAGAGTTTCACTTTCACACCAAAGACAACACTGCGATTTGATCCGACCTTACCATAGTCAATACCTTGTCCTATAACAGAGTTCGTAATAGAAACTTCCGGATCACTACCCAAATATTTTGTAATAGTAAATAGATTGTTTCCTTGGATCCAGAATTCCAATCCTTGCAAGAAAGAAGTATTCATTGGAAGATTGTAAGACAGGGTTACACTTTTCAGTTTCAAATAAGAGCCATCCTCTATCCATCTGTCGCTGAAACGGCTATTACCCATAGGATCTTGGAAAGTTAACTTAGGAACATTTGTTACATCATTTTCAGCTTGCCATCTTTGCGTAAGATTTGTTGTCTGATTCAAGAATCTTGAACCGCCCTCAAGTTGTGAACGCATATAGTTATATACGTCATTACCTATAGAGTAATTGAAATTCATATCCAACTTGAAACGTTTCCATGATAATGAAGAAAAAATATTACCATAGATATCAGGATTTGGATCACCTATTACCTGCATATCTTTTTCATCAATTCGTTTATCACCATTGACATCTTCAAATCTAACGTCACCGGCGCTAAATTCATGTTTGTCAACACCATTTTCACTTAGGATATATAATCCCTCTGCCTTTGCCTCCGCTGTTGTTGCGAAAACACCATTTGTCTTATACCCATAGAACAGATTAGCTGCCTGTCCTTCTTTCGTTATGATATTGGCATTATACACAGATGTCACCACATAGTCCTTTCCGTCATTACGTCCAAGAGACTTGATAGTATTCTTATAATGTCCCATAGAAGCACCTACAGACCAAGACCAATCTTTTGTTGCAATAACTTTACCATTCACATTGATATCGAAGCCTTTGTTTTCCATCTTTCCTCCATTTGTCCACTGCTGGCTTATACCTGCCAACATGCTCATTGTCTGCAAAGAAAGAAGATCGGAGGTTCTGCTCCAGAATCCATTAATTCCGAAATGCAAACGATTATTGAGGAAATTTGCTTCAAGACCAAGGTTCCATCTCCTTGTACTTTCCCACTTGATATCATTGTTACCAATAGAGACAAGGCTCAAACCTGCTATAGATTTCATATATAACTGAGAAGCCAAATATGTCCTCGCTGCAGTAAGACTCACATCATCATTACCACTAACATCTAAACCACCTGTTAGCTTAAGATAATCTATACCCTTGACATTAGCCATCCATGATTCATTAGAGATAATCCATCCTAATTGTACTGCAGGGAATATTCCCCAAGGTACACCACCAAACTTTATAGCGCCACCTCCACGATTCTTACCAAAGCGTGAAGAACTGGAAGCTGTCAGATTTAACTGTGCATAATATCTTCCACGATAATTATAATTACCCTGTGCGTACACATCAATGGCACGCCATGATTCATCAACACCTTTAGCATCAACATTAAGAAGACCATTTGATAAGAATGGGGTCTTATCAGATCCTGTGTTATAACCCTCAGGAGCTGAAGAATTATAATTCTCAAACATCATTCGCAAACCACCAAATACTGATACAGAGTGTGCTTCATATTGATTCTTCCAGTTAAGACGTGTATCTGACTGTAAAGAATTCTGGCGTGATGTCTTCGATGCAACGAGGTTCTCACGATTAGCATTTACAGAAGCAACATAGTATGTTGGAACACCATTGATAGGTATATAATACTTATTGTTTGTATTCAATAGATTATATGTGAAATGCTCTGATAAAATGAGATTTTGCAATATCTTATATTTAGGTGTTATAGACAGATTAAGCATAGATGTCTCAAAACGATTCTTATGCTCAGCATCAGCATATTCGTTGAAAGCCACTGGATTACCAAGTTTGTAATTATAGTTACCATATCCAACAAGAGCCTCATCAAGATATGTTTCATCTTCAATATCATAAACTGAAGAAGAGAAAGACCCTACTCCATTAGAGAATCCATATGCATAAGGACTCATAAAAGGCGACTTAACATATGCAAGGAATGCTGGTGATGTAGGAGTGCCTTCTGTATAACCTGATGGTGCTGTGTCATCACGCAATGAACGGGTAGTATTTACAAATGAAGCATCAAAACGTACATCTAAACGAGATGTTAAAGCTATATCTGAATTGAAACGTATATTTATACGATTCATATCATTGTACTTCAACGTACTGTTAGCTAAAGTATATCCTACAGACAAGTTATACTGCGCGACATCATCACCACCCATGACATTAATGCCATAGTTGTGTGTAATAGAGGTTCGATATATTTTTTCCTTCCAGTCTGTACTAGCATGATAGCGATTATAATAAGGATAAGAAGGGTCATTTACCAAGAATTTGAAATCAGAGCGTTTAGAATTTGTACTACCAAGCATTTCAGAAGCATAGTTACGATACTGCTCTGCATCCATCATGTCATAGAATTTTGGTTTCATATTGATACCAACAGATGCAGATGCTGTAATACGTGTTGCCATAGAGGTAGAACGCTTTGTGGTAACAAGAATCACGCCATTAGCACCTCTTGCACCATATAATGCTGTTCCATTGCGCATCACTTCTACATTAGCAATATCCGCAGGATTGATACCCGTTAGCACGTCATTATAGAAACCTGAATGTAACTGCTCACGATCGTACTGTTGGTCTATTATTACTCCATCAATCACTACCAATGGTTGTGCATTTGCATTAAGAGAGTTCAAACCCTGTATAAACATTGACATGCCCTGACCAGGTGAACCAGAACGAGATGTTGAGTACGCATACGCACCCAGCTGATTCTGAATTTCTTCCTTGATATTGGTAGCATAAGAATATTTAAAGTCGTCAGCACTTACGTTCTTTAAAATGCTCTCTTCTGTTGCATAATCTGGCTTAAACGATATTGGGAGTAATGCTACATCCTTCTGTGCTTCACCGTCACTGAGACCTATTGTTGCAGCATTGAAGTCTGGAGTACTAATATACAGTCCTGTTGAAAAAACAGGAACCTGAATCTTATAATTACCATCATCATCTGTCAAACCGGAATAGCCTTCAACAGCTGTAGCCTTCACAATAACACCTGACATTGGTGTTCCTGTGGCAGCATTAACGACACGGCCAGTAATAGTACGAGTCTCATACTGCTTTTTCTTAACCTTTACGACTTTTCGTACAACAGCCTCTTCTTCAAACTCATCATCCTGTGCATAGGCAAAAGTTGAACTAAACGCCAATGCCAACGCTAACATTCCGTATTTATAGATATATTGTTTCATAAGTTATAGGTTGTTTTTGATGTCTTTGATGGTTTCATCTATGACAGGTGAAAGTAAAATTCTATCCAAATATAGCATATTAGATTTTGTAACACCAACTGATGTGGTGAGTACATTTACTTCTACACGCAATTTTACCATTGGATCAGGTAATCCCCATGTACATGTTGGGAATTTTATTCTTCCAATATGAATTTTATGAACCTTTGTAGGATCCGTCTGATATGAATATGGTTTCTTTCGTTCATAATCATCATCTACGGAAATATCACCAAAACTCACAACCTGTATGGAACCTAGCTTTGACGGATGAGCCTCGAGAGAATTGAATTCCAAAGTATCTTGAATTCCTTCTGGGTTCTTACAATATATTGTACATTGTATGCGGGTTGGTAAAATATCAGTATCATATTTATTATATGCTATCGATGGTACTGTGCACACATATAAGTCGTACCATACATTAGAAAGAACATCTGTAAAATTAAACAAAGCACCAGACATTTTTGCATTAGCATCCGATTCTAACTTACAGAAAGTATGTCCCATTATATCCTCATAGAAAGGAGATGAACTCTTCGCATCTCGTGATATCAACTTTGGCCTTCCATCCTTTTTAGGATCGTAATTATTTCTGACATAGTATAAAGAATCGAGTGTCGCTTTTGCCTCGGCTTCCATGCTAATATCTTGTAAGAAGGTGTTTTCACGCTGTATTTTCCATTCATTAGCCTTGAAGGCAACACCATTGGAACACATAGAACTTTCAGTGTCAACAAAGATACCAGAAGAAGGTTCTTTTGTAACCTCATAAGGTGTCATATACTCATATACTCGCTTTTTAAAATCTCCATACTTTAACTTTCTATATCCAAAAGATATAGCGAGTGGTGATTTTACTGAATCAACCTTTTCACCAGTACCAAGTTTGGGATTTGTTGTTCTACTAAACTGAGCACCGGCAATTATGTTATATCGTGGCAAAATATACTCGAAAGAGTCACGCAATTCAGAACTTACCACAGTATCAGGAGACTGACTGTTATGAACATACTTAAAGAAGTATTTGTTTACGTCATATTGCTCTCTCCATGCCTTGTTGGTAGGAAGAACAGCATAGTAAGAACTGTCTTCTGAATCAAGTTTTGCCTTAATCCATTTATCAAGTATCTCGTTGTTTACCGTAGTAACAGAATCGAGATACTGTTGCTTGCCATCTACTATTTCTCCCTTTACAGACTCTTCTGGGATAAATTTCGTAAAATGGTAATGGTACAAGAAATTATACAAACTATCAAGCCCAGTGTCTCCACCTTGTTCCTTCTTTATAAGTTCGTAAATATTCTGATAGTACTGTATCTTATCACTCAGAGTATAAAGCACACCATTCTTAGCAACGAGGTTCTTCTTTTGAAATTCTATCCCCTGTAGCGAATTAGGTGTAAACCAACTACCTTTACCATTCATCATACGAAGTGATTTCGCTTCCATGACATCAGAAACAGTATAGTTATAAAGAGCTATGTGGTTCTGTATAAACTCTACTATTGCAGCATTCTTATCATCCTTTACACCAGCTGCCTTTTCTGCATTATACAATGCGATTACTTTATCACGATCCGCAGCAGTAAACTTTTCATTTACTGGTGCAAACACAGTAAATACCTGACTCGTAGCAAGTCTTGAGGCATACCCTGTTGCTTCCAACACTGCAGCGAAATTGGACAACTCCTCATCACTGGTGATATTCTCCCACAGTGTAGCACCATTTCCCGTCGCTACAGAATCGAAATGATCTTTGTCGGAGCAGGAAGAGAACAATAGCATCAATGCTATAGCCAACCCTGACAAACATGTTATCTTTTTCATATCCATCTTATTTTTTATTTAGAAATCGTCCTCCGCAGTATCTCCTTCTGTTATACCATATATACTCTTTGGCACAAGCTCAAGATAATCAAGCATTGCCTCTTTTGACTTTGCAGTAAGTCCCTGTGATACGTTTTTAATACGGAGAGTGTGTCTTTTACCTGCCTCAATATTTACAGTACAAAGCACTTTGCGTGCTGTATTACGCATCTGTGAGAAAGTATTATACTTACCACTTTTTTCACCATTTGAGCTGTTAAATACAGAATGTGGTCCACGGTAATATCCTTTGTTTTTCAATATCTTGAAGTCTTCTTGACGTTTTTCATCATCCTGACGCAAGTCTTCGTATTTTATATTACCCCAGTCAGAAGCAGATATACCATAAACTTCTGCAAGAGTTTTTGAAAAGTCGAGAGGGATACCTTGAGCTACACCATCGAAATAAATCTGCACCTGTCCACGATAATTGGCAGCATCATTAAAGGTATTCATTGGTGCAAAGCCCAAACGTATCTGCCACTCACCAGTAAACGGAACCGGAGGTAGGTCAAATGTAATGTCAAAGAGATCCTGTGCGTCCATCTCGTCACCATTCATAGAATAGTAACCTGACCTTGCATACCAATATACTAAACGAGTATCATCAGTATTAAACTTCACACCAGAAAGATATCCCTGTGGAAAACGATAATTCTTTCCCGTGTTAGAACCTGTAATATTTGGCCCATTCATACGGATATTGTTCGTCATAATCTCAGGGAATATCGTAGAGAAGTCCATACGGATACGTGTATTAAACACTTCATCCTTAGTCTTGTCGTCATACGTTAGGATATCATCAATATAGAAATATATACCATTAGCAGCATTATTGTCCTGCACATCAACAGAAGGCTGTACATGGACACCTTCAGCTTTGTTGTTTTTGTTAAAGTTACGATTAATATAGTAGTCACCTTTCACACCTGTTCCAAGCCAATCTCCCATTTCTTCACTACCACCGCCAACTGTCAGATGTTGTACTTTTATCATCGAATATGGCAGACGAGTAGTATACCAATCTGTTGGATTTACAATATCTTTGTCAATACCTGCATCCTCACGTACCGTCAAGAAGTTGTAACCCTGTACATTACGATCAAGTATATGGTATGCAATAAATTTATATAATGGATGCTCTGGGTTTGCATAGTCTGTTGAAGTATAAGGCACTGAAGTTGTATAATACTTTGATGCCAATTCGGACAAAGCCAATATATTCTGGGAAACATCGCCCTCAGCATTAAACTTATTGGTAAGTATACTATTATACTTCTCAAGAGTCTTATCCTTTACCATAAATGCCGTAAAACCATACAGGCGTTTTTCTGGATAATAAACATTCTCTTTGTCACGACTTCCTGTATAGAGAGCCTCAACAGCCCACGAACTGTTCTTATTCTCATTATATTTCTTTTTATATTCCTTGTCCTCTACTGAGTCCATCAAAATGTTCAATTCTGTAAGTTTGAGCGCCTCCACATAAGTCTTAATATATGGATCGCCTTCCATAAGATCTGCTACACCACTTGACTGATTTGTTACAACAGCATTAATACGATGTACTACACCATTAGTAACAGTATCATTTTGGTGAGTCTGTGAGAAGAATATTGTTGCTTTTTTATTAACAATAACAATACCATGTCCCTGCTCATCATTATCCTGCATCACCTCGATATTTCTCTGCATCATATTCTGTGTAGGGAGTACACCTGTAGGCATGTCTGATGTGAGATATATCTCTGACATAAGATGAGTTCTTGCTATCGTATCACACAAAGCCCCATTACTTAACAATTCATCCAATGTCATATGGCGCTCATTGCTAAGATAGGTCATTATAGCATCATTATCGGGCAAGAATAGCGTATAATGCCCATAAGCAGAAAGCTGATCCATGAGTTTACCACTTGTTGAATTTTCATCAGCAGGCACTGCATGGTTTACTATCTCTGTGAAATATGAGTACTCAGGATATTCCTTTAGGTAGTCACTCATCATTCTCGCTGTGAAAGTGGAATAGTTATCAGCACTAGGCTTGTCAGAACAAGACACTAGTACAAGTGCCACCAAGAGCACTATTCCCGACATATATTTTATCTTATTCATAGTACTGAATGTATTGATGTTATGAATTATTCTTCTGTTTCTCCACTGCTGTATGCAGGATTCTGATTTGCCTTAAGATATGGATTAATCTTCACCTCATCATTGAAGTATGGCCAGAAGAGGGCATCCTCAAGGGCAAATCTTGTATTAATTGTATTCTCAAGTGCTGTTGACTTGTTCTTTACCTGTGAGCGTAAATATTCGTTTTTAACAGTATTTGTAGGATTTTCTCTAAGTGAACGTCTTACAAGGTCATAGTAACGTTTTCCTTCAAACATGAGTTCACGGTTACGTTCCTGATATACGAGATCTGTAATGGCCCTCTTGGTCTTGATATTATTAGTTGTAAGAGTATCTTTGAGAGGGTACTGCATTACTGAACGCTTATTAACAGCATTTACAAGATTGAAAGCCTTCTGCAGATATATTTTATCTTCGTCAGAAGAAACATTTTCCGTTGTTTCCGATATTTTCAAAGCATAAGCTTCCGCTTGCATCAGCATAACATCAGTAAGACGATAGATAATCCAGTTGGACTTATTATAGGAAGCATAATCTTTACCTGTACTATAAGGTAGCGGTGTTGACACTCCTTTCTTTATATCTTCTGCACTTGGATCAGTTTTAGTAAGTGTTATCTGTAGAGGTCCTGGATATGATGCAGTAAACTTACGTATCATAGTTGCTGACCCATAAAAGTTCTCGTATCCACGAATATCAAGTCCCTTATTCTGTGCATCATACACTTTGTATGTAGTCTGTTCCTCATCAAGCCCTACATATGATGAATATGTAACGAACGGAGAGCGATCTAAGTTTCCGTAGAAATTACTTGCAGGAACGTTAGATGGAGAATTTTGAGCATTTCCTGTCTTGATATAGTTAATTTCAAAAATACTCTCAATGCTATTACCTCTTATAAAAATCTGGGTAAACGCATTACCATAAGTATTTTCTCTTGAACGTGTTGGAATTATGGGATACCCACCAAATTTGTCAAAATCACTCAGGTTATAATTCTTATTCTCCTTAATTTTTTCTTTCTTATAGTCTATTATTGCCTGAGAATATTCAATACACTTGTCATAATTCTGCTGCCACAGATACATATCAGCAAGCATTGCATATATAGCCCAACGTGTAATACGACCAGTATTGTAATAATTTTGCAAATTGTTCTCATCACTTACTTCAGGATAAGCAGAAACAGCATTATCTTTCACAGACTCAAGAGAAGCAATCAACTTACTCAGAACATCATCAAATGATGATACTGGAATAGTGAATTCCTGAGTATCGTCAAGGTAAGCCTCTTCAGTATAAGGTATATTACGGAATGTGCGTATGAGATACCAATACATTAGAGAACGTATCGCAGTAGCCTCTGCAATGTGGGCACTTACCTCACTGACTGTATATGAAGGATCTTTTGATGCCACTTCGTTTGCATAATAAATTGCAGTATTACAACGATTTATAATATTATAGAATGCTCTCCAGTTGGTGTACCAATTCGTAGCATTAATACCTTCTTTCAGTGCGAGAGTCAAACTTGGATCCTTTGTTTCATCAGCGATATTGACATTCTCTGAGCGAAATTCGCCCCATATCATCATTCTTGCAGTTATTTCCTCTTCAGCCATCACGGAATAGCAACCTGCTATTACGCTTTCGATATCAGATTTTTCATTCCAGAAGTTCTCAAGAGTAATGATGTCGCGGGGTTCTACATCAAGGAAGTCTCCGCAAGAAGTGAGACCCAGCGTAAGTGCCATAGCACCCAGTATATATTTTCTTATTGTCTTCATAGTTGTATACAATATTTTAGAAGTCAACGGTGAGACTGAAGGTGTAGTTCTTTGTACGTGGCAACTTACCCTTATCCTGTGCAGGATTATAGGTTGATGCCGAAATATCTGGGTCAACACCTGTATATTTTGTAATTACGAATGGGTTATACGCAGTAAAAGATAATGCACAACGTGACAGAGGTACACCCCACTTTTTAAGCACAGCTTTTCTGATTGTATAAGACAATGTCATATGTCCGCAACGAAGATAAGAACCATCCTCAACGAAACGGTCAGATATAAGTCTGTTGTAGTTTGAGTCACCACCATACATAGCACGAGGTATAGATGTTATATCACCCTCCTTACGCCAACGATAGTTTACAGCCTCACTCTGGTTGTTGTTTGTTGACATTGCCTCATTGTCAAGACGTGCAAGGTTTATGATATCGACACCGACACGATATGTGAACTGGGCATTAAATCTCCAGTCACCATAATTGAGTGAGAAGCCGAAGCCACCAGTCAACTTAGGCAAAGAAGAACCGAGATATACGATATCCAGATTGTTTATCTGACCATCATGGTTTATATCTTCATATATTGCATCACCACCCTTGAAGGAGTAGTTCTTACCAGTTCCAACATTTGTAAAATTAAACTTCTGTTGCAGCGGAGCACCTTGTTCGTCAGTAATTATTTGTCCATCTGCATTGGTTGCAACAGGGAAAGTAACACCATTATTTATTGCATTCTGCAATGTAGCGACACCATTCACAGAACCATCAGCATTGAATACTCTAAATCCGTCAAGCGATTCTGGAACGACATTTCCTGTCACCATATTCTTAGCAGTCTCATATTGGTATTGATATACTCCCTTGTAACGGAATCCGTAAATAGAGTTCAGAGGATTCTTAACCTTAACATATGACAGAACCTGTCTGTTATTATTCTCAAATGTACTGTTCATACCTCTGAGCACATTCTCATCCATTTCGAGCAACTCGCTTCGGTTGTTAGCAAAGTTGACATTCACATCCACAAAGAACTTACCTTTCTTGATGAGTTTATTTGTGTTAATATGGAATTCCCAACCAGTATTACGGAGTTTGCCGGTGTTTCTGTAATCAAGTGCTGTAAAACCAGCATTTGATGGTATTACATATCCACCCATAAGCATGTCTGAACGTGTAGAGTTATACATTTCAAATGTTGCTGTGATACGATCATTCAGGAAACCGAGGTCAAAGCCCAAGCCGAATGTGTTTACTTTTTCCCATCTAAGGTCTGTAAGTCTCAGGTTTTTAGGAGCCATCGTATTCATACCAAGGTATGATGCAGCAGACACATACTGTGATGTATAAAGATAGTTCTTGTTTGGAGCATTACCCACAAGTCCCCATGATGGACGGATAGAGAGCATGCTAAGCCAATTTCCTTTTATTGACTCCATAAATTTCTCATCGATAGCATTCCAACGAAGAGATACTGCAGGGAAATAACCCCATCTTTTCTGAGGACCAAACTTAGTAGTACCATCTATACGCAGAGATACATCAATCATGTAACGACTCTTGTATGCATAGTGGTTAGAGAAAGTAAAGTACAACTGCTTATCCTCAAAGTAGTAAGCACTTGGATTTGTTACTATACCACCAGCTGTTGGTGACTCTACCCCACCAGATGCCAAGCCTGTACCAGAAACGCCCTGACCTGTCTGTGAACCTGTCTTCAATTCGAAGCGTCCCATCGTTATCATAGAGTGGTCCTTGTTCTTGAATGATGGCGTGAAAGTCAGAGTATGTTTCGTTCCGAAGTATACATTCTTAGCACTTCCTTCATAAGAAGTATTTACGCCAGAAGACCAGTTCACGGATGTGAGGGCCTGAGGATAGAACTTATCTGTATAGTTATTATATACATCCATATAAACCTGACCTCTCCAAGTAAGACGATGATGATCTTCATCCATACCGAGAAGTTCATAATTAAGGATGAGTTCAGGAATAATGCTGTATCTTGACTCGTTAAACTTTGCCAGATGTGCTACAGCCACAGGGTTCTCTGTCTTACGCTGGTCATTTTCAAAAACCTGATTACCAATGTATGGTCCTGACTGT
Organism: uncultured Prevotella sp.; assembly: GCA_905233165.1. GTDB lineage: Bacteria > Bacteroidota > Bacteroidia > Bacteroidales > Bacteroidaceae > Prevotella. The sequence goes on from CAJODL010000001.1 coordinate 64,117, forward strand.
ATCATATTGTAATATGTACCAAGAGAGTTACCATTCTTATCCTCCTCATAGATAGCCATGTTAGGCATTTTTATGAGAGCTGTACCATAAAGGTTTGAATAGTTGTGGTTATACTTTGTATATACGAGGGAGAAGTTTGTCTGTACACGTATGCGTTCAGAAATGTTGTAGTCAAGGTTTACACGTGTTGACAAACGTCTCATTTTATCCTCAATAGAAGTACCGCGCTCCTGGTCGAAACCACCTGAGAGACGGAATACAGCCTTCTCACCACCACCCTGGATAGTAACGTAGTGGTTCTGCAGGATACCTGTCTGTGTTACAGCATCCAACCAGTCTGTATTGTTGTTATACTGCTGATACTCTGAGAAATCAGGATTATAGTTTATCTCATTTACGTTTGCCGATGCAGCATCATCCTGTTTTGGGTTGAAGTATGCTTCTTTCAGCAACATTGTATAGTCATCACCACTGAGCAGTTTTGCACCAGCGCCCTGTGTCTTAAATGTCACCTTACCAGAATAAGTAACTTTTGGTTTTCCACGAGTACCACGTTTTGTAGTAAGCTCTATGACACCATTACCACCCTTTGAACCGTATATAGCAGTTGCAGCAGCATCCTTGAGTACTGTAATAGATGCGATATCCTCTGTATTTACGTTAAGGAGTTCTGCAAACTGCTCTTCGTTAGCTGTTGAGCTGTCGAAGTTTGTCAGATCAAGCTCTTCACGCACGTTGCCATCGACAACAATCAGAGGGTTTGAAGAAGTAGCGCCAGAAAGTGATGTAGAACCACGCAGACGCATTGTAGAACCAGAACCCAGTCCGCCACCATTACCTACGATATCAAGTCCGGCGATACGACCTTGAAGAGCCTCGTCAATAGATGTAATACCAAGCCCTTCAAATTCTTTTGTCGAGATTGACTGTTGTGAGAAAGAAACCTCACGTTCAGGGATAGGCAGGCCGTTACCAGTCATACGTTTCTTTGACTTTACAGTCACCTCCTGAAGGACAGTCTTTGACTCGAGTTTAACATCGTATGTGGTCTTATCAATCTTCATTGTCTGGGTATCAAGTCCCACATACGAGAACCTAATCCTATCACGGCTGTTCTTCACCTTCATGGTAAAATTACCGTTCATGTCAGTAATAGCAGACTCTATGATACGTCCACTACCATCTATCTCACACACGGTAGCTCCCATAAGGGGTCCGAAGTCATCGGAAACGACACCATGTACAGACGTTATGTCTTGTGCATAAGCAGGCACCAAAGCTAAGGCTGAGACAAATGCCAAGACAGCTATCTTAATATATTGTTTCATAGTAATCATTGATTTTATATCAGGTTATTATGCTCATGGTTTGGTCGGCAGTTTAGCCCTTTCCCACCACTTCTTCTGCTGTATCTTGTCGTAGCAGAGTACACCATTTATCTTATGGACAACAATGTATGATGAAGCTGCTATTTTGCTTCTATACACATTGTTTGCAGTTAACGCATCTGCACCACTCGACAATTCTATCCACATCTCACGACCAGGCTTGTTGTAGTATTCGGAAGCAAAAGGTATAGAAGAATCATTACCCTTACCTTTTACACTACCAGAGGTAGCATTGGTCGTTACTTCTACAGTATAGAAACGCTTGCTTGTCATGTTAAGAGTACCCGTCTCATATTCTGTACCACTACAAGGTGTACCACCAACATATACAGAATTATCCTGTATGTGATATTTTACGAAATTTACAATAATATTAGCGGTGGTATCTTGTGCTGCTTTTAACTCTGCATCTGTAAGGCTGGGATAATTTGTTGTATTTATCTTGTCATAATCCTCCCATGTAGGCAGATATCCTGCATCTATCCAAGCCTTTACATATGTATCCTTTGGCACATAAACTGTATAGTTATAGTTATCAAAACCTCTATAGTTGAAGTCATTCATCAAACAAACATACTTTGAGTTTGTACTTGAGGACAATATATATTGTGTTTGAGCTTCTTTTGAAGGGTTATATATCATATTATAGAATAAATTGTCACCACCTTCTTTGTCAGCCTCTTCTTTCAACAGTCTGTATAATGACTTTGAAGCTGTCTGAGGAATGCGCGACTTAACTGATGTATTATCTATTGACGCATCAGCAACAATACCATAGGTATTACCGTTACTTTCCGGATATATATTGTCAACAGGAATGTCATAGTTATACTCCATCTGCAGACCACCTCTTATTTTTGTACTCGTACCAGTACCCTTAACGCTAACAGTAGAACCAGCCTTTGTTTTATAGAATTCTTGTGAAGCGCTGACATCGCCCAATACAATAGCGTTGTCCAAATAGTCAAATAACCTGTTAGCAACAATGGTAGATGATACATCTTCAGTACCTGAAGTACTTATATTAAGTGTACCATCTGCATGAACACTATTTATCTTATATGCTTTTGCGACAACAGCACCTTTTGGTCCATGAATACCAGCTGTATCAACATAACACTCATAGAGCCAAGGTTTTTCCATTCCCCAAGAACATGGGTCAACAAAGCGTACTACTTTTCTGTTCTTTACATCATTGGTATTACCTTTTGATACAACCATGTTATAAGGTATCATGACATTGAACTTTGAGTCCATAGCTGTGAGATATGGTGTAAAGTCAAGGTCATAATCAGAGTTAGGACTTCCTGAAACACGTCCCTGCATAGCCTTGTATATAACTTGGAATGACAGTTCGTCTGGTTTTGCTGGGTCAGGCTCACCACCATACATAAGTGCTGGGAATGTTACAGCAGAGAACTCTGCTGGTTCAAATACCTTGTTAACCACATATACGACACCATTACATCCCATGTAACACTTTACTATGTTCCCCTCCACGATGTTAAGAGGCATCTGGGCATCATTCTGTACAGACTCAAATTTTGAAGGTACTGTAGCTGCAAATGAACCGAATGTGTTGACATTTATGAGTTTAGCAATCGTTTCAAGGGCTATATTCTCAACAGAACCATATCTATCTATCAATGTTTTTCCGACACCACTTGTGAGCCATGCATTCATAGCCTCATCGGTAGGAACGAGCATCACACCAGCATCATTCTTCATAGTAAGCTCTGAAGCAGTGTATTGGTTCCATCCTGGATCTAATTTCAACAGCGTGATACTCAAGTTATCGGCACTTTTTCCTGTAGGAGATGTATATGAATGATTAGTACTGCTGTTAAGGTAACGCAACACATACAAATCCTTGTCAGCCAGTTCTGGATGTTGTCTGTCAAACACCAGTTTTTCGTTTTCAGACATTGTAACCTTCTCAGGAGCGCTGAAACGAGAAAGGAAACTTGCCCATCTGGTAGTACCTATATCTTTTTTCTCATCACGAATAATGGCTGCCATATTAGGATTGGTTTCCATTACACCGTTTACTACATATATGTAACCATTCTTACATGTCTGCTCTTTGCTTATCACCTTCTTACCACTTATCCATGAGTCATTGATATTGTCAGACACACCGTTAGAGATAATCTTCAGGTCTGTATCCTTAATATTATTCTTCTGCATGTATGCAGGCAGGAAGTGTATCATAGGAGTAGGCGAATCGTCCTGCAGGATATATATTGGCTTGTTTGCATCCTTTACTTCTTTCCACGCTTTGTTTACAGGGTCACCTGGTAAGCCTGGGTTAGTTGGGAATTCTGAAGGATTCATTACAGGCACATTATCATATATGCTTGCTGCTGTTTCACGACGCATACATGCACCCTTCTCTGGGTCACCATTAACGGTTGTAGCCTCTGTATTTGACATCAGCTCTATGAGGTATGCATTGTTAATCATGGTACCATTGAAGAGCTGTTTCTTCTGGGGCATTGTCAGTTCATCATATGATGTGACTCCCCATGAATTGCTGCTAAACCATTTGTCGTATTCTTCATCGGAGGCGACAAATAGCGTTTTTGAACCTGTCTGCGAGAGGACTTCTGCCTGATCAAGATCATTAATGAGACGAATCGTGTAATTAAACGACTTGCCATCAATACCCTCTTGCAACCTTTCATAGATGGAATTACCCAACCATTCAGGCTGCCCTGTGAGAATAAGAGAGTCCTTGTCGCATGACTGCAAAGCCCCCACTGCCAGCAAAGTAAAAAGGGCTAGTTTCATTTTTGCAATCTTGTTAATCATCGGTTAGTAATTTTAATTTTTATTTTTAGTATATTTTGATTTTACGAATAATCTCTTCAAGTGGGATTTTCATCCAATATTTTCTCCTCTCTCCTCTTCTCTTATATAAATAATGTTCGCGTACTTATTATATTATATATTTATTATAAAAACCCGTAAGGGTTGGGAGTCGAGCTCCCAATCCTTACGTTTTATAGAGATATTTACTTGATTATAGCACCAGTAGCTGTGAAGATCTTACCATTCTTGATGATAAAGAGCTTACCATTCTTGAAGTACTTGCCGTTAACAAGCTTCTTGACAGCCTTAGCTCCTACCTCAGAAATGCTTGTTGCTTTCTTAGCTTTATCAAGAGCGTCCTTAAGTGCAGTTACAGCATCATCGAGTTCCTGCTGAGTAGCTTCTGTGTTATCATTAACTAAAATAGCAGTGTCGATAGCACCCTTCAGTTCTGCAGCAACTTCTTTATATTCTTCATTATTTGCTATTGACTCATAGTATGTTGTAGCCTCTGTAATGAGAGCTGTCAAAGGAGCATGAGGATTGAAAACAGGAGTTACTGGGTCACAAGACTTTGTCTGAGCACCTAAGTAATCCCACTTTGCACTTTCAAATCCATAGCCAATGAGCTTCCAGTTAGAGAATGCACACCAGTCATTTGTAGTAGCTGGGCCCTGCTTCTTCAAGCCTATAGTGATTGTGTCACTTGGGTTATAAATAGCAAAGTATATCTTATTTACATAGAAGTCACCAGCAGCAAAGAACTGTGAGGTAGATGCAAGATTGTTTGGCATGTACCAAGGAGTTTCATCACCTTGCTCTGCAAACGGCTTGAATGAAGTAGTACCCGCGATACTTGGATCTTCATTTATTGCTTCAGCTGAAATGTGACGTACAGGACACTCGAATACTTCTGGATCAAATCCTTCTGATTCTACGATAGAATAGAGGGCTGGAGCAGACTCTGTTCCTGCAACTACTGCAGGCCAATCCTGTGCTATTTCACCTGCACGATAGAAGCCCTGAACCTGTATCTCATAAACACCTGCTGGAAGACCAGTAAACTTCTGATAAACATTGTAGTTCTCCTTGTTGAAGAACTCTGCAACCATGTTAGTTCCATCTACAGTCATGTTGCTCTCTGCGTCTGTCCAACCAGTAGCAGAAGCCATATTAGCATTCTTGATAACGCTTGTGAAGTCAACAGGATCGTCGTCAGAGCCTGAATCCTTCGGAATCTTCAAAGCCTCGAGAGCTTTGCCAATCTGTCCGATAATAGTAGTTGCTGCTTCAGTTGTTACTGTTGGCAGAAGTGTCTCTTCATCTTCATAAGCATCAGCAGCTTGTCCCTGCAACTTCTTAGCATCAGTAAGAGCCTGTTCTGAAGCTGTATCCTTATATTTCACGAGAGCATCTTCAAGGTCCTTAATTTGCTGGTTCAACTCTGCGAATACTTCCTCAGAAGATTCCTTCTCTGTGTTGAATGCATAAATTTCACTCAGCATATTGAACATAGCCTTACCGTCTGAATGAGAAACTGCACCAGCACGTGACTTAAGATCCTGCAACTTTGCCTGCAGCTCTGTTCCGATGTGAGCTGTCTCAAGAGATGCTACAGCCTTTGTGAACTCAGGCTCGATGATGTCTGCCTGGAATCCCTGATAAATCAGTTTGAAGTTAGCGAAGATTGTCCAGTTGTCAAGACCATAGTTATTACCCTTGACACCGATGCGAAGTGGATCACCCTGCTTTGCTACGAGACCAAATGCAGAAACTGTATATTCACCAGCAGCGAAAGACTCACCAGCAGATCCCATTCCGTCAGGATAGATAAACTGTCCGAGTGGGTCAGTATATGTATCAGTCTTTGTGAAGAATGCCTCTTCTGCTGTATGTCCGTATGCGTACGAGATAGAAAGGTCACCAGTATTATCGTTCAGATAAACGTTAGCCTTGTTAGGTGTCCAGTTGCCGAAGTTAGGCTGAGGAAGAAGTTCACCAGTCTGTGTGTTAAAATAGTAACCCCAAGATGCTGCTCCACGACCAGCACGTGTGAAGCCCTGTACCTGAATCTGATATACACCTACAGGAGCATTCTCAACAATCTGGTAGAAGTCGAAGTCTTTACCGTTCCAGCACTCACCGCACTTGTCGCCTGTGCTGATACGCCAGTTACAACCATCTGTCTTGTTTCCTTCAACTACCCAACCTTTTGTAGGATCAGTTACAAGATTCTGTGTGAAGTCAGCATTCTTCAGGTATGTATCTGAGATATCTGTACCAGGCTGGATGTGAGACTTCACATTATTCATTTCAGTCTGAACTGCAGTATTTTCATCATTTACTTCTGATGTAGAAAGATCATCATCTGCAATAGTTGCTCTCTGCTGGAGCATTGAAGCCAGTTTATCAGTATAATCAGAGAACTGTGGATCATCTACCAGTTTCTGAGCGTCAACAAGAGTTTGTTCATACTTTGCCCAAGCAGCAATGTTCTCTGCTACTGTAGAGTCTTCATATTCCTTTGCAGCCTTGTAAGCAGCCTGGATAGCTTCGTCACCTTCAGCGGTTCTGACAGCGGCAACCTTTGCTGCCAAACCACTTACATACTGCTTAGATGCCTTACCTTCATATGTTTCATTAAATGTAGCTGCATATGACTCAGCTGAAGTACCAGTATAGTACAACTTGAAGTTATCAACCTTATACCAGTAGTTGTCTGCAGTTACAGCAGCAATCTTCAATCCCTCATTTTCTGCGTCAACAACGAATGGAAGTTCGATAAGCACACCTGTGCCCTTGTCTACAGATGGCTTAGAAGCAGTCTTTTCACCTACTGTAAGAACCATGTCATGTCCAGCATCTGTTGCCATAACAGCTGTCAACTTATAAACACCTACAGGAATAGGTTTTGATGTCTGAGACACTTCATTACCAGCTGACCAGATATTGAAGAGGTATGCACCACTTGAACCAGTCATCTTGTAAGTATCATTTGTTGTTGACTTTGCACCATGATCATTTGATGTCTTGTATGTCCATCCGTTTGTGTTACCAGTTTCAAAGTCTGGATTGACAATATACAATTCTGTAACATCAGCAGGAGATTCTGGTGTTGCATGTTCAATTTGCCAAGCCTGATAATCAGCATTCAACTGAGCCAAGACTGATTTCAGACGCTCTGCATTCTCAAGAGTACCCAACTGCTCACCAATCTGCTCAGCGTAGCTGTCGATAGGGAACTTCTCTTCTGATTCCTCAAAAATCTCCTGCATTCTGGTAACCAGAGCTGTAGCTGCATTCCATTCAGCTACGGCCTCAGGAGCACCCATTGACCACAATGACCATACCGTAGCAACCACGTTGCCAGTATTGTTCATAGTGTAATCACCTGTTGAGGAGCTACCACTACGAGCCTTGTCGTCTGGGGTTACTTTTGGATTTACGCCATCATCGGATACTAGACCAACAAGGTTGTTTGGTCTCAAGTGGCTTACAAATGTAAAGTTGTTGTCACCATCGAAGGTCAACTTCCAGTACGTTTTTTCATCTTTGTCTCCTGAGTCTGAATAAATCGTACCATTGTTGTCAAACAACTGTACCCATGAATTCTTAACTTGTAGTCCGTCTGGGCTCATGTCAGAAATACGATAATACCCTGCATAGGTATCAGGATCAGAAAAACGAACCTGATGACCATAAGGAGATGTTTCAGGCATTTCCTTTTCAGGACCTACAACACAAGCCTGTGTCCACCAGTTATTACCAGCGACGAACCAACTCTGTACTGCCTCATTCTTGAGATAGTACACTGTAGAACCATCTGCGATAATTGTTGTTGTCTTCGCAAGTGAAGTAGCTGGATCATTCCAACCTTCAGGCTGCGCGAAGGACATCACACTTGACAGAAGTCCTACAACTAAAAGAAATAGATTTTTCTTCATAGTTTTTGTTTTTTAATGTTAGTAAATAAGTTAATTATAAAAAATGGGTTGTTGATTTCTATCAATCAGCGCACAAATATACCTATTTCCTAAGACTCACGCAAGAAAAATTTGTAAAAATTTCTCCCACCATCTTAAATTTTAACATTTCACCCCCGAAATTGCAACTTTAACATAGCAAAGAGTTACCTGAAATACCAAATATTTTCTCTGTAATTACATAACCTCCCTTTTTTCGGCACTCACACGAGCTTTCTTACATGAAGGATTTTTATTTATCCCCTCTGATAGTTTTTGCTTACACCCCGAGAGATTTTTATTTACCTCTCGGGAGATTTTATGTTCAAGGCCCTTGAACTTATGTTTAAGGCCCTTGAACTACTGTACACAGCCCTTGGACAGGTGTTTCAGGCCCTTGAACATAAAATTACCTTAAGGGAAAAAATTTTTTCCCCTCGATGAAAATGATTTTTTCCTTAAACAGAAAAAATGTCGGAACGTTAAATTTTTTCAAAAAAAGATGGTTTTTCGCGCGCACATTTGTGTATTAGAGAAAAAAAGACTACTTTTGCGGCAAACTAACTATAAACGAAAAAAGAATAGTAATGAAGAAAATCTTAATCGCTATGATGTGTCTGTGCTCAGTTGGGGCATCAGCACAAACAGCTCTGAAGAAAGCAGACCTGGAGGCATTGAATGCCGCCAAGAGTCAGCAGGAGGTCAGCATTCACGACCCTTCGATAGTGTACAATGAAAGTGATAAGTATTACTATATCGTAGGTTCTCATATGGGACTTGGCAAGAGTAAGGACCTTGTTGACTGGCAAAGCATCGACAACGGAAAATGGGTTATTATGCCAAACTGGTGGGAGAATTATCAGGATGGCAGCTATCTCTTTAACACTACCTTCTGGGAGGCTTTCAAGTCGAACCCAACTCATGAAGTAAAACTGGCAAATGGTAGCACTGGTACTTTGAAAAGCTTTAATGCGGGACACTACTGCTCAATATATGCCTCTAACGACTCTGCATGGATAAAAGGAGACATGTGGGCACCAGATGTTATATACAACAAGGAAATGGGAAAATGGTGCTTCTACCTTTCGCTGAATGGCGACAACTGGGCATCTGTCATAGTTCTTATGACTGGCAACAGCCCTGTGGGACCTTTTACATACGAGGCTCCTATCGTCTTTAGTGGCTTCAACAACTACTCCTACAGCGGAAAGAAAGTAAACTACAAGGATACCGACCTGGAACTGGTATTGGGAAACCTGACTTCTCTGCCAGCAAGATATAATGTAGGCAAGAGCTGGGGCACATACTATCCTAACTGTATCGACCCAAATGTCTTTTATGACGAAGATGGTGAACTGTGGCTCATCTATGGCTCCTGGTCAGGAGGTATCTACTCCCTGAAACTGGACAAGAACACAGGTCTCAGGGACTATACTGTTTCATATGGCGGAACAGGAACAAGCCCGAATACTGGCGATGATGCATACTTCGGCAAGAAGATTGCCGGCGGATACTATGTTTCAGGCGAGGGTCCTTATATCAGACATATCGGAGACTATTACTACCTCTTTATGAGTTATGGTGGATTTGCTCCTGATGGAGGTTACGAGATGCGAATATTCCGCTCTACCAGCCCTACAGGACCTTTCAGGGATGGCAACAACAACCTTGCTACCTACACATCATACGCAATGAACTATGGTTCAAAAGCTACTGACAACAGAGGTTTGAAACTCATTGGTGCCTACAACGAATGGGGCAACATGACAATAGGCGAGACAGCTCAGGGTCACAACTCTGCAATAGTAGGTGCTGACGGAGAGGCTTATGTGGTATTCCACACAAAGTTCCACGACGGAACAGCAGGCCACCAAGTGCGTGTTCATCGCTTGTATGTCAACGAAAAAGGTTGGCTCGTAACAAGCCCGTTCCGCTATACAGGAGCAGAGAACTCTGTTGCTGGCATCACTACAACAAAACAGGAGGAGATTGAGACAACACAGCCTTTCGATGCTGAACAGCTGGCAGGAGATTACCACCTCATGATACATCCTTACAGACTGAACAACACAAAGATGGATGAGACTTTGCAAATACCTGTAACACTTACTGCTGACGGAAAGATAACAGGTGAGAAGACCGGTACCTGGGCTTATACACAAGACGGAAAATCTTATATCAAACTCGTCATTGGAGGTGTGACATACTATGGTGTAGTATGCCAGCAGGGAATCAATGGCGGATGCAAGAATGCTGTTTCCATCACAACAGTATCAAATAGTGGTGTGCCAGCATGGTTGTATAAAGAAGAGGCTCAAAGTGCTATTGCATCTAACTATACTGCTATTTCGGCTTATGTAGGAACAAAGGTCGGAGGAACAGTAGATGTTACAACAAGCGCTCCTGAGATGAAGGAAAATGCAACTCTCGAATTTACTTCAAAGAATACTGATGTAGTAACCAATGATGGCAAGATTATTCCACAGGCAACAGACACAAAGGTAGCTATAACTCCATATACCATCTCTTGTGGAGACTACTACTATAAATACTCCACCTTTATGGCTCAATACCTGAATGTAAAGGCTGGAGACGCAGAAAGCGGAGCTGTTGCACACTATGCTCTCAATGCTCTTGATAATACTAATGAGTATAACCCAGCAGAGCAGATGACAGCTCTCAATAGTGGAACTATCTCAAAACCAAGCGTTTACAACGATACTGAAAGAGGAAATGTGATAAAGCAAAACGCTGGTACATCAACATCAGCAAACAGCTATGTTCGCATGCCTAACCCACTCTACAACTCTTCTGCTGAAGGATTTACAGTAAACTTCTGGGTTAAGCCTATATCAAGAAATACCTGGGGGGCTTACTTCTCATTCTTCGAGGGCGACAAGCCTTCTGCTACAGGAGGACGATTCTACCTTACCAACAATGCATACATTGGATATAATGGTGCAGCAGGATGGTTTGACATCAACAAAACTGATACTGTAACATATTACGACATTCCTGTAAACGAGTGGTCTATGGTTACTATGACAGCTACATCAGCAGGAGTACAGTTCTATGTAAATGGTTATCCTCATTCTCCAAAGATATGGGCATCAGGCACAGGAGGTACAGAGAAAGAATTTGACTATGCAGGAATGATAGCAAATATCGACTCTTACCCATATATGTATCTTGGAACTGGCGCTTGGTGGGGCTCTGCAGCATGCTATCTCAGCGACCTGAGAGTTTACAACAAGGCTATGGGAAGCAGCGATATCCAGGCTCTGATAGCAAAGACAGAGAATCCGACAGGAATCAAGGAGTTCAAAGCTCCTGAGGTACAAAGCAACCTGAAGTCTGGCAAGTTTGTAGAGAACGGAAAGATTGTTATCTACAAAGAAGGCAAACGATATAACCTACAAGGTCAGAGGATAGATTAAGAATCCTCTGAATACCAAACAAATAAGGCGACTCAAAACTGAGCCGCCTTATTTTATATCCTATTACATTTTTTACTTTATCTCCTGTCCGGAAGAACTATACTTCTTTCCATCTTTATAGATAACTATCTTACCATCCTCAAGGAACTTACCCTTTTGTGTTTTCTCCTGAATATTACCGCTTGTCTCCTTTATACCAGTAACATTATTCAGTTCCTTCCATAAAGGTAACTCATCTTCGCTGATGATAATAAACATCTGCTTTGTAGCACTATCAGCATAATCAAAGGTGGCAATCGGGAATGTACCATATTCCTTTCCAGCAGCAGGAGCAGCAATGCTCATAGCCTTGAAGTTTCCTAATGATGGAGCCCAGGTGAACCAATATCCATGAGTCTTTATCTCGCCTTTCGAGGTAGAATAAGTAACATCACGGCGATCTGGCATCAGTTGGAAGTTATAGTCATCAGGCTTTGATGCAGGAGAAATACCCGTTGACATCGCAGAAGCTGTTGCACTACTTGACTGATTAGTAAGATAACGTTCATACTTCACATTCTTGAAGCGATAATATCCCTGCTTTGGAAGATATTCTATGTACCAAGCAGCAGAATCGCCTACCCATGTAGCATCTGTAGAAAGCACATCCTTCCATCCAAGAGAGTAGAAGATAGAGTTCTTGTACATACACATCAAACTGGTTCCGAAACCGCCTTCTGCATCCTTACACATAATGTAATACTTCTTGTTATCATCGAAGTTGAAGGTATATCCAGCAATACCATTATGTTGTGTAGTATTATAGCTTGAAGAGGTTGGGTCAAGACCATCTATGAACATTCCATAAAGCAAAGCAGAACCGCCAGCATACTGAAGTTCTATATGTCTATCCTTATCTGCACCATTGATGAGCCAGTCATAAGTAGCATTCTGTCCCCAGGCATGAGTTCCATCACCTACCCAAACCTTGTTGCCATCAGCATAATCTACCTTTGTATATTCATTCTCAAGGAAGTGGTATATCTTGTTTGCCTCTCTTCCATACCAATACCAAGAGTGAACATTAGTATCCCAATAGCGTTCCTGGGTTCCCACACCTACTCCGTGTCCTGTTTCATGCAGAACAGTTCCTATTGCCTGATTGGCAGCATTCTGGGAAATACGCATCCAGCCTCCATAACTACAGTCAGCAGTTCCACCACCAGCGCCAGCTCCTGGTACATAGTGTCCGCTAAGATGGAATCCCATTACTCCTGTCCACTCATTGAAGTAGTCAATTGTCTGCTTTATAGCTGTACGACATCTGTCATTTGTTGCAGCATCAGGACCTGCTTCATCCCAAGACCAGGTACAATTACCAGCAGGATGGGTAACAACTTTAACCTCATCACCATACGCCACCTGGTATGTATTATTCATAATGTACGGGCGCATGTAATATACTGTAGCAGGAGCCAGTCCCTCTGCCACAAGGATGTAACCATTAAGGCTCCAAGTCTTTGTAGAACGATTATCTGTAACAACAGGATTATGCTCTGTACTCCAGCAGACACCTCTTTCAAGGATATTGCTGCCAGCAAAGGTTGCTCTAAGCATAGCTTTAGTAGCACCACCAACGAAATCTGGATTTGTGTATGTTACTGCAGGAGCCACACCTGTTCCTTCTGTAGCATTCGCAATATTGAATGCCAGTTCTGCATTATCCAGTTTCACGATTTCTGCTGAAAGCTCTGCAGAAGAAGCCTGATCATTCTGGCTTAAAAGGATAGCCTCATCAATAACAGCTTTAAATTCTGCTGCCCCATTCTTGCTTTCATCATAAATCTGTTGAGACTTCGCTATCTTATCTGCAAGAGCCTGATACTCTGCTATGCTGGCATTAGCAACCTCAACAGCTTTTTGCAGCAGAATGGTAACATTTGCATCATAAGGTTTTGTCTTTGAGGTTATTTCCTTTGCAGAACTGATAGCATTATTCAGGCCATTCTTTGCAGAAGCACTCATCATGCTTGACAGCAGACCCTCTGCATTTGTCACAATACGAGAAAGTTCCTCTATAAGAGCACTATCATCAACATATCCTATCTGATAGATACGGAAGTTATCAAAAGCTAACCAGTTTCCTGTGGCACCTTCAGCTCTAACACCAATATTTGCTGTACCAGTAATAACAGTAAAGTCAACACTATAGTCATCTGGAGTGTATATTGGAGTCTGCTTATCACCTGCAAAAACAAACATACCTGTATTTTGTGTTGACAGAGAGGCCTGACTTAAGTTCTGAGCTCCAACTGTAAGGCGATATATACCATTCGGAAGACTTACCTGTTGTGAAACAGAAGCATCACCAGCTGCGCCTGGCTTCTCAACCCATTTTTCTACATAAATCTTTCCTTTCTTCTTTGAGAATTCAGAATTGCCCTGAGTCTTTAAATCGCTTACTATCCAGCCATTAGTATTATCCTCGAAGCTGGGGTTTGTAATATAAAATACCTCGTAGGGATTTTCAGGCGAGATATTCTCCTCACGATATTTGGCTATCGCCTCAGTAAGAACACCTTTCTGCTCAAAGACCACATCAGGAGTAGCTGAGGCATTATCATATACCCGCTGAGCCACATCAATAGCAGCTTTCAATACAGAAGCATTATTACCACTACCATCACCATAGTATTGATTTGCAGAAGAAATTACATCTAACAATTGTGCTTTAAGTTCGCCAATTAAGTCAATATCTGTTGCTGTAAGTTTCAGGTAATCAATAACAAGGTTTGCGCTATTTCCAGAACCACCATCTCCTGCCTTATATCCTATACGAATATTGCCTGTCGTCTTCGCATTGAGGGTAAATGATATCTGATCTACTGTCCAAGCTCTGCTTGGATAACTGGAAACGGAAGAACTTATTGTCGTTCCAGAATTAGGAATCCAGGCAAGCATTGACTTACCAGCAGATGCTGTAAAGCCGTTATATGTTGGGACAGTAAGGGTATAACTTCCTGCAGGCAATGTTACTGTTTGGGTATAATAAAAATCCTGTGTCCAACCAGTAGAGAGAGCTAAACCTCCACCTGCTTCACCATCATAGCCAACAGAAGGAACTGTTCCATTATTAAAAGTACCAGCAAAACCAAATTCATAGATACCAGTAATAGTGTAATCAATGGTAAAACCTTGAGTCCAACCAGGGATTTCAAGAATTTCCTGTGCCACAGACTTTGTTTGACCAGCCTTATAATCGTAATTGCTGTCAAAGGCATAGTTCGTCAAAAAGTACTTTGTTACATCTGTCTGCGCAACTGTCCACGTCAACATTGATGCTAATGCGAACAAAGTTAATAGTAATCTTTTCATAACTCTTCGCTTTTGTTTAATTTTAATAGATAATTAGGTTGATGTTTTCTATTCTATTTTATGTTATCAACAAACTGAAATAGGCGATTCCATCGAATTCCTTCAAAGCCTGTACGATCAGGGTCGCTGGACCACCAAATAAGGATTGGCTTACCTACGATATGGTCTTCAGGAACGAAGCCCCAATAACGAGAATCAGCAGAATTATGGCGATTATCGCCTTGCATCCAGTAGTAGTCCATCTTGAAAGTATATTCTTTCGCCTCATTGCCATTGATGAGAATCTTTCCATCCTCAGTTACCTGAAGATCATTGCCTTCATAAACACGAATAGGACGCTCATAGATAGGGAGATTCTCAAGTGTCAACTTAATAGATTTACCCTTCTGAGGTATCCAAACAGGTCCGTAATTATCACGAGTCCATCCATATCGTGCATTAAGAGGATATATGTCACCAACAATTCTATCATTATTGATACGTATTGATGCTACAATATCTTTTCGAGCCTTAAGCTTCTTGTATGCCATTTGTGTCAAAGGCATACACCCCTGTTGATTAAGTTGTACCAAGTCTTCCTGAGAAATACCAAGTTCCTTTATAAGGTCCTCTGGTATCATCTCCTTCAACTTTATATAATATGTATACTGTACATTGTCTGGCTCCTTATTAGGTTTTCCATCCAAATATACAATACGATTCTTTATCTGAAGAGTTTGTCCTGGAAGTCCTACACATCGCTTTACATAGTTTTCACGACGATCTGCTGGACGAGCTATCAGTTTACCATATTCATTCGGATTATTCAGAATATATTGCCTTCCTGCAGCATACGCCATACGATAGTACTGACGTAATAGCATTGGTGACAGAGAATCTAAGTTAGCCTCTACCCCACTCTCGTGAAGAATCTGCTGTCCATAGGCATAAACCATCTGATAGTAATCATTGGGCTGCCAACGTGGTTCTGAAACAACGGTATCTCCTGCTGGATAGTTGAATACTACAATATCATTAAGCTTTACCTTTCCAAAGCCAGGAGCACGACGATAGTCCCATTGAGGCCACTCTATATAACTTTTTATTTCGCCTACAGGCAATGTGTGTTGTGTCAAAGGCATTGTCAATGGAGTCTGTGGAATACGAGGACCGTAACTAACCTTTGATACAAACAGATAGTCTCCTGTCAACAACGATTTCTCAAGAGAACTGGAAGGGATGACATAGTTCTGGAAGAAAAACAGGTTAATGAAATATACAGCTACAAGAGCAAAGACGATAGCATCCACCCATGACATTATCATTCTCATGGGATTATCAAGGTCTTTCCACCAATCCCATCTGATTTTCTTGCTTATATATGCATCATATATAAATGGTATAACAACGAGTCCCAAAAGACTCTTCAGCCACCACAGGAACAAGAGATAAAGCACAAGGACTACTACGAATTTCGTCCATTGCAACTTCATATTTACTTTAGTCTTTACTTTCATCTATCAGAATTTGAACATGTCATCAATAGTAAGCAGTCCTGTGTGTTCTGCAGTATATTCTGCAGCAAGAACAGCTCCGAGAGCAAAACCCTGGCGGGAATGTGCATCATGTGTTATGGTGATAACATCAGCAGGTGAGTCATAGCTGATGCTATGTATTCCAGGAACCTCTCCACGACGTATATCATCAATGCGAAGGACATCCTGCGATGTCTCATGCAGAGCCCATCTCTTCTTGCGATCAAGGCGCTCAACAATCTGTTCAGCAAGAGTTATAGCAGTACCAGAGGGAGCATCCAACTTATGAACATGATGTGTCTCCACCATATTTACGTCATACTGAGGGAAACCATTCATTATCTTCGCCAAATACTTGTTTACAGCAGAGAAAATGGCTACTCCAACACTGAAATTACTTGCCCAGAACAACGTCTTTCCACCTTCAGAACAAGCCTTTCGAACATCATCACCATGATCCTTAAGCCACGCTGTTGTTCCACTTACTACCTTTACTCCTGCAGCCCAAGCTTTCAGGTAATTACCATAAGCGACAGCAGGATTTGTAAACTCTATTGCTACATCAGCAGAAGCGAAAGCAGGGCTTTCAAAATCCTGTTGGTTGTCAATATCTATAATACTAACTATCTCATGGCCTCGAGAAAGAGCAATCTGCTCTATCATCTTGCCCATCTTGCCATATCCTATTAATGCTATTTTCATATTTGACTTAAATTATATTGCTTCTTTTTCAGAATATGCAGCCGCCTCAGCTGCTGCTATTATTTCTTCACGACTTAATTCTCGTGCTGACAAATCATCAAGAGACAATTCGTCAATTGCTTGCTCTGTTGCAGTTACCTTCAAAGAGGATTCCAATTCTACTGCCACTTCTTTCCCTTTCTCTGTTTCTGTTTCTCCTTCTTGTTGTTCAGACGGCACGACGATAATCTTATCAACAAAAGTCTTGTCTGCCCTCAACTTGTTTATTGTCTTTTCACTTGCCGCCTGCTGAGCTTCCTTCTTGGAATATCCCTCACCATCAAGGCAGACAACACCATTGAGTACTACAGCATAAACAAATATCGGCGACCCATTTTCGTCTTGTGACTGAGAAACCATTCTATACTCTAACTGCACCTTATTCTTCTGAGACCATTCAAGTAATTTAGACTTGAAGTTCATCTCTTTATAAGCAATCTTGTCGGCATTAAGATATTCTCCCATAACACGTTTATTCCAAAATGTCATGCAAGCATCATATCCACGATCAAGATAAAGAGCCCCTACAAGAGCCTCAAAGGCATTTCCACCAATATAACTGTTATGTTGTATGGAGCGACCACTTGCCATAATGAGTCTTGTAATTCCCATCTGCTGTGCCAAGCGTCCGAGGGTTTCTCGCTGCACCAGTTTTGAACGTGTATTGGTAAGAAAGCCCTCCGGCTTTCCTGTATAACGTCTATATACAAGGTCTCCGACTACTGCATCAAGTATTGCGTCACCCAAGAATTCCAATCGCTCATTGCTAACACGCTTTCCAAGACGCTTTGTCTTAGGATTGAAGTCACGATGACCCAAACTCTTGTGCATCAAGGCTACCTTATAATATTGTATCTTTCTTGGCCAAACACCAAGAATCTTATATAAAGCAGCATAAAGTTCCTTTTCCTTACGAGGCAGAAAAAGGAACTTTATACTATTAATTATCTTAGCCAGCATACTTCTTGAATATCACACAGGCATTATGTCCTCCAAAACCAAAAGTATTACTGAGGGCAGCACGTACAGTACGCTTCTGTGCCTTGTTGAATGTGAAGTTCATCTTATAGTCTATCTCAGGATCCTCATCACCATCTTCATGGTTTATTGTAGGAGGCACAATATCCTCCTGAACTGCCTTAACGCATGCCATCGCTTCAATAGCGCCAGCAGCACCAAGCAAGTGTCCAGTCATAGATTTTGTAGATGAAATATTCAATTTATACGCCCACTCACCAAAGAGATCCTTGATGGCTTTTGCTTCAGAAATATCACCTACTGGTGTAGATGTACCATGAACATTGATATAATCTATATCCTCTGGTTTCATCTCTGCATCCTTCAATGCTTCAGACATCACCAACTTAGCGCCCAATCCCTCTGGATGAGAAGCTGTGATGTGATATGCGTCAGCACTTAATCCAGCACCTACCATCTCACAATAAATCTTTGCGCCACGAGCCTTTGCATGTTCTAATTCTTCAAGGATAAGACAAGAAGCACCTTCACCCATCACAAAACCATCACGGCTTGCAGAGAATGGACGACTGGCCTTCTGTGGCTCATCATTTCTTGTAGAAACAGCATGCATAGAGCAGAAACCACCAAGTCCTGGATCAGTAATCACAGCCTCAGCACCACCACTTACGATAACATTTGCCTTACCAAGACGAATAAGGTTGAATGCATCTGCCAATGCATTCGAAGAAGAAGCACAGGCACTGGTAGTAGCATAGTTTGGTCCATGGAAACCATATTTTATAGAAATTTGGCCAGGAGCGATGTCGCCAATCATCTTAGGGATAAAGAAAGGTCCGAACTTTGGTGTGTCCCTATGCTCAGTATAATATTCCAACTCTTCCTGCATGGTACGCAGTCCACCAATACCTACACCGAAGATAACTCCTATTCTGTCTTTGTCAACAGTATCAAGGTTCATGGCAGAATCTTCTATAGCCATTGCAGCAGAAGCCATCGCAAACTGACAGAACTTGTCCATTTTACGCACTTCTTTTCGGTCAATCCATACGGAAGGATCAAAGTCTTTCACCTCACAAGCAAATGTCGTCTTATAACGTGAAGCATCAAACTGTTTGATAGTGTCAGCACCACTAACACCTGCAAGCATGTTTTTCCATGTCTTTTCTGCTGTAAGACCAAGGGGAGTAACGGCACCAAGACCTGTTACAACAACTCTTTTTAATTCCATACTTTATCTTTTAAAATAAAATAAGGTGATGGTTGGAGTACTCTCTCCTACCATCACCCGTGTATAATTTTGCTGAGCAAATAGGTTTTTACTTGCCAGCGTTCTCGATGTAAGCAATAGCGTCGCCTACAGTCTGGATCTTTTCAGCGTCAGAATCAGGAATTGTTACACCAAATTCTTTCTCAAGTTCCATGATGAGTTCTACAGTGTCAAGAGAGTCAGCACCCAAGTCATTTGTAAAACTTGCTTCTGGCTTTACCTCAGCTGCGTCAACACCAAGTTTGTCAACGATAATGCTTACTACTTTAGATTCAATTTCAGACATAATTTTTAATTTTAAGTTTATAAATGGATTGTCTAATCTTATGATTCTCTTCTTTTTAAAAAAGAGACATTTTTTATTTATTCGGGTGCAAAGGTACTTTTTTTCTACGACATATACAAATATTTTTGAGAAAATTTCATCCTACTCTGCACAAACCCCCATACTTTGTGCACAAAATTAATTTTCGTCAATTTTTTTCAACGCGCACTTTACTATCTCATTATCTTCGTTATATATGCGGAAGTATTCATTGATAGACCATAAGTCTCGGGCTATGAGTGCTTTAAGGTTTCTACGCAAAGTCTTTGTCGTCTGCTCTTTTTCAGCATCATCTTTAGGTTTAACACCCTGTTTCTCTCCTTCCGCAAAAATGTCGTTAATAAAAGACTGCGGCACTTCATAATTCTGTTCAAAAGCTATAAAGCCTTCACTCTTTTCTCCATTTTCTGTAATACCCTCCTTACCATATTTTTTTATAAGAGCCTTACGATTCTTTTCGGCAAAACGCAAATTTACATTTATAATGACAGACTTTGCAGCCAGTTCACGATGATACTTAGTATATATAGTTGTATCCAATGGTACAAAAATATCTGGCATTACTCCTCCACCACCATAAACTATACGATGTTTCTTTAAAGTCTCAAACTTTAGAGAATCAGCGAAATGGATTGAATCTGCGTTAGTTAATTCTCCATGCTTATAACGCTTCTCCACATCCATATAATAGTCTTTTTTGTCTCCTTTCACATAAGGCTTTTGGATACAACGTCCAGAAGGGGTATAGTAATGGGCTACTGTAAGACGTATCATACTTCCATCAGGAAGATCTACCGGTCTCTGTACCAATCCCTTACCAAAGGTGCGACGCCCTATAATGGTGCCTCTGTCCTGATCTTGTATAGCTCCTGAAACGATTTCCGCAGCTGAAGCAGTAAATTCATTAACGAGAACTATGACTTTTCCTTGACGGAAGATACCATTACCACGAGCCCTATATTCCTGCCGCCTCGTAGTTCTTCCTTCTGTATACACAAGGAGGTCATGTTGCTCTAACAATTCGTTGAGCACCTGAACTGCAGCCTGAAGATATCCGCCACCATTATCTTGCAAATCAAGTATAAGGTTTTGCATACCAACACTTTGCATCTTCTTTATTGCATCTGTAACCTCAGTTGGAGTAGTTGCTCCGAAAGAAGACAAACGGATATACCCCACCCCTGGTCGAATCATATAGGAAGCTTCTACAGTATTAAGAGGTATTTTGTCGCGAACAACAACAAAAGAAAGAATATCCTTAATGCCAGCACGCTTAACACCAATCTTTACCTTTGTTCCTTTGGGTCCGCGGAGGCGTCTCATAATCTCTTCCTTTGACATTTTCACTCCAGCAATTGCTGTATCATTTACAGAAACAAAGCGGTCGCCTGCAATAATACCCGCCTTCTCGGAAGGACCATCGTTTATAGTTTGTACAACAAGTAATGTATCTTCAAGAACATTGAACTGTACACCAACGCCCTCAAATCCTCCTTGCAAGGGTTCATTAAAAGACTTTACTTCCTTTGGCGTGAAATACGAAGAGTGCGGATCCAACTTCTCTAACATACCACGAATAGCATCCTCCGTAAGTTTCTTATTGTCAACAGTATCTACATAAAGATTTGAAATTGCCATTTGCGCAATTGCCAATTTTCGCAATGGAGAATCTTCACCAAGAGTAGTCGTTTTTTGTGCCAAAGACGAGATAGCAATAGCACAACCAATTAATAACAAAAATTTTTTCATGCCGCAAAATTAGTAAATTTATTCTAAACATGCAATTTTTTTTCCCTTTTTCTTGCATTTTCCACAACTTAATTGTACCTTTGCAGCCTATAATAAGCCCTATGAGAATAAGATTATACAATGCACGCATTCTGACGATGTCCCCCAAAGATGACAATATCTTTATGGGAGAAATTGTTGTTGAGGACGGGAAAATCATTGCCGTTGGCACTGATTCTATTACTGGTCAGTATGACAAAGAAATAGATTGCCATGCAAACCTTTTGATGCCAGGATTTAAGAATGCTCATGCTCATTCTGGTATGAGTGGTCTGCGTTCTCTTGCTGATGATTTGCCACTTAATGAATGGCTTACAAAAAGCATTTTCCCTGTAGAAGCACTCATGACGGCAGATGACATATATTGGATGTCACAATTATCTGTGTTAGAATATCTCACCAGCGGTATTACTGCCTGTTTTGATATGTATATGGAACAAGAAGCTGTTGCCAAAGCCATGGACGATATGGGATTCCGCTGCGTACAGACAAGTGGAGCAAACGACTTCTCTAAAGATATTCGTGAGATGAGCCGCCTATATGATATAATTAATCAGCCAAACTCACTGCAATCTTACATTTTGGGATTTCATGCGGAATATACCACGAATATAGATAATCTTAAAGCAATAGCAGCCCAAGTAAACAAAAAGAAAAGTCCTTGTTATGTTCATGCTTGTGAAACACAGCAAGAAGTAGAAGGATGTCTGCAACGATATGGTATGACACCGGTACAATTCTTGGATAGCCTGGGAATGTTCAAATATGGTGGAGGGATATATCATGGTATCCACATGAGCGAAGAAGATTTCGATGTCATGAAGAAACGGGGATTGTTTGTTGTAACAAATCCTGGTTCAAACACCAAACTCGCCAGTGGCATAGCTCCTATAAAAAGATATATGGATCTCGGCATTCCTATTGCTATCGGCACTGACGGACCTGCTTCCAATAATTGCCTTGACTTCTTCAGAGAGATGTTCTTAGTCACTGGCTTAGCAAAACTACGCGAGAACGATGCTGCTGTCATCGATGCCAAAGAAGTCCTGAAAATGGCAACAGTAAATGGTGCAAAAGCTATGCACCTGAAGGATTGTGAGACTTTGTCGGTAGGCCAAAAAGCCGACATCATAATGATAGACCTGCAGCAACCCAATATGCAACCAATAAACAATATAGAAAAAAACATTGTCTATTCCGGCTCTAAACAGAACGTGAAGATGACAATGATAGAAGGAAAGATATTGTATTGGGAGGGAATTTTCCTGCATTCTGATGCCCAAAAAATATATCAGCAGGTTGAAAGAGTAAAAACACGACTATGTAAAGAAGTCAATGGATAAAGAATTATTTGCATATACACCATATAAACACGGATTCACTACTGATGTTCAAACAGAGATAATCCCAGCTGGATTGACAGAAGATATCGTAAGACTTATCTCTGCCAAGAAGGGAGAACCTGACTGGATGTTAGAGTTCCGTCTTAAGGCTTTCCGCCATTGGCAAACAATGAAACAGCCCACATGGGGACATGTTAAAATCCCGCCTATTGACTATCAGGCTATATCATACTATGCTGATCCAATGTCTGGAAAGAAGAAAGGAAAGAAAGAGATTGATCCTGAATTGGAAAAGACCTTCGACAAGTTAGGAATCCCCCTTGAGGAGCGTTTAGCACTTTCTGGAGTTGCTGTAGATGCTATTATGGACTCCGTTTCAGTAAAAACTACATACAAGGAGAAACTGAAAGACCTCGGCATCATATTCATGTCTATCGGTGAGGCTGTAAAAGAACACCCTGATCTTGTAAAAGAATACCTAGGAAGCGTAGTACCCTATCGCGACAATTTCTTTGCTGCCCTTAACTCGGCTGTATTTTCCGATGGATCCTTCGTATATATTCCCAAAGGTGTGAGATGTCCAATGGAATTAAGTTCGTATTTCCGCATAAATGCCGCTGGAACCGGCCAATTTGAGAGAACTCTCATAATAGCTGATGATGATTCCTATGTGTCATATCTGGAAGGATGTACAGCCCCTATGCGAGACGAAAACCAACTTCATGCTGCTATAGTTGAGATTATAGTTAAGGATCGAGCAGAAGTAAAATACTCCACAGTACAAAACTGGTATCCAGGAGATGAACATGGCAAAGGAGGTGTCCTGAATCTCGTTACAAAGCGTGGGGACCTGCGTGGAGAAAGTTCCAAACTATCTTGGACACAGGTAGAAACTGGTTCCGCAATAACATGGAAATATCCTTCATGCGTATTGCGTGGTGACAATTCCCAGGCAGAATTCTATTCTGTTGCTGTTACCAATAACTACCAAGAGGCTGATACTGGCACCAAGATGATACATATGGGAAAGAATACAAAATCTACCATTATATCTAAAGGTATTTCAGCAGGCCATTCTCAAAACAGTTATCGAGGCTTGGTAAGAGCAACCCCAAAAGCTATTGGTGCCCGTAACTACTCTTCTTGCGATAGTCTCTTATTAGGTTCACATTGTGGAGCACATACTTTTCCTTATATCGATGTCCATAATAACAGTGCTGTTATGGAGCACGAAGCAACAACTTCAAAAATTTCAGAGGAACAGTTACTGTATTGTAACCAACGTGGTATAAGCACAGAAGATGCTGTTGGACTGATAGTTAATGGATATGCAAAGGAAGTATTACAACAACTCCCTATGGAATTTGCTGTAGAAGCCCAGAAATTGCTAAGTGTATCACTCGAAGGATCTGTAGGATAAAGAAGAATATACATATATGTTAGAAATTAAAAATCTGCATGCCCGTGCTGGTGAGAAGGAGATTCTCAAAGGCATAAATCTCACAATTACTGATGGTGAGATACATGCTCTCATGGGTACAAATGGTGCTGGTAAATCAACACTTTCAAACGTTATTGTGGGTAATCCAGCCTATGAAGTCACAGAGGGAGAAATAATCTTCAATGGTAAGAATTTATTGGAGATGACAGCAGACCAACGTGCGAATGCTGGTATTTTTATGTCATTCCAGGCCCCTGTTGAGATACCTGGTGTCTCTATGACAAACTTTATGAAGGCCGCTGTCAATGCACGTCGTCAGGCGATGGGCAAAGAACCATTGAAGGCCTCTGACTTCATAAAACTGATGAAGGAAAAGCGCCAATTGGTAGAAATTGACCAGAAACTGCTGAAACGCTCTGTCAACGAAGGTTTTTCTGGAGGTGAGAAAAAGCGCAACGAAATATTCCAAATGGCAATGCTGGAACCAACTTTCTGCATTCTTGACGAAACTGATTCTGGTTTGGACGTGGATGCTTTGCGTATCGTAGCGACAGGATTTAACACTTTGCGCACACCAGAAACCAGTGCAATGATAATAACCCACTATCAACGCCTGCTGGATTATATTAAACCTGATGTCGTACATGTTCTCATAGACGGCAAGATAGTAATGACAGGGGACGCTGATTTAGCCGAAAAGATAGAAAACGAAGGATTTGATTTCATTGTCAAGAGTCTGTAAAGAAATCCTCTCTTAATACAAATGAATAACGATTTCAATCTATACGACATAGTATCACCTCTTCTCAAGGAGCAAAAATACACAGAACGATACCGCTATACCGATGTAATGGCGGCATTGACTCCCAACTATGGAATATTACCAGCAGCATATACCATAAAAGGGGTGCCTTACGTATATCCTGCAAACGAGGCGCCAACTGACATCAAACCTTATTTAGGCAAGATAGCGGACCATCGTGACCCTATGACCTTCCTGAATACGAAATTCTGCGCTGCCCCACTCGTGATATACATTCCCAAAAACGAAGTCGTAAAGGCTCCAATCCGAATTGAGAACACCCTTTCAGGAGAACAGGATACTATGGTTGTCCGCCGCATTCTTGTCATAATGGAAGAGAGTGCTGAGGCAACAATTTTCTTCGTAGATCATACTAAAGGTGAAAACAAATATCTTACCTCGCAGGTGATAGAAATATTCTGCAAGGCCAATTCGCATCTTGATATGTATGACTTGGAAGAAACCACCGAACAATGTTGTCGCTTCTCCAATTTATATATCAGTGCAGAAAGAGATGTTGTAGTGAATCACAACAATATCACCCTTTCCAATGGTATTACCCGCAATGGCATCGATGTTTTTCTACGAGGTGAGAATGCTGAAGCAAATCTCAACGGAGCAGCAATAGCTGACCGCAACCAGCATATAGACAATAACACTCTCGTCATACACGGAGTACCGAAATGTACTTCTAAAGAACTATATAAATATGTTGCAGATGATAACGCTGTTGCCGCTTTTGCAGGCCGGATACTGGTAAAAGAGGGAGCACAGCAGACATCGTCACACATGACAAACAATAATATGTGTTGTGCTGATACAGCAAGGGTTTATACACAACCTATGCTGGAGATTTATGCTGATGACGTAAAATGTGCCCACGGTTCTACAGTCGGTGTAATGGATGAAGGAGCATTGTTCTATATGCAACAACGTGGTATAGACATAGAAACAGCACGCACTCTACTCAAAAATGCGTTTATATCACAGGTTTTGGACGAAATGCATTGGGGCGCTTTTAGAGACCGACTACATATCCTTGTTGATAAACGATTAAGTAAAGAAGAGAAATGCGGAACATGTCAGATATGCAAATAAGAGAAAATTTTCCCATTTTATCGAAGAAGATATACGATAAATATCCTCTTGTATATCTTGATAATGGAGCCACTACACAAAAACCGTTGTGTGTACTGGACGCTATGAGAGAGGAGTATCTCAACGCAAATGCTAATGTACATCGCGGAGTACACTACCTTTCACAACAGGCCACAGACTTACATGAAAGTGCCAGGGAAAAAGTACGCCATTTCATCAATGCAAAAAACACCTCGGAAATAATTTTCACTCGTGGCACTACAGAATCTATTAATCTCGTTGCCTCAAGTTTTGTAGAGGCATACATGAAGGCAGGAGATGAAGTACTGATAACCGCTATGGAACATCACAGCAATATTGTTCCTTGGCAACTGCAGGCAAAGAAAAACGGTATTATTATAAAGGTAATACCTATGTCTGATGATGGGATATTGGATATTGAAGCCATCGAAAACCTCATCACAGAGCGCACAAAACTCATCAGTGTCACACATGTCAGTAATGTTCTCGGTACTATTAACCCTGTAAAGGAAATTGTTGCTATTGCCCATAAAAATGGCATTCCATGCATGGTGGATGGAGCTCAAAGCGCTCCACACATGAAAATCGATGTGCAGGACTTAGATTGCGACTTCTTTGCTTTTTCAGGTCACAAAATGTACGGTCCCACCGGTATTGGAGTACTTTATGGTAAAGAAAAATACCTCGAAGAAATGCCTCCATATCAGGGAGGCGGTGAGATGATTGGCACTGTTTCCTTTGAAAAGACCACTTTTGCCGATTTACCTTTTAAGTTTGAGGCTGGTACTCCTGACTATGTTGCCACACATGGCTTGGCAACAGCAATAGACTTTATGGAGAATATTGGCATCAACAATATAGAAGCTCACGAACGTGAACTGACATCATACGCATTAGCACAGATGCAAACAATTCCTGAGATGAGAATTTTTGGGCCATTGGATGCAGAGCGTCATGATGCTGTCATTTCCTTCCTTGTTGGGAATATCCACCACCTCGATATGGGAACCCTGTTAGACCGTTTAGGAATTGCTGTGCGTACAGGTCACCATTGTGCAGAACCACTGATGCATCGCTTGGGAATAAACGGTACAGTACGAGCTTCATTTGCCATATATAATACGAAAGAAGAAATAGACATCCTTATAAATGGCATAAAGAGAGTTAGCCAAATGTTCTGATGAAAAAGACCACTGCCCTTGAAATGAACCGCCTCAGCATTGAGGAATATCGGAATGCTAAGAAACTTCCCCTCATCGTTGTACTCGATGATGTGAGGTCACTATATAATGTTGGCAGTGTCTTCCGTACCTCTGATGCCTTCAGAGTTGAGGCTATATACCTCTGTGGTATTACTGCAACACCTAACAGCTCCCTAAAAGCATCTCAGGAAATTCACAAGACAGCATTGGGAGCAGAAGAAACTGTTACGTGGAAATATTTCAAAGACGCAACAGAAGCGGTGGAATCGTTAAAAAAAGACGGTTTCAAGGTTATTGCCATAGAACAATGTCATGGTTCCACAATGTTACATGACTATCGTTTCGGAAAAGAAAAGATTGCCATTGTTCTTGGGAATGAAGTGAAGGGCGTTTCTCAGGCTGTAATTGATATCTGCGACGGACACATAGAAATACCACAGTACGGGACAAAACATTCTCTGAATGTCTCAGTAACCGCAGGTATCATTATCCACCACATCTTCTCAGCTTTAGGCCTCCAAGGATAACAAATAACAATACGCCATAAATCATTCCGGCAATAGCATCTATAGCATAATGAGCCTGAATGTAAACTGTTGAGCAACACAGCAATACAAAGGGAACGGCAAGTATCATGAGCCATTTCCACATCTTCATCCTTGTTACAATCAGCATTACCAGTGTTGCTATCGCTACATGACTTGAAGGAAATGCTGCTGTTGGGCGTTCTCCTGTCTGATGTGCCAATTGGTTAAGACCATAGAAGAAGCCATTTTTCCATCCAGGTGCTGTGAGGCAGGCCTGAGTTTCTGAAAAGAATTTCCCTATATCCTGAAAATTTCCTGCTACCACACTTTCCTCACCAATGGCATAGAAATAATACTGCGGACCTGTAACAGGCATAAATATATATATCACATAACACAAGAAGAATCCTGTAATAATCATGAATGTGACATGCCTCAACTGTTTATAATCCCTGAAAAAGACGATAAAAATGGTAAAAACGAAGAAAAGATAGTACGACACATATCCTGCATACATCATTTCAGAGAAAACTGCAGAAGAGAAAGTCTTTGAGAAAACATAGGCAGGCTGGAATCCGAACAAGTTCTGCTCATACTGTGCAAAAACATTATCAAAACTACCAAACTGCTTATTCAATTCATATGTATCAGGATACCAGTGACCCAACAAAAACAATAGATACCCCACCCTACACAGCATAATTATCTTTGAAGGCCACAATCTATAGACGACCCATAATGCTATTGTTCCAGATACTATTGTCACTCTTTCCCACAACAATCCTGATGGATTCTGGAAGTTTGTCCAAGTGAACAATATCAGCAACATCGTTAATGCTGCATAGATAAATTGCGCTATCTCTGCCAGTAAGAATCCTTTATCCTCTTTACCTTTGTTTTTCGACATTTCTAATAATTTTGGATACAAAAGTACACATTTTCCATAAAATACACAAATAAAAAGAACAATTTTCTTTTTTATTTCACTCGTTTTTTATAACTTTGCAGCGAAATGCAAGAAGATTTTAACATACACTCTGAGCGACAGGACAGTTCTGAAAAAGAATTTGAGAAAGCCCTTCGCCCGCTCTGTTTCGACGATTTTGCCGGCCAACAGAAGGTTGTAGATAACCTCCGCATATTTGTGGAGGCGGCAAAATATCGTGGTGAGCCGCTCGATCACACCCTCTTACATGGTCCTCCAGGATTAGGTAAGACGACATTGTCAAATATCATAGCCAACGAACTGGGAGTAGGATTTAAGATAACTTCCGGACCTGTCTTGGATAAACCTGGAGATTTGGCAGGAATTCTTACCTCATTGGAACCCAACGATGTTCTCTTCATTGATGAAATACACAGATTGTCACCCATAGTGGAGGAATATCTGTATTCTGCAATGGAAGATTATCGTATTGATATCATGATAGACAAGGGTCCGTCTGCTCGCTCTATACAGATAGACCTCAATCCCTTCACTTTAATTGGTGCCACTACCCGTTCCGGACTTCTTACAGCACCTCTACGTGCTCGCTTCGGCATAAACATGCATTTGGAATATTATAATCCTGGCATGCTTTCTAAGATAATACGCCGTTCTGCTGGCTTGTTACAAATGCCTATCAGCGATGCAGCATGCGAAGAAATCTCCCGCCGTTCACGAGGAACGCCACGTATTGCCAATAGCCTGCTTAGGAGAGTTCGTGACTTTGCCCAAGTAAAAGGTGATGGCAGCATCAATATGGAGATAGCAAAACTGGCCCTTGAGTCATTGAATATAGACGGATACGGACTTGACGAAATCGATAACAAGATACTTCTTACTATCATCGACAAGTTTGGTGGCGGTCCTGTCGGCATCAGCACTATCGCTACTGCCATCGGAGAAGAGGCTGGTACCATAGAGGATGTTTATGAACCTTACCTCATCATGGAAGGATTCATAAAACGCACATCAAGGGGCAGAGTAGTAACAGACCTTGCCTACCAGCATCTCGGAAGAAATATGTACTCTTCAAACAACCCTTCATTATTCGACTAAATGAAAATAGCTATTTTTCCCGGATCATTCAATCCTTTTACTAAAGGACATCACGACATTGTATGCCGTGCGCTCACTATTTTTGACAAGATAGTGATAGGCATCGGCTACAATCCCGATAAACCACAGCCCGAGGATTTGCAAGAACGCCTTCAACAGATAAAGGCTCTTTACAACAATGACGCCAGAGTGGAGGTGGAAGCATACAACGACCTTACCATAGACTTTGCAAAACGACATAATGCAACAGCTATCGTAAAGGGAGTAAGAAGCGTACAGGACTTTGAATATGAGCGTACCCAAGCGGAATATAACAGGATGCTCAGCAATGGTATTGAAACTGTCTTTCTATTTGCCAATCCCCTGTATGCCAGCCTTTCGTCGTCCCTTGTCCGTACACTGAAAACATTTGGAAAAGACATTTCAGACCTTCTGCCATGATAACATATAGCAACGAAAATATCCCATTCCCTAAAATCCGACGTCGCGAAACGACAGCATGGATAAAAGAGGTTGCCCTATCTCACGGATATAAGGTAGGCGAAGTAGGATACCTCTTCTGTGATGATGCGAAAATACTCGAGGTGAACAATGAATTCCTCGGACATGACTACTATACTGACATCATAACCTTCGACTATGACGAAGGCAACACAATAAATGGTGACATCGTCATATCCCTTGACACAGTGAAGAGCAATGCCGAGAAATACAAGAAAGACTATTACGAAGAACTCCACAGAGTTATAATACACGGAATTCTGCATCTTTGCGGTATCAACGACAAAGGACCAGGTGAAAGAGAAATAATGGAAAAGGAAGAAAATAAAGCACTACAATTATGGAAAAAGTAGATAAACTGGACAGGAAGATATTATCTATCCTATCAAAGAATGCCCGCATCGCTTTTAAGGATGTTGCAGAACAATGCGGAGTTTCACGTGCTGCAATACATCAGAGAGTGGAAAGACTAAAGGAGGACGGAGTCATTACTGGCAGTGGATTCTCTATCAATCCAAAAAGCATCGGCTATGGCACATGTACCTATGTCGGCATCAGCCTGGAACGTGGCTCTATGTACAAAAATGTGGTAAAGAAACTCCAAAACATTCCTGAAATCGTTGAATGTCACTTTACTACTGGTCCTTACACCATGATGGTAAAGGCCTATGTACGTGACAACGAGCAATTGATGAAACTTCTTAATGACACATTGCAGTCCATTGATGGTGTAGTATCAACTGAGACACTTATCTCACTCGACCAATCCATCAAACGCGATGTTCCAATTCATACCGAAGAGTAATGAATCCATTAATTGGTTTAACTGGTAACCATAGTGACATTGACGTAACCCTCCGCGATGCTTACCATAAACAAATAGTAAAAGCTGGCGGTGTGCCTGTCATTATACCACCTGTTGATGATGAACAGGTTATTATCGATACCTTAGAACGTCTGGATGGTATCATCTTTACTGGTGGTGGTGACTTCGACCCCAAATGGTTTGGTGAGGCTCCTCATCCAAAACTTGGTACCATAAATGCTGTCAGAGACCATGCTGAACTGCTTACAGCGAAGCATGCCTACAACCGCAATATTCCTATATTGGGAATATGCAGAGGCGCACAGACTATCGCTATTGCTCTTGACGGACATATAGCACAGGATATCAGCGACAAGACAACACATAACCATTCACAAGAGGAAGACAGGCCTGTCACTACCCATGAAGTAAACATTTCAAGCGACTCGATTCTGTCCTCTATTTATTCATCACTCAAACTAAAAGTTAATTCCTTCCACCATCAGGCAGTCGATAATCCAGGAAAGCGTTTCAGGACTACTGCTACCTCTCCTGATGGTATTATCGAGTCAATAGAAAGTACTGAGCACAAACCAATTATGGGAGTTCAGTGGCATCCTGAATGGCTCGGAGATGATGGTCTTCCT
Organism: uncultured Prevotella sp.; assembly: GCA_905233165.1. Taxonomy (GTDB): domain Bacteria; phylum Bacteroidota; class Bacteroidia; order Bacteroidales; family Bacteroidaceae; genus Prevotella. The sequence goes on from CAJODL010000001.1 coordinate 96,113, forward strand.
ATTTTCCAATGGCTCGTAAACGAGGCTCGCACCTTTCAACAGGCAAAGGCACTGCATCAGCATATCATAACCCTTGATACCCATTGTGATACACCAATGTTCTTCCCTAAGGGTATCGACTTCCTGAAACGTGATCCCAACATCCTTGTTGACCTTCCAAAAATGACAGAGGGACATCAGGATGCTACTATTATGGTGGCCTATATCCCACAGAAATATGATGAGGGCTCACCAAAAGATTATGCCGACAGCATCTTCGATAAAATCGGACAAATCGTAAACAGCGCATCTGATCGCCTTGCTCTGGCACGAACAGAGGAGGATATCCTCCTTAACAAGGAAGCTGGCAAGAAGAGCATCCTTCTGGGCATTGAAAACGGTCTTGCCATCGAGGATGACATAAAGAATCTGCAGCACTTTGCTCAGCGTGGCATTGTGTATATGACCTTGTGTCATAATGGTGACAACCTTATCTGCGATTCTGCCAAAGGCAACAATACTCATGGTGGAGTATCGGAATTTGGTGAAAAGGTGATACATGAGATGAATCGTCTTGGTATCATGGTTGACCTTTCACATGGTGGTGAGAAGTCTTTCTATGATGCTTTGGAAATAAGCAAGACACCTATTGTCTGCTCCCACTCTAATTGTAAAGCCCTGTGTGACCATCCTCGTAACCTTACTGATGACCAGTTAAGGGCCATTGCAAGAGTTGGAGGCGTTGCACACACTACTTTCTATCCTGGATTCCTGCGTAAAGATGAAGAAGCAAACATTCTCGATGGAATCGCTCATTTAGAGCATGCCATAAAGATAATGGGTATAGACCATGTAGGCATCGGCACAGACTTTGATGGCGATGGTGGTGTACCAGGAATGGCTTGTTCTTCAGATGCCATCAATTTCACCATGCACCTGCTCCGCAAGCGTTTCTCTGAAGAAGATATCAGAAAGATATGGGGCGGAAACTGGCTGAGAGTGATGAAAGAGGTCAAAGGTCTAAAGTCAAAGGTCTAAAGTCTAAGGTCAAAGGTCAAAGGTCAATGTTCAATAATCTTAAATATATAATTTTCTTTCTGTGCATCATACTTTGTGGGTGCAAAAGCAACAAACCTGTTGCAGAGGATGAATCATCCCTCTGTGGTCCAACCTTCTGTGAAGACAGCGCCTATGTCTTTTGTGCTGAGCAATGCCAGTTTGGTCCTCGCACTATGAACTCTGAGGCTCATGAGCAATGTGCCGAGTGGATTATCAATAAGTTCAAGGGCTATGGCTGTACTGTTGTCACTCAGAAAGCCAATCTGCGTGGCTGGGATGGTACTATGCTCGCCTCAACTAATATTATAGCAAGCATCAATCCTAATATCAAGGAGCGTTATCTGCTGTGTGCCCATTGGGACAGTCGCCCTTGGGCTGACAATGACATCGACGAGAAGAACCATCACACCCCTGTTATGGCAGCCAATGATGGTGCCAGCGGCGTTGCTGTGATGCTCGAGATAGCACGCATAATCGGCGATAGCATCGGCATCGACTTTGTATGCTTTGATGCAGAGGACTACGGCTCTCCACAATGGTCAGACAACCACGACGAGAACTCTTGGGCTCTCGGCTCACAATATTTTGCACAGCAATATGCTAATGGAGCCTCTGCTATAAAAGGCCCTTGGCAAGGTGCTATACTCCTCGATATGGTTGGAGGACAGGGTGCTCACTTCTATCAGGAAGGGCTTTCTGTGAGATATTCTCCCCAAACAGTAACAGATGTTTGGCAGGCTGCTAATACAGCTGGTTATGGTTCACTTTTCATACACGAGATTAGTGGCACCATAACTGATGACCACAAGCCACTCAATGAAGCAGGCATACCAACAATAGATATTATACCATATTATCCTGATTGCGAGCAAAGCAGTTTCGGACCTACCTGGCACACCGTCAATGATGATATGCAGCATATCGACAAAACAACCCTAAAAGCTGTCGGACAGACCTTAATACAATACTTTTGCTCTCAGAACTAATCATATCACAGCTGACATTTGGGAAGCTGAGCCTGCTCGATGCCAAGAGGGCATTTGACGAGAAGGGTTCAGCAGAAGAGGCTTTGAAATTCCTCTCCTCACATATTTCTGCCGATTTTCCATCTCTTGAGAAAAGAGCAAAAGAGGAAATAGAATGGTGCAATAATAATAAGGTACGCGTAGTCACTATCTCCGACCCTGATTATCCTCAGCGGCTTAAACATTGCTGCGATGCTCCTATGGTGCTCTTCGTTCGTGGAAAGGCTGATCTTAATGCGCAGCATGCCATTTCCATTGTCGGCACACGACAATGCACTACTTACGGCAAAGATTGTATTAACAAGATTGTCGATGAAATAGCAGGAAAAATCCCTGATGTACATATTGTCAGCGGCCTTGCCTATGGTGTCGATATAACAGCCCACAGGGCAGCAATGAGAAATGGTCTCCCCACAATAGGTGTGGTAGCCCACGGACAGGGAACCCTCTACCCTGCTCATCATCGTAATGAAGCCAATAAGATGGTTCTCGGCAATGGTGCAGTGATAACAGAATTCTTTCATGACGTCTTTCCTGAAGCCCGTAATTTCCTGCAGCGAAACCGCATTATAGCAGGCATGAGCGATGCTACCCTCATACCAGAAAGTGCCATACATGGAGGCGGAATGGTTACTGCCCGCCTTGCTATAGATTATAATCGTGAACTCTTCGCCATCCCTGGCTCTATTACCTCTCCCATGAGTGAAGGGCCAAACGCCCTTATACGAGACAATAAGGCTATGCTTGTTACCTCCGCAGGAGATATTGTGAAAAGTCTCGGATGGCACACAGAAGAGAAGTTACAGCAAGCACGCAAAAAAGGCATTGAAAGAGAACTTTTTACCGATTTTACCGATGATGAGAGGAAAGTAGTAGAAGTTCTGCAGAAAGGTGACCAGACAAAAGACACCCTCTGTGTAGAAACAGGCCTTCCCATCAGCACCCTCTCAGCTGTTATCTTCACCCTCGAAATGAAAGGCATCATAAGAGCCCTTTCAGGAAGTCAGTATCATCTTATCGCATAATTATATATTTATAAATAAGGTATATAATATTCTATGCCTAAGGAGAAAATTATTTTCCCCTCGGAAGATTTTATGTTCAAGGTCCTGAAACTACTGTACAAGGGTTGTAAACTACTGTACAAGGGCCTTGAACATATGTTTCAGGCCCTTGTACAGAAAATATATAACGTAGGAAATAAAAATCTCTAACTTAGTTGCAAAAAAATCCCTTGAGTCTTAGGAAAATTACTCAAGGGACTTTTTATTTCTTGTATGGAGGTTTGATTACTTTGTGTTGATTGGCAGATACCAGTTGTCACGGTTCATCAGCTTCTCGAAGCGCTCCATATTCTTTTCACCTTCTCTTCTGGAGATTGGCTCAGCGAGATAGCTATTGTTATTACGTCTCATTGCGATACGCATAAGTGTGTAATAACGCAAGCCTTCGAAAGCTGTCTCTAATGCCATCTCGTTAACGATGAGGTCTTCCACCATCTCTATTGTATCAGTTGGTGACATGATAGTCTTCTCTATACGATAGAGCGCATCGCACTCTACATCGCCACAGCCACGTCCATGGATACCAATAGTATTACCAGCTGTAAAGGCATCATTAGGGAAGTTTATCAATTCACCTGCCCTTGCAAGTTCTTCTGCCGGAATACGCTTTAGATTTTCCTCATTACGCAAGCCATACTTCAGCACAGCAAAGGCAGAATGTGGGAAACCAGCGCGATTGAGAGCCTCAGCAAAGAGCAGATAGATATACTGCTTACGATAGAGAGGAACAAAGTATGTAGGAAGTTTTGTGATTGTCTGAATCTCTGAAGAGTAATCAGATGTTTCGTCACGATTTACTATCCTAGTGCTGTAATTGCCATAGAGACGCAAATCGCCTGCCATCAATGCTGAACGAAGGTGGTCTTTAGGCACCCTTATAGTATCCTTTTTAGTAGCTGATGTTGCAAAGACTCCTACGAAATCCTCTTCACTTGAGATTTTCTTCATTGCTGCTGATGGAGACACCTGAGCATAGCCGTTATTGGTGACTGTAGAGTTATAGACATTATTCAGAAGGCTCTTCACACCATAGAACTCGGTATCCTCCATCGGTATTAAGGTGATATTCTCATCTGATCCGCTATTGGCAATATTATCCGTCAATCCAACATTACGAGGCTCACCTTTAGAAAAGTCCATACCTTCTGCATCCCATGTCATTCTGCCCGATGATACCGTTATAGGACGACTTGTCTTAGTAAGGTAGTCATGCAGATATCTTGCTGCATCAGTATAGCGACCTGCCCACAGGCACATTTCGCCCAATATCACTCTCAGAGGGATAAATAACTTCTTAGATTCAAAGTAATTCACAATACCATACTGTGGGAATTCCATTTCTTCATCGTCCTTTGCACCAACATACTGGCTGAGGTCGTTGATGAAGTAGTCACATATTCCCTGTATGTCTGTATAATTCATATTCATGGCCTGCTGTGCCTCCTCCATTGTCAATAGAGGATTGAGCACAAGGGGAACTTTGCCATAAATCTTTGCTAACTGCAGATATGTCCATGCACGAAAGACCTTCACAGCGATGTATTCTCTCTTGAAAATCAACTTTGAGAGTCTTTGTGCCTCAGGGTCAACATTTGCAAGATAATAGTTGCAGTTGTTGATGATGGCATAATAGTCGCTTATGCGGTTATAGATATTAGGCTCGTCAGTCATTGGGACATTGGCAAGAGCCTTGATATCTGTCGTAGCATTGTCATTAACCTGCATGAGGTCTGCACGAAGCTCTCCCAACAATATTGTCCTGTCAGCGACAACCTGCATTTGGCGAATGATACCCATCACACTATGAAGTGTGTCCTCTGGAGTATTCAAAGTGTTATCACCTGCGAATTCCACCATTTCGGAATCCGTCTCAAGCATCTTCCCACATGACATGAATGAGAGGAGCAGTAATAATACTAAAAATTTATCTTTCATATTCATATTATATTCTATCGTTTAGAGGTTTACCTTTACACCCATTGCAAAAGAACGGCTCTGTCCGAGCAGACCTCTGTCAATACCCTGCAGGAGAGCATTGCCTGACGCTGTGCAATCTGGGTCACTTCCAAGATACTTTGTTATAGTAAACACATTATTCACTGCACCCCATACTGTTATACCCTGCAAGAAAGTACTGTTGATAGGTATTGCATATGAAAGTGTTATGTTTGACAACTTGAGGTAACTTCCATTCTCTATCCATCTGTCAGAGAAGCGGCTGTTGCCATGAGGATCCTGATAAGATAGTCTTGGAACGTCTGTTACCTGTCCTTCTGTTGTCCATCTGTTGTTCATCGCCTTTGTCTGGTTGTAGAAATATTTTCCACTCTCCAGAATGCTGCGCTGATAATTATATATATCGTTACCTATTGAGTATGTGAATGACATATCAAGTGTAAACTGCTTCCATTTCAGGTGACTGCGGAAGTTACCATAGATGTCAGGATTAGGATTACCTATTACAACACGGTCTTCCTCCCCTATCTTACCATCACCGTTAGTATCCTGGAATCTCATGTCACCAGCTTGGAAAGCAACTTTGTTTCCTGACTTGTCAAGATAGTATTTACCATCTGCCTTTGCTTGTTCCTCTGTAGAATATACTCCATTTGTCTTATATCCATAGAATTGTCCTACAGGGCCACCTACTTCTGAAATGATGGTAGCACCATATGCTGATGTCAAAAGTCTGTCGGTACCATTTCCAAGATCTGTAAGCTTATTCTTGTAGTGGCCCATTGTCGCTCCAAGTTCCCACTTCCAATCTTTATCATTAATTACTTTCACGTCTGCACGGAAGTCAAATCCAGAGTTACGGAGTTTTCCACCGTTTGTCCAGTTTTCTGCCAAACCACTGGTCCATGCCATCTGCTGAAGCATCAACAGGTCTGATGTCCAAGAAGCGAAGTAATTGAATCCTACATGCAGGCGATTCTTCAAGAGGTTTGTCTCAAAACCGACATTAAACTTGCGGGTTGTCTCCCACTTCAATGTACTATTGCCTACATTTCCCAACAACAAACCTGTCAGAGTAGCACCCATCATAGACTTTGAGATGAAATAACTTCTTGATGCTGTATAATCAATATTATCATTTCCAGTAATTTCAAAACCTATGTTAAGGCGCAAGTAATCAATCATCTTTACGTCAGACATCCATTTTTCATTACTCATAACCCAAGAACCTTGAACGCTTGGGAATATACCCCATCGTGTTCCGAACATCTTCAATGCACTTGCATCATCACCGAAACGTGAAGAAGCATGTCCAGTCAGAGATACTGAAGCATAGTATTTCTCTGCATAGTTGTAGTCAGCAACTCCATACCAAGAGAAATCTGTATATTTGTCATCAGCACCAGTGGTAGTCTTGTACTGCAATGATGTTGACATGTTAGGTGTCTTATCATTACCCGTATTATAACCATTCTGGATGTTCACCTTGTTACGGTTGTTCATGAAACGGAAACCACCATATGCCTTGATATAGTTTGCACCATAACGGTTTGTCCATGTAAGACGAGTGTCTGACTGTATGGAGTTTTGTCTTGTTGCAAGAGAAGATACAGTATTTTCTACATAGACAATATCTGTCAAGCCAGGAACACGGAATTGTGGAATACCTGTGATAGGCAAGTAATAATTCTCATTAGTATTCACGAGAGTGAAACCAAAATCCTCAGATACTGTAAAGTACTTATTTATCTTATAGCTTGGTGCTACAGTGAATGTCACAAGACGGTTACCGAATGTATTCTTGTTTCTGCCATCGCCATTGACGAGTATGCTGATAGGGTTTCCTAAACTTCTGTCGCTGGTAATAATAGTACCTTGAAGATAATCATCTGCCTCTGAAAGATAACTACTCAAATTACCATTGACATCGTAAGCATAAGGAGAAAGGAATGGTGACTTTACCATTGCCAGGAAGTTTGGTGAGGTAATAGTAGTACTCTCTACATCACTACTTACACCAACATCTCTCAAATCACGCTTTACATCACTGAACGACGCATCGAAACGAACTTTCAGGTTGCGAATTATCTCAATATCAGTATTCAGACGCATATCGAAACGTGTGAAGTCATTACCCTTGAGGGGACTGTTGGCAGCAGAATATCCTACAGAAAGGTTGTAACTAGCCACATCATCACCACCCTGCACATTGATACCATAACTCTGGGCATAAGAAGTGCGATAAATCTCCTTGTTCCAATCTGTTTCGTTATGGTACATAGGATAGAAGTAATACTTTGGATCTGATACAAGGAACTTCAGTGTTGACATATCGCTAACCTTTGGTGCCAGCATTTCTGTAACGTATGTGCGATAGTCTTCTGCCCCCATCATGCTTGGAGTTCTTGGCTTTGTAATAAACTTACCACCAATTGTGAGGTCAATCTTTGTCGTCATGCTCTTGTTGCGCTTTGTCTTAATCAGCAGTACACCATTAGCACCCTTGGCACCATATATTGCAGTACCATTCTTCATCACCTCAACACTCTCGATGTCATTGACATTGATGTTAGCCAACAGATTATTGAAATATCCGTCATGAAGCATCGCGCCGTCATATTTCATATCCATTATCATACCATCAACAACTACCAACGGCTGTGCATTGGTATTAAGACTGTTGATACCATTGATGAACATTACGTTACCAAGTCCATCATTACCACCACGACTTACGGCATGGACATCAGCATTCAATCTTCCCTGAATAAATGGGTCGATAGACATCTCCACACTATTACCGAAGTCAGTGGTTCCAGATACTCTGTTACCAGATGTATATGCTTTATATGATGAAGAAAAAGCATCTCTATACATCTGAGCATCTACATGCATAGCGTCCTTACCGACTGCAACCTGTAAAGGAGAGCATCCTTCCAGTGTCAGATAAACACTATTTACATATTCAGGTACATCCTTTATAAGGTATATACCTTCAGCATTAGTCATAGCGGTAAACCGCTCATCACCATAGGCTTTCACCTGCACACCTGCTATTGGATTGCCCGTGGCAGCGTCAGTCACCTTTCCTCCTATTTCTTTCGCCTCAAGGAAAGAAACAGACGCTAATGCTAGTGTTAATGTTATATATTTTCTCTTATTCATAGCAAATTATTCAATTACAGGTTCGAGGTATATATAGTCTAAGTATATTATAGACGTTTCCGTTTTCTTTTTGGGGTTCGCATTACCATTGATAGTTACTGTTACATCAGTTGTCTGTCCAAACTGACAAACCGGGAATTCCATCTCAGCAACTACCATATCTTTAACCTTATTTACGTAATCCTCTGTTCCAATAGTTTGCTCACTCCAAGGTGTATTTTGGAGTTTGCCACTCTGATCATAGTAGTTGATAGAAGTCTTAAACTTTACGATTTTTTCCTCATCTATTACATCTATTGTTTTTGACAAGGTAACAATGTGAACTTTATACTTTCCAGAAAGAACACCAGGAACCCTATATGATACGTTCCACAGCATCGCATCATTAGATTTGATTGGAGATAATCTTACATAAGAACCTTTATGTACCTGCTTATCCAAAACTGCCTTTACATTAAGATTACACCTATCAGTTGTATAGTCTGATATATTCCATGTATATTCACCTTCCTGCTCTATCTTCTTGAAATATGTCTGTGTTGGGTCAAATGGCCATTCATCATAACAATACAGGAAACCATTGCTACAACTTCTTATAGAATTTGCCTTTCCTAACAGACCCGTACTCTCATATGGCTTGTAGAACACATGATATTCAGGGGTAGAACGATTATATTGTACACTGATAATACTGTCATTTGGTGAAGACTGCATTGTCTTACTGAAGACAGCATCATCTAATAGTGCACGCATGGTATAATATTTCTGAAGAGAGTCACGCTTATCCACATTATCAGCATAGTTGAAAAACTTAACAGCCTTGTCCCATGCTTTTTTCCATCCTTCGTTAGTAGGAATAGCAACAGAATAAACAGAGTCCTCTGCATTCAACAAACCAATAGCCTCCATCATCTTATTACGCTCATAAATAACAGAGTCAACATAGACAGGAACACCTTCTACAACACCACTTTGAACACTTGCATTCTCGTCAAAAACATCTTCATTATATGAAGCTATACCAGTTCCTACATTCTTGTAATCCTCATCAAGAACCAAGGTTTCATAAATTGTCTTTTTATACTCAATAGGTGATTTCATTACATGCAATACACCATTACGGGTATGTATATTAGCCTGGTCAATTTCTGAACCACCAATAGAGCCTGGAGTAACCACAACATACTTTCCGTTCAGGGATTTATATCTGCCCTCTGTAGCAGAATGTGGAGAACGGATAATATGATTCTTAACTACGAAATGTTCTACAGCAGAGTCTCCCTGTGCTGTTTCCAATACTGTCAGCAATGAGTCCAGGTTAAATGTTCCATTAACTGGTGCCATCAATGTCAGAGACTGACCACCTGACAAAATGTCTGCATAACTTGTTTCTGTCACCTTATGGTGCCTGAAGACCTTTGTCCTTGCTATCAAGGTAGAGAAGTCGGATAATTCTTCATGAGAAGCTATCTCATCAAACAAACTATTTGTGGTACTTCCTCCTGATGCATTTTCATAGTGATCATTCCAATCGGAACAAGATGTCAATACCGATAAAGGAGAAAGGAAGGCACCAATAGCCATCATCCCAAGTATCTTCCGATGTTTGTTCTTCATATTTATATTTTTTTGTTTTTTACTCTTAACTTTAAAACTCTACACTCTAAACTTGATCAGTGTCTGTTTTCGCCTTGTGGGCTGGCATAAACACTCTTTGGACACAGTTCTATATAGTCGAAAGACCATTCTGCATCTCCATCCAACACCTGACGGAAACGTAACCAGTTCTCTTTACCCTCCGTGAACTGTTCTGTAGTTAGGATTCTACGCAAATGTTCCGGGGCATCTATGCGGAAATTATTAGCACCTGGCTTACCATAAGAATCAGGGCCAAGCATATATCCGAGGTTACGAAGAGTCTTATCAATGGATATATTATATTCCTCATCATTTTTAAGACTTTCCTGATTTAATTCCACATATTCCCACACACCTTTACGCAGGTCAACAGGGATGCCACAAGGCGTATTGTTGAAATAAACCTGAACGACACCACGTTCCTCACTGGCCACGTATGCCAGACGGATCTCATAAAGTCCTGGAGGAGGATTTGGTAATTTTATCTGCACATCATACTGTCCCTTAACAGCAACAGCATTGCCGAGGTATGAACTCCACCATACATTATCACAGTGTACTCCAACAAATGATTCAGGCGAGATCTTCCATCCTTCTATGTATCCACGCTTGAATGCGAAGAGATAGTTCTCGTCCCATCCTAAATTACCACGAGCACCTTGGTTCATAAAATCAGCACTCAAAGTTGTGGCATCAATACGTATACGACAGTTAAGAACCTTATCACGCACGGTCGTACTGTATTCCATCAAGTCGTCCAAATAAAAGTAACGGCCGTTAAGTGCCTGTTGGTTACTCTTACCACTCTCTGAATCGGAGAGTACTCTTACACCCTTAACTGTCGGAGTACGTTTTGCCTCTCCCTTACGATTTGCGTACAACTGTCCAGATGCGCGACAGAAGCGAACCATACCTTCTTTCAACATCGTCTGCCAGAAATCTTCTGCATCGGCAACATCAGCACGACAGCAATCTGTCAGAATCTGACCAGATGGTGCCCAATCACTATGATTACCCAATCTGTTCATCAAATGGTAGCTAACCCATCTGTTCAACGGATTCTTACGATTAGTGAAATCATTGTCATATAATCCGGCATCAAGAGGGAATGTCTCATCGTAAACCTTTTTCGCATGTGCAATAAGGTCGTCAAGTGAATTAATACCATGTTGTGCCAAAACTTCATTCGGTTCTACAAAGGCGGTATATTTGAAATAACGTTTTTCATACCAATGAGCCACCATATCTTTTCCACCGAAACGCTTGACAATCTTACTCTGTGCCACAGAGTCAGAATGTACATAATAAGTATTGTCTATGTATTTCGTTAAAGAGTCCGACATATTTGTCAAACTGAGAGCCTGACAAAAGATACTTATCGTAGAATCCTCCTCCATCAAATCAGGCAGGAACTGGTTACTGGCACTCACAACCCTGTTGATAGTATGTACTACACCATTCGTGACAGAGTCATCTTTCTGAGTAATAAGAGACCTCTTGTTTACATAGAGCAACAGCGCATTATTATTATTAACATCACTATCACTTGTAATTACCACATAACGGTCATCCATATTCATTGATGGCAGAGTACCATCACTATAGTCAGTAGTGAAATATGCACCCTTATTTACAATATGGTTACGTACGATAGTGTCACACGTCCTTTCCGGAATACTCTGAATGCTTTCAAAGCCGTTTTCAGCCAGATATGTCTTCATGGCTTCATTATCTGGAGCATAGACGGTATATGTACCATAAGTGCCCAACATTGAATAATAGTTTGACACATTTTCACCTTCAGTTTGCATTGGTTTTGCCCTCTGCAACAATTCTATGTACATACTGTACTTTTCCGGATGCTCAGCAAGAAATTCTGCTGCAGTCTGTTTTGTTGCAGAATAGTAGCTGGCGTCACCATCTTTTACATCATTGTCAACACAAGATGCTATGCCCATCAGCAGCGCTGCCGCCAATAAGAAGTATAATGACTTGTTTCTCATATTGTATTATTATTTATTTTTGGAAATCTTCTGTATCTCCATATGCAGGATTCTGCGTGAGATTTCTGTTAAGTTTCAGCTCATTCTTGTTTATTGGCCAGAAGAGAGTATATGGATTGCTAAGTCTGATTTGTATGGCATTAACATTAATCTGATATTTTGTCGTTGCCTGCTTTGACAGGTAGCTATTGTTTCCTGTACGTATAGAATAACGTACAAGGTCATACCAACGCTTTCCCTCAAACATTAAATCACGCTTGCGTTCCTGAAGAATCAGATCTTCTATCATCTTTGTCATACTTGAGTTATAATCTGACAGCTTCAAAGCTCCTGCACCACCAACAGTAGTAATATTTCGAGCTCTGCGGTTGACAGCGTCAACAAGTTTAAATGCCTGCTCAAAATATTCTTCACCCTTAAAGGCAAGCGCCTCTGCTTTCATAAGCATGATGTCAGTAAGTCGATATATAATCCAGTTGGCATATGAATTGCTTCGACGGCTTATAGTGATGCCTGCTGTACTCTCATCAGTAAGTGTGCTAAGACGATTAGACATCGAAACAGAAGATGCTGCATATTTTGTAATAGATACTCTGTTTGTCTTATTATCCATCATACCATATGCACGACAATCGTCCTTCGAGAATAAAGTATTATTACCTATTATTACGTCTTTTCTGTTTTCTTCTGGTGTAGCAAAACGACCAAGGGTATTTGATGTATTACCATAGTATGTATATACATAGTCATTTGAAGAACTCTGACCGACACGGAAATACAATTCAAAGATACTCTCAAAACTGTTTCCTGTACCAAAAATCTCGGTTTGAGCATTACCACACCTTGTGCCTCCATCTACACATTCTCTTATAAGAGGTATGTCATTGAAAAGCATCATATCATTTATTTCACCAAGATTATTTTTCTTCTCCTCATACTGCTTTTTCTTAGCATCTATGATAAGGTCACAATAACGGATTGTCTCATCGAAGTCGCCCTTCCATAGATTTAATTCAGCAAGCAAAGCGTATATAGCATATCGTGTTACACGACCGCTATTCTCAGTAGCTGCAGTTGCTGCGAGAGAATTTGACATATTGCTATCATCTACATATCGACGCACAGCCATCTCTTCTACACCTTTGAGGTCGTTGATAAGTATGTCAAACGCCGGACCTATCTCCCATTTTCCGTTCTGCATGACAAAAGCAGGAGTTGGGGCGACCTCGAAATCTGCATCATCACTAATGCTTGCCTCGAAAACTATAGGCACTGATGCAAATGTTCTGAGAAGATAGAAATAACACAGGTCACGGATGAAAGTAGCCTCAGCTATTGTAGCCTGCAATTCGGTTACTGTATAGTTAGGGTCTATCTCCTGCACACCAGGTGCATAGTGAATAACTGTATTACATCTGTTTATTGTCTGATAAAAAACACTCCATGAAGTAAGAGCACTCGAAGGTAACAGAGTCTCCTTAAGAGCATCTAATAAATCATTACTGTTTACAGAACTTCCTGCTATAATGTTTTCAGAGCGAAGTTCGCCCCATACAGCCATACGTAATATACTCTCACGATTCTCGAGAGATTCATAACAGGAGTTGAGAACACTTTCAACGTCTTTTTTCTCGGTCCAGTAATTCTCAAGTACCACATCATTAAGTGGTAATGTATCAAGATATTTGCTACAAGAAGTAAAACCTGTGAGCAACAAAGCTGCGGAAAGAATAGTTAATGTCCTTTTCATAGTTTTAGAACTGAATAGTTATACCGCCAGTGATAGATTTTGCCTTTGGTGTCTGAGAGTAATCCGTGGTAGGCCTATAGCCGAAAGAGGATATCTCAGGGTCAGCACCAGAGTATTTTGTAATACAGAATACATTCTGAGCGGAAATATGGAAACTGAGTTGGGTCAAACCCCATTTTTTTATTGTCTTAGTTGGGAAACTATAAGAGAGCTGCGTATAGTTGAGACGGAGGAAAGAGCCGTCTTCAACAAAACGGTCAGAGCCGAGCCAGTTATAACCTGACCGATGCAATGCACGAGGAATATCTGATATATCACCCTCTACACGCCAACGATAGTTGACGGCACGGCTTTGGTTATTGTTGTTATACATAGCCTCTGCATTCATCCTGTTGGCATTGATAATCTTATTGCCGTAACGGAAGTTGAACTGATTGTTAAGAGTCCAGCGTCCGAACTTGAATTTAATACCAAAACCACCAGTTATTTTTGGAAGTGATGAGCCAATATAAACTATATCAAGTTCATTGATGGTGCCATCGTGGTTGATGTCCTCATACATGGCATCACCACCCTTGAATTCATACTCGGAACCCGTGCCATAACAGAATGTCATAGGCTTAGCATTACCCTTGTCATCTGTCACCACATTACCCATAGCATCGCGGGCAACAGGAGCATTAGGACCGCTTACGCCAGGAACCTCTGTTGCACTATAGTCGGTATATTGATAGACACCCTTATAACGGAATCCGTAAATGGCACCAAAAGGCTTATCAATCTCTATACGTGTCATATATTGTCCATTGCCATGATTGAAATCTTCGTTAAGACTTCTCAGACAGGTTTCATCCATCTCTGTGATGATATTGCGGTTGTTGGCAAATGTAACGTTAAGGTCAATACCAAGTTTTCCGAACTTTATAAGATTGTTGGTGTTAATATTGAACTCCCAACCTACATTCTCCATCTTGCCCACGTTGTCATAGTCAAGCTTTGCGTAGCCTGAAGATGTAGCAATGGCACGGTTTTGCATGAGCAGGTCTTTTGTGTATTGTCTGTAGAGGTCAATGTTACCGGTAATCTTATCATTTATGAAACCGAAGTCGAAACCGAGGTTCCATGTCTTCTTCTCTTCCCATTTAAGCTGTTTTAGCTGTACATTAGCCGGATATGTAGACCTTCCACCCATATAGCCACTTCCATCACGATACTTAGAATAGAAGAGATAATCGCCATTTGGCTGAGTACCGACAATACCGACACCTGGACGGATAGAAAGCATTGACAACCAAGGCAATTTTTCCTGTACCCATGGCTCCTTGCTGATGTTCCATCTCAAAGAGAAGGCAGGGAATGTACCCCAACGGTTATCTGGACCGAATTTCGTAGAACCATCTCGACGAATAGAGAAGTCGGCCATATACCTACTCTTATATGCATAGTGTACAGAATATGTAAAATACAAAGAACGCCACTGACCTTCAGAACTGCTGAAGTCTTTTCCTATTACGCCCTCAGCTCCCGTACTCTGAATCGTTCCTGAAGGAAGTCCATATATAGCTGTCCTCTGTGTTGTAGAACTACCATCAACAAGCTGACCACGGAGCATCATCATCATAGAATGATCTTCATTCTTGAAATGAGGCACGAATGTCAATGTGTGTGTTGTGGTAATACCAAGACTCTTATATGCATATGACGTAGAATAGTTGTTGTATGTAGGAGGATTTGAGTTCGAATCATAATAATCAAATGAGTTTATATTAAAAGAACTTGGGAGGAATGTGTCGATATAGTTATTGAAAATATCAAATACTATCTTACCCTCATACTTCAACTGCGTCTTACCCTCTTCCACACCAAGAAGATTATACACCAACTGGAATTCAGGAGATATCTTATATGATGTATCATTATTCTTTGCAAGATTCGCTAATGCCACAGGATTATATCTACCTTTATAATCCCTTTGATCGTCAAGAACGCCTGATGTAGTCATAGGTATGTTGAAATAATAATCCAAATCATTACCATTGTCATCACGTGCATATATAGGTACGTTTGGCATACGACGATAAGCAGAATTTAAGAGATCTGCATAGTTCTTTTGATTCTTTGTATAAGTGAACGCAAGGTTTGTTATAATCTTAATACGGTCAGAAACGAAATAGTCAAGAGCTACACGGCTTGTCAAACGATCAAGAACCTGCTTAATGATTGAACCCGTTTCATGATCATAACCGGCACCAATACGGAAGTTTGCCTTTTCGCCACCACCCGTAAGTGAAAGGTAATGGTTCTGACGCCAACCCGTCTTCTGAACCTCGCTCACCCAATCAGTATTGGCTGCATAGTTCTGCCATCCGATGTTACCAGATGAATAGTTGAACTCATTGATATTACTGTCACCACTTGACAGTCTTGGATTGAAATAAGCCTCTTTCTGAAGCATAGTATATTCGTCACCAGTCAGCATATTATATCCTTTTGGCTGCCAAGTACCCGTGAGACGGTAAGAATACCCCACGCGTGTCTTGCCACGACTACCACGTTTCAACTTTATTTCGATAACACCGTTAGCACCCTGCGAACCCCAGATAGCTGTTGCAGCAGCATCCTTTAATACGCTGATACTTTCAATATCTTCAGGGTTGACATTCAGGAGTTCTGCAAATTTCTCATCGTTTGCAGAAGAGATATCAATGCCACTGTTACGATCACTTTCCCACACATTACCATCAACAACGATAAGAGGTTCAGAAGAACCATTGATAGAGCTGACACCACGCAGACGCATAGAAGTTCCAGAACCAAGGTTACCAGAATTACCAACGATATCAAGACCCGCAATACGACCTTGCAGAGCCTCATCAATTGTTGTCAATGCCAATCCTTCGAATTCCTTCGTTGAAATCGTCTGATTTGATGTAGATAACTCATTATGAGGAATTGCTAATCCAGAACCATTACCACGTCCCTTACTAACAACGGTGACTTCAGTAAGAGTTGTTTCATCATCAAGAGTAATGTCATAAACGGTACCCTTAATCGGAACAGTCTTAGGCTTACATCCCACAAATGAGAATCTCAATTTGTTCTTAGGATTCTTAATCTTGAATGAAAAGTTACCATTCATATCCGTTGTAGTAGAACTTACAATACGATTCGCATTATCAATTTCTACTACGTTTGCTTGCATAATAGGTCCCAACGCATCAGATACCGTACCTGAGATGACATCATTGGCCTCCTGTGCAAAAGAACGCAATGCTGACAATGGGGTGAAGAGCATACACACTAACAACAACCCAAATATATTCTTGTACTTCATATTTCTATGTTCAAATTAAAATGTTTAACGACTACTCTATAGGCCCATCTATCAAATGAACAACAGCAGTAGAAGTTGTATATAACCCAGTAGCATTCTCCTTATCACTGGAATTCACAACATACTCACGTGCCATAAGATTATATTTATCAGCAGTCTTTATTACCTTACGCATTACTGAAGCAGATGTTTGTGTTTTACGTACAAAAAGATTATTGTCTTTTAATTCTGCATATATTCTTACGAACTTTTCTGTTAATGGATCCACCAAAGATGTTTCATAACCATCCTCTGCCATATTACCAGACCCTATGAACAAAGATCCATCCTGGATGTGCAATAAAAGCATATTCATTATTTTAATAGAATCGGCTATTCTCTCTGGTGATCCTTCAGGTTCAGCCTGTACATCTTCCCATGTTGGGAAACTTGCAAGAGAAGTATTTGTGGGAACATAAACCGTATAATGATATGCATTAAACAAACTGAAATTGTTAGGTTTTACACATGCTTTATTATTATCACGATTATCCTCCAACAATCCACTTTTATCCAGCAAATCCCTGAATTTACTCATTTCAGGCACTTCTGCCAGCAAATCCATAACATTCTTTTCAGTTGTCATGATTGGTTCTTCAAGAATATATACTTTACCATTACCTGCCTTAGTCTGATCATATACATGAGAAACTTTTATCGGAGCACCCTCATTTATCTGACGGCTACCTTCTACAGTCATACCAGATGCACCTAAAGAAGTATTCCTTACACGTATCTCCTGACCACCTTTGGTGCGGTAATATTCGTTTCCATTTTCAACATCACCGATAACGATATGGTTATCCAGAATATCTTGCAGACGCTTTACTATTAATCCATTATTATCGATTTCTGTACTATCTGTTCCCACTACATTGCCATCAGCATCGCACGTGCGCAGCCATGCGCGCACCGACTTGCGTTCCTCATCATAATAGAAACGACACAACTCTCGACTACTCTTACCATACGATGTCGGATCCATATAACACTGTAACGCACCATTGCTTGGAATGAAGAAACTATAGCGTGAATTAAGAGAATTCAAATAAACATTATATTGATTCTGTTCTACAGCCCAACGCATAACCTTAAGGTTGTTCTTCACTACGGCAGGATATAATACACTTACAAACGATGTAGGAGAATATACTTTATTTGTCAAATATATAGCGCCATTGCAACCTAACCATACGCTATCAATTGCAGAAACATCAACACCCATCGGGTCGTTCGCGTCATTGAGGATGCCATCAAATTTTGAAGGTACACTCTCAGTAAAAGATGATAGCATATTGTTATTTATAAGTTCTACTATAACATCATTAGGAACTTTATCCAAAGTTCCATACTCCTCAAGAAGCACTTTTCCTTCCTGATTTGTAAAATAGTTATTCAATGCCTCATCCGAAGGAACCATCATAACACCCATATTCTTCTGCATAGCAACCTCATCAGAAGAAGTTACAATACCTGTATAATATGTGTTCCACCCTGGATCGAATTTCAACAGTCCTGCAGTAACATTGTTATCATCATCCAAATTGAGAATTCTTCCTCCTTGAGATTTCTTAGAAAAGAATCGACGCTCATACAATCTATATTTTGAGAAATCACGATCTGGACGATTTTGATATGTACGTATTACATTTTCATCAGTAATGCGACGAGGAACAGCAAAACGTAGAACAAGTTTATTCCACATAGATACCTGAGGCTTGCTGTCAACGATATCAGCTATACTCTTGAGAGGCATCATTACCTCTTTAACCTTATGGATGAAACCATTACTACATTTAATATTATGCTCAATTATATTATCACCATTTACACTAGCATCACCAGAAATACGATTTGTCGTATTATTGAATAAAAAGTTATAATCATCATTGGTGATTTTGTTATTGGTGAGATAACCCTCGATAAAATGCATCATAGGTGGCAATGTTGCATCCTTAAGAAGATATATTTTCTCAAGGTTCTCATCACGGAGCTTTTTCCATGTAGAGTTGTTCGCCCAATCCTTCTCATCCATATTAGGGAGGTCAGCAACATCAACCAAAGCGAGGGTATCACCTGGATCTTGAGAAGTGATACGACGCATACATTGTCCCTCAATAGGGCCCTCTACACTTGAAAGATCATTAATCTGGTAACTGTTATTGATAACAGATCCTTTCAACAGCAGGCATTTCTGAGATTCTGATAAATCCTCATATCTCTTCACACCCCATTCGTTAGAAGAATAAAAACGTTCAAATGCCTCATCGTCAGCAGCAAAGATTGTTTTACTACCCGTTTTGGCAAGGACTTCAGCAAGACCAAGGTCGTCAATCATACGAATTGTGTTGGTATAATTGCCCTGCTCTTCTAGATAACTGTAAATACTTGCGCCCCATCCTTCTGGGTCCGTCTCATCTAAATCATACTTACTGCAAGAGGTAATCCCACAGGCAAGAAGAAGAGAGCAACCAGCAAGTATCAAACTTTTTTGTGGTTTTAGGAAATTAAACATATTTAGTATTTTTGAAATAGATTTTTATCTTTTCGAACTATTAGGAATCTGTTTGCGATTGCAAAGATAGATATTTATTATCTAATGCTCTTCTCTTTTTGTTTCCTTCTCTTTATTTTCTATAACAAGTACACCTTTACCTATATAAAAAATGCCAATAACTTTCGCTCATGTAACATAACAGGCAAGTAAATTACATTTTTTTTATGTCATTTATTATTTTTTTCATACCTTTGCCCTATCCTAAACGCTTTAACTACAAAAATGAAAAAACAAACCTTCCAATTTTTATCTTGTATCTTTATTTTATTCATCAGTATTCCTATTGTAGCTCAAAACTGTATGCTGTCATTTACGAGGCAGCTTAGTAGCAGTTTCCTAAACGAAATATACCAAGACAAACAAGGAATGATATGGGTGACAACGGAAAATGGACTCAACCGATATGATGGGTATTCCTTTGAAACCCTCAATACGAACGACGGACTACCATCTGACATTATCATCAATGCTATACAAGGTGAAGACGGAAGGATATACTTAGGCACATCGAGAGGTTTGTGTCGTAGTACAATAAATGGCTTTGAAACTATTATTGATGAAAAATATGGTGCCATTCACCAATGGTATGTCACAGATTTGGTAAAAACACATAAAGGCGAAATCATTGCTGCTACATCAGGAGGAGGATTATGCAAGGTTACAGCAGAAGGAAAATTCCGTAATATAACAGAAAACATCCCAGAAGCAAGATACTGTCGTAGCATTATTGAAGATAATCACGGGAATTTATGGGTAACAACTGATTATAAGAATATCTTATGCATACGTTCCACATCTGCAGGTGGCAAAGAAGATTACACCGTTATTGGACGATATAGTCCAAAAACAGATGGTAGTGTCTCTGTTTTATGCAAGGACAATAATAATATATACGTAGGGTATCTAAGTGGAGGCATATATTACAAACGTCCAAATGAGAATAAATTTTCTTCGATTCCATCGACTGATAATTATTCTATCAATACAATAGCATACCATTCAGGAAAAATCTACGCAGGAACAGATGGTGATGGTATCTTCATTCTTGATGCCAAAGATATGTCATTCAAACCTTTGTCATTATATTCACCAGACGCAAACATATCACGTTCCAAAGTTACCAGCATACTCTTTGACAATGAAGAGAATTTATGGCTCGCTCTAAATCAGAAAGGTGTTTTCATGCAACCACACCAACGTAATCAATTCGGTTATCTGGGACATTTACAGTTTGGCGGAGGAAATATTGGGGATGCCTGTGTTATCGCATTATACAAAGGAAATAGCAATAACACATTATATGTAGCTACTGACAGAAATGGAATTTACGGATTACAAGACCTCAACAGCCAATCCGCCAGTATTCATTATAAATCCCCGGCTACCGTTCTTACAATGATAGAGGACAACAGCGGGAAACTTTGGGTAGGTTCTTACGCAGAAGGTTGTGGATGGATTGACGGTAACGGCACATATCATCGTATGCCATTTTCTCATGGTAGTGCAGGAGAGGTTTTTGATTTACAAAAAGATAATCAAGGACGAATTTGGATAGGAACATTGGGGGATGGTCTAAAATGTTATGATCCAACTTCCGGAAAATTAATAGAATATCGTGCAAAGGCAGGCAAAAAAGACCAGCTTATAAATAATTATATATTGCAGATGGAAATGAGTCCTGACCGTACAATGTTGTTTGTAGGAACTTCCATGGGATTAGCATGTTTGGACATTCCTTCTGGCAGCTGGACAAAAGTTTTAGGCACGGACTCTATTCTTAGTGGTGAAATAATCAGGTGCTTGAAATACACCAATCAAGTAGGATTGTGGGCAGGAACATCAAAGGGTATTTATCATTATGACATTTCTACCAAGAAACTAACACATTACACAGAAAAGGATGGTCTTCCTTCTAATAATATAGCAGGAATCGAAATAGATAATAATCAACGAATATGGATAAGTACAAATAAGGGTATTTGTTCTCTTACACTGCCAAAAGGAAGAATACAGAGATACTATACATCAAATGGAGTTCGTGCCAACGAATTCAATAAAGGATGTTCTTATTATACCAACGACGGTATGCTTTATTTTGGAGGAACACTAGGTGTTACATATTTTAATTCAAAAACAATAAAACCATCTGCAAAAAAACACCATGTTTCACTTACAAAGATTCTTATTGGTGATAAGACAGTACATGCCTTGATGAAATCGGGAAAATTCACAATATGTGATACTACGATTAATGAGTGCAATAGGTTTGATTTTTCTCATAGTGACAATAGCATCACGATGCACTTCTCTACCCTATCGTACGAGGCATCACAACGCATTTCTTATGCATATTCTATTAACAATGGAAAATGGGTCACAATGTCACCAGGAGTGAACACACTTACACTCAGCAACCTACAGCCTGGAGACTATAACATACGTGTTACCGCAACGGAGGGTGGAGTTGTTTCTGACCAAAAAGAGTTTGAGATAGTTGTTCACAATCCATGGTATTTAACACCATTTATGCGAATAATATACTTCACCATAATTCTTTTACTCATTGGTTATGGTATATGGCAATTCATGAGATATGGTAAGCAGCAGTTGAAAATACGTGAACACAGGAATGCAGAAATACTACAAGAACAAAAATTACAGTTCTTCATAAACATTTCACATGAGATTAGAACCCCAATGACCCTGATATTACTGCCATTGCAGCAACTTATAAATGATGACAAACATGCTGGCAGGCAGGCCATTTACACCTCCATGAAAAGAAATGCAGATCGCATCTTACGCCTTATTAACCAGATTATGGACATAAGAAAGATTGACAAAGAACAGATGAAGATGCATATGCAAGAAACGGAATTCATTGAATATAACAAACAAATTATAGACCTTTTTAATATTCAGGCGACAGCCAAAGGCATTGACTTAATTTTTATCCATTCCATCGACAAAATAATGGTATGGATTGATCGTGGAAACTTTGATAAAGTCATTACAAATCTCCTTTCTAACGCATTAAAATACACGAATAATGGTGGTAAGATTATAGTGACTATAGAAACATATGAGAAACAAATTACAGTAAGGGTTTTCGATAATGGAGAACCCATACCTGAAAACGAAATTCAGAATATCTTCCGTCGTTTTTATCAAACAAGCTCTTTCACCAATCTTAACAAAGCAGGAACTGGTGTCGGCCTTGATCTTGCACGTTCTATTGTCCTGATGCACCATGGAGAAATCAATGTTCGCAATGTCGAGGGTGTATCTGGCAATATAGATAAAGGCGTAGAATTTTCTGTTACTATACCATTAGGCAGTGATCACCTAACAGAAGAAGAAATGGTAAAAACAGAAAACCCTGCAAATAGTAATTCTACAGAAGATTTCCCAATAGCCGATGTTAGCGATGAAAACGATGCTGATACTGATGATGAAATGGATATAGATACAACAACTACCGAATCTCGCCGACCTACAATCGTTATTGTAGAGGATGAAGATGAGATAAGAAATTATCTAATGACTGAATTCTCTGAAATATATAGAGTTCTTGCATTCCCTGATGGAAGTGAGGCCCTTCCTGTTATTTTAAGGGAACGACCACAGCTTATAATATCTGATATAATGATGCCACGTATGGATGGAAATACTCTTCTTGCCAAAGTACGTAGCAACGTAAATACCAATCATATACCTATTATATTATTGACTGCAAAGGTACGTGATGAGGAGAAACTAGAAAGTCTCGAACTTGGAGCAGACCTTTACATTACCAAGCCTTTCAACATGGACATTCTTAAACGTAATGTTGCTAATCTGTTAAAGACTAGAAAGATGTTAAGGAACAAATATGCTGGTAAAGAAACTCCCCAGGCAAAGATTGACAACATTGTACTTGAAAGTCCTGATGAAAGACTTATCAACCGAATCATGGATGTGGTTAACAAGAATCTCAATAACTCAGACCTTAACATAGATATGATATGCAGCGAAGTTGGTATAAGCCGTGTTCATCTACATCGAAAGATGAAGGAAATGACTAATCAGACCCCACATGACTTCATACGTAATCTACGTCTCAAGCAGGCAGCACGCCTGCTCTCCATGAAAGGTCAGAGTATAACAGAAGTCGTTTACCATTGTGGTTTCAACAGTGCCACTTCTTTCTCCACTATGTTTAAGAAAATGTATGGCATGTCACCGCGTGAATATCAGCGGCAACATGCCGATTAAATCGTGATTTATAATTCAAATGGCACAACTGGCAATTTGTTCTTTCCTACTAATGTTGCATTAATAGGGTTACTCTTCCATGCGTAGCGAACCTTATCGCCAACCTCATTTATAATAATTTCCTTATCATGCGCTTTGCCCGATACATTATGCCATGTACCATTGACAAGTATTTCTAAATCACCTGTACCATCGTTATCCTGAAGTGGCTGATCCATAATGACAACCATTTTCTCTCCCCTCTTCTCCAGTTTGACAGGTTGTGGACTTTGTACGCCATTTAATAAAGCCATAGCACAACGCTCTGCTACTTCACGCTTACGCAAAGGATGAATGTCAGAAGCCTCGCCAAGGTCATGTGCTGCAGTTATGGTAGCATGGGCATCGTCTCTTGCAACAAGGCGCTGTTGCTCACGTAACTGTGTCCATGTACTATTCTGGGGCTTTTCCGAGTAATCCATATATCCTGCCAATTGCACAATATTGAATGGCAATGTCGGATTATTGAATATCGTACGCCAGTTACCCATCATTTTCTTGAGCATATTGCCATATTCCAATGGGTTGCCGGTATTTGATTCTCCCTGATACCATACTACTCCCTTTATTGCGTATGGGGCAAGAGGAAATATCATACCATTATAAAGTACCGAAGCCTGATTATTGGTATTTATCTTCCCACCTAAAGGCCCTTCTGGCATTACGGAACCTGTCTTCATCTTCCATTCTAAAGACAGTGATACCTTATTCCCATCTTCAAAGACTATCTCATGTGGCTTATCCTTAAAGAAATTTGCCATACCGCTTTTAACAATAATGCGTACAGCTATCGTATTATCCCCCTCGTGAAGAAGACCTGCAGGAATCGTATAGCGCCGTGGTGGATACTGATAATATGTTACCCCAACCTGTTTGCCATTTACATAGGTATAATCCATATCATGCAGTGTACCGAGAAGCAATTTCGCAGGCTTACCAGCGTGTGCCTTATCTACGTTAATATGTTGTCTTAACCATATTGAGCCTGTTATTGCTTTTCCGTTATGCCTTGCCCACGCCCTATTATCATATTGATTATATACATTCCATCCACTATCATTATAATTTGGATTTACATAACCTTCGACCTGTCCAGAATCTGTAGCATTCATTGTATTAAACCAAACATCATTAGCACGATTATTTGCTTTTGTTTGAGCTGCTACATATGCAGAATCAGTATAAAGAAGATAATTACTGTAATACTCCGTATTCTTTAAAGAATCAATAGCAAGCCATGCCTGTATCGGAGACCCTCCGAGGGAGGATTGTATGATTCCCTGTGGAACGCCTGTTTCTTTATATATCTTCTGAGCTAAGAAATATCCCAATGCAGAAAAAGTCCATGCATTTTGTTTATTTGCTGACTTCCAACCAATATTTTCTTTTACATCCTTACCAACAGAAACGCTTGCCTTTGTCCTTACCTGGAACAAACGTATATTATCATTACTGTATGTATCAATATCAGTTGCATACTGCGGATAAACACGTTCAATCGTAATGTCAACATTCGACTGTCCTGAACATAGCCAAACATCTCCGACCATAATATCTGTCAATATTTGGTCACTTATTGTCATGGTATAAGGGCCGCCGGCTTTCTGTTTTGGTATATTTACCTGCCATCTGCCATTAGAATCCGTAGTAGCCGTATATTTCTTACCACGAAACTCTACAATGACAGTCTCACCCTTTTCAGCCCATCCCCACACGGGAATATCCTGACCACGCTGCAACACCATGTGCGAATGAAACAAAGCGGGCAGTGAAACACCGCCCGCTTTGGCTATTAAACTAATGCAGGATAGCACCAGCAGAATTATACTTCTTGCCATTCCTGATAATAATAATCTTACCATCTTCAATATATTTTCCGTCTAATATCTGATCTTTAACCTTTAAACTTTGACCTTTAACCTCTCTGATACCCGTAGCCTCACCGCTGAAACGCCAACTATCAAATTTTACGTTGCCGCTGGTACATACGAAATATATGTTATTAACAATACCTGTAAGTTCATCTGTAAGTTCATTCACAATCTCTTCAAAGTCACAGCCAGCTACTTCTATCGTAGCAATAGTTTCTCCATCCTGTTCCTTGCGAATCTCAACAGAGCCTTCCCCGGCAACATTCAGGATAACACTCTTGGCCTTTCCATCACCTAAAGAGAAATTAAAACCATAGACAGAAGTCCAAGCACCCTTTGGCAAATTAACAATGGTATTTCCAGGAGTATCCGTCGCTTCAATCGTCACTCCTGCACCATTGTTCATCATCTCTGCCTGTTGCTCCTCGTAAGGGTTTACACGAATACCTGTCAGTTGTGACACACCATCAATAGTAACTGTTTCAGAAGATAATGCCTGGATACTGGGGATATTTTTAACAACCCTCACTGTCATATTATTTACTTGAACATTACGATATCCTCCATCATAACCATTCTGGTGTTCGAGCCACTGGGTGTGATACAGCATGTAGTATTTGGACCCAAATACCTGCATATGACTATGGTTATTACCATAAGGATAACCAAGATTTCCCGGATTTGGCATTATCTCTCCTTTATATACCCAGTTGTTTGCAAGCGGAGTCTTTGAAGACATCCAAACAATAGAACATGGTGTTGGAGCTGCACTTGAACTGTAACTTGACCAATCACTGGCTATTGTCCATCGTGTGCAATAACTGTAAACCCATTGATTACCGATATAGTTAAGTTCATTTGCCTCAAACTGACACGGAGCACTTATCTCTGCAATATCTGATGAGCTAAATGAGATAAGATCATCGGAAAGTTTTACTATACGAGCATTGCCCGGAAAGAGAGCAGACCCCGATGACTGTATGTCACCGCCACCGAAAGTAAGGTATGCCTCACCGGTATTTGGGTTGATAGCTGCACCTGGATCTATAATACTGCTTATCTTGCCTATTCCTTGTGTATTGCCGTCAATAAGTGCTTTTCCCAAAGGATCTCTCCACGGACCGACAGGAGATGTGGAAGTGAGCACGCCTATGCCGCCTCCACCATTGGTAAAGTACATATAGAAGTGTGTCAGACCATCGTTCTCCTTACGACTGATGATGGATGGTGCCCATGCACGACTTATCCAAGGAGCAATGGCCTTTACATCAATAGTACCATGGTTCGTCCAGTTAGACATATCTTTGGTTGACATACACACAAGCGATGTAATCTTGCTATAATTGTTGGCAACAAGACCTTTGGTAACATCAAACTGCTGTTGGTCACATGTGCCATACACATAAAGACGACCATCATATTCAATAGCTGTCGGATCAGCAAGATACTGATAGGGATTTATAGGATTACCATATCCTGCAGTCTTAGGTGACGTAGGAACTATATCCTCAGGCTTTCCTTCTTTTTCAAACACAAAGGTATAGAACATTCCTGGCTGCAATGTTGTCACAAGTCTCTTCGTTGAAACATTATATTCATCCGTAACATCTATCTTCTTTGCATTTACGCTCTCACCGGTAACTACCGCTGACACCTTATTTGCCACAAATGGATTACAGATAATGGTAAAAGTTACAGCCACAGACTGAGGATTCAGGACGAAGACAGTAATTGTGTTGCCGTCATCGCTGATATATGATGAACCTCCGATGAGTTTATCATAATTTATGGTCTGACCATTAGGTTGTGGTATTGCTGCAAAGCCATTCTTTGTTGCATTGATACGAGTTTTACCTGTAGCATACTTTGCATAGTGGCTGAATACCCAGGCACGTTTCCAGAGTTGCGTAGAACTTCCGCCATGATTGGAGGCAAAGAAATCGTCAAGCATGTTATAATAAACATATCCTGTATAGTAATTCTGCATGGCGATTTCTATATTCTCAATCATCCTGTACTCAAACTTAAACTCACCGCCATACGAACCATAGCCATAGCCGTCGTAGTCTTTGCCGTAATCTACAAGATACTCTGTCATCCAATGGGGCTTTCCCTTGTCGTAAATATTCTTGGAGAATGACACATCATTTGAACCATAGAAATGGTTACCATATATGTCTGTATTATTTGTTGCATCTGTGATTCCTAAAAGAGTCGTATTGTAATTCTTCTGTCCCCAACCGAATGTCTCTGGACCCATTATCTTACACTTTGGATCAATTGCAGCTCGGGCTGCTTTTAACATAGCAGCCATCTGTTGAGGGGTGAATATACAACTTTCGTATGTTGCAGTACTACCTCCGTCTGTAGGGGTGTAGTCGCATTCATTCTGTATAGAAATGATATCAATAGAGGCCCCAGCCTTCTCCATTGCTGCACGATAACGTTCCAGATAATCAGCAAAATCCGACATCTTATCATCAAGAATGGTAGAACCAGAAGAACTATTTCCACCCCATTTTGACCTTACGAGTGGATACACCCAAGTACCGAAGGAATTCTGGTAAGGCGCAGTGAAACCGTCTTTTTTGAATTGAACTGGTGGTGTCCAAGGAGTAGAAAAAACCAGAAGGTTAGGATTCATCTTACGCGCCCATCTTACGGGATTACTATATTCAGGAACTGTCCTATTCCATGAAGATTCATCAGGACTGATGCGCAGTCGCATAATGTTCAGACCGACCTGTCCATCTCCTTGTCCCCATAACAGATTAACCTTTTCCTGAGTATAAACATCTGCCCACTGACCATTCATGCCTGTACCACCGAAACCATCAATCTTCTGGTATTTGGTAGGAGTGGTCTGAATATATAACGAACCTGAAGTTACAACAGCACCCGCATCCAACGAGTTCAAACAGGCTAGGAAAGCGAAAACTCCAAAAATCTTTACCATCTTCATTTCAATATTCAATATTTCAACAACTGCAACATCCTCTCCGCATATCTTCTGCCTAAGATGCGATATCCCTCAGCCGTGAAATGCAGTTTGTCAGGCTTTCCTGGACATCCCAAAGACGATATTGGATATGCCGTAGGTATATTGTCGTGTATGTTGTCAATGATAGAATTGTGCAGATAGCAGCATCCACCGTCAATTTTTGTGAGCAGTTCTCCGACAAGCAATGGTACATCCTCTGCTTTCAGGCCAAGTTCATTCAGCATTCGGGTGTATATGAGATTAACACGAGAAGGCCACGTCTTCTGACCATTGTCAGTACAACCTTGATGCAAAAGAATACCCTTAATCACTCCAACTTTTTGGGCTTTTTTTGCCAACTCCATAAGCCTACGGAAAGGCTCATTGTTATAATCTTTGCAGAAACCCTTGAACCAGTCAGCACTTTTAGCTATCACGCTGTCTGTCTTATCCTCATCAAAGAGGTCAATGCTTGCGCCTCCCACTGCAACATTTATAACACCAACAATAATGGAATCGGGTAAATTCTCTACCATGGTACGTCCAAAATAATCTGCTGGGGTAAGGCCCGTCCACGCACGACATAGCGGCGGCACAGCTATATACCACTTACCCTCCTTTCGTCCAGTATTTGGCATATCAACTCCAGCCATCATCAGAAAGCGTGGGGAAATACCCATAAAATCCTGCTCTTCTACTTTCGCATTTCCCTCCATATTCGATTGTCCGAAACAGAGGTAAATGTGAAAGTTAGGATTAAACCCAGAGGGTTGAGCTATCTCACCAGCTACATTTCTTCCGTCATTAAAATTCAGCGCAGTATTCTTCTCATAGAAAGAACCTACTTCTTGGGCACTGATTTTAATCGCCAAGAATAACGCCAGCAGCATTATACTTCTTACCATTCTTTACTATAACTATTCTATTATTTTCAATATACTTGCCATCAGCCATTTGATTTTTGACCTTTGACCTTTGACCTTCGACCTCTCTGATTCCTGTTGGTTGTGGAACAAGTTTCAGTTTGCAAGACGTCAACAATAGACCTTCCCATCCGCTATTTACACCAGCAAACTTGATTATATATTTCCCAGGAGTCGTTACCTCAAATTCAAGAGTATGAATGGTAGAACTGCTAAGGTCTGTTCCTGTTGAACTACCTGCATTTGGAGCCGAAGTATAGGTTTGACCTGTAGCAATGACGGTACTGCCACTAAGTATCTGTGCCTTATAATTAGAAGTATTACTCCAAGCAGCCATAGTATAAATCAGTCTGTACTTACCAGCCTTCAAAGTCAATGGATAGTTTGCTTGAGTTCCGTATTGACAATCATTGAATCTCCAATATATCGCCTTTGGATACATTCCAGGGAATCCAGTCATTACACGAGAGCCATCACCATAGGAATTTGGATAAGAGTGGATTACATTGTTCTCTTGTGTTACAATCCAACCTGGAGGCAATGTTCCTGCAAGCACGTCAGTAAAATCAAGATTATATATTATAGTCGTGTCCCTAAATATTGGCTCTATTGTAACAATATCATCAGGCATAGTAAATGTTCCTTCATTTGAGATTGTTACACCGCCATGAATAACATTCCATCCTGAAAGAACAAAACCTTCGTTTGGATGTACAGAAAGTGTCACTGTTTCACCTTCAGCAGCCACATCTACGTTAGATTCTGCAGAACCACCCAATGCGTTACGTACAGTAACAGCAAACTTCTCTGCTTCCTGATCTGCTGGGGTAATTATTATCTGGTCTAAATATGCATTTACTCCATTAATATTAGCAAAGGTTAACGTATTTGTTCCTTCTATGAAAGGAATTGTCACAGTAGTTTTTTTCCATTCGTTGACCGCTGTCTGTTCTAAGTTGATGTAGGCAGTTTTTGCCGGTTTTCCTGCTCTTCCAATTTGCATCGTATTGCCACTATTACCATTCGTGGTATATCGTAATGTTACCTTATAGTCACCAGCAGCAGAGGCTTTATATTTTGCTCTAAGTGAACCCGAAGTATTGGTGCCCATTATCATAAAACCATTTCCTGAATGACCTCTCACATTGGGATGGGATACATAGGGTAAGGTCACACATGAACTGATGCTTTTGTAATTAAGGTCTTCTGCCTCCAATATCACTTCTCCTTCGTATGCCTCTGGCTGCTTTGGCTGCTCCAAGGCAACAGAAGGTGCCACGTCGGTACGGCGGTCTGTCCCTGAGCCTGAACAATTTACTGTCAAGTCAACAGGACCGTTGTGGGATACTTCTATTATCCATACATTTGTTTCTGCATTCCATGTTGCACTTGCCGTTGCTGTGGCAGCTCCGCGCTTTGTCATAGTATAAGTGGGTTCTGCAGTGGCTCCGTTTACCGTAATCTTGTCAACAACATTGGCAGTGGTGTCTATGCGATAGTTGTTAAGATAGAAATCAATATGATCCTCATACTCACGTATTATGCCACTACCAAGTTTGCCATAAGTCAAATCAAGACTACTACAAGTATTATACTGCAAAGGGATATTAGCCTTAGCTATTTTCTTTGCATTCATATATGTATAAGGTGTATATGTCACCAACTGATTCTTGAAACGTGAAACAAAGAGATCACCAGTGCTTACCTGCTCATATACTAAGTTAAATTTGGCAGTCTTTTGTGATTGTGAGGGGAAAGCCGTTGACCTTTGAGTTTTCTTTACCTGATTTGGTATACTCTTTGCAACATCGTCATACAATCCTGGTACAATAGGAATTGCCTTGTAACGTCCAGTACTCTTGAAGTAGCAGTAGTTATTCATCCATTGTCCTCCGTTAGGGTTAAATGGATCTGTCTGCTTATAAAGTCCATCATAAAGATCACCCCAGGCTGCATACTTATCTTCATTATTACCAGAAGTAACATCATTGATAATGACATATTTTGTCTCTCCGACCACCTCTTCTCGTGTTGGAATATACATTGTTCCATCAATAATCTTGCGGAACATGTCTATCCACGCGTTATCGAACCCAGGGAATCTACCCCAGTTACGTTGTGTGTAATCACCAACTTTGCTATCATTAAGATTCTGAAAATCTTCTGTCCATATCAACTCTGGTCCATCCCATACGGCACCACCATTCTGACATGTCTGTTCCATTACAGTACCAATGCCTGCTGCAACAGGATATTTACATCCACTATCCTTTCCTACAATATCATCCAGTGCCCCATTCCATCCACAGTTGTCATAACGTACACCATAGTTCTTTGCCAAACCTGCGACAAATGGTCCAAAACATACACTCTCGTTGTTATAGAAGCACGATGATGTCGTGTATTTATACAACCAAAGTATAGCCTCTGGATATTTACGACAAGCTTCTAACAGGTCACTATTACGTTTCATCATTCCAACTGGATTTAGAGCATGTGACCAGATGTTACCACAGAAACTGATAGTCAAAAGACCACCATACTTATGTGACATAGGCACTAACTTAGCAAAGAGTGCAATACGGCTTGTTTGTGAACTACTACTCTTATCTCCAGGTTCATCAAAGCCCCAGAACTGTTCAGCGTAGTTCCAACCTAAGAAGTTAGGGTATTGTTTGAAGAAATATTCAAAAGTTTCCAGATCATCATCCTGAATGTGTGTATGTCCTCCAGATGCAGGTTGACACATAAACCACATTTTATTCTTTTGACATACTGATGCCCATGATTTATATGTCCTGATAGCATTCTGAGGTTTCTGGTAAACACCTCTATCCACATCGTATGCACAAGACATAGAAAGGTTCATACAAACATATGGCTTAATGTCATCTGGCACAAGGTCAATAATTTTCTGCGGATCTGCAGCATTCCACACATCAATGTGCACTATCCACAACGGATGTTGTGAATCTATCGGACGACGCTCCTGTGCCCTCACCGTATTTAATGCGGTGAGGGTCATCAGTGCGAGGATGAGAAAACTTTTTATACTTCTCATTTCTTTATTTTTTAAACTTATAGAGATTTTCTTACTTTGTATACAGAGCAACTATAGTCTCATAGAGTTCCTGCTTACCAGAGGTCTGCTTTGGTTCGCCAACCTTCTTGCCATATTCGTAAACCTGCTCAAGTGTCAACTTACCTTCTTCAAAGTCTTTACCAATACCGCTATCGAAAGAAGCATAACGCTCTTTAAGCATTGATGGAATCGGAGATTTCTCCATTATCTCTACTGCATTGAGCAATGCACGGGCACATGCATCCATACCGCTGATGTGAGCGATAAAGATATCTTCCAAGTCTGTAGAGTTACGACGTGTCTTAGCATCAAAGTTTGTACCACCTGTACCAAGACCACCATTGCGAACAATCTGCATCCATGCCTGTGTCAGTTCGAAGTTATCGATTGGGAACTGGTCTGTATCCCATCCATTCTGAGCATCACCACGGTTAGCATCGATAGAACCTAACATACCTGCATCAACAGCACAAGCCAATTCATGCTCAAATGTATGACCAGCAAGGGTAGCATGGTTCACCTCAATATTAACCTTAAAGTCCTTATCAAGACCATGCGCTTTCAAGAAACCGATAACTGTTTCTGTGTCAACGTCATATTGATGCTTTGATGGTTCCATTGGTTTTGGCTCAATTAGGAATGTACCCTTGAAGCCTTTACTACGAGCATAGTCGCGTGCCATGCCAAGCATTGTTGCCATATGTTCCTTCTCACGCTTCTGATCGGTATTCAGGAGGGACATATAACCTTCGCGACCACCCCAGAATACATAATTCTCGGCACCAAGCTTAATACCTGCATCAATAGCATTCTTAATCTGCACAATAGCACGTGCTACAACATCGAAGTCTGGATTTGTAGAAGCACCATTCATATATCGGGCATTGCCGAATACGTTTGCTGTTGACCACAACAGTTTGATTCCTGTTTCCTTCATTTTTTCCTGCAGGTAATCAGTGATAGCCTTCAAATTAGACTCATACTCCTCTATTGAAGAACCCTCGCTGACGAGGTCAATATCATGGAAGCAATAATAAGGAATTCCAAGCTTCTGCATTATCTCAAATCCTGCATCAGCCTTTTGCTTTGCTATCTCAACAGCATTAGTACCCTGATTCCAAGGGAAAGTTTTTGTACCTCCGCCAAACTGGTCTGCGCCTTCAGCACACAGTGTGTGCCACCATGCCATTGCGAAACGCATCCAGTCTTTCATTTTCTTACCTGCCACTACACGTTCTGCATCATAATAGTGGAATGCCATAGGATTCTTTGATTCTGGACCCTCATATGGAATCTTACCAATCTGAGGAAAATACTCTTTTGCCATTTTTGTTGTTTGTTTTAAAAATTAAATTTTTTACGTTATTACGTTTTATTTTTGATTTATAATTTTTCCATTTCTTTCTTCCAGCGCTCATAGGCCTCTATATAAGGCTTCGTATCTGCTACAGGTTTCTCTGTTTTTATCAAACGCAAGGTAGCGAAAGCCTCACTACTATCCTTATAAATACCACTTCCTATTCCAGCACCTTTTGCAGCTCCTACACTGCCATCTGTTTCATACAATTCTATTGTTGCTCCTGTAACGGCAGCAAGTGTACGTCTAAACAAAGGTGAAAGGAACAAGTTTGCATGACCAGCCTTGATAGTTTTTATGTCCATACCCATTTTCTGCATTATTTCCATACCATATGCAAAAGAGAAGGCTATACCTTCTTGTGCAGCGCGTATTACGTGTGCCTTTGTATGGATATTAAAGTTTATTCCATGCAACGATGCACCGGGATTTCTGTTTTCCAGCACTCTTTCAGCACCATTTCCGAATGGAATCACCGAAAGTCCTTCTGCTCCGACAGGTACGCCTTCGGCAAGATTATTCATTTCTGCATATGAGATACCCTCTGGTGCAACAGTACGTTTCATCCATGCATTTAGGATACCAGTACCATTAATACACAGAAGTACACCAAGACGTGTCTTATCTTCGGTATAGTTTACATGAGCAAACGTGTTTACTCTACTCTTTGGATCATAATTTACTTCACCCAACACGCCATACACAACACCTGATGTGCCACCTGTTGCTGCTATTTCTCCTGGTTCCAACACATTCAAAGAAAGTGCATTGTTAGGTTGGTCACCACCTCTATAACTTACAGGTGTTCCCTCTGGTATACCTAATTCTGTTGCAGCTTCAGCACTCACTTTTCCTTGTACAGCGAAAGTAGGCACTATATCTGCAATTATGTCATGACGGAATCCATAGTGGTCAAAGAGGAATTCTGCAGGTTTCTTTTCCTTGAAGTCCCACATCATACCTTCTGACAATCCGCTGACAGTTGTTGTCATCTTGCCAGTCAGTTTCAGAGCAAGATAATCGCCTGGCAGCATCACCTTATAAATATTATTATATATCTCAGGCTCATTTTCCTTTACCCATGCCAACTTTGCGGCAGTAAAATTGCCTGGCGAGTTGAGCAGATGCGAAAGACACTTCTCTTCTCCAAGACTGTTGAAAGCCTCTTCGCCATAAGGAACAGCACGAGAGTCACACCAGATAATAGCATCTCTTAATGGCTTACCATTCTTATCTACACAAACGAGTCCGTGCATCTGATATGAGATGCCTATAGCCTTTACTTCTGACAATGGTTTTGAACTCTGTTCTGCAACCTTAGAAAGAGCTTGTTTGGCATATTGCCACCAACTTTCTGGGTCCTGTTCTGCCCATCCAGCCTTCTGTGCTTTGATTGGAGCCTCCTTATCAGGGCAAAATGCCGATGCCAGAGTTTTTCCTGTCTTTACATCTACAAGCGAAACCTTGACGCTTGATGAACCTACATCAAATCCTAATAACATTTTTATTTAATTTTCTTAAAAACCCAAACTATAAACTTTACTTCCTTAGGCTTTCCTTACCAAAGAGATATTGTTTCTTATATCCTCCGAAATCTACCACAACCTTCTCAAGCACGATACCCGGATCGTTAGGGATGAATGTCAGAGAATGCATAGAGTCAGATGTTGCAGACATAGGCATCTCTACCGCTTTCTCTATTACTCGGCGAGCTATCGTTGGGTAATACTTGTCATATATATTCTCTGGAGCCTCATTCATATCACTATTGAAGTTGACAACAACAGGATCTCCACCATCCATCTTGATAGAATAAGTCAATCCACCTTTATTGAGATAGTCAAGGGTTGACTTAGTTATAATATATACTTTTGCTTTCTCTGCCTTCCCCTTGTAGATGAACTTATACGTTAGTGAAGCATTCTTTATGTCACCTGTCTGTGGCATCAATGTTACTGCACTCAGGGTACGACCCATATCAGGTATCACCGTCCATTGTGCTCCTTGTCCATCTGTCTTGTTGTTATAGTGCTCTGCTTCCATTGCCACATAACCCTTTGAATCTTCGTCAAAGACATTAGTAATATTTTCAGCACGATATACCTTTGGCTGGATGTCCGCTCTAAAACTATCATTCCATGATTTATATCCTATATGTTTTTGTATCATCATACCATCCCATTTACCTCCAACGATATCCTTATTATATTGTCTCATCAGTTCGGCATCGCGCTTGAAAGCCTTCTCACATCTTTCCGCCCAGCAATCCATTGCAGCATCACCTTTCTTGTACAGCTTATTGTTCATAGCCTGAGCATAATACATATCGTAGAGATTGCTCATGAACTGAACAGGGAATAGTATTAACTGGAAATATGCATCACGTGCTTTAGGACAAACCTTTGCATATTGTCTCAAGGCCCGCAATTCTAAGGTTTTCCACTCATCCACTACCTGTGCCCACTCACCTGTAGAGAGGTTATATGTATTAGCATCCAGCATTTCTGGCGTCACACGACCAGCCAATTTACAATATATATTCAGTATATTTGCTGCCTCTTCTGTCTCTGCCTCACCTACGATACTTGCACAGAAAGGTACTGTATGATTTGACACGAGTGTACTCGGAGTATATTTGTTTGTTCCCTGCCATGCGAGGTCCATGAAGAGTTGTATGGGATATTCCATCGGCTTAAGATCACCGACATTTAAAATCCATAGTTTATCTATACCATTTTCATAAGCCAAGGACAATTGTTCCCACATATTTTGGATAGGCGTACAATTAAGTACCTTACTATTACGTGGTGCTCCAACATAGTCAACATGGTAATAGAGTCCCCAGCCACCTGAATGTTTGCGCTCCTTAGCATTAGGCACACGACGTACATTACCCCAGTTGTCATCACATAACAACATTATTACATCATCAGGAACACGCATGCCATCATCATAGTAATCTTGCACTTCCTTATAAAGAGCCCACAACTGTGGCACTTCCTTGGCAGGTTTTCCATGTACTTGGCTTATTATCTTGCGTTGATTCTTCACAACATCCTCAAGAAGTTTCGTATTGCGCTCTTCACTCATTGCCATATCACCATCACCACGCATACCGATGGTGATGATATCCTCTGTGTGCTTGTTACGTTCTACGCCTCCTCTCCAAAATCTGTCCAATTCTCCCTTGTTGGTGGCATAGTTCCACTGGTGTGTATCTTGTTGGCGACTCTTCAGGTCCTGTGCATCAGCATTGGGGTCGTCAGAATGTCCGTGCCATTCTTTTTGAGAGCGTGCCATAGGCTCATGGTGTGAGGTTCCTACCATCACACCCATATCATCTGCCGTCTTCATGTTCAATGGATCATCTGCATAGAAAGCCCATGACC
The DNA here is from genome assembly GCA_905233165.1 of uncultured Prevotella sp. GTDB lineage: Bacteria > Bacteroidota > Bacteroidia > Bacteroidales > Bacteroidaceae > Prevotella. The sequence continues at coordinate 133,577 of CAJODL010000001.1, forward strand.
ACATGGCAGGCCATATATAGTTACCCTTTAGGCGAAGAACCAATTCAAACACTTTTGCATAGAATTCATGTCCACCAAAATTTGTTTTAAAAGTGTTTTTCACCCATGTAGTAAGGCATGGAGCCTCGTCATTAAGGAATATTCCACGATAGCGAACAGCTGGCTCACCATCAGTGAAAATGCCATTTTTTACATATATAGCCTCCTGTTTCTTTACTGGAACATCCATCCAATAATACCACGGCGATACACCCATTTGACGTGATAACTCATAAATTCCATATACTGTGCCTCGCCTATCAGAACCTGCTATTACTAGATTTCCATCACAAACAGTGATTATGTATTTTTCTATCTTTCCCTTAAGTGTTTTCCCGTCTATCTTTCCTTCCTTTACAAGTGCATCTATAGCATTGCTTTGTCCTATAGTTCCAATGATTATCTTTGCTGCTTTTGCTGATTTATCTGAGGAAACACTTACATTAGCTTCTGCAACAGCCTTCAAATCATTGACGAGATTCTTTGCTGCAAGCTTTACAGCAATATTGTCATTATCGCTGACTATAATGCTGAACGTTTCGCCCTTTTTGCAGAGCATCATGTCACTCTTGTCAAAAGACACAAATGCATCTGCCGCTGAAACGCCTATGGTAGACAACGCATACGCCAACACCATTGTCATCATTTTCCCTATAAATCTCGCTTTGCCCATAGATATTTTATTTCAAAATTTCGATTTTAGTTCAACAATTTATTGTTTCATGGTGCAAAGATACAAATTTTTAACGTTATTATCCATTATATAATATAACATTAACTTTTTCTCATGTATCATGCATGAAGAAATGTTACATAAAAAATAAAAATATTCGTATTTATCAATTCTCTTATATCTCGTCTTTTACGATTATATCGAAGTTATCAACATCTATATGACCACCTGTTTTCTTGGTAGCATAATTGAAAATAGCAAACCTTGTCCCCATAAAGAAGCGTCGATAATCGAAACGCATTCTAAAGTCTTTTCCTATTTTACGGAAGTTCTTACCATCCTCGCTGAATGAGAAGGATGCACAATCCTTATGGTTTGTGAAATCTGCTTCAATACGCAACCAGAGAATTGTATTCTTTAGGTTCACACGTTCTATCTCCTCGCTATCAACACTCGTTACAGCCTTATCACTATCACGCAAATTTACCGTCTGATTTGTCATGGTTAACACATAGTCCTTTCCGTTACGTTCAACCGTCATTACACCAGAATGTCCGTTAAATGCTGCAAAACCTGCACGATCACCATCCTTCATCTTGCTAAAGTCTATTTTTACAGTAGCTATACTTTGAGGGCCCATCATGCGTTGTGAAATAGTGTTTGGTGCCAGATAAAGGTTTTCCACCTGACGGGCAGTCTTAAGTCTCAGATAACCCTTTCGTTCTTTAAGCGACCAGGCATTATCTATCGGATTATGGTTCCATTGCCACTCAAACTTCAGTTTATTGCCGCTGAAATCGTCTGAGGACACTATTCTTTTTGTTTCCTGTCCGCTGAAAGGACGATCCATCACTTTTGCTATATGTCCATTCTCATCACCTAACATAGGCCAACCGTCAACCCAACGACAAGGCATTAAAATAGGCACACGCCCTATTCCACCACGATCTTGGAAGATTATGCCCCACCAACGACCATCAGGACCATCAACTATAGTTCCCTGTCCTACTCCGCCATAAGTGTCGAAGTCATATTCAAGAATAACCTTCTTTTCCCATGGGCCTGTTATTTTATCTGCACGATAACACACTTCACGACGCAAACCACCTCTTGGCCAACTTATCATCAAGAGATAATAGCGTCCATCATGCATAATAGCACGACTTCCTTCCAAAAGTCCTTTTTCTGCCTCGTCTCTCTCAAATATCTTCATATCTATTCCGCCTGGCTCAATGTCACTAAGATCATTCTTTAATTGTCTTACCTGACCTGTACCATAAAATACATAAACTTTATCGTTTACTTCATCAAAAAGTAGCGAGTTGTCATGAAAGTGCTTAGGTCTTGACACAAGTCGCCAAGGGCCATCCGCAGTATCAGCCTCATAGATGTATGACTTCCAAGGCTTGTCATTGGGTGAGAAAAGCACATAAAAACGTCCATTATGATAACGTAATGATGTAGCCCATTGTCCTCTACCATAGGCAGTACAGCCTTGCATATCGTAATTTGGAGTATCAGTAAGACGATCGAAGACATAGCTTACAATCTCCCAATTAACAAGGTCTTTAGACTTCATAATAGGAGCACCGGGCATTAGATGCATCGTAGTGCTTACCATATAAAAGTCATCTCCCACACGAATAACGTCAGGATCTGGAACATCTGCATTAATAACAGGATTAACAAACTTTTCAGCAGAAATACTGCTGATATTTAAGAAGGCTGAGATAATTACTAATAGAAAAGTCTTCATATATTACTATGTATATATTATAATTAAGGTATTTAAATAAGAGTCAAAAAAAGAGGTCACCATTTCACAACGCTGACCTCACCGATAAAAATAAACTACTATTAACTAACTATTACAATATAATTTTCTTACAAACCTATCGATGTTTTGTTTTCTGGATGCAAAATTACGAAGATTATATATACCAGCCTTTCTCTTTTGTACCATTTATATTACCTTATGTTTCAAAGTTACATTTTCAATAGTTTTTTTAACAAAATCACCATTTTATCGAATAAAAATATGCTATTTACCAGCTTTTTTAAAAATAATATTTCCTATAGCGAAGATAGCCAAAACATATGGATAATATAAATAAGGTATTATATCAACGGAAGACACACTCGCAAGGGCTGCTCCCATCAACATTTGTGCTCCATAAGGTATTATTCCCTGCATTATGCACGAAAAGGTATCAAGAATACTGGCTACTCGCCTGTTATCAAGGTGATACTTGATAGAAATATCCTTCGATATTCCTGCAACAGAAATAATAGCAACGGTATTATTTGCAGTAAGCATATCAACAGCACTCACCATAAATGCTATTGACAACTCTGCAGTACGCTGTGAGTGAACATGTCGCAAAACCTTATCCATAATGAATTTTATTCCTCCATTAGCTCGGATAACCTCCAATAGGCCACCAGCAAGCATAGTAATGATAATGAGTTCTCCCATTCCCATTATACCGTCACCCATAGCACTTGACCAAGAAAGTATGGTATAATCACCATTTATTAAGCCAACAATTCCTGTCAGCAATATTCCTGATACAAGAACTATAAGAACATTTATACCAGCAATCGCAGCAACGAGAACTACGAGATAAGGTAGTACCTTCCAAAAGTTTATTTCTCCAATAACAGCTTCCGACCCTATTTCGTTTCCCAAGAAGATATATGCTATAAAGACAATAATAGCAGCAGGTAATGCGATACGAATATTCGTACGGAACTTATCACTCATCTTGCAGCCCTGTGATTGGGTAGCACAGATGGTGGTATCTGAGATAAACGACAGATTATCTCCAAAGAAGGCTCCACCGATTATTATAGCAGCCACAAAGGGCACATACTCTTGCAACTGATTTGCTATGCCAACAGCAATAGGCATCATAGCTACAATTGTTCCCACGCTGGTACCTATTGTCAATGATATAACAGCTGCTCCGAGGAATAATCCTGCAAGGATGGCAGAAGAAGGTACTATGGCAAGTGTGAGATTTACCATATCATCGATGCTTCCCATCTGTTTGGCACTATTGGCAAATGCTCCTGCCAATATGAAAATCCATATCATCAACAACAGGTTTTCACGTCCTGCTCCTTTGGCAAAGACTCTTAAGCGGTGCTTTAAATAACCACGTGACGTAGCTATCACCAATACTGATAGAAATAGAAATATCGTTGTCATAAGCTAAAAATCCCCCACAAGGGAACACCTTGCGGGGAAAATTTACATTATTGTTTGTTTTTAGTCTTTTCTTAGAGTTTTGGTCCTGCAGCAACCAGAGCCTTACCAGCTTCGTTGCCTTCGTACTTCTTGAAGTTCTTGATGAAGCGTGCAGCCAAATCCTCAGCCTTCTTGTTCCACTCTGCTGCGTCAGCATATGTGTCACGAGGATCGAGAATGTTAGTATCAACACCTTCGAGTTCTGTTGGAACTTCGAAGTCAAAGTAAGGAATCTTCTTTGTAGGAGCCTTCAAGATAGCACCACCAAGGATTGCGTCGATGATACCACGAGTATCCTTAATAGAGATACGCTTGCCAGTACCGTTCCAACCTGTGTTAACAAGGTAAGCCTTAGCACCGCTCTTCTCCATACGCTTTACGAGTTCCTCAGCATACTTTGTTGGGTGCAGCTCAAGGAAAGCCTGTCCGAAGCAAGCAGAGAATGTAGGAGTTGGCTCTGTGATACCACGTTCTGTACCAGCCAGCTTAGCTGTGAAACCAGAGAGGAAGTAGTATTTTGTCTGCTCTGGAGTCAGGATAGATACAGGAGGCAGTACTCCGAATGCGTCAGCAGAGAGGAAGATAACGTTCTTAGCCTCTGGACCTGCACTCTTGCCATTTACCTTCTGAGCAATCTTCTCGATGTGATCGATAGGATAAGATACACGAGTATTCTCTGTTACACTCTTGTCTGCGAAGTCAATCTTGCCATTAGCGTCAACAGTAACGTTCTCAAGCAGAGCGTCACGACGGATAGCGTTGTAGATGTCTGGCTCGCTCTCCTTGTCGAGGTTGATAACCTTAGCATAGCAGCCACCCTCGAGGTTGAATACGCCCTCATCATCCCATCCGTGCTCGTCGTCACCAATGAGGAGACGCTTTGGATCGGTAGAAAGAGTTGTCTTACCTGTACCAGAGAGTCCGAAGAAGATAGCAGTATTCTTACCTTCCATATCTGTGTTAGCAGAACAGTGCATAGAAGCGATGCCCTGAAGTGGGAGGTAGTAGTTCTGCATAGAGAACATACCCTTCTTCATCTCACCACCATACCATGTGTTGATGATACACTGCTCACGGCTTGTAGTATTGAATGCTACACAAGTCTCAGAGTTAAGACCGAGTTCCTTGTAGTTCTCAACCTTTGCCTTAGAAGCATTGTAGATTACGAAGTTAGGTTCGAACTTCTCAAGTTCCTCAGCTGTAGGCTGGATGAACATATTCTTTACGAAATGAGCCTGCCAAGCAACCTCAACGATGAAACGGACAGCAAGGCGAGTAGCCTCGTTAGCACCACAGAAAGCGTCAACAACATACAGTTCCTTGTTGCAGAGCTCCTTGATAGCGATCTCCTTAACCTTTGCCCAAACCTCTTCAGACATTGGGTGGTTATCATTCTTATACTCCTCTGTTGTCCACCATACCTTGTCCTTGCTCTGTGCGTCACAAACGATATACTTGTCCTTAGGAGAACGACCTGTATAGATACCTGTCATTACGTTAACAGCGTTGAGCTCAGTGTTTACGCCTTTGTCGAAACCTGTCAGCCCAGCTTTTGTCTCCTCCTCAAAGAGGAACTCATAAGAAGGATTGTGAGCAATCACCTTTGAACCAGTGATGCCATACTTTGTCAAATCTAATGTTGCCATAATTTTAATTTTATTATTTACCTTAAATGCGAATTTGGCGCAAAGATACAAAAAATCCCCGAAATGCAAAACATTTCAGGGACTTTTATAAACACTAAGCAAAGATTCTTTTAATTTTTATGACATTTTGCAAAGTGAGTTTAGCATTTTATTTTCATTCTTCTCTTTTCTCTTCCCAAGCACCAGAAGAATCTCCCATGTGTCCTACATATCCAATATTGAACCAAAGATCTTTAATTGGTTTGCCATTTTCCTCTCCATATAACAGTTTAGAAATGTTTACGAGCATCTCATTAGGACGTTCTTCCTCTGATTGTATGCGCATGTCATAATCACAATAATAGTTCATATACTGCACAGTCAGCCTACCCCAAGCATTACCCATCTTGCCAGTAATTGACGAAGCAATATTTTCAATCGTCTGAATAGCAGCCTCTGCTGTAGCTTTTTTGTCTGCAGCCATCTTGGAGAGAAGATTTTGCTTAACGTACTTTATTGTTTCAACAAGATTACTCTTATAAGAATATGCCACATCACCAAGGGTATATGAGCTATAGAAGGTATTCTGCTCGAAATCGTAGCTTACAATTGAAGCACCTTGTTGTATCAAAGGAATTCTTGATGTTTTGAAAGGAGCTATTGTTATTGTATTTTTTATCTCACAAAGCAAATTTCTCAACTCAACTTTCTCATCGTCTGAGACATTGACATCTTCATTGACTGCATTGTACAACTTGAGAATAGGACTTTTTTCATAAATGTCCATAGGTATTGCTGTGTAGATATAGTTTCCTTCAGCATCCTCAACATAATCTCCATCTGCATCTTCTTCTCTGTAGAAGAATGGTATTGTCAAGTTTATTTCACGTCCAGGAACAAAATCCACTACAGCATATCCCTCATTGGAAATGTCTATCTTTATATTTCCTGGTACTGTATCAATGTCAATATTTAGATTGTCTTCAGCAGAATTAAACTCTGCAGTACACAAAAGCATATAGAATGTACCTGAATAATTCAGAGTCTCTGTTTCTATCTTTAACTTATCTGCCTCTTTATCACAACTCGTCATAAGCATCAATGACAAAGCGAAGCAAGATACATATTTCAATATTTCCGAAATCTTTTTCATAATCTTTACTTTTTTAGAACAGCACCGTCATTGAGGCACCAAGGGTGTAGGAATTAATACGTTGTTTAAATTTAAATTGTGATGATGTTGCTGCCATATTTTGAGAATCAATGTTGTAAGGATTGTATTCTACGTCAAATTCAGGCTTTGCAAAATCATAGTCAAAGAAAGCGCTGACTGCAACACCATTCTTCAAAGAGTATGTATAGTGAACACCAAGTGTGAAATCGTCAGCATTTGTCTTGTCTATGTACATTGCATCACCATAGTAAGTAACATCTCTTGACTCACCTGTCTGCTGATTAACAAATCGTGTATCATAGGCAGCCATCAGGTCCAAAGAGCCAAAGAAACGACGACCATAGAGGGCTTTGAAGTTCAGATTATGTCTTGGGTTGATAGGCCATGCTGCATAGACACCAAGATTTACATCTACAAGAGACCATACATCTGATACAGAGGAAGAGTTATAACGACGATTCATATTGTCATCATAAGAAAACAATCCTTCTGCAGTAACAGGAGCTGTTGTGATACGTGCACGAAGTCCTGCTCCTATGTATTTATTAAAAAAGTATGCACCCTCTGCACCAACAGTAGTACCTGTAGCTACTTTAATCTTTGGTGCTACTCCTTCTCCGTATGCAGGACCTGCATCGCCATAATTCTGATAAGTACGTTCTTTTGCATTATAATTGTCAGGAATACGGAAAGGATTACCTTTTCGATTTACCTGATAGAAGTCATCATTCAAATTATTGTCAAACAGATTTGTGTACGTGAGGAAATCAGTATTTGTTGGCAGTTTCAAGTTATTTGAAAACTGCATACCCAGCTCTAATCTGAAGAAGCTTGGATTCTGCCACATATCACCAGCACCCTGACGAGGCTCTCTCAAGATACGTTTTTTCTTGAATATGAAGTCACCCATCATATAACCTAAGTCAGTAGAAATTACACCAATACCAGCACCAACCAAGATATCACTTATCCAGTGGCGGTTATTGAGGGTACGCATGATACCTGTTGTTGTAGCACATCCATAGGCAAGAACAGACCACCAAGGAGAGCGAGTTAAACCATATTCCTTGTGCATGATGGTAGCAGCAACGAAGGCTGTAGCAGTATGTCCTGAAGGGAATGAGTTTGCTGTAGAACCATCTGGGCGCATCTCCTTAGCAGAGTATTTTATGACATTTGTGAACAAAGCCATAAATCCGTAAGACATAGCACCACTTGCAAGATAGCGCCAATGATCACTTCTTCCTTCATAACCTGCAAAATTCATTGCTGTTGTTGCAATCAGAGGAACATGCTGCAACCAGTCATCCATACGATTTTTGTAAGAAGGTATGAAGTTGTTACGAGCATCACGGAAGTTCTTCTTATCTGCCTTAGCAATAAAACCAAAGGCAAGAAGTGGTACAGATGTTATCTCCCACTCCTTGAGTGGGGTATAAACACCATACTTGCTTTCTGCTGCCTTCCTGCTTGCTTCACTACCTATAGCAGTAGCAAGATTTGGGTCAAGAACTACTTTCTGAGATGGAATCTCAAACATGTTGGAAGAATGATACTCCAAAGGACTGTCACTGTTTACCAAAGCTTCCTCCACTGTTGGAGTAGCTTCCTCTGGAATAAGATTCTCCTCTGCATTAGCTCCAACACTGAATAGAAGTGTCGAGATTAACAAAAGGGTTTTCATAATGACTTTTTTATTATTTATGTTATATTTTTTTATTCTGTTTGCAAAATTACAAAAAAATATTAAAAAAACAACATAAATCGCAAAAAAAATATTACTTTTGCCAACACATCTTAAACAAATATACATAAAATCATATGAAAAAGACCTATTCTTCCCTATTCCTTTTATTTTTTGCACTTTGTGCTGTGGCACAGGATGCTCGTGATGAAATAAAAGTTAATCCCTACCTTGGAGGCGACAATTATACAGCCTATCAAGAACCTACCAAAACACTGTCCCCTGCCCCAGAAGGCTACGAGGTATGCTATTTTTCCCATTATGGACGTCATGGTTCCAGATACCTTATTGGAAAATCAGCTTATGACACTCCTGTAAAGGTACTTCAGGCAGCACATGATGCCGGTCAGCTGACAGAAAAGGGAGAAGATGTTCTTAAGAAATGTATTGCCATCCGGGAAGATGCCCAAGGTCGCATAGAAGAGCTGACACCACTCGGAGCCCAGCAGCATAGGGGTATTGCAAGAAGACTGAGCGAACGCTTTCCTGAGATATTCGGAAAAGACAATATCATTGATGCCAAGAGCAGCACCATTATTCGCTGCATCCTTTCTATGGCAAATGAAATGGCAGAACTGCAGGGCAGAAACCCAAATCTGAATATAAAGATGGATGCTTCTGCTCATGATATGTATTACATTATTCAGGACGACAAGGAACTCCAGAAACAAAGGGCTCCACGCGGCTCTGAAGCAGAGAAGGCTCTGAATGCCTTCAGAAAAAGCAAGTTTGATGCTACTCGCGTTCTGAACACTCTTTTCAAAACTGAAGACTATTGGAAAGAAAACGTTGAGAAACCACACGATTTCATCGAAACAATACTGTGGAAAGTGGCACAAGACCAGCAGAGCCTTGAACTGAGAAAGAATTTCTCCCTGCTTGACATCTTTACCAATGATGAACTTTACAATATATGGCTTGGCAGAAATGCTGACTGGTACGTAAAATACGGCCCTTCGATGCTGAATGGCGGAACACAGATATATGTTCAGCGCAATCTTATAAAGAATATTATAGAAGAGACCGATGCCTCTCTTCCAAAACTCCTCAAAGACAGCAATGCCCGCCTTTCCGTTCCTTCAGCACACATGCGCTTTGGCCACGAAGTAGTTGTAATGCCAACTGCATGCTTTATGAACCTCAATGGTGCTGGCACTATATACGATAATCTCGATGACTTGGAGAAAAACAAGTGGTACAGCTACAAAATCTTCCCAATGGCAAGTAACATACAGATGGTTTTCTATCGTCCCACTACTCCTAATGCCAATGTTGATGATGTCTTGGTAAAATTCCTTCTCAATGAAGAGGAAGCAACAGTTCCAGACCTCAAAGCTGTCAAGGGTCCTTACTACAGATGGGCAGATGTAAAGGCTTATTGGGAGAACAAACTCTCGAAATACAAGGAATAACCTTCAAATAAAACAAACATAACACCTCGCCTCGTTAGTATTTTGCTAACGGGGCTTTTGTTTTTATGTGCTTATTCCGTTTCAATTGCAGAGTTTGCAATCTAAATTGCTAAGTTTGCAATTTAGGTTTCAGAGTTTGCAATTCAAGTTGCAAAGTTTGCAATTGAATTTCTCCAAGCATAAAAAAATTGTTCCCAAAGCAGGAAAAAATTATTCCCACACTGGGAAACAAAAAACAGCCTCGATAGCAATGCTACCGAGACTGTAATTATTTTTGGTTTTAAATTCTTGTACTATGAATTAGAGACCGAACTTGTAACCAACTGTGAACTGGAATACACTATTCTTTGTCTTCTCAACATTGTCACCCTTTTCAGTTTTTGTCAGACCGATGTTGTAACGAGCGTCGAATACAATGTTTGAAATCTCATAAGACAAACCTACAGGAATAGCAAAGTCAAACTTCTTGCAATCATCACTGAAACTCTTACCATCGTGCTTTGCACCTACGAGGAAACCTGGCTGGATACCTGCCTTTACAGCAAGACCCTTAACTACGTAATAGTTAGCAAGGATAGGGATGTTAAGATAGTGCATGTTGTATGCCTTATCTTCGCCTTCATACTTGCTACCCTGAAGAGAGTACATCAAAGCAGCAGAAACACCGAACTTCTCAGCAGCCTGATACATACCTTCAACACCTGCAGTGAAACCTGCCTTAGTCTTTGTTCCATCACCAGTGATTTTAGTAACATTCAAACCAACTTTTGGCTGGAGTGAGAATGTACCTGCTTCCTGCTGTGCGTTTGCAGTAAGGGCTGCTACAGCCATAACTGCCATCATAAAAATCTTTTTCATAATTCTTCCTTTTTTTTAAAATTATTAATTAGTAATTTATAGTTACAGGAACTATTTCTGAGTGCAAAGATATATACTTTTACGCTTTGTGCAAACTTTTGTGAAGAAAAACCTTTAATTTTAACATTTATTTGCAAAATATTGCTCATAATTGTATAAAAAAGTGCAAAAATGGGGATTTTTCACCATGAAATCCCTAATATAGAACATTAAAATCAGCAGCAAGAGCAGTTTCCATCACAGTTTTTGCAGCATGATTTCTTTCCACCAGAGCGAAAAACATATCTGGCAGCAAGAATAAAAGCAACACAAACTGCAGCAAAAAGGAGGAAAGAAATCAGATTCATAACAATGCTATGTTATAAGCTATGAAAGATACTATGTAAGCTATGAGACATTGGAAGAAGACAACAGCCAAAGCATCTTTGTTGCCCAATTCCCGACGAATAGCAGCTATTGCAGCAACACAAGGAGTGTAGAGCAAGCTGAATACAAGTAATGATATTACTGCAGGGATTGAAAGGATAGATGCTATTGGGGTGTTTTCTCCAAACAATACTGTTAATGTTGACACCACACTCTCCTTTGCCAGGAAACCACTTACAAGAGAAGTGCAAATACGCCAATCATCAAGTCCTATAGGAGCCAAAAGATGTGATATCATAGAAGCTGCCACACCAAGAATACTCTGTGATTCGTCTTCCACAACATGCAGTTGGAAAGAGAAACTCTGCAGGAACCATATAATGATTGTGGCACAGAAGATAACAGTAAAAGCCCTCTGCAGGAAGTCTCGAGCCTTTTCCCACAACAACATAAAGGTTGTCTTTACTGACGGCAGGCGATAGTTTGGCAATTCCATCACAAAAGGCACTGCCTCACCACGAAATACTCCATGCTTCATAATAAAGGCTGCTATAATACCTACCAAAATACCAAGAAGGTATAAGCCACACATCACCCATGCAGCATTCTCAGGGAAGAAGACAGCACAGAAGAAAGCATAGATAGGAAGCTTTGCTGTACAAGACATGAAAGGAATAAGGGTGACAGAAAGTCGCCTGTCTCGCCTTGAAGGAAGGGTGCGCGAAGACATCACAGCAGGAACAGAACAGCCAAAGCCAATAAGCAAAGGCACTATACTTCTGCCAGAAAGGCCTATCTTTCTTAAAGACTTATCCATCACAAAGGCTATTCGAGCCATATATCCAGTATCCTCAAGCATTGAGAGGAAGAAGAACAGCACAACAATGATAGGAACAAAGGATGCTACTGTTCCAACACCAGCATATACACCATCTATTATGAGGGAGCGAACCCAATCTTCTACTTTCCAGGAGATAAGGGTCTCATCACTTATTTGGGTAAACCAATCGATGAATTCCTCAAGCCACTCTTGCATTGTTCCTCCCAAAAGGTCGAATGTAAGCCAGAAGATGATTGCCATAATGAGGAAAAAAGCAGGCAAAGCAGTCCATTTGCCAGTAAGAATCTTATCTATGGCAGCAGAACGAATGGCTTCCTTACTCTTCTTGGGGTGTACGACAGTATTGGCACAAAGATTCTCAATGAAGGAATATCTCATATCAGCCATAGCAGCAGCTCTGTCCATACCTCTCTCCTCCTCCATCTGCTTTCTGATATGCTCTATTGTCTCTTCTTCATTCTTTGACAATCCCAAAGCTTTTTCTATAGAGGCATCACCTTCCACCAACTTAGCAGCAGCAAAGCGAATAGGAAAATGTACATTCTCAGCATGATCTTCTATCAGGTGCATTATGGCGTGAAGGCATCTGTGTACTGCTCCACCATGATCCTGAGGAGAACAGAAGTCCTGACGGGCTGGAGACTCCTGATATCGTGCCACATGGATAGCATGTTCTATAAGCTCGCTGACACCTTGATTCTTGCTTGCTGAAATAGGAATGACAGGCAATCCTAATGTCTTCTCCATCGCATTGACGAGAATGGTACCTCCATTTCCTTCCATTTCATCCATGAAATTGAGGGCAAGCACCATAGGAATATTCAATTCCATCAGTTGCATTGTGAGATATAGGTTTCTCTCAATATTTGTGGCATCAACAATATTTATGATGCAAGAAACAGGATTGTAGGAAGCATTAGGCTTTGTAGGACCTATTATGAACTCCCTGCTTATCACCTCCTCTTGTGTGTAAGGCGAAAGGGAATATATTCCTGGTAAATCTGTTACCTCTGTATTCTTATATCCCCTGATGACACCCATTTTCCTATCAACAGTAACTCCTGGGAAGTTTCCCACATGCTGATTTGCTCCTGTCAGCTGATTGAAGAGTGTTGTCTTTCCACAATTCTGATTACCTACTAAGGCAAACCTCAGCAAAGTATTCTCTGGTAGAGGATTCTCATGTGTAGCATCATGAAAACGTCCACCCTCACCAAGGCCCGGGTGTTCCAGGATAGTATGCTCTGGATCTGTCTTCTCTGGTATCTCAACATCTGCAACAACAGTTATCTTTGCTGCATCAGCCTTTCTCAAAGTTAAAGAATAACCATGCAGATGTATCTGCAGAGGGTCTCCCATCGGAGCATACTTCTCAATTTTGACGATAGCACCAGGGATAAGTCCCATATCAAGGAAGTGCTGACGAAGAGCTCCTTCGCCTCCTACCTGGGTTATGAGGGCATTTTTGCCAATATGGATTTTGTCGAGTGTCATATTTTGGATGTGCAAAAGTAGGAAAAAAATGGGATAATAGCAACGAAAAATCAAAAAAATACCTAAAAATAATGATAGAACCATATAAATTTAGTACCTTTGCAGAAGAAAATCAATTAAAATAATAGTCACATTATGTTAACAATTACCAGTTATGAAGATTTTGCTCAATATGAGGGCAAAGTTCTTGGAACATCCGATTATGTTCAACTTACTCAGGAGAGAATAAACCTTTTTGCTGATGCAACCCTTGACCACCAATGGATTCATGTGGACACAGAGCGAGCAAAGACAGAGAGCCAGTTTGGAACTACCATAGCTCATGGATACCTTACTCTTAGTGTCCTGCCATATCTCTGGGGACAGATAGTAGATGTGCAGAATGTCAAGATGCTTGTCAACTATGGTATCGACAAGATGAAGTTCGGACAGCCAGTATTGTCTGGCCAGAGCCTCAACCTCACAACTTCCTTACAAAGCATCGTAAACCTTCGTGGTGCAGTAAAGACAGAGGTGAAGTTTACCATGAATGTAAAGGAAACAGGTAAAAAAGCTATTGAGGGTATCGCTATTTTCATCTACTATTTTAACAATTAGTATATACACACATACGTATGCGTGTGCGTAATCGCGTGCGCTTTATTAGAAAGAATTCCGAAAAGAAAAAAACTTTTCGGACTTTTTTTTTATTTTTTTGCAAAACTATATATATAATAAGGTGGATTAATTCAAACTTAATACCTTTGCATCCGCAATTTTAAAATTTAAAGCAGATATGCAAGAGAACTTAGTAATTGTAGAGAGTCCTGCAAAGGCAAAGACTATTGAAAGATTTCTTGGTAAAGACTATAAGGTGATGTCCAGCTATGGACACATTCGTGACTTGAAGAAGAAGGAAATCAGTATTGATATGAATTCTTTGGAACCTGTCTATGAGATTCCAGAAGAAAAGAAGAAAGTTGTTTCAGAACTTAAGAGCAATGCCAAGAAGGCAAAGAAGATATGGCTGGCTTCCGATGAAGACCGTGAAGGAGAAGCTATCTCTTGGCACCTTTGTGAGGTGTTGGGCCTTGATACCAAGAATACCAACAGAATAGTATTCCATGAAATCACACGAAATGCTATCTTGGAAGCTATTGAGCATCCTCGTCATATTGACATGAATCTCGCTAATGCCCAGCAGGCACGCAGAATGTTAGATCGTCTTGTGGGCTTTAACCTTTCACCAATCCTTTGGAGAAAAGTAAAGCCATCTCTCTCAGCAGGTCGTGTACAGAGTGTGGCTGTAAGGCTTATCGTAGAACGTGAAAGAGAGATTCAGCAGTTCACCCCTGAAACATATTTCCGAGTTACTGCTACCTTCAATATTGACGGCTCAGAGATAAAGGCTGAATTGGACAAACGCTTCTCTACCCACGAAGAGGCTTTGAAGTTCTTAGAGCAATGTAAAGGTACTATCTTCACTATAGCAGAAGTACAGAAGAAACCTCTCAAGCGTACTCCTGCTCCTCCTTTTACTACCTCTACTCTTCAGCAGGAGGCAGCAAGAAAGTTAGGCTTTACTGTTTCACAAACCATGATGGTGGCACAGAGACTTTATGAAAGTGGACACATCACATACATGCGTACTGATAGTGTAAACCTTTCCAAACTCTGCATCAGCACAGCAAAAGCTGCTATAACACAGATTTTTGGTAAGGAATATAGCAAATCACGTAACTATACTACTCACTCAAAAGGTGCTCAGGAAGCCCATGAAGCTATTCGTCCTACATATATGGACAAACAGGAGATTGATGGCACAGCACAGGAGAAGAACCTTTATAACCTCATCTGGAAACGTACTGCTGCCACACAGATGGCTGATGCTGAAATAGAAAAGACATCTATTGTCATCAAGACAAAATCAAGCAAATTAACATTCGTTGCCAGCGGTGAAATCGTTACTTTTGAAGGTTTCCTGAAGGCTTATCACGAGAGCAACGACGATGAAAACGAGAATGAAGTAATAGGACAGAACATCATGCCTACATCTATAAAGAAAGGCATGGAGGTAAAACGTGAGGAAATATCAGCTGCAGAACGTTGTACTATGGGACCTCAGAGATATACTGAAGCATCATTGGTACACAAGATGGAAGAGTTAGGTATTGGTCGTCCTTCTACTTATGCTCCTACTATCTCTACAATTCAGCAAAGAGAATATGTTGTCAGAGGCGATAAAAAGGGCAAAAATAAGACCTTTAGCATCGATACTTTGAAAGGAGACACTATCGAGTCAACAACAAAGAAAGAGGTTGTTGGTAATGAAAAGGGAAAGCTTCTGCCAACAGATATCGGTATTGTTGTCAATGACTTCCTTATGGAATACTTCCCTGAAATCATGGACTACAACTTCACAGCCAATGTGGAGGAGAAGTTTGATGCTATCGCAGAAGGTACTGAGGATTGGCACAGGATGCTGAAGGATTTCTACAAGCACTTCGAACCAACAGTAGAAAAGACCATGAAGGCTCGTTCTGAGCATAAGGCTGGTGAACGTATTCTTGGCACAGAACCAAAATCCGGCAAGCCTGTTTCCGTTAAAATCGGACGATATGGCCCTGTAGTACAGATTGGTTCTGCTGAAGACAAGGAAAAACCTCGCTTTGCACAGATGCCAAAGGAGTATTCTCTTGAGACAATTACTCTTGAAGATGCCCTTGACCTCTTCAAACTGCCTCGTAACTTAGGAAAGTTTGAGAATTCTGATGTTGTTATCGGAACAGGACGCTTTGGAGCTTATATCGTACATAATAAGAAGTATGTAACCCTTCCAAAGAAGATGGATCCTATGACAATTACCTTCGAAGAGGCTGTTGCCCTTATTGAAGAGAGCAGAAACGAGGAGAAGAAACGTCATATAAAGACCTTCGAGGAAGATGCCAATATGGAGGTAATGAATGGCAGATATGGTCCTTATATCACTTATGAAGGAAAGAACTACAGACTTCCTAAGGCTCTGCACAGCAAGGCTGCTGAACTTTCCTATGAGGAATGTATGAATATCGTCAACAAGGAAAAAGAACGTAGCTAAGAATATGACCAGAATCATTCTTATCGGCTATATGGGGGCTGGTAAGACCACTATAGGTAAAATCCTCGCCAAAGACCTTGGTGTACCATTCTATGACTTAGATTGGTATATAGAAACCCGAATGCGCAAAAAGGTGAAGCAAATATTCGATGAACGTGGAGAAGAAGGTTTTCGCATCATTGAAAAAAACATGCTTCATGAAGTAGCAGAATTCGAGGATGTAGTAGTGGCATGTGGTGGAGGAACGCCTTGTTTCTTCGATAATATGGATTACCTGGTTGGACAAGGTGATGTGGTATATCTCCGAGGAACACCTGACGTGTTGTTCAGACACCTGAAGATGGGAAAGGGAGTAAGACCTCTGCTGTTGGGTAAGAGTGATGAGGAACTTCTTGAATATATAAAGGAGAATGTAGAGAAGAGAGAAGAATTCTATATGAAAGCCAACCATATAGTGGATATTCCCTGTATGGAAGATGAAGATAAAATACTGGATACAACAGAAAAAATAAAGACAGAACTCGGCTTATGAAGAAATGGACCATAGAAGATTCGAAAGAACTCTATAATATCTGTGGATGGGGTACTTCCTATTTCAATATCAATGAAAAAGGAAACATGTGTGTGTCCCCTCTAAAAGATGGTGCACAAGCAGATTTGCGCGAAATCATCGACGAATTACAGCTTCGTGACATCTCAACACCAGTATTGTTACGTTTCCCTGATATTCTTGATAACCGTATCGAGAAGACTGCCTCTTGTTTCAAGAAAGCTGCAAAGGAATATGACTATAAGGGAGAGTCTTTCGTTATCTATCCTATCAAGGTTAATCAGATGCAACCTGTGGTAGAGGAGATTATCTCTCACGGAAAGAAATTCAATCTTGGCCTTGAGGCTGGTTCCAAGCCAGAACTTCATGCTGTCATAGCTGTGCAATGCCAAAGCGACAGCTTGATAATATGTAATGGCTATAAGGACCAGGCATATATAGAACTGGCTCTTCTTGCACAAAAGATGGGCAAGCGCATCTTTATTGTTGTAGAAAAACTCAATGAAATCGATATTGTAGCAAAGGCATCAAAGAAATTAGGTGTCAAGCCAAACCTCGGCATTCGCATAAAACTGGCCTCTTCCGGCTCGGGTAAATGGGAAGAAAGTGGTGGTGACGCTTCAAAATTCGGCCTCACAGCGTCTGAGTTGCTACAGGCTCTTCAGAAACTCGATGACCTGGAGATGCATGACTGCGTAAAACTGATTCATTTCCATATCGGTTCACAGATAACAAAGATTCGACGCATACAGACTGCTCTGCGTGAAGCAGCACAATTCTATATCTCTCTCCATAAAATGGGATATAACATAGAATATGTCGATTGTGGTGGTGGTTTAGGTGTGGATTATGACGGAACCCGCTCCAGCAATTCAGAGTCTTCTGTCAACTACAGCATTCAGGAGTATGTTAATGACTGTATCTATACTTTTGTCGATGCTGCCGAGAAAAATGCACTCCCCCACCCTAATCTGATAACAGAATCAGGACGTTCTCTGTCTGCCCATCACAGTATTCTGGTGATTGATGTTCTGGAAACAGCTTCTTTGCCAGAGATGCCAGAAGAATTTGAGGCAAAGGAGACAGACCATCAGTTGGTAAGGGAACTTTATGATATCTGGTGTAAGATAAATGTCCGCTCAATGCTTGAGGATTGGCATGATGCAGAACAGATACATGAAGAAGCCTTGAGTCTCTTCTCTATGGGAATGGTTGACTTGAAGACACGTGCTGAGATAGAATCTATGTATTGGAGTGTCTGTAGGGAAGTCCTTACCTTGACAAAGTCACTAAAGCACGTTCCAGAAGAGTTACGTGGCATTGACAAACTCCTTGCTGATAAGTATTTCTGCAATTTCTCTCTCTTCCAGAGTCTTCCTGATACATGGGCCATTGACCAACTCTTCCCTGTTGTTCCTCTGCAGAGACTTGATGAACGTCCTACCCGCCAGGCTACATTACAGGATATAACATGCGATAGTGACGGTAAAATCACACATTTTGTTACTGGTTCCAATGTCTCAAGCACCCTTCCTGTACATGCTCTAAAGAAAAATGAGCCTTACTATCTGGGTATCTTCCTTGTAGGAGCCTATCAGGAAATCCTTGGTGACCTGCATAACCTCTTTGGTGATACTAATGCTGTCCACATCTCTATGCAGGACGGACATTACCATATAGATCAAATTTTTGACGGTGAAACCGTAGAAGAAGTGCTGGATTACGTTCAGTATAATCCAAAGAAACTGGTTCGCCAACTGGAGGTTTGGGTAACAAAATCTGTTAAGCAGGGTAAGATAAGCCTTGAAGAAGGAAAAGACTTCCTTTCAAACTATCGCTCAGGCTTGTACGGATATACTTACCTTGAGTAAGGTCAAAGGTCAAAGGCAACTTTTAACTCTTAACTTTTAACTCTTACAGCTGTCCTGCCTCAACGAGTCGTACTACACGCTCTGTTAGGCGGTCTTTGCCGTTGGGGTCATACTCTTTTTTCAGGCTTGCACCAAACATCCATGCAAAAGCCTGATAAAAGGCTGCCCTGGTACTGCCCAAAAAGGCCTTTACCAATTCATAGCTGGAAGAGTTTGTCTCACGATATATCAGTTTTATCAGCAGTTTTCCCTGCGAAAGTGACAACTTCTTCATGCGTGGGGTATATTCTGCTTTAATGCTCTTCTCCACATATTTCATGTGTTCTTCCCGAGCCTTCTGATTAGGTAATGTCTGGAGATATTCGTATGTCTCGAGTATTGCCCTGTTAACCTCTTTGGCAATCGGAAGTACCTTCTTCACATTTGCCACCAATCTGTTGTATGCCTGTCTCTGCTTTTCATTCTTGAATACCATAGGGCCATAGACATAGACATTGTTCATTTCAACGTATTTTATGCTGTCATTGCCCTCAAGTATCTTCCCTACCCTAACCATAGGAACAAAAGTAGGGCTGTCCATATCGACCTGACGGTCTTCTGGATTCACCTTCTTATTTTGTGCTGATGCAGGAAGCATAGCAAAGAAAGAAAATATTAGAAAAAAGGATAAAAATCTTTTCACGGCTGCAAAGTTACAAAATTTAATTCATAATGCATAATTCATAATGCATAATTTCTTAATTCTTAACTTTTACATCTCACCTCTTACCTCTATAAAGTAAAAGCCCCTGAGCTTCACAGCTTAGGGGGCTTTTGGTGTTTTAAAGAGATTGTTTGGTTAGTTTTTATCTTAAAGCATAGAAAATTAATTTACTGTCTTTGGTTGGTCAACAATACTGTCTCCCTGTGCCACTGAGTTTTGATCCTGCTGCACCTTCTGCAGCATCTCATAAGTGCGAGCCATCTGCTCCTGCTGCTGCTTCTCGGTATCAGAATAAGGCATCTGAGCTGCTTGCCCGAGGGCAAGTACTATTGCTACACATGCTGCAGCACGCCAAAGTGGCTTGAATGAGAACCTGCGTGTCTCTGCTGATGTCTCCATGTCTATCATTCCTATCTCCTGCATGATGCGAGCATCAAAATCAGAACCGAGGGTTTCAGCATTTTTGCCGAATGACTGCTCACGGAACAACTCAACGTATTTACGCAAGTGGCTCGGAATATTCTCTTGTGCGAAGAATGCTCGGAGTATGTTTTCTTCTTCCAGATTTGTTTCTGCTTCAAAGTAACTATCCAGAAGCTGTTCTATGTACTTATAGTCCATTTTTTTTGACTTTATCGATGACAAGACGTATGGAGTTACACAAATGTTACAGATAATAGTGTTAAAAGAAGTTAACATGTCAAAATCATATATTTTCTTATCATTATCGGAACTATTTTTGGCTATACATAATTTTTTTCGTTCCTTTGTCACCGAATTATGAATAAGGAATCAAAATGAATACAACAATACTCACAATTACAGGAAGCGATGGTACAGGAGGCTCTGGCATCCAGGCTGATATCCGTCTTATCAATGCCTTGGGTGGCAGAGCAGTGTCTGCTATCACCTCCATAACAGTGCAGAATACTCTTGGCATTCAGGAGTTTTACGACCTGCCCCTTGATGTTGTTCGCCAGCAGGTTGAGGCTATCATTAACGACTTGCAGCCACAAGTGGTAAAGATTGGTCTTCTTCGACGTTCTGATGTGGTGGAGATGCTGGTAGAGGTATTACAGAAGTATAAGCCTCGCCACATCATCTATGCCCCTGTGCAGACATCTTCCCGAGGTGACAGGCTGATAAATCCGAAAGTATTCGAAACCATCGAGCGTATGCTTATTCCTTTGTGTACTGTTGTGCTGTCATCCACAGACCTTCCTTTCAGCCCTCGACGACATGGACAGGCTAACCAGTTGGCATCTGCTTTGGCATATTATCTTAGTTTGGGGGAATCTGAGACCATTGCTATGCTTCATGCTCAGGAGTACCTAAAGCAGTTGCCTGCAGAATATGCAGAGGGCAACAGCCGCTGTGAGGAACTCTACAATCAGTTTCTTGCTACTGTGGAACGTTACCACAGTCATTACTCCGATGTGGCTTTCTATGCTGAGCAACTCAATGTAAGTCCGAGGTATCTTGGGCAGGTCACCAGAAGTACTGCCAACCGTTCACCAAAAACTATCATTGATGAACGTATAATGGCTGAAATTGTTTCTTTGCTGACTTCCACCCATAAACCCCTTAAAGATATCGCCCATCGCCTGGGATTCTCTTCTCAGGCACAGCTGTCTCGATTCTTCAAGAAGCACAAGGGTGTTTCACCAACAGAATTTCAGCAAAATCAATCAAAAAACTGACTTGGCGTCTTGCCAGTAAATTTATAGAAGGCGCGACGGAAAGTGGAAATACTGCTGAAACCACTTTCTGTTGCTATATATTCAAGAGTATATTCAGGATGTTCTTGCATCAGGGGAATACTCGTTTGCTCTATGCGCAGTTGGTTTATGAAGTCATAAAATGGCTGTTCACATACGGTATTCAGGTATTTACCCATATATGTACGATTTGTTTTCAACGCATTTGCCAAGTCACCCAACGTAAGATCCTTGTTGAGGTACAGCTCTTGTGATACCACCATATTCACAAATGCTTCCCTGCTCAATCCCAATGGAGGTTCAGGGACAACATTTGAGGAGGAGTTTTTCTCAACAGGAATGCTGACAGGTTGGAAGTGCCAGCTAAAGTACAGCACCATACCCCACAGGGCAAGAGAAGAGAAATAGTAAAGTATATCTACATATACAGATGCATAGAGTGATGTGAGCAGCCATGATAACTGACTTATTATGGCAAAGAGGAACACTGGCTTAAGCCATGAGATATCGATATTCTCGATGTTTGAGTAATTGAGCCTGATATAGTTCAGGTAACGCTGTACCTTTATATATCCCATTATCACAACACCCCAGGCATAGAACCATAGGAATATGGAATAGGCGTATATAACCGTTTCTGAAGGACTGATGCCATAGGCTATTGCAAACAGTGCAAAAGGTATGGAGAGAGCCACAATCTTTCGCGGTTTCGTCCATCCTGGCATCGTCACCTCAAAGACAAAGACGGTATAGGTAAGGGCCGAGAACCCATCTGTCAGCATTATCCAGTTCAGCACCCTCTCAGTGTACATCTCTGGGAAGGTGAAGATGATATCTTTCAGGTTCCAGACGGCCCATACCGCCATTATCCATCCCAACACCTTCTGAAATCTTGTGCACTCCTTATGCAGCACAAGGATATAGAAAGAGCAGAGGGCAAAGGCAGCCGTCGAGAACCCTATGAAGAATGCTGATATATTCAGTCCGTCTGACATCTAAAAAATCGTAATTGCGCTACAAAGGTACAATTTTTTTTATAATCACGATAAAGAAGTCTGACAGAAATATATTTTTCCATCAGACTTCTCCTGTCAATACTTCTATCTTATTTCTCTCCGACCACCTTTTTTGCAGCCTCTATCTCTTCGGCTTTTTTGTCTGCCTCAAGCTGCTCTTTCAGTTTCTTGTAAGCATCGCTATTGCCGTCCATGATGACAAACTTAGCCAGTTTTGCCCAACGTTTCATCTCGTTGGTATTACGGCTGTTAGCACTTGTCGAACCTACTGAGATAAAAGCATTGATGACGAACTTGGTGCCATTCTTCCATCCGTACAGCGAGGTTTTACCGTCTTCCTTATACCACAGACCACCGCTACCTCTGTCCAATTCTATGGCCTTACCATCTGTGTCAATAGGTACGATACTGATATTTGGTATCTCATCCCACGTGAAATTCTTTTGGAATTCACCTTTACCTACTGCAAAGATGGCTCCCTTATTCTCACTCGATATGGTCAGCTTATCATCTATCTTTATAGCCAAACCTTCCTGTACCTCAATAGGCACTTCCTTGCCGTTAAGAGCCTGCCTTGCCAGCAGCAGTTTTGCATCGCGTTCTTTCTCAGTCTCATCAAATTCTGCACGAGTTTCCTTTAGCTCGTTTTCTGTCAGCTGACCAGAGAACAACTTTTCTCTTAGGTCAACAATCTTGTTGCAGTACTTTGCCGTAAGCATAGGCAAGTCGCCAAGCAACCCATCTGTTGGAATCTCGTCTGCCTCACTGTCACTACCACTGCTACCGCCACAACTGGTTATACCGACGGCAGCAAATGCTATCATTGCCACAAGGGCAAAATACTTCTTAATTGTCTTTTTCATAATAGTAAATTCTTTTTTACTCTTTAACTCCCTTACTCTTTAATTATATGTAGGTTGATTAATATAAATAAAAGTTTATTCTTCAGCTGGGTCCCACTCTATGGGCACATTCTTAATCGTTATCTCTCCACTGGCATCGCCACACTTTGCAACAATCTTCACAATTGCCAGACTCGCTGTCTTGCGTACCTTAAGGAAAGGATTACACGTTATCTTCACAGGAAGACCCTCAGTAACATCATACCTGTCAGACACACTTGGCATATTCATCTTATACACATTGCCGTCGGCATCAAATGCCTGTGTCTTGCCTTGTCCCCAACTGCCACCAAGGGCAATGCTATTAACAGGCTCCTTTACATTTACACGCAATACCAACGCTACATCGCCAAAGTTCTCACTGATACTGTGGCCGACAGCCTTCACTACCTCTACACTCATAGCTTTGCTTACAGGATTCATCACAAACACGCCATTTTCCTGTGTCACAGCCTGTCCTGTGGCTACTGACGCTTTGTCGCCTGCCTTGTCAAGTCCTTTGTTAACACTCTCCAGACCCTTCGTCAACTTTTTCAGGAAACCCTGGGCGCAAACATTTCGTGGCACAGCAATAATTCCTAATGCCATCAAACCAATTAAAATAACCTTTTTCATAGTAAATAATTTTAGATGTAATTATTAGATTATGATAACAATGAACACTTTTTCCGTCCATTTCTGTCGCAAAAGTATGAATTTTTACAAAAAAAAGCACATATTATACCTCCTGTTGAGGGGTCATTTTTACAATTTCTATGCTCCAAAGCAACAAAATCAGTTTCTTGTCACATCATTTTTCTCGATGAAATCGCGAAAAATGTAAAAATGTGATTTTTGTGATTTGTGATTCTGGGATAGTGCGCCGGAAGCCTAATAGTTATGGTTGTTTTGAAAAAAACAAGAAGAAGAAAGAAAATAATAGTATAATTATTACAAAAGAAAGAAGAACCTTCCCATTATATAAGGTGGGCCTCATACCCTCTGGGGGTAAACCACCCCCGATTCACAATTCACAAAATTCACACTTTATTATGGGAAGATTCTTCTACTTATGATTGTTGATATTTGTATAGAGTTTCCAAAAACAAGAAAGTGAAACAACTTTGGAAACTTTCTCCCAGTACCTCAAAAATTGTCCTTATCTTTGCACTCGGAAATCAGAAATAATAACCCTCACATAAGCTGAATTTTTTCTATCGAATAGAAAATTTATTTCCAGCGAACAAGAGATTAAAAAATAAGATTTTATTACTCAAACAGATTTTTTCCTTTTTGCAGTTTTTCTTTTCATGATAGGAACTTTTTTTGCCTGTATCGGGAAGAAGTTGTTCCTTTGCAGTCGATTTCAAAACATAAACACAAGACAAAGCACAATGAACGAAAGACAAACCCTTAACCGTCAGTTGGCTCAGATGTTGAAAGGCGGTGTTATAATGGATGTAACAACTCCAGAACAGGCACGCATAGCAGAAGAAGCAGGCGCTTGCGCAGTAATGGCATTGGAAAGAATTCCTGCAGACATTCGTGCAGCAGGAGGTGTATCGAGAATGAGTGATCCGAAGATGATTCGTGGCATACAAGAGGCTGTCAGCATTCCTGTAATGGCAAAATGTAGAATCGGACACATTGCTGAGGCACAGATATTGCAGGCAATAGAAATCGATTATATCGACGAAAGTGAGGTTCTCTCCCCTGCCGATGATATCTATCATATCGACAAGACACAGTTTGAGGTACCCTTTGTCTGTGGAGCAAAGAACCTCAGCGAGGCATTGAGACGCATAGCAGAGGGTGCCACCATGATTCGCACCAAGGGGGAGCCAGGCACAGGAGATGTGGTACAGGCTGTCAGCCACATGCGCATGATGCAGAGCGAGATAAGAAGGGTTGTCAGCATGAGAGAGGACGAACTCTTTGAAGCTGCAAAACAGCTGCAGGCTCCATATGACTTAGTGAAGTATGTACATGAGAATGGCAAACTGCCTGTAGTGAACTTTGCCGCCGGTGGTGTGGCAACACCTGCTGATGCTGCCTTGATGATGCAACTGGGTGCTGAGGGAGTTTTCGTAGGTAGTGGTATCTTCAAGAGCGGAAACCCGGCAAAACGTGCTGCTGCCATAGTACAGGCGGTAACAAACTACAAGGATGCAAAACTATTGGCTGCCATTTCTGAAGACCTCGGCGAAGCAATGGTGGGCATCAATGAGCAGGAAATAGAACTGTTAATGGCTGAAAGAGGAAAATGAGGATTGCTATTCTTGCCTTGCAAGGGGCGTTTATTGAACACAAACACATGTTGCAACAGTTGGGCATCGAGACTTTCGAGATAAGACAGTTGAGAGACTGGCAACAGCCTAAGGACGGACTCATACTGCCTGGAGGAGAAAGCACAGTACAGATGCGTCTGCTGAAAGAACTACAGCTGTTCGACCCTATCCAAGAGGCAATGCAGAAGGGGTTACCTACCTTTGGCACGTGTGCAGGAATGATACTTCTCTCAAAGGACCATCTTGGCACAATGGATATCAAAGTACGACGCAATGCCTACGGACGGCAACTGGGTAGCTTTCATACTACAGGCCCTGTAGAAGGAATAGGAAACGATGTGCCTATGACTTTCATACGGGCTCCCTACATCGAGGAAATTCTTTCTGATGACTGCTTACCTATTGCAACTGTTGATGAGCATATCGTTGCTGCAAAACAAGGGCGGATAATTGCAACAGCCTTTCACCCGGAATTAGACAATGATATGCGATTTCATCGGTATTTCTTAGATATTGCTAAATAGCATCTCCTGCTTTAGCAATACGTGATTTCACAAACTGCCGGGCACGAAAGATATTTACTTTTACCTGGTCTTCCGATATTTCGAGGGCAAGAGCTATCTCCTTATAGCTTTTGCCTTCGAAGTCTCTTAACTGCATCACCGAACGTTGTTTTTCTGGCATCTGCATCATGATATCCCGGATAGAATCAATACGCTCCTGCTGCTCTAATCGTGACTCTATGGAATTTGAAATACCACCATTAAAATCTTCCAATTCATCGAAAGACTCTGCCTGATTGACCTTCATACGCTGCCTGTCGATAGAAAGATTGCGTGTCAGGCGTATTGCAAACGCCTCAAGGTTCTCAACGTCATTCAACCTCTCCCCCATCTTCCACATCTTTATAATGACATCCTGCACCACATCCTCTGCCTCCTGACTGTTGAGAGTTATTCTCAACGCCAGACGATAAAGAATATTCTTCAGGGGCAATATGTCACGTTTAAGATCTACCAAAAGCCAGAGTAATTATAAATTATGCATTATTGAATCACCGTCCCTTCATTTGCTTTGCCTATGTTGTCAGCTAAGGTGATGACAACTCTGCTGACACCTTTTTCTACAGCACTCAGGGCATTCTCTACCTTTGGCTTCATTCCTCCTGAGATAACACCACTTTCCTCATACATCTTGAATATTTCCCGAGTGATAAGAGGTATGACACTATCATCGTCATCGGGATTGCTGAGAACACCTTTTTTCTCGAAAGAGAATATCAGAGTAACCTCAAACTTATCTGCCAAAGCCTTTGCTACTGTTGAAGCCATAGTATCGGCATTGGTATTGAGAATATTTCCCATTCCATCGTGTGTAAGAGGGGCTACAACAGGTGTTATACCACTATTGATAAGAGAAGCCAAACGCTCTCCATCAGCCTTATCTACATCACCGACAAAGCCGAAATCCACAACCTTCTTCTCTCCTGTTTCATCATCCTTCACCTCTACAGGCGGACGCTTATGAGAGCGGATAATGTCCATATCGGCACCTGTAACACCCAAGGCATTAACACCCTTGGCTTGCAGCTGTGTCACAAGAGACTTGTTGACAAGACCTCCATAGACCATTGTAACAACCTCCAGCATAGCAGCGTCAGTGATTCTGCGACCTCCTACCATCTTGCTCTCAATACCTAAGCTGCCTGCTACCTTAGTGGCTCTTCTACCACCACCATGAACCAAGAGTTTCTTACCAGGTATAGAAGAAAAATTATCCAATAGTGTCTCAAGCTGTTTAGGGTCTTCAACAACAGCACCACCGACTTTTACGATTGTTAGTTTATCCATTTTTCTTTTATTTCGCTTATTATTGCCATTAAATCTTTTACAGTATTTGCTCGAAGCATTTTTATGCGAGTAGGACGGAAATCCGGGATACCCTTAAAGACTGGTGTTGCAGCCAGGTGTCTGCGAGTATGCAGGATAGCCTTATATTCATCACCGATAAAATCGAGGTTTATCTGCAATAATTCAAGGAGGATATCTATTTTTTCAAGATTAGTGAGAGAGGCAGCCTGCTTAGAGAAAATCCAAGGTTGTCCGAAGGTTGCCCTACCTATCATCACCCCATCAACACCATATTTATCAAAGGCAGCATCTGCTTCCTCCATGCTCTTGATGTCTCCATTGCCTATAAGGGGTATATTTATTCTCTTCTTTGCCTCTCCTATCAGTGTCCAGTCAGCTTCTCCTGTGTACATCTGGGCACGTGTTCTGCCATGAATGGTCAGGGCTTTTATACCACATTGTGACAACTGCACAGCCAACTCTGGCATAAGGAGATTATTGCTGTCCCATCCTAAGCGAGTCTTTACTGTGACTGGTGTCTTTACAGCATTCACAACAGCTGTTGTCATCTCAAGCATCAAAGGGATATTCTGCAGCATACCGGCACCAGCACCTTTGCCTGCAACCTTCTTAACAGGACATCCGAAATTCAAATCAATGACATCAGGAGCTGCCTCTGCCTCTACTATACGAGCAGCCTCAACAACAGAGTCTATTGTCCTACCATAAATCTGTATTCCGACAGGACGTTCATCATCACTGATTGTTAACTTTCTGGTTGTTGCCTTTATATTGCGTATCAAAGCGTCTGCAGCGACAAATTCGCTATATACCATCGCAGCGCCAAAACGCTTACAAAGACGCCGAAAACCTATATCGGTAACATCTTCCATTGGAGCCAACAGAAGAGGGCGTTCACCAAGGTCTATATCGGCTATCTTCATTCGTAAATATCTTCTTCTTCAGGTCTGTCTTCCTCAATTACAAGGTTATCGATGATGAAATTCTGACGGTCCATGGTATTCTTTCCCATGTAATACTCCAACAACTTTTCTACCTCATCACTCTGACGAAGCGTTACCTGCTCAAGACGTATATCAGGACCTATAAAACCAGCGAATTCATCGGGTGAAATCTCTCCCAATCCCTTAAAACGTGTAATCTCAGGGTCAGTACCTAATTCCTCAATGGCTTTAAGGCGCTCTTCATCACTGTAACAGTATCTTGTAATATAGTCTTTTTGCCTTTCACCACGCTCTTTAAGCTTTGCATCTTCTGCTTCTATAACAGCCTTGTTCTTTATCTTGTTACGCTTATTACGAACTCGGAACAAAGGAGTCTGGAGGACATAGACATGGCCTTTCTTTATCAGCTCTGGGAAGAACTGCAGGAAGAAGGTAATGGTAAGCAGACGAATGTGCATACCATCTACATCGGCATCAGTAGCAACAATAACCTTATTATATCTGAGGTTGTCAAGACCATCCTCGATATCAAGGGCTGACTGAAGAAGATTAAATTCCTCATTCTCATATACCACCTTCTTTGTCAAGCCATAGCAGTTGAGTGGTTTTCCACGCAGTGAGAAGACTGCCTGTGTATTCACATCCCTACTCTTAGTGATAGAGCCTGAAGCAGAATCACCCTCAGTGATAAAGATACTTGATTCCTCCTTTCTGTCATTCTTGACATCAGAGAAATGTATTCGGCAGTCACGTAGTTTCCTGTTGTGGAGATTGGCCTTCTTGGCACGTTCACGAGCAAGTTTTGTAACACCTGCCATTGCCTTTCTTTCACGTTCAGAGGACTTTACTTTTTCCTCTATTATCTCTGCTATATCAAGATTACGGTGAAGGTAGTTATCTACCTCATTTTTTACGAAATCACCGACATATTTATTAACAGAGACACCATCTGGAGACATCTTATCAGAACCCAGTTTTATCTTCGTCTGAGACTCAAAGACAGGCTCTTCTACATTTACTGCAATCGCAGCAACGAGTCCATTACGAATGTCTCCATATTCGTATTTTCCAAAGTATTCCTTTATAGTGCGCGCTATATGTTCCTTGAATGCAGATTGGTGTGTACCACCCTGTGTGGTATGCTGGCCATTGACGAAAGAATCATATTCCTCACCATTCTGATTTGTATGTGTAAAAGCTATCTCTATATCCTCTCCCTGCATGTGGACAATAGGATAAAGAGGCTCACTGGTCATCTGGTCTTTCAGGAGGTCTGACAAACCATGACGGGAGATTATACGCCTGCCATTGAACATTATGGCAAGACCTGTGTTGAGGTATGTATAGTTCCTCAACATCATCTCTACGATATCATCGTGGAAAGAATAGTTCTGGAACAATGTATCATCTGGCTCAAAGGAGATAAAAGTACCCCTTTCATCGGATGTTTTCTCGGTTTCATCGCTTACCAGAATGCCTTTTTCAAACTTGGCAGTACGTACATTTCCATCACGATAAGAACGTACTTCAAACTTAGAAGAAAGGAAATTGACAGCCTTAATACCTACACCATTCATACCCACGGACTTCTTGAAAGCCTTTGAGTCATACTTACCACCAGTATTAAGCTGGCTGACAGCCTCTATCATCTTTCCCTGAGGAATGCCACGCCCATAGTCGCGCAATGTGATAGACTTGTTATCTGTTATCTCTATCTCTATGCGATTTCCTTCATGCATGCGGAATTCATCAATACTGTTGTCGATAGCTTCTTTCAACAACACATATATACCATCCTCAGCATGTGAACCGTCTCCCATCCTACCTATGTACATACCAGGACGGGTACGAATATGATCTACGTCCGACAAGTGTCGGATATTTTCTTCACTATAATTTACTGTTTCTAATTCCTCTGCCATCACAATAATTTTTTCTTGTAACTACGCAATCTTTTTACTGTTTTAGCATCCAAATACTGCCATGCAGACAATACACCATCATTTGTCTCCATCATGGCAAGCGTAAGCGCTTGCTTAAAATGATACTTCTGATACCAAGGTATGAGGTCATTGAAAAGAAGAGCATTGGCTCCCTTTGACCTGTATTCTGGTAAAACACCAATGATAAGCAAATCTACAGTTTCAGCATAATGAAACCATTTTGTATATAATGTCTTTAATAATCCTATCCATCCGAAGGGCCATACACGTCCCCTATCTGTCTTCCTAAGTGCCTTAGTGAAAGAGGGGAATGTAACGCCAAATCCGACCATTTCATCGTTTTTGTTTTTGTCACAAATCAATGTGACAAGGTTCATATCAGCAAAAGAAACATAGCTCTTTACCATTCTCTCAATAAGAGCATTATCTATTTCCGAGAACTCGTACAGGTCTTGATAACACTTATTCAAGACCTCAAAAAGACGATGTCCGAGACCAAGTTCTATTGCTTCTTTTTTTGTCATTTTCTTGGAATGCAGGCCATAACGTGTGCTTATCAGGTTTGCTATCTTCACAAACTTCTCAGGAACAGCATCTGGAACTTTCACCATATTCTGTACCCAGTCATTATCTTTTGCGAACCCTAATGTCTCCATGTGTTCACGATAATATGGGAAGTTATGATTTGCATGCATGGTCTGCTCATAGTCAAATCCTTCTATGAGCATTCCTTCTCGCCCAAGGTCTATAAATCCCATTGGACCGATAATAGTATCCATTCCTTTGGATAGGCCGTACTCTTCTACCTTCTTTATCAATGCCTCTGAAACTTCATAATCATCGATGAAATCGAAATATCCGAAACGAACATTCTTGTGATTCCACTTCTTGTTTGCCCGATGATTTATAATAGCAGCAATACGGCCTACGGCTTTGCCGTCTTTATATGCCATATAGTATTCTGCTTCACAGTAATCCCAATATGGCTGTGCATCCTTTGGTCCTTGATATAAATCGGCCATTTCTTCGGAGAAAAGATATGGACAAGCACAAGGATCATCACGATACAACTCAGTACGGAAATCGATGAATTCACCGATTTCCGCCTTAGTTTTTATCGTTTTAATTTCTATCATCTATAGTTTCCTAAATATCTTTTGTTCAGATATCCAGTAACTTATATCTGAGGCAACTTCTCCAATGCCTTTGCTATCTCGGCATCTGTTGGAATGTAATCCATCATTGAACCCTCATTGAATGCCTTATAAGCATAGAGGTCAAAATATCCAGTACCAGAGAGATTGAAGACAATAGTCTTTTCTTCACCTGTCTTCTTGCACTCCAATGCCTCATCAATAGCAGCACGAATAGCATGAGAAGATTCTGGAGCAGGCAGAGTACCTTCTGCACGTGCAAACAAAACAGCAGCCTCAAAGACACTTGTCTGCTCATAAGCACGAGCCTCAAAGACACCCTGATCATACAGCTCAGAGAGAATAGGACTCATACCATGGAAGCGAAGACCACCAGCGTGGTTGGCACTTGGGATGAACTGAGAACCTACTGTGTACATCTTTGCCAATGGGCATATCATACCTGTATCACAGAAGTCGTATGCATACTTACCTCTTGTGAAGCTTGGGCATGATGCTGGTTCTGCACCGATTATCTTATATTTTGCTTCTCCACGCAGCATCTCACCAAGGAATGGAGAGGCAAAACCACCAAGGTTAGAACCACCACCTGTACAACCGATGAGAACATCTGGCTTAATACCATATTTCTTCAGAGCAGCCTGTACTTCCAAGCCGATTATTGTCTGATGCAGCAACACCTGATTTAATACAGAACCAAGCTCATAACGATAACCTGGTGTTGTAGTAGCTACCTCTACAGCTTCAGAGATAGCACAGCCTAAAGAACCTGTTGTTCCAGGGAACTCTGCGTTAATTTTCTTACCAACTTCTGTTGTCATACTTGGAGAAGGTATGATACTTGCACCATAGGTGTTTATCACCTCACGGCGGAATGGCTTCTGCTCATAGGAACATTTTACCATATATACCTTACAATCCAATCCAAAGTACTGACACGCCATAGAAAGAGCTGTTCCCCACTGTCCTGCACCAGTTTCAGTTGTAACACCCTTCAGACCCTGCTTCTTTGCATAATAAGCCTGTGCTATAGCAGAATTCAACTTGTGTGAACCAGAAGTATTGTTTCCCTCAAACTTATAAAAAATCTTTGCAGGAGTATCGAGGGCTTTCTCAAGGAATTCCGCATGCACCAATGGTGATGGACGGAACATACGATAAAAGTCCTGCACTTCTTCAGGAATTTCAAACCACTTTGTATTATCATCCAGCTCCTGCTTGATTAACTCATCACAGAAAATTGGCTGCATATCTTCAAAAGTAAGCGGTTTCTTCGTTCCTGGATTCAATAATGGTGCTGGCTTCTTCTTCATGTCAGCACGCACATTGTACCATTTTGTTGGCATCTCCTTTTCGGAGAGATAAATCTTATAAGGAATCTTTTCCATTCTATATTTTTGATAATTAAATTACTTGTGCATGCGTTGTTTATAAATGGATATCGACATCCTGTTAAGACGCCGATATCCATTTCCTTTTTATTTAATCAGCTAATTTTGCTGAAATGAACTCTCTGTTCAGTCTTGCAATATTAGCAATTGACTCATTCTTAGGACAAACAGCCTCACAAGCACGAGTATTGGTACAGTTACCGAAGCCCAACTCGTCCATCTTAGCTATCATAGCCTTAACACGCTTTGCTGCTTCAGGTCTTCCCTGTGGAAGAAGAGCCAGCTGGCTTACCTTGCTTGATACGAAGAGCATTGCAGAACCATTCTTACATGCTGCCACACAAGCACCACAGCCGATACATGTAGCACAATCCATAGCCTCATCAGCATCTTGCTTAGGGATAAGGATAGCATTTGCGTCCTGTGCCTGTCCAGCACGAATTGAGGTATAACCACCTGCCTGGATAATCTTATCGAAGGCATTACGGTCAACCATACAGTCCTTAATGACAGGGAATCCTGCAGAACGCCATGGCTCAACTGTTATAACGTCTCCGTCATTGAACTTACGCATATAGAGCTGACAAGTAGTAGCACCACGCTCTGTCTTACCATGTGGAGTACCATTGATATACAGTGAACACATGCCGCAGATACCCTCACGGCAGTCATGATCAAAGACAAAAGGTTCCTTGCCCTGATTAATGAGCTGTTCATTCATCATGTCAAGCATCTCAAGGAATGAGGTATCGTCAGGAATGTTCTGCATAACCTCTTCTTCAAAATGACCCTTTTCCTTTGGACCATTCTGTTTCCAAAACTTTACAGTTACTGAAATATTTTTAGCCATAATGTTTTCTTAGTTTTTGTAGTTACGTGTCTGTACCTTAATTATCTCATACTCAAGAGGCTCCTTTGTGAGTTCAGGTGCTTTCTCATCATTGCCCTGATACTCCCATGCACCAACATAGAAGAAGTTCTTGTCATCACGCTTTGCTTCACCTTCCTCTGTCTGATGTTCCTCACGGAAGTGACCACCACAAGACTCCTCACGATGAAGAGCATCATAAGCGATAAGCTCACCCATCAGGATAAAGTCACGAAGGTGAATAGCCTTGTCAAGTTCTACGTTAAGTCCCTCCTTAGAACCAGGAACGAAGAGGTTCTCATTGAATTCCTTGCGGAGTTCCTTAAGCAACTTCAAACCTTCTTCGAGACCTTCCTTTGTACGACCCATACCAACATGTTCCCACATGATATGACCGAGTTCCTTATGAATAGAATCAACAGAACGCTTACCCTTGATATTCAACAGACGATCCTGCTCTGCATCAACAGCCTTCTCTGCCTCAGCAAACTCTGGCAAATCTGTAGATACCTTTGGCCATATCTCCTGATCAGCAAGATAATTCTGAATAGTATATGGAAGAACAAAGTATCCATCAGCAAGACCCTGCATCAAAGCAGAAGCACCCAGACGGTTAGCACCATGATCAGAGAAGTTACACTCACCGATAGAGAACAAACCTGGGATTGTTGTCTGCAATTCATAGTCAACCCAAATACCACCCATTGTGTAGTGGATAGCTGGGAATATCATCATTGGCTTATAGTAGTCGAAGCCATCCTTAGAATAAACGAACTCACCAGGATTAACGTCTGTAATCTCTTCATACATATCGAACAGGTTACCATAACGCTGACGAATTTCATCTATACCAAGACGCTGGATAGACTCAGAGAAGTCAAGGAATACTGCAAGACCAGTGTTGTTTACACCAAAGCCCTTATCACAACGCTCCTTTGCTGCACGAGATGCAACATCACGTGGCACAAGGTTACCGAAGGCTGGGTAACGACGCTCCAGATAATAGTCTCTGTCCTGCTCAGGAATTTCCCAACCCTGCTTTGTACCTGCCTGAAGTGCTTTTGCATCTTCAATATTCTTTGGAACCCAGATACGACCATCATTACGCAGAGACTCTGACATAAGTGTCAACTTTGACTGGTTATTTCCATGAACAGGGATACATGTTGGGTGAATCTGCACGTATGATGGATTTGCCATCATAGCACCTTTACGATAACACTGTATTGC
This sequence comes from uncultured Prevotella sp., assembly GCA_905233165.1. Classification (GTDB taxonomy): domain Bacteria; phylum Bacteroidota; class Bacteroidia; order Bacteroidales; family Bacteroidaceae; genus Prevotella. The sequence goes on from CAJODL010000001.1 coordinate 168,557, forward strand.
TGCAGAACAGTTACATCCCATAGCGTTGGTAGAAAGGAAATATGTATTTCCATAACCACCAGTTGCTATAACTACAGCATTTGCAGAGAAACGCTCCAATTTGCCTGTAACAAGATTTTTAGCAATGATACCACGAGCACGGCCATTGATGATAACAACATCCTCCATCTCGTAGCGGGTATAGAGCTTTACCTTCCCCTTCTGCACTTCCTTTGAAAGAGAAGAATAAGCACCCAGCAACAACTGCTGACCTGTCTGACCCTTTGCATAGAAAGTACGGCTTACCTGTGCACCACCGAAAGAGCGGTTGGCAAGCATACCACCATATTCACGAGCAAAAGGAACACCCTGAGCAACACACTGGTCGATAATATTATTTGATACCTCTGCCAGACGGTAAACGTTTGCTTCACGAGCACGATAGTCACCACCTTTTACTGTATCATAGAAAAGACGATAAACAGAGTCACCATCATTCTGATAGTTCTTTGCTGCATTGATACCACCCTGTGCTGCAATAGAGTGAGCACGACGTGGAGAATCCTGTATGCAGAAGTTAAGCACATTGAAACCCATCTCTGCAAGAGAAGAAGCAGCACTGGCACCTGCCAATCCTGTTCCCACAACAATGATATCGAGTTTCAGTTTGTTCTTAGGGTTAACCAAACGCTGGTGGGCCTTAAATTCTGTCCACTTTTGTGATACCGGTCCCTGAGGTATTTTTGAATCTAATGTTTTTGCCATTTTCTTAACGTTTTAAATTTTCTGTTTTCACGTTTTCTAATTAGCAGCAGAAGTTTGTCTCACAGAAGAACCATAATACTACAGCTGCAAAGCCTGCGCAAAGCAATGTAACATATGCAATTCCTATGACCTTCCAACGTGTAAACCACACCTTGCCATTTAAACCCATAGTCTGAAGAGCACTCCAGAAACCATGTGACAGGTGGAACCACAAAGCAGCAATCCAGATGAGGTACACTACTACATAAGCACCATTACTGAATGTTTCTCTAATCCAGTAAGCACCGTCTGTACTGTGAGCCAGATCACCAGCACCTGTAAGATCTACAAGCATCATCTTTGCCCAGAAGTTCACCAAGTGAAGAGCCAAGCCGATGAGAACGATGAGACCAAGAACAAGCATGTTCTGGCTTGCCCATTCTACCTTTGAAGGCTTCTCGGTTACAGCATAACGTTCTGAACCACGAGCTGCCTTGTTCTGCATTGTAAGGATAAAGGCATAAATGATGTGAATTACTGCCAATGCTGCAAGTCCCAATGTTGCTACTACTGCATACCAGTTAGCACCAAGGAGTTCGCAAATCATGTTGTAGCTCTCTGCAGAAAATAAAGCTACTACATTCATTGACATGTGGAAAGTGAGGAACAAGATAAGGCACAGACCTGTTACAGACATGATTACCTTACGTCCAATCGAAGAATTAAATAACCACATAAGCTTTTGTTGTTAAGATTTATTTTTTAAGTTAAGATAAGTTTTTGCATTACCAACACGTATTTCGGGCACAAAGATAATAAGAAAAAGCGAAATTTCAAAGAAAATAGGCAAGAAATTCAAAAAAAAAGATTACTTTTGCACCAAAATTATAAAAAATGGAAAACTTTTCTTATGATGTCATTGTTGTAGGAGGAGGGCATGCTGGATGTGAAGCTGCTCATGCTGCAGCATGTATGGGGGCTCATACATGCCTTATCACGATGGACATGAACAAGATTGCGCAGATGTCATGCAATCCAGCAGTCGGTGGTATTGCAAAAGGACAAATTGTTCGAGAAATCGATGCGCTTGGTGGAGGTATGGGAATTGTTACAGATTCAACAGCTATTCAATTCCGCATGCTCAACAAGAGTAAAGGTCCTGCTATGTGGAGTCCAAGAGCACAATGCGATAGGGAAAAGTTTATATGGAAATGGAGAGAAATTCTCGATTCCACCGATAATTTAGACATATGGCAAGACCAAGTTGAAGAACTAATTATAGAAACAAATTCTTCAAACAATATACCATCTGTTTCTGGTGTAAAAACCATCTGGGGAAATAAGCTCTATGCTCCCTGTGTGGTAATAACAGCAGGAACATTTCTAAATGGTATAATGCATGTTGGAAGGAAGATGATAGCAGGTGGACGATGTGCAGAACCTGCTGCATTACATCTTACTGAGAATATCAATGCCCTTGGCATCCAATCTGCACGCATGAAGACTGGCACACCTGTTCGCATTGATAAACGTTCCGTTCATTTTGAAGATACAACAGAACAACCTGGAGAAGAAGTGGCAGGTCTTTTCAGTTTCCTTCATAACACATCAGGCAATCCAGAACAACCTTATCTGAAACAACTTTCATGCTGGTTGCTTAACACAACCCCAGAATGTCATGAGATACTACAGTCAGGATTTGCTGATTCACCTCTTTATAACGGACAGATAAAATCTATCGGACCTCGTTACTGTCCTTCCATCGAGACAAAATTACATACATTCCCCGATAAGGACCATCATCCTCTCTTTTTGGAACCAGAAGGAACGAATACAAATGAAATGTACTTGAATGGATTCTCGTCTTCCTTGCCAATGGAAATACAGCTGGAAGCCCTAAAAAAGATTCCTGCTCTGCGAGACATCAAAATCTATCGTCCTGGTTATGCAATAGAATATGATTTCTTTGATCCTACACAACTTTATCATTCCCTGATGTCAAAGAAGTGTAACGGATTATTCTTTGCTGGACAGGTAAATGGTACAACTGGTTATGAAGAAGCTGCTGCACAAGGTATCATGGCAGGCATAAATGCTACACTCTATGCTGGCAAGAATACTGCTGATAAAGATTTTACCTCAACATCTTTTACTCTTTCACGAGATGAAGCATATATTGGTGTCCTTATCGATGATCTTGTTACAAAAGGAGTTGATGAACCTTATCGTATGTTTACTTCCAGAGCTGAATACCGCATTCTATTACGGCAAGACAATGCAGATACAAGACTTACCGAGAAAGCATATAAGATAGGTTTAGTAACAAAAGAGCGATATGATTTGTGGAAGACTAAACAAGAAAGAGTTAACCACATTATTTCATATTGTGATAATAAAAAAATAAAAGGAAAACTGATTAGCGAGATTATCTCCAGACCTGAGGTGGAATTAAATGAATTATACCCTACCCTACCCCACCTTTGCGACTATATAAACAAGATACCAGAGTTGGAAAGAATGGAGGTCATAAAGTCTGCTGAAACATACATCAAATATGCAGGGTATATTGAACGTGAAAAAGCTACTGCAGAGAAAATGCATAGGCTTGAAAACATTCATATCCGAAACCATTTTAATTACGAAAATATACAAAGTCTTTCAACTGAGGCTCGCCAGAAACTGACATCTATAAATCCTGAGACATTAGCACAAGCTTCTCGTATCCCAGGAGTATCTCCATCAGATATTAATGTTCTATTGGTTCTGATGAAAAGATAGAATGTTTCACGGCACTAAATCCTTAGTAAAATTGGGCGTTCCACGCCCGTGAAACATAATATTTGAAATGTTTCACGACTTGTATAACATACTGTATATCAACATTTTAATAAATCATTGTTTCACGTGAAACATAAGACCGACGAAAGGTTGTCACACCTCAAAAGTATTGTGGCCGCAATGCCCGAAAAGCCTGGTTCATATCAGTTTTATGATGTGGATGGTGTCATCATTTACGTGGGCAAAGCAAAGAATCTTAAGAGTAGAGTAAGCTCTTATTTTCATACAGAGGTTGACCGGTTTAAGACAAAAGTTTTGGTTTCCAAGATTCACAACATTTCATACACTGTTGTGAATACAGAAGAGGATGCTTTACTTCTCGAAAACTCTCTTATAAAAAAATACAATCCGAGATATAATGTTCTTCTGAAAGATGGCAAAACTTATCCTTCAATTTGTATTACAGGAGAATACTTTCCACGAATATTTAAGACTCGAACTATAAACAAAAAATATGGTACTTACTATGGCCCTTATTCTCATTTAGGATCTATGTATGCTGTATTGGATTTGATAAAGAAATTATATCGTCCAAGGACATGTAGATTCCCTATTACGAAGGAGGGCATCCTGGCAGGAAAGTATAAACCATGCCTGGAATACCACATAAAGAATTGTGGTGCTCCCTGTATAGGAAAACAATCGTGGGAAGATTACCAAGAAAGCATTTCACAGGCGCGCGAGATATTAAAAGGTAATACTCAGGAGATAATACTGCATACTAAAGCAGAGATGAATAAGGCGGCTGAAGAACTGCGTTTTGAGGATGCTGAAAGATTTAAGAAGCAGCTCTTTTTAATAGAACAATTCTGTGCAAAGAGCGAAGTGGTTAGCAACACCATTACAAACGTTGATGTCTTCACTATAGACAACGAAAGCTCCCCTACCCTATTCATCAATTATATGCATGTAAAGAATGGAGCAATAAACCAATCTTTCACATACGAATACAAACAGAAATTAGACGAATCAGAAGAAGATCTTCTTATATCTGCAATAATAGAGATTCGAGAAAGATTTAATTCTAAAGCGAAAGAGATTTTGGTTCCTTTCGAAATAAAATGGGATTTGCCTAATACAAGTTTTTTTGTTCCCCAGAGAGGAGACAAACATCACCTGCTCGAGTTATCACATTTAAACTGTAGGCAATATCGAGTGGATAGACTTAAGCAAAGTGATAAGCTTAACCCTGAACAGAAATATACTCGTTTAATGAAGGATTTGCAACAAAAACTGAACCTGCCTAAGATTCCATATCATATCGAATTATTCGATAATTCTAACATCTCTGGTTCTGATGCTGTTGCTGGTTGTGTTGTATATAAAGGAATGAAGAAATCCACAAAGGATTATCGTAAATACAATATCAAAACAGTAGAAGGAATGGATGACTATGCCTCCATGCAAGAAGTTGTCAGAAGAAGGTATAGCAACAAAGACAATCCCCTACCCGACCTCATTATTTGTGATGGTGGAATCGGACAAATGCATTGTGTAGAAGAGGTTGTTACAAAAGAGTTGGATTTACATATTCCTATTGCTGGACTTGCAAAAAACGATAAGCATAGAACCCAGGAGTTACTCTTTTTGAAGCCAGATGAAAATAACAATACTGAATGCATCACAATACAACTGAAACCAGAAAGTGAATTGTTTAGATGCTTGACACAAATGCAGGATGAAGTACATAGATATGCTATATCCTTCCATAGAGACAAGCGATCAAAACATGCTTTACATTCAGAATTAGACGAAATCACCGGTATAGGACCCAAAACAAAAGAGGTTTTACTACAACATTTCAAGAGTATAAAAAGATTGCAGGAGGCAATCCGAAACAACAAGTATGATGAAATAATATCACTCGTTGGAAACTCAAAAGCAGAATTATTAATCAAACACTTTAAATAATATGAAAGATTTAAAAGAAATTATTGCAAAGGCAAGTGAAAATGATACCCAGGATGTAAAGAGATTTCTCTTCGGTTCCATCGAATATACAAGCCTGAAATGTACAGATTGTGAACAAAGTATTATCGCTTTTGTTGACAGAGTAAATAAATGGGATGATGAAAGACCTGATTTGCCTCATCCTGCAACAATATGTGTTTATCCATGCTTTGCTGAAGTAGTAAAAGAATATCTTCAGGTTGAAGGAATAGAAATTGCATGTGTGAGTGGTAGTTTTCCAAGTTCACAAACATTCCTTGAGGTAAAAACAATAGAAACGGCTCTGGCTATTAAAGATGGAGCAACAGAAATAGATATGGTAATGCCAGTAGGAAAGTTTCTGAGTGGTGATGAGCAGGGTGTTACCGATGAAATCACCGAAATGAAGGCCATTTGTGGGCCTGATGTACCACTTAAGGTAATACTAGAGACAGGGTGCTTAAAAACGCCTGAGAACATTCGTAAGGCATCTTTTTTGGCAATGGATGCAGGAGCTGATTATATCAAGACAAGCACAGGAAAAGAAAAAGTATCAGCAACTCCTGAAGCAGCATACATAATGTGCCAATGCATAAAAGAGTATTACGAAAAAGAGGATAGAATGGTCGGTTTTAAACCCGCTGGAGGCATAAATTCCACGATGGATGCGATAATTTATTACACTATCGTAAAAGAAGTTCTGGGAGAAAAATGGCTTAATAACAGATTATTCCGCTTAGGTACATCACGCTTAGCTGATATCCTGATAGAAGAATTAGGATAATCTCTACTTATTTCGCTCAATAGCATAATCGAGGTATGCGATGAAAGCATTTTTAAGGCTGGAATCGTGTACCTCTTTATTTATAAATTCCATTGCTTCTGAACGTATCTCAAGCATTTTATCTTCAGCGTATTTTATACCACCTTGCTCTTTAGAAAAAGCGATTAAACGGGCAATTTCTTCAGCTGAAGCCTTACAAGACTTTACATCCATTGCTATTTTTTTCATCTCTGCATTGTCAGATGACAAGATAGCATAAATAGCAGGCAAAGTTAACTTTCCCTCCAGCATATCATTTCCAGTAGGTTTTCCGATTTCTCCTGAATCATAATAATCGAAGATATCATCCCTAATCTGGAATATCATTCCTATCTTTTGTCCAAAAGAACGTGCTTTTTCTATCGAATTTATCGATGCATTTACAGACATTGCACCCATAGCACTTGCAGCCTCAAATAATGCAGCAGTCTTTTTTCTTATTACTTCATAATATGCTTGCTCAGAGATATTCTCCGAAACGTTACTGGTAAGCTGAAGTATTTCTCCATCAGAAAGAGTCTGACCCAAAATCGAAAGCTGTTTTATTATTTCTATATCCTTACTGTCAGAAACATTAATAAGGGCAGTAGAGAGGATATAATCACCGACTAAAACGGCAATTTTGTTATCATAAATAGCATTTACAGAAGCCTGTCCACGACGTGTAGATGACTCATCTACTATATCATCATGAATAAGTGTGGCAGTATGTAACATCTCCAAACCTATACCTGCACGCAAAGTAGTTTCTGTAACGTTACCATACAGCTTAGCCATTAATAAAAGCAACATAGGACGCATACGCTTTCCTTTGCGTTGCTTAACATAATCTAAAGCCTGCTTTAAAACGCCTTCCTTATACTCCAAGGAAGCATTATACTTTTCGGTGAATTCATTCAATTCTACCTCTATTGGAAGCTTTATTATGGATAAATAATCTGTCATTTTATTGGATTATGGATGCAAAGTTACTAAAAAATTTTGAATTGACAAAAAAACTCTTTATTACTAATTTCTATTTCCCATTTTTTTATTAACTTTGCACGCATCTATACAATATGATATGAGTAAATTATTCCTTATTGACGCATATGCCATTATCTATCGAAGCTATTATGCTTTGATGAAATCGCCAAGAATTAATAGTAAAGGTCTCAATACAAACGCTATTATCGGCTTTTGTTATACCCTGAGAGAGATACTACAAAAGCAAAAACCTACACATATAGCAGTTGCATTTGATCATGGAAAGACTTTCCGTCATGAGGTATTTCCTGAATACAAGGCACAGCGTGAAGAAACACCAGAGGATATACGTCTTGCCATACCTATTATAAAAGATATCCTTAAGGCTTTAAACATACCCATACTGCAGGTTGACGGCTTTGAAGCAGACGATATAATAGGTACCGTTGCTAAGAACGCAGAAAGCGATGGAATGGATGTTTTTATGCTTACTCCTGATAAGGATTATGCTCAACTTGTAACAAATAAGATTCATATTTTCCGCCCACGTCATGGGGGAGGATATGAAGATATGGGCCCTTCAGAAGTAAAAACCAAATATGGTATAGAGAGCACATCACAGGTTATAGACCTTCTTGGCCTTATGGGTGACTCCAGCGATAACTATCAAGGATGCCCTGGGGTAGGGGAGAAGACAGCTGTGAAACTCATACTACAATTCGGTAGTATAGAAAAAATGCTCGAAAACACCGACAAAATTACAGGTAAACTTCGTGAAAAGGTAGAAGCTTCAGCTGATGATATACGTTTATCAAAATATTTAGCAACAATTCGTCAAGATGTTCCTATCGATATCTCATTAGATGAAATGAGATTGAAAAAATTCAATGAACCAAAGTTGGAAGAAATTTTTGAGGAGCTGGAATTTAAAGCTTTTGCACAAAAATTTTTAGGACATCGTTTGAGACAAGATAAGAGCGAGGATGTAAAAAAATCTTCCGAAGTACAAACAAATGTTAACAAGCAGTTGTCTCTCTTTGAAGAATTTGCGACCGAGGACCCAGAAGATTTCAAAAATCCGATTCTCACGAGCCCAAAGAAGACCGTAAGCAACATAAAAGTCATTGAAAATGAGACTGATATGGAATATTTTTGTGGACTTTTGGCTCACAACAGAAAATTTGCTTTTAGCGTCGAAGGAAGCTCAAAAAACGGAATTGAGGCAAAATTGAGGTCAATTTCATTTGCAACTGATAAAGATACTGTTTACCAACTTGTGATGACATCTTTTGAGGGAGATAATGAATGGAAGAAGAACAAACTTCAAATGATCTTCTCAGATTCAAGTTGTGAGAAAATTGTTCAAAATGCAAAATACGCCATTCAGGTATTATATAATAGTGGTATAACAATAAAAGGTAACCTTTGGGACACAATGGTTGCCCACTATCTTAAAAATCCAGATTTGCATCACAATAGAGAATACTATGAGTCAATGTTTCACGTGGAACAACCGGTCACTTTGCTAGTAACGAAGGGGGATTTGGAGGCAGAATTAGAGAAAAATGGCATGCTAAAACTGTTTGAAGAAGTAGAGATGCCACTCATACCTGTTCTTGCTGAAATGGAATTAAATGGTGTCAGGATTGATACCAATGCCCTGAAGGAGGCAGAAAAAGACCTGTCTGTAAGGTTACAGCAAGCAGAGATAGATATTTACACTTTAGCAGGTGAACAGTTCAATATATCCTCTCCAAAACAAGTAGGTGATATTCTCTTCGGAAAACTACATCTGATGGAGAAGCCCAAGAAGACAAAGACTGGACAATATGTCACCAATGAGGAGATTCTCAACTCCCTGAAAACAAAGAATCCTATAGTTGAGAAAATCCTGTCTTATCGTGCTATGAAGAAGCTTCTCAGCACCTATATAGAAGTTCTTCCAACACTTATAAATCCAAGAACAGGACATATTCACACAACATTCAATCAATGTATCACAGCAACAGGTCGTCTGTCTTCTTCTGATCCTAATTTGCAAAATATTCCTGTCCGCACAGAGGATGGAAAGGAGATACGAAAATGCTTCATTCCAGAGCCAGGAGAGGAGCTCTTTTCTTGTGATTATAGTCAGGTAGAGCTGCGCATTATGGCGTCTCTGTCAGGTGACAAACATATGATTGAAGCATTCAATCAAGGACAGGATATTCATGCAGCAACCTCTGCAAAGATATTCCATAAACCAATAGAAGAAGTTACGAAGTTAGAACGCAGAAAAGCCAAGAGTGCTAACTTTGGTATTATATATGGTATAACAGCATTTGGTCTTGCTCAGGATCTTGGAATAGACCGTAAGGAAGCTAAGGCACTTATTGATGGTTACTTTGAGAATTTCCCTCGTGTGATGGACTTTATTGAGGAGTGTAAGCAGAAAGTGAGGGAAACAGGATATGCTGTTACCATCATGGGTCGTCGTCGCTATCTTCCAGATATAAATTCAAATAATGGTACTGTTCGTGCCTTTGCTGAGCGCAATGCTGTCAATGCTCCTATTCAAGGTTCTGCTGCTGACATCATGAAACTGGCAATGGTTCATGTCTATCAGCGTTTGAAGAGAGAGAATCTGAAAACCAAAATGCTCCTGCAGGTTCATGATGAACTCATTTTTTCTGTTCCAACAGAAGAGAAGGGTAGGGTAGGGGCTATCGTGAAGGAAGAGATGGAGAATGCCTGCCATCTTGCAGTACCACTTCTTGCTGAAGGCGGATGGGGTAAAAACTGGTTAGAGGCACATTAACTTTGTATTATGAGAAAACTATTATATCTTTATATTCTATTTCTTCCTCTGCTGTCATCTGCGCAAGATTACAGCAAGATGTCACGCAACCTTCGAAAGAAAGTCAAGGAGGTAGCAGCGGTTAATCATTCGAAGAGTGCTGTCAGGAACTCAGCAAACACCCATGCTGAGAAGAATATCTTTGCTCTCATCAAGTGTACTGGTGATGTTGTTGAAGACTATTGTCTTTCCCATCATAGAGATATTCACATCGTTCGAATGCCTCTTTCAAAAGCAATAGAGCTCTCTGATGACAGCAGAGTTATCAGGATAGAATCTGAGCCAAGCAACACATCGCTGACCAATGATAGCATAAGGTCTGTTACAAATACCAACATCATTCACAAGGGTGGGGGAGAGCTACCTTCTGCCTTTGATGGAACAGGGATTCTTGTAGGAATAGCTGATATGTCCTTTGACTACAACCATCCTACTTTCCTTTCTAAGAAAGATAATAGCTTACGCATCCAACGTGTGTGGGATATGCTTGACGGAATAGAATCTCAGACCTATAACCCTTCTTCAAATTTCCCTATAGGCAAATTGCTTAAACCTGAAGACATCCCTTCAAAGGACCATAGCATTGACAGCTATCTGCATTATCATGGAACACATACGGCAGGAACTGCAGCAGGTAGCGGATATGACACTCAATTTGGTGGTATGGCACCAGAAGCTGATTTGTATTTTGTAAACTGTATCTTTGATAACAATATCGAACTTATTCCTGAAGAAAAAAGAGACCTTTACAATTCGTCAGCATTTGAATTACTTGGATTCCAGAACATTTTTAATTATGCTGATTCTATTGGCAAACCATGCGTTATCAATTATAGTGCAGGAGAATATGGTGATATCACAGGAGAGAACACCTTATACTATGAATATCTTAGCTCCATGCTCGGCCCAGGAAAGATACTTGTTGCCTCTGTAGGAAATGAAGGGAATAGAGGATATATAATGTATAAGACAGCTGACCAGGAATCTGTAGGAGGACTGATGACAAGAACTACATCAGATCCTTACTTCCTTTGTATCAGCAGTGACAAACCCCTTACCTTTAAAATAACAGACAAGAGCAAGCCAGAGGCAGAGGGTTCCTATACCTTCACTCCTGAATATGAAACAACTACTTCAGACACTATAGCCTCTCTTGACAGTCTTTGTATCGACGCATTCTGCTATGAGGATGAATATCACAGCGACAAGATAGGATATGACATCAGCTTTTATGAAGGCAAGAAGAAATTCTCCGACCTTGACTATTCTATCACCATCTCTGGAGCTGATGCTGAAGCAAGGATACACATACAAAATGGTAAGATAGAAGGTGCTGAATTAGGTGGAAACACATTCTTCCCAGGCGAAATGGATGGCATCATTGGCGTTGGTGCTACTACATGGAGAGAAAAATATACAGACATCAACGGAAAACAACATACCAGCATCTATGGCACAGGTGGCAAACGTGCATCCTTCTCTGGATGTGGCCCTGCCCTCAGCGGCAATATAAAGCCTGATGTAGTAGCACCTGGTGTGAATATCATTTCTGCCCACAACAGGACATATCAGGAATTACACCCCACCAGCCAGGAAAATCTTGTAGCCAAATCATCCTATAACAATCATGATTACTATTGGAGGACATGCGATGGCACCTCTATGTCAACTCCTGCTGTTGCTGGTATAGTTGCTCTCTGGCTGCAGGCAAAGCCAGACCTCACTACCGCTGAGGTGATAGATGTCATAGCCAATACAGCAAAGCATAATGACCCTTCACTCAGCTATCCTAATAATGAATATGGATATGGAGAGATAGATGCCTACAAAGGACTGCTCTACATACTGAATCTAACAAGTGTAGAAGGACTCTCTACACAACATATCATAGAAGCTAAGGTTCGTCCTCTCTCAAATGGTGATGTCAGCATATCATTACCTGATTCTGACAATCCTGTAAAAGTGCGAATATATAATACAAACGGACAATGTGTAGGAGAATACACTATACCTTCCAATACAACAAATTACACCATTCCAAGCATAGGACGAGGTGGTATTTTTGCTGTGCAAGTAGGCAATTATGGCTCAACACTCATAAGAATTGAATAAAAAATAAAAAGAATATAAAGAAAAATTATGGCATTAAAATGTGGAATAGTAGGACTACCAAACGTTGGTAAGTCAACTCTCTTTAATTGTTTATCATCTGCAAAGGCTCAGGCAGCCAATTTCCCTTTCTGTACAATAGAACCTAATGTAGGTGTTATAACCGTTCCTGATGACCGTCTTACGAAACTTGCTGAGATTGTTCATCCAGGACGCATAGTACCTGCTACCTGTGAAATAGTAGATATAGCTGGTTTGGTAAAAGGTGCCAGCAAGGGCGAAGGTCTGGGAAACAAATTCTTGGGAAACATTCGTGAGACAGATGCTATCATTCATGTCCTCAGATGTTTTGAAGATGAGAATATCACTCATGTGGATGGTACTGTCAATCCTATTCGTGATAAGGAAATCATCGATACAGAATTACAGCTGAAAGACCTTGAGACGATAGAGAGCCGTTATGCTAAAACACAGAAAGTGGCTTCTGCAGGCAATAAAGACGCCAAGGTGGAGCTTAATGTGCTGGAGGCATATAAACAATGCCTGGAGCAGGGAAAAAACGCCAGAACGGTGGAATTTGACTCTAAGGAGGAACAGCTGGCAGCAAAAAATCTCTTCCTGCTTACCAGCAAACCTGTTCTTTATGTTTGTAATGTTGATGAGTCAGCAGCAAAGGAAGGTAATGAATGGACAAAGCAAGTAGAACAGCTGGCCGCTGAAGAGGGTGCTGAGTGTATGATTATTGCTGCAAAGACAGAAGAAGACATCGCTGGCTTTGACAACTATGAAGACAAGCAGCTCTTCCTTGAGGAGTTAGGTCTTGAAGAGAGTGGTGTAAACCGCCTCATCAAGAAGGCTTATGCGCTTCTCAACCTCCAGACATTCATCACAGCAGGTGAGATGGAGGTAAAGGCCTGGACCTTCAAAAAGGGGTGGAAGGCTCCGCAATGTGCTGGTGTCATACATACAGACTTCGAAAAAGGCTTTATTCGTGCCGAAGTTATCAAGTATGATGACTATATGCAGTATAAGTCCGAAGCAGCCATCAAAGAGGCAGGAAAACTGGGCATAGAAGGCAAGGACTATGTTGTCCAAGATGGTGACATCATGCACTTCCGCTTCAATGTTTAATTATGCATTGTGAATTATGAATTATGCATTATATATAAATTGGAATCCAGATACAATAATATTTAACCTTGGTCCTCTTGCAATACGTTGGTATTCAACATGCTGGCTGATAGGACTTCTGTTAGCTTATCTGATAGTAAAATACCTGTACAGACAGCAGAAACTGCCATATGAGAAGTTCGAGCCACTCTTTCTGTATTGCTTTATAGGCATCCTTGTAGGAGCCCGTCTGGGACATTGCATCTTCTATGAACCAGGATATTTCCTGACCAGTTGGACACATTTCATCGAGATGCTGCTACCCATTCGTCTGGATATATATGGTAATTGGCACTTTACAGGCTATGAGGGTCTTGCCAGTCATGGAGGCACTATAGGCATCATACTCGCCCTTCTGCTCTATAGCAAAAACCTGAAGGTAGGAATGTGGACAGTACTCGATACCATCTCTATTGCTGTTCCTGTAACAGCATGTTTCATCCGCCTTGGCAACCTCATGAACAGCGAGATAATAGGCAAGCCAACAGACCTTCCTTGGGCTTTTATCTTTGAGAGAATAGATATGCTTCCACGCCATCCAGGACAGCTGTATGAAGCAATAGCATACGCCTGTTTCTTCTTTGTACTGTGGTATTTCTACAAGAAGAAGCCCAATCTGATTGGCACATCCTTCTTCTTTGGATTAGACATCTTCCTGATTTTCACCTTCCGCTTCTTCATAGAATACACCAAAGAGGTACAGGAAAGCTTCGAACAAGGTATGCTCTTCGATATGGGACAGATACTCTCAGTACCCTTCATCCTCATGGGAGCCTACTTCACCTACAAAGGGTGGAAGAAGCTGCAATAGGAAAATTAGCCCCTGCTTCCTATCAAATAATACATTAAACCAAGTGGTTACATATACACCCAAAACAAGGGAATATATGTAACCATTTTTTATTTTGAGAGGCTCACTTATCAAAAATTCGTAGTTTTCTAAATACTATCATCGGTCTTGGTGCTCATTATATTCTTTAGAATATCAATCACTATACCAAGGTCATAAACTGCAGCGTCAATATCTTCAGCATTTTTTACAGTCTGTTCTGCAAGTTCTGAATTTGATTTGTTATCAGGTATGTTTTCAAAATCATGTTCTTCCTCATCACGAATGACTGTCAAATCATTGTAGGCACTTTGTAATGTGATTAAAGTTTGCTCGAGATAATGTAATCTTTTTTTGTTCATTGTTTGGTTGTTTAGTTAATAGTAGTAATGCGCCAAGCTATTAAACAAAATGTTCCTACAATACATGTATTGACACAAAACGTGGACGAATCCTGTTTGATGTCCCAGGTACTTGCAGGAAACCCATACAAAGAAACAGGAAAGCGCCCACTATATCAGCGGGCGTCACCATTATTACTTTGTATGTTCTATCTACCTGCAAGTTTTGGAACATCGTAAATAATAGCTAACGCTTGAGTCTTCAATAAAATCGTGCCAGCACCTCCGCTGAAGTGTATCGCCAGCAACTGAGCGCAAAGTTACAAATTTATTCCCACATTCCAAAAAAAATCGTACTTTTTTTCAAAATCGTGCAAATGTTAAGTCATTAATTTTCACTCTAACGTTTCCTGATTTAAGTTGACTGTCAGTATGTCTAAACCCTAAAATTAGTTGACTTTCATTTTCCCCTCCCCCTCTCCCTCAATGTGGCTGAAAGGCCCATAAATACTGGGCTCGTAGTGAGGGAGAGGGGGAGGTGGAAGTTGATAGTTTATAGTTTAAAGTTTAAAGTTAAAAATGATGACAGAACAAGAGATATTTAAAAAGAAAGCTATTAGCGGTTATACCGTTTGTTTTGCAGAACAATGTCCTTTGAGGGAGCAATGTTTGCGTTGGAAAGTTGGTGAGCAGATGCCAAACACACGAAGTCATTATAATTGTGTTAATCCGCATTATCAGGATGTGGGCACAGAGCATTGTTCACTTTTCCGGAATAGAGAAAAGGTACAGTTTGCGAAAGGCATGATGCATATTTTCAACGATAAAATGCCTCGTGGCTTGGAGCCAGCTGTGCGCTATGGCCTCATTTCAAAACATTGTCGCACCTATTATTACGAATATCGCAACGGCGAACGCCTTATGTCTCCAGCCATTCAAGAGGAGATTCGCAATCTCTTCCGCGAGGAAGGATGGCAAGAAGAAGTCCACTTCGACAGCTACATAGAAGACTATGATTGGTAAAAATAATGAGATTTTTTCACTTTTGCTTGGTATTTTGCTCACTTATTGGATAAAATTTTCACGTTCGAGAAAAGAAATTTATTCCTTTTCTTCTCACTTAACCAAATTTTTCGTACCTTTGCGCGCATAATTTGAATTATACGCAAATGGCAAAGAAGGAGTTGACACCAATGATGCAGCAATTTTTTGACCTCAAGGCTAAGCACCCTGAGGCTCTGTTGCTATTTCGTTGTGGTGACTTCTATGAGACATATTGCGAGGATGCTATAGAGGCTTCCCAGATACTGGGCATCACCCTTACAAGGCGCAATAATGGTGCTTCACAGGGCGATGAAATGGCTGGTTTTCCACATCATGCGCTGGATACATACCTTCCAAAGCTGATAAGAGCGGGTAGGAGAGTGGCTATCTGCGACCAACTGGAAGATCCAAAGCTGACAAAGAAACTTGTAAAGCGCGGCATTACAGAACTGGTTACCCCTGGTGTTGCTCTGCAGGATAATGTCCTGAACTACAAGGAAAACAACTTCCTCTGCGCCATTCATCACGGAAAAGTGGCTCTTGGCATTGCTTTGCTTGACATCTCTACGGGAGAATTCCTCTGCGACCAGGGAAACAGGGAGTATATCGACAAGATGCTGGCAAACTTTGCCCCAAAGGAGATTCTTGTCGAAAGAGGTAAACTGAATTTCAACTCCAACTATTCCATCTTCAACCTCGATGACTGGGTGTTTACAGAGCAGACAGCCATGCAAAAACTTACCAAGCACTTCCATGTAAAGAACATGAAGGGTTTTGGTGTAGATGACCTAAAGGACGGTTTAATCGCAGCAGGAGCAATACTGTATTACCTCGAATACACCCAGCATACACATATTGACCATATCACAAAGATACAGCGCATTGATGCTGACAAATTTGTGCGACTGGATAACTTCACCATCAGGAACCTGGAACTTCTCAATCCTCTTCATGAAGGTGGAGTATGCCTTACAGATATCATCGACTATACCGTTTCACCTATGGGAGCCAGAATGCTCAGAAGGTGGCTGGTATTCCCACTTCGCGATGAAAAGGCTATAAATGACCGTCTTGATGCTGTAGATTACTTCTTCAGTCAGCCAGATTCCCGTGATGCCATTGATGAAGAGCTGCATCGAATAGGAGATATGGAACGCATTGTCTCAAAGGTTGCTACAGGCAGGGCTAATCCTCGTGAAATAATCCAGATAAGCAATGCCCTGACAGCCCTGAAGCCCATAAAGGTGATATGTGCCCAAAGCAATACTGAGGTGCTGAAAAATGTCAGCGAGAAGATAGATACCCTTGACGAACTGAAAGACATCATAGTAAAGACAGTAGAACCAGAACCACCTATACAGGTAGGAAAGGGCTCTGTCATCAGAAAAGGTGTCAACAGTGAGCTTGACGAACTGAGGAACATAGCTTACAGCGGCAAGGACTATCTCCTGCAGATGCAGCAAAGGGAGATAGAACGGACAGGAATAACATCCCTGAAGATAGGCTATAACAATGTCTTTGGCTATTACCTGGAGGTTCGCAATACTTTTAAGGATAGTGTGCCACAGGAATGGATACGCAAGCAGACATTGGCAAATGCAGAACGTTATATTACTGACGAACTGAAGGCCTACGAGGAAAAAATCCTTGGTGCAGAAGAAAAAATTCTTGCCCTTGAGACAAGACTGTTCTTTGAACTGATACAGACAGTACAGCGAAATATCACCCAACTGCAGCAAAATGCCCATTTTGTCGCAGAATTAGACTGTCTGCTGTCATTTACCAAGACATCTCTTGAACACCGCTATGTACGCCCTGTTATCGACGATTCCACCGTTCTGGAAATAAAGCAGGGAAGACATCCTGTTATAGAGGCAAATATGCCAATCGGGGAAAAATATGTTCCTAATGACATTTCCCTGTACCCTCAAAGAGTTCCTGACAAACCTGTTTCGCAGATAATCATTATTACAGGTCCTAATATGGCTGGTAAATCGGCATTGTTAAGGCAGACAGCCCTCATTGTACTGATGGCACAGATAGGCTGTTATGTCCCAGCTGATTCAGCACATATCGGTATGGTAGATAAGATATTCACCAGAGTAGGAGCTTCAGACAGCCTCTCAACAGGCGAATCAACCTTTATGGTAGAAATGACTGAAGCTGCCAATATCCTCAATAATGTTACAGACAAGAGCCTTGTGCTGTTCGATGAATTGGGAAGAGGAACAAGTACCTATGATGGTATATCGATAGCATGGAGCATAGTGGAATATCTTCATGAACACAAGAATGTAAATGCACGAACATTGTTTGCCACACACTATCATGAGCTCAATGAAATGGCGAAAAATTACTCGCGCATAAAGAACTATAACGTTTCTGTCAAGGAGATTAATGGAAAAGTTATCTTCCTAAGAAAACTCGTAGAAGGTGGTTCTGAGCATTCCTTTGGTATTCATGTGGCCCAAATAGCTGGTATGCCACCAAGCATCGTAAAACGTGCCAATGAAATACTGAAGGCTTTGGAAAAAGAAGGTAACAGTGTTGGCAGTGCTTCCAGCAAGAAACTGGAAACCCTTGATGAGGTAGGACAAAAGGGTGCCAATGGTGGTCAGCTGTCATTCTTCCAGCTTGATGACCCTGTTTTAGAGCAGATAAGAGACGAAATCATCGGCATTGACATCAATAACCTCACTCCTTTGGAGGCTTTAAATAAACTGTCGCAGATAAAGAAAATAATCAACGGATAAAACAAAAAAAACATATACAAAAATGGAGTATAACTTTAGAGATATTGAAAAGAGATGGTTCTCTTATTGGAAAGAAAATCAGACGTACAAGGTAACAGAAGATTCGTCAAAGCCAAAGTATTATGTTCTTAACATGTTCCCTTATCCATCAGGAGCAGGCCTTCATGTAGGACACCCACTTGGCTATATTGCCAGCGATATATATGCACGCTTTAAGCGTCTGCAGGGCTTTAATGTACTTAACCCTATGGGATATGATGCCTATGGACTTCCTGCTGAGCAATATGCCATCCAGACAGGACAGCATCCAGAGAAGACTACATTCCAGAATATAGACAGATATAGGGAACAGCTGGACAAAATAGGTTTCTCATTTGACTGGAGCCGTGAGGTTCGCACTTGTGACCCAATTTACTATAAGTGGACACAATGGGCTTTCCAGAAAATGTATAACAGCTACTATGATGAGGACCTGAAGAAAGCACAGCCAATAGAAAAACTTATCGAAAAGTTCAAGAAAGAAGGTAAGTGGCCAAGCGATGCTAAAGAGCAATCAGAACTCCTCATGAACTATCGTATTGCCTTTATGGGTGAGACAATGGTAAACTGGTGTGCTGGTCTTGGTACTGTACTTGCTAATGATGAGGTAGTAGATGGAGTATCTGTTCGTGGTGGCTTCCCTGTAGAGCAGAAGAAGATGCGTCAGTGGTGTCTTCGTGTCAGCGCTTATGCTCAGAGACTGCTTGACGGCCTTGAAACTATTGACTGGAGCGAATCAATAAAAGAGACTCAAAAAAACTGGATTGGACGCTCTGAAGGAACAGAAGTAGAGTTCAAAGTTGCCGATTCCAACGAGAGTTTTACTATTTTCACAACTCGTGCAGATACTATGTTTGGTGTTACATTCATGGTATTGGCACCAGAATCAGAATTGGTAGAAAAACTCACTACAGCCGATCAGAAGGCTGAAGTTGACAAATATGTAGCATATGTAAAGGGTCGTACAGAACGTGAGAGAATGATAGACCATAAGGTAACAGGTGTATTCTCTGGTTCTTATGCTATAAATCCATTTACAGGAGAGAAGAATCCTATCTGGATTAGTGAATATGTACTTGCAGGATATGGTACAGGAGCTATTATGGCTGTACCAGCTCACGATTCTCGTGACTATGCTTTTGCAAAACATTTCAATCTGCCTATCATTCCACTTATCGAGGGTGCTGACGTAAGCGAAGAAAGCTATGATGCGAAAGAGGGTATTGTAGTAAATTCTCCTGCAGCAGGAAAGACTTCTGTTGCCTATGATGGTGAATCACTCAATCTTAATGGAAAAACCATCAAAGAGGCTATTGCAGCAACAAAGACATTCGTTGAAAAGCATAATATTGGTAGGGTGAAGGTAAATTATCGTCTTCGTGATGCTATCTTCTCACGCCAGAGATATTGGGGTGAACCATTCCCAGTATATTACAAGAATGGCGAACCATGCATGATTCCTGAAGAATGTCTGCCAATAGAACTTCCTGAGATAGAGAAGTTCTTGCCAACAGAAACAGGCGAGCCACCACTCGGAAATGCTACCAAGTGGGCTTGGGATGAAACAAACAAGTGTATTGTTGAAAATTCTAAGATAGACAATAAAACTGTCTTCCCAATAGAACTATATACAATGCCAGGATTTGCCGGTTCTTCCGCATATTATCTGCGTTATATGGACCCAAAGAATGAAAATGCTTTGGTAGATCCTGCAATAGATAAGTATTGGCAAAATGTTGATTTGTATGTAGGTGGTTCTGAACATGCTACAGGACATCTCATTTACTCACGCTTCTGGAATAAATTCCTTTATGACCTGGGTGTTTCTTGCAAAGAAGAGCCATTCCAAAAACTTATAAATCAGGGAATGATTCAGGGTCGTTCTAACTTCGTTTACAGAATAAAAGACACAAATACCTTCGTTTCCATCGAGAAAAAAGACGAATATGACGTTACACCAATACATGTAGATGTTAACATAGTAAGTGCTGATATTCTCGATGTTGAAGCATTCAAGGCTTGGAGACCAGAATATAATGATGCGAAGTTTATCCTGAACGATAACAATGAATATAAATGTGGATGGGCAGTAGAAAAGATGTCCAAATCCATGTTTAACGTTGTCAATCCTGACATGATAGTAGAGAAATATGGTGCTGATACACTTCGTCTCTACGAAATGTTCCTTGGTCCTGTAGAACAGTCAAAGCCTTGGGATACTAATGGTATTGACGGCTGTCATAGATTCCTCAAGAAATTATGGGGACTGTTTTATGACAGAGAAGGTAATTGGCTGCCAGAAGATATTACTCCTACACAAGAAGAAGAAAAGTCTCTGCATAAGCTTATTAAGAAAGTAACAGGAGATATTGAACAATTCTCATACAACACAAGTATATCAGCATTCATGATAGCAACTGGAGAACTGCAGAAATGCCGTTCAAAGGCTGTTTTGGAACAGTTGGTAATACTTATTGCACCATTTGCACCATTTATTGCAGAAGAGTTGTATCATGCTCTTGGAAACAAAACATCTGTTTGTGATGCTAAATGGCCCGCTTTCGATGAATCAAAGATAAAGGATTCTGAGATAACAATGCCTGTTCAGTTCTGTGGTAAGACACGCTTTACTATGCAGATACCAGCAGAGGCTTCTCGTGAGGAAGTTGAAAAAATAGCTCTTGCTGATGAAAGAACAAAGAAATACGTAGAAGGAAAGCAGATTATAAAGACAATCGTTGTACCAGGTAGAATCATAAATATTGTTATAAAGTAATAATGCGCATCCTTGTAATACGTTTTTCTGCTCTTGGAGATGTTGCCATGCTGGTACCTGTGCTCAGACAGGTGGCTGCAGACAATAGAAACAATGAATACATCATTCTCTCTAAACCCATATACGAACCCTTGTTCGATGGGATAGGAGAGAATGTATCTTTCATTGGAGCAGATATGAAGAATGATTACAAGGGATTATCTGGAATATACAGATTGTTTAAAGAACTCAAGAAACTTAACTTCGATTACATCATTGATGAACATGATGTTCTTAGGACAAAGGTATTAAGGTTTCTTTTTAAAATACATGGATATAAAGTACGTAAAATAGATAAACATCGTAATTTACGTAAACTTATAACAGCTCAACCCCCAAAGAAGGTACTGAAACAGCTTCCTACGGCTTTTGATAACTATTTTGAAGCATTAAAGATATGAACATCGGTATAGCCCCTTTTGCTGCTCACAAAGGAAAGATATATCCTCTTGAGAGGATGGAAAGAGTAGTTCAGTTGCTTAAGGAAAAGCAGCCGGACTGTCATATTTCACTCTTTTGTGGAAAAGGAGAAGAACTTGATTTAATGCAGAAATGGGCTGATAAATATGACTTGACTATAGCAACCGGGGAAGGAATCCGTTCTGACTTGGAAAAAATGAAAAAGCTTGATGTAATGATTTCTATGGATTCTGGAAACATGCATCTTGCCAGCATCGTTGGACTAAGAGTTGTCAGTATATGGGGAGCAACACATCCTTATGCTGGTTTCTTAGGATGGGGACAGAAAATGGAAGACTGTATCCAAAAGGATCTTCCATGCAGACCTTGCTCTATATATGGAAACAAGCCATGCCTTAGGGGAGACATGGCTTGTATGGATATCGAACCAGAAGAGATTATTTCCCGTATAATACAGGATTAGTGGAAGGGTCGTTATACATTTTCATCTGACGATATACTTTCATATATTTACGTCCTGCCTCTATATCTTCCAATAACTGATCTATTGCTAAAGAGAGGTCCTTCTGCTGTTCTAACAAAATAGCGAGCTTACCTCTACATGTTGCCAAATGCTCTTCTGATGTGTCAGATCGCTTTGTTTGCTCCTCCATGTGGTAAATCTTCAAGGCAAGGATAGAAAGCCTGTCTATAGCCCATGCAGGAGATTCTGTATTGATTGTAGCATCTGGTAGTATCTTCACATCTTTATATTTTGTCCTAAAATAGGTATCTATATCTTCTACCATATCAGTACGATCCTGATTAGACTTATCTATTCTACGCTTTAAAACAAGCGCCTCAGAAGGGTCTATGTCTGGATCACGGATAATATCTTCAAAATGCCATTGCACTGTATCTATCCAGCATTTATGATATAATATACCCTCAATAGAGTTTTCATCATAAGGATTTGATATAGCAGTATCTATATTATCATGAATGTGATAATCATTAATAGCCTGATTGAAAATCTTATTTGCTGAAGATGTAAATTTTTCCACGTCTTTATTATTTTATTATATTATTTAATGTTAGATTAAAATCTATAAGAAGAGTAATAATAGTGTGTTAATTTGTTTATAAGTATCGTAAATGAATGATATTCAGTATTTATTGTTTTTGAAAACTCTTGTATAATTTACAGTATATGATGTTTATAAGTATGTGGATATCTCTATATTATAAAATTATGTTGGATAAGTTATGCTTTTTCCATAATTTATTAAAAAGTTATCCACATTGTTTTCCACAAATAAAAAACCACGGCTGGAAGCCGTGGTCTATATCTGCTTCTTATTAAAGATTAAAGCAGTGAAGAGCTTGCCTTCCACTTAGCAACCTTCTTTGCTGGAATCTTAATAGCTGCACCTGTCATAGGGTTCTTACCTGTTCTAGCAGCACGCTTCTGAACGCTGAATGTTCCAAAACCGATGAGCTGAACTGAATCACCTTTCTTGAGAGCACCCTGAATAGCGTCAAGTGCTGCGTCAAGTGCTTCCTTACTAGCTGCCTGAGAAAGACCAGCCTTTTCTGCAATCTTCTTTACAAGTTCTGTCTTGTTCATAATACTGTGAATTATTTAAATTAGTAAAAATAAAAAAAAAGAAAAACTTCTGTTTGCAAAGTTATGATTTAAATTTTAAAGTTGCAAGAAAAATCGAAAAAAAATGATGATATTTTCTCAAAAAAAGCAAAAAATTTTGATTTTGAGGTATTTTTTATGCAGAAAATCCCGTCTTTCAAGCAAAAATTAGTACTTTTGCAAGCAATATGAGACAAATTCCCAATATAACTAAGAATCTGCTTATCATAAACATCATTTGCTATATGGCAAAAATGGTGCTTGCAGGTAGGATAAATTTTGATAATGTATTCGGCCTTCACTTCTTTTTAGCTGAAGACTTTCACATACATCAGTTGCTTACATATATGTTTATGCATGCGAATTTCACGCATCTGTTCTTTAATATGTTTGCACTTTGGATGTTTGGTGGTACTGTAGAACGTACTTTTGGCGAGAAAAGATTCCTTATATATTATATAATATGTGGATTGGGAGCTGCTATCTGTCAGGAGATATCTCAATTCGTACAGATATATGCAATGTTGCCATCAGAAGTGACAATAGAGCAGATGTTCCATTTGAGTTATGCAGACAAGATGGCTCTTAATGCATTTACTACTGTTGGTGCTTCAGGCTGTGTATATGGTATATTGCTTGCTTTTGGAATGTCTTATCCGGAAGAGAGTATTTTTATATTCCCATTACCAGTACCTATCAAGGCCAAGTGGTTCGTAATAGCTTATGCAGCAATAGAATTGGGTTCTGCACTATCTTCACGTGGAGATGGTGTTGCACATGTAGCGCATCTTGGAGGTATGCTATTTGGATATTTTCTGATAAAGTTTTGGCGTAAGACCAGTGATACCTTCAATGGTTGGGATGGGTATGAAATTCGCTAAACTAACTGTTACGATACTTATAATAATAAATGTTATTTCTGTGGTGGGATTGCTCGTCACAGGATATTCTTATGTTCTCTCTCCGATAAATTGGCCATATTTGTCGTTGATGGGATATTTCTTTCCAGTATTCCTGTTTGCAAATGGTTTCTTCCTTGCCTTATGGGTATTTGTGAATTGGAGATATCTGCTTATACCAGTGATAGGTTTTATTGCTGCATATCAACCTCTTAGCCTGTATTGTCCGTTTTTTACATCTTCATCGTCAGTTGATGAGGCTTTAGAAAACTCTTCACAAACGAAATTGACTATTTTATCGTACAATACATATGATTGGGGTAAATATGATAATTCAGATGAAAATAGTAAGGAGAATGTAATAGAGTATATTGCGAGCCAAAAACCTGATATTATTTGCCTTCAGGAAAGTCCATTGGATAATAAGACAATGGAAATAATAAAGGATTATATGCCTGAGATGAAATATCATACTTCCATTAGAAATGCTGATGATGATAAACATGGAGTAATATTATCATTTCTTTCAAAATATCCTATAGATAAGGAGCAAAATCTGAATATTCCAAGCAAGTCAAATGCTGCAGGAGCGATATGGGTTGATGTTAATGGAAAAAAGTTGCTTGTTGTAAACTGTCACCTTGAAACCCAATCACTTTCTATAAGCGAAAAAGAAGGGTTCTCTCGCCTTGTTCATGGTGTAGCCAATGGAGACGTAGAGAAAGATAGTATGAAATCAGGTTCCAAATTTTATCTGAAAAAACTATCGGCATCAGCACAAAAGAGGGCTCCTCAAGCTGAGAAAGTATCCGAATTTATAAAAGATAATTCAAGTACATCAGCAATAATTTGTGGCGATTTCAACGATATTCCTCTATCATATACTCATCATATTATTTCCGATGGATTGAAAGATTGCTATCAGGAAAGGGGTAGGGGATTTGGTTTCTCTTATTGCCATAATGCCATGAGAGTCCGCATAGACTATATATTATGTACTCCAGATATAAATCCTATAAAATGTTGGGTTGATGATGAGATAAAATTATCAGATCATTACCCAATAATATCTCACTGTTTACTTGAAAATAAAGAGAAGAAATAAAAAAAATCCGTTTTTGTTTGGTGAATTGTGTGTTAAATATTACCTTTGCAGCCAAAATATACAGTAAATATTTTTAATAATGGAACCTAATAATGCTATTTATGATGCTCGCCAGTTAGGTACTACTCGTATGATGATACTTGGTGTTCAGCATTTGTTTGCAATGTTTGGCGCAACAGTCCTTGTACCACTTCTTACTGGTTTGGACGTTTCTGTAACACTTCTTTTTGCTGGTATAGGAACATTGATGTTTCATTTTATTTCAAAGTGGAATGTTCCAGCTTTTCTTGGCTCTTCATTTGCTTTCCTTGGTGGTTATGCTTCTGTAAAAGAGATGGGAATGGCTCAAGGACTTTCAGAGACTCTCGCCCTTGATTATGCTTGCATAGGTGTTGCATGTGCCGGATTTATGTATTTTGTAATGGCAGCACTCATAAAGTCTTTCGGAGTGCAGAAGATACTTCATTATTTCCCTCCTGTAGTGACAGGACCTATTGTAATAGCTATTGGATTGGTACTTTCAGGTTCTGCTATTGCCAACTGTCAAACCAACTGGCTTCTGGCAATCATAGCAATTATAACCGTTATAGTTTCTTCTATATGGGGTAAGGGAATAATAAAGATAATACCTGTTCTTCTCGGTGTAATCGTATCTTATGTATTGGCAGCATGCTTGGGAGAGGTTGATTTCAAACCTCTTGGTGAAGCAGCATGGATAGGATTTCCTATTGTGATGGATAGAACGGTTTTTGCTGCTTTTGAAGATGGAAATACCACATTGATGCTGTCAACCATTCTTGCTGTTATGCCGATAGCATTTGCTACTATCATGGAGCACATCGGAGATATGTGTGCCATTGGTTCAACAGTCGGAAAAGACTTCTTGTCAAATCCAGGTTTACATCGCACTCTTACCGGAGATGGTGTGGCAACAGCAGTAGCTTCTATATTCGGAGCACCGGCAAATACTACTTATGGCGAAAATACCGGAGTATTGAACCTTACAAAGGTCTTCGACCCAAAGGTGATAAGAATTGCAGCATGTATTGCCATTATGCTGGCTTTCTGTCCTAAGTTTGCCAGTCTCATACAGTTGATGCCAGCAGCTACAATAGGTGGTGTCAGCCTTATACTTTATGGTATGATATCAGCAGTAGGTGTACGAAATCTTGTTGAGGAAAAGGTTGACCTGAAGAGTTCTCGTAATGTGTTTGTAGCAGCCTTGATATTGGTACTTGCTATTGGTGTGAAATATGGTGCCAATGATGATATAGCAATAGGTCCTGTTCATCTTTCAGGGCTTGCCATTGCTGCACTTGTGGGTATCTTCCTCAATGCAATAATGCCTGACAAACTTGGTATGAAAGTAAAATCGTTTAAAGGAAAGGAAAAAGAATAATGAAAGTTATAAATCTTGGAGCAAATAACTCTATTATAAATCAGTTTGTAGCAGAACTGCGTGATGTAAATACTCAGAAAGACCGTATGCGTTTTCGTAACAATATCAGACGCATAGGTAACCTGATGGCATACGAGATAAGCAAAACCCTCAAATATAAGGAGACAGACATTGTTACCCCTTTGGCCACAGCAAAGATGAATCTGCCTATCGACAATATTGTCATAGGTACTGTCTTTCGTGCTGGCTTGCCTTTCCATCAGGGTTTCCTCGATATCTTTGACCAGGCTGGCAATGCTTTCCTTTCTGCATATCGCTATTATACGGATAGAGAATGCAACAATATTGATGTTCATATCGAGTATATTGCTACTCCAGACCTATATAAGAAGACCTTCATCCTTGTTGACCCAATGTTGGCAACTGGTGAGAGTCTTATCTTGGCACATAAGGCCTTTGTCACAAAGGGTGTGCCTAAGAAGATAATTCTTGCGTCAGTAATAGCAACAGAGGAAGGCGTAGCCCGACTGAATGAGAAATTCCCAAATACGAATATAGTGCTTTACACAGCAGCTATTGACCCAATCCTCAACGATAGAAAATACATCGTTCCAGGCTTGGGAGATGCTGGTGACCTGATGTATGGTGAGAAGCTGTAAATAACAATAAATGCCACTCTTTTTCAAGGGTGGCATTTATTGTTAATACGATAAAATCGTAGTGTTTTTAGTTTAGTGGAACATCAAACTCTACCTTATTGCTCATCGTTACTCCTTCAGAGTTGATGTATAGAACAAAGTGTGCATTTTCTCCTTTCAGGTTCTTCTGGGCGCTGATGAAAGCCGTATAGCGTAGGGCTTTCGTTGGACCGATGCTCTCTATTGTAATGGTAGGAGAAATAAGCAAATATTTATTTTTTGTTGTTTCTTCAACCATAGGCATAACGTTCATAAATGTCTTCTTTTGTGTATTGCGGAAATCGAAAGCTATCTTTACGAGGTCACCCTTGCCGATGTGAATGCCTGCATTACCGTCTTTACCGATGAATTCGACATTTTCTATCACTATCGGTTCTGTTACAGTATTTTCCAGCATTTTTTCTGCTGCCTGCAGTTGTTTAATGTCTATATTCTGCTGCATCGGCTGTTTGTTATAATCCTGTTGGGCAGAATCTGATGTCTGTATGATATAGTGGTATTCGTCTTCCTTGATATTGCCATATTGTCTATTATCATATGGTGTGCCGTCATACTGCATTTCTTGATTATCATATAGGCGTTGTTCTCTTTTTTCAACGGCAGCACCTATTGCTGCGCCACCTGCAGCACCTCCAGCCATTCCTATCAGGGTTCCCAGATTACTACCATGATAACCGCCTGCTATACCGCCGATAGCGCTTCCTATCATGCCACCAAACATTGCTCCTCCAGCCGCTCCGCTACCAATGCTGCTGCAAGAAGCAAACATTACTCCCGACATAAGAAAAATAAAAATCCTTTTCATAATTTCCTTATTTTTGTTTCTATTTCTTTAACTTTCTCTTTTACTCCCTCTTTTACTCCCTCTTTTACTCCCTCTTTAACTTCCTCTTTTACTCCCTCTTTTACTCCCTTTTTAACTCCCCTTTAACTCAATTATTTCCAAATCTTTGATGTCTTTTCCGTCTATGGTGAAGCGTACGAGAGTTCTGACAGGCTGCTGACCATACAGGCCTGCTGCTCCAGGATTGATATGAAGGAATCCATAAAGTCTGTCATACATTACTTTCAGGATGTGTGAATGGCCAGAGATGAACAGCTGTGGTGGCTTGTGCGTCAGTTGCCAGTAGATTGAGCGGTCATAGCGCCCAGGATACCCTCCGATGTGCTTCATCAGCACTTCAACCTCCTCGCATTTAAAGCGCAAGACCTCAGGAAACTCACGCCTCACGACGTCTCCGTCAATGTTTCCATGCACTCCACGAAGGATGATGTTGTTCTCTCCATGTTTAATTTCCCTGAGTTTATCGGCAATTTCTATGCTGCCAAAGTCTCCTACATGCCATATTTCATCACATTCTGAGAAATAGTGAGGATAACGTTCATCCCAATAGGAATGTGTGTCCGAGAGTAAACCAATGCGTTTCATGGTTACAAAAGTAGTAAAAAAAGATGAAGGAAAGATGTAAAATAGAATTTTTTTGCTTTTTTTTCTTGCATTATTCATAACTTAATCGTACCTTTGCATCCAAATTGAGAAAAAAAGGCTGCTCTGTTAGTTCAATGGATAGAACAACTCTCTCCTAAAGAGTAGATCCCAGTTCGATTCTGGGACGGAGTACAAAATAGTTAAAAGTTAAGGGTTAAGAGTAAAGAGTTAAAACTATATTCTTTTGACCTAAACAAATTAAGAGTTAAAATTATGGCAAAGATTACATCCAATTTATCTATTGTTCGTCTGTGTGAGGACTATCAGACATCAAGTAAGCTCAATATGTGGGCAAATATCATTAAGACATTGATACTTCTGGTTGCTGCAGCAATCATAATATTTGGTGTTATGATGGCTTCTAAAGGAATGCTTGCCTTTGGCGCTATATATGTAGCAGTTGGTGTGCTGCATGCCTTTGTAGCATTCTTCTTTGTATATATCATTCGTGCTATTGCCATTATTACTGAGGCAGCAACAATGATAGTACTCGAGCACAAGGAGGCTGAATACTACAGCAAGGAAGCAAAGATTGCCAATATCTACAGTGAAGAAGAGATGAATAGGGAGTATAGCAATACCAAACAAAATAGTACCAGCGAAGAGCCTATAGTTCCTTTGCAGCCATCAAAGCCTGCTGCAAGCGCTTCAAATAGTGGTTCTGGTTGGACCACTACTCCTCCAGCTCGTCTGCGTACTGGTGCTAAGTGCCGTCGTCGTGGAGATACCAAGACAATGGAGATTCAGGATATAAGTATGGGTCGTTATACTTGTATGGATCCACTGACACATAAATTCCTTGGTGACTTTAAACTTGAGGACTTAGAATTCCCACTATAAATGAGAAAGAAGTTTTTATTCTTTTATGTCTTTTGTGCCTCTACCATCTTATGTTTCATGGGATGTAAGGGAGAGGTTGTAGATGAGTACACTACTCATGTGGCTTCTTTCCGCTTTGATTTTCAGTATGGACATACTCAGTCATACTTGTATCCTGCTCTGAATTCAACAAATTACTTCTGCTTCTTTTCTACCAATCCTATTCAAGGAGGATATGACTTGGTAACAGAAGCTTATGGTACCAAAGAAAAAAATATAGAGCATATAACAGAGGCAGTATTAACGAAAAGCGGAAGAGCCTTAGGACTCAATAATGGCCTCATAGCAGGACGTTCTTCTTTCCAGAATGGAGAACTATATGTTTTCGACAGACAATGTTCTAATTGTTTTAACGAGACCAGCACCAAGAATTATCCCCTGAATTTTAAGGATGCTTCAAGTGTCTATTGCAACAATTGCAAGCGCACATATGGACTTCTTAATGGTGGAGTAGTGGTGTCAGATTCGTTGAATCATGAGAAAAACGAGAAACTTTTCCGCTATCGTGCAACATATTCTGGCACATATTTCCAGATTAGCAGCAATTAATCTTTTTATTCCATTTGAACTATGAAACTTTGGTCAAAAGGTTTTGAGATAAATAAAGAAATAGAAAACTTTACTGTAGGTCGTGACAGAGAGATGGACCTGTATCTCGCAAAGTACGACGTATTGGGCAGTATGGCGCACATCACCATGCTTAATTCTATTGGACTTATTGCAGATGATGAATTGCCTTTGCTTCTTGCAGAACTTCGTAAGATATATGCTATCTGCGAGGAAGGTAAGTTTGTTATCGAGGACGATATAGAGGATGTCCACTCTCAAGTAGAGCTGATGCTTACCCGTGCTTTGGGTGATATGGGTAAAAAAATCCACTCTGGACGCTCCAGAAATGACCAGGTTCTTGTTGATTTGAAACTGTTCACTCGTGCTGAGCTGCAGAATCTGGTTGAAGAGACAAAGACTCTTTTTGACGAACTCATCGGTAAAAGCGAGGAAAATAAGGATGTCCTAATGCCAGGATATACCCATTTGCAGATTGCTATGCCATCAAGTTTCGGTCTGTGGTTTGGTGCTTACGCAGAAAGTCTTACTGATGATATGCTTTATCTGCAGTCAGCATATAAGATGACAAATCGCAATCCTCTTGGTTCTGCAGCAGGATATGGCTCCTCTTTCCCTTTGAACAGACAGATGACGACAGACCTCTTGGGCTTTGACAGCATGAACTATAATGTTGTTTATGCTCAGATGGGTAGGGGAAAGATGGAACGAAATGTAGCCTTTTCTATTGCCGGCCTTGCTGGAACATTGGCAAAGATGGCATTTGATGCTTGCCTGTTTAATTCCCAGAACTTTGGTTTCATAAAACTTCCAAAGGAATGTACAACAGGCTCTTCTATAATGCCTCATAAGAAGAATCCCGATGTTTTCGAATTAATTCGTGCTAAATGTAACAAACTGCAGGCTCTGCCAACACAGATAACACTTATACAGAACAACCTCCCATGCGGATATTTCCGTGACCTACAGATAATAAAGGAATGCTTCCTGCCAGCCTTTGAGGAATTGAAGGACTGCTTACGCATGTGTACCTATATTATTAGTAAGATAGAGGTAAAGCGTGATATCCTCGATAATCCTATGTATGATGCAATCTTCTCTGTTGAGGAGGTTAATAAGTTGGCAGCTGACGGAATGCCTTTCCGTGATGCATATAAGAAGGTGGGATTGGAGATAGAAGCAGGTAACTTCGTACCAAATAAGGATATCCATCATACACACGAAGGTTCCATAGGAAACCTATGTAACGATAAAATCGTGGGTCTTATGGATAGCATTATGCAGGATTTCCACTTCGAGAAGGTAGATAAGGCAATAAAAGCTTTACTCCTCGGCTAATTTCATAATAGGAAGTCCTCGTCCAGTTATTTTTCCGTTCTTAATACGAATATTGTCGGGAATATTGTTGATACCCAGTGTCTTAACAATATTTCCGTCCATCATTTTTCCATCGCAGATAGTAGGAATATTTTCTGCCTCACATTGCTTTAGCATTTCGCGACATT
Source organism: uncultured Prevotella sp. (assembly GCA_905233165.1). GTDB lineage: Bacteria > Bacteroidota > Bacteroidia > Bacteroidales > Bacteroidaceae > Prevotella. The sequence continues at coordinate 200,357 of CAJODL010000001.1, forward strand.
TTTTTATATCAGCATCCAAGCAAACAGAAATGATGTGATCGAAGGAAATCTTCTCCTTATCGTTATATGTCTTATAAATGTACGAATCCTTGTTGCTTGCTTGCCTCAACATACTATGTGAGTCATAATTCCAACTTGCCCATATTATTATAAGACTATTGCCAGTCAGGTTTCTGCTACTGATAGTCTTACCATTAATGTCTTTAGCAGTAAAGTTTGGTAGTTTGTCACCTACAGAACAAATAACCTTTGCAGGCAGATATTGTCTTTGCATCCATAGTGATATAAGGGTGCCAGGATTTTCCTTTATATATTTCTTAGCTTGTGTCTGCAACTCTTCTGGAGATAGTTCGTTAGTATTTAGTCTCCACTCGGTGAAATCGTCATTTTCTTCTGTTCCTGTTATCTCCAATTCTTTCAGTTTTGCTGCATTACCATCAAAACGTATATCAGCACCAGGTTTTACGAAGATAGGCAGTTGCTTGAAATTTGGGAAGACGACAACAATGGTCCCTTCTCCTACAATTCTGCGTTCGTATGTAAAACGTCCTCCATTTACTCTGATGGTATCAATGCCTGGTATTGCTCCGTCTGGTGAATAGACAAGAAATTCTGCCATCTTTACGTTTAGCAGTCGTCCTTCAACAGAGAAGTGTTCGTGGTCAGAACCACATGAAAAGAGGAAGAGTGAGGATAATAAAAAAGATAAAAGTACAAAATAAGTTGTTAAAAGATGCCAACAATATAAACATTTGTAAGACATAGTCATAACTCTTAACTTTTATCTTTTATCTCTTAACTTCCCCTTGGGGAGTGTGCCGCGAGCGGGACTCGAACCCGCACGACCGTTTCGGGTCAAGGGATTTTAAGTCCCTCGTGTCTACCAATTCCACCATTGCGGCAACCTTATGTGCTTTTTATCAAAGCGGGTGCAAAGGTACAAATAAGTTTTGATAAATGCAAGAAAAAAACAAAAAATCTGCTTTTAGTTGTTAACGTAACACCTTTGACCTTCGACCTTTGACCTTCGACCTTTGACCTTTGACCTTCGACCTTTGACTTTAAGCATAAGGTATCATTGAAAGCATATCGGCAAATTTGTCTATGCCTGCTTCCAATTTATTACCTAACATCATCTTCAGCATTGGGTTCAAATCAGCCTTCAGGGTCAGCTTCATGCGAGTTCCCAGTTCGCCTGGGAGCAGTTGAATCCACATATTAGCTTCAATCGGAGACTGTGCTGTCTGGAATTTTATTGTTCCTTTTCCTGAGTTTTCAGCAGGATCCTCACGATTTATGATGTCGAGTTCAAAGGTTCCCATCATACCTGTATCGAGAGAGATGCTGTCAGCAGTCAGGGTGACATTCTTCAGCATATTGAGGTAAGAAGAATCCTGTCCTGCCTCTTCTATTTTCTGCTTCAGGGTGTCATTATTCTGTGCATTCTCTATTACAGGACGCAGATTCTCAAGATTTGATAATTTGGCATATACAGCCTCTATAGGAGCAGCTATCTGCTTTACTTGACTTTCGTATTGGCTCATTGTTTCCAGGTGTTAGGTGATTTACGCCATTCTGCCAGCACTTCGAGGTCTTCTGGCTTTATATATCCTGTCTTTGCTGCTATTGCTGTCGTATGCTCATAGTCAGAAAGAGTTACCAGTTTCACTCCAGCCTCCTTAAATGCCTCTTCAGCAACAGGGAATCCGTAGGTATAGCTGGCTACCATACCAACAACTTCAAAGCCTGCCTGTCTCAAAGCATCCACAGCCTTCAGGGAAGAGCCGCCAGTACTAATAAGGTCTTCTATGACAACCACCTTAGCACCCTCAGGAATAGTTCCTTCTATCTGGTTACCCATACCATGATCTTTTGGCTTTGGTCGAACATAGCAGTAGGGGAGTTGCAGTTGGTCAGCAACCAAAGCACCTTGTGCTATAGCTCCTGTAGCGACACCTGCTACAGCAGTTGCCTCAGGAAATTCTGTATGTATCAGGTGAACCAGTTCATTCTTTACGAAAGAGCGAAGTTCCGGATAAGCCAGAGTCTTTCTGTTATCAGTATAGATTGGAGACTTCCAGCCGCTGGCCCATGTGAAAGGGTCGTTGGGCTGTAGTTTGATAGCCTTTACGGCAAGCAGTTGTTCTGCGAAAGAATCAGCAATTTGTTTCATTTTGTTATATCTTGTTTTATGAATTCCAATAATTTTTCTACGGCATCAGCTTCTGGTATGTTTTTCTCCACGCATTGTTTGCCTTTATAAAGAGAAATCCTGTTAGGTCCTGCTCCTACATATCCATAGTCAGCATCAGCCATTTCTCCAGGTCCGTTGACGATACATCCCATGATGCCTATCTTCAGTCCTTTCCACACCTCTGGCTTCTCTGAAACCTCTGTCTCGTGTGCCACAGCAGCCTTTATCTTTGCTATGGTACCTCTAAGGTCATAGAGCGTTCTTCCGCATCCAGGACATGAGATATATTCTGTCTTAGTAAACTTCACCCTTGCAGCCTGCAGTATGGCATCAGCGAGATCTGTTTCTGGCTTGTCGCAGTTTGTTATCACCAGATTCTTTGCTTTGCCATCAATCAGCAAGGCTCCTGCTGCCATAGCAGCCTTTAGTTGAAGGTCTTCTGTCTCTTTTTCGTTGAAAGAGAGATACAGGGTGTCGTCTTCTATTCTTGCATTCTCGCGTAGCGAAGCACATTCATCGATAAAACCGACGATTTTCTTTGCTACAGGGATTTCGTTTTCTGGTTCCTCCGACAGGCTTACTCGTATAGTGTCTCCAATACCTTCTGTCAGCAGAGCACCTATTCCGACAGCACTCTTTATGCGTCCGTCTTCACCCTCGCCAGCTTCTGTAACACCAAGGTGTAGGGGATAATGCATATCTTCTGCATCCATAGCCTTTACCAACAGCCTTACGCTTTGCACCATCACAACAGTATTGCTGGCTTTGATAGAAAGGACAACATCAGAGAAGTTCTTCTTCTTACAGATGCGCAGAAACTCCATACATGACTCCACTATTCCCTCAGGAGTGTCTCCATATCTCGACATTATTCTGTCTGACAGCGAACCATGATTGACACCAATCCTGATGGCAGTATGGTGTTCCTTGCAGATATCTAAGAATGGAGAAAAGCGCTCTTCCACCTTCCGCAACTCTTCTGCATACTCCTCTGCTGTATAGTCGATATGCTTAAAAGTCCTTGCTGGGTCAACATAGTTGCCTGGGTTTACTCGAACCTTTTCGCAATATAAGGCAGCAATGTCAGCCACATTAGCGTTGAAGTGTACATCAGCCACCAATGGGGTAGGGTAGCCATCAGCCTTCAAAGCAGCAGAGATATTCGCCATATTCTCGGCCTCCCTTCTTCCTTGTGTAGTCAGTCGCACCAGTTCTCCGCCAGCATCGATGATGCGCTTTGCCTGTGCCACACATGCAGCAGTATCGTTGGTATCGGTAGTTGTCATCGACTGCACCCTGATGGGAGCCCCTCCTCCAATGACGATGTTTCCGACATGTGTAGGACTAGTTTGTCTTATAGTCATATTTTACTTCTGATAAGTCGGCATTTGCCTTTTCTATTTTCTTTCCGAGAGAACTCTTGTATGCCTTCAGTCTTTCAGCAATCTCCTTGTCAGAAAGAGCCAGCATCTCCATAGCGAGGATAGCAGCATTCATGGCTCCATTCACTCCTACTGTTGCTACAGGTATGCCAGGAGGCATCTGTATTATGGACAGCATAGCATCCAGTCCGTCAAGCATTCCTTTGATAGGAACACCAATAACAGGCAATGTAGTAGATGCAGCTATTACTCCAGGCAGAGCTGCTGCCATTCCTGCAGCTGCTATGATAACCCGGATGCCGCGTCCTTCTGCGTTGCGGGCAAAGTTTTCTACTGCGTCTGGGGTACGATGTGCAGACAAAGCATTCACCTCGAAAGGTATCTGCTGTTCATTCAGGAAGGCCATTGCCTTCTCCATTACGGGTAGGTCAGAGGTGCTACCCATGATAATACTTACTAATGGTGTCATGATAATATAACTGCTATAAACCCTGCGAAGACTCCGAGGAGGTATCCTCCACAAATCTCGCCAAGGGTGTGAATACGAAGAATCATACGTCCTGTGCCGATGATACCGGCCAAAATGATGAGGAAGCAAAGCCACCAGAGAGGATTAAATCCGAAGATTTGTGAGAAAGCCAGCAAGGCTCCTGTTGTTCCTCCTATTGCTGCTGTATGTGTGGAAATCTTCCACCAGTGGTTTATTATTGCTCCAAAAATCTGTATTGCCAAAGCTGCCACTACTATGCTCGACATAAAGTGTGGTATATGTAGGGCATTCATGATATAGAAGCATGTGAAATAACATCCTATGGATATTACATAAGGCACTATTCGTCCCTCTCTTGAGAGCAGTTTCAGCAGCGACCATCCCTGATAGCGTCTGTACAGATGTATCAATGTCGTAGGTATGAGGCATGTAAAGAGCCATACTATCAGCAGCACCAGTCCTTTGTATATCAAGGGCAGCATGCTGAGGTAAGATACCATGAACAACACTATCAGCGCTACCAGAGGCAGGTAGAATGGTGTGAACACCACGCTGATGGTTCGTGCCATTATCAATATGATACGATTGTTGTCTGTCATCTTCTGAGGTTACTCGTTGGAATGCCCATCTTTTCGCGATATTTCGTAACAGTTCTCCTTGCTATAGGATATCCCATCTTCTTCAGTTCTGCTGCCAGTCGTATATCGCTGAGTGGTTTGCCCTGTGGTTCGTTGTCTATCAGTTCCTTCAGGGCTTTCCTTATCTCTTTTGTCGATACTGTCTCGCCATCGCCTGTGTCATAGCCTTCAGAGAAGAAGCTCTTCAGCTGAATGATTCCCCAAGGCATTTCGGCATATTTTGAGGCACAAACCCTCGAAACAGTTGACATATCCATGTTTGTTCTGTCTGCTATGTCTTTCAGCTTCATTGGGACGAGGTCGCTCTCGTCGCCACTCAGTATGAATTTCCTTTGCAGCGAGATGATGGTCTTCATTGTTAATGCCATTGTCTGCTGGCGTTGCTTCATGGCGTCGATATAGGCCTTTGCCTTCGATACCTTCTGCTGGGCATACAGCAAAGCCTCCTTGTCCGAACGAGTCATGCTGTTGGGATTCTGTCTGTATCCCTGTATCATGTTTTCAAAGTCCTGCGACACATGCAGCTGGGGTATTCTGCCCTTTGGCATAGAGAAGTATATCTCGCCATCCTCGCCTACAGTAACGATGAAATCGGGAGTTACGTGCTGGGTATTCCTTCCCATTGTCTCTCCGAGGGCAGCTCCTGGTCTTGGATTCAGCTTCCTTATCTCGCCAAATACCTTTTCTGCTGTGATGCTGTCCATCTGCATCTGCTCCTCTATCTTCTTCCAATGCTTTCTGGTGAAATCTTCGTAGTAATCGCTGATGACCTGATACATCAGCTTTGTCAGCGGAGTAGCCTTTTTCCTGAAAATCTGTATCAGGAGACATTGCTGCAGGTTTTGTGCCCCTATACCGGCAGGGTCAAAGCCCTGCAGTATTGTCAGCACTTTTTCTATCTCCTCAGGAGAAACATCGATGTATTCATGTATGGCAATCTCGTCGCTGAGGTTTGTGATGTCCTTTCTGAACAGTCCGTCGCTGTCGAGGCTTCCTATGATGTAATCCATTATGAGTTCCTGACGTTCTGTCAAGTCCTGTTCGCCCATCTGGCTGTGCAGGGTGTCATAGAATGATTCGCTGTTTCCCCATACAGGAGTCTCATTGCCATCCTTATCACTTGTGGCATAGCTTGCTGATGCTGTCGGTACATAGTCGTCATCATATCTGTCATCGTCATATCTGTCTATGGCAGCATCGATGTCCTCATTGCTATTGCCTGTCTCTTCGCCTCCCTCGTAGCTGTCGGTAGAATCGCTATTTTCCTGTATGTCAGGCTCAAGGGCAGGATTCTCGTCTATCTCTGTCTTCACATACTCCTCATACTGTGTCAGGGGCATCTCCAGCATCCGCACATACATCACCTGTTGTGCGTTAAGTCGCTGCTGCTGCACCTGTGCCAGCTGCTGCTCCTGGACCTGAGTATTTACGAGTTTCTGTGCCACTTATGTAGATTTTACGCTGCAAAGTTACAAAAAATTTGATTAAGTGAGAAGAAAAGGAATATATTTCTTTTCTCGAACGTGAAAATTTTATCCAATAAATGAGGACAGAACAAAATAAATTCATTTATTTTTTATGTCGAATGCAAGTAAGTTCGCAATTTTATTGCAAAGTTACAAAAAATTTGATTAAGTGAGAAGAAATATTGTTATTTATTTGCGCTTTTCATAATATAATCGTATCTTTGACCTCGAAAATGCTTTAAAATCCAAAGTACAACTTGGGATTTTGATTGAAAATTCCAAGTAGAGAATCCTTTAACCCTTAACCTTTAACCTTTAACCGTTAACCCTTAACCTTTAACCGTTACTGCCCTCTATCTGCTTCTGAGTATCCTCCTGCAGGTAGTCAAAAAAGTTATGATGCATGATGATACTAATACGTCGTAAGATATTAGTATCCAGGCTGTTCTTGTCAAAAATGTTATAGACATTCGTTCTATGACACCCTAATTCCTGCGCCAGCCATACTACGCTTCTGCGCTCCTCTTTAAGGCGTTCTCTTATTAGGTTTCCTATGTGTAGACGATGCTGCTGTTGCATATTGTATATGTTAGATTTAGAAAAATAGACGTGAAGGTATTCCCCTATACGTCCTAAAAATAGCAACTGCAAATTTAAGAATTTTTATTTTTTAATGCAAGAAAAAAACTTGGAAACCCCATAAGTGTTGCGAAAGACTCTACATAGTGTAGCAGATAACTATACACTATTCAAAATTTCGTGAATAATGTCATTATGTTTTATTACAAAAGCGTTACTTCTGCAATCACAAAATAATTTAGGCTATCGTACCTGTGAAGGTATAGGCCGGTTTTTGTGCGAAAGCAAAACACAGTGTTTTGCAAGTGACCCGATTTTTTGTTTATAAAGGGGGAGAGATTTTCTTTTCTCCTAAGGAAATTTTCTATCCAAGGCCCTGAAACACCTGTCCAAGGGCTGTGGACAGTAGTTCAAGGGCCTTGAACATATGTTTCAGGCCCCTGAATATAAATTCCCTCGAAGGGAAAATAATTTTCTATCGAGTGGAAAACAAAATTCCATAGCTTACCTGCTAAAACCTAAATCTCCGAAAAACTCTATAAGAATACTATCAAAGCTCTATCAGAGTGATAGAGAACTGATAGGGATTTTAATGCAGATAGATATTATTTCTGCAGGAACCATTTCCAAGCTGGTACTATGTGGATTGTACCCTGTTCATCCTTAATTGTTTCCTCCTGTTCATGGGTGACAATAGTCATTTTCTGGCAGCCGGTGACGACTGCTGCTTCACGGATGCCGTCCAGCTCGCGACCCCTGGTTTCCTTGTCCTTCATGTCCCAACATACCTGTATCAGTTCCTTGATGCCAGCTCCCGTCTGAATGACGAAATCACATTCTTTGTCTCCCATGTAATAACATATCTTCTGACCATCAGGGAGATTTCGCATCAGGTGCAGGAATACAGCATTCTCGAACAGAATGCCGGCATCGTCGCGTCCTGTTAGCAGCACTGATTGGCGCAAACCATTATCCACGCAGTAATATTTGGGTAGAGCGCTTGTCTCCTTTTTGAAAGATGGGTCAAACTTGGTTACCTTATATATAAGGAAGATGGAGCAGATTTTCTCGGCTATTGTGTATAAATCGTCCTTAGTAACTTTCCTTCATTTAAGGAAACTTTTCCGAAAAATTTCCTTAAATTTAGGAAAGTTTAGGATGTTTCACATAAACTAAGTTATTAGCCTTGCTGGTTAGTTTTTAGACAAAAACCAAGAACAACCCCTACTTGCGTGGATAACCTTAACACTAACAACTCTACACTAACCACTGACTATAAACTTTAAACTTTAAACTTTAAACGTTACAGAAGCGGTTTTTGTCTAAAAACACATCAGGAGTATTCTGTTTTTGTTTCAAAGCCCTCGCCATTTGTCTCAAAAATAGCACAAATGACGAGATTCGCTCTACATGTACCAACATTCGCTACACCTTTTATTATATAAAATGTTAAAAACCATATACCTTTGTACCCTCGAAGTGCTTATTCTCTTTCTAAGAGGAAGAAGTGAGGCAGCTAAACCGTATATATCTGACAAATAACATTACACATTATATATAATATTAATAATTAACTAAAAACTTTTCATTTATGAAAAAAATTAGACTACTTTTGGCATTCTGCGCCCTCCTACTTGGATGGAGTAATGCGTGGGCTTACCAAACGCCAGTGGCTGATGGTGTTTATTATTTGTTTAATACTGGTGTTACAGATGGAGGTTCTGGCTTCGTTTGTCGTGGTGAAAATTATGCACAACGTGCTGTTATAGATAAGTATGGTATTCCACTTAAACTTATAAGCACAGGAGAAGCAGACACTTATTATTTCCAATTTTACGACACAGATCTTTGGCTTTCAGATAACGGCTTTATGTACACAGATGGCGGTACAGATCGTCGTCGCGCCATTAAGATTGTGTCACAAGGTAATGGTATTTATAAGTTGATAAATACTAACAATAATAATGCTGAGGTTGAGAACTGGTATGGTCATCCTGTTGGAGATGGTGAAGGCAATCGACGTGATTATCTTTGGCAGTTCTTGTCTGCTGCAGAATATGAAGCTGTGGTAGCAGGATATACCTCAACTGAAAAATCAACTATTGCCACAACAATGGGATGGGATTTAAGTGGTACGAATTTTGATTCATATCTTTCTACTAATTATGTTGGTATAGATAAAACGTCGCTTATTGAGCATGCCACATTTGATACAGGACACTCAACTTCCGGATGGACGATAACACCAAATGATAATAGTTCGATGTCTATAGCATGGGGTAACGAAGGAGGCGATAAAATTACTCCAGAGGTTTATGAAAAATATGGTACAATCACTCAAACTGTAACAGTTCCAAGTGCAGGTTTATACAAGGTGTCTGTGAATGCTTTTGTTCGTAATGCGAATTATGAGAGATTCCATAGTGCAGGAGCTGTCAGCAGCGTTTCATATTTAAAAGCAAATGACAATAAAGTACGTCTTTGCGACATATATAGCAATGGAGAGGTTACTTCTAATTTCCCTGGCGGACCAAATGCTGCCAACAACAATTTCTTCTCACAGGGAAAATATCTTAATGAAGTTTACGTATATGTAACAGATGCTTCAAAACAAATTACAATTACTTTGGGCAATCCTTCTGCTACTGGCGGCTGTTGGATGGTGTTCAACAACTTCAAGTTGACTTATTATTCTGATGCAGTATCAAAAGAAGATGCAACAGAAATTCTTAGCCAAGCAAATGCTCTTGCAGATGCTGATATGCAGGCTACAGTAAAAACAGCTCTGACAGATGCAAAGAATACTTTTGATGGTGCTCGTACTATTGCAAACTACAATGCTCTGAGCACAGCTATTGACAATGCAAATACATCAAAGAATGCTTATGCTAATGCTAAGGCATATCTTGATGAGGCAGCAACTGTTCTTGAGGGTACCAATGTTTACACAACATCGGCTTACAATACATACTACGCTACTCCAAAAGCAGCTTATGATGCAAAAACACTGACCAACGAAGAAGCTAATGCTTTAAAACCAACTTCAACAGGATGGCATTCTGCAAATACTATTGATGACATTCTGCTGTCCGCATGGACAATTGGTGGTGAGCAGTGTAAGGATTATGATAAGGCTCTCTATATCAATACTTGGTCTGTAGAGGGTAATACTGATGGTTCTAACTTCCTTACTCCTTTCTTTGAATATTGGGTGAGCAGTGGAAGTCTTGCTCCTAATACTATAGTTGCAACGGTTGAGGGACTTAAGGCAAGTACGACTTATTCGTTTACCATTCGCGCTCGTGTACAAGGTACAGCAGAAAAAATAGCAAATGGCGTAACGATGAAAGTTGGCAATGGTGAGACTGTTGACATTTCGTCTGGTGCCAAATTCTCGACAACAGATTTCTATATCGGCAATTTTACTGCCGTAGGTGAGACCGATGCTTCTGGTAAGATGACAATGACAATGACCGTTGCCGAAAATTCGAACATCTCTTGGCTGTCTTTCTACAATGCAAAATATACAGAAGGTGAAGACCTCTCTGCTTACATTGCCGACTATGAGTTTGCAAAGAGCACAGCTATTGCTAACAGAGACAATGCAGCATACTCAGCAATTACTGGTAAGGAAAGGACTGACCTCGTAAATGCTATTACTACATACAACACAGTTGATGAAACAAGCAAATCTGATCTTATTGCAGCAAAAGAAGCTTTGGAGACTGCATCTAATACATTCGTAACAGCTGCTCCTGCTTACACTACTTTCGCAGAACTGAACACAACAGTTGCATCAACTCTTGGTGTTGCTCTGCCTACTATCACATCATCGACTACTGCTGCTGATTTGGACAATGAGGCTTATATCGTTGCAGAGTATACAGCAGCTAAGACTTATGCTGAAGACTATACAGACAAACTAGGTGCTTGGACTAATGCTCCTGGAACTAATAGTGGTGAAAGCTGGGATGGCAGCGTAAAAGGTGATGCAGAAGTAGATAGTTATTATGATGAGTATAATAAGTCTGATCGTGCTATGACACAGACTGTTACATTGCCTGCTGGTGACTATGTTCTGATTGCTAAGGGACGTGCTTCTACTAATGGTCGCCTTACAGTGGTTGTGGGTGGACAAACTGTGACCTTCCCTCATAAGGGTGCTTCTGGTCGTGGTATCGCTACCAATGGTGATGCAACATTTGATCCTGAGGCTACTTATGCAAACTCAAATAATGGTCGTGGTTGGGAATATCGCGTTATTACTTTCACAAGCGATGGTTCTGCTGCAACTACTTTGACCTTCAACTGGACAACAGCTTCTTCAAACTGGTGTGGTCTTGATGATATTGAATTGTATTGTAATCCTGCAGCACTTGATTATTCTGCTCTTCAGTCAGCATATAATGCTGTAGAAGTTCCAACTCTTGGTTTTGAGACTGGCGAATACGCTCCTTATGTAAATGCTGAAAATCTGGCTAACATAGAGGCAGCTAAAAATATGTTGGCTAACGAGGATGCAAATAATCAGGATGAAATAAATGACCTTAAGAATGCTATCACAAGCATGACTTGGACAGCAAATGTTGTTGAGGTAAATGCTGTTTATGATGGTTATTTTGAACATGATTATAGCGGTAGTGCTGGTAATGTTCAGCCTATTGGTTGGCATGGTGTAGGTAACAAGGATAATGCAACAAACGTTCGTTATATGAATGATGTATCTAATAATCCTGGTCTTGCAGCAGCAACTAATAGTACTGCTTTGTTTGCTAAGTTTACAGCACAATATGGAACAGAAACTGGTTATACAATGCCTTTGAAGGCAGGTGCTTATTCTCTCAACTTTATCTATGGAGGTTGGAACGAGATTGGAACTCGTGAAATCCAGATTTACAATGCAACTAATAATGCAACAATATCTCCATCTTCTGTAACTGCACCAAATAATACAGCACATACTAAGTCTGATTCTTGGCGTACTTACAATGGTGTATTTGTAGTGCCTGCTGATGGTGATTATATTCTTTCATTCTATCGTGAAAATACTGCTTCACAGAATCAGCTTGTAATCTCAGATATTTCAATCTATTCTGTTCCTGCTCAGTCTAAGACTATCACTTCAGCTGGTTATGCAACATTCTGCAGCCCATACGCTCTTGATTTCTCTGGAATAGAAGGCTTGACAGCATATATCGTTATTGGTACTGAAAGTGGTAGCACACTCGCTTTGACTCCTGTTACAAGTGTTGCTGCAAATACAGGCGTACTCCTTGAGGGTAATGCAAAAGAATACTCTATCCCTGTTGCTGCAAGCGGAACAGATTATTCTGCTACAAATAAACTCGTTGGTGTAATAGCATCAGATGTTCTTACTGCTAAAGCTGGTTATGTCCTGATGGGCTCTCCAAAGGTTGGCTTCTATTTGAACAACAATGATTTCACCCTGACAGCTAACACAGCTTATCTGCCAGCAAACTTTGCTGAAGTTACCGGTGGTGCTCGCTCTGCATACTTCTTCAGAGGCGACATCACAGGTGTTGAGGCTGTTGAGGCTGCTGCAGAAGCTACTCTGAAGGATGGCAAGTACCTCGAGAATGGTAAGGTTGTCATCGTGAAGAATGGTGTTAAGTATAACGCTGCAGGTGCGCAGGTAAAATAATAATAAAGGTTATAGGTTATGGGTTATAGGTTATTGAAACCTTAGCCCATGACTTTAACAAGATAAAAAAGAATAAAGATATGAAAATTGCAGGTAGTAAAGATACAACCAGCGCAGTTTATTGCGATGAGTTATGGTGGCACTACAGACGCAACTTCTGGCAACCTCGGTCGTCGCTCTCGCTTCTCAAGATGGGAAGAGGACGATTTTGAAGAGGAATAAGTAAGATGTCTGATGGCTGAAGGCTGAGGACAACTTACGATTGATATAAGCTCACACAGATTGCAAGGTCTGTGTGAGTTTTTTTAATGATTATCCGCAATCATACCACCAAAATTTTGGGTAGTCTGACGGGGTTGCCCGATTTTTTTGCCATCAACTGAAAATAATTGGGAAAATGTTTGGTGGTTATAATCAAAATGATTACCTTTGTAGCGCATTTATAAAATAGTAATAATATGAAAGTCTTTGAATTTAACAAGTATTTCCCTGATGAAGCGACTTGTCGCAGGAGTTTCAAGGAAATGAGAGACAAACAGGGTGTGACGTGTCAGCATTGCGGCTCTCACGATGTATTGTGGTTGGAGAACAAGCAGCAATACCAGTGCAAGCATTGTCGCCACAGGACTACGCTCAGAAGCGGCACGGTGATGCACGGCTCTAAACTGCCATTTATATATTGGTTCATAGCCATGCACCTGTTGACAGCTACGAAGAAAAGCATATCAGCAGCAAGAGTTGCAGAGGCAGATAGGGCACAAACGCTATCAACCCATCTGGGAACTGATGCACAAACTACGCTCTGTGATGGGTAAGCGTGATGATAAGTACACTCTGAAAGGTTGTATCGAGTTAGACGAAGGATTTTTCTCTACAGAGATACCGAAGGAAAAGAAGAACGAGAAGTTAAAGGCAGGCGCAGGCAGTCAGCGTAAGTCAAAGGTTATGGTGATTGCTAAGAGTACACCCGCCGAGAAAGAACCAAAGAAAGGTCAGAAACCAAAGGTGGTGAAGCATATCAAGATGATAGTAATACCCGACGAGAAGGCTAAGACTATTGACGCTGTTGCAGGCAAGGTGATTGAAAAGGACAGCCGACTGACAACAGATGACCATAAGTCATACATCCATTTCAAGGATATGTTTACGGAGCACAAGTCGCAGGTGATTGATCCGAAGGATATTGGCAAGGTGCTTCCCTGGGTACATATCGCCATTAGCAACGCCAAGACGCAGCTGGCCGACATGCACCACGGTATTAAGCCGGAGTTCTTGCAAGAGTACCTGAACGAGTTCTGCTACAAGTTCAACCGCCGCTATTTCGGCGAAGACTTGTTTGACCGTCTTGTTATGATAGCAACTTCATATCGTACAGACTTTGAACATAGGATATATAAATAGGAATACAATATAATTGATAATACGTATGGTAAAGACAAGAAAACTGTCAGTCCTTTCTACGGAGATTTCCGTTGTGACTGGTATTAACAACGATGATTTTATCTGTTTGACAGATATGGTAAAAGCCTCTGATGATGAAAGTCGGGCTGCGGACATTATAAAGAACTGGATTCGCAATAGAGCGACTATAGAATTTCTTGGTGCATGGGAAATGATGTATAATCCGAATTTTAAAGTGGTCAAATTCGACCACTTTAGAAAATCCGCTGGCCTACCTACATTTACAATGAGTGTAACAAATTGGGTTGAAGATACTAATGCCATTGGAATCTATTCTAAATCAGGAAGGTATGGAGGAACTTACGCCCATAAGGATATTGCTTTTGAATTTGGTGCCGCTATTAGTCCCATGTTCAAACTATACCTTATTAAAGACTATCAACGCCTAAAGGAAGAAGAAAGTAACCCTGCATTATTGCAATGGCAAGCAAAGCGGTTCCTAACGAAAGCAAATTATACAATACATACAGATGCAATTCAGTCAAAACTAAAACATCTGGGATATAAACGTGCAAAAGAAGTGCTTGTTTACGCACAAGAGGCTGACATGCTCAATGTGGTAGTGTTTGGTTGTACTGCAAAAGAATGGGAACAGCAGAACCCACAATTAGCCAAGAAAAGAATGAATATACGTGAAACAGCTTCTATCGCGCAACTCCTTATTCTTGCAAACCTCGAAACGATTAATGCAGAATTGATTAAACGTAACATTCCCCGTGCGGAGAGATTTCGTACATTGTTAAAAATAGCAGAGGAACAGATGAAGACATTAAAAGAAAGAGACATTGAGCATCAATTCCGCAAACAATTTCCAGAAAATAATGTTGGCAAACTCTTAGAATAAATATCATGGGTAATCGGGAATTTGAAGATGTTAGGGAATTGTTAAATGCACTTTCTCCCTACATATCAGCACGTGCATTGGCTCGTATCGTTGGAATGAGCGAGAGCCAGATGTTGCAGTATAAAGCAGGCATCAAGAAAATTAGTCCGCAAAACATTGCACGTATTAACGAAAAATTGCGTACCTTTGCATCCGAACTCCAAGAGTTCACTCTGAAGGGCGCGTGATGCGTCGTACTATTTTATAAATGCAAGAAGGCTGGCGATATTTGCCAGCCTTTATTTTTGCTAATTTTGGTGGTATAATTGCGGATAATCATATTTTTTTATGCTAACTGCTAACCGCAGGTTCTCAATAACCAATAACCAATAAGCAATAACCATTTTTTACTCAGAAATTTGGTGGTTTCAAATATTATGTTTAATTTTGCACTCAGATAAACATAATAGAAATATGAATACACAAGTCATAGAAAAAAGAATAGCGGAGTATTTCAAGACTCAACCTGTCCTGAAAGCGTGGCTATTTGGTTCATATGCTCGTGGGGAAGAAACTGCTGACAGCGATGTTGACTTGTTGGTTCTTTTTGATCACAGCACTCCTATTGGATTGTTTGCATACTCTCGAATGCATCGTGAATTGGAAGAACATTTGGGATGTAAGGTAGATCTTGTTGAAGATGGAACATTACGTCCTTCTGTTGAGAAAACTGCAAATAAAGATATGAAGATGATATATGAGAGAGCGAATTAGAGACATAGATCGTCTGCAGCATATAAATGAATGCATAAATCATGTAAAGGATTTCTTGCAAGGAAAAAACTTTGAGGATATGAAATCCGATGTGATGTGTTATCATGCTGTAGTATATAATACTAATGATTATAGGTGAGGCTGCAAATTTGCTTACAAAAGAGTTTAGGGAAGAGCATGCAGAGGTCCCTTGGCGTGACATTGTAAATATGCGTAATGTATTAGTACATGGCTATTTCACCACAAGTGCTGTTTTTATATGGGAAACATATACTAAGGACTTACCATTGCTTCAGAAACAGGTGTCTTTATATATAGAAGAATTATTGCAAGGAGGTTAATATTCTTCGATAAATAGATTTATAAACCTCACACAGACATAAAACTCTGTGTGAGTTTTTTTATGTCTCAGAAGAAATATTTTTAGTAAAAAGTTTGCTACAATAAAAGTTTTTACTAATTTTGTACCCAAAGAAATGAGACTATAATGAAAACAAGGGCGGAAATACTACATCTGTTGAGTCTTTACAAACCTACTGCAAAAAGCAAGTATGGGGTTACACGTATAGGAATCTTTGGCTCTGTGGCTCGTAGTGAACAGACAGAGGCAAGTGATGTTGATGTGTGCTATGAAGGTGAAGCTCCGTCCCTCATTACCCTTGACCTTATTCAGAGCGATTTGGAAAAGATGTTTGGTTGTCATGTTGATATGGTAAGAGTAAGAAAAGGCATGAATAGCCTTTTGAAAGAGCGTATTCAAAAGGAGGGTGTATATGTTTGATTATGAAATAGTGATCTGAAATCCATTGGAGTGGGGTAATGCGAATGAGAGACAAGATAGCACATCATTATTTTGATATTGACACAGATGTAGTATTTCGAACTGTCCAAGAGGATATTCCTAAAATGAAAATAGTAATAGATAAGATTATTGAGGACATAAAAAGTAAGGGCTGATGTCTGATGGCTGAAGGCTTAGGACAACTTGCTATAATTAAACCTCACACAGACTTAAAACTCTGTGTGAGGTTTTTTATGTCTCATTTGAACTCTTAAACCTTTGAACTTTCGCAAGCTCTGCTTGCTGGGAGTTATGCGCTTTGCGCAGGGAGTTAAAGGGGAAGTGAAATAGGGAGTTAATTATGCGTGCAGGACAATACTACTGCTGATAGCAAAGGTAATGTTCATTTTAACTTCCATGAACGAAGCGAATTTACTTCCATTTTTACTTCCGTAATCGGCTCTGCCGCTTCGCTAGTCGAAGAAACTTGAGTTAAACCCTTAATAGTGTGAACTTTTTGTTTGTAAATTCAGGCAAATCGAGATATAATGAAAAAAGATTCCGTTATAAA
The DNA here is from genome assembly GCA_905233165.1 of uncultured Prevotella sp. Taxonomy (GTDB): domain Bacteria; phylum Bacteroidota; class Bacteroidia; order Bacteroidales; family Bacteroidaceae; genus Prevotella. The sequence goes on from CAJODL010000001.1 coordinate 217,178, forward strand.
ACGTCTGCACTCGCTTAAAGACCAACTCGGCAATGTAGGAGTCAGTCAGTTGGGATTGTTCGGCTCTACTGTTAGAGGTGAGAATACTGCTAAAAGCGATATAGATATCCTCCTTGATTTCAAGACAGGACAGGAGACTTATCCGAATTTCTTAATTGCATGCCAAATATTGGAGGAAAATTTTAAACGCAATAAACTTGATGTTGTAACACGCAAGGGGTTGAGTCCATATATTGGTAAGGCAATACTTAGTGAAGTGGAATATGTATAAGTCATACTTACCATATCTGCACCACATTCTTGACGAATGCAACTATGTGAATTCAGTTATAACTGATAAAATGGAACTTGCAGATTTCTTGAGTGATGAGACTTTGAAGAGAGCCGTCACACGCAGTCTTTCCATCATTGGAGAAGCTACTAAGAAGATTCCCGCTGATGTGAAATATGCTTGGCAGAGTATTTCGTGGCGGCAGATGGCTGGTATGCGAGATCGCTTGGTTCATGACTATATGGGCGTGAACTATTATATTGTGTGGGATGTTGCGAAAAATATTATTCCTGTTCTCATAAGTCAGATACAAGAGGTAATTGTTTCTTGTGAAGATAATCAATGATAAATAGGAATTCACACAGACATAAAACTCTGTGTGAGTTTTTTATGTCTTGAACTCTTAAACCTTTGAACTTTCGCAAGCTCTGCTTGCTGGGAGTTATGCGCTTTGCGCAGGGAGTTAAAGGGGAAGTTAAATAGGGAGTTAAGCACTACGTGCAGGACAATACTACTGCTGATAGCAAAGGTAATGTCCATTTTAACTTCCATGAGCGAAGCGAATTGACTTCCATTTTTACTTCCATTTTTACTTCCGTAATCGGCTCTGCCGCTTCGCTAGTCGAAGAAACTTGAGTTAAACCCTTAATAGTGTGAACTTTTTGTTTGTAAATTGACTTCGTCATGGAAATGCAAGCATCCAGTCATCATTTCATGAATAAACATACCTTGATTTTCAAGGTTGCTATCATTTTTTTTTTATTTTCTTGCATTATTCATAACTTAATCGTACCTTTGCAGACGAAAAGTAAATATTTATGGATTATGACATTCTTAAATCAATTTCACAAAGAGGTAACAATGCGCAAGATGCGGAAAATAGCCGAATCGCAGCAATCGCCGATGAACTCTACAGACTTTGCAAATTACATGAAACGCAATCTGGAATTGGCCAAGCAGATGTAACTCCATTTATAATTTCCTCTTCCCTGATACAGCATACCAGTTTTATGGGTTTGCAGGCTTTGATGGACGCACAGTTCAACCAGTTCTTCGTCAAGTTAGAGTTGCTGATGCTGTACCTGCTACGCAGATTATGATAGATACCTATATGGCAGCCCTCGGTTTCCAAAAAGTTGAAAATGAGGGACGTTTTTCCAATGGACAATATGTTGTGTGGGATGTAATAAGCTCACACAGACTTAAAACTCTGTGTGAGTTTTTTTGTTTTTGTCATATTATTTTCATGAGATAACATGATGATAGGAAATAATAGTAGATGCTTGTGCATATAAAAGAAAGTTTGTATCTTTGCACTCAAAAGTCAACCAATCTAAGCAAAATGAATAGGAGATTTCTCATTATCTGTTATATGCTGTGTGTGGCATTGTGGGCTGTTGCTGCACAACAGATGGCATCGCCAAATGGACTTGTTGGCATACAGCCAAAGGGTGATGGATATGTCATCTGCTACCAGAGGCAGCCTGTTCTGGAGATTTCTGCCTTGGGTTATGAGGGTATAAAACAGGAACAGCTGCTGTTCACTCCTTTTGGCAAGATAAACAGCGATTATATCATGCTTTCTGGCAAGAAGAAGCATTGTATGAATGAGGCAGCAGAATATCGTGCAAACCTCGATAAAAGCGTCACTTTGGTGGTGAGACTGTATGATGATGGAGTAGCCTTCAGATACGAATGGCAAGGTGTTCCGCCTGTTTCGCAGACAAGGGAAATGACGACATACAACATTCCTGAAGGCACCAAGAGATGGATGCAGCAATGGGCTGACTCCTATGAGGGAATGTTTCCGCTGACAACAACCTGCAAGGTGAAAGCCCTGCCTTCATATAGTGCTGTCACAAAGGATTCGGAGGGCAATAACCTCAGATGGGGATATCCTGCATTGCTGGAGCCAAGAGACGGAGTGTTTGCACTCATCACAGAAGCAAATATCGAGAGGGGACAGAGTGCCTCATGCCTCTATAATGATGAGGAGAAATTCAAGGTGGTTCCTGACAAAACCTTTGACGAATCAAAGGCAACACACTCACCTTGGAGGGTTGTAATAGTGGGAAAACTGGCTGATATAGTAGAGTCAACCCTTGTTACTGATGTCAGCGAACCTTGCCGATTGGAAGACACTTCATGGATTCAGCCAGGAGTGGTTTCATGGATATATTGGGCAAATAATCACGGTTCCAACGACTATAATATAATAAAGGAATATGTCGATTTGGCTGTTTCTCTGCATCTGCCCTATGTACTGATAGATGCCGAATGGGACACTATGAAAGACGGAAAAACCATAGAGGATGCTGTTGCCTATTCCCTAAAAAAGGGTATAAAGCCGATGATATGGTATAATTCGTCAGTAGGATGGGTTGATGGAGCTCCAACGCCAAAGTATCGTCTCAACAAGGCTGAAGACAGGGAGAAGGAGTTTGCCTGGTGTGAGAAGATTGGGGTGGCAGGAGTGAAGATAGACTTCTTCTCTGGCGACAACCAGGTGAATATGGACTATTGTCTTGATTTGCTCGAAAGTGCTGCAAGGCATCATCTGCTGGTAAACTTTCATGGTGCCACAATTCCGAGAGGATGGCAGAGGACATATCCCAACCTGCTCTCTACAGAAGGTGTCTATGGAGCAGAGTGGTATAATAACGTTGGCACCTTCACCAATCAGGCTGCCAGTCATAATGCCACCCTTCCTTTCACTCGAAATGTAGTGGGACCAATGGATTATACCCCTTGTGCTTTCAGCAATTCCCAACATCCACATATCACCACCAATGCCCACGAACTGGCGCTGACAGTACTCTTCGAGAGTGGCTTGCAGCATCTGGCAGACAGACCAAGCAGCTTTTTGGCACAGCCAGAAGAGGTGAAGGATTTTCTTGGAAACCTGCCAGCAGCATGGGATGAGACAAGACTCTTGGGAGGATATCCTGGCAAGAGTGTGGTGATAGCACGCAGAAGGGGTAACACTTGGTATGTGGCAGGAATAAATGGCAGCGATGAACCAATAACGCTAAATTTAGCGATTCCATCGGAAATGTCAAAAGCGACATCCATAACAGTTTTTGCTGACAAAGAGGACCAGAAATGGGATATCTCTACACTAAGTAAACTCCCCAAGATAGTAAAGCTGCTCCCAAGAGGAGGAATTTTGGTAAAGTTTAAAGTTTAGAGTTTAAAGTTTAAAGTGAAGAGTGACCCCACCCCGACCCTCCCAAGGGGAGGGAGGAATTAGGAGTTAGAAATTAGGAATTAGGAGGTCAAAAGTCTAAGGCTAGCCGCTTGCGGCTTTCAACGTTCAATTTTCAATGTTCAATATAATAAAGATGAAAAAGAAGTTTCTTTTAGGTTTTGTGTTGGTTAGTATGGCTTTTGTGGCTCAGGCGCAGGAGCATCAGTTGTGGTATTCTCGTCCTGCGAGTCATTGGCTGGAGGCTCTCCCTATCGGAAATAGTATCTTGGGAGCTATGGTGTATGGAGGAACCAATGATGAGGAGATACAGCTGAATGAGGAGACATTCTGGAGTGGACAACCTCATAACAACAACAGCCACGAATCGCTGGCATACTTGCCAGAGGTGAGAAAACTGATTTTCGAGGGCAAGGAAGGTGAGGCAGCAAAGCTGTTGGACAAATACTTTGTAAAAGGTCCTCATGGAATGCGTTTCCTGCCCTTGGGAAGCCTGAAACTGCATTTCGGACATAATAATGTGACTGATTACAAGAGAATCCTGAATCTTGCAAATGCCACAGCGACAACAAGTTACGTTTGCAATGGAGTGAAGTATGAAAGAACAGTCTTTGCTTCACAGACAGATAGTGTCATCATCATCCACCTGAAGGCAAACAAGAAGGATGCCATCAGTTTCACTATGTCATTTAACAGTCAGATGCCTTATACCTCAAAGACCCAGCATGCCTGTCAATGTGCCTTGACCGATGGCTCAGGAAACTGTGGAGGACGGCTTTTTGCAACAGTTCAGGGAGTGGAGCAGGAAGGCATAAAGGCTGGTTTGGCAGCACAATGTCAGGCAAGCGTTAGGGTAGAGGGTAAGCATGCTGGTATCTCCTATCCTGACAATAGTATAGAGGTGAAGAATGCTACAGAGGTGACAATATACTTCTCTGCTGCTACGAATTTCGTGAATTATCATGATATTAGCGGCAATGCTGAGGCAAAGAACAAAGCTCGCCTGAACCTTGCAGAGCAGAAAAGATTCCCGGAACTCCTGAAGCGACATATTGCAAAGTATCAGGAGCAGTATAACAGGGTTTCTTTAGCTCTCGATAACCAAAGTCCTCTGAAGAACCTTCCAACTGACGAACGCCTTGCAAAATTCGATGGCTCAGACCTCGATATGGTGTCTCTCATGATGCAGTATGGCAGATATCTCCTTATCTCTTCCTCACAGCCAGGAGGACAGCCAGCAAACCTGCAGGGAGTGTGGAATGACAAGATGAATGCCCCTTGGGATTCGAAATATACCATCAATATCAATGCCGAGATGAACTACTGGCCAGCTTTAGTAGGCAATCTGGCAGAGACACAACAGCCTTTCTTCTCTATGGTGAAAGACCTCAGCCATACAGGCGCCGAGACAGCAAAGACAATGTATGGCTGTGGAGGATGGATGGCACATCATAATACAGACATATGGAGAATAGCAGGTCCTGTGGATGGTACTCCTTGGGGAATGTTCCCAACAGGTGGTGCCTGGCTGACAACACACATTTGGCAACACTATCTCTTTACTGGCGACAAGAATTTCCTTAAAGAATACTATCCTGTATTGAAGGGAGCAGCAGACTTCCTTGTTGACTATATGCAGGAATATCCTAAGAATGGGGAGGTAAAGCAGGCTGCCGGCTGGGTGATGACTGTTCCGACAGTATCTCCAGAACATGGGCCTGTTGGCAAGGGCACCAATGTGACAGCCGGCTCTACAATGGATAACCAGATAGCCTTCGATGTGCTCAGCCAGACTCTGGCAGCAGCAAAGGTGTTGGGTATTACAGAAGGACTCTCGAAGATATCTGAGTCCCTCAAGAAGCTGCCACCAATGCAGGTAGGAAAATACGGACAGCTGCAGGAGTGGATTATTGATGCAGACGACCCAAAAGACGAACATCGCCATATATCACAACTCTATGGCTTGTATCCTTCTAACCAGATTTCACCATATTCTCATCCGGAACTGTTTGCTGCAGCCCTGAATACCTTAAAGCAGCGTGGCGATATGGCAACAGGATGGAGCCTTGGATGGAAGACAAACTTCTGGGCAAGGATGCTGGATGGAAATCATGCTTTCCAGATAATAAAGAATATGCTTCACATACTGCCTTCTGACGCAGAGACAAAGAAATATCCTGAAGGCAGGACATATCCTAACCTCTTCGATGCCCATCCACCATTCCAGATAGACGGAAACTTTGGTGTTTCAGCAGGCATCTGTGAGATGTTGTTGCAGAGTCATGATGGCGCCCTTCATCTGTTGCCGGCACTTCCTGACAGTTGGCAAGAGGGAAAGGTCAGCGGATTGCGTGGAAGAGGCGGTTTCATCGTTGAGGAAGAGTGGAAGAACGGCAATCTGAACTCTGCAACAGTAAAATCTACCATTGGTGGAGTGTTGAGGCTTCGCTCGTATGTGCCACTGAAGGGAAAGGATTTGAAGGAAGCAAAAGGCGCTTGTCCTAATGTCCTGATGGCTCCAGCAGAGATACGCAAACCATTGATTTCATCGAAGATATCCCAAGCAGAAACTCCAACACTGAAGACTGTTTACGAGTATGATATCACCACTGAAGCAGGAAAAACCTACAAATTCTCAGCTCAGTAAGATTGTGAAAAAAACATAAAAAAGGAGGGTGAAAATTGCGTACCTCACATAAAATGAGTAAATTTGCGCAATTTTAATGTATTTTATGGGGAAACCCATATTTGATGTTTCAGTAAAAACAATAAAGAAAACAGATGAATGTAATTACAAAGACGGTCTCTCTGCCTGATGGTCGTACCATCACCATTGAGACAGGAAAATTGGCGAAGCAGGCTGATGGCAGCTGTACCCTTAGAATGGGAAATACTGTGCTTCTCGCCACTGTCTGTGCAGCAAAGGACGCAGTGCCAGGCACAGATTTCATGCCACTGCAGGTAGAATATCGTGAGCAGTATGCTGCTGCTGGACGTTTCCCTGGTGGTTTCACAAAACGTGAGGGAAAGGCTAATGACGATGAGATTCTCACATGTCGTCTCGTGGATCGCGCCCTGCGCCCACTGTTCCCAAGCGATTATCATGCAGAGGTGTACGTAAACGTTATCTTGTTCAGTGCCGATGGAGTAGATCAGCCTGATGCTCTCGCTGGTTTCGCTGCTTCTTGTGCTCTGGCTTGTTCAGATATTCCCTTCGAGTGTCCTATCTCTGAGGTACGAGTAGCTCGCATTGGTGGAGAGTTTGTCATCAATCCTACAAAGGCTCAGATGGCTAATGCCGACATGGACCTGATGGTGGGTGCTACTAAGGACAATATCATGATGGTTGAGGGTGAGATGAACGAAGTACAGGAGGTTGACCTTCTGAATGCCCTCAAGGCTGCTCATGAGGCTATCAAGCCAATGTGTGTTATGCAGGAGGAGCTGATGAAGGAACTCGGCACAGACGTTAAGCGTGAATATTGTCATGAGGTAAACGACGACGAACTGAAGGAGCAGGTTAAGACTGAGTGCTACCAGAAGGCTTACGACGTTGTGAAGCAGGCTCTTGAGAAGCAGGAGCGTGCTGATGCTTTCGAGAAAATCAAGGAAGATTTCAAGGAGGCTTATGCTGCTGCCCACACAGACCTCACAGAGGACGAGCTGGAGGAGAAGAAGGCTCTTGTTGACAAGTACTATCATGATATAGAGCGTGATGCTATGCGTCGCTGCATCCTCGATGAGGGTGTACGTCTTGATGGACGTAAGACAACTGATATCCGCCCAATATGGTGTGAGGTATCTCCATTGCCAATGCCTCATGGAAGCGCTATCTTCACTCGTGGTGAAACACAGTCTCTGTCAACTGTAACTCTTGGCACAAAGCTTGACGAGAAACTTGTTGACGATGTTCTGGAGCGTTCTTACCAGAAGTTCCTGTTGCACTATAACTTCCCTCCATTCTGTACTGGCGAAGCAAAGGCACAGAGAGGCGTAGGACGTCGTGAGATTGGTCACGGCCACCTTGCATGGAGAGGTCTGAAGGGTCAGATTCCTGCTGACTATCCTTACACAGTGCGTGTAGTGAGCCAAATATTGGAGTCTAACGGTTCTTCTTCTATGGCAACTGTTTGTGCTGGTACACTTGCCCTGATGGATGCCGGTGTTCCAATGAAGAAGCCTGTTTCTGGTATCGCAATGGGTCTTATCAAGAACCCAGGAGAGGATAAGTATGCAGTTCTGTCTGATATCCTTGGTGATGAGGACCACCTTGGTGATATGGACTTTAAGACTACTGGTACAAAGGATGGTCTTACTGCAACACAGATGGATATCAAGTGTGACGGCCTGTCATACGAAATATTGGAGAAGGCTCTGGCACAGGCTAAGGCTGGTCGTGAGCACATCCTCAAGTGCATCACAGATACTATTGCTGAGCCAAGAGCAGAGCTCAAGCCACAGGTACCTCGTATCGAGCAGATAGAGATTCCTAAGGAGTTCATCGGTGCAGTGATTGGCCCTGGTGGTAAGATTATTCAGCAGATGCAGGAAGATACTGGTGCTACTATCACTATCGATGAAGAAGATGGTGTAGGAAAGGTACAGGTAAGTGCTCCTAACAAGGATGCTATCAATGCTGCTCTTGCTAAGATTAAGGCTATCGTAGCAGTACCAGAAGTTGGTGAGGTATATGAAGGAACAGTACGTTCTGTAATGCCTTACGGATGCTTCGTAGAGATTCTGCCAGGACATGATGGTCTGCTCCATATCTCAGAAATCGACTGGAAGCGCCTTGAGACAGTAGAAGAAGCTGGCATCAAGGAGGGCGACAAGATAACAGTCAAACTGATGGAGATTGACTCTAAGACTGGAAAGTACAAGCTCTCAAGAAAGGTGCTTCTGCCAAAGCCAGAAGGTTATGTAGAGCCACAGCGCAGACCTGCACGTCCTGAAAGAGGCGAAAGAAGAGACAGAAAGTCTCGTCCAACACGCTTCAACGAAGGACATCAGCCAGCAGAAGAGGCTCCAAAGACAGAAGAATAAAAACTAAAAATCGATTCCTAGAAAATTGAAGTGTTTATGGCTTCAATGAAAAGTCTTGCTAAGGATACCGCTATATACGGACTTAGCAGCATAGTCGGAAGATTCCTAAACTACCTACTCGTACCGCTTTACACTCACGTGTTGGCGGTACAGAGTGGGGGTTATGGTATAGTGACCAACCTGTATGCCTATGTGGCATTGATATTGGTAATACTTACCTTCGGAATGGAGACCACATTCTTCCGATTTTCTAATAAGGATGATGAAAACCCTCATACGGTATTTTCAACATCTTTCGTAATGGTCTCAACACTATCAGTGATTTTCTTTGCTTTCGTATTTCTATTCATCGAAGGAATCGCTGATTTTATGGGTTATGTAGGGAGTGAGAACTATATTTTGATGATGACCTGCGTAGTGTGTTTGGATGCTATTCAGGCAATACCTTTTTCCTACCTAAGATATAAAAAGAATGCTATAAAGTTTGCTTCGCTGAAGCTGCTTTTCATTATAATGAACATCTCTCTGAACCTGATATATTTCGTAGTATTGGGAAAGACGGATGTTTTCTATGTGTTCTCCCTGAATCTGGTATGTACAGGAATTATTACATTCTTCTTCATCCCGGAGTTCCTGCATGAACACTTTGCCTCAAGACGCTATGCCATAGAACATGATGAACAACTGAAGATAGTTGACTTTGCTCTGATGAAGCGTATGTTCAGTTATTCATGGCCTATACTTGTGCTGGGAATAGCAGGAATTCTGAACCAGACGATAGACAAGATGATATTCCCATTCATTTATTCTCAGAGTCATCCTGTTCAGGTCGATGAAATGGGAGAAATAATAGCATCGCCAGCAGCAGTACAACTGGGAATATATGGAGCTTGTGCAAAGATAGCTATGATTATGGCAATGATAACACAGGCTTTCAGATATGCTTATGAACCAATCGTCTTTGCAAAGTCAAAGGATGCTGACAAGAAGGAATATTATGCTACAGCAATGAAGTTTTTCCTTATCTTCACACTCTTTGCCTTCTTGTGTGTAGTGGGCTATATGCCAATACTGCAGCATATTATCGGTGCAGAATATCGTGAAGGTCTTCGTGTGGTGCCAATAGTAATGGTGGCAGAGATAATGATGGGAGTTTATTTCAACCTCTCTTTCTGGTACAAGCTTATAGACAAGACGATATGGGGTGCCTGGTTCTCGATGGCTGGATGTATAGTGCTGATAGCTGTAAATGTAATATTTATTCCGGAATATGGCTACATAGCCTGTGCATGGGGTGGTGTAGCAGGATATGGAACAGCGATGGTGTTGTCTTATATCGTAGGACAGAAAAAATATCCGATAGAATATGACCTCAAGGGTATAGGCAGGTATGTAGCATTGACATTTGTGCTCTTCTGCATAATGAATTATATTGATTGGCCTAATGCTGCTCTTCAGGTTTTCGTGAGTACCTTGCTCATACTATTCTATTTGTACGTAGTAGTGAAAAAAGATATGCCCCATGATACGATTTCTCATATCCGTTCTATACTTCATCTTCGTTAGTACAGGAGTTTTTGCTCAGGCGCTGAACAAGCAGTCTTATGTGAAATATGGCGAAAGCTATCTTTCCCAGCCTTGGCATGCTTTGTCACGACAGTCTTTTGCCCGTTTCAAGACAGATGGCAACAGGGTTGAGTATGAAGGACAGGTATTTGAACGCAGACGTCATCTGGCAGCTCTCGCTATGGCTGAGATAATAGAAGGAAAGGGCCGTTTCATCAATGAGATAGTAGTGGGTATCGACTCTATGATGCGAGAACCTTGGTGGGGTATTCCTGCTCACTACAGCAAAGCAGTTCCAGATTATAATCAGCAGACAATAGACCTCTTTAATGCAGAGTCAGCAGCATTGCTGGCCTGGACATGCAGCAGGTTGGAGCGTCCCTTGACAAAGGTGCGTCCCACATTGCCAGCGAAGGTCAGCAAGGAGATACACCACAGAATGCTGAAACCTGTCTTGGGAAGTAAATACTGGTGGAAGACGGCCGGCATGAACTGGAATCCGTGGATTTGCTCTAACTGGTTGGCTTGCCTGTATCTCTATGAGAGTGATGAGGTAAGGATGCAGAAGGCTGTGAAGGAGATAGAAAGCTGCATGAAGGCTTTCATAGACAGTTATCCTGATGATGGGGGCTGTGATGAGGGAACAGGCTATTGGGACAGAGCTGCTGCCAGCTATTATGAATGCCTTTATCTGCTTGACCTGATAAAGTCGGAGGAAATGGCAGATGTTACGATGCTGAACTACAAGAGGGACAAAGTTGCCAGGATGGGAGCTTATATATATAATATGTATATAGGAAACGATTATGTCGTAACATTTGCTGATGCACATAATAACAAGAGTGCCGTACAGCTGAATATCCTTTTCCCATTCTCAGAATTCATAAATGACAAGAAAATGGCTGGTTTCTCCGCATTTATGGCGAAGAAAGATAATTTCTGGAGCAATCCGGCTGCGCTATATGCCAAGAGTGGAAACTTCCCGACACTGGGTAGGGAACTTCTGTTGCTACAATATGTTGATAAGCTGAGCAAGACAAAGGCAGAAGAGCCAAAGTCGGAGGCTTTCTATCCAAACCTCGGTGTAGCTACCATGCGTAGTAAAGGAGGCTTGTTTGTAGCATTCAAGGGTGGCAATAATGGAGAGAGCCATAACCATAACGACCTTGGAACAATGGAGATTTTTGCTGACGGAAAGCCTTTGCTCATTGATTGTGGAGTAGGGGAATATACAGCAAAGACTTTCTCAAAAGAACGCTATGATATATGGACCATGCAGAGCCAGTACCACAATTGTCCAAAGGTCAATGGCTTCAATCAGAAAGAAGGAAAGGAATATGTTGCAGATTTGGTAATGATAGGTCACAAGCATGGTAAAGAGAAACTGAGCAATAACTATCTGCTGAATCTTACGAAAGCATATCCGGAAGAGGCTAAGATAGAGGACTATATGCGTGATGTAGAGTTAAAGGGTGAGGAGATAAAGATTACAGATGTATATACCCTGCAGAAGTTTATTGAGCCAACACAACTATATTTCATGACAACAATAAAACCTATACTGAAAAAGGGAAAGATATTGCTTGGTAACCACACACTCTCTTATCAGGATAAGGTTCTTACTGCAAATGTAGAAGATTGTTCAGAGCTTCTTGACAATCACCTGAAAGGCATGTGGGGAGACAGCCTCTATCGTATCGTGCTGACAACAAAGAAGAAGGACAAGAAGCGCGAGATAGTATTGACAATAAAATAGCAGTAAGCCTTTTTAGCTTACTGCCATGCTAATGCAGATGCTCCGAGTACAGCGGCATCTGCATCTTTCATAGTAGAAAGAAGTATCTTCACCTTTCCTTTAAAGATTGGCATGATGGCCTCTTCCATTGCTTCTTTTGTATATTTCAAGATGAAATCGCCAGCTTTTGCAAGTCCTCCAAAGAGAACGAAAGCCTCTGGGCTTGAGAAGACAACCATATCAGCAAAAGCTCTTCCAAGGCGAGTACCTGTCTCTTTGAAGATATCAATAGCTGTCTCATCACCCTTTACGGCGGCATCATAAATATCTTTTGAAGTAAGGAAAGGAGTATTCCTCTCTTTTGCAGTCCTTACTATGCCTGTGGCAGAACAGTATGTCTCGAGGCATCCTCTTCTGCCACAGCCGCATAGACGACCATTACGTTCTATTATGACATGTCCCAATTCACCGGCAAAGCCATCATGTCCATAGACGAGCTGGCCATTGATAACGATACCTGAGCCAACACCTGTGCCAAGTGTTATCATGATGAAATTGTCCATGTCTTTTGCTACACCATACATCTTTTCGCCCAAAGCAGCTGCATTGGCATCATTGGTAATGGTTACAGGAATGTTCAGTTCTTCACGAAACATCTTTGCAAGTGGAACCTTATCCTGCTTCCAAGGAAGGTTAGGGGCCATCTCTATGTTGCCAGTATAATAGTTGGCATTAGGGGCTCCTATTCCCAAACCAACGATTTCATCGATTGAAACATTGTTTTTGGCAATAAGGTCTTTTGCCAGTTTACTTACTGTCTTTACATATTCCTCCAAGACTGGAAGGGATTGTGTTTTTACAGAGTCTGTTCCAAGAACGTTTCCTGCTTTATCAACTAATCCTACAACGGTATTAGTACCGCCAATGTCTATACCAAGTGCGTAGTTCATGCTAAAAAGGGTGTATAGTTGTTTTATTTAATCTTCAAAGAAACCTGGCTGTACGTATTTTATGCCTAATTCCTTATCAACAGTTGCAAGAATACCTTCTACCTGAGCCAAACCAAACATTCTGCCCAGGAAAGAATAACCGGCATTATAGCCCTTATCCTCGTCACCCAACATTGTCATGCCATGATCGACACGCATTGGGAGATCCTGTGTTGTTGGTTTGCGGATTTGCTTTCTGCGCTGCTCCTCCTTTTCAAAGATGCGGGCCAGTTCTACGAGGTCTGCACGACCACCCAAGTGACTTGCCTCTGTAAAGTCTCCATTAGGGAAGATGTGGCAAGAGCGCAGGTGTACAAAGTGGGTACGCTCGTGGTATTTCTCTGCCAGATAAGTGATATCATTATGACCACCTGCTGAGAGACTGCCTGCACAGAAGGTAAGACCATTATGTATGTTTGGTACAGCATCGAGGAATGTCTGTATGTCGCTGTCGCAGTTGAGAATACGGGGCAATCCAAGAATTGGGAAAGGAGGGTCATCTGGATGTATGCACATATCGATGTCATATTCATCGCATATTGGCATGATAGCCTCTAACCAAGTCTTCATATTCCTTTGCAGGTCTTCCTTTGTAACACCATCATATAGTGCCAGCAATTCACGGAATAACTCCAAAGGCTTTTCATCGCCCTCCTTGAAGTTTCCAGCAACAAAACCTTGTGTCTTTATGACGATATCATCCACCAGCTGATGGTCCTTCTCTGGGGTCTGCTGTGCTTTGAAAGCCTCAATCTCTGCCATCAGGTCACGTCCAGCTACTGCCTTTGAGGCATTGCTGCCATTACCCTTTGCTATAGCTTCCCATTCTTCTTTGGCACCTTTGCGCTGAAGGAGATAAATGTCGAAGTATGCAAACTTAGGCCAAGAGAAATACAGGTTTGTTGCTCCATTAGGATTCTCATGATAGATATCTGTACGAGCCCAGTCAAGTACAGGCATGAAGTTGTAGCAAACACAATGGATGCCCTCTTTTCCGAGGTTTGTCAGAGACTCCTTATATACTTCTATCTGCTGGTCTCTGTCCTTACCGCCATATTTTATTGTTTCTGTTACAGGAAGAGACTCAACGACACTCCATTTCATGCCGTAGCTCTCAATATATTCCTTGAGATCACGAATCTTTTCGCGTGACCAGACCTGTCCTAAGGGTTCATCATAGAGAGCTGTTACAATACCCTCTACTCCCAGTTGCTTCAACATGGCAAGAGTAATCTTGTCATTCTTGCCAAACCAACGCCATGTTTTTACCATTTCTAATAGTTTTCGTTTTCGTTTTCGTTATGGTTAACGTTATCGTTATCGTTTTTTACATTGCAAAAGTATTGAAGCCACCGTCAACGACTGCTACAGTACCTGTCACGAATTTTGCTGCGTCAGACATCAGGTAGTGTATTGTTCCACAGAGTTCTTCTGGTTCACCCATTCTGCCGAATGGTGTCTGGCGGATAACATCCTGACCTCTTTGTGTATATGTGCCGTCAGGATTGGTGAGCAGGGCACGGTTCTGTTCTGTAATGAAGAAACCTGGTGCAATAGCGTTAACACGTATTCCCTCACCAAATTTCTTAGCACATTCTGTAGCCATATATGCTGTGAAGTTAGAGATACCAGCCTTAGCAGCAGCATATCCACATACACGAGTCATAGGACGGAAGGCTGCCATAGAAGAGAAGTTGATAATGCTTCCCTTGCCTGCTTCTACCATAGGTTTGAGGAATATCTGTGTAGGAATGACTGTACCTGTGAGGTTGAGGTTCAACACTGTTTGGAAAGCCTCTGTCTGCAGGTCAAAGAAATTCTGATCAGGGGTGATTGTTGCACCAGCCATATTTCCACCGGCAGCATTGAGAAGGGTATCTATCTTCTTGTATTTTCCTACGATATAATCGCATGCCTGCTGAATGTTTTCTTTGTTCATAACATCCATCTTGACAAATTCACAAGCACCTCCAGCAGCGGTGATATCATCTACAATTTGCTTTCCAACGTCTTCTTTACGTCCTCCGATGATAACTTTTGCTCCCTCAAGGGCGAGATATTTTGCGATACTGCGGCCTAATACGCCTGTTCCACCTGTGATGACTACGACGTAGTCCTTGATGTTAAATAGATTATTCATAATTGTAATATATAATATTGTTTTTTGGTTTCACGAATGCAAAGTTAGTCTTTTTTTTGCAGAAAACGACAAAATGGCTGAAAAATTAACAGAAATAAAAATTATTTGTAATATTACAAGAATAATACACTGTCAGGTCCTTCATTAAAGAGCAAATCCAAGATGGAAAGGTTTGAAATAAACCCATGACGCTTTTGGAAAGTCTGGTAATATGGTTTTATCTCTGTCTTGTCAGATGGCTTCTGAAATGTCTTTTGTCTTAGAATGTCATCGCCACCCAATAGTTCTATCATTTTCTTTGTGATAGCAAGATTATAATCTGCCAAAAGTTCCCATTTCTCCGAGAAAAACGGCTTTATATCATCAGCGTAATAATCGAAAAACGGCGACATTCCGTAGGCAGAGGATAAGGCATTCCAATGAAGATGCCTCCAGTTTCCGTGGTCGCTGATAAGAATGTCTCCTGTGGTGATATTTCCTTCTTTTGTTGGAACAGAAACAGGAACAGTAAGCATCTGCGTACCATTGGCAGTAGCAATTATGCAGCGATTGCGTTCTGTCTGCTTCTGCCATCGCTCACCATTATCGATGATGTCTTCCAGGACTCCTGTCGTACCATACTCCTGTAAGGTCGCGAGAAGTTCCTGATACCACTCTATATTTCCGAAATATGTGGTGTGCATCGTGGTGTCTTTATGAGTTGATACAATGATGGGAGAGCGATGAGGAGAGATGCTATTACAGCCTGTGCTACAGCAAGTTGATTGCCGTTAAAATAATCTGCCATCTTTGCATCAATAGGCAGTGTCGGGAACAAATTCAGCATCACATATGCAAAGCTGTTGTTTATCCAGTGTACGATTGTTCCGGGAAAAATGCTGCCGGTTTTGACGAAGAGCCACCCTAAGAATATTCCGAACACAAGGGCTGCTGGTATCTGTGCCGGATTAGCATGAACAGCGGCAAAGAGTATTGACGAGATGATAATAGCATACCATTCTGAGGCGATATTACTTTTACCCTTTTCTTTCCACCATTTTGTCAAAGCCCTTATGATGGCACCTCTGAAAATCACCTCTTCTGCCAGTGGTGCCAGCATGCAAATGATAAAATATCCTTCACTGCTCTTCAGCATTTCTGCCAACGTTTCTCCGATGAGATCTTGACGCCAAGTCTCAGGTATGAACTCCTGTGCCCATGTTATTGGTATGATGGCTCCGATGGCGAACAATGCGGACCATATCAGGGTTGCCCATGGTCTTGTGCGTATGTAATTACGACTTATAGGACACCATCTGAGGGCGGTGAAAAGGATAATGACAAATATCGAGCATGTTGCAGAACTGATGAGCAATATCGTCGAAGAATCAGTATCTGGAAACCATAGTTTTGATATTGTGCTGGCAGCAAAGCCTGTGAGCAGTTGTGCTGCAACGAATATAAAAAGGTATAGTATGGTCTTTTTCATATCTTCTTGATGTCCTTTTTTATTTGTTCCATAAGTTCCTGTGGCGATGAGAACGGCCTTTCTTCCCTTATGTATCTCTCGAATTCTACAGTAATCTCCTTGTCATAGAGGTCTTCGTTGAAATCGAGAATATATGTCTCTATTGTCAGTCGGTGTCCGTCAAAGGTAGGGCGGGTACCGATATTTGTCATAGCCCTGTGGTTGCCTACTCTGGTGGCATATACACCGTTAGGAGGCAGCAGCTGGTCCTCCTGAGGTATGATATTAGCAGTCGGGAAACCTATCTTCCTGCCATTCTGATGCCCCTTGACAACCTTGCCTGTGATGGAGAACTTCCGTCCCAGACCTTTATTGGCAGCTTCTATGTCTCCGCTGATTATCAGTTTTCTGACAACAGAAGAAGAAACATGATTGCCCGAATCCTCCCTCGGGGTGGCCTGAATTACCTCGATGCCAATCTCTTTTCCGTATCTCTGGTAGTCTTCAAAAGTCTCTTTCTGTCCTTCTTTCTTTGCACCAAATCTGTTATCATAGCCCACAACAAGCACTTTTACTGCCATTTCATCGTGCAGCATCTTCATAAAATCGTATGCTGTGATTTTGGAGAAATTCTCGTTGAAAGGCATGATGGCAACGCAGTCAAGTCCTGTCTTCAGAAGCTGGCGTTCCTTCTCCTTAAGGGTGGTGATATATTTTGGTATAAACGAACAGTTAAACAGGGCCTTTGGATGACGATCAAACGTAATTGCCATAGTTGCCAGCGGGGTAGGGCTGTCTGCTGCCACCTCTTTCAGTTGGTTGATGATGTGTTGATGCCCCAAATGTATTCCGTCAAAGTTTCCAATTATGGCTGCCTTTGGCTGCATCCACGCATTTCCGCTGGGGTCATGAATAGTCTTTATGCCCATATAGATAGCCCCAATGCTGTTGGTCAGGCTGTCATCAACAAAGAAGATATTGTCTGCCGAAACACCTGTCTTTTCGATTACTTCTTCATAAATCCTTTTGTCAGGCTTTATCATTCCGAGGTCACATGACAGGAAGATATTGTCAAAGTAATCCTCTACCTTTCTGCCGTCAGCGCTGAAGAATTTCTTTGAGTGCTCCCAATGAATCCAGTTGGTATTTGACAGGAGAGCCGTCTTATATCCGAGGGTATCGTGATAATGTTGAATGATGCGCAGTTTCTCCACCGGAATGCCAGTAAGCAGTTCGTTCCACGCCCAGCAAATCTCCTCGTCAGTAGCGTTGCAATGGCTCTTTTCGCGTGCCTCCTGACAGAAATTCTCGTTGGAACCGCCTAATTCTATTTCGTGAAAGAGGTCTTCGCTCCGATGTTCGTCAACATAACTGGCTATCTCTCCACACCCTACCTGTCGCAGGGCCTGGATGCAGCGCTGTTTGTCGAGACTGACGATGACAGCCCCAAAGTCAAAGAGCAATAGTTTACAAGAGTGATTGGATGGCACTGTCTAAATCTTTTATCTGGCTGTCACGCTTATCAAGAGAATTGTTCCTGTCTATGAGGAAGAAAGTCGGAATTTGTGTCACATTATACTTTTGTATGTATTCAGACTCAACCCCTTCTGGATCGTGAACGCACACCCAAGGCAGGGCTGCTGTTTGGGTCTTCCAATAATGTTCGTTGTCATCGACGCTGACTTGGTAAATCTCAAGTCCCTGAGCATGATATTTGTTATAGACATCACGCAGCATCATGATTCTCTGCATAGAGTTCGGCATAGAGAAGGCATGGAAGTCGAGCAGTACCACTTTTCCCTTAAACTCTGTCAGCGAGCGTTTCTTGCCCTTGTTGTCGATGAGTGGTATGTCAAAGACAGACACCACCTGAATCTTGTCAGGGTCTATTGCTGGTCCATATTGCCTTGCCTGTTTTATGCGCAAAGCTTTCAAGCCTTCAATAGCAATGTTATGCAGGTTCTCGGCCCTTTCTATCTTCTTTCCTTCTTCATCGTTGTAATATGTATCCCACGCTGTTGCAACAGCAGCAAAGGTGCGGATATCCATTTCCGATTCCTGTGGCTGGAAGATGTGCCTGCCACCCAGCATCTGGAAGAGTGCGAAATAAGATGATGCCGCCTTTGGGTCTTTGAAGATATAGTTGGTGCGAACATAGTCCTTATACCGCTCTATGGTATTGTTTATGCTGTCCTCTGTCTCCTTGACGCTTATGCCGTAAGCATTACTTATAGCGATAGCCTTCGTCAGCAGTTGCTGCTGAAGCAGAGATAGTTCCTTTATCCTCTTGCAGTTGTCGCTGCCCTCGACTTCATATTTTGACGCCATCGTAGGGAAGGAGGCTGTAAACGTAACCGTTTCCGTTGAGTCGATGCTGACATTGATAATGTTGCCTGCAATGCGGAGACGGTAGAACTCAGGGGCATCATTTTTGTCGCCAGAGAATTCAAAATCGCCGCTTTCATCGAGCACAACGGAATCCATCGTGACAGGACCTTCAAGACTCATGTGCTCAAAATAGAGGGTAGAATCCTTTGCCTCTGTTATTGTTCCCTTAACCTGAAACTTATTGTTGTTGCATGCACAAAGCACAAATGCCAACAGGAAGCACAGTGTTGCATGCAGAGCATTTGTTTTAGTGAAACTTTTCATCATTATTATAATTTTTCGCGTGCAAAGGTACGATTAAGTTATGAGAAATGCAAAAAAATAAGAATTTATTTTTATTTTGTGAAATTTCCATGACGGAGTACCTTCTACTGCGCTATCACGACCTTCTTACCTTGATGGACATACACACCCTTCTTGGTAGGCTTGCCTGTAAGCTTCCTACCAGTCAGATCATACCATGTATCATCACCTTGAACTTTAAACATTGTACCTTGAACTGTATGAATATCCGTGGGTTGTGCAGCGTCAATCCATTCGAAACAATCGATAAAGTCAATGGCCAACTTCGTCATGAACGTGCTACCAGTTTTTAGATGGTCGCTGTCGCTAAAGGTATCGTCAATGCGGTATATATCGTTTTCACCGTCGGGATGGGCATCTCGGAAGGCAAGGTAGTTGCCGTAAGGCACAACCGTATCACCTTTCGAGTGTGCAAACTGTATGCGGTGCTGAGGTTGCCAGCCAGTACAGACATTGTTGGATTCCAGGGCATAGCGCATATCTTCATAGGCATTGCCCGTCAACGCGCCTGTGCCCATGCTCCCTGTACCACTGCACACAGCAGTATCAAAACGTAACATAAAGAAATCCTTTTCATAATCTTGTGTTTGTTAAAAAATATATCTTTCTTCATCTGTCTGAGGTGTATTTTCAACAACTTATGGCAGTTAAAAATACACTTTTCAAACGAAACGGCCAAATAAATAGGCAAAAAAGTGCGAAAGGTTTATAGAAATAAAAATCCCGAATAAATGTACTATTCGGGATTTTTATTTCGTTAGGATTCAGAGTTTCACTTTCTTATTTTGGTATATGTACAATCCTGCCTTAGATGGTTTGCCTGGTAGCTTGCGTCCGTAAAGATCGTACCATTCTTGTGTGACATTACCTGAATCGGAATCCAGCTCTTCTTTCAATGTCTCTATACCTGTTATTAAAGAAGTGGGCACATCCTCGATTTCTCCAGATCCCGTATAGATCAGGTATGCTTGGAATGGAGCGAGATACTGTTCTTCTGCATCTTCGGGGTCGGATGATGCCGTCATGCGCCATGAGAGGTCTGGCTGCATGATATAGGCTTTTTTCTCATAACCTTCCTTATGTGTCAGACTACGTACAGTACCACAGAGTATAAACTGGTCTTTCTGTATGGATGCCTCTGATGCAGTATGGGATATATTGACATTTGAGGCACTGAGGTCCAAAGTAATGGAAGGCTGGGATTCTGTAATGCCACGTACCATACTGCGCGCCATAGAGGAATTTTCCATCTTAATCACGTAAGGTTGGAAGGCCTGTAAATCCCCAGTATGTTCCTCAAGGATAATTCCCTCACCATCGGTATCTTTTAGAGTAAATACCGTAACATTTGCTGGAGCAGGAATGTCGTATGGCAAACAGATAGTGGTTGTCTCTGTCTTGACCTCACGAACATATACTACAGAATCGACCTCTACGTCTATTGGCAATGAGAAATTATTTACATCCGTCAGGTCAAGTGTCTCACATGTTCCGTCACCATTAACTACATTCGTCACAGGCTCGGTAGTGCTGAGTCCCTCAGGAAGAACGACAATAAGGTCGGATGACATATCGTCGAAAGCTTCAGAGGCAACCTCTTTCACTTCATATTCTTCACCCGCTATATCAGTCACTGTAGTAGGTATCTCACTTTTGCCTTCCCAGAAGCTATTTGGCAATTCTGTGATAACTGCATTTGTTTTGCCTTGTCCATCAGAAACGAGTTCAGCCTCAACGCCTTTTCCCTTGTCATCAACAAATTCCGGTATGAGCATGGTAAGTGTACCTTTCACGTATGTAAAGTCATAATTGACAGCTTCGCCGCCGCTGACATTGATGTCATAAACTCCTGCTTCGCTCTCGGGAGTAGCATCGGTTTGAACAACAGGCTTAACGGTCAAACGTCGTTCTGTCTCATTGTTGACAAATCCACTATAACTAACAGTCAGCGTTGGCATTTCTTCATTACAGAAGATACGCTTATCTTGCGCAGTTACTGTCAGCATAACCTTACCGATGTTTACTGTTATTGTCTCCGGCTCGGTGTCGTTATGGTTACAGTCACCATCTACCTTATAGTACACAGTATATTCACCTGCATTTATACCCGTCGGGATGGCTTCTTCAAAAGAATCTCCATCCAAAGAATATATCATAGAACCACCTTCGGCAGTACCAGCGTTCAGCAATGTCTGTGCCATACCGTCGTATGTCAATGTACGTGATACAGGAGATATAACTATACTTGCAGCAGCCTTTGAGATTGTTGCTACAGTCTGATTCTGTTGTCCTTCAGAAGCCAAGATGTAGTTTGACAGGCTTTCACCGCCCAAGGTAAGACCTGAAATGTTTACTAGTTTATCGGTTCCGGCATTTGCATCTGCAAATTCTCCATCGGCAGTAACCGTCAGCTTATCTCCAGCAACTATGCCACCGAAGATTACATTACCAAACTGCAAGGTAGCATCTTTCGTACCGTCATATACTTTATTCTCAGCAGTTATGCCACTGATCAGTATTTCAGCCTTACTGATGCTTGCAGTTATCGTCTCCGGCTGTGTGTCATTATGGTTGCTATCGCCAGCCACCTTGTAATATACAGTATAATCACCGGCATCTGTGCCTGTTGGAATGGTTTCTTCATATGAGGTTCCGTCCAAAGAATATACCATCGAGCCACCTTCTGCCGTACCTCCATTCAGTAAAGCCTGTGCCGTACCATTGTATGTCAGTGTGAGTGACTCAGGAGCTGTTACCACACCAGCTGCTGCCCTTGTAATTGTGAACATAGTTTGAGTGCTACCGGTATAATTTCCCTGACCTGTTATGGTAGTTACCGCTGTTCCGACGTTTATGTTGTCAGTGTATGCTACAGTGTAGTCCTTGTCGGCAGAAAGCGCTACATCATCAAGTGTTACGCTGACTTCCGGAACTATTGGTTCACCTGTGTACGTCTGAGGACTGATGTCTCCTATCTGTGCACCGTCTATGCTTCGAGGCATAATCGTTGCTATAGTCTGATTCTGCTGTCCTTCAGAAGCCAGGCTATAGTTTGCCAGACTTTCGCCGCCTAAGGTCATACCAGAGATGTTTACTGTCTTATCGGTTCCGGCATTTGCATCTGCAAATTCTCCCTCAGCAGTAACCGTCAGCTTATCTCCAACAACTATGCCACCGAAGACTACATTACCAAACTGCAAGGTTACATCTTTCGTACCGTCATACACTTTATTCTCAGCAGTTATGCCACTGATCAGTATTTCAGCCTTACCGATGCTTGCAGTTATCGTCTCCGGCTGTGTGTCATTATGGTTGCTATCGCCAGCCACTTTATAATAAACAGTATATTCTCCGGCATCTGTGGCTGTCGGTAATGTCATCAGATATTCAGTTCCGTCAGTACTATACATCATGGTTCCACCCGTTGCATCTCCGGCAGATATCAGCGTCAGGGCTGTTTTGTTATAAGTCAGCTTCTGCGCTTCAGGAACCTTTGTGACCACAGACATAGCCTTGTTAATCTTAAATGTCTTCTTGACAGTTCCTTTCCATGTACTCTTTCCCGTGACTGTCAAACTGTATGTTCCTACATCCGACCATGAAGTGCCTTGGAAAGTAAGTACGTAGTCTTTGTTCTCTGTAAGGCCACTGACAGTAACTACTGGTTTCTGGTCAATACCATTGTATGTAAACGATGTCTTTGACAGCTTTACCATAGTACTCGTGACTGTCTCTCGTGTACTGAATGCTGCATCGGCATATGCACTATATTCCCAACTGGGCAACTGTGCTGTATAAGTGCGAGGCAGAGATAAATCCTCAGGGTCTTCGCCAATCAATTCTAAACCATCTGCAATAGGAACACCTTTAACAGCACTCCTTGCTGAATTATTTGCAACTGGCAGATATGTTTTACTCAATGTAACATCTTCCTTGCGTATATAATAGCCATCATTTGGTGTCACGGTCAACGTAACAGTCAGGCCATCCACAGCAGTAGCAATAGTTCCTCCATTTAAGCTGTTGTTTACCTCAGCTTTACCACCTCGGAATATCTTATAACTACGCGTTATGTTGCCAGCCCACGTGCTATATCCAGTTACTGTTACGGTATATGTGTCAGCCTCTTTTGACGTCGGATTGCTGTAGGTCACCATGTAGTCACGGCTCTCTATAAGCCCTTGTACATTGACAACAGGACGCTGAACCTGTTCGTTATATACAAACACCGTCTCTGACAGACTTACCATACTTTCCGTAACAGTCTGTTTCTGAGAGTATTTTACATCCAAGAGGATGTCATACTCCTCACCAGGAAGTGTTACAGTATAGGTACGAGGCTGTGACAAATCATCGGGATCATTGCCCGCGAGAGTCAAGTCGTCTGGTATAGGAACGCTGTTTATGGCATTTCTGTTTGCACTTCTTGCATTTGCTGTAGGCATGAATGTTCTTGTGGCCTTGATGTCACTTTTTCGGATATAATACCCCTCTTGCGGTGTCACGGTAAGTGTTACCACTGCGCCGTCTGCCTTTGAAGTCACTGTGCCGTGGCTGGTGTCACCCGTCACCTCCACCTTGCCACCGGCAAAGGTGCTCAGTGTCCATGATAACACCGCAGCCACAACAAAGTATCTCATGATTGATTGTCTAGTCATAGCTATTCTCTCTTTCATTTAATAACGACTTTTTTGCCATTTCTCAGATATATGCCCTTGCCAGTAGGCTTCCCGGAAAGTTTCTTACCATCAAGTGAATACCATGTAGCTTCGGCTTCCTCGATATCAGTAGAGACATTGTCAATATCAGTTATCTCACCCATGCCTCTGGATATTGTCAGTCTGCGAGCTGCATTACTGCTTTCTGTTGGCAAGAATGCTATTCCTGCTGGCAGTGTGCCGCTGCTGACCATTACAAACTCGTCTTTATAGAGCGTATAGCCCTCACCAACTGTTACGTCTTTCGGAGCTGTGAGCCACTGCAGCAAATTATTCTTGTCGGTAGTCATCAGGCAAGTCTCCAATGACGTTACGGTCTCTGCCGAGCATGCAGTCCTTGCACTATTCTCAATAAGTACTGCCTGTCCTGCAGGGATATAATCAAGAGCTTGGCTAACCTCTGCCTCAGAACTGCTGATGCCTGTTACGGTATATGCTTTCAATCCGCTTGGCAGCATGCGTCCTACCTTGCTGTAGTATGTGCGCCACTGCTGACCGTCAGCCATTGTCAGTGTTTCTTTGTCACGGAAGATGTTACTGCTGTATTCTGCCCATTGTGATTGATATTCGCTGTAGCTTGCAGCAGGAACAATGAATATCATCTGACTGGCAAAGGCATTCGTACCTACTGGCATTGGTGTCTCGCCAAACACCATGCCGACAACACCTGTACAGCTTCTGAAGGCATAGTCACCGATAGAAGTTGCAGCACCCATATCGATATCCTTCACACTGCTGCTATAGCTTTGCCATGGGGTGCCGCCAGAAGCATAATTGCTCATTTCGGTATTGCTACCCTGTGCCATGACGTTCTGCTGGAAGGCCAGTGTACCATCATTCAGTGTCCAG
Organism: uncultured Prevotella sp.; assembly: GCA_905233165.1. GTDB lineage: Bacteria > Bacteroidota > Bacteroidia > Bacteroidales > Bacteroidaceae > Prevotella. The sequence goes on from CAJODL010000001.1 coordinate 241,832, forward strand.
ATGAGGTTGTGACCATTATTTACTGCCGTATTACCGCAGTAACCACCGGTAGCATATTGTGCAGAAACAGTTACTGCTTCAGCAGGCATAAAGAATGAGAATACCTCATCCTCCTCCTGTGTCACATTCACGTTACCGCTCTTGCCCTTCACTGTCAGTCCTTCAACAAACAGTATTTTGGCAGCCTTTGGTGTCACCTTTATATATATAGGAGTCTGGTCATCTCCACGCAGTGCCTTCGAGCCATTAGGAATCACCTTTGACAATGCTCTGTCCGAATAGCAGGCAATGACACCGTCAGTACTTGTAACAGTGTTGAGGTCGAAGCCAGCAAACCATTGCAGTTCAATAGCCACATTGGTCTTTATGCCAAACGATGCTATATCACCCCAACCATCTTTCTCAGGTACTTGTGCGCCGTTAGCATAGAGAGCTTTTCCGTCAGCGACAGGGCTATATACATGCTGCACATTAGCGTAAGTACCGCTGAAGGCATCAGCCTCGATGGCAGTTACGGTAGCAGGCAACCAAACAATACCGCTGAACTGTGCAAACTCATTGGCGTGTAATGCTGTCAGCAGAGTGCAAGGTCGCAAATCAACTGTTGCAGAACAACCGCTGAAGGCCTCTGTGCCGATAGTCTGCAAAGTAGCAGGCAGTGTTACAGTCTTTATCTTGTTCATACTCTTGAAGGCTTGAGCATCTACATTTATAACACCCTCACCAACTTCAATAGTCTGAATAGAGTTTGCAAACGTATTCCACAAACCTGTTACCATGGTGCCGGAGCCTTCGATAAACAGTCCGGTCTTGGCACTGTTCAGCTTCCATTTTACATCGCGTCCATTATTAACCTCAGGATCACCACAGAAGCTTCCGTCCAGGAATGTTGCAGCTACCTTCACAGCGTCATTGGTAATCGGGAACGAATAGAGGTCGTAGTCCACATCGCTCACGTCAATCTTGTTGCCTGTAGTATTTCCTGTTACTGTCAAGCCTTCATCAGACAGACGTTTCAGAGTTCCTGTATTCACCTTCGCATAGATCGTAGTTTGATTGTCGACAAATACCTTACTGCCAGGAACAACAGGCAGGCTCAGTTCCTTTGTCTTATTCTTATATCCACGATAGAACTCTATGGTACAGCCACTTCCGTTATTCAAACTACCAAGTTGCAGGCTATAGCCATTCACGATACTGGTCTTGCCATTGCTACTAATCTTGTGCATGCCATAGATATACGGATAGTAGCCTGTTGCATATTCATATGGAGCACCCATGCGTGCCGCGAAGTCGGTAGATAGCATTTCTGTAGTCTCGGCACTGCGAAGGTCTTCCCTAGTAGTGCTGGCCGACGTTGCGCCAGAGCGTTCGCGGTCGTAATATACATTATTAATGTTTGCATAGTTATTACCAGACATATACCCTATTGCTCCAGCACCCAGTACCGTCGAATAACAGTCCTTCACCTTACAGCCAGCATTGGGATACGTAACAATGCCTCCCTTATAACTACTGCTTATGCATTTACCTGTAGCATAACAATGATCTACCGAACCCTTGCCATACAGATACGAAACTACTGTACCAGCATAGTTATTACCTTCTGTGACGGCCTCTATAAAGCAATGGCTCACCTTGCTGCTGTCGCTCTGTGCCATCACATTGACAAGACCTGCCGCAGAATTGCCTTTAGTATAAGTATCTACCAATGACAAATCGTGAATCTCGGAACTGTTGATAAATCCGAATAATCCTGCATAGCTGAAGCCCTCTGGAATATAAACACCTGAGATGGTGTAGTTCTGGCCATCAAACTTACCCTGGAAACTGTTGGTATTGTCTATACCAATAGGCTCCCATTTGTTGGTTGGTGTTCCGTTCAACTCCAGATCTTCAGTCAGCACCTGCTCATTCAACTTGATGTCGGCTCCTAACTTGTAGAACTTCCCCTTTGTCAACTCACCATTGGCATTGGTCAACTTGGCAAGGTAGTTGAGCTGAGCACCATTATTAATAATATATGGATCATCCTCCGTACCCGTACCGCTGGCGAATACAATAGAAGTCTCGCCGTCCCATGTTCCTCCTGCACCTCCGTGTGTCGGGTCTTTAGGCGTTGTCCAGCCACGGTTCTCGCCAATCTTCTGCAAGCCGGGGATATAAGGATAGTTGCCCAGCACATACTCGAACGGCTCCCCCATCAGCGTGGCAAAGTCGGTGGAATGCATTTCAATGGTTTGCTTGCTGCAGTAGTCTGTCTTCGACGAGAACTTTAAGCCGAGGTCTTGATTACCATATACATTGGTTACGTAGTTGACCCCCGTTCCTTCTGCTAAGTTGTTCGCTACGGCCATAAAACAGTTGGAAATCTTGCCACCGACATTGGGAGTATAGGCTACCAGACCAGCACTACGTGAACCTCCTGCCACCTTGCCGCTGGTATAGCAGTACTCTATCATACCTTTTGGATACAGATTGTCAACCAATACGCCAGCATAGGTAGTTCCTTCCACAAATGCCTCTACATAGCAGCGGCTAATCCATGTGCTGTCCTTTTCTCCCAGAACATTTACGAGACCAGCAGCGTATCTTCCCTTGATGTAAGTATCGACAAGCGACAGGTTATGAATCCTGCCACCATTGGCATATCCGAACAATCCGGGACAGTCGAAGCCCTCTGGAATATAGACACCAGAAATGGTGTAGTTCTGACCATCGAAATTACCTTGGAAACTGTTGGTATTGTCTATACCAATAGGCTCCCATTTGTTGGATGGTGTATCGTTCAGTGTCATACTGTCTGTCAGCACCTGCTCATTCAACTTAATGTCGGCTCCTAACTTGTAGAATCTCCCCTTCGTCAGGTTGCCGTTGGCGTTGGTCAGCTTGGCGAGATAGCTCAGCTGCGCACCATTATTGATAATGTATGGGTCATCTTCAGTACCCGTACCGCTGGCGAATACAATAGAGGTCTCGCCATCCCATGTGCCTCCTACACCGCCGTGTGTCGGATCGGCAGGCGTTGTCCAGCCACGGTTCTCGCCAATCTTCAGCAAGCCCGGGATGTAAGGATAGTTACCCAGAACATACTCAAACGGTTCACCCATGCGTGTGGCAAAGTCGGTGGTATGCATCTCAACGGTGTGCTTACTGCAATAATCCTCCCTTGTAGAGAAAGTTTTGCCCAGGTCTTGGTCGGAATAGATGTTAGCAATCGAATTTGCACTATTTAACTGATAGAAAGCTGGAGCGCCCTGAACAGCAGAGAAGCAGTTGCGCACCTTGCCGCCAGAATTCTGTATATGTACAATACTGCTCGTACGGGAATTGCTGTTAATTGTCTTACCACTGGAATAGCAATATTCCACAGTTCCTTTAGCATACAGATCATTAACTATGATACCAGCGTAGGTTGTGCCTTCTGACAAAGCCTCAACATAGCAATTGCTTACCCATGCGCTGTCACTATAGGCGACCTGATTAACCAGAGCTGCAGGGTAGTTACCCTTTACATACGTGTCAACGAGAGACAGGTTGTGTACAACAGAGCCGCTAATGTAACCGAAGAAAGCAGGATAACCTCCACCTTCAGGGATATAGACACCTGAAATTGTATGATTGGCACCATCAAAATTACCTTGGAAGCTATTTGCATTGCTTATGCCTATCGGTGTCCATATATTTTCTGGCGTTTCCTCTATTTCGTATTTCTCATTCAGAATCTGGTCGTTCAGATAAATATCATTGGCCAACTTGTAGTACTTACCCTTAGTCAGTGCACCGTTGGCGTTGGTCAGTTGAGCCAGATATGCAAGTTCCTCACCATCATGGATGAGATAAGGATCATCCTCCGTACCCTCGCCTTCTGCAAAGGCTTCGGCAATCGTACCGTCCCATACTGGTGGCATCGCTGGGTCGCGATGAAGTGCTGCTGTCACTGTAACATCCGCTGTAGGCATGGTAAACGACCATGTGAGGTCATCCTCCTTGCTAAGTGAGATGCTCTGTCCCGTGAGGTCATTGGTCAGCTGCAGGCTACCTTCCGTAAGCAGCATGTGACGACGCAGATTGAGATGTACGTAAACTTTCTGTCCTGCCTCGGCACGACGAAGCCCCTTTATTGCATTGCCGTCTGTGTAGGTGCTGTAATAGCGAATGCGGCTACCACGCCCATTGGTCAGCGTGCCAGAGGTAAGGAAATAGCCTGTTGAACCGCTACCATTGCGGTTGGCCACCTTAGGCAATCCTGGAATATAGGGGTAGTCATCACCATCGCATTCAAACTCATCACCCAGCAGCTTGGCAAACTTTTCGGTCTGCATCTCGGATGTTGACTTGAAACATAAATTTGGACCAGCGCTGATAGAAGCTGATAAAGTAGGTATAAGGTTTCCGTCGCCATAGACGTTCGTTACATCCTGATACAGATTGGTTGTTGAACCAGTGAAGGCTGTGATAAGATACTGAGCCTTAACTGCTGAGAAACAGTTGCGTACAATAGCACCGCTGTACAGCATACATATCAGTCCGGTAGAACGATACGATGAGAAGTTGCGTCCACTGGCATAGCAGTTCTCTACCACACAGTTCCCATATACATATCCTGCTATTGCAGCAGACACCTGACTACCACGGACTGCTGCTGATGTGTAGCAATTCTGAACTCGGCTGACACCATAATAGCCCATTGAAGCCACAATAGCACCTGTGTAATAGCCATCAACGTAAGAATCTACAAGTCCGACGTTTTTGATAGTAGCGTTACTCGTCACGCCAAACAAACCGCCAAACTGCAACGATGTATCGTCGTATGAACCTGTGTAGAGACCATGGATAGTATGGTAATTGCCGTCGAATACACCTTGGAAGTAGTTGCTTTCAGTTCCAATTGGTGTCCAACGAGTTTCAGGTGTGCCCCTCAACTCAAACTCACTGTTCAGCACATCCTCATTGAGGTATATATCCTCCACCAGCTTGTAGTACTTACCCTTGGTCTGTTCGCCATTCTCGTTGCAGAGCTTTGCCAGATATGCCAGTTCCTCACCATCATGAATCAGGTATGGGTCATCCTCTGTGCCCTTACCCTGATCAAATGCAGAGGCTATGACACCATCCCATACCGGTTCAACACTCGGATCACGGTTGAAGGCAGCGCTGACAGTTACGGAGTACTCAGGCATGGTGAATGAGAATACATTTTCTGCCACAGAGGTGAGTGTCAGCGACTGGTTGTTGGCATCGTTTACCACCACGAGTGATCCGTCGGTCAGCAACCAGCGGTTGGTAGGGGTAACCTTCAGATACACTGTCTGGCCTGCCTCAGCGCGATGTGTACTTTTGGCATCAGCACTATATTCGTTATAGAATGTTATTTGGCTACGACGTCTGTTTGTCAGTTGACCCAAATTCAGACGATAGCCCGAGGTATCAAAGGTAACTTCCTCACCAATCTTCGGTAATCCTTCGATATAAGGATAGTTGCCCTCGGCATAGACGAAAGGCTCACCTAGCAACTGGGCAAATTCCTCGCTTTGCATCTCCTCGGTGGACTTGCCAGTGGCACCTCCGGCAGATGCATTAGGCGCCAGAGTAGTATCGTAATAAATATTCTGGCTGCCCCCTTGTGTCAAACCAGCGCTACTTGTCACTCTTACAGCCCCGTAACAGTTGGAGAAATGGTCATTGCTAGCGTAACTACCGCCTAAAAGTCCTGCAACGACATACGTTCCTTGAGAGACACCGTTAGCATAGCAATAGTCCACTTTGCCGTCGCCATCATATATCCAGCCGGCTATCAAACCTATCTCGCATTGATCTGAACCGATAATAGCGCCTGAGACGTAGCAACGAGTCACATGACCGCCTTCATATACTGAACCGGCTATAAATCCACTTGTGTAGAATACCTCCATATAGGAGTCTATCACGGCTAAATCGTGAACCACGGCATTGCCGTTTAACGAGCCAAAGAGTCCCATTTCCTTCAAAGCTACCGGCTCGATATATAGGCCCATAATACAATGACCATCGCCGTCGAAATTGCCACGGAATCCTTTTCCGCTCCGATTCTCGGTATAGGCAATAGGAGTCCAGATATTGGCTGGTTTGCCATTGAGTTCGAAGTTTTCATTCAGAACTTCTTCGTTGAGAATAATGTTTTCTGTCAACTTGTAATACTTACCTTCTGTCACACTGGGATCATCATTGGTAATTTTGGCCAGATAAGCAAGTTCCTCGCCACTCGAAATCAGGTACGGATCGTCCTGTGTTCCTGTTCCTCCAGCGAATGAGGTAGCCACGCTGCCATCCCATACAATGGGGGCTTTCGGATCCTTATGGAAGGAAGCCGTCACCGTTATACTGCTCTCTGGCATCGTGAACGACCAGATATTCTCTGCTACATTGGTAAGTGCCAATATCTGGCCCGATTCGTCGTTTGATATAATGAGGCTGTTGCTTGTCAGCAGCATATTCTTCTTGATAGTCAGCTGCAGATACACCGTCTCTCCTGCCTCGGCACGATAAACTGTCTTGCCAAACTTACCATTATTGTAAGTATTGTAAAACTTCACTTTACAGCCACCACCATTGATTAGCGTACCGGCATTGAGGCGGAATCCTGATATATACGAGGTTGTCTCGCCAATAGCGGGCAGGCCCTCTATGCGAGGATAATTGTCTGGTACATACTCAAATGGTTCACCCAACAACTGAGCAAACTCCTCCGTCTTCATTTCCTCTGTGGTTTTACCTATGCTGTTACCAGACGAAACATTTGAAGCTACAGTCTTGTCATAATATAGTGTATTGCTGCCACCGTTTCCCATCACGCCACAGCCCCCATTTTGTTTGACAACAGCGAAACAGTAATCTATCGTGCCGCCAACAGCACCTCCAAGTATTCCTCCGATAAAACTACCTGTGGAATTAAGTGAGCCATAAGTATAGCAATACTCTATCCTCGAACTGCCGTACATATAGCCTACCAACAGACCTATGTAGGGCTCGCCAGAGGCATCTATCTTTCCTGATGCATAGCAACGGCGGACAACAGATCTATCATTTAACACACCCGATATAAGTCCCGTACAATACATCGTATTCATGTATGAATCGACAACTGCCAAGTCGTGTACTACAGCCGAGCCACTTAAAGCGCCAAAGAGTCCTTTCTGATGATGGCCCGAGACATTGTAAAATACATACATGCCCATAATGCTATGACCGTTGCCATCGAAATCGCCCATGAATCCCGTATTGCCATAGTCAACATTGGCAATGGGCGTCCAAACATTAGCAGGCGTACCATTGAGTTCGAAGTTCTCATTCAGCACATCGTCGTTGAGGACAATGTCGTCAATCAGCTTGTAGTACTTGCCATCGGTCACACTTGGATCATCATTAGTGATTTTGGCCAGATAAGCCAGTTCCGCGCCGTCACTTATCAGATACGGATCATTTTGCGTTCCTGTTCCACCAGCGAATGACGTTGCAACACTACCGTCCCAAACATCCTGGGCGGAGAGATTTGGCATCAACAAAAACATTGCAGCCAAAAGAAAAAGCAATCTTTTAATCATAATAATTGTATTTTGTTAGGTTATTTTTTGCAAAAATAGGTTCTTTTCTTTAATAAGGTAGTTCAATTTCACAATTTCTTATCCCAAATTCACAATTTTCTTCTCATTATGAATTAAAACGGTAAAAAAGGACTACCTTTGCGACATGATAACAATTACAATCTTTTCTATTTTGCCTACAATTGTATGTGCGGTATTGGTGTTGCTCCTTGCTCTTGACCTGTATCATAACTATTCACGTCCACGGGCTATTCTCTGCATATTCATGCTTGTGACTACACTGCTGTACACAGGTCATTTCTTCTATTTCAATCATCTGACGACAGCCATTCCCCTGACAGATTCCATATATAGCTTCTGTAATCCTGCTGTCTATCCGCTTTACTTCATCTATATAGAAGAACTTACCGGCTATCGCAACAATAGAAGGCGACAACTGTTATACCTGCTTCCCTCACTGCTGTGTTTCTTAACCGTGAGCCTGCTCTACTGCCTTATGAATGCCGATGAAACCGATGTTTTTATAGAAAAATATCTCTATGGAGGTGAAATCTCAGCATTGACAGGTTATGCTTGGTGGCAAGCAGTAGCACACATGGCTGTTAGATTGGTTTTTGGTGTGCAAATACCTTTTGTGTTCTTTAAGGGATGGAAAAAAATATCAGAATTCAACGAAGAAATCGGTAAAAATTACTCCTCTACGGATGGAAAAATGTTGTCCACGCTGAAACCTTTGCTTTTGGCTTTCGTGATTGTGTCCGTTATTTCATTCCTTAGCAATATTATCGGAAGGGAACACTTTTTTGATTCTTCTGAACTGATTCTTCCTTCACTGACTTTCTCATTGCTCTTATTATTTATAGGATATGAGGGTTTACACCAAAAATTCACAGCTCAAGATATGGTACTTGACATGATGCCGTGTGAAGAAGTCAATGAAGATAAGATTGCTGAAGAATATACAGGCAGTCAGTTATTAAGCAATATCATACGTGTCGTTGACGAGGAAAAACTCTATCTACAACCAAATCTAAAAATCAATGATTTGGCAAAGCGGCTTTGTACGAATCGAGAATATGTATATAGAGCTATTAACATAGAAATGGGTCAATCGTTTGCTGACTTCATCAACTGCAAGCGCATAGAATATGCTACTCATTTGCTGGAGCAGTCGTCTGATATGTTGCTGACAGAAGTAGCTCTAAAATCTGGATTTTCATCTACCAGTGCTTTCTACCGTAACTGGAAACTGTTCCGTCACTGTTCGCCAAGGAAATATTTGAACAAGGGTAACCAAGGGACGATTCTTTGATTTCTATTTATTCATATTTCTTACATTATATTTTTGCCAACATTGGCACTTTTTACGCTGCGGATTACATGGTGGTTCCTATGTCACAGGGACGGGTGAGTGATACAAGATGGAAGAATGTCACAATCTTTCCGGATTATTTTTTTGTATTTCATTTTTTTTTCGTACCTTTGCGGCGTGTTACCAAATAAAACAACTTACTAACTGTTATGAAAAAATTATTTACTTTGATTTGGTGTGCTATGATTGCTATGGGCAGCATTAACGCGCAAGATGAAATGGCTACTTTCCGCCAGTGGGCACTTACCCCACCGATGGGATGGAACTCTTGGGACTGCTATTACTCTTCTGTTACAGAGAAAGAGGTAATGCAGAATGCGCAGTATCTTGTCGATAATGACCTTGTAAGGCACGGATGGGAATATGTCGTGGTGGACATACGATGGTATTGTAATCATCCATCACTGGGAGGCGGTAACTATAACCAGAATGGTACCCAGGATTATGTGCTTGACGAATATGGTCGATATCTACCTTCACCAACACGCTTCCCATCGTGTATGAAGGAAGGAAAGAATATTGGTTTCAAGGCTCTTGCAGATGCCATACATAAGATGGGACTGAAGTTTGGCATCCACATAATGCGTGGTGTGCCAAAGTCGGTAGTTGGTTCCAGCTATAAACTGAAGGGCAGCGAATCGACTCCTTGGTCGTCTGTCTATAACGGTACGACTTCGCCTTGTACATGGCTGAAGGACAACCTGCTGGTGCGTAACAACGAGGCCGGACAGATGTACTATAACAGCATAATGGACCTGTATGCTGAATGGGGCGTTGACTTCTTGAAAATTGACGACCTGTCACGTCCTTTCTATATTGACGAGATACACATGATACGCAAGGCCATTGACCAGACGGGCAGACCTATTGTGTTGTCGCTGTCGCCCGGCAAGACGCAGTATGTGTATGCGCAGGAATGTCTTGACAACGCCAATATGTGGCGCATGATGGATGACCTGTGGGACAACTGGAGCGCAGTGGATGCTGTCTTCAATGAGGCACATGAATGGAGCAAATATGCCCGTCCGGGTAACTATGCCGATTGCGACATGCTGCCGCTAGGACAGATTGCTATGACGATTGCCGACAACGGATATACTGGTGCAGACAACGGACGATGGACAAATCTGACACAAAATGAACAACTGACGATGATGACCTTGTGGGGCATTTGTCATTCACCCCTATTCTTTGGTGGAGAGATGACAAAGAACGATGCCTTCACCCTCTCGCTGCTTAACAACGAGGAGTATCACCAGATGCACAAATACGGACAGGATGCTCATCAGGTAGTAAACGACGAGGATAATGGACAAGTGGTATGGACATCTCTCGATCCAACAACTGGAAACAGGTATCTGGCTCTATTCCAACGCGACAACACCCGCTGGGTGGTAGGTGCAAAGGCTCTTTACAAGTCAGAGGTGGTTGCCTACACTACTGACGGACACGCTGTGGACGTGGACATTCCATGGCCAGAGGGCTCAAAGACATTGGTGCTCGTGGTTGATGACGGCGGAGACAACTACAACTATGACCACGGCGACTGGATAAATCCGACTCTCGTATTGCGTGATGGCACAGAGGTACCGCTTACGAGTACATATAAGACACGACAATATACAAAGTCGTATTTCAACCGCGTATATGAAAACAAGAATGTAGATAACGGCGGAAAGATGAAGGTGATGGGAACGGCATACGACAGGGGCTTCTCTACAGATGCCAACGCTGCAATCTTCTTTACTATTCCTGCTGATATGGACGTGGTACGCTTCAAGGCTATGGGAGCTGCTGACGATTCGGGCATCAATCAGACGAATGCTACGACAAGTTTGCGCTTCATGGTATTCGACCAGAATCCGCTTACCAACGAACAGGATGACTATGTAGCCCGCTCAGGACTGATAAACCGTACAGGAACAAAATCCAAGCTGTTAGAGGCTGATATAACTGGTGCAAGACAACTTAAGATTTTTGTCAGCAACAACGGTGACGGCTTTGCATACGACAGAGCGAATATCGTAAATCCTGTGCTCATTGATGTTGACGGCAATGAGACAAAACTTACGTCTCTTAACTATACATCATACAAGTCGGAATGGGGGTCTCTACACATCAACAAAAATGTTGAAGGACAGACTCTGCGCATTGAGGGAACAACATATGAGAATGGTTTGGGAATGAATGGTGAATGCACCCTGATATACAACCTGCCGGAAGGACATAAGTACAAGACCTTCAAGGGACTGTGCGGATATGACACCAGCTGTGATACAGACAATACATCTTCAAGCGGCACAACAATGGAATTCTTCATCTATGCAACAGGACAGAATGCTGACCATGTTGTTGATCTTACGCAATTCGGGTATGCGGCAGATGAGAAGGTGCCTGTCTATGATATTTGGGAAAAGACTTCCGTTGGCGAGGTTTTCGGCACATTGAAGACAAGCGTTCCAAGTCATGGTGTGAAGCTTTATCGCCTCGGTGACAATAAACCTAATGCCATAAAGACTGTTGAGCAACAGGAAAGGAACAATGATGAATTGTCGTCAGAAGAACAGTGTTATGACCTCATGGGACGCAAGGTGAAACCAACGTCTCATGGGTTGTATATAAAGAAAGGAAAGAAATACGTGAAATAAATGGAACACAGGGACGGGTTCTGTTTCATATAGAAATTAAAGTTTGTATTTGAGATATTATGTTGGTGATTCTCGTTTGTTGTCGGAGCCGTTATATATATAGGCGGCTCCAACAACAAACATTACCCTTAAAAATGCTGTAGGCTTCTCCTATGCTACGCCTATCCTACGCCTATGCTACGCCTATCCTACGCCTATGCTCCACGAAGGAGCTTAGAGGCTGGGTAGAGTATAGTTGACAACTGATAACTGACAGGTGACAACTGACAACTGATAACTGACAACTGATAACTGACAACTGATAACTGACAGGTGACAACTGATAGGTGAGAGGTAAGATGGCTGATGGAAGAGGGGAAATGTAACAAAATAAAAATTTATTCTTATTTTGCTTGCATTATTCAAGACTTAATCGTACCTTTGCAAGCGAAAGTAATGAAAAATATCAAGGAACAGTTTCGTCGTTACCTGCGTTTGCAGAAGGGTTTGTCGCCAAATACGTTGGAGGCTTACCTGCATGATGTAGCGTTGCTTTTTTCGTGGGTGGAGGAGAAAGAAGGAAGAACCCCATCCCGACCTTCCCAAGGGAAGGGGGAAGTTATCGACTCTGCAGCTTCATTGGTCGAAGAATCTATTGATGACAAAGTAAAACAGCTGAAGCTTGCTGACCTTGAGGAATTCTCTGCTTCGCTGTTCGACTTAGGCATTGCTCCTTCTTCGCATGCTCGCATATTGTGTGGTGTCAGAGCGTTGTATCGATTCCTCGAAATTGACGGTTACATCGACCAAGACCCGTCGGAACTGTTAGAGTCACCGATACAGGCAAAGCATCTTCCGGAAGTCCTCTCTACAAAGGAAATAGATATGCTGGAGTCTGCCATAGACCTCAGCAAATGGGAAGGTCACAGAAATCGTGCCATTATAGAGGTGCTTTTCTCGTGCGGCCTGCGCGTTTCTGAACTGGTAAACCTGAAACTGTCACAGGTTTATGAGGACGAACGCTATGTCCGCGTTATGGGAAAAGGTTCCAAGGAACGCCTTATTCCTATTTCGGAAAATGCCATTCGCGAGCTGCACCTGTGGTATGATGACCGCAACAAGATGGTAATAAAAAAAGGTGAGGAGGATTATGTCTTCCTCAACCGTCGTGGAGCGCATCTCACACGCACGATGATTCTCATTATGATAAAGCAATACGCCAAGGATGCAGGCATAAAAAAGACCATCTCACCGCATACTTTGCGACATTCCTTTGCTACCGCTTTGCTTGAGGGAGGTTGTTCCCTTCGCGCCATTCAGGCCATGTTGGGCCACGAAAGCATCGGCACGACAGAGATATACACCCACATCGATATGACAACCCTCAGGGACGAGATAGAACATCATCATCCAAGGAATATCACGTCTTAGACTATATTATTTGGAGAAGCCAGAAATATGGAGAATTTTGAAGAGATATTAAAAAAAGACCTGCATCAGTATCTGCTGAGCACGAACGAGGTGGACGAGCGTCTGCCGGAGTGTCCTGATGTGGTGGAAAAATGGGAGGAGATAGCCAAAGCATACATCACCGACGGCATTCGTGAGTTTCAGAAGTTCCCATCAGCCTCGTTGGGATGGATGATGTATATTGGCATGGCTGTGGCGAAGATGTGGGATACAGAGTGGGAGGTCTATTCCAAGTTGCCAGATCTTTATACCTACATACGAGACAAACGTGGCTATGATGCGATGGACGAATACATCCGGGAAGAAGTGCTGCTGTTACAGGGCGAGGACTTCGCCAATCTTGAAAAAGTGGTTGGCAATTGTGCCTCATGGGTATATAATGTTCTGATGCACCAAGGATTCGAACCCGGAACAAAAGAAGCCTTCTATGGTTACGTAGCCTGTCTGCATCAGCTCTACCTGATGGGAGCAGCCATGCAACTGAAACGGATGGGCTATCACATGACAAAGATATGATGAAGTGGTCTAACTATTTTATGTTACTCAGAATCTCCTTTGTATTGTTCCTATTCTTGTAATTTTAGGAATAAAACAAATTTCACAAGCTTGTGAATCACAAACCTGTGAAATTTAAATATTCAGTATTGAAATAGTGAGGGATGATATCCTCCTGTTACTCCTTGTTTGGGAATTTTCCGTTGAGAATATAGTTTACGATATACATTACGTCAGGCATGCCAATCTCGCCATCGCCATTGACATCTGCTGCTTCTGTATTGAGCGATGGGTCTGGGGTGCCGAGGATATAATTTACGATAAACATCGCATCCTGCATATCGATTTCTCCATCGTCATTGGCGTCTCCTATGATGGTTATTCTGTCTTCCCCGACAGCCTCAAGAACAGGTAGTGCCCTGCCTTCATAGTCAAACCATGTGGTATTGCCTACCATGTTCCCGTCTTCATACCATTTGTTTCCGCTCTTTTTGAATGCCCAAGTTGGCTTTATCCATGAATTATTCACCTTTTGCTCAATCATTACGGGGTCCCAGTACAGGTAGCCGAGAATGTGACTATTGCTTTTGATGACAGTCTGCAGTTCCTGCATAAAGCTTTTCTGTCCTGCTTCGGTAGCCTCGTTATATGGAGTTCCGTTGAGGTGTAGCTGACCTTCGTAGTTGCCGTTATATCGTCCGCTGGGACGATATTGTGTCCATGAATATCCCACTTCCATAATAAGTGTTTCTTTACCATATCGGTTATACATGGTGTTGGCAAGGGAGGTTAGCATTGTAGGCCTTTGGTTGGTCCAATAGGGGTAATATGATGTTCCAATGATGTCGTAGTCGAGGTTGTTGGAACGCATAGCATCAAAAAACCATTTGTATGTTTCTGTGTTTATGTTTTCACTTAGTGTGAGGTGCATTATTACCTTTGCCTTAGGACAGGCAGCACGAACGGCGGCACTACCTTGATTGAGGAGGGCAGCCACATTTGCCATATTATTGTTTGAAGCATAGCCATTGACGGCATCGATATTATTGCTATGCCCAAAAAGAAAACCTGCCTGTATCTCGTTGCCGATGCTGACATAATCAGGTGCTGTGCCTTGAGCATTCATCTTCTGGAGGAAGTTGTATGTGTAGTCATAGACGGCTGTCTTGAGCTGTTCCAAAGAGAGGTCTTTCCATGCACTGGGTTTGAATTGCATCTCGCCATTCGTCCAGAAATCGCTGTAGTGGAAAGTCAATTCTATCTTCATGCCCTTGTCCTTGGCACGACGGGCAAGGTTGAGTACATCGGATTCATTGAGGTAGTTGGCTGGCAGTTTATAGTTATATGTTGTAGCATCTGCGGTGTAACTAATCTCATTGCCAGGATTGTTGTACAAGCGCAGGCGTACAAAGTTCACACCATTCTCTTTCATTATGTCGAGTGGGTCTTTTTGCATACCAGAGGCAGTATAAAACTTTGCTCCCATGTCTTCTACGTAATTTAACATGGAGATATCTCCACCACGCAGATAGTCCTTTGTTTCTGGCGTTGGCTTATCAAAACGTATTGTGTTGGAAACGGAGTTAAAAGTTATATTATATGTTCCTGCATCTATTCCTATCCAGCCGCTGGCAGAAGTTGTCAGCCCCAATGGGATGGCAGTGCCTATTTCTTTTACGATACCCTCATTGTCTTTTGACCATCCATATGAAGTACTCCATGACTGGTTGTGGATGCAGAAGTTCATTCCTGACTCTGTAACAGGACAATTTTCCAGGACATATACACCAGAAGTTCCTGTTTCTACGAATTGTCCGATATTTCCGTCAATATTGTGTTGTTTAGAGTAAAAATACAGATACCAGTCGGCGGCATCGCCTGCTAAAGCATGAACATTTAGCATGCCGATAAGGGATAAAAAGAGGGTAAAGAAAAGTTTTAGTCTCACGTTATTATGATAATTTTATTTTACAAAAGTTTCTCTTGTTAAGATGTTTATGCTGTTAAGTTGCAGAAGGGTTGCTTTGCTGTTGTCAAGTATCTCCTTTTGCTCTTTCTGCAGGTAGATTGGAGCATCTTTCCTTAGTGGCAGGATGCGCAGTTCTATCTTCTTGTTTGCAAGGTCTGACATCCTTACGAGCATTGGTTTGCCATTCCAGAAGTTGTCCATTACGAGTTTTCCGTCAGCATATATTCTGGCGCAGTCGCCAGCATAGGAAATTTTCAGGAAACTGTCAGCACCTGTCGGTAATCCATTGATGTCAAGGTTCCAGACAGCAGCTTTTTCGAAGTCTTCGTTTGTTGGCATAGCAGCAACTTTCTGCGCTCCCATCAGGATTTCGCGTGGTGCTGCGGCATCCTTCGTTTTCGTTATGGTTATCGTTTTCGTCTTGCTCTCCTTCCATTCCTCTTCTATTATCTTATTCCCATCCTTATATATTATATTACCAGCCTTCTTGGCAAAATACAGCCTGTCATCAATTTTGAAAGACCTGATAGCTTCGTCCTCAGAAAGGAGAACAATCTCCAAATCTTTTACTACCCCTTTACCTTCCTTTTTTACTCCTATTTTTAACTCCTGCTTTAAACTTCCATCAACCCATACCTCGGGTTTCATGCCTTTTATCGGTATGAAATACAGGGTGTTGCCAATTTTGCAGAACGGCTGTGCATTGGCTGTAATGCTGTGTCCGTTGAATGGCATATCCACTGGTCGTACGTATGCCTTGCCTCCTTCGTTGAGGATGCGAACATAGTCATTATAGAATTCAAAACATCCACGTCGGGCATAATGGTCTGAAATGCTATCCACATCCATTCGGCTCAGCATTTCGCCCCAGTCAGCAAGGAACTGATGCAGCAAGCGTGTTTGGTGGAAGGCATTGAGGTTTGGCTGTCCCATTTCTCCCAAAGGTGCCTGGAAGTCGTATGTCATATATGGCATATCATTATAGTTCGTTACCTTTGTTGCCTGTGTCTCTGCCATAGTATGCTCTGCGCAATAGGGATTTGTGCCTCCGTGGTACATGTAATATCCTGGAAGATTTGAGCCAGAGCCTAACTTGCATATTGCCAGCGGCATTGCTTCATTGCCCGACATATTTATTCGCCTGTGATATGCTGGCATCATGCCGCCTCCCAGTTCGCAGGTGAGGTAAGGGTAGGTAAGGCGCCCCCCTCCCTCTGATCCCTCAGAGGTTAATTCACTTTTGCTGAAGGTCTCTGTTGCGATGTTGGCATTTATACGCTGTTCCTTCATGATGAAAGCCTTTGGATAATCGCCAGGCATATCGTCAAGGGTTCTGTCCCAGAAGCCGTCAGCATAGTCGCCATAAAGGGGCAGCAGCTTTCCAAATTCCTCCTTGCCATTGAGTTTTGGCCATCCTGTGCGAGTCATGAAAGGTACATCATAGCCTATGTTGATAGCCATATCTCGTAGCGACATATAGTACCCCCAAGGTCCGCGACATTCATTTTCTATTTGCACTCCTACCACAGGACCACCATCTTTCCACAATAATCCCTTTGCCTGAGCAAAGATGTTTTCGTATAACTTCTTTGTGGCAGCAAGGAAGCCTGGTGCAGTGCTCCTGAGCTTGAAATTTTTGGGGTCAGAGAGTGCTTTCTCTACAATCCATACAGGAAAACCTCCCTGATAGACCTCTCCGTGACAGAAGGGGCCTATTCTTAGAACCACAGGCATATTCTCTTCCTTACAAACCTGTAGGAACTGCCTTAGGTTTTTATTGCCACTCCAATCCCATTGTCCTTCTGTTGCTTCATGGTGAATCCAGAAGCAATATGTGGCAATAATGGTGATTCCACCGGCTCTCATCTTCTGTATCTCGCGCTTCCATTCGGTAGCAGGAACGCGCGAAAAATGTATCTCACCCATAACAGGCAGAACATGTTTGCCACCAACGATGAAACCGCGTGAGTCAACCTCAAAGGTAACCCCCTGTGGATTCGTTTTTGTTCCAAACGAGAACTTCTCCTGTGCCATAGAGCACAAAGGAAGCAAGGAAAGAAGGATAATTAATTTATAATTCATAATTCAAAATTATGCATTCTTAAGCGTTTTCATCGCGTGTATTGCGAGGTGGTTAGGGTCGAGGGTTTCTACTTCTGCGATATACTGTGCAGCTTTTTCTTTATCGCCTAATCCGAAGTATCCAAGGGCGAGCATCAGTTTGCAGTGTATCTGGTTAGAAGTGTTGAGGTCTCCCTCCCATATCTGCAGGTCAGGCAGAGAAACTGCGAAATAGTCCATTACGACATTATCGAAGATGTGTTGTTTACCATAGTTCAGCAGTTTATAGAAACGTCCATTTGCTTCGCCGTCGCGTTGTAGCTTCCTGAGTGCCAGACCCTGATAGAAAATCTTTTCTGGTTTTGCATCATTATAATACATCGCAGCAGCTGGCTCCTGTGGTCCTTTGGTGGCTTCTTCCCAACACTCCTTGGCCTTGCCCATATCTCCAAGTTTCTCGTAGGCACATCCTAAGAAGTAGTAGAAATCGCTCTCCTGCGCACCATACAGTTTGCCTTCACCAAGATGATGTGGATATTCCAGACATTCGTTCAGCAGTTTTATGGCAGTTGTTACGGAATCCTTGTCTCCCTTTGCCAACAGTTGTTTTGCCAGTTCTGTGCGTGCCAATTGATATTGTGCTGGAATCTTTCCTTCACCACCTTCCCATGCGTGGAAATTGTGGGCATCGATGAATTGCATTGCTTCCTCATAATGGCCTGTAAGATTGAGGAGTGTAGCATATTCCAGTTTCAGGTCTTCTCGAGTTTCCACCATATCGAGGTGCTTCTGCATCTCTGCCAGTCGCTCTGTGTGGGCTTTGCCAAGACGTTTGTAGAGTTGGTCTAACTCCATGAAGATGCGGGCGTCTGTTTTGTCCAGTGCAAAAGCCTTCTCCATATAATCAACGGCTTTTTCTGGATTATGTTGTTTATTGAAATATGAAAGTGCCAGATTTCTCCATACAGTCGGGAATTCAGAATTCTGTTCGCGACTGCTCTCCCAATGCTCTGTTGCTACGTCATATTGACGCTTGTCATAGTACAGGCATCCCAAGTAATAATGGGCCTTGCTGGCTTCTTTGGTTTCTTTTGTGGCAGCCTCTAAAGCCAGGATGTCTTCTATGCGGTTAGGGAAGCAATAGTCGGGGTCAGCCTTTTCTGCTTCTGCCAGATATTTCGCATTGCGATTGCCATAATAATAAAGGTAATAATATGTCATAGGAGTTGCAGCCCCTTCTTCTATTGACATCTCCAGAATCTTCTCAACATCATCAGAAAGTCCTGCGGCAGCGTAGTCGAGGGCTAATTCCTGATAATTGTTCGGCATTCCGTGCATAAGAACCTTTATTTTGTCAAATTCCCCGAGTTCATAGAGGCAACCATAGTTGAAGAGGTCTGTCTTCAGGGCTTCCTCACAGATTTTTTTTGCCTCTGTTTTCTTGCTCATCAGTCTTGCAACAGTAGCCTTCAACGCCAAAGCCTTCTGGTTGTGGGCATTGTTGTTGAGGCAGCGACGTAGCTCTTCCCATGCATCATCAAGGCGTTCTTCCATAACACTTATCTTTGCAGCCTCGAAATATCCTGCATCTGCCCATGCCTTGTTCCATGTAACTTTCCAGAATAAATCGTAGGCTTCTTTCCTGACCTTTGAACATTGAACATTGAACTTCGACCTTTGACTCTGATACTTCAGGCAGATAGCCAGATTATACAGCGGTTCGCCATCATATGGCTGCGGGTTGCGCTTCATAGAGAGTTTTACAGCTTTTCTGAGGTAACCCTCTGCCTTGTCCAAACGACCTTTGCGGATATACCATAGTCCCATGGCATTTAAGCATCGTATGTCGTTAGGATCCCGACGCAGAGCCTCTTCATAGTAATCTGTGGCAACGTATGTTGCATGACGATACTGTTCTATATGCAGACCTGTGAGGTATAACTGCTCGTTGGTCTTTATCTGCTCAGGGAGCAGGGCTGCCTCTGCTGCATCAGGAATCGGGCGTATCTCGTCCGGTTCCGGTGACCAAGTAAGAACAGGGCGTTCTTTGCCATATTGTTCCTTATATATTGTCAGTTCTAACCAATCTGTATTTGCGTCAAAACTTTCGCATAGCACAGTCTCTGGACTTATTGTGCGATGCTCATCATACAGTTTTTTACCGCTTTTATCGGTGAAAACGATGTGGATATCTTGTTTGCTGGTACCCTGTATCTTGAATTGGTATTTTCCCTTCTTTGTTTCTTCTATGCCAAAGACAAGGTCTTTGCTGGCATTTTTTACCATTCCCACCTCACGATATGGCATGAAATACTGCACAAATTGCTTCTCTTCGTATGGCATGAGCCAAGTGAAATCTGGTTGGTTTTCTGTATATACCCCCGCCATCAGCTCTATATAAGGTCTGTAAACACCCTTCTCGTCTTTGTCTGTCAGTGAGCGATCCCAGGCGCGTCCGAAGTCCCCATTACCCCATGTCCACTGCTTTTTGCCAGGAGAGAAATGGTTGGATGCCACATGCAGCATACCTGCCTGAGTGTCGTTTTCATAACCGCCTTCGAAGTTGTATTTGGAGTTTACTGCCATATATGATGTTGGCACTTTGATATTTTTGTAGTTAGAGATGTCAACGCCAGATGAGTAATCCATCTTATAATATGTTCCTGTGGCGATTGGGAATGATGAAACCGCACGTTTTCCGTGGTCGAAGACAGCATTAACATCCTGCGGGAAGACACTCTGGTATGCATCATTTACCTCTACGGCAGGATTTGCCCACCATAGGAAGGTCTGTGGCACATCGGTGCGATTGTAAAGTTGTCCTTTTATCTCAAGGTATGCACATCCAGGGCGTAATGTAAAACCAGCCATACCTTTCTGGTGGAACATCTTTTCGTTTTCGCTTACCCAGACAGTAACAGAGCCATCCTCATTCTCTTCTATAGTGCTGTCAACAGGCAGATATGTGCTGGGACGATGATGCTGAGGCCAGTTGAACTCTATGCCGCCGCTGATCCATGGACCGAGAAGACCTACAAGGGCAGGCTTTATCACATTATTATAATATACGAAATGGCGTTGGCGAATTTTGTCGTATGCCATTTGTACTCTGCCACCTAACTCTGGAAGTATCATCACTTTGATATACTCATTCTCAAGCCATACAGCCTGCCACTCGTGGTCAACGGGCTTTTCTTCTATTGACTCGATAACAGGGTAGGGATATACCACACCACTGGAACCTTGATACACTCGTTTCTCAAGGAATATAGGATTCTTTTCTGCCTTACCTACCTCATATGTAGGAATAACAACAGTTTCACGCCAAGCTTTTACCATTTTATTATATTGAACTTTAAACTTTAAACTCTAAACCTTACTCCAGTTCCCTTCCTTTTGTTTCTGGACATCTCTTGAACAGGAAGATGAAGGCACACAGGCATATAGCGCTGTAAATCCAGAAACTGCCACTGGAGCCTAATGCTGCATTCATAGAGGGGAAAGAGAATGTCAGGGTGCAGCAGCCTACCCACAAGGCAAAGGTACATGTACCCATTGCTATGCCTCGAATGCGGGCAGGGAATATCTCAGACAACAACACCCATGTGATAGGTCCCAGCGTCATCGCGTAACAAGAGATGGCAGCAACAACAAGAACAACCATCATAACTCCAGTCACTTGGACATAATAGCAGGTGCCGAGAATGAAGTATATCATACATAGTCCTCCTGCTCCGATGAGCATCAGGGTGCGACGTCCCCAGCGTTCAACTGTACCCATTGCTACAAATGTGAATAGTACATTAGCAATGCCTGTGATGACAATATTGATAAACATTCCATCAACGTCAAAGCCTGCAGAGATAAATATTTCCTGAGCATAGTTGAAGATGACATTGGTGCCACACCATTGTTGGAAGACGGCAATGAAAAGTCCTAACAGCAGGATGTTTCGATATTGTGAACTGAATAATGTATTAAATGAAATAGATGACTCCTTCTTTTCCATTCTTCCATTCTCTTTATTTCTAAGGAATACAGGGCTTTCGGGGATGAAGAAACTGAGTATGAGAAACAATCCTGCTGGCACTGTCTCTGCCCAGAACATCCAACGCCAGGCCCATTCGCGTCCCCAACCTTCTTCTACACCGGTACCGATGAGCATATTTACCACCTGTGCTGCGAGAATACCCAATACTATGGTCATCTGGTTGAGACTCACCATACGACCACGAATCTCTGCAGGACTCACCTCTGCTATGTACATTGGTGATAGAGCACTGGCAACACCAATGCCGACACCACCGATGAAACGGGCAATATTAAACATTGTGAAGTCATCATACCAGCCAGTTGCGAGGGCGCTGACAGTAAAGAGTACTGCTGATAACATCAGCAATGGTTTTCGTCCATAACGATCTGCAAGACCCCCTGCTATCATGGCTCCCACAAGACAACCTACCAAAGCTGTTGTCATTGCAACACCCTGCATGATTGGATCATTGCCAATCTCAAAGAACATTTCATAGAAAGGTTTAGCACCTCCTATGACAACCCAGTCATAACCGAACAACAGTCCGCCCATGGCTGATACCATACAGATAAAAAATAAGAAAAATCTATTCATAATATATTTACGGTTTGCGGCTGCAAAGGTATGGATTATTTACAAAACAAGAGATAGACTTTTTTATTAAAGAAAATGGACAATATTATTATTGTTTATTTGGATAAAAGAAAAAATAATAGTAATTTTGCTGCCGAAATAAACATTTTATTATGCAAAAACAGAAAGAAGGTTTTAGCGGAGAGCGTGTCATTGTCTTACCGCAGGTGATGATAGAGAGATCAAAAAATGATCCTCTGCTATCCAGCCTCTATATTACTGATATAGGCTATTATCCAACAGCCTATAACCACTATCGCGAACGCAAGAAACCTATATCAGAATATGTTTTGCTATACTGCGTTAGCGGTGGTGGATTCATTAGATTTGGTGGGAAAGAATACCCTCTAAACCAAAACCAATATGTTATCTTGCCATCGGGAGTGAGCCATACGTATTGGAGTGACAACAAGAATCCCTGGACTATCTATTGGATACATTTTAATGGTAGTCATGCTCCTTATTATGTAGAAGGAGCACAGAAGCCACAGGATGTGAAACCGGGTCTTACATCACGCATATCTGACAGAAATACTATCTTTGAAGAGATTTTCACCACCTTGGAAATGGGCAATGAGATGGAGAATCTCCGTTATGCTTCATCACTACTGCATTATTATCTCGGTTCAATGCGTTTTCTGCAGCAGTTCCGTGCAGTCGGGAAAACACTCCATCCTGACAGAGAGAAAGACTATATCTCTATTGTTGTCCGCTATATGGAAGAAAATATTGAGACTCGCCTTTCCCTTGATGAGGTTGCCACATATTTGGGCTATTCTGTCAGCCATCTATCTGCAATATTTAAGAAGGCAAGGGGTGTCAGTCCCATTAACTACTTCAACCAACTGAAGATAAAAGAAGCCTGCAACCTATTACGTGAAAGCAATATGAAAATCAGTCAGATCAGTCATAAAGTAGGCATCAGTGACAGCTATTATTTCTCCCGCCTTTTCACTAAGATTATGGGAATATCCCCTAAAGATTATAGAAAAACTACTAACCCTACTCTCAATCAGAGGTAAGAGGAGAGGTTATACTTCTTTACCAAAAAGGGTAGCACTGGTGCTACCTGTGATACGGACACGGACGATTTCGCCGATGTGGTGTTTGCCTTTATCGAAGACTACCATCTTGTTTTGCTCAGTGCGGCCACAGAGTTGTTCACGAGAGCGTTTACTGTAGTTTTCTACGAGGATATCAAACTCTTTTCCTACATCAGCCCTATATGAAGCAGCAGACAGTTCGTTCTGAAGTGCTATCATCTCGTTGAGACGACGTATCTTGGTTTCTTCAGGTACATCGTCAGGAAGATGTTTTGAAGCGTAGGTGCCTGGGCGCTCGGAGTATTTGAACATAAAGGCGCTGGCATAGCCTACTTCCTTCATGAGAGAAAGACTCATCTGATGGTCTTCTTCTGTTTCAGAGTGATAACCTACAAAGATGTCTGTAGTGATAGCGCAATCAGGAATGATGCGTTTGATGGCTGCCACACGATCTAAATACCATTTGCGAGTATATTTTCTGTTCATCAACCTAAGAATGCGATCGGAACCGCTTTGTACCGGCAGATGGATATGCTTGCAGACATTAGGATATTGGGCAATCACTTTGAGTGTCTCATCGCTCATATCCTTAGGATGTGAAGTTGTAAAGCGTACTCGCATATTGGGAACCGCCTCTGCTACAAGTCTTAGCAACTGTGGGAATGTAGTTCCCTCAAAGAGATAGCTGTTTACATTTTGTCCTAGCAAGGTCACCTCCTTGAAATTACGGCTCTGTAGGTCTTTCACCTCCTTCAGGATACTCTCTACATCGCGTGAGCGCTCGCGTCCTCTTGTGTAAGGAACGATGCAGTAATGGCAGAAGTTGTTACAACCCCTCATGATGCTTACAAAACCAGAGATGTGCATGCCATGTGCTCGCTGTGGCATGATGTCACGATAGGTTTCTGTCAGAGAAAGGGTAGTATCAATGGCTTTTTGGCCAAGTTCACATTGTGCTATCAAGTCGGGTAAGGCGAGATAGGAGTCAGGCCCAGCCACGAGGTCTGCATGATAATTATTGATGAGAATCTCTTTTACACGCTCTGCCATACACCCCAACACACCTATTATGCGGTTTTCTTTGCCACATTTCTCATTATGAAGTGTTTCGAGGCGATGGTATATCTTGTTTTCTGCATTTTCACGCACAGAACAGGTGTTTAGAAAGATAGCATCTGCTTCGTTGGCATCTTCGCACAGTTCGTAGCCAGCCATTTGCATGATGCTTGCTACAACTTCAGAGTCTGCAACATTCATTTGGCAGCCGTATGTTTCAATATATAGTTTCTTCATAGTTTGCAAAGGTACGATTAAGTTATGAGAAATGCAAGAAAAATAAAAACATTTTTGTCTTTTTCCTTGCATTTCCATAACGGAGTACCTTCAACCGCAGGTAAAAGGTACGAAAAAAACGAAAACGAAAACGAAAACAAAAAAAAGTTTGTGTGAAAATGAAAAAAGGCCCTGTTTTTGAGTAAAATCAAGAAATTAAGGTAATGAAAAAGAAATAGGGAAAAAAAATTGTGTGCGCACACAGAATGTCATACCTTTGCACTCGGAAATCAGAAAACCCCACGCATTTTAGGGTAAAAAGATTGTCCAGGATAATAGAAAAGAGGTGAATTCCTCGTAATTAAAAAAGAAAGGAGACGCACTATGTTTACAAACACAGCAATGGTTCTCATGCTTACAATGGTTGGTATATCCACCATTTGCGGTTGCACCTCCCTGATGGGAAGAAGGTAAACCCAAGCAGAAACAGACTCCAAACCCACTTTAAATACTGACGTCTGAGGGCTCGTAAGAGTTATCAGACGTTTTTTTTTTGCTGTTTTAATACTTTTCTTACAAAAAAGTTTGGAAAAATGTGTTTTATTTACTACCTTTGCACCGTTTTATGCGCATATATGCTCGCGTATAGGCGTGCGAACATGGTAAAATGGGGGCCAGAAGAAGTTCAAAAGACTTTGAGGGCGATACTGAAAATTAAAATCAATAATAATAAAAAAAAAACTAAAATGCAAAACAAAGGAATTGTAATTGTAACCGCCATCTTGTTGACGCTTGCAAGTATTTTCTACCTTTCATTCTCTTTTGCTACAAGTTATTACGACTCTAAGGCAGCTGAGATGAAGGATCCTATTGCTGCACAGAACTACAAGGATTCTGTAAAGTATTTAGGAGTGTATTCTTACCAACAGTGTCTGGAGACTCAGATTGGTCTGGGTCTTGACCTGAAGGGTGGTATGAACGTGATTCTTGAAATCAGTGTGCCTGACGTAGTGGACATCTTGGCAGATCATAAGACAGATGCTGCTTACCAGAAGTCTATGGCTGAGGCAAAGAAGGAAGAAGAATCTTCACAGAGTGATTTCATCTCATTGTTTATCAAAGCTTACCAGAAGAATGCTCCTGGTCATCGTCTGGCAGAAATATTTGCTACTCAGCAGCTGAAGGGTAAGGTTTCTACTCAGAGTACTGACGCTGAGGTTGAGAAAGCTCTGCGTGCAGAGGTACAGAGTGCCATTGACAACTCTTACAATGTAGTACGTAACCGTATCGATAAATTCGGTGTCGTACAGCCAAACATCCAGAAGTTGGAAGGTCAGGAAGGCCGTCTGATGGTTGAGATGCCTGGTGTAAGGGAGCCAGAGCGTGTACGTAAACTCCTTCAGGGTTCTGCAAACCTGGAGTTCTGGGAGACTTATAATGCTCAGGAAGTTCTTCCTTATTTCTCACAGCTCGATGCACGTCTTGCCGCTATCGCTTCCGGCGAGAAGGTTGAAGAGGTTGCTGACAGCGCAAAGACTGAGACTGCAGAGGTTGCCGAGGCACCTGCCGAAGCTGATACTGCCGTAAAAGAGGCAGCACCTAAATTCCAACTTAAGAAGAACGACGCCGACCAGGCTGCTGCAGCTGACAAGGCTGCCAAGCAGGATGACAAGGCTATCGAAAAGGCAAAGAAAGAGCATCCGCTCTTCGCTTTCTTCCAGCCAGTACAGGGACAGAGCCTTTCTACTGTAGGTTATGCTCACGAGCGTGATACTGCTGAGATAAACAAAGCAATCTATGGCGAAGAGGCTAAGAAGGTTATCCCTTCTGACGTAAAGCTGCTGTGGAGTGCTAAGCCTGTTGACGGTACAAAGAATATCTTTGAGCTGCATGCCTTGAAGGTGACATCTACCTCTGGACGTGCTCCATTGGAGGGTGATGTGATAACAGATGCAAAGGACGAATTTGACAACTTCGGTCGTCCATGTGTATCAATGTCTATGAATAATGAGGGTGCTCGTTTGTGGGCACAGTTGACAAAGCAGAATGTAGGAAAGGCTATTGCTATCGTTCTGGATGGTGTTGTTTATTCTGCTCCTCGTGTAAATGGTGAGATATCTGGTGGAAACTCTCAGATTTCTGGTAACTTTACAATTGAAGATACTAAAGACCTTGCAAACACCTTGAAGTCAGGTCGTATGCCTGCTCCTGCACGTATCGTACAGGAAGAGGTAGTAGGTCCTACACTCGGTGCTCAGTCTATCCAACAGGGTATTATCTCATTCATCATCGCTTTTGTACTCCTGATGATTTACATGGTTTGCATGTATAACTTCATCCCTGGTATGATGGCAAATATGGCTCTTGTTATAAACCTCTTCTTCACACTCGGTATTTTGACAAGCTTCCAGGCAGCCTTGACAATGTCAGGTATTGCGGGTATGGTATTGTCATTGGGTACTGCAGTGGATGCTAACGTGCTGATTTACGAGCGTATTAAGGAAGAGATGAAGGGTGGTCTCGGATTAAAGCAGGCTCTGGCTGCTGGTTACAGCAACGCTTTCTCTGCTATCTTTGACTCTAACCTCACTTCTATCATTACAGGTGTCATATTGTATGTATTTGGTACAGGTCCTATCCGCGGCTTCGCTACAACATGGATAATCGGTATCATCTGTTCATTCTTTACTGCAGTATTCCTCACACGTCTCGTTTTCGAGCGTCAGCTGAATAACGACCGTTGGAAGAACCTGACATTCTGCACACCAATATCTAAGAACCTGCTGCAAAATACTGATGTCAAGTTCATGTCTCTCTATAAGAAGACATTCACTTTTGTTGGTATTGCCATCATAGTATTCATTGCCAGCTTCGTTGTTCGTGGTCTCTCACAGAGTATTGACTTTACTGGTGGCCGTAACTATGTAGTTACCTTCGAGAAAGCTGTACAGCCAGAAGAAGTGCGTGGTGCTATAGCAAAGGCATTTGATGGCTACAACACCAGTGTCATTGCTCTTGGTACAGACAACAAGACAGTTCGTATCTCTACCAACTATAAGATTGAGTCAAACAATCCTAATGTTGATGACGAGGCAGAGACAATCCTCTACAAGGCATTGAAGGCAGAAGGTGTAGTAAATCAGCCAAGCGTAGAGGCATTTAAGAATCCTGATGTACGTGAGGGTGGTTCTATCATATCTTCACAGAAAGTGGGACCAAGTGTAGCAAAGGATATCACTTATGGTGCTATCATCAGTGTGCTTTTCGCACTTGTTGCAATCTTCATCTACATCCTCATACGTTTCCGCAACGTAGCATTCTCTGTAGGTTCTACATGTGCTCTTGCTGTTGATACAATAGTGGTACTCGGAATATACTCTCTCTGTTGGGGTTGGATGCCATTCTCTCTTGAGATAGACCAAACATTCATCGGTGCTATCCTGACTGTGATAGGTTATTCTATCAATGATAAGGTGGTTGTATTTGACCGTATCCGTGAGAATCTGAGGATTCATCCAAAGTGGGATATACAGACAAGTTTCAATACTTCTATCAACCAGACATTGGCTCGTACCATCAATACCTCTTTCTCTACATTGTTGGTATTGCTGTGTATATTCTTCCTTGGTGGTGACTCTATCCGCTCATTCTCATTTGCTATGATACTGGGTGTAGTATTCGGAACGTTGTCATCAATATTCGTTGCAGCACCTGTTGCATACCTCACTCTCGGAAAGCATATCGAGAATAGACTGAAAAAGGCAGAGAACGCTGCAGAGTAATCTCTGACATTATGCAAATAATATATTTACATGGTTTCTCATCTGCGGGCAGTACTGGTACTGCTACGGAGATGAGAAATCATTTTTATCCCCTCGGAGTGAATGTCATTTCTCCTGACATTCCGGTAATGCCCAATGATGCAGTACCTTTTCTGCGTGACTTTATTGCTGAGCATAAGCCTGATTTGATTATAGGAACATCAATGGGAGCAATGTATGCTGAGTTGCAGAAAGGCTATCGTCGCATTCTTGTAAATCCTTCTTTTCAGATGTCACGAACTCTGACCTTTAATCATCTTGGAAAGAATGTAGCATTTCAGAATCCACGTCAGGATGGTGCTACACAATTTAAGGTGGATAAGGAGATGATAGCACAGTTCAAAGCATTGGAAACAGTGCCAAAGAAAGGTGGTGACAATACTCCGCATGTTCTTTATGGCATTACACCAAAGGAAAAAGAACTTGTGTGGGGACTATTTGGTGACAAGGACAGGTTGGTGAACTTCCAAAAGGAATTCCAGAAGTGTTATGGCAAAGAGCATTTTAAGGTTATTGATGCAGAACATCGCCTTAATAGCATTGTCCTCAAGAAAGAGATAATACCTTTGATACACCAAATTTTAGGTGTATGACGCGTGCGTACATTATTATATTATTCATAATACTACATTTTTTCTCATGCAACAGGCAGGAGCCGACAAATCAAGGTCGTACCTCTGCCTGTTGGATTTATGCTATGTGTGCGTGTATAGAGCATGAGGCGCAACAGATAGGAGATAGTATTGTATTGTCGCGTCAATGGTTGCTGGCACGTGAATTGGAAGAGCAAACTCTGAGAGGAGAGGAGATAGCAATACGTAATGTGGGACCAGAAGCATTGCGACTGATAAGCCAATATGGGTTGGTTCCATATTCTTTTGAACGTTCCCATATCAATAATGGTACTGTATTGATAAAGAAAATAAGGCTGTTAAGGGAACAGAATGATGATAAGGAAGTCTTGTATTCACGCCTGAAAGATATACTACCGCGTTTTACAGTAATAGATTATAATCCTTTTGAGAAAAATGCTAAAGGCTCCTTCTATTACTATTCTATGCGATATTCGCCAATACAGTTTGCAGAAAGCATGATGTATCGCATACATTATGATTGGTATGCTTACAGCAGCGACAAAAAACGTGGAGAGAAATTTGTGCTTGATGCTCCTGATAATAGGAAAAAGTACGAATATATCAATATCTCATACAAGGAGATGTATGAAAAAGTGGTTGAATCCGTAAAGGTTGGACATGCCGTATATTGGGAATATGGTGAAAACCATACCTCTGGTCACGCCATGGCAATTGTGGGATTAAATAAATCTAGAAAGGGTAGGGGAGAGAGTCTTATATGTCTAAATTCTTATGGTACTGAATGGGGTAATAAAGGAAAATGCATCATCAGTCCCCAATTTTTCCTGTCACATACATGTAATATTGGTGTATGTAGATAGAAAATATTGTAGTGCTAGAGTAATAAAAAATATGTTTAATAGAAAATTCTTACAGTTTTGTGCGGAACTTCGTAGGTGAAATACCCAGATGTTTGCGAACATAGGCTCCGAAATGTGAGATGTTTGAGAAACCTAAGCGGAAAGATATCTGCTTTACACTATAGTTGAGGTCTGTAAGATAGTAGCGAATGTCATCAAGGGTGTATTGTATAATCCATTCTGATGCTGATTTGTCACTATATTGACGGCACAACATGGTAAGATATTTTGGTGAGATATTCAGTTGCTCAGCATAATAAGCCGCTGGACGATGCTTCACATCAATATTGGAAAGAATATTCAGGAATTTGTTGAATATCTGTCGGCTTTGCAATATGCGTGGCTCTTCTCCTATACCATTGCTGGCCTCAAGGACATCACAAAGTTCCAAAAGCAGAGCTCGTATCAGTGTTTGAACCACTTCACGTGAAGAATTACGATCAGAGGTTATTTTTGATCTAATAAGGGCATAATACTGTCTAAAATCTTCCTTGCATGCACGAGACATTGGAATAATGTTGGTTTGGTTGATATAAACAGCTCTGTTCCAAATATTGATTTTGTCACGCAATAGTCCCTGCACAACGTGATTGGAGAGGCACAATAACTTGCACTCAAAATCATCGCTGAAATGGCAGTTGTCTATTTTAACATTTGGAGGACAGAAAAGAATATCGTCCTCTTTGATTTTGGATTCCTTGCCGTTTACAGTCATAACAAGAGACCCTTTGACGCATAGACCGATGAGATTTATCATCGGTTGCACGGGATAAACTTCAGACAGATCGCGGACATTGTCAAAAATGATGACATCCCCATCACTGTAATCGACCATTAAGTTCTTAAACTCAATGTTTCCATGTTGATTGTTTGTTTTTTTAGTTGCCATATGATATGGATTTGTGTTGCAGTTGATGCAAAATTAACTTATTTTTCTCGAATATTTATAGGTGAGACGAAAAAAATTCATTGAAAAAGTAGTAATTTCCCATATCCGTTGTTTATTCTACCAAATTGAATACAGGCAAACTTAAAAAAATGGTCTAACTTATAGCATATCAGAGCATTAACATGGTAAAAACTGTCCTCGTACTATAAATAATCCTCCCCATTCTCATATTGGGGGGGTATAAAGAGTGATGAATCTTCTTGATGTTCATACATTTGCTCATGCAGTTTCTCTGTTTCCATAAGTGCACTATTATGTCCGTTGAGGGCTGCGAATGGAGCAAACTGAGCTGCTCTGTTCCATATTGACATCGGAGTATGTTTCTTGGAAACATGGTGGGGGAGGTTGATGATTTCTTCGTAATTATCGTTCATGCTTTGTGTCCTCCTATTTGATTATTGCGTTCCTTTGCTGTCGCTCCTTCCTCAAAATTTAATCCTCTTAAGATAGAATTTTTACCAAAACGTTTTTTTATTGATATTTGGGTTTCTTGGAGACGACGCTCTTTTTCAAGTCTTTTCTTTTCTTTTTGTTCTTGTTTTCTTTTTTGTTCGTAGTCAATGAAAAGATTCAGTTGTGTGGTGCTGTTTTCTTGTATGGCTTTTTCTTCAGGTATTACATTATTAACGGTGATGTTGAGTCGGCGTATGAGTAGGTTTTTATCAACGATTTCATCGTATAATTTGGTTATAGCTTCTGTTATTAATCGTGTTGATGATGTTGGGTGTGGAAGGTTTGCAGTGCCATGTGCAGGTTTGGGTACCATTTTTCCGTAAAAGTTTGCCTTTATCTCTCCATGATAATTGGCTCGAATTGCATCGTTGGTTAGGTTTTCAGAATCATATCCAACGTATATAGTTACTTGGTCGGTAACAAGTCGTAAGGAAACAAGTTTTAAGGCCATACTATCGGCCATCTCCATAATTACTACCCGTGCTTTCTTATTATCATAAGGTGAAGACAATA
The DNA here is from genome assembly GCA_905233165.1 of uncultured Prevotella sp. Classification (GTDB taxonomy): domain Bacteria; phylum Bacteroidota; class Bacteroidia; order Bacteroidales; family Bacteroidaceae; genus Prevotella. Next base: position 273,621 of record CAJODL010000001.1, read on the forward strand.
CCTGTCCGTTGCTGAATGAGTTTTTTTCTGGCCTATATGCCTTTATCACATCCATGGTGCATGGCTCCCATCCCCATGCATGATCTATAAGCAATTCCGCATTTACACCAAATAGATTGTAAAGCAAATCTTCGTTATATTCTGACATAAGAGCTATCTTACCCATGGTGTCAATACCATATCGACTCAAAGATTGTGCTATCCCCTTCCCAACACGCCAAAAGGCTGTTATAGGGCGATGATTCCACAATTTTTGACGATATGTCATCTCATCCAGTTCGGCGATGCGCACTCCGTCTTTATCAGGTGGGGTCTTCTTTGCCATAATGTCCATCGCCACCTTTGCCAAATAAAGATTTGTGCCAATGCCAGCTGTTGCTGTTATGCCTGTCTGTTTGAGTACATCTCGAATCATCTTGATGGCAAGTTCGTGGGCTGTCATCTTGTAGCTATCAAGGTAATTGGTTACATCCATAAATACCTCGTCAATGGAGTATACATGAATGTCCTCAGCAGCAATGTATTTCAGGTAAATGCAATATATCTTCGAACTTACCTCTATATAATGTGCCATCCGAGGTGGAACTGCAATATAATCCACAGCCCAGTCAGGATGTGCCTTCAGTTCAATATCGGAACAGGATTTGCCTGTCAGTCGATGTGATGGAACAGAATCTTTTCGTTGGTTATTGATGCCTTGTAAACGTTGTATGACCTCAAAAAGACGTGCTCTGCCACTAATGCCGTATTGTTTCAGTGACGGAGTAACTGCAAGACATATTGTCTTTTCTGTTCTGCTAACGTCAGCAACTACAAGATTAGTTGTTAGTGGGTCTAGGTTTCTTTCTACGCATTCAACAGATGCATAGAAAGATTTTAAATCGATGGCTATATATGTGCGTTTCTTTTTCTCCACCAATTTGTAAACACCATGTGATATGTTTTATTTTTTTGTCTGCCTATAAATTCCCAAAATTTTTGTTGGCACGTTTTAGCACATCTTCCAATACGCTGTTTACCCATTTCGCATCGTGAGCACCATCATTAACATACATGGAACAAGAAATGCCCTTCTCCCTAAAAGTTTTCATCAGGTCCATGTTGGCTTCGAGGGTAAAGTCCTTGTCACCGACGGCTATCTTCCAATCAGTTTTCTTCCATGCAGATACTTCATCCTTGGTACCGTTATTCACGCGTACTATGGGGTTGTTGCTCTCTATTACTTGCTGTCTCCATGCAGCAGAAGGGTCATTTTTCAGAAATGATAGAGGCTGGCGTCTCAGGTATCCGCTGATATCATATATCATACAGAAATATTCAGGATGATGTACACCATAAACTGTTGCTGCACCACCTCCCATTGAGAAACCACCGATAGCGCGTCCACCTTTGTCAGTTCTTACACGGTATGTCTTTTCTATGTATGGGATAAGTTCATTGAAAAAATAATCCTCATATTTCCAGTCAGGAGTGCCATTATTGTCTCTTTCTGCATTGAAATACATCATATTCTGTTGATTTCCTTCAGCACAAACAATAACCATTTCATCAATGTTTCCATTACTGATTAGGCGATTTGCAACTTCGGAGATATGGTGTATTTTCTCCCAATCGGTATTTGAACCTCCTCCACCATGCATCAAGTAAAGGACTGGATAACTTTTCTGATTGTTTGTATTATAACTGCCAGGAAGGTAGATGGAATATTCACGTTCAGAGATACCTTTCAGCAGTTTGCAAGGCATTTTGAGTGTTTGCATATTTCCTTGATTATGAAGATTGTCTTGTGCCAATGTCGTCAAGGGAAATAACATTAAAAGAAAAGAAAATGCGATATAAAAGAAATACTTCATAATGTATAAATAGATTTTGATTTGTTGTATAGCTAGTAAGATATTTTAAGGAAATTATTTTTCAAAATGTTGATAATCTTTCAGTGTACGCCAATCGCCACCCCATTTAAAACCATGTTTTATAAAGAGGCGATATACTAGTCCGTTCTTTTTTATTTGTGGATTTTTGAAATATTTCCTTCCTCCTTCTGGTTTTACTATGCTTCCTTTTACGTATGGATTGTAGAGAGGATTTATGTCTATGGCGAGTCCGAGAGCATGTTTTGAAAGGCGTTTCTTCGAGCCTGTCATAACTCTATAGTTGTAACATGATGTATTATTCGCTGCCATACTTTTATCATCATCACCATCGTATTCGCTGGTGGGGCGCATACGTTCAATGCGATATTTTGCCTTATATAACTCAGCAAATATTTCCTCCAAATCTTTTGCTATGCTTTTGTTACATTCTAGAATACCTGTTGTTGGATTTCCGTCTTTATCATAGTGTGGAATTTGTAGAGTAACAATATCGGCTGCTTTCTGAGCCATACTTGGTACAGAAAGTAAAATTAGCAATATTAAGATGAAAAGTATCTGTTTCATTATATTTTCTCTCCTCTTACCATTTCCAACAACTCTTCACCAGTGAGGCGATAGCTCATATCTGTTGCTTTCAAGACATTATCTACCAATTTCTTCTTTCTAGCATGGAGACGTTGTATCTTTTCTTCAATTGTTCCTTCGGAAATGAGGTGATAAACAGTAACTGCCTGTTTCTGTCCGATACGATGTGCACGATCTGTTGCTTGTGCTTCAATGGCAGGATTCCACCATGGATCCATATGTATGACATAGTTTGCTCGTGTGAGATTAAGTCCCAATCCACCAGCCTTGAGTGAAATGAGGAATACAGGACAATCCCCATTTTGGAATCTTTCCACAAGTTGTTGACGTTCTTTTATAGGTGTTGAGCCGTCAATATATATATAATGTATGTGGGATTCATCAAGATTCTTCTTTATCTGTGTTAGGTATGTCGTGAATTGTGAGAATACCAAGGAACTACCACCGCCTTCCATGATTGTTATGAGTAATTCTGTTAGTGCAACAATCTTAGATTTGCTGCAAGCGCAGAGGCGTAGTTTTGTAATCTCTGCCAGAGTGTTGAAGGAGACATTCTGGTTTCCTGCATTGTTCCGCAGTTCCTCTTCAATGAGTGTTTGCGTCTTTTGGCGCATAACTTCATATTTGAGTTTTTCCTCTTCAGAAAGCGTGACATGCTGATATATCTCTTCCTTGTCGGGCAGTTCCTGTGCTACTTTATCTTTAGTCCTACGTAGCATGAAAGGTTTTATCAGATTGTCAAGATTCTCTTGTGCTAATTTATCGTGAAGCAGTTCTATTGGCTGAATAAAACGTTTGTTGAAATTCTCAAAACTGCCCAAAAGGCCAGGATTGACAAATTGGAAGAGGTTCCACAATTCACCAAGATGGTTCTGTACAGGTGTACCTGTCAGCATTATGCGATAGTCACTCTTCAGTTTCATCGCAACTGCTGAGGTTTTGGCGCCGCGGTTCTTGATGATATGTGCTTCATCTAAGCAGATTGTCTTCCACTGTTTATTGGTGACATCTTCTTTTACACTTAGCAGCAACATATATGACATAACGACAACATCTCCTGGTCCAGCTTGTTTAATGGCATCAGCACGATTTATTTCGTAGTTGAGCATTATGACGTTGAGGCTAGGTGCAAAACGTGCGAATTCTGTATTCCAGTTCGGTGTTACGGAGGCTGGTGCTATTACGAGAGCTGGACCTTCTTTTGCTCTTGCCAGAAGCAAGGCTATCGTTTGTATAGTCTTACCCAAGCCCATATCATCAGCGAGTAGTGCTCCTGCTCCCCATTTGTTCAAGCGCATCATCCATTGGTAGCCTTCTTTCTGGTAAGTACGCAATGTTGCTTGTAGGGTAGAAGGTATCTGTGGGTGATATATGCTAGCTTTCCTTATACGTTGACGTATTTCTCGCAACTCTTCGTCTCCTTCTAATTGTAGTTCTCCTTCGAGCACATCGTTGCTTAGAAGTGCTGCAGAAAATGGTGACATCTGTAGTCGTGAATGGTGTCTTGATGCGATGGTGGCGAGTCTGTTAAGCTGTTGACGCAGTTTTTCTGATAGAGCCAAAAATTCTCCATCGCTAAGGCGGATATATCTTCCGTGGCTTTGAGCCGAGAGTTCCAGCAATTGTGCCATAGAAAGAACCTTTTCTTGGTCAACGTTTATGCTACCCTCTATATCAAACCAACCATTTTCATTGCGTCTAATGCTGCCATTCCAGATGCTGCTTGTACTCTTTGTTTTTATGTTGAGTGATATACCTTCTGGCCATTCGCATATTATAGTATCTTGATGTTGTTGTGCATATTCCAATATGGGCAGGAGGTCATATATCCCAAGTGTTATGGAGGTTTCTCCATATAGTGCTGTTGCTTCAATGAAATCGTTGAAAATTCTAAGTTCACACTCCATATCGCGATTTATCCGAGTGCGGTTTTCACCTATTCCATCGATTATAACTTGTTTTCCTCGTCCTGGTATCAACCGCACCTTACCGCCTTCTATTGTGCGTATAAAAATCTCAATGGCATATCGCTGCTTTTCCTGTTTGAGAATCTGTATTACCAATTTTGTATCCGCATCTCGTATTGGCAAAGTAGAGCCTCCTTCCAATAGGTCGCTATGAATCTCCAATCTTGAACCATCGGCAAAACGTTGCATACTGGCTTTTACAAGGAAGTTCTTCAACTTTTCCTCCATCGACAATGGGAAGATCTTCTCTACTAGACGATCATAGTATTTCCGTTGCCTTTCACCAATGCGTATAAAGTTTATAGAGGTCCTGCCTCGATGACTAATAAAAATGCCTTGTTCTATTGCCTCGCGAGGTACATTGCTGTCAACTGTAAAACCATTTGGAGTACGTGTGACTCGCATGTATGGCATCTCTTCATTCACTTCTATGATGTAGTGTGGCGCGTATTTTCCTCCATAGAGTGGAGTACCCTCTAGAACCTCTATCAGGACATCTTCTATCATCTTGGTTTGTCCGCTAAGGCGTTTCCCCGCTCCCCATTGTCCGCTCTTCAGCATTGATTGTATGCGCGTCTCTACAGTTCTGACTCGGGGGCTTGTCATAAAGTATGCCTTTCTGGTAGGAGTAGTATAGCTTTCTTCTGAATCTTCTTGGTGAGGCATATTCATCAGCAGGGTATTTTCCTTAAGGATGTTCCATTGTATATGAACATCAGATAGTTCTGTTACCTGTGTCTCTGCATTTGTCATGCCAATGTACTGGAACATCATCTTTGCCATTACACGGTCAATGCCTTTCTTGCTAGTAAGAAGAGCCATAAGGTCTTTCTTTTGCTGCTTCTCAGAGCTAGAACTAAATAGAATGCCATACAACACTTTTGCTGCACGTGTCAGATTCTCCTCTTGAACTTTTCCAATACCCAATGCTTTCTTACGTCCTTCCTCACTAAAAGTGCGTTTAGCTATTGTAACAAAGTAGAAATTGACTATTTCCATTGGCAGATATGGCTTTGAGGTGGAATAGCCTTTGTCTTTGTTATTTAGTGAAAGGGCTTTCTTGAAGTGTTCAAAGCCTTTTTTATCGTTGCCGTGAAGAGCTTCATATATTCCTGCTATGACGCGATGGTCTCTGTTCGAGGACAGAAGGAAGTCAGGCGTCTTACCATAAGCTAAGTAGCTATAGAGATCCAGTGTGCATTGTAAGCTTTCCTTCTGTTGTGTTATCTCAGTATTTTGGTAACCTTTTATGAGGTTTTTCAAATGATATATATCTGTCAACTCACCTGACGAAAAGAGATATCTTATTGTGTTTTCGATGATACCGAAGAAATTTGCCTTGTTAAAGAGTAGCAATAGTGGAGCAAAACGATAATCCAGAACAGCAGGAACGAGAATTTCGAGATTTTTGCTGATGGCAAAATCGTCAATCTTTTCAATATTTACATGCTGATAGGAACTACTTATAAACTCCCACAGCATTTTCTGTATAATGGTTGGCTGTAGATCTGCTCCTACAGCATTCAGGACTTCTACTGTCTCCTCTGGCTTCTTTTCCACGAGATATTGCATCACCTTGATGAGTAACTCAGGCTTTACACAATGATCATAGGAGTCTGTGCGCCAATTGAAAGAGTATTCGTCAATCAATCCTTGTGAGCAAAGAGATTTCGTGAGATGTTTTAGGTCTGTACAAGGACCTGTTGGCAGACTATTTAGAATCGGTAAAATTCTATTAGCCTGCGAGCCCTCAGTATCGTATAGGGCAAAAATGGTGAGCAGTTGGAGCTGCTGTTTATTAAGCGCTGAAAGCAAGAGCGTATGCTTTAATACGTTTTACCATTGCGAGGAGTCCGTTAGAGCGAGTAGGAGAGAGGTGGTCTTTTAGGCCTATGGCTTCAATGAAATGGAAGTCTGAATTCAATATCTCCTTTGCTGGTTGGTCATTGATGACGCGTATTAGCAAGGCTATGATACCCTTTACTATCAAAGCATCGCTATCCGCTTGAAAATGTAAAATCTTACCATTCTCTCCGTCAGAAGCATCACATTGTATCCATACACGACTCTGGCATCCTTCAATTATATTTTGCTCTGTCTTGTATTTCTCGTCCAGAGGTTCCTGTTCGCCACCAAGGTCAATGAGCAACTGGTATTTATCCATCCAGTCGTCAAGGGCGCTGAACTCTTCTATTATCTCTTCTTGTATATCGTTAATTGTCATTTTCTTTTTCTAAAATAAATAGTTTGTCACTTGGTCTTACCTTATCTGGAACGGCAATACTTATTCTTTGTCCTTTTTTTGCGGTTTGGACGGGTTTGAGGTCATAGCGTATCTCTTTTACCTCATCAATGTATAATGCTCCTGTGGTAGGACCTGTAATGAGAAGTTTGTCACCAATATTGATATCATGTGCCTCTACTTGGAATTCTGCTACTCCTATCTTGGAGAAATATTTTATGGTTTTGGCAGCATAAACTTTCTTTTCTGTAGCTTTTGAGCCATATGCTTCATTCCATTCTCCCAAAGTCTGTCCCTGGTAGTAGCCATCCCAGAATCCTCTGTTAAATACTCGTGCCAGTCGCTCATCCCATTGGTCCTTTTTCTCTTCAGTAAAGGTTCCATCTTTAACAGAAGCGATAGCCTCCTTGTAACATCTTACGACTGTATCGACATATTCAGGACCTCGTGCTCTACCTTCAATCTTGAAAACCTCTACTCCTGCGTCTAGCATCTTGTCGATGAAACGGATTGTTTTAAGGTCCTTTGGCGACATGATATATTTGTTATCGACGAGGAGTTCATTTCCTGTTTCAGCATCTCTCACCTCATAGCCTCGTCTGCATATCTGCACACACTCCCCTCGATTTGCACTCCTGTTGGCATTATGGAGAGATAGGTAACACTTGCCGGAAATTGCCATACACAAGGCTCCATGACAGAACATCTCTATGCGGATAGGTTTTCCTGATGGGCCACAAATGCCTTCCTTCAAGGCTTGTTCATGTATTTCCTTCACCTGCTCCATATTCAGTTCGCGTGCCAATACCACGACATCAGCAAACTGGGCATAGAAACGCAGGGCTTCGATATTTGAGATGTTCAGCTGTGTGGAAAGGTGTACCTCTTGACCAACTTGGCGACAATACATCATTACTGCTATATCGGAAGCTATTACAGCGCTGATGTTAGCCTCTTTGGCAGCATCGATGATTTCGTGCATTTGTGGAATATCTTCGCCATAGATGATGGTGTTTACGGTAAGATATGATTTTATGTTGTGTTCCTCACACAACTGGGCTATCTCACGCAGATCATCGATGGTGAATGCTGATGCGGAATGGGCACGCATATTCAGTTTACCAATGCCAAAGTAGATGCTATCTGCTCCAGCATTGATAGCTGCGGCCAAGGATTCCCTTGACCCTACAGGTGCCATTATCTCTAGATTTCCCATATTGCTCCGTCAGGAGTGTCTTTGATTATTATTCCTGCCTCGTTGAGGTCATCGCGTATTTTGTCTGATGTAGCCCAGTCTTTGTCAGCCTTCGCCTTCGCACGAATGTCGAGCACCATCTGCATCACCTTGTCGAGAGCTTTGTTGTTACCACCATTGTCGTTAGTGTTGATGAGGCCCAGGATATCTTCTATCCAAAGGTGCATTGTATGAGAAAGAGCTTGCAGGTCGTCAGCGCTGATTTTTGCCTTTCTGTCAACCAATAGATTTACCTGATGGCAAGCTTCAAAGAGTTCGCTGATGACGATAGGTGTCTGCATATCGTCATTCATTGCTGCATAGAGTTTATTATTCAACTCTTTCACGAAAGCAGTAATTTCAGGACTTGAGCCCTTTGCTGGCTGTATTCGTTTCAGGTCTTTCAGTCCGTTCATCAGTCGTGCAAATCCCTTTTCTGCTGCTTCGAGGGCCTCGCTTGAGAAGTCCACAGTTCCACGATAGTGGGCAGAGAGGATGAAGAAACGTATTGTCATTGGGCTGAATGGCTTTGTCAGCAACTCATGCTCGCCCTTGAAGAACTGGTCGAGGGTGATGAAATTGTTGTATGACTTACCCATCTTCTGTCCGTTGATGGTAATCATATTGTTATGCATCCAGTAGTGCACTGCCTGATGTCCCATAGAAGCCTGTGCCTGAGCTATTTCGCACTCGTGATGAGGGAAAACAAGGTCCATACCGCCACCATGAATATCAAACTCATCGCCCAGATACTTCCTTCCCATGGCTGTACATTCGCAGTGCCAACCAGGGAAACCATCGCTCCAAGGAGAAGGCCATCTCATGATGTGCTCAGGCTGTGCTTTCTTCCACAGGGCAAAGTCGGCTTGATTCTTCTTTTCACCTACTCCAGCAAGGGTATCGCGAGAGGCATCTTTGATGTTTTCGAGGGTGCGGCCAGAGAGAATGCCATACTTATAGTCCTTATTGTATTTCTCGATGTCGAAATATACCGAACCATTGCTCACATAAGCATAGCCGTTGTCAAGTATCTCCTTCACAAGTTGCTGTTGCTCAATGATATGGCCCGTTGCATGAGGCTCGATAGATGGTGGCAGCACATTCAGCTTCTCCATAGCCGAGTTAAAACGGCGAGTGTAGTATTGTGCTATCTCCATAGGCTCCAACTGCTCCAGTCGTGCCTTTTTTGCAATCTTGTCCTCGCCTTCGTCAGCATCGTGCTCCAAGTGGCCCACATCAGTGATGTTGCGCACATAGCGAACCTTGTATCCGAGGTGCTGCAGGTATCTGAACAGTATGTCAAAAGTGATGGCAGGACGAGCGTGTCCCAAATGTGCATCGCCATAAACTGTAGGTCCGCAAACATACATTCCTACATGTCCTGGGTTAATAGGTTTAAAGGCCTCCTTCTTGTGGGTGAGGGTGTTGTATATCAAAAAAGTTTGTTCCATATTTTGTCTTTGTGCTTTAATTCTTAAACTTAACTAAGTTTCAGCATTTTGTTTATTGGTTTTACTGCATCTTTTGCTATTTCTTCGCTGACAGTCACCTCAGGTGCTCCATAGAGAAGGCAGTTACGCAGTTTCTTGAGGGTATTCATTTTCATATATTGACACTCATTACATCCGCATGAGGTAGCCCCTTCAGAAATCTCTGGCGGAACTGGTAGGAATGTACAGTCAGGACACATTCTCTTCAGTTCGTGCATGATGCCAGCCTCTGTTGCTACGATGAAAGTTGGAGGGTCTAAACGCTTTACACTATTCTCTTTTCTCACATGCTTTGCATAGCGTATCATGTCTGCCGTAGAACCCTTCACGTCAGCCATAGCGAGCACAGGGGCTTTACATTCCAAGTGTGCCATAACGATAGCTTCTGGATGTTCTGCCTTCAGCTTTGCAATTGCCTCAACAGAGAAGCGCTCATGAACATGACAGCCACCATTCCACAATTCCATATTTCGTCCTGTTACGGAATTGATATATGCTCCGAGGTTATAGTCAGGACCAAAGAGAATCTTTGCATTCTTAGGCAACTGATCCACAACTTTTTTAGCATTGCCGCTGGTTACAACCACATCGGTAAGAGCCTTCGTAGCAGCAGTAGTATTGACATACTGTACTATGAGATGGTCAGGATGTTCCTCCTTCCATTTGCGCAAATCCTCAGCATTACAGCTATCTGCAAGAGAGCATCCAGCATCGGGATCAGGCACCAGAACCTTCTTGTTTGGCGAGAGAAGCTTACAGGTCTCGGCCATAAAGTGTACACCACACATCACAATGATGTCGGCATTTGTTGCTGCCGCCTGGCGGGCAAGGGCCAGAGAATCTCCAATGAAGTCTGCCACCTCTTGTATGTCACCAGTAGTATAGTAGTGTGCAAGTATTACTGCATTCTTCTCTTCACACAACTCGCGTATCTCTGCTTGAAGCTCTTTCACACGCTCTGGGGTAAGCTGTTTTGTTTCCATATTTTTGGGGTAAATTTTTTTCGCGTGCAAAGTTACAAAAAAATGAGTGAAGTACAAAAGAAAATTTAATTTTTCTTTTTAATTCCGATTGCAAAGTAAGTTCGGCGAAGCCAAAGTTACATTTTTTCCGTCCCGAGCGGAAACTTTTTCCGTTACTATCGAAAATTTTTTCCGTCCCGCACGGAACAATTTTCTATAGCAAGGAATGTTCTCTTTATTCCAGACAAAACAATTTATGAATAATCATATCATTTTGTGTTGTGAATAAAATAGGTTTTTTGCTATCAAATTGTATTTACTTTGTGTTAATAAGGGTTAATAGGGGGAGGGTAGATGTTAAAAACGTTTATCATTTTGTGCGAGGTATTGTAAAAATGGGCAGAAAATCTTACCTTTGCACTCGCTATGTGATTTATTCACTTATGCAAGGTGATGATAAAAGTTTTTTTGTTCAATGATTGTTTCTATCTGTGAAGATAGGATAATCAGACTGAAAATGAAGTCTGTGAAGGCATTATTTTTGGTTAATGTAAATTAAAAGTTTATTCAGTTATTTGCCTGTGAAGGCACTTTTTATCCCCTATGACATCGAATCATAGGGGATAATTTTTGCTTTATATCAAAGATATAGTGAAAAAAATCAAGTTTTTCTTGCATTTTTCGTGACTTAATTGTACCTTTGCACACGAATTTAAAGAAGTCCTTGTTTAAGGGGCGCACTGTTTTGGGGTTGACTGGATTTGACAGCGGGCCGGGATGGTGCGTAAGCATGCGGAGTTACGGCTGTGTCCTCCATAATCACGTCGGCCGACAATTTAATTGGCGAAACACGTTACGCTCTCGCTGCCTAGACCGAAGTATAGTAGGTCTGCTTAATTTCTGTGCAAGGCATAGAAACGGGACATCGCTCAGAGCCCTCTTTCCTGAGGCTTAACTGATTATAGCGGTGCAGAAATATCGGGAATAGCACAGGTAGAGCCTCGATGGTTGTGTGAAATTTTAGAGGATAAGGCAATGCTTGGTGGTCTGGGTCTTGGTATTGCACGAAAATGAAGTCCAGAATAAGCATGTAGAAAGCGTACGATCACACCGTTTGGACGGGAGTTCGATTCTCCCCAGCTCCACTATGTTTTTGACTTCAATAGCGCGGTTAGGATTTATTTCGCGGCAGAAAACCTTAGAGCGGCACTTCTACGACCCGGAAATGCTGCAAAGGGAGGCTTTTAACCGTTTGGTGACCAAGGCAAAGGATACACTCTTTGGCCAGGAACACGATTTTGAGCATATCTTTCACTATGATATGTTCAGAAAGCGTGTGCCAGTAAGCACCTATGATGACCTCAAGGGTTATATAGACAGAATGCGTCACGGAGAGCGTGACATACTGTGGCCAGGACAGGCGAAATGGTATGCAAAGTCATCAGGAACGACAAACGATAAGTCAAAATTCATCCCTGTTTCTGCAGATGGTTTGAAGCGAATACATTATGCTGGTGGCACAGATGTGGTAGCCTTCTATCTACAGAATAATAGCAAATCGAAGTTATTTGATGGTAGAGCTTTGATATTGGGTGGTTCTCATGCTCCTAACTATAACCTTCCAAACTCATTGGTTGGCGACTTGTCGGCGATTCTGATAGAAAATATCAATCCTTTGGTGAACCTGATAAGGGTGCCAGACAAGAGGACAGCTCTGATAAGCGATTTTGAAAAAAAACGCGAAAACATCGCACGACAATGCCTTAATGCCAATATAACAAATATTAGTGGTGTGCCATCATGGATGATGTCAGTATTGTTGAGAGTGATAGAACTTTCAGGCAAACGCTATCTTCGTGATGTGTGGCCAAACTTGGAGGTGTTCTTTCATGGAGGCATAGCATTCACTCCTTATCGCAGGGCATACGAAAAACTCATTTTGAAGGATGATATGCACTATATGGAGACATACAATGCTTCAGAAGGTTTCTTTGGCATACAGAATGATCCAACATCATCTTCTATGCTCCTGATGCTCGATTATGATGTCTTTTATGAGTTTGCTCCTATGGATGCCATAGATGACGAAGGAAAACTGACAAATCCTGATGCGGTTGTTCCAATAGAAGGTGTTGAAGTAGGAAAGAACTATGCCATGATAATATCCACTTCATGTGGTTTATGGCGTTATATGATAGGAGATACAATACGATTTACCTCGGTAAAACCGTATAAATTTGTTATTACGGGTCGTACGAAGAGCTTTATCAATGCTTTTGGAGAGGAACTTATCGTTGATAATGCAGAGAGAGGCCTGCAATATGCTTGCGAAAAGACAGGAGCAGAGATAAGCGAATATACTGCTGCCCCAGTATTCAGGTCTGAAGGGGTGATACCTCATCATCAATGGCTTATAGAATTCTCCAAAGAACCTGATGATTTGGAGGAATTTGCTAATATATTGGACAGCAGGTTGCAAGAATTGAATAGTGACTATGAGGCAAAACGCTTCAAGGATATAAATATGATAAGGCTGCAGATTGTTAAGGCTCGTCCAGGACAATTTACAGCATGGCTTGCCTCAAAAGGAAAGCTTGGTGGTCAGAACAAAGTCCCAAGATTGTGCAACAGTCGTCAACATATTGATGAATTATTAAAAGCATGAAGAAACTATTATTTCTCTTAATAATATCAACAGCAACTTTATTACTCGTACAGAGTTGTGCTCGTATGGGAGCCCCTGATGGTGGATGGTATGATGAAACACCACCTCGGGTAATAGGTGCTGTTCCTGCAGACAAAGCTCTGAATGTCGATAATGGGAAGGTACGCATTTACTTCAGCGAATTTGTAAAGATAGAGAATATTCAGGAAAAAGTGGTGATATCTCCTCCACAAATAGAATCTCCAGAAATAAAGGCGCACGGAAAATATGTGGAAGTGAAGTTGAAAGATAGCCTGAAGTCACACATGACTTATACTATAGACTTCTCGGATGCTATATCTGACAATAATGAGGGAAATCCGTTAGGAAGTTATACTTATAGCTTTTCTACTGATTCGCTGATAGACACATTGGAAGTGGCAGGATATGTCTTGGCTGCAGAGAATCTGGAACCGATTAAGGGAATTCTGGTAGGTCTTTATCCTGCAGATTCAACAGAAGTAAAGAAAGACTCATGCAAAAATGATTCCCTGCCACCTTTCTTGAGAGTGTCACGTTCAGACTCAAGGGGAAGGTTTGTTATTCGTGGTGTAGCACCAGGCCGATATACTGTCGGAGCCCTTCAGGATGTAGATGGTGACTATAAGTTTACCAATAGGGGAGAGATGATGGCCTTCTCACATGATATTATCTCACCATCCGCGTTTAGAGACTTCCGTCAAGATACTGTATGGGCTGATGCTGTTCATGTGAAAGATATATTGCAGGTGCCTTATACTCATTTCCTGCCTGACAATGTAGTATTGCGTTCTTTTGAACATATCTCAACAGATAGATATTTCTTAAAAAATGAGAGAAAAGATGCTGATAACTTCACATTGTTCTTCACAGCACCATGTGAGAAAGAGCCTCTTCCACAGTTGAGAGGACTAAACTTTGATGCTGAGAATGCCTTTATTATAGAGTCTTCTCCAAAAGCTGACACCATAACATATTGGTTGAAAGATACTGCATTGGTAAATATGGATACCTTGCAGATAGAGATGAAAACATTCATCACAGACACCTTGGGAATGTTGTCCCCCCATATCGACACTCTCGAAATTCTCGCCAAAACACCTTATGCAAAGCGTTTAAAAGCAAAACAGAAAAAGGAAGAAGAGTGGAAAGAAAAGATAGAGAAGAAGCTGAAAAAGCAAGAACGTTGGGCCAGAGAACATCCTGATGAGCCAGTGGAACCGATAGATACCATAATGCCTGTGGAGAAGTTAGAAGTGAAATATGATGTTCCTTCATCATTGGCACCAGATAAGTATTTGAAGATAAGTTTCCCAAAACCGTTGGAAAAATTTGATTCTGCTGCAATTCACCTGTATGTTGAACAGGATTCTTTATGGTATCGTTCACCTTTTACTCTTGAGAAAACAAATGACAGAGAGTGGGAGATGTATACAGATTGGATATACGGTGCTGAGTACTCGTTTGAGATAGATACCCTCGCCTTCGAAGATATATACGGATTGAAGTCTGTACCTTACAAAACAGGTTTTAGAGTAGCTACATTAGAATCTTTTGCATCATTATTTGTGAATGTCAGCGGAGTTTCCACTGAGGGTGATATTATTGTCCAGATGATGGATAAAGGTGACAAACCTGTCAGGTCTGCTGTAGCGCAGAGTGGTACTGCAGAATTCTATTATGTTCAACCTGGCGTTTATTATCTGAGAGCAATAATAGATAGGAACAAAAACGGAAAGTGGGACACAGGAGAATTCTTTGATGATATACAACCCGAAGAAGTTTATTACAATCCTGAGCCAGTAGAATGTAAGGCAAAATGGGATCTCACGCGAGATTGGAACCTTACGGCGTTACCTTTGTACAAACAAAAGGCTTTGGAGATAACAAAACAACGTGCAGATAAAGAAAAAACAATACAACACAGAAATGCTCAACGTGCAGCAGAAAAGGGAATACCTGAACCTGTACAGAAGTATTAAAAACGACATTTATGCTTAAACGAATTATTTTCTTATACATATTTATATTGTTGCCATTATGCAATATGTCTGCACAATGTACTTACGAAAATCGTGCATTTAGTGGCAGCGAGGTGATAAATTATAATTTATATTTTAACTGGAAGTTTATATGGATAAAGGCTGGTACTGCAAGTATGATAACACAGCCTATCGTTTATAATGGCAAGAATGCATACCGTTCAAGTTTGGTGACTCGTTCTTCAGCAACAGTGGATAAGTATTTCATGATGCGTGATACCATCATGGCATACTTCTCAACGGAACTGACCCCTTTATATTATCGTAAAGGTGCCCGTGAGGGAAAAAGATACTATGTTGACGAGGTATGGTATTCATATAACGGAAACAAGTGTATTACAAATCTGAAGCACCTCACTTCCTCTGGGGATACTTATAAGGAGAAATTCGTATATGATCGTTGTGTATCAGATATGCTGAATAGTTTCCAGCGTATCAGGAATGTTGATCCATCAGGATGGAAAGAAGGTCATGTAGAATACCTGGACATTGCAGGAGGTGAGAAACTCGTCAATGCAAGGTTGATATATAGAGGAAAGAAAGAGGTTAAAGCGGATAATAAAAAGAAATATAATTGTCTTGTTCTGTCTTATGTAGAGAAAGAAGATAAAAAGGATAAGGAAATAGTACGTTTTTATGTAACGGACGACAACAGGCATGTTCCTATTCGTCTGGATATGTTCTTGAGATTTGGATCTGCAAAAGCTTTTTTGAAATAAATGAAAAGAATACTCGTAGTATTAATTGCTTTAAACTATTTTTTTCTCCCTTATATATTAAAAGGTGGAATTTCGCGTGCTGATGAAGGAATGTGGACTTTATATAACCTTCCTGATGCAGTATATAAACAAATGAGAGCCGAGGGCTTTATGTTGCCAAAGGAGGCTTTGTATAATGACCTTACAAATTATTCTCTGCATTCGGAACATGCTATTATTCCTACGCTTTCATCGGCAGTGGTGAACTTCTCTGGCTTCTGTACAGGAGAGGTAGTGTCGCCAAAAGGATTGGTGCTAACCAACCACCATTGCGGATTTGAGGCTATTCGTTCACACTCTACGGTTGAGCACGATTATATGAAGGATGGCTTCTATGCTGAATCATACGAGCAGGAATTGCCCAACGAGAATATGTTTGTTGCATTTATGAAGAAGCAAGAGGATGTTACAAACAAATTACGCCAATTAGGTCTTGATAGTTTGGATTTCTATAGTAAGGAAGCCCTCATTGACTCTCTTGAGGAGGCTATGTCTTGTGAGGTAAAGAAAATAGACTCAACATACTATGTGGAGATAAATGCTTTCTTTGAAGGAAATTCTTACTATGCAACGACTTATCAGCGTTATCCAGATGTGCGCCTTGTTTTTGCTCCACCAAAGTCTATGGGAAAATTTGGAGGCGAAACAGATAATTGGATGTGGCCTAGACAAACGTGTGATGTTTCTGTTTTCCGTATATACGTAGATCCTCTTACTGGCGGACCTGCAGAATATAGTCCCAAGAATGTACCGATGCTTCCTGATAACTGGTTGTGGGTTAGTACAAACGGATATAAAGAAGGGGACTTCGCTATGGTAATGGGATATCCTGGAAGTACCTCACGATACCTCAGTAGCTACGGAATAGAAGAGATGCGTAACTGTATAAACGACCCTCGCCAGCAGGTTCGTGGAGTGAAGCAGGAGGTAATGAAGAAACACATGGATGCTTCTGAGGCAGTACGCATAAAATATGACAGCAAATATGCACAGAGTGCTAACTATTGGAAAAATGCTATTGGTATGAACAAATGTATCGATTCCATCGGAGTAGTTAGGCAGAAGCGTGCTATGGAAGCCAAACTAACATCATGGGACTCTATAACATTAAAAAATCTTTACGCGAAGCGGGCTGAGGCGATGCGTGCAAACACCTTCTTCTCGGAATCATTTTCTTATCGTAGTGGTAATGAACTTGCAGTAAGAGCAACAAAATTCTATAGCGGAATGCCTGTGCTTGGAGACTCGACAAAGGTAAAAAAGCAATATCTGCAGTTTAAAGATAATAGTGATCAATGGGATAGAGATCTTGATATTGAGACAATGGCGGTAATGATTGAGAATTATCGTTCCCATGTTCCAGAAAAGTATATTCCATCTTTTTATAAACGTATAGATAAAGAATTTCATGGAGATTATCGTGCCTATGTTGAGGCTATATGGAATAATTCGGTGTTGATGAAGAAGAATGCCAAGATTCCGCTTCGCATGACTCGAAAGCTGCAGAAAGACCTGGGAATAGATTTCTCTATGTCATTGGTTGAAACACTTGCTGACTTAAAAATTGTCTTGGATGATATTAGAGACAGCATTCGTGAGGAGGAGAAAATCTTGTGTGCAGAGAAACTGCGTGCTGAAGAGAATCTTCCTCATTATAGTGACGCAAACTTCACTCTCCGCATGACATATGGACAAGTTGGAGGATATGTACTCAATGGTGGTGACTCTGGATACTACACCACTGCAAAATCTATGAGAGAAAAGATGCAAAAGGGTGGTGAGATAAGCGATTACTATGTGGAACCGCGAGTGCGCCAGCTTTTTGATGCTGATGTTTATGGTATTCTGGACGATAAGGTTTCCAATACTCTAAATATGTGTTTCCTTACAAACAACGATATCACTGGAGGAAACAGTGGATCTCCTGTACTTGATAGTCATGGACATCTTATAGGCCTTGCTTTCGATGGTAATTGGGACAGCCTTTCCAGCGATATATTCTTCGACACATCTCTGGCACGTTGCATAAATGTGGATATCCGTTATGTGCTGTATATGATGAAGGCGTGGGGCAACGCCACACGCCTACTTCAAGAGATGGGTATAGAATAATACTATTTATTCTGCTGGAACAAAATCTAATTGTTTTTTCTCGACATTAGCCTTGGAAACCTTAATAGTTATAGGGTCTCCAAGGTTGTATCTGTTGTGATGCCTGCGGCCTACTAAACAAAAGTTTTTCTCGTCAAAGTCGTAATAATCATCTTTTAGATCCTGCAGACTTATCATTCCTTCACAATGGTTCTCATCAATCTCGCAGTATATGCCATAACTGGTTAAACCACTTATATGAGCCTCAAATTCTTCTCCTACAAATTGCCCCATAAATTCCACCATCTTATACTTGATAGAATCTCGTTCTGCCATAGCAGCTGTCTGTTCTTGCTGGGAAGAATGTTCGCATAATTCTTCATATTTATCTTCGCTGGCACTCTTTCCGCCTTCTTCGTAACGGGTAAGTAGTCGATGTACCATGGTGTCAGGATAACGTCTAATGGGCGATGTGAAATGTGTATAGTAGTCGAAGGCAAGTCCAAAGTGTCCTATGTTGTGTACAGAATATTTGGCTTTCATCATTGCCCTTAATGCTACCATTTGAATAGCATTACTCTCTGGTTTACCTTCTATCTCATCCATCAAGGTATTGATAGCGCGTGCGGTAGCACCTTTTGTGCCTGTAGATTTCATCTTATAGCCAAACTTGGTAACGAAGGAACGAAGGGTCTCCATCTTCTGTGGGTCTGGGGAATCATGGATTCGATAGGGTAGGGTCTTCGCTTTTGCTGGTTTTCCGCCTTTTGACTTCTTCACCTTTCCTACATGTTCAGCAACGGTTTTGTTTGCCAGAAGCATAAACTCTTCTATCAATTTGTTGGCATCTTGACTCCTTTTGACGTAGCAGCGTATTGGTTTGCCTTTTTCGTCTATGTCAAAACGCATTTCCTCTCGATCAAATCGCACAGAACCGTTCTTAAAACGTCTTTCCCTAAGTTTTTTTGCTAACTTGTCAAGGGTGAGTAATTGTTCGGAATATGGGTCTTCCACTTTGTCGCGATTCATTATACCAGGTCTGTTACTCTCTATTACAGCCTGAACCTCTTCGTAGGCATAGCGACGATTACTCTTTATAACAGTATGTACTATGCGATATTTCTTTACATTGGCTTCTTCGTCAAGTAGGAAGATGACGCTATATGCCAGTTTCTCTTCATCTGGACGGAGTGAACAGATATAGTTACATAGTCTTTCAGGAAGCATAGGAATGGTTCGATCGACAAGATATACTGACGTTGCACGCTTTTGTGCCTCCTTGTCAATTATAGAACCCTCTGTAACATAATGTGAAACATCGGCAATGTGAACACCAACTTCCCAAAGATTTCCTTCCTTTCTGATGGATAGAGCATCATCAAAGTCTTTTGCATCATGTGGATCGATGGTACATGTCCATACATCCCTGAAATCTTCTCGTTTTTCAAGTTCTTCCTTTGTGATGGTATCAGGAATCTTGTTGGCAGCATCCTCTACTTCCTTTGGATATTTATATGGTAAACCATATTGTGCCAGAATAGTGTGCATCTCAGCATCATTATCACCCTGTTTACCAAGTATATCAACTACTTCAGCAATTATACTGCGTTGTTCTCCATCAGGCCATGATAATACTTTTACAACAGCTTTGTCGTTTGTCTTCCCTTTTTTCAGTTTATCCTTAGGGATGATGATGCTAGTAGTAATACTTTCTGTTGGTAACAGATAAGCAAAACCTTTGTCGACCTTTAATTTTCCAACAAACTGGTCTTTCTTACGTTGTATTATTTCTACGACTCTCGCTTCGCGTATGTGGTTGCGTTTGCGAGCCATCATCATAATTTGTACTCGGTCGCCATTCATAGCATACAAGGAGTTTCGCTCTGCTACGAAGACAGGTGTTTCCGAGCCGTCAGGTATAACGCTATTTCTTCCGTTTGCCTTCGCTTGGAAGGTGCCGACCAAAGTCTGGGTGTTGTCAGCAAGTTTGTAGCTGGTATCTGAAATTTTAACAAGAAAATCATCCCATGCCATCTCTTCCATGATGTCGATGGCTAGCATCTTTAGAGGATGAGTGTCAAGATGCAGGAGCTTAAAAATCTGTTTTAGGGAGAAGGTTTCATTCGGATTACTCGAGAAGAATGCCTCCAACCTCTCAATCAGTTGTGCTCTCGTCAAGCGTTTGCCGCCTTTCTTACTTCTAGTTTTAGTCATAGTTTATCTTAGGTTTATATCTTTCTTATACAACTCTTAACTCTTTTACTCTAATTACTTACTTTTGTTCCAAAAACTCCACAGCCTTTTTCACTTGCTTGTCGTGCTGTATGGCGCTGGCAATATTGCCTCTCTGGAAATAATATGCAGTGATAATGTCTTGTTCTATAAGTCGTTGTATGATAGTGCGATTTTTGTCTAATTCTTTTGAAAGGTTATGAGTTAGTTTTGTTTTTAAAGCCTCAAACTCATCCTTTGCATCATCATAATAGCCCTCGAATTTTGCAAATTTCACCAATTCATCGAATTCTTTGCTTGTCTCTCTGTCATATTTGAAGCCGCTCTTTAAAACAGCTTCTTTGAAATCATTCCATTCTGCATCAGTAAGGTGAAAATCTTCTGCAGGTGCTATTTTTTTGTGTTTTCTGATATAATCAACAGCCCAATGGAATTCTACCTCTGTAGAGTCAAGACCTGATCCGCAAAGGTATGCTGCTATATTTGGTAGCGAATCGTTGCTTACCTCGATGTCTGGTTTGACTCCGATTCCTTGTACGCATTCTCCAGCAGGTAGATAATACCTTGATGTTGTTACCTTTAAGGAAGCATCATGTGGCAATTCGATAGGTTGTTGCACGAGACCTTTGCCATAGGTTTTCTTTCCTAAGATCGTTGCCCTCTTCAAATCTTGTAAGGAGCCAGCCGTTATCTCGCTTGCTGAAGCACTGTTTTCATTTACCAGAACAACTACTGGCATAATGGTATCTAAAGGTTCCGATTCTGTTTTGTACTCATTGTTAGAACGTGCAATTTTACCCTTCGTAGTAACAATGGTAACGTCTTTCGGAACAAACATATTCACTATTTTGATAGCTTCTGCTAATGAACCACCACCATTATTTCTCAGGTCAAAGATGAGTTTCTTCATGCCTTGTCCTCGCATCTCTACGAGGGCTCTTCTAATATCTCTTGAACACTCGTCTGTAAACTGTGTCAGTAGAAGATAGCCTATATCGTTATTGCTTTTTAGCAGACCATAATATGGTACGCTGGGTAATTGTATAGCTTTTCTTGTTACCTTCTTTTTATATATCTTGCCGTTGCGCTCAATCTTTAGGATGAAACTTGTGCCCGCTTCTCCACGTAGGCGGCTGGAAACATAATCCACCTTCTTTCCTATCATTGAAGAATCATCAATAGCAATAACCTTGTCACCCTTTTGTAGTCCTATGATAGAGGCAGGCATATTCTCATATGGCTCATCTATGACGATGCAACTGTCTCTAAGGTCTTGCTTTATAATAGCTCCTATACCAGCATATTTTCCTGTCAGCATAGTTTTCAGGTTCTTCACCTCATTGGCGGGATAGTATTCAGTATATGGATCAAGAGATCTAAGCATAGCCTTGATGCCAATGCCTACTGTTTTGTCGGGATCCAGTGAATCCACATACATCATATCGAGATTCTTATATATTGAAGAGAATACCTCGAGATTACGCATAACATCAAAATTATGGTTTTTGACGACAGGCTTGTTATCGGCATATAATGAAATGTTAACCGAACAAAGAAGCACTATTGTATAAAATAATTTTCTCATAGCAGTTGCAAAGTTACGATTAAGTGAGCAAAAAACCAAGAGAAAATGAAATTTTTTTCATTTATATCTTGTATTTTCGAGCGGATGTAGCTTCGACAGAAGGTCAAAGTTGCGATTTGGTTAATGAATAATGCAAGAAAATTAAAATAAATAACAAAAAAGAAGAGTCAACATATGACTCTTCTTGTGCGCTCCCTCTTGGGCTTGAACCAAGGACCCCCTGATTAACAGTCAGATGCTCTAACCAACTGAGCTAAGGAAGCTTTTTTGTGCAATTTTCTTGAATTGCGGTGCAAAGGTACAACGAAAAACTGAAATATCCAAATTTTTCTGCGAGTTTTTTTACTTTTTCCTGCAAAAAACTCCAAAAAGCCGTAAAATCACTTCGACATTATCTCGCAAATTCTGTTTTGTAGTGTGCGAGCATAAGGTTTGTCGTAGCAATTATTAATAAGGATAGAGAAAGCAATATCATGTCCATTGGATGCTGTAAGATATCCACTTAAGGTTGAGACACCATTAAGTGTTCCTGTTTTAGCATGTACATTATTGTGGGCCATACCGTTAGTCATTCTCTTTCCCAAAGTACCATCAACACCTGCAATAGGCATATTGTCATAAAGCAACTGGAAAATATTTCTGTCATTATAGACATACCTCAAAAGATCTACCTGTGATTGGGCTGTTGATTTATTGGAATGAGACAGGCCGCTTCCGTCAATGATGTTGTAGTAATTATACTTTATATCCCATTGACATTCTTCTGGTCGATATCTTTCGCGGATTCTACTTACCATATCTCTAACAACATCCTTGCATCCGTCATATGACCAGTTCTGATCATTCTTTACAAGGTTCAGCAACATCGATTCTGCATATATGTTATCGCTGCTTTTCAGCATACGATTCATTACCTTCATCAAAGGAGTACGGATAAATCCCAGTGGATACGTTCCTCTGTCAGTTGTATTTTCCTTTCCCCATGTAAGGGTTGATGAGAATTTTACAGTATCTGAAGCAAGCAGTCTTGCCACCTGTGGTGCAAAATTATCTTCTGCAAGGCGTATATGCTGCGTCTTTTCGTTAATGCAAAGAATGATGCCACCATCGATGGAATCATATCCCATTGCAATGATTTTGTCCTTAATAGCTCTTGCTCCCTCTGCTGTTAGGGTAGGGTCGCAGTTGGTATTGATGTAAATGTCTCCCTTTAGGAAAAGATTACCTAAGGTATCCATCGCCTCCTCGCCATTTGTGGTGATACTTGTCAGAAAAGTGAAATCTTCACCATATGTGGAGAGCATAGCAGTAGCAGTATATAGTTTCTGGGTGCTGGCAGGAACCATCATCCTGTCTGCATTCCATTCATACAAGGTAGAATCGGCAGTCAGGTCATAGATACAACATCCTATGGAAACCTTTTTGGTTTTTGATAATACCTCATTTACTTCTGTTCGTAAATCCTCTTCCCATGTTTGGGCACTCAGACTTAGCGCCAGAAATAAAAGCATAAGTATTGAAAGACTCTTTTTATTCATATCTTTGAAAAGAGAAAAGGCATCACTCATATCGAGTGGTGCCTTTCGTGGGCCATCTAGGGCTTGAACCTAGGACCTCCAGATTATGAGTCTGTTGCTCTAACCAACTGAGCTAAAAGCCCGTGCTAACGTGGAATATATTCAAGGTGGAAACCACGCTTGCGGGTGCAAAGGTACAAAAAAATCTGTATAGAGGCGAGTCCTAAGAGGATAAAAGACAAAAATTTAAGTTTTTTTCACCTTTTGGAATCCCTTCAGTTGCTTTTATAAATTCTTTTCACCTTATTTATTATATCCATATGGTGGGTTTTCATACATTGTAATATTTATTCTAAAATCCATCATTTCATCGAGATTATGTACAGGATGTTCCACATCTTGTGGTATAGGTTTTTTTGAGAATGTCTGGAAGTATAGAATGCAAGCATCATGCCACCATACAGCATCTCGTACTTGTATGCGCAGTTTTCGCTGCACCTCATTAAAACGCTGCTGGTCAATATATGGCTGCAAAGCATCCCATGTCTTTAGCATGTCTCTTGTTACACCAACCCCTTCATCGTACTTGTGGCACAGCTCTTCCCAGAAGGTACGTCCGTTTTTCATCTTGTAGTCCCAAGGTACATGATGAAACCATGCTAACAATGTTTCAGGACAGGCATTGATGTTGTCATACAAGTTACAGAGTTCTTCTGGATATTGTGAAACAGCATCTGTTCCTTTGCGGCTTCTGTCAAATCCTAATCCTATGGAATCCGCCTGATGATAATATGGTGGTGTCCAGTCGCGACGCATACCAGGTTTAGTAAACCAAGGTGCTGGACCATAGTGGTGACCTTCTGCAAAGATATGATGTAATCCGAGAGGCATCATATAGCTGACTGCTGCTTCATGACTGGCGAGCATAGTCTTTATGAGTAGAGAGTTTAGAGTTGAGAGTTTAGAGTCAAATGTTTGTCCGAGCCACTCTTTTGCTATTTCCTCAGATGTTATTTTTGGATTCCACGCCAGTCGTCCGAAGGCATACCAGTTGGCTTGAGCAAAGTGATGACCACACCAGTTTGTGTCGTCTCCTATATTGGCAACACCTGCCATAGCCTTTAGTGATGAAGGGTTGATGCTACCTAAAAATTCTTTCCACATAGGAGAGAGGAATACAAGGTGGTTAGCTGCTCCCAGATATTCCTGAGTAATCTGCAGTTCTGCCATCATAGATGTCTTCTTCATTCCAGTGAACAGCGGACTATATGGCTCTCGAGGCTGGAAATCGATAGGACCGTTTTTTATTTGTATAATGACATTATCCAAGAATTGTCCGTCAAGTGGCATAAACTCGTTATATGCCTGCTTGGCTCTATCATTGTCATTAGGATTATACACAAAAGAACGCCACATAACGATACCATCGTGCTTTTTTAATACTTTTGCAAGCATATTGGCACCTTCTGCGTGAGAGCGACCATAATCACAAGGGCCTGGCTCTCCCTCAGAATTGGCTTTTACGAGGAAACCTCCAAAGTCTGGTATCATTTTGTATATTTCCGCAACTTTCTCCTCCCACCATTTTATAACATCTTTATTTAGAGGATCAGCAGTTGACAATCCCCCTAAGCGTATAGGAGAAGCAAAGTTTATTGACAGATATACTCTTATTCCGTATGGTCGCAGTATGTCTGCTATTTGTTTTGCCTTTTCCAACTGTTGGGTAGAAAGGGTAGCAGGTTTTGCATTTACGTTGTTCAATACTGTTCCGTTTATGCCAACAGAGGCATTAGCTCTTCCGTATTGCTGTATTCGTGCACTGTTCAGCGCTTCTTTTGTCCAGAAAATGCTCCTACCAGCAAATCCTCGCTCTATAGTACCATCAGGATTATCCCAATGGTTAAGGATTCTCAGAGCATACGCAGGATGTTCCTTTATATTAAGGTTTGTGCAATCAGCTCCTGTCTCCTGTAGGCGCAATAGGTGATATGCTCCATAGAGCAGGCCGATGTCAGAGCCAGCAGAGAGGACAACCTTTCCATTTGTTGTTGTTATGAAATAGTCATCGTGTCCAAGGCTGCGTTGTCGCCTTAACTCAACTGGCTTCCCTTTCCAGAAACTCTTCAGTTCCACCATTGCGGTACCAGACACCCCAGTTATCTCAGCAGGGGTGTTTGCGAAGTCATAACGCAACCATAGTTTACTACCATCTTCATTTGGAAACTTAGGGGCAGCATTGTTTGCCGCCCCTAAGGTGAGAACCTGTGTAAGGAAACACAGGCAAAATAACATTTTGTTCATTAGGCTTATATTTCTCGCTTGTAGCATATACCTTATATATAATATACGTAAAATCTTTTCTTTTTTTAAGAGAGCTGCAACTGTGACAGTTGCAGCTCTTTTTTTTAACTAAACTTACTAACCATTATGATGAAAAAAACTTTACCGAGTGCAAAAGTACGGTTTTTCCGAGAAATAAACTTTATATTTTGTTTCTTTTTCATAAAATATTGTTTCTGAAGGCGAAAAAAACTTCACTATGTTACACTGGGAAAACTTTTTAGAATTTTCTACAATTTTTGTCTCATACATTATGTATATTTTTGCAATCGAAATCTAAACAACAATTCAAATGTCAAACGAAAATAACATAGAAATCGAAACTAAAGTGCCCAACATGAAAGTTGGCCTTGGAGAGAAGATAGGATACTCTTTGGGAGATGCATCTGCAAATCTGGTTTTCCAGATGATGATGATTTTCCAGCTGAAGTTTTATACTGATATCTTTGGTCTGGATGGAGCAATAGCAGGTAGTGTTCTCCTCATAGCTCGTATCGTTGATGCTTTTGTTGACCCAGCTGTTGGTATTCTCAGTGATAAGACACAGACAAAGTGGGGTAAGTATCGTCCTTGGGTATTGTGGTCTGCTTTGCCTTTCGCTGTTTTCTATGTATTGGCATTCTATAATCCTGGTATTGAGGATAAGGGTATGGTTGCTCTGTATGCAACAATCTCTTACATCCTCCTTATGACGATGTACT
Organism: uncultured Prevotella sp.; assembly: GCA_905233165.1. Classification (GTDB taxonomy): domain Bacteria; phylum Bacteroidota; class Bacteroidia; order Bacteroidales; family Bacteroidaceae; genus Prevotella. The sequence continues at coordinate 299,927 of CAJODL010000001.1, forward strand.
CTATCAACAACACCCCTTATAGTTCTTTGGGTGGTGTGATGAGTAGTGACATCAGGGAGCGTACCAGTATTACCAGCATTCGTTTCGTTGCCAGCACAATAGCACAGTTCGTTGTTCAGGGTCTCACATTGCCTTTGGTAAACAAATTTGGTAATGGTGATGAGGCTCATGGATGGCTTTGTACTATCGGCCTCTTCGCTTGTGTAGGTTTCGTATTCCTTGTTATAGCATTCCTTTCAACAAAGGAGAGAATCACTCCTCCTCCTGCTCAGGAGAGTAATGTGATGGCTGACGTAAAGGAAACTTTCAAGAGCAATCCTTGGAAGGCAATGTTCGTCCTGACACTCTTTGTGTTTATCACACTTGCTGTATGGGGTAGTGCAATGAGTTTCTATTTCCAGAGCAATATTGATCAGGCTGCTCTTTACAAATTCATTGAGCAATGCGGCTTGGCAGATGTAGAAGGTACGCGCACGGGCGTGGGAGCAAGCATTCTGGGTGCCTTTAACCTTATAGCACACAGTCAGGCTGATGCCTACAGCATTGGTTTCTCCTTATTTAATATGATAGGAGCCATTGTTCAGTTCCTGGGTGTGATACTTCTTTCTGAGTTCTTGGCAAACCGTTATGGTAAGAAACGTGTCTTTGTTGTCTGTCTGTCCTTGACAGCTTTCTTCACAGCATGCTTCTATCTGCCAGAACCAACAGATGTTACCTCTATCTACCTGCTGTGCGTCTTAAAGAGTCTTGCTTATGCTCCAACAGTACCACTTCTGTGGGCTATGATTGGTGATGTAGCAGATCATGTAGAGTATGTAAGTGGTCGTCGTGCTACTGGTTTCTGTTTCTCTGGCGTAGTATTTGCCCTGAAGGCTGGTCTTGGTATTGGTGGCGCTTTCGCTGGTATCATCCTTTCAAGTTTCGGCTATGTAGGAGGTGCTGCTATACAGAGTGGTTCTGCTATCGAGGGTATCCGTCTTGTCAGCAGTGTTATTCCTGCAGTTCTCTTTGCTATAGGCGTTGTGGCTCTGTTCTTCTATCCTATCACTAAGGAGTACAATGAGAAGATGCAGGCAGAATTGACTCTCCGCAGAGCAAAAAATAATCAATAAAAAGAATGAATAAGAAACACATTATAATAAGTCTTTTAGCCCTGATGCTTGCAAATGCTGTGCAGGCAGATGGTCTTCGTGAGACAGTTGGAAAACATTTCCTCATTGGTACAGCTATGAATACTGTTCAGGTTCGTATCAATGACCCAAAGATTAACTCTATCGTCGATAAACACTTCAATGCTGTTGTGGCGGAGAATTGCATGAAGGCAGAAGAGTTGCAGCCAAATGAGGGATTGTTCGACTATCGTCAGGCTGACCGTCTTGTGGAATATGCTCAGGCTCACGATATGACTCTCACTGGTCACTGTCTCCTTTGGCATTCACAGGCTCCACGCTGGTTCTTCAAGGATGAATTGGGTAATCCATGTTCTCGTGAAGTATTGGTAAAGAGAATACAAGATCACATCAAGGCTGTTATGACCCACTTCAAGGGTAAAGTATTGGGTTGGGATGTTGTCAATGAGGCTATCTTGGACAATGGAGAATATCGCCAGTCTGAGTTCTTCAAGATTATCGGCCCTGAATTCATAGAGATAGCATTCCGTGCAGCTATGGAGGCTGACCCTGATGCAGAGCTGTATTTGAACGACTTCTCTATGTCTAACAAAGGCAAGCGTGAAAAGTATTGTGAGATAATTCGCGACTTCAAGAAGAAAGGCATTCGCATCGATGCTATCGGTATGCAGAGCCATAATGGTCTCGACTATCCTAAGTTGTCAGAATATGAGAAGAGCATCGATGCCTTTGCAGCAGAAGGTGTGAAGGTAATGATGACAGAACTCGACCTTAATGTTCTGCCTAATCCAAAGGACTTCGGTGGTGCTGACATCGCCCAGAATTTCAAATATCAGGAGAAGTTCAATCCTTACAAGGACGGCAATATCCCTGCTGACTCTCTGAAGAAGATTGACGACAGATGGATGGACCTCTGGAAGATTTACTACAAGCATCGCGACCAGATAAGTCGTGTAACACTGTGGGGTATAGAAGATGGCCAGTCTTGGCTCAACAACTTCCCAGTAGCAGGCAGAACAAACTATCCACTTCTCTTCGACAGAAAAAAAGAAGAAAAACCAGTCGTGAAGAAGATAGAAGCGTTGTTTCATTGAGCATTGAACATTGAGCATTGAAAGTTAAACTCTAAACTTTAAACTTTAAACTAAAAATATGTATCCACGTTATCTCTTTCCTGCCGACTATATGGCAGATCCAGCCGCAAAAGTCTTTGACGGACGCGTTTATATCTATCCTTCTCACGATTGGGATAGTGGTGCGTCAGAAGACGATGATGGTGGACATTTTCAGATGAAGGACTATCATGTTCTCTCTCTTGATGACATAGAAAATGGCGAAGTCACCGATCATGGTGTCATTCTCGCCTTAGAAGATGTGCCTTGGGCTGCCGGTCAGCTTTGGGACAGTGATGTTTGTAAGGGTAATGATGGTAGATACTACCTCTATTTCTCTGCAAAAGACTATAATGGTCTCTTCCATCTTGGTGTTGCTATCGCTGATAAACCAGAAGGTCCATTCAAGGCTGAGCCATATCCTATGTATGGTTCTTATAGCATCGACCCATGTGCCTTTAAGGACGAAGATGGTGAGGTTTACATCTATTTCGGAGGTCTCTGGGGTGGACAGCTTCAAAGATATAAGGACAACAAGATTCTTGAGAATGCCTATCTCCCAGAAGGTGATGCAGAGGCTCTCCCATCTCGTGTAGCCCGTCTTACAGCTGACGGTCTGCAGTTTGCTGAGACACCAAAGCCTGTTGTCATCCTCGACGAGAATGGTAAGCCTTTGAAGGCTAACGACCCACATCGTTTCTTCGAGGCTTCATGGATGCATAAGATGAATGGCAAGTATTACTTCTCATACAGCACAGGTGACAGCCATCTGCTGTGTTATGCTATAGGAGACAATCCTTATGGCCCATTTACCTTCGCAGGAGAGTTGCTGCAGCCAGTAGTAGGCTGGACAACCCACCACTGCATAACAGAGTACAAGGGACAGTGGTATCTCTTCCACCACGACTGTGTGCCATCTAATGGTATTACCTGGTTGCGCAGCCTGAAGGTAGCTCCATTAAGAATTGAAGGCGAAAAATTATATCTTAATGTTTAATTAATAATTTATTTTATTTTTCTTATTTATTAACTTTTTAAATCTAAATGTTATGAAACTGAAGAGTTTACTTTTCATGGTGACATTACTTCTTGTTTGTCTCGGTGTACGAGCAGACAATGATGTAGTGTTCGAGCAGCATTTTGAATCTGAACAGACTGCTGCTTCAACTGATGTAGGTTTCTACGAGTACATCAACAGTATGACTGGTGACACACGTGAAGTTGTAGATGGTGCATTGAAGATTTTCAATGATCCAGCTACTCTGTGTCAAAACGAAAGATGGCAACGTGCCGTCAAGTTCCGTAACCTTCCATTGAAGGAAGGCAACACTTATCGTCTTTCCTTCAAGTTGAAGGGTAGTAAGACTTACAATGACGGTGAAACAGACGTTAACTGCAAGTTATCTTCACTTCTGATGCAGGGCGAGGACAATGCTGACATCTCTCTGTTCGACTTTGATGGTAAAGAGCAACGCCTTGAGGCTGAGGGCTTCAATCCTGATGAGTTCGTGAGCTATACTAAGACAATTGTTTTCGCAAGTGAGGAAAAACAAAAGGAAGAGTATGCAAAGCAGGGTAAAGGTGAGTTGGCAGACAAGTTCTTCTTGACTCTCAGCATTTACAACCCAGGTACATTCTTCCTTAAGGATGTCGTTCTTTCAAAGGTTGGTGCTGTTCAGTCTGCAGAGTTTGGAGCAATGGGTGCTATCAAGGTTGACTTTGGTAAGAACACCAACATTGCCGCTATGGCAGCAGCAGCACCTAAGGGTCTTGTAATGTTCGACGAGAGTGAAGTTGCTAATTATGCAACTGCTACAGTAAATGGTGAAGATGCTGAAATAGAGGCTGTTGAATACCATAGTGACGGTTGTCTTTACATCTTCCTTGTTGATCCAGTTGATGAAACAGATAATGTTGTTATTAATTTCACAAACCCAACAGACGGAAAGCAGATTAAGTACATTGGTAAGGAGACTGAGTCAAGTGTCTTCGATATAGTCGATTATGAGGCTACATACAATGCAGCTCTTGACGATGTGATGTCTTTCTTGTATCTGTCTCCAGAGTTGATTTCTTCTTATCCTGCTAATAAAGCTTTCTCGATCGATAAGAATCTGAGCGAGTTCACATTCACATTCGATCATGAGGTTATGACATCTAAGATAAATGCCGTTCTGAATCGTGGTGGTGAAGAAGTTCCTCTTGTTCTCAAGGAAGGTACACCTGCTACTGCAGAGACAGTTGTTTTCGTACGTAATGACAATGGTCTGCTTGCTAAGAACAACAGGATTATGGTTTCTAATGTTTTAACTGAATACACAGACTATCCTGTTGAATTCGTTATAAACTTCGAGGCTGGTAAGCCAAAGGTTGCTGAGGAGATAATCACTCCAATACAGACTATTGGCTTTGCAGATGACGCAGTTAACACAATTCCTAATGGATGGACACTTTATTTGAACTATACAAGTGAAGATGATAAGGGTGAAGTTCGTCCTTCTGGTTCTTCTTATGGTGGTGGTCCACGTCTGTTCCAGTATCAGACTGGTGACTATCTGAAGGCATTCTATGTACGTGCTGAAAGCAGCAAGCAGACAAGAGCATTCTATGGTGACCTTGAGGGTTATGCTGTAACTCTTCCTGTAGGTGAGCTTCATATCGACTTCATAGCAGGTGGTTATAAGGCTGCTGGTAAGAGGGTTCTTTGTGAGGTTCTTGATGCAACAGGTCAGAACGTTCTCGCTTCTACTGAGGCTACTTTGGAGAAAATGGTTCCTGATGGTGGTCCTGTAAAGAATGAGAATGTTCAGAAGGTTACTGTTGCTTACACTAATGAGGTAGAGCAGAATGCTATTCTCCGCTACACTGTATTCTCAGCTGGTGGTATGGACGAAACAATGTTCCTTGGTGTTGTTGTAAATACCTACGAGAAGACAGAGGGTGATGTTCCAGATGATAAGACTCTTATCAAAGAAACATTCTCTTCTTGGAATAATGCAACACCTGCTGCAGAATCAGGATGGTTTGTCTATGATGGTGGTAATCGTCTTGCTCCAAGTCAGGGCGGTGGTTCTCGTATCCTCGGATGTTCAGGCGGTGAAAACATGAGCTTCGGATACTTCTGCCGTAACTTCGGTGGTAATATGACTGATAACCCAGGTGCCTACATGACTTATGGTGAAGATGAATCAGGTAAGAAACTTACCCTGCAGGGTGGCATCGAATATGAGATGACATACTATGCTGCTACATGGAATGATGAAGGTGGCGAAATGGGCGGCTTCAGTCAGGTTGCTTATGCTATTCTTGATTCTGAAGGAAAAGTTGTCTCTACAGCTACTCAGAACTTAAGTAAGGAAGCAAATGCACACAACAATGCTGGCACACCATTTACTCCAGATAAGTTCGAGTATACATTTACTCCAAGTAAAGATGGAGATTATGTCCTGAAGTTCTGGGGTTCTTGGTGTACTCTTGCTTGTGGTAACATAACCTTTATCCAACCAGGTTCTCGTGCCGTTAAGTACTATGCACTCCTTGCTCAGACTGTAGCAAATGCAAAGGCTGCTCTCGTAAAGGTTGCTGATCCTATGTATGATGGTGCTACAAAGACAGCTTTGGCAGATGGCATTGCTAAGTATGAGGATCCTGACAAGATTACTATGACTACAGAGGAAGAGTTCAAGGCTGCTATTGAGGAGTTGGAAGGTCTCACAAAGTCTATGCTGACTCGTTTCGAGTACATCCCACGCTTCAAAGTTGCTTATGAAGCTGCAAATAATGCATACACACAGAATATTGGTACAAAGTATGAGAAACTCGAGTGCTATTCAGTTCTCGAAGAGGTTGTTGCAGAATATGAAAATGTAGATCCTTCTACTCTTGAAGATGAGGTTCTTGTTGGTGCTACAAAGACAATGGAGGACAACACTACTCTCTTCAATAACATGAAGAATACTTGTGTTGGACTTCTGACCAAGCAGATTGCTGGTCTTGCAGCTCAACTCGTTAAACTTGACGAGACACAGGTTGGTGACGAGTACGTACTTGCTGCTGATAATGCTCTTACAGACGATCAGGAGATTGCTTATCAGCTCAAGCTCCGCATCACAAAGGCTATCTATGACCTGTGCGCTGAAGGTAATCCATTCGAAGAGGAGGAATTAGTGGATGGTGAACCTTCTGGTATAGTAAAACCTGTAGAAATCGATGTTACAAACTTCATCCAGAATGCTGGCTTCTATAGCACAGGTGCTTGGCCTGCTACTGTAACAGACTTCCCAGGTTGGACTATCGAGAAGATACAGGGTAACTTTGGTCCTTCTTATGGAACTGCTTCTTGGGGTGGTGAAAGAGCTTCTGCTCTCAAACCTGTTGTTGAGGCAGCTATCAGAACTGATTGGGGTACTCATGAGTATGACGCAAGTCAGCTTATCGATATTCTTCCTGTAGCTAAGTGCACAGCTTCTATCATCGTTGGTGAAGACGGCGGTGAGCCACACGAGGCTTACGCTTACGTCGGCGAAGGTGATGCTCAGGTTAAGAAGTATTATGATGGTGAAACTCCAGGTGGAGAAACTAATTCTTATTCTCGTGATACAAATAATGCTCGCGAGTTTACTGACATAACACCAAATGTAGATGAAGAGAATGTCTTAGGTTCTATCCTCCTTGGTGCTCATGCACGCGTAAACGCTGCTTTCGCAAGAGTTGATAACGCTGTTATTAAGCTCACAGGTAAGGTAGAAGGCTTCGACTATGCTGCTGCAGCTGCTAAGCTTGCTGGTAAGATTACTGAAATCGAGACTGTACAGCAGAGCAACGAGCCAGCAGAGGCTCCTGTTAAGGTTGTTTACTATGACCTCAACGGTGTTGCTACATCTGCTCCTCAGGGCATAGCAATCAAGGTTGCTACATATGCTAACGGCTATATGAAGGTTTCTAAGGTTGTTGTAAAGTAAACAGATAATCTTTAATATTCTCTCACTCCCCTTGACGGACTTCCGCCAAGGGGAGTTTTTTATCATTACGGGTATATTTTTTGCAGAAAAAGCAAATTTTATACCCGTTTTAGTATCATTTTATGACATTATCGGAACTTTTTTCCGGGTCTGAAAATGGCCTGCTGCACCCAATTTTTGCTAGCCCTCGGGAGAAAAATTTTTTCTCCGAGGAGTAACAAATTTTCTCCTTAATTGTGACAATTGTGACAATTGGACAATTAATTTTTTACAGTCAGACTTTTTCTTAATTGAAAATTGAGAATACAATGCTCAATGTTCAATAATCAATGTTCAATAATCAATGTTCAATAAATCAATGTTCAACGTTCAATGCTCAATGTTCAATTTTCAATAAAAATACATATAAATATATTATATAATTTTATTATATTATTGATTATCAGTGGTTTAGTATTTTTGGTGGTCTCTAAACAGCATAAAAATCGACTGTCATTTGTCCCAATTGTCACAAACCCTCTGAAAATGTGATAAAAATTTTGTATTTCACTCGTTTATTCGTACCTTTGCACCTTGTATGGAAAAGATAAGAATAGACGTTGTAGGGCTTGCCCACATGGATGTGCGCGATTGCTGGAGGGAATATACAAAAGATGCTGTTGGCAAATCGCTCACCTTGCAGCCCGAGCCCGAGAACATAAAGGACCCCTATGCTGTTCGTGTGCGTGAAGGCAGCAGGAATATAGGCCATGTGGCTGTTACCGACCTCGATGTGGTATATCAGGCATTGCATGGCAGCAAGTTGCAGCGCTTGCGTGGAGTGGTGGTGAAGAGCAACGCAGAGCCCCCTGTGCTCACTGTAGAGTGTGAGGTGGAGACGATAGCGTGGGATTACGACCCCTTCGACAGCGAGGTGTATGGCGATTGGAAGTATGACGGCCTGCCGCTGATGCCGAGAAAGCTGGAGATGATGCAAGACCTGACGGCAGACCTGATTGACTTTCTTGAAGCAGGAGAATCAGCAAAGACTATTCTCAAGTTTGGCGAGCAGTTTCTTGAGATGAACCCCTATGACCTTAGCCGTGAGATGACTCGTGCCCGCTATCGCATAGAACGCCTGCTGGCTGCCCGAAAAGAACCGGAGCTCAGGAACCTTGCAGAGAAATTGAGTCAGGAGAAGGGTATGATTATGTGTCATGAGAATCGTGAGAAAGTGGCCAGATACCTTTTCATAGACATTCCGAAGCGTCTTCATGAGCAAGGACTGGAAGACAGCCACTATACCTACAACAATCGCCTGAAAGAGCTGGAACAGCAGTTGCAGGCTTTTCCATATCACTTGTATGACAAATTCCTCTACGACCCAGTTGATTTCCTGCGTGAGGTATATTACAACCACGTGCCCCGAAAATACCTCTTTCCCCTGCTCTCTGGCATTGTGCTGATGATACTGAAAGGTATGGTAGAGATACAACGTTGGGGACGTGATGGCGACATGTTGCCTATATCTGAGATTAAAAAATTCAGGAAGATAGATTTAAGTAATGATGAGAAGATGGAGATTGCCAAGGCAAGCATCAAGGAGTTGCTGGAGAAGAAAGATGCCACAGGAAAGCCTGTCATCTCACAGAAGAACCAATGGGCTGCCATCATGAGTGTCGTAGTCCAGGAATATCATCTGTTAACAGATTGTGACATGCTGAACTTCTGCAAGAAGATGGATGAGTGGGGCTTTGGTGAAGACTCCTCATATTCCTTCCCATGTAGCTATGTCAGCCTAAGCAAATGCACTGATTATGCCAATTTCCGAGCATCAGAATGGGAGACATCAGGAACCCAACATAAAAGAATGAAGAAAGCAGCAACCGAATTGAGGGGTATTTTAAAAGAAAAATTATATCGAAAATAGGTCTTTTTCCAACATAAACATTCTAACGCCGTTCGAACGTTCTAACAGACATTCCAACGGCTTTTTTCTTGCTTGAAAACGCAAAAAAAATGTTATACCTTTGCATCGTCTTTCGGCCGAAGACGCAAAAATTTATTGTTTAATTATTAAAAATTTATTTTTATGCAAAGTAATAAAACTACATCATTTGCGTTCAGCAAATCAATCAAGACTCCAGCTCAGATGCAGCCTTGCACTCCTGAGCTTCTCAATGCTGCGTTCGACGACCAACATGTTTCAGACACCTGCCAGAAGATAGCAGCCAAGCTGCAGGAGGTAAAAGAAGGTACGCTCGCGCGTGAGGACTTCAACAAGCTTAAGACAAAGCTGAAGGAAGACAACCTGCCTGTAGTGTGCTTTCATGCCTCCTTCTCTGACGGCTATCGCCACAACCAGACGGCAGTACCCAGTGGACTCTCCATCTATGACGTTGACCACTTGGAGATAGACCCTCGCGCCTATTATATAAATAAGGTGAAAGGGCGTGAAGTAGAGCTGGGCATCTCTCTTGCCCACATCTCACCAAGCAATGAAGGCATCCGACTGGTATTCGAGATTCCACAGGGAATGACCCTCGAAGAAGCCCAGCGCTGGATGGCCGACAGGCTTGAAGATGACACCTATGACGGCTGCGTGAAGGATTTGGCACGCTGCTCATTCGTAGTATGCAGAGACTATGTTCTCTACTATGACGAAGAGGAACTCTTTAAGGAACGTGAGGTCACCCTTCCTGTGACAATTGTGACAACTGACAGTGCAATTTCTACGCCCTCTGCCGACAAGGAGTATGAAGACAACTTCGAAGGCATCAGCTATCCTAACATTGTTCATTCTTTGGAAGACGTGCTGGGCGGAGTGCCTGCTCAGGGGGCTCGCAACAACTTCATCTATGCGATGACATGCAATATGCGTTATGTCTGCAATGATGACCCTATGTGGATAGCACAGGTGTTGCCACGCTATGGTGAGGATGAACAGAAATTCCTTGCTACAGTGCGTTCTGCCTGCAATCGCCCACAGAATATGGACTTTCCTGATATCATGAAACGTGCCCTCAAATTGGCTCGCACTCGTCAGCAAGCCGACGAACTCGCAGAGGCCAACGGCATTCATGCCCCAAAGCCCCCTGTGATGCCACAGCGACTGACAAAGTTCATGCGTCTCATTACAAAGAATGTGCCCGAACACCTGAAGCCTGCTGTTGCTATGGGCATCTTCCCATCATTGGGAGTACATTGCAAGGGAGTGAAGTTCCGATACAATGACAATGCCTTTGTAGAGCCTACCTTCATGAATGTGCTGGTGGCAGAGATGTCGAGTGGTAAGTCGTGTGTCAACGAACCTATCAATGCCATCATGCTTGACATCAAGGAGAAGGACGCCAAGAACCGCAAACTCATGCAGGAGTATAAGGATCAGTATGATGCCTGCCCTGCTGACGAACAGAAGCCTGAGCGCCCCAAGGGACTGACTATTCAGTGGGTGAAGTCGGACATGACTCCTGCAGCCTTTGTGCAGCTGATGGCCGATGCTGGCGGACGATTCCTCTATACCCGTATGGACGAGATAGGTATGCTCAACCAGCTGAAGACCAATGGCAAGGGCAACAATGTAACAGAGATTCTGCGTCTGGCCTACGATTGTGGCGAGTATGGTCAGGAGCGTGTGGGTACAAAGTCGGTATCTGAATGTGTCGAGGTGCGCTGGAACTGGAATGCTTCAGCCACACCCGGAAAGTGCCGCCGATTCTTCAAGGACGCGATGCTTGACGGTACTCTCTCACGCATCACCTTCAGTACCATATATACTGATGATGACCGCATGCCGCTCTATGGCTGCTATGATGAGAGGTTTAAGGCAGATGTACAGAATTTCATTACCCATCTGAATGAAGCCAAGGGGCTCATAGTATGCAAGAAGGCAAACACCCTTGCAGCAAAGATGTTGGAGGAAAACCGCCAATACTCTGCCCTTGCTGACGATGACTCCTATCGTGAACTCTCCTATCGTGCTACGCTGTCGGCCTTCAAGAGAGGTATGATACTCTATATACTGAATGAGCAGAAATGGTGCAAGGAGATAGAGGACTTTGTCCGCTGGTCCTACCATTATGATATGTGGTGTAAGATGTGGATATTCGGAGAGAATATGCGCAGGGCAATGGAACTGGATAGGGCGCGACGCAACCTGATGGAGCTGTTGCCAGACACCTTCACCCTCGACGACCTCAACGCAGTACGTCGTGCGCAAGGCATGAAGGGCGATGGAGCACAGCAGTTGCGCAAGTGGGTTTCAAGAGGGTATTGCACCTATGACCCCGTAACCGACACATACACCAAGAGTCCGCAGTTCCTTGCAAAACACCCCAAGGCTGCATAATAACAAGAGAGGGAGTCGCAAATCGCGACTCCCTTTATTTTTACTTTGTGACAATCGTGACCGCTCGGCTCGCTTCTCAAATTGGGAAGGAGAATAACTTAAACCGCCTATATTTTTTGTTTGGAAATTTGGTGGTTTAAAATATTATACTTACCTTTGCACCCTCGATTAGTAACTAATTAACTAACTCCAAATAAGCAAAATGAGAAAAGTTCTTTTATTTTTAGTAGCCTTGATGCCTGCCGTGATGTATGCACAGAAGGTGAAGGTGACTTGGACAAATGGTGATGCAACAGCTGTAGTAACTGGCGATGCCGGCTATACAGATATGGTGACTACGGCATATACTATGGGTACGAAGCTGACGAATGACGGCAAGATGACTGGCAGTAATGCTGATACTGGATATGAGCCAGTAGCGTATGATCCGGTATTCACAAAGTATAAGCCTACAGAAAAGGTGACAGCAAAGACATCTTACCATAACATAGCATTTATGGTGACACCTGCGAGCGGCCACAAGTTTAAGCCTACAAAGATTTCCTTTGATGCTGCAAAGGTGGGTACTGATGGTGGTAATGCTACTGTTGTCACAAAGATTAGTGGCGAAACAGAAGTAAATGTGGATGTTATCACACCTCTCAGAAACAAGATAAACGGGGATAACCCAACTGGTTACAGCCACCATTCATACTATGTGAATAACTATAATAGCGAGAAGGGTTTCCTTATACTGTTGTATGTATATAATGTGGATGCTACCAAGTCGATGGCATTCCGCAATGTAGTGATAGAGGGTGAGATAGACTCTGAGATATATGATGCAAGCCATTATCTCTCATCTCTGAAGTGTCAGGGAAACGTTGGAGCAGGGACAGAAGAGGTGAATCTCTATGATGCTATTAAGTCGCTAAAGTTCGGTGAAACCGCACGTTTTGGAAAGAAACTATATGGTGACCCAACTGATTTTGCTGCTACTTTGAAGGCAGAACTCTCAGAGAATAGCATAAAGACAGAGTACGATGCTAACACACATAACTTGAAGGTGAATGTGATGAATGATGACGAGGTGGAATTTATGTTTTATATCGGTTTCACCGTTACAAACACTCCTCCGAAGGGAAAGGCAACACCACTGAAGCGTGGACTTGTAGCTGTAAACCTTTCACAGTCAGGTGGCTCGGGAAACATTGTCTCTTGGCGTTCAAGAGCGTATGACAACAGAAACTATAAGTTTAAGCTGTATAAGGGTACAAGCGCTTCTAACATAAACACAAATCTCAACAGCGGAAACTTCATCATGGGTAAGACGAACTTTGCCGATACTGGTGGAGGAACAACAACATACTATCGCCTGGAAGTGTATAATGAGAATAACGAGATTGTAGAAAGAGATACCTGTAAGGCCTGGTCTTCGCAGGTAATGTATATAGACCTTGAAGGTGGTGCTCCTACAGACATCTGGGGCAGGGGAGCAACATATACTCCGAATGATGCCGCTATCTGCGATATGGATGGCGACGGAGAGTATGAGATAATACTGAAGTGGAGCCCTTCAAACGAAAAGGATGCTGCAAAGACAGGTACTACTTCTCCTGAATACTTCGGATGCTACAAAATGAATGGTAAACGTCTGTGGATACTGACTGGCGGCCCGAATATGTTCTCTTCAGCACACACCTCTTCTTTCGTAGCATGGGACTTTGATGGTGACGGATACGGTGAGTTTATGCTGAAGACAGGTCACGGAGCTATTGATGGCGAAGGTAACTACCTCAGTGTGGACAAAGATCCTAAAGGTAATTACCTCAATTCAAGAGGAAAGCAGGTAGAAGGCGAAGAATGGATTACTGTATTTGACGGTCGTAATGGAGCTGAACTGCAGACGATACCTTATCATACAGACTATGCTGCAGGCTCTCAATACTGGGGCGACAGCAACCAAAATCGTTCTGAGAGATATCTTGCCGGTATAGCATGGTTGGATGGCAAGGATAGCAACCCAAGTGGTATCTTTGCACGCGGATATTACAGTGGTGCCTTTATAGGTGCCTATGATTGGGATGGTGCTAATATCACCCTGCGCTGGTTGCATAGGGCTCTCGCTACTAATAACGGTGAGGTAAAGTATGCTAATGGTACAACAAAGAGTCTTTCCTCAACAGTATATGGCGAAGGTTGCCACTGGTTCTCTGTTGCAGATGTGAATTTTGACGGCAAGCAGGATATAACCTACGGTTCAGGTGCCCTGAAGCATGATGGCACAACACTTTATCGTACAGGCTTGGGACATGGTGATGCCCTTCATGTCAGCGACTTTGACCCAAACCGCCCTGGAATGGAAGCCTTTATGGTACATGAAAAAGGCCAGTTCGGTATGGACTATCGTGATGCCACAACAGGCAAACTGTTGTTACGAAAGACGGCATCCAGCGATACCGGTAGAGGATTTATGGCAAACTTCGACCCTGAAAGGGATGATGCCCTTTGGCAAGCTTCCGAATGGCCTAACATCTTTGATAAGGATGGCAATAGCGTTATCGACTCAAAGATATGGGGTGGAGGTGCTGCTGCTCAAGATCGCTTATATTGGACGGGAACACTTGGTGATGATTTCTGGGGAAAGAGTTGTCTTGAGACTTGGAACCCTTCTTCGAAGAACTTTGATCGTCTGATAGGTTGCGTAAATGGTGGAAACTACACATACGGAAACAGAAATAACGATTCAAAGGATAATGCCTGCTTGTTAGGAGATGTATTTGGCGACTGGCGCGAAGAGGTGATACAATGGACAACAGGTGGTACAACAGGCTATCAACTGGTTGTGAATGCTACAAACTATCAGACAGATTATATCGTACCACATCTGCTGGATGATATTGACTACAGAGCACAGATAATAGCAGAAAACTGCTGTTATAACCAGCCACCACATCTTGGATACAACCTGCGTGAATCAAAGAAGATTAAAGCAGAAACATTTGAGGTGGAGAATACTCCAGATAACATTGGTAAATACTGGGGCGCTTTCTATGTGACATATCCTGTAATAATCCCTGAAGGAGTGACGGCTTATTCTGTAACAGGATATGAGTACAGGGAGGGGTATGACACACTGAAGGTTTCTGCTCTGCCAGCAGGAAGGATAGTAAAGGGTGGTAGCCCTATAGTGTTCAATTCAGAGGTAAAGAACCCAGTGTTTGTTCCAACAGCATTGGCTGCTACAATTACACCGGAAACAACATATGTGAATGGTTCTTATTGCGATTCTATCCCGACAATTACAGGAAGACAGGCAGCAAATAAGGACTTGTATGAGTTCCGTAATGGCGACAGAGGTGTTGGTTTCTATAAGAAAGATCGCACTTGGAAAGTTCCTGGTGGTACTGTTTACGGAATATTTGGAGTTAACAGCACCTACCCAGGTGCTGACTCTTATGTATTCGGACGTCCTTACAACCCAACTCCAACAGGCATCTCTGCTCATCTTGCTGACGAACAGAAGGAAAAAGAGGACGGAGCAATATACAACCTGCAGGGAATCCGTCTGAAGGAAATCCCTAAGGAGGGTATTTACATAAAGAATGGTAAAAAGTGCGTAGCGCACTGATAATGATAGTAATAGGTATTGCTGCCGGGAGACTTTTTGAGATTCCTGTCAGCAATGCCTATATCGCATACATACTGCTGGCGCTACTCTTTCTGACTGCCTTGCTGAGGCGACTTGAAAGGGTAGCGTCAGTAACTCTTATGGGGGCACTCATAGTATTGGGTGTCTTCCTGATAAGAAACAGCGACAATTCCCCAGCGACATCTGTATCTTACATAGAAAAGATTGCAGCAGAGATGGGGGAGAAGAGGAAGACGCTGACTTCAAAATATGTGGAGCAAGGGCTTTCTGGCGATACCTATGACATAGTTGCTGCTATGACTTTGGGAGAGAAGAAAGGTATCAGCAAGGAGGTCCGGAAAACTTTCTCCGCCAGCGGAGGAGCGCATATCCTGGCGCTTTCAGGAATGCATTTGGGAATTCTTTTTATGATTCTCACCTTCCTGCTTCCTACGAAAAGATGGCCTAAGATATCTGTATTGACAGAATTGTTTGCTATATGGGCCTTTGTCTTCCTGATAGGATTTCAGCCATCTTTGGTAAGAGCAGCCCTAATGCTGACAATATATAGTATAGCAAAGCTGCTTTCGAGAAATACAAGGAGTATGGATGTGCTGACTGTTACTGCTGCATTGTTGCTGGTAATATCGCCACAATGGCTCTTCGATGTAGGATTCCAAATGTCTTTTGCTGCTGTAACAGGAATTCTGGTGCTCTATGGGCCGATATTCAGATTCCTGACATATAGAGAAAAGGATGCTGGACAACCTTCTGTATGGGTAGTATGTCGCAGAGTTTTGTTCGATGGAATCGTGGGTTTAGTGGTTATTTCTCTTACTGCACAATTGGGAGTAGCACCTTTGGTAGCATATTATTTCGCCAATTTTCCAACCTATTTCCTGCTGACAAATTTCATAGTAACTCCAGCAGCCTTCCTGATAATAGCTTTGGCGATAGGATTATTGGTGGGATTACCCTTGCAGGAACCTTTGACAGCAGTAGTACAATGGATGCATGCTTCCCTGTTGTGGATAAAAAATCTGCCATACTCAAACCTGGAAGTCAGATTGTCAGTATGGCAGACCCTATTGGTATATGTGATAATTATTTCTCTGTGCTGTCTTGTTTATCTTTGCATCCGAAAGACGGATCGATTTTTAAAAGCGATGCCATAAGGAAGGTGACACTACAGAATGCCATAACGATAATGAAGAATAAGCGATAGCCGACTGCTTCCTGAAGAGCACCAGCAAAGAGACCAGGTATCATCATGCTTAATGCCATAAAGGCTGTACACAGGGCATAGTGAGAAGTCTTATATTCGCCTCTGCTGTAGTATATCAGGTATAACATATAAGCAGTGAAGCCGAATCCATAGCCAAACTGCTCGATGAAAACGCAGACATTCACAATCAGCAAATCGGCTGGAAGAGCATAAGCCATGAAGACATAAACAATATCAGGAAGAGTTATGGCGCAAACCATTGGCCACAACCACTTCTTCAAACCATCCTTGCCTGCCACAATACCTCCAAGAATACCACCAAGGGTAAGTCCGATGACACCTATTGTTCCCTGAACAAATCCTAACTCCTGAGGAGATAGGCCCAAACCACCATTGGTTTCTGCATCGATGAGGAAAAGAGTAGAAATCTTTACAAGAAGACCTTCTGGCATGCGGTAAAGCAGCATAAACAGGATGCCGACTAATACCTGCTCTTTCTGGAAGAATGTCTTAATGGTTTCTTTGAAATCAGCAAGAATAGTGCTGGCAGAAACGCCTTCGCGAACCCCATCCTCACTTGGATGAGGAAGCACATAGGTATGCCAGATCCAAATAGCTATGAACAATCCGCAGCAACCATAGAAGAGAAGACTCCAAGAATAAGCTATCTGGTTGCGGAAGATGATTTCCAGAGTTCCTGCTATCATCACCAAAACACCCTGTCCCACTATCATAGCAAGGCGGTAGAAGGTGCTTCGTATGCCAACAAACCAAGACTGCTCGTGGCTGTCAAGGGCAAGCATATAATATCCGTCTGCCGCTATATCATGGGTGGCGCTGGAAAAAGCCATCAGCCAGAAGAACGCGAGTGTGCCCTGAAGCCAGAAATCTGTCGGTATAGTGAAGGCAACACCACCAAAAGCAGCTCCGATGAGAATCTGCATAGAGGTAATCCACCAACGTTTTGTCTTTATGAGATCTATGAAAGGACTCCATAGGGGTTTTATCACCCAGGGAAGATACAACCAAGAGGTATAATAAGTTATTTCTGTATTCGAAAGCCCTAACTGCTTATACAACACTAAGGCTATCGTCATTACTGCTACATAGGGTATGCCTTCTGCAAAATAAAGAGAAGGCACCCAACTCCAAGGATTTTTGCTTAAATTCATTATATTTTTTGAAAAAGTGTAATTTAGGATTATTATTTTGGCTGCAAAGTTAAGGAAAAGATGCCAAATAAGCAACTTTTTAAGGATTTTTTTGGTGGGATAAAAAAAATATATTACCTTTGCATCCGCTTTTTTCTGCTCATGTACGCACGTGCGTGTGTAAGGAAGTAAGCATAAGTATCATATTATTATTATTAACAATTAAAAAAACAAAAAGACAGATGATTATTGTACCTGTAAAGGAAGGCGAAAACATCGAAAGAGCCCTCAAGAAATTCAAGAGAAAGTTTGAAAAGACTGGTGTCGTTAAGGAACTTCGTTCACGTCAGCAGTTCAACAAGCCTTCTGTATTGAAGAGGCTCAAGATGGAGCATGCCATCTATGTACAGCAACTGCGTCGCGCAGAAGAGGCTTAAATGAGCCTTTTTTCTTAAAGAAGGTTAATTCTTTTGGCAATCTGAATTTTATTGCGTAAATTCGCAACATGATTGTTGAAGATTTCCTGAGATACATGCTTGCAGAGCGCGATGCATCACCTCAAACGGTGGAAACCTATCGTGAAGCATTGGACGACTACAAGACATTTCTCAAGAAGCTCGACAGTCAGTTGACACCAGAGGGCGCCGACAGCGATGTAATTCGCGACTGGATAGAGGACATGATGGAAAAGGGGCAGAAAGCCTCTTATGCATGTAAGAAACTATCAGCGGTAAAATCACTTTATCGCTACGCCCTGAGAAAAGGTATCGTGGAACGCGATCCCGCTCACAAAGTTACAGGACCCCAAAAAGAGAAAGTGTTGCCAACATTCCTCAGAGAAGAAGAGGCGGACAATCTCTTTGACAAACTGGATTGGAATTTAGAGGATATAAAAGATGTACGTGCGCGTACCTTATTATTACTCTTATATTCAACAGGAATCCGTAGAGGTGAAGTGGTGGCTCTTAGAGATGAAGATGTGAATCTCATCAATCATGAGATAAAGGTGACGGGAAAGAGAAGAAAGCAACGCATTGTCCCGCTGGGGGAGGAGATGGTGGAAGCCATCAGGTACTACCAGCAGCTGAGAGATGAAAACATCCCGGCAACGGACAATAGCCACGCTCTCTTCAGGAATGATAAGGGAGAAGCAATGACTGCTGCAATTGTCTACAGCATTGTTAGACACTACCTCTCTTTCGTTACTACACAGAAAAAGCGTTCGCCACACGTATTGAGACATACCTTTGCTACAGTGATGCTCAACCATGATGCAAAATTGGGAAGTGTGCAGAAACTGCTGGGTCACGAAAGCCTCAAAACAACACAGATTTACACTCATGTTACTTTTGAGGAATTAAAGCGAAGTTACGAAGATGCCCATCCAAGAGAGGGCAAAAACTCACAGTTATAAAAACCTAAAAACTTAAATGACTATGGAGATTAAAATTCAGGCTGTCCATTTCGACGCAACAGAGAAATTACAAGAGTTCGCTACAAAGAAAGTAGAAAAACTCTCAAGGTCTTACGAAGATATAAAGAAAGTAGAGGTGCAACTGAAGGTCGAAAAGCCGCAGACTGCTATGAACAAAACAACAAGCATCAGTGTGGCAATACCTGGCGGAACACAGTTTGTAGAAAAAACATGCGACACCTTTGAGGAAGGCATTGATTTGTGTGTTGACGCATTGAAGGTAAAATTGACCAAAATTAAAGAAAAATCAAGAAATCATTAAAATTCTTTGAAAAAAGTTTGGTGATTTAAAAAATTATACGTACCTTTGCACCCGCAAATTCCCACAGGATGCATTTTGCGTCTGATTTCGGGACAGGGACTCGCCTCTTTAGCTCAGTTGGCCAGAGCACGTGATTTGTAATCTCGGGGTCGTTGGTTCGAATCCGACAAGAGGCTCCCTCAAAGGAGGAAAACGCAGCGCGTGAGATGTGCGGGTGCAAAATAAAAGGGTGGTTACCAGAGTGGCCAAATGGGGCAGACTGTAAATCTGCTGTCTTTCGACTTCGGTGGTTCGAATCCATCACCACCCACAAAGAAATTTGCGGAAACGCTTGTTCTTGTGATTCCATCAAATTAAATTTGAGACTTGCAAAGAAGCAAACGTCCTCGCAAAATTTTTTCGCGGAAATAGCTCAGTTGATAGAGCACTAGCCTTCCAAGCTGGGGGTCGCGGGTTTGAGTCCCGTTTTCCGCTCAAATGATAGAGAGCCCGAGAGGAGAGTGGAACAATGACGCTGTATTAGCTCAGTGGTAGAGCACTTCCTTGGTAAGGAAGAGGTCCTGAGTTCAACTCTCAGATACAGCTCCATATTTAATTTCATATAATATAAATTTAAAAAACAAAAACAATGGCAAAAGAGACTTTCCAGCGTGACAAGGTTCACGTAAACATTGGTACCATTGGTCACGTTGACCACGGTAAGACAACTCTCACCGCTGCTATCACAACTGTGCTCGCAAAGAAGGGCCTCTCTGAGGTTAAGTCTTTCGACCAGATTGATAATGCTCCTGAAGAGAAAGAGCGCGGTATTACTATTAACACTGCACACGTTGAGTATCAGACAGCTAAGCGTCACTATGCTCACGTTGACTGCCCAGGACACGCTGACTATGTCAAGAACATGGTAACTGGTGCTGCTCAGATGGATGGTGCTATCATCGTAGTTGCTGCTACTGATGGTCCTATGCCTCAGACTCGTGAGCACGTACTTCTCGCTCGTCAGGTAAACGTTCCACGTCTTGTTGTATTCCTGAACAAGTGTGATATGGTTGACGATGAGGAAATGCTGGAGCTCGTTGAGATGGAAATGCGTGAGCTCCTCGACCAGTATGATTTCGACGGCGACAACACTCCTATCATCCGTGGTTCTGCTCTCGGTGCACTGAATGGTGTAGAGAAGTGGGAAGAGAAGATTATGGAGTTGATGGATGCCTGTGACACATGGATTCAGGATCCTCCACGTGACCTCGACAAACCATTCTTGATGCCAGTTGAGGACGTATTCTCTATCACAGGTCGTGGTACTGTTGCTACAGGTCGTATCGAGACAGGTCGTATCCACGTTGGTGATGAAGTTGAGCTCCTTGGTCTCGGTGAGGACAAGAAGTCTACTGTAACAGGTGTTGAGATGTTCCGTAAGATCCTGGACGAGGGTCAGGCTGGTGATAACGTTGGTCTGCTTCTCCGTGGTATCGACAAGAACGAAATCAAGCGTGGTATGGTACTCTGTCACCCAGGACAGATCAAGCCATTCAAGAAGTTCAAGGCTTCTATCTACGTTCTGAAGAAGGAAGAGGGTGGTCGTCACACTCCATTCGGAAACAAGTATCGTCCACAGTTCTATCTCCGCACAATGGACTGCACAGGTGAGATTACACTCCCAGCAGGTGTTGAGATGGTAATGCCTGGTGATAACGTAGAGATTACTGTAGAACTCATCTACGCTGTTGCTCTGAACGCAGGTCTGCGTTTCGCTATCCGTGAGGGTGGTCGTACCGTAGGTTCTGGTCAGATCACAGAGGTATTCGAGGATTAATCCTAGAAAAGTCTTAATAGACAACATAATAAAAGTTCCTGTATGCTGCATGGCTGCAGGAACTTTATCTACGGGAGTCTTTCAATGGTAGGAAAGCGGTCTCCAAAACCGTCAATGAGGGTTCGATTCCTTCCTCCCGTGCCAATAAAAACAAAAAGTCATGAATAAGATAGTTAACTACTGCAAAGCTTGCTATGAAGAGCTTGCGCATAAAACTACTTGGCCAACACGTCAGCAGTTGACACACTCCGCTATGGTGGTGCTGTCGGCTTCACTCGTTATTGCTCTAGTGGTTTTTGGCATGGATTCTATTTTCCGTTCTTTGATGAGTGCCATATATCCTAATTAATAACATTAAACAAGGGTATTAGTAATGCAGGAACAGGGATTCAAATGGTATGCTATGCGCGCTGTCAGCGGCAAAGAGGCAAAACTAAAGGAATATATTGAGAAGGAATGTTCTCACAATCCTGAGTTGGCCAAGCATGTTGCACAGGTACTTCTGCCTATGGAGAAACATGCAGTGCTGAAAAACGGCAAGCGTGTCATAAAGGAAAAGACTTCATTACCAGGTTATCTTTTCATAGAGGCTGAAATGATTGGTGACACAGCTCACACTTTGCGTTTTATGCCTAACTGTATGGGCTTCTTAGGTGGTATGGACAGTCCGACACCTGTTCGCCAGTCAGATATTAATCGTATGATTGGTGCTGCAGAAGAGACTGCATTGACAGAGGAAATGGATATTCCATACATCGCTGGAGAAACAGTGAAGGTAACAGATGGTCCTTTCAGCGGCTTCATTGGTACTATCGAGGCTGTAAACGAAGAAAAGCGCACACTGAAGGTGGTGGTGAAAATCTTCGGAAGAGATACTCCAATGGAGTTGAATTTCATGCAAGTAGAAAAAGAAGGTTAAGAAGACTGAGGGTCTTTAAATATAATGCTTCCAAAAGACCCCTTTCTATATAAATAAATAATTAAAATAACAACAAGATGGCTAAAGAAGTTGCTGGACAACTTAAGTTACAGATTAGAGGTGGTGCTGCCAATCCTTCTCCTCCAGTAGGACCTGCACTGGGTTCTAAGGGTATTAACATTATGGGCTTCTGTAAGGAGTTCAATGCGCGTACTCAGGACAAGGCTGGTAAGGTGCTCCCTGTTGTTATTACTTACTACGCAGACAAATCTTTTGACTTTGTCATCAAAACTTCTCCAGCTGCTGTACAGTTGAAGGAGGCTGCTAAGATTAAGTCTGGTTCTGCATCTCCTAACCGTAAAAAGGTTGCAGAGATAACATGGGATCAGGTTAAGGCTATCGCAGAGGACAAGATGAAAGATCTTAACTGCTTTACCATTGAGTCTGCTATGAAGCAGGTTGCTGGTACAGCACGTAGCTTGGGTATCACCATTAAGGGTGACTTCCCAGCTTAATGCGAAAAAGTAATAATAGCTGTGACATAATGTCCGCTGATTTATTTAACATTTCCGGGAGGCAAAATCGATAATGCCGTTAGAACCGAAAAAACTTCAACAAAAATGAGTAAACTGACAAAAAATCAAAAAGCAGTTGCCGGCAAGGTAGAACAGGGAAAGATGTACACTATCAGTGAGGCTGCAGCTCTTGTAAAGGAAATCACAACTACGAAGTTCGACGCCTCTGTGGACGTTGACGTTCGTTTGGGCGTTGATCCTCGCAAGGCCAACCAAATGGTACGTGGCGTTGTATCTCTGCCTAACGGTACTGGTAAGGTAACACGTGTGCTCGCACTCGTTACTCCTGATCAGGAGGCTGCTGCTAAAGAGGCTGGTGCTGACTATGTTGGTCTTGACGAATTCATCGAGAAAATCAAAGGTGGTTGGACTGATGTTGACGTCATTATCACTATGCCTTCATGTATGGGTAAGATAGGTCCTATCGGACGTATCCTCGGTCCTCGCGGACTGATGCCAAACCCAAAGAGCGGTACTGTAACAATGGATGTTGCAAAGGCTGTTAAGGAGGTTAAGTCTGGTAAGATTGATTTCAAAGTTGATAAGACTGGTATTATTCACACCTCAATAGGTAAGATATCTATGAGTGCTGATGCTATTGCAGGAAATGCCAAGGAATTCATCTCTACCGTTAACAAACTTAAGCCAGCTGCTGCGAAGGGTACATACATCAAGAGTATCTTTATTTCAAGCACAATGAGTAAGGGTATCAAGATTGATCCTAAATCAGCCGATTAAACTCTAAAAGTTTTTTACAACAATGAAGAAAGAAGTAAAAGATACTATTATCTCGCAGCTTGGTGATTTGCTTAAGGCTTATCCACATTTCTATATAGTAGATGTGACAGGTCTGAATGCAGAACAGACAAGCGTCTTGCGTCGTAAAGCCTTCGGTCAGAAGATTAAGACCGTTGTGGTTAAGAACAAACTTCTTATCAAGGCTCTCGATGCGGCTGAGACAGATTACTCTGAACTTTACCCAACACTGAAGGGCAATACAGCTCTCATGTTCTGTGAGACAGCTAATGTTCCTGCAAAACTTTTGAAGGAATATAAGGATGTTAACCCTACACTCAAGGCTGCTTATGCAGAAGAGAGTATCTTCGTAGGAGCAAACAAACTTGCTGAGCTCGCTGCACTGAAGAGCAAGAACGAACTCATTGCAGAGGTTGTTGCATTGCTGCAGTCTCCAGCAAAGAACGTTGTTTCTGGCCTGCAGTCAAGTGCTGGTACTATCCACGGTCTGCTTAAGACCCTTGGAGAGCGTCCAGAGTAAGTATTTATTAATTAACAAAAAGTAAACAACAATTTAAAATTTTAATAATCATGGCAGATATTAAAGCTATCGCTGAGGAACTCGTTAACCTCACCGTTAAAGAAGTAAATGAACTCGCACAGGTCCTGAAGGACGAGTATGGAATTGAGCCTGCTGCTGCAGCTGTTGCTGTTGCTGCTGGTCCTGCAGCTGCTGGTGGCGCTGCTGAGGCTGCTGAAGAGAAGGATTCATTCGACGTAGTCCTCGCTGAAGTAGGTGCTAACAAGCTCGCAGTTGTTAAGGCTGTTAAGGAGGCTTGTGGTCTTGGTCTTAAGGACGCAAAGGATCTCGTTGACGGTGCTCCTGCTACCATCAAGGAGGGTATGCCAAAGGCTGAGGCTGAGAACCTCAAGAAGGCTATCGAAGAGGCTGGCGCTAAGGTTGAGCTGAAGTAATCAACTCCTTTGGCGAGTCCGTTGAATAAACGGACTGATATAAGAAGAATTATTAAAGGTTAGAGTCTATCAAGTAGATGGATTCTAGCCTTTTCATATTTTACAAAGACAAACAAATGACATCTAAGAAGGCAGAAAACAGAATCAATTTTGCTCGCGTTAAGAATCCGATGCCTTATCCGGATTTCCTTGATGTGCAGCTGAAATCCTTCCGCGAATTCCTGCAATTGGATACTCCTCCTGAGGAGCGTAGGAAAGATGGTCTGTATAAGGTGTTCGCTGAGAATTTCCCTATCACAGATACTCGTAATAATTATGTACTCGAGTTTCTCGACTACTTTATCGACCCACCACGCTATACCATAGAGGAGTGTCTTGAGTGTGGACTGACATATAGTGTGCCATTGAAGGCAAAGATGAAGTTGTATTGTAACGATGAGGAGCATACTGACTTTGAGACAATTATCTCAGACGTATTCCTTGGTACAATACCATACATGACCAATAATGGTACATTTATCATCAATGGTGCAGAGCGTGTCGTAGTATCACAGTTGCACCGTTCTCCTGGTGTATTCTTTGGTCAAGGTGTCCACGCTAACGGATCGGTGCTGTATTCTGCACGTATTATTCCTTTCAAGGGCTCATGGATAGAGTTTGCAACAGACATCAACAATGTGATGTATGCATACATCGATCGTAAGAAGAAGTTGCCTGTAACAACTCTGCTCCGTGCTATCGGCTATGAAAAGGATAAAGATATTCTGAATATTTTTGATCTTGCTGAAGAGGTAAAGGTAAGTAAGAAAGCTCTCAAAGAACTTGTCGGACGCAAACTTGCTGCCAATATCATGAGAACATGGGCAGAGGATTTCGTTGATGAGGATACTGGTGAAGTTGTTTCTTTGGAGCGTAATGAGATTATAATGCCTCGTGAAACACAGATAACAGAAGAAAATATTCAGGATATTCTTGACAGTGAGCAGTCAACAATCCTTGTACATAAGGATGAAGATACTGCAGCAAAGTATGATATCATTTTCAATACTCTTGCAAAGGATACTGCAAACTCTGAGAAGGAGGCTGTCTACTATATCTACCGTCAGTTGCGTAATGCAGACCCTGCAGATGAGGCAAGCGCACGAGAGGTGATACAGAATCTGTTCTTCTCTGACAAACGTTATGATTTAGGTGAGGTTGGACGTTATCGTATCAACAAGAAACTGAGTCTCAACACAAATATGGATGTCCGCACTCTTACTAATGAGGACATCATTGAGATTATCAAATATCTTATCAATCTTATCAACAGCAATGCTACAGTTGATGATATTGACCACCTTTCAAATCGTCGCGTACGTACAGTCGGTGAACAGTTGGCAAACCAGTTCTCTATTGGTTTAAGCCGTATGAGCCGCACTATTCGCGAGCGTATGAATGTTCGCGATAATGAGGTGTTTACTCCTGCTGACCTTATTAATGCAAAGACTATATCAAGCGTCATCAACTCATTCTTTGGCACAAACCCATTGAGTCAGTTCATGGACCAGACAAACCCTCTTGCTGAGGTGACACACAAGCGCCGTCTCTCTGCGTTGGGTCCTGGTGGTCTGTCTCGTGAACGTGCAGGTTTCGAGGTGCGTGACGTACACTATACACACTATGGTCGTCTCTGTCCTATTGAGTCTCCAGAAGGACCAAACATCGGTCTTATCTCGTCTCTCTGTATGTATGCTCAGATTAACGACCTTGGTTTCATTGAGACTCCTTATCGTAAAGTTAAGGATAGCGTGGTAGATCTGGATAATGACCACGTTGTATATCTTACAGCTGAGGAAGAAGAGAACCATATCATCGGTCAGGGAAATGCTCCGCTGAATGATGATGGTACATTCATCAGAGCCGTCGTTAAGTGTCGTGAGAATGCTGACTTCCCTGTTGTTCCTCCATCACAGGTGGATCACATGGACGTTTCTCCACAGCAGATAGCATCTGTATCAGCAGGTCTTATTCCTTTCTTGGAGCATGATGATGGTCACCGTGCGTTGATGGGATGTAACATGATGCGTCAGGCTGTGCCTCTGCTTCATAATGATGCTCCTATCGTTGGTACAGGTCTTGAGCGTCAGGTGTGTGAGGATTCACGTACTATGATTACCGCAGAGGGTGATGGTACTATCGAATATGTTGATGCAACTACAATTCGTATCCTTTATGATCGTACAGAGGATGAGGAGTTCGTAAGTTTCGAACCTGCTGTTAAGGAATATCGCATACCAAAGTTCCGTCGCACAAACCAGAATATGGTTATCGACCTGCGTCCTATATGTGAAAAAGGACAACGTGTAAAGGCTGGTGATATACTGACAGAAGGCTATGCAACCGAGAATGGTGAGTTGGCACTGGGACGTAACCTCCTTGTAGCATATATGCCTTGGAAAGGATACAACTATGAGGATGCTATTGTTCTTTCAGAGCGTATTGTACGTGATGATGTGCTGACATCTGTTCATGTTGATGAATATTCTCTTGATGTCCGTGAGACAAAAC
This sequence comes from uncultured Prevotella sp., assembly GCA_905233165.1. GTDB lineage: Bacteria > Bacteroidota > Bacteroidia > Bacteroidales > Bacteroidaceae > Prevotella. Next base: position 326,749 of record CAJODL010000001.1, read on the forward strand.
GTGGAATGGAGGAATTGACAGCTGATATTCCAAATGTTTCAGAGGATGCCACAAAGGATCTTGACGAGAATGGTATCATCCGTATCGGTGCACGTGTTGTTCCTGGTGACATCATGATTGGTAAGATATCACCTAAGGGTGAGAGTGATCCTTCTCCAGAAGAGAAACTCCTTCGCGCTATCTTTGGTGATAAGGCTGGTGATGTGAAGGATTCTTCTTTGAAGGCAAATCCGTCTCTTTCTGGTGTTGTTATCGACAAGAAACTGTTCTCTCGCGCTGTCAAGACTCGTGAGTCAAAGAAGCAGGACAAGGTTATTCTTGCAAAGATAGATCAGGAATATCAGGCAAAAGCCGATGACTTGAAGGAGGTACTTATTGAGAAACTGATGAAACTTACTAAGGGTAAGACATGTCAGGGTATCAAGGATTATACAAATGCTGAGGTGATAACCAAGGGCAGCAAAATCACTCCTGCTATGCTCGCTAATCTTGAATATGATGGCGTGCAGTCAAATGAATGGACAGGAGATGAACATACTGATACCTTGATTCAGAAACTCATAATGAACTATATAAGGAAGTACAAGCAAATGGATGCAGAACTTAAGCGTCAGAAGTTTGCTGTTACTATTGGTGATGATTTGCCAAGTGGTGTACTTCAGATGGCGAAGGTTTATATTGCCAAGAAACGTAAGATTGGTGTAGGTGATAAACTCGCTGGTCGTCATGGTAATAAGGGTATCGTTTCAAAGGTGGTACGCCAAGAGGATATGCCATTCCTTGAGGATGGTCGTCCTGTAGATCTCGTGCTCAACCCATTGGGCGTGCCTTCACGAATGAACCTCGGACAGATATTCGAAGCTGTACTTGGTGCAGCAGGAAAGCGTCTGGGTGTTAAGTTCGCCACACCAATCTTTGATGGTGCAAAACTTGACGATCTCAACGAATGGACAGACAAGGCAGGTTTACCTCGCTACTGCTCAACACACCTCTATGATGGTGAGACAGGTGAGATGTTTGACCAGCCTGCAACAGTGGGTGTGACATACTTCCTTAAACTCGGACACATGGTTGAGGATAAGATGCACGCACGTTCCATCGGTCCTTACTCTCTCATTACACAGCAACCTCTCGGTGGTAAAGCACAGTTTGGTGGACAGCGTTTCGGTGAGATGGAGGTTTGGGCTATTGAGGCATTTGGTGCAAGTCACGTGCTTCAAGAGATACTGACGGTGAAATCGGACGATGTGACAGGACGTTCTAAGAGTTATGAGGCTATCGTTAAGGGTGATAATATTCCAACTCCTGGAATTCCAGAATCTCTCAACGTGCTTCTCCATGAACTCCGTGGTCTCGGACTCAGTGTAACATTGGATTAATTCAATCTTTTTCGTCAATCTGTAAATTCCAAAATATATGGCTTTTAAGAAAGAAAGTAAAATAAAGAATAACTTCACCAAGATTACTATTGGTCTTGCTTCTCCAGAAGAAATTCTTGAGAACTCTTTTGGTGAGGTTACCAAGCCTGAAACCATCAACTACCGCACATATAAGCCTGAGCGCGATGGTCTTTTCTGCGAGAGAATATTCGGTCCTACCAAGGACTTTGAGTGTGCCTGCGGAAAGTATAAGCGCATCCGCTATAAAGGTATTGTTTGTGATCGATGCGGTGTTGAGGTTACAGAGAAGAAAGTGCGTCGTGAGCGTGCAGGACACATAGAACTTGTTGTTCCTGTTGCTCATATATGGTATTTCCGTTCTCTGCCTAACAAGATCGGATATCTTCTTGGTATTCCGACCAAGAAATTGGAAAGTGTCATCTATTACGAGAGATATGTTGTCATCCAGCCAGGTAAACTTGCTGGTGCAAAGGATGAGAATGGTGATGAACTGAATGGTTCACACCGCCTTGACTTCATTACAGAAGAAGAGTATATTGACATAGTTGATAACCGTTTGAGTTCGTCCAATTATTCTCTTGAAGACAGCGATCCAAAGAAGTTTGTCGCTAAAATGGGTGCTGAGGCTATATATGAGCTTCTTGCTGGACTCGATTTGGACGCTCTTTCTTATGAATTGCGTGATCAGGCAAGTAATGAGGGGTCTGCACAACGTAAGACTGAAGCTCTGAAGCGTCTGCAGGTAGTTGAAGCTTTCCGTGCTAGTCGTGGTGAGGATGGCATGCAGAATCGTCCTGAATGGATGATTATGAAGATATTGCCTGTCACACCTCCAGAGTTGCGTCCTCTCGTTCCATTGGATGGTGGACGTTTCGCTACCTCTGATCTTAATGACCTCTATCGTCGAGTTATCATACGTAATAATCGTCTGAAGAGATTGATGGAGATACATGCACCAGAGGTTATCTTGCGTAACGAAAAGCGTATGTTGCAGGAGGCTGTTGACTCTCTCTTCGACAATTCTCGTAAGAGTAGCGCCGTTAAGAGTGAGAGCAACCGTCCTTTGAAGTCTCTCTCTGATTCCTTGAAAGGTAAGGCAGGACGTTTCCGTCAGAACCTCCTCGGTAAGCGTGTCGATTATTCTGCACGTTCCGTTATCGTTGTCGGTCCTGAACTGAATATGGGTGAGTGCGGTCTGCCAAAACTTATGGCTGCAGAATTGTATAAGCCATTCATCATTCGTAAGCTCATTGAGCGTGGTATCGTGAAGACGGTGAAGAGCGCAAAACGTATTGTTGACCGTCGTGAGCCAATCATATATGATATTCTTGAGAATGTCATGAAGGGACATCCCGTTCTCTTGAACCGTGCTCCAACACTTCACCGTCTTGGTATCCAGGCCTTCCAGCCAAAACTTATCGAGGGTAAGGCTATCCAGTTGCACCCATTGGCATGTACAGCGTTCAATGCCGACTTCGATGGTGACCAGATGGCTGTACACCTTCCACTCTCTAACGAGGCAATACTTGAGGCACAGCTGTTGATGCTCCAAAGCCATAACATCCTTAATCCTGCAAATGGTGCTCCTATAACAGTGCCTTCACAGGATATGGTACTCGGACTCTATTACATCACAAAGATGCGTCCAGGTGCGAAGGGCGAAGGCCTTACATTCTATGGTCCTGAAGAGGCTATCATAGCATACAATGAAAAGCGTTGTGACCTCCATGCTCCTGTAAAGGTGATGGTAAATGATATTGTAGACGGACAGAGCGTACGTCATATGGTTGAGACATCTGTAGGACGTGTCATCGTGAACAATATCATCCCTGATGAGGTTGGATATGTAAATACTATCATTTCTAAGAAGTCTTTGCGTGACATTATCCAGAATGTTATTAACCTTGTAGGTTTTGCTCGCGCATGTACATTCCTTGATGGTATTAAGAATCTCGGTTATCGTATGGCATACCTTGCTGGTCTGTCCTTCAACCTTGATGATATCATTATTCCACCAGAGAAGGATGAACTCATCAATAAGGGTAATGAGGAAGTACAGCAGATTACTGATAACTACAATATGGGCTTCATTACTGATACTGAGCGTTATAACCAGGTCATCGATACATGGACTCATGTAAACAACGATATCGGTAACATTCTTCTTAAGAAGATGACAGAAGCTGATCAGGGTTTCAATGCAGTATTCATGATGCTTGACTCTGGTGCCCGTGGTTCTAAGGATCAGATTAAGCAGCTATCTGGTATTCGTGGTCTGATGTCTAAGCCTCAGAAGGCAGGTGCTGATGATCGTCCAACAATTGAGAACCCAATCCTTTCAAACTTCAAAGAAGGTATGTCTGTGTTGGAGTACTTCATCGCTTCTCACGGTGCTCGTAAGGGTCTTGCTGATACTGCCATGAAGACTGCAGATGCTGGTTACCTGACACGTCGTCTTGTTGATGTATCTCATGATGTTATTATCAATGAGGATGACTGTGGTACATTACGTGGCCTTTCATGCTCTGCATTGAAGAATGGTGATGATGTGATATCTTCTCTCTATGATCGTATCCTCGGTCGTGTTAGTGTACATGATATTGTAAATCCACATACTAATAAGGTAATATGTCCTGCTGGCGAAGAAATCAATGAGGCTCGTGCCAAGGAGATAGAAGATGCAGGTATTGAAACTGTCGAGATACGTTCAGTACTCACTTGTGAAAGCCGTCAGGGTGTTTGTAAAAAGTGTTACGGACGTAACCTTGCTACTCAGCGTATGGTACAAAAGGGCGAGGCTGTTGGTGTCATCGCAGCACAGGCTATTGGTGAGCCAGGTACTCAGCTTACTCTGCGTACTTTCCATGCTGGTGGTATTGCTGGTAATGCAGCAGCAAATGCAACTGTTAAATGTAGGGCTGCTGAGGCAAAGGTAGAATTTGATGAGTTGCGTACCGTACCATTCGTTGACAAGAGTGAAGGTGGAAACACCGAATGTGAGATGGTTGTAAGCCGTTTGACAGAATGTCGTTTCGTAGATACAAATACTGGTATCGTGTTGTCTAATGTGCCTGTACCTTATGGTTCTTCTCTCTTCTTCAAGCATGGTGATGTGGTTAAGAAGGGCGATATAATAGCACGCTGGGATCCATTCAATGCTGTCATTGTATCAGAATTCGGTGGTAAGGTTAAAATCAACGATTTCATCGAAGGTGTTACATATAAGGCTGAAACCGATGATTCTACAGGTATGACAGAGAAGATTATCATTGAGTCTAAAGATCGTTCAATGATACCTACTGTCGAAATTCTTGACGAATCAGGTCAGGTAGCAGCTACATACAACTTGCCTGTAGATGGTCACGTAGTTGTAGAGGATGGCCAGGTAATATCAACAGGTGAAACAGTTGTTAAGATACCACGTACTGTTGGTCGTGCTGGTGATATTACTGGTGGTCTGCCACGTGTTACTGAGCTCTTTGAAGCTCGTAACCCAAGTAATCCTGCTGTCGTATCAGAAATCGATGGTGAGGTAACAATGGGTCCATTGAAGCGTGGTAACCGTGAGATTACAATCACCTCAAAGTCTGGTGAACAACGTAAGTATCTTGTACCATTGTCTAAGCAGTTGCTCGTGCAGGAACATGATGCTGTACGCGCTGGTACTCCATTGTCTGCAGGTGTAATCACTTTGAATGATATTCTACAGATTAGAGGTCTTACGGCTGTTCAGGAGTATATCGTTAACGAAGTACAGGACGTCTATCGTCTGCAAGGTGTGAAGATTAACGATAAGCACTTCGAGATTATCGTACGTCAGATGATGCGCAAGGTACAGATTAACGATCCAGGTGATACTATCTTCCTTGAGAGTGATATCGTTGACAAGCTCGACTTTACAGAAGAGAACGATCGTATTTGGGGCAAGAAGGTTGTTGTTGATGCAGGCGACTCTGAGAACTTCCATAAGGGACAGATTGTCAGCGCACGTAAGCTTCGCGACGAGAATGCCTTCCTCCAGCGTCATGACCTCAAGAGGGTTACTGTTCGTGATGCTGTTCCTGCTACATCTACTCAGATTCTGCAGGGTATCACACGTGCAGCATTGCAGACGAAGAGCTTCATGTCAGCAGCATCCTTCCAGGAAACTACGAAGGTGCTCAACGAGGCTGCTGTACGTCGTAAGGTAGACTATCTCCAGGGAATGAAGGAGAACGTTATCTGCGGACACCTCATTCCTGCAGGTACAGGCTTGCGTGAATTCGAAAAGATTATCGTTGGTTCACGTGAGGACATGGACCGCCGCAGTATGAGTCGTCAGAACGTTTTTGAATATAGAAACTAAAGAAAAATGCTAAGCTGTTACAGCTTAGCATTTATTTCGCTTTGTACCAATGCTGCCAGTTCTTCATAAGAATTGGCGGCATTTGGTTTTATTAGTGGTAGATATTCTACTGATATATGGTTTGGCATAGGAAGTATGCGTCCTCTTGGCATAGCCTTGAAGGCTCCCTGTATGCAAACTGGTAGAATAGGTACATTCAATTCTTTTGAAAGGATGGCGAAGGTTTTTCTGAAAGGATTCATAGCTCCATCATGTGTACGCTTTCCTTCTGGGAAGATTACGATGCTCTTACCCTGTTTCAGAACTTCTGCCATCTTTAATATTGAGTTCTTCAGGTTCTTGCGCTCCATAAGGATGATGTTGTGGCGTCCAGCGAGATGTCTTCTGATAGCGCCTTGAACATGCTCCTCTGTTGCGTAGAAGTAAAACTCCTTTATCTGTTGAGCAGACAATCCGCTTATTACCAATGGACCATCAATATAGCTTTGATGGTTTCCAGCCAAAATTACTGGCCCATGTGCTGGGATGTTCTCTGTTCCACTTATTGTAAGACGATTATTGAAGTGTAGATATGCCTTGAACATCTTTGCATATAGCGTATGGGTAGGAGAAGTCATTGGCAGCACGAGGTCTTTCGACTCGCTGTTCATGATATCATGCCAATTTATCGACTCTACCTTTACTTCTTCGTGATGTGTCCCCTTTGACTTACATCTTTCAGCAATAGCAGCCATATTCTTGAAATTAGCCATTTCATCGGCATCAATAGTAATATTGAAGCGCTGTTCCAGGAAACTTTGCAGGCCTACTTTATCAAGGCTGTCGAAAGCAAGGTCTGTCTCTATGTGACTGTCAGCCTTTATGGCTATGTGTTTCTCCTCGAAGATGTATGTTGCTATCGCCTGTAGTTCAGGATTGTCTGCAAAAACTGGTGCTTCGACCTTCTTTGGGGTGTTGACTTCCTTATTTTCTAGAATATCCTTTAATTTGAATCTCTGGAGTTTTTCAAGTTTTGTGCGTGGTAAGTCCCCATGATAGATGAAGATATTCATTATCTTCTTATAGTTCTCGACAGTTTTATTGTATGGCTGTATAACGTTTTCTTTTAAGAAATCCTCGGTTGCATCGGCACGTTGAGGTACTATAATAGCCCAAAGAGCATCATTCTTCTCTGTAACAGCGACCTCCTTTACATATGTATCATACTTCTCCAGTTGGAATTCTATCTCATTAGGCTGTACGTTCTTACCATTCGAAAGAACTATTATCTCCTTCTTTCTTCCTGTAATGGTAACTCTTCCTTCCTCGTCAATCTGTGCCAAATCACCAGTATGTAGGAAACCATCACTATCTATTACATCAGCGGTTTCCTGTGGGCGGTTGTAGTAGCCAAGCATAAGGTTCTTGCCTCGTGCACATAGTTCTTCTTCTACAATCTTCACCTCAACAGAAGGTAGGGGCTTTCCACTACATCCGGGAATATAGTCGCCTGGACGTGTGAATGCTATGATTGGAGCTGTTTCTGTCATTCCGTAACCTTCCAATACTTCTAATCCCAATGTTGTGAGACCATTTCCAATCTCGGTATCGAGGGCAGCACCTCCAGAAACACAATAATCCAAGTGTCCTCCCATCTTCTTGTGTACACTCTGGAAGATGAATCGTGACAAAGACCTGTTATTGATGGTAGCACAAAGATTAAATAGTGCGCGAGTTACGAAGTTCGAGTCAATCTTCTTTTTTATTGCAGTATATAAAGTCTGCCATAGACGAGGGACACCTATCATGATAGCCACCTTACCCTTACACAAAGTATCCATAATATCAGGTCCGGATAAGGTAGGGCAGATAGCGATGCCACCACCTCGTGTAATAGGAGCAATAAGGCATCCCATCAAAGGCAGGATATGATGTACAGGAAGTAACATTAAAACTCGTCGTTCAGTATTGTAAATAGGTACTTCGTCAGCAACGCCACTGATATTTGCTTCCAGATTGTCATACGAAAGCATAACACCTTTTGGAGAACCAGTAGTACCAGAAGTGTATATTATGAGACAAGGAGTGTCCTTATCTCCTTCAAATGTCATCTCCTGAACATCTGTTAACGAATGATTGCCTTTTTCTGCCTTGAGACTCATCATTTCCATCTCGTGTCCTGCTTGTGCCATAGCTTCTTTTGCTATGCTACAGGTGTTTTCTGACACCCATATACCACAGGGCTTGCAGTCATTTATGATATATGCCAAATCATTAGCAGTACTTGTGGCATCAACAGGAATAGCAATAAATCCTGCACGCCAGATGCCAAAGAAAGCATATACCCATTCCTCTCTATTCTCGGAGAAGAGAATGATTCTTTTTGCATACTTGTCTGCTTCGGCTTGTTGACTTGCAACAGATGATGTGTTGAACTTCTGCAGGTTTTCTGCGTATTCAACGATGTGCTGCATCATTTCTGCATAACTCACCTCGTGCTCTGGGGTAATAATAGCAGCTTTGTGAAAATCCTTTATGGTCATGTTGGTAGAAATATTTTGGGACAAAGGTACGAAAAAAACGATAAAAGTGCAAAAGAAAAGCATTTTTTCTTCTATATAAAAAAGAACAATCCCCGCAAACACATCGGGGATTGTCTTTTACTCTAGCCTAAATTCCTTGCCTATACCTTCACAGGTACGATAGCAAATAATAGACTGAATGTCTTTGCATCTTCACAGACTTAGACGATTCTATTAAACAAAATGAATTATAATTTTTTTATTAACTTTTAATATACGATTATTTACTAACTTGGGTGCAAAGTTACGACTTATTATTTATTTGTGCAATAGCATTTTCAGCGAAAAAAAGTGCATATTTGTAAAATATAAAGCAAATCTCTGCCAAGAATGCTTGACGGAGACTTGTTTTTGTTATGTTTTGTCCTTTATCTTACGAGAACCTTTTTCTTTCCAACGATATAGAAACCAGGAGCAAGTCCTTGTGTTGCCTGTTCAATATTGACGGCCTTTCTTACTGGCTGTCCTGTCATTGTCCAAACGTCAACTACTTGCTGATCTTCCGATTCTACGACAGCAACTCCAGTGGTCTCTTCGCGAGAATAGTCGCTATTGTTTGTCAGGTACATATCGTTAACCATAATATTTTGGCTACCTGTGCCCCAGAAGCTGACAATCCGAATGTTCTTTGTGTCAAGAGCCTGTCCTTTCTTGTTTCCGTCGCTGGTATATTTTGCTGTTTGCAAGTTCAGGACGATAAGGGTTTTCGAGCCAAAGTCTGGTGTACTACAGCAAGGTGTCCAGATACTTCCTTCAGTGAAGATGTTTAGGTGGCTGCTGCTACTTGTAGTCTTTAGTTTGATTACGAGATATTTATAACCAGACATATCAGCACCATCTTTATATTCCCATCCCATCTGTCCCCACTGTCCTGGGACGAAGGTGTGGGTTTTCTCATAATATTTACCCTGTGCAAAGAGGTCGGTATTGATGTATTGTGCGCTGAATGGGAAGAAGCTCGAACGTACAGTAAATGATGTTTCCTGTGTATTGTCCAATGGGTCGGTATATGATACTTTGACGTTTGCGATGCCCTCTTTACGACCAAAAATCAGTCCGTCTTCTATGTCTATTGCATCGCTGTTCACCTCATAAACAGCCTGTGAAGAGATATTTCCTGTATGTCCATAGTGATATGTTGCTATCAGCTGAGGGCTGCAAGAGTTGCCAATCATCATCTCTATCTCATCCTTTGGCACTTCTACCTTTTCCACCTTAAGCAAATCCTCACCATATTCTATATAGTCAGCTTGTGGATAATCTACATTATAATATTCCGCATACCAATCCATACAAGCCTTTCCGCAGGCTTCCTCCATACCTCCAAAGGCTGGTGACACCTTATTATTATTTATAAGGTCATCGATGTCTATGAGGCATCCTGTACCAGAAAGTGTCATCGAAATATTTCCGAAATGATCGAGCATAGTCTTGTATGCATTTCCCCACTTTGATGTAGAGCCGGTTGCCCATGTTCCATAGTTAGGCTGTACCCAGTTGCCGTGTTCGTCATAGTGTCCTTGGGCATCAGGATTTACAGGACTCCAATCGACTTCTGTTATAATGATAGGATTAGTATCAACCACAGGCACTTGCTTGTGGAAGTTGTTGATTTTATTCTGTGGGTCAGGATTGTCATCGCTACATCCATACCATCCGCAGTAGTCATGGACAGCATAACCTATGTTATAGCCCTCGATAGGGTGGGTAGCATAACTCGTATAGTTAGCCTGCCATCCTGTGCCAGGAACCCAGATAATACCGGTGAAACCGTTAGATCTTATCTTTTCAACGATAGGCTGGAAGTAGTCATGAAGAGCTTTTGGGTCGTCTTCTCCCTTAGCATTCTTCAGGGCTACTGGTTCGTTGGCAAGCTCTATGCTTACCTGTCCAGCATATTTCTTTACGTTGTTTAGCTGCGTGAAGATGTCCCATACAGTCATCAAATACTGCTGGTAGTAATCGCCCACCTTCAGATTTGGAGGGCAAACGCCTGGCGGACGCACCACAACATACATCCCATGATCCAATGCCTTCTTTATCAGAGGCCAGTAGAGATTTACAAGGTAGGTCTTCAATCTTGTAGGATTAAACTTCTTGATATCTGCCTCGCTGGTTGCTTCGCTTGGCTGACCCGCTGAACCAGGATAGACATAACTGCTGCTTGGGTCATTGGTCCATGCAGGATCAAGGTGCAGACGGAATACGTTACACTTTGCCTTCTCCAAGCCTGTAAATATCTTCTCGAAATAGTTTTTACACTTTGTGGCACCAGATGAGTCGTAATTAGTGCCACTTCCGTCCCAAGGGCTACCCCAACGCCAGCCGTTGAAATACATATTCGGAGTATCCATCACACCATGCAGCACTACATGGTTGCCTTGTTGATCAACAAGCCATTTGCCCTCAACATGCAATGTGGGCAAAGTTGTCACTTCCTGTGCCCAGGACAATGTGGCAAAGAGGCAAGTCGCAAGGCATACATAAAATCTTTTCATGAATTGTTTTTGTTTTAGTTTTGCGGCTGCAAAGGTAGTAAGTTTTTTCAAAACTACTGTTCTCTTTTATATCATTAAGTTTTCAGAATATAACAAAGTGCATTTATTTGGTATAAAAACATGTTTTTCGAAGAAAAAATATTTGTTTTTGGGGGAAGAAAAAAGTTTTGTACGAGATAGATTTTTATTTTCCCCTAAGGATATTTTCTATCCAAGGGCCTTGAACATATGTTTCAGGCCTTTGGACAGTAGTTTACAGCCCTTGGACAGGTGTTTTAGGCCCTTGAACATAAGATATCCCTAGGGGTAAATTATTTTTCCTCGGGAGGCAAACAAAAGTTTGTCGAGACTTATGGGAATTTGCGTTATAAAAAAAAATTCTCAGTAGTGCCAAATCAGTTTATCGTTTGGTTGACCTCTCCGTTGCGGTATTCTGTTGGTGTTACGCCAAACATCTGGCGGAAGCATTGGCTGAAATACCTTGCTGTCTGGAACCCTACTGTCAAGGAAACCTGGTTGACAGGCATGTCGGTCTGCTCCAGGAGGGAAGCGGCATGTTTCAGGCGCACGTTGCGCAGAAATTCGTTTGGCGTGATGCCAAGCATCTGCTGGGTCTTCTTGTATAGGTTGGCGCGGCTCATGGCGATGTCGCTTGCCATCTGGTCAACGGTATAGTCGATGTTGTCCATGTTCTCTCCGATCGCCTTGAGGAGTTTTTCTACCAATATCTCCTCTTCTTTGTTGGTGGAAATCTCTTTTGGTACGATGTTTACGGACTGGGCGAACTTATGCCGGGCTTCGTCACGCAGTTCAAAGAGTCGGTTTATTCGCTCTTCATTGATGCGCTCCATCTGCTGCTTGCGTTTCTTCAGGTATAGGTGAATGAGAACGGCAATGACACAGAGGGTCAGTAGAACATAGAATGTCTTTGCCCACCATGTGAGCCATAGAGGCGGCAGGATTTCTATTTCCATAATGTTTGTCTCGCCCCATTTCCCGTCCGGGGAGGAAGCTTGTACCTCAAAGCGGTAGTTGCCAGGCTGTAGTGCCATATAGTGTGCAGAGCCTTTCCCGCTTCCATCGTTTACGATGTTCCATTCCTGCTCCAAGGGGAAGAGCCTGTAGCGGTAGCGGGTATGCGAAGGAGCGGCATAATCAAGGGCAGAGAACTGGATAGTGAGATAATTCTGGTCATGTGCAAGCCTTATATCCTCCATGACAGTATCATGGTCATTCACACGAAAAGCTGTTATCACTACTGGCAGAGGCTTTGTGTCGGCAATTATCGAGTCAGGCTGAAACATGACAGCCTGCGAGCCTCCAGATACGAATACCAGCTGTCCGTCTTCTGTAAGGCAGGCGGCGCGTTCCATCATGTTGGTGGCAGGTATGCCGTCTTCATTTCCCAGGTTTACGACGGAAGGAGTGATGCGCGATATGCCACATGAGGTACCAGCCCACACTCTGCCTTTTATGTCGAGAGCAAGGCTGCGAATGCAGTTGTTGCGTATTCCCTCGATACGTTGGGCTTTCCACGTTGCAAGCTCCACTTGAAAAAGCCCGTTCTGCGTTCCTATCCACAAACCTCCCTCGTTGTCACGCATCATGCAGTTGTATTTCGTAGCATAGCGTTCTATCTCAGCGGCAGGCGGAAACGCTGCAATGGTGTCAGCCTGAGTGTCGAGCATAAGGATGCCGTTCTGGGCATATACTATCGTCCAGCGTCCGTCAATGGGGCAGGCTCCTACGAAATGGCGGTATTTGTTGAGTGTCGGCAGTTTCGTATTCAGCGGCGTGAATGCAGATTGTGCGGGATAGAAGTAACCCAATGTTGAGAGAGAGTCGCACAAGAGGTATCGTCCTTTGCCCAGTTGCTGGATGAAGGTAGTGCGATTATGGGGCAGCCCCTTTACATTGCTTTTATTATATAAGGTAAAAGTTCCTCTTTCTTCACACTCCACTCCGTTGGCTTTGCATCGCCAGATGCGTCCCTCTTGGTCTTTCATGCTGCGAGCTATGCCTATGAGGGGATTGTCGCCAAACAGCTCCTCTGCTTTGGCATGGCGTGGAGAGATATATACGATGCCATTGTTGCGAGTGCCTATCCACATGCCGCCTTGACGGTCCTGTGCCAAAGCGGTGTAGGTTTTTGACAGCCCGAGAGAGTCTATGCACTTCCTATGCCAGGTATTCGAGGCATTATTGGGGAGAAGCTTGCCTTTGGCAAACTGTTTCAAGGTGTTGTCGGTCAGACGCGGTTCTATATCGTAGCGGAAGGTGCGGGAGCGGGTGTCGAAAAGATATACGCGGTAGAAATCATGCAGCCATAGCAGCGAATCGCCTTGCCACATGTGGCTGTACCCTTTGGCATAATTCTGCATTTGGAAGGTTCTGCCATAGTCGCAGGCTATGACATCGAAGCCGGCACCGTTTGACAGGCAGAAGACACCTTCACAATTAATGAGCATCTGTCTGTTTGGAAGCTCTATGATTTGTTGTACTTCGCCTGTTGGTAAACCGTTGGCTACCATCCAGTGTCGATGTGTAGCCAAAGCCGTTGCGGACAGCAGCAAGAGCAGTATGCACAATAGTGATTTCTTTCTCATAAAATACTTATACTAACCGCTTGCAAAGATAGTGTTTTTTTGTGAGAAATAAATCCGACAAGTGCAAAAATTATCTCAAAACAGGTACAAGAATTGTCTAAATGTCGATTTAGACGATATTTTTTTGCATTTTTAGACAACAGGTGCAGTAATAGAAGAATAAATACATTTACTTTTGCATCGGAAAATCAAAACGCCAAATAACTAAAGAAAACAACAATGATGAAAAAACTCTTTTTTGTGACAATGATGTTGCTCGCGTTCGTCAGCAGAACATGGGCGCAGGATGAACATCTGAAGGTGCATTTCGACTTCAGTCAGGTTGAAGGAAACTATGTGACAGATGTTGTCAGCGGTATCAAGGGGCAGTTGGTAGGCTCTGCTACGGTTGATAATGTCGGTAAGTACGGTATGCTGAAAATGACCAATAGTTTCGGCTATATGCTTTTAACCGATGCCACAGGTGCTGTCTTAAAGCAAATGAATGATTTCACCATATCAGCATGCTATCGTGTAGATGACGAAGCATCATTATCAGGCAATGGACATTTCCTTTGGCTATTTGCAGACAAATGGCTATGCACGCAGACGGAAGGTCAATATATATATTACCGTCTGAATGCCCAGCGTGTGGCATCCTCATCTGCCGGTTATGGTTCGGAGAGCGGCATAGAGGCTGGCTATGCTTCGCCCAAGGGTCGTTGGATGCATGTGCTCTACAGGCAGACAGGCAAGTTGGGAGAGTTGTTCGTGGACGGTAAAAAAATCGGAGCCAATGCCAGCATGCCGACAATCAGTGAGATTTTCACGGAGGCGCCTGCAAACTGCTGGATAGGTCGTTCTCCATTTAGCGGTGACAGTTACCTGAGACCTGCCTTAGTAGCAGACATCAGAATATATGACAATGCTGTCAGCGACGAGCAGTTGGGAGACTTGGCGGCAGTTGCTGCTGACATAGAAAGAGAGTTGAATTACGGAACTCCCGGTGATTTTACAGGATTGCAGGCTAAGGTTGAAGAATGTAAAACCTTTGTAAACGGTGACGTGTCAGCATACGCCCCCAATGCAGTTGCGGAGTTGAAAGACGCTATAACGATAGCGGAGAAAGAGATAACCGCTTCCCGTGCCTCACAATATTTAATAGACAAATATGTATCTACCCTGACGCAGTTACTGTCGAAAGCAGAGGCTACCAGCGGTTACCAGCCCAAACAAGTGTTTGAAGTGACCGAAAATCATGGCTTCAAACATCCAGGCGGTATTGTTTCACAGGAAGATATAGACCGTGCCAAGCAGTTGCTGGCAGATGGTAACGAGCGTATCAAAAAAGCATGGGATATTCTCTGTGCCAACGAGTATTCAAGTTCAAGTATTGCCACATGGCCTACGCCGACAGTCGTCAGAGGCGGTGGCTCGGGTCAAAACTACATGAATTGTGCACGAGGTGCTGCAATGGCATATCAGAATGCCCTGCGCTGGAAGATAGGAGGCACGAGAGACAATGCCGATGCCGCCGTTCGTATCATGATGCAATGGGTTCGTGAGTGTAACGGCTTGGGCGGTGACACCAACGTCTCGCTTGCTGCAGGCATCTATGGCTACGAGTGGGCAAATGCCGCAGAGCTGATGCGTGACTATGACGGTTGGAGCCGCGAGGACTTCGATGCCTTCCGTCGTTGGATTGTCCGCGTATTCTATAATCCGGCAATAGACTTCCTGCGCCGTCGCCACGACACATGGATGAACTGGCGCTATCCCAATATGGGCGAACGCCCGGGGCACTACTGGTCAAACTGGGGGCTGTGTAATGCGCTCTGCGTCATGTCTATCGGCATACTGTGCGATGATGTCCACATGTATAATCAGGGAGTTTCGTTCTATAAATACGACCATCAGGGCACTTTCGAGCCCGACCGTAGCCAGCTCAGCCAGATTGTAGATGACGGCTGTAACGAGTTCATTGGCAACTTGGTACCCATAGTGATTCCTGACGAACGCGGACCCTTCGGGTATCTCGGACAGATGCAGGAAAGCGGACGCGACCAGGGACATGCACTCATGGCATTAGGACTGGCACTCGACATCTGCCAAGTTGGTCTCACCCAGGGCGATGACCTCTATGCCTATATGGATGACAGGATAGCGGCAGGACTGGAGCATGTGGCAGCACTCAACTTCGGTGGTGTGGAAGCTTTGTCATTGCCTTGGAAGAATTACAACTATTCCGACTGTCGCGGCTATCTGGGTGCAGGTTGGCTACAGACAGCCCCCAATGAAGGTGGAAAGGGAGAATATCGTCCATACTGGGACCGCGCCATCGGCTACTACGAGGGATTGCGCGGTGTTAAACTGCAATATGCCGAGAAGGCAAGTGCCGCCGTATGTCCTGACGGTGGTGGCGGCAACTACAGCCAGAACTCAGGAGGATTTGACCATGTGGGTTTCTCGACCCTTACCAGCTGGCGACCCGCCATTGCTGCGGAGCAAGCCATTACGCCATTGTCAGGAGACATTATATATAAAGGTGTGACATACAAGAATCAAACAAACTTGGGAGGACTGAAATATAAGTACGAGGTATGCCCCTCAAAAGGAATACCTGCCGACGGTGCCGACATAACACTCATTCCGCAGTTGCCAGGGGGAGCGACGGACAGCGGACAGTGGAAGTGGAGCACAGGCGAGACTACCCGTCAGATTACCGTGAAGGCAGACCGCAGCTACATCTACCGCGTTACCTACACCGCCCAGAACGGCACCACGAGTCAGCAGGCATTCGCTATCGCTGTCAGCGGTGATGCACAGCCAGACATAATGACTAACGAGATTACCATTGACGGCACCGTCTATCAAGATACCGTCCAAACAATATTGGCAGGCAGCGATGTGACCCTCTATGCCGGAGCAACGACAGGATGGACAGACGACTACCTCTGGGACAACGGACAGACGGCAAATGCCGTAACCGTACCGTCTGTCACAACCAGCCGCACATACACCTGCCAGTATGCCAACCAGAGCGGGGCTGTGAGCGAAAGCCGCTTCCACCTGAATGTGGTAGATGCCCTTCAGCATATTACTGTGGGAGGCAGGGAGAGCGAAACAAATGAAGTTGAGGTTTTGGCAGGCACAGGCGTGACGCTGAAACTCATCATTCCTGCCACCTCAAATCCAGAAAACATCGTGTGGACAGGCGGTTTCAAGGGTGCTGCCTATACCATAAACGTAGAGGAAAATACCGTGATAACAGCCACTTATCAAGGCGTGGAATATACCTATAACGTCAATGTAAAGGCTACGGGGTACGGCTATTACGACATGCTGACTTCGGAGCGCGGGTACAAACTTGTAACCTCTGCCGAAGAACTGACCACGCTGGCAGCCGATAACTACTTCGTGCTGGCGAGCGACCAGGCAGACCTGCTCATAGGTCTGCATGATGCACCGCTGAACGGCAACAAGGCTCTCTTCTTCCAGACACCGACAGAACCGCTGAGCGACCTCTCGGAGGTGTTTACCATAGAGCCCTATGGTGACGCTTTCTGTCTCCGCAATATGGAATATGACGGACTGCTGTTGCAGACAGAGTGGGACAAGCCATACCAACTGCGTACCCACGACCAACCTCTCGCTTGTGAGTGGACGCGTCTGTTAATGAACTATACTGACGGAGCATGGACGGTAGAGAACGGCAAATACACTGGCAACTGGCTGGGACTATGGACTCCTGCCAACGGCTATCGCAACGGCGAGGAGATAGCCCTTAACAAGACCGGTGACGACATCAGCCGCCTGCAGATATTTGCCATAAACAAGAAAACCTTCCATTCAGACTTCATCACGAAGGATGTAGAGAAAGATGTTACGGCATTGCTGGTGAATCCGCAGTTTATCGGCAATGGCTTCGGATGGACAATGACTGGAACATGGGGCAATCAAAGATACAATGGTGCCGTGGAGGTATGGCATAGTACCAACTTTAAACTGTCCCAGACTATCGTCGGTTTGCTTGACGGACGCTATACGGTTACCTGTCAGATGGCAAATGGTGAGGGCAGCAATACCGGTTATCTCTTCGCAACGTCAGGAGGCATTACGGAAAAAGCCGTTGTCTCACAGAGTTGTGCAGGAAGCAACTTCGATGCCCAGCGTGATATGATGGCGGCAAATGCCTCATACGGATTATTGTCGGTAGATATAGAAGTGACAGGTGGAATGCTCACAGTCGGCATCCAGGAGCCATCATCCAATACGTGGCTTGTATGGGACAACTTCACGCTGACATACAAGGGTACATCCGCTACCGGCATCAGCGAGACAACAGAAAGCCGCCAGCCAGCCAAGGGCTTGCTCTATGACCTGCAGGGACGCCGCATATACTCCGCTCCGCAAAAGGGTATCTATATCATGAACGGCAAAAAATATGTAAGATGAAAAAGAAGGTAGCATTATGCATAGTCATCAGTCTGGCTGTCTCCCTTGAGGGAGCAGCCCAGGTTTTCCTACACTACTCAACGACAAGTCAGGAAGCATGGAAGGAAGGCAAGACAAAATTGTCCGCCAAGCCTGCATCTCGGCAAACTGTCGCTATAGATGGTCAGGGACAGGGGCACGTATTCCGCGCCTGGGGTACCTGTTTCAACGAGTTAGACCTCGATGCACTGCGACTGCTCAGTGACGAGGCGCAGCAGCAAGTCATGCAACGACTCTTTGCACCCGACGGTGACCTCCGCTTCACTCGCGGCAGGCTGACGATGAATGCCAACGACTACAGCCGTGCTTGGTATTCTTGCGACACGGTAGCAGGTGATTTCTCATTGCGCTACTTCAACATTGAGCATGACAAGCAGAATGTCATACAACTCATAAAGATGGCACAACGCTGGCAACCGAATATGAGTTTCTGGGTGTCACCATGGAGTCCGCCGGCATGGATGAAAATCAACCAAGACTATCCTGTGCTGTCAAGTCGCTACAACCAGCAGCCAAAAGAGAAGGACTATCTGCTCTTTGAAGGGGGAGAGGTGGATGCCAACGAGATGCAGTTCCTTGGCGAGCGAAAAGGACAGTTCCCCAGACGGCTTGCTTGTCAGGACTATATGATTCAGGAGCCACGCTATCTGCGTGCCTATGCTAATATGTTCTGCCGCTTCATAGAGCTATATCGTGAGGAAGGCGTGCCCATTGATATGGTGATGTACCAGAACGAGGCATACAGCTACACACCTTATCCTGGTTGCGCCTGGACTCCTGAAGGTGCCATACGCTTCAACCGTGACTATCTGGCACCCCTGTTGGCGCAGAAACATCCTGAGGTGAAACTGTATATCGGCACGTTCAATACCAACCGTCTTGACTGTGTCGAGCGTACTGTAGATGGAGTGAAAGACAAGGTAAGCGGCATAGGTCTGCAGTGGGAAGGGCGCGACAACATCGATGCCATTCGTCAACGCTATCCAGACCTACACCTTATATCAAGCGAGAGCGAGTGTGGAAACGGTTCTATGGACTGGCGTGCAGGAGAACATACCTTCCATCTGCTTGCCGACTATATAGGGCGAGGTTGTGATGAATATTTCATCTGGAACTTCATTCTCTGCGACAACGGTCAGAGCCCTTGGGGATGGCGACAGAACGCGCTGATACAGGTTGACTCGAAGACGCGGCAGCACCGCTACACCGCCGAGTACTACGCCGTAAAGCATTTCTCCCACTTCGTAGAGCCAGGCAGCCGCATGGTGTTCTATCGTTCGAAGGACGAGAGTCAGGGACTGCCTGTCATCGCCTTCGTCAGACCAGGCGGCAAGCGCGTCATCATTGTCGGTAACCTGACGGACGATGCCGTCTCCCAGAGCATCGCCGTGGGACGCAAGTTCCTGAACGCGCAGCTGCCCCCTCACTCGTTCACTACGTTTGCAGAAAAATGAAAATCATAGCAGGACTTTTCTTCTTCCTTGCCATGCAGCTGAGTGTATTGGCACAGACTCATTACCAGATGGCTGGACCATACGAGGTGATAGCCCGTGACGGGAAATATGCCTATACAAAGAAAGGATGCGAGGATGATATGCACATGGCACTCGAACTTGCTCAGAGAGGTGACAGTACCCAAGCCCTCCATATTATCAATGCGTATGCAAGCAAGTTGCAAAGCTTAGAGGGACACGATGCGCCCCTCTGCCTGATACAATGCTGTGACATGGTGCAAGCGATGATGCTGCTCAGAAGTCATCAGAGGGTGGAGTGGAGAAATATGTTGCAGCGTGCCATCCTGCCCGTCATTGAGCAGTTCGAGGCAGACAGCCCGTATGCCAACGGCAACTGGGGTGCTGTTGTCAACCGCTGCCGCATAGCCTGCGCCATATTCCTGCAAGACAGCGTGCTATATCGTTCTGCGACAGACTACTTCCTGCATGCTTTTGACAATGGTTCGCTACCCAGATACATCGGTGAGAGCGGACAGTGTCAGGAAACAGGTCGTGACCAAGCCCATGTGCAATTGGGACTGCAGGCTCTGGCAGAGACGTGCGAGATGGCATGGAGTCAGGGCGATGACCTTTGGGGAGCATTGGATAACAGGTTGTTAAAAGGCTTTGAATATACTGCCAAGTATAACCTTGGCTACGACGTACCTTTCGAGACTTGGCAGGACTGCACGGGGCTATACTGCTATTGGGACGAACCGGGGCAGATGAATCGGGGTAAACTGTGGGATATATATTATTTGCCCTACAACCATTATGTAGGGCGTATGGGGTTGTCTATGCCATATACCGAACGCATCGTAAAAGGTGAGAAACCAAAGATAAAAGAATATAAAGAGCTGCATCAGGTCTATACCTATGCAGCTCCTTCTGGAGCGCCATTGAAGCAAGATTATGATGTCTATGTCAGATCACGTGAAAGTGAGGAGTGGACACGGATAGACACCTATATGGCAAAAGTAAATGCCCCCATCGGCAACAACCGTCATGCCATCAATGAAATTTCATACGCCTTTTTTGACTTTATGGGCGATGTCTTTGTACGTGTTGTCACAAAGAGAAAAAAGTTCCAGACTGTTCATATTCGTCCAGACTATAAAGGCGTGATAGCTAATGTACAGAACGATTCCACTGTACAGTTTCTGTTGTTCCAGCCAGAGAATTTGAGTGTGGAATTTGACGGTGACATATCTTCCAACCTGCTTCTGTTTACTGCCAAGCCACCAATTCCGCTGGCAGAGGCAAAGAAAAAGGCAAAGAGAGAAGGCCGCCGTTTCATAAGCTATGAACCAGAACTGTACTCTCAAGACACTATTCATATTGGCTCCAATACTACCGTGTATCTGGCAGGTGGCAGCTACTTTACAGGAACCTTTGCCATAGAAGATGCTGAAAATGTGAGCATATTAGGAAGAGGCATTGCTCGTCCTGTAAGTGGCTACGAGGGCTGCCACATATACCGTTCAAAAAATGTCCTTATCGACGGGCTGATTCTCAATACGTGTCCTGTAGGCGGTTCCGACGGTGTCGTAATTCGTGATACACGCAGCATCTCCCATCCTGCATGGGGTGACGGCCTGAATGTCTTTGCCAGCAGTAATATTCTTTATGATCGTGTGTTCTGTCGTAATAGCGATGATTGCACCACTGCGTATGCTACACGAAAAGGGTTCTCAGGTTCGGCCCTTAATGTGCATATGAAGAATTCAACATTGTGGGCTGATGTCGCACATCCCATTTTTATCGGTTTACATGGTAATTCGGCAGTAGGAGACACTATAGAGAATCTGGTATATGAGAACATAGACATTCTTTGTCAGGCCGAACCGCAAATAGATTATCAGGGTTGTATGGCAATCAATTGTGGTGATAACAATCTGGTTCGCAACATCACTTTCAATAACATCCGTGTTGAGAATATCTTGCAAGGTAGCCTGCTACAAGTGAAAGTAGGGTACAATAAAAAATATTGTACGGCACCAGGACGTGGCATAGAGAACGTCATATTCAGAAACATCAGCTATAAAGGTGCCTGTACGGGACTTTCCGTTATCAATGGTTATGACGAGTTGCGCACAGTCAGGAGTGTATCATTTCAAGGTCTGAAAATCAATGGCAAGTACCTGTATGACGATATGCCAGATAAACCACGCTGGTATTCTACTACTGATTATGTACCCATGATGATAGGCAATCATATTGGAACCGTCACATTTTCTCGTTAGCTTTGATATTTTGCTCACTTGGGTAGAAAATGCAAATGAAAATAAAGAAAATTCCATTTTCATTTGGTGTTTTGCTCTTTTAATTGTAACTTTGCACGCGATTTACACATTATTAATAATATAGAGCATAGAAAATTGTCGTCATGAGTGCTTTGAGTGCTTTGCTGATATCGTTAGTTATTACCGTCACGAACCCTATGGGGACGGAGCGTACGGCTCCTGAGATGGTGGAGGTAAGTATGCCGAATGGTGGCAAGCAATGTGTTGTGACAGACGAGAAGGGTGACACTCTCCCGTCTCAAGTTACATATGATGGCAAACTCATATTCCCTTGCCCGGCAATGAAGGCTAAGGCAAGGGCGAAGTTCTATGTAAAAGAGAGTGAGAATGCCAAGAAATTCCCTCAAGAAGTGTTTGGCAGAAGCTTCCCTGAGCGAGACGGCGACTTCTCCTTCGAGAACGACAGGGTGGCATATCGCCTGGGGTGTATGGCTATGACATCTTCAGCAAGCGCATCAGCAACCTCTATCTCGAGAAACTCTACAAGCTGCAATGCGACAATGAGGTGCATTCTATGCGTTCGAAGCTGACAAAACTTGGCCGCAGAGACTTGGCTGACAAGATGTACAATGAGGTCTTCTCATATCATGTAGATCATGGTGAGGGAATGGATCAATATGATGTAGGTAAAACCCTTGGTGGCGGAGCTATAGCATACAAGGATGCTGACGGAAAGTTGGAGTTTCAGGGCTCTTTCAAGACGGCGGAAGTATTGGATAACGGCCCATTGCGCCTGACTGTCCGCCTGACATATCCCAATGAAGTACGAATACTCTCGATTGATGCTCATAGCAATATGGTGAAGTCGGTAGTAAAGGCAAAAAGACCTTTTGTGGCAGGCATTGTGATGCATAATGCAGACAACAAAAGTGCTGAGGGCAAAGGCTATATTGCCTATGAAGACAAGGACGGAATCATGGTTGCATGTGTTGCACCAGAGGGAAAGACAGAGAAAGAACAGGGGCATCTGCTCATAGCGCCAAATGCATCGACATACTACTTTGGCTCGGCTTGGACACGCTATGATGGCGATGGAATCGTGGATTTCAGCAAATGGCAGAGTTACCTTGAAGCATTTATTCAGCAGATTAAGAATCCATTAAAGATTAAGATAAAAAGATAAGGAAAACAAAAATTATGGCAGAAACATTAGAATTCAAAGAACTCGACAACGTCGTTGTTCGATTCTCAGGTGATTCTGGCGATGGCATGCAGCTGGCCGGAAACATCTTCTCAACAGTATCAGCCACAGTAGGTAACAGCATCTCTACTTTTCCTGATTATCCTGCAGACATCCGCGCTCCGCAAGGTTCGCTGACTGGTGTGTCAGGATTCCAGGTGCATATTGGTGCTGATGTGGTTTATACTCCTGGTGACCAATGCGATGTGCTGGTAGCAATGAATGCTGCAGCCTTGAAGACACAGTACAGATATGCAAAGCCTGGAGCAACTATCATCATTGATACTGACTCCTTCGGTCAGACAGACCTTGATAAGGCACAGTTTAAGACCACTGACTATCTCGGTGAGATGGGCATAGATCCAGATCGTGTCATCGCTTGTCCTATCACAACAATGGTGAAAGATGCTCTTGCTGACTCAGGTATGGACAACAAGGCTATGCTGAAGTGTAGGAATATGTTTGCATTGGGTCTTGTTTGCTGGCTCTTCAGCCGCGACCTCAATCTTGTTGCTAATTTCCTGCGTGAGAAGTTTGCTAAGAAGCCTGCTATTGCTGAGGCTAACATCAAGGTGATACAGGTAGGTTATGACTATGGTCACAATACACATTCGTCTGCTGCCAATGTATATCGCATAGAATCTAAGCACAAGGTGCCTGGACGCTATATGGACATAACAGGTAACAAGGCTACAGCTTATGGATTCATCGCAGCAGCTGAGAAGGCTGGCTTGAAGCTGTATCTTGGTTCTTATCCTATCACTCCTGCTACAGATGTGCTTCACGAACTCTCAAAGCATAAGAGTCTTGGTGTTACAACTGTTCAGTGTGAGGATGAGATAGCTGGTTGTGCAAGCTCGTTAGGTGCTGCATTTGGTGGCGCTCTGGCTGTTACAAGTACTTCCGGCCCTGGTATCTGCCTGAAGTCTGAGGCTATGAACCTTGCTGTTATCATGGAGTTGCCACTCGTTGTTCTCGATGTACAGCGTGGTGGTCCTGCAACAGGACTTCCAACAAAGTCTGAGCAGACAGATCTCCTGCAGGTTCTCTTCGGAAGAAATGGTGAGTCACCAATGCCTGTTATTGCTGCCCTCTCACCAGTTGACTGCTTTGATGCAGCATATGATGCAGCAAAGATGGCTTTGGAGCACATGACTCCTGTCGTTCTCCTGACGGATGCATTTATAGCAAACGGTTCTGGAGCATTCAAACTGCCTGATCTTGACAAGATGGCTCCTATTAATCCTCCTTATGTACCAGAAGAGTTGAAGGGTACTTGGACTCCTTACATGAGAGCTGAGAACGGAACCCGTTACTGGGCTGTTCCTGGACGTGAGGGATTCCAGCATATCCTCGGTGGATTGGAGAAAGACGACAAGACTGGTGCTATCTCTACCGCTCCAGAGAATCATGACCTGATGACTCGTAAGCGTCAGGCTAAGATTGACAATATCGAAGTGCCAGACCTTCAGGTAGTGGGTGATGCAGACGATGCTGACCTGCTGATTGTAGGCTTCGGCTCTACATACGGACATCTGCATGCTGCTATGGACGAGATGCGCAAGCAGGGAAAGAAGGTTGCCCTCGCTCAGTTCCGCTATATCAACCCTCTGCCAAAGAATACTGCTGAGGTGCTCAAGAAGTACAAGAAGGTAGTTGTGGCAGAGCAGAATATGGGACAGCTGGCAGCATACCTGCGTATGAAGGTCGATGGATTCGTACCAGCACAGTTCAATCAGGTTAAGGGACAGCCTTTCGTAGTAAACGAATTGGTTGAGGCATTTAATGCATTAATAAAGTAAAAAGAAAGGAACAAGATATGGAATTCACAGCTCAAGATTATAAGAAAGGTCAGCCACGCTGGTGTCCTGGATGTGGTGACCACTTTTTCCTCGCATCCCTTCATAAGGCTTGCGCAGAGATTGGCGTCGCTCCTTGGAATACTGCCGTAATCTCTGGTATAGGCTGTTCTTCCCGTTTGCCACACTATATGGCAACATACGGAATGAATACTATTCATGGACGTGCCGCTGCTATTGCTACAGGATGCAAAATAGCTAATCCTGACCTTACAGTATGGCAGATATCAGGAGATGGTGACGGACTCGCTATTGGCGGTAACCACTTCATTCATGCCAACAGACGTAATATCAATCTTAATATGATTCTTCTGAACAACCGTATCTATGGTCTTACGAAGGGTCAGTATTCTCCTACATCACCACGTGGATTTGTCTCTAAGTCAAGTCCTTATGGTACAGTAGAAGATCCTTTCCGCCCAGCAGAGCTTTGCTTTGGCGCTCGCGGACACTTCTTCGCCCGTACTGTGGCAACAGATGGTGCTCATACTGTTGAGGTCCTGAAGGCTGCTAATGCACACAAGGGTGCCAGCGTAACAGAGGTGTTGCAGAACTGTGTCATCTTCAATGATGGTACACATGCTGCTGTATATAACAAGGCTGGTCGTGCAGAGAATGCTATCTACGTAGAACATGGTAAGCCTCTCGTTTTCGGAGCAGAGAATGAATACGGCCTCGTTCAGGAAGGCTTTGGCGTGAAGAAGGTAAAGCTTGGCGATGAGAAGCCGGGTGGGGGAGTATGGACAATAGATGACGTCCTCGTTCACGATGCTCATTGTGAAGATAATACCTTGCAACTGAAGCTTGCCCTCATGGGTAATGGCGACGGAATGCCTGTAGCATTAGGCGTTATCAGAGACGTTGATGCTCCTACATACGACGACTCAGTAGCTGCCCAGATAGAAGAGGTTAAGGCTGCTAAGAAATATCACAACTTCGCAGAACTGCTGGAGATAAATGATATTTGGACAGTAGAGTAAAAGGAATTAGTAACGCTCCGCTATCGAAGTTTAGCGCATAAAAAGGAAATTGCCCAGCCAAAAGGTTGGGCAATTTCTGTATTCCTTATGTATATAAATAAGGAGAAAGGTCTTTAGAACTTATAATCTAATCCGACACCAATTACATGATTAGTACGGCTATATGTCTTGTCAGCAGTATAAGGAGTGCCGTAAGCGTTGTTGAGATGCTTCTTGTAGTCGCTGTAGAGAGAGCAGAAATAGCTTGCATTAAGTCGCATCTTCTCGTTGATGTTCCAAGCACCACCCAAGCCTAATGACCAACTGTCGCAAGCGAAAGAGGTGTTCTGCTGATAGTCATCAGTAAGTCCATAGTCAGTACGCTGGCCGCCACAGCTGATAGTAAACTTCTTATTGATGTCATACTCTACTCCTGCAAGAACCTCGTATGTGCCGTGAGAAAGTTTCTCCTGACGCTTGCCACCCATCTTGGCATTCTTGTCATCGAAGAAATGGAACTCTATAGCAGCACGAAGACGTGGGGTGAATTCGTAGCCTACTGCTGCAACGAAGAGAGAAGGCATGTCATAGCGCGTCTTTTCATTAGGCAGATAGTCCGCAACCTTTCCGGCCATATCGCCAAGTTGATTAGGGTCTGAAAGAGCCGTTATGACGGCAGCATTACCAAATTGTTCCGCCATCGCTTTTACATCGGTAACGTTATATCCGCTTGCACCTGTTATACCTATGGTAAGAAGGCGGGTGTCGTTGTCAGTATTTATTTTTGTGCGGAACTCATAACGCATAGCAACTGTCCATTTGTTTTTGTGGAAGTCAATACTGATAATCGGAGCAAAACCCCATCCGCGTTGTACGCAGTTAAGTTGGAGGTCCATCAGAGGATTTGTGCCCACCATCGAAGCAATATTCTGACCTGGCAGTGCAGTAACGTGTCCCTTGTAGTAACCATCATAATAATTAGCACGGAAACCTACTGCAGCTGAGAGGAAATCCAGAATTTTATAGGTGAAGTTTACCTGGCCGCCATAGATATATTGTTTACCCTTCATAGAAGAGTCAAGGGTGAAATCGCGAGCGAGTGCATCAGCTTTGGCTGCATAGGGAGTGGCTGCTATTTTTTGAAAGAGAGATGAATATATCTTTGCAGTAACAGGAACGTTGAACATAGGAACACCTTCGTCATATTCTACGAAACCACCGCTACCAACAATGCCTATCATAGCAGATACAGCCCAACGATCTTTCTTGTATGAGGCAAACAGAGCAGGTACAATGGGGGCAGAAGCTTCGCCATTATACTTCTTGTGGAAAGTCTCACCAGGATTTCCAGCTAAAGGGTTTGCAAGGAAGTTGTCAATATTAATCTCGACATCTCGATTCTGCCAAGGTTTTTGGAAGTTAATAGAAAGTTGCCATCCTTCGTGGCCCCATGCGAGACCTGCAGGGTTAGAGTAGGCGGCATCGATTTCTGTTGTTGCACCACGTGCAAACATACGGTCAAAAGCAATGTGATAGTTTGTGTTGGTCATCAGACCTCCTGCGCTTGCAATACTTGTGAAGCCAAGTAAAGCAACAATCATTGTGCAGAGTCTTTTCATAATTGTTTGTGTTTATTGATAACAAAATAAAAATGTACAAGGCCTAATCCAAGACCTCGTACTTACTATGTTGGCTCTTGTATTCCGGCACTATTTCCTTCATCTTCTTCACGATAGCCATATCGTCATATTCAAGTGCAAGTTTGAAAAGAGATTCTTCGTTGGCCAGAGCCTGCTCGTATGGATATTCACGTACCTTTGCTATCTTAATCTTTGGATGTATTGTCGGAATGGTTTGCTCCTGATCATTAAGTAGTTCTTCGTATAGTTTTTCTCCATCGCGCAATCCTGTGAACTTTATTTCCACATCCTTTGCACCAGAAAGGTCAATCATACGTTGTGCAAGGTCTGCTATGCGCACTGGCTTACCCATATCGAATATGTATATCTCGCCACCTTTTCCCATAGTTCCTGCTTCAAGCACGAGTTGGCAGGCCTCTGGTATGAGCATGAAGTATCGTATGATGTCTGGGTGGGTTACTGTTAGTGGACCTCCATTCTGAAGTTGTTTACGGAAAAGTGGTATCACAGAGCCGTTTGACCCCAAGACATTACCAAAACGGGTTGTAATGAATTGGGTACCATTCTGATGTGCATTGAGAGCCTGGCAGTAGATTTCGCAGATACGTTTGCTACATCCCATTACGTTTGTAGGATTAACAGCCTTGTCTGTGGATATCATGACAAACTTCTTTGTGCCATATTTTACTGCGAGGTCTGCTATCACTCGTGTACCATATACGTTATTGGTAATAGCAACACCTGGATTGTTCTCCATCATTGGCACATGTTTGTATGCTGCTGCATGGAAGACATATTCAGGCTTGTATTGTGAGAAAATGCTTTCCATGAGTATAGGGGCAGATATTGAACCCACTATTGTTTCGCATGGAATGTCTGGATACTTATTGGACATATAGAGGCGAATGTCGTGCATAGGAGTTTCTGCCTGATCAATAAGAACGAGATGTGAAGGTTTGAACTTTGCTACCTGATGCACCATCTCACTACCAATAGATCCTGCTGCTCCTGTGATAAGTACGCTCTTCCCTTGAAGCATTTCACCAATAGCCTTGATATCAATCTCTATCTTGTCGCGAGGCAGAAGATCTTCTACATCAACATCCTTGATTTGTTCTTGCAGGATAGGTTTCTTTGGATCCCATTCTTCCGCAGAGTTCATCATAAGAATCTTGATGTGTGCCTTGATGAGCTTGTTTATCAGGTCCTCCTGCTCACGGAAATAATCAACCTGGATTGGACTGACAATCAAGGTGTTAATTTTTGCATCGCGAAGATGTTGTATAATGTGAGGACCTGCTCGGCGAACCTTTGTTCCCATAAGGTATTTACTCTTCAAAGAGCCGTCAGGGCTTATGAATCCAGCAACTTCGTATTTAGAATGAGGATTTTTCAGAATACTCTGTGCGATGGATATACCACCTTCCTGAACACCATAAATGACAACGCGAGTGCGTCGGTTTGTCACCTGAACTACCTCATAAAGATACTTTATAAGAATTCGCAGTGCCCACTGTCCCAGAGCAGCCAGCAGGAACATTTTGAAGAATGTCAGGCGAGTGGCATGCGCAATGATTGAGCCTTCTGGCATAAATTCTCTAACAATGAGAACTAGAATAAAGCCGATAGTTAAAGCTACAGCCTGTCTCACGAGGTCAATGGTGCTACTATAGCGTATGATGCCAGAGTAGGTATGCATTGCTCTCATTCCAATAAGGAAGAATGGGAGGGTAAATATCCAGGTGCGTAGGTAGTGCCAGAAATTGCTTGCCAATTTATCGCCACCAACTTCAAAGTATGAAGCCAATAGACCTGCAAACACAATAATTGCACAATCTATGATGAGTACACACCAATATGGGAGTGTCTTCTTGGAAAAATACCAAGAGAAGAACTTGCGGATAGTCTTATATTGTAGGATGTTAAGGAAGTCTTTCATGCTATTTATGTAAAGATCCAGTCGCAAAAGTAATAATTTTTTATCATTCTGCAAAAAAAATATAAATTTTTTGTTATTAAAATGTCAAATGCTGCTGTTTTGTGTAAAATTGTTCACTGCTTTTTGCGAAATGTGCTTTCTTTTTCCTGTATTTCTTTTTCTTTTCGATGGAAAAAAATTTCTCTCGAACTGGAGAAATAATTTTCCCAAAGCTGGGAACAAAATTGTTATGCCTTTAAAACTCTGTTTAGTAATGCTTAGAAAGCAAAACATTACACATAAAAAATGTATACAGACGTTAAATAAACTAAAAATTGGTATTGCCGAGAGAAATATTGTTGTGTTTTATTTTGTCATGTTATATATAATTTGTACCTTTGCAGCCGCAAATTTATGGCCTCTACCCGACATATACCGCTAGGTAAGCCGTGAATTAGCCGGTGCGACCTTGGAAAAAAAGCTCCTCGGTTAGCATCGCTTATGCTGTCGGTAATAATTAATATATAAATAAGTATAAACAAAAAAATTAAAAAAAATGCCTACAATTCAACAATTGGTAAGAAAAGGCAGGAAGGTACTTGTAGACAAGAGCAAGTCACCAGCTTTGGACTCATGTCCACAGCGTCGTGGGGTGTGCGTGCGTGTGTATACAACTACCCCTAAGAAGCCTAACTCGGCTATGCGTAAGGTAGCCCGTGTTCGTCTGACGAACACAAAAGAAGTGAACTCATACATTCCTGGAGAAGGACACAACCTGCAGGAGCACTCTATCGTGCTTGTGCGTGGTGGTCGTGTAAAAGACTTGCCAGGTGTACGTTATCACATCGTACGTGGAACACTGGATACAGCTGGTGTAGCATCACGTACACAGCGTCGCTCTAAGTACGGAGCAAAGA
This sequence comes from uncultured Prevotella sp., assembly GCA_905233165.1. GTDB lineage: Bacteria > Bacteroidota > Bacteroidia > Bacteroidales > Bacteroidaceae > Prevotella. The sequence continues at coordinate 356,901 of CAJODL010000001.1, forward strand.
GACCAAAAGCTGCAAAGAAGTAAAAAAACAGTAAACGGTCTTAAAATTAGAAATCAGGTTGAGTAAATGACCCGTGAAGGGCATTGAAGCCAAAGTAAGACAACCAAGAAATTTTAAAAGCTAAAAATGAGAAAAGCAAAACCAAAGAAGAGGGTGATCCTACCAGATCCCGTTTACAATGACCAGAAAGTGTCAAAGTTTGTCAACCATCTGATGTATGATGGCAAGAAGAATACCTCTTATGAGATCTTCTATGCAGCTATCAACACAGTAGGTGAAAAGATGAAGGAAGAAGAGAAGTCTGCGCTTGATATATGGAAGCAGGCTTTGGATAACGTTACTCCACACGTGGAGGTTAAGAGCCGCCGTATTGGTGGTGCTACATTCCAGGTGCCAACAGAAATTCGCCCTGACCGCAGGGAATCTATCTCTATGAAGAATCTTATCTCTTTCGCTCGTAAGCGTGGTGGTAAGGGTATGGCTGATAAACTCGCAGCGGAGATTATGGATGCATATAACAACCAGGGTGGTGCCTTCAAGCGTAAGGAAGATATGCACCGCATGGCTGAGGCTAACCGTGCTTTTGCACATTTCCGTTTTTAATTTAATAATGTAAATTAGTTCTACAGAAATGGCAAAACACGATCTTCATTTGACAAGAAACATCGGTATCATGGCTCATATCGATGCCGGTAAGACAACAACTTCAGAGCGTATTCTCTTCTATACAGGTAAGACTCATAAGATTGGTGAGGTGCACGAAGGTGCTGCAACAATGGACTGGATGGAGCAGGAGCAGGAGCGTGGTATCACTATTACCTCTGCTGCTACAACATGTTTCTGGAAGTATAATGACAAGCAGTATAAGATTAACCTTATCGACACTCCGGGACACGTAGACTTTACCGCTGAGGTAGAGCGTTCTTTGCGTGTACTCGATGGCGCAGTTGCTACTTATTGTGCAGTAGGTGGCGTAGAGCCTCAGTCAGAGACTGTATGGCGCCAGGCTGATAAGTACGAAGTACCTCGTATCGGATATGTAAACAAGATGGACCGTTCTGGTGCAAACTTCTTTGATGTTGTGCAGCAGATGAAGGATGTACTGGGTGCAAATCCTGTACCTCTCTGCGTTCCAATCGGTGCAGAAGAGACTTTCAAGGGACTCGTTGACCTCGTTAAGATGAAGGCTATCCTTTGGCATGACGAGACAATGGGTGCTGACTATGACGTAGAAGAGATTCCAGCTGACCTCGTTGACGAGTGCAACGAATGGCGTGAAAAGCTTCTCGAGTCAGCAGCTAACTTCGACGAGGCTCTCATGGAGAAGTATTTCGACGATCCTTCTACTATCACAGAAGATGAGATTATCGCTGCTATCCGTAAGGGAACACTTGCTTTGGAGTGTGTGCCTATGCTTTGTGGTTCTTCATTCAAGAACAAGGGCGTGCAGACAATGCTTGACTACGTTTGCGCATTGCTTCCTTCTCCACTGGATAACCCAGAGGTAATTGGAACAGAGCCAGGTGACGAGTCTGTAGAAGTTAAGTTCGAGGCAAAAGAAGATGCTCCAACAGCTGCTCTTGCATTCAAGATCGCTACGGACCCATACGTAGGACGTCTCGTATTCTTCCGCGTATACTCAGGTAAGATTGAGGCGGGTTCTTACGTATATAACCCACGTTCTGGTAAGAAGGAGCGTATCAGCCGCCTCTTCCAGATGCACTCAAACAAGCAGAATCCTGTTGACGAAATCGCTGCAGGTGATATAGGTTCTGGCGTAGGTTTCAAGGATATCCGTACAGGTGATACACTCTGTGATGAAGATCATCAGATTGTATTGGAGTCTATGACCTTCCCTGATACCGTGATTTCTATCGCAGTAGAGCCAAAGTCTCAGGCTGATATTGCAAAACTTGACAATGGTCTTGCAAAACTTGCTGAAGAAGATCCAACATTCACAGTTCGTACTGATGAGCAGAGCGGTCAGACCGTTATCAGCGGTATGGGTGAGTTGCACCTCGATATCATCATCGACCGTCTGAAGCGTGAGTTCAAGGTTGAATGTAACCAGGGTAAGCCACAGGTTAACTACAAGGAAGCAATCACCAAGGAAGTTAATCTCCGCGAGGTTTATAAGAAACAGTCTGGTGGTCGCGGTAAGTTCGCTGATATCATCGTTAACATCGGTCCTAAGGATGAAGACTATAAGGATGGCGATTTGCAGTTCATCAATGAGGTGAAGGGTGGTAATGTGCCTAAGGAATTCATTCCTGCTGTTCAGAAGGGCTTCGAAGATTGCCTCAAGAGCGGTGTCCTCGGTGGATATCCTGTAACAGGTCTGAAGGTAACACTTATCGATGGTAGTTTCCACCCAGTTGACTCTGACCAGTTGTCATTCGAACTCGCTGCTCGCAACGCCTTCAAGAATGCATGTCCTAAGGCAGGTCCTTGCCTCATGGAGCCAATCATGAAGGTAGAGGTTGTAACACCAGAAGAGAACATGGGTGACGTAATCGGCGACCTCAACAAGCGTCGTGGTATGGTACAGGGTATGGAAGATGCTCGCTCAGGTGCTAAGGTCGTTAAGGCTATGGTTCCACTGGCTGAGATGTTCGGATATGTAACAGCATTGCGTACCATTACATCAGGTCGTGCTACTTCTTCTATGGAATATGACCACCATGAGCCAGTATCTAGCTCTATCGCCAAGACAATCTTGGAAGAGAACGGCGGTCGCGCTGATTTGGTATAAATTAAAGAGTACCCGTGAGCAAATGACTCTTTACGGGTACTACTAATTAAATAATAACAATAAATAAACAAATTAAAAACTATGAGTCAGAAAATCCGTATCAAGCTGAAGTCTTATGACCACACATTGGTTGATAAGTCAGCTGAGAAGATTGTAAAGGCCGTTAAGGCAACAGGCGCTATCGTTAGTGGTCCAATTCCACTTCCAACACACAAGCGCATCTATACAGTAAACCGTTCTACCTTCGTTAACAAGAAGGCTCGTGAGCAGTTCCAGCTTTCAGACTACAAGCGTCTGATTGATATCTACAGCTCAACAACAAAGACAGTTGACGCTCTGATGAAGCTCGACCTCCCTTCTGGTGTAGAAGTAGAAATAAAGGTGTAGTAAATTATTAAACGTAACAAGGAATAAATTAAAAATTTAAATTGAAATGCCAGGATTAATTGGAAGAAAAATCGGAATGACATCCGTTTTCAGTGCCGACGGTAAGAACACACCGTGCACTGTCATCGAAGCTGGTCCTTGTGTCGTAACCCAGGTAAAGACCGTTGAGAAAGACGGTTATGCTGCATATCAGCTTGGTTTCGGCGAGCGTAAAGAGTCTCGTGCAACCAAACCAATGATGGGAGCCTTCAAGAAGGCTGGCACAACACCAAAACAGCACTTGGCCGAGTTCAAATTCGACGAGGAGAAAAACCTCGGAGACACCATTACAGCAGAAATCTTCTCTGAAGGCGACTTCGTTGACGTTGTCGGCACTTCAAAGGGTAAAGGTTTCCAGGGTGTTGTAAAGCGTCACGGTTTTGGTGGCGTAGGACAGGCTACACACGGTCAGGATGACCGCCTTCGTAAGCCAGGTTCTATCGGTGCCTGCTCATACCCAGCAAAGGTGTTCAAGGGCATGCGCATGGGTGGACACATGGGCAACGAGCGTGTTACAACGCAGAATCTGCGAGTTATTAAAGTTATCCCAGAGAGCAACCTCGTTATCGTAAAGGGCTCTGTTGCAGGATATAATGGTTCAACAGTATTAATCAAGAAGTAAGGTCATGGAAGTAAATGTATTAGACATACAGGGCAAAGAGACAGGCCGCAAGGTGGTTCTGAACGATGCTATCTACGCTATCGAGCCTAACGACCATGTTCTCTACCTCGATGTAAAGCAGTATCTCGGCAATCAGCGTCAGGGTACAGCAAAGGCAAAAGAGCGCAGCGAAATGTCTGGCTCAACACGCAAACTCGGTCGTCAGAAAGGTGGCGGCGGCGCACGTCGTGGTGATATCAACTCACCAGTGCTCGTTGGTGGTGCACGTGTATTCGGCCCACGCCCACGCGATTACCGCACAAAGCTCAATTTAAAAACAAAGCAGCTCGCTCGTAAGAGTGCTCTCTCATACAAGGTACAGGAGAATGGTATCGTTGTTGTTGAAGACTTCAACATCCAGACACCAAAGACTAAGGAAATCCTCAACATCATGAAGGCCCTTGGCGTTGATGGTAAGAAGGTACTCTTCCTTATGCCTGAAGAGAATAAGAGTGTATATCTTTCAGCTCGCAACCTGCAGAAGGTAGAGGTGATGGGTGCAGCAATGCTCAACGCCTACAAGGTGATGAACGCTGACACAGTCGTACTCTGCGAGAACGCTGTTAAGAAAATAGAAGAAGTCTTAATCAAGTAAACTTAAAAAGGAGAAACAGATTATGGCATTTATCATTAAGCCCATTGTCACTGAGAAGATGACAAGGATTACAGAAAAGCGGCCAAACCGCTATGGCTTCATCGTTAAGCCAGAGGCCAACAAGATCCAGATTAAGCAGGAGGTTGAGGCTCGCTACAATGTTACAGTAGAAGACGTTAACACTATGAGATATGCAGGTAAGCGCTCAAGCCGCTATACAAAGGCAGGTCTTATCCGTGGTCAGAAGAACGCCTTCAAGAAAGCAATCGTTACTCTTAAAGAGGGCGAGGAAATAGATTTTTACAGCAATATATAATATTAGAAAATGGCAGTACGTAAATTAAAACCAGTTACACCTGGTCAAAGACACAAAGTTATTGGCACGTTCGAGGATATTACTGCATCCGTGCCAGAGAAGTCTCTCGTTTACGGTAAGCGTTCTACCGGTGGTCGAAACAACACTGGTAAGATGACTGTCCGTTACAAAGGCGGTGGTCACAAGAAGAAGTTCCGTATGATCGACTTCAAACGAGAGAAAGATGGTGTTCCAGCTGTAGTAAAGTCAATAGAGTATGATCCAAACCGTTCGGCTCGTATCGCTCTGTTGTACTATGTTGACGGTGAAAAACGTTACATTATTGCTCCTAACGGACTTCAGGTAGGTGCTACATTGATGTCTGGTGCGGAGGCTGCTCCTGAGGTAGGTAACGCCCTTCCTCTAGCAAGCATCCCAGTAGGTACCGTTATCCACAACATCGAGCTTCGTCCTGGACAGGGCGCTCTGCTCGTACGTTCGGCAGGTAATTTCGCCCAGTTGACTTCTCGTGAAGGCAGTTACTGTGTAATTAAACTCCCTTCAGGCGAAACACGTAAGGTGCTTTCTGCTTGTAAGGCAACAGTAGGAGCTGTTGGCAACTCTGACCATGCTCTTGAGCAGTCAGGTAAGGCAGGACGCTCACGCTGGCTCGGTCGTCGTCCACACAACCGTGGTGTTGTAATGAACCCAGTTGATCACCCAATGGGTGGTGGTGAAGGACGTCAGTCAGGCGGACACCCACGTTCACGTAAGGGCTTATATGCTAAGGGTCTCAAGACTCGTGCTCCCAAGAAGCAAAGCAATAAGTACATTATAGAAAGAGCTAACAAGAAGTAAACCCACAAATTAAAGAAAAGAAATTATGAGTCGTTCACTTAAAAAGGGTCCATATATCAACGTTTCTCTCGAGAAGAAAATTCTCGCTATGAATGAGAGCGGTAAGAAGAGTGTCGTAAAGACATGGGCCAGAGCTTCTGTAATCTCACCTGATTTCGTGGGTCATACAGTAGCTGTTCATAACGGTAACAAATTCATTCCTGTCTATGTGACGGAGAACATGGTCGGACACAAGTTCGGCGAGTTTGCTCCAACACGTCGTTTCGGCGGACATGCCGGTAACAAGAAATAAGACGGGCTAATCCATTAAAAAGAAAACGAAATGGGAGCAAGAAAACATAACGCTGCTGAAGCTATTAAAGCGGCTAAAAAGAATCAATACTTTGCCAAGCTCGTTGGTGTGCCCTCATCTCCACGCAAGATGCGCTACGTTGTAGACATGATTCGTGGCATGGAGGTAAACAGAGCTCTTGGCGTACTCCGTTTCTCTAAGAAGCAGGCTTCTGCTGATGTTGAGAAACTGTTGCGCTCTGCTATCGCAAACTGGGAGGTCAAGAATGACCGCAAAGCTGAAGATGGCGAGTTGTATATCTCAAAGATATTTGTTGACGAAGGCGTAACAATGAAGCGTATGCGTCCTGCACCACAGGGACGTGGATATCGCATCCGTAAACGTTCAAATCACGTAACGCTGTTTGTAGACACAAAAACCAATGATGAAAAATAAGTAGTATGGGACAGAAAGTAAATCCAATAGCAAATCGCCTCGGCATTGTCCGCGGCTGGGATTCAAACTGGTTCGGTGGTAAGAGCTTCGGTGAGAATCTCGTAGAGGATCAGAAAATACGTAAGTACCTCAACGAGCGTCTTGCAAAAGCCAGCGTATCACGCATTGTCATCGAGCGCACTTTGAAGCGTGTCACTATCACTATTTGCACTGCCCGTCCGGGTATTGTCATTGGTAAAGGTGGACAGGATGTAGATAAGTTGAAGGAAGAATTGAAGAAGCTCTATGGTAAGGAGATTCAAATCAATATCTTCGAAATAAAGAAACCTGACCTCGATGCTAATATCGTTGCTAATTCTATCGCTCGCCAGGTAGAAGGCAAGATAGCATACCGTCGCGCTATTAAGATGGCTATCCAGAATACTATGCGCGCTGGTGCAGAAGGTATCAAGGTTCAGATTTCTGGTCGTCTGAATGGTGCAGAAATCGCACGTTCAGAAATGCTCAAAGAAGGTCGTACACCACTGCATACATTCCGTGCAGATATCGACTACTGTAAGACAGAAGCTCTTACAAAGGTCGGACTCCTCGGTATTAAGGTATGGATCTGCCGTGGTGAGGTTTACGGAAAACGTGATCTCGCACCTAACTTCTCTCAGGAGAAGGCTGGCGGCAACCGTCCTGGCGCAGGTCGTCGCGAAGGTCGTGGTGGAAACCGTAAGAGAAACAATAATCGTTAAAACAAGAAGCTACTATGTTACAGCCAAAAAGAGTAAAATATAGAAGACCGCAAGATGGACGTGGCAATAAAGGCAACGCCCACCGTGGTACACAGCTTGCTTTCGGTTCTTTCGGTATTAAGACCCTTGAACCAAAGTGGATAGATAGCAGACAAATAGAGGCTGCCCGTGTGGCAATCAACCGTAAGATGAACCGTGAAGGTCAGGTGTGGATTCGTATTTTCCCTGATAAACCAATCACAAGAAAGCCTGCGGATGTACGTATGGGTAAAGGTAAGGGTGACCCAGCAGGATGGGTGGCTCCTGTAACACCAGGACGTATCCTCTTCGAGATTGAAGGCGTTCCTTTCGATATCGCAAAAGAGGCTCTTAGACTTGGAGCACAGAAATTGCCTGTTAAAACAAAATTTGTTGTACGTCGTGATTACGACAAAAACGCTTAAACTATGAAGATTAAAGAATTAAAAGAACTTGATGTCAAGGAATTGACAGAGAAGTTGGAGAATGCCGAGTCAGCTCTCGAGACAATGAAGCTGAACCACACAGTGTCTCCCCTCGAGAATCCATCACAGATTAAAGCGGCTCGTCGTGACATCGCACGTATGAAAACAGAGATTCGCTTACGTGAACTTAATAAATAATAATGGTCCAGATGGAAATGCGTAATTTAAGAAAGACAAGACAGGGTGTTGTTACAAGCAACAAGATGGATAAAACCATTGTTATTGCATCCAAGTTCAAGGAGAAGCACCCAATCTATGGTAAGTTTGTGCAGAAGACTAAAAAGTATCATGCACATGATGAGAAGAATGAGGCAAATGTAGGTGATACAGTCCTCATTATGGAGACACGTCCACTCTCCAAGACAAAGAGGTGGAGATTAGTTTCAATAATTGAAAAAGCTAAGTAATTATGATACAGGCAGAATCAAGACTTACAGTATGTGACAACAGCGGTGCACGTGAGGCTCTTTGCATTCGCGTACTTGGTGGTACACGTCGCCGTTATGCAAGTGTTGGTGACACTATCGTCGTTGCTGTCAAGAATGTTATCGCTTCAAGCGATTTAAAGAAAGGTGCAGTATCAAAGGCTCTTATCGTACGTACAAAGAAAGAAATTCGTCGTGCTGATGGCTCATACATCCGTTTCGATGATAACGCTTGCGTACTTCTTAACAATGCTGGTGAATTGCGTGGCAGCCGTATCTTCGGTCCTGTTGCTCGTGAACTCCGTGCAGTTAACATGAAGGTGGTTTCTTTGGCGCCTGAGGTACTTTAGTCTTCACTAACTTCAAAAAAAGTAAAAACAATGAGTAAGTTACATATTAAGAAAGACGATACCGTTATTGTTCTTACCGGTAGAGATAAGGGCAAGAAGGGAAAGGTACAGAAGGTGCTCGTTAAAGAAGAGCGCGCAATCGTCGAGGGTATCAATATGGTATCTAAGAGTCAGAAGCCTTCTGCAAAGAACCCACAAGGTGGTATTGTGAAACAAGAGGCTCCGATTCATATCTCAAACTTGAGCCTTATTGATCCAAAGAGCGGCAAGGCTACTCGTGTTTCTATCAAGCATGAGGGTAAGAATGTTATCCGTATCTCTAAAAAATCAGGGGAGGAAATCAAGTAATGGAAACAGCACAGTTAAAGAAAGTATACAAGGAGACTATTGCTCCTGAGTTGAAGAAGCAGTTCAACTACTCTTCAGCAATGCAGATTCCTGAGCTGAAGAAGATTGTTATCAACATGGGTCTCGGTAATGCTACACAGGATAAGAAGATTATCGATGTAGCTATCAACGAGATTACAACAATCACAGGTCAGAAGGCTGTTGCTACATTCTCTAAGAAGGATATTGCAAACTTCAAGTTGCGTAAAAAGATGCCTATCGGTGTTATGGTTACATTGCGTCGTGAGCGCATGTATGAGTTCCTTGAGAGACTAGTACGTGTAGCACTGCCACGTATTCGTGACTTCAAGGGTATTCAGTCAAAACTTGATGGTCGTGGAAACTACACCTTGGGTATCCAGGAGCAGATTATCTTCCCTGAGATAAACATCGATGCTATCGATCGCATACAGGGTATGAATATTACCTTTGTTACAACAGCCAAGACTGATGAGGAAGGCTATGCTCTTCTCAAGGCCTTTGGTCTGCCATTCAAGAACGCTTAATTATTATAGAATATGGCAAAAGAATCAATGAAGGCTCGCGAGGTAAAGCGTGCTAAAATGGTTGCTAGATATGCTGAGAAGCGTGCAGCTTTGAAGAAGGTAATCGCTACTTCAGAGGATGCTGCAGAACGTTACGAGGCAGCTCGTGCATTGCAGGCAATACCAAAGAATGCCAATCCTATACGCCTACACAACCGTTGTAAGGTGACAGGACGTCCAAAGGGTTATATTCGCCAGTTTGGTATCTCACGTATTCAGTTCCGTGAGATGGCATCTGCTGGTCTTATACCTGGCGTAAAGAAGGCAAGCTGGTAAGAAAAAGAAAGAATTGGAGGAAAAAATCTTCCGTATTATTTAATATTGTCGGGGGCGTCCCGATTAATTAAAACATTATTTAAAATGACAGATCCAATAGCAGATTATCTGACACGACTCAGAAACGCAATCATGGCGAAGCATCGCGTGGTTGAAGTACCTGCGTCAAACCTGAAGAAGGAGATAACAAAAATCCTCTTCGAGAAAGGTTACATTCTGAACTACAAGTTCATTGAAGATGGTCCTCAGGGCTCTATTAAGATTGCCTTGAAGTACGATTCTATCACAAAGCAAAACGCTATTAAGAGTTTGCAGCGTGTCTCTACACCTGGCTTGCGTCAGTATGCCGGTTATAAGGACATGCCGAGAGTAATTAACGGATTGGGCATCGCAATACTGTCCACATCTAAAGGTGTAATGACAGACAAGGAAGCTGCTGAACAGAAGATTGGTGGCGAAGTCCTTGCTTATGTATATTAATTGGGAGGATTTATTATGTCAAGAATAGGTAAGTTACCAATTACTATCCCTTCAGGTGTTACAGTATCACAGAATGGCGAAATTGTCACTGTTAAAGGTCCTAAGGGCGAACTCACTCAGAAGGTTGACTCATCTATCAAAGTTATCATTGAGGATGGTCATGTGAAATTTGAAATAGACGAAAACAGCCCTGTAGAAGTAAAGCAGAAACAGGCTTTCCATGGTCTTTATCGTTCACTCATCAACAACATGGTTGTAGGTGTCAGTGAGGGCTACAAGAAGACTCTTGAGCTCGTAGGTGTCGGCTATCGTGTGTCAAACAAGGGCAACCTTATTGAGTTCTCACTCGGTTATACCCACCCAATCTTCATTGAGCTTCCAAAAGAAGTTAAGGTAGAGACCAAGTCTGAGCGTAATCAGAATCCGCTACTCATCCTTGAGTCTTGCGACAAGCAGCTCATTGGTATGATTTGTGCAAAGATCCGTTCTTTCCGTAAGCCAGAGCCTTATAAGGGCAAGGGTATCTTGTTCCAGGGCGAGGTTATCCGCAGAAAGTCTGGTAAATCAGCAGCGGCTAAGTAATAATCTTTAAAATATTCTTATCGATTATGAAAACAAAGAAAGTAGAAAGACGAATCAAGATAAAGTATAGAATTCGCAAGAATGTAACTGGTACAGCAGAGCGTCCACGTCTCAGTGTATTCCGCTCTAATAAGCAGATTTACGTTCAGGTTATTAACGATGTTGACGGGCGTACACTGGCTAGTGCTTCATCTTTAGGCATGGAAACAATGCCAAAGATAGAGCAGGCTGCTAAGGTTGGAGCTCTTCTTGCAGAGAAGGCAAAGGCCGCAGGTATCACCACAGTAGTATTTGACCGTAATGGCTACCTCTATCATGGTCGCGTAAAGGCACTTGCTGACGCTGCACGTGAAGGTGGTCTTAACTTCTAAACGATATTACAGCAATGGAAAGAGCAAAAATTAACAATGAAGAATTGAAAGAGAAGCTGGTAGCCATTAACCGCGTAACAAAGGTTACAAAGGGTGGTCGTACCTTCACATTCGCTGCTATTGTCGTTGTAGGTGACGGTAATGGTACTATCGGATGGGGACTTGGAAAAGCTGGTGAGGTACAGCAGGCTATCGCTAAGGGTGCAGATTCTGCACGTAAGAATTTGATTAAGGTCCCTGTACTGAAAGGTACAATACCACACGAGGTTGAATGCAGTTTCGGTGGCGCACAGGTGTTCCTGAAGCCAGCAGCAGCTGGTACTGGTATGGTTGCCGGTGGCGCTATGCGTGCTGTATTGGAAAGCGCAGGTGTTAATGATGTATTGGCTAAGTCTAAGGGCTCATCCAATCCTCATAACCTCGTAAAGGCTACTATCAAGGCACTTGGTATGATGCGTGACGCTTATACAGTAGCACACGATCGTGGTATTGACATGAAGAAAGTGTTTAACGGATAAAAAGAAGGAGGATATAAAATGGCAACAATTAAAATTCAGCAGATTAAAAGCCGTATCGGTGCTTCTGCAGATCAGAAGCGTACCCTTCTTGCACTGGGCTTACATAAGATTTCTCAGGTAATTGAAAAGGAGGATACTCCTTCTGTCCGTGGCATGATTCGCAAGGTTCACCACCTCGTAACAGTAGTAGAGTAATAACAAATTAAACGACAAAGAATTATGAAATTGAATAATTTGCAGCCAGCTGCTGGTTCAACCCATTCACGTCGTCGTATCGGTCGCGGTCCTGGTTCAGGATTGGGGGGTACCTCTACTCGTGGTCACAAGGGTGCCAAGGCACGTTCTGGTTATAAGAAGAAGATTGGATTCGAAGGTGGTCAGATGCCTCTGCAACGCCGAGTTCCAAAGTTTGGTTTTAAGAACATCAATCATAAGGAGTACTTCGCTGTAAATCTCTCTACTCTGCAGAAATTGTCAGAGAAGAACGGATGGACAGAAATTGGTATAGCACAGCTCGTTGAAGCAGGTTTGACAAATGGCAAGGAAATGGTAAAGATTCTTGCTAATGGTGAACTTAAGGCTAAGCTGACAGTAAAGGCAAATGCTTTCTCTAAGACTGCAGAAGAAGCAATCAAGGCAGTCGGTGGTGAAGCAATAGTCCTTTAAATCCAATAACTTCTTTAATCCTTTAAAGAAAAAATGAAAAAATTCATAGAGACACTGAAGAACTGTTGGAAGGTAGAGGATCTTCGTATCCGTCTTCTCATTACCATCCTCTTTGTCGCTATCTATCGCTTCGGTTCTTTCGTGGTATTGCCAGGTATCAATCCTGCAAACCTCGAAAAGCTGCAGCAACAGACTGCAGGAGGATTGATGTCACTTCTTGATATGTTCTCTGGTGGTGCATTCTCAAATGCTTCTATCTTTGCGTTGGGTATTATGCCATACATCTCTGCATCTATCGTGATGCAGTTGGTGGCAATTGCCGTTCCTTCTTTCCAGAAGATGCAGCGTGAAGGTGAGAGCGGAAGGAAGAAGATTATGCAGTACACCCGCTACCTGACAGTAGCTATCCTGCTGTTCCAGGCTCCTTCTTATCTCATGAACTTGAAGATGCAGTCACCTGGCGCACTCGCTTCAGGTCTGTCATGGACAGAATTCATGGTTCCTGCTACCATCATTCTTGCTGCAGGTTCTATGTTTATCCTTTGGCTCGGTGAGCGTATTACTGATAAGGGCGTAGGCAATGGTGTTTCACTGATCATTATGATTGGTATCATCGCTCGTCTCCCACAGGCTTTCATCCAGGAAGTAGGTAGCCGCTTCACAGCTATTACAGGTGGTGGTTTGGTGATGTTTATTGCTGAGATTCTTATCCTGTATGCTGTTATATGTGCAGCTATCATGCTGGTGCAGGCTGTCCGTAAGGTTCCTGTACAATATGCAAAGAAACTTGTCGGTAATCAGCAAATTGGCGGTTCACGTCAGTATATCCCTCTGAAGTTGTTCGCTGCTAATGTGATGCCTATTATCTTTGCACAGGCTATCATGTTTATCCCTGCTATCTGCCTTCAGGCATTTGGCGGTGCAAGCATGAGCACCTTTGCACAGGCTCTGATGGATACACGCAGTATACCATATTGTGTAATTTATGTAATATTGATTATTGCATTCACATATTTCTATACTGCTATTACGTTGAATCCTACTCAGATGGCTGAAGATATGAAGCGTAACAATGGTTTCATACCAGGAGTGAAGCCAGGTAAGCCAACAGCAGACTATATCGAAGAGATTATGTCTCGTCTGACACTTCCTGCATCTTTGTTTATTGCTTTCATCGCTATCATGCCAGCTCTTGCAGGTGTGTTGAATGTACAGCAGGGATTTTCACAATTCTTTGGTGGTACATCACTCCTGATCTTGGTAGGTGTGGTTATTGATACACTGCAGCAGATAGAGTCTCATCTGATGATGCGTCATTATGATGGTCTTCTGAATAGCGGTCGTACACGACCACAGAATGGCGTAAGCGCTTATTAATGGCTATCTATTTAAAGACAGAAGAAGAGATATCTCTGATGCGTGCTGCTAACAGGCTCGTTGGCAGCACGCTCGGAGAACTTGCAAAAATAATAAAGCCAGGTGTAAGTACTGGAGAGCTTAATAGAGTAGCTGAAGAGTTTATACGTGATCATGGTGCAGAGCCAACATTCCTTGGCTTTCCCAATCCAAGTGGCCCGGCATTCCCAGCAAGCATTTGTTGCTCAGTAAATGAGTGCGTTGTTCATGGGGTTCCAAGTGATGACCAAATCCTGAAGGATGGTGACATTGTTTCTGTCGATTGTGGTACATTACTAAATGGTTACAATGGAGATTCTGCATACACCTTCCCAGTGGGGGAGATAAGCGATGAGGTAAGACAATTGTTACGTACTACCAGGGAAAGCCTTTATCTTGGCATAGAGAAAGCCGTTCATGGCGGTCATGTCGGAGATATCGGAGCAACAGTACAGGATTATTGTGAAGCTCATGGCTATGGTGTGGTAAGAGAACTGTGCGGACATGGTATCGGACGTTCAATGCACGAAGATCCTCAGGTTCCCAACTATGGTAAGCATGGTAACGGAACAAAACTCAAAGCTGGTATGTGCATCGCAATTGAACCAATGATAACGATGGGTAATCGTGCTGTATGGATGATGCCAGACAAGTGGAGTATATGTACCCGTGACAAAAAGCCTGCAGCTCATTACGAACATACCATTGCAATATATAAAGGAAAAGCAGAGATACTCTCCTCTTTTGAAGAAATAGAAGAAATCATTAAAATTTGACTTATGGCAAAACAGGCAGCAATTGAGCAAGATGGAACCATTAAGGAAGCATTGAGTAATGCTATGTTCCGTGTTGAACTTGAGAATGGCGTAGAGATTATCGCACATATCTCTGGTAAGATGCGTATGCATTATATAAAGATTCTTCCTGGCGACAAGGTAAAGGTGGAGATGAGTCCATACGATCTCACCAATGGTCGCATATGCTTTAGATATAAATAATCAATATAATTATGAAGACAAGAGCATCAGTAAAGAAGCGCACTCCTGACTGCGTTATTGTACGTCGTAAGGGTCGCTTGTTTGTTATCAACAAAAAGAATCCTAAGTTTAAGACCCGTCAGGGATAAAAATAAGGGAAAAAGTCTTTTTGAAGTTAAAAAACATTAAAAACGTTAATGTTAATACACCCAAAGAGTTAAAAAGTTTTCGGGTGAGGTTTTTTTTGTGTACCTTTGCACCTCTAAATCGCTTTAAAACTCAATGAGTTAAGTATTAGCGAGTTATTTATTCACTTAATTAACAATTATGGCAATAAGAATTGTTGGAGTAGATTTGCCCCAGAACAAGCGTGGCGAAATCGCATTGACCTACATTTATGGTATAGGTCGAAGTAGTTCAGCAAAGATATTGGATAAAGCCGGTGTTAACCGCGACACGAAAGTGTGCGATTGGACAGATGATGAGGCTTCTAAAATCCGCGAAATTATCGGTGCTGAATTCAAAGTAGAAGGTGATCTCCGCAGTGAGATTCAGTTGAACATTAAGCGCCTAATGGATATTGGTTGCTATCGTGGAATCCGTCATCGTAATGGTCTTCCTGTTCGTGGTCAGAGCACAAAGAATAATGCCCGTACACGTAAGGGTAAGAAGAAGACTGTTGCTAATAAGAAGAAGGCCACTAAGTAAAGTTTAAAGTTTAAGATTTAAAGTTTAAAGTTATGGCAAAGAAAACAGCAACAAATAAGAAAAGAAACGTAAAGGTTGGCGCTATTGGTCAGCTTCACGTTCATAGTTCTTTCAATAATATCATTGTGAGCCTTGCAAACTCTGAGGGTCAGGTTATCTCTTGGTCATCAGCAGGTAAGATGGGTTTCCGTGGTTCTAAGAAGAACACTCCATACGCAGCACAGATGGCTGCAGAGGATTGTGCGAAGGTAGCTTTTGAGCTCGGTCTTCGTAAGGTAAAGGCATATGTTAAGGGTCCAGGTAACGGTCGTGAGTCTGCTATCCGTGCATGTCACAACAGTGGTATCGAGGTAACAGAGATTATCGACGTAACACCATTACCACATAACGGATGCCGTCCTCCAAAGCGTCGTCGCGTGTAATTATAATATAGTATATACATTTTATTTATAGCAAAATGGCTAGATACACAGGTCCGAAATCAAGAATTGACCGTAGGTTTGGCGAGGCCATCCTCGGTAAAGAAAAAGTTTTGTCCAAGAGAAACTTCGCTCCTGGACAGCATGGCAATAACCGTCGTCGTAAGACTTCGGAGTATGGTGTCATGTTGGCGGAGAAGCAGAAGGCCAAGTACACATATGGTGTATTAGAGCGCCAGTTCCGTAATCTGTTTGAGAAAGCTGCAAAGGCTGACGGTATTACTGGTGAGGTATTGTTGCAACTCCTTGAGAGTCGTCTCGACAATGTGGTTTATCGTTTGGGCATTGCTCCAACACGCCGTGCTGCTCGTCAGCTCGTAGGCCACAAGCACATCACTGTTGATGGCGCAGTAGTTAACATTCCTTCATTCCAGGTTAAGCCAGGTATGGTTATTGCAGTTCGTGAGAAATCAAAGTCACTTGAAGTGATTGCTGATGCTCTTGCAGGTTATAATCATAGCAAGTGTCCATGGTTGGAGTGGGATGACGCTTCAAAGAGCGGTAAGTTCCTCCATCGTCCAGACCGTGCTGACATACAGGAGAATATTAAGGAACAGTTAATAGTTGAGTTGTACTCTAAATAATAAAATAAACTAATGGCGATATTAGCATTTCAAAAACCTGATAAAGTAGTGATGTTGGAGGCTACGGACAATTACGGAAAGTTTGAATTCCGTCCGTTGGAGCCTGGCTTTGGTGTTACCGTAGGAAATGCCTTACGCCGCATTTTACTTTCATCTCTGGAGGGCTTCGCAATCAATACTATCCGTATCGAGGGTGTTGAGCAGGAGTTTTCTTCTGTCCCTGGTGTGAAGGAAGATGTGACCAATATCATCTTGAATCTTAAGCAAGTTAGATTCAAGCAAGTAGTAGAAGAATTCGAGAATGAAAAAGTTAGTATTACTGTTGAGAACGCTACAGAGTTCAAGGCTGGTGATATTAATAAGTACCTAACTGGATTTGAAGTGTTAAACCCAGAATTGGTTATTTGTCATATGGATTCAAAGGCTTCTATGCAGCTCACGATCACCGTTAATAAGGGTCGTGGTTATGTGCCTGCTGATGAAAACCGTGATTTCTGTACAGACATCAACTCAATTGCCATTGATTCCATTTACACTCCAATCCGTAACGTTAAGTATTCAGTTGAGCCTACTCGTGTAGAGCAGAAGACTGACTACGATAAGCTTATATTAGAAGTTACAACGGATGGTTCCATTCATCCGAAGGATGCCCTTAAAGAGGCTGCAAAGATACTGATTTATCACTTCATGCTCTTCTCTGATGAGAAGATTCAGTTCGAAGATACTGGCGTAGATGTAAATCAGGACTTCGATGAGGAGATACTGCACATGCGTCAGCTCCTCAAGACACGCCTTGTAGATATGAACCTCTCTGTTCGTGCCTTGAATTGTTTGAAGGCTGCCGATGTAGATACACTCGGTGATCTCGTGCAATACAACAAGACCGACCTCTTGAAGTTCCGCAACTTCGGCAAGAAATCGCTTTCAGAGCTTGATGATTTGCTCGAGAGTCTGAATCTGTCGTTTGGTACCGATATATCAAAGTACAAACTTAATCAGGAAGATTTCTAATCCTGATTACAAAAAATTAAAATGTCAAAATGAGACACAATAAGAAATTCAACCATCTCGGTCGTACTGCATCTCATCGTGGTGCTATGCTTGCAAACTTGGCAATCTCGCTGATTATGCACAAAAGAATCACTACGACCGTTGCCAAGGCTAAGGCTTTGAAGAAATATGTGGAGCCACTGATTACACGCTCTAAGGAAGATACTACAAACAATCGTCGTGTTGTCTTCTCATACCTGCAGGACAAGTTTGCTATCAAGGAACTGTTCTCAGTAGTAGCAGAGAAGGTAGGCGATCGTCCTGGTGGTTACACACGTATTATTAAACTCGGCACTCGTCAGGGTGACGCTGCAGAGATTTGTTTCATCGAGCTCGTTGACTTCGACGAGGCAATGGCAAAGGCTCCTAAGGCTGCTAAGAAGACACGTCGTGCTGGTAAGAAAGCCGCTGCCCCAGCAGCAGAAGCTCCAAAGGCAGAAGCACCTACAGTAGAAGAGACTCCTAAGGCAGAAGCGCCTGCAGAGGAATCTCCAGCAGAGGAGAAGGCAGAAGAGCCAAAGGCTGAATAATAAAGAGTTATACTTTTATTATAATAGAAAAGAGACGATTCCATTGGGAGTCGTCTCTTTTTGTATGGCACCATGAAGTAAGGTGCTTCATCTAATATAATTTTTTACTTGTTCTTAGCGCACTCGTTGCTGGCTTGGTTGACGTTCATGATGTAGTCACCCAGCTTCTCGCACTCAGAGATGTAGTCAATGTAGTAAACACCGAGCTGATAAGGATATTTGCCGGCATTGACGTCCTCGAAGTTCTTTCCCTTCAGGTGAGAGCGGAAGTTGTTTATCTCGTTCTCTATATTGCGGGCTTTCATGAAGTGTCCACCCTGTGAGTCTGGGTGGTTAATCATCGTCTCCATATTCTCCATGGCGTTTTCTACGAGCACCATCATGGCATTGATGTGCTCAGTCTGCTCTGGAGTATATTCCTGCTTCGCATTCTTGCGCCTGCGGTTGATGGTACGTGCCAGGTTGTAGCAGCTGTCACCAATACTCTCCAGTTCGTCAATCTGTCGCATCATACGTGTTATGCGAGCCTTTGACTCATCAGAGAGGTGTCCCTCGCTCACCTTGGTCAGATAGTTGGCTATCTCTGCCTCCATGTTGTCTGTGATATTCTCATACTTCTCTATGCGTGAGAAGAGCTTGTTAAATTCCTCGTCCTTTGTTGTAGTCAGCAGGTCGTTGACAAAACCGAACATCTTATGACAACGTGTAGCGAAGTTGCTTATCTCTTTCTTAGCCTCCAAGATTGAAAGCTCTGGAGTGCTCAATACACCGGAAGAGATAAACTTCAGGCGGAACTCGTCCTCCTCCTGGTTGTTGTTTGTAATCACCTTGCATACAAATGCCTCTATCTGCGGTATGAACCATATCAGGATGGCTGTATTGAGAATGTTGAAGGTAGTATGGAAGGCTGCCAGTACGAAAGGCAGTAGGGCCGGGTTAGGGGCAGCTGGGTTGTATCCTACCATTCCGCATACCATATTAATAAAGAAACGGAAGATACACAATACCCAAATCACGCCGAAGATATTGAAGAACATATGTGCGAAAGCCGCACGTCTTGCTTGTGTGTTTGCTGTCAGGGCAGCAACGTTAGATGTTACGGTAGTACCGATGTTTTCGCCCATTACCAGCGCTATACCGAGGTATATTGGCAATACTCCTGTAGAGCATAGCGTCATGGTGATAGCCATCACTGCTGCAGAGCTCTGCACGCATACAGTCATTACACCACCGATAATCAGGAATATAAGGTATGACAGGTAGTTATCATCAAACGACTGGAAGAAATTCATTACAGCAGGGATATTCTCCAAGTGCATTTCTGTGCCAGTAGCCTTCAGGGTTCCGAGACCCAGCAACAGGAAGCTGACGCCGAAGAGGAAGTCACCGATGATGCGTTTGTTCTTGCTGTAGATGAGCAACATACCGATGAAGAAAGCAGGCCATACGAAGTCTGTGATGTTAAACGAGAAACCTGCCGACATAATCCATGCAGTGAATGTAGTACCGATGTTGGCACCCATGATGATGGATATTGCCTGCGCCAGTGTCAGCAGTCCTGCATTTACGAATGACACCGTCATGACGGTCGTTGCAGTAGAAGACTGTACCGCTGCCGTTACAAAAGCACCCGTAAACATTCCCGTAAAACGGTTGGTAGTCATTGCTTGAAGCACGTTACGTAATTGCGAGCCTGCCATCTTCTGCAGAGCCTCACTCATTGACTTCATACCGAACATCAGCAGAGCCAAAGAACCGATAAGTTTAAATAGAACCCAGATAGACATATGTGTATGTGATTACAGTTTCGTTTGCAAAGGTACGATTAAGTTATGAAAAATGCAAAAAAATAGAAATATTTTTTTTATTCTGTCAATTTTTCATCCCTTACTAAGGCATTCCACATAGAGTGACGTACGTCAGGACTCTGTCTCTCTATCTCTTTAAATAGCTTGTCCATTGTAGTGCGGTTTGTATCGTGTTCAAAGGGGCATATTTTCTCCTGTTTTTCGTAGCCTCTCAGTTCTGCATACCGCTTTATGTCGGCTTCCTCTACCATGCAGAGGGGTCGTATGATGGTAAGAGGCATCTTCCTCATCCTCAGCAGTGCCGGCATAGTGTCAAAGCGTCCTTGGTAGAAGAGGTTCATTAGGGTGGTGTTTAGCAGGTCGTCCTGATGATGTCCTAGGGCAATCTTGTTACATCCCAGTTCCTGTGCCAGATTGAACATTATCTTACGTCTGTTCCAAGAGCAAAGGAAACATGCAGGCTTCTGCTTCATATCCTCGTTATTCTCAAACGATGTTGTCCTGATGTACAGTTTTACGTTCAGGTCGTTGCAGAAACGCTCCAGATACTCCGTTGACGTCTTGTAGGCAATGTTCTCCATCCTCACGTGCAGCGCTTCCACCTGAAAGCGCGGATGGTCTATCTTGGCACGTTTTGCAAGCATTTCCAGCAGGCACAAAGAATCCTTGCCCCCTGAGAGCCCCACGAGTATGTGGTCATCATCCTCCAACAGGTGGTATGTCACGAAGGCTTTCACAAAGCGTTCGCGGATGCGTTGTTCCAAGCGTTCCTGTTCCGTCTTCTTCATTTCATGAATACTAGATATACGGCAATGATGATAAAGAGAAATGCCAGCGCATGGTTCCAGTGCAGGTGCTCACCTTGAAACATCAGGTCGGCGATAATCACGAATACCGTCAGCGAGATACATTCCTGCACGACCTTCAGCTGCACCAATGAGAAAGGCCCGCCATTGCCGATGAAACCGATGCGATTTGCGGGCACTTGGCAGCAGTATTCAAAGAATGCTATGCCCCACGAAAAGATAATAACGCCGAAAAGCGGCCAGTTAGTACTAGTACCTGTCTGCTGCAGCTTCAGGTGTCCATACCATGCTAATGTCATGAAAACGTTGCTCAGTACAAGCAACAATATAGTATATACTCCGTTCATTTTTATTAGTTGACAGTTGATAGTTGATAGTTATTTCTTTCATCTTTCACCTTTCATCTCTCACTTTTACGTCCTCCATCGGCACTTTCTCCCACTCGAAGAGTGGGAGCAGTTCCTGCGGTGTTATGGGCTGTTCCGTTGGTGTTATGCCGGCAAGATGTGCGATGAAACCGATGATTTCTTTTGCACTATGCTGTTCCCTCAGTACTCCCATGTCAAGACTCTTGTCGCGTTTTGACAGTCGTTGCCCTGCCTCGTTTATCAGGAGAGGGAAGTGTATGTAACTCACCTCTGGTAACACCTTTTCTGTGTCAAGGTTGCGTAGTGTTCTTGCCATAAACAATTGCTGTGGCGTTGATAGCAGCAAGTCCCTTCCTCGTACCACCTCCGTGATACCCATCAGCAAATCGTCCACTACCACAACGAGTTGGTAGGCAAAAGCGCCATCCTTCCTCCTTACGATAAAATCGCCTATTTCTGTCGGCAGATGCACCCTGTATGTGCCATAGTGTCCGTCCGTTGTCTCTATTGTTTCGTCAGGCACCCTCATTCGCCATGCCGGAGAGATGTCCTGTGGGTAATCCGCAGGATTCAGATTGCGGCAAGTACCCTTATATACCACTCTGCCGTCAGACTCATGCGGTGCCTGTGTCGCCAGCAGGTCGGCTCTTGTGCAGAAGCAAGGATACAGCAGTTCCTCTTTTCGCAGCAGGTCGAAGTAATGCTCATAGATGTCCTGCCGTTTACTTTGGTATGTCACCTCTCCGTCCCATATCAGGCCCAGCCATTCCAGGTCGTCCATTATCTTGTCCGCAAACTCCTGCCTGGAGCGTCCAGGATCGATATCCTCAATGCGCAACACCCATTCTCCACCCTTGCTCTTTGCTGACAGCCAAGAGAGGAGGGCAGCATACACATTACCTAAATGCATGCGACCAGTAGGGGAGGGAGCAAAACGACCTTTTGTCATTGAAGTGTAAAACTTTCGGGTAACATATCGCTGAGGGTGAAGACCTTCTGCTCGATAATTTCCTCCATTTCATCGGTTTTTGCGCAGATGATTTGGAAGTCCTGCTGGCAAAATTCCCTCATTACCTGTCGGCATACTCCGCACGGTGTGCAGAAGTCCGTTTCCTTGCTGTCCAACGAGGCCCCCACTATTGCTATGGCGATGAAGTCGCCGTATCCCTCACTGACAGCCTTTGCAAAAGCTGTACGCTCAGCACACAAACTGGGTGAGAAGGCCGCATTCTCGATGTTACAGCCCTTGAACACCCTGCCGTCAGCGCATAACAGCGCAGCACCCACTGTGAAGTGAGAATATGGCGCATAAGCAAAATGACGAGCCTCCAGCGCCTGTGATATTAACTCTTTGTAATCCATTTCTGGGGGGCAAAGTTACGATTAAGTCTTGAATAATGCAAGAAAATAAGAATTTATTTTTATTTTATGGCATTATCATGACGGAGTACGTTCTTACAGTCGCTTCGCTAGTCGAAGAAACCAGAAACTAGATTTTTTTTGAAAAAATTTGGTAATATTCGAAATTTATTTGTACCTTTGCCGATTGAATAGAGAACAAAGTTAACAACTTATTCTCTCGGCATCCTATAAAAATAGTCTGCTGAATCTCTACGAGATATTCAACAACCGGCGAAGTTGCTCTCGCTCGAAAGAGTTCAAACAAGCTTGACTCTTTCCTCGCTTACTTGCAACATTGCTGCGATTATCTACTTAAGACCCACAGTGAACGATATACAGACCATACAGAATAAGATAAGTGACACCAGCGGCGAGATAGTGATGTATCAGCCCGATAAAACCATCCGCTTGGAGGTACGCCTGGGTGAAGATACCGTTTGGCTGAGCCAGCAACAGATGGCGGAGTTGTTTCAGAAAGACCAATCTGTTATAGCTCGACATGTAAAAAATGTTTTTAACGAAGGAGAGTTAGACGAAAAAAGTAATATGCAAATTTTGCATAATACTAAATACAAATATCGTCCGACTAAAGTTTACAACCTCGATGTAATTATCTCCGTTGGTTATCGTGTAAAGAGCAAGCGCGGCACCCTGTTCCGCCAATGGGCTAACAAGGTGTTGAAAGATTATCTGCTGAAGGGCTATTCAGTAAACCGACGCTTTGAGCAGTTGGAGCAGAGGGTTAGCCGTACCCCCTTCACCCTGATGCGAGACCTTAGCCCTGCTATGCTCACAGAGCATCTCGGAAACGGCTCAAGATTTACCCCCCCCTATAAGTTAAAGCACTTATTATCAATACGTTACGTTAAGACTGCTTTCTCTCTGATGAGAGGAGGCAAGGCCGCCGTATGGTTAGGCCTCGTTCTGTTGTGCCTTTTCTCTTCATGCAGTAAAGATGATAGCGAGGCAAAATACACCATTGAAGACCTTTATGAAGAGTCAAAGACTCTGCAATATCAGACTGCTGATAGTGTAGAAGCCTTTACATATAAATTCAATTGGTATTTGGAAGCCCATCCAGATGCCCAAGACCACCCGTACTATACCTCAATCGATGACAAGATAGAACAATGCACCCATGGTGCAGAAATAAAAATCAACTCGGAATGGGAGGGAGAGACGCATGTAAAATATTAAAACTGATTCTGATTTGACACAGCCCTGCTGTGGAAAAGAATTTTTCATTATAAAAAATTAAATTAAAATTGTTAACCACCCTCGCTGGGTCGGGAGATTCGGCAGGGTTTTTAAAAAGAAAATTAGAAAATAAGATATATGAAGATAGATTACAAAAATATTACATAAAATAAAGTAATAGTCTTAACATCCTTGATTAGACTGCAGGAACAGAATTAGCACTTCATAAACGCATCAGTCAGACAAGGCATAGGGTGTTTGCGCTCATCATATCGGGCGCGGACAGTATGATTGTTGTCTGGTGTGGGCTGTGCTAGGCCTTGTTCCTCTCAATCTCTTCCGCGCCTTTCTTTTAAAAACCAAGAAGGGCTTCTGCCCAATTAATATAACCAAGGATATAATGGAAAAATTACAACAAGCACTTGATTTCTGCAACAAGAATAAGTTTAATGATGCTCTCAATCTTTTGGAAGAGATTGTAAAAATAGAGCCAGATAATTCTGAAGCATGGCGTATAATGGCACAAGTACATTGGATTCATATGCAAATGCCAGATAAAGCATATGATGAATTGATTGAAGCCTTAAGATGCGAACCAAAGAATATTTGGGCCCTTGTCCTGATGGGCAATTTGCTGACAAAGGAGAAGGATGATTTCAAGCACGCAAAAGAATATTATGACAAAGTGCTTGAATACCATCCTGACAATGCTATAGCACTCAATAATATAGCTGCAACATATATGGAAATAGAAGAATATGAAAAAGCTCTACCATATAT
Organism: uncultured Prevotella sp.; assembly: GCA_905233165.1. Lineage (GTDB taxonomy): Bacteria > Bacteroidota > Bacteroidia > Bacteroidales > Bacteroidaceae > Prevotella. The sequence goes on from CAJODL010000001.1 coordinate 381,141, forward strand.
GGAAAAGGCTTTAGCAATAGATGACTCCTATGCAAATTCATATTATGGATTAGCTCTTTGCTATTATAAACTAAACAGATTGGAAGATGCCTTTAATACATGTCATAAAGGTGCTTTGAAATCAGTTGAACGCCCTGAAAATCCTGCAGTCCGTGAGGAGTTAGTAAAGCTGTATGTAAGAGTTGCTAAAGAACTTGCAGATCAAACAAATTATATTAATGTTTGGAAAGGCATTAAGGACGAATTAGAAACTGTTGACCACATAAATATTCGTTTTGAGGAAGATAGGGATATCCAAGTTTCTGCAAAGTTGGAATATGCTCCAACCCATGCAGCAAAGGAACATGTAATAAGATATAACCCTAAAAAAGACTTTGTTGAGCACCTGTTTCTGCATGAGATGATGCATTTAAAGATGAGTCAGCAGGCAACAAAGGCAAATAAAAACAAAGCTATCATCAGTACGGAAAAAACAAGGGCTAACTTCAATAAACGTTACATGAGATTTATGAAGAAGACTCATAGTAACCTTGGAGATTTTGAATTAGGAAAGTTTATGGCAGACTTGGAAAGAGGATTAGGTTTGCAGTTAATGAATTGCCCTCTGGATTTGTTTGTGGAACATAAGATGTATACAGAATACAAGGTATCTAGACCTATACAGTTCTTGTCACTTTTCCATATGGAGAAAGACAATATAAACACTGTAAATCAGGTATACAACAAGAATTATTTCCCTCCAGAGATGGAAAGGGCAAATAAGGTGATGAATATTGTTTCCTCACTTCATTTCAAGGATTTATATGGTATCAACCTTATAGGTCAATATAAACCTACAAAACTTGAATTAGCTCAGGCTCAAGATATGTATGATGAGTTTAAGGCTTATCTGGATACATATAAGGTAGCTGATGAGTATGAGATGATTGAATACTTTGTCCAATCACTTGGCATGGAAGATTTAATAGAAATCGTTGATGAAAGCCAAGTTACAAGTGGTATGAAGGCTGACCTCTCCTTACAAAGTGATTTAAAGGATAAGGCTCCTGATGCTCTATCAAGAGAAGAAGCAGATGAAGCAAATGCTGAATTTGCAAGGAATCATCAAGATGGTGTAAATGAGACAGAAACCATGATGATGTCAATGTATATGTTGGGGGCAATGGAATACTTCGACACATTGACATCTCAAGATGTTCATCGTATCGCCTTGGAGATTGCTATGGTTGGAGTGACGGGGATAAATCCTACAGGTAAATATTCTATTAAGTCAATACCAAATAGAGAATTTGGAGGCTATGAATTCTTGGCATATTATTATGTTAGTTGGGCAAGAGCTATACCAGAGAAATTATCAGCACTAGGTCTGCCTTTCTCAAAAGCATATGAAGCGGCAATGCAGATGTATAATGCTAAAAAGGGATAAAATGAGTGATTTGAAAGAATTGCAAGAAGCAATAGTAAGGTTTACTCAAGAAAGAGATTGGGACCAATTCCACAATGGCAAAGATTTGGCTCTTGCTTTGTCTATTGAAGCATCTGAACTTAATGAAGCCTTCTTGTGGAAAGATGCGAAGGATGTAAAGATTGAGAAGGTTAAGGAAGAACTGGCTGATATATTTAACTATGCCATACTGATTGCTGACAAGTATAATCTTGACATCAAGCAGATAGTAATGGATAAGCTAAAGAGAAATGGAGAGAAGTATCCTGTAGACAAAGCCTATGGGTCTGCAAAGAAATATAATGAACTCTGATAGTATATGATTGTATATAATGATACAAAGAAGCAATTCGTAGATGATGTAAAGAATAGCGAGATTGCCGATAAGATACTTGCATGTGTCCGCGAAAGAGGACTTAATGCAGGTCAGGATAAGGAGTATATCTCTTGGGAGAATTCTATGCAGTTCATGAGAAACATTGTTGATGACGAAGATATAGATGATGAAGTGAGAATTGCAATAGAATATAATATCCCATTAACATCAAAAAGAGTTGATTTTATTATATATGGTTCTAATTCTAACAGAAAGGATAGCGTTGTTATCGTTGAACTAAAGCAATGGCAAGAGGCAGAGGTCGTTGCTGAGGATATGACCTATTGTGTCAGGACTAATGTAGGAAAAGCAAATAATATAGTCTGTCATCCTTCTTATCAAGCATATTCCTATGCTCGTTTTTTACGCAATTACTCTCAAACTATAACAGACAACGATATTGCCATCATCCCATGTGCATATCTGCATAACTACAAGCCTGAAAAAAGATATGTATTAGATTCTCCGATTTATCGCGAGTGGACAGAGGAGGCTCCTTTCTTTATAAAGAATCAAGTTTCAGAATTTTCTTCTTTTGTCAAGAAATATGTATCAAAGAAATCATCTAATGGAGACCTCCTGTATTTCATAGACAATGGAAGAATAAAACCCACCAAGGCACTTCAAGATACTCTTGTGTCAATGGTTAAGGGTAATAAAGAATTTATACTTCTCGACGAACAAGCGGTAATCTATGACATGTGCCTAAAAACTATGGCACAAAGATGGTAAGAAGAGGACTATAATTATTGAAGGTGGTGCAGGAACTGGTAAGTCAGTACTAGCAGTAAACTTATTAATGGAGTTTATATCTCAGAGTTTAAATGCAAGTTATGTCACGAAGAATAGCGCCCCAAGAAATGCTTTTCTTGAAATTCTGACACATTCCGATGCTAAAAAAATTGTTGACATAAAAGCCCTGTTCCGTTCACCTTTTAATTTATCAAATTTATCAGCCAATCTATATGATTGCCTAATCATAGATGAAGCTCATAGACTTGTGAAGAAGATGTATGGAGATTGGAATGGCGAGAATCAAGTAAAAGAATGTATAAATGCCTCTTTACTATCAATTTTCATGTTAGATGAAGATCAGGCTATAACAACAAAAGATATAGGCTCTGTTGCTGAGATAGAAGAATGGTGTAAGAAGTTAGGAAGTCGAGTTATTCATACAGAAGAAACAAAACTAGTTTCTCAATTCAGATGTAATGGCTCTGATGCTTACATACAATTCCTTGATAACTTGCTTCAACGCAATGAGGAACAGGTGAGTGTTGATTTGACGGAACTTAATTATGATTTCAAGGTCTTTGATACTCCCCAAGAGATGCATGATGCACTTTATCAAAAGAATCTTATTGACAACAAGTCTCGTATGGTCGCTGGTTATTGTTATGACTGGAACGTAAAAAACAATCGTGGCGATTGGGACATTATAATAGGTACATTTAAGGCTAAATGGAATCTTAAAGATGATAGCATTTGGGCTATCAACCCTAAATCTTTTGAAGAGGTGGGATGTATTCACACTGCTCAGGGTCTCGAATTTGATTATGTGGGTGTTATCATTGGAAAAGATCTTACATACAATAATGAAACTGGCAAAGTAGAAACACATCAAAGTGCTATCTCAAAGGATGACAAATCTTCTGGCATTCGCACTTTGAAAAATACTCAAGAGGCAAGACGCTTAATACTGAATACCTACAAAACCTTGCTGAATAGAGGTCAAAAGGGATGTTATGTATATTGCGAGGATGATGCTTTAAGAAAATATATGAAAACATGTATAAAATGAAATGCCACATCCACAGGCGCATGACAACTGATGGCTAATATGTGAAGTAAGACGAAACGTTTATGAGACCAGCAGAGATAGAAGAACTGAAAGATATATTTAAGGCGTTAGAGGAGAAGGGATGGCAGCCTATGCTGTGTGATACGCCTGTGCCGTTCTTTGATAATCCTGTAAGCTGTGGCTTGCCAACGGATGTTGGAGATGTTCAGGAAAGCATGACAATGTTTCCGAAAGAGTTCCTGTCTATGCAGCCCGAATTTGTAGTAAAGGTGATGGGCGACTCAATGAAGGATGCGGGTATAACGGATGGTGATTCAGTAAAGGTGGTTACAAGTACTCGCTTTCATGATGGTGACATAGTGCTGGTAATGATTGACGGCGAGATTACCCTGAAATGCTATTGCGAAGATGAGGATGGGATACCTTGGCTGGTTCCACAAAATGCGGATTATGATGCTTTCCCGCTTAACGAACAGCAGAATGTCTGGGTAATGGGAATTGTTACCGAGATTGTAAAAAGTGCTCCTCGCATCAAATACAGGTCGTGCATGAATCTTATTAACAACGTAAAGAAAAAGCATGCAGAATCAAGAGAGATTAGTCCACTGCGGATATCTCAAGCTATTAGGGAAATAGCACCAATGATAGAGGTTGCACGTCAATGGTATGCTGTATATAGGATTATGGTTGACTACAGCATTGCGAAAGAGGATGACTTTGATGGTTTCATAGATATGATAAAGACAGAGATGCCTAATCACGAACATCTGCCTACGAGGGTTGAGTTGCAACGCCTTGTGGTGCAGAGTTTTGCAAAGCCGGTAAACTCGTGGAAACCAGGGAATGCGCCTGTAACAGGAAAGAGATATAACGACTACCTTAAAATAGCACAAAAGATGATGGAATTGTTGGGAGTTTAAAAACTCTCACAAAAACTCTCAAAAACTCTCACAAAACAGGCGTTTTCGGGCAAAAACTCTCACAACACACCAAAACTCTACATAATACTCTCACAAACTCTACAGCGATGGAAGATTACTTCCGTCGCTGTTTTTTTGTCTGTACCTTTGCCGATGGAAATGAGATAAAGTTTAAAGTTTAAAGTTTAGAGTTTAAAGTCAGTGTTAAGTTTAAAGTAGAGAGTTAAAAAGACTTTTATTCTCGCTTACTCGCAACATTGTCACCTGGAAATCAGAAAAGTGGGTGTTCACCTCTATATACATTATTTATTAAAGGTTTAAGTAGTTTAAAAAGTTTAAGTATTATGACAAAGTTAAGTGAGCATTTTACGCTCAGCGAAATGTGTAAGACGCATGTGAAGGGGTTTAATAACATCCCTAATGCAGAGCAGACAAACAATCTGAAAAGGTTGTGCGGATGGTTGGAGGAACTCCGACAGGAGTGGAATAAAACTTATGGTGAGGGTAATGACCCTATCATTATCAACTCTGCTTTCAGGAGTACAGCTGTGAATAAGGCTGTAGGTGGTGTACCTACAAGTAATCACCTGACTGGTTGTGCTGCCGATATCCGTGTGCTTGGTATGGAACAGGCTCTGCGATATGCGGTATTGCTGCTGGACATTGCAGACAGACAAAAGAAGGACTTTGACGAGATAATCCTTGAGAGGTCGAAGAGTGCTATCTGGCTGCACTTCGCAGTCCGTCCAGAGAATAATCGACATCATGTAAAGTTTATAGGTTAACGGTTAAAGGTTAATGTTCAATGTTTCTGAGTTGAGGTGATGAGGATGTTCCCGGGTAAATGCGCAAAGAATCTGAACTTCTCTCGCTAAAAAAACAACTCAAATTATGGCAATTAAAAAAAGTATTATCAATTTTGATTCAAAGAAGAGTGAAGTAACGCTTGATGGTCTGATGACTGTCGGCAAGTCAAAGAATCTTATCCACGGTGAGTTTATGTGCTGCGAAGATGTGGTGATGGCGCCTTTTAGTGGAAACTTCAGGGTGCAGGGCATGCGAGACGGCAACGTCTATTTCGCCCAGAAACCTAAGCGCGTGAAGAATGTTCCGCTGTTCCGCGACGACAACAGCACGCTGTCAAGGGGCAGGAACGGCAGATACTACTTCGTGTTCTCTCTTAGCGAAGATCGTTTGGAGGAACTGCCTGAGGAACTCATAAGACAGGCCTCGGAGATAGCAAAGAAGGTGGTGGATGGCTTAATGGCTTAATAGGTTGAGTCAATGTGTTCCAGTTCCAGTTGTTCCAATTAAAAAATGAGGTATGCATTCCTTCTCATATACTATATAACTAATTAATAATTAATAAGTTATATATATAGTAAAGAAAGAGGATACCCCTTAAAAATAAACTGGAACAATTGGAACTGGAACGCAAGGCCAAACAATTATTCATCTAAAAAGCAGAAAATCAATGAAATACGACATTTCAAAATCAATGGCACCTAAGATGCCTACCCTTGGAAAAGGGACAGAATGTATCAAATTATTGCTCTCACAGGCCTCAAAAGACATGCATGAACCCCTCGTTCCGATGCTTTTCCCTGTACTTGGCGCACATGTGAGTGCTTCTAAATTTCAGTACCCAGACAACACTTGGAAGGAATTGTGTGGCATGATGGCCAACCTTGTGGGCGATTCGGGGTGTAATAAGGGGCAGTTTTCGAATATTGTGGAGGCAATAAACCGCAATTTCCGTGATCATGACAAGGAGGAAATGGATAAGCTTGTGGAGTGGCAGCGAATACGTCACACCAAGGGTGACAACAAGGACAAGCCCGACCGTCCGGAGATAGCCTTCTGGTTTCCACCAACGGATACGACGCGACCTGCTTTTCTTCAGAATGCCATAGGCTGTGAGACTCTTGGTGGCAGGACGCAGTTTTTCAACCTTCCGGAGGTGGAGATGGCTGACGGTCTTTGCGGCGGTCACAAACAGGTGTCGCACATGCTGCGCAATATCTACGACCGCCAGCGTGCGGGAGCCTTGCGTGCAACGGCTGACGGCGTGACGGGTAACCCGATTCTGAGGGCTAACCTGACACTCTCTGCAGTACCGATCTCTGCGCGTAACTTCTATAAGTGCGAGTTGTTCAACGGCACCTTCGGACGTATGGTGTTCTCTTACAAGCCGCGCACCAACCGCGACGGACGCATACCACGACAGGGCAAGTATGATGAGGAGTTTTACAAGAAGCTGGACGAGTATCTGGAGCGCCTCGATGCGTGCAAGGGAAAATTCATCATCCACTCTCTGAACAAACTGATTGACAATTTGGCTCAGGATATGGCGACGCTGGCTGACCTTGCTGACGACGACATCCTCTGGGACATCAGCAAGCGTGCCTTGCATTCGGCATGGAAGGCGGGTTGCATACTTTGGATACTGAATAACCAGACGTGGACGAAGTCGATGAACGAGCTGGTAGAGTGGTTAGTATATCACGACATCTGGTCGAAGATGCAGCTCTTTGCCGACATGCTGGGCAAGAATGCCGACACTATTAGCGAGGCTCAGAAGCGTGGACCAAGGAATATGCTGGATAGTCTGCCCGACTCCTTCAGTGAGGCTCAGTTGGAAGCGCTACGCTTAGAACTTGGCAAGAGCAAGGAAGGAACAAACGGGCAGTTGCGTAAGTGGGTGTTCCGTAAGTTCATCACTTATTCGGCACAGACGGGGATGTATTGTAAAGTTAAGAGTTAAAAGATAAAAGTTAAGAGTTAAAAGTGGATAGACTTGAATTGCAAAGGCTTCGCGACCTTCCTATTGAGGGGGTCGCGGAGCGACTTGGACTACAGGTTACGCGACATAAGTGTCTGTGCCCGTTTCATGAGGACCATCATCCCTCGATGTCATTCAGCATCCGCAGGAATACGTACCGCTGCTTCGTCTGCGGCGAACACGGCGGCACGATAGATCTTGTGATGAAGTATCAACGCCTCGGCTTCAAAGAAGCGTGCGACTGGCTCGGCGGAGGGGCGGTTCTGAATATTCTGAGTACTCAGAATAATCAGAGTAATCAGAATAATAATCCGCCGCCTTTCGACGCTTCGCGGTATGAGCGATACTTTGAAAGGCCTTGGCTTTCGCCTGAGGCGCGGCGGTTTCTCTTTGAGGAGCGCAAGCTGGACCCTCGCGTGGTGCGTTGGTGTCGCCTGACATCGTGGAAAGACCGACAGGGCACGCCCTGGCTGCAGATACCGTATTATGATATGGAGGGCAAACTGATTGGGGTGCAGAATCGGAGGCTGAGGAACGAAAACCATGAACCATTAACCATTAACCCTGAACCTCGCTTCCGCTTTCCTGCGGGTTCGCGGTGTGGCATCTATAACCTTCCGGTGCTGAAGATGCTCAAGCCGGGCGAAGAGCTGTGGATTACGGAGGGCTGCTCCGACTGCTGGGCGATGCTCTCCAGCGGCCACAAAGCAATAGCCATTCCCTCAGCGACGCTCTTGTCCAAAGAGGACAAGGATGTCCTCTTGGAGGTCCAAGGTCCAAGGTCAAAGGTCAAAGGCGAACTTGGAATTCGGTTTGAGATGTGGCCCGACGCTGACGTGCCTGGCGAACGGCTGTTCCTGCAGCTGAAGGAGGTGTTGCCCGACCTTGTGCGTCATCAGCTGCCACAAGGGTGCAAGGACTATAGTGAATACTTTTTGAGAGTTAGGAATTAGGAGTTAGGAATTAAGAGTTTTATTTTTAAACAAAAACCGGAAAAACCCCATTCCAATAGTTTAAGTCTTTACAGACTATCGCAGCACTTCAAGTTATATGTTCTTTATGAGCAAGCTCCTAAGCCCATATTCCTTGAACTTCTGCACCTGCCTACGTCAGGCTTATACTATTGTCATGGAAAAACCCTCGGCTGTTGCCGAGAAAAACCTCTGCTTACATATAACGGTTAACGGTTAAAGTTTAACGTTTAAAGACAGTTGATTGTTGTGATTGAAGAATTGTTTTTCTTGTCGCAGACAAGGGTTTTTAAGGTTTTTGTTTCAAGGAAAAATAAGGTTTTTGTTAAGAAAAAAATTAAAAGTTTATGAAATCAATGTCAAAGTCTCAGATTGCGGAATGTGCCGGGGTATCTGTCAGGACTCTCATGAATTGGTGTGAACCATTTCGGCAGGAACTGACAAAGATGGGTCTGTCACCCAAAGCCAAGGTGCTGCCACCGCATATTGTGAAGTTTATATGTGAGAAATTCGATATAGACGTGTAGTTGGATGAAGGGTGATGGGTGAAGGGTGTAATATTCTGCAAAAACGGGTGTAACACGTCATAACGTGACGTAAAGGGAAAGTTCGGTTGCAGAATGTAGTACCTTTGCAAACGGAAATGAGAAACGAGTTTCTCAAGCATACGAACAAATTCGTCTGCGAAATCTCCTGCAGAGATTTAACCGTTTGCGATACTCGGCTGCACCTCAGCAATTCAAACAAGCTTGATTGCGTTCGGTTTGCACGAGCATTGTCAATGGAAATGAGAGATAAAGTTTCCTTATTACATTTGCTAACTCCCCGAGGCAACACTTGCACACTCCCGGGAACCGCACGTGAAGACTCCGGAGGCAGTAAAAATGTTCAATGTTTAATTTTCAATTATTTAAAAGGTTATGATTCAGATTAAAGCAAAACAACAGAACGTATCGTTCGAAAAGAATGTAGAAAAGCTGGCCTTCGTGCTCTCAGCACATCTGTACAACACTCTTGATACCAACAAGGTTATCGAAGAGGCAGCAAAGCGCTCAGGCATCAGCGAAGGTGTTATCAAGGCTGCATGGGACGCAGCAGGTGAGGTAATACGCACTTGGGCTACCGAGGGACATAATGTACCTCTTCCAGGACTGGGTAGCATGCGCTTCGGCGTTCGCTCAAAGAGTGTGCAGAGCGTGGAGGACGTGAAGACTTCGCTTATCTCAGCACGTCGCGTCATCTTTACTCCTTCTAAGGAGGTGAAGGACGAGCTGCAGGCAACCAAAATCGCCATCACCTGTTACGACAAGGACGGCAAAATCGTGAAGCGTGTAACCTCTGCCGACACTAACGATGTGGAGGACCCGGAGGAGGGCTCAGAGGGCTCTCAGAATACTCAGAATAATCAGAGTAATCAGAATACTCAGAATGAGCCCTCCGACCCTGAACCAAGCACAGGAGGTGACAACACTGGCGGCAACAACGGCGGCGGTGGTAACACCGGCGACGGTTGGGAAGAGGGATAAACTTCGTACGAAAACGATAACGAAAACGAAAACTGGGACGAGCCCTTCGGGGCTCTCCCCTCTCCTTGTAGAGTGTAGAGTTTAGAGTCAGTTTAAAGTTAAAAGTTTAAAGTTTATGAAAAAAATTTCTTGGAAAACAATTATTCAGGTGGTGGTGAGCATACTCACAGCGGCATTGACAGCACTGGGCACCACAAGTTGTATGGGAGCTATACATTAACGATAAATGGCGCAGGATGCTTTGCATCTTGCGCCATTTTTTTATTTCTTCATTTCAAGTTTGCAAAGTTATGATTAAGTTATGAGAAATGCAAGAAAAAATGAAAAAAACACGCATTTTATGTTGTAAATGAGAAAAAAGTGCTATATTTGCACCATGAATGGTGCTAACCTACTTAAAATTAACGATATGATAAAAAGTAATTTTTTCCGTTTTTCAGCAATCTTAGTATTTGGTGCTGTTATGACAATGATGTCATCATGTTGTGATGATGAGAGTTTTTCTAATTCTTTCGACCCCAATGCTGACCAGATGCAGACAAGGGTGATAGCCGATGTTCCTACAGCGGTAATGAGTTCCTTTGACGACAACTCTATGGGCGCAGCCCTTGTGCGTCGTTTGTCTAATACCACCACCAGTCTTCATCAAGGGTGAGGATATTCTAAATCGCCCTCTTACTGAATGGCTGGAGGCAGCGAAGATATACCTGACAGGCGGCTTTATAGCAGTAGAGAAGCCTCGTAATGCACATATGGTACAGGTGATGGAGCAACTGTCGGCAAAATTTGAGCAGGCAGCACACGATATCCTTACAAAAGATGATGGCAGTGGCTTAGTTATCAATATCATTCCAGCAAACAATAAGTCTTCCAACAATGCTGTCAATGCTCATGCAGCCCAGTTCAAAACCCGTATTGCCAATATCAAGTCGATGGCAGCTACCCGAAGTGGGGCAGGTGAGGCGGATGCTGTTGCCGAGATGGTTATATTCTCACGTTATGGCTACTATCATTGTGCTCCTTTCGGAAAGAATGTAATTACCGTAGGAACAAGGGGTAATGGTGGTGTATCCAAAACCATCACGCAAAAGCACACCCGCTACACAAGTGGTTTGCTTGCCGATGGTGCAGCAAAGTGGATAAATACCAAGAGTGAGCAGGCGGTCACAAAGAGTAGTACCCGTGCAGATGGTGGTGGTGCTATCAACGAGATTATGAGTGCCAGCGAGGAGGAAAGCTATCAGGCAGACCTGACTTCAATGACATTTGATAACCCATACTACCGTGGTGATATGGGGTTCTATACTAAGCCAGGTGCCTATACAGAGATATATCGTATATGGGGTGTCAACAACACGGAGACCAATCGCGACTACTACTTTGTAGAGCAGGACGTGACAGTAGCTATGGGTGGCAAAAAAGACGGCGATGATCAATATGACCGCAACAAGACATTATATAATGGCCCATACGAGAAAGATAAGTGGATAGAAGCCGATCATAAATTTTATACAGAAGGTGTAGGAGACGAAAGTTATGACCATTTCTATGGCTCATGGTTTGACTACGGTGAATATATGTTGGATATTTCAGGCAATGGAACTATCATGATTCAAAATGCCCTTCCTGAGACTGACAACAACACCACCAGCGTATCTATAGCAGTAGGCGAGACTCACTCAGAGACAAATACCATTGGTGTTACCGCTACCCTCGGTTTTGCAGGTAAGGGATTAACAGGTTCACTCGGCGGCAGTTACTCTCACGGATGGACGGATGGTACCAGTTACACCATGACGACCACCACAAACTCCAAGGAACTGAAGTGTGTGAAGAATACCAGCGGCACACAGGTACATTGGTACTATAGTTGCGGCACAGACATGGAGGCTGGTGACGACGACGAACACCCCTTGGCACCTGATGCCCTCACTAATGACGTAAATATTAAGAACCAGGTTTGCTGGTCGGTAGATAATCCGGAAGGCGCCTACACCGTCAATACCTATCATGTCAGGACAACAGGATGGCTGTCAAATGATGATGATGACGATAAGGTAAAAGGCACCTGTCGGGCAGATAATGAAGAGGAACAATCCTTTCAGTTCACCATGCTCGTCCCTAACCGCGCTAAGCAGACATGGTATATGGATGTCACCTTCCCAGAGATTGATGACCCAAATTATGCTGGCGTGAAGACTCAACTCACCGACGCCCTGTCAAAGCAGTTCCCTGACATCTATCAGACATCAATGGAATTGGCAGACCTGACACCAGAGAGCGAGAACACCATCAAAAGTATAGTGGATGCATCAAGGA
>CAJODL010000001.1:393312-769854 GCA_905233165.1 uncultured Prevotella sp.
CACCATCAAGTGGTACAACACCATGGTGGATAAAAATAACGACCCTATTCACGAAACATATACAATGCCTGTGCATGTGAAGTAACGGTTAAAGGTTAATGGTTAATGGTTAATGGTTAACGGTTAACGGTTAAAGATTATGATAAAGAAAATATTTTTCGCTGCTGTGCTCCTTGTGTGTGCACAGGTAGCAATGGCAGAGAATGTGCTCTATGCACAGGTAGAGGGCAATAATATGACACTGAAGTATGGCGAGAAGCCTGGCGATACTGAGACTATAAAATATTATGAGTTCAACGGCACGACAGGATGGAATAGCTCTTTTAAGACAACCATTCAAACTGCAACAGTTGACGCCAGTTGTGCCAATTTCGATGGCAATAGCACGAGATCCCTCTTCGATGGGTTCTCTGCACTTACTGCTATAAATGATATTGACAAACTCAACACCGCTAATGTTGAGGATATGAACAATATGTTCGCCAACTGTTCATTACTGACAACTCTCGACCTGCGTTCGTTGAACACTGCGAAGGTAACCAACATGGCTATGATGTTCTACCTCTGTTCAGGTCTCACATCGCTTCGGGTCAGCAGTTTTAATACAGCAAATGTGACGAATATGAAGCAGATGTTTCAAGGCTGTTCAGAACTTACCCAGCTCAACCTCTCTTCATGGAACACCGCAAAGGTGACATCTGCTCTGATCTTGTCACTATTTATGTTGGTTCAGGATGGAACACAGATGCTGTAACTTCCAGCTCACTGATGTTCTACTTCTGCGATAATATAAAAGGTAGTGACGGCACGACATACGACTCTGACAATCTTGATAAGACATATGCCCGCGTAGGCGATGGCGGTGAGAACAAAGGATATATGAGTGATGCAACGATGACAATAAATTTAAATCTTGCTGAAGACAGACGTTGGACTACCTGGTACAGCGACGAACACACATATGTCATTGATGCAGAGGAAAAAGCTGATGCCTATGCAGCAGAATATGATGCAGAAAACTCATGCCTGACACATCATTCCCGCAAAACAGGGAGTCATCATCGTGGCAGACAAAGATAATGAGTCTATCAGCATGACTATTGACGACTTCGCGTCAGTTGATAATATGCCTGAAAACGACCTGGATGGGTGCGAAACTAGAGAATCGGTTTCTGATATAATACTAAGACTGGACCACGTTGAGTATACGGATGAAGTAGGCAATTTCTATGTGATGGGAATGGTAGATGGCAAATTCGGTTTCTACAAATATGTAAATGCTTCATATATGCCAGCCCACAAAGCATTCCTGTATATACCACGAACAACAGAAGGCAGTAGTGCACGTGCTATCACTTTCCGCTTCGCTGACGACATAACAGACATCTCAATTCATAATTCAAAATTCATAATTCATAATTATGATGACGATGACTGGTATGACCTGCTGGGCCGTAAGCTCAGTGGCAAACCAACTGCTCCTGGAATGTATATCAATAATGGTAAGAAAATACTCATAAAGTAAGGGAGGGCACAGTTATGAAAAAGATATATTTAAAACCAGATATAAAAATCGTTGACATCAAGCCAACACAACTCCTCAGTGGTAGTGAACCGAAAATTCCTGTCAGAAATAAGCCAGAGGACGTCATCTACAAAGAAGAAGACGTTTGGTGATAAATTAGCTTTTGGCTTTTAGCTTTTGGCAACAGACAATGGCGCAGGATGTTTTGCATCTTGCGCTATTTACTTTAAACTCTAAACTATATAACTGACTCTCAACTCTACACTCTAAACTATCAACTATTATCTATCAACTATTAACTTTAACCTTTATATCCCCAATCCGCCCTCGTAGTGGCTTTCTACGGCTTTAGACTGCTGGATGCGTGAGTTGGGGGCTACGTTATGGGTTACCCAGATGTTACCGCCTATTATAGAATGGTGGCCAATGGTGATGCGGCCTAAGATGCTGGCATTGGAATATACGGTGACATAGTCTTCTATGATAGGATGGCGTGGGACGTTCAGGATGTTGCCCTGGTCGTCGTGTTTGAAATTCTTCGAGCCAAGGGTTACGCCCTGATAGAGGGTTACATGGTTGCCGATGATTGATGTCTCACCGATAACGACACCCGTGCCGTGGTCGATGGCGAAGTATTCTCCTATCTGCGCTCCAGGATGGATGTCGATACCCGTCTTGGAGTGCGCCAATTCTGTAATAATACGCGGTATCACCGGTACTTTCAACTCGTGTAGCTTGTGGGCGATGCGGTAGGGCGGCATACACATTACCCAAGTGCATGCGACCGGTAGGGGAGGGAGCGAAACGACCTTTTGTCATTGAAGGCTAAAGCTTTCGGGTAATAATTCTGCGAGGGTGAAGACCTTCTGCTCGATAATTTTCTCCATTTCATCGTTTTTTGCGCAGATGATTTGGAAGTCCTGCTGGCAGAATTCCCTCATCACTTGTCGGCATACTCCGCATGGTGTGCAGAAGTCGGTTCCCTTGCGGACTTCCCGCGAGACCACCTATATGGTTTTTCGCCCTCGCGGGAGTTCCGCAAGCCCTCCGGCGGAGGGCGCGAGTCTTTCGGGTTCGATGTTCTGTTCATCTCTCTTTGTTTTAGTCATTACGGATAAATGGTTCTTCACCTACCAGCCTTCGTCAACTTCCTCTTCCTGCAGTCTATTGTTCATGCCATATACGTCAGGACTGCCGGTCAGAAGTTGGTATTTCTGCCTCAGTTCCACGACCTGCATTATGGGCTTCGTGTAATCTTTCTTCTTCATTGTTGCGTCCTCCTTACTTTACCTAACAACAACCTTCTTCCCATAGCCTCGGCTGTTGGCAGGATGAATGATGTACAGCCCTTTTGAAGGATGCTCTACATGACGCCCCTGCAAGTCGTAGTATGTGTCTTGTTCCTCAACAGCCATTTGGGTAGTCGGCTCAATGTCTGATGTGCCGTTGCCAAATGCAAAATACTCCCTGGCTGGAGCACTTTGGGGGACAGTGTAGGTGAGATAGGCTTTACCGCCAGAAATAATTCTACCATCTACCAGTTTATAAAAGCCAACACCAATTGACGGTTTGTAGTTCAACACGTAGGCATCATGTAATCCCCAATAATAATACGACTGGCCTTTAAGACTATTGTTAGCATAGTAGCTGTCATTAGCCTCTTTAGCCGTATAGGTCATCGTGATGTTTCTATCCACCGTATTCTTCATCACAACCGCTTGATGAGATTTGATAATGCGGTCTTCAACCTCAGTGACCGTCAGCGTAGTACCCTCGAGATTGACAGTAAACACTTTCGTTCCCTCCGGCACTTCCAGATTGAAGCTTAGTTCATTGTAGAAGGTAGTCCAGTATTCACCAGTCTCAGCTTCATTAGCTGTCAGCGTAATAGTAGGGGTAACGTCGCTGGAAACCATGTAAAACTCATCCTCTTTCTGAATGTTGTAATCATAAAGTGTGGCATTGTCGTCTATCACTCTACCAGCAAAGGTAAGATAGAACTGAGCAATCCCATCCGTCCCATAGAAATCGGGATGATTCTCTTTATCCTTATCAAGTATCTTTTCTTTGACAGAGAGAACAGTATCAAAGTCAGCCAAATCTAATAAAATAGTTCCGCCCCACAACGTCCTAATGTAAACTATGTAGCTGGCCGCCCATGTCGTCTGTATGGAACCCAGTAGGACAAATAGTAATATAAACAGTTTCTTCATCTCAAGTGATGCTAATTGTATTTCACATGGTGCAAAGGTACAATTTATTTCGCAATTGCCGCGCACATGCCCCCACATTTTTCAATATATTATGTTAAAAGTGGGCGAAGTGAACGGCAAGCCGACACAGAAGGGTATTTATATTCACAATGGCAAGAAGGTGGTGATAGAATAACGGTTAAGGGTTAAAGGTTAACGGTTAAAGTTTAAAGACAATACAATGGCGCAGGATGTTTTGCATCTTGCGCTATTTACTTTAAACTCTAAACTATATAACTGACTCTACACTCTAAACTATCAACTATTATCTATCAACTATTAACTTTAACCTTTATATCCCCAATCCGCCCTCGTAGTGGCTTTCTACGGCTTTTGACTGCTGGATGCGTGAGTTAGGGGCTACGTTATGGGTTACCCAGATGTTACCGCCTATGACAGAATGGTGACCAATAGTGATGCGGCCTAAGATGCTGGCATTGGAATATACCGTGACATAGTCTTCTATGATAGGATGGCGTGGGACGTTCAGGATGTTGCCTTGCTCGTCGTGTTTGAAATTCTTCGAACCGAGGGTAACGCCCTGATAGAGGGTTACATGGTTGCCGATGATTGATGTCTCACCGATAACGACACCCGTGCCGTGGTCGATGGCGAAGTATTCCCCTATCTGTGCTCCCGGGTGGATGTCGATACCCGTCTTGGAGTGCGCCAATTCTGTAATAATACGCGGTATCACCGGTACTTTTAGCTCGTGAAGCTTGTGGGCGATGCGGTAGTGGGTCATAGCCTGCACTACAGGATAGCAGAATATCACCTCGCCATAGTTCAGTGCTGCGGGGTCGTTGTCGAACATTGCCTGAACGTCTGTATAGAGCAGGCGTTTTATCTCTGGCA
This sequence comes from uncultured Prevotella sp., assembly GCA_905233165.1. Lineage (GTDB taxonomy): Bacteria > Bacteroidota > Bacteroidia > Bacteroidales > Bacteroidaceae > Prevotella. Next base: position 397,945 of record CAJODL010000001.1, read on the forward strand.
GGGTGTCGATAAACTGCAGCGCCAGTTTGTTCGCCAGTTCATACACCTGTTCCTTAGAAGTGAATTTATGGCTGTCCTCACAAAACTGCATGCCGTGGGCAATCTGTTTTGTCAGTAGCTGCAGCAGTTCCATCATCTTTACACCGATGAAGTAGGAGTTGATGGTTTCGGTTGACTGGCGTTTGGTGAAGTAGTCGGGGAATATCATACTTTTCACCAGGCATACTATCAGCTTAACCTGTTCCACAGAGGGTAGGGGAGCATCAGTCTGCGGCATCATACTTGTTTCCTGCTCTGTCTGTTTTGACAGCATGGCAACGTTTCGCATCAATATCTCGTTGGTGTCTTTTTCCATAATTATTTTTTGTCAAAGGTCAAAGGTCTAAGGTCAAAGGTCAACTCGGCGTTGCCGAAGTCAAAGGTCTAAGGTCTAAGGTCAAAGGCTTTCAATGTTCAATGGTCAAACAAACCTTCAACCTTCATCCATAAACCTTCATCCAAAAACAAATAAACCTTCATCCAAATAAACCATTACAAATGTACTTCTTTTTCAACGATTTCACCGTTGATAATCTTGAATGAATTCAGGTGTACGCCCTCATGCAGGGAGAGGATAGCATAGCGTATTGTCGGGTCGTTAGCCAGACGGATATCCTCCTGCGAAGGACGTGACGGTGACGCTGGATGACTATGCCAATTAGCCAGAATCTTCAGACCTTTGGAGCGAGCATACTTCAGTGCCGCAAACTGGTCTTTCGGATTAAACGAGAAATGTTCGGGTGAATGGTCTATATTCTCCATCTCGTAGTTTTCTGTCACGATGTCACCATCCTCTGAGCTAGTGCCCAGCAGGTAGCCGCACGTTTCGTTTGGCGCGTCCTGCCGGGCCTGGCTGATTAATTCATCAATTATGGTTTGTGGTATTATCATCTTTTAAAAGTCAAAAGTCTAATGTCAAAGGTCAAAGGCTTTCAATGTTCAATGTTTCAAATCGCAGGCGGCCTGTTCGTAGTCAATGAGGTGGTCGATGGTAGGTGCTGTGCCGCAGATAGGACATGAGTCGCGATGTTTCACGGCAACAGTACGGAACTGCATCGTCTTGGCATCAAAGGTGAGCAGACGATTTGTCAGCAATTCTCCTACACCAGTGAAATACTTCAGCGTTTCGGCTGCCTGAATGGTTCCCAGCATACCGGCAATGGCTCCTAATACTCCTGCCTGCGAACAGGTAGGAACAGCTCCAGCTGGTGGCGGCTCCTTGAACATACACCTGTAGCAGGCGGTGCCTGGCAGATGTGTGAAGGTCTGGCCGTTGAAGCGTAGGATTCCTCCGTGTGAGAATGGTTTTCCTGCCATTACGCAGGCATCATTGATGAGAAATTTTACGGGGAAATTGTCAGTGCCGTCAACGATGAAATCGTAGTTTTTTATGATGTCGAGGGCATTGGTAGAATCGAGGAACTCATAATATGTCTCCACCTTTACATCAGGGTTTATTGCCTCTATCTTCTCCTTTGCACTCTTCACCTTCGGCACTCCCACATCCTTTGTGAAGTGTATCACCTGACGCTGCAGGTTGCTAAGGTCAACAACGTCGGCATCCACGATACCTATTGTGCCGATACCTGCTGCAGCGAGGTATAGAGATACAGGGGCTCCAAGACCGCCGGCGCCTACAACGAGCACTCGGGCGTTCATAATCTTCTCCTGTCCCTCCACGCCAACGTCTTGTAGCAGGATGTGACGTGAATAACGCTTAATCTGTTCTTCTGTGAAGTCAATCATAACTCTAAACTTTAAACTCTAAACTATAGATTTCCTCCTCCCATGAAGTACAGAAAATCCACGGCGTCGCCTTCCTTTATCGTCACATCGTCCCACTCGTCGCGGTCAACGAAGTCATCATTCACCTGTACGCTAACCATTTCTGGCTGCAGTACGTCATTCTGTTTTATTAATTCTGTGAGGCTGATAGGCAGTTGCACCTCCTGAGCCTCACCATTTACTATTATCTTTGCCATAGTTTATCTTCCTAAAATCTTTTTTACAGCAATTACTAATTTATCAACATCTTCGCGAGTGTTGTATAGAGCAAATGTAGGACGTACACTCATCTCGTATCCTAGAGCACGCAAGGCAGGTTGTGCGCAGTGGTGTCCAGCACGTACAGCGATACCTTCCTTGTCGAGCAGAGTACCCACCTCTGGCACAGGTATGCCATCGAGGACGAAGCTAACTACCGAAACGCGGTTCTTTGGGTTGCCAATGAGCGTCAAGCCCGGAATTTGTCCCAGCTGTTCGCGTGCATACTCTGTGAGCTGGTGCTCATGATGCTCAATATTACGGATGCCGAGATGGTTCACGTAATCGAGTGCCGCTCCCAAACCGATGGCATCAGCCACATTTGGTGTGCCAGCCTCGAAACGTGCCGGTGGCTCATTATACTCTGTGCGTTCGATGGTCACATCCTTAATCATGTTACCACCACCTTGCCAAGGCTGCATCTTGTCAAGCAGCTCCTTGCGACCATATACTACACCGATGCCGTTAGGACCGTAAATCTTGTGGCCGCTGAATACGAAGAAATCAGCTCCCAGCTTCTGTACGTCAACAGGTGTGTGGGCAATGGACTGCGCTCCGTCTATCAACACTGGAATATGGTGAGAGTGAGCAATGTCGATGATGCGCTGCACATCGTTGATAGTACCGAAGGTGTTGTTTACATGTCCTACGGAGACGAATCGTGTACGAGGTGTTATGAGTCGTTCAAACTCCGAGAGGATAAGGTCTCCGTTCTGATCTGTCGGAATAGCCCTCAGCGTAGCACCACGTTCCTGGCATACACGCTGCCAAGGCACGATGTTTGCGTGGTGGTCCAGTTCAGATACTATCACTTCGTCGCCAGGTGTAAGGAATTGTCTTCCATAAGCCTGTGCCACCAAATTGATGCCCTCTGTAGTGCCTCGTACGAAGATTATCTCCTCGCTTGTTGCGGCATTGAGGAAACGCTGCACCTTCTCACGTGCCTCCTCATAAGCATCTGTAGCGCGCGCTGCCAGAGTGTGTGCTCCGCGATGTATGTTGGAGTTGTACGTGCGATAATAATCAGAAATCTTATCGATTACCTGATTAGGCTTTTGCGTCGTCGCACCATTATCCAACCACACGAGGTCGTGGCCATTCACCTTCTGCTGCAATACTGGGAAGTCGCGCTTTATCTGGTCGGAGTTTAGAGTGTCTGCCTCTTCGTAGTTCAGATTCTCCAGTTTCTGTGTCTCAGGAATGCCGATGCCGAATGGTTCGCTGGTCTCTATTGCAGAGAGATTGAGCTCTTCGTCAGGCAAGGGGAAGAACTCCTTGCGCTGTTCCTGAAATTCCTCCGGACAGTATTTTTGTGCTATTTCACGAAGCAGGGCAAAGCCAGGATCCTCTATGTCGTAGTTGTTTGTATTCTTCAAATCTATCATTTCTCTACTTTATTCCTGTGCTGATAGTCATGATAATAACCTACCTCTACATTCTCGAGTACTGCGATAGCATCGTCGGTGAGAGAGGCCAGTGAGAAATATTTCGTGAGGAGATAAGAAGCAACGCCAAACTTATCAAGTCCCATCAGACGTGCGCTAAGTGATGGAGCTATCTCGCCTGGTATGCCGGTCTGATGCAAACCAACGACACCCTGACTCTTTTCGCCTACACGAACGAGGATAATCTTTGTCGTACCAACGCCACGGCCAGTGAGATACTGTCCTTCTACCTCCACCTTGTCAGAAGGAATCAGAGGTACTCCGCGCCACAGCACCACTTTTGTTCCGAAGAGGTCGGTAGTAACAGGAGGTACACCGCGCCATGTGCATTCGCGTTCGAAGGCTGCGATAGCACGTGGATGAGCAATGAAGAATGCTGGCTCCTTCCATACCAATGAAAGCAGTTCGTCAAGGTCGTCAGGTGTTGGTGCTCCATAGCGTGTGGTAATACGATAAGCAGGATTGGCAGATGCCAGCAAGCCGAATTGCTTATTGTTGATGAGCTCCCATTCCTGACGTTCCTTGATGCTTTCTATTGACAAACGTAGCTGCTCTTCCAGTTGGTTGTAGGGGTTGTTATAGAGGTCGCTGACGCGAGTGTGAACACGTACTACTGTCTGCAAGGTGTTCAGCCCATACTCTGTTGGATTCTCTTCGTAATCGATGTATGTCTCTGGTATGATATTGTCCTCTTCGTGACCAGATACGAGGTCGATGTGCTTCTCACCATTGTCGTTTACTGATGCCTTCAGGCGCAGCTGCTTGTCAACGGCTTTGTTGAATGTCTCGCGGAAGTCTGGCACCTCGTTGATGAACTTTATCAGTTCCTTCAACTTCAGACCAAGGAATACAGTTGGTGTTATGGCACGCACAGAAACGGTGGATTTCTGTTCGTCAAGCAGGTCTGCCTCGCCAAAGTATTCGCCGTCACCCAATAGAGCAATCCGCAGGTCCTCGCCGTGTGAACCCTTGCTGACAACCTCTGCCTGTCCGCTGGCAACGATGAAGAAACGCTGTTTGTCCTTACCTTCTTCTACGAAGTACTTGTCAACATCTACCTCCTTTGTTTCGAAAGAGCTTACCAGACGATTCAGTATCTCGTCGTCGAACTCTGAGAACAGAGGAATAGCCTTCAGGTTCTTTGCTGTAAATGATGGTACGCCGTTTACATACTGTATTGGCAGGCGGTCGTTCTTACGCAGTTCTACCTTTGTACGGTTTACGCGGAAAGTACCGCCGCTGACCTGTACCCATGGCAGGAGTTTTAGCAGCAGTCTTGGGGTGATGGAGCCCATCTGTGGGGCGGTCTTGGTAGTGGTAGCCAGTCTTCTGGCAGTAGCAGTGGTCACACTGCGCTGTAAATTTGAATCAGCCATAATTGTTTGTGTTTTAAAAGTAAAAAAAAATATAATCTAATAAAGTCTGTTTTTTTTGTATTCCTATCGCTCTATCACGACTTTATGGGTAGAACCCTCCACATGCTCTATAGCCACTACGTTGTAGCCTTGTTCCTTAGCATTGCGTGGCACGTTGTCCAACGGTTCGCCCTCACTCAGCAGCACCTCCAGGATGTCCCCCGGTTGCAACTTCGACAGTTCTATCTTTGTCTTCACGAAGGTCATAGGGCAATGTTCCTTCGTAATGTCTAATACTTTTGTTGCCATAATATTTAATTGAGAATTGATAATTTCTTCATTTTTTCATTTCTAAATGAACAGCGTTTGGCCTCCTTCGCTGAGGTTTAGGAATGATGCTACTCCCAGCACATCCTTCACCTCTGGTATGAAGTCCTCCTTCTTCAACCCCAGCACATGCATTGCCATCTCGCATGCGTATAGGTTGATTCCGAGCACCTTTGCTGCTTCTACCAGTTCCTCCAAGGTCGCCACGTTATTCTTACGCATCAGGGAGCGGAATATCTTTGGCCCTGCTCCAAGGAAGTTAAAACGGCTTGTAGGAGTGACGTTGAGACCACCCATCATAAAGCCGAAAATCTTTGTCAGCCAGTTGCCACCAGTGAAGCTGCGCCCTTGCTTCTGCTTTATGGCATCGAGCCCCCAGAAGGTAAAGAAGATATTCACCTCATAACCCACTGCTGCAGCACCCGTTGCAAGTGTAAATACTGCTGTCAGCTTGTCAAAATCACCGCTGAAAGCGATAATACTAAGTTTTCTATTGTCTGCCATCTTTTTATTTAATTCTTAATTTATAATTCATAATTATCCCACCGCTTGTTTAATGTCCTCCAAAAGGTCCTCTGGTGCTTCCAGTCCTACGGACAGACGTATTGTTGTCTGCCTTACATCCATCTGCACCAGCTGTCTTTCTGGGAAGAGTCCGAAGATTGTTGATGCCGGATGTATCGCTAATGTCCTGCTGTCAAAGAGGTTTGTGGCACGATGTATCAGTTTCAGGTTGTTGAGGAACCTAAAGCACTCCTCTTTCGATGCGAGATCTATGGTGAGCATTGCTCCTGCCGTCTTTCCGAACTGTCGCTGTGCCAAATCGTGAAAAGGATTGTCGGGCAATCCTACATAGTTCACATTCGTTATTCCTGGCACCTCTCTCAGCGCCTCTGCAAGCCATTGCGCATTAGAGGCCTGTCGCTGGTAGCGCACGTCGAGAGTCTCCAATCCTAACGTCTGCATATAAGCTGTTTGCGGCGTCATATAAACACCTAAGTTTATAAGGAGGTCATACTTTACGAATTTGTTTATAAGCGGAAAAGTGCCGTAGTCTATTATCAGTCCTCCTAACGATGTACCGCCGCCAGAGATGTATTTTGTACTTGATACCACCTCGATATCCACTCCGAAATCTTTTAGGGAAGTCTCTGTAAATGGTATTATCGTAGAGTCTGCTATTACAGGCACACCCTTCTTGTGTGCTATGTCGGCTATCCCTTTGAGGTCTGCCACCTCCAGTTGTGGATTTGTTATTATCTCCAGATAAACGCATGCCGTATTCTCGTCTATGGCATCTTCTACCGCCTGCAGGTCTGTCAGGTCGCGCAGCTTTGGTTTTACTCCCAGTCGCAGCAGCGAACCGCTGATGAGGGCCAGCGTATTACCAAAGAGGTGGCGAGAGGTGACAATGTTCTTTCCCTGTGCCGATACTGCCAGCAATACAGTACTGATGGCTGCCATGCCAGAGTTTACTGCTGTCACATGTTCTGCTCCTGTCAGGGCCTTCACACGCTGTTCAAACTGCGTCACGGTAGGGTTTGCTATTCTTGCATAGTCAGGTGCCTTGATACGATTGCAGAAGGCATCGCTCATAATTTGTGCATCATCAAATTCGAATGACACATTACTATATATAGGTACTGCCAACGACCCGTAAACATCGGGACGAACATAAGGCGTGTGTATGGCTATCGTCTGTTTTTTCATTTTTTTATTGAATTCCGAGTGCAAAGTTACGGCAATTAGGTATATCTTCCAAATTTGTACAAAAATTCAGAAGATACACCTATATATGCTATAAAAATATTGTGATTATTCTAAATCGCCCTCAAAAAAACGACGCTTTTAGAATATTATTCTTGAAACTTGCTCAGAATTGCGGGAATGTGAAAGTTTTTTTGCCTTTATCTGGGTTATTCGGTAGTTAGGTAGCCGATGTGCAGGTTGCCTTTTGTCAGCAGTTTCTTGAGGTGAGCCTTGAGCGATGCGGGGGTTACCTGACTGACGTATATCATGCCGACACCTTCTGTCACGATGCCGTTAAGCTCCTGCGTCAGGTAGTTGCGGCGACGGGTATATTCATTTCCCTTATAGTTGGCATTCGCCCTTGCGTACGTCTTGAGATAGCTTTCTATCAGCTCCCAAGTGATGAGGTCACCCTCTGCCATCTGGTTCACTATCTGCTCTACATCTTTTGCGATGCGTTCGCGCTGGGTGGGGTTGCAGGCGAAGGAGATGGTAATTTTCATGTGTGGTATTGGTAGCAGTGCATCTTCCATCAGAACCTGGGGGGTATAGACATCGCTATGCTGCACACGCAGCGTCTGGAGAAGCAGGTTGGCAAGTACGCCCTTCAGCACTTCGTTGTGGGCATGTGTCTGCTGCGTATATTCAAAACCTTTCTCCCAAGTGTAGAATAGCGTGGTCTGAGAAATTGGGGCAGGGGTTTCAATCTTCTCTACCATTACGGTATTCTGTGTCTTGTAATGGTCAGCAGGCCACGTCAGGCGTTTCACGCGTTCGGGCTTCGATGGAAGGGCACCGATATATTTCAGGATATATGGCATTATGCTGTCGGCATCTACATCACCCTGTACCACCATCACAGAGCCGTTGTAGTTGGAATAGTACTCTTTCACCAGTTCACGCAAGTGGTCAACGTTGTACGAAGCGATTGCATCTGTCGATGGTGGCATCAGACGTTTTGTCTCTGCATTCGTCATCAGTCTTACCTTCAATGCCGACTGCGCCAAAGGACTTGATGTGGTGATGGCCGATGCCAGCAGTCTCTGCTTATGCTCGGCAAACTCTACGGAGTCCACCTCGGTCGAAGTCAGCGACTTGTAAATCATCTTCAGCGTACACTCCACCCTGAAGGCATTTAGGCTGTCGCCTGGTATCCACCGAGCCGAATGGTCGTAGCTGTCGTCAAAGCTCTCTACCTTGATTGTCGTCGCTCCATTCCAGCATTCGTATTTCCTGATGCAGCTGCCCAGCATATCGTGGTAGTGGATGTCATCATCGTTGAGCGCAGAAAAGCCCTGTGGACGACGAATCATGAAGTTTATCACGTCAGCATCAGTCTTCTGTTTCATGAACACTACTTTTATGCCGTTGGACAACATCACCTCGCTGATGCTGTCGTTGAGCACTTTCTGGCTGACGATAGTGCCAGGCACGGTAGGGATGTCGAGGCTGTCCACATTGATACGCTCCAGTTTCTTTGCTTCTTCTACCTCCACTTCTGACAATTCCTCGTCGGTCATCTGCTTCACACGTTGCCACATTGTTTCCACTTCTTCTTTTTTAGGCAATGTTGTGCTGTCGGTCATCATTACGCCTATCAGCATATTGCGTCCGTTGGTCATGCGGCGGAACTCCTCACGCAACTCGTCAGCAGTGATGTTGTTCTTTATATGGCGCTCAGCAAGCTGGCGTGCCATGTCTGATATGATGGGTTCGCCCCAGAAGAAGTTATTGAAACATCTGTTGACATAGTCTGAACTTCTGACGTTATTATCTTTTTTCGCAAACGCTGTATCAGCAAGGATGATGGCAGTAGAGTCGGCATTGTATTCAGGGTCGGTAAAGCTGTGTTGCTGTTTCCAGTATTTATCGCCAAACCCTTTGCGGCGTATCACCTCCACCTGCTTCGCCATTAGTTCCAATGTACGTAGCCACTGGTCTGCCCGAGGTGCTGACAGGTCAAATATCCATAGCTTGTCGCTAAGGTCAGCAAGGTCTAATCTTGTAACGTTACCGCTGATAATATCTGCATTTTTCGCCTTGAGACTGTTGAGTTTCTTGTCCATCGCCTTCTTTATCTCGTCGCGAAGTATGGCGGTCTTCATGCCACCTACCATATTAAGCTGTGCCAATGGGTCTTTGGGTGTTCTCATTATCAGTCCGATGGAACAGTAGGCTTGTTGCTTGTGAGCATACAGCAGTATTTTCGGCGTTTCTGTATCTGGAATTGCCGATGGGGTAGGTGGTATGGTTTTGCCACGCTTACGATCACCAAACATCTTCTTTACCTTCTTCACCATCTTGTCGGGGTCGAAGTCGCCCACAACTACTACGGCCTGGTTTTGGGGTTGATACCAGCGATCATAGAAATTGCGCACCAACTGTTGCGAGCAGTTTTTCACAATGTTCATGTCGCCAATAGGGTTGCGTTTAGCGTATATGGAGTTGCCAAAGAGATCCTTCTGCAACTGATCTGCAAAGGATATGATGTTTCCGGCACGCCATTCCTCCACTACAACATTATGTTCACTCTCTACGTCTTTGGCGTCGATAATAGCATCGCCGGCCCAATCGCGAAGCAATAGCAGGCATGAGTCCATTAACAGCGTGTTATCCACAGGGATGGCATTCAGCTGATAGCGCACCGTCTCAAAGCCCGTAAAGGCATTGGTGTCGTGACCGAACTGCAAGCCGTTGCGACGGAAGAAATTTATCATGCTGCCTGGGAAATGCTTCGTGCCTTTAAACATCATGTGTTCCGTGAAGTGGGCGATACCACGCTCATTGTCCTGCTCTACGACGGAGCCAGCCTTCACCAACAGGTAGAAGTAGGCCTGCTTTGCGGGGTTGTTACTCTTGCAGACATAATATGTCAGTCCGTTCGACAGCACGCCTTTGCGCACTGCGGTGTCTTCGGGAATTACTTGTTTGTCAATCTCTGCCAGTTTCAGACCTTTCACTTCCTGCGAAAAGCTCGGGATGCAGAATGCTGCCAACCACAGCATCAATAGGATGTTTGTACGTAAATTCATTTTGTTTGTATTGTTAAGACTCTGCTATGTTAACCTTCTTCTGACGAGAAGAAGTCTGGCTTTTCTACTATCAGTTCTTCAAACGAAGAACATTTCAGCTGACCTTTGTCCATCATCCATGCTACGTCTCCGAAACGCTTTGCATGGTCAATGTCGTGTGTGGAGAGAAGTATTGCCTTGTTTAAATCCCTCGCCACCTGTGTCAGCAACCTGAACATACGGCGCTTGCTGGGATAATCGAGGAAGGCAGTCGGTTCGTCGAGCAGTATCACGGGCGTCTGCTGTGCTATAGCTTTCGCTATCATCACCTTCTGGCGTTCGCCGTCTGATATCTCCGTAATCCGTCGGTTGACAAACGGAACTCCACCCCGACCCTCCCAAGGGGAGGGAGATAAACCTTTGACCTTTGACCTTTGACCTTTGACTTCATTACAGCCTACCATATCAAGGCTTTCTCGGATAATCCTCTTGTCTTCGTCTGATAGATGGCCCCAGAATCCGGTATAAGGACTCCTGCCCATTGCCACAACATCCCACACCGTCATGCCACGGACTTCTTCGTTATGTGTCAGCACGATGCTGATTTTTTGCGATTTCTCCGATGCTGTAAGGTCGCTGAGATTTTCGTCGCCAACAAAGATTTCCCCTTCTAATGGTGGTAGGAAACCGCACATGGTGCGCAGCAATGTACTCTTGCCGCAACCATTAACACCCAGAAGACATGTCAGTTTGCCGCTCTGCAACTCCGCAGAAACGTTGCTGGCAACCACATTGCCTTTATATCCTATAGTAAGATTCTTTAATTGAACATTGAGCATTGACCATTGAGCATTAATTCTTTAACCGCTAACCTTACTCCTTCCCCTCGGGGAGGCTGGGTGGGGGCTAAACTATCGGCAGTGAGGTACCATTGATTTTCTGGTAGAAATCAAGAGCGAAGACGTCAGTCATGCCAGAGATGAAGTCGAGGACTGCCATGATGCGTGTTTCGAGGTCAGGCGAATTGATTTCGTACTGACTGCTGACCCTCATGAGCAGTTGTTTAGAATAGTATCTGTCGGGATGGAGGATTGCCTCCACCATCTTTGTCATAAGAGTCTCGATAATGCTATAACCGCCAAGTTCGATATCGAGGACGGACTTGGACTTGTAGATACGCTTGAAGGCTACCTCAGTACATCTTACATAAGCATCGCGTTGACGTGGGCTGATATGTCCGATGAGGCTACCTGTGAAGGTTCCATTCATTATAGCTTCCTCGTTGTCGAGGAAGGCCTTGACACATTCGTTCTCCAACTTGCCGATGACGCTGGCACGCAGATAGACGACCTGTTCGTTGACGTCGAGTATCTGTTCGCGCTCGATGCGCTCACGGATGCTTTGCTGTACCTCTGCGTCGAAGAAGTCGTAGAGCAGGGAGAGTGTCTGTTCGTCGGAAAGGATCTTCAGTTTGTGGGCATCCTCGATGTCCATTATCTCATAGCAGATGTCATCGGCTGCCTCTACGAGATATACCAGCGGGTGTCTGCCTACCATTCCCAGTTCGTCGGCTATCTTTCGGAAGGTCTCTGCCTCGGTAGAGAAATATCCGAATTTAGGATGTTCCGGAGTAGCTCGTGTGGAAGGGTAGGGGTATTTCACTATACTTGCAAGGGAGGTGTATGTCATGGCGAAGCCACCTTCTCGTCTGCCGTTAAAGCGATGGGTCAGCAGGCGAAAGGCATTGGCATTGCCCTCAAAATGGGTGATGTCGCTCCATACCTCCGATGAAACCATATCTTTCAGGATATTGCCGGGACCCTCGGTGAAGAATGTCTGGATGGCTTTCTCACCAGAGTGTCCGAATGGCGGATTTCCCATATCGTGCGCCAGACACGCTGTTGCCACTATGGTGCCAAGACTGTTGCCTCGGTTGATGTCATTGCCTAACGACATTCCCACGGAAGCCACCTCAAGAGAGTGTGTGAGGCGGTTGTGTACAAAGACACTGCCTGGAAGCGGAAATACCTGCGTCTTGTTCTGCATCCTGCGGAAAGGTGCAGAGAAGATGAGACGATCGTAGTCGCGTTTGAATTCTGAGCGATCATCGCGACGTTCCGTATGTCTCAACTCCTGTCCGAGACGCTTTTGCGATATGAGCTGTTCCCAATTCACACTGTATAGATATGGTTGTTGAGATTTTCGAGTTGTGAACGTGTGCGGTATGCTGTAGGTATATTCTCAACAGCGAGGATGAGATCATCATCATCAAGGTCTTCGTTAGAGAAGACGAAGAGTTTATGAGCTCTCTTCTTCAGCGAGTTGCTGCCATCGCTGCCATAGTACTTCTCAAGACGCTCCTGCATACGTTGACGACGTTCTGCTTCTTCTGCCTCCTTAGCAAGCTCCTCTGGTGTCTTCTTGCTACGAACACGGTCGGCGAGGGCTTCGTTGATATCGGCAATACCAAAGCCAGTAGCGAGAATAGTAATCTTGACCTTCTCACCCAGGGATGGGTCATTGGCAGTACCCCACTTGAGTTCGAAGTCGGGACCGAACTGATCCATGAAGTCGTTGATATCATTCATCTCATCCATCATGAGGCCCTTATTCTCTGCATCGTCGCCACGGAAGGAGAGGGAGAGAAGTATCTTCTTGGAATTGAAGATGTCGTTGTCATTGAGCAATGGAGAGTGGAGGGCGTCGGCAATAGCCTTCTTGACACGTCCGTCACCTTCACCATAACCTGTTGACATGATAGCCACACCACCATCCTTCAGAACGGTCTTAACATCGTTGAAATCGAGGTTTATTGTACCATGCACGGTGATTATCTCTGCAATACTTTTTGCTGCTACGGAGAGTGTGTCGTCGGCCTTTGCAAAGGCTTCCATCATAGACAACTCACCATAGATAGAGCGCAGACGTTCGTTATTTATAACAAGGAGGGCATCGACATTCTTTGCCATCTCCTCCACACCATCGAGGGCCTGATTGATTTTGCGAGCACCTTCGAATTTGAAAGGTATAGTCACAATACCTACGGTAAGGATATCGAGAGCCCGGCTTTCGCGTGCTATGACAGGTGCTGCACCAGTTCCGGTACCACCACCCATGCCGGCTGTGATAAATGCCATGCGAGTGCCGTCGTTGAGCATGTCGCGGATTTGCTCGATACTCTCTTCGGCAGCATTGCGTGCCCTTTCTGGACGGTTGCCGGCACCAAGGCCTTCCTTACCTAACTGCAGATGGATAGGCACAGGAGAATCGGCCAATGCCTGGGCATCTGTATTACAAAGAACAAAGGATACATCATGTACTCCTTCGCGATACATGTGGTTTACTGCGTTACCACCACCACCACCAACGCCAATAACTTTGATGATGCTCTTATTCTGGGTCACAGGACCGAAATCAATAATGTCTGTCATAGTTGTTTATTCTTCTGGGTTAGTGAGTGCTTGAATCCAACGGGAAATCTTATTTCCAAGAGAGTCTTTTTTCTGCTCTTTCTGCTTCTGTTGTTCTCTGTATTGTCTTATCAGACGATCTTCCTCAGTGGTAGGAACCTCTTCCTTCTTTTCTTCTTTCTTAGGGTCTTCCTTCTGCTTTATTTCAATATTAGTGCCAGCATTGTCGAAGGTTTGGAATCCTGAGAGAGTAGGCGCCTGCTCTGGAGTCTTCTTCTCTTCCGCTGTAGATATAGCAGCAGAATCGGTATTGAACATGTCTGTGTTAGCCCTTGGTGCTCCAGCTTCGGCCCAACAGTTCTGGTCACCCTTGACAAGGATGCCAACGAGAGTGTTTTGAGTGAAAGAGGTTGGTACGATTGGTTGTGGCGTGAAAGCCTCATTACTATCTTTTGCAATGCGTATCTGCTCAATGCTGGTAATCTTGCGGAAAGCCTGAGTGATATTCTTCAACTGTGCACCACCACCAGTGAGGACAATGCCGCCAAGAAGTTTCTCTGCAAATTCGCCTGGAACCTGATTCCACGCATTAGTGATTATCTCATCAACGCGAGCCTCTACAAGGTCGATAACCTTTACGGCAGGAACAGAGATATTAGGTGAGAGATTATATTGTTCGTTGGCATCAATCTCGTTTTCTGGAGTGAATGCAGAGGCATATTTTGTCTTAATCTTTTCAGCATCCTGCTCTTCGAGCTGCAGAGAGCAGAGGTCTTTTGTAATGCTATTGCCACCAATTGGAATTACTGCAACGTGGCGCACTACATTTTTATAATATACAACGACAGTAGTCGTGTCAGCGCCCAAGTCAACGAGCATACATCCGCTGCGCTTTTCGGTAGGTGTCAGTACTACGTCAGCCAATGCAGTAGGTGCGAGATATATATCTGCTATCTTTATGTCAGCATTAGCGAAACACTTCATTAGATTCTGATAGTGGCGTTTCTTCTGCAGGATATTTAGGAAGTTGCCCTCCAGACGTGAGCAAGGTATGCCGACAGGGTCTGTCTGCATGAGGTTGTCAGCGCGATATTCCTGTACATGAACATCGAGAACCTCCTTGTCGTTATATTCTGTAGCGCGGTTCTCATCCATCATTTCAACGATGAGTTGCTGTGAAACGATACCACCCTCAGTGCCTGGCATGTCGCAGAACAGCAGGTTGTGATGAGAGTGGATAGATTGTCCGCCAATACCGACGAAGACTTGTTTAATGCCAGTCTTTAACTGAGCGCGAAGGCGCTGGATGATGTTACTGATGGCCTGTGTAGTCTTATCAATGTTATACACTGCACCCTTTCTGATGCATTGGGTTGCATCTTCTTCAGAAAGAGCAAGAACACTGATAGTCCCATCAGGATTCTTCTTACCTGCAATACCGCGGATTTTTGTTGAACCAAGTTCAATGGCTACAATGAAGTTCTTCGTTGACATATTATCTGATTATTATATTCAAGATTTATATAGCTATAAAGCGAATTGAGAGTATTAGATGTGTCTCTGGGGACAGCACCATTGAGAGTCTGTGGCACATAACGATAGAAAAGCTCAAGTCGAGAAAGTTGATGCTTTAGGTAATTATTTAATTCTTCATTTCTTTTGCTGGGGCTAAGCGTATTGTTTATTTTTGGCATACGCCCGATGTTTACGACATGTTCGGCATTGCGTGGAACCAATTCTACGTGTAGGTCAGGAGTTACGTTTATCTGCTCTATCTCTTTACTCCACAACTCGTCCTGCATCAGGTAGCGTGCTATGACACTGATATATTGTGTAGCATATTGCTTGCTGATGTGACCAGTGGCAATCATGAGGTTGCTGATGTATTGTGAGTTAGGCATTATGCCACCATTGTCATCAATATAGTAATCTTGGTTGTTTTCATTCTTGATGCGTACCAACGGTGTTCGTTGGGTAACGATAATGGTTGCATGCCCATCCTGAGCAATGCTACACTGAGCCTTGTTTACGAAAGGCATACGCTTCAACTCCTCCTCTATCATGCGTGGATTAGCAATGGTTAGAGGTTGCCCTAGGGGATAAATGTCATGTTTTTTGAGAAGGCGCTGAATTTCTTGCTGTGTAAGGAAACCATTTGAATTCTCGTCGGCAATCTGGATGGTAACCTTGTTGCAGCGAGGAGCAAGGGGCGCAACCTTGTTCCATGATGTCATGGCCATTACCAGGTAGGCTCCAATGAAAATGTCGGATAATATGAAGAATATCTTTTTCATCAACGTGTTTCGATGATTTTTGTTATTTCAGGAACGTAGTTGTCAAGATCTCCTGCACCGAGAATTACCAGTACGTCGGTATCGTGAGACTTGATGAAATCCAGTACCTCATCCTTCTTTATCATCTGTTTCTTCACACCAGGTGCCAAGCAGTCGTAGATGAGTTGTGAGGTAACACCAGGAATGGGTTGCTCGCGTGCCGGATAGATGTCGCACAATATCACCTCATCGAGTTGTGAGAGGGCTGCAGCGAAATCCTTGTAGAAGTCGCGAGTGCGGGTGTATAGATGAGGCTGGAAGATGGCCGTGATGGTGCGATTGTTATACACCTGCTTGAGACTCTTTGCACTCTGATAAATTTCCTTTGGATGATGGGCATAGTCGGAAATCACTACATGCTTATCATTGCGCAAAGCGAAATCAAAACGTCTGTCAACACCTTTGTATGTTTCCATGCCGTAACGCAGTTCATCAGCAGTGCAACCATTGAGTTGAGCCATTGCCATAGCACCAATACCATTATCAATATTGATAGGAATAGGTTGACCGAGACGTATGTTTCGGACATTTTCAACGGGAGATATGAAGTCGAAGGTTATTTCACCATTCTCAATCTTTATATTCTCAGCATGGAAATCGCCTTCTTCAACACCATAAGTATATGTTCTTACACCCTTAGCGACCTCAGCCTTCATCTCCAATCCTGTGTGTATTATGAGGGCTCCACCTGGCTGAATGAGAGTGGTATAGTGACGGAAAGACTCTAAGTAAGCTTCTTTGGTACCATAGATATCAAGATGGTCAGGGTCAGATGATGTTATGACAGACATCCAAGGACGCAACCAATGGAAAGAACGATCAAATTCATCGGCTTCAATTACTACGTAATCAGACTTATCAGAAAGGATATAGTTGGTTCCATAGTTCTTGGAAATGCCTCCGAGAAAAGCGTTACAATCCAGATGAGAGTTGTGCATGATGTGAGCACACATGGTTGAGGTGGTAGTTTTGCCGTGAGTACCTGCTACGCAAAGTCCTTTATGCTCCTTAGTCAATGTTCCCAATACCTGTGCACGCTTCTGTATGTCAAAGCCCTGCTTGGTGAAATATTGAAATTCAGTATGTGTTTCTGGAATAGCAGGGGTATAGATCACCAATGTATCCTTGGCGTCACGACACTCTTCGGGGATGAGGTTTACATTATCTTCAAAATGAATATGCATACCCTCCCTGATAAGTTGGTCAGTGAGTTTTGAAGGCGTTTTGTCGTAACCAGCGACAAACTTGCCCTGTTTGATGTAGTAACGTGCTATAGCACTCATGCCGATTCCTCCGGCACCTATGAAATATACTGAGTTCATTTATTGTTGGATTAACTTTAGACTTTCTTCTGCTATGATGTCCGCAGAGTTGTGAATAGCGAGTTTTACTATCTCGTTTTCGAGTTTTTTTATCTGCTCAGAATCTGAAACAAGGGCTATTGCCTGTTCTACCAATACCTTTGATGCCTCGTTATCAGCAACAAATACTGCAGCACCCTTGTCGGAGAGTGCGCGAGCATTCTTGGTTTGATGGTCTTCCGCTACATTAGGGGAGGGGACAAGGACAGCAGCTTTGCCAAGGAGACACAATTCGCTGATGCTAGAAGCACCGGCGCGAGATATGACGATATCTGTAGCCTTGTAAGCTACTGCCATGTCAGAAATAAATGGCATAGGATGAACACCTTTTAGAGAGTCTGGGCCAGCTTTGCGGTAGTGATCTGCTGTTATCCTCTCACAGTCCTCGGCATAGAATTTTCCAGTCTGCCATATTACCTGAATATTTCTCTCATCAAAACGGGAGATACCATCGGCGATGGCATTGTTTATGGTACGAGCACCAAGAGAACCTCCTATTACCAATATTGTTGGGATATCAGGTTTGAGTCCCATCTTTATGCGTGCCTCTTCCTTCATCATAGTGTTGTTGAGAAGCGATTGACGCACAGGGTTACCTGTCTTTATTATCTTCTCAGCTGGAAAGAAACGTTCCATTCCATCGTACGCAACGCATATTTTCTGAGCCTTTTTGGCAAGAGACTTATTTGTAACACCAGCGTAGGAATTCTGCTCCTGTATGAGACATGGTACTCCCATCGCTGCGGCTGCATTCAGAGTAGGAGCTGAAGCATAGCCACCAACACCGATAGCCACTTGAGGCTTGAAATCTCTTATTATATCTTTCACCATAGAGCGAGAACGGAAGAAATCAAACATAACACCAATGTTCTTCAGACTCCAAAGAGGACGTATAAGCCCCCTGACAGGAAGACCTTTTATTTCATATCCAGCCTCAGGAACACGAGTCATTTCCATTCTCCCTTCTGCCCCGACAAAAAGAATCTTTGCATTTGGACATTTGGCCTTGATAGCATTAGCAATACTGATGGCAGGAAAGATGTGTCCACCTGTGCCACCACCGGAAATTATAACTCGTAGATCTTCGATATAGTTCATAATGATTCTTTAGTTATTGGTTAAGAGATGATTCGTCGATTTTCTTTGCTGTTCGGCTGATAGAGAGTATCATACCGATGTAGATACAGTTAATGATGGAAGATGTACCACCCTTACTGATAAGAGGTAGTGGTTGTCCGGTAACTGGTGCGAGACCTGTTGCCACCATCATATTGAAAAGAGCCTGCACAACAATAAGTAGTGCCAAACCCATAGCCAAAAAGGCAGGGAAAGGATTTGCACATCGTCGTGCTATGTATCCAGTTCTGAAAAGAAGGGATATATATAATAAAGCTACAAAGGCCGCACCGAGTAGTCCAAGTTCTTCAAAGATGATTGCGTAGATAAAGTCAGAAAATGCAAGAGGCAGGAAGTCACGTTGTACGCTGTTTCCTGGTCCGACACCTATGATATGAGAGGAGGCAATGGCAATGTTGGCATGACCTACCTGTCCTTTTTTGTCAAGATCATAATCCTCTGGTGCTACATAGGTGTGGTCCATGAAATCATCAATACGTTGTTTCCAAAGGTCAAGACGATGGAGAATACCACCACGCTTCGGGGAATCTTCAATCTCAACCGATTGAGTACCATTATTCGTTGTTGCTACAACCTCTGTAAATTGTTGGTTGCTTTGTGGTTCACCAAGTTGTGACTTTGATTTACCTATGGTGAGAATCAACGTGATGCCGATGATAGCGGATATCACGCAGAAAGAGATTATATATCCGATGTGTTTCATAGGAACACGACCAATAATCATCATCATGAAAACAACACCAAGCATTAATGCTGCAGTGGAGAAGTTCTCAGGAAATATGAGTGCAATGAGTGGCAATGATGTACCAAGGATATATTTTGTTGCATTAGGATGTGCTCCTTCTGGTGTTTGCAGCTGTGACAGAATATGTGCTGTAGCGAGAATTATTGTTCCCTTGGCTATCTCAGATGGTTGTAATGGGATGATGCCAAACAACTTTATCCAACGTGCTGCGTCATTTTCTTTTGTGCCGATTAAGTATACAAGTATAAGTAATATCAACGAGAACGGAACCATGAT
Organism: uncultured Prevotella sp.; assembly: GCA_905233165.1. Taxonomy (GTDB): domain Bacteria; phylum Bacteroidota; class Bacteroidia; order Bacteroidales; family Bacteroidaceae; genus Prevotella. Next base: position 417,176 of record CAJODL010000001.1, read on the forward strand.
AGGAGTAGCCAACTTAAAATATCGACAAGGGACATTCAGCACTCCAATCATGCTAACCACTCCTACAAGGAGAATGATAGTATGATAGGTTGCTGCATACCAATAGTTGCCCGACTTATAACCAAGTCGTGATGAAGATGAATAAACTTCCAGCACACTGATGATACACAGTATGAAGAAGATCATCCATATGATGCGGTCTCCCTTAAATATATTCTGAAACTTCTGTAGGTCCAATGTCTTATTCTTTTTATGCTTGTTGCTTTACTAATGTTTTAAACTGCTCTCCGCGATCTTCCATATTCTTAAACAGGTCGAAAGAAGCGCAACATGGCGAAAGGAGTACTGTACACCCTTTTTTTGCAAACTTTCTGCATGCTTCCACACATTCTTTCATAGAGTGGGTATCGGCAATGGGTAAGCCAAGAGAATCAAATGCAGCATGTAATTTTGAATTGTCAACTCCGAGAAATACCAGGGCACAGCACTTCTCCTTTACGAGATCTGCTATAGTGCTATAGTCATTACCTTTGTCTTTTCCACCTACTATCAGTATTGTAGGACGGGACATTGCCTCAAGTGCTACGTTGCAAGCATCAACATTTGTGGCTTTGGAATCGTTAATCCATAAGATGTCATCCTTATCCGTGACTCTCTCAAGACGATGTTCTACACCTGGGAAATCTTTTAGGCACTGTGCTAATTTCTCCTTCATTTTTTCTTTCTGACCACCGCTTATATCCATCTTTGCCATTGCTGCAAGTGTTGCATAATATGCTGCCATCATATTGCGGAGGTTATGCTTGCCTGGAAGCAATGGGTTGGGAAATTCTGACATAGCAGAGAGGTCTTCATCGCTGAAAGGTTGAAGGGTAGGGTATCCCATTACAGCATTGCGTGATGATGGGGTAGGTTTTGGGGCATAGCCATCCTGACGTTTAAGGAGTTCCTTGTCGATATACTCATCGTCAGACCAATAGATAAAGCTATCCTTTGGACCCTGGTTTTGGATGATTCGCATCTTGGAATCGACATAGTTCTGCATCTTGAAATCGTAGCGGTCGAGATGATCAGGGGTAATGTTCATAAGAACAGATACATCAGCATGGAACTCAAACATATTGTCCAACTGGAAGGAACTGATTTCAAGAACATACCAATCATGATCATTTGTTGCTACCTGCAGCGCATAGGAACGTCCGATGTTTCCTGCAAGTCCAACATCAACTCCCCATTTTTTCATTATGTAATAAATCAGGGATGTTGTTGTTGTCTTGCCATTAGATCCTGTAATACATATCGTTTTACCTTTGCTATAGCGTTGTGCGAACTCCAACTCTGACAAAATTGGGGTCTCTTTTTTTATAAGAGCTTGGATGATAGGGGCAGAATCGGGTATGCCGGGACTTTTGACCACTTCAGTAGCAGAAAGTATTTCTGACTCTGTATGCTGGTTCTCTTCCCAACGTATATTGTTTTCGTCGAGGCTTTTCTTGTACTTGGCTTTGATGCTTCCCATATCGGAAACGAAGACATCATAGCCCTGTTTCTGCGCAAGTATAGCGGTACCTACGCCACTTTCGCCTGCTCCAAGTATTGCCAACTTTTTCATTATCTAATCTTTAATGTTATAATAGTCAGTGCTGCCATGCCAATAGTGAGAATCCAGAAACGTACTGTTATCTTTGATTCCAGCCAGCATCCACGTGGCCAGTTTAAGAATACATGTATGTCGTCTGTAATCTGTCCTGGTTTGATGCGAAAGGCATCATGTATAGGAGCTCGTTTGAAAAGACGCCATTTCTTACCTTTTTTATTACCTACTTTTGCCAACTGAACCTGAAGCATCACAGATATACTTTCGCAAAGGAAGACAAAGCAAAGAATAGGAATGAGTAACTCTTTGTGGATAATAATAGCTGTTACAGCAATAATACCACCAATGGCGAGAGAACCTGTATCACCCATGAAAATCTGTGCTGGGTAGGCATTATACCAAAGAAAACCTACCAAAGCACCAGTAAAGGCACTGAGAAATACCACCAACTCTTCACATTGTGGGATATACATTATGTTAAAGTAAGATGCGAAGCTAAGGTTACTGGAGAAGTATGCCAATATGCCTAAAGCAACACAAACTATAGCAGAATTACCTGCGCACATTCCGTCCATACCATCGTTAAGGTTGCTGCCGTTGCTGACTGCCATCACAACAAAGGTGGTCAGGAATACGAAGAATATCCAGCCAGCGGCACTGCGATGTTTACCAAGCCAGGAGAAAAAGACATCAGTGTAATTGAGGTTGTTGTTCTTGACAAAAGGTATAGTGGTGGTGGTGGATTTTACAGGACTGCTCTTGTGTATGACGACCTCTGTACCCTGCTTTTGGGTAGAGACGTTTTCACGAATGACAACATCTGGGGAAAGCCACAAGGTAAGGCCAACGATTAAGCCCAACAGTGCTTGCCCGACAAGTTTATAGATAGGTCTCAATCCATCCTTCGATATTTTCAGTTTTATATAATCGTCAGCAAATCCGATTACTCCCAACCATACAGTGGTAACCATCATAAGTATGAGGTAGATATTTCTCAATCTTCCGAAGAGCAAACATGGAATAATGGTAGCAATAATAATAATAATACCACCCATAGTAGGTACTCCTTTCTTCTCAACTCCATATGGGTCGATGGAGCGGTCGCGCTGGGTCTCAGTACCACCATTGTTTCGCATCCATTTGATGAAATATTCGCCAAACCAAATGGAAATAATCAGTGAAAGGATGAGTGCCAATATGGAACGGAATGATATGTAGCTCCACATTCCTGAACCAGGTATGTTAAACTGCTCTAGAAATCGAAAGAAGTAATATAACATTGCTGTCGTCTATTTTTCTTAGTTAAACTTTAATTAGCAAAAGCATTGCGTAATTCTTCCCTATCATCGAAATGATGTTTTACACCTTTTATTATTTGATAGTCCTCATGTCCTTTTCCTGCCACGAGTATCACATCTCCCTTGTGTGCCAACATTACAGAAGTTTTTATTGCCTCATGTCTATCAGCGATTACTACAACTTTTTTCATCTGCTGGGCATTAAGACCTGCCAGCATGTCATTGATTATATCTTGCGGTTCCTCGTTGCGGGGATTATCGGATGTGATGATTACGGTGTCGCTTTGCTTTACGGCCTCTTGTGCCATAAGTGGGCGTTTCCCCTTGTCGCGATTTCCACCGCAGCCACAAACAGTGATTATATGACCTTCTTGACCCTCCATAACTTCATGGATGGCTTTCAGGACATTCTCCAATGCATCTGGGGTATGAGCATAGTCAACAAGTCCTGTAACACCTTTTTCAGAATGTATTGGCTCCAAACGCCCTGCAACACTTTTTAGGGTGCTTAAGGTAATGAGCACTTCTTCTGCCTCTTTGCCAAGCATACGAGCAGCACCATACACAGCGAGAAGATTTGAAACATTGAATTTTCCAATAAACTGAACACCTACCTCACGACTTTCGACACGGCTTTCACCGCTTTCCTCTATGCCAAGATACATGCCTTCGAAATGGCATTCAATGATACGAGCCATATAATCGGCCATACGTTGTGTAGAGTAAGTACGTACGGTAGCTTTTGTATTTTGGGTCATCACAAGACCATTCTTATCATCGAGGTTCGTGATGGCAAATGCTTTTTTGTTCAGGCCATCGAAGAAGGCTTTCTTTGCATCGCGATAGTTTTCGAATGTTTTGTGATAATCAAGGTGGTCACGTGTTAGATTTGTAAAAATGCCGCCAGTAAACGTGAGTCCACCAATTCTTTTCTGAGCAATGGCATGGCTGGAGCACTCCATAAATGCATATTCGCACCCGACTGCAACCATCTTTGCAAGAAGTTGATTAAGTTCGATAGGGTCAGGAGTCGTATGCTCTGTTGGATATGCTTCGCCTTCGACATAATTGCAGACAGTAGAAAGCAATCCACATTTGTGTCCCATGCGACGGAACATATTGTAGAGTAGGGTGGCGATAGTCGTTTTACCATTAGTTCCTGTAACGCCTACCAACTTTAACTTTTGAGTTGGATTACCATAGAAGGTTGTAGCGATGATACCTGCGATATCTTCGGTATTATTTACTTTTATATAAGTGACATTATCAACATAATTCGTCGCTTCCTCGCATACAATGGCAGATGCTCCAGATTCAATTGCTTTTGATATATATTGGTGACCATCCACCTGGGTTCCTCGCATAGCAATGAAAAGGTGGCCGTCACTGATTCTTCTGGAATCAATGTTTACACCTGTGATGTTGATGTCAACGGAACCAATAACCTCAATGGGATTTATTCCGGATATAATTTCCTGTAGTTTCATCCTAACTCAAGTATTATTTTTTCACCTTTAGTTATAACGCTACCAGCACTCTTGCTTTGATGGCGTACTTTTCCTTTGCCTTTCAGAATAACCTTCACTCCTCTGCTTTCAGCTTGATAGACAGCATCACGTGCTCCCATGCCTATTAGGTTCGGCATTGCATTTTTTATGCCACCATTGGTTTGTTCCTTGCTCCTCTGCTCTGTCTTGTTTGCAAGTGCGAGCAATTCTTGGTGCGAAAGAATCTTGTGAGGTTTGGACTTCGCATTTGGAGTATTGGAAGATGTATGTGAGAGATCAAGTTTCGTATAGATGTTTTTTGCCATTATGCCTTCGGAAATATCGTGGAATACTTGTCCAGACATAAGACCTCCAGATGCAGGCAGGCCTGCTTTTTGAATACATACAATGCAGGAGTATTTCGGTTTTATTCTCTCTTTTGTTTGTGGATCTATGCCAGAAGGGAAATATCCGCAGAAAGACAGTAGGTAATGGGTCGTTCCATTTTTATATCCACCATTGCTAGCTTTCTGTGCGGTACCAGTTTTACCAGAAACACCAAAGTTTTTCGAACCTGCACGTTTTCCTAAGCCGATGTCAACAACCTGATAAAGTATAGTTTGGATTTCGCGGAGAGCTTTTTCGTTTTTATAGATTTTTTCTTTAAGCACTTGAACAGGAAATTCTTTAATCACCTCACCATTGTGCTCTACCCGTTTTATAAAACGGGGACGAACAAGTTTTCCGTCATTAGCAATAGCATTATAGAATGTAACTACAGAAATTGGTGGAACATTGGTTTCGTATCCTATGCTCATCCAAGGAAGGGCTGTGTTACTCCAGTTTGTATATTGTCCCCTATCATTTTTCTTAGGCATACGAACACGAGGAGGCATATATTCGGAGAATCCTAAATGTAGATTTTCTGCTATACCTACACGATGTAATCCTTTTACAAATTCTTCTGGGTGGTTATGGTAATATTTATCAATTAGTGCGCTGACACCAATGTTGGAACTAACTTGTAAGGCTTTAGGTACACTGATGACACCGTATCCACCCCTATGCCAGTTGTGGTCTCGCATCTTGGCACCATACATGTCTTTGATTCCGCAGCCAGTATTTATTGTCATAGAAGTGTCAATCTTTCCATCATCGAGAGCAACCAAGAAACTAGCTGTCTTAAAAACGGAGCCTGGTTCAAGCCAGTCGGCAATAGCGTGATTTCTGCCCTCAAAATATTCTCCTGTGTTAGGGTCAAGGTCCATATTTACCATAGCTTTGATATCACCGGTCTCAACCTCCATAACGATTGCTACACCGGTATATGCACCATCCTTCTTTAACTCTTTGATAAGTGCTCGTTCAGCGAGATCTTGTATGCCAACGTCAATGGTTGTTATAACATCACATCCGTCAACAGCTGCAGAATCAAGTATGTCAACCCATCCGTTGAGTACCTTTCTGCGATGTTTGTATCCAGAATGCCCCTTGAGGAATGAATCGCAGGCGAGTTCCAAGCCAGAAAAGGCTATACCTTTTTCCTTGTATGTATCACCGATAACGCTTTGTGCGAGTGAACCATATGGACGATTGCGGACAGGGAATTTCTCTTCAGCAAAACCACCGATGTTCTTTCTAAGATTGAAAAGAGGAAGTTTTTTTACCTTTTGATATGTGGTATAGTCTATACGACGTTTGACAATACGCCAATAGCGGCTATTTTTATCGTAGCCCTGTTTTAAATATTCCTTGAATTCCTCAGCAGTCTTTTCTGGAAAAAGTTTGTTAAGGCCTATGCAAAGTTGATCGAGTTTTTGTGTGCTATTGCCTAAAGAATCGTACCACAGAGTATCTGCTTTACTTTCCTTTAGGGCTCTAAAGTCCATGAATATTTTGTATTCTGGAATATTACATGCCAGCTGTTGACCATCGCATGCTAGGATATTGCCGCGTACAGGGTCTACAGGAATACTGTCATATTTTAGGATAGAACTTACTTCAAGCCAATAATCTCTCTCTGCTGTCATGATGTAGAAGCCTTTGGCCAAAACAGCAAAGGCTACAAACGCAAGTATTACTGCAATACCTGTATAGCGTAGGAGGGGAATATTTGAATTAAAGTTCTTCACTATTTACTTTTATTAAATAAGGTGGCTGACTACTTGTCTTCAATGTGCTATCACCACTTTCATATAGACGTTTCAAAACATTGCTTTCACGACTTTTTTCTGTAAGAATGCTACTGCAAACAATAGCTTTATTGTGGGCTTCAACAATTCGAGCCTCTAAACGATCGAGTTCCACGAGTTTTTTCTGACACATATATCGACAGCTTATGTGTAGAATGAGAAGAGCGCAAATGAGCAGCATTAATTTCATCTGCCTTTGTGCAAAACGTGCTATGATTACTCCTCCCAAAGTACGAGAAATAGAAAAACGTGAAGAAGGTTCCTGCTCCTCCTTTGCCTCCTTCTTTATAACATCCTCAATAGTCTTATTACCAAGTATGTTTCCTGTATCATTTTGGGCTAAATCGTTGTCGATTCTGATGTCAAGCTCGTCACTCATTTTTATTTATTGTTTAATACCTATTCTCAATTTTGCACTCCTACTACGTGGATTATTTTCAATTTCCTCGTTACTCGGAGTTATCACCTTGTTCGAAATGGGTTTAAGGGGCGTATTGATTTTTCCGTACATGTCTTCAATAACTTTGCCCTCTATGTTGCCCTTCTTAATAATGTTTTTTACCATTCTGTCCTCAAGACTATGGTATGTTATAATGCTCAACCGTCCATTTGGGTTTAATAGTTGTGTTGCGTCGGTAAGCATTTCCTTCAAGGCCGCCATTTCTTGGTTGACTTCTATACGAAGGGCTTGGAACAGCCTAGCCAAATCTTTCTTGTCTTTTATATTTGTGGCGCAAACCAAGTCCATCGTTGTCTTAATCTCCTTCTCTTTACGCACTTTTGATATTGATGAGGCTATCTTACGGGAATTCTTAAATTCTCCATAGATGTACAATATGTTGGCAAGTCTCTCCTCTTCGTACTTGTTTACGACTTCTGCTGCTGTTATACCCGCTCGTTTATTCATACGCATATCCAGAGGAGCGTCGAAGCGAAAAGAGAATCCTCTAGTTTCATCATCAAAATGATGACTGGAAACTCCTAAGTCAGCAAGGAGACCATCAATCTTTTTTACCCCATAGTAACGCATCCAATTTCTTAAATAACGAAAATTGCTTCGTATAAAGGTGAAATTGTTCAATGGAGAAGTTTCAGCAACCTCATACCAATTTCTTTCTGCATCTTCATCCTGATCGAAAGAATACAGATGACCTGTTCCATTTAGTCTTTTTAATATTTCTCTGCTATGTCCACCTCCGCCGAGGGTGACGTCCACATATGTGCCGTTGGGTCTTATGTCAAGTCCATCTATGCTTTCTGTGAGTAAGACTGGAATGTGATACATAGGGCACGTGTTTTATTCGCTTGTATTTTCTTTTCCTCCTAACAATGCTTCCAATGCATTACTGAAATCTGCAGGATTCATGAAGGTTGAGTCCTCATCCCCTGACCATATTTCGATTGTGTCTCCGACCCCAATAAATCGTACGGTTTGTTTAATTCCTGCCATAGATTGGACTTTCTGCGACAATAGAAATCTGCCGTTGCTATCAAGGGTTATGAGTTCCACGTCACTGACAAATTGTCTAAAAATCTGTTGTTCCTGCTTGTTCCAACGATTTAACTTTCTACGCATGAAATCTTCCTGCTCTATCCAAACACTATCAGGGTAGAGAATTAGGCATTTTTCATGAACATCTTTTCTTAAAACAAGATGCTCAACACCTTCTTGCTGCAGCACTTTTCTGAATGTTGCTGGCAAAAAGACGCGGCCTTTGGAATCTGTCCGAGCTTCTATGTTACCTAAAAAACGCATGCGCGAATCTTCAATTTAAATATTCGTTTGCAAAGTTATAAAAAAAATCCCCACTTTGCCCCACTTTGCTCCACTTTTCATTAAAAACCTTCTTTTTTAATAAAGTTTAACTAAAATAGAGCGATTATTTCGTTTAAAAGAAGTATTTTTGTACGTTGAATGTGGAATAAAATTAATTTTAAGAAAATATGGCAAAAAAAGCGCTTTTAATGATCCTCGATGGATGGGGAATTGGAAAACATGGTAAAGGTGATGTTATATATAACACACCAACACCTTATTTGGACTACCTTAATGCAATTAGCAGTCACTCTCAACTTCAGGCTTCTGGCGAAGATGTAGGTTTGCCTGATGGACAAATGGGAAATTCTGAAGTCGGTCATCTAAACATAGGTGCTGGACGTGTTGTTTATCAGGATCTTGTAAAAATCAATCGTGCATGCGCAGATGGTTCTATTAGCACGAATCCACAGGTAAAAGAAGCATATGAATATGCAAAATCTACAGGAAAAAAACTTCATCTTATGGGGTTGTGCTCCGATGGAGGCGTTCACTCTTCTTTAGAACATCTGTTCAAGTTGATAGAGGTAGGAAAAGAATATGGGTTGTCACAACAGCTTTTCGTCCATTGTTTTATGGATGGTCGTGATACGGACCCTAAAAGTGGAAAGGGCTTTATTGAACAGGTGAGCGAAAAGTGTAAGACGAATGATGCCAATATTGCAAGTATCGTAGGAAGATTTTATGCGATGGATCGTGATAAACGATGGGAACGTGTAAAAGAAGCATATAACCTACTAACTGCTGGAACAGGAAAAGCTGCTACTGATATGGTAAAAGCTATGGAAGAGTCTTATGCAGAAGGAGTAACGGATGAATTTATTAAACCAATTGTCAATGCATCTGTAAACGGTAAAATAGAAGAGGGGGATGTGGTTATTTTCATCAACTTCCGCAATGATCGTGCTAAAGAGTTGACAATGGTTCTGACACAAAATGATATGTCGGAACAAGGAATGACTACAATTCCAAATCTCAAATATTACTGCATGACTCCATATGATGCATCATTTACTGGAGTAGGCATATTATTCCCCAAAGAGAATGTAGAAAATACTCTTGGAGAATATCTTTCTCAGTGTGGTAAGAAACAACTCCATACAGCAGAAACAGAGAAGTACGCGCATGTTACATTCTTTTTTAATGGTGGTCGTGAGGCTCCATTTGAAAATGAAGACCGCGTTTTGGTTGCTTCACCAAAAGTGGCTACTTATGATTTGAAGCCAGAGATGTCAGCATATGAAGTAAAAGATAAGTTGGTGGAGAATATCAAAAAAGATATTTATGATTTCATTGTTGTGAATTTTGCAAATGGTGATATGGTTGGTCATACAGGAGTTTACAATGCAATAGCAAAAGCTGTACATGCAGTAGATAATTGTGTGCATGACGTTATTGAAACAGCAAAATCTGTTGGCTATGAGGCAATTATAATTGCTGACCATGGTAATGCCGATAATGCGATAAATCCTGATGGCTCTCCAAATACAGCACACTCATTGAATCCAGTACCATGTATTTATGTAACTGATAATAATAGTGCTACCATAAAGGACGGTCGTCTTGCTGACGTTGCTCCAACAATTCTCCATATAATGGGCCTGGAACAGCCATCAGACATGACAGGAGAGAATCTTATAATAGATTAAATAGGGTGAAAGTTTCTATAGAACCTTCGTGGTTAGAAGTACTACAGAGTGAGTTTGATAAAGAGTATTTTATCAAACTCACTCATTTCGTTAAGGACGAATATTCTAACAATGTGTGCTATCCTCCAGGTGGAGAAATATTCAATGCTTTTAATTTGTGCCCATTACCGAATGTTAAGGTCGTAATATTGGGTCAGGATCCATATCATGGTCCTGGACAGGCAGAAGGCCTGTGCTTTTCTGTAAAAGAGGGTGTTACTTTACCGCCATCCTTAGTGAATATATTTAAAGAGGTAAAAGATGATGTTGGGGCCGTTCCAGAGATAATCTCCGATAAAATGGGGAAGAAAATGTATAATGGAAGCCTTCGAAGGTGGGCAAAACAGGGAGTTTTGTTACTAAACACAACATTAACTGTACGTGAGCATATGCCATTATCTCATCATAATCAGGGGTGGGAGAAATTTACAGATGTTGTTATAAAAAAAGTTTCAGAAAAGCAAGACCATGTTGTGTTTTTGCTATGGGGAGGGCCTGCTCGTAATAAAAAGAAACTGATAGATGCCAATAAACATCTAGTGCTAGAAAGTGTTCATCCATCTCCTTTGTCAGCAAATAGAGGTGGATGGTTTGGTAATCATCATTTCAGTTTGTGTAATCGTTGGTTACAACAACAGGGAGTGCAACCTATTGAGTGGTAAGTTCTTTCGCTGCTGTGCATAAGGCTTCGTACCATTCTTGACCAAAACGTCTAATCAAAGGTCCTTTTAAGAATTTGTATAAAGGTAAGGATAATTCCTTGCCCTTCTTTACTGCATCCTTACATACTTCCCATCTATGGTAAACTAGTGCAGTCATACCATTACTTAATTTTGATTCTCTGATGGGATAAAGGGCGCATGAAATAGGTTTGGGCCAATTTATTAGCTTTTTTCTGTATGCTCTTTCATAGGCGCATAAGCAGCAATTTTTAACGATGTTATCGTTGTTTTCTGTGTCAGGCTCGTTTAGAAGTATGTCTTCATAGCACGTGAAAACACAATTTTTTCCATTAACAATAGAGGTTACAAGGTCTCCATCTTTATCTGTGTATGCGACTCCTTGTGATGCAATGACTAGTTGTGCTTCAATAGACAAGTCTTTCTTTATGGCTTCAAGATTATCCTCTAATAGGGCCAATTCTTCGAATGTAATAGGTGCTCCAGCATCACCTTCAATACAGCAAATACCTTTACATTTAGAAAGATCACAGCAGAAATTCTCAGTGAGAATTTCTGCTGATACAAGCACATTATCTATCTGGATAATCATTTCTTTTTACATCGCCTATACCAAAAATGCTTATGCATCAATGTTTGCATATGTAGCATTTTCCTCAATAAATAGTCTTCTAGGCTCAACATCATCACCCATAAGCATTGAGAATATCTCGTCGGCATCAGCTGCGTTTTGAATGGTAACTTGTTTCAATAGGCGGGTGTCTGGGTTCATGGTGGTATCCCAAAGTTGCTCTGGATTCATTTCTCCAAGACCTTTGTATCTTTGCGTGTGCAGACGTGTGTCATCAGAGTTTCCTTCGCAGTATGTGTCAATGAATCTCTGTCTGTCTTCTTCGGTATAACAATATTCTTTATGATTCTTGTATGTGCATTGATACAATGGTGGAGTTGCTATGTAGAGGTGGCCTTCTTGGATTACCTGTGGCATGAAGCGGAAGAATAGTGTCATGATTAGCGTGTCAATGTGTGAGCCATCGACATCGGCATCGGTCATAATGATAATCTTGTCATATCGAAGTTTCTCGATGTTTGCTTCTTTAGAGTCTTCTCCGTCCACTCCGAAACGTACTCCGATTGCCTGTAGAATGATGTTTACGGATTCTGCCTCGAATACTTTATGCCATTGAACCTTCTCCACATTGAGAATTTTTCCTCTTAATGGGAGTATGGCTTGTGTATGTCGATCACGACCTTGCTTTGCAGAACCACCTGCGGAGTCGCCCTCGACAAGGAATATTTCTGTCTTCTTAGGGTCGCGTGATGAACAATCTGCAAGTTTTCCTGGTAATCCTCCTCCCGTCATAGGACTCTTCCTCTGTACGCTTTCGCGTGCTTTGCGAGCTGCAATACGTGCTGTAGCAGCAAGTATTACTTTCTCACAAATGGTATGAGCCTCTTTGGGATGTTCTTCCAAGTAGGCTCCCATTGCTTCGCCGACAGCCTGCTGAACATGTCCGTTGACTTCACTATTACCGAGTTTGGTTTTTGTTTGTCCTTCGAACTGAGGTTCTGCTACCTTTACTGATATGATAGCTGTTAGGCCTTCTCTAAAATCGTCAGGCGCAATTTCTATTTTTGCCTTTTCAATTTTCTTTTTCAGATCAACATCTTCGTCTGCATACTTTTTGAGAGATCGACTCAGTGCAATGCGGAAGCCTGTTAGGTGAGTGCCACCTTCTATCGTATTGATGTTATTGACATATGAATGGATGTTCTCACTATAATCGTTGTTGTATAGTAGTGCAATTTCTATTGGTGTGCCATTCTTCTCTGTCTTGAGATAAATTGGTTCGCCAATGATACTTGTACGATGACGGTCTACGTAGCGTACAAATTCTTTCAATCCTTCTTTAGCATGGAAAACCTCTGGCTGTCGCAGGTTGCCCTCCTCGTTAGGCCTTTTGTCTGTTAATACAATGGTTATACCTGCATTCAGGAAGGCCAACTCCCTCATGCGGCGTGCTATAATATCGTATTTGTATTCTGTAGTTGTGAATATTGTGCCATCGGGCCAGAACTGTTGTCTTGTACCGCGCTTGCTTGTTTCGCCTACGATTTTCACAGGGTAAAGCGGCTTACCTTTCTCGTATTCCTGCTGGTATATCTTGCCATCACGATATACTTGAGAAATCATATGGGTAGAAAGTGCATTTACGCATGAGACACCGACACCGTGCAAGCCTCCGGAAACCTTGTATGAACCTTTGTCAAATTTGCCACCGGCATGTAATACTGTCATAACAACCTCAAGTGCGCTCTTATGCATCTTAGGGTGTTCATCGACAGGTATTCCTCGACCATCATCCTCTACTGTTATTGAATTGTCCTCATTGATAGTAACGTAGATTTTGGTACAGAAACCAGCCATTGCTTCGTCAATAGAGTTATCCACAGTTTCATTGACCAAGTGATGAAGTCCCTTTTCAGAGATGTCCCCAATATACATGGCGGGACGTTTACGTACGGCCTCAAGACCTTCCAATACCTGGATGCTACTACCCGTGTACTTGGTTTCTTTTGCTTGATTTTCCATTGAATTCTATTGTTTTTTAAATTTTGATGCAAATTTACAAAAAAAAAAACATATATGCAAATAAAATACGTAGTATTTTAATAAAAAAGTTGCAATCCGCGTGGACTGCAACTTTATATGGTTCGAGAGATTTTTAATTTGAGTTTACAACTGAGCAATATGCTGCATCAATGAAGACTTGATATTAGCTGCTTTGTTCTTGTGAATGATGTTATTCTTTGCAAGTTTGTCAAGCATCTTCTGAATTGTTGGATAAAGTTTTACAGCCTCATCCTTGTTTGTCATTGCGCGAAGTTTGCGAACTGCATTACGCATCGTCTTAGCGTAATAATGGTTGTGAGTAGTAGCGACTTTCGTTTGGCGAATGCGCTTTTCGCATGATTTGTGGTTTGCCATTTTTTTTGTTTTTTTTTGTGTCTCTAGCGAGACAAGTTAATGTTAGCTATGGGTCTTATGTTACTACAACTGCCCTGGCGAGTCATTAGACTCATCGTCACCACAAGGAGCATCGCTGCTCGATGACGAATAATCAATATTTGTAGCGCGTAGGGGAGTCGGACCCCTCTTGCAAGAATGAAAATCTTGAGTACTAACCGATATACGAACGCGCCAAACCGATTGTCAAAAAGAGTTTTCGCTCGTTTTGCGGCTGCAAAGGTACGCAAATTTTATCAAATATACAAATTTTTATGAAAGTTTTTTTGATATGAAGAAGAAAAATGCTATTTTTGCACTCGAAATGGAGCATAAAACCCGTGCAATAGTCCTAAGAACGACGAAATATGGTGAGGATAAGTATATTATAGATTTCCTCACTCGTGACTCTGGTAGGGAGTCTTCTATATGGAAAATTTCCAAGAATCGCAATGCCAAGGTTATAAAACAACTATTTCAACCCCTTACTATTGCGGATGTTGTGCTTGACAGTGTTCCGAATAAGCAACTATCTCACATCAAAGAAGCCCGATTGGCATACGTGTATTCTTCTCTGCCATTTGAAGAGAAAAAACTGTCTTTAGCTTTTTTTGTGGCGGAGTTTATTATGTATGCTACACGAGACTTGCATAATGATAGTATTTTATACGATTTTGTAGAGCAAAGTTTGATATGGCTTGATACTGCTGATAAGGGAATTGCAAACTTTCATCTTATGTTTATGATTAGGATGTCGAAATTCCTTGGCTTTTTCCCAGATATGTCAAGTTATCGTCCAGGGTATATATTTGATTTGAGAGAGGGTCGATTTAGTGGTGAGGTTCCTACTCATAGGGACTATCTTTTGCCTGAAGATGCCAATAAAATGCATATTCTTATGCGCATGACTCCATCAAATCTGCATTATTTTAAGATGACAAAAAAAGAGAGAAATCGTATAATAGATTTCTCCCTTCAGTTTTATCGTTTGCATATTCCGCAGTTTGGGGAAATGAAAACTTTAGAAGTCCTTAGGGCGTTATAGCTTCTTTTTTATGACATTATCATCACCACAGGTGAAATTCTGTATGCTTTCAGGATGCTCTTTTACGAAACTCTCAATATGTCTGACACGTTTGCTTTCAAGAATTTCATTAACAGCAATGAGAATGCCGGTTTCCTCGACATCTCCAAATCCTTTATTTATTGCAGTGCCGAAAAGTTTCATTGTTGGTGAAAGGTTCATATATGCATTTACCAATGGAGGAATATTGAATCCCAATGCTCGTATGCCGCCATTTAATATACGGTAATCTTCTTTGAAATCACGTCCGCAGAAAATTTGTGACAACTCTTCTTCCGGCGTTTCCAATGTCAATGGCTTCGTCGGGATGATAAGTTTTTCATCATCATTGAAATGTTTTTTTAGGAAATATAGTATCATGTCACGTCCAAAGCGGATGTACGATGGATACATGGTCATTTTACCAAAATAATATCTCATATTGGGATTTATGACAGTCAGTGCTCCCAATCCATCCCATAGATTGTCCAATGCGAATAGACTTTTTGCCCCTTTCTTACTACTTTGGTATTCTGGTGTGACAAAACTTCTGCCGAGTTCAATGGTGTATGGGGCATACTCTTTAATGAACTTCTCTGAGAACTTAAACATGTGACTAGTAGCAAGAATTGGTTGCCCATTTTTGTCGTATTCCCACTCATCCCCATAATCTCTTTAGATTCAGGATTCCACACGATGAGTTGTTTGTAGCAATTGTCGCAAGTATCAAACTCGTCCAAATCGCATGCTTTACCTGTTCCTCCACCAGCGAGTCTAAAGGTTATTTCCCTTAATCGTCCTATTTCACGCAATATATTTGGAGAATCGTGAGCGGTAATAATGTATATCTCATTACTACTCTTGTTCGTCATGCGTAAACGTTTGTTAGGTGTGAGTTCTGCAAGAATAAGATCCTGTGGAATCGGATCGATAATGCTTTGTTCGTTGCTCATTATAGTTCGTATACTTTATTTCGTACATATTCAGCCCATTGCAATGGTGTTTTGGATTTATCAAATGTTTGCCAAGGAATGGGCTTACCTATAGTTATAGTGAATGTTTTATTTGTGTTTCGGAAAAGTTCGTCAGCTAAATATAGCATTGCAACATTGATGGGGGAATGAAGCATTTGGCAGATGTTTGCTATATGGTAAAACTTATTACTATTACGTCCAGATGTATGCATCGGTACGATATCCCGTTTGTACTGAATGCTTTTTACCAAGAATGTTTTTGTCCAGGGTAAGTCCTGTATCTTTCCGTCTATTTTTCTTGAACAGAGACCAGCTGGAAAGAAAAACATATTATATCCGTCATTAAAGGCTTTGTTGATTGCTTCTGATGTTCCTCGGTCGCTTTTGTGCGCAACGGTGTTGACTGGAACACAGAGAGGGGCAAGACCAGGGAGATTTAGTAATAAATCATTAACTAAAAGGCGGATGTTATCATTATATTGGTGTCCTAAAAGTTGTGCTATTAAAAGTCCATCTGGCCCTCCCAAAGGATGGTTGCTGCAAAAAGTATAACGCTTTTCATTGTTGGCAGGAGGTAGATTCTCAATGCCTTTAACCTCCACATTCATTTTTAATGTGTTCAGGATTGAATCAACCCATTCTATACCAGATAAGTCTTTATTATCCCATAAAATGGAATTGACCTCATCTTGATGGATGATACGTTGAAGCCAATTGACTATAAATTTGGGAATCTTGTTGGCCTTATTGCCCATTTTTGATTTGAGTAGGGCGTTAACATCTATGGTATGTTTTGTTACTTCAAGCATTTACATAAAATCTAATTCAATTTACAAAATTACACTTTTTTTGTAATATACATAAATTCTATAGAAAAATTATACGTTTCTTAACAAATATTTTGGTCATTTTAATAGAATTGATTACCTTTGTGGCAATAATTTGTTGTTTTATAACATGGTTAGTCGTATTTATATAAAATATTTAAGGTGTAAAAACATGAAAAAGTTTTTTTTCCTTGCCATGATGGCGATTTCTTCTATGAGTGCAGAAGCTCAAGTAAACATTCAGTTACATTATGACCTTGGTCGTAATATCAATTCAGCGTCAGAGCCCAATCGTCCGAAGTTGACATCTACAGTTGAGATGTTCAAACCTGACCGTCTCGGTTCTACCTATTTCTTCGTTGATATGGACTATTATTCTGATGGTATAGCGGGAGCATATTGGGAGATAAGCCGTGAGTTTACTTTCGCGAAGCCAGCTGAGTCTAGTACTTTTGCTGCTCATGTGGAGTATGATGGCGGTCTGACAAACAATAAATATGCAGAGAGGAACAGTTCTTATGCGACATCCCGTTTCCAGCAATGCTTCCTCCTCGGTCCTGCATGGAACTGGCATAATGGCGATTTTTCAAAGACCTTCTCTTTCCAGCTTATGTATAAGCAGTATCTGAAGCAGAAGTCTCAGTATAACGGTGCAGGCGATTATAAAGCAATAGCTTCATTCCAGGCTACTGCTGTATGGAGCACTACATTTGCTCATGGTTGGTGTACTTTCGCCGGTTTTGCTGATTTATGGTATGGCTATACTCCACGTTTCGATGCAGCGAAGGGTGAGCAGAGGAAAGGACTTGTATTTCTTACCGAACCGCAGTTTTGGCTCAACATTCCTGCTACAAAGGGCTTTAGCATTGGTACTGAGTGGGAGTTCAGCAACGACTTTGTATGGGTTACAACTCCCGAAGGAAAAAAGACTAAAACCTTCATGTGGAATCCAACCATTGCTGCGAAATATGTTTTTTGATTAAGAGGTGCGCATAAAAAATGTCAGATATAAAAAATCTTTATCAGCTTGATGGTCGCGTGCCAATTGGTGAGGCGATACCTTTTGGCCTTCAACACGTGTTGGCGATGTTTGTCAGCAACATAACGCCAATAATTATCCTTGCTAATGTCGTAGGCATTGCACCGGGAGTGAGTGCTGTACTCATTCAGAATTGTATGGTGATAGCAGGTATAGGTACATTGATACAATTGTATCCTATATGGCGTATTGGCTCTCGTCTTCCTATTGTGATGGGTATTTCCTTTACATTCTTGTCGCTCTCTATCGGCATTGCCACTACTCACGGTATGGGAGTATTGATGGGAGCTGTTATTATCGGTGGTCTTGTGGAGGGCGTGCTGGGACTTGTTGCAAAATATTGGATAAAGCTTGTTCCACATATTGTGGCAGCAACAGTTGTGACTGCCATTGGCTTTTCGCTTCTTCCTATTGGTGCGAATAGTTTTGCTGGTGGGCAGGGTGCTGCAGACTTTGGTTCCATGAACAATTGGATTGTCGGTTCCATAACATTGGTTTCTTGCCTTGTATGTCAAGTGTTTGCAAAAGGTTTCCTGCGTTCCCTTTCTGTATTGGTAGGTCTTATAGTGGGTTATATCGTTGCTGCTTGCATGGGAATGGTTAGTTTTTATGGCATAAGTCAGCAAGGTATTATTTCGTTGCCTCAGCTTCTGCCATTTAAGCCAGAGTTCAATACTGGAGCAATATTGTCCATTATCTGTGTATATCTTGTTTCTGCTACAGAGACAATCGGTGATACCAGCGCCTTGTGTAACAGTGCTTTGAAGCGTAATCCTCATAAGGTAGAGATGGGCAATTCTATCTCTTGTGATGGTTTCGTTTCTTCTGTTGCAGGTATGTTTGGCTGTACTCCAATTACCTCTTTCTCTCAGAATGTAGGTCTCGCAGCCATGTCTGGTGTTGTCAATCGATTCACTATTGCGACGGGAGCTTGCATAATGATTCTTGGTGGTATATTCCCTGCTGTCGGCTATGCACTGACGACAATACCACAGGCCGTTTTGGGCGGTTGCACGCTTCTGATGTTTGGCTCTATTCTGTTTGCCGGCTTTGGCATGATGGCTCGCAGCGGTTTCTCCCAGCGTAATATGATAATATCGTCCCTGTCTCTTTCTGTGGGACTGGGTTTCACGCAGGCTTCTGATATGTTCAACCTGTTCCCGGAGCTTGTGAGAACTGTCTTTGCTGAAAACTGCGTTGCTGTAGTCTTCATGCTTGCTGTAATACTTAATATATTCCTTCCAAAAGAAAAGGAGGCAGAAAAATGAATTTCCTTGAAGAAAAGATTCTTTCCGATGCAACTATCAAAGAGGGTAATATCCTGAAGATAGACAATTTCCTCAATCACCAGATTGATATTGACATCATCCGTCAGATAGCTTACGAGATAAAACGCCGTTTCAAGGGTAAGGAGGTTACGAAGATTCTTACCATTGAGTCGTCTGGCATTGCTATTGCCACTCTACTGGGTGAGATTTATGATGTTCCTATTGTATTTGCAAAAAAAGGTGAAACGGCCAACAGTACGGATGACAAGTACATTGCGCAGGCCTATTCCTTTACTCACAAGAAGCACAATAATGTCTTTGTCTCGAAGCCATACATGCTTCCAGGTGAGAAAGTGCTTATCGTCGATGACTTCCTTGCGGACGGACAGGCTATGGGAGCCCTTGTCGATATAGTCCATCAGGCTGGTGCCGAGGTCGTAGGCCTTGCCGTTGCTGTTGAAAAAGGACAGCAGAATGGTGGAAAGAATCTTCGTGCCAAGGGATATCAGGTAGAATCGGTTGCTATTATTGATTCAATGGACTGCAAAACGGGGAAAATTGTTTTCCGCAATTAGTCTACGACGGCTATCTTTCTCAGTTTTGTAGTTTTTTAACAACTGGTATTAACAGGAATGGTATTTTTTTTACTATCTTTGCGCCAATTAAAGTGATATTTGAAATTATTGCCGAAAGGAAACCCCTGAAGTTTATACTTTTTTGGTAGCAGGTCCCGAAGGCATAAAATTCTTAAATAACAAAAAAAGTATGAGAGTAATTATTGAACCGGACTACGATCGCATGTCCAAG
This sequence comes from uncultured Prevotella sp., assembly GCA_905233165.1. GTDB lineage: Bacteria > Bacteroidota > Bacteroidia > Bacteroidales > Bacteroidaceae > Prevotella. The sequence goes on from CAJODL010000001.1 coordinate 436,919, forward strand.
TGGGCAGCAAACTATGTTGCCAATCGTATTAAAGAGGCTAATCCAACTCCTGAGAAGCCATTTAAGTTAGGATGTCCTACAGGATCATCTCCATTAGGTCTTTACAAGGCACTCATTAAGAAGTATGAGGCCGGTGAAATCTCTTTTGCCAACGTCATCACCTTTAATATGGATGAATATGTAAAGATTCCAGAGGATCATCCAGAGTCTTATCATTCATTTATGTGGAAGAATTTCTTCTCACATATCGACATAAAGAAGGAGAATGTTCATATTCTTGATGGTAATGCTACAGACCTTATTAAGGAGTGTGCTGATTATGAGAAAGCCATTGAGGCTTCCGGTGGCATCGACCTTTTCATGGGTGGCGTCGGTCCTGATGGTCACTTGGCTTTCAATGAGCCAGGCTCTTCTTTGTCTTCCAAAACTCGTGTGAAGACCCTCACTACAGATACTATCATTGCAAACTCACGTTTCTTCGACGGCGACCTTTCAAAGGTTCCTACACAAGCTCTTACTGTTGGTATCGGTACAGTGATGGCTGCAAAGGAGGTACTGCTCGTATGTAATGGTCACCATAAGGCACGTGCCCTGAAGCATATTATTGACGGCAACATCTCACACATGTGGACAGCGTCAATGTTGCAGATGCATCCACATGCTATCGTGGTATGCGATGAGCCTGCTTGTGATGAACTTTCTGTTGCAACTTACAAGTATTACCTGGATAAGGAGAGAGGCAATCTCTAATATTCTAATAATGTAGCGGCATTTTCTGCTATATAACATATTTCCCCCTCGTCATTTCTTGAAGAAATAGGATTGACGAGGGGCTTTTTGTTGCAAAAAAAAGCTAGTGGGGGAAATTAGGGGCGTTTTTCTATAAAAAAGGTGTAAAAATGAAAATAGCACCACTTCTTCTTGGTGATTTGTTAAATAAAGAGTACCTTTGTACCAAGATTCAAAAACACATCGGCATAGCCTCCCATCTTCTCATTTGTGAGGAATTGTTTAAGTGCTAAAATAAAATAAAACTTCCTATTTCGATGGGGGCTATGCCTTTTTTATGTTTCTTTTTCCATCCATTCTCTTGCAGTCATTCCTATAAAGTTTTTGAATGCTATTGCGAAGGTGCGGTAGCTTTGGAATCCACTTTCTGTTGCTTTTTCCTGCACGCTGAAGGGCTTGTTAGTGTCGATAGAATCGCGATATATTTGCATGAAGTGTTCTATTCTCAGGCGGTTGATGTATGCGTTGTATGTTATGCCCTGCTGTTGGAAATAGGCGCTCAGGTATGTTCGATTTGTGCCTATTTCGGTGCTCAGTCTGTTTAGTGTTAGGTCGTTTTGCAGGTACAGAAGTGACTCTTCGCAGTGTTTCCTGAGCAGTGGTCCGATATGGTCTGACCGTTTGCTGGCAGGTTCGTTGCTGGTTATTAACTCTTCAAAATTATCCTCTTGCGCTTCATTAAGTTTTTGTAATGTTTCTACACGACATATTAGGAAGGCAATGAGTATCAAAGTGTTTAGTTGCACGAGATATTCAGACAAGTTGCCTCCGAAGTTAGTTTTGTAACAGTAAAATATCAGCAGTATGACAACCATCAGTATCATGCTTTGCCATACTTCTTTATGTTCAAGGTCGGCATAGTTGTCTTGTAGCCATTTTCCGTATTGTCGTACAGCGAATACCATATATATTATGAATGTTGTCGCTATAATCAGAAGGTATGTTCTTAGGTAATCCTCGTAGATGGGGTTGCGTTCTATTATGCCGAGGTATATAGTAATAACGGCTATTGGAATCAATGACACTATTATGGGCCATAGTGGTCTGCGTCTGTCTTGCAGCATTCTGAACAACACTATCATCATCAGCGGCACTAATGTCATACTGTCGAGCATTATGTTTATAGCATTTCGTACGAATAGATTGTCCTTTAATATAATGGAACCAATGCCTATCCACCATACGTGGCTCATCGCAACTGCGGCCAGGAATGTTGCTGTCCAGCGGCGCAGGGCGATTGGTGGCTCTGTTTCTGATAAGATGTTACGACGCCTCAGGAGTAGATATAGACTCGCAAGTGCTGCAAACATCGTTGCTGCACCATAGAGTATCATGTAGTAATGATCTTGTAGTCCGTCCTGTTCGTACATATAGTGTATGTTACCTAAATAGTACTAAATAGTAGCTGTCAGAAACTGCTGCAAAGGTAGTGCATTTTTGCGAAAAACGAGCGAAAAGATGTGCAACATTTACAAAAAGATGTGCAGGATTTACAAAAAATTATACGAAATTATCAAAATCTGCTTTTGAGTATTTCCTCATATCCGCATATATGGGATAATATACGTACCTTTGCATCAACAAAAAAAATGCAAATGTATTGCAGTTTAGTAAGAAGTAATCTTCAATCTCAATAGGTATTCAGAGATTAACAGGTTGCTGCCCGCGTGTAAGTAAAGTTTCACGTGGGCATTTTTTTTGCCCTTTTAAATAAGTGGCGTGATGAAAAGTGGCAAAAGTCTAAGGTCAAAGGGTTATTCTGCTCTGCGGAAGATGATGTAGAGAATCACGGGAACGCCGAAGATTGGCGTTACGGCGTTGAGGGGTATCATCATGGGCGGTATGATGCAGATGAGGTTGCAGGCCAGTGCCATGGCAGCGCCTGTGAGGATGGTGACGGGGAGCACCTGCAGGTGGTTGCTGGTGTTGAGCATCAGGCGTGCTATGTGGGGTGTGGCGAGTCCGAGGAATGCCACGGGACCGCAGTAGGCTGTCGCGATGGCTGTCAGTAAACCGGTGGAGAGGAGTATCATCCAGCGGGTGCGATGGATGTTGATGCCCAAATTGTGAGCATAGTCGTCGCCTAAGAGCAAGGCATTGAGGGGTTTTACGAGTGTCACTGCCAACAGAAGTGCCAACAGGGAGACAGAGCCAAACCACGGCAGCTGTTCTGTGGTGACGTCAGAGAAACTGCCCATGCCCCACATGACGTAGGCATGCACGTTGTCGGCATTGGCAAAGATATATGTCAGCGACACTATCGAGGAGACGAGGAAACTTACCATGATGCCCACGATGAGGAGCATTATGTTGGAATGTATCACCGACGCCAGGAACAATAGCAGCACTATTACTGCCAGAGACCCTATGAGTGCTCCCAGCACCACGGCGATGTTGCCACCTGCGCCTGCCACCGTGCCGCCGGCAATGAGCATGACGATTGCCACACCGAGGGAGGCGCCGTTGGTGATGCCGAGAATGGACGGACCTGCCAGCGGATTGCGGAACGACGTCTGTAGCAACAGACCGCTGACAGCCAGTGAGGCACCGCACAAGATGGCAGTGACAGCCTGCGGCAGACGCGACTCAAGGACTATGAAACGCCATGAATCCTTCTCTGCCTCGCCACCGGTGATGATAGCCCACACCTGAGAGGGGGGAATGCTGACAGACCCGAAAAGCAGATTGCCGACAAACAGCAGCAACAGGGAACAGAGAAGAAAGAGAACGGCTTTTTTCATAATCGGAACCTCGTCTTTAGCCTTTTACTATTGTAGTTTTTTGTAATAACGTATGGAGGTGTCGTTTAGTGTGCCTGGGGTGATGATATTTATGAAGTCGCGCAACAGCAGCTCGGGGTGGAAAGGCGTTTCCTCGAAATAGCGGGTGCGCGAAAGGTTGCAGCCAAACACCATGCCGCGTTGGAATGCGCGAAAGTGACTGTTGTTAGTCCAGTCGGCGGCCAACTCGTCAAGAGTCTTGTCGCGTGAAGCACCATACTTAAACATCCAGATGTCAGCATCCTGTGCTCTGTCGAATACCACTTCGGGATTAAAAGGCTTTGATCCCTTGCCCTCCACATCTTTGAAAACATAGTCGCCACCGGCGTCGGCAATCAGCGTGGCAATGTAGGAGTGTCCCGTGGCGACATACCATGTAGAACTTATCTTCGTCTCGGTAAATACACGTGGCCTTGGTGCTTTGTTCGCCTCCAAATGCTGGCGCACAGAATCGCGTAATGCGTTGTAAGCGCTCTCCACTGCAGCATACAGGCTGTCAGCCTCGCGCTCTTTACCCAGCAACCTGCCATAGTGTTTCATCCATGCAGCACGTCCCAATGGGGTGGGCTCCAGATAGTCGGGCATCTCGACGATGGGAATGCCTAACTTGCGTATCTTCTCGAAGTTCTGTCCCTCGTAAGGCGACAGGAATATAGCGTCAGGATTGTGACTGATGATGCGTTCGATGTCAGGATTGCCGTCGTCTATCTCACACGTGTCAACGATGCAGTCACCAGCGCCCAATTCGCGAAACAGCGCGGTATGGACGGTGGTGGTGACGATGACGCGGGAGTAGGGGCCCTCCTCATTCAAAGCAGCGGTGCTACCCCCCTTACACGAGGTAAGGAAAAGCAGCACCGCAAAATACAATACAATACAATTATTTCTTTTCATCAATAATAACTTTTCATCTCTCACCCGCCCTTTAAGGGAGGGTCGGGGAGGGTTTCTTACTTCACTTCTGCACCGCTGGCAGAGAACTTCTTACCATTCTTCACAATCACGATGCGACCGTTCTCAAGGAACTTACCGTTCAGCAGAGTTTTAGGAGCAACTTCCTTGACAGTAGAGATAGCTGTTGGCTCTTCGTCTGTCAGCTCTATCTTCATGTTGTCAAGACAGAAGTAGAGAGGAGTGTTGGCAAATCCATAATCTGTATCGGTAGAGGTCATAGAGAATACGATGTGATCTACAACACCCAGTGGGGTAAGATCAACCTTTGTCCATTCGTTTACTATGTTGCCGTCAGTAGCAAGATAGAATACGACTTTACCTGTCTCATCATCATCCTCGGTCATACCGGTGATGGTAAGAGTGAGTTTGTCTTCTGGTGTGAACTTCTTTGCGTATGCATCACCATTCAACATTGATAAGTATGCATTTGCAGTATTGGTAATATATGCATACTCAGGTTTCATGTTCTTTGTTGCATATATTGCAGGTTGCTGGTCATCATTATAGAAATTGTACTCGCTGAAGTATCCAACAGCAAACTGCTTAGACTCCATACCGCCTCCTGTACATGAATTGAATTCTGTATCGTTTCCATAACCTAAGAATACATCGCTTACAGTAGCTGAAGCAGCGAAGCCGTTCCAAGAATAATACTTTGTATCATAGTAGTTCAGGAAGCTGAAGTCATCCTTTGTTGAAATCAGACCAGCACCATCACTGCCATTATAGAATGTAGCTCCAGCAAGGTCAACATCCTCGAAGTTGATGAGCTCGTCATATGCAGGATTGTTGTTGAAATATGTCTCACTGTCGGTATAAACCTTGAAAGTGCCGAGTGTAGGATAGTCATCCTTGCCAATGTTCTGTCCGAATGCTTTGCCTAACTGGTATGCAACCTCACCGGTCTTGAATGCCTCAGCCTCTACGATGGTTGTATTCTTTTCTGCTATGTATGACTTGGCAGCAAAGAGATTCTTAACCTTTGAGTAGTTAGAGGTGTTGCTACCGAAGATTGAACCGCAGTATTGGGTGTAAGAAGCATTTGTAGTAGTAGCTGTTATTTCGCCTAAGTTGTAGAGATTCTCAGCCACAGCGCTGGAGTTTTCTGAACCTGCAATACCTCCGACATAACACATAGCTGTGACATTTCCGAGATTATAAGCATTGTAGATATAACCATACATGCCGTTTACATTACCTACGATACCACCTGCATAGCCCTGAGTCAGGGATGTGTTGGTAGCAGTGATAGCAGCATCATTATATACCTTGTCAATCTTACCGCCTGTTGTCAGACTTCCAACAATACCACCAGCATATGTCTTTGCAGTTACGGTAGCATGGTTAACACAGTCAGAAAGAGTGCGCCAGCCTTCTTCATTCTGATAGCCTGCACCCTGGAAGCAACCTGCGATACCACCTGCATAGCTGCCGGTAGTTGTTACGCTACCATTTACTGTGATACCGCTGATGTTACCCTTAACCTGACCGAAGAGACCTACATAGTTACGTGTCTCGTTAACATAGAGTCCACTGATGGTATGTCCGTTACCGAGGAAAGCACCCTGGTATGCAGTAGAGGTGTTAACACCACCCATTGGAGTCCAAGGATAAGAACCGAGGTCGAAGTCATTCTGTATGGAGATGCTATCGGTATAGTTCTTGTTAACGTTAATATCGTTGGCAACCCATGCCAGTTCAGCACCAGTTGTTACAAGATAGTAACCGTCTGCCTTTTTAGGCTCTGTCATATCCTTACCATTCCAGTCGTTCTCTCCGAGAGGATCAAGTGTAATAGCAATGGTCTGCTTCTCTTGAGTGTCATCCTGATATTCTACGAGTTTGTCATTGACACACTTGTAACCGTCGGCAGTAATAGTATAGGTGTATTTACCATAGATGCCATAGTAATAGCCTTCTGCATCTGGTTCAATAACAGTTCCTTCGCTGTTCTTGAATATTACTTTTGCATCAGCTTCAGCAGGTGTTATGTCAAACTTAATGCCATATTTCTTTGCAATGGCCACATTGAGAGCTATCTCAGGCAGCTGTCCGAAGAAAGCAGTGCCCACAGTAGCATTCATGTTAGGTGTTGCACCATTCTCACGTGTGATATAGCGGTGTGCACCGTATGCAGATCCGAAACCGCTTGAGCGGAGCAGTCCTGTGCCAATGCTATATACAGGATTAGCTTCAGCGTCATAGGTTGAAGGAATGTTGATGGTGAATGCCTGTGCAGCAGGCGTACCGCCAAAATTGTACTGTCCAGAGCCGCCTACAATAGAATTGTCATTGGCGACGCCCTGATAAACAATTGCACCAGTCATGTTGTATATGCCAGAAAGCTTGTTACATGGGTGATAAAGACCGCTGTACTGAACCTTCAGCTTATCACCAGCCTGTGGTGTCTTGCCAGGACGTGTCTCGTTAGCAATTTCGTAGTTGGCTATCTTAGCGCGCATGACCTGATAGGTGGCATTGCCTTTAGCATCAGTAAGGCGTACAATGTTGGTACCTTCCTTCAGAAGAATGCTATATTTGCCTTCGGCATCCTTTGTTACACCATTCTCAGTGAATCCGTTATAGGTAGTCATGGTCTCTCCAATCTGTGGATATGCTATCTCTACCTTTGAAGCATTTTCTGGAGTGAAAGAATATGTATAACCTTCTTTGTCAGGAGTGTAATAGAATACATCAAGTTCTGCATCCACATTTTCCGCTGCATAACGTGTTGGCTTACCTGCATTAGCACCGGTTTTTATAACATTGAGACCTTCCGCATTCTTCATATTTGTTACTACTTTAGAAGAATCCTGATCTACGGTTTCTCTGGCCACAAGGCACTCCATTCTCCATCCTGATTGTTCATATAGAAATCAGAAGTCGTGCCTGTTGCTGAATGTATCTTTGTTTTGCATGCATCATAGGTAACAAGGACAATGGCAGTACCCTTGCCGACGGCCTTCATCTTTACCCATGGATTCCATGTTGTTGATGTGTAGTCAAAAGTAACCACACTATTATCTTTTTCACCCTTTTCGTTGATGACGGTGTAGTGGAAATCAGGGTCAACGTAATAATTCATGATAGAATTGATAAGTTGCCAGTTCCTCATGCCGAAAACGTCCATTTCACTGCCTGTCTTCATAGAGACATAACCACGCTCATTGATGTTGAGGAATATATCGGCAACGTTAGAACCATTGTTTGCTGTCGCATCATGGTTCATCCATGTCGGGGTCTTGTCGCCAAAGTCCTCTTCTGTAAGATTGAAAACAGGATTCTGCTGCCTCTCTGTTTCTGTGGCATAGAAGCAGAAAAAACCCTTCATAGGTCTGTGTCCTGGCTTAGAGGCATTATATATGTAATAATATTTGTCAGTAAGTTTGAAAGTTAATTCTTTCTTCCCACCATCAAGGTTCTTTACTACTGGCTCTATGTTGTTCAATGGAATGAAGTGTTTTCCTCCATTAGCTGCTTTGGGAGAACCTGTCTTCCAACCCAATGTGAAATCCATGTCGCTCTCCAATGTTACTGTGTAGTAACCGAACTGTTCGCAGCTGACACCTGATGAAGATGATGGTGAGGTCACTGTGCCGGAAGCCTGAGCAGGAACATAGTTCTGTGCCAGACGCTCCTCGCTGAGTGTGAAGTCCAGAGTATAGGAGTCACCCTTGAGAAGCAGAACACATACCCTGTTAGCAGTGGTTGATTCACCCAGTGTGCACTTGCGGGCCTTCTGGGTGTTTGTCGTTACGGTATATGTGCTGGGATTCCAGTCTGTACCCATCACCCAACCGCTATTGTTGATGCCAGCTGTGACAGTACATACATCGTAGGTCTGTCCCTGGCTCTCACTGTCAATAGTGATTTCGGCTGTACCGTTAATAACTTCCTGGTTTTGGGAACTCTTTCCTACGATAGTGTAGGTTCCCTCTGCCACGCCTGTAAATGAATACTTGGCATTGTAGGTTCCCTCTCCAGAAGCACTGGCAGGAGCAATGGCATCGCCCTTACTATCCTGAAGTACCAGATAACCACTGGTATTGTTACCGCTAAGAGTGAAATCTACAGCCTTAATGGTTGTTACCATGCACATGAGCATGGCCAAAAGAGTGTAAATTTTTTTCATAACTTTTGTTTTGTTGGTTATAAATGAATGTATGTTAAACTATTTCTTTCGTGGTAAAGCCAGTATGTGTGCTGGGTTCATATATACTTTCAGTTCGGGTATTACTTCCTTCCCGTCTTTTGAATATCCATATACACGACCGCTGCTTCCGTATTCCATAGCGTCAGTGAAATAGATATTCTTGGTATATGGAGAAATGTATATCTCGTAGGGGCTTTTCAGTTTCTTGAGCTTCTCGGTTACGGTAGCATTATATATCTCCTCTACGCTTGTCATGTCTTCAGGATTTATGGTTCGGATATATACCTGGGAATATCCTTCGTCATCATAGGAGAAGTCTGTTCCCATAGTATAAAAGAACTGACCATCTGTCGTGTTACATGTAGCGGGATGTTCAAAGGTAATGGTATTTCCTGTCTCACAGTCAAAGACTACCGTACATCCTGGTGTTCCATAATAGTCGCCAACAGAATTGACACATAGATACTGTCCTGCCTGTGACATCTCGCTGTAAAGGTTTATACATCCTGTATCGAAGATGTTCTCTATGGTCATGCTCTCAGCATCGACTACTGAAATGGTTGATTCATATTCATGATTTTCGGAATAACTGTAGCCACCAGTATTTGCGACGTACAACTTCCCTTTATATTCCTTTACTCCTTCAGGTTCCCAACCAACCTCGCATGTTGCTATGACATTTTTTGTTTTCAGGTCTATTTTTGCTACGTATCCTTTTTCGAAATACTGTGTGCCACATACATGAGCGTACGAAGTGACGTATAAATACTTACCATCAGAGCACATGCGCCTGTTGTTCGGAATTTCTTCTGTAGCTCCGCATGCTGTACCGTCAGGACGAATGAATTGTATTATATTTGACCAGTTTACTGCAATAGCAATGAGGGTATCATTTAATTGGATTATATCGTTTGGCGTGTCACCAAGTTTGATGCCGTTTTTTTGTCGAAACCACTGATTGATTAATTTCCCAGTGGCTCCGTTATAAAATGCTAACTGACCATTGTCCCACTGCCATGCACCTTCACAACAAACAATAATACTCTCACCTCCAAGGTCGATAGATTCTTCGGCTGAAGAGGATGGATTCTCATTGTCAGATGAAGAATCGGAATCATTATTGGTTATGTCATCCCAATCCCCATCAAGATAGCTGTCCTCTATACATGAGGATAGCAAAAGGGTTAATGAAAATGCATATATAAGGAATGTACGAATCATAATTTCACTCTAAGTGTTGTTGCAAATTGTCTGCCAGGCATTGGCCAACGTTGTACCATCTCAAATCTGTTGTCGAATAGATTCTGGCATTCAACTTCTGCGGTATAATGCTTGAGAAAAGTATATCCGACCTTTATGTCTGTGCAATGATATGCTCGAAGTGGAGCTTCAAGTTTGTTTTCCGTTGTCCAATATCGTTTATCTACAAACATGTGACTAATGCTAACTGTCAAACCTTTGTACAAAGCTGTATAAATGGCAGAGAAAGACCACTTTGGAGAATATGCGATATAATCATTGTATGCATCTCCTGTCGGATCTGTGCGGTTTCTGTCATCTTGAAAAGTTCCTGTGAGGAAAAGGCTATGTTCACCATAAATTCCATCTGAAGGCCTGTAATGTGTGTTTATACTCATATCAACACCTGTCAAATGTGTTTTTCCGTAATTGAGCATTGTCCACATATATGATCCTTTAAGAGGTAGGCATACTATGCGGTCTCGAACACTATTTGTGTACCAATCTGCTTGTAGGTCAATACTTAAACCTGATAGAGTGGTTAGGTTGTAAGTCAGTCCCACATCGAATTGTCTGGTATATTCAGGCTTTAAGAAACGATTGCCGACAAGTCTGTAATAAAGGTCGTTTAGGGTAGGGGCGCGGAATACAGTCTTGTAGAAAGTTCTTATAGTTAGGTTTCTAATGATAGAGTAACTGGCTACAGCATTCCAAGTAAATTTATCTAAAGGCGATGCTTTACCATTGGTATGGTCGGCAATACTTGTGTACATGCCTGCTATGTTAATATTCAGTTTATCATGATTATAGAATGCGGCTGCCGATGTCTTGCTGTCAAGCCTATATACATAGTGTGAGTTTTTCATATCTGTGGTGAGATCAGACCATCTAAGGTCTGTTGATATGGAAATTCCAAAATCTTTGTATTTATATGAACCTGCGAATGCACCATATGCATCTTGTTGGTGATAGCGGTTGTCGGCTTTTATAGTGTTGTAGTTTTCTGGGAAGTCTGAACTATAGTGCAACCAATCGTTTGTATATTTTGCAATTCCTCGCAAGCCGAACTTACCATAATTCTCCTGCCATGTAAGTTGCGTGAAGAAGTTGCGGTCCCACTCCTTGCCTAAATCTGTATATCGGTCGGTAAGACGTCTGACAATTCCTCCGGGTAGCTCTCTAAAACTATTAAAATAGTAAGTGTGCCATTGAAAATTCTTATAGAAAGCGCAACCTTCTACACGGAAGGTGGTAATGGCTGTGTTTTTTCTCGTGCCAGTCGTGTCTTCATACTGAGTATGGTATCTGAAAGGGTAGTCTCCTTTGGAATGTATAAATTGTGCATCTATAAATCCCCATTTCTTGTATGAATATGTTGCATTTACCTTATGTGTCCCGAAAGAACCGTTCTGATATGACATTGTCAGTAATGTGGTGTCAGGACGATGAGTTTTTAAGTAAACAGTAGATGCAGAGGCATATTCTGAAGCCATCATCAGATATTCTGTTTTGTTTGCATTAAAAAGCGAAATGCTTTCAAGGGTTGTCAACGAGAATTTTCCGAGGTCAACAGTCCCATTCTGTACATTCGTTATTCGTACTCCGTCAAGATAAACACCCACATGTTGTGAACCGAGAGAACGGACGTTTATAGTTTTTTGTCCGCCTAAACCGCCATAGTCCTTGATTTGAACACCTGACATGTATTTAAGAGCATCAGCAACAGAATTAGATGGGATATTAGTAAGTTGGTCTCTTGAGATAGTTTGGTTTGGTGTCGAACCTTTAATGCTCTTTATCACTACTTCACTAAGAGCATAGGTAGAGTCTGCACGCAACTTCTGTGCTGATGCAAATAAGCACCAACACATCATGCACGAAAGCATGATATACACCTTATTATATATTATATGCTTCATTATCCGACTCCAGATCCTGGGAGCGATATGTAATAGCGATAAGGTCGGTCTTCTGGCTTACCCTCTCTGTTACGCCTTCCCGACAAAGGTCAGTGGCTTGTTTGTAACAGGAAAAAAGGGCTTACAGCTGCAGGAACAGCTCAGGTCTCTCACCTGATTCCCATTTACCCAATCGCGTTTGCGGCTGCAAAGGTACGAAAAAATAAACGAACATGCAAATTTTATTGCACTTTTTTCCCCATTAGTCCTATTGGACCTATTGGATCCATAAGGCACCTTGTTCGTTTTTCGTACCTTTGCACCGTTGATAACCCCAAAACCCTTTAAAGATATGAAAAAAAGAGTCATTCTGTCATTCATTGCTGCTCTCTTTATGCAGCTCACAACCGTCAGTGCCGACAACTATACCGACGGAATAACGAAACTCATGGACAATGAGGCAATCTCGTCTTTCAATACGAAGATGTTTGAACAGTTGTCTCAAACTCCAAATGTTGATGTCGAATACTTCAAATCCCAGTTTGAGAATGAGGCTGTGGAATGGATTGCGGACCATTATCGTAAGAATATGCCCGAGAAGGACTTCAGTGACATGGTATCTTTCTTCCTGCAACCGGAAGTGCTGGCTATTCAGAAGAAAGTCCTTTCTGCCGTTGCTTCAAGTCAGGGGGAGGAGGTTAAGCAGAAACTGTTCCCCCAGATGATGACTCTCATTATGGGTGGAACACCCGAAGACCTGCAGGAGCCTGATTGTGACCCGGAGCTGAAGCAGGAAATACTCCATTGGATGGATGTTAATTTTGCCCGTGAGAATTTCAAGGCCTCCATTGAGGCTGCAAAAAGTGTTGTCGCAGATAATGCTCTTGCAAATTCAAAACTTCCGGAAGAGCAGAAGGAAAGGGTGACAAAAACGATGAACGGTGTCCTCTCTTTCATGGAGAGAAATACGACTCCACTGCTGATGATGTATATGGTCGGAAAGGTGGATTTGCATGATATGCAGGTGCTTAACTCTATCGAGAAAGAACCATTCTATGAAAGTTATAAGAAGACCAACCTATCCTTGGACAACGATGTCTCGACCTTATTGGCAAAGGTTGTGGCTCACATGAAGAAGAACTAAACTTGAGGACAGCAGTCATAGGTGGTGGGGCGGCAGGGTTTTTCCTTGCCGTAAACCTGAAAGAGATGATGCCGGAGATGGATGTTACCATCTTCGAGCGCAGCCAGCGGGTGCTCGCGAAGGTAGAGGTGAGCGGCGGCGGACGCTGCAACTGCACTAATTCCTTTGCCCGTGTGACGGACCTGCAGCAGGTCTATCCGCGTGGACATCGGCTGATGAAGCGGCTCTTTAATGTCTTCGACTATCGGGATGCATACGAGTGGTTTGAAAACCACGGCGTGCCATTAGTGACGCAGGATGACGAGTGTGTCTTTCCGCAGGCACAGGATTCGCACGCCATCATCGACTGCTTCCTCTCCCTTGCCCGCAGATATGGCATCAGGATACGCACCGGCGAAAAGATAACATCGCTCTCGCAGTTAGAGGGCTATGACAATGTTGTCGTCACGACAGGCGGTTCGCCCAGCGGCAAGGGTTTGGAGTGGCTGGCCGTTTTGGGGCATGAGATAGAGGCTCCCGTGCCGTCGCTGTTCTCCTTTTCTGTTGCCGACAAACAGCTGCAGGCGCTGCAGGGCCTTGTTGTCAGTGATGTCACCGCCATGCTGCCCGGAACAAAACTGCGTGCCGACGGCCCCCTGCTGATAACCCATTGGGGCATGAGCGGCCCGGCCATCCTGCGCCTGTCAAGCTATGCAGCACGCCATCTGGCAGAACGGGAATATCACTCTCCCCTCAGCATCCGGTGGGTGCAGCTGACGGAAGAAGAAATACGGGGTAGGATAGGGGAGCAGCAGAAGCTTCATGCCCAGAAGCAGCTGGCATCCTATTGTCCTTTCGGTTTGCAGCAGCGTCTGTGGGCATATCTGTTGCAGAAGTCCTTGGAGCAGCGGGCAACAATACGTTGGGCAGAGATAAATAAAAAGGACATCAATCGCCTTGTCAATGTCTTGCAGAATGATGTTTATGAGATATCCGGTCGTGCGCCTTTCAAGGATGAGTTCGTCACCTGTGGCGGAGTGTCCCTGAAGGCCATCAACCTCTCCACCCTCGAAAGCCGTCATGTGCCCCATCTCTATTTTGCTGGCGAAGTCCTCGACATCGACGGCATCACCGGCGGTTTCAACTTCCAGGCCGCCTGGACAACAGCCTATACGGTGGCACGGAGCATCAGACAATGCACACCTCCCGCACCCCTGCGTCAGCAGCAGTAGTCCTTTTTTTTACCGCACAAGCACAAATATTTCTCAAAATGTTTGTTATATTAAACATTTTTATTTATCTTTGCACCCGATAAGATACAATTATGGGTAAGAACACATTTGGTAAAACGATGCCAAGGGCATTGAGCCAGAACCTGAAGATTATGGGCGAGCAAATTATGTTGGCCCGCAAGCGCAGGCATTTGTCTATGCAGGACATAGCAGACAGGGCTACTGTGACGCGCCTGACTGTCTCAAAGGTGGAACATGGTGACCCGACGGTCTCCATGGGGATTTATGCTCGCGTACTCTTTGCGCTGAATCTGGAAAATGACATCACTCTGTTGGCTGCCGACGATGCTCTTGGCAGACAACTTCAGGATGCAGAATTACTCAGAAAATGAATTATAGTGCAAGCGAGAGCAGAAGAGTTTACTCTTATGCCGAGGCGCCGCCTATAATCTATAGGATGAAAGACTATGAAAAGGATTATAGTTTACGCAGATTTTGATTTTCTAACCTCCCCTGAAGAGATTGGATTATTAGGCTACGAACATGTTCGTGGCAAAGACCATTTTGTCTTTGAGTATTCGCGCCAGTGGCTTAAACAACATGGCGGCATTCTGTTGAGCGGTGACCTGATGAATGTTCCTTCGTTGCAGCATCCTCGTGGTAATGATAATGTATTCGGCTTCGTCAAGGATTCCTTTCCCGATCGCTGGGGACGTTTGTTGCTTGATCGCCGAGAGCGACTGACTGCCCAACAGGAAGGTAGGCCAAAACGTATGCTCACTAATTACGATTATCTCATAGGTATCGAGGACTTTACACGTATGGGAGGCATACGTTACAAAGAGGAAGAAGGCGATGACTACATCAACGCGAGTGCAAAATACCTTGTTCCCCCTATTGAGAGTCTTCGCACCCTGTGTGATGCTTGCCATGAGATTGAGTTGGCGGAAGAACGCAATGAATTACCAAAACAGCGCTGGCTTGATCAGTTGATTGACCCAGGAACATCACTCGGTGGTGCTCGTCCTAAGGCAAATGTGGTTGATACGGACGGAACGCTGTATGTTGCCAAGTTCCCATCAAAAAAAGATCTGGAGAATACCGAGCTTATTGAGCACTTCTCGCATCAACTGGCAGCCAAGGCTGGCATCAACGTGGCAAAGACGCGCACCATCAAGATTTCAAAAGACCGTGACCTGCTTCTTTCCGAACGTTTCGATAGAACAGCAGAAGGCCGTCGTATTCATTTTGCGTCTGCTATGTCGTTGCTTGGTTTTGACGATGGAGCTGGCAGCAGCACAGGGAACGGCTATCTTGATATTGTTGATTTCATTCTTCGTGGGTGCACCGATGTGCGTCAGAATCTCCGTGAACTCTATCGCCGAGTGGCATTTAACGTCATGTTTGGCAACACCGACGACCATTTCCGTAATCATGGTTTCCTGCTTACCCAGAAAGGCTGGACACTCTCTCCTGCATACGACATCAACCCAGGAGCAAAGTTACATCAATGCTTGCTGATAGACTCATACACAGAAGAATCGGACATCAATGTCCTGCTCTCTGCAAGCGAGAGCTATATGCTTGAACGCCAAGATGCATCAGAAATTATCGAGGAGGTTCGTGCCGCCATCAAAGACTGGCGCAAAACCGCTACCGAGCTGCAAATACCCATCAAACTGTTAGAATCATATTCCATTCGTTGGGATGAACTACGGAGGCCGCACCAATAATGCAGCCTCCGCTATAATTTTTTCGTTTTGAATTACAAATCTGCATACTCTGTCTTGCAGGAGAAACAGGGACAGGCTTTCCTGACACCGGGCAATTCATTGTGTCCTACTATGCGTGCATTAGGATACTCCGCCCGCAGTTCTTTCAGCAGAGACCAAAGAGAAGCCTTCTGCATTTCTGTACGGGTATCGGCAGGACGCCCTTTCTCGTCAAGACCTCCCTCATAGACGATGCCGAGGGAACAGTGATTGTAATTGCGTGCATGAACGCCACGGACAGTTTCTGGAAGCAATGGTATTATGTCACCATTGCGGCGAACATAATAATGGTATGAGCATTGTCCGAACTTCTTCTTGCCACAGGCGATGAGCGCTTCTGTGCTGAAGGGTATGTTGCACCTGTTAGCAACACAGTGGACCACCAACAGGCGCACAGAAGAATGTAGTAATGTTTTCATAATAATACGTTTATCTCACGCAGGAAGAAGCACCGAGTGCTGTTAGTATTGCTGCAAGAATGTTTATTGCCGTCTGAAGAGCGTATTTGAGGATTTCTTTTTTGTGCATTGTGTTATGAAAATTTATTGGTAATTGTTAATTGACTTTTGACCTTTCTTGCAGTCGGGCGTACAAACCCTTTGTGCAAGCGGACAAGCCGAGCGGACCTTTGACCTTAAAAAGAAGCAGGAGCACAGGGCGCGTTCATGAGAGGTGTAGATGTCTGGTGTAAGAGGTAAGATGTAAGATGTATGAAGTCAGATGAATCTTATTGCTCTTCTGGTGTCTCATCGCTGTTCCCCCCGGACACTCACTGCTTCAAGTCCCTTCCCTTGTTAAGGCAGGGATGGCCCGTTATTAGCCCTCTTCCCAACCGTCGCCGGTGTTACTTCCGCCGCCGTTGTTGCCGCCAGTGTTGTCACCTCCGGTGTTTTCGTTTTCGTTTTCGTTGCCGCCTTGGTTTTCGTTACCACTGTTAGTGGTACTGCCACTCTGGTTTTGGTTTTCGTTTTCGTTATCGTTTTCGTCGCCATTATCGTTATCCGACTCTTCATCTTCCACGGTGTTATCCTTGGTGAGGGTTGATACATCGATAAAGCTTGCCTTCTTCAGGAACTCCTTAGAACTGAGGTTTTCCTCCTGCGATGCATCAGGCAGGAAGCGCAGACGCAGACCTTGGGCAATATTGCTGATATTGAACTTGGTGATATCTTTCTCACCGCCTTCCTTGTTAGCAATGGTTACATAAAAAGTACCCAGACCATCGACCTTGACTTTCTTCGACTCCAGGAGTTGTTCGATGAGGCAGTTGCGGTAGGCTTCGAGCACTCCCATTACAACATCCACCGTATAGGGTGAGCCATGCGAACTGATGTGCCTGGCCATGTCGCGCTGACTAAGTGTTTCAAGGCTGACGGCCTTGGCATAATAGGCAGCGTTTGCATTCCAGTTGGCATCTGTCAGTTTCAAACCCGGTGCCGTGCGAACTTTGCGATAAATAATTTTACTCATAGTTTTAATGTTTTTTGTTGTGCTCCACATTCAGGAGTGAGAGCTTCTCCGTGAAAGAATAGCGTTTTTCCCGATACGCCGTTTCGTGGCCTTTGATACGCCGTTTCGTGGGTCCTGATACGCCGTTTCGTGTTTCACGATACAAAGGTACGACATTCTGAAAGGGCGTTGACAACCTTTGATGACTTTCATGATTAAAACTCAATCTTCAATATCTATGCAATATTCCTCACAGAGAAAGCGTACAACGTTGGGAGGAAGTTTCTGAGCATATATGCTGACACCCATAGCGGATAGCACTTGCCTGTGCGTTTTCAGAAAACGGTAGAATGTAGAGTATGATACGCCTGCCAATGTTGCAAGCTCTGATTTGGAATAGTATTTCATCTTTTTAATTCATAATTCTTAATTCATAATTCTTAATTCATAATCCCCCCCACAAGGTCTATTTTACGTTCTTTCTGTTCTGCCGTGGCATGACGTTCAAGGAAGTCGGAACAGTTGATATCCATATGATAGGCGTCTCTGGCCTGCTCTGCTATCTCTTGCCATGCAAGGTAACTTGTCATGGTGCAGTCAGTACTGGGAAAGAGGGTTACATTATTTCCCCGTAGAGGCTCCAGCTGGTCAATAGTGAAATTGACGGGATAGACGGTGGCAAGCCAATGGCACTCCGGATAGAACTCTGAGAGCAATACGGCAGATTTCTCACTTTCTACGATGGCAACGGGCTTCTCTGTGTCCACGGTGAGATGTAGTCCGAACAGGCAGTGCCTTGCATGCCAGCAGTCCAGCAGTTTAGGATTCCGCCTGCGCAGCATCACCGATACCCACTGATTGTCAATATGTCCGTCATGTACAGCGCCCATCTCGTCTATCATCCAGAATATCGGCAGCCCCTTTCTGCTTCTGCCAAGCATATAGCGCTCACAAGCGCTGTGCATCTGTTCTGTCGTCAATAGCCCTGCGTCTATGAAGGGACGGAAGAAATCCAGCTCGTTACAGCGGCATTTCTCCACCATCCTCATCGTGGGTATTATAAAGGCCGCTTCTTCGGCAGCGGCAGAAGGGTCTTTCGGCTGCACGCAAAGTTCATCGTTGACAACAGAGATGTTGAGTCCCAGTTCCTCACCGACGTTCTTGAACGTTGCCTGCATCAAATCACTTAGCTTCATATTCTCCAAACGGTAATTATATTAAAAATTAAATTATAATAGCCCCCTATACAGGGGGGGCTATATTTAATTTTATTATTTATACCGTTCCCTTTTTTTGGAGTTCAGGGAACCAGTACAATCTACCACCTGACCATCATTCTCCAACTGGTAGAATATTTTGCTTTTCATCCGCATCCGTCTTGAAAGGCATTGGGTTACTTTGAAGGTTTCACTGTCTTCGATAAACTCACACCGATACACCTCAAAGGCTTTGTTAGTCAGTTCCGTTCCGATGCTTCCGCGCATGTTATGGTCAGCCTCGCTCTTGTTCTGGTGCAGCACATTGACGATGCAGCAGTTGTTCTTCTGTGCCAGCATCATCAGCTGCTCCATGATCTGCGTTGCCTGTACGGCATCGTTGATGTCAGTCACGAGGTCCTTTATGCCATCGATTATAACCAAATCAGGATGCAGGGTGTTTATCGCCACCTCCATTAGTTCCCTTCGCGTCTCATAACCCAGTCCGCGAAGATTGTAGGAATAGAAACATTCGTCAAAGCCATTGATATTGCCTGCCATCGGAATGATTCTCTTCAGCATAATCTCCTGTGTACTCTGTTGGCTCTGTTCTGTGTCGAGCCACAATACCCGTAGCGGTCCTTCATTGTCGGCTGCTATTCTTTCAAGGGCAAGGACTTTGTTTGTCAGACAGCATGCCATGATCATGCTGAGGAAGAGTGTCTTTCCGCTCTTTGCCTTACCGCATACTGCCACTAACTCTCCACGATAGAAACACGGCACGTCATACGCCCGGAAAAGCGTTTCCATCGGAGGTAATGCAGTAGTTGGTGTCACACGGTATCTTGCCAGCAGTTCAATGGGTGTCAGTTCATCATCAGAGAGCTCCCGCCTCTGTGGCAGAGCCTCCCTTACCTGACTGAATAAATCTATCTTGTTCATTTTTGTCTATAATTCTTAAACTCTTAAACATTTAAACTTCTTGAACTGACTATAAACACTAAACTTTAAACTCTAAACTTTTCATCCCTCTCACCCACTGCAGGATTTCCTCACCTGCCTTGTTCCAGTCACTGATAAACTCCTCGTCAGTCTGAAAGTGTGCCTTGCATGCCATAATCTTAAAGAACTTGGTCACACTGATGTCCATAGGCTCGTCAGGTTTCAGCCACTTACCGTTGATGCCGTGTTTTTCGATGAATGTTGTCAGTCCTCTTTGTTTCTTTACTTGAGACAGTAGAAGTTGTACTGCCATCATTGCCAATCCTGTTTCCAGAACAGGAATCTTCTTTGAAGTAAAACTCATAGTTGTAATTTTGAAATGTGTTTTTATCCGTGGGGACTATCCCCATTTGGAAATCGCTTCAAAATTACTCCTATGTGCAGAAACCATGCTGACTACTATATCGTCAGCGTTGTTAAAAACTTTAACTCAAAATATGCGGTTTTAATATTCTTTCACTTGTATTTTTGTTGCAATTACATATCCCAAAATAGCCATAAAACTCACCTTAACGCATTGATATTATGTAAGATAATGCATAAAATCCAATTGCAACAAATTTTCAGCAAAATATAGAAAATCCTTGCACGTTAAATAAAAAAGATGTACCTTTGTATGCAGCAATTTAAAAAAATATGAGAAAGATATATAACTACATCCTAATAGCTTGCTTAGCTTCTTTGGTAATGGCTTGTAATGCACAACAGCCCCAAAAGAAGGAGGAAATTAAGTGTGACAGCACTAAATCATGTAGACATATTGATGTACTCCCAAGTATTGGCACCGATAAAGATGAGGTTTTAAGAAGTTGTCCTGACCATCCATGGGCAGAGCATCGTACCTATGGACCAGATGATGTACATGAAATTGTGAAAAAAATGCCATTATATCCAGGTGGATTCCAAGAAATGTTTAAATATTTACAAAACAACATAAATTATCCTCCGCAGGCAACAATAGCGCACATAGAGGGGAGAGTTATTGTGGCTTTTATTATAGAAAAGGATGGCTCGTTATCAGATGTTCGTATTGCAAAGTCTGTTCATCCCTTGCTTGATGCAGAAGCCATTAGGGTTGTATCAAGTATGCCAAAGTGGAATCCAGGATTAGAAAATGGTGACCCCGTCCGCGTAAAATATACGATACCAATTACTTTTAGATTGAAGGAAAAAAACAAAAAGTAATTTATATGAAAACAATTGCAAAGTCAATTATCATTACTCTACTGATTTCTATATGTCAGGTAGCATGGGCGGATGTGGAAATAAATGAGGTGAATTTCCCAGATGTGCATTTCCGCTACTGGTTGTTGAGACAACCTTACGGCAAGGATGGAATATTGACAGACAAGGAGATAACTGAAATTAAAATACTTGATATACCAGCTGATTTATATATCCGAAGTCTATCAGGTATAGAGCACTTCACTTCTATGACTGATTTAATATGCGCTAACAACATGCTTACATTGATAGATTTGTCTAAGAACACGGCATTGAAACATTTGAATTGTTGTGGCAATAAACTTACCATGCTTGATGTTTCTCACAATAAGGAATTAATATCTATAGCATGTTTTAGCAACAAACTAACATCACTTGATTTGTCAAACAACAAGAAACTGAAAGAATTGTGGTGTATGTGGAATCAAATAAGAGGACGGGCCATGGATGAGCTCGTGAATAGTTTGCCGAACGTAATGAGAACCGATACGCAAGTTGAACAAACTTCTTTTCTTATACGCTATTCAAGTAAAAACGACCATACTGATAATGTTATGACAAAAGACCAGGTGGCAACAGCAAGAGCAAAGGGATGGAACCCTGTTTGTCTTGGGACTAACGAGAACTATACTGTTTATTTAGGAGAATAATAAGTGAGTAAAATGAAGAGTTTTTCAAAAATATTAATATTACTCTTTTTCATCAGTTGTACCATTGATGCACAGGTTACAGTAAAGCTGTCGCAGCTTGCTGGAACAACATGGAAAACCATTAAACCTAATGATACAAAGATTGAACGCATGTGGACATTCTCTTCAAAGGTATATAAACAATATAGGATATATACATTTGATAACTACCGCAAGAGTCCAGGGGTTACATATCCATTTTATCTCGACTCTATCTACAGCTTTAATTTTGAACATTCAAAAGTGGGAGTTTCGAAAAAAGGGTGCTATATACATGAATATAATGCAAACAAGAATTATTCTGATATATGGGTTATAGAATCATTTGATGATGACAAAGGAATTATGACCATTACAAAAAAAATAAATACTGATGCCCCAATAGTTATTGGTACCAATACCATAACATTGGTATTAAAACGTATACAATGAACATCCACAGTTACCATGTCCAAACCTGTCCATAAGGTTCTGGACATGGTAGCAATCCAAAAACTAAAAAACAAAATGGAAGATTTGTCCTGACTTATGAATAAAAAACATATAATATACATTGCAAGCATAATATGTTTGTTATTGCCTAACAGTTTATATGGCAATGAAATACGTACAGAAATAGTAAATGGGCGAACAATTACAGAAGTTTTCCATACAACAAGTCCAGAAGAACCATGGTATGAGTATAAAGTTGACAATTATTCTCAACAAATTGATAGCATCAAACAAAGCAAGATGCCTTTCAGCTATCATACAAAATATCCTGTCTGGAATTACCCTTATATTCATAATGCAGTTCAAGAGTTTAAGAAATATATTAAAAATATTTTTACAGATAATGGTGCGGTACAATCAAATGAGGAGTATTTGCAAAATTGTAGATACTTAATAAATGACACAGGAGAAGTCTTTTGTTATGAGATTTGGACAGCAAGAAGTTTATTTTTTATTTATACTCCAGCGGAAATCCTAGAAATTTTCGATGAAATAAGTACCTATGTATTTCCAACTCCGGTTGTAAAAGTCCCAAAAGATGGAGTGGGATATGAAATACTAGATATGTTATTTTAACGTTAGTTATTTAGACTACCATGCCCAGCCCTTATCACAAGGTTTTGGACATGGTAGCAATTAGGAAAATAGCAAGAAAAAAAATGAGAAGGATATATAACTACATCCTAACCGTATGCTTTTGTTTATTGGTGTGTGCATGTAAAAACGACAAACCTTCAGGTGGGCAAGGAAAATCTTATTGGGATTGTTATGAAGTTTACAATAATTTTGTGATAAAAAAGATCCAGATGTCTCGTGTGACAATAGAAGGTATTCCTGCCAGCAATCATACACTTTTCCTTCTTAAAATGTGTATTGAGGGCACTAATCCCAAAAGAATTGTCAGGCGCAAAGGTCTGGAAGGTGGATGGGTGCAACCATATCGTTATGGGTGTGCAGATTCCGTCTACCGCATAGAATTTAAAACAAAAGCCAATAAAATGGTTTCTCCCAATCCGCTAAAGTGGGATAAAGATAAAAATGAGTATGGACTTTTAACAATTGCGCAAAAAAATAGTGAACACACAAAACTTGTATTATATGAAGATGATTATGAATACTTGCCCTCGGAAATAGAAAGACCTGTCGAATTGAAAATCCGCTTTCATGTACTCAAAGATACATTGTATTATTTGATTGCTTTTCAAAAAAAGTCCGAATTGCCTGACAGTGTAATTCTTGTGATGTCAGGAACAGATATTAAAGCACCTATTGACGATTCTACAATTAGTGAATACTATTTGAAAAAACGTTCTCAATGGGGAGAACATACTGACAGACCAAATGATGTACGTGATGTGACAGAGAAAATGCCGTCATTTCCAGGAGGGATGGGGGCTCTGGTGCAATATTTGAAAAACAGTATAGATTATCCGATCGAGGCATTAAAAGAAAATATAGGGGGAAGAGTTGTGGTGGCTTTTATTGTAGAAAAGGATGGCTCGTTATCAGATGTTCGTATTGCAAATTCTGTTCATCCATTGCTTGATGCAGAAGCCATTAGGGTTGTATCAAGTATGCCAAAGTGGAATCCAGGATTAGAAAATGGTAACCCCGTCCGCGTAAAATATACAGTACCTGTTACTTTTAGATTGAAGGAAAAATAAAATGAAAAACTTATCTATTATAACAATTATTTTCTGTATAGTGTGCAGTACATGCCTGGCCCAAGTAAATATATCCTCATCACAACTCAAGGGAACCAAGTGGAAAAGAACAGACATAACAAGTAAAAGCATATATGAATATACCGACAAACAGAAAATATGGACTTCAGAATTTGGAAATAATCACTTCTATTCATATTATCTATGTTCAACACCTCCAACCTCTTTTGATTTTTCAAAAGTCGGGAAAGGAACTAATGGGTGCTATTTAGTTGAATGGAACTCTAAACTAAAAAGAATGGAATATTTTACAGTAATATCATTCGATAAAAGTAGCGGGAAACTGGTACTTTATTACAAATGCAAAGGTTCCCTTGATTGCAGTGATACAACTATGGAATATAAGATGATAAAATGATTTAGACACTACTATCTTCAGCTACCATGTTCAAGCCTGTCCGTAAGGTTCTGGACATGGTAGCAATTAGGAAAATAGCAAGAAAATCTTGCTTTTTGAGGCGTTTTATTCGGTGTTTTTGAGGTATTTTAATCTGTTTATTTGATAATCCTCATTCTGTATTTTTGATTTTACCAAATCATTGGCACAATTAAAACCACTTTCCGTATCCTTAGTTTTGTCTTGATTATTAACCGACCCTGTAACACAGCTACTTAGCGCAACCGAGGCACAAGGTCGGCACAAAATTATCTCCTTTGGCAAAAACAATGCTGACTACTATATCGTCAGCGTTGTTAAAAACTTTAACTCAAAATATGCAGTTTTAATATTCTTTCACGTGCATTTTTGTTGCAATTGCATATCCCAAAATAGCCTCAAAATGCACCTTAACACTTTGATATTCTGTAAGATAACTCACAAAATCCAATTACAACAAATTTTCAGCAAAATATAGAAAATCCTTGCACATTCAGTAAAAAAAGAGTACCTTTGCAAGAGAAATATGAAACAAATAGCATTATTAACAGTATTGATGGTGATGGTTTGCCAGACAACGATGGCAAGACAGGCAACGAAGGGCGACGTTGTGGGAACCACCTGGAAAATGATTGTGACGGGACATATCACTATGGCAGGCGAGGACATAGTGGAGTTTACCGACTCGACATTTTCACACAGATTCTATTTGAAGAAAATGGGAACGAAGGTGGAATTCGTACGCCAGAAGTATGAGATTATTGACGGCGAGATGGTGCTCGGAAACGGAGGGAGATACGTTTTGCATATTGACGACAATGACGGACATCTGACGATGATCCAAGAAGACTGCCTTGCATTTGACTATAGGAAGATGAGCAAGGGTGAAGTCGGGGATTTAGAGGCAAGCGTGGCTGACGATATGACGAGTATTGCGAATATGTCGTTGAATATTCTGAACGGAGAAACCAGGACGCTCAATTTTATTCTTGACAATGCAGGAGGTCTCAGCTACGGAATAAGGAAACAGCCGAGACATACATTACATGATGCAGACAAGATTAGAATATGTGGTCCGCTGAACGGAGCCGACATCAGTGCAATCCGCGAACTCGTGGCAGACTCTGCCGCACTTCCCAACCTCAAGACGCTTGACTTGTCAAGGACATGGATAATCTCCGATTCCGTGACATTCCGAGGATATGTCAACAATATGTCACACGCATTCTTTGCAGGTCTGAAGGGTAGGCGCAGAATGGTTGACCTACCAGAAGAGTTCGCAAAGGAGTGGGGCATCAGCAGAAAAGCAGAACTATTGCAGGATGCATACGGATATGCCATCGAGGTGATACCCGACAGTTTTTACATCAGTTTCACCGCCACTATTGCCGACTGCGTGATGAAATATATGTTTGCTGGAATGCCATACGTAGAACACCTCATACTGCCGGAGTCCATACGTGAGATTCACTATGGTGCCATGAGCCATTGCCCACAGCTGAAGGAAATAACAATTCCGAAGAGCGTAAGAATATTCGAATCCGGGGTATTCAATGGCGACAAGCGGCTCGGATTAGTAAGAGTTTCTGACAAATATGACTTGCTCAAAACCAAACAGTTCGACCTCAATGACAGGGAGCGGACAGCCTTTTTGAATGCCAATGCCGACGTAAAGTTTGAGACATATTCAGAGAAATCGCCTATAATGATAGACGACGAGTTGGCAAAATACAAGGAATACTTCGACAGCATGACAAAGCTGCGCAAAGAGAAACGAGCACTTAAACAGATAGCAGCCAAGGAAAGCAATTCCGACAGCATAAAAGCTATAAAGGAACGTACACAGCAAACAACGACGAAGATGTGGGAAACCCTTTCCCATGCTATTCGTGACAATAAGGACAATATGATTGCTGCTCGTCTGCTCGGATACTTCTGTACAGACCTCCATCCTCACTCCATTGAGGCACTTCTGATAATCATGAACGACGAAAATGCTTTCTCGCAGTATGCAAGACCGGCATGGCAATATCTGAAGGACATGACATCTGTGAGCGATGTTGACTGGAACCAGTTTTCCGACACAACGCGTATGGAGAAAATACATGTGGCAAAAGCCGGTACGCTTCGTTTTCAGAAAACGGAGGAGGAATGGGTGAGAATGCACAGAATATACGTCAGCGGGGTGATTGACAGTACTGACATATCATGGTTGAGGGTGATGGCTGGAAGTGAACAGAAAAGAGACAAAAGCAAACGGGGGGGAGCACTTCAGGCGATAGATCTCTCGGCAGCACGACTCGATTATCTGCCAGACAATGCGTTTGCCCAGTGTCTATACCTGAAATATATCCGATTGCCCGAGAATATGCACACCATAGGAAAGAATGCCTTCGGACGAAGTTCCCTGCAAACAGTAGTAATGCCTGAAAGCCTGCATCGGATACGTGGAAATGCCTTTTCCGGTTGTCGCAATATAATTCGCATTGAAATTCCAGACAGCGTTATTACCATTGCTAGCAATGCTTTTACTGGATGTCGCAATCTGCAGGATGTAAAACTTTCCGAACGTCTTGACACCCTTGGCATGACGGTCTTTGAGTACTGCCCCAATCTGAAGCGTATTCACCTTCCGGCATCATTACGCTCTATAGGCCTAAACTACTTCATCAACAGTCCAGAGATAGAAGTGACCATCGATCCGGCAAATGAAAACTTCACCGTAGTGGAAGGGCAAATAGTAGGACTGACCCCACGTGCACAAGAGAATCTTAGACAATACAAGCGTAAAGACAGAAACAAGACAAACAGGAAGCCTGCGGAAACGATAAGAAAATTATAGACTGATGAAAAAGATTTTTAATTATTCACTGGTTATATTTTTTGTTACATTAGCAGTTGCATGCAATGCACAAGGGATTTCTATACATTAAATCTACGAACAAAGATAGTGAGAACCAATATTGTTAACATAATGCTACTATTGACGTGCATGATATCAGGGTCATGCACGTCAAAGCATGAGGTCAAGACGGACTTCCATCCGTATGCTGATACTTGCGAGAGTTGCTATAATAAGCTGTCTCACCCGATGGTTCCCAAGTCTCACAAGAAAAAGGGCTCAGATTCTATAATGGCCCAGATTAAGTACATAGACTCCGTAAGGACTGCCATAAAGCGGCAGTGGGTAGAAACTGCTCAGACGGCACTGGAACTGGCAAAGAAAGAGGAAAACCTTACACAGATGTTTCTGTTTGAGGAACATTTGTATATCGCCAACAAGTATCGCACCTTTGCTGACAGACAATTGTGCGACAGCATAAGGCTACACTATGCAAAAGAGATGGTGCAGACGGCAATGCAGATAGAGGATGCCGACACCATAGGCATTGCCATAACGCACTATATGGATGCCATGAAACATCTTGGTAGGGAAACTGACATGGAGGCAATATTGAAAAAAGTCAGAAGCGTGGAAAGCTTTGTTCACAATCCTGACAAATATGCCAAGATATTATGCGTTATAGCCAGGAAATACTCCGCTATTGGAGATAATGACAATGCCAAGAAATATCTGTCTAAGGCGTTGTACCTAAGCATTAAGGGCAATGCTGAAACAACTGAGGTGACTGGTAGAAGGGCTGCCCAACAATTATTGGACAAGGGGGAGATAAAGGAGGCTGTACAGACGTACTACAGTGTTTTGCTGATGAGGGATTCCGTTGTCAAGGAGAAAGACGAGGCAAGGGCGACGCAACAGGAGGCTGACGAAGTGTTTTTGCACAACATGGGTCTTTGGGTCGCATTAGTACTTGTCATAATATGCGGTACATGGGGCTTTTGGCATTTCCACCGAAAACAGAGGGTCGGTTCACGTGCCTTCAGAAGTGAAATATCTATGTTAAGGGAGACTATAGCCCAACATGAGGAAAACTTGCAAAAACTGGAGAAATCCGAAACGGAGAACAGGGAGGAGATATTAGCACAGAAAAAGACAATCGAAAAGCTGAAGAACACGATTGTCGAACGACTCAGTATAGGAAAAAACATATATGAGGAGCTGTGCAAGGGCAACTGCCTGCCATATGATATAAAGGGGGCAGAATCATATCTCATAGACTACTATGCAATCTTCGTTCCCGAGAAATATAAGAAGTGGAGTCAGGAATATGAGGGACTTACGCCCCACATGTATACATACCTGATACTCATGGATATGAATTACTCGGATTCTGACATTCAGAGAATCCTGAGCATAAGCCCCTCAAGCCTAAGGTCATTACGCTCACGCATAATGGCGAAGAAGAAATGTGAATAAAACTGTGTATGCCCCACTCCAACCAAGAGGGAGGAAAGGAAAACGATAACCTTAACGAATTTCAAGTAAATTTAACAACTAGCGGAGGCTGCATTATTGGTGCGGCCTCCGTCTTTTATGTAGAGCGGGTATGATTAATAACCCCAAAAGTGCGGTTTTAAATGGAATTAACAAAAAGTTGATATTTCCTTCAGTTATAGAGTGCAAAGGTACTGTGAAGGCCACAGAGTAGCATTCACAATATTTGCAGATACTTACACTTCTTCTGTGATAAAAAAAGCCAGGCGTAATTGGCCTGGCTTGTATCATATTATGACTTTTGTCTTCTGGTATTTCTCACGGAATTCCGTGGGGTTGCATCCTTTTCGTTTACGGAATAGGCGGTTGAAGTTGGATAAGGTATTAAAGCCTGTTGCCCAGCATATCTCCGAAACGGCATCCGTGGTGTCTATCAATCTGCGTGAAGCATGTCCAAGACGTATGTCAACGATATACTCTGAGATGTTCTTGCCTGTGCGCAGCTTGAAGTAGCGGCTGAATGCTGCAGGACTCATGCCTGCAATATTTGACAGCTGTTCAAGGCTTATCTCCTCCCTGTAGTGCTCGTCAATATAATTCTTCACTTTCAAAACCCGCTTCGTATCGCTGTCCATCTCAACCTTTGCAAAGGCTGAAGACGCTAACTCTTTTGCATTGTCAAACTTTGACAGATCGTAGAGTATTGCGAAAAGTTCCTGAACGGCGAGGAACCCTTCCTCTATCTTTGATAATCTGATAATGCGATGATATACCGTCAGGATAGCCTCCTGTGGAAAAGCCAACCCTCTTTTTGCACGGGTCAGCATAGTTAATATGGACTTGAAGGGATTGGTATTAAATGGTGTAACTGGAGACTCAAAGTCCATTCTGAACTGTATTGTTACCTCGTGAATGTCTTCACTGTGGCATTCGTATTGTTCCCACGCATGCTCCAAGTCAGGGCTGGTAATAAGTACCAGGTCCAGGTTGCTGATAACTTCTGTAGAGTCACCAATGATACGTTGGCATCCGGCACCAT
The DNA here is from genome assembly GCA_905233165.1 of uncultured Prevotella sp. Lineage (GTDB taxonomy): Bacteria > Bacteroidota > Bacteroidia > Bacteroidales > Bacteroidaceae > Prevotella. The sequence continues at coordinate 466,386 of CAJODL010000001.1, forward strand.
TTTCTACGAAATTCAGCTCAAAAATCTCGTGATTGTGAATGGGATAGGTAAATTCTTTTTTGTGGCGGTCTGCCACATACATGAAGTCATTCTCGCCAAGGGGCGTAATCTCGTGCAGTACATTCATGTCTGGTTAATAATATTTATGTTTATAGTTGTTTATTTTTATGGATGCGGTTGCAAAAATACAAAAAAATTTGAAAGGAATGCTTTTTTGTTGAAAAAAACTTAAGAAAAATGGTTTGAGATTCTTATAAATCCCCCATTTTACGCCCTGTTTTTCATTCATTTATCCCACTGATTATAAAAAAGTGTCAGTCTCTGCAAAAAAAGTGATGACAGATTATATAAAAACCCGATACCTTTGCACTCGGAAACTATTTATCAAAGCATACTGAAGATATACATTTTATATAATAATACTAATAATTAAACAACAAAACTATGAAGAAATTTACACTATTAATTTTAGTAATGCTCCTTGGAATTACAGGAGTGAATGCACAAGTAACGGTAGAATTGTGGGCTGGAACTCAAGTGATAGGCAATTGGGACGCAAATGTTGATTTAAGTTATGGAAATAAAGGTAAACTTAGCGAAATTTTTATGAATGATAAAATTCGCATAACTTACAAAGACGCAGGAGATGACGCAACAGTCCGAGTTGCAAATCCTAATGGATGGGGAGAGTATGAAGCTTCATCTCAGGCGACTGCTACATCAGGTGATGATCAAACTTTTGATTATACCATAACTTCTGCTGTAATACTTGAACAAATACAGCAAAATGGTATTCTCGGAAGAGGTAAGAATATTACTATTACAAAAATAGAACTATTGAAAGTGAATGATCGTTATGATGCTGTGCCTGTGACTATCGGTGAGGACGGCATCGCTACTTTCAGTAGTTCAAAAAAACTTGATTTCTCTGCTACAAATATTACACCTTACTATGCATCAGCCGTTGAAACTGGACAGGTGACGCTGACTCCCGTTGACAATAAAACAACATGGGATTATCAAGGCTATATTCTTAAAGGTTCCGCTGACACCTACGACATACCTGTAATCGCTGATGCTTTTTGGCCGAGTACCAACTTTCTGAAAGCCACTAATGATTATAGTGCAGAAGTTGCTGCATCAACCTCTGAAACTTTCCACTACATCTTTGCAAAGAAGAATGAGACTAAAGAAATCGGTTTCTATAAACTAACTTCTAGTCACACTCTTGGTGCCCACAAAGCTTACCTTGAGACAAGTGGCGGGAATGACGCTCGTGTAGCTCTTCGCTTTAGCGACATAACTGACATTCAGAATGTTGCTGTAAAAGAAAAGAAATTCGAAAATAATGCCTACTATAACCTTAGTGGACAGCGTATAGCAAAGCCTACCAAAGGTATATACATCAAGAACGGAAAGAAATTTGTAATAGAATAATTATAGGAGGAAAAATCATGAAAAAGATATATTGCAAACCATCAATAACCACAGTCAAGATTAATAGTAGTTTTATTTGCACCAGTAATACAACTGTTAAAGTAAAGGGCGACTACGAAGAGGGGTCTATGACAGATCTGTCTCGCGGTTCCCGTTTCTCCTCATGGAGTGATGATGAAGAATAGACATGAGTTTTTTCATTTTTATATATTTTAGTTAGTTGGTTAGTATCGTTTAGATTATTTGGTTAGTTAATAAGCAAGAAAGTTAGTAAATTTAGTAAATTGTAAAAGGGTGATGTTTTCTGATAGAAGGACGCATCACCCGATTTTTTATAGTTTTGTTTTGAAGAAGACGGAAATGATTTATGGTTTGTCAGGGAAACTGCCATTGAGGATATACTGCACAACAAACATCACATCTGGCATTCCTACTTCGCCATCCTCATTGGCATCGGCTGCTTCTGCATTGAAAGTATCATCAGGTGAGCCAAGAATGTAGTTCACAATACACGTCACATCTGCCATCCCTATCTCTCCGTCACCATTAGCATCGCCACGCAGGAAAGAGGGGACATTGACTTTGCGCAGTTCTACTCTGCTAATGACATAATTCATGCCTCTTACCAACATTCCCTGACGTATAATATCTACATTCTCGGCAGTAACGTTAAGCTCATAGTCTCCAGTGATGACGGGCCACTTGATAGTGCCGGGAATGTCTTCGTACTGCGGTGTCTGGAAAACAGCTTTTGGCTCACCACCAATACCCAAGGCTGTAACACAGACATGAATGGTATCACCAACCTCGACATCTGTGAGGCCTGTGGCAGGAATGCTGATGTCACAGCCAGTGTCGTAGGATGCTACAGCATCTGCCCACCATGAGTCAGAGACCCAAGGAGTGCCATCATCACAATTGCCATACCAAGGCATTGTCCACGACCACAGAATACCATTCTCTTTCTGCTGACTGACATTTGGCACATGTCCACATTCTGACAGTGTGACTATTCGCGTGGGATACCGCCTGCGCAACTCATCAAAACGCACAGAAACATCTGCAACAGATTTATTATAGATGTCAGTACTAACAATATCAACATACTCATCGCCGGGATACCAATCGCCATCATGATCACACGAAGTCCATACCCATATAAGATTATGGATACCTCCATCACGAAAGTATTCGTACATACGGCGCCAGAGGTCCTTGAAAACATCTGCTCCACTCTTGCCCCACCAGAACCATGCCCCACCGCCAGTAGAAGTGTTTCCGGAGGCTTCATGAAAAGGACGCCAGATAACAGGGATGCCTGCATCCTGCAGTTTCTTGATAACAGTATATGCCTCATATAAGTCAGTATAGAACAACTGGTGTTCCCATGAGCCTTCTGTCAGGATGTTCTGTGGTATGAATGATGTCATATCAGCAGTAGAGGAGAATTCCGTACTTCCCTGATATTTGGGCACTTGCCAATGCCACATGAGTGTTACCGCACCACCTTGCCGGTGCCACTCTCTTACGGGAGTTATATCGCCATAGTCTATCCAATCACAGGGAGAATAGCACAGGTGCATCAAGTCATAGCAGTTCATAACAGGCCATCTGTCTGTCTTCCGGTGTACATCGGTAGCCATATTATTATCCCAGACAGGTTGAGACATGCTACACGTGATGACCTTGTGACCATAGTTATAGTAAAGGAAATCATACAACGACAAAGTGACTGAATCTGCTTTTGCATCAATGGGACGTGAATGAAGATTAGCCACCGTTGCCGTTGCCTCATAGATGATTATGCGACTGGCAGCGGAATACTGAGACATAACAAGAGTTATAAACAAAATTGGAAAGAATTTTGACAGTTTCATGACGCTTCTCTTTTCGTTTTTCTGATGCAAAAATATCGAGTAAGGCGAAATAAATGTGATACTATTTTTACTATTTCTGACACTTATATGGATTTTCTTTTCGAGGCTTACGAAAAGTGTTAGTATTTGCAAAAATAGTATCTGCCAGTTATAAAAAAAAATACGTATCTTTGCAGACGACAACAGAAAAATATGAACCTAAATATTATATTTCCAAAATGATAAAGAAAGCGACTATTCTTGCACTAACACTGATGCTTATGTGTTGTGGAAATGCGGATGCAGAGTCACCGCAGAAGTCCCAGTCACAGGAGCAGCAAGCTGCAAACAACAATGATCAGAATAAAGGCACTGAACAGACTATAAGCGCCACGTTAGTAAACGCCAATGCCACGCCAGAGGCGCAGCAGTTGTATTCCAAACTCCTGAACCTTTATGGCAAGAAAGCCCTGTCAGGTGTCGTAGCCAATATTGACTGGAACTACCGAGAGGCCAAAAATGTTCAGAAATGGACAGGCAAGTGGCCCGTAATCAATGTTTTTGACGTTATCAATATCCATGCCTCAAAAGATGTCAACCCCAGCGGATGGCTCGACTATTCAGACATGACACCCGTTGACGAATGGCATCAGGCTGGCGGCGTGACAGGCTGCATGTGGCACTGGCAGGTGAAGGCTAATAATGGCACCAACCTTACTTGCTCACCAGGCACTGGGGAGATGGAAACAAGTTTCGATCCATCCAAGATATATGAAGCAGGAACAGCAGAAAACAAACAGGCCATCCACGATGTTGACCAAGTGGCAGGCTATCTGAAAAAGATGCAGGCAAAGGGTATCCCCGTAATTTGGAGACCTTTCCACGAGGCTGCCGGCAATATGTATGAATACGAAGGTGGGAAAGCTTGGTTCTGGTGGGGCGCAAAAGGGCCTGAGGTATATAAGAAAGTGTGGCGCTGGATGTATGACAGAATGGTGAACCATCATGGTCTCAACAACCTCATCTGGGTATGGACCTCACAGACAGGTGACAATGTATGGTATCCTGGTGACGACGTTGTTGACATCGTTGGACGCGACAATTATGCCGCCCTGCAATATCCGTTGATGAAGGAATTTAAGGCTTTACAAGCACAATATCCTACAAAGATGATTACTCTTGCCGAATGTGGCAACGGCGATGAGGTACATATGTCGTTGTGGTCAAAGATATGGAAGGAGGGCTCACGCTGGTCATGGTTCATGACGTGGTATGACAATGCCTATAACGAAGGTAACAGCGAGGAGCATCAGTTTGCAGGCGAGACATGGTGGAACGATGCTTTCAGCAGCGGTTATGTAGTAGATAGAGAAGAGTGGGTGAAAGGTCAAAGGTGAAAGGTCAAAAGTCAAAGGACAAAAATGAAAAATAATTATGTAATCGGCTTTGCCGCTTATACCTTTAGGTGTAAGAATTATAAATTATACATTATAACCATCATACTATGTGTACTTTGCTCTGTGGGCGTTCATGCTGACGAGCGTACCATCCTCCTTGGCCCGAAGACCATCGGAGCAGGATGGAAGGATAATATTCTCCTGGAGGCGCGTCACTTTGAAAAAGCACAAGCAGGTGACATCATAACAGTGTATAATGACAATGCCAAACGCACAGCACAGGGTGCTTTTCAAGACCCAAAGAACTGGCAGGGCGTAGCTCCGGAATATGGCTGTTTCAATGTCGGAGGACCTTTCCGCATGACACTGACGGAAGACATTCTCAATAAGGTACGCGAGCGCGGATGTTTCATCGGCGGGCACGACTATCGCATTCTTCGCGTTACACTGACACCTGGGTCGGAATTTGTAGAAAAGATAGTATGGCATGGTCCCGCCAAACAGATGAAGAACGACTGGAGCGTAAGTGCCGAACTGCCATCCTCTTGTTTCAAGAACCTGAAGGTGGGTGACGGACTTGTAATACATGCATCAAGGGTTGAGCCCGGTGCTGCTGCCAAAATCATGGACTTCACATGGAATGTTATTGAGAAATCAACCGATGGCATTCCCGTAGGTCCGACAGGATGTACCTATTACATCAACGATGATACCCCCCTACTGAAACTGCAACTGGCAGGCAAGGACAACAATGCCGCCATGCGCATAGGCGGAAAGGGATATAGGCTTGACAAGGTGGGAATAGTATCATTCATCGGGAAGCGCAACGAAGACCTCACTGATGTGCAGCGTGCCCCAAAGGAATATAAATTACAGCCAGGAGAACTCTTTCATGGCGAAAAGACTTTTCCCAATGACTGGAGCGGGAACCTTCGCCTTACGGCAGAGCCTTTCCAGGAATGTACTGAGAACGACGTATTGCTGATACACTACGAACTTCTTCCGAAACAGGAAGGTGTGACACCACAGATGTCGTTCAGGGAAAACAAAGGTAAGTGGTATGACATCACAGGAGCTCAGGAGCCCGTTTGGTATAAACTGGACGGAAACGATGTCGTAATGACATTCGACCCTGTAAGCCTTGACAAGATAAAGACATCAGGCATCGTTGTCACAGGACTTGGATTCATACTGACAAAGATAGAACTGATATCGGCACAGTGAAAGGTCAAAGGTCAAAGGTCAAAGGTGGTTTTCTAAACTCTTAATTCAAAATTAAATATAAACTCTATGCAAAAATGGATTGTTTTATGTCTGTTTATAGCATGCAACATTGGCATGAATGCACAGACGGCTCTAAAGGGTAAGGTCTATGATGGCGCCATGATGGGCGAACCTCTTGTAGGTGCCAGTGTGCAGGTGCCGGGGAGCTCAACAGGAGCTATTACAGACATCAATGGTGACTTCCAGTTCGACCTGCCGGAAGGAAAATTCATCGTACAGATTTCGATGGTAGGTTACAAGACACAGGTAGTCAATGTTCGCGACAAGAACTTTATTGAAGTGACGCTACAGGAAGACCAGAAGGTAATGGACGAAGTAGTGGTAGTTGGTTACGGCACGATGAAGAAGCGTGATCTCTCTGGCGCTGTAAGCCAAATCAAGGGTGATGACCTGCGTGCAGGCGGAGCTATAGACATAGCCCATGGTTTGCAGGGTAAGATTGCCGGTGTACAGGTGCAGCAGAGTGACGGTGCGCCTGGTGCCGGTACAAGTATCACGGTACGTGGTGCCAACTCTTTCACAACGAGCAGCCAACCGCTTTACATCGTTGACGGAGTACCTTACAACGAGAACCCGAACGCCACACCGGCATCTGCTGCCGACAATAATCCGCAGGAGACAAATCCGCTGGCATTTCTCAATCCTAACGACATCGACAAGATAGAGGTACTGAAAGACGCATCGGCCACAGCCATCTATGGTAGCCGTGGTGCTAACGGTGTTGTCATCATTACCACCAAGAAGGGTCAGACTGGAAAGCCAAAGATAGAATTCAATGCGAGCTTCGGCATCCAGACCCTCGTAAAAAGAATCGACGTGCTGGATGCTCTCACATATATGCGCTATCAAAAGGAGGCAGCAGAGAATTCCAACCGTTACGAGGGCGGCAACTATAAGGTTACCCCGGACAATGGTTCATGGAGCGGCGGCATCTATACCCCCGGCGTAGAAGACTATGCATCAGGGTTCGTCACCACCGACCCCGAAACAGGCAAAGTATGGAGGGCAGACGATCATACAGCCAACTGGCAGGATGAGATATACCGCACCGGTACACAACAGGACTATAATATCAGTGTCAGCGGCGGCGATGACAAGGGATGGTATAACTTCTCCGGCAACTATACACAGCAGAATGGTGTTATCAAGGAATCAGGTTTCCGCCGTTACGGCCTCAGCATAGCTCTGGCACGTCATATCACAGACTGGCTTGAGGTAGGAACGAGCTCGCATGTATCGCAGAACACCACCGACTTCCAACGTACAAACTCCGGTGACTTCGGCATCATCCGTTCTTCACTCATCTTCCCTGTTAACTACGGTTCTAACGAAGAGACCACGAACAGTTCTTCACTACTATGGCTGGCAGCAAATCCAGCAGCTTATATTAGGGGCTCCAAAGATCAGGTGAAGGCAATCAACTGGTTCAGCAGCAACTATATCGAGGCAAAGATACTGCCATTCCTGAAGTTCCGTCAGAACATCGGTCTGGGATATAACGACAGCCATCGCACCTCCTTCTACGACAGTTTCACTGGCGAAGGAAAGAAGCCTACTCCAAACGGAAAATACGGCAAGTCTACAAATGTTTGGAAGAGTCTCACTTTGGAGAGTCTCCTCACCTTTGACAAGAGATGGGGCATCCATAACATCAATGCCGTTGCAGGTATCACCTTCGAACAAGGTAAATGGGACAATTCTTCTACCATCGCCACCAACCTGCCATCGTTTATGAATTACAAAAGCGACATGGGCTATGCCCTTGACAAGGCACAACTCTCAAGCGATCAGGGACAGCAACGTCTGGAATCACTCTTGGGACGCATCAATTACACCTTGCTGGGTAAATATATCTTCACGGCAAGCATACGTAGTGACGGCTCGTCAAAATTTGTCACCGACAACAAGTGGGCAACATTCCTCAGCGGTGCCTTCGCATGGCGGGCAAGCGACGAAACATTTATTCAGGATCTCAATATATTCTCAAACCTGAAATTCCGACTCAGCTTCGGACAGACAGGTAATCAGGGCATCGGCTCCTATCGTACACTGACGATTCTCGAACCAGCAAACTATTACTTCGGAACCCAACAGCGTGGTGTGGCACAGATAGACTGGCGAGGTGAGGCGAATCCAAATCTCAAATGGGAAACAACGAACCAGTTTAACTTCGGCATCGACTTCGGTTTTCTCGACAATCGTCTGCAGTTCGTCATAGACTATTATTACAAGAAGACCCGTGACTTGCTGCAGAATGTGTCAAGACCCTACAGTTCAGGCTACGGCCAGATGCTGGTAAACAGCGGCAATGTCTCTAACGAAGGTCTGGAAATGACCCTCACCTATGACGTTCTCCGCAACGGACCATGGAAGTGGAATATGAATGCCAACATCTCCTTCAACAAAAACAAAATCAGCGGTCTTGACGGTGACCAGTTTGCAACATCCCTATGGAGCAAATATGACGAGATGTTCATACAGCGCAACGGCTACCCAATGGGAGCACTCTACGGATATGTTGAGGACGGATACTTCGACTCTGTTGCCGAGGTGCTGGCAACAAAACAGTACAGCACATACTCTGAGGCAGAAGCATTGAAGATGGTAGGCGAAGTAAAATATCGCGACATTAACGGAGACGGATATATCGACAAGAACGACCGTACCATCATCGGCGATACCAATCCTAAGGCAATATACGGATTTACCAACAGCCTGAGCTACAAGAACTGGAACCTTACCTTCATGCTACAAGGCTCACAGGGTAACGACATTCTCAATCTGAATACCGTCGATATGTCTCTTTCCAATGTCGGAAACATCACCCGTGAGGCATACGACAACAGATGGACGGAAGCAAATATGGCAAATGCCAAATATCCCCGTGCATCAATGGGCGATCAGCGAAGCATGGCAATAAGCAACAGATACATTGAGAATGGTTCCTATCTGAAGATGAAATATATCACTCTGAGTTACGACTGGCAGCGACCATTTAAATTCGTCGAGAAACTGAGGTTGTCATTTAATGCCACCAATGTTTTCACCATCACGAAATACTCATGGATGGATCCTGACGTGAACGCATTCGGAAATGATGCAAGCCGCCGTGGTGTGGATAGTTACAGCTACCCTTCAGCCCGTACCTTCACACTCAGTCTGAATGCTACTTTTTAGAAACGAAAACGTAAACGAAAACGAAAACTGAAAGAATGAAAAAGAATATCCTATATTTCGCATTTTTCTCTTCACTTCTCCTTCTCTCCTCCTGCAACAGTTGGATAGACGAGACCACAGAGGGGCAAATCACCGAACAGTCATTGGGCGATAACGACGAGGCTGCACAGGCATGGGTAACAGGCGTTTACTCAAAGTGGGTCTATGACATGTTCTGTTGGGGATACTTCCCAAAGGTAATGGAACTGGATGCCGACTATATCAGTGGCCCATCATGGCTTTTCAAGGCCTTCGGAGCAGGAAATTTCGAAGGAGAGAGTGAAGTGTGCGACGCATTATGGAAAGGTTGCTATGGACTCATTGAGCGCGCCAGTTATGCAGAGAAACAGATTGCAGCCATGACATCACTCTCCGCAGCAGCCAAGAATAACTATATCGGGGAACTGATGTTCCACAAGGGCATGGCATACTTTCTCATGGTGCGTGCCTACGGTAGCATTCCTTTGGCGGGAGACAACATCGACAAGACAAATAATCCAAGAGTAAGCGTCAGCAGGGTTTATCAGGAAATATTCTCCCTACTCGAAGGAGCAGCAGAGAAACTGTATAAGAATACTGACCCAGCTTACAAGATAGGACACGTATCGGCTGGTAGCGCCGCCGGACTATTGGCAAAGGCCTATGCCACAGCAGCATCATCGGCATTAGGACAGGGTGCAGACACATACGTCAACGTACGTACTGGAAGACCATATAACGTCAACGGCACCATTTACTCCTACGCCAAGCCAACAATCCATAAGTTTAAGGTGCAGACAGTAAGTGGATATGAAGACATCGATGCTAATGCCTGTTACCAGAAGGCAGCAGAATGGGCTGACAAGGTCCTCAACACCACAGAACTCGGCAATTACGAGATGAGTGATTATGCCCATCTATGGAAAATAGCCAACCGTTATTCCTCAGAATTCCTGTTTTGCGTGTATACTCCTAATGCAGATACCAAGTATAAGACAAGTATTCACACCAATTATGAAGGCGTTTTCACTGATGCTACATGCGAATACATTGCTGATGGTGGATGGATAGGATGTACCTACAACTGGTATCAGTTGTTTGACGATGATGACCTGCGCATAACAGATGGCGTAAAACATCGCATCCGCAACGAAGGGCATGCCAAACCGGACGAAAGTGGTATGCAGGGCGGATTATACTATCCTGCCAATGACATATATAAGAAGAAGGTAGAGAACAAAGAGCCTCCCTTCGATCAGCCCAATGTAAAGTACTGGTCTTTCGGTGGAAGTCCTTCAGACCAATTCCTGGCATTCACCACAAAATATATGGACGTAACCGACCCAACGACCGGAAATGCAGATTCCCCATGGCCATTCCTACGCTTGGCAGACATTTACCTCATCTATGCTGAGGCGAAGAACGAGTTAGGTGATGCATCAACAGCACTTGCCAACCTACAGAAGGTACAGAAGCGCAGCAATGCCAAGCAACGTTCTATTACAGAACTGCAAGCACTGCTTGATACCAATAACGAGCTGACAGAAAAAGAGCTCATGCGTTCGGCAATCCTCGAGGAGCGTGCCAAGGAAATGGCCTGCGAGGGTGACCGCCGTTGGGACATCATACGATGGGGCATATATCTGAATGCAATGAATGCCATCGAAGGCAATGATGATGCTGGAGTAAGCAAGAGTCGTTTATCAAGAAACCTTCTCTTCCCACTTCCTGCACAGGAAATAAATACCAACAAAGCAATCAACGAAAATAACCCAGGATGGAAATAGTTATGAAAACAAAAATATTCTTTTCACTCTTTGTACTCATCCTCACCAGTTGTAACAATATAGTTGACTTTGGGGATATGGACTATGTGTCACCAGAGAATAAACCCAACGAAGGAGCTCCGGAGATATATGGAATCTATGAAGTGCGCGACATTATATATGACAATGCCCTAACAGCCGTAAGTCCTGGACAGCGTGTACGAATACACGGCAAAAACCTCAACTTTGTGCAGCAGTTAAGCTTCAATAGCATTGAAGTGTCTTCAGACCAGATAGCATCAGGAGGTGACTATTGCGTCGTAAAAGTACCTGAAGAGTTTGATATCGTACAGACTGAGGGCATGAAATATACCACGGATATGGGTACTACATCCGTAGATATCACAGTCACACCTCTGCCCCTTGTTATGAAGGGACTGGTAAATACATTCATTGCTGCCGGTAGTACCGCAGCAGTAGGCGGACAATATTTTAATTACTATCATTTCGGGAAAGACGAACTAACATCTGCAATACTTAACGGCACAACAGCCCTTAAAATGACTGATGTCACCTCAACAGGCATGAATATCGAAATTCCTGCGGGCACTCCCGACAATAGTATAATAACATTCAACTGGATGGACGGTGACGGCAACAAGAAATCTTTCTCAAACCATTACAGGCCTACATTAGACAGATGCTTCGAGACACTCAACCTCAGTCTGGGAGACAGCTTCAACGACCAAGAGGGATATAACCTCAATGCCTATATCGAAGAAGACGGAATGGGCGGCATACCTTCCCTCGGCTCTCCTATCCTAAGATTTACAGGAAGAGCAAAACAATGGGGATGGTATTCTGCAAATATAGACTCAGAACTTAAGACACAATATGACATCGCAGGGAAGAGTGATTATGACCCGTCACTCACCAAGGGATATCGTTTCGAGTTTGAAGCAATGACTCTCGCTCCAATCCCATCTTCTGCAGACGGAAGTAACAATGGTATTATGTTCAGTATAGAATGGGGTGACAGTTATGAATGGTCTCCTACCAATAACTCTGAACCGTTTGACACTAAAGGGCAATGGGTTACTGTAAGTTTGCCTCTCAGCAAGGTAGCAACAAAAGGTCTGAGGCCTGTCAACTGGGGTGGCACTACTCATCTTGGAATTATTCTGTCACCAATAGTGGACAATGCAGAATATGAGCTGAGACTCTCAAACTTCCGAATTGTAAAGGACCTGAATCCTGAAGAAGAGGAAGAACCAACGCCAGAGCCAACTCCAGAGCCTACACCTGAACCAACGCCAGAGCCAGGTGCGAATTATGGTATAATATATAGTACAGAAACCGCAATGGGCGGATGGACTACTATTGACGAAAATACACTCAGTGCTTCACTATTCACAGGAATAAAAGCCGGTGACAAGATTACAGTCAATGCTTCAGAAAGTAACGGAGGACAAGTATGGATTAAAAAACTTACAGGCGCTTCCTGGAGCGAGACAAACCTGCTTGACGGCGTATCTATTTCTACAAGTGTCTCCTACACTTTTACCGAGAATGATATAAACGAAGTGACTGGACGTGGCATTCGTCTGAATGGTAAGAACTTCACGCTGACAAGCATTGTTTTGGAAGAAGGAAGCGAATAATTAGAAACGTGTCAGAGACGGACAAATAAATGTCAGTCCGTCTCTGACAAATGATTTAATTTTGCACTCGGATTAACATTCTAACATTTTTATTATAAGTAATCTATTATGAAAAAGATTTTTACATTTTTATTTTCAGTTTTGTCTCTTTGCAGTTTCGCAGGGACACAGGTCATCTATGATGTAGAAACAGTTATGGGCGATTGGACAACAATAGATGAGGGTACTCTCGCTCCTTCACTTTTCAACGGCATTGAAGCTGGCAACAAGATCGTGGTAACAGCCTCGGCAAGTGATGGCGGACAGGTATGGTTGGCAAAACTCGAAGGTGACTCTTGGAGCGAGGTTAACCTAATTGACGGCGCAGACATTACGACCAGTGTTTCATACACTCTGACCGCAGAAGATATTGCAGTCATCACAGAGCGTGGAATACGTCTGAAGGGAAAGAATTTCACGCTTGCAAGCATTGCCATTGAGGATGGTAGCGAGCCTTCTTCAGAAACTATCATCTATGATGTAGAAACAGTCATGGGTGACTGGACAACTATTGATGAGGGCACGCTCTCTCCTTCACTCTTCAGCGGCATTGAGGCTGGTAACAAGATTATGGTAACAGCGTCGGCAAGTGACGGCGGACAGGTATGGTTGGCAAAACTCGAAGGTGACTCTTGGAGTGAGGTTAACCTGATTGATGGTGCAGAAATCACAACCAGTGTTTCATATACCCTGAAAGAGAATGACATCAACGTTATAGCTGAGCGCGGCATACGCGTAAAGGGAAAGAATTTCACGTTGGCAAAGATTTCTATCGTAAAGGAGACTACTGCCGTAAATATAGCCCCTGCTACAAAGGTACAACAGGACAATATTCTTTACAATACAAGCGGTCAGGAAGTGACAGACTCATATAAGGGTATAGTCATCAAAAACGGACGCAAGTATATCAAGTAAAAAAATAAATGAAAGCGATACAAATTACATTTTTATCACTCATCCTTTCCTTGCCGTCAATGGCATGGAAAGGAGAGGTGACAATAGAAACTCCAACCATACAACTACTTCTGCATGCTGATGAAGGGCAGGATTTGCGTATGGCTTATTTCGGATCAAAGACAGCAACAATGCAGGAAGTGCGTGATGCTGGTGACGATATTAACTTCTCCGCCCTCCCTGCTTTTGGTACCGTGGATATGATACATCTGCCGGCAATACAGATACAACATGCCAATGGGGATCAGAATCTGGAGTTGAGAGTTGAAAATGTAGAGTTAAAAGATGAGGCTAACGCTAAAACTCACGTCTTTACCATGCAGGACAAGTTGATGCCTGTAACAGTAAAAGTTTTCTACAAAGCATACAAGAATGTTGACATAATAGAGACTTGGACGGAAATTACACATCAAGAGAAGAAAGCCGTTACATTGAAACGGTATGATTCAGGACATCTGACGATACGCAGAGGGGATGTGTGGATGACACATCTTCATGGCGATTGGGCATCGGAGACTGATATTACCCAAGAACCACTGACACGCGGTCTGCAGATAATACGCAACAGCGATGGTGCCCGCAATGCCCATCTTGATGCTCCTGAGGTAATGTTTTCACTTGACGGACAACCACAAGAGGATTATGGGCGTACTATCGGTGCTGCGCTATGCTGGAGCGGAAACTTCGAACTGCGAGTGAATACTACAGACAAGAACTTTCATCACTTTTATGCAGGCATCGACCCACAAGCTTCCCAGTATGTCCTTGAGCCTAAACAGGCGTTTGAGACACCACATCTTGCAATGACATACAGTGAAAAGGGTATGGGTGGCGTAAGTCGTAACTTCCATCGCTGGGCACGCACAGAAGGAATGCTGCATCGCGGCACGAATATGGGTGATATACTGCTCAACTCGTGGGAAGGACTTTACTTCGACATCAACGAGGAACGTATGTTTAAGATGATGGATGACATCAAGGAACTGGGCGGAGAACTCTTTGTGATGGATGATGGATGGTTCGGTGATAAATATCAGCGTAATAACGACTCTTCAACACTTGGAGACTGGGTTACTGACAAGAAAAAACTGCCAAATGGTCTCAAAGCATTATGCGATGCTGCCAAGGAACGTGGCATAAAATTCGGTATATGGATAGAGCCTGAGGCTGTGAATACAAAGAGTGAACTTTTTGAAAAGCATCCCGAATGGGCATTGCAAACCAAGGGACGCGAACTGAAGTTGGGACGTGGTGGTACACAATTGGTTCTTGATATGACCAATCCGAAGGTGCAAGACTTTGCCTTCAATATAGTGGATGACCTGTTGACGCAGTACCCTGAAATCAGTTATATCAAGTGGGATGCCAATGCGTCGATTCAGAATGTCGGTTCACTCTATCTGCCAATGGCAAAACAGGTAAACCTTTACGTTGATTACCACTTAGGACTGTTGAAGGTGTTGCAGCGTATCCGCGAGAAATATCCCAACGTGGTCATTCAAGACTGCGCTTCGGGTGGTGGCCGTGCCAACTATGGTCTGTTACCATATTTTGATGAATTCTGGGTGAGTGATAATACAGATGCCTTACAGCGTGTATACATACAATGGGGTACCAGTCTTTTCTTCCCTGCCAATGCTATGGCTGCACATATCAACCACTGTCCTTATTGGAACACAGGCGGACGCATTATTCCGGTTAAGTTCCGCTGTGACGTTGCTATGAGTGGCAGACTCGGCATAGAATTGCAGCCTAAAGATATGACACAAGAAGAACGTAGCCAAGTGGAGGAATGTTTTAAGGACTACAAGCAAATACGGCAAGTAGTGCAGACGGGAGACCTCTACCGCCTGATTTCGCCATATGACAAGAAGGGCATTGCTTCACTGATGTATACAAAAGGCAACAATGCAGTCCTGTTTGTATATAAAGTGGATAATTATTACGGTCAACCACTGCCACGCATACGTATGGCAGGACTCAATCCTGACATAACATATACCCTTAATGAAAAGAACGTGCGCGTCGGGCAAAAGCCTTGCGCACTCGATGGAAAACAGTTCACTGGCAAGTTCCTTATGTCCGTAGGCATTGAGGTTCCGTTATGGGATGATTATGCTTCCAGAGTATTTGAAATAAAGTATTAACAGAGGATGCAGAAGCTTTGGGGATTCATAGTGGGAATAGCTCTGATGACATCATGTATTACTACACACTCACTACCTTTCGTAACGGTGAGCGATGGTCATTTCGTGAGAAACAGCAAGCCTTATTACTATGTAGGAACAAACTTCTGGTATGGAGCTATTCTCGGTTCAGAAGGACAGGGCGGTGATCGTGAGCGGCTATGTCGTGAACTTGATGCCATGAAGGAGGTAGGCATAGACAATCTGCGTATTCTTGTAGGCAGCGACGGCGAACGAGGTGTAAAGACGAAGGTAGAACCTACATTACAGATTGCCCCAAATGTTTATAATGACACGATTCTGGCAGGTCTTGACTTCCTGCTAATGGAGATGTGTAAGCGAAACATGGTGGCAGTACTCTACCTGAACAACTCATGGGAATGGAGCGGTGGCTACGGGTATTATCTGGAGCAGGCCGGCTGCGGTAAGGCACCACGTCCCAATGAGGACGGCTATGATGCTTTCAAGGAATATGTCAGTCAGTTCGCTACCAATGAGAAGGCTCATCAGTTATTCTATGACTATGTGCGCTTCATCATCAACCGCACAAATCGCTATACAAACAGGAAATATATTGATGACCCAGTCATCATGTCATGGCAGATAGGCAACGAGCCAAGGGCTTTTAAACCGGAACTGCTGTCAGCATTCGAGAAATGGCTGGCAGAGACTTCGGCACTCATCCGCAGCCTTGATCCGAACCATTTGATATCTGTTGGAAGCGAGGGCAGTTGGGGATGTGAGAATTCCCTGGACAGTTGGAGACGCATCTGTTCCGATAAAAACATTGACTACTGCAACATTCATCTGTGGCCTTACAATTGGGGGTGGGCACACCGCGACAGCCTGACAGAGAATGTGCAGCGGGCATGTGAGAACTCAAAAGAGTACATTGACTGCCATCTCACTATATGCGACAGCTTGCACAAGCCATTAGTCATGGAAGAGTTCGGCTATCCCCGTGACGGATTTGTTTTCACACCTGGTAGTCCTACGAGAGGGCGTGACAGCTATTACCGATATATATTCGGTCTTGTAACAGACAATATGCAGAAGGGAGGTGCCTTCGCCGGGTGCAACTTCTGGGGCTGGGGTGGATACGCTAAACCAAGGCATATTCAGTGGCAAGTAGGAGATGACTATTGCAGTGATCCTGCACAAGAGGAACAAGGACTGAATTCTGTTTTCTCTGCCGACAGCTGCACACTGAGGATTATCCGTAATAGCATTGAAGAAATAAACAAACATAAATGAAGAGAATAATAATTATAGCTCAATTGTCACTGGTTATACTATGGGGTATATCACCTATGACAGGACTGGCCAGGACAATACGTCAACAAGCTATTGAGCGTATGCAGCTATTGTTACAGCGCGGCTATATGTTCGGACATCAGGACGATCCTTTCTATGGTCTGACATGGCAATGGGAACATGGACGCAGTGATGTACTGGAGGCCTGTGGAGACTATCCTGCTGTAATGGGATTTGACCTGGGAGGTATAGAGATTGATGATGTAAAGAATCTTGACAGCGTACCCTTCACACGTATCCGCGAAGAGTTGTTGGCACATGTAAAACGTGGTGGCATCGTCACGATAAGTTGGCATCCGCGCAATCCTTACACTGGCGGCACAGCATGGGACAATCAGGATTCTATTGTAGTCCAAAGCATATTGCCTGGCGGAATACAGCATCGTAAGTTCCTCCTATGGATGAAGAATATCCGAAATTTCCTGTTAACACTGAGGGATGGCAACGGACACTTGGTGCCTATAATCTTCCGTCCATGGCACGAAAACAATGGAAGTTGGTTTTGGTGGGGTGCCAAGCAGTGTACGGCTAAGGAATACCATGCTCTATGGTGCATGCTACAGGATTATCTGATCAGTGAGGGACTGGACAACCTCGTGTGGAGTTACTCCCCGAATCTTGACGGTAACTGCACGGAACAGCAATTTCTGGAACGTTATCCGGGTGATGAAAGGGTCGATATCATAGGACTGGATGCATACCAGTGGGGAACAGAAGAGGACTATATCAGACAACTGAATGGTGATCTTGCCATGCTGACACAATATGCTACGAAAAGCAGCAAACTGCTGGCACTTACAGAATGCGGTATGAAGAATCTGCCGGACCCGACCTGGTGGACGAGAATATTGAAGCCTCAAATGGATAAATATCCTTTGAGCTATTTTCTGGTGTGGAGAAATGCCAAGCACGAATTTTTCGGTCCTTCCCCCGGTGAAAAGAATGCCTTGTACTTCAATGAGATGATACGCAATAAAAACGTCCTGATGCTTAAGGATATAAACATAAAGAATTAACATTTTATTTATGACATTCAACGAAAAAGTAATTGCCTTGCGCCAGCATCACGAAGAACTGCTGACACGTAAGAACGAACCCATGCCATGGGGTAACGGCATATATGAGAAATATAAGTATCCAATACTTACGGCAGAGCATACGCCATTAGAATGGAAATACGATTTTTCAGAAAAGGATAATCCGTACCTTATGCAACGTATCATTACAAATGCCGTGCTCAATGCCGGAGCGATTAAACTGAATGGCAGATACCTGTTGGTGTGCCGTGTGGAGGGTGCGGACAGGAAGTCGTTCTTTGCTGTGGCTGAATCGCCCAACGGCATCGACCAATGGCGTTTCTGGGACGAGCCTGTCACAATGCCAGATAATGACAATCCCGCTACCAATATCTACGACATGCGCATCACACAGCATGAGGATGGTTGGATATACGGGGTTTTCTGTGCAGAGCGTCACGATGACTCGCAGCCGGACAATCTCAGTGCTGCTACAGCAACGGCTGGCATTGCCCGCACGAAGGATCTGAAGATATGGGAACGCCTGCCAGATCTTAAATCAAAGAGCCAGCAGCGTAATGTGGTGCTACATCCTGAATTCGTTGACGGTAAGTATGCCTTCTACACCCGTCCGCAGGATGGTTTTATTGATACAGGCAGCGGTGGTGGTATCGGCTGGGGATTGTGTGATGATATTACTCACGCAGAGGTGAAGGACGAGAAGATTATCTACGAGCGCAAATATCATACCATTACCGAAGTGAAGAACGGTGAGGGGCCGCACCCCATCAAGACTGACAAGGGATGGCTGCATTTGGCACATGGTGTCAGGGCCACAGCCTGTGGACTGCGCTACGTATTATACATGTATATGACAGCCCTCGATGACCCTACTGTTGTTATTGCTCGGCCAGGAGGGTTCTTCCTCGTACCGGAAGGTAGCGAATACATAGGAGACGTGATGAATGTGGCATTCTCCAACGGATGGATTAAAGACGATGACGGACGGGTGCTTATTTACTACGCTACGGCTGACACTCGCATGCATGTTGCTGTAAGCAGCGTGGAACGTCTGATTGACTACTGCATTAACACGCCTGAGGACGGGCTGATAACAAGTGCGAGTGTGGAAACTATCAAAAAACTAATTCGGAAAAACATAAACAACAATGATTAAGCTAAGCGAAAAAATAGGTTATGGTCTTGGAGATATGTCATCGTCGATGTTCTGGAAACTCTTCGGGGCCTATCTGATGATTTTCTATACCGACGTTTTCGGTATGTCGGCAGCAGTGGTGGGAACCATGTTCCTCATTACACGCGTATGGGATTCATTGTTCGACCCTGTTGTGGGCATCATTGCTGACCGCACAGAAAGCCGCTGGGGCAAGTTCCGCCCATATCTGCTCTGTCTGGCCGTGCCATTTGGAGCATTCGCTGTACTGACATTCTATACACCTGATATAGATGATACGGGTAAGATTGTCTATGCCTTCATAACCTATTCGCTGATGATGATGGTTTATTCGGCCATCAATGTCCCTTATGCCTCTCTGCTCGGAGTGATGAGTCCCAACCCGCAGGACAGGAACGTTCTCTCTACCTTCCGTATGATGTTCGCTTACATTGGCTCATTCTTGGCGCTGCTGCTCTTTATGCCACTCGTAAACACTTTTACGGGAGGCAATAACGCGCAGGAGGTACAGCAATACGGATGGCTGATGGCTGTGGTGGTATTTGCCGTAGCATGTACTGTACTCTTTCTCATGTGCTTTGCCTTTACACGTGAGAGGGTAAAACCAGTGAAGGTGGAGAAGACTCCTCTGAAAACAGACATCAGAGACTTGCTTTCAAATCGTCCATGGTGGATATTACTTGGAGCGGGTATCGCATCGCTCGTATTTAACAGCATAAGAGACGGAGCAACAGTGTATTACTTCAAGTACTTCGTTGACGAGACAGCATTCGGAGATGTTACCATTGTCGGTATTCCATTCGTGCTCAGCGGATTGTATCTGGCTGTAGGACAGGCTTCTAACATCATTGGAGTGGTGGCAGCGGCCCCTATTGCAAATATGATCGGCAAGAGACAGACATTCATGTGGGCTATGATTATTGCTACCGGTCTCAGCATCGTGTTCTATTTCCTCGATCGTGACCAACTGGAAATGATATTCCTGCTTCAAGTACTCATAAGCATCTGTGCTGGTAGCATATTCCCGCTTTTATGGAGCATGTATGCTGACTGTGCCGACTACAGCGAACTGACAACTGGGAACCGTGCTACAGGGCTTATCTTCTCTTCCAGCTCAATGAGCCAGAAGTTCGGATGGGCTATAGGCACTGCGATAACAGGATGGCTGCTCGCTGCCTTCGGGTTCCAAGCTAATGCCGTGCAGAATGCTGATACCATACAGGGCATTCGCATATTCCTGTCGCTGTTGCCTGCAGTAGGCACTGCACTCAGCGTTATATTTATATTCTTCTATCCACTGACAGAACGTAAGATGCAGGAGGTGGCAAACGAACTGGAAAAACTACGCAGACAATGACTATAAAGCGATTGAAACAGGCAGCGCAGGTGGTGCTGGAAAACAACATTCTAAGCTTTTGGATGGAAAAGATGCCAGACTATACTAATGGCGGATTCTACGGACGCATGGATGGCTACGGAAACCTACATCCTGAGGCCGATAAAGGTGCCATTCTCAATGCTCGCATTCTTTGGACTTTCTCTGCAGCATATCGAGTACTTAAAAACGAGATTTATCTGATGATGGCCACCCGTGCCAAAGATTATTTCATCAACCATTTCATAGATAAAGAGTACGGCGGTGTATATTGGAGCGTTGACTGTAAAGGCACTCCTGTTGACACGAAAAAACAGTTTTATGCCATAGGGTTTGCCATATACGGACTCTCAGAATATGCGCGTGCTACAGGTGACAGGGAGGCATTGGACTATGCGCTGCAACTTTTCGAGTGCATTGAAGAGCACGCCCTTGACACGAAATACAACGGATATATCGAAGCCATGACACGAGATTGGCTGCCGATAGCTGATATGCGGCTTTCGGAACATGATGAGAACTACCCTAAGTCGCAGAATACTCACTTGCACATCATAGAACCTTATGCCAATCTGTTCCGAACGCTTCGGGAATGCAAAACGGCGGTTCCCCAAGAGACCGTCATTCGTGTTGAGAAGGCTCTGAGGAATATCATAGACATATTTACGGAAAAGATATTGAACCCAGAGACACATCATCTTGACCTTTTTTTCGAAAATGACTGGACACGCGGAGCGGGACAACTGGAGAGCTACGGACACGACATTGAATGTTCCTGGCTGATGCACGAAGCTGCTCTTGTACTGGATGACAAAGAGGTACTTAAACGGGTGGAACCTGTCGTAAGGATAGTGGCAAAGGCATCTGAGAAGGGTATCAATCCTGATGGTTCTATGATACACGAGGCAAACCTTGACAAAGGTACAGTTGATGATGATTTGCACTGGTGGGTACAGGCAGAAAATGTGGTTGGATGGCTGAACATATACCAGCACTTTGGTGACAATGACGCTCTTAATCATGCCATACGATGCTGGGAGTACATCAGCAGCAAACTGATTGACTATGAAAATGGTGAATGGTATTGGAGTTGCAGACCAAACGGAAACATCAACCGTAATGAAGACAAGGCTGGATTTTGGAAGTGCCCATATCATAATGGACGCATGTGTCTCGAAATAATTGAACGTTTTTGCTAAGCCAGATGACCAAAGCGAGATTTCTTTCAGCTTTGGCATGGCGAGAAAAGGGGCATGAATATGAATGAAAGTTATGAAGTATGTATTATAAATTATGAAACCATATAAATTTCAACCATTTCTTAAAACTACCATATGGGGAGGCTATCAGATAGCTCCCTTCAAGGGTATCTTCACAGCACAACCCAACGTAGGTGAAAGTTGGGAAATTAGTGGTGTACCAGGACATGAAAGCGTTGCTGTTAATCGAGGACTTATTGATGATGTCGATGAAGGCCTGACGCTGGTGGAACTTATCGACAAATATAAAGGACTTCTCGTAGGGCAGAAAATTTATAAGAAGTTCGGCAACAATTTCCCACTCCTCGTGAAATTCATCGACTCGCGTCAAGATCTTTCCGTTCAGGTACATCCGGATGATAAGTTGGCAATGCAACGTCACGGATGTTCAGGAAAGACAGAAATGTGGTACATAATCAAAAGCGATGTGGGAGCCAAGATATATGCGGGACTTTCAAAGAGTATAACTCCTGATGATTATGAGCAGTTGGCAACTGCTGAACCAATAAATGGACGTTCTCCCATGCAAGATGTCATTGCCACACATGAAGCCCATGAGGGAGATCTCTTTTTTCTGCCTGCCGGACGATTGCATGCTATCGGAGCAGGAAATTTCCTCGCAGAAATACAGCAGACAAGCGACATAACATATCGCGTGTATGATTTCGGGCGAAAAGACGTACATGGAAACCCACGCGAGTTACACATTGAGCAGGCAAAGGAAGCAATAGACTATCAGGTATGGCCCGCCTATCGTACATCTTATGATAGTACGAAACCCAATTCGCAACTCATAAACTGCCCGTATTTTGTTGTTAATCGTTTGGTTGTGCAGGTGGCACAGCAGATAGATTTCAATTGTGACTCCTTTGTCATAGTTGTTTGTTTGTGGGGAAAAGCCAATATCAACGGCATCAGCATCCGTCAAGGCGAAACAATTCTTGTGCCAGCATGCGAAAACATTCTCTATATCTTTGGAAATGCTACATTTCTGACAGCAATAATGCCTTAATCGGACAAATAACTGAATTATAACAAAATAGCGGAGGCCGCATTATTGGTGCGGCCTCCGCTTGTGCGGTAAAAAAAGGACTGCTACTGCACATTGAATTTATGGTCAAAAACGAGAAATTAGATAAAAGTTGTTAAATTTCGCAGAGTTGTCCGAGTTTTTTTCGGTTTTCTATACAATATTTAATAACTTTGCAGCACAAAACATGTCTTATGGAAAAGAATCCGCTATTGCAATTTGGTAATATTCCAATAACAACCGATATACTATATGGTTGTTTTAATAGGTTATCGTCGCCTGACGATAAGATATTGGCATTAGAAAAAAGTGGTGAGCTAATACGGCTGAGACGGGGTTTGTATGTCGTTAATCAGGAATTAAGTGGAAAGCCATACGCACAAGGATTGTATGCAAACCATATTTACGGCCCTTCATATGTATCACTGCAATGGGCAACCCATTGGTATGGACTGATACCGGAAATGGTGACAACGGTAACGTCTGTGACCACCCAAAGGTCAAGGCATTATGACTCTCCCCTAGGACGTTACGCCTATTACCATATGCAAGAAGGATATTACAACATTGGTATTAGGATGGTAAAAGACGAAAAGAATGGGGTAACGATGCTAATGGCTACTCCTGAGAAGGCTCTGTGTGATACGATTATGCATGACCGTTATATACCAGGTCAATCCGTCAAAGCGCTTTGGCAGTACTTGGAAGAGGACATTCGATTTGATACTGATGCTCTTCGTGACTTCGACATCAATATCATTGAGCAATGTGCCCAATATCAACGCAAGACAAAAATACTACAAAATCTTATAAAAATTATCAAGAAGTTATGACTCTCTACAATCAAATGGTGGCTGAAATAAGTCAGCAGCGAGGAACTGAGGGGTACAATGTTGAGCAAGAAGTGATGCAACGTATTGCACTTGCCGCATTGTTTCGCGGAGGATTCTTCAAGCATGCAGCATTCTATGGGGGGACATGCTTGCGAATATTTCACGAATTACCACGCTTCTCTGAAGATATGGACTTTACTCTTACAGAGAAGAATCCGGATATTCACCTGGAAAACTACTTTCCTTTCATTATTGAAGAATTTCGTAAAGCCGGACTGGAAGTAATTATCCAGAAAAAGGAAAAGAAAATTTTCGGACGTGTTGAGTCTGCTTTCCTAAAGGAGAATACAGAGGTATATGATATAAAGTTTCAAACAAAGAAAACGATAAAGGTAAAAATAGAGATGGACACAGATCCGCCTTTAGGATTTGATACCGAGCAAAAGATTTTAGCACAACCGTTCTCTTTCTACACACGTTGCCTTACTCTACCTTACCTCTATGCCGGAAAGATGCATGCATTGGTCTATCGTGCATGGCAACGTCGTATTAAGGGACGCGACTGGTATGATTTCGAATGGTACGTTCGTCATCGTGTGCCTCTCGATTTCAGGCATCTACAGGAGCGAATCCATGAATTCTCGGGCAAAACCGTCAACAAGGAAGAATTCATGGAAATGCTAAGGGAGAAGCTAAGTAGTACGGACATCAACCTCGTTAAGCAAGATGTTGTTTCGTTTGTTGATAACCCTCACGAGCTCGACATCTGGTCGAACGACTATTTCCTGCAACTTGCAGACATGATGGTGTTCAAACAATAATCCCACTGCCTTATCCACAAAACAATTCCGGAAGGATGTTATCATCTTTCCGGAATTGTTTTTCTAAGCGTATTTTACTTCACCTGTGCGCCGGCAGCATCGAACTGGTTGCCGTTAGCATTCCCGATGACGAGCTTGCCGTCCTTAACGTTAGGTATGGCATATCACATAGGTTTGGTATATAAAATACTCTGTGCGTGGGATTGTGGGCGGAGGAAAAAGTGCCTACCTTTGCATCCGCAAACACAAACACAAAAAAGATATGTATATCATACCAGAGAGTCTGACAGCAGACATTCAGTACAATCAGCGGCTCATAGAGCAATATAAAAAAGGAGAAATCAGTGGTGCACAGTTGAAATCGAACCGTGTGCCGATGGGTATTTACGAGCAGCGTCAGGACGGTCACTATATGTTGCGCATTCGTTGCACAGGCGGTCTTTTCACCCCACGTCAGCTGCGCCGTGTTGCTGAGGTGGGAAGACAGGTGAACTGTTCGCACATCCATATCACGACGCGACAGGAGGTGCAAATACACGACGTTAGCATCGACCAAGCCACTGAAGCCCTCCTTGCCCTGAAGGAAGAAGGGCTTGCTACACAAGGTGGCGGAGGAAATACCGTGCGCAACATACTGGTAAACGAACTGGGTGGCATCAGCAGCAGACAGACATTCGACCCCTATCCATACGCCATAGGACTGACAACACGTCTGATTGCCGAGAAGGATTCGTGGTCAATGCCCCGAAAACTGAAAATAGCCTTCGACATGAATGAGGAGGATGCTAACTTCTCACTGGTGGCAGACCTGGGACTGATTCCGCAGAAAAGGGGCGGACAGCGTGGCTTCAAGGTGCTGTTAGGCGGTAGCGTGGCAAGTAATCCGCACAAGGGGTGGCAGGTGTTTGACTTCCTGCCCGAGAAAGACCTGTTCCGTGCGGCAAAGGCTGCAAAGAACTTCTTTAACCTGAACGGCAACAGAAAGAACCGTCATAAGGCTCGCATACGTTATATATTTTACAAGAACGGTGAGGAAGAGACGCGGAGACTCTATAAGGAGGAGTATGACAAACTGGTTGACGATGAGACGCTGGACTTTACGCCGGCCCTGTTACAGCTGGAATATAAAAAGCCGTCATTTGCTCCTGTAGTGGACGAGAGTGAGGCATTTGCTACATGGAAGCAGCGCTATGCACAAAAGCAGAGCGTAGGCGAAGGCTTCTACGCCGTTATACCATTCCTGCATGGCAATACGTCCCCCGATGTCTTTGAAAAGATAGCAGACTTCCTGAAGGAATTTGGCAATGACGTCATCCGCTTCACGCCACGTCAGAATATGCAGCTGCGAAATATTCCGGAGGCGTATCTGCCAAATGTCTATCAGTTCTTCAAGTCATTGGGCCTGTCGCTCGATGTGCCTGTCATACTCAATAACCTCACATCATGTACCGGCGCCGACACCTGCCGCTTGGGCATCTGTCTGCCAAAGGGATTGGTAAAGGGTATTCGCAGACAGTTGGAGAAAAGCACACTGGACCTCGACAAACTGCCCGACCTGAAGATAAATATCAACGGCTGCTCTAATTCGTGTGCTCAGAATGCATGGAGCGACTTGGGCTTCAGCGGACGTATCGGCAGGGTAGGAGACCATCCTTATCCGGCATATACCGTATGGGCTCGCGTAAACGGCAAGACAGAACTGGCAGAGGCCCTTGGCTATCTGGCAGCAAGAGACATACCGCAGTTCGTAGTTGATTATCTGGGCCATTACCTCACGGTGAAAGACCAGTATGACAGTTACGATGCCTTTGTACGCAAAGAGGGTGCCGATGTTATCAAGGAGTTGATTGCCCGCTATAAGGATGTCCCTTCGTTTGAGGATGACAAGAACCATTACTTCGACTGGGGTGCCGAAGAAGTATTCTCGTTGACCAGTCACGGCAAGGCCGAATGTTCTGCAGGTCTGTTCGACATCATAGAACTGGATCAGGCCACTATCAAGGAGAAGTTGACAGCATTGGCTCTGCCAGGTGCCGACGAGGAAACACTGCTGCACGACATAGTCTTCTCTGCTTCCCGCATGTTGCTTGTCACCCGTGGTGCCGATCCTCGTACGGACGATGAGGTATATGCAAACTTCGAAGAACTGTTTATCGATGCCGGCATTGTTGATGCTGATTTCAAGGCTGTCGTTGAGAAAGCCCGTCATGCAGAATCGTTGTCAAACGATCGAGAGCAGATAGACGCGTTGGCAGCAAAGGTGAATGAGCTATATGCCTCAATGGATGACTCGCTGCAGTTTAAGGTGCCCCCCTCTAAATCTCCCCAAAGTGGAGACTCCCTACCTCCGGAGGGTAAGGGGATGGATTCCTCTTCTCTCAAAAAAGACCTTAGAGGTGTGGCGTGTCCGATGAATTTCGTGAAGACGAAGATAGAACTCTCCACTATGCAGAGCGGGCAGCTGTTGGAGATACTGCTTGATGATGGGCAGCCAATACAGAACGTGCCAGGCAGCGTGCGTCAGGAAGGGCATGAGGTGCTTTCTACTGAAAAGGTGGACGATTACTGGAAAGTGGTGATAAGGAAAAAGTGAGAGGTAAGAGTTAAGAAGTGAGAGGTAAGAGGTTATTGAAAAGTGGATTTTCTTCCTATTAACATACGCATTAGTGATGCTCGCATACTGATAGTCGGCGGCGGCAAGGTGGCTACTCATAAGGCGACAATACTGAGTCGCTTTACCGAGCGTGCCACAGTCATTGCCCCCGAGGTGAGCGATGGCATCAAGGCCCTGCCATTCAGCTGGGAAGAACGTGACTTTGCAGAAAGCGACTTGGACGGTGTGACCCTACTCTTTGTTTGCACCGGCAACCATGAGTTGAACCACCACATCCATTCTTTGGCCCGGCAACGCGGCATCCTGACAAGCGTCTGTGATTCGCCTGCCGAATGTGACTTTACCTCGCCAGCCATTTATCGCAATGGCGACTTGACAATCAGCGTCGCCTCAGATGGCAAGGACGTAAAACGAAGCATCAGGGTGAGAGACAGAATAAAAGAAAGTATAGAGCATGATAGCATACAAATCAGTTAACCAACAAAACACATCGTTAGAAGAGCGCGAGGATGTTTTGCATCGTCAGGGAAAGGTTACTCTCGTGGGCTTCGGTCCCGGAGACCCTGAACTGTTGACTGTCAAGGCTGTCAAAGCACTGCAAAATGCAGACATCATCTTCTACGACGACCTGATAGGAAAAGATTTTCTTGAGACATTGAATGCAGAGAAATATTACGTCGGAAAGCGTAGCGGTTGCCACCATGCAGAACAAGACGACATAAATCGCTTGCTGCTCAAGGCTGCCAGGGAAGGCAAGGAAGTCGTTCGCCTGAAAGGAGGCGACCCTATGGTGTTCGGACATGCAGGAGAAGAGATAGAATACCTGCAGAGTAACCTTGTAGAGGTATCCGTTATTCCCGGCATTACGACAGCATCGGCATTAGCTGCCACTACAAAGGTAAGTCTGACGCAGAGAGGCATCAGTTCCAGCGTGTCATTTGTAAACGGTCACTCAGCACGGCCCATTGTTCCCAATACCGAGACGATTGTCTATTACATGGGTGGCTCACGGCTGGCTACGATAGGTGCTTCGCTTCTGGCAGAAGGGTGGGCGGCAACTACGCCAGTGTTATTGGTACACAATGTGTCACTTCCCGACGAAGAAACCTTTGAGACAACAGTCGAAGGTCTGAGGTCTGAGGTCAAAGGTCAAAGGTCAAAGGTCAAACTTCCAGTCATCGCATTGGTTGGCGACGTAGCGCGACTCCGCCATCAGGGTGCCTCAAATATCCGCAGGACACTCTATACAGGTTTGGTGTGTCCCAATCCCGACTACATCCATACGCCATTGATAGAGATAAAGCCCATCGACTATGCAGTGCCACCTCCCGACAGCTACGACTACCTGCTTTTCACCAGCCGCTATGCCGTGAAACATTGGAAGGGCGGCTTCGCGGGACGAATTGTTTCGATAGGCCCATCTACGACACAAGCCCTGAAGACCGCAGGAGCAGAGAATGTGGAGCAGACGGAGATAGACGACAGCTACGGAGTCATTGACTATTTCAGCCGCCAACCTCGCGGACGGGTACTCATACCACGCTCCAATCTCGCCCTTGACATTATCCCCGAAGGTGTCAGGGCGTTAGGCTTCGATGTCGAGACACTAACCATATACCATAACGTGTACCCTCGTTATGTCCGACGCATCAATCTGTCAAACATCCAGCGCGTGGTGTTTACATCACCATCTACCATCGACAATTTCATTACAACATACGGTGACCTGCCATCACATATCGAATACGTGACACGCGGCAGGATTACCGCCCAACATTTAAAAAGCCGACAAAATGAAAAGATTCAGAACATTCAGGAAGGACCAGACCACACGGGATAGGTATGCCGATGTGGCCCTCAGCGTCCAAGACTTTATCTACCCGTATTTCGTGGTGGAAGGAGAGGGGAGTGTCACAACGACGATATATTGAAATATGTACTGAAATCAATAAAAGAAAGCATAATATGAGTATGATTACACATTTGAAAGAACTCGAGGCGGAGAGCATCTACGTACTTCGCGAGGTTGCAGCGCAGTTTGAGCGCCCCGTAATCCTCTTTTCCGGTGGCAAGGACTCAATAGTCATCGTCCACCTTGCCTACAAGGCATTCTATCCTGCAAAGATTCCATTCCCCCTGTTGCACATCGACACAGGACATAACTTTCAGGAAACCATCGACTACCGCGATGCACTCGTCAGCAAACTCGGTGCAGAACTGATTGTCGGTTCCGTGCAGGAGAGTATTGACACAGGGCGTGTAAAGGAAGAAACTGGCTACTACGCTTCACGTAACAAATTGCAGACCACCACGTTGCTCGATACCATCGAGAAATATCATTTCGATGCCGCCATTGGTGGCGCACGTCGTGACGAAGAAAAAGCCCGCGCAAAGGAGCGCTTCTTCAGCCATCGTGATGAGTTTGGCCAGTGGAACCCAAAGAATCAACGCCCTGAGTTGTGGAATATCTTCAATGGACGCAAAGCAATG
The DNA here is from genome assembly GCA_905233165.1 of uncultured Prevotella sp. Taxonomy (GTDB): domain Bacteria; phylum Bacteroidota; class Bacteroidia; order Bacteroidales; family Bacteroidaceae; genus Prevotella. The sequence continues at coordinate 496,108 of CAJODL010000001.1, forward strand.
GGTGAGCATTTCCGTGTGTTCCCTATCTCCAACTGGACGGAGATGGATGTGTGGCAGTATATTCTGCAGGAAAAGATAGAGATGCCAAGTCTTTACTACACCCACGAACGAAAGGTGTTTGAACGTGATGGCCAGTGGTTGGCTGCTGAACCATGTATCAAACTCAAACCAACAGAACAGGTTGTGACAAAACATGTGCGCTGTCGTACCATCGGGGATATCACCTGTACTGGTCTGACGCTTTCGGAAGCTCACTCACTGGAAGATATTATTGAGGAAATTGCTGCCACCCGTGTAACTGAACGAGGCGGACGAGCAGATGATAAACGCAGCGAAACCAGCATGGAAGACCGCAAGAAGGCTGGATACTTTTGATAGTTGAATATTTCACATTTTACGTTTCACATTTCACATTGAAATTATGGCAACAGAAAGAGGTTATTTAGATATGCAATTGCTACGCTTCTCAACAGCGGGAAGTGTAGATGATGGTAAATCGACACTAATAGGTCGATTACTATACGATTCAAAGTCTATCTTTGAAGACCAGTTGGAGGCGGTTGAGGCTGCTTCAAAATCACGCGGTAACGAGGAAGTGAACCTGGCCCTATTGACTGATGGCCTGCGAGCAGAACGCGAACAGGGTATCACTATTGATGTAGCTTATCGCTACTTTGCTACACCGAAACGGAAGTTCATCATTGCTGATACTCCAGGACATATACAATATACACGAAACATGGTAACGGGTGCTTCGACAGCAGATCTGAGCATCATTCTCGTTGATGCCCGTCATGGGGTGTTGGAGCAGACAGTGCGTCATTCTTATATCTCATCGCTGCTCGGTATCCCTAACATTGTGGTGGCTGTCAATAAAATGGACCTTGTTGACTTCTCCGAGGAAGTGTTTAATAAGATTGTGGCTGACTATAAGCAGATGGCGAAGACGCTGCATATCCAGAATGTAACCTTTATTCCTATTTCTGCAAAAGAAGGTGACAATGTGGTGAATCGTTCTGAACATACACCATGGTACAAGGGCGCTCCATTGTTGGAGTTTTTGGAAACAGTACCTGTCAGAAAGTCAGCATCGAATGTAGAGACCGATGTGCAGCGTGCTTTCCGATTCCCAGTACAGTATGTAATACGTCCTATCAGTAGTTGTTTTCCCGACTTCCGAGGCTATGCAGGTCGTGTCGCCAGCGGTGTCATACGTGTCGGTGACCGCGTAAAGGTATTGCCGAGTGGCTTGGAGTCTGTTGTGACACATATCACACAAACTGCCGATGAACTCACTGAGGCGACACCGCCGCAGAGCATTACCCTGCAGTTAGCGGATGATATTGATATTTCGCGTGGCAACATTTTGGTGAAGTCAGATGAGCCACAGCCACATCTGGAGCAGGATACTCGTCTTGATGTATGTTGGTTTAATGAGCAACCATTGCAACCGCGTTCAAGGTATATTGTACGTCAGACAACCTGTGAGACAATCGCTATTGTGCGCACCATAAATTATCGCCGTAATATCAACACACTAGAGAAGGAACCCGGTGTAGCACAACTGCGGATGAATGATATCGCTGAGATAAGCATCCATACGGCACAGTACCTCACCTTTGATGACTATCGCCAAAACCGCATTACGGGTAGCGTCATCTTTATTGACCCAGACACCAACGAAACAGTAGGTGCTGGCATGATTAAAACAGAAACAATATGGAAAGAACACAACTCATACGTGATTTAAATGAACGTTTTCGCGATGCGTCCGCCCAAGAGGTCGTCGGCTATTTCCTCAAGGCATACCAAGGGCGCATCGCTCTTTCTTCCTCTCTGTCTATTGAGGATCAGACACTGACAGATATCATTGTCACTCAAGACAAAAATACCCGTATATTCACTCTTGACACGGGGCGTCTCTTCCCTGAGACATATCAACTCATAGAAAAGACGAATATGACATACGGCATAAAGATAGAGGTGTTCTTCCCCGACTACCATGAAGTGCAGCGGATGGTGCGTGAAGAGGGCATTAACCTTTTCTATAATAGTGTTGAGAGCCGTCACCGTTGCTGCCAGATTCGTAAGCTCGAACCCCTCAAGCGTGCCTTTCAGGGTCTTGATGTATGGATATGTGGCTTGCGTCGTGAACAAAGCATTACCCGTCAGGATATGCAGGTTGTGGAGTGGGACGAGATGCACCAGCTCATCAAGGTGAATCCCCTCATCTCGTGGACGGAACAGCAGGTGTGGGATTATATCAAGATGCACAGTGTGCCTTATAATAAGCTGCATGACCGCGGATACCCAAGCATAGGTTGTGAGCCATGTACCCGTGCTGTTCTGCCAGGTGAGGATGTGCGCTCCGGTCGCTGGTGGTGGGAGTCGCCTGACCATCGCGAATGTGGCTTGCATCAGCGGCACTGACCAAGAAAAATGGGACATATACCAAAGTTTTGCCACATGGCATCACATAAATTAGGCATTTAATTTACCACGCGGGCGGTATTGCCCGCGTGGTTTTTTCGCCGTACCTTTGCACTCGGAAATCAGAACAAAGATTTTTCTTTAACACACAACACAAACACAAATTTAATTAGGTATGATAAGATCAAGAAAACTAAGGATGACGCTTGCGGGCGTGTTGGCTGTGGCATCTGTTTTGCCAGTGGCAGCCCAGGACTTGAAGGCCCCAAAGATTTCGGGCTTGGTGAATGTTCGCTATTCATGGAGTGACAAAGAAGGTGATACGCATGGTTTTGATGTACGGCGTGTCCGTCTGGCTGCTGATGGCGAGTTGGGTGAAAGGCTGGATTATAAGTTCCAGGCTGAGTATGAGACAACTGTGAAGGTGATAGATGCTTACCTGAGAGTGAAGCTTTTGCCGGAGGTTAATGTGCAGATAGGTGAATACAAAGTGCCATACTCTCAGGAGACGCTCTACGGTCCTGCTACATGGCTGACTATCGAGAACCCTGCAGCAGTTGCCAAGTTGAATGGCTATAACGACTTGAGCGGTTTGAAAGCCAATGGCCGTGATGTCGGCGTCACGTTATATGGTGACTTGCTGAACAAACTGTTTAGTTATCGTGTCGGCGTGTTTAACGGTAACGGCATCAACATCAAGGATAATAATAATAAAAAGGATTTTGCCGGTCTGGTATGGTTCAGGCCTTTTGTGAAGGAACTGGCTTTTAGCTTTGGACATTATCAGGGCGTATATGGCGAAAAGGGTGATGAGCATGTGCGCATCCGTACCTCTGCCGGTGTGGAGTATAAAACCGACAAGCTGACCTTGCGCAGTGAGTATCTGAACGGTAATACTGCAGGCAAGAAGAGCGATGGTGTCTATGCTACGGCAGGCTACTGGGTGTCGAAGGTCGTACAGCCTATAGCAAGTATTGACTATTTCAAGGCTGACCGCGACGGTGACGAACGTCAGTGGAACTATCAGGTGGGTGCAAACATCTTGCCTCTGAAGAAACTGCGCATCCAGGCCGCTTATACATATAGTAATAATAAGGTGGCAAAGAATACCAACCAGTTTGAGACACAGGTTATATGGCAATTCTAATTTAATTCATAATCCATTATTCAAAATCAAATAAAACAATGAACAAGAAGAATTATTTATTTGCGATATTAGGTGCAGCAGTGCTGACCTTGTCGCTGACCGCTTGCGGTGGTAAGAAAGAATCAAAGGCTGGCTCTGATGAAGAGCTGAGTGGTGAAATCTCTTTGTCTGGTGCTTTTGCGCTCTATCCTTTGGCAGTGCAATGGGCCAGTGAGTTCCAGAAGCTTCATCCTGGTGTGAAGATTGACGTCTCAGCAGGCGGTGCCGGTAAGGGTGTTACCGATGCTATCGCTGGGGTAGTGGACTTCGGCATGGTGAGCCGTGAACTCAGTCCTGCAGAGACAGAACGTGGTGCAGTAGGTTTTGCTGTGGCAAAGGATGCCGTAGTGCCAACCATCAATGCCAAGAACCCTGTGCTTGCTGATTTGAAGAAGTACGGTGTGAAGCGCGATGACTTCATTTCGCTGTGGATTAAGGGCGAGAAAAAGACATGGGGTCAAGTTGTCGGTACCGGTGACAAGAATCCTGTAGTGGTTTATACCCGCAGTGATGCCTGCGGTGCTGCTGAGACATGGGCGCTGTATCTCGGTAAAAAGCAGGAAGACCTTCAGGGAACTGCTGTATTTGGTGATCCGGGCCTGGCTGCTGCTATTCAGAAGGATGTAAATGGTCTTGGCTTGAACAACATCGGATATGCCTACGACACAAAGACAGGCAAACCAAATCCTGGTATTACCATTGCTCCAATCGATTTGAACGAGAATGGTCAGATAGATCCAGACGAGGACTTCTATGACACCAAGGAGAACGTTGTAAAGGCTATTGCTGATGGCCGCTATCCATCACCTCCTGCTCGCGACCTGTACTTTGTTTCAAAGGGCGTACCTACCAATCCTGTCGTAGTGGCATTCCTGGAGTATATCCTGACTGACGGACAGAAGGAAAACGGTCCTCAGGGATATATCGGCATACCACAGGAGAAACTGGATGCCGGCCTGAAGAAGTTGGGCGTGAAGAAATAAACTGTTATGTCAAAGGATAAAAGACTACTAAAAGATCATATTGCAGAGCAGCTGATGGCCATATTGACCGTCAGCAGCCTGCTTTTAGTTGTCGCCATGGCGGTGGGGCTGTACCTGAAGTCGTTGCCCATCTTGCAGGAGCATTCTCTTTGGGACCTGTTGACGGAAGGTGAGTGGCGCCCGATGAGTAATAAGTTCGGGTTCTTTCCCTTTCTGATTGGTACGCTCGACGTGTCGCTACTGGCGCTTAGCATTGCCATTCCCATTTCGCTGCTGATGGCAATTTATCTTACGGAGTATGCTCATACGTCGGTGAAGCGATATGTCTTTCCGCTGCTCGACATCCTGGCAGGTCTTCCGTCGGTTATCTATGGTGTATGGGGCATGCTGGTCATCGTGCCGTGGGTGGCAGATGTGGTTGCACCATCGTTGCATCGTGATTCGAGCGGATATACCGTGCTGGCGACGGGCATTGTGCTCGGCGTGACGGTGATACCGCTGCTGGTAAGTTTGTTTATCGAAATCTTCAGCAATGTTAGCATCGACTACCGCGAGGCGGCATGGTCGTTAGGTGCTACGCGTTGGCAGACGACGAAGGATGTAATTCTGCGAAAAACGGCACCGGGTGTCATTGCGGCTATCGTATTGGCTGCCAGTCGTACCTTGGGAGAGACGATTGCCGTCATCATGGTCTGCGGCAACCTTGCCATCGTACCCACTTCGCTGCTCAATGCCTGCTATCCCATTCCGGCACTGATAGCAAACAACTACGGAGAGATGCTGTCGCTGCCGCTTTATGAGAGTGCATTGATGTTTGCAGCATTCATATTGTTCTTCGTAGTGCTGGTGTTTAACCTGTTCTCACGACTCGTGTTACGTAAAATGCAGAGATAATGAAAAGAGCTATTGTCATAGAAAAGATTTGGAAGGTCTTGATGTATGCTTCCATTGCCCTGGTGCTGTTCTTTGTGGTCAGCGTCATCTGGTCGGTCTTTAAGCGAGGACTGCCTGTATTGTCGTGGGAGATGGTGTCGTCGCTGCCGGGTGGTGGCTTCTATATCGGAAAGGAGGGCGGTTTCCTTAATGCTATCGTCGGTTCGATATATATAGTAGGTGGTGCTACGGTGCTAGGTCTTTTGGTTTCTATACCAGTGGTGTTCTACCTGAATGTCTATCTCAAGCCCCACTCAAAGCTCGGTGCCGTTGCCCGTCTGGCGTATGACGTGCTGTTCGGTATTCCAAGCATCGTATATGGTGCCTTCGGTTTTACCATCATGATATTCTTCGGTCTTCGCACGTCGCTGTTGGGTGGCATCATCGTGGTGACACTGCTTATCATCCCCATCTTCATACGTTCGATGGACGAGGTGGCAAAGACGATACCGCAGGATTTGCTGGAGGCAGGATACAGCCTCGGTTCTACCAGACTTGAGACCATCAGCGTTGTAATCCGTCAGATAGCTCCTGCCATTGCTACGGCAACATTGCTGAGCATCGGTCGTGCCATTGGTGATGCTGCGGGTGTCATGTTCACGGCGGGTTTCAGTGACAGCATTCCGACGAGTCTCACTCAGCAGACGGCATCGCTGCCGTTGAGTGTGTTCTTCCAGCTTAGTGCTCCGCAGTTGGAGGTGCAGGACCGTGCATATGCAGCGGCGGTGGTGCTGACGGCTATTGTGCTGGCTCTATCGTTGAGCGGACGCTTTATAATGAACCGCTTTTCACGAAACAAGATTTGATACCAAACGTTTGGTATTCACTTTACTATCCAAATGGTATTGCACAGGCGGCGGAATCGTCGTAACTTTGCAGCCGCGAAACAATATTAAAATATAAATCCGTATGAGTTTATCAATCAGTCTCCCCAATGTGTTTGGTGTCAGCATCAGCCATCGTATTCCCTGGACGGTACAGGTGCCGTTCATCGTTGACCGCAAGTTCTCGCGTCTGGAGGATACGCGTCTGGCAACGCACAATCTGAATATCCGCATCGGAAAGTCTCACATTTTGAAGGATGTAAATGTGGAGATTCCCCAGAATAAGATTACATGTATCATTGGTCCGTCCGGTTGTGGCAAGACCACTCTCCTACGTACCTTCAACCGTCTTGTTGACTCGATAGAGGGTTTGAAGATAGACGGTGAGGTGAATCTTGGCAAGCAGGATGTCATTGCTGCCGGTCCCAGCGAGATGACGGAGTTGCGTCGTAATATTGGCCTTGTGCCCCAGCGTCCTTGTCCGCTGCCTATGAGCATCTATGACAACATTGCATACGGCTGCCGCATTCATGGGGTGCGTGGCAAGCGCAAGCTCGACCTTGTGGTAAAGCATTATCTGGAGGCCGTTGGTCTGTGGAATGAGGTGAAGGACCGTCTGCATACTCCTGCCGTAAAGCTTTCCGGCGGACAGCAGCAGCGTCTCTGCCTGGCACGTTCGCTGGCGGTGGAGCCCAGTTACCTGCTTGCCGACGAGAGCACAAGTGCACTGGACCCAATATCAAGCAAGACCATTGAAGACCTCTTCGTGAAGTTGAAGCAGGACTACTCCATCGTCATGGTAACGCACACCCTGCGTCAGGCAAAGCGCATTGCCGACCACGTCATCTTCATGTATCTCGGCGAGGTCATCGAACAGGGCGATGCGAAAGACGTGTTTGGCAATCCGAAACATGAGCTAACAAAAAATTATCTCAGTGGCGGCATCAGTTAACCATTGTTTTTAGTATATATATAGTTATGAGCTACGATGATTCTTTCGAATATTCTCCTTTCAATGAGGAAGATCAGAGTTGGCAAAGTGCTCTTGTCTATACGGCAGGAGCCTTATTTTTGCTCCTGTTAGGACTCGTTGGTAACGGAGTGGTGTGATTTTATTCAACCTTAACGTTAACGTTAACCTTAACTTTTTGGGGTATGAAGAATATTATTCTGTCAAGGGGTATATCGGACCTGATGAATAGAATGATTTTCTTTTTCGTTTATTATATCAGTGATAAATTCTGAATTTTGCAAGATATTTGGAGAATTGCGCTAAAAGCCATACTTTTGCATCCTGAAAACAAGTATGTCTGTAAATGAAAGAATTTATCATAGCCGACAACCAAGAGCTGACACGTTATGCCCTGGAGCACCTCATCGGTGAGGGCAAGGACAGTGCTGTATATGTTGCTTCCAATCGGGCGGGGTTGGTGAAACAGCTTACCTTCCATCCCGGAGCAGTAGTAATATTAGACTATACGCTGTTTGACTTTCAGGACGAAGACCAGCTGTTGATTGTCGCCGAACGTTTCAGTTTGTCAGAGTGGATACTCTTCAGCGACGAACTCGCACCCCAGTTTGTGCGCCGTGTCGTATATTCCTCCCACCAGTTTAGCGTGGTGCTCAAGGACAGTTCTGTCAGCGAGTTGCGTCAGGCTATCATAATGGTGGGGCAGCACAACCGCTATCTCAGCCAGCGGGCTATGGAAACCATCATCGCCCAGCAGCAGGAGGAGAAGCAGATGTCCAACTATGTCCTTACACAGACTGAGACGGAGATAGTCAGGGCCATTGCGCAGGGTAAGACCACCAAGGAGATTGCCGCCGAGCGATACCTCAGCGTCCATACTGTCACCACCCACCGCAAAAATATCTTTCGCAAACTGGGTATCAACACCGCCCACGAAGCTACCAAGTATGCCCTTCGTGCCGGCCTTGTGGACTCGTCGGAGTTCTACATATAGTTTGGAATGGGAGGGAAAAAGAGTGTTTTGGGGGGCTTGAAATTACTCACACGTTCGAAAAATACAGGCAAAAATAAAAAAAACTTTTCTTTTTGTTTGGTATTTTGCTCACTTAATCGTAACTTTGTCACCCGTTATGAAGATATATACAAAGACTGGTGATAAGGGAATGACATCGTTGGCAGATGGCCAGCGGGTGTCAAAGTGTTGTGAACGCTTAGAGGCGTATGGTACTGTCGATGAGTTGAATTCTCAGTTGGGCCTGCTGATGACCTATTGTGGTGAGCAGGACAATAATTTCCTGATGGAGGTACAACGAAACCTTTTTGTTGTCGGTGGTTGTCTGGCAGGAGCGGAGATTGATAAACCGCTTTCTACGGAAGGCATGGAGGCAGAGATAGACCGCCTCACGGCTATCGTGGAAGAGGCACAGGAAGATAAACGCTTCCACTTCATACTGCCTGGTGGTAGCAGGGCTGCGGCCATAGCACACGTCTGCCGCACCGTTTGCCGTAGGGCAGAACGGGCGATGCTGAGGGTTGAAAGTGAAAAGATAAAAGATAAAAGTGAAAAGTCAGACGGGCTGGTGAGGTATGTCAACAGGTTGAGCGACTACCTCTTCATCCTTGCCAGAAAACTAAACGTTGACAGCAATACTAAAGATGTAATCCTTTGACTATCTCCTCCACCTGCTGGGTGCGGGTCATAGTATAGAAATGTAATATGGCGAAGCCTTCCTTCAAGAGGGTTTCGCCTTGCTTTATGCCCCATTCAATGCCCACCTTCTTTACCTCGTCGTTGTTTTGGCACGCCATAACCTTCTCCACCAGCTCCTGTGGCAAATCGACAGCAAAGGTCTGCGGCAGAATGGTTAGCTGCGTCTTTGTAGCAAAAGGCTTCAGGCCTGGGAGGATAGGGACATTGATACCTGCCGCTCTGCATCTGTCGCGGAAACGCAACAGGGTATCGGTGTCGTAGCATATCTGGGTGGCGATATACTCTGCTCCGGCATCAATCTTTTGTTTCAGGTAGTCGATGTCGGTCTGTGCATTGGGTGACTCCACGTGTTTCTCGGGATAGCCTGCCACACCGATGCAGAACTCCGAGCGGTGGTTCGTATTGGGTTCGGCATCAATGAAGATGCCTCGGTTCATATCGCTTATCTGCTTCACCAGCGCATCAGCATGCGCATGTCCGCCTGGGACGGGGACGAAGCGGTTTGTGCCTGGCATAGCATCACCGCGCAGAGCTAAGACATTCTTGATGCTGAGGAAGTCGAGGTCTATCAGCAGGTCCTCGATGTCATACTTCGTCTGCCCGCCACAGATGACGTGAGGCACCACCTCGATGCCGTATTTCTGCTTTATGCGAGCACACACGCCAGTAGTTCCGGGACGACGACGCACCACGTGCTTCTCAATCAGACCGTCGGGACGCTCGGTATATTTCATCTCCTCACGGTGGGAAGTGACGTTGATGAATGCCGGGTCGTAAGGCATCAGTGAGTCGATGGCATCAAAGATAGAGTGGATGCCGTCACCCTTGAGCGGTGGAAGCAACTCAAACGAAAAACGTTTCTGGCCGTTGGCCTCTGCATTCTTTATGATATCGGTAACTCTCATAATTTAATAAATGGAAGTTAAAGTGGAAGTTAAATTGGAAGAAAATTCGCTTCGCTCATGGAAGTTAAATTGGAAGTTACCATTTGCAATCAGCAGTAGTATTGTCCTGCGCAAAGCGCATAACTCCCAATATGATTCCATAAACTTATACATTAAAATATTTTGTTGGGGTGTTTGCAAATAATAATCCGCAGATTGTTTCGCCCGGGATAATCATATTTGTTTCTGTCAGGGAGAGGAAATCTACTCCGAGCAAATCGAAGACATCGCGTTTCAGTGCGTGGTCAGGGCATGCTCCATATCCGAACGCCATCCTGATGTGGCTTGTGCCCCATCCGATACGCTTTTCCAGATATTCTGCCAATGCCTCTGTCAGGCGGTCGCAAAGCAACTTCGCTATCGTGGCACGATATTCATCGTTGTTGCTGCGATAGTGCTCCTGCAGTTCCTTCAGACCAATTCCTGCACTTACTACGAATGGACAAATGAAATCATTACCCTCTTCTTTGCGCAGTATGTAGTCGGCAAGACACTTGCTCTCGCCTTCTGCATTTTTGCTGCGTGGCATAGGAAGGATGTGACCGTTTATCACGATTTCATCGTATGGAGTGCTGTAAGCCGGCATTATCTGTGCCTTTGCTATGAGGCGGACGGTATTCTGCACCTCTATCTCGCGGAGCATCTGTTCTGCATCAGCCTTGAGCTGCTGGCCGTCACTCTCGGTGCGGGTATTGCCCTTCAGGCCCCAGGCTTGGAAGAACATATTCCAATTGATATATTGCCTTACCTTTGCTAAGGAAACCTCTTCATAGAATGGACGCATCGCTTCCTGGGACGGTATGGCTACTTCTGTAACCTTCTTTATATGACGCCGCTGACGTGCTTCGGCAAGAGAGAAACTCTGTGGTGCCTTCTCCTGCTGGGCAGCGGTATATTCTTGCCTTAGCTGTTCCTGTTGCGCCTTTACGTCTGCTATATAGTCAGCACTATTCTCTCCTAACAGATGTCGTATGATGTTGGCATTTTCCGCTGCTGATGGGGAATGGATAACAATGCAATCCTCATATTCGGGTGCCATCTTTACTGCTGTATGCACATCGCTGGTGGTAGCACCGCCTACGATAACAGGGATTCTCATTCCTCTACGATGGAGTTCCTGCAGCACCTTTATCATCTCGTCAAGGGACGGCGTGATAAGGCCTGACAGACAGATAACAGGGGAGTGCTCCTGTGCTGCTGTATCAACGATAGTATTTGTCTCTACCATTACGCCAAGGTCGTGAACCTTGAAGCCGTTGCACTGCAATACGACAGCAGAGATATTCTTGCCGATGTCGTGAACATCACCCCTTACTGTTGCAAAAACAATAGGGGCAGCAGAATAGGAACTCTTAGTATCTTCGTTGTCTGCCTCTGCACTTTCCTGTGCCATATATGGCTCCAATACTGCAACGGCCTTCTTCATCACCCTTGCAGACTTCACCACCTGAGGCAGGAACATCTTTCCTTCGCCAAACAGACGACCGACCTCCTCCATTGCTGGCATGAGGTATGTGTCGATAACAGCCAGGGGTGCTGACACTTCTTTCAGCGCCTGAGTTGTTAATTCCTCGATTTCATCGGTAATGCCCTTCAGAAAAGCTCGTGAGATACGTGAGTGTAGGTCGCCACCCTCTTGTGACGCTGCAGCGGTTTCTTTTGCAGAAGATGATGCTTCAGGCTTATGGCTTTCAGCGTATGCCATCAATCTGTCACCGGCTGTTTCATCCCGGTTGAGAATTACATCTTCCACAATTTTTCGCAAATCCTCTGGAATCTCCGAATAGATTGTTGTCATTGCAGGGTTTACGATACTCATATCAAGTCCTGCCTGCATAGCATGATAGAGGAAGACGGAATGCATCGCCTGCCTTATGACATTGTTGCCCCTGAAGGAGAATGAAAGGTTGGAAATACCTCCAGACAGATGCACCTCAGGCATCTCTTGACGTATCGTCCGGCAGGCCTCAATAAAGGCACGGGCATAATCGTTGTGCTCAGGCATACCGGTTGCTACGGCAAGCACATTTGGGTCGAAGATGATATCTTGTGTAGGGAAACCGATATCCTTCAGTAATGCGTATGCTCTGCGTGCCACGGAAACTTTTCTCTCGTAGGAGTCTGCCTGCCCTTGCTCGTCGAATAACATTACGACAGTAGCGGCTCCCATGGATTGTATGTGGCGGGCTTTTTTCAAAAACGGTTCTTCACCTTCTTTTAAAGATATACTGTTGACGATGCTCTTACCCTGCACATTCTCCAGGCCAGCTTTGATTATCTCCCACTTCGAAGAGTCAATCATTATCGGCACTTTTGCTATTTCGGGTTCTGCCGCAATGAGGCGTAGGAATGTAGTCATTACTTCTACACCTTCTATCATGCCGTCATCCATGCAGATATCTATTACCTGTGCTCCATTCTCCACCTGCTGACGGGCAATGGAGAGGGCTGCTTCGTAGTCCTTGGCTGCTATCAGCTTCTTGAATTTCGCAGAACCGGCAACATTTGTTCTCTCACCTACATTTATAAAGGTATTATCGAGTTGCAGGGGCTCCAGGCCGCTTAGGATAGTTGACAGTTGACAGTTGATAGTTGATAGTTGACAAGTGACAGTTGAGAGGTGAGAGGTGGGGGTGTATTGTCTGACAACCTCTTTCAACGCCCTGATGTGGTCAGGTGTCGTTCCGCAGCAGCCTCCGAATATGTTTATTCGCAAACCGTCTTCGAGGGCTTGCCTGGCATTTTCTGCAAATGTTTCAGGCGTTTCGTCATATTCTCCCATTACATTCGGGAGTCCGGCATTTGGGTGTACTGAGATGTTGTAAGGAACAATCTCATTGAGGCGTTTGATGTATGGAAGGAGTTGCTTTGCTCCAAATCCGCAGTTCAAACCTACTGAAAACAGAATGCTGCTCTGTGTCTCGGGACGAGAGGGTAGGGCAGTACCTCCGATAGAAGCCACAAATGCTTCTAAGGTCTGACCGCTTAATGTTCTTCCGGAATTGTCGCTGAGGGTAACACTAACCATCACTGGCATCACGATACCCATCTCCTTGCAGACATCTTCTATTGCCTTCATGGCACATTTGCAGTTGAGGGTATCGAAGACAGTTTCTACGAGCAGGAGGTCTGCTCCTCCGTCGATAAGTCCTCGCACCTGGTCGCAATAGGTATCGTGCATCTCTTGGAATGATACCTCACGCGATTCGGGGGTGTTGACATCTGTGGACATAGAAAGAGTCTTGCTCGTAGGACCGATGCTTCCTGCAACGAGCACAGTATCTCCTGCAGCCTCGCGTGCTATCTCAGCTGCTCTCTTGCTAATATCGTAAACCTTATCTTCCAGACCATATTCCGTCAATGAAAAGCGGTTGCAGTTAAAGGAGTTTGTTTCTATTATATCCGCTCCTGCTGCAATGTAGTCAAGGTGCATCTGTCTTACAAGTTGTGGATTTGTAAGACATAGCGCATCATTGCAGCCGCTGCTCCCGTGCTGTTGAAGATATGTTCCGGTTGCGCCATCCAAAATGAGCACTCGCTCATTGATTTGTGTTTGTATTTCTGATATACTCTTTCTCATATCTTGCCTAAGGAAGAGATTTTGTGTGTTGGGGGTGGAAAATGGGCTATGTTATGTTTTAGGAAAACTGATTTTCAACGATTTCCTTCAATACCTCTCCTATATCCAACCCAGCAGCACGCACCTGCTGTGGTATGAAGGATGTCTGGGTCATACCAGGTGTGGTGTTTATCTCCAGCATCCTGATTTTTGCCTCTGCCGGTGTGTGTGGGTTCTTGATGATATAGTCGATACGTATAATGCCGTTGGCATGCAGGATGTCGTATATAGCAGATGTTATTTTTGCTACACGCTCAGCCACCTCTGGTGCCATACGGGCAGGAGTGATTTCCTGAACCTGACCGTTATACTTTGCATCATAGTCGAAGAATTCATTCTCGCTGACAACCTCTGTAGCAGGGAATACAACACTCTTCTGCTTTGTTTTGTAAACGCCCTGTGATATCTCCATACCCTCAAGGAATCCCTCAATCATAACGACATCACTCTGGCCGAATGACAACTCTAACGCCTTTGGCATATCGGCAAACGATTTTACCTTGCTGACTCCAAAAGAAGAACCGTCGGCAGCAGGCTTTACGAAACAAGGGTAACCAACTGTTTCCTTGATGCGTTCATCGGTGACAGCGCTCTCTTCGCCTTTGCGTACCAAGATGCTGTCGGCAACAGATACTCCAAACCCTTTCAGGTAGTTGTTGAGAACAAACTTATCGAAGGTAAGAGCCTCTACGAGTACACCACTGGTGCTGTATGGCAGGCCGATAAGATCCAGATATCCTTGCAGCTGACCATTCTCGCCTGGAGTACCATGAATAGTGATATAGGCATAATCAAATGTCACCTTTTTGCCATTCTCCATGAATGAGAAATCATTCTTGTCAATAGGCGCCTGTGTGCCATCAGACAGTTTCACATGCCAGTCACCTTTCTTGAGGTCAACGATATAGAGGTTGTAGTCACCCTCATGGAAGAAGGAGTATATACCTGCTCCTGAACGCAGAGAAACATCATGCTCTGATGAGTCTCCACCACATATTATTGCTATAGTTCTTTTCATAATTGTGTGCAAAGGTACGATTAAGTTATGAATAATGCAAAAAAATAAGAATTTATTTTTGTTTTTGGGCATTATCATGACGAAGTACCTTATTTTCTTATGTTATTTGTCATTTATGTGGTATCTTTGCAAGCGATTATTCGTGCCAAATCATGAAAATATTGATATTCGATATAGATGTACAGAATTATCATTTCATATGTAGCGTCCTTGAAGATTATGATGTCAGATATGAGGTGATAGGTCCTTTTACTACAATCGAGCAATGTCGTGATTACCTGTTGCGACACAAGGATATTGATATCATTATTACAGATGTTATGTTAGGTAATGATTTGGTTTTTGATGTCCTGAATATCGTTCCCAATTATGTACCGATTGTCTTTGTCACCTCACATGAGGAATATGCTTTGAAGGCATTTGAGTATCACAGCTTGTCATATCTTATCAAACCCGTTGAAGAAGCAGATTTGATTAAGGCTATCTCAAAAGCTGTACGATTACGTAAAGTATCACCATTGCTAACCCCACAAGGTAGTTGGTCAAATGGGGGAGGAGAGCATTCTCGGATTGTTGTCAAAACATTTAATGGTGAACGCATAATCTACTTCTCTACAATAAGATACGTAGTTTCCGAGCAAAAGAATACTTACATAAAACTACTCGACGGCAATTCCTATCGTGTAGATAAAACCTTAGACGAGATGGTAACAGAGTTGGGAGAAGAAAAATTTAAGAAGGTAAACAGAAAATTTATTGTGCCAATAGAGCAGGTTCTGGGTACCGAAAGAAGGGAAAACGGAAAGTTGCGTATTCTGTTGAAAGGTAAAAATTTTCCAGATATTATTGTCAGTCGCACACGCAAAAGAGAAATGTGCGAATGGTTAAAGATGTCGTGACATTTCGTCGCTAAAAAACGACGTTTCGGTATTTTTACATCAAAATTTTATATTATAATTTTCTTTATTTCTTACTTTTGCAACCGCTAAACGATAAAAAAATGCACAAATGCACAAAATGTGCAGATGTGAGCATTAAAACAGTTCGTGAAGGGTTACAAAATGGAGAAAACAAGTGATATATTTCATCATCAGATGCCTGCGCAGCTGAGATTCTCAGATGTTGACAGGTTTGGTCATGTCAATAATTCGGTTTACTTCTCATTATTTGATATGTGCAAGACTCGCTACTTCTTTGATGTAGTGGGGAAGGACTTCTTTGAGAAAATGTCAACTGTGATTGTTCATATAGATGCGAATTTTATTTCTCCAGTATATTTTCCTGATGAAATCGTTATCCAAACAGCTATCAGCAAGTTAGGACACAAAAGTTTTACTGTTATTCAGCGTGCCATAAATAAACGTACAGAAGATGTGAAGTGTGAATGTGAGACAGTAATGGTGATGGTGGATAATGAAGCGAAACTATCAGTTGAAATTTCAGATGACTTCAGAGCGAAGGTAATAGCATTTGAAAAAAATGAAAACCTTGCAAAACAATAAATAGTATGTTAAACAAGTTTCTAAAAAAAGAGGAATTCTCATCTTACGAGGATTTTATGCAAGGTTTCAAGGTACAAGTGCCAGAAGACTTCAACTTCGGCTACGATGTTGTTGATGCTTGGGCAAAGGCTTTGCCAGAAAAGGAGGCGTTGCTATGGGCAAACGATAAAGGTGACGTCAAACATGTGACCTATGGTGCCTTTAAGAATATCTCTGACCAATGTGCTGCTTTCTTCCAGGGTATTGGTATTGAGAAAGGCGACCGTGTGATGCTGATTCTTAAAAGACGTGTCGAATGGTGGTATGCTATGGTTGCCCTTCATAAGATTGGCGCTGTTGCAATACCGGCTACTCACATGTTGACAGACAAAGATATAATGTATAGGTGTCATATGGCTGGTATCAGTTGCATAATATCATGTGGTGACCCTATCGTTTTGGGACATGTGCAGAAAGCTCGCAGGTTCTGCCCGATGCTACGTCATTGTATATCTATCGGTCCTCTCGTTCCTAATGGCTTTTACGATTTCTGGCGTGGATTACAGGAGGCTGCACCTTTAGAGAAAATCAAGAGAAATAAAGTAACAGACAATTTTCTTCTGTATTTTACAAGTGGTACAACAGGAGAGCCAAAGATGGTGATGCATGATTATTCCTATCCTTTGGCACATATTGTTACAGCAAAATATTGGCACAACCTTAATGATGAATCCCTTCACCTCACACTTGCTGATACAGGATGGGGCAAGGCTGCATGGGGTAAGTTCTATGGGCAGATGATTGCTGGGGCTACGGTTTTCGTTTATGATTATGAAGGACATTTCAAGCCGACAGAACTGTTGAGGGTAATGCAGGATTTCAAAATCACTTCATTCTGTGCTCCACCAACGATATACAGATTCCTTGTGCGTGAGAATATAGAGGAATATGATTTGTCTTCACTAAAATGGTGTACTACAGCCGGTGAGCCGCTTAATCCGAGTATTTTCGAGAAGTGGCACGACAGAACAGGCATCATAATTCGTGAAGCCTACGGCCAGACAGAAACAACAATGGTTGTTGGCACATATCCTTGGGTTACTCCAAAGCCAGGAGCAATGGGCCTTAGAAATCCTCAATATGATATAGATGTTGTCGATGAAAAAGGCAATTCTGTAGCTCCGATGGAGCAGGGAGAACTGGTAATAAAGATGAGAGAGGAGAAACCCCTTGGACTCTTTAAGAAGTATTATCGCAATGAAGAGATGACAGAACATCGCATTGTTGACGGAAAGTATCATACAGGCGATGTTGTGTACTATGACCAAGACGGCTATTTATGGTTCGTATCCCGTATCGACGATGTGATAAAGACTTCAGGCTATCGTGTAGGTCCTTTTG
Organism: uncultured Prevotella sp.; assembly: GCA_905233165.1. GTDB lineage: Bacteria > Bacteroidota > Bacteroidia > Bacteroidales > Bacteroidaceae > Prevotella. The sequence continues at coordinate 513,608 of CAJODL010000001.1, forward strand.
AGGTGGAGTCAGCCCTGATGACACATCCGGCAGTTCTTGAGTGCGCTGTTACAGCTGTTCCTGACGACCTGAGAGGACAGATAGTGAAGGCTACAATAGTGCTCAACAATGAATATAAGGATAAGGCATCTGAAAATCTTGTAAAAGAGCTTCAGGCCCATGTGAAACGTGAGACAGCACCATATAAATATCCTCGCATAATAGATTTCGTTGATGAATTGCCAAAAACAATCAGCGGAAAGGTGCAGCGAGCAGCTATAAGAAAGGAAGATTCTAAATAACAATAATAATACTAAACAAAATGACAGACTTTAAACAGATTTTCGAAAGCCATTATACATGGATTGAAGGCTATATGCGTAATGTTCGTCGTTATGCAGATCGTATTGCTATGATAGCATCCGAAACTGGTAAAGAATGGACTTACAAACAATTAAACGAGGACACAAACCGTCTGTGTAACGCTTTACATGCCGATGGATTCAAGAAAGGCGATGTTGTAATGGTTCAGATGGTGAACCGTCCTGAGTTTGCCTTTGCGTATGTTGCAGCACATAAGATGCATGGTGTATGTTGTCCTGTAAACTATCGCATCAGTACTGGTGAGTTGGCATACAACATAGATGACTCAAAGCCTCTGATTCTTATGGTTTGTGAGTCAAAACTCGAGAGTGCCCTTGCTGCTGTAAAGCAGACTCAGCATAAGCCAAAGAAGATAATCGTAGCAAGTGATAAGGAAATAGAGGGTGCTGTACGCTATAAGGATTATGTAGCAGCAAGTAGCATCGAAGAGCCTCCATTTACATGTGAGTACAACATATATGACGAGACAACCCGTCTTTATACATCAGGTACTACAGGCAGACCCAAGGGTGTTGCTATAACAAGTATCAATGAGGTGTTGTCTGCTCATGATGTGATGATTCACTTCCCGATGAGTTATAAGGACATTACGATGAATACAACTCCTTGGTTCCATCGTGGTGGTTTGCATTGTGCAGGTCCTTGTCCTACCTTCTATGCTGGTGCTACACTTGTAATACTTGGTAAGTTCGAGGCTCGCACTGCATTGAAACTGGTACAGAAGTACAAGATAACATTCGTTGTCGGAGTACCTACTGTTCTTGAAGAGTTGGCTGATGAGCAGGAACGTCAGGGTTATGATGTCAGTGCCTTGAAGGGCATCGTAACAATGGGTAGCCCATTGGAGCGTTCAGCTTGCATACGTTATCAGAAGGTTCTTACACCTAATATATACAATGGTTATGGCACTACAGAAACATTCTGGAACACCTTCCTGCGTCCGTTCGACCTGCCAGAGAATGCTGGTACTGCTGGAGCATCATGCGTAGATGATGACGTTCGTGTAGTAAAAGTGTATGAGGATCGTAAGGCAGAACCAGATGATTTGGTATCAACAGATGGTACAGAGGTTGGTGAGGTTATTATCTGCTCACCTGCGAAGTCACCTTATATATATCATGACAAACCCGAGGAGACAGAAAAGAAGTATTATAAAGGTTTCATATATACTAACGACCTTGGTACATGGGACAAGAACCAGTTTGTTACTATCGTAGGTCGTAAGGATGATATGATTATCTCTTCTGGTGAGAATATCTATCCAACAGAGGTTGAGGCTGTCCTGAATACTCATCCAAAGGTGAAGGACTGTATTGTTACCTCTGTGCCTGATAAGGTTCGTGGTCAGATGGTAACAGCTTATATTGTTCGTGATGATAAGTCTCTGACACCAGACGAGCTGGATGCCTTCTGTAAGCAGAGCCCAGACATTGCAAACTTCAAGCGTCCTCGCTACTATCGTTTTACAGAGTTGATACCGTTCAATGCTACTGGTAAGAAACTGCATGTAAAGATTAAGGAGATAGCAGAGGCAGACCTGAAGAATGGCTTGCTGTATAGAGTGTAACCCCCTCCCGACCTCCCCAAAGTGGAGGAGAAGGTTAATGCATGCATAAGAAATCCGGAAAGATGAACTCTTCCCGGATTTTTTAATTCCTAATTCCTAATTAATAAAGTCCAAACGCTCCTATGAGGAGTATTGTGAGCAGTATAGGAACAATGTACTTCAGCATGACAACATACATTGTCTTTCGTACGAATTTGTAGCCATTCAGACGTATCTCGCCAATAAGCAGGTTTGGCTTTATTATCCATCCAAACAGTATGCAGGTGAGAATAGCCAAGATTGGCATCATCAGGTTGTTGGAGACGTAGTCAAAGATGTCAAGAATCTGTGCCACTGCTCCATTAGGCAGTTCGTATTCAAAGTAAAATACGTTATATCCCAGACAAACGATGATACTTGAGATGAGTGCTCCTCCCTGCATGATGCAGACAGATTTTGTTCTGCTCCAATGGAAGGCATCCATAACGCTTGATACACAAGCCTCCAGAATGCTCACGGCACTTGTTGTGGCAGCAAAGAGTACAAGCAGGAAGAATGCTAATCCTATAAAAGGTCCGAAAGCACCGAGTGATTGGAATATCTTTGGTAGTGCCACGAAGATAAGTCCAGGGCCAGCACCCATTCCTTCTGTTCCCATGAAGACATAGACAGCAGGGATGACCATCAAACCTGCAAGGAGTGCAATCGTTGTATCGCATATCTCGATGCGGTCAACAGCCTGTCCCAAGTTGACATCCTTCTTCATATATGAACCATAAGCCACCATTATACCCATAGCAATACTCAGAGAGTAGAACAGCTGTGCACAGGCATCCATAGTAATCTTTAGGAATCTGGCGACAGTGATGCCCTCAAAGTTTGGAATAAAGTAAACAGCAGCACCTTCAAGACCAGTACGGGTTACTCCATTAGCATCTGTATGCTCCATGAAGAGTGAATAGATACAAATAAAGACAACCAGTATCAACAGCAGGGGCATTACTATCTTTGAGAATTTCTCAATACCCTTTTCTACTCCGCTATACACCACGAAGAAACATGCTGCAGCAAAGAAGAACATATATCCGATTGGGGCCCATTGCTGCGTGATGAAACCGCTGAAAAATCCATCTTTAACCGCTTCGTCACCCTCGAAGAGCAAGTACTGCATGCAGTATTTCAGCACCCATCCTCCGATGACGCAATAGTAAGGGTATATTATCGATGGAATGATAAACGACAGGAAACCAACGAAAGCCCACTTCTTGTTGAAGAACTTATAAGCTGTCAGCGGACCCTGTTGTGAGCGTCTGCCGATGGCAACTTCTGTGATAAGCAAGGTGAAACCAAAGGTGAGGGCAAGAATGATATATACCATCAGGAATACACCTCCACCATTGCGGGCTGCAAGATATGGGAAACGCCAGATGTTACCAAGTCCTACAGCACTTCCTGCGGCTGCAAGTACAAATCCCAAGGAGCCGCTAAACGAGTTTCTGCTTTTTTTCTTGTGTTTTGACATTATTACTATATGTTTTTTAAAGATTTAGTTGTTTTGGGTGGCAAAATTACAAAAAAAATATTCAATATTTCTTTTTTTCCGAAAAAACATTGTATTTTTGCAGAAAATTATCGAGAAAAATGGCATACAATCCAGATTTTGATGAAATCCGCCCCTATAATGAGGAAGAAATGCCTGTTGTCTTCAAAGAACTTCTTGCAGACAGACAGTTTAATCTCCTTATGAAGGGCTTCACTCCTTGGTTGCCTAAAGGTGTGCGGAATTTCCTTTTTCGTCTGCTTTTTAGTGGTGTAAAGACGGCACAGGACTTCCAGATACGTTTTATGAAGCCTGTTGTGAAACTATGTATAGCACGTTGCACCAAGGGCACTACCTTCTCTTACCCCAAGGATATGGTGAAGCAAAAGCGCTATCTCTTTGTGTCCAACCATCGTGATATAGTTCTCGATTCAGCATTCCTTGATTTGATGCTCTATAATAATGGTTTTGAGCGTACCTGCGAGATAGGTATTGGTGACAATCTCCTTATTTATCCTTGGATAAAGAAGCTGGTTCGTATGAACAAATGCTTTACTGTCCGTCGAGGTCTTACTGCCCATGAGATGATGCGTTCTTCACACCTTATGAGTGAGTATATGCACTATGCCATAAATGAAAAAGGTGAGAATATATGGATAGCACAGCGAGAGGGTAGGGCAAAAGACTCTGATGACCGAACTCAGGATAGCGTCCTGAAGATGTTCGCTATGGGAGTAGAAGAGGGCACTCCTTTGACAGATGCCCTGAAAGACCTGCATATCGCACCTCTCACCATCAGCTACGAATATGACCCATGCGATTACCTGAAAGCAGAGGAATTTCAGTTCAAGCGTGATGTTCCTGGATGGAAGAAAAGCAAGCAAGATGACCTTGATAATATGAAGACAGGCATCATGGGATTCAAGGGTAGGGTACACTATGAATTGTCTCCATGCATTGACGAATGGCTCGATGAAATGGGTAAAAAAGACATTCCTCGCAAAGAAATGTTCCATGAAATCGCCCAGCATATTGATGCCGAGATACACTCTCGATACCGCCTTTATCCATGCAACTGGATAGCAAAGGATGAGCTCGATGGTACCAACAACAGCGATAAATACACATCAGCTGACAAGCAAACCTTTGAGAAATACCTGAACAAACAGATAGCAAAAGTAAAAGTTCCAAATCCCGATTATGATTTCTTGCGTGAGAAGATACTTACCATGTACGCTAATCCTTGTCGTAACTGGCTTGCTGCTACAGGCATGCAAAAGTGAGCCCTACGATACAGGTGATGGAAACCTGTCATATATGAAGGCCGAGATGTGCGACATCTATGCCAGCAACAGCTATGTCACAAAGATAGTGACAGACGCAGATGTGGAACTTCCCTTCACTCAGGGACTGCGATTAAATGTTGTTAGTGCTGCAGATACTATAGTAAGATGCATGCTATATTATAATGAGATTCCCACAGAACCTATTTCCATACAGTCGTCTGTAGAGGTGAAGGTAATAGACGCAGCAGACACCCTAAAGTTCAACAGAGACTATATCCTTAGCCGTTGGGAATCGCGAAACAAGAAATACATAAACTTCCAGATAGAGGAAAAACAAGGCGTTGACTCCCTCTATTCCGAGAAGAAATACTATTCTGTAGTAAAGTAAATTGTTTACTGTTTACTGTTTACCGTTTACCGTTTACCGTTACACTAAACTCTACACTTTCAACTGCCTTTAAACTATAAACTCTAAACTATAAACTAAAGAAAATGTTACAGAAACTTTTTGGATTCGATCCGTCAACAATGACGATGCGTAAGGAAGTAATCGGTGGTATCACCACATTCCTTACTATGGCCTACATTCTCGCAGTAAACCCAACAATTCTCTCTGCCGCAGGCATGGATGCAGGTGCCATATTCACTACCACCTGCATATCTGCAGTTATTGCCACATTGGTAATGGCTATCTATGCCAAGCTGCCATTCGCTTTGGCTCCAGGTATGGGCCTGAATGCTTTCTTTGCGTTTACTGTTGTGCTCACTATGGGATATACCTGGCAGTTTGCGTTGACAGCAGTGCTGATAGAAGGTATCATCTTCATTCTCCTCACCATTACTGGTATGCGAAAGTATATTGTCAACGCCATTCCTCTTGTGCTACGACGTGCCATCAGTCCTGGTATCGGATTGTTTATAGCCTTTGTAGGTCTCAAGAGTGCAGGTATTGTAACCTCGTCAGAATCTACCTTTATCACTCTCGGCAATATGCATGAAGCAGGTGTACTGCTGAGTATATTTGGTATTTTGTTGACATCAGCCCTGCTGGTCAGAAAAGTTACAGGAGCCCTGCTCATAGGTATTCTCGTCACTACCGCTATTGGCATACCTCTTGGCATCACAAACTTTACAGGCATCATTTCTGCACCTCCATCAATAGAGCCAATCTTCTGGAAGTTTGAGTTCCATAACGTCTTTACTGTGGATATGATAATTGTTGTGCTCACTTTCCTGTTCATCGATATGTTCGATACCATCGGCACTCTTATAGGTGTATCAAATCGTGCAGGTATGGTAGATGAGAATGATAATGTGAAGAATATCAATCAAGCCTTCATGGCCGATGCCATTGGTACTACAGTGGGCTCTATGCTCGGAACCTCAACAGTTACTGTCTATGTAGAGAGCGCCTCAGGCGTTAATGTAGGTGGTCGTTCTGGTCTTACGAGCCTTATAACAGCCCTCTGTTTTGCAGCAGCCCTGCTCTTTGCACCATTGTTCCTTGCTATTCCGGCACAAGCAACAGCTTCAGCTTTGATACTCGTAGGTGTAATGATGATGTACGAAGTGCGTAAGGTCGATTTCTCCGACTATGTAACTGGCATCCCATGTTTTGTCTGCATCGTTTTGATGCCACTGACCTACAGCATCTCCGACGGCATCCTCATGGGAGTCATCTCCTATGTGCTCATCCACCTCTGCTCAGGAAGATTAAAAGACAAAGACGAACGCAACAACATGAACTGGGCCACCATCCTGCTGGCAGCCCTCTTCATCTGTAAGTACGCCTTTCTGTAAGGTTAAAAGTCCAAAGTACAAATACAGGGTCAAGGGTTTAAGTTCTTCGCTCTTGCCCCTTAGTTCCATAGAAATCAAAGGACCAACCTTTGATTCTTTATCTCAAAAGTTATTACTCGTTTATAATCTTTAGGAGTTTTACAGCATCGACATATTGTGCTATGCCCTGAGCAACACGTTTTGCATCCTGCATGGCATGAACGACAGTTGCCTGTCTTCCTACCACATCGCCACCTGCAAAGACCCCCTTCTTGGTAGTCATGCCATAAGGCACATCACGAGTAAGGAGGAAATTGTGGTCATCATTCTCCAAACCCGACGTTGAACGGACAATCCTTGTGGCAGGTATCGCTCCGATAGCAAAGATGATATTATTGGCAGGCAACACCTGGCGAACAGGTTCTTTGTCCGGTTCTTTCGTCTCAAGGACTATCTCTGTGATATCCAACTTGTCATCAACATGTATTTCGGATATGCTGCTCCACCATCTGAACTGCACCCCTTCTTTGACTGCATCGTCATATTCAGCTCGCAGAGCCGACATAGTATCTATGCCCTTGTGATATATAATATCCACAGCAGAGCACCCTATTCTCAGTGCTGTTCGGGAAGCATCCATAGCAGTGTTTCCACAACCTATGACAAACACTCTTGCACCCTCGTCAACAGGCAGTTCGTTACGATCCATGAATCCTTCGGAAATAAGCTCTACGCGCCTCAGGAAATGAGTTGCAAGACGAATACGCTTCAGGTCACTACACTTTACTGCACCCTCGCCCTCAGAGATGCAACGACCATTTTGCCAGATAGGTATTTCAAGAGACTTTGGCTTGCTGAGTCCTGTTCCGATGAATATGGCATCAAAACCCTGTTCAAAGAGGCTTTCAACAGTGATATTCTCACCAACATGAGTATTGCGATGAATCAACACACCCATTTTTTCGATATAACGTATCTCACGAGCCACGACCTCTTTAGGCAGACGATATTCAGGAATGCCATAACGTAAAACGCCACCACATTGTGCTTCCATCTCAAATATCTCCACAGCAAATCCCATGCGAGACAGGTCGCCAGCCACAGTAATTCCTGATGGTCCTGCTCCGATAACAGCCACCTTTCCACGAGTCTTTTCTGTAATATCCTCATGTGTCAATTCATTGTCCGAATCAAAATCGGCAACAAAGCGCTCCAACTTACCGATGTTAACAGGAGTATCTTTCTTACCCAATACACAATTACCCTCACACTGCCTCTCATGAGCACACACCCTACCACACACAGCAGGCAGATTGCTCTTGGCCCGAATGATGCTGATGGCATTACCAAGATTACCCTTCTTCAGTTCATGAATCCAGTCAGGAATATCATTACTGATAGGACACCCTTTCTTGCATTGTGGAACCTTGCAATGCAGGCAACGCTGTGCTTCCTTGATAGCCTCCGCCATCGTGTAACTTTCGTTTATCTCTTCTTTGAACTTCATATCCTTTGGTAAAATATTATCCGGGTACAAAGGTACGATTAAGTTATGAATAATGCAATAAAATAAGGAATAATTTTTATTTTATGGTATTATTGTGACGTAGTACCTTGGACAAAGTCTGTTGTCCAACCCTACCCAGCTTCTAGGCTCCTCCGTGGAGCAGCTTAGAAGGAGCCTAAGAGCAGCTTAGGAGGAGCCTGCAAGGAGGCTAGGAGGAGCCTACAGCATTTTTAAGGGCAAGAAATGTGGAAATAAAGGGATTAAAGAACCGACCCTTGATTCCTTGTCATCACTGGTCGCTTTGGGTGCATTCTTAGCCCTTGGCCCTCATCCTTCATCCCTCAGACATCATCCCTATCACCTATCCCTGATGGCACTATTCATGTTTTGAAAATTTTTGGTATTTTCGGAGTTTTTTGCGAAAAACATTTGCGTAAAACAAATAAAAGTGTCAGTCACCTGCCCATGTGGCACTGGGGAAATTACAACGTAAAACAGTGCTTGAAAAATGTGGTTCATTAGCCCATCTTTCACATCAATTGACTTAATAAACTCTAAAAAAACAAGCAAATATTATTCTGATTGAAGAATTTTCACTAATTTTACGCCCGAACCAAACATTTTACATGCATCGCAAGACATAAATTGCCTAAGAGTAATGCTTGTAGAACAAAAGAATACTGGTAAATGCATACCTAAAGAACTTGGCGTAAGTCCATCTATTATCTCAAGTGGTATAGTTGGTGTTGCCATGGTAGTAAGCCACGCGAGGTATTAATTATGGATGACATGAATCTTGAAAACCTGCTATCACAGTTAATCTTTTCGTTTTGAATATAAAATTGAGATTTATGATTTTTGAAGAAGTAATCAACACGCGAAATTGGGGTATACTAAAGATAATAGCGTTCCCTCTAAAAATTAAGATAAAGGAACGTTTTGACAGTGATATTTATTCCATAGCAACACATATTCAAAGATATGATGAAACAAGTCCTAAAGGACTTCCTATCACTGAAGAGTTTTTAAATGTAACAAGATCTACTAAATCCTCTGTCAATATAGAACGAGCTTTTGACTATATCATGGACGCTAAATACTTGGAATATGATGTCTATAAACTCTCCGAAATCAAATTATCATTCCGATTGTATTTTGATTCTAATATCATTCGATTTCCTTATTTGAACAATGTATATGTTTTCAGTATTCAAACTACAGAGGGAGAAATAGAAGAAATAGCAGATAATATAATAAATATGTTGAACTTTATAGAACAAGAAAAAATATGATTACGAAAAAAGCATTGTTATTTATTACTCTTGTAGCTGTTTGTTTCTCATGTAATTACAGAGGATCAAGCAGATTAGGTAGAAGTAATCAAACTATAGAAGATTCTATTAAGCAGTTAGGCATTGTTAGACAACAGGACTCAATAGAAAGAGAACAGATATTTACCGCATTAGGTGACACCGTATTTGGAAGGGTTTGCTATGGAATGAACCAAGAACAAGCACATTTGGCTATTAGTAAATTTGAGCAATTTTTAGAAGATACAAAAAAGCAGGGTTTTAAATTTGGCGGATATATCTTTCAACCGATGGACAATTTCGTTGATATTGAAAATTTGCGAAAAGACTATATTAAGTCTTACCCATATGGTTATACTCCAGGATGTGAACCGTTTATGCGTTATATGCAAGAATTTAAATATAATAGCAGAATAAAGTTTTACAAAGGTGGATTATATTCAATAAGTTGGAATTCCTTTTATGAGTATGGAGAAAATGGAGAAGTAATATTCGACAGGGTTAACCATTTAATCAAACTTTTTGAAAAGAAATACGGGAAATGCACAGAAAAGGACTTGGAATTATGTGATAACTTTGGAAGGAGAATAAATGGGCAAAAAGTAACTGTCATTGGACGGCTTGCATATTGGGAGGCAAATAACAAAACAATTGGAATATATTTGAAAGAAATAGAAATGGGGGAAAGAGTTTTTGACAAAGATTCGCCTTTCAAATACACGATTACCATTCAGTTTCAGGACATAATTAAAAGCGCCAACGCTAATAATTTTATTGATGAAGTTATGAAGGCAGATAAAGCTATTGAAAGAGATAAATTTCAAAATGATAGTGCAAAATCAGCTAGTGCACTATAATATGTTTCTGGTTAATCTGTCCAAATTTTGAATGCAATGTATTTTACTACAGACATTTGAAACCCAGAAAAGGTTCCAGCAAAAGGTCGCAGTATAAAATTGAGTAATATGAGTATATTAGATAAAGACAGGAAACACTTATGGGCAAAATCTGGTAACAGATGTGCAATATGTAGGCAAGAACTATTTCATTCTAACAAAAACAATGAAGATTTCAACATTGGAGAGGAATGTCATATTGTCAGTAGCCAATTGAATGGGCCACGTCATATTGATTATTATCAGGATTATGATTCCTATGACAACTTAATTCTTCTATGTCGTAACCATCATAAAGAGATAGATGATCAAAGTAATATTTCCATTTATACAAAAGAAAAACTCCATCAGATTAAGGACAAGCATGAAAAATGGGTGAGTGATAGTTTGATGGCAAATATTCCTCAAAAAGGAATAGAAGTTCCGATATTATTTGGGAATGAACTGTTTAATATATTAAGTTCATCATCAGGATTATCTCCTAATAATGATGACTATAATAATGAAGAAGAAGCAGAATATATAGCTAATATTTGGCAAATGCTGTCGGATTATATTGATATAATACCAGATTTAGCAGTATATGACCAAAAGAAACTTGAATTTGATCTACATAAATTACTCAATGAGATGTCTGAAAAGGGATATTTCTTATATGGTAAAGTTGTAACGGCTCCTGTTAAGTTTATGAATAACACGGAAAAATTGCCCATAGCGTTATTATATATTAAATCTATTTCAAATTAAATGAAAACGAAGATTGCTTTTATTTTGTCATTAATTTCCTTTGTTGGAGTGTTGTCTGTTTGGGGACTTTGGATATTTGGAAGTATGGAATTATCTGTAGTTTCATTAGATTCTTTCGTAGGAGTAATTGTTGCCTTGCTTGCCATCATTTTTACTGTAATAATAGGATTACAGATTGTAAATGCTATTGACGTTCGAGAAAAGATGTCGGAATTTGAAAAGAGACAATTGGCAATGTTGGACAATGAGAAAAAACTCATTGAAAATGATAGGCTTCATATGATGGAAGCATACAATTTACAAGCGGGAATAAGTGAGGGAAATGCAGAAACATATTACACAAGAGGGCAATATATTGAAGCTTTTGCCTTTTATCATACAGCTTTGCATTATGCAATTCTTGCAGACCAGAAAAAACAATTGAATCGTGTGAATCAGTTACAATCGATAGTTCAACTCATTACGACGATGCCTATTGTTAATTTCTCGCTCCTTGCACAACAAATCAATGCAGATATGGATGGAATAAGAAAAACAACATCCTACAGAAATTGTTTGTCAGAGATTTATGAACAAACAATGCAAGCATTTTGGCTAAAAATGAAGATGTTAGGATTAACAGCTGAGGATAAGCATTAAATTGGTTAATTATGTTTATATGTTAACTAATATAGAGACATCTTGAATAACATGTGTAATTTTGTAAACAATATGGACTCAAATACAATAAACGAAACATTGCTGAAAGGCGAACGAGTAATGCTGGAATGCAAGAAAGCAAAGGCTGAGGTGCCGAAGTCAATTTGGCAGACGTATTCGGCTTTTGCCAATACTATTGGCGGAATGATTCTTCTTGGTGTGGATGAAGACTTGCAAGAGAAGGACGTTAGTAAGCGATTCCAAATAATTGGCGTGGATGAACCGCTAAAGATCGTTACAGACTTTTGGAATACCCTTAACAGCGACAAGGTGAATGAGAATATCCTTGTAGACAGCGATGTGGAAGTGGTAAATGTGGATGGGGCACAGATTGTATGTATCCATGTTCCTCAGGCAGATTGGAGAGCAAAGCCAATCTATCTGAATAGCAATGTATATAAAGGTACGTATAGACGTAACAATGAAGGAGACTATCACTGTACCGAGGCTCAGGTAAAGGCTATGATTCGTGACTCTAATGCAGATGGTAACGATAGCATTCTGATAGAGTATTATGGCATGGATGATATTGATTCTGATTCCTTGCGTCAGTATCGCACAGAGTTCAGACAGGAGAATAGTACCCATGTCTGGAATCAGGTTGACGATAAGACTTTCCTTAGAAATCTTGGTGGTTACGCCGAGGATAGACAAACTGGCAAGGAGGGTTTGACATTGGCAGGACTGATGATGTTTGGTAAGGGTCTTGCCATCAGAGACAGGTTCTCGAACTTCCGTATGGACTATCTGGATATGAGTCATCTGGTGGGTGATGAACGTTATCATGATCGTCTGACATACGACGGACTTTGGGAGAATAACTTGTACCAGTTCTTCCGCATTGTATCGCCAAAGGTTCAGTTTGACCTACCAAGACCGTTCAAATTGGAAAAAGGAGGGAAAAGGAACGATGATACACCACAGCATGAGGCAGTACGTGAAGCTTTTACCAATGCCATTATCCACTGCGACCTGATGGCGGATGCTGGTATTCTGAGGATAGAGAAGCATGATGACCGTCTCTGCTTCCGCAATCCAGGACTGCTGAAGTTGCCTGTAGAGGCCATCTATCGAGGAGGAAATTCGAAGGCCCGCAATCCGAAGATTCAGAATATGCTTCGTATGATTGGGTTTGGTGAGAATGTTGGTTCTGGATTCCCAAAGATTATAGCAGCATGGAAGGAAACGAACTGGGGCGAACCGAAACTGCTGAACAAATTGGACATAGATGAAGTAGAACTGGTTTTACCTGTGCCTTTTCTTAAAGCAAATTCTGATATTGCACCTGTAATTGCACCTGTAAATGCACCTGTAAATGCACCTGTAAAACTTAATAAAACACAGATAGCCATTGTTAATGCAATCATAAACGACAAAAGTGCCACATATGATGACCTATCTGTTATAGTAGGAATTCATCGTACAACTGTTATGCGTAATATTAGAACATTAAAGGAACAAGGTGTTATTAGACGTGTAGGTGAGGATAAGAATGGATACTGGGAAGTGCTATTAGACATTAAAAATGTTGATTAGCATGTCTTATACACCCAAAATCTTGGGGTGCGTTTTAAGTTGGTATAGCATAACGATTGGTTACGTATAGGGAAATCTTTTCGAAGATGCCGTCTTCCTTGAGACGGATTAGTTTGCGATTGATGACCTTCAGGCCTATATTCTCAATTATCATGGTATAGAGCAACTGCTGGATGGTATAGAGGCAGAGATCTTGCTCTACGAGATTGCCATAGAACTCTCGGAGGTTTTTGCCGAAACGGAGGTTAAACTCGCTCTCAAGACATTTGTCGGTTTTGTTGTCGAAGATTACAAAGCCAGCTATTTCAAAAAATAAGTTTTTCGCGTTTTACCCCTCACCCTATGATTTAAAGTTTAGAGTTTATAGTGTATAGTCAGTTATAAAGTTTAGAGTGGAGAGTAATTAGTTTAGTGGCTTAGTAGGTTAGTGGCGAATGAAAGAATGAAGAAATGAAAGAATGAAGAAATGGTCAACTTATTCAGTACACTACAAAGTGTAATTTGAAGATTTTTTTTGTGGAGAATTTCCGTTTTACCTACATAACTACATAAAAACACGCAAAAGCATTGTATATAAATAAGTTACGAAATTTTTCACCTACATTATAACTACATTCTAACTACACAACAACTACATGCTAACTACATAAAAACAGCATTATAGTTACTTTTTGACAGGGGTGTAGCAGATTTTTGACTACGATGTAGCAGATTTTCTATTACTATGATGCGTCATAATTCTCTAGAGAATTTACCAACTCCCTAGTAGGGGAAATTTTGTTGCATAGTTATGTAGGCGCAAAATTCTCTAGAGAATTTCCAAACAGGTATTAGGGGGAAATTTTGTTACTCCCAAATAGCGTTTTTGTTCCCTCCTTATGGAGATGTTTTTTTGCTGGATAATGGAATGATTTTGCCTGATTTATGCAGAAATCATGTAGTTACTATGTAGTTAACATGTAGTTATTGTGTAGTTATTATGTAGGTCAGTATATCACCTATAGTATTATATATCAATAAGATAAACGTGTTTTGTGTAGTTATGTATGTAAATCTGTATTTTTTTAAATAAGTTTTTTGCATTTCCCTACTCCTTCAACCTCATGAGGGCGAGGCCGATGGCTATCCAGATTATCTCCCTTACGCGGCAGATGATGCTGACAAAGATGCCAAGGGCGGCTGACAGGCCGAGGGCGGCGATAGAGAGTACAAAACCGCCTTCCTGAACACCAAGCTGCATGGGGAGAAAGCCGATGAGATTGGCGAAAAGCGTCGTGAGGGCAAGTATCAGGATAGAGTGGAGGAAGGTGAGCAGAATGCCGCTGAAACCGCCTCCGCAATCGATGCCGAACAATAGGAGCATAAAGAGTATCTCTGTTGCCTGAACTATGCGTGAGAGATATTCTAAGAGCAGGCTGTTATAAAAGGCTTTCTTGTCCTGACTGAAGAGTGCCGCTATCTGGGTATCAACATTGTGCAAAGCTTCCTCGTGATTAGTGTAAAAGCGTGTGCTCCAATTTTTCAGGCCCGGAATATGTCCTATCCATCTTATTACATTGACTACAAGGCCGTTGCGATAGCCTTTGGAGAAGAGATAGAAGGCTATGAGGCAGAAGACTATGATGATGCCCATAGTGATGCCGATGACTGGGGTCATAGGAACATCTCCTATGGCAGCAAGGGCGAAATAAAGGAATACGGAGGTGAACCACAGCCAGAAATGGGCAAAGATATGCATCATGGCATAGAGTATGACGGATGATGAAGCATGCTGCTTCGAGATGTCGCGTGACAGCTCCATGATGCGATAAGGCTCGCCACCAAGTCCTCCGACAGGAGTGGCATAGTTGAGGGCATAGCCTGTCACAGTGAGCCGGAAGATGCGCCAGAAGCCGGGCAGCTTCTCATATTTCTCGATATCATCGGCACTTCGCATCACTCCGCGCATCACTTCACGCCACGCAAGGCCATTGATGCCATAGATGATAATCCAAACGCCAAGGATGGGGATGAGCCAATAACCAGCATGACAAAGATGCTCCCACAGTTCGATGAAACTGACATCGAATGTCAGCATCATGACAACTACGGCAACTACGCCAATGATAAAAAAGAGGTCATTTAATCGCTTCTTCGTCCAAGTCATAGTTTTGCTGCTAAACGTTTGCTGAATGCTTCGTGGCGATGTTGCACATATGCTGTCAGGAGGCCCATGCCGACTATCTCCCATACAAAGTTGAGGGCTGGCACATCGAGCAGGCAGAACATAAAGAAGAAGGCTGCACGGAAATTGAAGGTGAGGAGTCCGTTCCACTTTATCAGGGCAAGTGACTCTTTGTGGAATTCCTCACGGATGGCGCTCGGAATCTTGCTTATGCCACCATATTTCTGTGTTGCCAAAGCTACAAAATTCTGAAATTCAGGAGTGGCTTTCTCTTGCTTTACGGTATAGTCGATGTAAGACTTCTGAAAGGCTATCTCTGCCCATGAAGCCTTCTTGTCCTGCAGTTCCTTGAGCTTCTGACGCTGTATGTCGGAATGGTCGAGCTCACTACCTTCTTCACCTTTCAGGAAGAGTAGGTGTACCTGTATGTAATAGTCCGCTACTCGCTGCTGTCCGCCCATACCTTGGAAACCAGAGATAAAGGAGAGTATCAGGACAATGCCTGTGGCAATGAGGGCGTTCTGCTCATTGTTCTCTATTCCCAAGAAAGAAAACTCTATGTCATGATGCAGGTAGAACCTGTATACGATGCACAGATAGATGGGGATAAACCACACAAAACCAGCCATTCCATCGAGAATTCTGCCTATAGGACTCTTCTTTCCTGTAAGGCGTGCCAACTGGCCGTCAACACAATCGAAGATGTCGGCCCACATCAGCAGAATGACACCAATGAGGTTTATCAGCAGACCTGTTGTGCCATTATAGTAAAAAGAGGTCTGAGCAAAGAAGTAAGCACTTATAACACCAATAATCATCGACCAGATGGTGACGGTATTGGGATGAATATCAAATACTGCAAACAGACGAGCTATCTGATAACACAAGGGACGAATGACATGAAGATCGAGCCAGTCTTCCGTCTCTATTGACTTGAGGGAGGCTTGGTAGCCTTGTTTTTGTTCCATACGGGGTGCAAAGGTAGGAAAAATAATTAAGAATTAGGAATTGGGAATTAAGAAATTCGTGTTTTTGTGTCGAAATGATACTAAAATAACATAAAAACGATAAAAACTTTATGTTTTTAGCTCGCGATTTAAGATTTTTTTTGTAATTTTGCGCCCAAATGTGTAAAATTAGAATAATAACATGAATTTTCTTGACAGAAACGAATTTAATTTCTCACCTTCTCAGAAGGTCCTGGATGCGATAAAGAATTTCGATCCAATGCAGTTGTGCTTCTATACCCGCATTTATGACGAGGGTAAGAAGAGCATTTTCTCTGTACGTCTCAGCGAGATATATGGTGTGCCGGAAGAACAGGTGCTGCTTGGCTATGGTGGTGAAGACATCTTGAAGAATGCTGTTCACTACTATCTTTCTACTGGTGGCAACAACACCATTATGATACCAGAGTTCTCTTGGTGGTACTACAACCGTATTGCTGGAGAATGTGGCGGTACATTCGAGATGTATCCTCTCTATGAGCGTGAGGACACTTTTGCCTATGATGTTGATGAACTTATCGCTTTGACCAACAAGATACATCCTCGTATGTTGCTCCTGGCATCTCCTAATAACCCAACAGGAAACTGCCTGAGCCCAGAGGAGATAGGTAAGATAATGGAGAATATTCCTAATGACACAATGGTTCTCGTGGACGAGGCTTATGCGTCATTCATCACAAAGGATACTGCATATATCGCTCCATTGGTAAACAAATATCAGAACCTCATAATTTCTCGCACCTTGAGTAAGTTCTATGGCTTGCCAGGCTTGCGTATGGGATTCGGTTTCATGGGCAAAGGACATGAGGGCTTCCTCAACTATGCCAACAAATACCTCGGCTACAACCGCTTCTCTGAGGCTGTTGCTATGGCAGCAATAGACAGCGATGACCACTATCGTAAGGTGGCAGAGGATATGGAATGGGACAGACAGCTGTTCAAGAAGGAACTGGGCGACATCCCTGGCTTCAAGGTGTTCAAGAGTGTTGCTAACTTTATTTTGGTAAGATATCCTGTGGCTATCAAGGAGCGTCTGCAGAAGGCTATGGCTGAGCAGGACTACAAGATTAAGTTTATGGGCGACAAGGGCTTGGAAGACTGCCTGCGCATCACTCTGGGCCGTCGTGAGCAGATACAGGTTGTGGTTGACACAATCAAGAAAATAGCGCTCGGCAATTGAAATTGACAATTAAATAATTATAAAGGCGAATAGTAGTTTGTTTTATGAGTAAGATTGTAAAACTGCATCGTGGTCTTGATATTTCCCTGCAAGGTGTTGCCGCAAAGGAGAAGAGCACCGTCAAGTTAGGGAAAATCTACGCCTTGCAGCCGGACGATTTCGAGGGCGTGAAACCTAAGGTCGTCGTGAAAGAAGGGGATAAGGTGAAGGCTGGTGAACCCCTGTTCATCAACAAGGCTTATCCAGAAGTAAAGTTCGCAAGCCCGGTAAGTGGTACTGTAACACTTGTGGAGCGTGGCGAACGCAGAAAGGTACTTAGTGTGCAGGTAGAAGCTGATGCACAGCAGGAATTCGTGGACTTCGGCAAGAAGGATGTGAAGAGCCTCTCTGGAGAGGACGTAAAGAAAGCTCTCTTGGAAGCAGGCCTCTTTGGTTACATCAATCAGTTGCCATACGCCATTTCTACCAATGACCAGACAGAACCAAAGGCTATCTTCGTTTCTGCTTTGAGGGACATGCCGCTGGCATGTGACTTCGAGTATGAGGTGAAGGGACAGGAGGCTGACTTCCAAGCTGGCCTGACAGCCCTCAGCAAGATTGCAAAGGTGTATCTGGGAGTAGGAAAAAATTCTTCTCTGGAAAATGCACAAGATGCTGAAGTGGTGGTATTCAAAGGTAAATGCCCTGCTGGCAATGTCGGAGTACAGGTGAATAACATTGACCCTGTGAACAAGGGCGAAGTGGTTTGGACAGTAGATCCTACTGCCGTTATCTTCTTCGGACGCCTGTTCAATACTGGTAAGGTAAATCTTACCCGCACTTTGGCAATAGCTGGTTCGGAGGTTAAGAAACCTGCATATTTCGATGCATTGGTCGGAGCACAGGTGGAACTGACAGACCTCATCAAGGATGGTAATGTACGCATTATCGCTGGCAATCCGCTGACAGGCAAGGTGATGAGCGACAAGACAAAATGTACTGTTGCTGCACATTGCTCTGAGATTACCGCAATACCAGAGGGTGACGATGCCGACGAGATATTCGGATGGATATTGCCTCGCTTCAACCAGTTCTCAGTAAGCCGATCATACTTCTCATGGCTTATGCCGAAGAAGGGCGGCTATAAGTTGGATGCCCGCGTGAAGGGTGGTGAGCGTCACATGATAATGAGTGGTGAGTATGACAAGGTATTGCCTATGGACATCTATGGAGAATATCTCATCAAGGCTATTATAGCAAAGGATATCGACAAGATGGAAGCCCTTGGCATCTATGAGGTGAGTCCGGAGGATTTCGCCCTTGCGGAGTTCGTGGACAGCAGTAAGTTGGAATTACAAAAGATAGTTCGTGAAGGACTGGATATGTTGAGAAAGGAGAATGAATGATGAAACTGAGAAAATTTATTGACGAGATAAAGCCTAATTTTGAGCCAGGCGGAAAATTCTCGGCGCTGCATAGTTTGTTCGATGGATTCGAGACATTCCTTTATGTTCCGAATACCACGCGAAAGTCTGGTGTGAGCATCCACGACGCTATCGATTCAAAGCGCATAATGAGCATGGTGGTGATAGCTCTTATACCAGCTCTTCTCTTTGGTATGTATAATGTAGGCTACCAGAACTATCTGGCTGCCGGTACATTGGCAACGGCTCCTTTCTGGGAGGTGTTCCTCTATGGTGCTTTGCTGGTGCTGCCAAAGATTATCGTAAGTTATGTTGTAGGTCTTGGCATCGAATTTGCCTGGGCACAATGGAAGCACGAAGAGATTCAGGAAGGATACCTCGTAAGTGGTATCATCATCCCTATGGTTCTCCCTATCGGTTGCCCATTATGGGTGCTGGTACTGGCTGTTGCCTTTGCTGTTATCTTCGGTAAGGAGATATTCGGCGGCACAGGAATGAACATCTTCAACGTTGCTCTCCTCGCGCGCGCATTCCTTTTCTTCTCTTATCCTACAAAGATGAGCGGTGACACCGTCTGGGTGGCAACAGAGAAGTTCTGCGGCTTGGGAAATGACCTGCCAAATGCTTTTACCTGTGCTACTCCTCTGGGACAGATGGCACAGAATATGGCACCAAGCGCAAGTCTGATGGACAGCTTCCTGGGCTTTATCCCCGGTTCTATCGGTGAGACAAGCGTAGTTGCAATAGCAATAGGTGCTGTCATCCTGTTGTGGGCGGGCATCGCTTCATGGAAGATAATGCTTAGCGTATTCCTCAGCGGTGGCATCATGGCATTTATATTCCAGAGCCTCGGAAGCACTCCGGTAGAATGGTATGAACACCTCGTGCTGGGTGGCTTCTGCTTTGGTGCTGTCTTTATGGCAACAGACCCTGTAACATCTGCACGTACAGAGACAGGAAAATGGATATATGGTATTATAATAGGTGCTCTCGCAGTCATCATCCGTGTCATGAACCCTGGTTTCCCAGAGGGTATGATGCTTGCTATTCTGTTTGGCAACATGATGGCTCCAACAATTGACTACTTTGTTGTGCAGGGTAACATTAACAAACGTTTAAGGAGGGCTAAGGCATGAAACTGAATACTAATAATAATGTATATATCATTGCATACAGCTGTGTAATGGTAGTGATAGTGGCTTTCCTGCTGGCTTTCGTAAGTAGTACGTTGAAACCACGTCAGGACGTGAATGTGGCTCTCGATAAGAAGAAGCAGATTCTCGCAGCCCTGAATATCCGCGATTTGAACGACCAGGAAAGTGAAGCAAAATATGCGGAAGTAGTATTGAAGGATGAGGCTTTCAAGCTCAACAGCGCTGACTATAAGGCTGGCAACTATAAGATTTACGAGTGCCAGGTGAATGGTGAGAAGAAGTATGTCGTACCAGTATACGGTATGGGACTTTGGGGCGCCATCTGGGGTTATGTGGCTGTGAATGAAGATGGCAACACTATCTATGGTGCATACTTCAATCATGATTCAGAAACCGCAGGCTTGGGAGCCGAGATAAAGGATTCCAAAGCATGGCAGGACAAATTTATCGGCAAGAAGATATACGGTGCCGACGGCAATCCTGCATTGAAAGTAGTAAAGTCAAGTGAACTGAAGAACCCTGAGAATGAGGTGGATGGCATTACTGGTGCCACGCTGACATCGAATGGTGTTTCTGATATGTTGCAAGACGGATTTAAGAAATATAAAACGCTTTTGAGCCATGAATAAGATAAAGGAAGTATTTATGGCACCGTTGAATGTGCTCAATCCGGTGCTTGTACAGGTGCTCGGCATCTGTAGTGCCTTGGCTGTTACATCGCAGCTGAAGCCAGCTCTTGTCATGGGTATTGCTGTGACGGTCATTACCTCCTTCAGCAACCTCATCATTTCTGTTCTCCGTAACACTATCCCTAACAGAATACGTATCGTGGTGCAGCTGGTAGTGGTTGCTGCCTTGGTAACTATCGTATCACAGATATTGAAGGCATTCGTGTATGACGTCAGCGTACAGCTGTCAGTATATGTAGGTCTGATTATCACCAACTGTATTCTGATGGGTCGCCTTGAGGCTTTCGCTATGCAGAACAAGCCTTGGCCTTCTCTCGTGGACGGCTTTGCAAACGGTCTCGGATATGGTATGATACTCGTTATCGTGGGTGCTATTCGCGAATTCTTCGGACGCGGTTCCCTGCTGGGCTTCCAGATTATCCCTGAGGGAGCTTACGACTTCGGATATATCAACAATGGTATGATGACAATGCCGGCTATGGCGCTTATCATCATCGGATGTGTAATATGGGTGCACAGAGCATTCTTTTATAAGGAGGAAGCATAATGGAACAGATGATAAATTTATTCTTTAGGTCGATTTTTGTCGACAACATGATATTTGCGTTCTTCCTCGGCATGTGTTCTTACCTTGCCGTCAGCAAGAATGTGAAGACATCTTTGGGACTGGGTATAGCAGTAACATTCGTGCTGTTTATTACTGTCCCTGTCAACTACCTGTTGCAGACAGAGGTCTTGGGACCTGACTGTATGGTAGAGGGTGTTGACCTGTCATATCTGGCATTTATTCTCTTCATCGCTGTGATTGCAGGTATCGTGCAGCTGGTAGAGATGATAGTAGAGCGTTTCTCTCCATCTCTCTATGGCGCACTGGGTATCTTCCTGCCGCTGATAGCTGTGAACTGCGCCATCATGGGTGCATCACTCTTCATGCAGCAGCGCATCAACCTCGACCCAGCCAACACACAGTATCTCGGCAGCGTTTGGGACGCTATGGTTTATGCCATCGGTTCTGGCTTCGGCTGGACTCTCGCTATCGTGTCACTCGGCGCTATAAGGGAGAAGATGCAGTACTCAGATGTTCCAAAGCCTTTGCAGGGACTTGGTATTTCATTCATCGTTGTAGGCCTCATGGCTATGGCAATGATGTGTTTCTCAGGACTAAAACTATAAGGAGGGCGGAATGAACACAAGTTTTATTATACTTAGCATCGCAGTATTCTTAATTGTAATACTCGTCTTGGTCGTTGTCCTTCTTGTGGCAAAGAAATATCTTTCTCCAAGCGGACAGGTGACATTGACTGTCAACGGCGACACAAAACTTACAGTAGATCAGGGCAACAGCGTAATGGCTACCCTCAACGAGCACGGCATCTTCCTGCCTTCTGCCTGTGGCGGTAAGGCCAGCTGCGGACAGTGTAAGTTGCAGATTCTCTCTGGCGGCGGCGAAATACTCGACTCTGAGCGTCCACACTTCTCCCGTAAGGAGATAAAAGACAAGTGGCGTCTCGGCTGTCAGGCAAAGGTGAAAGGCGATATGGAGGTGAAAGTACCTGAAAGCGTCCTCGGCGTAAAGGAATGGGAGTGCACGGTTATCGGCAACAAGAACGTTGCTACCTTCATCAAGGAATTCAAGGTTCAGCTGCCTCCTGGTGAGCACATGAACTTCGAGCCGGGTTCTTACGCACAGATTGTCATCCCAGAGTATGACCTCGACTACAACGACTTCGACAGAGACCTTATCGGAGACACCTATATCCCTGCATGGGAGAAGTTCGGACTCTTTGGACTCAAGCAGAAGAACGAAGTGGCTACAATCCGTGCTTACTCTATGGCGAACTATCCTGACGAGGGCGATATCATCACTCTTAACGTGCGTATCGCTACTCCTCCGTTCAAACCAAAGGATCAGGGTACAGGATTCATGGATGTTCCATGTGGTATAGCCTCTACATACATCTTCTCACTCAAGCCTGGCGATAAGGTTCGCATGTCAGGCCCTTACGGCGAGTTCCGTCCACAGTACGGCACTGGTCGCGAGATGATATGGGTAGGCGGTGGTGCCGGTATGGCTCCGCTGCGTGCGCAGATTATGCACATGCTGAAGGGACACGGCGTCAACGATGAAGACCGCAAGCGCCCAATGCACTACTTCTATGGTGCGCGTGCTCTTGAGGAAATACCATTCCTCGACGACTTCCTGCAGTTGGAGAAAGACTTCCCTAACTTCCACTTCCATCTGGCCCTCGACCGTCCGGATCCAAAGGCCGATGCAGCAGGCGTCAAATATACTCCAGGCTTCGTAGCACCAGTGATGGGCGACACCTACCTGAAGCAGCACGAGGCACCAGAAGATTGCGAGTACTACCTCTGCGGACCTCCAATGATGGCCAAGACAGTGCTCGACCTTCTCCACTCTCTCGGAGTAGAAGACGACATGATACGCTTCGACAATTTCGGAGGATAAAATAAAAAAGATGCAAGACTAACATTAAGCCTTGCATCTTTTTTTGTGGTGCTATCTTATAGAATACTCACACCCGCAGTATTGCTGATTGTAGAAATTGTTCTCCTTCAGCAAGGCGTTGCGTCTGTCTTGCAGCCCGCCCTTGCGCCAGTTCTTGTCCCAGAAGGAGACGGTGGGACAGTTAGGAACTCCTAATTCCTCATTCCTCATTCCTAATTCTCTTTGAGCATTCACCATCTCCGCTGCCCATTGACCGGCGGCATTGATTTGGTCGAGGGACTTCCAGCGGGAAGAGGCGAGGGTAGTGGTAAACTGCTCCAGACCGAGCTCCCTACATTTCTTCGCTGTCTCAAGCAAACGGAGCTTGAAGCACTCAAGGCATCTGGAACCACGCTCGGGAAAATCCTGAAGGTTCGTGGTGTTCAGGTTGTGGCAAGCCCAGTCCTTCCACGCCTGATAGTCGTAGTCGCCATCAATGACGGTAAGTTTCAGGCGTTCAGCATAACGGGTCAGCTCATTCTTCCTTATCAGATATTCCTCCTGCGGATAAATATTAGGATTGTAATAAAACAGAACGGGCTCGATGTCATTATTAAGCATCCACTCAATAATGGCAGCAGAACAAGGAGCGCAACAGCAGTGTAGAAGTACTTTGGACATTGAATATTATGAATTATGCATTATTATAACGTCCGTTTTGTAATGTATATTATGCAAGGTGGGGCAGATATGTGAAAAAAGTAGAATTTATGCAGAAAAAATTTTGATATGACAATTTTTTTCGCTAATTTTGCACACCGAAAGTTATTTTCACGTTAAATTATATACAAAATGGTAAATTACAAAGACTTAGGCCTTGTGAACACTCGTGAGATGTTCAAGCGTGCCGTTGCTGGTGGCTATGCTATCCCAGCATTCAATTTCAACACAATGGAGCAGATGCAGGCTATCGTTCAGGCTGCAGTAGAGACAAAGTCACCTGTTATCATGCAGGTTTCAAAGGGCGCTCGTAACTATGCAAATGCTACAATCCTCCGCTACATGGCAGAGGGTGCTGTTGCTTATGCAAAGGAACTCGGTTGCGAAAAGCCAGAAATCGTTCTTCACCTCGATCACGGTGACAGCTTCGAACTCTGTAAGGATTGTATCGACATGGGCTTCTCAAGTGTTATGTTCGATGGTTCTTCACTGCCTTACGAGGAGAATATCAAGATTTCTCGTCAGGTTGTAGAGTATGCTCATAAGTATGACGTTACAGTAGAGTGTGAGCTCGGTGTCCTCGCTGGTGTTGAGGATGAGGTTGCTTCTGCTGAGTCTCACTATACAAAGCCTGAGGAGGTTATTGACTTCGCTACACGTACAGGTTGCGACTCTCTCGCTATCTCTATCGGTACTTCACACGGTGCTCACAAGTTCACTCCAGAGCAGTGCACACTCGTAAACGGTGTCCTCGTTCCACCACCATTGGCATTCGACATACTTCACGAGATCGAGAAGAAGTTGCCTGGATTCCCAATCGTTCTTCATGGTTCTTCTTCTGTTCCAATGGAGGAGGTTAATACAATCAACAAGTTTGGTGGTCACCTCGAGGCAGCTATCGGTATTCCTGAGGAGCAGCTCCGTGAGGCTTCTAAGTCTGCTGTATGTAAGATTAACATCGACTCTGACTCACGTCTCGCTATGACAGCTGCTATCCGTCAGCACCTTGCTGAGCATCCTGGAGACTTCGATCCACGTCAGTATCTGAAGCCAGCTCGTGAGAACATGAAGAAGATGTACATCCACAAGATTGTGAATGTGCTCGGTTCTAACAATAAGTTAGCTTGTTGCAACTAATCCCATTTCTGTTGCCTTCGCAGTAAGCAACTGCATGAGTGGTTCCCGCTCATTGGCAACAATACCATCAAGTACGGCATCTTTAAGGTAAGCCTTAAGGATGCCTACTTCTTTTGATGGCTTCAGGTTGAACATCTCCATTATCTCATTGCCATCAATAACCGGTTGCAGCAGGCGTTTGAAATCGCGCTCCTTAAGGTCTGCAATCTTTTCCCTTACCAATTGGTAGTTGTCGCGGAATTTCGCCTTGCGCACTTCATTCTTTGAGGTGATATCCGCCTCACAAAGTATCATGAGGTCATCGATATCATCTCCGGCATCATTTATAAGTCGGCGCACAGCACTATCTGTCACCTCGTCATCAGCAATGTTGATAGGACGCATGTGCAATTCTACAAGCTTCTGCACATACTTCATCTTTGCATCCTGAGGAAGCTTTAATCTGTTGAAAATGCCCGGTACCATCCTTGCCCCAATAAAGTTATGGGAGTGGAATGTCCATCCGGAAATGTTGTCCCAACGCTTGCTCTTTGGCTTTCCAATATCGTGAAGCAGGGCGGCCCACCTTAACCATAAAGGGGCATCAGCCTTAGCGACATTGTCGAGCACCTCAAGGGTGTGATAGAAGTTGTTTTTATGCTTTTTCCCGTTACGCTCCTCCACACTGTCCATAGCAGCCAGTTCGGGAAGAATAAATTGCAGGAGTCCGGAACGCTGCAGGTCAACAAATCCTCGTGAAGGAGTCTTTGTCATGAGAATCTTGTTCAGTTCTTCGCTGATGCGCTCCTTGGA
This sequence comes from uncultured Prevotella sp., assembly GCA_905233165.1. GTDB lineage: Bacteria > Bacteroidota > Bacteroidia > Bacteroidales > Bacteroidaceae > Prevotella. The sequence goes on from CAJODL010000001.1 coordinate 539,509, forward strand.
GATAATCTTCAGGCGTTCCGTATTGCGTTCGAGAGCCTGGAATGTCTCATCCTCAATAAGGAAGTTGAAACGGGTTGCAAAGCGTATGCAGCGCAGCATGCGGAGAGGGTCGTCAGAGAAAGTGATGTCAGGGTCGAGTGGCGTGCGGATTATTCCGTCCCACAAATCATCAAGCCCGCCAAAAGGATCAATCAACTCGCCAAACCTGTCTTTGTTAAGGCATATCGCCATAGCATTGATGGTGAAGTCGCGACGGTTCTGGTCATCCTCAAGAGTGCCGTCTTCCACAATAGGCTTTCTGGAATCCCTTTGGTAGCTCTCCCTGCGGGCTCCGACAAACTCTATCTCCACTGGCGGACGATTGCCGGAAGACATCACCTTTACCTGCGCTGTGCCGAAATTCTTGAATACGGATAGATAAGCCTTCTTACCAAGTCGTTTCTTGAGCTCTGTGGCAATTTTGATGCCACTTCCCACAACGACACAATCGATATCGTCAGAAGGCTGGTCGAGGAAAATATCCCTTACATACCCTCCAACCAGATAGCATTCTAACTGCATATTGTCCGCCACATCGGAGATGAGGTGAAAAATGTCATTATCGAGTATCTGAGCCAATTCGTCGTCGCTATAATTTTTGACTTTCATCTATCCTTTTTCTTTATATATGTAGAAATCACTGCAAAAGTACAAAAAAAAGTTTATTTATTTGGTATTTATGATAAATTTTTTATAACTTTGCACGCAAAAGAGTATTATTATGAAAAGAATAAAGACAGCGTTAGTAAGTGTCTTCCATAAAGATGGACTTGACGAGTTATTGAAAAAGTTGAATGCTGAAGGTGTGAAATTCCTGTCAACCGGCGGTACTCAAAAGTTTATAGAATCCCTTGGCTACGAGTGTCAGGCTGTTGAAGAGGTGACTACATATCCAAGTATTCTTGGTGGTCGTGTGAAGACTCTTCATCCAAAAATATTTGGTGGAATCTTGGGCCGTAGGGATAATGAAGGAGATCAGCAGCAGATGTCTCAGTATGAAATTCCTGAGATAGACCTCGTTATTGTTGACCTCTATCCATTTGAGCAGACAGTAGCAAGTGGCGCTTCAGAAGCAGATATCATTGAGAAGATTGATATTGGCGGTATTTCTCTGATTCGTGCTGGAGCAAAGAACTTCAAAGACGTTGTAATCGTACCTTCTAAGGCAGAATATGGAGTATTGCTCGATATTCTCAATAAGCAGGGAGCCCAGACATCTATTGAGGAGCGTCGTATGTTTGCTACTCGTGCCTTTGGCGTTTCCAGTCACTATGATACAGCAATCAACGCTTGGTTTGTTTCAACAAAAAAGTAATTTAATAAGTAATTCGGATTTATGAATTTAGGATTTCTCTCCTTCGTTCAGGAGGTCGCTATGGACCTTGGTACAGCCAATACTATCATCATGCAGGGTGATAAGATTGTTGTTGACCAACCATCCGTTGTGGCAATAGATCGTGATACCAATCAGATGATTGCTGTCGGCGAGCGTGCCAAGAGCATGTACGAGAAAACAAATGATCGCATACGAACAGTCCGTCCTTTGCGTGATGGTGTGATTGCCGATTTCTCTGCTTGTGAGATGATGATGCGCGGCCTTATCCGTATGGTACATAGCGGAAGAAATATCTTCTCTCCTTCACTGCGTATGGTGATTGGTGTGCCATCAGGTTCTACAGAAGTGGAGTTGCGTGCTGTTCGCGATTCTGCTGAGCATGCAGACGGACGTGATGTGTATCTGATATATGAACCAATGGCAGCAGCTGTTGGTATCGGTATCGATGTTGAAGCTCCAGAGGGTAACATGATTGTTGATATCGGTGGTGGTTCTACTGAGATTGCAGTCATTTCTCTTGGTGGTATAGTAAGTAATAACTCTATCCGTGTAGCTGGTGACGAGTTGACAGCCGATATTCAGGAGTACATGTCTCGTCAGCATAATGTTAAGGTGTCAGAACGTATGGCAGAGCGTATAAAGATTCACGTGGGTTCTGCTCTCACTGACCTTGGTGATGAGGCTCCAGAGGATTACGTTGTTCACGGTCCAAACCGTATAACGGCTTTGCCAATGGAGGTTTCTGTATGTTATCAGGAGATAGCACACTGTATCGATAAGACTGTGGCTAAGGTAGAGAATGCGGTACTTGCTGCATTGGAGACCACTCCTCCTGAGTTGTATGCTGATATAGTACATAATGGAATATGGCTCAGCGGTGGCGGTGCATTGTTGCGTGGTATAGATCGTCGCCTTGAGGCAAAGATTGGTATTCCATTCCATATTGCAGAAGATCCACTACACAGTGTTGCTATTGGTGCTGGTGTTGCGCTGAAGAATATTGGACGCTTCTCGTTCTTAATGAGATAAGACGCTTTTTGAGGGTTGAGAAACCTTATTGACTTCATAAAAAATCATTATAATTGGCTCATCTTTCTCCTTTTGGAGACGGTGAGCCTTACAATGTTATTTCAGTTTAATAGTTATCAGGGGTCGGTTGCTTTTACTTCTGCCAATAGTGTTGCAGGGGTAATATATCGGGGAAAATCCAATATTACTTCATTTCTTTCTTTGAGGGATATTAATAAGGAACTTACCCTTACCAATGTTAATCTGCAGCAGCAGGTTCTTCAGCTCAAGAAACAACTGAAGAAGTATGGCGTTAGCTCTTATCATATAGAGCAGGCATTACGTGAAAGGAATTATACACTAATCGGAGCCCAGGTGGTTCAGAATAGTGTTAATAAGCAAGATAATCTCATAACAATCGACCGCGGTAGTGCCGATGGTATAAAAGAAGATATGGGCGTTGTCTCTGGCAATGGAGTTGTAGGAGTAGTATATATGGTAGGCTCCCACTATTCTGTTGTGATGCCTATTATTTCTGTACATTCCAGTATCAGTTGCGAGGTGAATGGTACAGGATATTTCGGATATCTGAGATGGTCGGGAGGTGATAGCCATTATGCTTATATGGAGGATGTGCCCCTTTATGCTGATATAAAGATAAACCAATGGGTGGTGACATCTGGCTATTCTGCCATATTCCCTGCGGGAGTACCAGTAGGCAAAATACGTGCTTCAGAGAAAAGTCCAGATGGAGTGTCATATCGTCTTGTTGTAGAATTGTCAAGCGACTTTGTCAATCTTCGTGATGTGTGTGTCATCGACAATCACCATACACATGATCAGTTGCAATTATTGCAAGCTGCCAAAGATTCACTTGACCTTATTAAGAACCAATAAATGATAGATTATATAAAGAGAATAGCAATAATGGCAGTCGTCCTGATTTTTATTCAGGTATTGCTTCTTGGTAATATTCATATCTTGGGTGTTGCCAGCCCTTTGTTGTATATCTATTTTGTGGTTCAAACTCCCCGAAATACTCCCCGTTGGCTTATCATGGTGTCTTGTTTTATATTGGGTATTATTATTGATATATTCTTCTCTACACCAGGAATGGCAGCCGCTTCTATGACCTTAGTAGGCTTTGTTCAGCCATCTGTCTTAGAGTTGTATCTCCATAATGCTGACGATAAAAACTTTTGTCCGGGTATTCACGCTATGGGAACAGAGAAATTTACAGCATATGTATTGTTCCTAACTATTATATACTGTGCGGTTTTCTTTACCCTTGAGGCCTTCTCTATACAACATTGGGGATTGTGGATATTCAGTATTATAGGAAGTACTTTCGCTACGGTTTTCTCTATCGTTGTTCTCTCGATAGTATTCAGCACTACTGGTGTATTGATGAGTAAAAGGTAATGCGACGTCCTGATTATTCATATCGACGACTGGTAATAGGTGGCATATCAATATTGATTGTCGTTATCTATGCTATACGTCTTTTCTCCCTGCAAATAATGAGTGAAGACTATCGTCGAACTGCCGATTCCAACGCATTCCTCAAACGTGTGCAATATCCTTCGCGTGGCCTTATCTATGATAGGAAAGGTAAACTTGTTGTGTATAATGAGGTGGCCTACGACGTGATGATAGTCACAAACGAGGCAAAGAATCATTTGGATACTCTTGCCTTCTGTGAAGCTTTGGGAATCACAAAGGACCAGTTCTTGGAGCGTTTGGATGAAATAAAAGACTCAAAAAAGAACCCCGGCTATTCCCGTTTTTCGCAGCAACTGTTCATGGGGCAGCTCGATAAAGAGTTGTTTCTTGCTTTTCGTGAAAAACTATTCCGCTTCCCGGGAATATATATTCGTAAGCGTACCATTCGTCAGTATGCATATCCTAATGGGGCTCATGTATTAGGCGATGTCGGAGAGGTGTCGCAGAATGACATTGATGAAGCGGAGGATAAGTATTACGGACGTGGCGATTATATAGGCAAATTAGGAGTAGAACGCAGCTATGAAAAATACCTTCGTGGAACAAAAGGCATACAAATAATGGTGCGTGATGCTCGTGGTAGGGTACAGGGCCATTATCGTAATGGTCAGATGGATCGTCGCGCTATACCTGGCAAGAATATCACGCTTAGCATTGATATAGAGCTGCAGGCTCTGGCTGAGCGTCTGATGAAAGGAAAAATCGGCAGTATTGTGGCTATAGAACCATCTACCGGCGAGGTTCTTTGTATGGTTTCTGCTCCTTCCTACGACCCTCGTGGAATGATAGGAAAACGACGCAGTAAGACACATCAGGAACTGGGCGAGAATCCTTTTAAACCGCTTCTCAATCGTGCTATAATGGGCCAGTATCCCCCAGGTTCTACCTTTAAGCCGTCACAGGCGTTGACATTCCTCACTGAAGGAATACTGACCCCTTATACTCCACTGCCATGTAATGGCGGATTTAACTACAAGAGACTCCGTGTAGGTTGTCATCCTCATCCCTCGCCAATTAGTCTTTCTGAGGCTTTATCGACATCGTGCAATGGATATTTCTGCTGGGGGTTGTACTATATGATGGGTAAGCATAAGTATGGCAGCTTGGTGAATGCCATGAATAAATGGCGTGACTATATGGTGTCCATGGGGTTTGGCTATAAACTTGGCATCGATTTGCCAGGCGAGAAGCGTGGTATGATACCAAATGGAGCCTATTATAATGAGGTATATCGCCATTCATGGGGCGCTTTGAGTGTCATATCCATATCTATCGGTCAGGGAGAGGTGAACCTCACTCCACTACAGATAGCGAATCTGGGTGCCACAATAGCCAACAGGGGATACTACTATATTCCGCATGTAGTACGCAAGATAGAAGGTGCTTCTATCGATTCCATATATACTGAACCTCATCGTACCAAAGCCGCTACGTGGGCATATCAATGGGTGGTAAGAGGTATGCGGCAATCGGCTATCAGCGGAACTTGTAAGGCTCTTTCACGCCTTCCTTTCAGTGCCTGCGGAAAGACTGGTACTGCACAGAATAGGGGGCACGACCATTCTGTCTTTATGGGATTTGCGCCGATGGAGCATCCGCGCATTGCTATTGCTGTCTATGTGGAGAATGGTGGTTTTGGTGCTGACTTCGGTGTGCCTATCGGAGCCCTTCTGATGGAGAAATATATCAATGGCAAGCTGTCGCCGGATAACGAGGTGAGGGCAAGAGAATTTGAGAATCGCAGCATATACTATAGTACTGAAAGCAGATAACAATGAAGAGCAAGACACAAAATCCCAACCATACAACTCTTGAGGGTGAGAATATCCTTGATGAGTATGTCCTCAGCCATAGTGATGCAGAACCCGAATATCTGTATCGTCTGTGGCGTGCTACGAATGTCCACATGCTTCATGGACGTATGGCATCAGGACATCTGCAGGGACGTTTGCTGAAGATGTTCGTCAAGATGGTGAATCCGCAGAATATCATAGAGGTGGGCACTTTTTCGGGTTATTCTGCCCTTTGTATGGCAGAAGGCTTGAGCGAACACGGACATCTCTATACCTTTGAGATAAATGACGAACAGGAACCCTTTACGCGCAAGTGGATAGAAAACTCCCCTTGGGCAGACAAGATTACCTTTATCATTGGCGATGCTGCTACAGAAGCAAAAAAAATAGGCAAGTCTTTCGACTTTGCCTTTATGGATGGAGATAAGCGCACCTATGTGGAGACCTATGAAAGTCTTCTGCCACTAATGAATAAGGGCGCCTTCATACTTGCTGACAATACCTTATGGGATGGTCATGTGACAGATGCTGAATATGATAAGGACCAGCAAACCGTCGGCATCCGCCGCTTTAATGATTATATTGCAGCAGACAAACGTGTTGAAAAGGTTCTGCTGCCACTTCGAGACGGACTGACGATGATAAGAATTAAGAGTTAGGAATTATAAGTTAGGAACTAATTCTTACACCTAAAGGTATAAGCGGCAAAGCCGATTACCTCATTTCTAATTCCTCATTCCTGATTTCTCATTTCTTACAGATTCACCAGCGCATCTATTCCTAATCGGTAGCTGTCTAATCCGAAGCCGCATATCACGCCCTTACAAACGGGAGAGAGGTATGAGTGATGCCTAAACTCCTCACGTTGGTGTACATTGCTGATGTGTACCTCTATTACAGGCGTTGTAATAGCCTTGATGCAATCAGCCAGCGCCACACTGGTGTGGGTGTAAGCACCAGCATTTAGCACTACTCCGTCATAGGAAAAACCTACTTCCTGAAGCTTGTCTATCATCTCACCCTCGATGTTGCTTTGAAAATATTCCAAATCAACCTCTGGGTACCATTCTTTCAACATTGGCAGATAGTTCTCGAAAGAACTGTCACCATAAATTCCCGGTTCGCGTACTCCCAACAAATTCAGGTTGGGACCATTCATAATCAGTATCTTCATGTTATACTATTGAACATTGAATATTGAACATTGAATATTGAATTAATTCAAAATTCAAAATTCTTAATTCTTAATTAACTCCATAAGTTTCTTCACTCCTTCGCTGGCTCCGCACATCAGGTGCTGAACGTCTGTCTTTGCTGCAACAGGTTTTGGGTCGATGAGGTATATCGGAGTACCAGGCTTTACATATTGCACCAATCCTGCGGCAGGATAGACGTTTAATGATGTTCCGATGATGACAAAGATGTCAGCCGTCTGTGCCACAGCGGCAGCGTCATACATGTTTGGAACTGCTTCCCCGAAGAATACTATATACGGTCTGAGCAAAGAGCCGTCCCCGGCCTTTGTGTCATGAGGCACTTCCAATCCTGTCTCGCCAAAGCCCTCATGGGGCAGGGTGACATGATAGCGTGGATTGTCAACATCATTTGCAGAACACATCTTCATCATTTCCCCATGCAGATGTATTATCTTGCTTGAACCAGCCGCCTCATGCAGGGCATCAACATTCTGGGTGACAATGGTGACATCATAGTCTTTCTCCATCTCTGCAAGCAGTTTATGACCCTCACAAGGCTGCACATCTTTATATTTTACGCGTAGCATGTTGTAAAAGTCATTGACATAGTTAGGATTTGCCTCCCAACCCTCATGGGTAGCAACTCGCTCTACGGGATAATTGTCCCACAAGCCTCCAGCATCGCGGAAAGTAGTCAGACCGCTTTCCACAGACATACCGGCACCGGTTAAAACAACAATCTTTTTCATCTTGCACTTAATGTTATGTAGATTATTTGGACGCAAAAATACAAAAAAAATATAAAATACAAAAAAACTTTGTTCTTTATTCCTTATTCTTTATTTCTTTTTGTAATTTTGCACGCGATTTTTATGTTATAAAGCAAATTATAATTTATAAAATACATGGATAAAGTAAGTTATGCCTTAGGTTTGAATATAGGCAAGCAATTAGAAAGTATGGGCGCGAACGATTTGAATATCGATGATTTCGCACAGGCAATCAAGGATGTTCTTGCAGGAAAGGCTCAGATGACAATGCCTGAGAGCCAGAAGATTGTTCAGCAGTTCTTCCAGGAGCAGGAGGCTAAGCAGCGTGCAAAGGCAGCTGAGATGGGCAAGGTAGCAAAGGCTGAAGGTGAGAAATATCTTGCCGAGAATGCTAAGAAGGAAGGAGTTATCACAACAAAGAGCGGTCTTCAGTACAAGGTTGTCACTGAGGGCACCGGTAAATCTCCAAAGGCTACAGACAGCGTAAAGTGCCACTATGAAGGTTTTCTTACCGATGGTACTGTCTTCGACAGCAGCGTACAGCGTGGTGAGCCTGCTACATTCCCACTGGGAGGCGTGATAGCAGGTTGGACAGAAGGCCTGCAGCTGATGAAAGAGGGTGGCAAGACACGTTTCTTCATACCTTACAATCTGGCATACGGTGAGGCTGGTGCTGCTGGTTCTATTCCTCCTTTTGCAACACTCATCTTTGACGTAGAATTGATAGAGGTGAAGTGAATTAAGAATGCACGCAAAGCGACCAGTGATGTCAAGCCGATGTTGCTTCTGCGAAGAAGCTTAGACAGAACTGGGAGTTTTGCGGGTATCGACGAAGTCAATTTTGAATTAGGAATTTTCAATAATAATATTAAAAACACATGAAAAAAATCTTTTTTGCAGCAACAGCTGCTATCATGGCCGCAGTGTTCACTTCTTGCGGTAATGGCACTCCAAGTGCAAATCTTAAGGACGATGTTGATACCCTCAGCTATGCTGTAGGTATGGCTCAGTCAGACGGTTTGAAGGAATATCTCGTTCAGCGTATGGGCGTTGATACTGCTTATATCGATGAGTTTATCAAGGGTCTCAATGAAGGTGCTACAATCGGTGATGACAAGGCAAAGGCAGCATATATCGCTGGTGTGCAGATTGGTCAGCAGGTAGGCAGCCAGATGGTTCAGGGGCTTAACTATGAAATCTTTGGTAACGACTCTACTCAGCAGATTTCTTCTAAGAACCTCATCGCAGGTTTCGTAGCAGGTGTTACAGGTAAGAAGCAGCTGATGAACCTCAACCAGGCTCGTATGCTGGCAGAGGAGAAGATGCATACCGTAAAGGCTGCTGCTATGGAGAAGCAGTTTGGCGACTACAAGAAGCAGAACGAGAAGTTCCTTGCTGACAATGCTAAGAAGCCAGGTGTCGTAACACTTCCTTCGGGTCTTCAGTACAAGGTTATTACAGAGGGTACTGGCGCAACTCCTGCTGATACTTCTCTTGTAAAGGTTAACTACGAAGGCAAGACAATCGACGGTAAGGTGTTCGATTCAAGTTTCAAGCGTAATGCTCCTGTAGAGATGCGTGCTAATCAGGTCATCAAGGGTTGGACAGAAGCTCTTACCCACATGAAGGCCGGTGGCAAGTATGAGGTCTACATCCCACAGCAGCTGGCTTACGCAGAGCGTGCTCAGGGTGAGCAGATCAAGCCTTTCTCTACACTTGTGTTCACAATCGAACTCCTGGAAGTAAAGTAATTAAAGATTAAAAAAATTAAAGATTAAATTCAGCGCTTTGCGCTTCAGAATTAAAATCATGAAAAAGATATTTTTCGTAGCTCTTGCAGCAGCTCTTTGTGTCGTTTCTGTTGATGCTGCAAAGAAAGATAAGAAGGATAAGAAAGACAAGACAGAGAATGCTCAATGTTCACAGTTCAATGTTCAATGTCTGAAGTCTTCAAGCGACTCCCTCAGTTATGCTGGCGGATATGCTAACACTAATGGTTTGATACCTTTCCTGCAGCAGCAGTATAAGGTTGATACAGCCTATATGGCAGATTTCATTCAGGGCCTTAAGGATGCTAAGGAGAAGGGCAATGACCCTCGTTTCGTAGCATACAATGCTGGTGCCCAGATACAGCAGATGCTTGAGCAGCGCATGATATCAGGCATTAAGACTGCTTTGCAGGATGCTGATGATTCTCTCAATGTAAACCTCTTCTATGCAGGTTTCTTAGCTGCTTTGAACAATGACTCTACTTTCTTCAAGCAGGATGGTGCTATGAAGTACTTTGAAGAAGGTATGAAGCGTAATGATGAAGTAAAGAAGGAAAAGCTCTATGGCGAGAATCGTCGTAAGGGTGAGCAGTTCCTGGCTCAGAACAGTACAAAGGATAGCGTTGTAACCCTTCCTTCCGGACTTCAGTACAAGGTTCTCACAATGGGCACAGGTCCTAAGCCAACAGCTACTCAGGAGGTTCATGTAAAGTATGAGGGTAAACTCATTGACGGCAAAGTCTTCGACAGCAGCTATACCCGCAAGGACCAGATAACAAAGTTCCGTGCTAATCAGGTTATAAAAGGTTGGACAGAGGCTCTACAGCTGATGCCTGTAGGCTCTAAGTGGGAACTGTATATCCCACAAGAGTTAGGTTATGGCGACCGTCAGTCAGGACAGATTCCTCCATATTCAGCCCTGATATTCACTGTTGAATTGGTTGACATCACCCCTGATGCTTCAGCAAAGCCAGCTACTGCTGCACCAGCAGCAGAAAAGCCAGCAGCAAAAGCTGCTCCAGCAAAGGCAAAGAAAGCTGCGAAGAAGTGAAAGTAACAATACTACAGACCGATATTAAGTGGGCTGACCCTGATGCTAATGTGAAAGCGTTGGAGTCAGCCCTCCTTAGTTCTGAGAAGTCAGACCTCTACGTCCTCCCCGAGATGTGGAATACTGGGTTCATGGCAGGCGAAGAGTCGAAGGACTCTTTAATTCATAATTCAAAATTCATAATTCAAAATTTAAAAGAGCTCGCTCGCCGCTTTGATGCTGCTATTGCCGGCTCTATGGATGTGGAGGAAGATGGAAAGCGCTATAATCGCTTTTATTTCGTAACACCCACCGACGTCTATACTTACGACAAGCGCCACCTCTTCTCCTATGCCGGTGAAGACAAGAACTTCACAGCAGGTAAGGAACGCACCATTGTCGAGTGGCGAGGCGTGAAATTCCTCCTACAGGTGTGCTACGACCTCCGCTTCCCATGTTTTTCGCGGAATAAAAAACTTTCACATTTCACATCTCACATTTCACCTTCCTACGATGTCATCATCTATGTTGCCAACTGGCCAGCCAGCCGCCGCAGGGTATGGGATGTGCTGTTACAAGCTCGCGCCTTGGAAAACCAATGTTTCGTTGTAGGAGTCAACAGGGTAGGCGACGACCCCGTCTGCCATTATGATGGAGGTTCTGCCATCATCGATGCCAAAGGCAAAATCCTCGCCCAGGTGCCAGACAACACCGCCGCCACAACCACCGCCATCTTGGATATGGAATCTCTCAACGCTTTCAGGGAGAAATTCCCCGTCCTCCAGGATGCGGACGAATAAAAATCAGTAAAAAAAGATCGCTTATATATCTTGTCGGCGGAAGAAATTTTGTGCGTCGGCCGATGCGCACGATATTCTCCGCCTGGGAACATTGCAAAGGTACAACATTCCCATTGCGGTTTACGAATATCCCGTAATATTTTTTTGAGATTTTTTTGTCTTACCCTGGTTGAATATCGAGACAAAAAAGGACAACTTCGCCCTTGCTATTCTCTCACCAAGACGGAGTGTCTGTACATAGCCACGAAGTTCAATGACGAGGCTCGCGCAAAACTCGTACTGAGATGGGAGAATAATGAAAATGCGTGATTTTTTTTGATACTTTCATTCAAAAATTTGGTTATATCGGAAAATATCATTACTTTTGTCCCCGAAAATATATTACTAACTAAATAAAAACCAATTATTTTGGGTACTTACCGTTATGAAAATGAATTACAAAATGGTGTTCTCCCTCTTATTGCAGATTCTGTTCTCGTCAGTATTTCTGCAGGCGCAGGCGCAGGTGCAGCTGAAGTTGTTCCCTGACAAGTATGGCACAAGCCTTGCGGAGAAGCCGTATGGCATCTTCTTTGAGGAGATAAATCATGCTGCCGATGGCGGACTGTGGAGCGAAATGGTGAAGAACCGTTCGTTCGAGGACAATGATTACCAGCCAGAAAATTGGTGGGGTGATGGCAATACCCAAATTGAACTCGGCACGAGTAATCTCATGAATTCTGCGCAGAGCCAGTACATGCATGTAATCCCTTCAGCCAGTGGTGCTGATATACGCAATGGGGGATATTGGGGCATGAGGCTCGATGGACAGACGTCCTACACCCTGACGTTCTTTGCGCGTGCTGATGCTGCTTTCTCAACAACATTAAAGGCATACCTTTTGGACTATGACAGCGGTAGCGTACTCCTGAGCGCTTCGAAGAATATCAGTATAGGCACTACATGGCAGAAGATAAGCCTGACGATTGCTGACGCTAACCGCATAAACGGAAAGGCTTACCTATCATTGCAGACAACATCGGCAAATGAATTTGATATCGACGTAGTAAGCCTGATGCCTGCCGAAACCTACAAGGGGCACGGTTGCCGTAAGGATTTGGCGCAGATGCTGGAAGACCTGAAGCCACGCTTTATGCGTTTCCCTGGCGGCTGCTATGTGGAAGGTGAATATACCGAAAATAATGGTGAAAGAAACCGCTTTGAATGGAAAAAGACAATAGGGCCGATAGAGGAGCGCCCGGGACACTGGAATATCAACTGGAAATACAGAAGCTCTGACGCTTTCGGTTTCCACGAGATGCTGCAGCTGAGCGAAGATATCGGTGCTGTGCCACTGTTTGTGGTAAACGTGGGACTGGGACACGGATGGTATCAGGACATAAACGACCTCGACGAGTTTATACAAGAAGCTCTTGATGCCATAGAGTATGCCAATGGTGCCACAACTACCACTTGGGGCGCCAAGCGTGCCGCAAACGGACATCCAGAACCCTTCGGACTGAAATACATAGAGATAGGCAACGAGAACTATAACAGCAATGACGATGTATATAACCAATCCAGCACAAGCTATCAGTACCCGGAGCGTTATTATAAGTTCTATCAGGCAATAAAGGCGAAATATCCCGATATCGTTTGTATAGGTAATGTGGAGTCATGGGGAACAGACGAACCTTCATGGCGCAACAGTTACCCTGTGGATGCTTTGGATGAGCACTATTACAAGAATCCAGCATGGTTCGTGAACAACTATGAAAAGTATGATAGTTACGATCGCAATGGACCTAAGATATATCCGGGAGAATATGCTGTGACATCAAACTTCGGTACTACAGGCAATCTGGCTGCAGCATTGGGTGAGGCGGTATATATGCAGGGTATGGAACGTAATTCGGACATCGTGACGATGGCTTCATATGCTCCGATTTTCGTGAATGTGAACGACCAGAAATGGATGCCGGACATGATACGATTTGATGCTACATACAGCTATGGTACGCCGTCTTACTACGTGCAGAAACTGATGTCGCAGAAGCTCGGAACGCAGAATATCACATGGACAGAGGAGGGTAACAGCGAATCGTCTTCCGTAAATTACGGAGGCCTTTCTACATGGATTACATCGGCAACATTCTCTGACTACAAGATAATAAAAGATGGTGAGGTTGTTTATACTGCTCCTTTTGACGGCACTTCAAACTGGACGGACAATGCGGGCACTTTCAGTGAGGCAAATGGTGTGCTGACACAAAGCAGCACAACGATGGAAGGCCTCCTGTACGTCAACAAGAATATAGACTTGGGTGAGAACTACACCATACAAGTTAAAGCCACAAAGACAGGTGGTGCAGAGGGCTTCCTTATTGCCTTCGGTTACAAAGACTCAAAGAACTACTGCTGGTGGAACCTTGGTGGTTGGGACAATACCCGATTCTGTATAGAACGTGCTATTAACGGAACAAAGTCTCAGTATGATAACATATACAGATCACTTGCTACAGGTGTAACATACGATTTGCGTATAGAGGTGCGTGGAAACCATATCAAATGCTACATAGATGATGAGTTGTGTCATGATGTGGTATTACCTGCAGAACATGTAGAAAGACATGTCTATACCTCCGCAAGTCGTGATGGTAATAAGCTGTATGTGAAACTCGTCAATCCGTCAGGAACAGATTATTCAACAACCCTTACAACGTCCGGATACTCTGCATCAAACATAAAGCTGACGCAGATGAAGGCAGATAGCGACCAGGCAGAGAATACGAATGACAATATGTATAATGTCGTTCCGCAGGAATCAACACTTTCTGCTTATGGTACAAACATAATGGTAAATGTACCGGCATACTCGTTTAACATCTATGAGATGGACATTACGGAAGGCGAAAACCTGAGTGTAGGAATGATGCCAGAAGAGGGAATGTTCTACCTGAAAGATGCGGATAGCGGACAATATCTCTCAAGAGGTGCAACATGGGGTACACGGGCTACTCTGTCACAATTCGGTGTGCCGGTAGAAATAAAAAATGTCTCTAACGACATCTATACCATTCGCTACTTGGATTTGACTGACAAATATCTGGGTAATATCACAAACCCATATACCGATGTCGCTGCTACAGAAGGAGAGAAGATACAATGGCGTTTCCGCGATGCTGGAAGCGGTAACCTGTGGCTTGAGAATGTTGCAACGGGAGAATACTTTGCCGGAAACTCCGGGGAAGGGGCTTCCTTTACGACAAATAGCGCAGAGGCAACGCGTTTCACGATTGTTTCAGGTTCTGCGTATGAAAAATATATAAAGTCTTTGACCCCTCTTAATGAAGAGACAGAGTATAGCGTTAGCAAAGATGTGACAGACCTCGTCAAGAATGCCTCGATGGCATCGGGAGTAGAAGATTGGACAAATGATTTCCACCTTTTCTACACAAGTGGAAATCTTCTCTATAAATCACCAACTTCTCGTGCTACTGTTAACGAGGCTTATAGGTTGATGGGTGGAATCTCCCAGACTGTTTCGGGACTCACTCCTGACGGATTATATCGTTTCAGCATTCCTGCATTCTACCGTGCATCCTCTAACCCGCTATGTGTTGATGTCGATAATGCAGGATTCAAAATGGGTAATGCCTATATAATGTGTGGTGATACTAAAACACGCTTAAAGACCTGGGCAGAAGACAGGGAGGGCAGTGATTATCCTAATTCTATGGAAGAGGCTGCTGCCAGTTTCAGCAAGGGACTGTATAAAAACACCGTCGTAGGACGTGCTGACGCTGATGGTAATCTTGTTATCGGATTGGGCATTGACCAACGCAGTCCTGCCGACCCTGGACAATGGCTTATCTGGGGTGGGGTAAAACTGGAGGAAGTAACCGAACCGATTGATTATACCAGTAATATTGTAAATCCATCGTTCGAAAGTGGATTTGATGGCTGGATAAATAATGGTATGCAGACACAGAAAAACAATGAGCCAAGTGCTGCAAAGACGGGAACTTACTACTGCGAAAAGTGGTGTGACAGCAGGTATAGCTTGGCTGATGCTTCCGTCACCCAAACCATTACGGGACTGAAAGACGGCGACTACCTCGTTACTGCTACCTGCCATGCAGAGAAACAGGGGAATACCAATCCTGTCAGTGGTGTTTATCTGATGGCAGGTGATAACAAGACTGCTATTACAACAACTGCAACATATAATGTTATTGCGACTGCTATAGGAGGTGAACTGACTATTGGTTTTGGGTGTGAGAACACCAACGCCAATTGGATTACGGTAGATAATTTCAAAGTAAAGTGGATTGGTTCGTCGGATGAGAAGAATAAGGAGGTATTAAATACTCTTATCGACAGGCTCCAGAACCTCATCGACACGAAAACGATTCTTACTCAGCAATTGAAAGACGAAGGCATTAACGTTATCAATGAAGCCAAAAAGGCTGAAACACCGGAAGAGGTCGTTCAGGCTATATCCGATGTGGCGGCAAAATATGCAGAATTGGAAGCCTTCCGCATGGAACAGAACAATAACTGCAGGTCATACCTCTTTGCATACTTCCCAAATAATAATGATGAGAACCTTTACTATGCCATTTCTACAGATGGCTTCAATTATACTCCTTTAAATAATGGAAATAGGATTCTGAATTCGCAGGACTTTACCATCTCCGGCGGTATTCGCGACCCTCATATCCTGCGTGGTGAAGATGGGGTGTTTCGTATGGTAAATACCGACATGAGGAGTGCTCTCGGCTGGAACAGTAACAGGGGTATCGTAATGAGTAAGAGTACTGACCTCATACATTGGACGCACAGCACGGTACACTTCCCTACACGCTTCCCAAATGGTTGGAGTAGCGTCACCAGAGTGTGGGCACCAGAAACTATCTATGACCGCGAAACAGGAAAGTATATGGTGTATTTCTCATTGCTGACAAGCGATGACGGCACATGTAACTATGATAAGGTGTTCTATTGTTATGCCAATGACGATTTCACCGATTTGGAAGACTATCCAGTACACCTGTTTGACAGGGGAAGTGCTACCATTGATGCTGACATAGTCTTTGACGAGACGGATCAACTCTATCACATGATTTATAAGAATGAGGGTATCAATTCTATCAGTCATGTATCTGCTTCCCGACTGACAGCAGAGGAAGGACAGCCTACTGGTAGTCAGTGGGGCGATTTTGGAGGCGGCATTCAGCAGACAAATGTTGCCGTAGAGGGCGGAGGAATCTTCAAACTGATGGATTCTGACACATATGTTGTTATGTATGATTGCTATGGCAGCGGTTATTACCAGTTCTGCACTACAACAGACTGGAAAAAATACACATTGGTAGCACAAACAACAACTTCAGGAAAATTCACTCCCCGTCATGGAAGTGTTACCCTACTTCACCCTGCTGAAACTAATGCTTTGTTGAAGGCTTTCCCGACAGATGGTTTGGAGATAGGTCCTGTGCGCGGAGACGCTAATGGCGATGGAATGGTTACTATGTTGGATGTGACATTTGTCGCAAATGCTATCTTGGGAAAACCTGATGCAACGTTTGACAAGATTGGAGGCGATGCCAACGAGGATGGTGTGATAGGCATGTCTGACGTGATGTATATAATAAATTATGTACTGAACGGTAAATTTCCGAGCAAATAATACATATATGTATATATAATAATAACAATCATTATGAAAGTAAAAGTAGGTTATACCAATGAGCCTTCGTGGCGAATTCTGACAGTTAAGGCATCTCTGCCTGAGAAATTGAAGTGCCTGTATGAGATTGCGCACAACATGTGGTGGGTATGGAACTTTGAGGCGCGCGACTTGTTCCGCGACCTTGATCCGGAGATTTACCATGATGTAAATCATAATCCCGTGATGCTATTGGAACGTCTGACCTTCGCTCGCAAAGAGGAAATTATGAAGGACAAAGCCCTGATGAAGCGCATAAAAGACGTTTACGACATGTTCCGCAAATATATGGACGTAAAGCCTGACGCCAAGCGTCCTTCTGTGGCTTATTTCTGCATGGAATATGGTATCCACTCTGCACTGAAGATATATAGTGGTGGTCTTGGCATGCTTGCTGGCGACTATGTGAAAGAGGCATCCGATTCTAACGTGGATATGTGCGCCGTAGGTTTCCTGTATCGTTTCGGCTACTTTACACAGAGCCTATCAATGGACGGACAGCAGATTGCCAACTACGAGATGCAGAACTTTGGTTCGCTGCCTATAGAGCGCCAACTTGATGAAGAAGGCAACCCCTTGGTGATTAACGTTCCCTATACCAATTATCAGGTTCACACTTATGTATGGCGTGTAAATGTGGGCCGTGTAAAGCTCTACCTGCTTGATACTGACAACGAGTTAAATTCCGAGTTTGACAAGCCTATCACTCATTCCCTCTATGGCGGTGATTGGGAGAACCGCCTGAAGCAGGAGATTTTGCTCGGTATCGGTGGCATGTTGCTGCTTAAGAGGCTGGGCATTAAGAAAGATGTATATCATTGCAATGAGGGTCATGCTGCGCTCTGCAACCTGCAACGTCTGTGCGACTATATAGAGGAAGATGGATTGAACTTCAACCAGGCTCTTGAACTGGTTCGTGCCTCAAGTCTCTATACTGTCCATACCCCTGTTCCTGCCGGTCACGACTACTTCGAGGAGGGACTCTTCGGAAAGTATATGGGCGGCTATCCTGAAAGGCTGCATATCTCTTGGGACGAATTCATAGGTATGGGACGTTCCAATCCAGACGACAAGAACGAGAAGTTCTGTATGTCCACCTTCGCTTGTAATACTTGCCAGGAGGTTAATGGCGTATCATGGTTGCACGGTGAGGTATCGAAAAAGATGTTCGCTCCTATTTGGAGGGGCTATTATCCAGAGGAGAGCCATGTAGGCTATGTTACCAATGGCGTACACTTCCCCACATGGGCCGCTGCCGAGTGGCGTGCTTTGTACAGCAAATATTTTGACGCTAATTTCATCTTTGACCAGTCAAACGAGGAGATATGGCACGGAATCTACAACTGTCCTGATAAGGAGATATGGGATACTCGTATGACCTTGAAGAACAAACTCTTCGAATATGTGGAGCAGCAGTTGCGCAATACATGGCTCAAGAATCAGGGCGACCCGGCACGAATAGTGAAACTGCTTGAACGCTTCAACCCCAATTCTCTCGTTATAGGTTTTTGCCGTCGCTTTGCGACATACAAGCGTGCCCACTTGCTGTTTACCGATTTGGAGCGACTTGACAAAATTGTTAATAATCCTGAACGACCTATCATCTTCATATTTGCAGGTAAGGCTCACCCAGCCGATGGTGCAGGACAGGGCTTGATAAAGAAGATTTTCGAGATTTCGCAGATGCCGCAGTTCCAAGGTAAGATTATCTTCGTTGAAGACTATGACTTCCTGTTGGCACGTCGCCTCGTATCAGGTGTTGATATATGGATGAATACTCCTACACGTCCGATGGAGGCTTCAGGTACATCAGGTGAGAAGGCCGAGATGAATGGCGTCGTAAACCTCTCCGTTAAGGACGGCTGGTGGCTCGAAGGCTATCGTGAGGGCGCCGGATGGGCGCTGACAGAAAAACGCACATATCAAAATCAGAACCATCAGGATCAGCTTGATGCTGCTGCCATATATTATCTGCTTGAGAACGAGATTGCTCCACTTTACTATAATAGGGACAAGAACGGCATTTCAAAGGATTGGATAAAAGTCATCAAGAACTCTATAGCACAAATTGCTCCGCACTACACTATGAAGCGTCAGCTCGATGACTACTATTCCAAGTTCTACGAGAAGGAGGCAAAGCGCTTTAAGGAATTGGCTAAGAACAACTTCAAGTTGGCCAAGGACATCGCTCTCTGGAAGGAGAACGTAGCAGAGCGCTGGGATGGTATCAATGTAGTCAGTTGCGAATGGGACTTCCCCGCAAACGGTTGTGAGGCAGGACAGTCATATAAACTGAAATATGTCATTGACGAAAAGGGACTTGATGATGCTGTAGGTCTGGAGAAGGTGAATCTGTTCACCGACAAGGACGGCAACGAGAAGATATTCTCCGTAGAGCCTCTGAATATGGTGGGCCACGAAGGCAATAACTATATATTTGAGGCAGAACTGATACCACGTCAGTTTGGAGAATACAAGAGCGCTGTTCGCATGTATCCGAAAAATAAGAACCTGCCTCATCGTCAGGACTTCTGCTATACTAAGTGGCTGGACCTCCCCAACCTCTAATGGTTAGGGTTCACAAACTTACGATTTACTTGAAAATGGAATGCACGCAATGCGATTGAATTGCGTGCATTCATTTTGTTAACTTTGAATTCGTCCAGGTTGCTTGCGTTCGAAAATACGAGCAATAATGAAAAAAAAATAAAAATTCTTCACTCTTCATTCTTCACTCTTCACTTTTTTTTGTAACTTTGCGCTCGATAGTAAAAAAGTATATATAATGAAAACATTTTTTCACCCTCAAGACCTCGGCGATATAAGAGCAGCGCTTGCTGAGGCACAGTTAGTCAAGAAAGACCGTTATGCTTTTCAGCAGCTTGGCAAGAATAAGACTCTGCTGATGGTATTTTTCAATAACTCCCTTCGTACCCGCCTTTCTACGCAGAAGGCTGCAATGAATCTGGGTATGAATGTCATCGTCCTTGATGTGAATGCAGGAGCATGGAAGCTGGAGACCGAGCGTGGCGTCATCATGGATGGCGACAAGTCGGAACACCTGTTGGAGGCTATTCCTGTGATGGGATGCTATTGCGATGTTATCGGTATCCGCTCATTTGCCGGTTTGACAGACAGGGAGTATGACTATGCTGAGACAATAGTAAATCAGTTTGTGCAGTATTCCGGCAAGCCTGTCTTTGCTATGGAGACAGCAACGGTGCATCCTCTTCAGGCGTTTGCTGACCTCATCACAATCGAGGAACATAAAGCGACTGAGCGTGTAAAGGCTGTCCTGACATGGGCTCCTCATTGCCGCGCTTTGCCACAGGCAGTACCAAACTCTTTCGCTGAATGGATGCTGGCAGCTCCTGATGTGGACCTCGTCATAACACATCCGGAAGGGTATGAACTGGACCCGCAGTTTACGAAGGGCGCTACAATAGAGTATGACCAGAAGAAAGCCTTCGAAGGCGCTGACTTCATTTATGCCAAGAACTGGTCTTGCCCAGGCGTTACCAATCCTGCTGACTACGGAAAGATAATATCCCGTGATATGAACTGGACGGTGGATGCAGAGCATATGTCGTGGACCAATAACGGTAAGTTTATGCATTGTCTGCCTGTTCGTCGCGGTCTCATCGTTACTGATGATGTCATAGAGAGCAAAAACTCTCTCGTGATACCAGAGGCAGCAAACAGAGAGATATCAGCACAGGTAGTGATTAAAAGGATTCTTGAGAGCCTTTAGGCCTTTAAACTTTAAACTTTAACCGTTAAACGTTACCAATGTCTCATCCTAAAGGTTTATACCTCCTCTTTGTTACAGAGATGGCTGAACGCTTTTCCTACTACGGAATGCGTGCCCTCTTTGTGTTGTATCTCGTAGCAGCTTTCTTCACTAATGACCAAGCCAGCCAGATATATGGCTCTTATACCGGTTTGGTATATCTCACCCCATTGCTGGGTGGTTATATCGCCGATAAATACTGGGGCAACCGCCGTTCTATCATCATTGGTGGAATAACAATGGCGATAGGTCAGTTTTTGATGTTTGCCTCTGCATGTTTCGTGAAGCAGAGTATTTTTACAGAAGGCGGCACGATAGACCCTTCGGTAGATAACAGCTTCTCTATGTGGCTGATGTTCGGCGGTTTGGCGATGCTGATATTCGGCAACGGCTTCTTTAAGCCAAATATCTCCACAATGGTGGGCGACCTCTATGAGCCGCAGGACCACCGAAAGGACTCTGCCTTTACCATATTCTATATGGGCATTAACTTAGGCGCGTTCATAGCACCGTTGCTATGCGGATACCTGGGTGACGGCAACTGGATGAACCCTCATAACTTTAAGTGGGGTTTCTTCTGTGCTGGCGTCGCTATGTTGATATCTATAGCGGTTTTCTCCACACTCAAAAACAGATACCTCGTTACCCCTGAAGGACTTGGCATCGGACTTGCGCCGGCCAAATCGGAACTCCTGAAGCTGAAGGAGATTCAGGAAGAGGAGGATGAGGCAATCTTGGAAGGTTACGAGATGCAGGCATCAGAAATCCGCATACCAAAGAAGGTAGCCAAGAATTCGCCTTTCCGTCTGTGGGGATGCATTCTGGGTGCAATTGTATTTTTCTGCATTCTGTCACAGGATGTGGCAAATTTCAATGACTATATCTCTAATGCCATATATGTTATAGCGATAGCTTTGCCACTTTTTATAATAACCGACCGCAGTCTTACGAAAGTAGATAAATCACGCATCGGAGTGATATACATCATTGCGTTGTTCGTGATATTTTTCTGGAGTGCCTTTGAACAGGCCGGCTCATCGCTGACGCTGTTTGCCGAGCAGCAGTGCGACAGAACCATCGGAAGTTGGGAAGTGCCTACTACATGGTTCCAGAGCATCAACCCTATCGTTGTGGTAGTCTTTGCTCCTGTTATGGCAACATTATGGGAGACATTGGCAAAGCATAACATGGAACCCTCCAGCCCTCGTAAGCAGGCTCTCGGTTTGGCACTTCTCGCTTTGGGATATGTGGTGATAGCCTATGGTACCTACGGCATAACAACCGGTGGACAGAAGGCTGCTATGTGGTGGCTGGTGGCCCTGTATTTCATACATACTATCGGCGAACTGTCATTGTCGCCAATAGGACTGAGTATGGTAAACAAACTGTCTCCTGCTCACCTCGCATCATTGCTGATGGGCGTATGGTTTATGAGTAATGCTGCCAGCAATATCCTGGCAGGCAGACTGGCAACACTATTGCCGGAACAGGGTGTGACGAAGCATTTCCTGGGTATCGAGATAGCAACCCTTACTGACTTCTTCCTACTCTTTGCGGTAATGGCTGGTGTGGCATCGGTACTGCTGTTCCTGCTGTGCCCGTTGCTTAAAAAGATGATGAAGGGAGTGGAGTGAAACATTGAGCATTGAACATTGAAAAAGTGAAAAATATCCTTGTTTTTGCAACAAATAATGCGCATAAGCTTCAGGAGGTGCGACAGATTTTGGGTGAACGCTTTGAGGTTCGCTCGCTGAAGGAGATAGATTGTCATGAGGAACTGCCTGAGACGCATGATACCCTTGAAGGTAATGCTCTCGAGAAGGCACAGTATGTAAATCAGCATTATGGCTTTGACTGCTTTGCTGACGATACAGGTCTTGAGGTAGAAGCCCTCAATGGTGAGCCGGGTGTCTATTCCGCCCGCTATGCTACCGTTGACGGAGCAGACCATGATTCCGAGGCAAATATGCAGAAGCTGCTGCGAAACCTGCAGGGTGTTGATAACCGCAAGGCGCAGTTCCGTACTGCTATAGCGCTGATATATAAAGGTGAGACACTTCTGTTTGAAGGAAAGGTGGAAGGATGTATCGCCACAGAAAAACATGGAGCAGAAGGGTTTGGATATGACCCTATCTTCTACCCAGAAGGCTATTCGCCTGCTGAGACAGACAAGCCACTCACCTTTGCAGAGATGTCGGCAGAAGAGAAGAATAGTATGTCGCACAGGGGTAGGGCAGTAGAGAAGTTGGTGGAGTTTTTAACATTGAACGTTTAACATTGAAAATTGAAAATTGTGCATTATCTAAGATAAGGGCGGTGATGAAGCGCGAGAGTCTCGATGCTGTCATCATTCCCTCATCTGACCCTCACAACAGCGAATATGTCGCCCCACATTGGCAGGGGCGCAAATGGATTAGCGGCTTCACAGGAAGCGCTGGAACGGCTGTTGTGACAATGGATGATGCGGCTCTTTGGACGGATTCACGATATTTCCTGCAGGCAGAACAAGAGCTGTCGGAAGAATGGCAGCTGATGAAGGAATATATGCCTGAGACTCCGACCATTGCTGAATGGCTGAAGAGGAAGATGAGCCTGTTGCCAAACGGCGGTATCGTTTGTGTCGATGGAATGGTGATGCCGTATGAGGAGATAACCCAACTGACAAAGGAACTGCGTACCATCGGCTGTACCATGAGGACAAACTATGACGCTTTGTCAACAATATGGGAAGACCGTCCTGTAAAACCTGCAAACGATATTTTTCCTGTCGATGAGAGCATTATTGGAGAAACAATAACAGAAAAGTTGCAACGTCTGAGAAGTGCGATGGGCTCTTGTGATGCTTATGTGATGACAGACCTGACAGAGATAGCGTGGACATTGAATCTGCGTGGTTCGGATGTACTGATGACTCCTGTCTTTATAGCATATCTATACATAACGCATAATGATGCAAAAGTCTTTGTTAATGGTTCTTGCACGCCAAAGGCACAAGCTATGTTGGCAGAGGCTGGTGTAGCGATTGAAAGGTACGATGAATTCGTGAATTTTTTGAGGAAAAAGTCTTCAAAAGGCCCTCTGACACTATGCTCAAGTAAATCGACAAACTATACAATATATAACATTGTAAAGGAGCATGTACGGGATTGTGATTCTCCTGCAGGCATGATGAAAGCCATAAAAAATGCTGCAGAGATAGAAGGTTTCAGGCGTTCGATGTTGAGAGACGGTGTTGCGATGGTTCGCTTCTTGCGATGGCTGAAGCCTGCCGTAGAAGCTGGAGGACAAACAGAACTGACTGTTTCAGAGAAACTGGAGGAACTGCGCAAGGAGGAGGGTGCAAAGAAATTCATTTCCCTTTCCTTTGGCACTATCTGTGGCTATAATGAAAACGGGGCGATAGTACACTATGCTGTCACCCCGACAGCAGCAAAGGCTTTAAGGGCAGAGGGACTGTTGCTGCTCGATAGTGGAGCGCAATATGCTGACGGCACAACAGATATCACGCGCACTATAGCCTTAGGTCCCCTGACATCAGAGATGAGACGCATCTACACCATTGTCCTCAAGGCTCATATCGCGTTGGCAAGTATTTCTTTCCCCGAAGGTACTAACGGCACAAACCTCGATACTATTCCTCATTCGGTATTATGGCGTGGGAAGGTAGATTATATGCACGGCTCAGGTCATGGGGTAGGGGCTTGTCTGTCAGTTCATGAGGGCCCTCAGTCGATGAGGCAGAGATGGTGCCCTGCTCCCCTGCAAGAGGGTATGACGCTCACTATAGAGCCAGGCGTCTATCTGGAAGGAAAGTTTGGCGTAAGGGTAGAGAATACGATGCTTGTAAAGAGAGACAATTCTGTTGCTGATGGCGAAAAAAAATGGTTTGCCTTCGAACCGCTTACGCTGTGTCCTATTGATACTGCGCCTATTGAAATGGATATGTTGGAGCAATATGAGAAGGACTATCTTAATGATTATCATGATCTTGTGAGGGAAAAGCTGCTTCCCTTGCTAAGCAATCCCGATGATAAGGCTTGGTTGGTAGAAAATACTAAAAAAATATAAAAATAACGTAGTCGCTTAAATTCGCAACATTGAATATCAAAAAAAAACATTACCTTTGTGGCGAAGTCACTATGATGGGCATTCTCAATGTCACGCCTGACTCCTTCTATGCTGCTTCTCGAAAGCAGACAGATGAAGAGATTCTTTCGCGTGCCGACGAGATTCTTTCACATGGAGGTGATGGGGCAATAATAGACGTTGGCGGATGTTCTACCCGTCCTGGCAGCGCTCCTATAAGTGAAGAGGAAGAGATGCGTCGAGTGTGTCATGCGTTGGATTTATTGCAGAGGGAGTTTCCCAATGCGTTGCTAAGTGTTGACACCTTTCGCCCCGAAGTTGCCCAGAAAGTCGTTGAAGACTACGGCGTCAGCATCATCAATGACATCTCTGGCAATGTGGCATGTGCTATGCCGAATGCCAGCTATGTACTTACTTCCAGCGAGGCAGGCATAGATGCTATCATAAGCGATTTCAAGAGGAAGACAGAGAAGATACACTCTTTGCAGCCATCTACAGAGGTGATACTCGATCCAGGCTTCGGCTTTGGAAAAACAAGGCAGCAGGAGTATGAGATACTACTTAACTTGCACAAGATAAAAGAGACATTTCCTAACAACAAGCTCCTTGTTGGTGTCAGCAGAAAGCGTATGATATACGAGATACTCGGTACTACACCAGACAGCGATGCAACACTTGCAGGCACAAGGTTGATTCACCATATTGCGATGCTTCAGGGAGCTGATATAATTAGAACTCACGACTTACAATAACGATAGATGTTTTTCACTTTCGGCATAAAGGATGCAATTGACATATTGCTGGTAGCAACGGTTCTTTACTACGTCTATCGCTTCATGCGAGAGACGCGAACCCTTAATATGTTCGTCGGCACCCTCACATTCATTGTGATTTGGCTCTTTGTAAGCCGTGTGCTGGAGATGAAGATGATGGGCGCGTTGTTCGATAAATTCGTCGCAGTAGGTGCTTTGGCGGTTCTTATCATCTTCCAAAAGGAAATCCGAAAATTCCTTTTCCGTATGGGAGAAAGCCGTAACAGAAGTTCTATTATCGGATGGCTGGTAAGGAAGTCCAACGAAAATGAAGAAGTGAGTCATGCTAACACAATGCCTATCGTTATGGCATGCATCAATATGGCACGCAACAAGTGCGGAGCATTGATAGTGTTGGAGCGTAACAATCCCCTCAACGACATTGTTGAGACAGGCGATAAGATAGATGCTGCTGTCAATCAGCGTCTTATTGAGAATATCTTCTTCAAAAATTCTCCCCTCCATGATGGCGCTATGATAATCAGCAATAATCGCATCAAGGCAGCAGGATGTATCCTTCCTGTAAGCCATAATCAGGATATCCCTCGCGAATTAGGCCTGCGCCATCGTTCTGCTATGGGTATCTCGCAGCAGTCGGACGCTATAGCGATAGTAGTGTCAGAAGAGACGGGCCGCATAAGTGCTGCGATAAATGGAAACTTCCGCTTGCGCCTGTCAGCAGAAGAATTGGAAAAGATAATAAATTCATAAACAATCAATACAATAATCATTATGAGTCTAATCGAAAAAATCATTGCTCGCGCTAAGGCAAACAAACAGCGCATTGTACTTCCTGAGGCAGAAGAAGAACGCACACTATGTGCCGCTGACCAGGTGTTGGCACAGGATATTGCCGACCTTATCCTGATTGGTAATCCTGCGAAGGTGCATGCTCTCGCAGAGAAGCATGGCTTAAAGAATATTGACAAGGCAACTCTGATAGACCCAGAGAACTATGAGCGTTCAGAGGAATTGGCACAGCTGCTCTTTCAGTTGCGTCAGAAGAAGGGCTTAACATTAGAGCAGGCACACGAACTAGTAAAGAATCCTCTCTATCTTGGATGTATGATTATCAAGACAGAGGGTGCTGACGGCCAGATTTCTGGTGCTCTCTCTACTACTGGTGACACCCTTCGTCCTGCATTGCAGATTATCAAGACAGCTCCTGGCATCACATGTGTTTCTGGTGCAATGCTTATGATTACAGATAAGCCAGAGTATGGTGAGGATGGCGTACTTGTCTTTGCTGATGTTGCTGTAACTCCAATGCCAGATGCACAGCAGTTGGGACAGATTGCAGTTTGTGCTGCTCAGACAGCTAAGAGTGTTGCCGGATTTGCAGAGCCTCGTGTCGCTATGTGTTCTTTCTCTACAAAGGGAAGTGCCAGCCATGAGGTTGTTGATAAGGTTATAGAGGCTACTGCCGTAGCAAAACAACTCGACCCAACACTCAAGATTGATGGTGAGCTGCAGGCTGATGCAGCGCTCGTACCAAGTGTCGGCTCTAAGAAGGCTCCTGGTTCAGAGATTGCTGGTAAGGCAAATGTCCTCGTATTCCCTAACCTCGAGGTTGGTAATATTGGCTACAAACTGGTTCAGCGTCTTGCTGGTGCTCAGGCCCTCGGCCCAATCCTTCAGGGTATCGCTCGTCCAGTTAACGACCTTTCTCGTGGCTGCTCAGTAGAGGATATCGTAAACCTCGTCGCTATCACAGCATGCCAGGCAATGGACGCGAAGAAGTAAAGAGTGAAAGCCCCCCCCTCTAGTTAGAGGGGACTTTGAAGGGGACGAAAATATATAATAATTAAACCTGAAAAATGAAAATACTTGTATTAAATTGCGGTTCATCCTCTATTAAGTACGCTTTGTACAACATGGATGACAAGAGTGTTATGACCAGTGGTGGTGCTGAGAGAGTTGGCCTTGATGGCGCTTTCGTAAAGGTGAAGCTCCCTAATGGTGAAAAGAAACAGATTATGCACGATATTCCTGAGCATACTGAAGGCGTGAAGTTTATCTTCTCTCTCCTTACAGATCCAGAGATTGGCGTTATAAAGTCACTCGACGAGATTAATGCTGTAGGTCATCGTATGGTGCATGGTGGTGAGAAGTTTACAGAGTCAGTTGTCATCACTCCAGAGGTGATAAAGGCTTTCGAGGCTGTTTCTGACCTTGCTCCTCTTCACAACCCTGCAAATATGAAGGGTGTAAATGCTGTGTCAGAACTGATGCCAGGCCTTCCACAGGTTGGTGTCTTTGATACTGCTTTCCATCAGACAATGCCAGCAAAGGCATATATGTATGCTGTTCCTTACGAGTTGTATGAGAAGTATGGTGTTCGCCGTTATGGCTTCCACGGAACCTCTCATCGCTACGTTTCAAAGCGTGCCTGTGAGTTCTTGGGTATTCCTCAGCAGGGTTGCAAGATGATTACTGCCCACATTGGTAATGGCGGCTCTCTTGCTGCTGTTGTTGATGGCAAGTGTGTTGATACCACTATGGGTCTTACTCCTCTTGAGGGCGTCATGATGGGTACTCGTTCTGGCGATATCGATGGTGGCGCTGTTACCTTCATCCAGAAGAAGCTCAACCTCGATGCTGACGGCATCAGTAACCTGTTGAATAAAAAGTCAGGCGTTCAGGGCCTTTGTGGCTATTCTGATATGCGTGATGTAGAGGCTGCTGCAAAGAATGGCGACAAGAAGGCCGAGGTGGCTCAGGCATCTTATTTCTATCGTATCAAGAAGTATATTGGTGCCTATGCTGCTGCTATGGGTGGCTGCGATGTGCTGGTATTTACTGCTGGTGTTGGTGAGAATCAGACAGGTATGCGTGAGGCAGCCTGCGAGGGTCTCGAGTTTATGGGCATCAAGATTGACAAAGCTGTCAATGCTTCTGTTCGTGGTAAGGAGGCTGTCATCTCTACTCCTGACTCAAAGGTGAAGGTGGTTGTGATACCTACTGACGAGGAGCTGATGATAGCTACAGACACTATGGCTCTTGTGAAGTAAAGGTTATACGTATATAAATAATGAGAGGAGGCTGCGAGTGCCTCCTCTTTTTTCTTGTGTTGCAGTTGCAACGCTAAAAGAGAGTTATTAGTATTTTATCTGTTAGTTGATTCTGTTCTGTCTGCGATATTGAGTTGCGGTAATTCCCATTATCTTTTTAAATGTACGCGAGAAATATTGTCCTTCTCCGAATCCCATTCGCATAGCAATCTCTATAATACTCTCGTTGGTATTCTTCAGCAACATACAGGCACGCTCTATCTTCATCTTGAGGAAGTATCCCTTTGGTGGCATTCCCATCTCTCTTGTGAAGGTATGAGTGAAGTGACTCCGGCTATATCCGCATTTTGTTGCTAAGTCATTTATAGATAGAGTTGACTCAACATATTCTGACATATATGAGATAGCTACATTCACGAAATTGTCAGCAGGCTTGCGTCTGTTTGTTGTTGCCAATAGATACAAATCC
Organism: uncultured Prevotella sp.; assembly: GCA_905233165.1. Taxonomy (GTDB): domain Bacteria; phylum Bacteroidota; class Bacteroidia; order Bacteroidales; family Bacteroidaceae; genus Prevotella. The sequence continues at coordinate 568,631 of CAJODL010000001.1, forward strand.
GTAAACGTCAGGGTTGCCAGCAGGTGATGGAAACAAAGACTTGCGTAAGTCATGCGGTCAATGTTGCGTCCGTCGCCCAGCATGAAGTATATCTCCTCAAACAATTCTATGCGATAATAGGCGTGCGAGTCAACAAAAGAAACAGCCTTTTGCGGCTTGTTGAGGTCTTTGCACATCAGTTGTGCCTTTGTGCCATCGAAGTATATCCAATATATCGTCCAAGGGTTTTTGGCGTCAGCTCCATAGGAGTACTCCTCACCACTTGGTATAATGACATATTGGTTTGCCTCAATCTGCTGTTTGTGTTTGTTGCCAATCTTAATCCATCCTTTGCCCTCTTTGCAAAAGATGAGAACACAACTGCTGATACTCTCTCTGCTGTTGTTCTGATGATACTGCGCCTGAGGAAAATATCCTATAGCTGTGATGTAAAGGTCTGAGATTCGTGGGTCAGCAGATGCAGCCTCCAATATCTTGGGTGGTACGATTGTAAACCGTTCGCCTACGAATCCTGATTTCTTCTTTAGGTTAGAACTTGTAGCCATTATAGTAGGGTATTTCTTATTGCCATTATTATAGTTTATTCTTTCGATGCAAATTTAAGCAAAATTTCTCAAATTCAATAATTTTGTGCAATAAATTTTGCGAAAAAACACGCAAGTCCACAAATTAAGACAATAAATGATATCTCTGTCATCCGCAAATGATCAAAATGTGTGTTTGTTTGGTCAAATTGTTTAAAATCCATTGAGAATTTTTATTTTAGGACTATGTAGATTTTCTTTTTCCTCTCGATGGATTTTTTCTTCCCCTTAAGGGTATTTTATATCCAATGCCCCAAAACACCTGTCCAAGGGCTGTGGACAGTAGTTTAAGGGCCTTGAACATATGTTTCAAGCCCTTGAACATAAAATCTCCTTAAGGGAAAATTATTTTCTTCCTCGATGTAAACTGAAGTTTATCGAAAACAAAATAAAAAAAATCTTTTTTTATTTGTATTTCTCACGACTTAATCGTACCTTTTACCTTCGGTTGAAGGTACTCTCGTTCGGAAAATTGCAAAAATATTTGCATTTTCGCTCACTTAATTGTACCTTTGCACACAGATATGACGCAATACTTAAAAAGATATCCCTTTTCATGCGCCTTGCTGGTGGCGATATGGGTGGTGTGTCTGATACCTATCCCAGACATTGAGCCGCTACATGGATTTAACCTCTTGGACAAGTGGACACACTTTGTGATGTATGGGGTTTTCTCGTTTGTGATTTGCTATGAACATAAGCGCATCTCCTGGCACACCATAGTGCTGCCAATATTGATGGGAGGAATGATAGAACTGGCGCAGGCTTATCTGACAACATGCAGAAGTGGCGAATGGCTCGACTTGCTCGCAAACTCCATAGGGGTAGTAATCGGAAATACTTTGTATTTCCTTGTCAAAGGTTTAAAGTCCAAAGTCAAAAGTCAAAGGATATGAAGGTACTTCTACTATCGACATACGAGAAAACAGGTGGTGCTGCTATTGCTGCCAGCAGGTTGTTGCAGGCGCTCAGGAAGAGAGGTGTGGATGCTACGATGATGTGTCGCAAGAACCTGTCGTGGTGGAAGGGAAAGCCCCAATCGTGGAGCTCTATAGCAGAGAGAATGATGCTTGTGGCAGGAAATATCTCGACCTTCGGAAACCTGTGGACAATGGATTATGCACAATACGGGCAGGACATTACGAAGACAAAGGAGTTTCAGGAGGCTGATGTGATACATCTGCATTGGGTGAATCAGGGATTCCTGGCATTCAAGGAGTTGGAGAAGATAGTATATAGCGGCAAGCGCATAGTATGGACAATGCACGATGAGTGGTGCTTTACTGGTGGCTGCCATTACGCAGGCGATTGCAGACAGTACCAGTTGGGATGTGAAAGCTGCCCTTATGTGAGGGCTTCAGCTCTCAGAAATGCTACCCACAAGGCTTGGGAGAAGAAGCAGCGGCTTTACAACAAGCATAACATCACCTTTGTGGCATGCAGCCTTTGGCTAAAACACATTTCTGACAAGAAGGCTCTTGCTGACGGACAGAAGATATTGGCGATACCAAACCCAATTGATACCAACATCTACAAACCTCTCGATACACCTTCGACGAACAAGATACTCTTCGTTGCACAAAGGGTGGACGATGAGCGCAAAGGCTTGAAATTTCTCGACAAAGCAGTGCAGATTCTCAAGAAGAGAGGAGAAAAAGTGGAAGTTCTGGCCTTAGGAAGGGACATTCCTTATATCTCTGACGAAAAGGAAATGGCAGAACTGTATGCAAAGTCAGCATGCTTTGTGACCCCTTCGCTACAGGACAATCTGCCAAATACCATCATGGAGGCGATGGCTTGTGGCACTCCTTGCGTGGGATTCAATGTCGGAGGAATACCAGAGATGATAGATCATGAGATTAACGGCTATGTGGCCAGATATAAAGATGCGACGGACTTGGCTGATGGCATCAGCTATGTGTTGAGAAGCAGCCAGAGAAAAAGTATTAGCTACCTACAGCGAAGACTTCGTAGCAAAGAGATATATAAAAGTTTATAGTTTATAGTTTAAAGTTTATAGTTCTGTTTTCGTCATTTAAGATAAGGAAAGAAGAGCGCAAGAGTACCTTAGTGGCATTCTTGGTTGCCTTGATGCTTAATATTCTCAACATAGTGCGCTATGCTGGGGAATTGAGCGTGAAGAGTGACGATACCTGGAAACTCTTCGTCAGAACTTGGCACCTGTCAGGCTTTGACCCTATAACATATGCTGTCATTACGGATTGGAGAGTAGGGTATAACATCTATCGCCATCCTCTGCTGCCATATTTCATGTGGCCTTTCACAAAGATAAACGAGGGGCTGATGTGGCTGACAGGATATAATTGCGTAATGTTTGTGACAGCAGCATTGCTGATATTCTGTAGTGTTTATTCTTTTGTCTTTCTGAATCGTATTTTTACCGATATCATCGGCATAAAACGCAAGGAAGGTTACATTCTTTCAGCACTAACATTCTCTTTCGCGTATATCCTGCTTGCTTCCTTCGCACCAGACCATTTCATAATGTCGATGTGCTGTCTGCTGGCAACCTTGTATATCTTCGGAAGAGAAAAGGCTATTGTACCAGAGAAACAGAAAAAAGCAACAGTTCTGGATGCCTGCCTGCTGTTCGTAGTCACTGCTGGAGTGACATTGAGTAATGGTCTGAAGGTGATTGCTGTAGCATTTCTGGCGAAAGGAAAAAAGTTCTTCCCTTATTACTTCATAACACTTCTTGCTTTGTCAGGAATGATATGGGGAAGCGCCCGACTGACTTACCATTATCTCGTAAGGCCCACGGAAGTTGCTAACAAGGAAAAGGCTGCCAAGAAACGAGAGGCGCAACTGGAACGGCTTGTGGCGAAATATGGAGAGGCAAAGCGAGACAGCATTGAGAAAAAACTGAAGGAAAAGAGGACTCGCAGATATAAGATGAGTGCTTTCTATAAGCATACAGGCAAGCCAATAGCAAAGGGCGAATTCATGGGATGGACAGATGGTACGACAAATCGTTGGGATGTGGCTGTAGAATGTCTTTTCGGAGAAGGCATAATGCTGCATGAGGACTATCTGCTGAAAGATGTGTTGGTAAACAGACCTGTCATAGTTCGCTATATCAACTGGTTCAACTATATAGTAGAAGGATTGCTGATACTATTGTTTCTCGCAGGAATATGGATGGGACGACATAGCAGATTCCTATGGATATGCCTTGCATGCTTTGCTATCGATATGGCTTTGCACATGGGACTTGGCTTTGGCATCAACGAAATAGCAATAATGTCTGCCCACTATCTGTGGGTTCTGCCAATAGCGATGGGCTATCTGCTAAAATACTCGGAAGAAAACAGAAGAACGATATTTTCATCGATTTTATCGGTTATTACAATATATCTCGTAATATGGAACGTAGTACTCACCATAGAATTTATGTATTTCTGATAGCATTATTGGGATTGTGTATCTTTGGCGCTATGAATGGGCTGATGCTGATGCATGGCCCTGAAGCATGGACATCACAAAGATTTGGCGCTTGGACGGCTTTCCATAAGGATTTTGTGTTTTCTGGCTTTGATCAGTTTACATATATTGTTGTGTCTAAGTGGCGTCCCATATTTGAAATATATCGACACCCAATGCTGGCATTCTTGATATGGCCACTAACGTGGATAAACTCGATTTTGTCGGAGTATTTCCACATGAATTGTGCCATCTATGTGGTAGCTGTAACATATACTTTGGTGAGTACAGCAACATGGTGTCTGCTGTATGCTATCTTCCGCAGAAGGATAGGTCTTTCGAGAACTTCGTCGTTACTTCTGCTGCTGTTCTATTTTGGCTTTGCTTATGTGCTGCTTGCCAGCTTTGTTCCTGACCATATGATATGGACGCAATTCCTGCTGATACTTACAATATATCTTGCCAGTAGCCAGAAGGGTATGAAATATTGGCTGGCATTGGCGATATATTTCTTTGCTGCAGGAGTGACATTGACAAATGGCATAAAGGTGTGGCTGATAGATATGATTGCAGCATATCGTTCTGCTAACTATACAAAGTTGTTTAGACGCAGTTTATTGTACATTGTCCCAACAATATTGTTGGGTTGTGTCTATCTGTGGCAACAGGAGATTTACTATGAAGAAGAAGTGTCATATCAAAAATTGATGCGTCAACGTGCAATAGAACGCGATAGTGTTGCTACCATGAAGAAATTTACCAGAGATAGTTTATTCCTGGCAAAGAGACATGAAAAGCAATCGGTTGACAGCCGTTTCTTTGCTTTTACCGACAATACTGTGGATAGAGGACAATTGGTGTATGAGAACTTCTTTGGTGAGGGATTTATATTGCATAGAGACCACCTGATGGAGGATGCCAATGCCAGAAAGAATATCCGCCCTGTGATAGTGCATTACTTAGATTGGTGGAACTATATTGCTGAGGCTGGAATAGTAGTATTGTTCGCAGGAGGAATATGGTGGGGCAGGAGAAAACGCCTGCTGTGGCTTGCTATGATGCCTTTCCTCTTTGATGTATGCCTGCATATCGGCTTGCGCTTTGCTGCTGCAGATGTGTATATCATGACAGCACATTGGGCTTATGTCATACCGATAGCAATAGGACTCATGCTGAAGGAGTGCAAGAAGACTTTTCTGCGGAGTATTGTTATAACGACACTTGTCGCGCTGACTGTATTCCTTTGGTGGCACAACCTAAACTTGCTTGTGCCTTATATACTCCCATGATTGACGTATAATCTTGGCGCCACTAAGATATATTATGCCAAGATATATGATAGCGGCAAGGAATATCCTTACCAGCATGAGGCAAAGAGAAGTGTAAAATGTGAAATGTGAAGAGTGAAGAATGAAGAGTGATAGGTGGTGAGTTACAACCATAGTGAATGCTGCAATAAAGAAGAATGGCAGTATATCTTTCAATGCTTGGTACCAGCTGAAGCCTATTTCGCGATTGACGAAGAAATGCCATACAAAAGTCCATGAAATGACTATAATGACATAAGCTATTACCATATCTCTTATGCTTCCGCCAAGATAGTGTACTGTCAGTAGTGAGCCCATGATAACACAACCTTGTATGATGACATTCCACATATAGATGGCACTCTTTCCACGACTGATTATCATATCATAATATAAGGTGGCAAGAGGCAGAAAGGCGCCTGCGATGCATAATAACTGCATCAGGGTTGCTGAAGGTAGCCACTTCTCTGTAACTGTTATGATAATAAATTCCCGTGCTATTAATGCTAAACCAAGCATTGCAGGGAATGATATGAAGCATGTAAAGCGTAGCATCTTAGAAAATGCCCTGCATAAGCGCTCCTTGTCGTCACCAACCTGCACAAAGGTGGGTTGAGCAACACCATGCACCATTCCTGTTATAGTATTGCTTCCCATAACGTTCCACTTCTGTGCCTGAGAATAGACACCTGCCTCAGTCTTGTTGTACAGACGACCCAGAAGGAGTGAGAAGATGTTGTTGTTGATGTTGTTGAAGATGTATGTAAACAGCATCTTGCAGGAGAATCCAAGGAGAGGTTTCAGGGGAGTGAATTGTGAAATGTGAAAGGTGAAAGGTTTTGGACGCCACTTTGAGAAATACCAGCTGAAGATAGTAATGCAAAAATTAAACACAAGTGTTTGGGTTGCTATACCCCAAAAGGCAAAGCCGTTAGCGGCAAGGGTGATGCCAACAGCTCCTGAAATTAGGAGTGAAGATAGTGCCATTAAAGCGAGTTCTCGTTGCTGTAATCGACGAAATAGAATGGCTCGTGGCACAATAGAGAAACTGGCAATGAAGAAACCTATGAAGAAATATCTTGACAGGGATGTCAGTATAGGTTCATTATAAAACGCTGCTATCCAAGGGGAAACACTGAACAGGATGACATAGGCAATGATGCTCACCATGATATTAAACCAAAAGACGGCATTGTAGTCATCGTGGGTGGCGTCGCGTTTATTTGTCAAAGCAATTACGAAACCGCTGTCCTGCAAGGCAGTCGCAACAGTAGAAAAGACAAGTAGCATAGCAATGAGACCATAGTCATCAGGAGAAAGTAGACGAGCCAGTACAATGCCGAAGATAGCATTGAGTACTTGTGTGGCACCATTATTGACAGCACCCCATACAAGTCCTTTCGCTGCTTTGTCTTTTAGTGTATCGCTCATTCTATTGTTTTCTTAATTCGATTTGCTATGCTATGCGTGTCTTTCTCTATATCATTGTGATGAAAGCTTCTGGAGCAAGAATTTTTGATGAATGCATGCTGTTTCTGCGAAAAAAAAAAGACACAAGTATTGATTCATATTACATGTACTTCGTTTCCCGCCCCCATCTTTCTTGCAGACCGTCCATGAATGCATTGTGAAACAATGATGCCCATGAGATGGAGCGCTTACAAAGGAGCAAGTATGCCTGGCTGATAATATAATAATATGTAAGGACGCACATCTTACGTATCCATGGCCCGTCTGCTGTTTTCTTGTTATAGGTCTTGTTGCGACTCATGCAGTACATCTTCCATCTTACGGGCTTGAAATGTCCCAATACTCCAAAACGCACATCGGTATCTTGCATCACAGGATGACAATGCCTTGCCGCGAATACTCCGTGTGGTGTGAAGCCTGCCTGTCGCATTCGTTGGTCGTAGTTCATTTCGTCGCCATAGATGAACAGTTCGCGCATGGGGAAGCCAACCTTGTCAACGGCCTTCTTGCTGAAGAGTCCTCCATTGAAGGGATTGCAATATCCTTTGAGCAACTCTTTCCCACCATATGCCTTCTTCAGTTCTTCTGGGTCGTGGCTCTCGCCTATGGCTCCGTTAAGTCGTTCGGGATGACTGATGTCCATCAGCACGGGCGAGACATATCCATATTCATCTACGTATTTACATAAGGTTTCTAAGCAGTCAGGCATTGGGAGACCGTCATCGTCGAGCATCCAGAATGCATCATAACCTCCTTCGTTGTATGCTGTCTCCATGCCTACGGAGAATCCCATTGCTCCTCCACCGTTCTGCTCAAGGTAATTATAGTTGACTGGCACGCCGCACACCTCACGGTCATAGCCCAAGGCGCGGAGGAACTCCGGTGTGCCGTCGCTGGAATGGTTATCTACAACAAAAATTTTTGTTGGCCGCAGTGTCTGTGTGGCTACAGCCTTGAGGCATTCGGCTAACAGTTCTTTCCGGTTAAAGGTGGGGATGGCTACTGCTATGTTGAATTCTTTCATAATGGTTAATTTCTGCGAAGATAATCTATCTGTTCTATTAGCTTGCGGCTCTTTTCAGAGGTCAGTTTCCTTGTAAACATCTTTCCGCTCTTCATGAGTGTGCCTAAGTCCTTCTCCGTCCATATGCTGATAGCACCGTCATAAACAATGAAATGTAGCGGTGTGAGAGCTATCAGACCAGGGTAGTGGCCTTTGAACAGAATGCATCTGTCCTTCCACCGTGTGGAATTGAATGCGATGGTTTGAATAAGTGTTTCATCTTGACCGAAAGAATCCTTAAAATAATGGTATATCGTCTTGTCGCCTTGATAGGTGTCATAGATATATTGTGCGAGGCCTTCAGAGATGCTCCACCATGATGCGCCTTTGTACAGGTGCATGCCATTGGGCAGGATGAGGCTCTTCCTTATTCCTGTATGGTAAGCTGCTTTCCTGCAGATTATGCTCAGTTGCTGATTGCGTTTGTTGCTGAGGAATGACCAACTGAAGAAAGGACGCGGCACACGGTATATTATAGTGTTCTCGTCTGGTACACCTTCCGTAGCCATGTCAAAGCCCGAGATATATTCTTTGTCAGCGTTTTTCTCAAAGAAATCTACAATTTGGCTGTTGCTCCAGAGTGGATAGTCCAGCCCGCTGAGTGTCATTAGACGGTCAAAGTGCATTGGGAAATCAAGAGCGGCCTTTATCAACTGCATCTGGTATTCTACCTGCAGTATTGTGCCCCATCTTACGTCCACTCTATCAGGGAGAAAATGCACCCTGTTATCATCAGCCATTAGCTGCTTGAAAGGGGTGATGTCAGATTTTCTGTCTATATGCACGAAGAAATGCGACTCGTCTGGCAGTGCATTGATGAGCCTCTTTAGTTGCGGTGCATCTGTGTGGGCAGATATGAGGAATGCTATTTTCATAATGTGGTTGCTCTTACTTAGGTTAGTCTCTCTATATAGAATGCTGCATGGACTTTGCGTTTGTCCTCCGGGGGAAGCTGCATATAGTTGCCGTATAACTCGGTGAGGTAGGCATCGGGATTTGCCGGGCTGCGGAAAGTCTTTCCTGCAAAGGTGATGGGCTTAGTGGGGAATATATTCTCCTTTAGATGCATGATGCCGTATCCGCATTGATTGAGTACATTGCTATAATAGTCTTTCTTCCTTGTGGCATTGAGGAAACGCCATATCATATAAAAGTATGCGCGTTTTGCACCGAACCAGAAGAATTCCCCCACAGCCCGCCAGGAATACGTATGTGGCTTGTGCATTATATCATCGGCCTTGCAATATCCCTTGGCTATATGGCGGCATAGCTTGCGTGAGATGTTGGGATAGGATGTCATGGGGAAAATGTCGACGAAGAGCCCCTTCTGGTAGTCCTTGGTGAAGTCATCGTTAAACTCCACCAACAAGGAGTTCTTATCCCTTATCTTCATCATCGGGTGTGGGAATGTAGGGTCGGTCTCTTTTGTCTGTAGGAACAGACCATCTGGCAGTTCGCGCTTTGCGGCTTCTGCAAAGCGTGGCAGGTCTTCCTCGCGTATGGCGATGTCAATGTCATCGTCCCATGGTATGAAGCCCCCGTGCCTGACAGCACCTAAGCAAGTGCCACCATCGAGCCAATAGTCGATATTGTTTCTCTCACAGATGTCATGTATCGCACACAAAATGGAAAGTTCTTTCTGCTGTATGGCTGCAAGATGCTCTTGCATATATTTATTGAGGTTCTGGTTCATTATCTCATCGTTACCTGTTATTCATTGTTCAATATCTTAATAGTTCTTAGTATGGCATCGTGCATTTCATACTTAGGTTGAAATCCGATAGCTTTAATACGGTCATTGTTGAGAATAGCTCTCTGTGCCAAAGAATAGCCTTTGTTTTCTGCGTCTGAGGGTAAGTCGAAAATAACCTTTCGGTTACAAGCTTCTGCACATATTTGTGCAAAATCCTTGAGACGTATGTTTGTCTTATTGCTGCTTACATTGTAGGGAACTCCATACTCACCGTTAAGAAGTACAATGAGTAACCCTATGACAGCATCTGCAACATAAGTATATGAGAAATATTGGTTACCTTCACTTTTGAGGATGATATCTTCTCCAGCAAGAGCTTTCTTTATGAATTGTGATGAGGCTTTACTGTCACTCATAAGCATTGTTGGACCGAAGATGCGGCATAGACGGGCAATTTTCACTTTCGTGCCATGCTCTTCTTTGTAACTTTGACACATCGCCTCACAGGTCCTTTTGGACTCATTATAACAAGAACGGGCATTACAGAGATTTAAAACACCATTACTGTTTTCATAAAAATCTTCGTTGTTTATGGCATTTCCATATACTTCATTAGTGGAAGTCATTACTACTGTAGCTCCAGTTTTATCGGCAAGATTTAATGCATGTTCACAACCTTTGATGTTTACCATTATGGTTTCAATGGGATATTGTGAATATGCCATAGGGTGTGTGTTGCTTGCCATTGGAAGAATATAATCTACTTTCAATTTCTCTGAGAAAGGATTACACACATCATGTTCAAGAAAAGAAAATCCAGGAAGTTGTAGCCAACGTTCTTTTATCTTTTGCCTATCCCTCCCTACAGCAATTATTCTTACTCCCTCTAATGAAAGCAAAGCATCAATTAGCATTGTTCCCACCATGCCAGTACCTCCAGTTATGAGAAAACTTTTATTCTGTAGGAGTTCAATACCTTTGATGGAGAGAATATTTCGTATGTCTTCTTGATATAGTGGGTGTGTTATTTCAACCATTTGTCCTCTTCTTTTGTCATGTAGCCTTTGAACAATTCTAAATCATCTTTTGTAGTGAGTTTAATGTTCTTGTCAGAACCTTTGGCAAAATAGAGTTTTATGCCCAATTCTACCATCATAGTATTTGCATAATGTGAACCATGTATTCCGATGTTCTTTGCATAGGCCTCATGGTATTTCGTGTTGAGTAGATCGTAGCGGTATGCCTGAGGGGTGGAGACTCTTCGGAGGGTCTCACGGGGAATAAACTGTGTAGTAGTATTTTCGTCATCCTTGTCAACAACAAAGATTTGTTCATTGTAAGGCATGGATGTCACAGCATTGCCATATTCTTCAGCTTTATTAATAACATCAGTCAAAACACTGTCATCAATCATCGGTCGTATACCATCATGGATAATAATGATATCATCGTCATTAACCTTGCCTTCAAGATTGTACACTCCGTTACGGATACTTTCCTGAGCAGAACATCCTCCCTTGGTTATCCATTGCAGTTTGGAAATATTAAATTGATTGGCATATGCTTGCAATACTTTTTCCCAACCTTCTATACAGACAACTTCTATGGCATCAATCATGGGATGCCGTTGAAAACCTTCCAACGTATATATTAATACTGGTTTGTCATAGACATTGATGAACTGCTTTGGGATGTCCTGTCCCATGCGGTTTCCGCTACCACCTGCAATTATTATTGCGATATTCTTGTGCATTATAAAATGTTTTGCAGTTTAGATATTAAAAAACTCTGAAGGAATCAATGACTCCGATTACTTCACCATCCTTATTTGTTACTACAAGGGCGTGAATATTGTATTTCCTTAGAATTTTGTCAACTTCGTTAAGCGTAGTCTCTGGGCGAACTGTCTTCGGATTTGGAGTCATAATATCCTTAACTGTAAGCTCAAACATCTTGTTTTGATATTTTTGTACGGCACGACGTACATCACCGTCAGTAATAATTCCGACGAGTACTCCGTTGCCATTGTTAGAATTGCTATTATCAATTACAATTGCCAAACCTAGCTTGCCATTGCTGGCTGTGATGATGGCATCAAAGACCTTCGTGTCTGGAGTCACTATAGGCAGATTGTCTTTTACCATATAATCCCGTGCATGAGAAAGCAGACGTTTGCCGAGTGAGCCTCCAGGATGGAACTGTGCGAAATCATTGGCTTTAAAGTCACGCATTTTTACCAGTGCGCAAGCTAAAGCATCTCCCATAGCCATCGTCGCCATTGTTGATGATGTTGGGGCAAGGTTTAATGGGTCGGCTTCATGATCAACATGTATATCCAGATAACATGAAGAATATTGTGCCAACAAGGAGTTCTTATTGCCTGTAATACCGATGATGGGGATATTACGTTCCATCAGTAACGGAATAAAACGTAGTAGCTCGTCAGTATATCCGCTATAACTAATAGAGATGACAACATCTCCTTCTGATATCATTCCCAAATCACCATGAAAGGCGTCAAGAGGATTCAGAAAAAATGATGGAGTTCCTAAAGATGCAAGTGTAGATGCCATCTTCTCACCCACATGTCCGCTCTTACCGACACCTGTTACAATAACTTTTCCTTTGCAGTTGAAAATCATTTCTACTGCCTTTGTAAAATTGTCGTCAAGGCGTGGTATGAGATCCAGGATGGCTTGTGCTTCATCTTGGAAACATCGTACGGCATATGATTTTGTATCTTGCATTAGTTTTGAATTGTTATTTTGTTGTAATCATTTATTCGGACCATTTACATTTTTTATTTCTACATCCTCAACATCAATGAATTTAAGCATCGGACGTCCTTCCGGTTTTTCAACGGAGAAGTTCAGGTTGGTGAGCTTAAGTCCTCGTACATGACGAGCAAAAACGCCATAAGATGGGGTGAAACCAGCAAACTTTGGCTCTGGATAATTGGTTCCCTGCTCACGATAATCTTTATCGGCATATTCGGCCTTGCCACCACCAGCATATTGTACTGTGATATTCTTCAAAGATATGTTTTCGAGTGGTGTACCAGGCATTCCTGTTATTATGATACCTGCAATAGAATCAGCATGCAGACAGGTTACATTTTTAATAAAGATGTTACGACCTGTAGAGACGTCTGTGCGTTCTTTGGGACCTCGATTGCGACAACCAGTAGTAATGTAGATAGGATAGTGGTGCGTGTGATTGATAGTGACACCATCAACATAGATATTTTCCATCAGCCCTTGGTCAACAGATTCAAAGGCTAATCCACTAGAATATTCGCCTTTGCAATCTTTGATGTATATGTTGCGATAACCTCCATTGCTTTCTGTTCCAAGTTTTATACGTCCGCAGACCCAGTTAACAGGCTCTGGAACTTTCGTACCATCAAGATATGTACCACATTTATATCCCGTTACTGTACAATTCTTTACAGTAACATTTTCGCATGGAACAACTTTTTTCAGGGCATAGGAACTCTTCAGTACAATGGCGTCATCATGTGAAGTGTTGACGATGCTGTTTTGTATGATAAGATCTTTACAACAATCAATGTCAACACCATCACGGTTAGTGTCAATCGTAACGCCATCAATCAATGTCTTCTTGCAGCCTGTGACAATGATTGCGAAGTGACCTCCACGATATATTGTAATATCTTTTATCTTTACATTTTGGCATAGTTTGAAGGCTATGGATTTATCTCCAGTATCCACTCCTCCTCCTTCAACGATACCGGCTTTCTCTTTATCCTTCTTGGTCAATCCAACTCCATCAATAAATCCCTTGCCTGTAATAGAAATATTCTTCTCTCCATCTGCCCATATCAATGAATTGTGAAAGAATGTATGCCCTCCGTCTTGATATTGTGGTCCGTCCCATTGCTCTCGTTGGTCATAGGCTTGATATTTCTCTGGGGCGGCAATAATCTTGGCACCATCTTCAAAATGAAGTTCGGTATTGCTTTTCATGCGTATTGAACCACAGAGATATTCTCCTGCAGGAACAATGATGCGACCACCTCCATTGTTGGATGCTGCTTCAAGGGCTTTGTTGAAGGCTTCATTTGTTAATGTCTTGCCATCAGCAACGGCACCATAGTCTTTTACATTATAATCTTTTGCAGATAGTAATGAAAAAGGAATGAGAAGATAGGCAAGTAGAGATATAGTTAGTTTCATTATTGTAGTTTTATATGGTTAACGATAATGTCATTGTGCAGGAAGTTCTTGCCGATTTCTTTAAAACGTTCCTCTGATTCTGTAGTGTAGTATTGTATTGTTCCTCCTTTGGAACATTTTTTATCCATTTCTGGATGCCGGTGTAGATAATCTTTCAATGATTCTGCCACATATTCTCCTTGTGATATAAGGTTTATATTCTTTGGAACAGCTTTGTTCAAAGCGTTCTTAAGTAGAGGATAGTGTGTACATCCAAGTATGATTGTATCGATGAGCGGATCTTTCATAAGCAATTGGTTGATTCTCTTTTTTACAAAATATTCTGCACCTAAACTGTCTGCCTCTCCTGCTTCAACTATGGCTGCCCATAAAGGACAAGCTTGACCAGTAACAATAATGTCTGGGTAAAGTTTCTCTATTTCAAGATTATAACTTTCAGAACGTATTGTTCCTTCTGTTGCCACAATGCCGATATGGCGTGTTTTTGTAAGGTCGCCTATAATCTCTACAGTAGGGCGTATGACTCCTAAGACTCTGTATCCCTGCTCCTCTAATGTCATTGTATCATCGCTCGATGGCAGGTGATATTTTTTCTTCAGATCTTCTTGCTGTATTGTGCGCAATGCTTTGGCTGAGGCTGTATTACATGCTAAAATCACGAGATGACAACCAAGAGAGAATAGTTTCATAACGGCCTGTCTCGTAAATTCATATACTACATCAAATGACCTAGGACCATATGGTGCCCTAGCATTATCGCCGAGATATATGAAATCATACTCGGGAAGGGTCTCTCGCAATTGTTTTAGGATAGTAAGACCTCCGTAACCAGAGTCAAAAACGCCAATCATATATTAACGAAGTTCTGCTGATGGAGTTTGCTGTTGTGGGTTAGACAAAATAGAGGATATCTTCTCTGTAAGATCCTCTGAGTAGTTAGGATTTATGTAGGGACATGTTTCGCTATCACTATTCACAATGATAAGGTACTCTCCTTGTTCAGCAACTTTCTGTATAGCTTCAGATATCCGTATCTTAGCTGCAGAAATAGCTTCTTCTTCAGACTTCTTGATAAGTTGCTGTGTTTCCTTCCTGAAGTTCTCAGTACGCTCAAGAAGAGCCTGCAAGTCGCTTTGCCTTTTTGCACGTATTGATTTGGCAAGGTCACCTTGCTGCTCAAGGAATAGCTCATATTTCTCCTTGAAATCCTGTTCAGCTATCCTTTGCTCATTAGCATATTGCTGTTTCAGGACTTGAGCATTGGCAATTGCTTCCTGATATTTAACATCAGTATTAAGCAAGTCTTGCATAGAGAAAAAACCAATCTTCGCTTGTTGTGCCATGATTGTGGAACAACAAGCGAAGCATAGCGCCATTATTATGAATTTCCTCATTATTTAATCTTATTAATTTCAGCCTTGACTGCTGCAGTAACATCTGTAGAAGTAGCACCAATGTAAGGGAAAGAACCTGCTGGTACGATATAGGTGTAGTTACCAGCCTTGCCAACGTTCTCAATAGCCTTCATAATCTTTTGGTTGATTGGAGCCATCAGTTCTTCTTGCTTCTTCTGGATATTCTGCTGGTTTTGCTGATATGTCTCTTGCAGTTTGTTGTAAAGAGTATGCAACTCCTGCTCAGCAGCCTGTTGGTCTGTGGCATTCATTGTTGACTTCTTCTTGTCAAACTCGTCTGCCTTACGCTGAATTTCTTCTTGCATAGTCTTCAATTCATT
This sequence comes from uncultured Prevotella sp., assembly GCA_905233165.1. GTDB lineage: Bacteria > Bacteroidota > Bacteroidia > Bacteroidales > Bacteroidaceae > Prevotella. The sequence goes on from CAJODL010000001.1 coordinate 584,120, forward strand.
CTCATACTGCTGTGCTGTAGCCTGAAGTTCACCATTAGCTTTAGTTACTTCTGGGAGACTCTGCATTATAGACTGAGTATCAACATGTCCGAATTTCTGTGCGTTAGCATTTACTGCTACACCAAGCACTGCGATGAGTGCGATAATAATCTTTTTCATTTACAATTTTTACTTTATTATTTTATACTATAGTTTATTTATCAATTTAATAGCCAAGTTTTTGTAGGACCTCGTTAGAAATGTCTATTCTAGGGGAAGCAAATATTATACCTGCTCCATCTGAAGCTCTGTCAAGAACCATTTGGTATCCACGAAGTTCTGCCACCTCTTTTACGGAATTGTATATCTCATCCTGTATCGGAGCCATCAGGGATTCGCGTTTTTTGAATAATTCTCCGTCAGGACCGAAATACTTCTTCTTCAAATCTGCAGCCTCTTTTTCTTTCTGCATGATAGCTTCCTGCTTTTTCTGTTTCTGATCTTGAGAAAGGAATACGACCTCGTTCTGATAATTTTTATACATGGTAGAGGCCTCTGTGTTTAGTGCTTCTACTTCTGCTTGCCATCGCTTGCTAACCTGATTAAGCTGTTCATTAGCGCGCTCGTAGGCTGGTATGTTTTTAAGAATGTATTCCATGTCTATGAGAGCATACTTTTGCGCCATTGCACATGTTGCGAACAACATAAACGAGAAAAATACGAGAATCTTTTTCATAGTGATTTCTGTTTTGTGGTTTAAAATTCTTGTCCAAGTATGAAGTGGAAGTTGCTACCTCCCTTTTTGCCAAATACATTGTCGAAACCATAAGCCCAGTCAATACCCATAAGTCCCACCATCGGAAGGAAGATACGGACACCTGCACCAGCAGAGCGTTTCATGTCAAATGGATTGAAGTCTCTAGTGTTTGCCCATGCATTACCAGCTTCAAGGAATGTCAATCCGTATATTGTGGTATTTCCAAGTAAGAACGGATAACGCAATTCTACTGAGAAACGGTCATATGCATAGCCAGAGTATCCAGATGGGGTGAGAGAACCATTCTCGTAACCACGCAAGCCAATAGTCTCTGTAGCATAGCTACTTGAATAGCCTGACATACCATCACCACCCATGTAATATGTTTCGAATGGTGACTTCTTATGCTTGTTATAGTATCCTAAGATACCAAATTCTGCACGCGTCATGAGAACGAAACATTTCTGTCCGCTTGTGAGTGCTGTGTATGTACGACTCTTAAACTTCCATTTGTGATACTCAATCCAACGATGCTTCTCTTGCAGTTGGCTTTGATAGCGCGAGTCAAGAGGGTTGTTGGCAAGTTTTGAATAGTCTTTACCATCAAAAACGCTCCATGGTGGAGTAGCGGTAACGGTAAGTTCAAAGTCTGAGCCATGACGTGGGAATAACTGATTGTCTGTAGATGTACGTGCCAGAGTTATTCCAAAGTTTATGTTGTTACAATTACCATTTGTGACAAGGAAGTAATTCCAGTTCTTCAGCATGTAGCGTGTATAGCCAATGTTCAAAGAAAGATGGAAATAATCGTCAGGCCAGCGCAAACGCTTTCCCCAACCAATCGAACCACCTAACAACTGTACATACTTATCTGGGTCGTAGTAATTTTCATAGTTATTATAAGTAGAGTAGTTTCCTATTCCTCCAATGTAGTTATAATAAGAATTCTGCCAGTTGGAGTTATAGTAACTGCTACTTACATCTGTCTGTTTAGAGTAGAAGACACCAACATTGAACATAATAGGACGTTTGCCACCAAACCAAGATGTTCCGTATGATATGTTGTATGCCTGATAGTAACGACCATTCGTTTGGGCACCAAGAGACAGTGTCTCACCATCTCCAACAGGTAGTATGCCACGATGCTCCTTTTTTCTGTTGAAGAGGTTTGCCATAGAGAAGTTGTTCAATTTCAATCCTATGCGTCCGATGACACCTGTCTGTCCCCAACCCAAAGAGAATTCGACTTGGTCATTAGACTTCTGTTCCAAATCCCAGTTGATATCAACAGTTCCATCTTCGTAGTTAGGACGTACATCTGGATTTACTTTTTCTTGATCGAAATGTCCCATAGATGCTATTTCACGTGCAGAACGCATCAAAGCATCTTTAGAGAACAGGTCGCCAGGCTTGGTGCGTAGTTCACGACGCACAACTTTCTCGTACAGGCGATTGTTACCTGTTATACGAACATGAGAGATATGTGCTTGCGGACCTTCTTGTATACGCATTTCAAGGTCTATGGAATCGCCTACAATGTTTATCTCGGTAGGGTCAAGTTTATAGAACAGGTAACCATTATTCCAATAAAGGTTTCCTACCGCATCGTCATCATCTTTCAGACGTTTGTTCATAAGTTTTTGGTTATAGACATCGCCTTTTTTCATTCCAAAAACTGTCTGCAGGTAATCAGTCTTATAGACAGTATTGCCTACCCATGTAACATTGCGGAGATAATATTTCCGTCCTTCGTAAATGCTAAAGTGTATGTCAACATGCCTATCATCGTATGTGGAAATGCTGTCTTTTACTAATTTCGCATCACGATAACCATACTCGTTATAATAATCAATAAGGTTATTCTTATCCTCTTCGTATTTCTCTGGCTTGAATTTTTTGGACTTCAGGAAACCACGAAGAGTATTGACCTCATGAAGCTTCTTCAGAGCTCCACCACCAAAGAGTTTACCTTTTAACTTTTTTGTTTTTATTTGTTCGTTGCCATCAATGTAGATGCGATGAATCTTTGTCTTTAGTTTCCTGTCTATCTCAACATCAAGAATGACATGATTCTTTTCTGCCACATCATCGCGTTGACGTATTGTTACTTCACAATTCTTGAAGCCTTTATCTGCATAATATCTTTCTGCAAGGTACTTAGCTCTGGATATCATATTTGGGGTTATCTGAGACCCTTTCAGAAGTCCAAGCTTTGCTTCCATGTCTTCTCGCTCGCTTTTCTTCTTAATACCGATATAGTTTATCGTACTAACGCGAGGGCGCGTGCGCAGATAAAAATGTAAGTATATGGAATCTAAAACAATAGAATCGGCAGCGATTTTAACTTCTGAGAATAATCCGTGTTTCCAGTAGTGCTTTACTGCTTCTGTTATTTCGTTTCCTGGCACGCTAATCTCCTGACCAACCGAAAGGCCGGATATACCTGTGAGCATAAAATCTTCATATTCATCAACACCACTGACAGCTATGTGGGCTATCGTGTATTTCTTTACGGAGCCGACATAGGAAATGTCAGGATTGATTATCTTTTCCTGGCCAATTATGGCTAAGGATGAAATAAAGAGATATATGAATGTGAAGAAAAATCTGTTTCTAAACACGGACACTAATTATTAACTATTGTATATTGATGCTATAGACCTTTCTCTACCTGTTCTTCAGTCTTGCCGAAACGACGTTGCTTGGTGTTGAAATATTCTATGGCTTTATGAAGTTCGTCTTCGTTGAAATCAGGCCAATATATTGGCGTGAAGTATAATTCGGAATATGCTATCTGCCAAAGCATGTAGTTTGAGATACGAATATCGCCTCCTGTTCTTATCAAGAGGTCAGGGTCTGGCTGATAGCCACTATTCATATTATCTACGATTGTCTGCTCTGTGATATCGCTGGCTTTTAAAGTGCCTGCTTCTACTTGAGCAGCTATTTTCTGCATGCAGTCAGTCAATTCCCAGCGTGAAGAATAGCTGAGGGCTACAGTAATCGTCATCCTCTTATATTCTTTCGTACGCTCTTCAAGACCCGAAAGGGTGTCTTGTACGTCCTTTGGAAGGCGCTTCCTGTCACCTATGCAGCGGAATCGTATATCATTATCATCGAAGAGGGAATTATCTAATGACGAAATAACCAGTTCCATCAATAGTCTTACCTCTTCTGGTGGACGATTCCAGTTCTCTGTAGAGAAAGCATATACTGTGAGATATTTTACTCCTATTCGAGCACATTCGGCGGTTATCTTACGTAGGGAATCAACGCCAGCAGAATGACCATAATTGCGTGGCTTCCCATGCTGCTCGGCCCATCTGCCATTACCATCCATGATAATAGCTATATGCTCAGGTATATTCATTCTTTGTGACATGTTCTGCATCTTTCGAAAAATGAGTAAGTAAAAGCAAGTGTTAAGGTACTGTAGCAGTCGGTGTTCTTAAACAATCCCTTGCTGCTGATACCATATGGGTCTTTTATACCATCGAGTTCATCAGACAAGGAGAAATGCATCTGCCAATCCAATGAAAAGTTGTATCTGTCTTTATAGCGATATTTCACACCTACGCCAATAGGCACGTTGGCTGTGAAAATATTCTTTTTTTCGATTTTCATCGCCTCGTCAGCCTTAATTTTTGCGAGTGTTGCGCCTATGCCGATAGAGATAAATGGTGTCAGACGCTTAGCACCTCGATAGTCCTTTCCTGTTCCATAAGGCCAGAAATTGTATTCATATGTAGCACTAAGGTCTGCAAGAGTGTTATTGAATGTATAGGTGTTTACATTCGGATAATAGGTCTTGCTTGGTTCGTATGAACCTTTTATCTTTGTGTACATAGCGGAAAGCCTTATAGCCATATGTGGATTTAAGACATCACGAAAGACGATGGCACCCGCAGGCTGAATGTTTTTGGTGGGTGAGGCGTTGAAATCACCATAATATGTTGTCGCTCCCACACCTGCGCCAATATCCATACGATATTCAACATCTTCTTGGGCAAAGACGGTGAATGGTAATAACATTGTTATAAAAAGGATATATATGCGCATCTTTATTCTTGTTTTTAATAAATCTTCTGACCTCTCCAAACTTCTCCTGTCTCACCTCCTATAAGGTATATATAGGTGTAGTCGGCTCCAATTGCCACTTGATCAGTGCTTTGAAGTCCTGATGGAATATTTATAGAACTTTTTGTTACCCAAGTGGTTCCCCAATCATTAGAGTAGTAGAGCTTTCGAACGTTTGGTTTACCTCCTGTGGCAATTATTCCGTCTGCATATGATGTGGCAGACAGATATGGCATACGAGGCAATACTTTATAGTGATTGTTCCATGCAGGAGTCATGAGACACCAGTCCTGCGGGACATCATCTATGATTTTACTCCATATTACAGCCTTATCAACGTTTGGAGCTTTGATGTTTGTTGCATCATTCTGCTTGTTTGCCAATATGATGGCACGACCCATTGATGGATCTGTAAGCAGGTTTGTTGCAATGAAGTTATAGTCGTTATAAGGGAGACTGTCACCAACAACATATTGCATCTCTTCCATATCGTCTGGAATAAATGATGCTGTCATAGGGTCTCCTCCTGTTGCTACTTCTATCTTCTTTTGGTCATTCACTCCATAGAAATAGTCCAGAAAACCTCCAAGGATGGCTCTCAGGTTGCAAGGTTTTTGGGTGGTCCAATCATCAGAACAAATCAACATACCGTCATGAAGCAGATATAGTTTATTCCTATAAACTGCCATCGTAGGTATCTTATACTGCTCAAATGGTACAGTAATCTTTTTTGGTGCAGGGTTATATTCTATGCTCCAGGTATTTCCGTCTGTTGTCTTTAATACCTGTACTCCGCAATATATATCAGTAGCTACACCAGTAATATCTGCTGCCAGGACATAGAACGCATCATCGCAGGAAAGTGCTTTCAGAGTAATTAGCTTCTTTCCTTTTATGGCATTGCAATCACTCAGACGAGTCCATTTCAGGGAATCAACACCAACCTTATGTATTCTTATATCAATTGTGTAATCCTTCGAATGTGCTTTGTCGGATGATGTTACTCTTATCTTACGTGGCTTGGAGAAATCAAGCGTGTCTGTAGCGTAATATGTTCTCGCAAAAGAGTCCTTTTTCTCCAATGTCTCAAGAACTCCAGTGGAGTTGTTCTTGAAAGACAGGTTAAGAAGTATCTTGGACGGAATTGTACGTACTGGCAATGAGTCCGGATTGTATATCTCGCCCTTTATGTGGTCTATGAAGATAGGGTAGGTCGCTGATGAAGGCACAAAGGTAGAATACGAATTACCTGTAGTATTCTGCCTGCGAAGTGATCCAAATGTAGCAGCTGTGATACCTACCTGGTCACTTGGCGTTATACCTTCGTCACTTGACTTACACGATGCTGTCAGCAGCATCAGCGCTGCTGACAACATTATGGTTATGTTTTTAAATCTGTACAAAAGAATTGTAAATTAAGATTTGTTTTTAAGATGGCTGCTTTCCGATGTATGCAAGGATACCGCCATCAACATATAATACGTGTCCATTCACTGCATCAGAAGCATGAGATGCGAGGAATACTGCTGGTCCACCCAACTCTGATGGGTCGAGCCAACGTCCTGCTGGAGTCTTTGCACAGATGAAGCTGTCAAAAGGATGACGGCTGCCGTCTGGCTGTCTCTCACGCAGTGGTGCTGTCTGTGGAGTAGCGATGTAACCAGGGCCAATGCCGTTGCACTGGATGTTGTACTCGCCATACTCTGAGCAGATGTTTCGTGTGAGCATCTTCAGACCACCCTTGGCAGCTGCATAGGCAGATACTGTCTCACGACCCAGTTCTGACATCATAGAGCAGATATTGATGATTTTTCCTTCCTTACGCTCCATCATTTCAGGCAATACTGCTGCAGAACAGATGTATGGCGCAACAAGGTCAATGTCTATAACCTGCTGGAACTCTGCACGCTTCATTTCGTGCATAGGAATACGCTTGATGATACCTGCATTGTTTACGAGGATGTCAATCTGACCAACTTCCTTGTGGATGGTATCTACAAGTTTCTTTATACCTTCTTCGTCAGTAACGTCACAAACATAACCCTTTACATTTGTTATGCCTGCTTCCTTATAGTTGTCAAGTCCACGCTGTAGTGCTGCCTCATTGATGTCGTTGAAAACAATCATGTTAGCACCAGCGGCAACAAATGCCTTAGCGATGTTGAAACCAATTCCGTACGATGCGCCTGTAATCCAAGCGTTTTTCCCTTCGAGGGAGAAATTTGATAAGTTTGCCATAGTAGTAATAAATTTTGGTAGTTATTCTTTGATATATTCAGAGAAATCTGTCAGATGCATATCACCTTTTCTGCGGAGTGTGTCATGCATAGCAAAAGCACATGGCAGGTTGTGGTGTGTCTGTCCACCAGTTGCTATCTTAACGTATTCACGCAGGATAGGACGATAGTCGGGATGTGCGCAGTTCTCTATTATCAACTGGGCGCGTTCTATTGGAGCCTTGCCACGTAAGTCTGCAATACCCTGCTCTGTGATGATGACATTAACATCATGCTCAGAGTGATCCTGATGGCTTACCATAGGCACGATAGATGATATCAAACCGCCCTTTGCTGTAGAAGCGCAGGTGAAAATAGAGATATATGCATTGCGTTCGAAGTCGCCTGAACCGCCAATACCGTTCATCATCTTTGTACCGCTGATATGTGTGGAGTTTGCATTGCCATATATATCAACTTCGATAGCAGTGTTGATGGCAATGACACCAAGTCGGCGTATTACCTCTGGAGAGTTGCTTATCTCTGACTGACGGATTACGAGATGCTTTGAGAACAGGTCGAGATTGTCATATACCTTCATCAGACATTCGTTGTCAACGGTAAGAGAACATGTTGATGCGTCCTTCACACGTCCTGACAGCATCATGTCAACGATGGCGTTCTGGAATACTTCTGTATAGATATTGAAGTCTGGTACGCTCTTGTCCTTGCCGAGAGCTGCGAGAATAGCGTTGGCTGTTGAACCTACACCACTTTGCAATGGCAGAAACTCTGGAGGGATAATGCCACGCTTCATGTCACCTAACAGGAAATGTGCTACGTTAGCACCAATCTGGTCTGTGATAGGGTCTGTTCCCTTGAAGGCACGTGCCTCATCAGGTATGTTACACTCTATGACGCCGACAACCTTAGACTTCGGAATAGACAGATATGGCTTTCCTATCCTGTCTCTAACCGATGTAATCATATATGGCTGACGGTAAGGGGGATTCTGTGGCTCGAAAATGTCGTGTAGCTGTCCAGCACCTTCGTTGTGGAAACTGTTGAGCTCTAAAATGATTTTTTCTGCCATCATTGCAACAGTAGGGGAGATACCTCCTGCAGCAGTGAGGGAAACATTGTATTTGTCCCCGGCGTCTTCAATCTTACAAACCTCTATGATACCCCAGTTCAGCGGACCATAGAAACCATAGCGCAGCTCCTGTGCCATGTGGCTGAGGTGCAGGTCGTTGTAACGGATTTCGTTTTTGTTTACAGAGGCACGGAAGTCTGGATTCGTGGTGTAAGGGGCACGGAAGTCGATAGCGTTGGCCAATGCCAAGTCACCATCAGTACTCTGTCCTGTTGATGCTCCTGTGAACAGGTTGATTTTGAAAGGATTGCCCTTCTCGTGTTCAGCTTGGGCAAGCTTTGCTAACTCCTTTGTTGTTGCCTTTGGCGCTCCTGCAGGGGTAAATCCTGACAGGCCTATTGAGTCGCCATTCTTGATAAGTGAAGCCGCTTCTGCGGCAGTGATAGTTGTGTACATATGTCTTACGCGTAAATATTCAAATCGTGTGCAAAGATATAAAAAAAAGGTGAGAGCAAGATAGGAAGCCTTCCTTTTTCGTGTTTTTTTACTAAAAAAATATAAAAATTAACGATAATATGGGACATAATAAGAACTTTTTATACCTTTGTACCGAAATTTTAATGAAAGTATATGCGACTCTGAGCTTACTCGGGGTTGTTGTTTTTTTGTATAAATACAGATAAAATATGGCTTACATGTCAAAAGAGGGCTACGAAAATATGGTAGCCGAACTTCACCGTCTTGAGGCGGTAGAGATGCCTAAGGCAAGTGCTGCTATTGCAGAAGCGCGTGACAAGGGCGATTTGTCGGAGAATTCAGAGTATGATGCTGCTAAAGAGGCACAGGCTAATCTGGCTATCAGAATAAATGCGTTGAAAACTCAGATAGCAGATGCTAAGATTGTGGATAAGAGTCGTCTTTCTACTGATGCTGTGCAGCTGCTCAGCAAGGTCGAAATGACAAACCTTGGTAATAAGGCAAAGATGTCTTATACTATAGTAAGTGCTAATGAGGCTAATCTTCGAGAGGGAAAGATCTCTATCGAAACACCTATCGCACAGGCATTGCTCAACCACAAAGTAGGTGACGAAGTAGAAGTAAAAGTACCAAACGGTATTCTGAAACTTAAAATTGAGAATATTAGTTATTGACCCTTAACGGTTATCGGTTAAAGACCTTTAAACTCTAAACTCTAAACTCTAAACTAAAACAATGGATATTTTCTCAAAAATTGCTGCTGGTGAGATTCCCAGTTATAAGTGTGCAGAGAATGAAGAATTCTACGCGTTTCTTGATATTAGTCCTGTAGTAAAGGCTCATGTCCTCGTAATCCCACGTCGAGAGGTTGATTATCTCTTTGATATGGAAGATGATGAGATAGCCCGTTATTTCGTGTTCGCCAAGAAGGTGGCAAAGGCTATCAAGGAGGCGTTCCCTTGTAAGAAGGTTGGCATGAGTGTCTTTGGCTTGGAAGTAGCACATGCTCATATCCACCTGATGCCAATGGACACAGAGGGTGATATGGATTTCCGCAGGGAAAAGCTGTCATTGCCAGCAAACGAGATGGAAGAGATAGCAAATAAAATTTTTACAGCTTTCCAAAACCTTTGACCTTTGACCTTAGACCTTTGACCTTTGGCCTTAGACCTTAGACCTTTGACCTTTGACTTTTTATAATTATGCAAGAAACACGACAAAACAGAATATGTAGGCTCCTGCAGAAAGAGTTGAGCCTTATCTTCCAAAGCCAGACACGTGCCATGAAGGGCGTGATGGTTAGTGTTACTCGTGTGAGGGTCTCCCCAGACTTAAGCATCTGTACGGCATATCTGTCCATCTTCCCTTCTGAGAAGAGTGAGGAATTGCTGCAGAATATCCAACGAAACACTTCACAAGTACGCTATGAGTTGGGAACAAGGGTTCGTAACCAGTTGCGTATAATTCCTGAATTACGCTTCTTCATTGATGATAGTCTTGATTATATCGAACGTATAGACGAGTTGTTGCAGAAGTAAAGAAACACCATGCGCCAGTCAACCTCTTCACTACACACATCATTATATATAGCTCTCCGATATCTGTTCTCTAAGAAGAGCACAAACGTGATAAATGTGATATCGGCTATCAGTGTAGTGGGCGTTATGGTAGCAACAACGGCACTTGTGGTCGTATTAAGTGTCTTCAATGGCTTCTCTGATTTAGTAGCTACCTTTTTTACCAGTTTTGACCCACAGCTGAAGATTGTTCCTGCTATGGGCAAGACGTGTTCTGCTGACAATCCGAAACTTGTTGAGATAAAAAGTCTCGATGAGGTGGCCGTTGCTACTGAATGTGTCGAAGAACAGGCTCTGGCACTCTATGGTGACCAGCAGGCTATGGTGTATATAAAGGGTGTGGATGATTCCTTCACCAAGCTGACGCATATTAATGATATCTGCTATGGTGACGGAAACTTTGCCCTTCATGCTGCTGACTTGGAATATGGCACTCCTGGCTTGCGCCTCGCTCAGACCTTACACATGCCGGCTCGCTATCAGGGGTTCCTTTATATCTATGCTCCAAATAGGGTGGGGCAGTTGGATTTGATGAATCCCCTCGATGGCTTTGTCGTCGATTCCTTGATATCCCCTGGTGTGGTATTCTGCGTGCAGCAGGCTCGATATGACAAAAACTATATCGTTACCTCCCTGCGCTTTGCCAGGATGTTGTTCCAGTGCGATGGCGAGATAACGTCATTGGAACTGAAGCTGAAGCCCGATTTGTATATTCCTGACGTGAAAAAGAGGATTGAGGGAATATGTGGCAAGGACTTCAAGGTGTTGGACAGGTATGAGCAGCAGTCAGAAACGTTTAATATTATGAAGGTGGAGAAATTGATTGCCTACATCTTCCTCACCTTTATTCTTATTGTTGCTTGCTTTAATATCATTGGTTCTTTGTCGATGCTCATCATCGATAAGAGGGCCGATGCCCAGACGCTGCGTGCCTTAGGAGCACGTGAGAGTCTCATAAGGAATGTTTTCCTCTTCGAGGGATGGGCAATAAGCATCCTTGGTGCTATCCTTGGTGTGATATTGGGCTTGCTCCTGTGCTTGTTGCAACAGCAATATGGCATAGTGAGTCTTGGCGATGCCGATGGCTCTTTCATCGTTGATGCCTATCCTGTCAGCGTACATTATACAGATGTATTGGGCGTCTTCGTGACAGTCGTTATAATCGGATTCATTAGTTCTTTGGTAACCCTACATATTCGAAAAGTTTGATTAAGTGAGAAGAAAAGGAATGTATTTCTTTGCTCGAACGTGAAAATTTTATCAAAAACATGGTTAATATTGATGTTTTTACCCTTTGCCCCAGCAGCCCTGGGATTGTCTCTTCAGAACAGATGGCTGCAATAGCGGAGCAGATAAAGACTGAGTTTGTACTGTTGTCACTAAAACCTACTCCCTATGTCCTTGGTCAGAATGCCTTGGCTCGCATGCAGCGTGTTATGCGTGAGACAGCATCTGTGCTTGTCTATGCCGACAGATACCAGGAGGTAACTATCGATGGCAAGAAAGAAATCCGCAAGTGTCCTGCTATTGATTATCAGGAGGGCTCTATTCGCGATGACTTCGACTTCGGACAGTTGGTGCTGGTACGCTCCAGCCTGCTGCGTTCTTTCATGAAACAGCAAAAGCAGCAGTATGCCTATGCTGCATGGTATGCCTTCCGCCTGTTCCTGCAGCGTAGTGGCGAACTCTTCCACCTGAATGAATTCCTTTATACGGAGCAGGAGCGTGATACGCGTGCCAGTGGGGCAAAACAATTTGACTATGTGAATCCTCAGAATCGCAGCCTGCAGATCGAGATGGAACAGGCTGCAACGATACATCTTACTACCATAGGCGCTAAGGTGGATACTACGAAACTGCTGGAGGTTGACTTCAACGAGCAGGATTTTGAATATGAGGCATCTGTCATCATCCCTGTCTTCAATCGTGAGAAGACCATTGCCGATGCAGTGAAGAGTGCCCTCTCTCAGGAGACGAAGTTTCCTTACAATGTCATCGTTGTTGACAACCATTCTACAGACCAGACACCATTTATCCTTGGTAGCATAAGCGACAAGCGTCTGATACATATCATCCCAGAGCGTACCGACCTTGGTATTGGTGGCTGTTGGAATGAAGCCATCCACTCCGATTACTGCGGACGTTTCGCTGTTCAGCTGGATAGTGATGACCTCTATTCCAGCCCAAAGACCCTCCAGCGTATAGTGGATGCTTTCTATCGTCAGAAGGCTGCCATGATGATAGGTTCCTATCGCATCTGCGACTTTAATCTCGAAACACTTCCCCCTGGCCTCATAGACCATAAGGAGTGGACAGATGAAAATGGTCCTAATAATGCTTTGCGTATCAATGGCCTGGGTGCTCCACGCGCCTTCTTTACTCCGCTGATACGTCATATCGGTTTCCCTAATACCAGCTATGGTGAAGACTATGCTATAGGGCTTGCCTTCTCACGTTTCTTCAGGATTGGACGTATCTTTGAAGAGCTCTATCTGTGTCGCCGATGGAGTGGTAACAGCGATGCTGCCCTCAGCATCGAGAAGGTAAATGCCAATAACCTTTATAAGGATCGCCTGCGCACAATAGAGATAAAGGCCCGTCAGCAGGTTAATGAGGGGCTGCTGAAGGTTAATGTGGGCGATGCCCTGCAGCGTTTCCATAATCGTCAGTTAGAGGTGTGGGATGCTACCCGTAAGCGTTATGAAGAGTTGGCAAATGTGAAGGTGAAGGAGTTGGACGAACTGAAGGCGCAGTTTAACCCTGCACGCATCGTCTCTACTGGCGCAAATATCGAGAAGTCGGCACTGATGAAACGCCGTTGCTTCCTGTGTAAGGAGAATCGTCCTGAGGAACAGTTCTCAAAGCAGATAAAGATTGATAATGATGCCACATACGAGCTTCTCGTCAATCCGTTCCCTATCTTGCCGGAACACTTCACCATACCTCTGGTGTCGCATGAGCCACAGTCGATATACAAGCATTTTGGCACTATCCGTCAGCTGCTGCGTCGCTATTCTCGCATCATGGTGTTCTATAATGGTCCTCTCTGTGGGGCCTCTGCTCCTGACCACATGCATTTCCAGGCTGGCACATCAGGCATCGTGCCTATACAGACAGCGTGGAAGCGCCTGAAGAATACCATGCAGGTGATTCTCGATAATGATGAAGGCGAGAAACTGGCTCTTATTACTGACTATGTATGTCCTGTCTTTGCTATTATTACAAATAATGCCAAGACAGAAGAGACCTTCTTCCATCGACTCTATCGTGCTATGGACACTGGTAAGGGCGAACCGATGATGAATATCATTGCATGGAAGCAGGACAGTGAATATATCACCCTCGTCTTCCCACGCAGCAACCATCGTCCTGCTGCATATCCTAATCCTATGGTGTCACCAGGGGCCCTCGATATGGCGGGACTGATAATCACACCTCGTGAGGAGGACTTTAATGCTATGACGACAGAGCAGGCAACAGCCATCCTGCAGGAGGTGAGCGTCACGATGCGTACAGCCGAGGATATCGCTGAGAGAATAAAAAAGGATGTGCATACACCTACCCAAGCACCTCTGCCTGCTACGTCCATTACCCGTATGGCACATCAGCCAAATGTGAAGGTGGGCATAGTACGCGCCATAGAGATACACTTCACCCTTTATGGCGATTATATCGCTAAGGGACAGACCGTAACAGGTCAGCAGACAGCAGAGTATGTTGATGGAGCTATCCGATGGAATGGCACATTATATAAGGAATTGACCTTCACGCCTGCAGAAAATAATAGTGGTGCTGGTGATGCTACTACTGCTGGTGACCCAGGCACCTTCTCCTTGGAGAATGTGATGATAGGCATCGGCTTCCATTGGGAGCGTCAGCAGACGCAGACCTTTGTGGGTACCCTGCATTTCGTGGTGGAGAAGGATGGCGTGACAGCCATCAATGAGCTGCCGGTAGAGAAGTATATTGAGAGTGTTATCACCTCCGAGATGTCTGCTACGTCGTCCCTCGAACTCCTTAAGGCTCATGCCATTATCTCGCGTTCGTGGCTGATGGCGACATCACGTCCTGCAACACATGAGTTGTATGATGTGTGTGCCGATGACCATTGTCAGAGGTATCAGGGCATCACGTCGTTTGTCAATCCTACTGTCGCACAGGCAGTGCGTGAGACGTGTGGTCAGGTGTTGGCCTATCAGGGGGAGATATGCGATACACGCTATTCTAAGTGTTGTGGCGGTATTACGGAGGAATTCCAATACTGCTGGGAGAATATCAAGAAGCCATATCTGCGTTCTATTCATGACCCATACTGTAATACCCAGGATAAGAAGATACTCTCTGAGGTACTCAGGGATTATGATCAGGAGACGTTAGACTTCCATGACTGGCTCGTCACCTATACACAGGAAGAGTTGGCATCCATACTGCAGGACAATCTCGGTATCGACTTTGGCCACATCCTCAGTCTTGAGGCTCTGGAGCGTGGTAAGAGTGGTCGTATCTCCTCACTGCGCATTGTGGGTGATAAGGCAGAGAAGACCATTGGTAAGGAGCTCGCCATCCGCAAGGCCCTGTCACGTTCGTGTCTCTATAGTTCCGCCTTCACTGTTGCGACGACAAATAAGAGTGACACTCTGTTGGGACAGCTCTCCGCCCTCATTCCACATCCATCATCCATCATCCATAATCCATCATCCAACAGCCATCAGCCAACAACTTGGCCGGCCCACTTTATTTTGAATGGCAAAGGCTGGGGTCATGGAGTAGGGTTGTGTCAGATAGGCGCTGCCGTCATGGGCGCCAAGGGAATACCATACGACGATATCCTGAAGTTCTATTATCAGGGCACCGAAATCGAAAAAGCGTGGTAGCGTTACCGCTTGCCCCAATTTTAAAGCCCCAATTTTAAAGCCCCAAAAATAAACGTAGGCTGCAAATGTGCAGCCTACGAACTTTTATCTTTTAATTTTTGACTCTCCACTCACAACTGACTCTAAACTCTTAACTTTGAAAATCATCCTTGATTTTCTTAATGTAGTAGTCCAGTCCGAATATAGAACCTGCGAGTAGGAAAGCTTGCGCTACATACATGAGTAGTCCGTTAGCCACGTCAGCTATGGTAAGTACTTGGTACGCCACCATCATTATTGAAGCGCAAGCATATTGTACTATGGAAAAACTCTTTCTCATTACAACTGAGCACCCCCGATACCACCAGCGAGACCAGCAAGGATGCAATACGCTATACGAATAAGTATCGATTTAAAAGAACCATTTATTTTCATAACTTTAAACTTTCTACTTTAAACTTTTAACTGCCTATAAACTTTACACTTTAAACTCTACACTCTACACTATTTCCCACAACTCAATCCCCCCGAAGGGGGAAAGAGTTAGGGAAATCGTTTATCCCTCTTCCCAACCGTCGCCGGTGTTACCACCGCCGCCGTTGTTGCCGCCAGTGCTTGGTTCAGGGTCGGAGGGCTCATTCTGAGTATTCTGATTACTCTGATTACTCTGATTATTCTGAGTATTCTGAGAGCCCTCTGAGCCCTCCTCTGGGTCTTCCACCTCGCCAGCGTCAGAAGTGACACGCTTGATGATGTTGCCGTCCTTGTCGTAACAAGTGATGTTGATAGAAGTCTGCTTGAGTTCCTGCTTCAGGTCCACAGAAGGAGTGAACACGATACGACGAGAAGTGATGAGCTTTGATGCCACATCGTTTACATCAGCGACGCTTTCAGAACGGAGTCCGAAACGCATGGTACCGAGTCCAGGGATTGCCACAGAGTGACCTTCAGTAGCCCATGCCTTGATTACCTCACCTGCTGCATCCCAACAAGCAGACATTACACCCTTAGAGACACCGCTACGCAGAGCAGCCTCTGAAATAACCTTGCTTTCGGAAAGTTTGCTGTAGAGCTCAGGCTTCAGCACATAGCGATAGCCAAGTGACTTCCCTTCCTTGTCGGAAAAATGACTGAGATCAGTCTCGATTGCTTTAACTTTAATAGACATGATTTTGAAAATTTTGAATTTTGATTGATTAATAATTTAACATTTCTCATGGCATCCTTCTTCTTATCCACAATCTTCAATCTTCAGTCTTCAAAATTTTCTATGCGCATGAAAATATTTTTTATGCTCTTGAAACGAAATAGCTGCGCGCTTGCTGATTTCTGATGCAAAGGTACGACATATTTTTCTCTCACGAAAAATTAGCGTGGATTTTAACATTTAGTCTTTTTGTGGTGGCTTCTGAGGTACGGTCGTAAAAGTCGTAAAAGTCGTTTTTGTCGTTTTAGGGTTGCGGGCACGCATACGCATATATATATATTATTAAATCTATTACTCACCCCCATATAATATTAATATTATATCTCCCCCCTCTCTCTTCCTTTGCTTTTTACATTAGCATGTTATGTTTTTATCAAATCCAAAAGATGAAATAACAACAGGTTGCCAGAAAATGTAAAAACGACAAAAACGACAAAAACGACCAAAACGACTGTTGATAAAAACTTTAAACTCTAAACTAAAAAAACGAAGTGATTTTTTGCAGATATGGGGAAAAAGTAGTAAATTTGCAACCGCATCACACGATTACGATTGTGTGTTGAAGAGTGTGTAAGCGTACATTACTCGCAAATCTTAAGGGTTAAAATTAAAGACATTAGCAGTTATTAGGAGAACATAGAAACCTGAGAAATTTCTAAAATCCAAGCGACCGATAGTTGTGAATGCCTGCGCTTATAGCGTGGACGTCACTTATCAGTTTGGTGGGCAATCTCAGGGCCTCTATGTTCGATAAGGAGCGGACACGCTTTTATCGTGTATAGAGGTCTTGACGTTTTCAAGTCCCAAAGAATTCCGATAAGTGCTTTTGCCATTAGTTATAAGCACATTATGTCCTCAAAGACCAAAGAGCCGTTGAATGTTGACGGCAAACTTCCCTATGTTGACATTCGGGAAGATGATCTGCGTAATATTTCGGAGGATGTATTAGAAGCACTTCTTCGAGACCATACTACGCAGAAGAATATATTTTGGGCTACTCATGATTATGAGGAGTTAGGTGAAGGATATGAATACCATTCACCAATATTACCAAACCTAATCACTAAAGAAAATGGCTTGGTAATAAGACCTCGTGTGTTGAAAACAAAGGAAGAGCAAACAGCTCGTGCAAAGGGTAAAGCAGAAGTCTTTACTCCTTCGTGGGTTTGTAATGCCCAGAACAATCTGGTTGATGAAGCATGGTTTGGAAGAAAGAATGTTTTCAATACAGAAAATTCTGCTAATCATACTTGGAGAGTAAACCATAACAAAATAGAGTTTCCAGAAGGTAAGACTTGGAGAGACTATGTGAAGGCTACTCGCATGGAGATAACTTGCGGTGAAGCTCCTTATCTTGTCAGTCGTTATGATACAACTACAGGCGAACCAATACCACTTGAAAGACGCATTGGTATTTTAGATAGAAAACTTCGTGTTGTAAGCGAAAATACTACCACTACCACACAATGGCTACAATGGGCCAGAGAGGCTTATAAAAGCACTTATGGATATGAGTGGCAAGGAGATAATCTCTTGCTTGCCAGAGAGGCTCTTTTGTGGAGTTTCTATGAGTATTATTATGCAAAGTTTGGCAAGAAACCACAAACCAAGTCAATGAAGTTTATTGCCTATATTGTTTCGTGGAATATATGGCAGATGGATGGCTTAAGGTGTGTGGTTCCTGATTCGTGCAAACATGGAGTAATAGAGAAGATACAAACCCTCTTTGGTGAAGAAGAAACCAAAGTAACTTGTCCTGGTTGTAATGAAGATGATATTCATAAACACAATGGTATTTACTGCCTCATAAGAGATTGGGGAGTAAAGGACTTATGGACGAGAGAGAATAACAGAAAGATACGTTTTGTTGACCTAATAACAGAAGAAGATGGCGACATTTGAATCATCATTAAAATCAAAACTGATTTATGTTTTTGCAATCCCAGATGAACGTCACAAGGATTGCCTAAAAATTGGAGAAACCACCATTGATGAAGATGATGGCAGTAATCTCTTTAATAATTCAGAAGTTCTACAGGAAGCAGCCCATCGTCGTATACGCCAATATACCAAGACGGCAGGCATAGCGTACCAGTTGCTATATACTGAGATAAGTATCTTCATGCATAGTGGCATGATAATGTCTTTTAATGACAAACAGGTGCATCATGTCTTGGAACGCTCTGGTATCAAGAAGAAGGAGTTTGACAACGTCAAAGGAGCCGATGAGTGGTATTGTTGCGACTTGGAAACTGTCAAGAAAGCAATACAAGCCATAAAACATGGCGAGACAAGCCTAAAGCCTTCAGATGTAACACAAGGACTTACCCCAATAATCTTCCGTCCAGAACAAAGAGAAGCTATAGACAAAACACGCAAGCGCTTCAAAAAAGGCAACAATATGCTTTGGAATGCCAAGATGCGTTTTGGCAAGACTCTTTCTGCATTGCAACTTGTTAAGGAGGAGGAGTTTACAAGGACTCTTATATTGACCCATCGTCCTGTAGTCGATGAAGGTTGGTTTGAAGACTTCAATAAAATATTCTATGATCGTGATGACTATAAATATGGTTCACGGAATAAAGGCGAAGACTTCAACAAGTTAGAAAAACATTGTCCCAAGCAAAAGTACGTTTATTTTGCTTCTATGCAAGACCTGAGAGGCTCCGAACAAGTAGGCGGCAAGTTTGATAAGAACGATAAAATCTTCTCCACTCCTTGGGATTTTATAATAATAGATGAAGCTCACGAAGGTACAAAGACAGAATTAGGGCAAAACGTAATAACAGAACTTATAAAGCCAACCACAAAAGTATTGCAGCTGTCAGGTACTCCATTTAACCTATTTGATGATTACACTGAGAACGAAATCTTCACTTGGGATTATGTAATGGAGCAGAAAGCAAAACAGACTTGGGCAGTAGATAATCCATATGAGCCTAATCCATATGTTTCTTTGCCAGCAATAAATATATATACATACGACCTTGGAAACCTCATGTCTGAATATGCAGAGGATGAAAAGGCATTTAACTTCAAAGAATTTTTCAGGACAAGAGATGATGGTTCGTTTATCCATGATAATGATATAGACCGTTTTCTTGTGTTACTATGCAAGGAAGACAAAGACAGCCTCTATCCATATAGCAACGAAACATTCCGCAGGACATTCCGCCACACACTTTGGCTTGTGCCAGGAGTGAAATCAGCAAGGGCTTTGAGTGCAAAGCTTCAGTCACATCCTGTTTTTGGTAACTTCAAGATTGTCAATGTTGCAGGAAATGGTGATGAAGATGAAGAGAATGACGAGGCATTACAGATGGTTAACAAGGCTATAGGTAGTGACCCAAGTCAGACCTATACCATTACATTAAGTTGTGGAAGACTTACAACTGGTGTCAGCATCAAGCCTTGGACAGCAGTATTTATGATGGCAGGTTCTTTCAGTACTTCTGCAGCACAATATATGCAAACAATCTTCCGTGTCCAGACTCCTTTTGAATGTAATGGAAGGATGAAGGAACAATGTTATGCTTTCGACTTTGCTCCAGATAGGACGTTGAGAGTACTTGCAGAAGCAGCAAAGGTTTCAACCAAAGCAGGCAAACAATCGGATGAAGACCGAAGAATACTTGGCGATTTTCTGAACTTCTGTCCTATAATCTCCATCGATGGCTCTCAGATGAAGCCATACGATGTGAACAAGATGATGAGCCAACTGAAAAAGGCTCAAATAGAACGTGTAGTACAAGGAGGTTTTGAAGATGTTGCCCTATATAATGATGAACTGCTGAAGCTAACAGATGTAGATTTAAAAGAATTTGCCAATCTGAAGAAGATAATCGGCTCTACGAAGGCTATGGCAAAGACTGCCGACATAGATGTAAATAATCAAGGCTTTACGAATGAGGAATACGAAGAGAAGGAACGCCTAGAGAAGAAACCAAAGAAGCAGCTTACACCTGAGGAATTGGAACGTCTGAGAGAACTCAAGGAGAAGAATAATGAGCGGAAGAACGCTATCAGTATCCTTCGTGGAATTTCTATTCGAATGCCATTGCTTATCTATGGAGCAGAATTAAAGAATGAGGAAGACGAAATAACAATAGATAATTTTGCAACACTTGTTGATGACCAGTCATGGGAAGAATTTATGCCCAAAGGTGTTGATAAGAAATACTTTGAAAAGTTCAAAAAATACTATGACCCAGACATATTCCGAGAGTCAGGAAAGCGAATTCGCGAAATGGCTCGTACAGCTGACAAGTTTACTATTGAAGAGCGCATAGAACGTATTTCAGCCATCTTCAACACTTTCCGTAATCCAGACAAAGAAACCGTTTTAACTCCTTGGAGAGTAGTTAATATGCATATGAGTGATTGCCTTGGAGGCTGGTGTTTCTATGATAAGAATTTTGAACATACTTTGGATGTTCCAAGATATGTAAATCAAGGCAAGGTGACGAAAGACGTATTCCGTCCAGACAGCCATATTTTGGAAATAAATTCAAAGAGTGGTCTTTATCCGCTTTATGTTGCTTATAACATTTATCGCAGCAGAGTCGAGGCAGCAAAGGAGAAATACGGAGATGTTAGTCACGGCTTTGCTATGCAGCTATGGGATGCAACAATAGAGGAGAATGTCCTTGTGGTATGTAAAACCCCTATGGCGAAAAGTATAACCAAGCGCACCCTTGCAGGATTCCGTAATACAAGGGTGAATGCACAATATTATCCTAACCTTATAGAAAACATTTCAGAGAAGCCTGAACTAGTAATCAATACCCTTCGTGATGGCAAACGCTTCTGGAAAATAAATCAAGATGAAACAATGAAAATAGACGCAATAGTAGGAAATCCGCCGTATCAGGTAAATGTGGGAATAAAAAAAGATAACTATGGAGTTCTAATTTTTGATAAATTTGTTCAGCTCTCAAAAAAAATGACTCCAAACTATATTTCAATGATTATGCCATCTCGCTGGTTTACAGGAGGTAGAGGATTGGATACCTTCCGAGATGAAATGCTGAATGATAGAAGAATTTCTTTTATCAAAGATTTTGTTGATTCTAAAGAATGTTTCCCTGGAGTCGATATAGCTGGTGGTATTTGCTACTTTTTATGGGATAAGAAACACAATAGTGATTGTACTTTTGTTAGCCGAATAAGAGGAAAAGATACTAAAACTGTGAGAAAACTCAATGAATATGAATTATTCCCTCGTTATAATGAGGCTCTTTCTATTATAAGAAAAGTCACGGAGAAAAAAGAAAAAAACTTTTCTACTACAGTGGGACCTCAAACAGCATTTGGTTTTATTACGACATTTAGAAGCACTACAGAATACTTTGATGATGCTATTGCTTTATATACAAGTGGAGGCATAAATTATGTTAAAAGGGAGGAGGTCAAAAAAGCACAAGAGTGGATTGATTTATATAAAGTTATATTTTCAACAGCAACTGCTGAACATGCAGGTACACCAGATAAGAGTGGAAAATATAGAGTACTTTCATCCTTACGAATAATAAAACCTAAGGAAATATGTTCTCAAAGTTATTTTGTTGGGAACGTTTTTAAAACACATGACGAGGCTGTTAATTGTATGGAATACTTGAAGACAAAATTTGTTAGATTCCTTTTACAACAATTAATAACAGGACAACATTTAAGTGCTGATAAATTTAGATTCGTCCCACTTCAGGATTTTACCCATTCTTGGACAGACGAAATGTTATACAAGAAATACAAATTTAATGAAGAAGAAATATTGTTCATTGAATCCATGATAAAACCAATGTAAAATTGAAAAAAAAATATTGTCTCTACAATAATTTGCAGAGTCAAATGTTAAAATGTATCAAAAAAACCTCTGGTAAGAGGATGGGTTATTTTTGTAAATAATTTTTTTGTAACTTTGCACGAGGCAAAAAAAATAAAGAAATGACTCAGAAAGAAGCATTGGAACAGGCTCTTAAAGATTTAGGTGGACGCGCTCCGCTAAAAGATATCTATCCTATAGCATTAAAGTATTGTACACATAAAGAGGGCAGTAAAATAAAGGAAGCATTAAGATCATGTATACATAGGGATCGAAGTAAATTCATCCCTTCACCAGGCAAACCTGTTGGCTGGTGGGAGTTAACATCATTTCAGGAAGATGTTGCCCAAATGAAGACTCACATCCAAGAGTTAGAAGAGGAAAATGAAAGATTGAGAAAAGTTCCTACGGAAGATGATTTCGTAGAGAGATTTATAAAGCAAGTGAAGACTTTTCTAAAACGTGATAAGAAGTCAGTTGACGAGATAAGGAAGATATTAGTGGCATTAAATCGTGCAGATGCTGCAAAAGATCTTGATAACTGGATAGAAGAGAATGATACTCCTTTGCTGTCTATCGGTTCAGCAAGTGACATCATAGAGAGAGGTGGAAAGAAAATAGTTAATAACAGATAGAGAAAGACAATGTCTATATACATAAGAGGTAATGTGATCGGCGACGTCATAGAAGCTGGGGCAGTGAAGAATGAGACTCACTACCACTATGAGGGTGAGCAGAAAGCGGAGGAAAAACAAGGCAATATCAACAACGTAAATGAATTGCCTAAAGAACTTCTGACGGATGAGGCCCAGGTGTTGTGGCAAAGTCTAAGAGATAATGGATTTATTGTTGCTGATGGTTATGATTTGGCTAAAGGTGTGTCAAGCAACCAAGCGACTTACATAGCTGATTGTATGGCTGAAAGGCTGGATATCCAAAACAAATGGAAGGTGTTTGAACAGTTATGGGGTATTAAACATATGGCTCAGATGGCTGGATCTTGGAAACAAACAGGCAAGGAACCATCCCGCGCAAATGAAATTCGAGAGCTTTTAGAATAGGTTGAATATCAACCGATTAGGGTCTTATATAAGTCTTATGGTAGGTCTTATATAAGACCTTTTTTTTTGTCCCTTTATTTACCTTTGCACTCAGAAATCCAGAACAATTCTGGTCGTGCAAGGGAATAGTTCCATGTGCGTACATATTTAATAACAAAATTATGGAAACAAAGATTTTAAAAGTGGTACGTCAGGGCGAGGCCTTCAATGTACCGAGTAAGACGACTGAATCGGGAGAGATTCAGAAATGTAACATTGTGTTGAAAGAGCTTGGAAGCTCGAAGTACGAGAATGAGTATTCATGTGTCATGCTGGGCAACCTGGCCGGATGCAAATTTGCAGAGGGGAGCATCGTGGCAGCTACTCTGAAGTTCTCAACTCACGAAAACAACGGTGCGACCTATCAGGACATCCTGGCAACGGACATTGTGACGGTTAAGGGTTAAAGGTTAACGGTTAAAGGTCTAAAACTTAATTTTCAATTTTCAATTAACTTGAGTTGAAGGGGAGGAGTCTTCACGTGATTAAAGATGGCCATCGGATTTCCGAAACTTCTCTCGCTAAAAACAACTCAAAGAAATGATTAAAAAGATTTTTATAAAAAACGAAAAGCAAGTTATGAACGTCCTGAAGAAAGGACAAGTGGTGGAAGGTCGTTTGAGAATAGAAAGGGCAGATGATGGCAGAATATGCATATGCTTCAAGGCATGGGAACGTACTGCTCCGAAATGCGGACATCGTGACAGAGGCAAGATAATAATGAGGACTGAACATGGATGGGTGAAGGAATCGAAGGAAAGGATTAAAACCTATGAGAGCGTGCCGAAAGACCTTGGCAAGCAGAAGGTCGTGGCAATACTGGATAGGGATACGTATGAGGCGTGTGACTTCCTTATGTCTTACTCGGAAACTAATAACTTTTAATACCGAATATGGAAAGAGTATATAGTTATATAGACGGTGTGACGGATACGAAACCCAAGCCGTTGACAAGGGAGAAATTCCATGAACTCTGCAAAGCACCACGCACAAGGAAACTTGTGCGTGACTTCCAACAGGGTAACGGGGAGGCAAAGAAAAAACTGCCTGCTGCCATGTTTCTCGGATTTCAAACACAGGGTGACCGCATACAGGAACATATGGAGCCTACGCAACTTTACCTAATTGATATCGACCATATCAGTAACAAGAACGAGGACATGACCCCTGAAATGGTATGGGAGAAGATAAGACAGGAGATGGAGGTGGCGCAATATGACTTCATGGTAAGACTTGTTCACAAGACTCCAAGTGGTGATGGGCTGAGAATTGTGCTACATGCTACGGAGAACTTCGAGACTCTGGAAGAACATGCCGAATGGTTGAGAAAGGAACTCGACCTGGACAGATATGGAAAATTTGACTGCCTGAAAAATCTCGACAGGGTGTCGTTCATAATTCCTGAAGAATACATCCTCCTTGAAAGTCCATGTCTGTGGGATGAGACAGAAGAAGGTGGACCGATAAAGAAGAAAACGAAGGATGAAGGACGAAAGACGAAGGACGATAACCATAACGTTAACGAAAACAACTCTCAACTGTCAACTTTCAACTCTAAACTGAACGATGACGGGGAACCTATCTTGTGGGAGGGGTATGACATTCAGAAGATTATCGATGACCGATACAGAAGGGGGGTGCCTGGGGCAGGAAACATATCGAGGCATGATCAGAGCTTGAAACTGGCACGTGACCTTCTTATTATGTTCGACCGCGATAAGAGCCTTGTTCTCAGAATATTGCTTAGGCAGAGCTGGATAAAGGACATAATTAAGGAACGCAACGAACCTGTTGAAAAAACGATTGAAGCGGCTCTGACTTATGCTAACGGCAAGGATGGTGGAAAGTATGCCCTGACATACAGGTATCTGACGCCTGCAACGCAAAACTCTATACTGCATGTAACGGGAAATACATGGAAAGAATGGATAGCAGAACTTGATGCGAAGTTTGAAGAAACTCTGGAAGAAAGAAACGATAACGAAAACGAAAACCAGGACGAAAACTATGACGAAGACGATGACGAAGAAGATGCTGTTGCGACTATGCCGCCTGCACCACCTGTGATAAGGGAACTGATATCTATTGCTCCAAAGGATTTCGTGATACCTGCCATCAATGCTCTGATGCCAATACTGGGTACGTTGACATCATACGTAAGGGCTGAGGACAAGCAGGATGCGAAAACGATATCTACAACATTCTTCTCCATAATCTATGCTCCGCCATCATCGGGTAAAAGCTTCGTTGATAGGTATATCAACTACCTCATGCGTGACCTCTACAGACGAGACGAACTGAATGATGCAAGGGATGAAGTTTATGCAAGGGCTGACCAACAGAAAGGTCAGAACGTGCATGGAGAGCCACTGCCACTGACTACGATACGCATAATGGAGGCAAAGAGCTCTGAAACAGAGTTTCTGCAGAAACAGAGAAACAACAAGGGGCATCATATGTTTACGTACTGTTCGGAGATAGACCAGTGGCGCAAAGGTGTAAAGGCTGCAGGTGGTAATAAGGACGACATGATACGCATAGCATGGGACAATGGACGATATGGACAGAAATACAAATCAACCATGTCCTTTAAGGGTAAGGTGTTCCTGTACTGGAATGTGCTCATAGCAGGTACCGACGATCAGTTACGGGCGTATTTTAAGAATGTGACGAACGGACTGGTGACGAGATGCTGCTTTCAGGAGATAAAGAACCAGGAATTTCAGGAAGTCCCCCCAGAATGGAAGACCTTGAACAAGAAGGAACGGAAGGTTATAGACAATTTTATAGAAAAGTGTGACCGGATGACCTATACAGAGCCTCTTACCTACGACGTGGAGCAATGCTATAGCGTGGCCGACAAAGACTTTGACGCAGAGGTGCCATGGCGGATGGACTTCAAACCCCTGATAACTGTTAATATCGATTGGATAATGCCCACAATAGCACGGTTCAACAGAGAGCATTGCAGAAAGGCGATGATGGACAATGATAGAGCTCATGACACTTTTCGCAGACGAGTAGGAACAAGAGCTAAGAGACTGGCATTGTTATGTACCCAGTTGTATGAAAAATCCATGACACAGGCTGACAAAAAAGCTTGCGCAAAGTGGATAGCATGGTGGATGGAACAGGATATAAAAGGTATAATGAGACCATTCGCAAACAAATACAGAAAAGCTATAGAAGAAGATACTCCTGACAATACTCCACGAAAGACTCTGTTTGAACGACTGCCTGAAGAATTTTCGAAAGAAGACGTAAGAAGAATGGCTGATATCTTGGGATATAAGACGAGTGTTAGAGAAATTACTTTCAGGTGGAAGAAAATAAATATTATAGAGAAAATGACAAATGATACTTGGAGGAAAATTACAGAGAAAAAGTCGTAAAAGTCGTTTTTGTCGTTTTATCAAAAATTGTTTTACATTAAATAATAAGTAAAGATGGGAATACAAAAGAGCAGATATGCAAGTTATAAAGAAACGCCAGCCTATCGTAACAGGAATCCGTTGAACATACGATGGTCGGCAAAGAATAAGTGGCAGGGCCAGACAGGATGTGACACAAGAGGTTTTGCCAAGTTTGAGAGCCTGAGCTACGGCTATCGTGCAGCAGTGAAGATACTGCATCGGTACAAGACAAACGGATGGAAGACCATAGCGGAGGTGATACGCCATTGGGCACCATCTACAGAGAATTCCACCGAGAGTTATATAAAAACCGTGTGTAACCTGATGGCACAACGGCAGAGTGAGTTGGGAACAATAACCCCACAGACACAGGTGGACTTGAGAAACAGAAATCTTGTGATAAACCTTCTCTTAATGATGACCAAGGTGGAGACGGGATGGAGTACAACGGCAGTATTGTCAATGAGGGAGTATATCGGGATGGGTTACGACCTCGCCGCAACAAGTCCGGAGTTTTTTAAATAACAAAACAGAGGCTGCATTTGGTTGCAGCCTTTGATTTATTTAATTGTAAAAGATAAAAGTTAATAGTTTTTAGTTTATGAACGATAAGAAAAATATTTGGCAGGTGTTGGCGAAGGTGATAGTAGCCGCACTGACAGCAGCGCTCACAGCTGTTACAACAACGTCATGTATGGGATTTGGACCTATGTTAAGTTGAGAGTTTAGAGTTTAGAGTTGAGAGTCAGTTTAAAAGTTTATAGTTTATGGAACTAATTTTAAAAAGAATAGCAAAACGTAAAGGTTATACAATAGGAATACTCTACCTCTCCCCCTTGGGGGAGTCGGAGAGGGGTTATCTTTGCGACACTCTTGAGCCGCCGTGTATTGAGATGAAGGTGGACAGGACAGTTGAGGAGGTGCTGAATGATAAGAGTCTCCTGAAGTCTATCAAGCCGTGTGCGATACCGGAAGGGGAATACAGGGTCAGTATGACATACAGCCCAAGGTATAAAACGCAGCTGCCGTTGATAACGGGTGACAGCCGCTTTAACAGCCTCTGGCAAGGCATCCGCATCCACGCCGGCAACACCGCAAAGGATACACAAGGTTGCATCCTGGTAGGAGAAAACCAAATCGTAGGAATGGTGATAAATTCGCGTATCACCTTGAAGACCCTCCTGACTTTCCTTAAAGGGAGGGATGTAAAGTTGAGAGTGAAAAGTTAATTGCGTAGGCTGCACATTTGCAGCCTACGTTTATTTTTGGGGCTTTAAAATTGGGGCTTTAAAATTGGGGCAAGCGGTAGCTTTGCGAAAATAGCTTATATATAAAATAAAAAAGGTCAGCATATTTTGCTGGCCTTTTATGTTGTCCTAGGCGGATTCGAACCACCACAAACAGAACCAAAACCTGTTGTGCTACCATTACACCATAGGACAATCCAAAATAGACAATTTTTGAAATTGCGCTGCAAAGGTACGAAAAAAAAACGAAAACCAAAACGAAAACGAAAACTTTTTTTATTTTTGTTCGTTTTTCGACCTTTAACCGTTACTTCTTTCCTCCGAATCGGTATGTCATACCTACTGTGAGGGCGCGGTTGTTGTATGTCTCAAACATTTGTGCTCTACTCATTGTTGGCATGCCTGCGAGGTCATGGAAGTCGGCAAAGACATTGATGTGGCGACCAAAGTCTTTGTTTACCTTTATTGAAGAATAGAGGTGTGGATGTATGTCATAGAGCTTCTGACGACTGGTATAGAGCAGTACAGAAGATACTCTGAATCCCTTGCCTAACAGGAGTGTTGGTGCGAATTTCAGGGTATAGTAGTTTTGGGTATGGCTACTTTCTGTTGGGGTAGAGTTGATGTGGAGATGGTAGTAGTTGACACCTGCTGTGAGTCTCAATGGTCCCTTGTTCCATGTAGCGGATGTCCTGATGCCTGTTGTCTGCTCACTTGGTCCGGGCAGGTCGTTCATCCATGTGTGGAGTACGTTGCCAAAGAATACGAAATTCTTGTTCTGGTACGTATAACGTGCTTCTGTACGCCAAACGAGGTTTGTCTTGTAGCTGGTGTTATATACTCCCTTGCCATTTACGATGTCTCCAAAGAAGTCAGACTCTACGATAGGGATGAAGTGGTCACGGTCGAAGGCTGCCTGTATGAAGTGTCCGTTGGTCTTATAGCCTGCAGATGCTACGAATCCGTGGTTGTTACGATTGTGGGACCACAGGCCGTTGTCTGTAGGAATAGCCAGACGGTTCCAGTAGTTCATGTGTCTGAAACGGTCACCCAGAGTGAATATCCATGGACCATGAGAGTAGTCGAACTGCAGGTATATGTTGTTGAGCATGAACTGCTCACGTCCAGCGCCTCTGTACCATGTGTTGTCGTAGTCAATCTCCCAACCCAGCATTATCCAGAGGTCGTTATTAAGGACAGGGTAGTTAATCTCAGTGAAGAAATAAGGGTCAGTCTCTCTGGTAGCATTTGTATTGCTGCCGAAAATTTTATCAATGTTAGAGCTGGTACTTAGGTAGTCTGCTCCACCTTCAACTATCCACAATGCTCCGTTTTCGTTGACAGTGCGCTCGTATGTTATAACCATGTCGCCGTAACGGTTTATCATAGGAGAGACCAAAGTGGTGTTCGTGATTTCTGATACTTTCTCCTTGTAGTCGGTAAACTGCTGATAGAGCTTAATCTTGAGGTTGTCGTTTTTGCTTATGTTCCAGTCAATGAGAAGGTGTGCTGCCTCTGAAGTGCTGCGTGATTTGAAAGTGCCGCCATCAGTAGGATATCCTTTTGTATATTGCTGATTGGTCATGGCATATCCTGTCAGGGTAAGGTTTGGTGACACTTTTGACGTGATGTCTGTATAGAGTTTGCCGTTACCGTATGTGCTGCCCTCAACTGCCACCTTGCCCGAGGTGCCCTCCTGTGGCTTGTAGTAGATATCGATGACGCCACCGCCGCCATTGACACCCTTTGCTGCAGAGGTCCAGTTACAAATCTGCACATACTTCAGCTCGCTCGCCTTGATGTTTTCAAGGGCGGTTTCCCAGTCAACGGAAAGGTGGGTGTTGTTGATACGCAGTCTGTAGCCGTTGGTGATGTTCTTACCATCATAGGAAATTAACTCCGGACAGAGATGCAGAACATCCAATAAGGTCATCTCGCTGTCAGGATTGAGGGCTTCTACGTGGATAACGTAACGATCGCCTCTGTGTTCAATAATGTCGTCTGCCGAAACGGTCAGATTGCCCAATAAGAATAGGGCGCTAAAAAATGCTAATTTTAATGTTTTCATAATAAATTTGGTAAATGTGGCGCAAAATTACAAAAAAATTATGTAAATTTGCGCACAAATTGTGTAAAAAATGGAAAATAAAGAGAAAAAAGCGCCAAATCCGCTGATTTCGGCCCTGCCGTTATTGACACTTATCTCATTAATTGTACTTATTCTGGTTTATTTGCCAGACGATGCCCTTAGTGGTGCCAGTCAGTTGGCATTGATATTTGCAACAGCTGTCTGTGTGGGTATCTCTATGATAGTATATAAGGTATCGTGGTCATCCTTTGAGATGTCTATTCAGGCCACTGTCGGTGATGCTGCCGTCTCTGTCATTATCCTTTTGATGATAGGCATGATGTCGAGTACCTGGATGATAAGCGGTGTTGTCCCCACCTTAATATATTATGGTGTGCAGCTAATGTCTCCTGCTGTCTTCCTGCCTTGTGCCTGTATCATTTCGTCACTTATCTCTGTAATGACGGGCACCTCATGGACCACCATCGCCACGATAGGTATTGCCCTGCTCGGTATCGGCGATGCCCTCGGCGTACCTTCTGCCCTTAGTGCCGGTGCCATAATCTCCGGTGCATATTTCGGTGATAAGATGTCCCCGATGTCTGATACCACAGTCTTGGCATCGTCAATGGCGAAGGCCGACCTGTTCTCGCACATCCGATATATGATGTACACCACAGTGCCGAGTATCACTATTTCGTTGATAATATACCTCATTATCGGACTGCAGTTTGGTGGTAAGGATGTGGAGATAACACAATATACCACAGCCCTTGACGGCACTTTTGATATCTCGCTGTGGACGATGTTAGTGCCAGTATTTACGGGCTTCCTAATTTACAAAAAAGTGCCATCACTTATTACCCTTGTCCTGTCATCATTTGCTGCATGTCTCTGTGCAGTGATTCTTCAGACAGAGGTGGTGTCAGGCATAGGTAGCGAGGGCGCTGTAACAGCAGCAAGCATCATGCAGGGTATCATGAAGGTATGCTTTACCTCGACCCATGTAGATACTGGTTATGACTCTATCAACAGCCTTGTTGCCACACGCGGTATGGCGGGTATGATGGATACTATATGGCTCATACTGTGTGCCTTCTGCTTTGGTGCCTGTATGGTGGTCAGCAGAATGCTCGAAAGCCTGACGACAATATTGCTGCGTGCTGTTCACAATACTGTGAGTCTCGTTTCCGCTACAGTTGTTTCTGGCGTACTGCTCAATATGATAATGGGTGACCAGTTCCTCTCTATCATCATGAATGCCTCCATCTTCCGAAAGGAATACGAGAATCGTGGCTATCGACCAGAGCTGCTAAGCCGCAGTACAGAAGATTCCTCTACTGTGACATCGGTCCTCGTACCTTGGACAGCATGTGGTATGACACAAAGTACGGTGCTGGGCATTCCGACAATAGTATATCTGCCTTTCTGCTTTTTCAACATCATAAGTCCTATTATGAGTTGTTTAGTGGCAGCTTTGGGCTTCGTTCCTACCCCAAAACAACAAAAAGAAGAATAGAATTTCCAGCCTTTTTGCATAAATAGAAAATTTTTTGTATATTTGCAGCCAAAAAATATATAATAGCAAATGACAGAACAGATACAGAAACTAACAGAAACAGCCGTAAAGGCCATAAAGGATAAGAAGGGTAAAGGCATCAGAGTCATCGACATGCAGGGCATGGATGGTGTCATCTGTCAGGCCTTCGTAATATGTCAGGGTGGTTCGCCTACCCAGATATCAGCCATTGCCGACAATGTAGAAGAGGTGATGCGCAAGGAACAGGGTGAGAAGCCCCTCAAAATCGCTGGTATGGAGAATTGCTACTGGGTAGCAATGGATTATGTTGACATCATCGTACATATCTTCCTTCCAGAGGCACACGACTTCTATGACATCGAGTCACTATGGCAAGATGCGAAAGTAACGGAAATCCCAGACGAAGAGTAAAGGTCAAAGGTCAAAGGTCAAAGGCTGATTTTCTTAACTCTTAATTCTTAATTCTTAACTCTTAACTCTTAACTACAATAAATGCCTTCAAATGCTTCAATGAGTGGTAACAGACCACCTCGGATGCCAAAATTCAACATGAGTTGGATTTATCTTGTTATCATCATAACACTTGGCGTCATATTTTTCACAGATGGAGATCAGTCGATAGGCCAGAGTGCCGTTCGTCGTGCATCATATTCTAACTTCAAGGCATACGTCGATCGTGGCTATGCCAAGAGTGTTGTTGTCAACAAACAGGAATCAAAACTCCGCATGTATGTTCGTGCTGAAAATGTCAGGGACTTGTTCCATCAAGGCAAGGACCAGACAGGCGATGCCCCATATGTGGAGGTGTTCTATGGTAGCGTTGACCAGGTAGAGGCTTTCCTTGAGGCAGAGCGTACCAAGGGTAAGTTCAAAGGAGAACTGGTGTATGAAGACCCTTCGCGCAATGGTATTCTCGACTTCCTTATCAGCCTTGCTCCATGGATTTTGTTTATCTTCATCTGGTTCTTCCTAATGAATCGCTTCAGCGGTGGCGGAGGCGGCGGCATCGGAGGCATCTTCTCCGTAGGACGCTCTAAGGCACAGATGATAGAGAAGGGTAATACCCTTGGTATCACTTTCAAGGATGTAGCCGGTCAGGCAGGAGCAAAGCAGGAGGTGCAGGAGATTGTGGACTTCCTCAAGCAACCACAGAAATATACCGAACTGGGTGGTAAGATACCAAAGGGCGCCCTCTTGGTAGGCCCTCCAGGAACTGGTAAGACATTGCTGGCAAAGGCCGTGGCAGGAGAGGCTGGCGTACCATTCCTCTCGATGTCGGGCTCTGACTTTGTGGAGATGTTCGTAGGTGTTGGCGCTTCTCGTGTTCGTGATACATTTGCTCAGGCAAAGGCAAAGGCACCAAGTATCATCTTTATCGATGAAATCGATGCTATTGGTCGTGCTCGAAGCAAGAATCCAGGCTATGGCGGCAATGATGAACGTGAGAATACCCTGAATGCCTTGCTGACAGAGATGGATGGCTTTGGCACTAACTCTGGTGTCATCATTATGGCAGCAACAAACCGTGTCGATATGCTCGATAAGGCATTGCTGCGTGCAGGACGTTTCGATCGTGAGATACATGTGGACCTCCCAGACCTTACAGAGAGAAAGGAGATTTTTCAGGTGCATCTGCGTCCTATAAAGGCTGACGAAAACCTCGATATAGACCTTCTGGCTCGTCAGACACCAGGCTTCTCTGGCGCTGATATTGCTAATGTATGTAATGAGGCAGCCCTGATAGCGGCCCGTCATAACTCAAAACTCGTTACCAAACAGGATTTCCTCGATGCTGTCGATCGTATCATTGGTGGTTTGGAGAAGAAGACCAAGGTGATGACGAATGACGAAAAGCGTGCCGTTGCCCTTCATGAGGCAGGACATGCTACCTGTTCATGGTTCTGTCAGCATGCCAATCCTTTGGTGAAGGTGAGC
The DNA here is from genome assembly GCA_905233165.1 of uncultured Prevotella sp. GTDB lineage: Bacteria > Bacteroidota > Bacteroidia > Bacteroidales > Bacteroidaceae > Prevotella. The sequence goes on from CAJODL010000001.1 coordinate 617,480, forward strand.
ATCGTACCTCGTGGAAGAGCACTTGGCGCTGCATGGTATCTGCCAGAAGAGCGTCAGCTGACTACAAAGGAACAGTTGCTTGACGAGATGTGCTCACTGCTTGGTGGACGTGCTGCAGAAGAACTATTTACAGGTCATATCTCAACAGGTGCTATGAACGACCTTGAGCGTTCTACGAAGATGGCACAAAGCATGATTGCTATCTATGGTATGAGTGACACCCTGCCAAATATCTGTTATTATGACAATAATGACTATAACTTCACAAAGCCATATTCAGAAGAAACAGCGAAGGTTATTGATTCCGAGGTGCTGAAGATGGTCAATGAGCAGTATGCCCGCGCTAAGGCTCTGTTAAAGGAACATAGTGAGGGACATAATGAGTTGGCAGAACTCCTGATACAGCGTGAGGTGATATTTGCAGAAGATGTAGAACGCATCTTTGGTAAACGCCCATGGGCTTCTCGTGCAGAGGAGATAATAAACGAAAACGATAACGCTAACGATAACGCTAACGATAACGCTAACGATAACGCTAACGATAACGCTAACGCTAACGATATCAATAAATAGAAACTAAAAACTAGAAACTTGAAACTAAGATAACCATGTCTAATTTCATAACTAGAACCATAACAGGAGTACTCTTCGTACTCGTTATCTTGACCTGCTTCCTTCGTCCTACGTCGATGGCATTTCTCTTTGCCCTCGTCACAGGACTATCAGTATGGGAGTTTACAGGTCTGGTAAATCAACGTGAAGATGTAAATGTCAACCGTTTTATATGCACAGCGGCAGGAGTATTCCTGTTCATCGCTATGGTTGGCTTTTGCAGTGGTATGACACCATCATCGGTGTTCATCCCTTATCTGCTGACAGTGATATATCTGTTCTGCAGCGGATTGTTCACACGCAATCCTGACCCTATACACGATTGGGCTTATGCCATGATGTCGCAGATGTATATCGCCCTGCCATTCTCATGCCTTGCCATCCTCGCCTTCAGGGGATATGCAGACTCTGGATTGGTGATGTATAACATGCTGCTACCTGTCAGCGTCTTTATCTTCCTTTGGATGAATGATACTGGTGCCTATTGCACTGGCTCACTTTTGGGCCGTCATAAACTCTTTCCTCGTGTCAGCCCAGGCAAATCGTGGGAAGGCTCTGTAGGTGGTGCTGTAATAGTGCTTTTAGTGGCTTACTTGATATCATATATCGATGAAAATGACCTTCTCTCATCCTTGGGCGCTATGCCAACAGGACTAAGCACCATAGAGTGGTTGGGACTCGGACTTACCGTTGTTGTCTTCGGAACCCTTGGTGACTTGGTAGAGTCACTGTTCAAGCGCACCCTTGGCATCAAGGATAGCGGCAATATCCTCCCAGGACACGGTGGAATGCTCGATCGCTTCGACTCATCCCTAATGGCAATACCAGCAGCAGTGGTGTATATATATACCTTGACGGTGGTCTAAGGTCAAAGGTCTAAGGTCAAAAGTCAAAGGAAGAAAGGTGATGGTTTAATACCAACTCTACAAACAAACCTTCACCCATAAACCTTCACCCATAAACCTTCATCCTTCATCCATAAACCTTCACCAAAATAACAATGTTCAATTTTCAATGTTCAATTTTCAATATACTGAAATGAAAAAGTTTCTATTTACTCTAAGTCTTATTTTTATGTCTGCTGTGCCATCAGTAGCGCAGTATCCTATCAACCCAGTACCCTTTACGTCTGTAAAGGTTAGTGATGCTTTTTGGTCTCCACGTCTGAAGGCGTCTCGTGATGTTACTGTTCCTCTGGCTTTCGATAAGTGTGAGGAGACAGGTCGTTACACCAATTTCACCAATGCCGCAAGGTGTATGGCAAATCCGGCACAGGAATATCCTGATACCTCTTGGACCTTCACTTTCGACGATACAGACCCTTACAAGACCATCGAGGGTGCCAGCTATTTGCTGCAGACCTATCCGAAGGCCCTCTATCATGGCCGTCCTCTCGATAAGTATGTTGACAGCGTCATTGCTGTTATAGCAAGTGGTCAGGAGCCAGACGGCTACCTCTATACTCCTCGTACCAAGGCACCTCATAAGCCTCATTCTTGGGCTGGTGATAAGCGTTGGGAAAAGGTAGAGATAGTTTCTCATGAGCTGTATAACCTTGGCCACCTTCTTGAGGCAGCCTGTGCACACTATCAGGCAACAGGAAAGCGTAGCCTACTCGATATCGGCATCAAATATGCTGATTGCGTTTGTCGTGAGGTGGGTCCTAATGAGGGACAGGCTCATGTGGTGCCAGGTCATCAGATAGCAGAGATGGGACTCTGTAAGTTGTATGTCCTCACCAAAGACAAGAAATACCTCGACGAAGCAAAATACTTCCTCGATATGCGTGGTAAGACACAGCGTCGCGATGCATACTCACAGGCCCACAAACCAGTTGTAGAGCAGGATGAGGCTGTAGGACATGCTGTTCGTGCAGAATATATGTATAGTGGTATGGCGGATGTGGCTGCCCTGACAGGTGATACGGCATATATCAGCGCTATAGACCGCATCTGGCAGAATATCGTAGAGAAGAAATATTATATCACTGGTGGAGTAGGGGCACGCCATGACGGTGAGTCATTCGGTGCAAACTATGAACTCCCTAATGCCTCTGCTTATTGCGAGACATGCGCGCAGATAGGTAATGTCTATACCAACTATCGTCTGTTCCTGCTTCATGGTGAGTCAAAATACTATGATGTCCTCGAACGCTCTCTGTATAATGGTGTTCTCTCAGGTGTTTCTATTCAGGGCGATGGATTCTTCTATCCAAATCCTCTCTCTTGTACAGCAGAGCAGCAGTATGCCCGCAAACCTTGGTTTGGCTGTGCCTGCTGTCCAAGTAACATCTGTCGCTTCATACCGTCTGTACCAGGCTATGTATATGCTGTGAAGGATAATTCTGTTTATGTAAACCTCTTTATGGGAAATACCGCAACTCTGAATGTCGGTGGAAAGAAAATCACCCTCAAGCAGGAGACTCTCTATCCAAATAATGGCGATATAAAAATGACCATCGTAAAGGGTGGTGGCGAATTCACCATGAAGATACGCATCCCTGGATGGGTTCGTGGCGATGTAGTACCAAGCGACCTGTATACTTATGTTGATGGCAAGAAACTGGGATATTCCATAAATGTTAATGGTACCCAGCTTACGGGCGAAGGAATGAAACTCCTTAACCTCGATAACGGCTATGCTACAATAACGGCAAAGTGGAAGAAGGGTGATGTGATAGACATCCATTTTGATATGGAGCCACGTCTGGTGAAGGCAAATGATAAGGTAGCGGCAGACCGTAACCGCCTCGCAGTAGAACGTGGACCACTCGTTTATTGTGCTGAATGGCCAGACAACAGTGCTGATGTATCAACATATCTTCTCAATGCCCGCCCACAGCTGGCAATGGGAGAGAATATTAAGATAACCCCTGACCATGAGGTGAAGAGTATCACAACAGAGGCACAGGTGCTCTCTATCGGTACTGATGGCAAGCTGAAGACTGCAGACAGCAAACTCACCCTTATCCCATACTATGCGTGGGACCATCGTGGTCAGAAGGGCGGCATGGATGTATGGCTCCCAGCAGGAGTGCAGGCAGCATCCGCAACACATGTAACAGCAGAAAAACAAAAAGATAACGGATTCTTTAAATGATTAATGTAGAAGGCATTACAAAGAGCTTTGGCTCTATACAAGTACTGAAGGGTATCGACCTCCATATCTCCAAAGGAGAAGTCGTCAGCATCGTAGGGCCCTCTGGAGCAGGTAAGACAACCTTGCTGCAGATTATGGGAACCCTCGACAAAGCTGATAGCGGCAGCGTCGTCATCAATGGCGTCGATACCACATCTCTCTCAAAAAACAAACTGGCAGACTTCCGTAATCAAAATATCGGCTTTGTCTTCCAGTTCCATCAGCTGCTACCAGAGTTTACGGCAGAGGAGAATATCCTCCTGCCATCCCTCATAGCAGGTGCCAAGCGTAGCGAAGCAACAGCACGTTGTGCAGAGCTGCTGAAATTCCTCGGAATGAGTGACAGGGCAACCCACAAGCCGACACAGCTGTCGGGTGGTGAGAAACAACGCATCGCTGTAGCCAGAGCCCTCATCAATAACCCTGCCGTAGTATTTGCCGACGAACCATCTGGTTCCCTCGATACTACCAACAAGGCAGAACTGCATCAGCTCTTCTTCGACCTCCGCAATCAGTACGGCCAGACCTTCGTCATCGTAACCCATGATGAGGGACTCTCAAAAATCACAGACCGCACCATACATCTCAGGGATGGTTTGATAGAACAGACCTTATAAAGTTTATAGTTTAAAGTTTATAGTTTATAGGCAGTGGTAAGTGTATAGTTGAGAGTTGAAAAGATGGTTTTTCTTGGTTTTTGTAAAAATAAAAAATAATTCGTGTAAATTCGTATAATTAGTGGTCTAAAATAATATAAAAAAGTGGAACAGCTAAAGTTGGGACGTACCAATCGCTTGAAGGCGGTATGGAAAGTTGACTTCGGAATGTATCTTAAGGCAGAAGGATATGAAGAAAAAATCCTTCTTCCTAAGCGCTATGTACCCACCTACCTCGAAGTGGGTGATGAGATTGATGTATTCCTATATCTCGACAACGAGGAACGTCTCATTGCCACTACCCAGACCCCAAAGGTGCAAGTGGGCGAATATGCTACCCTCGAATGCGTCGATGTCAATAAGTATGGCGCCTTCCTCGACTGGGGCCTTATGAAGCAGCTCTTCTGTCCCTTCCGTGAGCAGAAACAACGCATGGAGGTGGGGAAGAAATACCTCATCTATTGTCTCATCGACGAACAGTCCTATCGCATCATGGCATCCTCGAAAGTCGAGAAATGGCGTAAGCCGGAAGATGCCCGTCGCATGGTGACAAATTTCTCAGATACCCTCCTGCGTTATCTCCAAACACAAGGTGGCAGATGTCATCTCAATGACAAAAGCAGTCCTGAAGATATCGAAGCCCAGTTTGGCGTCTCCAAACGCATCTATAAACAGGCCATCGGAGACCTCTACAAACGCCGTCTTATCACCATAACTGATAATGGCATAGAATTAGCGAACTAAAATAAAAAGTGCAATGACGGTGATGAAATCCCTTTCTGTAGCGGTCCTCGCTTTATTGACCGCTGTAATAACAAGTTGCACAGAAGATCCTATCATTAAATATGCAGATAATGGGATACCTGATGCTGAGAGCAATATAGTAACTGTGACCACTACCGTTAGTCTTGATGGTGGTACTCGTGCATTGGATACAAATGGTAAGAGAACCTTCGCAGCAGGCGACGATGTCGCTGTAGTCTATAAGAATATCTATGGCAAGAATGTTAAGGCCGTTAGCGGAGTACTGACTCCTGACAATATCACTGACGGAGGCAAATCGGCTACATTCACCCTTGTCCTTATCAACCCTGACAGTACGCAGAATGTGACATATATCTATCCTGCAACGATGGCAAATTCCGATGGTACAGTGAACTATGAAGCCCTTAATGCGCAGGATGGTACATTGGCTACTCTTTCTGCAAAACTCGACTACTGCAGCGGTCCGGGAGAGTGGGTGGATAATAACAAGTTGCCAAAGGCAGACCTTGAGAGCAATCTCGCCATCGGCCTCTTTGCATTGAAAAATAGCGATGGCAGTAGCACCATTACCAGCGAAATGAAGACAGTGATTATCTGCGACGACACCAATGCCTACACCGTGAAACCCAATGGTGATACCTTCGGCAGCGATGTCATATATGTTGCCATGAAACCTGTGACGAATGGTGCACCACTCAATATCATCGCCTCTGATGGTACAAACTATTACTGTCAGAACACCACAAGTCGTGCCTACCCGGCAGGAGGCTTCCTTGAACTCCCCATGGAGATGGCAGATGCAACGAGAGAAACTATTAAGACGACGGTGGAAGAAGATACTACAGATCCTGTCTTTGAAGGCACTAATATTACTGTCAGAGGTAAATTTGCTGAGGCTGGTTCTGGAACATACATAAATTGGAATCCTAATGGTGATAATCATAATATGATGTATATCTCCTCAAAGAATGGAGAGAAAATCCAAAAAGTTGACATCCACTTTCATGGTAATTCAAAATTCTTTGCAGGACTAACACACAGCACCTATGGTATAGTTAAATGTGCTAATTTAAATGAGAATGGTTATATATTAAATGTAAATTCAAGAGAATTGACGATAACCAGTAATCCGGACCTTTCCAGTAACGACGAAAAGGTGACAATTGATCGTGTCGATGTATATTACATCAATGCCCCACAGTAATCATTAACCTTTCATCCTTCATCCATCATCCATCATCCTTCATCCATCATCCATGTTCGAAGTAATCGACGCCACTGGTTCTGGCAATAAGAAAGACCCTCGCATGCGTGCCATAGAGGGAGAGATGATACGCAGTCATGCCCTATGCCTGCAAATATCATCCAAGAAGCCTACAGACCCCGACTATAAAGGCCTTCTGGAAGAACTCTTTCAATGCCAGGTGGATGATAGTACTGTTATTGTTTCTCCATTCTATTGCGATTGTGGCTGTAGGATGAAGATTGGGAAGAATGTTACCATCAACAAGGGTGCCACTATTATCTCTCCTGGGAAGGTGGAGATAGAAGATAATGTTCTTATAGCCCCAGAGGTGAAGATAGCCACTGTAAATCATGACCCTTATGACAGGCACAACCTCATGCATTTTGGAAAGGTTACTATTAAGGAAAATGCCTGGATAGGTATGGGAGCCATTATCTGTCCTGGAGTAACGATAGGCCGTAATGCTATTGTCGGAGCAGGCGCCGTTGTTACAAAAGACGTACCAGACAATGTCGTCGTCGGAGGCAATCCTGCTCGCATAATACGCCATTTAACCACTAATCCATAAAAAAGCCAGTGAGAAGACCGACCAGCAAGGTAAGAAGGTAAAAGATGGTAAATACTGCGTAAAAGTAGAAGCAACACTATATCAGGCAAGCACTGCCCACTCGCAAAAAATCCATGTAAAAACAATACCTTCAGCATACGCTTCGCATTTCCACCGCGAAGGTACGAAAAATTTTGATTAAGTTATCAAAAATAAAAAAAATAGAGTAATTTTTGTAGTTATTGGATTTTTTTATACCTTTGCTGCTGTGTATTTATAACTAAACTATAATCATTATGAAGAAGAGTATTTTCTATTCAGTATTTATTTTTGTGCTTCTGATGGCATTTTCTCAGTCGTCAGCAGCCCAGTCATTCACATTGGCAAACGGCAAGTTAGGACCGGTTCAGGTCGGAAAAGCAATCGGCAAGCTGCCACCACGTGTTGCAGGATTGTACGATAAGTACTCTTTCAAAAAAGAGGAACACGAGGATATGGACGGCGCTTGGACCGAAGAATTCTATCAATTCGTAAAAGCTGGTAAAACCATATTTAAGGTTTACCTCGAAGAGGGTAAGGTGTCTGCTATATCATTACTTCCAGGCTCATCATTTATCAAGACTCCAGATGGTTTCTATGTAGGCTATCCGGCCCAGAAGCTATATCAGCAAAAGAAGATGCAGTGGGAGTACTATTTGTCAGAACCGGAAGCCTATGCCACAAGCGGCCATTATACATACGGCGTAGCCGCTACGGATGCAAAGACAAATAGCATGGACCAACTGATAGGTTTCAAACCCAATGCTAAAGTCTCAATAATAACATATAGGTAAAACAACCAGGCCTGCAGTCAGTCAACGACTACAGGCCTGTTTTACTTTCACTCAACGCTAACCAATAAACTCTAACCTCTAACCGTTAACCATTCATCACTTCCCTCTAATAACCGGCTTTCCATCCTGGAATTCTATTGGTAGCCAGATATAGCGTGCATCGCTCGGATGTCTTGGACGCCAAATGTCTGCCATGAAGATGTATCCATCCTGATAGGGTAGGATAAAGGTGCTTTGTCCACCAAATGTAATCTCCGCCTTAGGTCCGACGCACGGATTCGGATGCTGCGTCCAAGGTCCCCAGATGCTGGTAGCAGAGAACATACGGGCCTCATTGGGCTTCCACCCCGTACAGCCAGAGGTAATCATCCAGTACGTACCGTCTTTCTTGAATATAGCGGGAGCCTCATTGTGCCCTGCAGGAGCAATGCGCGTATAGCGACCCGAATGGTGAAGATAGTCATCGGTCAATTCTGCGACGTGCAGAGTAAGGTTTTCTTCAGACGAGAAGATATGATAAGCCTTGCCGTCATCATCTACATACAGAGTCATATCGCGCGACATCTGTCCTGACTTAAAGTCACGTTTTATGAAGAGCCCCTTTTTGACAGCCTCCAACCATTCAGGCGTCCATGACTCCTTGTAGTCAGAAGGATTAAGGGCATTGAGGGCAGCAATCTCTGCTTCGCCAAATTCTATGGGAAATTTACCGGCATTAGCCCGTTGTGAATACAAAAAAGAGTAGGGGCCTTCTGGCTTGTCGCTGACGGCAACACCATAGCGGGCAGCATTATATCCCTTGCCCTTGAGCTCAAGGTGGAACCACATGCAGAATTTCCCTGTCATCTTGTTATATATCACCTTCGGACGTTCCAGGATGCAGCCACGTTCTATGTCGTGCCCCTTCTCGTCAACCACCGATAGTGCAACGCCGCAGTTACGCCAGTTACGAAGGTCCTTCGAAGCATAGCACATAACCCCCACCAACGCATCAGAGGTATGGTCAGACTTATGCTCACCAAACCAGTAGTAAGTATCGTTATACTTTAGGATTCCCCCACCATGAGCGTTGATATGATTCCCGTCAGTATCCGGCCATATCTCACCATAATGATAAATACTATCCTCTCCCCACGTCACCATTGACGTCACAGTCATCAACAGAAAAAGAAGCAATCGCATAATGTAAACGGTATAAATAGTAAATAACTTCAGTGCACAAAGATAGGTATTTCTATTAAGGTACTAAAAAATAATTGTGAATATTTTTCGTTTTCGTTTTGGTTTTCGGATATTTTTACTATTTTTGCGGCAGAAAGTGTAACACAACCCAAACAAAAGTAAACAAAATGAAACAGAAGAATTATCTTATTTCTGTACTCACAGCCATATTGCTGATGGTACCCACAATGGTTCAGGCACAATCAAAGGGCAATGCAAAGACCCTCGAAGTATCGTTCGACTACCAGAAGCAACCAGGTCCTGGTTCTAACCAGTATGCTGTATGGATAGAAAATGAGAAAGGTGACGTTGTAAAAACACTTTTCGTCACATCCTATACCACAAAGGGACGAGTACGTGGAAATGAACAACCTATGCGCGGCTATGTCAAGCGCCCTAACTGCGTGCCTACATGGGTAAAAGCCTCAAAAGCCAGTGAGAAGACCGACCAAGAACTTGATGCCGTAACAGGAGCAACACCACAGGCAGGAGGAAAGCAGACATTTTCTTGGGACTTTACCGACCAGCAAGGTAAGAAGGTAAAAGATGGTAAATACTGCGTAAAAGTAGAAGCAACACTATATCAGGCAAGCACCATCCTCTATACAGGTAACTTCTCAACAAAAGACAAGGCTGGCAACATCCCCCTCACATCAACACTCACAGAACCAGCCGAAAACCATAAAGACATGATTACAGCAGTACAAGCAGTACTGAAGTAAAAGGCTTAGTAGCTTAATAGCTTACGGCTTACAGCTTACGGCTTAAGAGTTCAAAGTTCAATGGCGTGGGATGTTTTTCATCCTGCGCCATTACTCTACACTCTACACTCTACACTTTTAAAACTTACCCTTCACCATTAACCATTCACCATTCACCTCTCACCTCTAACCACCAACGGCACATACCATTCCTTCACCTCCTCTGCTGTTGGCGTATGTCCTCCCGGGAAGTGGAACGAATGGCTGTAGTATTTCAGGAACAGCGGTTCAAAGTGGGCTAAGGTATCCTTCTCCCCAAAAATCCCCCAGATGAGGTCACGCATTTCCGGTCTCCATGCATCGAACTGTATCGCCTCCAGTTTCTCAAATTCCTTTATCAACGCCTCGTCGATGACAAAGTTCTGGTTCCCGTTCTTTCGTGGCGACTTATACTGATGCTCCCCGATGCGCTCCTTCAGGAACTCCGTCATCCGGAAGTGCGGATTCCCTAATAGCGCCGGCATTCCCAGCTCCGATGCCACCATCTGTGCATAAAACGAACCGCAGCTGTTCCCCACAAGAATATCAGGTTTCTCATCAGAGATAATCTGTTTTATCATCACTAACGCCTCCTTCGGATGCAGTGGCAAGTCTGGAGACAACACCACAGCCCTCCCATCCAACGCATCGCGCAACGCATTAGCAGGCACACACTGCCCACTCGCAAAAAATCCATGTAAAAACAATACCTTCAGCATAAGCTTCGCATTTCCACCGCGAAGGTACGAAATAATTCTTATTCTACAAAATTTTTGTACAAAAAAAGCTGGCGTGTAATAGCTAAATAGCTTTGCTCAGTTTGTCCAATTACTTCATTTCAATCGTGAATCTTTAACTACCAAAATATAAATTGTCCAATAATTTCTTTGCATACATACCAGAGTGCTGTAAATACATTTTTTGAACTCCAATAAGCAACGATTATTGTGCATATATTAAACAGAATGGCTGTCGCAATATAAGTATACGAAAAATATAGTGGACGTTTGTTAATATCAGTTTGGTAGTTGCCTATTTGATTTTTCCATGTATTTGCATGAAAGGCAATAGATATTCCTATTATTATGTCTATACACCATAAAAATGTGGTAGAGCAGATAGAACGAAAAGCCAAAAGAATGTATGTGTAAATTGGAAAACAGTAAGGAGATAGGTCAACAAAAATCAGTGTTTTATCATTACCGCTTGTTGTTATCAGACCACTATCGTTTTTAGCTTCGAAAGAGTGTATTCTTCTAAGAAATAAAATTGCGACCAAGGTATGTGTTAACTCGTGTGTGAAGGTCTCAAACCATTGCAGATTACTTTTTATATATCTTTTAACAATAAAGAACAGGACTACTCCTATTGTTGTCCACTGATAGAGTTGCAGATTACCAATCCATGTACCATACCTTGGGTGAATAATACTGTATATTACATCCCATATTGTGGCAAGGATAGCCAAGGAAAGTAATGTAAATAATACTGTTAATATGATGTATTTTGTTCTATATATCATGTTACTGATTATTATTCTTTCTCAGAATTTCTGCTACAATTAGTGCAGGACAATCCACATAATCACCATTTTTATTTAGGGTTATCATTGTAATTCCCTTCAAATATTTTACGGAGAAATCCTTTCTCTGTATAGTTTCAAGCAATCTCCTCGCTTGTGGCATTTTATTGTTGTTTGCATGCAGAAGTATCATTGCGTTAGAATTGTATTCTATTTCGAAAAGACTGCTTCTTTTTTTTGTCTTCAGACCTTGACTCGTATAATGTTTTTTTAGATAGAAATTAAGAGTGTCCACATGAATAGGCACGAATAAAGCTTCTGTAGGCAGTATTTGCTCTTCCGTATTCTCTGCTGCCATTTCCTTTAAACCACAATGATTTGATGCGTATATTCCAAGTATCACGATAATTATCATGCCTAAAATGAAATATATCAATTTGTCTTTCATATTATCTCATGTATTTTTTAAAACTGTTACTATTTACAATATTTTCAAGCACATTGTTAATCATATTCCAGTAAACTTTTTTTTCTAAGGTAAGTTGCTTAAATCTAAAATATACCACCATAAATTTGTTATCATCTAATGATTTGATTTTATCAGAAGTAATGTCATGGTTACAAATGATAACTGCGAGCATTCTATCATCATGTGTCTTGTTCCCTAAGCTTAATGTGCCAGTTTTTGCATATAAATGATACCCCTTTAATGTATTTAACTCTTTTGCTGTTCCTTTTTGAATACAACTGAACATTCCTCTATATAGATTATTTTGATAGAATTCCAAGTGTTTTTTTTGAGTATTTCCGTTTCTACCTAGCCATGGATCTTTGAACTTTGATTTTCTCGGCATTACACTAGCGTGAAAATCAGGGTGAAGAGAGTATAGCTTACCATACATCTCTGCCATCTTCATTGGAGTAACTTTAACAGGCGAAGCACCTAAAGTATATTGTCTTAGGCGCTCAGCAGGTGTTAGTTGAGAATCTTCCATCTCATAGTTGTATATTGTTGATGCTTGAGGAAAAGCCCAAGCGAATCTGCTTGAAACCTTAGCTTTGTTCTCTAAATTATTTTCCTTATAAAGATTAGTATTAATAAATTCATATCTCAAGGAATCAACCCACCCAATAAAAGTAGGCATATGGAAGTTCTTTGTGAGACCATCAAACAAAATTTGTTCAGAGGTAGCAGTTGGGGCATTACGGAAAGTATATATCTGTCCATTCTGCTCTATTCTGAATCGTGGAAAATCATTGATATCTTTTGAAATAACAAATATCTCATCCTTTGCGTTCGCTAAACTTTCATAATGTCCCAAATATGTAATTAGTGCATTGTAATAATTACTTGATTGTGATAAGTAAAATTCGTTGTCAATCCATTGTCCATCTCCATTTTCATCGCTTGCTATAGATTTGAATGGTCTCTGGTCACTATAAGTGTATTTTGGACCAAATTTTTTTATGTAATAATATTTGTCATCTGATTGTGCAACTTCTTTATTCTGAATTACCTTGGGACTCATAAGCTCTAGTCCTGCCCAATTTATGTCTTGACTCTGCGATGTAACAGCAGCATACGTGATAGGCTTAAGAGAGGATCCAGGACCAGGTCTCATATAGCATAAGTTGAGATTGCCAAACAGATTTTCGTCTCTCATTGAGTTCGGATTCATGTAACTTTGTGTAGCTAATTCTTCAATTAGAGTTTCATCATTAGGATCTATAGAACCTGAAAGTTTGTTGTCAGCCATGAGTCTGACATTTCCTAAACCGTCTATTGCTACAACAGAACATTCATGTCCTGTTTGTTTAAGTGTTTCTGATATATGTTGGGTAAGTTTGCTATCTAATGTAACAAAGACCATGTCTCTGCTCCCTGTTCCTTGTTTGCTATATGCCACTAAATTAGAAAAATCTCTAAGCCATAGACATTTTTCTTTTAATGGATAAAAGAACCGACGCTTTCCATTAATAACAATATTCTTTACGAGTATGTCCTGTTCGTCTCGACCATATTGATAAGTAAGAGATTCTTTGCTTTTTGTATCCCTTAGCTCCAAGAAATTTTCTGGTGAAATCTGGAATACTGCAGTTGATGCAGTGTAGTCTTTCATCTCTCTATGAAGTATTACTTTGTAGTTTTCTCCAATATGACCATCTTTCATGCGGCTATCCACAATAGCCAAATCTACATTTTTAGGTAGCCATGACTGTGGTATAGAGTAAACAATAAGTCCAGGTAGTTTTGTAAGCATCAATGCACTGCTATCATTTGTAGCAGATATTTCAGAATATATATTTCCTTTCCATGCTTTTTTATCAAATTCAGGGCTTTGTAAACTGAAATAAGCATTGTTAAGCGCTAATTCAAAAGTATTAAGATCTTGATGTCTTAGATGAATAATATTTCCATTTGAATTTTTGCGTTTTAAATTATTAGTAAAAGCCTGATATAGTGAGTAGGTGAAATCATTTATCAGCCCTTCTTCCTTTAATTTATTTACATGCTCACTTAGGTGAATTTTTTCTTCAATATCTTTTACCAGCGAACTTATGTCCTCTTCATTAACTAATTGATGACCTCGTGCTGGATACTGAGAAAGAAGACTATTTATCCCTGCTAATTCATCTTTACTTGTTGCCATTGCAGTAGAGATGTTAAACTCTTCCGCATTCATTTTGTCTCCTTGCACTTTGTTGTTAGCATAAAGCTCACCATAGTTATTCCCGCAGAAATAAACTATTAAAGCTATAACGATAAATATCAAAAAGAAGGTCGTTTGTGGTCCGCGCTTTGTAAAAGATTTCAGACCTTCTTTTAATTCAGAGTTGTCTTCATCCTTTGGATGATAGCATGCAAATACAACAAAAGCAGCAATCCACATTGCAAACATTATTAAGGTGAATCGCGCATTCTGACTGAGGAAGGGAAAATCCTGACCAAAGAAAACCGTTCTATTGGTTACAGCCATCCACTCGAAGGTGCTCTGTACCACAAATAGCAATGCTATTGCAAAAGTAAGAGTCCTTCCAGCAGGAGAATTATTCTCATTTTGGAATGTTCTCCATAATAGTACAAGTGAGAGTAATATCATTGTAATTGGTACAAGCCAAGACAATTCTCCTATCACGTATCTGGATAGTATCACATCACTAATCTGGGTGTTCCATGTAACACCCTTCTTGAAGTGTGGCAGTAAAGACATAATACCATCATCAGTGACACGCTTCTCTCCTTTATTGATATGATATTGTAGGAACCACTGATTCTGAGCTGCATTTAACAACCTTTGGGAATTGCTGTGATTATAACTCTCATTCTGCATTATCCTACCTACAGTCTGTGTATGAATAATAGCACGATACTTAAAATGAAGATTGTTAGTTTGGAAATAGTCATATCCTATTGTTGCTGTACTAACGACAAATGTTAGCCATACAAAGATAGCTATAGCTCCTTTCCACTTAAAATCATATCTTTTCCATAGCCATGTAACCAATAATAAGATAAAACCCATAATTAAAGGCAAAAGGATAAAGAACAGTCTTGAGGTGCTGATGAACCCGAGGAAAGAATCTTCTTGATTATAGGCTGTCCATACACAGTATGGAAGGAATATAACCATAACAATTACTAAGAATACAAGAACTGTGAAAAGGGGAAATCCTGCAGCTTTTCCTGCAGTGTGGTCATAATATCTGTATTTCAAAAATGAATATAGGATTATCGAATAATATATGCATTCAAAAATGAAAAACATTATAGCATAGCCAGGATCCCCTATGAATAATGCAGCCAAAGTGAATAGCGCATTAGCAATTCTGTAACCAACGGGTAATCCTCGAGCTATAATGTATTCATTAAGAATGAAGAATGATACAGGTACCAATATATTTAATCCTACAATGCTTATATGGGCAAATTTTGTTATCAATACAATAGCTATCGGTAAAAATAAAAATATACTATAGACAATCTTTTTCCATAATTTTCTTAGTTCAAAGTTTGGTAAGTATTTTATGCAAATCCAGAGTGATAGTGCAGTAACAGGCATTAGTATCCATAAACCTATGGTTATTAATATTGGATTCTCCAATAAATTAGGAAGTTTCATTGTATATCTTAAGAACTCATTGAGTGTTATGTCCGTTACTGGTGGGAAGACTGCAATTCTCCACAATAGGTATATTCGAATAACAAAAAAAGGAATGGCAAATAGGCTTGCTATCATCACAACCTTTGATGTATGTCCTTTTGTAAATATCATTGAATATAAGAAGGTAAGGAATAGAATACCAAAGACAAGAAAAAGTATTGTGATATCCTTTACCCATATATTATCCTCTCCAGTTATAGGGCTTGATTGTCTGAGATTGCATACGTTGAAATGCCATACTGCTCCGTTTTTGGCTGTCAATGTGTTTAATAGTTGGATA
This sequence comes from uncultured Prevotella sp., assembly GCA_905233165.1. Lineage (GTDB taxonomy): Bacteria > Bacteroidota > Bacteroidia > Bacteroidales > Bacteroidaceae > Prevotella. The sequence continues at coordinate 633,203 of CAJODL010000001.1, forward strand.
GTATTGATACTATTATCATTGAGTATAGCCTTAAAAGGAGTTTGGCTGTCATCTATCATGTAATTAATATTGCCATTAAAATTATACTCATTATTCTCATTTTCAAACAATGGGTAGTAAAAGGCCTCATTTACATTTGTCTTGAGAAGTGAGGCTGTCTTTGATGTGACCGCAATGACTTTCTGCCTATTCTCTGCCTCCGCATCATCTGCCAGTCCTGGAAAATTATTTATGTATGGGAACTGATATCTTAAACGAATGCAACCATCACTATAGACAGCCTTTAAAGGACGAGTGGCTTGGCTCCCTATACCAATGTAGTAATAAGTGTCTTTATCCAATTCTTCTGTCTCTAACGCATTAGAGGCAATGAATTCCTTACCATCGCAGAAAAGCTTGACATCTTTCAAACTTTGTGGATATGTCATATAAAAGACATCTTGCTCTTTGTCCTCATGATTCCTGACTAAGAATACTTCATGTAATGTATTTAAAAGTTCTTCTTCTCCAGTTTCTTCATAAGATGTACTGCTATGTAGAATGTCATATAAATTATATCCTATTTGAATAGGTAGTTTGAATGATGGTTCATATTTTTTCTGAGTGTTGTTCGATAGATGATTGAATGATACTACAACCTTTGTAGAATCCTTTTTGTCTTCTTTGATTGTTCTAATAGAGATGTTGCAAATTATAGAATCATTCTGAAGTGTTATTTTATCATGAAAAGAAGGCAATTGTCCTTTGTTAATCAGTCTTCCTGTTCTACTATCATCTACTTTCGCAAATATTGGTTCGCTGAGGATGTTATAGTGGAGTATGCAGTTCTGGCTATCACTGTTTTTAGGAGTTATTGACGCAAACCCCTCGTAATTCTTTTTATCAAAGAAAGATTGAGTTTTGTTTTTTCCTACCAGTAAGACAGAATCCTTTTTGTCCACCCCTTGCATTACCAACACATGATAGTCAGCATTACTATATACAGAAATATTAGGATGCAGGTAGTTGAGTGTTATTAATACCGATGCTACTGCTGTTATAGTCCAAGGAATAATTAATTTAGCCTTGTCTTTTATAAATGAACACCATAGAAGTGTAAGCGTACATATTACAAAATATGCGGAAAAGGTAAAGGAGAAAATAATGTTTGCTATAACTCCAATGATTATGCTTATAATACAGAGGAGACCAATACCAATAAAACCCTTCGTTTTTTGTTCCATGTAGATTAAAATTTAAGTTTATATCCAAATGCTGCAGTCTCAGTTTTTACACCTTGTTCCTCTAACCATTCATATACAGTAATAACACTTACAGGCACTGTAGTCGGATCTTTATAAAACTCTTCCAGTTTCATATCATTCAGTGAAAGATTATCCAATATCATTCTCAGCCCTTCAGTGTTATGGCTTACCTTGTTAAGGTCAGAATTACTTTCTTTCAAGAAATTTACAGTTTGAGAAGCAATCTCCCAAAGTAGGAGACTGATTTGACTCTTCACTTCTGGAGTCATAGGGCGTTTTATGTGGTTGAATAATTCGTCCCATTGGCCACTATAACGATGGTACATTGCTTGACTCCATTTCTTTTCCATGCATTCCTCCGTTTCAGCAACAGAATCCTTCTTCTTTATGTTTTCTTCTGTTGCTTTGGTTTCTTTTGGCATTGTTTCTTGAGACTCTTCTTTCTCTGCTTTCTGTTGCTTGTCTTCGTCTGTTTCAGAATAGGAAACTTCTGCACAATCAGTATCCACTGAAGAATCCTCATTTATAATAGTACAGTTCCTGTATTCCACGGCCATACATGTCAATGTTAGTAGGGGTATCCCTAGAATGACACATAACAACATTTGCCAGTAGTCGGCAAAGATTATTGGACTAATAAAAGGCAATACTATGGTTGTTAGTATTGTTATTGCTTCTATTGCAATCAATATATAATAAATCTTTTTCATCGTTCTCTATGTGCTCAAGTTGTTTTTATTTCTGGGATGTCACAATTTTTGTCCAATACTCTGTAAGGGTAGGGGAAGAGACTTTCGTATAGCATATCGTTGTTTCGCTGTTCTACACAAGGTGTTAACAGAATGCTACTATTATCATCTTTTGCATAGAAATCTTTTCCATCGTAAAATAGTGTGTATTTGCGTTTGTCAAATGTTTGTCTGTTTTCTCCCTCATATTCGTCATCAGAGATATAGAAATGAGTGTTTTCATTACAATTGTCTATTACCAGTTCACCACGCATAATTTTTACTATGTCATTATTTCCTGCATCAAGATTAACTTCTTTATCTTCATTCTTTGTCTGTACTGTACTTTCTAAAATATCAAAATGCATCAAATTACGAATTTTTGATACACACATGTCGAGGTGGTCTTTCCATGTTTTTTTGTAATTATCTGCAATAACTATTTCCGTATTATCATTTGTCTCTGATAAAATCCTATCAAACTTTTTCTCCATTCTTGACTTTTCGCTGCTTCTCTTGGTAACATCAACAGCAATAGGAATTCCTATCATGTCAGATTGCTTGCTTATCTGAATAGATTTCAGCGGACCTATCAGGCAACCTTTTTTCAGTTGTTCATTATTAAGAACTACAATTCTGCCTTCCATGTGATATATCTTCTCTAAAATATTTATTGTGGCAGTTTGGAAAGGTTTATATTTAAAGGCTCTTCCGCTAAGTATTATATTTTCAAACCTGTTCTCTTTGACGTTAGTTACAATTTTCTTTATTATCTTGTTGATAGTCGATTGGATAATGTTAAGATTATCGCCAATATCTCCACGTTTCGCAATGTAGTCAATAATGGTGGTTACATTCATTCCCTCCTCAATCTTTAGGTTGCTATTACTGTCGTTTATGATAGGGTTCTCCTTCTTCTTGTAATTTTCAATGATATTCTCTAATCTGTATAAATCAGCTTCCTCGGCTTCAGAAAGAACTTTTTTTATAATATTTTTTGCCTTCATTAGACCTCCCATTGTGACGATATAATTCACGAATATGGCATAAGTCAAAGCATTTCCCGCCCCAACAAATCCCGAGCGGTATATACTAACAGCATTACTGCCATTTTCTACTTTGATGATAGAAAAGTCCGTCGTACCCTTACCTACGTCAATGACAAGATAATTACCTCGTCTCACATTCGTGTTTCCATTACAAAACCATGAAACAAACGAAGCATCGCTTTCAGAATAGGAGTGTATGTCAAAGATAACCTCTTTCATCTTCTCTGGCAACAGTTGTCTGAATTCTTCAGAATCTGCTTTCTGTCGCACATCATTGATGAAGTCGGAAAGTTGTCCCTGTTCCATTACGTTAGGCACGAGAAGGTACAAACGGATTCCACATTTCACTCCGTCACGATTTTTCTCACATACTTCCATTACTATCTCATGGAGGAATCTCATAACGATGCCTTGATGCAGGTCGTTGAGATCTATCTCTTCAGGACATTCACCTGAAAGGTATGATATTTTAATGTTTGGCAGACGTTGGCCTTTGTTGCTGTCGTCCCTTTTGGTAATAAAATCCAGCAGAGGATCTTTCTCACCAGGTTTGGCAATGACATTTTTGTCTCTATTTTGATTGTTGGTTAACTCTTTCGGTAGGAAATATACACTCCTGAAAAGTTCTTCGTCTGCATCTTCTTGTTGGTCGAATGTACGAGGTTTTATTTCATCTGATTCTAAACCATAAAAATGCTTGGCACAATTTTTGAACAACTCACTATATCGAAACTGGTCCTCTCTGTTTATCAGCATCTGACTCGCTTCTGAACCGACATCCAACACTACCTCATAGATATTTTCTTGCGGAATACAGTCTATTATAAACTTTCCCTTGTATTCCACACCCTGTTCTTCATAATGGAAAACTATAGTGTATGTTTCTGCGCTTTCGCTTCCTTGATTGTATATCTCCCAGTTGTTACCATCTTTTACAAAACGGAAATTACTTCCAATATACTCCTCTTCATCTTTATTTTTATTTGTAAGAGTAATATCAAGCTGATAACCCTCCTCAGAAACAGAATCGATATAAACTTTTCTATCGTGTTTTCTACTTGTGTAGGAAACCAGTTTCAGGTTCTCAACCTCGAGTTTTAGTAATTCTACTCCTGATCGTGTATTGGCAAACAGTTGTTTCTCGTCATTTATCTCTTGCTCGACATTGTCATATAGTTTTAGGTTATATGCTCGCTCGCCACTTTTAAAATAGAGATGGTAAATCATAATTTTATATCGTTTTATTAGTTTCGTATTGTTATTTTTGTCAATTTAGGATAGTTCTTGTTTGTTGGGTTGAGATTGCTTCCCAAGGTTTTCAGCTCCGTCACCTTAAACCCTCTTCTTATGTATTCTCTAAGTTCAGATGATCTGTAATATGAAACCTGTTGTGGAATGCCGTCCACCATAAATGTAGTATTCCCGAATGGTGAAGGACTGTTGGTTATAAGCATCTCTTTAATTTTCGGGTCCTGTGTTGCTAATAGTTCTGTGATAAAGTCATAATAACTTACATTTATTGCTTGAACTTCAGAGGTTGTTTTATCAGACTCTCCCCTTAGATATATTGTGCAATTATCCTTGAGGAAAAGAGTATCATTCTTGCTTATTATGTTTGCCTGAAGCTTCCAGTTGATGTCATCTGTGTTTTTTACTTTTTTCTGATAATCAATATAGTATTCTATTGCCTCAAATTTTGTGTCTCCAAAATAAACAGTACATGTTTTAGAATCATAAATAGCATTGACTTTGTATTTTGAACTTGTCTTTTGAGTTATGTTATCTATTATGGAATTCTCGTTTGTATTACCGATCAATCTTGGGAGAAGAGTTATGATTATTCCCAGTACTATACCGGCAACCAATCCTGCACCACTTATATACAACCATTTTCTGTCAATAGGCTTCTTCGTAGAATAGGGTTTCGCTATTGTTTCTGATTGTTTCCACTTAATGATTGTATCTGGACTTGCTATTCCGTTTAAAAAGATGATTCTTCCTGTCTTTACATCTGCAACATACAAACTCTTGAGCAGAATGTTGCATAAATCTGATGCAGGACCTGCACCTATGTTATTTGTGATATATTCGCCTATCTCTTTATAGATGTCAGCATTATTCCTGTCAGCGTAATTCAGTATTAAGAGTTCGTCCAGAAGATGAGTGTGGATAAATTCTTTGAAGAAACTATATACCTTAGAAGATTCCTCATCCTCATGATTAATCAAAAACAGAATCAGCCTTTTCCCGTCATCCTTGTAAATGACGTTTTCTTTTGGAACCAATATCTCGTATTTCATATTTCCCATAGGTTAAGGTGTTGTTAAAGGGGTACAATCCGATAAACATCCCCTAATAGAATCATTGCCTTGTTGCCCATGTCTTTAGGCTGTTTTATCATGTACACTTTGTAGTCTTTACGGTCCTTTTCTTTTATCGTGTTCTTTTGCTCTACAGAGCCTGCAAATTCTACGCTTTGATATTCCTGCATCAGGCTGACCGTTGATTCGTAAATCTCACTCCCATCAGAAAGATTCCCTTTCTTTTTCCAATTCTTGGGATCAGCCAGTTTACCATTGATGTAGCCCTCTACTATTCCGATTTTATAGGATCTATATTTAATCCCATTTAGAGATTGCGTTTTTAGAGATGCCAGATATGTCGGCATTCTCGAATTTCTATATTTGTAGCTGCCGGAGGTCTTGTCATACCAACTGGTCTTCATCTTTCTGTTGGCAAAATCAAGGAATAGAGGAGGAATGTCGTTTTCAATGATTTCCTGCTTCTGGCAGGCAGCCCTCAACAAATCCTTGTTTGCCCTTGATGGAGGCGTGTTGCCAACCTTGGTGATAAATCTACATAACTGCATCAGTTTATGATAAAGCTCATTTTGCACAGGCATCAGTTCGTTTCTCGTCAATCTTGCGTCTTGGGCATTGGTTTGACAAGTAAAGGCTATTAGTAATATGATGATAATGATTCCTTTCTTCATATTCGTCCACTATCTTTATCGTTTCCGTTTTCCCTCTTGGTAAATATAGTGTCTCAAAACTTCCCCGGAACCTTGCTGCGTAATTTTTATCAAGAAGCATCTTGCATCCTTTTCTTTGTTGGGAGGGATATATCCACTAAAAACATCAAAATAGTCAACATTAATATTTATATTGTCTGGAGTAGAGTATGTATAATATGCCCGTTCGCTTTTTATAAGACGATTTTCCTCTCCAAAATATCCTTGTTTTGTATTTATAACACTATGCAGCTCAAATTCCCATGCTCCACCTTGGCTGGATAAATGGCTGACATTTTTGTTAATATAGAATTCATATTCATTTGTGGTAATCTGATCCTCTGGTATGAGATACATTCGAAAATCAATACTCCTGATTGATAAGCTATTATAATCTTTTCCTCTCCATATAACAGTCATTTCTATAGGGGTGTCCTTTATGCGTTGTTGCAGGTCATCCTCAATGTTTCTTTGCAACATACCCTTAACCTTATATACACTGGTTCCGTAATAGTTTTCGATGCTTGTAACTTTAAATACATGAGTGATGCTATGATCCTTCAATATATACTGTTTATACCAATTCAGAAAACTGGTCATCTTGATTTCATCCGAATTAAGATAAAATGTGTTGATATCCTTTTGGTATGCTGCTGCGATATCTTCCGGACTTAATTTTTCTATAGGATTATTCATTTCAGAAATCTTATAGAAAAATTCCCTTACAGCACGCTCTATATCTGCATTCACATTGTATCTGCTTTGGGCAGACAATGCTGTAGGGGGGAATGCAAGGCATAATAGCAATATGGTAATCCGAATGCTTGGTTTCATTAGGTTCTGATATTGGGTGTTGCAACCCTATAATTTGCTTATGATTACTTTTAGGTGCAAATGTATTTATTTTTTCTCAAATACAAAAGAAAATACAAAGTTTTTTTTACAAAATGTATCCAAATATACCCAATTATAACCAAAGAGGGTAGGGGAAAGTATTATACAAATCCTTTCACTACTGTCTAATATGACCGATTAATCAACCCTTATTGGACAGTAGTGAAGGATGAATGTGTTTAATTACAGTATCTGATAATCCATTCTTTAAAGAAAGGGTCTTCTACTTCATATTTTTCCACCTTCATTACATACCCACTTTTCATCAACCTTTTTATTCCACTATATGTAGTGCTACTTGCCACCATTCTATTCTGTAAGGGGGTATTTCCTCTACAAAGACTCACCATGATGGAACGATCTGTTCGATTGAAATTAAGCCATAGACGTTCAAAATCCAAATCATGTGTACGCACAATAGTTTCTATAGCCTCTTTTACGACTCCGTCAACAATGCTTTCATAGGTCATCATATCCCATACCTGCGCAGAGAGTTGTTGAGTGTAGTATGGATGGAGATTAGTAAAAGATAATATCTCCTCTACTATTCCATACAGTTTTTCTGGTTCTTTTATCGGTAAACGTGTGGCAACATATTCCCTGAAATCATCATAGGGTATCTTATTAAGATGCATCAGCTTTCCAAAATGGTAGAAAGGGGACTTCTTTCGTTCAAATATCTCTGTCATCATTGATTCCTGACTTCCCAAGAGCACATAATTAAGATTTTCCTGGGTTTGCATGATGGAACGCAATTGCTTATCCAGCCCTTTACGTATATTCAGGATTTCCTGAAATTCATCAAATACCACGATTATCCGATTTCCTTCTGTACTAACTTTTTCTATTAACGACATTGCATCTTCAAGCAGTACGATGCTGTCCATCACAGGTTGGAAAGAAACATCAATGCCATTTGTAACAGGGTTTGTTGAAATTGTTGGTACAATGCGGAAATGAGACATCAAATGTTTGATTCGCTCCAATGGATATAGACGGAAAAGTTCACGTAATAGTTTGGACGCAAAATCATCGACACTCAGTATATTCTGCATATTCAAAGAAATACACGGACGACCTGCCGTTTTGACTGCTTTTGCAACAAGACTTGACTTGCCAAACCTTCGTGGACTGATTAGTACCAGATGGTTCTCACTATTCAGCGTCCACATAACCTCTTTAAGTTCTTCGTTTCTGTCGGTAAAGAACTCATCATCAACGAGCACTCCAAACTTGAATGGATTTTTCATATCATTCCTTTTTGATGTTTTCGGTGCAAAGATACAACTTTAATTTGAAACTGTCAGATGAATTGATAAAATTATGCGAAAAATTTCGCAACGAAGAATTTCGCAATGATAAAAACATCCCGTTTCCCCCTTATTGTGACCTATAAAGAAGTCAAGAGAACAACAATCTTAATTACAGTTCTTCTCTCTATAGTTTTAACCTGTCACCTGTCAGATATCGCCTAAACAAAATCCAATTTACGCAAATGATTTGGGGAATAACTGGTAAATTCTCTAGAGAATCTATCGACTGCATCGTATAGGAAAATCTGCTATCGTTTCCAATGATGATGATTGTTGGGGCGCTATTAATAGCGAAAACAAATTGATATATCCCTTTGAATATGGTTGGGAAGAACTATATGATAAGTTATATTGAAGTAATTAAACGATGAACCGAATGTTAATGTTTACTTAACATTTTTTTTCAGGTTTATTTTTATCTCACTGGTAGCTATCAGCATAAATGGACAGCCACCAAAAAGAAATTTTATAAAAAGAACTTTACATACAACTCTATGCCAGACTTTACAATTCCGTCATTTGCTTCTCTCCTGTGAATATCATTTGGATGAAAATTCCCCAGAACATAGCTATGAATGAGAACATTATTAGGAAATCACGCATGAAGAAAATTTTATATCCAAATATAGTGATTTTCTCGACAATTTTATGACCATCTTTTGTTGCTTCTCGCAGATTATCTACCTTTTTTATGTCTGGAATATCGTTGGGATCATTAATATCATTTAATCTGTTTATGATAGCCTTTCCATAGCTTACCCATTGGCTGTCATTTAATATTTCTTCATTGGAGTTGCTGCAGTAAGCAATAGTATCAACAATATACGATTTTCCATTGACGTCTTGTTGAACATGTTGGTCGTAGTAATCACCAATATAGCTACCTCTCTCTAAGAATTTCTCTCCTAAAAAGTTAATAACAACCACTCCAACTAATAATGAAATGCAGTAGCTGATTATCAGGAATTCAACCCCCCTAAAGATTTTTCTTAAATTATTGCTTGCAGGCATAATCCTGTTGATCTCGTACATAATAAACATGAAGACCACCATGGAAATAGCTATAGCAGTATGCCACCTTGGACTTGAGTCAAAAAATGACACATATATATCAAATCCTAAAGACATTGTTAACCAACCAGCAGTAATAGCGGCAACCAACCTCGGAAACAAAAGATGGAGACTTGAAATAGGATGTAAAGCAGGAAGCCCCAATTTAGGTGTCTTTATTGATATATAAAATAGAGCGGATAATATAAAGAAAAACCAAATTGGAGCCCATTCCCCCCATTCTCCCCATTCCTTACCTATTACTGTATTGAACACCCCAATACATATTGCATAAAAGGATAAAAATGAGAATATTATATATGTTCTCTTAAAAACGGTTGCTCTTCTTTTTCTTATGATTAAGTCTTCCTTTGATGCATTATTCCATATCGAATATATTGTTGGTGGGCAGATAATAGCTACTATTCCTATAGTAACGAAGTAAATGATATTGTCTGAAAAAGTCTCATTCAAATCATTCAAAACATTCAGATCTATTAAACGTAGCAGCCAAAATAGTAAAATAAATACAATGCATGAAACTATAATAAAATTCAAGCCTTTAAAGAAATGCAAATGAATAACGTCATTAAAATCATAACGCTTAAGAAACCATCGAGAAATAAGCTCCCTGTTTCTATCATTGGTGGCTACCAATGAAACTGATATATTGTCCTTACTATTATTAATTTTGAAGTATTCAATTAGAGTGTCAGTATTGCAGATGTGTTTTTTTCCAGAATCTTTTTCTTTCATTGTGAAGCATACACGCCTCATCTCCTCCTCAGGTTCAGAAAACCACAAGTTTCTGTCATATTCAAAGTCTTTTTCTGCTTGAGGATTCATAATATCTTGCACCCATAAATCCTCAGCTTTAACAAGTTCATTTGCATACAAGACTTTTATAGACTCTTTTCTCTGTTCAATTTCATCCTCACTAACATTATCTTTTCTCTGTTCAATTTCATCTATAGCCTCTCTCGTCAGCTTTCTATAATAGTAGTACTCACACTTGTGCATTAATGCAGAGAAATAGAAGTTTGACATCAACCCCGAATACATCTGATCATAATACCGACTATTTTGGAAAACATCAGAATGTTTCAAATCGAACATGAAATCTAATAGCAATTTGCGTAAGAAACCAACGATATCTTTTCTTTTGTCCTCTTCTTCATAAAGATAAATGCTTTTGCCGTTTGTCTTTGTCAAGTTCATGAGCCATAAAGTCGAATAAGAATGAAGTATGTCAACTGCATCTTGCAAAGATTCATACAACCCTTGTTTAATTCGATTTATAATTATACCCCCTTGTGTGTTATCTTCTAATGGAAAACGGCTCCTGATAAGTTGTTCTAAGAAACGTCCCCCAGAACTGCCATCTTGCTTATTGTCATCGGATGTGATTTTTAAAGGAAATTTTGTGTAATATAGTTCTTTAATTGTTTCGGTTAATTTGTCTGTGGCATCATTTCTATATGGCAATTCAAATATCACCTCTTCCATATGTGCCATATTCATTCCTTTAGTTGTGCCACCGTTTTTTTCCCTAATTTCTTCGACACTATATCCATATATTGATTCTTCCTCTACCTTATATACACTATAGTGTAATCTGAAGCGTACTGAATTTGAGGTGATAGTAACGCTTACGGGATATTTGGGTGACATAAGATTGTCTTCGGAGGGGCCGAAATATGCAGGCAAATCTACATAATCGTATATTGCTACTCCATCGTTAACTTTTGATATGCTCTGATTTAAACGAAAGAATCTGCCGTTATTCATAATCTTATTGCATCTTTAAAGTTTTGATATAGCTCTCAATGTGAGCAACCATATTTTGATATTCTTCTGTTGAGACTTTGTCTACATAATTAGCAACATTGTTTTGAGCATCAAACTGTCCCTTAAAATAGTTATATTCTTCCCACATTTCAGGCCACTGACGTATAGTACCAAAAGCTGTTAAATGAACTAATTGTGTTAAATGCTCTAACATTCCTCCCAAATTTACATTCTTACTAATAAAATCCGTGACAAGTACAGAGCCTTTTGTGTTAAAAATACTATCATCTTCAGGAATGTCAACATCCGCTAACATCTTTCGATAGTGATATTGGAGGCTCAATACCTCTTGATATTTTTTATTAGCATTTTTCCTTACAGCTCCCTTTACAGGATTGAAAATAGACTCAACTATCTTATATATTTCCTTTGGAGAAAGTTTTAGTATACCTGAGTGCTCCAACCGGTTTTCCATCAGTTTTATAAGGTTATATAGAAATAGTTGTGGAGTATTAGTCGGACATGCTCCGATAGCTATTTGCCAATAATCTTCTATTTGGTTCAATCCTTCTGCAAGCAGACGCTCATAAATAGCCGATGAATATGCCGAAATAAATAGGAAGAAGAATTTTCCGTTAGGTCCCATACCTAATTTATATTTATCATCTCCAACCTTTGTATGCTTACTTATATCTTCTAATAGTTGATATCCGTAATGATTTCCAGTAGGATCTGTTAAAAGGTAGTCAAGTAAGATGATATCATATTTTTTTAATCGTAAGGCTTCCTCTGCTTCCTTTTCAGTTTCTGCATATTCTATTATAAATGGGCTATGCTCTATTGCATGCATTTGAAATTCTGATTTGTTTAATAATTGATTTTCAAAATCTTTTTTCTTTTCATCATTCCATTTTTGGGGAAAAATAATCTTTATTCCCCTATATACTGTGTTTAGTTTAAAATCAATTGAACTTATTTCCTCTTCAATTAATTTAATTTCTTTGTTTGCAACTACACCTGTGTAGATAAGTTTGTAGATAAGTTTTTCTACGTTACTATTTGAATTATTCGTTTTCGTTAACTCTTGCAGTTCCAATGAAAAATTTTTAATATTTGTGTCGCTTTTGTTACGTCCATTAACCTCAGAAATTTTCTCTTGCAGGCGTGTTTGTATATGTTTTATCTCTGATTCTTGTACACCCTCATATAATTGTATGTTTAGAAGAAAACATTTCTTTTCTTCACATACCTCTATATCCGTTGTACCTAAATCAGCTTCATTAATCCATGAATGTTTTTTTCTTGTTATATTGCCCCATATTGTGGCGACAAAAGCTTTTAATAGTTTATTCAGTTTTAGTGGTTTAGAAAGATCGATAATTTTATCTTTAATTTCTGAAGCCTTATCTATTGAAAAACATTTAATATTTACTCTGTCTGAAAGTTCTGATGTCTTTTCGAATGACATCGGTAAATATGAAACATTTTCGGTAGTAATATCAACGTCGTTTGCAGTGGAGTTAATTAAAGAACGAATTTCTGTAAGTTTTTGTTCGTTTATAGGACTTTTAAATTCAAGATATAAATCATCACCCTTGACTATATTCATCTGATTAAAGTGTCTATCAGGGATGATGCTTCCTGTGTTTGAGTTTTCATTAAGTTTAAATTGTTTTTGTAGAAGATTTTTTATAATGGTTAGTTTACAATTCCACTGATGAGGGGCGTTTTCTTTTAAGTCATTAGCCATAGCTTGTACAGCCTTATCGTCAACCAACAAAATACGCCATTTCTTACTCTTTATTCGTTCAATTATAGGAGTCTCAGTTAAATATTCTTGTTCTATCAACTGTCGTATAACACTTTCTGAATGGAAAATGAAGGGTGAAACAGCCACAGCATGGGAACCCGCTAAATACGCTTGAGACGCAAGTCGAGCATTTAAGTCTGCGTATTCTTTAGCAACAGAAAGATTATATAGATGCTTTTGATAATTTCTATATATACTTTCTACTGCCTCATAAAAAACCTTTTCTATTTTTTCTTTATCACTATATAGCGGAACGAGGTAGTTCCAGATGCTATTATCCATTATTTGAAATGAACGGGGAACAGAATTTGGCAAACTTTCACCATCATACATACTCTTAACAAAAAAATCTGTTAACACTAAATGTAAGATAGGTATATAGACTTTATTTTTATCATCAGTCTTTTTTAGGACAAAATCTGTTTGAGCAAAACTATTTACGTTGCCACTAGATGCATATCCTGTCAATATATCTTTTGGCGTGTGAAGAATCAATCGTATAAGGTTACCTTTTTCTTCATCTAATTTTTTATCCTCATTCCATAGCGGAGTTTTACTATCTTTATTTAAATAACGAAAAAGAAAATCAAAAAAGAAAATTTTCTCATTATTAGAGTTCACGACATTATAAGAAAAAGTTTTGTTTTCGTCATTATCTCTTTTTATAATCAGTTTTGCTTCTAAATAATTACTCATGATAAAGTGATTTAATTATTCGTTTCTCCAAGTTCAATATTTTTTATTTCATCATTAAGAATAGAAATTAATCTTAAATACTCTATATCTTGTTTACCTTCTTGAAGAGATTTTTCATCAAGGTTGGAAATGATGTTTGTTATGTTTTTGAACTTGTCATCAGATAATATTTTAACTTTTATTTCACTTAGGTTTCCTTTAATAGCCAGTTCATATAAATCAAAGAGTAGTCCACGAGTTGTTAATTTGGATTCTACATAATCAAGGAGATCTTTAGATGTTTGTCCGGCATCTTTAAGAATTTCACCAAATTCACCTGTATGTTGAAATAGGGCAATGGTTCTTACTGTTGTTTGGCTATCTAACCTTGGATAATCCAATACTCCAGAAATCTCGTTGCATTTAATGTCTTTATCATGAAGGATTAGATAAAGCTTCTCCGCATCTTCATTTAATGTTAGAAATTGTGTGGATAAAGCATCTATCCAAGCGTTATCTAACCATTTTTTATTTTCTTCATCTTTTACTGGAGAACCTTCCTCAATTGGCCAAACGGCATATACGACCACGTCGTCACTGAAATCATTCAAACGATAATACGAAAACCTGTGATAAATCCATGGAGCAGGTGGAGTTTCTCTATCTTTAGTCAAATAAACATTAAATTTTTCTTGTTGTCCCTCATTCTTTAAGTTATCAGCTATCCATTGTGAACCTTTTGTTCGCATGAAATCTATTTTGATTGACTCTTCATCACATTTCTTATATTTATCAAACAAATCCATATACAATTGAGAATCCTCTAACTTGTTTAAATCCATTAGAATCTTAAGTGTCTTAATCCATTTATATTCATTATCTTTGTTTATTTTTTTTGAAGTTAGATCTTTGTCTATTATTTCTTTGTATTTTGAGACAAATGCTTCCAATTCTTTGTATGCATCATTTATTATAGGTCGTATTTTTCCCTCTATTTCGTCCTTACCTTCATTCTTAATGTATGAAGGAAGTTCTTTTAAAACATCTTTCGCATTGATATTATCTTTAATATCATTCCAAAAATAGTCACATAACTTCTTATCACTCATAGGAAATGGTGTTGAAGACTTTGGGTTAAACAGAACATCGTCCCTAAATGGACTATTAAAGTAAGTTGAAAAGACGATAACTTTTTTACTCATATCTGGCAGAATTTAATAATTCAACTAATGAATATTTGCAATCAAGTACAGCGTGTTCTATTGCAGAATAAGGAATAAATGGCAGTTGCTGAGGCATGTCTGATTCACTTGGTTTTGATCTTCCGGAATGTATTGTCATACCTGGTAAGAAATAGTGGGTTTTAACACGTATGTCATTACCTTCATAGGCGATTATGTTATCCGCATTAGCAAATTTTGAGTAAAAATCTCTAGTCAAATTTTCTTTTGCTTGTTGATCTCCTTTTATATTAAATGCACCGTATAATTTGTCTAAAAGGCCTTGGTGAATAGAAAGATTGTCAAAGCTGGATAATACATGAGCATCATCAAGAGAGACTGGTGTGACTTCAAGACTTTGCGCTTCTTTATTCCAACTGAATTTTGCATATTTTTTGCATTGCGAGAAAGTAGATGTCGCTAAATCAAGACTAAAGCCATAAAGATTGAAAGAATCAGTATTCTCACAACTACGGATAATTGAGAAAATGTATAAATTTTTACTGGCATAAGTTGCTCCTAAATGAGTTCGAGCCTCAACCAAATCAACATCCCTGTCTTGACGTGGATTTATCTTAAGGGCTTGTAATATAGGATCCAACATTTCATAACTATCACACTGATTAATAGTAGAATATTGGGGGAAATTTGCAATTAGTTTTTCTTTGTCTGATTTTATATCGTTGCCATATCCCTCTATCTTATGGATAGTAAAATCTGTTTCTTCAACTCCAAAAGCCTTAGAAAAAATACGTTCATCAAAAATTCCAATTTTCTGCTTTATAGCGAACAATTGTTTATAGAACCAAAGTTCTGTAAGTGGTTCATTTCTTATAAGTCTATCTGTAGAATTGTTACCTGTTATACCTTCGCTAAATATAAACTTGTTTCTATCTGTAGCATTATTGATCACGTGCTCTTCAAATTCTTTTTTGTCCTCAAGATGAGTTACGTAGCGGTATTTAGCCTTTTCTTCAGATTTCTCAAATGTAATCTTGTCTACAATATCAGTTTTATCAGCATCCTTGTATCCTTCATAGGCTTTTTCATCATATATATATATCATCTCAGCCTTGTCCCATTTCGATAATTTTCGATATAACAATGTGATAGTTCCTTTTAGCAGTCCACCCAAAGTATCATTGTAACATGTAGATTCTTGCAGTAATAACTGTTTTATTTTTGCAAAATTGCTTTCTTCTAACTCAGATAACTTAAAGAAACGAGTTGATGAGAAATGCCTTACCATTTTGTATTCCTCCTCATTCGCCTCTTGACATAAGTTATCATCATAAACAACAAACTCAAAACTCTTATTGTTGTATGCAATAAAACTGCTTGGACTAAAGACTTTCCACGATTCTTTCTGAATAATGTTGTTGATTCGTTCTTCATTATTCTCAAAATCTGAAGAAACAAAAGCGACTTTCTGAGGACGTACTAAGCAAAAAACATATTGCAGATGACATTCTCCGTCTTTGCCCTTTGATCTTCTTGCATAAAGAACAGGAGGGTACGATTTCCAACACTCACCATTCTGTAGCCAAGTTTTATCACCTTTATCATAATTATTCAGATTAACAGGTGAATAACTTGGATTATCATCAATAGATCTAAGCCAAGCAGACGATATTCTCATTTCTTTGATGCCTTTATTAGCATTCTTCATTTTGCCACTTTCATCATCAATATAGTCTTCTATTATAGCTTTTCTCAAAGAATACAATGATTCTTTAGTAAATGAAAGATTATCTGTAAGTGTTACAAAATAAAGTTCATTATCAGCTTTATTACTGCTTCCACAATAATAACGCTTCAACACTTCTTTAAGAGATAAAGACCCCTCATCAGGACTATCATCTATAAAGCGTTCTTTTAAATCTGCATCAGGATTTTCATTTAAAACATCTTCCTTTGAAAAAATATCAATGGTTAACTCCAATTTTCCCTTGTCGCGCCAATTGCCATGTTTTGCTGCGTTTCTAATAACATTTTCAAAAATAGAGAAGATTGCCTGACGTCCAACTATACCACCAGGTAAACTGACATCATAGTTCCTCATCTCGTTTAATTCCTCTTTAGCTTTCTGTACCAAAGTTTTGTCGTGATAATAATCAGTCGGTATCACACCCGGCGTAGAAGGACTAGCTGATATTTTTTCAACAGGATCTCCAGTAAATGTTGTTCTGAATTTAAGAACTATATCGCATAATGTCGTTCCATTATCTACACTTGTGGGGCAGGTTGTACGTCCTAAGCCTTCTGATCTGGCTATATTCCCTAAAAGGATATTGTCTGGTTTTAAATTTTGCCTGTCAGGATGGCGTTCGTATCTTTTGTCGTTATTAAGTTCGTCATAAATAAAATCCTTAAAATTGACTGTCGAGTAATAAGGAATATAGTCTGTTGCAATTGTAGCAATAAAATCTTGCCGTTCTTGTAGATATGATATGAATTGCCCGAGACCCACTAGGAACGGTAGGGCTATTTTATCAACATCCTTTTGTCGTAAATTTATACCTGTATCGGAGTTTTCTTGTATCTTCAATTGAGAATTTGCCATTTGTAACAAGCTTGTTAGATCTTGTTCGCTTTCAAACAATTGAGACAGAATCTTGTCATTTAACATATCTTTTACAGAACCAAGATGATGCTTTAGGTATGACATGACATGACTACCTAAATTATGGCTCATATTACGGGACATAATAGCGGCCTTGGCCGATTTTACAGCTTCTTTTTTCTGCCTAATATCAGAATCGTCAGTCCGACGCGATTTCAGTAGCATGACAAATTCTATGATTTCAGCCCGATTTTCTTCTATGAATTTTTTTAATCCGTCTTCGTAGTCACTTATTGCAAGAATATTAGTAAGATAACTTCCATCACTATTAGTGGATACGTCTGGGTCTTCGCCGCATACCCATACATATACCCAACCCGGTTCCAGTTTTAATTTTTTGATGTTTTCATGTAAAAAAGTATGGTTGCTCTTGTCAAAGAATTCAGTTTTAAAACGTTCTTCCATGGGTGCTCCATTTTTTGCTGAATCAATGAAAGGATTCAACGTGTACCATTCGTCTCCAAACACTTGTTGGATTCTTGTAATGGTTATTTCATCATTGTTTGAGAAAAAATTAACTTTGAATGTAGCCTCTTTAATGGTGAATGCTGTTAAGAAATCGAGAATTTTGAAACCATCAGGAATATTATTCGCCACAGCGTTTGAATCAAAGTGTGGTTTACTATATGAGAATGGCAATATGTTGTTGTCAAAATCCTTACTTAGACGTACGTTAACGCCGTAAGTCACTTTGTCCCCTTCCCTAAAAGAAGCCATACCATTGACATAACTCTCAATGTTAATTTGAGCAGCCAACTCTTTTATAGTTTTTCTCTTATCTAATATTTTCTTAAAGACATTTCGTTTGTTTGCGTCCATAATTACTGAAGTTTAAAGATTTCCATTTCCATTTCGCCATTACCTTTTTCGTCAATAGTTAGAGTCGCAATGTCTGCATTAATCTTCTTTCCACGAAGATATTCCCTCTGACTTGCAATATTGTTAGGATCTTTTACAGCTTTACGAGCCTGGTCAATGATATGAGAAATAACATAGGCACACCCGCAATATGAATTGGCGGTTTCTCCATATTTATTTTTGTAGTCGGAGTTGAACGCATTACTGAATTTTGCGTCAGCATAATAGATTTTCACTTTGTCGTTTTTCTTGTTCTCTGTAAAATTTTTTGTTGCGAGATTTACATCTCCGAGTAGAACTATGCCATCATACTTGGGATTGCTTGCCATCTGTGAACAAAAAGCTGCGGGGGAAATACCAAAACCTGTTATAAAGATGCCTCCAAAGTCTTTTTCAGCCATTTTGCTGATGGTATTCTTAAAATCGTAAGCTCCAATATCGTATGTGTCGGAGAATTCAACACTACCGCCTAACTTTGTTAAGTTGTCGTTGAAAGCATTGTATGCTTGAAGGCATGGAACTGTATTGATAGAGATAGCCGCAGTCTTTTTAATGTTTAATTCTGTTGCGAGGAAATTAGACGCAATTTTTCCAAGGGCATTAGCACTTGGATAAACCCTAAAAGCGCAGTCAGTTGCATCCAATACAGCCTCATTGTAGTCAGCAGATGTAAAATAGATAATATTTTTTCCCTTTGTCATAGGAGCAATTGCCATAGCGAACTGCCCACCAATGGCTAAAAAATATTTTACACCTTGCATTTCCAAACGTTTGAAGCATGATAATGAAGTTGCGGGGTCGGATTTGCTGTCTTCATATATGACTTCGTATTGAAAATCCTTATTTTCCGCATTTAACTTGTTGATAGCCATTTCAAATCCATTAACCCAATATCCTGCCGTAGTGGAACCTGCACCAGTCATCGGGATGACAACTCCAATTTTAACTTTGTTATCAGTCTTATTATTACAACTAATAACAGAAACCATCATAAAGATGACTAAACAAATTCTAATCAAATTTTTCATTTTACTTTTTCTTAAGAACATAATATTTGAATATTTTACTTTTTTCAAAAAATCCAGGGAGACCTACAGCATGCACTTTTTCTGCAATGATTTCAAACTGATGAGTACGTTTGATGTTCTCTCCGATATTCGTTATAGGCCATGTGGTTCTGCTTGTATATTTAGCCACTTTGGCTTTTGCAAATTCGTCAGACTCGTCCCATCCCGAAAGAAGCAATAGCCCGTTATGCTTTAATAGACTTGCAAATCCCTTAAGGAAATTAGTCCACAATTCTGGTTGTACATGATGAAAGAGTGAATTAGCAATAATAATGTCATAGGGCTCCTCTTCATCATCTATATCTTGAGGCGTTGCTGCCTGTATAACTTTGATGCCGTCTTTCTCGTATTTCTTTTTTAACCAGTCTACAAGATTATCAGATATATCTGCTAGTTCAACAATAGCTCCTTTCTGAAAGAAATAGTAGGCAATAAGTCCATTTCCGCAACCATAATCTAATAGTTTCCTCCCCTTAACATCAGGGAGGAATTGCTTTAAAAAGTCAATATGCCCTTTTGCACAGATTTCACTCATCCATGGAGCATCATCTAAATGTTGTTTGTATATATTATCCCATTCTTCCTTACTATACATTAAATGCCTCCCTTCTAAACATGTAATCCTCGATATTATTAAGATTATCTTCTTTGAATATTTTTAATATGTTTCCTTGTCGGATTAATGCACTTCTTTCACAAAACTCTACTGCTTTGGCAATATTTTGCTCTATCAGAATGATGGTGACGCCGAGTTTTTCCTTTATAGCACGAAGCATCTGGTACATTTCTTCTACTGCTATTGGGGACAATCCGGCACTGGGTTCGTCAAGGATGACAAGTTTGGGATTGGTGGCAAGGGTCATCGCCAAGGATAATTGGTGCTTCTGACCTCCGCTTAGCTTGTCTGCCATTAGGTTTCGCAGCTCTTTTCCTGGGCGTTGCAATAGAGGAATAATCTCGGCCAATTGACCTTTGACCTTTGACCTTTGACCTGTTTTCCCTTGCGTTGCAAGCTGCAGGTTGTCCCAAACGGATAGATTGCGGAATACTTTGCCACCTTGTTGCATGATGGAGATGCCACGATGGGCGAGTTCTGTCGTGGGGAGTCCTGTGACGTCTTCCCCGTCAAACTCCATAACACCCCAGCGATAGGGTATCATCCCCATGAGGGCCTTGCCGAAGGTTGACTTGCCTGAGCCGTTGAGACCGATGATGCCAACGGCTTCGCCTTGCTGCACCTCCATAGAGATGTCGTGAAGAATGTTGACTCCTTCCTTATATCCTCCGGAGAGATTTATAATCTTCAATATCTCGCTCATAAACCCAAATAACTATTTCGTACATTCTTGTCATCGAGCACTTCGGCTGTTGGACCGACTTTTTCTATCACTCCGTCATCAAGATAGGCACAGGTGTCTGCAATTTTACGAACAAAGTGCATGTTGTGTTCTATCAGCAAGACGGTAAGTCCTTCGGCTACCATCTCACGGATTATCTGTTCGATAGTGTCTATATATACAGGATTTACTCCTGATGTTGGTTCGTCAAGAAGCAACAATCTGTCTCCTCCCATCAACAGGCGTGCCAGTGACAGAAGACGCTGCTCTCCGTAAGAGAATGCAGAGGCATCATCATTCAGCATCTTGAGATATTTGCAGTCTTCGCCAAAGATACGTTTCAGAATATCTATGGCTTGCTGTTCTTTCTTGTGTTCTGCCTCTCGGTATTGTTTTGGACGAATCAGGGATGAGAAAGGCTGCTCACCAGTCTTGTTGTCAGAAGCCAATTTCATATTTTCCATCAGGGTGAGACCTGACAGTAACTGTCCATCTTGGAACAGACGCCCAATGCCCATCAAGGAAATTCTGTGAGCTGGAATCTTATTGAAGTTGATGTCTTCGAAGATGACATCGCCTGTATAGTCTTTCTCAAAACCTGATATAATATTAAACAGTGTCGTCTTGCCTGTTCCGTTGCCACCTACCAGCGCCGTTATCTTACCACCTTCTACAGTCAGATTAAGACCACGAAGGAGATCGAATGTCTCATTTTGGGCATTCGTGAAACTCATGTGTATGTCTTTTAACTGCAGAATCATATTACTTCAATATTGTTTTTCCTAAAATGCCTTGAGGACGATAATACATAACAAATATCAGAGCCAAACCATAGATAATCTGGCGGAGGTTGGCAGCGATTGTGTCGGGGAGACCGACAAAGCGCAACAGTTCTGGTAACAGCACAACGAAAATAGCGCCAAGAATGGGACCTTTGGTGTTGCCAATGCCTCCGATAAACAACGCGCTGACAATGAAGATACTCTCATCGAGTGTAAAACTGGTTGGGTCGATATAGCTAACGTACGAGGCATAGATGATACCAGCCAATGATGCTACGGCTGCAGACAGGAAGAATGCCCACGATTTGAATAATACTGTATTGCGTCCCATTGCTTTTACCATGGTCTCGTCGGCTCGAATTGCATTAAGAACCCTGCCAAATGGTGAACACACCAAGTGGTGGAAGAGGAACACAACAACGCACATCAATATCAATGATAATACTAAGTAGGCATAAATGCCAGATAACTCGAACACTCCGAAGAGCTTTATGCCGGGAATGCCGGGAATGCCGTATGGACCTCGAGTAACATCTGTCCAGTTATACAATATGGTATAAACAATAAGCTGGAACCCCATGGTTGCTATAACAAAATAGTCACCCTTCAGGCGTACAGATGCGAAAGACACGAGAAAGCTGAAGGCACCAGTCAACAGCATTACCAATAACGCAATCACTATAAAAGGCAGATTGAACTGCATCAAAAAGTATGTTCCGATATAAGCACCAATACCATAGAAAGCAGCCTGACACATAGTAAGGAGGTTGGCCATACCAATGGTCAAGTTTGCGCTCAAAGTCAACATGATGTATATGTTGAGCATGATGATAATATGAAATATATACTCCATCGGCAGTTAAATGGTGCGTTGTCTATATCCTGCAATACCTTGAGGGCGCAGGAAGAGAAGGATTAACAATACTAAGAATGTAACGGCATTCTGCCAGTTTGAGGCATATTGATATACTGTGAGTGACTGAAGCACTCCAAGCGTCAGGCCTCCAAGGATACAGGTGCTGAACTTGCCGACTCCTCCAAGTATCATGGCAACCATCGCATTAATCAATATGCTCATGCCCATATTCGGGTCAAGTCCTACATCATATACTGTCAGACAGCTGGCAATGGCTATGAAGGCACCACTGGTCAGGAATACCATTACTCTTGTTTTATTGTTGTTATAGCCCAAAGTCTCAAACAGAGTTTCATCAGCACTCAAAGCTTTGAGTCGCAATCCCCAGTTGGTACGTTGCAGTACCAAAAGGAAAACAGCCAAAGTTACCATTCCTATCAATGCCTGATATTTTTGTGGGGTAGTGATGATGATGTCACCCAAGGTAAGTGGTTGTAATATGGCGTTTTCAACAACCTTTGTCTCGTTGCCAAAGAACATTGCGATAGTATTGATGATGACAGTCATCAGACCAATGGATGATATCATCATTACGTTCAAGGAGGCATTCTTATTCTTTAGAGGACGGTAAACACATAATTCGGACAGCAGACTGAGAATCATTGTCAGCGCTATAGCTACAAAAGATGCAAAAATGACAGGGAAGCCTGTTCGGGCGACAAAGAACCAAAACATATATGCAGCAAACACATAAATGCCTGCAGCTGCTATATGGAAAATCCTTGTAGTGTTATACACCAAAGCAAATCCTATTGCCAAGAGTGAATACAGGATTCCAGTTATTAGCCCGTTAATAATAAACTGCCAAATCATTAGCGCTATATAATAGTTTTAGGCGCAAATATAGTGCTTTTTTCTCAAATACAAAAGAAAAAACTGAGTTTTTTTACAAAATGTCGTAAAAACTTACCTATTTGTAGAGAAAAATAAGCCGAACGAAGGTTTCAATGAAGATATTTAGTTGATTAATTAATTAATTTGATTTTTTGACTGATAAATGTTATTTATAGGCACAACATTCCCGTTGTATGCAGATAAACAGTCTTCTGTCGTAGGATGTTTAATCCACCAGTTAAGGTGGTTGTATATTGCTAACATCAAGTCATTGTGACTCTTATGAGGTGAATCGCAATAACCATCTAAACCATTGATTGAAAACAAACCTTGTACGTATATTGGTTGCATGCATTGACTGTTGTCATCATCAAAGGCATTCAACTTATATCCTGCATTTGTTATGGTATAGTTCGTTAAAATGTACCGGTTATGGGTTCTTGAATATAAACCACTATCATGGGTATGATAGAAAACCTCAACGTCAATAGGATAGGGCCTGTCTAATTCGGATGTCATGTCATAGACTTTATGTGCAGCATATGAAAGTGCTACACCTTTACCATCCTGTTGCTCTCCAATGATAATGCTTACTTTATATGGGCATTTTAACTTATGAGTTGGCAGCATTGCATCTAATATGCCATAGATATTGTCCAAAGAATTCCCCAATTCTTTTTCATTTGCAAATAGATAGCGATCAATCATTATCAGATGATTAGAGGGAATGTGGGCAGCGTCAATCCTTTCCAACATTGAATACCATGTATAATTGTCGTCTTTTTTATCTAAACTGAATTTTAAATCAGGATCCATCAGAACGGAATAATCCATTTTCTTGATGGATTGGCATATCACACCATAATCTCGTTGGATTGCTTCTGCATCTTCTTCTGAAATATCCAAAAGAAAAATACCATTCTGATATTGGGTAACTGATTCGGGATGGTCAGATATAGAATCTATATACTTAGTAGCATACTTTATTTCTATACCATAGCTTTCTTCAAGAAGAAATAATGTGTCCTCTGTGGTAAGATATTTCTTTTCTTCCAGAGATGATATATATATATATTTAAGTTTGGTGAATATTTTAAACCAAACATCCTGATCTGCTTCATTCGTTGAGGAAGCCATGTTTTTAATTACGATGTCTTCCAATTTCTCCTGAGGAATAAAAACGTTGAGCATATTTATTTCCCCCTTTCATGTTTTATAATGGTCATGTGCAGACGACCGGCCTCGTCAAAGAACCCGGAGTCGAATTTGTTCTGAAACCTACCGCTTGGTATGAATCCCATATCGTAAGGAAGGCGAGTGGTTGGGAAATAATAAACCTTGAAGGGATTCTTCTGTTCTAATTCTTCCTGGTCTTGGTACGACTGCTGTAAAACAATGTTCTGTACAGAGCGAATGATATATTCGGAATGTGTCTCAATAATGAAACGGAATCCGAAGTCGTTATACATGTCGGCAAAAAGGTCTGCCAAAAGGCTCTGTAACCGAGGATGAAGATTCTGTTCTGGTTCTTCAATAACTATTGTTGGAGTAGGTGTTGTAGGACCTTCATAACGACTGATGAAGGTTGCTAACTTTAGGAGGAGTATCATGATTTGAATGTATCCGAGTCCCAAGTCGGCAAGTTCCATCTCCCTGCCTGCCATATTCTTTATCTTTACATAATAGGCTACACCGGACTTGCAATCGATAGTGAACTCTGTTCCGATTCCAAATTTCTCCATCCATTCAAGAACAAATTTGTGCTCCTTGTCATTCTCCAATATCTGTTCTTCAAAATAATCGTGGAGGACAGCTGCAATGTAGTCGTTTTTGTCTTCATAGGAGAAAACTACTTTCTGCATTGCTGCATGGGTATAGATATATTCGATAACATTGTTTCGCAATGTTTCTGCTACCTTTTGAGCAAGTGCTTTCAGGATATCCTCGTATTCGCTGCACTTTTCTGAAAAATCGACGATTTGATTGATGATATCATTTTCATTCATGATTACTGATGGTCTCTCCATTGCCAGAGTAATGTTTGTTCCTTCATTACAAAGTGTGGCTTGAGAGTTCTTGTAATCAAATGTAACGGAAATGCCATCAGCATCTTGGATAGACAGAAGAATAATAGGGGAGAGGGTTTCGTAACTGTCATCCTTGTCGTTCTCATTTCCCTCAATAGTAATGCCAAAAGTGATTTGCTCAACAGTCAGGCAGAAGGAAATCGTCTTGTCTTTCTTGTCTGCAGCATGATGGTTTAGAGCACGCCAAAATGTCCCGACATGCAAGTCGTGAATCTGGTTTGCATCAAAACGGAACTTTGGCGCATGTGAGGACGGGTCTTTCCATGAATTACGGATATGGCGGAGATTGTCAAAAGTGAGCAGCAATGCTTTGACAAGTGTTGATTTTCCGCAGTTGTTACCTCCAACTAAAAATGTTATATCTCCGAGTGACAATGGTGGAAATTGCTCGAATCTTCTAAAATTTGAAAAGGATATTTCTTTCATATATTTGTTGAATGAATCTATTGTTGTTCAAAATAATATCCCCATCCTATTTGCAGTCTTTGGTAAATGTAAACGGCCTTGTATGTGATGTGGCGATAATATTCGATGATGTTATGCTCATATTCTTTATCCTCCAGTTGTTTCGCTATCTGCCTACGATAGTCATACCATTTGTGGATGGCTTTCTGGTTGGGATCTAAATCAATATCAATATCTCCTTCAAAAGGCAACCATCGTGCAGTATGGCCGTCCTCTGTAAAATATCCAATTTCTTCTTTTAGTAACTCGTTGCGTGTTTCTGCATATTTACTGTATGTGTCGTTAAGAATCATGGGACCAGAAGAACCTGCGTCGGTATAGTTGTCATAAAACTCTTTAAAGACATCTTCCCATAGCACATAGTCTTTAAAATAGGAAGCTGCAAGTATGTCATGTTTATCGTAACGCAAAAGCGAATCTGCCATGTGGTAGGTCATTAAAAGTCTGAATTTAGAGGTTAATGCCATCACACCTGTAGCTTGATTGATTTCTGATTGAGGACCACCCAAATATTCCTCATATGAATCATCAACTTGTTTTGTAATTTTACAAATCTTGCTATAGTTTTTAAATCGTGGGGTATCTCCAAATGTATCAAGGTCATTACCATTTCCTTCCAAACTTATATTCTTGTTGTCCAACTGTTTTTCTATTTCTTGCTCTATGACTTGACTCCACATCCAGTCATATATAGCTTGATTTCCTCCTTCCAAATCTTCATGAGTAAAAAGTAAATGTTCCATAGCTTCGCATTCACTTTTGGATGCTAACACTTTAGGACTTATAGTGTCGAGACATACTTTTATCTGCTTCTTGAACTTGTTTATTGTATCTGCTGGTACTTCGTTGAAGGTGGCATAAGAAACAGCTTGTGGTGAGTCAGCCCCTGTTGTCTCGCGTTTACACCCCAAAATGATATACGACAATAACAATATGATAAGGGATACTCTCATGATAGTTTAGGTTTGTTAGTGATATAATTTGACTGCAAAAATATGTATTTCTTTTTAATAATGGACTATTTATACATTTTTTAACATTGTTGTAGAGTTATAGTTGGTTATTATAATCAAAGAATAATGATTAAAAACCAATACGTCTCTTCTCTCGTGGAACCTCTATTGGTTGGATGTCTGCAGGAGTAATGGCAAAGAATGATTTCATGTCCTTGTTTTTCTTACTTTTCATGCAGCGTTTTGCATGTGTGATATAGATATTCTCTAACAAATTAGCTACAAAGCGGGCATTACCCCAGTTGTTTGGATTACGAACACGATATGCTTCTGTTAGCACGGCCTTGTATTTCAGCAGTCCGGATCGTGTGAAATGATATCCATACTCTGTCATACGACTGCTGGTAATCTTCATCAGTTCGTTGATGGAGAAGTCTTCAAACTCAAAGTGATTTGGAAAACGGGATGCTAAACCTGGATTGAGTTCCAAGAGTTTCAGCATTTGCTCTTTATAACCACAAAGAACAATGGCAATGTCTCGCTGCTGTTCGTTGGAGAGAATATCCATGAATAATGGCAATATAAGCTTGCCTGGGTCATTCGGGTGGTTAGAATTGAGTAGATATGCTTCGTCTATCATAAGAACCCCTCCCTTTGCTTTCTTCATTGCCTGCTGGATGGCAGCTTCTTCATCACCCCAATTGGGGCCTACGAAAGTGCCACGATTGCATACTACGACATGACCCTTACTTAATACTCCGGCTTCTTTCAGCAAACCACCATATATTTTACATACTGTTGTCTTTCCTGTGCCGGGACGTCCAAAGAAGATAGCATGTAATGAAATCTGGTGCTGCTTCCAGTCAGGGTAGAAATGGTGCATCTTCTTGTTGTAACGAGTCAGCTGTATGAGGTCGTTAATCTGGGATTTAATACGCTGGCAACCTATCATTTTCTCCAATTCTTCTTGTGGATGTGGTATTGGGGGGAGAATCTCAGCGCATAATGGCCTTTTACGATGACTTCCTGCAAAGAGAAAGTCGTCTCCTTCGACATCCTCATCATCTTCATCATTACATCGGAAAGTCTCAGGAGTATCTTTGTCATTCAGACCGTATTCCATCTCATCATAGTCGGCATCAATGTCATCAAAGGCGAAAGGGTCATATTTAACATCGCCAATTACGTCGCACCATAGCTTGAAGGCCTTGACTTGCGGGAGAGCTAATGATTCGTGATAACTGGTGGAATAATAGACATAGGGCATGGGGGCTTTCTTGAAGTTATGATAGACTGTGATTCCCATATCATCCCAAATACCCCCCATATCCTCATAATTAATAAAGTAGGAATTTGAGATTAAAACGCCCCAAATGTTATTTAATTCAATCTTGGCTTCACACATGGCATCCTTATAGTTGCGGATAAAGTCATTCAATATCCAGGCAGGGCTGACACGATGTTTGTCTTGAGAAAAATAGAGTGGTTTTTGACCTAAATACATTTCTTC
The DNA here is from genome assembly GCA_905233165.1 of uncultured Prevotella sp. Taxonomy (GTDB): domain Bacteria; phylum Bacteroidota; class Bacteroidia; order Bacteroidales; family Bacteroidaceae; genus Prevotella. Next base: position 661,416 of record CAJODL010000001.1, read on the forward strand.
ATCGGCCAATTCCTCAGTACAATATGGCTGCCAATCGAGCATTAGTATTACGACTTCATCTTCAGTTATAAAGGCATATAAGGGATTCTCCTTCGTGGTTTTATAAAAATTTGAAAGATTAACACCTTCTATGCCGTCAAATTTACCGACCTCACCAATAAACTGCAGAATGTTTCTTTCGCTTTCTTCTTTGAATTTCTTGATTAACTGTAATGACATAATTCCTGAATTAAAAGTTTGACTGAGGTGCAAAATTATGATGTTTTTATGATACAAAAAAGTTTTTTTATCCAAATTATTGGGACATTATTGCATCTTTTGTCACGTCAAAAGTGTTTGATATCATTTTTTTTTCGTAAGTTTGCAGCAGATTTATTAATCTCTACCTTATTGTATATGGATCTGTTATATAAAATATGTGATGAGTTGGCTTCAACTGAGAAGTATGTAACCCTTAGAGATGTTATGGAGAAATTCTATGGTACATCTCTTAGTAAGTTAGATGGCGACAAGGAGTATGGTAGGCTAAAAAAACAGCTGAACAGAAATGAATATGCAGTAGAATATAGGAACGGGCATGATTTTCGTGATGGCTTTAGATATAAAAAAGGTTTTGAGTTTTATTTTCAGAAAAAGGAAGAGAAAAATGAACTTCTGAAAAAAGATGGAGACGAGCGAATGTTGTTTTTGACAGGTGGCCTCCAGATGCTATTTGATGGAAAATCGTCAAATGAGCATCTTGTAGAACTTGAGTGTGTCTCCGAACTTCAGAATCTTAGTTTGGTAAAGGTCTTGGTAAAATATCTTGGAAAGTGGGTGATATCATTCAACTACGTACAGGGCTACCATAATTTGATGAAGAAAACGGTTCATCCTCACATACTGAAAGAATATAACTCAAGATGGTTCTTGTTTGGCTATGTTCAGCAAGAGGATGAAACGTGGGAAATTGTCAATTTCGCTTTGGATAGAATAGTTTATAATGGTTCATCCAATGACATTAAGGTTCATACAGATATTCCGCTGAAGAGCGTTCCAAAAAACTTTTATTCCGATTATTTTAGAGATATAGTTGGTGTAACGAAATATGATGGGGTAGGGGTTGAGCAAATAACAATCAGAACAACAGACTTTAAAGTACATCATCTGTTGCGTACAAAACCTATCCATTCTTCCCAAATAGAAACGATGTCTTTTGATGAAGAAAACGGTTATGGTGAGTTTACTATAAGTGTTGTTCCAAATATTGAACTTCAAGCCCGCTTGCTAAGCTATGGAGCAGGATTATACGTAAAGGAAGATACCACATTCCGTCAACGGATGCAGAATACCATAGCCAAGTTGTCAGAACTATATAAGTGAGAAATCAAATATATCCGATTCTTCCACTGTTTCTGTTGTCCCATTTGAAATGAGAAACATCTTGAAGTGTTACAAGAGGCTCTTCTTCTGGATTAACAAGCCTGTATTGTGTAATTTGTGCAATGGTCTGGGCTAAATGGAACATGGTCCTTGCATTTACCGGAGTCTCTTTTGTTTCATTACTCTTTATATTCTCAATATATTGATGTATTTTTGTTTTCGCATCGGAGGCGGCTTCAAGGTGGTATTCTGAATGGAGAAGAGAAAAGAGAATCTCTGTGAGTTCTGCAATAGAGAAATCATCGAAGACAATGGAATTATCGTATACTGCAATGCCGTTGTCTGCAAGATTCTGAGCTATCATGTCCTCTGAGGCTTTTACCTGTGCGAAAACCAATGCTGTGGTCTGATGATATTCGCGAAGTTTATTGAATATCCACATTCGCAGGTGGTCCATGTTTACGTTCTTTACGTTTGGTGCATCCATGTCAAGGAATAGCAAGCCGTCTTTTGCCTCCTTGATGACTCTCTTTAAAACCTGATAGCTGTCACTGCCGGTCAGTTCGTCTGCATTAACGCATATTGTCTGACCACGTTTCAGGATGCCAAGCCCTTGGAGTATTTTTCCAAGAATCTCTGCCACAGTACTCTTGCCTGTGCCCGTCTTGCCGATGAAGTTCCAACAAAGACTTTGGGGCGTAACCTTCAAACTGTTATGTTGATGGGCAAAACGGGAAATTGCTACATAGTCGTTCACGGCCTTTTTAGCGTTCTCCAAACCTGTCAAAAGGTTTAGTCTTTCCAATGATTCTGACAGAATGGTTTCATCTAGTTTGTTCAGTTGGAAATCTTTGGATTTTACATCTGGTACATCACACTCCTCGATGGTTGTCATCTCTTCCAAGGTTATCTGGTCTGCTGGCTTGGTTAGCAGCCGTTGACAGAGCGATGGGATAATATTTGTCGTTATCAGTCGGGTGATAAAACGGCCATTACCGAAATGTTCGTCTTTATGGTCATATTCGTTGATGACATATTTCGCAAGTTTGCGTTCTGCTTCCTGGGTCATGGTGTAATGCTCCTTTTCGAGCACCTTCTTGCCAATCTGCATCAGCTGTTCCGGTGTATAATCCTCGAATTGCAGGATGTATGAAAAACGGCTTTTCAAACCAGGATTGGACTCAAGCATACGGTTCATCTCTCCTGTATATCCTGCTAAGATGACAATCATATCGGTATCCTCAGTGCCAAGATATGTCAATAATGTTTCTATGACTCTCATGCCGAAATCTCTTTTGTCTTCCCGATCTTCAGTGAACAGGTTATATGCTTCATCAATAAATAAGACACCACCACTTGCTTTCTTGATAGCTTTTGTGGCATTTCGTTCAGTTACGCCAATATATTCACCAACCAATTTTGAACGATCTGTAGCTACAACATGTCCTGATGACAGAACACCAATGCTATGATAAATCTCACCTATATATTTTGCAACAGTTGTCTTTCCCGTTCCGGGATTACCTGTAAACACCATGTGCATAGGAGGCATCTTATTGTGTAAGCCCTTTGCGGCTCTTAAGGCGTTGAGTTTTACAAGAGCTGTATGGTTGAGAATTTGTTTCTTAATATCATCTAAACCGATTAGAGATTTCAGCTTGTTTATTGATTCGTCTGTATCAGTGTGACTAATAGGAGGCAAATCTTCCGGCATAATCGTACATAGGTCTGTATTCTCGGGTGATAAATCCTGTTTCATCACCCTTTCAGAGAGTCGCGGAAGTATCTCTCTGTCAAAAACATCGCGGAGGAAAGAGGCGTTCCTAAAATTAGAACCTCGTAACTTGTAAACATGATTTAGATAATCCACCAAAGCAGTGTCAGTAGAAGTGTCAAAGAGATAGTTCCTGCTATTAGCATAATCTATCATATATTTGAACAAAGCGTCAGGCGTCAGGTCATGAAAATGGAATATATATGTAAACCATTCCCTCGCTTTTTCATGGTCTTTTACGAGTTCAATTATTTGATTATTATCTCCGCATAGAATGACCACACTATTATTTAAGGTTGACATTTTGGTACAGAGTTCTTCCATGCCAGTCTTAATGTTCGTATTCCCCTTTTGATTCAGTTGCTCCGCATTATCTATACATATCAAAGTGTTGTTTTTACATGCCTCGCTCATTGAACTGGAAAAAGCCTCATTGTAGTCATACATAGTAGCCGCATCGTGATAGGAAAAATCGGAAATACGATAAAGACTACTCATACGCTCCTGAATCTCTTTGATGGCTTCATTGATGCCGACTCCTTCGTTGCCAATCAACACATAATGATGATTGGGAGGGCATGTCTGTTCAATAGATTCGGATTCCAGTTCACAACGTTGTCTGGCTTCTTTAAATTTGATGGCATTATCTAAGACTTTTAGGTGCTCCTTAAATTCTATGGGTGCATAATCTAATATATTCATAACACTCTCTGTTGTTTTTATAATTGGTGATTGCAGATATATTGCTGCAAAGGTATAAATTATAATTGAATATACAATGAAAAAAATCGGTATAATATTAAATTTATCTCAATAAAAATTCATTTTATAAAATATTTTTGTATTTTTGCGGCATGATCTCAACATTACCATCATACGATGAGGCTCGTATTGCTGTACGGGATGGGAAAGACGCAAAGGCTTTCTTCAACCTTGGACTCCTGTATGCTAAAGGCATAGGTGTTAAGCAAAATAATGTTCTGGCTCAATATTTTTCTAAGAAAGCTCTTGATTTAGGCTGTGAGGAGGCGAAGGAATACGTAGGCATTGCGTATGAATCAGGAGAAATAGCTTTTCCCACACAAATTAAGCGTATGTTGGGGAATGCTGAAGAGGCTTCTCCCGAAACAATTGCTGCTCTAAGGAAAAGAATAGAGATTGAAAGAAAAGCAAAGAATTATGGATATCTTTCAGTATTACGTGAACAATTGCCAGCGTTCTATCCTGAATACGATAAGGAGAAGGCGATGGATGATATCTTGAATGGTCGTGACACCCTTGATGCTGATATTCTTTTCGCTACCAGCACCAGTGACAATAGGTCTGAGATATATGTCGAAAAGCAGGACAGACTGCTACAGCAATTGTATGCTCCGGTAGAGGCGCAAAACGTTTCGTGGGATGAAATGGATGATGATATCTTGGAGGTGGAGGCGGCGGAATTGCTGGAATGTATGAGAAATATCACTGTCGCCTATAAGGCTATTTGCCACCAATTTAATATTAGGGAGCAGGATTTCCTTACTCCGGAATCTTTGAAGACTTTGCCATGTATTAAGATCTCGGATTTGTTACTATTGAGGTATCAGGGACTTAGATGTTTATTGTCTATTAAAGATGTTAATCCGATTATATGTGATAAGTTCTTGAATAATCTGTGCAAGGATGATGAGTTGCTCGATATATGTGAATCGATAAAAGAACAAGATTTGCAGATGTTACTGATATCTTTTGTAGAGCTGAATCTTGATATTGATGCGATAGAGATTAAATCTTTGCGATTGTTGAGAGGGTATAGAAGAGGTTATTTAGAGTCTCTTGCCGACCATATCAATGTCTTCGTTACAAGATTGAAAGGTTTAGGATTAGACCTCAATCTCCCCGTTTACACAAAGGAAACACTTCCACAGATAGAATTGTAGGTTGTCGTTAAGTGTTAATTGACGACATACCATTCACTTCTTTTATGTCGCCTTTTTGAAGCATCATATCAAGAATGGTATTTATTGTCTCTGCAATCTTGGAGCCAGCATTGGAGAATCCGAGTTTGCGCGCAGTGGCAGTAGGTATCTTGTCCTTTGGAAGTGAGAATTCTTCGCTAAATACCTCATGGATAGCATTCATGACTTCGCATACTGGGATTTCCGTAATACTCCTCGGAGATGGCGAACGATAAGATTGGTAGTTCTTAGAACATTCTTCGTTTATCCATAGACTATACTCTCCATTCAACGCTAGCGGGTCTCGATAAAAATTATGGGCTGCAATAGCTACTGCTTTCTGCACATTTGCTCCAGCATGACCGAAACCGAATAGCCTTGCTACACGTTTGCAAAGATAGCTCTCAGTGATGGGCTGCTCTTTGGAGATAATCTGACGAATAACCTTGGTATTGTACCCAGCAGACGGCTTGTATTCTGCCTTGTTTATTACAGGAATTTTCACTTCTGCTTCAATATATGGCATTTGCCCCTGATTTTTTGTGGGTTCTATGAGAATGTCATCTTTTTGGATGTTGTCAGAATTGAACTCCTTGAGTGGTAAGACTTCCTCAGTTGTATTTTTTGTATCGGATATTTCTATGTCTCTTAATTCGTCTAAAATATTCTTGGCACTTTGCTCATGATTCTCATACCAATCTATAGAATAAACCCGAATGATTCGCCATCCAAGCATCTTCAAGATATTAGGTTGTACAATCTCTCGGTCTCGAGTGGTCTTTGTCTCATAATAGTTTTTGCCATCGCATAGTATTCCCAAAATGTATTTCTCGGGATTCTTGTTTGTGGAAACAGCGATGTCAATTTTAAAATTTGATCTTCCGATACATTGCTTGGCAATATATCCTTGACTATTGAGCATTTCACATATTTGATTTATGATTATGTTCTTTTCTGTCTCATGAAGACTACCATTCATCATCGGTAAACACCCGGTTTCTGCATATTCCAAGAATCCTTTCAATCCCTCAACTCCCTTGGCTTGTGAACGCCTTAAGTCTATCTGATCGGATTTTAAGGTAGAATAAACAAGCATTTCATAACGAGCGCGTGAAACAGCGACGTTTAAGCGCCTTTCTCCGCCAACATTATTCAACGGTCCAAAATTCATTGATACATTACCATCTTTGTCAGTACCATAACCGATTGAGAAAAGGATAATATCACGTTCGTCACCTTGAACATTCTCAAGATTTTTAATAAAGATTGGTTCGGGACTATTGTATGCTATATCCTTTAATTCTGGATTTTTATCGAGTTCTTCTGTAAGATCATCTTCTATTCTGTCACCTTGTACCTTGCTGAAAGATACAACTCCGATACTATATTTCCGTAATTCCGGGTCGGATAGCCTACGAATAATTTCCTTAACAATGGCTTTGGATTCTTCCGGATTACTGCGTGTCCGTCCTTTGTCATAGACACCTTCCACTGGAATAAGTTTTACTTTTGCAACCTGATCGTCAACCGACGGGAAGGTGAAAAGATGGTTGTCATAATATTGGGAATTGCTAAAAGCTATCAAACTTTCATGCTTGCTACGATAATGCCAGCTAAGATAGTATTCTCGTAAGGAAAGTGTCTTACAATCATCAAGGATGCTTTCCATATCATCAATGTCGGCTTCATCATCATCAACTTGCGTAGATGAGAAGAAACTGGTTGGGGGCATCTGTTTACTATCTCCAACGACAATAAGTGCTTTGCCTCGTGCAATGGCACCAACAGCCTCGCATGTTGGCATTTGTGAGGCTTCGTCAAAGATTACGAGATCAAACTTTTTTGATTTTAAATCAATATACTGAGCTACGCTGATAGGACTCATCAGCATGCAAGGACAGAGGCGAGGGAGAAGGGTGGGGATGTTGTCAATAATGGTACGAATGGAGTTTCCGCGTCCCCCATTGGTGATATTACGTTTTAGAATACTAATCTCGGAACCGTCAACTGTTGCTGTTGATGAGGATGGAACCCTTGATGCCAATTTGCAATATAGTTCCTTTTTGCTTAGCTCCTGAAACTTCAGAGTATCACGTTTGTATTGTTCTATCTTTTGACGAAAAATCTTACTGTTGAAAGTGCGTAATTGCTCATCTTCATCGATTGTTATAGAGATTAGGTAGCTATATATACCTTTTATAAATGCTGGTATTATATCTTGGGGCTTTTCTCCCTTTTCAAGTCGTGCTGCTATTGTTTGAAGACTCATTTGACAGAGCTCCTGTTTCTTGGCTGTCCAAAGATACCAATCTTTCATTTGATGATAATTGTTCAGCCAACGGTCCATAGATGAAATAATTTCCTCCGAAGAATTTCTGCTGTATGTTTTAGATGCAAGTTTATTTTTAATGTCCTTTAATTGTTTAAAAAGGTCGAGGATGTATCCAGATGATTGTGAATTATTCTGCTCGGAATGAGCTTTGTGTGCTTCTATGTATTTTAAGTAAGCATTATGTTGACAACGATAGTCTTCTATTAAATCAAAGACAACGTCCACATTTGATGCATCCACATATCCAAAAATCTGGAAATTCTTCAAAAATCTCTTTTTAGCGAAATAACGGGGTATAAACCATTTGTCTTGAATGTCCTTCCATTCACGTCTTACCCTTCTAACATCAATTCGTATTATGTCATCATGATATGATGGTAGTACCTGTGCGTAAGTTGTTAGTGTCTGACCGTATAGCTTTAGAAGTTGCTTAATGCTATCCAATGTATCCATTCGGTTATCTATTGGCTCAAGTCCATACAATGGATGCTGCTGAGGGATACTGACAATGCTCAATATCGTATCAAGTTGTTCAACCTGATTTTTACAGTTATTAATAAAGTCGGCTGTCAAAAGTTCTTTTTCTGGCAGGCCATCTGATATTTCTTCCTGTTGAATAGACAGATATGCTGAAATACAATCATAAAGACTCAAATCATTGTTGCCTTTCTGATGAAGAGCATCCATATAGTTGATTAAACTCTTTCGTTCCGCAAGTAGTTCTTCAGCTTTGGAAGCATATTCTGCTGGTTCTTTAATCTTGGTAACATTCAGGGCCTTGGCCATCTGCTCCAGAAAATGTTTCTTTGTAGCTTTGTTGGAATGGAGTTCTAAACAAAATGGTGCAAGTCCGATTTTCTCCAGTCGTGATTGAACAACGGAGAGGGCTGCCATTTTCTCTGCTACGAAAAGTACTCTTCGTCCTTGGTACAAAGCATTCGCAATCATATTGGTGATGGTTTGCGACTTGCCAGTTCCAGGAGGGCCATGCAAAATGAATGATCTGCCTCTTCCTGACTCAACGATGGCTTCCATTTGTGAGGAATCAACGTCAAGTGGTATAGAAAAGTCTGCAGGGGAAGTCGTTTTGTCAATTATGCGAGCATCAACCATCTCCGTAGAATCCTCTTGCAGTGCGCGATTCTCTATCAATGATGCAACAATGGCATTCTTGGCAAGTAAATCTGCATTGGAATGAATGTCATTCCACATTACAAACTTATTAAAAGAGAAAAGTCCTAACATGGACTCTTCGAGAACATCCCATTTCTTTTGTTCAATAATTGCTTGACGGAAATATGTAAATGTTTTCTTTACGTCAACCCCATACTCATCTGTTGGAAGGTCTTTTAAGATATCCAGGTCAATCTTGAACCCCTGTTTCAGCAGTTCAACAAGTGTGATGTTAAGGATAATATCTTCATCACGTTTGCGAATTACGTATTTATTACCATTCTTGCGTATGATATCTACAGGCAGCAAAAGAATTGGAGCATAACGCGGCTGTTCGCTCTTTGTATTCTCAAACCATTTGAGCATTCCTAATGCTAAAAACAGACTGTTTGCTCCATTTTCTTCTAATGAAGTACGTGCTGTTCTATATATATATGTTAGTGAACGTTGTAGTTCTGCGTCAGTTAGGTAGGAAATAATCTTATTACTCTTTATGTTCTCAGGAACAAAACTCTTGTATTCAGATGCTTGATGACGTGAATTGTACATTCCGTCATCATTTGGCTCAATTTGTTTATCTGGTGATGGGGTAATCTCGTAATCTTCATTATTTTGCAAATGGTCTTCAAGATGTTCTATTTCAAACGAAATAAAGGGTACGACTTTTCTTCCTAACCTGGTGTTAAGCAGATTGTTGCGAAGTGAAAAATCTAATAATTTCCTTTCCCATATCATCTGCTTTGTTATAAGTTCTTTTGGGTCATCAAGTTGCAAATCGTATTGACTATACTCTGTAATCTGTTTTGTGGCATCCTGGTGTGCTACGCCCTCATTATTAATATCAAGATTTAGATTATCGGTTTGGAATAACTTTTGTTCGCTCATACTTATATATTTATACGACGTTTTGGTTAGCTTAGTTTTAGTGTTTATTACACATTTCGGGTACAAAGATAAACATTTTTTTTAATAAATCTTCAAAATGTAAAAAATAATATTTATTTTGATTAATGTTTGGTTGGATAAAATGTAAAATCACCCTTCGTCTTTCACCTAAATTCTGCGGATATCTCCGAATTATAAAATCACACAGTTAATCTATGTTAAATTATTCGGCATTGGCGTATGTTTTTTGGTTAAAATTTTGAGTAATTTAGAATTTTTAGTAATTTTGCAAATGTCATTCGGGATACATCACCTTGATAGTGGGATAATAGAGTTTCATGATGCTTTTGGTGGTCGTTTTTCTGATGATAAGATTATATTTAAGATAAGTTTAATTTATTATATATTGTGCCATGAGAACACAAAATCTTTACAATTATGGAAGAGCAGAGAGAACCAGATATAGAGGGGCATATTACTCTTGGAGATGATATAGCCGATAAACAGCAATGGTCTAAGAGTGAGACAGCATCTGCTCCCTCAAAGAATATGATGGACTCAGATTCTGAGGCTATCAAGAGGTTTCTGTTTCCAAAAATTATTGAGGAGAATAATAATCTGAAAGAAGAGATTCAACAACAGCAGGAACAGATAGAAAGTTTGATGGATGAAAATGGTTCTCTAAGAAATATCGTTGTTGATAAGGAACTTGAAATAAAGAGGTGTAAAGAAAAACTTGAGAAACTGCAGAAGTTGTTTAGCGAAAATCCTCAAGAGGAAGTCACTGTAATTACCGATGGTTTGGATTTTGTCTTTGATGTAATGCACTTCAATGAATATATAAGGATAGATCAAATACATTTTCTGTTCCTGCAATTGCAGAAGCTGGTAGATATAAAGATAGAACCAGACAAGTATCTTTTGGATAATACCTCTGCTATTGTACCTATTTTTATATTACTAACCCAAAGTGTCAGTATTCCCACAATATATAGATATGAAGGTAATATGCGTGACTTCTGTAACGAGTGGAATAGTAATGTTGTCGCATATATTAAAGATAAGGAACGAGCAAAGGCCTTGACATGCGATTACGAAAACTTTAAACGCGAAAATAGCAAAGAACCATGGACCAGTACTTCTCCTGCAACATGGAGAAAAGATATAATAAATAGCAGAAGTAAACTAAAACTAAATCGAGCGGTTAATATAAAAATACAACTTGAGAAACTTCTCAAGACAATCACATCCCCCTGTAAACAAGCTGTTTAATAGGGGGCTTTTTTATACGTTTATAGCCTTGTTTTTCAGGGGAAAGTGGTGTTTTCGTTTCAAAATGGTCCCCGTTTCGAACATGCGTGGTCCCTCTTTTTGCAGCGTTATGCCTTATTTTTGAAAATCAGGATAATATGGTCCCCTTTTTTTGCATCAATTTTGGGGTTCATGGTCCCTTTTTTATGCACAGGGAAAAAGCGAAAAATATTATCATGTGCTGTTCCAAACTATTGCCGTACCTTTGCATCCGAAGAACACCGGTTCTCTCCGTTTAACACACGGATGTAAAAAGATTGGAAAACAGGGTATGACTCCCGAGTGAGTCCCAAGTGACTCCCAACTGACTCCCACGTGAGTCCCACTCATAGGATGGGAGGCAGAAGGGAGTAGGTGAGGAGTTAAGAGTTAAGAGTTAAGAATTAACGCTAACCTCTAACCTTTAACCTCTAACCGTTAATCTTTAACCGTTATTTTTCAATGTTTAATTATTTAATCAGACCGCGTACCTCGTTCCGGTCCGTTCCTAAAAAGGAATGTTAATAGGAGGTTTTTTAAGCTATGGGTAAAATAGCTATCGGAGGCTTGGACTCCAATCAACTAACGGGTTCTGTAGGTTCCCACACTTTCCGTTACACTAACGGACAACTGGTAGTTTCACAAAAGGCTGCCACAGTAACTAACCCTCGTACGTATGAGCAGGTAGCCCGTAGAGCTCTGTTCCTGAATGTAGCAGCCGCAGGCAAGCTCCTAAGTTCTGCTACGTTCAAGTTTGCCTTTGAAGACAAGGAGGCAAAGCAGACAGACTACAACATGTTCTTTAAGTACGCCATGATGACGTCAAATCCCGTGTATATCACGAAGAATATGCGTCAAAGCGGCGTCTGTGTACCAGTAGAGTACCCAGTGTCACGCGGCTCTCTACCAAAGATCACGTATTCGTATGATGCAAGCGCACAGGCATTCGTCACGAATCTCTTTGCCAGTGATGTTACTGCAAACACCACAGTAGCAGAGTTTTCCATTGACCTCCGCGCAAAGAACAAGTCGCATCAGTTCTTGCCTGATGACAAACTTGTCTATGTAGTACTTAATGGTACTATGGGTGATGATGGTTACGTACGCTTTGATGTCGTAGGCGCATCGATGCTGGTCTCTTATGACGACACCGCAAAGTTGTCATCAGTATTGCCACTGCTGAAGATTGTCAATGGCAAGGTGGCATTCACTGCCTCTGCTTATTCGTGCATCGCAGTCCTACACTCCCGTCCTACAGAAGATGGAGTCTATGTTAGTCCACAGGATCTTGCTCTCAGCGATGACCTGAAAGCGTACGCTGCTATTTTCCGTACTGCTGATGCTAAGTACTTATCAATGAAGTCTCTCGGTGGTTGGAACGATTCTCTCATTGGTTCAAAGGCTTCTACCAGTCTTAACAACGGCACTGTTGTACGCGACCTTGAAGATGTTAATGACAGCCAAGGCAGTCAACAGGGCAGCTCACAAGGTGGTAGCACAAATCCTGAACCAGGCACTGGTGGTAATCCTTCGACCGGAGGCTCAGGACAGGACACTGGTGGCGGTAATAACGGCGGCAGTACCGGCGACGGATGGGAAGAAGGATAAACGATCGGGACGAGCCCTTCGGGGCTCTCCCTTCTCCTTTGAGAAATGAAAGAATGAAGAAATGAAAAAATGAAAGTTAAAAGTTTTTAGTTTATGAACGATAAGAAAATATTTGGCAGGTGTTGGCGAAGGTGATAGTAGCCGCACTGACAGCAGCACTCACAGCTGTTACAACAACGTCATGTATGGGATTTGGACCTATGTAAAGTTGAGAGTTTAGAGTTTAGAGTTGAGAGTTGAATGAGAGAATGAAAATTGGCGCAGGATGTTTCGTGCATCTTGCGCCAATAAATTATGATTAAACAAAAAGGTTTTTCGGTTTGGTTTTGGTTATTACATAATTTTTATATCTTTGTGCCCAGGATATTGTATATAATACTATGAAAAAGTATTTCTTGATGATGGTGGCTGTGGTGAACATGGTGTGTATGCAGGGCGCAGAGTAATAGTGTCGTCGGGATGTTTCCTGAGAATGGGGCAACGGGTGTGAATAATTCTGACAGCCAGTGGGTGCTAACTACTCGTCTGCTTGAAAGAGCGGGTCTTCTGGCATCACCATGACTGGCTTCTGCTCTGCTTCTTTCTGCAGGTCGGTGGAAACGTATTGCTTGTCAATGACGAGTCGGAACATATACTCCTTAAACCATCGGTCGGTCATGATGAGACAACCGGCCTGCCCGTTTTCTTTTCCCCATGAATTCTCTACCTTCCACTTGCGTGGCTTGCCTTCAGCATCCAAATCTACGGCAGAGAGTGTCATAGCGTGTGTAGAACCGCTGTCAAAGGTTGCTATGCGTTGTGCCTTGTTCATGTTGAAGGTGGTATTGAAGAGTGATGCATAGTCGTAGTTTTCGGTATCGAGATAGCCGCGTTTGCGGTCCAGCTGCTTTGCGACATCATACGAGCTATACATCTTACGTCCATCCTTTAGCGATGCTATTGCCAAGGCACTGATTTCCTCCATTGGCAGGTTGAGGTATTTCCAGTTGTGACCGTCATAGGTGTGGCGATCGTATTCCACTTCATATGTCTTATGGTACGGACGTCGTGGGTCATTCATCACCATAATGAAGGTGCCATTTATCGGTCCGCCGACAGTCTCCTGATAGAAGCTCTTTGGGGTATAATGCTTTGCCTCGCCCTTTGGCTTTCCGTCTTTGTCAGTAAAGGCATAGGTGAATTCCTTCACGGGTTCTCCCAATGTAAGACACAACATGCCATATATGGTGCTGAGCATATCTGTCTTGCGCTGCTGTATTGCCTTTGCCGATGTCTTGCTGGAAGACATTTCATACAGTTCCAGGCCAAACTCGCGCAGTTTTGAAGATATCAGACGCGCCATGCGGCTTGTGTTTTCTGCAGAATATGTCTCGGGCACTATGCTTTGAGGTACAAGGCCGTATTTCTCTGCCAAGTCTGCAACACCGCAGAAGGTGCCGCCATCGTTGATGGGATGTTTAAAGAAAAACTGCAGGCGCAGGTTCTCAAACGGTTTTCCGGCATTGTCTATCACCCCTTGCAGCATCAGGTTCGCCTTCTCCAACTGGTCATAGAAGAAGAGGTAGTCCTGTGAGAATTCCACTGTCAGGGTGTCCTTATGCTGTTTTGCGAAGTTGGAGCGTAGCACATTCAACCCGGAGAACATCCAGCAGCGTCCGCTCTGCTTCTGGTCGTGGATAGACTGCTTAGGTGTCTCGGTAGAAAACTGGGTATCTATCGCTCCTTGGTTTTTGAAGTTCTTTGACAGGTCATCAATAGAATTGGAGGCGATGGCGTTAAAGAGCGCCTTGCTGGACGGATTTGCGGCATATTGCTTTTCCATCTGTTGCAGCATCTGTGTGCTGATACCTCCATTCTGCTGTGCTGTTGCCGTGACAGAGCATGCAAGCAGGCAAAGAAAAATCGTTATGTTTATTACTGTATTCATGTTTTAAGTTTCAAGTTTGACTTCGTCAATAACCTATAACCTTTAACCGTTATATCACCATCAGGGTTGTCATTTCGATGTCTTTGAACTGGTCTCTGCCGTGGAGGCCTTCGTCGGTAATCTCGACGATGAAGTTGACGTAGGTCTTCTTGGGGTGGAAGTATTGCACTAACTTGTATGCTGCCATTGCTGTACCGCCTGTTGCTAACAGGTCGTCGTGTATCAGCACGACATCGTCTGGCGTGATGGCATCGATGTGTATCTCAATGGTATCTACACCATATTCCTTCGAAAACGACTCTCTGATAACGGTTGCTGGCAGTTTTCCGGGTTTGCGTGCCAATACTACTCCGCATCCCAAACGTGCTGCAAGGGCGGCTGCCATCACAAAGCCACGACTTTCAACACCCACAATCTTCGTGATGCCTTTGTCTTTATATAGCTCTTCCATCTCATCGAGCATAATCTTCATACACTCTGCACTCTTATAGAGTGTCGTAACATCCCTGAAGTTAATACCTTTCTTCGGGAAATCAGGAATCCAACGTAAGTTCTTAAGTAAAATAGGGTTGTTCATTGTTGTTATAAGGTTTAAGGGTTTAATAGCTTAATAGCTTAGTAGCTTAATAGCTTAGTGGCTTAATAGTTTAGTATTGATTTTGGTCTTGTGTTATACCATTGGTAGCCGTTGCGGCGTTCTGGTCCGATGTCGTTGATGTTGCGGCGTGGGATGCCGTCTCTGTCGCAGAAGAATGGTTTGCCTTCTTCGAGGTCGTAGAAGCGTGCCCACCGTCCATCGGGTAGCTGGTGGGCTTTAAACCAATCTATGGCGCCTGCTATGGCTCGCTTTACCGCTGGTGAGGGATTTGGAAGAGACTTCAGCAGCTGTACCAACGGAACACTTTCGGCAGTACAGAAGGAGGGTAGCTCATAGGCGCGTGCCTTAGCTGGCTTGAGGGTGATATGGTCGTGTTGCTGACACCATATGGTGGGTCTGTCATCAACGATAATCTGTGTCTTTAGGATTATATCGATGCCTTTGTCAAAGGATTTTTGCAGTCGCTGACGAAGACTGTCGGTAGTTAGGTCTCCCTGATAGGGAGGCTCTTGCGCTATGACGTGCTGAAACAGAAACAGGGTATTTGCGATAGCATCGTCATTATAGGTGATATGTACCTGGTAGCCCTTCGGATTAGGCCAGAACTGTGGCCAGCCACCATTGGGATATTGTCCTGAGAGGAGATACTGGATGCCTTTAACGAATGCTGTGCGGTATTTTTCTTCGTGGGTGAGCTGATAGGTCTCGGCAAGGTATTTCAACTGTCGTGTAGTGGCGCCATTATCTATGGTGCTGTCGTCGGTGCGCTGCTTATCGGCCAGCACCTGTGCCTTCTCCGCCTCAGAGAGGGGCAGGGACATATCAATGTTCTTTGGCCAACCACCCGTGATACGTTGATAGAGAAGTATCTGGTCAGCTACCTTCGTATCTTGCGCTGTTGCTGCAAGAATGAAGAAATGAAAGAATGAAAAAATAAAAAAATGAAATTTATTGAACATTACTTTCTTATTATTCTTTCGATGGATGCGTAGTCGGCTATTGGACGGTCGTTAAACGAGGCAATTACTATGCCGTCGGCATTGATGATGTATGTGCGTGGAATAGTACGGGTGGCGAACTGAAAGTATAGCCTCTGGGCACCATCGCTATAGATAGGCATCGTAAGACCGTTCTCCTTCCAATATGCTTCGGCATCTTCTACTCCCTGACTGCGTGGGACATTAAGCACTGGTACTTTGTCGCCATAATTGTCGTAGATTTGCTGCAACACAGGGAACTCCCTTCTGCAGTCGGGACATGTGGTATCAAAGAAATTCAGGATATATACCTTTCCTTTGAGGGACTCTGACGTCACCTTACTATCATCCAAACCTTTCAGCTCGAAGGTAGGTGCTGCCATACCGACCTTGATGATTGCGGTATCGTCATCTTTGTCGGAATATGTTTCTTCATCATCACCGCATGCTGTCATGCATAATGCTGCCAACATCAGCAGCAATGTGTTTATGTTAAGGAAAAAAGACTTTAATGTTTTCATTATGTAACGTTTTTATGGTTTAATAGTTGGACAACAGCTTTAGGAACAAATGGTGAGATGTCGGCTCCCTGAGCTATCATCTCCCTTATCATAGTTGACGAGATAGGTATCTCTCCATTTCTTGGGTAGGTACCTATTTCATATTGCCACACTATATCCTTCCAATGTCTCCAACGTTCCAGGCGTTTCCAATTGTCACCACCGAGGATGAGGACGAATTCGTCATCGGGATAGTCAGCCTTCAGGTGCTGTAGGGTAGTCCACGTATAGGAAGGCTGGGGGAGAGAAAGTTCGTAATCTTTTGCAATAAGACGTGGTTCGTCAGCCAATGCCTGCTTCACGAGATGGTACCTCTCCTCAGCATCAGGAAGGGCTTTGTTGACCTTTAGAGGATTCTGGGGACTGACCATAAACCAGACTTCATCGAGACGCTTGTTCTCAAGCATCCATTTGCCTATGGCAATATGTCCGTTATGAATGGGATTAAAAGAACCCCCAAAAAGTCCTATTCGCATACAATAAACAAACGAATGATGCGTTCATTTATTGTATGGAAGACATTATGATAATTTTACTACTAGCCTCTGGCTTATCACTTATATTCACCCTGTTTGTTACCCCGAGGGTTGTAAAAGTGGCTCATGCATTGAAATTGTATGACCTCCCCGATGAGAGGAAGATACACAAGTTACCTATTCCACGTCTTGGCGGCATGATGTTTTTGCCGATAATGATGGTGACAATGACCATCATTGTTGTGGTGCTGATGAGGCTGGGTATGTATGAGAAATTATGTAATAACCTCAGCATGGAACATTGGATGGCTTTTATTGCCGGTGGCATGATGTTATTTAGTATCGGATTGTTTGACGACATCAAGAGAGTACCATATAAATTGAAGTTCTCCATCCAGATGTTTACAGGCGTTCTGATGTGTATCTCCGGATTGTGGATAGCAGATATGGCACACGTTTTCTTTATAGACGCGGTGCCTTGGTGGTTTGGTATGCCATTGACGATATTGACGGTAGTGTATGTTACAAATGCCATGAACCTCATTGATGGTATTGACGGTTTATCGTCAGGACTCAGCATCATAGCCCTGATATGCATTGCATTCCTGTTTGTTATTACAGAGCAGTATTTCTGGGCAATCTGCTCGGCATCGCTGTTGGGAGTGGTGTGCGGATTCTTCTACTATAATGTTTTCGGAAAGAAGGATAAGACCTTTATGGGTGATGCCGGCAGTCTTACCCTGGGCTTTACGCTATGCTTCCTCTTGCTACACTTCTGGCAACGCAACCCTGTATGGAATCCGGCAATGCATAACATAGGTATCGTGGCAGTCAGCACGTTGATAATACCGCTGTTCGACGTTACCCGTGTTACATTAAGCCGTCTGCGTGACCATCGCCCTCCTTTCATGCCAGATAAGAATCATATTCACCATAAACTGATGCGTGCAGGCTTGGGGCCTCACATGACAATGGTGGTGTTGCTGCTGCTGCAAATAGGATTCATTGTGGTGAATTATCTCGTGGCATCATTTATGTCGCAAACACTAATGGTAGTAGCAGATATAGTACTCTTCACCTTGATGCATATTATAATCAATTGCTTTATATATCGGAATGTAGGGCGTGAAGATATTGAGTGGAAGAGAATCTTTTAGAGATTAAAGGTCTAAGGTCTTTCAACGATAACGTTAACCTTAACGATAATCTGAAACTTAATTCTTAACTCTTAATTCTTAATTCATATGTTTTTCACACAGGATGAGAAAATACGGACTTTGGAGCTTTATCGGCAGTTATACCAAGAGTTGGATGGTGTGCTGAAGGATGCTGATGTCCGTCGTGTGAAAGATATATTGGAGAAGGCTGTTGCAGAGGGGAATGTGCAACGTGATGCCTTCGGACTCAATCCTATTTTGATGAGTTTGGAGACTGCCTGGCTTGCGGTTAGCGAAATCGGAGTACGTCGTGATGCCGTTATTGCCATAATGCTATGCTCAATCTCTAAGGGAAATGATATAGCGCCGGAAGAGTTAGAGAAGAATTTCGGAGAACCCGTTGCACGCATCATGCGAGGGCTCGAAAATATCCAGCAGCTATACAGAAAGAATACGGTAGTAGAGACGGAGAATTTCCGTAACCTGCTCTTCTCGTTGGCGGAGGATGTGCGAGTGATACTCATTATGATTGCCGACCGTCTAAACCTCATGCGCCAGATAAGAGATGCTGAACAGGATGAATTGCGACGCAAGGTCAGTGAGGAGAGTATGTTCCTGTATGCTCCACTGGCGCACAAACTGGGTCTTTACAGGTTGAAGTCGGAACTGGAAGACCTATCCTTAAAATATACGGAACATGATGCCTACTACCACATCAAGGATAAGCTGAACGAGACGAAGGCAAGCCGTGATGCGTATATAGAACGCTTTATCGGACCTATCAGCGAACGCTTGCAGGAGGCAGGTCTGAAATTTCATATCAAGGGACGCACAAAATCCATTCACTCCATTTGGCAGAAGATGAGGAAGCAACGCTGTCCCTTTGAGGGAGTGTATGACCTCTTCGCCATCCGCATAATCCTCGACAGCCCTCTTGATAAGGAGAAGATGCAATGCTGGCAGGCTTTTGCCATAGTGACGTCTATGTACCAGCCTAACCCGAAGCGATTGAGAGACTGGGTCAGCGTGCCAAAGACAAATGGCTACGAAAGTCTGCATATCACCGTTGTCGGTCCGGAACAGAAATGGGTGGAGGTGCAGATACGCACAGAACGCATGGACGAAGTGGCAGAACGTGGTGTTGCTGCCCATTGGCGTTATAAAGGCATAAAGAGTGACTCGGGCCTTGACCAGTGGCTCAGCAATATACGCTCTATGCTGGAGGCAAGTGAGGGAACGGAAAGCATCGACCAGTTCAAGATGGAACTGTATGAAGATGAGGTATTCGTCTTCACTCCAAAGGGAGATATCTATAAGTTCCCCAAAGGCGCCACAGTACTCGATTTTGCATATCGCATACATTCCAAAATAGGAAATACCTGTACAGGAGCACGCATCAACGGCAGGGCTGTACCATTGCGCCATCAGCTGAAGAGTGGTGACCAGGTAGAGATACTTACGGCGTCAAAACAGCAGCCAAAGCAGGCGTGGCTCAATATCGTAAAGACGTCGCATGCCAGGGGAAAGATACGCCAGGCCCTCAACGAGGCACGTTCTCAGGAAAGACTTTTGGGAAGGGAGATGCTTGAGCGAAAGCTGAAAAACCATAAGATGGAACTGGACGAGAATATCCTCCATCCGCTTATCCGAAAACTCGGCATAAAGGAAGCCGGCGACTTCTACATCCAGATAGCAAGAGGCGAACTCGATTCTACCCACGTCATAGATCTATATGCCGATTTGCTCCAGAAGACTTCGGAATCTCCTGCAGCCCCGACAGAGAGCGCTTCAAACTTTATATTGGATACTGCGAGCATCAGCAGCGAGAACATAAAGGACGATGTGCTGATAATAGACCGGAAGCTGACCGGCGTTGATTACCACCTGTCACGTTGCTGCAATCCTATCTATGGAGATCCCGTATTTGGTTTTGTCAGCGTTTCGGGAGGCATAAAGATTCATCGTATAGACTGCCCTAATGCACCAGAACTCCAGAGCCGTTATCCTTATCGCATCGTAAAGGCAAAATGGAGCGGAAAAGGTGGCTCTACATACGCCGTGACATTACGTCTTGTAGGAAATGATGACATCGGCATCATAAGTAATGTCACCAGCATAATACATAAGGAAGATAAGCTCACCTTGAGAGCAATAAACATCAGTTCCAGCGATAATATCTTTTGCGGAAATGTTACCATCCTTGTAGATGACACCGCCCAACTCGAAGAACTGATTAAGAAGCTACAAGGAGTCAAGGGAATAAAACAAGTAACGAGGCAATAATGGAAGTAATTGAGGTTACTTCCACTTTGCATTTTCTCTCATAATGAATTGTATCTTCGACTTCTTTGGCAGTTGAGGCTTTTGCCATTCTCCGCCCAGTATCTGTATGGTAGTAGTTTTCTGTCCTTTTGCTTGTGCTGCTGCCATAGCATCTTCTAACGACATGAAGTCACCACGTCCCTTGCTGTCAACGGTATAGTCGGCATCACAACGATATTTCTTCAGTAGCGGAATCTCCTCACACAAAGCATCGGCCAATAACTTTGCCACTACATGGGCACCATAAACGTTGTAGTGTGTATTGTCCTGACGTCCTTCCGGAACGCTTGGCTCCTCGCCTGGCTTAAACCACATATGTAGCTTCTTTGAAGCCTCTGTTCCCAAACCCTGTTCCAAGTCGTGGGTAATCTTGTTGGCATCAACAAAGTGAACATTCATGCGCTGAGCAACATCACGAGGTGCTACACGATATAGTCCATGAGTATCGATAAGAGTATCGCCTTCCACCATCTTCACTCCGTCCTTAAACGTAGTAGTACGTAGTTTCTCGTCATCATCATTCTGCGGAACACTTGTGAAGAAGTTACGACGCACAACGCAGTTCATTAGAACAGGAATGCCACCATGCTCACGTGTCTCTCGTACATAACGTGCCAACATATAATCGAAGGTAGACCCCGGGTCGGTATGACGCTTCTCGCCAGGCTTTTCGTCGTTATGTCCGAATTGTATTATGACATAGTCGCCAGGCTTCATCTTCTCCAATACCTTTGTCCAACGTCCCTCATTAAAGAAACTGATGGAAGAGCGTCCGTTGACGGCGTGATTGTCGATGCGGACATCATCAGTAAAGTAACATTGCAGGGCCATTCCCCAACCACGTTCCTTCTTGTTGTTAGAAATGTCTTTATTGGCAGCAGTAGAGTCGCCAATGACAAAGATAGTAGTGGTCTTGTCAGAATCAGCAGATGTGAGTGCTAATGTCACGATGGCAGCGAAGAAAATACTGTAGATGGAAGAAAAAATACGTCTCATATTGCGGATAGTATAATAGTGGTAATATTAAGAAAACTTGGAAGCAAAGGTACAAAAAAACGAGTGAACCACCAAATATTACTAAATAAATTTGTATGTTCACTCGTTTAATCGTCTTAGCAACAGATGCAGCTAATCAGCTGCACCTATTGCCTCGATTTCTACCAACGCCCCTTTTGGCAACGTTTTTACTGCAACGGCAGAGCGTGCAGGATAGGGCTCGGAAAAGAATTCTGCATAGATGGAATTCATGTCACTAAAGTCTTCCATATTTGTCAAGAATACAGTTGTCTTCACAACATCGTTTATCGTGAGGCCAGTCTCTTCAAAAATGGCTTTGATGTTGTTGAGCGCTTGACGTGTCTGCTCCTTGATGTCACCAGATACTATGCTGCCAGTTGCGGGTGAGATGGGAATTTGACCAGAAGTGAACAATAGGTTTCCCACCTTGATGGCTTGACTGTAAGGCCCGATAGCAGCAGGGGCTTGTGATGTGGAAATAACTTTTTTCATACAGAATAACTCTTTTCCGAAATATTGATAGGTTAATTATATGAGTTTCGCATTTCTCAACTGTTCAGAAGTGAGAGGTAAGTAGTGAGACTGCTTATCTTTACAGAGGATAATCCTCAAAAGCGTATAGAACTGTTGACAGATAGCGCTCACCTGTATCAGGCAGTAATACTACGATATTCTTGCCTTTGTTCTCAGGACGCTTAGCAATCTGAGATGCTGCATACAATGCTGCACCCGCAGATATGCCAACGAGTACACCTTCCTGTTGTGCTACCTCACGGCTGGTGCGGATGGCATCGTCGTTTTCTACGTCAAACACTTCGTCGATGACGTTGTTGTCGTAGTTCTTTGGTACGAAACCAGCTCCGATACCCTGTATCTTATGAGGACCGCTAGGACCGCCATTGAGTACTGGTGAAGACTTTGGCTCTACAGCAATAACCTTCACGCCCGCCTTCTGCTCCTTGAGGAACTTTCCTGTACCAGAAACAGTGCCACCTGTACCGACACCAGCAACAAGGATGTCAACCTTTCCTTCTGTATCACGCCATATCTCAGGGCCTGTTGTGGCATAGTGATTTGCTGGATTTGCTGGGTTTTCAAACTGCTGCAGTATGATGCTGCCAGGTATAGAGTCACGCAATGCTTCTGCCTCGCGGATAGCTCCAGGCATACCATCCTTACCTGATGTCAGGCGCACCTCTGCACCATAAGCCTTTACGAGGTTACGACGTTCCACACTCATCGTCTCAGGCATTGTGAGGATGAGGTGATAACCCTTTACGGCACTTACCAATGCCAGTCCGACACCTGTGTTGCCGCTGGTTGGCTCGATGATGGTAGCTCCTGGTTTGAGGATGCCCTTCTTTTCTGCATCTTCTATCATAGCGAGGGCAATTCTGTCCTTCACGCTACCTGCAGGGTTGAAAAACTCTACCTTCGCAATAAGGGGTGTCTCGATGCCCTTTTTGCTTGAGAAAGTACTTAACTCTACCAATGGGGTGTTACCAATAAGTTCCGTCAGTTTTTTTGCAATCTTAGCCATAATTTTCTCCTTTCATTTTTTTATTTAATTTTCGTTTTCGTTTTCGTTTAAATTTTATCAAACGCCTGCTGCAGGTCTTCAAGGATGTCGTCGATGTGTTCTGTACCTATTGACAGGCGGATTGTTGATGGTGTTATGTGTTGTGCCTCCAGCTCCTCTGGTGATAGTTGTGAGTGGGTCGTTGTGTATGGATGTATCACAAGACTCTTCACGTCAGCAACATTTGCCAGGAGTGAGAAGATTTTCAGGGCGTCGATGAATTTCCAAGCCTCTTCCTGTCCGCCCTTTATCTCGAATGTGAAGATGCTACCGCCGCCATTAGGGAAATATTTCTTATACAGTTCGTGGTCGGGATGGCTGGCGAGGGCTGGATGGTTTACGTGTGCCACTTTTGGATGCTTGCTCAGAAAGTCAACCACCTTCAGGGCATTCTCAACATGTCTTTCTACTCGCAGGCTTAATGTCTCGACACCTTGCAACAATATGAAGGCATTGAATGGTGATATCGTAGCACCTGTATCGCGAAGCAGGACGGCGCGGATTCTGGTTACGAAGGCAGCAGGTCCTACAGCATCAGCAAAGACGATGCCATGATATGAGGGATCTGGCTGGGCGAGAGTAGGGAACTTCTCGCTGTTTGCCTTCCAGTCGAATTTTCCGCCATCAACGATGACACCACCGAGACTCGTTCCGTGTCCGCCAAGGAACTTTGTGGCAGAGTGTACCACGATGTCTGCACCATGCTCTAAAGGACGGATAAGATAAGGTGTGCCAAAGGTGTTGTCAACGATGAGGGGCACATTGTGTTTGTGTGCTACGGCAGCCACCTTCTCAAAGTCTGTTACATCACTGTTCGGATTGCCGAATGTCTCGGCAAAGACAGCCTTTGTGTTAGGCTTTATGGCAGCCTCCAAAGCATTGAGGTCGTTGATGCGGACGATAGTGTTGCTGACACCCTGGTTAGCCAATGTGTGTGTAATAAGGTTATAGCTGCCGCCATACAGATTGTCAGCTGCCACGATGTGGTCACCAGCCTGCAGGATGTTCTGCAAAGCGTATGTGATAGCTGCTGCTCCTGATGCTACAGCAAGTCCTGCAACACCACCCTCAAGGGCTGCTACACGGTCCTCAAAAACACCTTGAGTAGAGTTTGTCAAACGTCCATAGATGTTTCCTGCATCTCTCAAGCCAAAGCGATCTGCTGCATGCTGGCTGTTGTGGAATACGTAACTGGTGGTCTGATAGATAGGCACAGCACGTGAATCGGTTGCTGGATCAGCCTGCTCTTGTCCCACATGAAGTTGTAAAGTTTCAAAACGATAATTTTTTGCGCTCATAATTTTACTCCTTTCTTTTATTATTTATTAATGTCAAAAGTCAAAAGTCAAAGGTCAAAGGCCTTTCTTGTTTCTCGATTTCTGAGTGCAATGTTGCGATTAAGCGAAAGCAAAAGAAAGCTTGTTTTCATTTTGCTGAGCGAAAGCAACTTCGCATCCAGAACGAATCTCTGTTTAAGAGATAGCATCTTAAACGTTTTGTTTTAGATGCTTATCGAGTTTTTAATCTCGATTTCTGGATGCAAAGGTACGCACTTTAGAAATTTCTACCAAATTTCTTGTGTAATTCGGAATAAATTGCTAATTTTGCAGCGCAGAGAGAAAATATCTCCGATTGGGCCGTTTGTAAAGCCCCTTAACAGAATAAAATTCTATAACTATGGCAGAAGTACTCGACGAAACCGACTTGCAGATACTAAAAATACTGCAGAAAAATGCAAAATTAACCACAAAAGAGCTTGCAGATGCAGTTCATTTGACCCCGACACCGGTTTTTGAACGTCAAAAACGTCTTGAGCGACAAGGGTATATAAAAAGATACTCGGCAGTACTCGATCCCGATAAGCTGGGACAGAGCCTGTAAACCACGAGATTGCAGATGCCTTCACCTATCGCATACAGGCAATTCCAGAGGTGATAGAGTGTTACAACACCAGTGGTGCCTATGATTATCTTTTAAAGGTACGCGCACGCGATATGAAGCAATATCAGGAATTCGTACTCACCAAACTCGGCGACATCGAAGACCTTGGCTCCATAGAAAGCACCTTCGTCATGAGCGAGGTAAAGCAAACCTACGGAATTAATCTTTGACTGTAAAAATGGATTATCTTCCCAAAGACCCTGCCATACTTGTCTCAAGCGTGAATATGCTGCTAAGAGATGAGGAATTCGATACGTTAGAATCATTATGCTATGCCTTCAACCGAGAGCCTCAAGAGGTGAAAGACTATCTTTGGGGAAACGGTTTCGTTTGGAGTGAAAAGCAGAAACAATTCCGTCCCATTGGCTACGACGCATGATACCCCGAGACAGCATAGAAACGGCGTACAGCTTTCTGCATCAGAAACGGAATGTATATATCCATTCTTCCATCGACTGGCAACGCGATGACATAGAGTATGCCATCGCCTCCTATGTTGACGATATGAATGAAGAACTGCTATGTGAGATTTCTGGTGGCAATCTTGATTTCCTCAAAGACCACAGCCACTTCGAGGAAGATATTTCAAAGGCTGTAGAACTATTGGAGAAGATGCTGGAGTAAGATTCGGCATCTTTTTTGTTTCCCCCAAATTTCCCAAAAATAAGCCAAAATATGTATAGTTCTACAAAATAGAACAAAAATTTGCGTGTTTAGGACCATAAAAATGTTAATGTGAGTAAAAAACAGCTCCTTAAAAGTTAAAAAACGTTACCCCCCCCCCTGTTCCTTAAATAAAGTTAAGGATATTTGCATTTTTTGTCATATATTTGCAAAAACTTTTGAATGAAGATAGAAACTTTTATAATACCCGAAGCTGGAAGCTAATTGAAAATAAAGTAAAACCTATTTGTTCACATTATTTTGAAATTTAAAAATAAATAATAAAAATAAATATGAAGAAGAATATTATATTTTGTTCTTTGCTAATAAGTATGAATGCAGTTGCACAGGGTGTGGATTATTCTGTGCCATCTGTGCCAGAAGAGAAAGGCTTAAATCTGGTAAAGGTTACTACGGACAACGATGGTGTTTGTATGCCCAAGGTGAGGCGTTCTTCAACAAGTTTGAACTGGATGACAAATAAAATAGTTTCTGTTTCTCCAGATGGGCAGAGAATAGCTTTCTTATGTTATCGTAATGAGGCTTCTAATATTTTCTATAAGAGCCTTGATAAGTCAAGCGGAACAGTACAGAGAACGAATCGTCGAGGAATTGTTGATTTTTCTTTTTCTCCTGATGGAAAAACTATATGCTTTGCTGAAACACAAGGTAAGACAACTCAGATTTATTTGACTGATGCTACAAATGGGTATGTATGTCGACAAGTAACAACAGGTGCAAATGACTACTCACCAATATATAATCCAGCTATGAGTGAGATAATATTCTCTCGTGGGGAGAATACAGGATTTAATATTTGGAGTTACAACACAAAAGAGAAATATCTGTCTTCTCATGCAGCAGGAATCAATCCTTATCCTTTAAAAGATGGTGGTTCATATCTTTGTGCAAGAGAAAATGCGGATAGGCGTTACGAGATATGGCGAGTTAATCCATCGCAAGGAGTTGAAGAATGTATATTAACAGATAGAAATAAAAGTTTTACAGCTCCGACTTTGTCGCCTGATGGCAAGTGGATACTTCTTGTAGGAGAGAGCGCTTTGCAAAATGGAAACTCTCAATACCGCAATACAGATATATATGTGTGCTCACCAGATGGTTCTGATTTAAGGCAGTTGACATATCATGCGGCTGATGATTTAAGTCCCGCATGGAGTGCAGATGGTAAGTACATATATTTTATTTCGCAGAGGGGTTCTGCAACGAGGGTGGCAAATATTTGGCGTATGGATTTTGAATAACAAACGAGATTATTCTCAATATTATTAATTTAACAAAAAAAACTATGAAAAAATTTATCATTGCAGCTTTAATGCTGACAGCAAGTAGCGCAACATTCGCTCAGTTTACAAATGGTGGTTCTAAAGGAGCCGCAGGAGATAACTCTGACTATAACAAGGTAAGTGCATCTTTTACTTTGGGAAGTTTTAGTGAAAAAATTTATGGGTCGTCTGGTGATGGTACAGGATTATATGGATTCAGTGTGGGCTATTCCCATGGGTTTAATCTAAGTCAAAGTCTTCCCATGTTCCTTGAGGTAGGTGGCGAATTTAATTTCCATTCAGGCTCTTCAAAAAATTACATGGGTCCAGGTCTTTTTAGCAAGTATTTGGATCCTGAATATCTAGAATCTTATATGGAAAGACATGGAGATGATTGGATGGAAGATATTACAGATAAATTTTCAGGTGAAGTTGAAGATTTTTACGAGGATCTTGATAGAGGTGAAACCACTCTCACGTTTATGAATATTGCAGTTCCTGTAAACTTCTTGTATCGTTTTGATGTTTCTGAAAAATTCTCAATAGCTCCATATGCTGGTTTGAATCTTAAGTTAAATATTGTCGGAAAGGCAAAGGCAAAAGGCGCAACAGAATCGTCAAGTTTCTTTAAAAAGGATGATTTTAAAAAAGCAGGTTTAGATGAAGATTTTGCTGCTAATCGTTTCCAGCTTGGCATGAATCTTGGTGTAAATTGTATAATTAACAAAAAGTTCAGCGCAGGCTATCGATTCCAGCCTGATTTTATCAGTTATCAATCATATAATAAGAATGGTATAGATTATTCTACAAAGATAACAAACCATTACTTCACCTTTGGCTATATCTTTTAAATAATAATAGTACCCCGTGAGGGCGAAATCTTCTTTTTAAATTCAATTAGTAATCTTTCATCCTGCTGAATATCCTTTGGCAGGATGATTGATAAAAAAGAAAGTTTTCTAGATATTACAATTATAAAATGAGAAAATTATGAAAAGAAAATTTTTTTGGAGCATGTTGACTATTTTGATGGTCACTTTGCTGTGTGTTGGTTTTACTTCTTGTGGAGATGATGATGATGATGATGCAAAAGCAAAAGTCGTTGGAACTTGGAAAGGGCGTGATGGAAATACTACTGTTACCATGACATTTAATTCTGGAGGTGATGGCATGTATATTGAAAGTTATAATGATAGTTATTCTGGTGGAAGAGAAAGTGTAAGTACTTCTTTTACCTATTCGATGGTTGACGCTAAAAGGGGCATAGCTAGTATTAAAGTCCCTGATAAATGGTATAGCGGAAGTAGCACATGGACTTTCTATTTTATAATATCTGACAATACGATGTCTGTTTACGACGATGATTTCGGTGATGATTTAGAATTTGTTTTGACTAAGCAGAAGTGAGGTTTATTCCGTTATTTCTAATATGTTTAGTAGCCTGCTTGTTGTGCATAGACACAACAGGCAGGTTTACGTTTCATTGTTTAATCTCACCATTGCTAACGGCGTTCTTTATTAGTTGGCCTACAAAATTTCTACCTCATAGGATAAGAGAGAGCGTTCAGTTTATTATTGGAGAATTGTTCATTTTAATTTGTTTAGTAGATTGCTATTGCCAAGAGATTCTTTTCACACCGATTACCCCCCAGATTCTCTCCAATGTATTTTTAAGCAATTTGAGGGAAATAAATGAATTCTGTTCAACTTTTATAGGTTTCTATGTGCTTTCTTATTGGCGAATCTCTGCACTACTACTCCTCTGCTTGATTTTACCTATTGGCCTATTACGCAATCATGGGATTCCTGAACTATGCTATTTCGGAGGTAAATCCTCAGGGCGTAAGTCCCTAATATTGTTATTGATGTTTTGTATAGCATGCGAAATTCAACCTTCATACAGGTTCGTACAGTTGTTTTACCAGCATCGTGACTTACAGAATATGGAAGGCCTGATTTTTCGCCACTATCACGAAGAGATTCCAACACCTCTGCATCGTTTTGTATTTGCTTGCTATTCATTAAAGCAATCGAGCTATGTGCTTGATAAGATCAAAGCTTCAACTTTCTCCGTTCAGATAGACAGTTGTTCATATCAATCACCACATATTGTGTTAGTGATAGGAGAAAGTTACAACAAACACCACTCTACTCTCTATGGTTATCAGCTACCAACTACGCCATTACAGCAAAAACGTAATGATAATGATGAATTGTTCGTTTTTGACAATGTCGTGTCACCATGGAATATCACTAGTAACGTTTTTCTTGATATCTTTTCTGTGTGGGAATATGGAATGACAACAGTAATAGACGAAATGCCATTGTTTCCTATCTTGTTTCGTAGAGCTGGTTACTCGGTAAATTTCTTCTCCAATCAATATTTGCTGAATGGTTTTCGTAAAGGAACTACTAATCAAGCAGGGCATTTCTTTCTTGCTGACAGTGAGATGAGTGATTCGCTCTTTACATATCGAAATAGGAGGTCAAGTAAGTTTGATCTTGGGTTGGTAGAACAAGTTAAACATTTCAAGGACGAACATCAGTTGGATAGTTATACATTAGACATTATTCATCTCATTGGACAGCACTTCGAATATTCTCTGCGTTACCCTCAAACGGTTAGAGCATTCAGTATGGAGAATTATGCAGATAAAAACATTGATGATGATGCTAAGGAAATAATTATGCAATATGATAATGCCACGCATTATAATGATATTGTGCTTGACAGCATTCTTGCAATGTATGATTACGAAGAGGCTATTGTCATTTATGTTGCAGACCATGGTGAAGAAGTTTATGATGAATTGCCTGTTCATGGGCGGTTATTTCAAGAACCTACAAAATTCCAAGCAAAAAATGAATTTGAGGTTCCTATGTGGATATGGTGCTCGAGAAGTTATCAAGAAAAGCATCCCGATTTAGTTGCGGCGATTCGTTCTTCAACCTCAAAAGAATTCCTAACCGATGGATTGTCTCAAGTTCTGTTGTACCTCGCAGGGATCAAGTGCAAATGGAGCAACGAAAATAGAAACATTCTAAGTTCTCGTTATCAGTCAAAACAAAGGATAATCGGTGGTAGCGTGGATTATGATAATCTTATGAAATAAAAGTGCCGGAACCTGCACTGATATCCGACAATTATTCTTAACTGTAGGTGTATATGTTTTAGTACACATGTAGAGCTTTTCCTTGTGCTCATACTCAATTCATAACAATAACGAGTTGCATGCAGTTTGTTATTCTTTCTTTGCTAACCAAACTTTGTGCGAGCCGGTATATTTTTATTTTCAAACCTTGCACCTTTTTATATATCAAACTCTGCAACTTGAATTGCGAACTTTGCAATTGAACCTCGCTGCAGGGTATGAGAAATATCCAATACCCCGAATAATCAAGATGCAGTTCATTTGACTCCGACACCGGTTTTTGAACGTCAAAAACGTCTTGAGCGACAAGGGTATATAAAAAGATACTCGGCAGTACTCGATCCCGATAAGCTGGGACAGAGCCTGACGAGATTGCAGATGCCTTCACCTATCGCATACAGGCAATTCCAGAGGTGATAGAGTGTTACAACACCAGTGGTGCCTATGGTTATCTTTTAAAGGTACGCGCACGCGATATGAAGCAATACCAGGAATTTGTCCTCACCAAACTTGGCGACATCGAAAGCCTCGGTTCCTTGGAAAGCACCTTCGTCATGAGCGAGGTAAAGCAAACCTACGGAATTAACCTATGATGGAATGAAAGTTCCTCAAAAAGTACAGTTGTTTTCAAACTTAAATCCTTGTTGTTTTATATTGTATCATAGCGAGGAATTGTCATTTTATGTTGCTTTTTTGTCAAAATCTGATTGTTTTAGGTTCATTGGCCGTTAATCTGCTTGTTAAATTCTAAACGGATGTTAATTTGATAACAAAAATTAACCTTAAAAAGTTAATAGATGTTATATTTATCTTTGTTTTGTGATTTATATCAAGTTATTTTAGGTTTTTGTGCTTATATTTGCAAAAACTTTTAAACAAAAATAATAAATCTATAATTTTTCACAGATCTTGCGTAAAATAAAAAAGCATTATATTTTTATCATCGATAAATAACCGTGTAACAAAATCAAAAAACTTAAAACTATGAAAAAGATTTTCTTAGCAGTATTAGCAATCGTAGGTGTTTGCAATACAACAAGTGCACAGTACACTCCTCAGAAGAATGACATCTCTGTAGAAGTAGGTTTTAATCCTTTTAAAGGTGGTGATGGAGTGTTTAAACTGGATGAAGATTTTCAGTTTAAGGCTCGTTGGATGTTTACAGACAAGGACGCTTTGAGGTTCAAATTAGGTTTGGGTATAGATAATGATTCTTGGACTACTGAATATACTGATGGTGCGAGATATGCAGACGATAATACTAAAGATCATTTTCTTTCTGGTTCAACAGAGACAAAAAATAAGAGGACAGCTTTATCATTTAATGTAGGTTACGAACGTCACTTCCCCGTATCAGAGCGTATAGACCTTTATGCAGGTGGTGAGTTCGGGTTTGGTTTTGTATCTTGTTCCGGAGAACAAACGACTAACTCTTACGCAGAATACTATGATCTCAATGATAATGGTAAGCTCTTGGGATATGGTACTATTAATAATGTGACAAAATTTGAAAAACAGACTGCTTATAATACCACTGATCCTACTGCCAACAGAGATTTTTCTGTAACAAGATTTACGGTAGCTGCATTGGCTGGATTTGATTTCTATGTTTATAAAGGTT
Source organism: uncultured Prevotella sp. (assembly GCA_905233165.1). GTDB lineage: Bacteria > Bacteroidota > Bacteroidia > Bacteroidales > Bacteroidaceae > Prevotella. Next base: position 693,053 of record CAJODL010000001.1, read on the forward strand.
TGTATCTCGGTGCAGAATTGGGTATAAGATTCGCAAACGGTAAGACTCCAAAGAAGGCTTATTACACAGAGAATAACGTAACAAATTCAACTACTGTAGCTAATAATACAACAAAAACCACTATTAGAGATTATTCTTCAGAATCGGGAATATCAACTACAACTACAATAGAAGGTGGTGTGACAAATACGACAACCGCGTATAGTGGTACATCTCTGAACGAAGGTTCTACAACTACTCTGAAGTTCTATGTTGATCCATGTGTACGTTTGGGTATAAAGTTCTAATATTGTAATAGCTGTAAAAAAGTAACAATTAATAATCGCACGGTTTACCCCATCTGCACGCAGAGGGGTTTCTTTTCCCCAAGAAGAATCACCGTGAAGCTTTAAAATATAAGATTTAACCCGTGAGGGTGAATTCTTCTTTTTAAATAATTAAAATAGTAATTTTTCATCCTGCTGAATATAGTTTAGCAGGATGACTCTTTTATATCCTCGACTTCGTCATGAGTGATGTAAAGTAAACTTTGTATGAGTTGGTGCCTCTGGCTTTCTCGTTTTTGTCCTTTTTGTCGTTGCCAATATGGCAGCTATCTCCTTAGTGATGTATTTTTCCATACTACGAATACTATCTTATATTTCAAACTTTGCAACTTGAATTGCAAACTTTGCAACCTGAATTGCAAACTTTGCAACTTAGATTTCAAACTTTGCAATTGAAACTCTCTGCAAGGGTACAAAAAAATATCCAAGACCACAAAACAATTCGGATGTATAGCTGGAATAAAATCTCTTACGTTCTCGGAAATCTTCTGTAAAGAAATATTGTGCAGCCAAGAATTATAAATATAAGTATGAGATACACGTATGAAGGTACTTTAACTATATGAAAGATGTCCATTATTATGACAAGTGCTGCCATAGTATAAACAAAAGCTCTGTTTCTTGCTGTTAAACATTCATTCCTATGAATAAAAAGCCTGTATATCAGTACCAATACGATTGGCACAGCAAATGCAAATATGCGAAACCATGTATATTCCCAAATGTAGAAGTAATTGTGTGTAACATCGTTGTATCCCAATAGTTTGTTGATAAACTTACCGATATACATTTGTAACAGGTAAAAGAAACCAATAAACCAATGGTAATTCTTGCTAATATAGTCCTTCATAATTCTTTCGTTTTTTTTATATTGTCTTTTGCCTTTTCATTGTATATTTTTTCATTTTCCTTTTAAATAAATTGCGGCATTCAAAGGTAAAAATATATCACAAGTCAATGGTTAGGTTATCGTGTTTAAGACATCTATTAAACATGGCTCATAAGGATACACATTTTTTTATGATATCCTCACTTACTCCTTGCTTCCTCAGATTCTCTGCTATTTTCTCTTTTTCCGACTGCTTTTCCATCAGCCATCTAAGCTGGTCCACAATAGCGTGCAACGCCATCTTGAGACGTTCTACGTGATTTGGATTATTGACATCTATTCCGCAGAATGGAGCCCTGTCTTTGTGCAGACAGAGATAGTAGATGCCGCCAATCAAAAGTGCAGACCATGCAACGATATCAACATTAGTGCCAAAATAGTGACTTAGGTATTTACCTGCTAAAGGTAGAGTGTGCTCTTCCCTAAGTTTAGAAGTATAGTTCGTAATGTCGTTATCTTGGGCTACTTCCCATCTGAGTAGCTCAAGCATAAGGGATTTGCCACTCAATTCTGAAAGCAGACAACAAAGCATGTTGTAAACATCCTCCATCATGTCTTCTCCATTCATGGCATTCTTAATAACATCACTGAACCAATAGTCGCGTTTTTTCACAAATTCTCCATAGAACTCGTCAATATTCTTATACCTCTTATAAAATACTGTTGGCTCAATTTCAGCTTCTTTCATTATGTCTGTGATAAGGGTATTCGAAAAGCCTCGCTCCATGATTAACCTTTCAGCAGCCTTGTTAATCGCATTGTCTAAATCGCCCTTTGTTCTTCTTGGCTTTCTCACTTTTTTATTTTGTTCGGATGACATACTCGTTTCCATAGTTTAAGAAATATTTGCTGCAAAGATAATAAGATTTTTCATATATACGAATAATATGCGGTTATTTGTTGTGTAAATTATTATTATTTAACAAAACCGAATTGTATATAAACTTTTTTCTCGCAAAAGTTTTGCGGAATGAATTAAAAGAAATTCGTACAATTATAGAATTTCTATTATAGAATTTCTATAATTAAAATATTTTACTTAACTTTGTCCCCAAATCTCCTAGTTCCATACAGTGTACTTTTGGCAACGAAAACAAAACTGATAATATAATAGAATGTACTGATGGACATTAAGAAAATCATAAATCCTTGGCTGAATCATCCGGAATATAACTGTTTCGGATGTTGCCCCAATAATCCCATAGGACTTCACATGACTTTCTGCGAAGAGGGGGAGTATATCACCAGTAAGTGGCATCCCAACCAGAACTATCAGGGATGGATAAACACGATGCATGGGGGCATACTGAGCACCTTGATTGACGAGGTGTGTGGATGGGTAGTGACCCGAAAACTGCAAACCAGCGGATATACCGTACAGCTGAATGTGAAGTTCCGAAAGGCTGTAATGACAACAGAACCGGAACTGACCATCAGGGCAAAGGTGACGAAACAAGTAAGAAACCTCGCCTATATCAATGCGGAGATAATAAACTCCAAAGGCGAGGTTTGCAATGAGGGTGAGGCTATCTATTTCCTTATGAACGAAGAGAAGGCAAAGGAAATGGGCTTCCTACGTTGCGAAGTGGAGTAAAGTTCCTCTAATTACAATAATTTTATGAAAAAAATCTCTTTTACTACTATCCTGGCATTCCTTGCTATAGCAATGATGTCTGCCCAGAAAGTGCAAGACCCAAAGGGCCTTTATCATCTTCAGAAATTCATCTACGAAGACGGCAGTGAGAAAACCCCTGGCTACAGTCAGTATAAGTATGCTGCTGACTCTGTCGGACTGCTCGTTTCTTACAGAAAAGCTGGCAGCCCCAAGCAATGGAGCCAGATGAGTGTTGAGATACGCGAACAGCATCCGCTGAAAAATACTGGCGAGACGCCACAGGGCGCTGATGGACATGATATACAGATTTTCAACGTCAAAGACGGAGAGTTCTCTTTCAAGTGGTATAACACCCAGTGGCCCAATATGAGCAAACTCAATGAGTTTATCACTGAGGTCTATGGCGTCGGTGGTATTGAGAGTGAAGTGGCAAAGGCTTTCAACCTGCTTGAGAATAAGTTTGATACCAAAGGTAACAAGTTCTATGGCTGGTGGATACGCATTGCTGCAACAGCGAATCCTGATGGCACAGGACAACGCAAGCAGATTCCGACATTATGGAAGGTATATTCTCCAGATATGTCGATGGTTATACATCCTCTCAACAGAAACACATTGGGATGCACCCCTACGACGACAGTAAAATATGAGAATGACAGCACCATTTACGAGATAGGTCATGTCTGCAAAATAAAATGGCTTAGCGATGACTGTCATGCCCTCACCTTTACACAGGAGAATAATGTTCCTCTTACTGAGATATGGGTTAGAGGCGGATTGCCAAAGATGTGGCAAAGCATTTTCAAAACCAATGTAGAGATTTTCAGAGATGCCAACGAGTGCCTGCGTTTGTCATTCGAGGCAGTAAAGCAAGGAGATCTCAAGAAAGTTGACGAATACCTTACCGAAGCCATCAATGAAAAAAGCGTAGGTATTGAATCCCTCTGTCAGGGCGTTTCGAATATAGCATCCTTCCTTTACTATGAAAAGAAATATAAGGACTGTCAGGAATTTAGCACAAAATACTTGCAGCAGATAGATGAATATGCCAAGAATGGTCATGACCACAATATGGGTACTAAGCTAATCTGCTATGATGTGGAAAACCTAAAGGCAATCTCCACATATCGCAATGGAGATACCGAGAAGGGGCGTAAGATGATGGACGAATGTCTCTCTATCATCAATAGCGAGATAGAGCGATATCGTGGCGTCAATGGTATGGACATGTATGTCACAGGCCTGCATTTTATGACTTTTTTGATGTATAATCTCGGCTATGACATCTTTGGGGCAGAGCAGACACTACTCAACCTTGATGCCCTTACCTTGGTGTCACCATTCCTTGCATCGGGATCAAACAAACCCGTGTTGTTGGAATGTCGCGGCAACTGCTACCTCCTGCTGGGCGACAAGGAAAATGCCCGCAAACTGTGGCAGCAGGTAAAAGACATCAATCCTAACTACTTCAAAGAGAAACGCATTGAGGCACCTCTGAAGAATGAGTTTGGGGAGTGAGGAATTAGGTCAAAGGTCTAAGGTCTAAGGTCTTATCGCTAACCTCTAACCTCTCACCTCTCACCTCTTAACTCCTCATTCCTAACTCCTAATTATTAATTACTACCTTCTTTCCTTTATATATTATTTCTTTTTCTGCTCCTCCTGCTACGGAAATCTTTATCTTCTGTATCTTTGAGACTGCATACTTTCCTTTGCGGGCTCCGATGGTGAGGCGCTTTGTGGCATTGTCCCAATGCAGGGCGATGCGGCTTTGCTGTCCCTTTGTGTATTCTGTGCTGTAGCCATCATCCTCATACAGGGTGAAGTCGGCATCAGCACCTGGATAGATGCGTATCTCCAATGGCTCTGTTGTTTCTTCAAGGGCATACTGACGAACAGGGCCGTAAGGGAGTATGCTGCCACCTTTTACAAAGACAGGAATAAAGCTGTTATCAACAGATGTCTTGACAGTCTCTCCTCCGGCATAATGCTTGCCAGTGCGGAAGTCATACCATCCTGCGGCATTGATAGGCAGGTATGTTGACCATTCCGTTACATCAGGTTCTGTAACAGGGCTGACAAGAAGCGACTTGCCAAACATATATTCATACTTCTGCTCCAAGGCTCTGTTGTCATCGCTGAAGTCGAACACCAGCGGACGCATCAGGGTAGAACCCTCGAAAGAAACGGCAGCAGCATTGCTGTAGATATATGGCATAAGACGATAGCGCTCATTAAGGCTCTTTGTGATGACAGCCTCAGCCTCTTCACCATAACGCCAAGGCTCTGTGTCGGACATATAACCATGTATTCGCATCAAAGGCAGATAGACACTTGTCTCTACCCAACGCATCAGGCGATGTATGTAAGCCTGGTCCTTATACTGATTGCCCGGACGGAAGAACCCGCCTGCATCGTATGTCCACCAAGGAAGACCTGCTGCCTGCAGTCCCAAACCAGCCACAATCTGTCTGCGGAATGTCTCCCAGTCGTTGCCGATGTCTCCACTCCACAGGGCAGAACCATAACGCTGTATGCCAGGGAAACCACAACGGGTGAGTATCATAGGACGCTTTTCGGGAAGAGACTGCAGCAGTCCTTCGCAGACTGTCTTGTTGACGAGGAGGGGATAGACGTTGCGCACCTGCTCTCCTGCCCATAATCCGTTGTTGACACGACGGCCCAGGAGGTCGTCATTCTCTGGTTCTGTAGCATCTTGCCACCACGCATCGATGCCTAACGGAACAAGGCGTTCAGAGAAGTTCTTCCAATATGCCGTTGCAGCAGCAGGATTGAAGAAGTCAATCCAGTCGGTATTGGGGATGTAGTAGTTGCTGCTCATCATCTGCTGACCCACCTCAGAGCGCTTGTCTATCTTTGACCATACGCTGAGCATCAGGCGCATATTCATCTTGTGAAGACTGTCTGTCAAAGCCTTTGGATCGGGATAGTATGCTTCATCAAAACGCATAGCATTCCATCCGTATTTTCCCCAATACTGCCAGTCCTGTACCAATACATCGACAGGCATCTTCTTGCTGCGAAACTGGTTGCCCGTCTGTAATATCTCGTCAGAAGAATGGAAGCGTTCGCGGCAATGAATGTATCCCAAAGCCCATTGTGGCATAAGGGGAGCAGGACCAGTCAGCTGGCGGTAGGTCTCCATCACCTCGTCAGGTGTGCCTACAAAGATGGTATAATCAACAGCTGCTGCTATTGGAGAGCGGAAGACACTCTCGTTCTCCACCTTCTTGAAGAAGAGGGTAGGGCGGTCACCCTTTGACAACTCTGCCGAAACGGTATGACTGCCGGCAGACAGCGTTACTATTGCTGAGGCTGTTGGTGGCAGCCACAGGTTCTGCATCTCTATGACGGGAGCACCGTCGATGACGAGGTTGTGGCGGCGGGCCATCTTCTGTCCCACATCGAGAAGCAGGGAATACTGTCCCCCCTCAGCGATGTTCAGGGTGCCCTCGAAAATGTTTCTCTCGCGTACCTCCTTCTTACCACCTTCCGTCGAGGTGACATCAACGATGTCTTTTTTGGAAGCTGTGTTGGTGTTTGCCTGCAGAGCGATGCTGTTATCAGCAGGATTGAAATCTACCAAGCCGTAGTTGTTCCACAGTATGCCATAGCCTTTGTTAGACAGCATCATTGGAACGCTAATCTGGGTGTTCACCTGTGTAAGGCGGCGAGACAGACCGCGTATGTTGCTATAACCGTCCTGAAACTGTCCCAAGCCGAAGAGATATTCGTCCTTCGGAGACGCAAAAGCCAGCTGTGCCTGTGTGCCTTGCATAGCATGCTTTGTGGCAGTGAAGACAGGTGTGCCGCTTGCGTTCTTTATCGTAAGCAGTTGCTGCTGAGGGTTGATGTCAACATTCAGGTTGCAGTTATCAACAGCTTTGGCACGACCCTCATAAAGCCAGTCAGGAAGGCCCGCATCGTTGAGCTCTTTCTCATAATACTGTATGCGGACAGCATTACGCGCCACAGGGGTTACCTTTAAGAATCCGTTACCAAAGTTCTGGGTAGTAACTTTCTGCTGTGCAAAGCCAACGACAGCCGTGCAGAGCAGGAGCATAGTGAGAACAATCTTTTTCATTTTGTTTAGGGTTTACTGATTTTTCGGATGCGAAGGTACGAAAAAAAATGAAAATGAAAGAATGAAAGAACGAAAAAATGAAAAAAACTTCGTACAAAGGACGAAAAAAGAGATGTAGCCTGTTGACAACACCTCTTTCCTTTTATATAGGGTAGGTTTTATTTCACCAGATCTATCAGTTCCTGTGAGTATGCCGGCATAGCACCATTTTGGGTGCAGACATACGCAGAGACATTGACGGCGATGCGATGGGCCTCTTCTATTGACTTTCCATTGAGGATGGCGGCACAGAAAGAGCCTGTGAATGAATCGCCTGCGCCCACCGTGTCAGCCACCTTTACCTTAGGAGTGTCCTGGAAAGATTTCTGTCCCGGTGTGAACACATAGGAGCCGTTTGTGCCACAAGTGAGTACGAGCATGTCGAGGTTGTACTTACCAAGTATAAGCCAACACTTGTTCTCGATGTCGAGACCCGGATAGCCGAACATGCGGCCTATAAGAACCAATTCCTCATCGTTAATTTTCAGGATGTTACAACGCTGGAACGACTCCCTCAGAATCTCCTTCGTATAGAATTGCTGACGAAGATTAATATCAAATATCTTCAAACAGTCTGCCGGTGTAGCATCGAGGAATTTCTGGATTGTTTCACGGCTCACCACATTACGCTGAGCCAGAGATCCGAAACAAACAGCACGACAATTACGTGCAATCTCTGCGATATCATCGTCGAAAGGAATGTTATCCCAGGCCACATTTTCCTTGATGTCGTATGTCGGGATACCCTGTTCGTCAAGCTGTACCTGTACAGTGCCGGTAGGATAAGGCACGCGAGGCAGCAAGTCGTTCAGGTCATGCTCTTTCAGGGCCTCAATAGTCTCATCGGCCAATTTGTCATCTCCAAGCGCACTTACTGCGATAGTGTTATCCATACCCAAGAACTGCCCTGCATGATAGGCGAAGTTAGCAGGTGCGCCGCCTAATTTTTTACCTTCGGGAAGTACATCCCACAGGACCTCTCCGAGTCCTACTACATAACGTTTCTGATTCATGATTTATGCGGTTTTTAGTTGTTTGATATATGTAAACAGATATATAACACCTACAGCCATTACCAGTACGGCACCATCCTGTCCCATGGCATCGCTCAGCAGTCCCATAAACAATGGGAATATCGTGCCGCCGAAGAGACCCATAATCATAAGTCCGGAAACTTCGTTCTGTTTCTCCGGCATAGACTCAAGCGCTGTTGCAAAACACATAGAGAACACATTGGAGTTGCCGTAGCCCACTAGTGCTATAGCGGTGTAGAGCATCCATTGCTCAGTGCCGATTAACAGTCCACACATAGACAGAGCCATCATCACCACGCTGATGACAAAGAATGTGCGCATCTTCAGCACCCGCAAGAAGAACGACCCTGTCAGACATCCGATGGTACGGAAGATAAAGTAAAGCGAAGTGGCAAAAGCAGCCTCGTTGAGCGACACACTAAGACGCTCCATCAGAATCTTTGGTGCTGTGGTATTTGTGCCGACATCTATGCCCACATGGCACATAATGCCAAGGAAAGACAGCAGCACCATCGGTGTGCCAAGCAACTTGAAACATTCCACGAAAGTAGAAGGCTTGCCATCCATCGGCGGTTCATCTATAGGTGTCACGAACAGTAATAATGTAGATAGCGTGCCTACGATGAAGAATATACAGAACAGTATGCGCCAATCGTACCCAAAGTCAGGGATAACCTTTGTAGCCCCCCACATAGCCAGATAAGGAGCCGAGAATGACGCGATAGCCTTGACAAACTGTCCGAATGTCAGTGTTGAAGCCAGATTTCCACCGCCCATAACTGTTGATACCAGCGGATTCAAGGATGTCTGCATCAATGCATTACCGATACCTAACAGAGAGAATGCTACCAGCATGACGGCAAACGTCTCCCCAAAGAGAGGCAGCAGCAACGATACCACTGTGACAACAAGCGACAGAAGAACTGTCTTCTTGCGTCCGATCTTGTTCATCAGCATACCCGTCGGCACACTGAAGATGAGGAACCAGAAGAATACCAGCGATGGGAATACATTTGCTACAGAGTCTGTCAGCGCAAGATCTTCCTTCACATAGTTAGAGGCAATGCCAACCAAATCCACGAATCCCATGCAGAAGAAGCATAGCATTACGGGGATAAGATAAATAGATTTGTTTTTTTTACCCATATTCGTATCTTTCTTAACTCTTAATTCTTAATTCTTAATTTCATAGATTGTAGCCTTACCTCCCGTCACCTTTATGTTGTTATAAGGTTCTGTGGGGAATACGAGATTAGTCATAGCCATCTTTCCCTCAGCATCGAAGGCTTCTACAGAACAGCGGTCGATGAAGATGCGCAGCTGCTTCACGTTGCCATAGGTAGGGGCCTCTGTCACGCAGGGGAAGTCGGCACTGAAGCTTACGTCTCCGCTCTTGGTGCGGTCCATTGAGAAAGTCTGCCTTGCGGCATCATAGCGCATAATGACCTGTTCGCCCTTGGCATTCGACAGCACTATCTCTGTCTGCTTCTTTACATCCACTACGATTTCGCATGCTTCCGTGGGCTGTTTCGCCTTGTTGCTTCGCAAGGACAGCATTTCCTTCGAAGGCACTACGCTGACATAGTACTCCCCCTTATATTCAAACATTCCAAGGTCGCGCGGAACAGAGTTTGCTGAACGGAACTGCATGGTAGGAACCTGGTTGGCATACTGCCAGTTCGACATCCATGCCATTACAGTGCGCCTGTTGTCAGGAGCGTTACAGAACGAAACCGTAGCATAGTGGTCTTTGCCGTAATCCATCCATCGCGTGTCCTGATGCTCGCACGTGAACTTATGTCCGTCGAACTGTCCCACGAAATACTGCGTGGCCGAGCCGCCGAACGGTCCGCCAGGGTTGATGTTGCATATCAGCACCCACTTCTTTGGTTGACCAATGGGGAACAGGTCCGGACACTCCCACACACCGCCGTGGCAGCCATATTCCTTTCCGAACGAGCTTTCGTACTTCCATTTCTTCAGATCAGGTGAGGAGTAAATGCGCATTTCCTGTCCTACAGCCAGAATGAGGTTCCAGGCCTTGATGTCTTCGTTCCAGAACGGACGCGGGTCGCGGAAATCCTTTTCTTCGGCAGTCAATACGGGGTTGCCCTCATATTTTGTGAATGTCTTGCCGTTGTCTTTTGAGAAGGCAATGCATTGCGCCTGCACATCTCCTCCAAACGGGGTAGGACGGCTCGTTGTGTACATGGCCACGATGTTTCCGTTGTCAGTCACGCATGAGCCGCTGAACATTGTGCCCCACGCATCGGGAGCCAGCGCCACGCCCTCATCCTTCCAATGAACGAGGTCGGCAGAACTGGAGTGTCCCCAATGCATGTTGCCCCACATGGAACCATAGGGGTTATACTGATAGAAGAGATGCCACACGCCGTCCTTGTAGAACATACCGTTAGGGTCGTTCATCCATCCACGCTTGGGTGTATGATGATACAGAGGGCGATATTTCTCTTCAATCAGCGCAAAATCCACGTTGTCATTCTGTTTCAGATTCTTGAAGCACACGCTTCCCGCCGGCACATTCTGCACACAGACGCGCAGAGCCCCATTACCCTGATATGGCTGCAAATCCAACGCAACATAATAGTCCGTCTTTTCTCGGGCCATACGTATGTTCTGCTCCATTTGCAACATGCCGCCGACAATAAGCTGAACCTTTCCTTCTGGAGCAGACTCCTGAATCGGCAGCCACAAATATCGTCCCTGTGACTTCGGTATCACGATGCTCTGTTCACATGCCTGGGTTATCACCTCTTGTGCCCAGACCACCGTGAGCATCATCACAGCAGACAGTGTCATTAAACATCTTCTCATCTTTACCATTGGGATAAAATATGACTATTTACCAACAAATTTCTTGCCGTTGACAATGTACAGTCCCTTTTGTCCGATATTGTCAACTTTTACACCGGAAATGGTATAAATAGAGTTATCGGCCTTTTCTGTCTTTGCAGAAACGCCCTGAACTGCCGATGGTTTAGCAACGAGTTCCACCTGCGTGAAGTTGAATGGTGCGCCACCTTCCTTGTTGCACTGAATCATAAGACGATCTACGTCAGCGAGCGCTGCCTCCATGTCGATGCCCTCAAGGCTGAGTTCTGCATATTCGTTGGTCATGGTCATAGTAGTCTGGTCGCCGAGCTTACCTCCATCGCCCCACTTGGTCATTACGTTGATGATATAGTCAGTACGGCCAGCCTCTGAATAGAAGCGGATGGCAGAGATATTGTCCCAGTCAACGCCCACGAAGCTGTTCTTTGTAATCTCGAGAGTGCTCCATTCGTCCATCCAGAAGAATCCGCTCCAGGCAGTCAGGTCGTCAATGCCCTCTTTGCCGTCACCATACCAGATTTTTGTAGCTATGAAATCCATACCGCAGACCTCAAGGCCATGCTCCTGCAGATATGAAAGCATTGCAGGGGTGGCGAACACCTCGATATTACTCTGGTCAGGGAAGATAGAGTGCGCAAAGCGTGTACCCGGGAGCATGCCACCATCGCTGTGCAGTTCGATAACCTTGCCTGCAGCGTCCTTGAATTCAACGACCAGTTTGTCGCCAACCTTCATGTCTGCAAACTTGGCAGCCTCGATTTTCAGAGTGCTGCTCCAATCTACAGCGTGCTCACCCTCCCACACGTCAGTTGCTCCTGCGATAACAGTTGTTGCCATAAGGCACATGAGTAAAAATACTTTTTTCATGATAAAAACAGTGTTTTTGATATTAATAAATGTGTTGTTTATATGTCACCCAAGGCCCGGAGACCCCGGGTGACTGTTTGATAAACCGGTTTATTGTTGCGATACCTTTACATCGCTGATGGTGATAGTACCGCCATAGCCGTTTATGCTCCAGCAGTTCTTCTGTATGCCATAGATACGGTTCGTATAGCATACATTGTCGTTGATATACATCACCATTACAGAGTTGTCAGTATAAATATCCACCTTGTACGTGTTGTCAGATGGGGTGGGGAACATGTATCCGTCTATGTTGCCAATGAATCCCTTACCTTCTTTACCCTCCTCTTCGAAGTTGATTTTACGTTTTGCATTACCATCCTCTGGACTAACCACCATAGTATAGTATTTCTCGGAGTCTGTGCCGCGAACAAGGGAAATACCGAACTTGTCCCCCTGATTTGCTGTAGTAATTGTGAAACTGATATGGTTGCATACGCCAAGACGTGTATAGAGGACGTAAGCACCTTCACCTGCGAGTGTTCCGTTGCTGTAGCCATTGCTTGCCATTACGTTGACTTCCTGTGTCTTGTCATATTTCGCATCAATGCCCTGCACGGAACCAAATGAGATTGTTCCGTCAGCATGCTGTACAATCTTGTGGCATACCAATGCACCTGACCATTCAGGCTCTTCTGCACCGACATTGACATTCTTTTCAAAGATGTCTGCCCCCTTACGGTAGGGACACCATCCCCAGATATAGCGGTCTGTGCCGTTGGAGGCTGTCTTGCCTGCATAGAAGCCTCGGCTGTCGAGTTGTCCTTGCTTGTCGTCTGGGAAGTTATGGTCTGGGTCGTTGAAACACTTCTTCAAGTTTTCATAAGAATCTGCCTTGATATACTTCACAGTACGGGCATTCCCTTCGTGAGAGGCATCGCTGTAAATGAGGTACCACCAATTGCCCATCTTGAAAATGTCAGGACATTCACACATACGATTCCATAACATTTTGAAGGGCCCCACATTTTCCCAGTTCTTCATATCGGTTGACTTAAACTCAGCAAATACCGGGTCACCACCAGCTGCAGGACTGGTAGAGATAACCATGCGGTATGTGCCGTCATCAATTTTGAAAATCTGCGGGTCGCGGAAATCCATCTTTGAGTATTCATAGTCCGCACCACGCAGTGACCAGCTATAGTCGCGTGTCCAATTCTTAAAGTCAGGAGAGGTGGCCCGCATCACAACCTCGCGATTGGAGAGCAGTATGTTGTAGCCCGTGTAATAGATGTAGTACAGACCGTCATTTTCGTTATATACAGCGCATCCTGTACCAAGCACGGCATCCTGTTGCTTGTTGTTTGTGCCGGTTGGAAGCACTTCTCCCATCGGAACGTAATTGGCACCATCTGTGGTACTGACACCCCAATAAGGGTGATAGCACGCTCCGTTGTTGTCATATTCCTGCAAATAAAGCACCTTAAACTCTTGTGCTTTCTGGTCATAGAATGGCATTGGGTCGCCGCAACGCCCTATGGCAGGATTGTAATAAGTGCGGAAACCTTTTTCATCCGTAGGGATGAATGTCTCTGTTGTGCCCGACCAGTTCTTTTCCGGATCAGGACCATATGTATCATCGCTGCATGAGGTGATAGCTGTGGCTGCACCACAACATACAAGTCCAGCATAGAATATATAAAATATCTTTTTCATAAGGCATTATTTTGTTAAGTAATCGATTGCGTTTTTGGTAATAATCTCAATGTTCTTATGGTAGTGCTCAGAGTAGCCTGGGGCAAACTTGTATGAATACCAGTCATAACCACCATATCCAATGCAGACGATGCCGCCTTTATCACCAGTAGCAGGATATTCCCATGCAACGACGGTATCGCTGGAACCGTCTTTTGATACACCAAGGATGACGCCACCGGTTCTTGCCTTCCATGCAGAGAAATCTGCCCATCCGTCCCAACCGAGGTGGTACTGTGCTACAGAATTAGAAACGAAGTATCCGCTGTCGGTACATGGCACTTTTCCTGCGAAGCCGTCGTTAACGAGGTTATTCCAAATAGGATGACCGGCCTGCTCGGCATAGATATCAAACGCCCATGGTCCGTCACATTTGAATGAACTCATTTCTGGGTCGCCGAAGCAATTGTTAGGTACCGTCCATTCGTCATCTCCTGTCACACCGATGAATGTAGGCAGGTGAGTAGCATAGCGGGTGAGAAGCATAGAGCCACCATTCTCGTAGAAAGCTTTCAGCTGGTTTTTCACATTAAGGGCATCAGTACCCTTTGCAAGGAAACCATCGTGTCCGTCCACGACACCATCATCATGCCAGTGCCACCATATCAGCTTACATTCTGAAAGGTCTGCCGTGCCATCGGCAATATCTTCAAATGAGGCATAGAAGGCATTGGGCACATTTGCAAGCATCCAGTTACATGCTGTCTGGGCCTCCATGTCGAGTTCCTCCTTACTGTATGCTGAACCTACGAAGAGGGCTGCTGGTTTGATGGCTGGTTTATAGTTGCGTGCAATCAATGTCCAATCCATGAAAACATCACCATTGACAATATGCAGCACGATAGCGGCTCCCATATTGAGGATATCACCCTCGTGAATGTTGCAGGTCGCACCATTGGAAAGTTTGAGGTTTGTTACCTTCATGGCCGATGTGTTGTAGGCTTCAGGTACTGTGACTGTGATGGTATGAGCAGTATGATCGATGATGCCCTCATATTCATCAAGTCCAACTTTCTCAACGAGGCAGTCTCCACTTAGGTTTAGGCTGGCTTTGTCATCATCACTACAGGCAACGAATCCTAAAAGGGAGCAAACGATGCATGTAAGAAAAAATATTTTTGTTTTCATAATATCTGTATTCTTAATTATCAGTTGTGAATTATTAAGTTTTACCAATTGCCAATATTCTGGGTATAGTGTCCATTGGATGCAGATATCTGTTCGAATGGTATTGGCAGATATTCATCCTTATCAGCTGTGAAGTGAGCATCTTTGTAGATGTTGCAGTTATCGATTTCTTCGGCGTAGAATTTGTTAAGCACCTTTTCTGCTTCACCCCAGCGTACGAGGTCGAAGAAACGTTCACATTCCATGCCAAGTTCCAAACGGCGTTCCATCTTCACTCTCTTGATTGCATCGTCCTTGCTGTAACTGCCGGTATAGGCATTTACCTTGAAGGAAACACCATAGTCGGCAGGGTATGAGGCTATCATCTGTGTGCTGCCTGCTGCACGGCTGCGGATTCGGTTTACCAGATTCATGGCTTCTGTAGTGTTGCCCATCTGGGCGTATGCTTCTGCACGCTCAAGCAGTACGTCGGCATAGCGGAAGACAATGCGATTCATAGAACTTGCCCAGTAAGAGCCCTTGATGAGATATACGTTCGCTAGAGCAGGGTCAACATTCTGTTTCAGGGTGACGTTATATCCATACAATCCGTTGGAACGGCTCCAAGTGTGATTTTTTTCTATGATATAGTTTTTATTGAACATATAGGGCAGGTCGGGAATACCTACAGTGAGGAATAGACGTGGGTCGGCGTTGTCTGTTGACTTGTCGTAGTTTTGGTCGTTGAAGTTGTCAAGAAGGGGCAGCCCATCTGTTCCTGTACGATAGGCATTGACGAGGTTCTGTGATGGCTTGTAGAAGTCGCAGCCGCCATCGGTAACACCAGGAATGCTTGGAGGAATAAGTCCGTAGCTCCAGTTAAGGTTACCATAAGTGGAACCGTCGTTGCGAGAGTATTGGATAGCCCAGATGCTCTCTCTGCCGTTCTCGTACTGCTCCTCGGGACGGAAGTTGTTGTGGATGTCTTTCTCCAAGCCGTAGTTGCCGTAATAGGCTGGATCGGAGAATTCTATTACTTTCTGTAAATCGTCCTGATTGATGGAGGTGACCTGATTGCTGTTTGGGTCGTCCTGACGATATGCCTTGTAGAGATATACCTTTGTCAAGAAAGCTGCTGCTGCACCCTTTGTAGGACGTCCGAGTTCTTCCTGTTGCTCTGGTAGTGTGTTGAAGGCCACCATAAGGTCGTTGATAATCTGTTGCCAGCCTTCGTCGTTGGTGAACTCTCTGTTTGATAAAGTGTTATACTCTTCATAAGTGAGGTCGGATTTCATGACGAAAGGAATATTCTTATAGAGTCGCTTCAGCAGGAAGTGTGCGTAGGCTCTCATGAATTTCATTTCGGCAATGCGCTGCTGCTTTGCTTCAAAACTCTCGTCACAGGATTCAAGAACTGACAGTGCGATATTTACACGTGATATGCAATTATAGAGGCGTACCCACATGTCGTTGATGTTCCAATTTGTGGTAAGCACTCCTTGTTGTATTTCCAACTGATGGAACACATCTCCGTCATTGGTGCCGTTGCCACCTTTGTAGGCATCGTCAGAGCGTACGTCAAAATTCCACATTGAGAATGAGGAGTTGATATCCTCGGCAGAAGTGAAGATGGCGTAGGCTGCCACTACCAAGTGTTCTGCATTTTCAGGATCTTTTACCTGATCTTCATTCAGCGCTGCCTGGGGCACGTGTTCGTCAAGGAATCCTTTACACGATGCTAATACACACAGAAGGAGCACTGCTGCGAATATATTGAATATCTTTTTCATGATTGCTGTCGTTTTAGAATGAAACATTTAGACCAAATGTTATATTCAGTGGAATAGGGTATCCGAAGTTCGGATTTTCGGGATCTACTCCAGAGAACTTACTGCTCTTGATAGTTATCAGATTCTGTGCCGATACATATAGGCGCAGGCGCTCCATATACATCTTTTCACATATCTTCTTAGGGAAATTGTAACCAAACTGTATGGTACGCAGTTTTGCGTACGAGCCATTCTCAACATAGTAGCTTGATACACGCTTCTCGTTATTGTTGTCCATCGTGCTGACGGCTGGGATGTTTGAGCCGTTGTTCATTGGTGTCCATGCATCGAGGATGCGGTCACCCTTGTTAAGATTTGAAATGTTCAGGCCGCTCCAGATGTCTGTCTGCTTCTTCAGGTCGCTGATGACATCTCTGCCTTGTTCGCCTTGCCAGAACATTGTCATGTCGAAGTTCTTATACTGCAGATAGATGTTTAGACCCCATGTGAAGGCTGGAACCGGGTCGAAAATCCATGTCTGGTCTTTCTCATTTATTATGCCGTCATTGTTAAGGTCTTTCCAACGCATGCGACCTACTGCTGCACCATTCTGAACAGCGTGGTTGTCAACTTCTGCCTGACTCTTGAAAATACCGTCATAGACATATCCTACCTGTGCGCCCATTGGATGGCCTACGACACTCTCCACACCATTACCGCCGAAGGTGCCGCGTGCTGCGATTGTTTCCGGAAGCTTGGTAACCTCGTTGCGATAAGTGCCGATGTTACCTGAGATGTCATAGTGGAACTTGCCTATTGCGTCGCGATAGCCGATGTTCAGTTCAACACCCGAATTCTTCATCTCGCCCGCATTAATCCATTGTGTCGTACCTTCACCCATTGTTGCGATTGCTGGCATTGGAACAAGAATGTCTTTTGTCGTCTTGTGATACCACTCAAACGAACCATAGATGGAGTTGTGGAGCATAGCGAAGTCGAAACCGAGGTTTGTCTGTGTACTTGTCTCCCATTTAAGGTCGTCATTACCCAACTGGTTGCGTTTGTAACCGCTTGGCAGTATCTTGCCGCCATTGGTGCCTGCTATGTCGTAGCTCGTACCATAGCTCTGACCGCCAAATCCTGCCTCACCATAGTTGCTGACATAAAGGGTGTAGCGGGCCAGATTATTGATTTCCTGATTACCGGTCTGTCCCCATGAAACACGCAACTTGAGGTTTTCAAGCCATGTAAGTGATTTCATGAACGACTCCTCGCTGATACGCCATCCGGCACTGAATGAAGGGAAAGTGCCATAGCGATGGTTTTTACCAAAACGTGATGAGCCATCGTGACGCAAGGTGAAACTTGCAAGATAGCGGTCGTTGTATGTGTAGTTAGCCTTTCCGAAGAAAGATGTAAGGGTGTATCCACCACCGGAACCATAGGCCATCGACTCACCAACACCAGCATCTGGCCACATGTAATCCTTGTTATATACGCTGAAGTCGTATTTCACAACGCTGAAATACTTGTCGTCTTCGCGGTTTAGCTCTATACCTGCAAGGAAATCGGCACGATGCTTGCCACTCTCCAAATTATAGGTGGCAATAGCATTCCACATCCACTTTGTCCAATGCTCCTGCTTAGGTTCTACAGCATTGGTGGGATTGGCAACAGTACCCTCTGTGATAGGATAGACGAATCTGCGTTGTTCCTTCTGAGAGTAGTCAAGACCGAAGGTGGTCTTAATATTCAGGTTCTTTATAGGGTTGATATTTACGTAAGCATCACCAAACATACGCCAGAAGGTGTAACGGTTGTCCTTGTTACGCTCTAGGCGGGCCAATGGATTCTCTCGGTCTGCATATCCACCCTCAGGACCTGCAAAATCACCCTTTGTAGTATAAACGGGTAGGGAAGGGTTGAACTGTAATACATTCTCGATAAAGCCTCCAGGAGCCTCTACCTCGCTGGTGCGATTCAACGTGAAGTGCTCACCGATTGTGACGATATTGCGGTCGCCTACCTTCACCAGCTTGTATTCTGTATTCATACGTCCTGAGAAACGCTCGAAGTCTGTATGTTTTATAATACCATTATTCTTGTAGTATCCAAGAGAGAAGAATGATGACCCGCGCTCAGAACCATTGCTTAATGATACGTTATACTGATGTATGACACCTGTGCGAGTGGTCTGGTCAAACCAATCTGTATCGGCAGAAGGGGTTGTGCCTGCAGCATCGAGATATTTTGCCATCGTGATTTTGTTCAGTACAGGATATCCCTGAGGATTATAACTCCAGTCGTAAGAATATCCCAGTCCGTTGGTGTTAGGATTTAGGCCGTCGTTAACATATCCCTGCCACATTACTTCTCCGAACTGCTTTGCATTCAGCACGTCAATCTTGTGAGCATAGGTCTGTACGGCAACGCTAGCGTCAAAGTCAACCTTTACCTTGCCTTCCTTACCCTTCTTAGTGGTGATGATGATGACACCGTTTGCCGCGCGCGAACCATATATAGAAGCAGAAGAGGCATCCTTCAGCACCTGTATTGATTCAATGTCATTACCATTGAGTTCGTGCATTCCAGCTGTTGTCGGTACACCATCAATGATGTAGAGAGGGTCGGCACCTGCATTCATAGTACCGACACCACGAATACGTACGGCAGCCTTTCCTGATGGAGAACCGCCATCAGGAGTGATGTTCATACCAGGCACACGTCCTTGCAATGCCTTGATGGGGTTGTTCTCGTTCTGCTTCGCCAATTCGTCAACGCTGACTGTTGAGATAGCACCTGTCAGGTCGGCCTTGCGTTGGGTGGTATAACCGGTTACCACAACTTCGTTCAGTGCCAAGGCATCTTCTTGCAAAACTACTTTCATGCCGTTCTTGGCGGTTTCCTCAAGTGGCTGGAAGCCAACATAGGTAATAACCAATGTCTTTCCTGAGGCCACCTTCAACGTAAAATTACCATCGAAGTCCGTTACTGTACCATTCGATGTACCTTTCTCCATAACTGTGGCACCGATGATGGCTTCGCCAGTCGCATCTGTCACATTACCTGAAATCTGCTGTGCATATGATATCTGACACAGCATGAGAGACAGGAAAACCAATGCTCGCCCCTTAGAGACGCTTGCCAAAGCAAGTAAGAATCGTTTCATGTGTTCCATTCCTTTTTTAGGTTAGTTAAAACAATAAGTGAATTGATTAAATTTAGAATTTGGGAGCAAAAGTAACCCTATTTACGCACGTATGATAAAAATAATGTTTCTTTGGATTTAAAATATCGTTCATTGCAACAAAAATTAAAGCAGATGAACGATATTTTTCATTCATCTGCTTCTGTCTGCTGTATTTCCCGTGTTGAAAAATAGGCGATTTAATCGTTTGTTATACCATTTCCTCCCCTTACATCTCCAGGTAATATTCCATATTCGTCTTTAAAGCATTTTGTGAAATAGCTGGGTGCTGTAAATCCTACCTTGTATGCCACTTCGCTGATGCTCATATCGGTGGTCATCAGCATCTGATATCCCCGTTTTAATCGGGCTGTTCGCAACAATTCCACAGGTGATGCTCCAGTGATGGCTTTCACCTTTCTGTAAAGTTGCACACGGCTAAGATTCATCTCTGATGCCAATTCCTCTACACCCAGTTCGCTCTCCTCCAGTTTCGCCTCCACGACATCTTTGAATCGTGTGAAGAAAATAGATGTTGCGGCGTTTCCCTTATCGGTTTGTGCTTCCAAGGTGGTGTCATCGCCGGAAGCAGGGCTGTCCAATGTTGGGAGTTCTTCTTTCTTCAGCTCCCACAGACTGTTCACCATACGCTCCCTTCGAAGGGTTACTTTACCTAATCTATACAAGTATAACAGCACGATGACGGCTATCAGCAATATGAGTCCTCCGAAAGCCAACCATGTTATCATGCGCTGGGTATCCAGTTCTTTCAGGTATGAGGTAGCCATCTGGTGCAACCTGTCAAGATTAGCCACCTGACGCATTGTTTCCTCTGTCTGCATTAGCAGGACACGCGCATTGTCATGGGTGACAATGGCCGACATCATGCGTGTTTCCTTCTGATAGGGTTTGCCGTCGAGGATGTCAAGAGCCAGTTGCAGCAGTCGGTCACCATTGGTGGGATATATGAAAGAGGCGTCCAGAATGGAGTCGTTCACCAGTTTTATACCGCCATTCTTTCCTGGCAGCCCGTCGATGCCGCAGTATAAGGGCCTGCTGTCGCCTGCTTCCAAGAATGCCTTGCGTGCACCGATAGCAGAACGGTCGTTCATGCCAAAAACCATATCGACAGCAACAGTGGGATTCTCTTTCTTCCATTTCTTTACGATGTCATATCCCGTCTCCTCCGTCCAGTCACCCTGTAGAGTTGCTGCAATCTCCATCCTCGAATAATTCTTCATGGCATCAACAAAACCCTTATGACGCTCTATTGCAGGGGAAGAACCTTTGAGTCCCATCACCTCAAGTACCTTTCCGCTGCCGTTCAGACGCTTTGCGATATATTCCCCCATTTGGCGTCCCATCTCGTAGTTGTCGGCACTCATGAAAGCCGTGAATTTCCGGCTGTTGGTCTTTCTTTCAAAGACGATGACGGGAATACCGCTGTCGTAGGCGCGGTCTATGGCGGGGGAGATGGTAGCGACCTGATTGGGGGCAACGATAAGCAAGTCGATGCCACAGGCCACGAGACTGTCAATCTGCTCTATCTGCCGCTGGTCGCTGTCATAGGCAGCAGCAAAGCGCAGCTCAACATTGTTATGGAAATAATTTCCCATGCGCAGTTCTGCATTCTGCTTCTCGCGCCAGATGTCATCCGAACATTGTGAAACACCGATGACATAGTGCTTCTCCTTATTGGTACAGCTGATGCATATACATGCTAATGCTGTGAGGGTAACCAGTAATAGCGTTTTAATATTGTTCATTCTCAATTATCAATGTTCAATTATCAATGTTCAATGTTCTTCAGCGCTTCGCGCATCTTCTTTCGTCCGTAGGTGGAGATTTTATCTACGTGGTCGTATTCAAACGGCCCAAAGAGGTCCATGGGGATATTCACCAGGATGTCTGGCTTGTATAGTTCTATGTTGAGGGCGGCATTCTTCTGTACCATCAGGCGGAACAGCCGTTGGCTCATAGTAAAATAGTTAAGGCCCTTCCCCGTCCCCTCCCAGTTAGGAGGGGTGTCGTTGTCGTTATTTTCACCCATTCCGCTTACATTTACTGCCACCACAATGTCGCCGGGCATGTCCTTGCTGATGTTGAGGGGTAGGGGATTGAGAATTCCTCCGTCCACGAATGTTGTTCCACCTTTTTTCACAGGATCGAAGAATAGCGGCATTGATATCGAGGCGCGAATGGCTTCGTAGAGGCTTCCCTTACTGAATACTACCTCTTGCCCTTTTTCCCAATCGGTGGCAACAGCCTTGAAGGGAATGGACAGGTCTTCTATCTTCACATCGGGCACTATCTCCTTCATGGCTTCTATTATCTTCTCGCCCTTCACCAGATGATCGAGAGAGAAGGAAATATCGAGGAGCGACAGAATCTTCTTTTTGTCGATGGTCTGCATCCACTCCTTATATTCCGCCAGCTTTCCTGCAGCATACATACCTCCGATAATAGCACCCATAGAACATCCTACGATGCTCCTGATGCGGTAGCCTTGCGCCTCAAGCTCTTCTATGGCCCCGATATGAGCCAGTCCACGGGCCCCGCCGCTGGATAGTACTAATGCTACGTCTCTCATGTTGCATGACAGTTAAAATCGGGTACGAAGGTACAAAATAAATTTGAAAATGAAAGAATGAAAGAATGAAAAAATGAAAAAAAACTTCGTACGAAAGACGAAAATGAAAACGAAAACGAGAATTTTTTGGTATTGTTATATTTTTTGTATAAATTTGCAGCCAAAAATTGTATAGAATTGAGAATTTTGAATTAAGAATTATGAATAAGGGCTCTTTCATTTTTTCATTTTTTCATTTTTTCATTCTCTTACCGCTTAGTCTTATGACTATAGCGGCAAGTGCCCAGGAGGTCCCACAGTTGGGTAATGTAATGAGTCGTGAAACAATGCTGCTGAACGGTAAGTGGCATTACATCGTTGATGTACAGGAGGAGGGGTATTATGACTACCGCATGGATCCTACACGATGGGGCTTCTTCTGTAATGCTAAGCCACAACGTCCTGAGGACCTTATAGAATATGATTTCGACAAGGCTCCCACGATGCAGATTCCTGGCGACTGGAATACGCAGGATGAAAAGCTGTTCTTCTACGAGGGAACAGTATGGTTTAAGACCAGTTTTCAGGCACAGGTGCCTATCGAAGGCTGTCGCACGCTGCTTTATTTCGGCGCTGTGAATTATGACTGCCACGTCTATGTGAACGGCAAGGAGGCTGGACACCACATCGGTGGCTTCACACCTTTCAACTATGATGTGACAGACCTGTTACGCAGTGGTGAGAATGTCGTCATTGTGAAGGTTGACAACAAGCGCAAGGCTGAGAATGTGCCAACACTGATATTCGACTGGTGGAACTATGGTGGCATTACCCGCGATGTGATGTTGGTAAAGGTGCCAAATACATACATCGAGAATTATAAGGTGCAGTTGGAGAAGGCTGACGCAAAGGCTCGCCAGCGTGAGATAACGATGACGGCTCACCTCAGCAAACCATTGGCAGGGCAAAAGGTTACATTGTGCATCCCGGAACTGAAGATTGAGAAACAATGTGTTACAGATAATGAGGGCAATGCCCGTCTCGTTGTCAGTGTGCCATCAAAACGTCTCACGCTATGGTGCCCGGAAACTCCAAAGCGCTATCGTGTAGATTTGTCATTGGACGGAAAAGCGGCAGACGGTTCTGTGGTAAGCGACTTTGTTGGAGATAGCATCGGATTCCGCACCATCGAGACAAAGGGAAAGCAGATACTTCTGAATGGCAAGCCTATCTTCCTGCGTGGCGTCAGCATCCATGAAGAGAAGCCAAATGGCGGTGGAAGGGCTAACTCAACAGAAGATGCTCACACCCTGCTGTCATGGGCAAAGGAACTGGGATGTAACTTCGTGCGTCTGGCTCACTATCCTCATAACGAATATGCTGTGCGAGAGGCCGAGAGAATGGGTATTCTTGTGTGGTCGGAGATACCTGTCTATTGGACTATAGCATGGAAGAATCCTGATACCTATAAAAATGCGCAGCGACAGCTGACCGACATGATAGCACGCGACCAGAATCGTGCCAACGTCATAATATGGTCTATCGCTAACGAGACACCTCATTCTCCGGAGCGTGACCAGTTCCTTAGCAGCCTGTCACAGTATGCACGCAGCCTCGATAATACCCGCCTGATATCTATGGCGATGGAGGTGTTGTCAGCATCCAACTATAAGAATCGTCTGCAGGACAACATGAGCCAATATGTCGATGTGGTATCCTTCAATCAGTACATCGGTTGGTATCGTGATGTTAATGATGCTCCGAAGATGGTGTGGGAGATTCCTTATGACAAACCAGTCATCATCAGCGAATTTGGTGGCGGTGCGAAAGCTGGTTATCATGGTGCAAAGAACCAACGCTGGACAGAGGAGTTCCAGGAAAACCTCTATCGCGAGAACCTGAATATGATAGACAAGATAGAAGGTCTTGCAGGCACCTCTCCTTGGATACTGAAGGACTTCCGCTCCCCACGCCGTGTGCTCAATGGCATACAGGACTACTATAACAGAAAAGGTGTCGTCTCAGACAATGGAGAGAAAAAACTCGCCTTCAAGGTTCTGCAGGAGTGGTATAGGAGTAAATAGTTTAGAGTTTAGAGTTTAGAGGCAGTTTAAGAGTTTAAGGAGTTTAATAGAGTTCAATATTTATAATTTACAATGCATAATTGGTTTAAGACCACTTTCATTTTTTCACATTTGACATTTCACATTTCACTTTTCACATTCCTGCTTAGTCTTGTGACTATAGCAGCAAATGCTCAGGAGACCCCAAACTCCAGGCAGGCGAAGCGTATGTTTCTCGATACCTATCATCGTGCTTTCAGTGAGGAAGGGGCAACGATGCATTATAAGGTGAATATCGCCAGCCTTTATAAGACAGAGGGTACTGTGTGGTATAAAGGAAAGAAGAGCCGCTTTGCTTCCAAAAACAGTCTTGGGTGGAACGATGGTGTTACAGCCTATTATACCAAGGAGAAGAAAAAGACTGTAGAGGTGTATAAGGCCTCTTCCAAGAAAAAGAGTAAGTACGAGGATAAGTTTATGTTTGAGCCCGACAACTATGACTACAGCATAGCAAATGCGGACGATGGCTATCTTATCACTATCAAGGCAAAGAAAGGCGTTGATGGTGTGAAGGAAGCTCGCATACTGCTCGATAAACGCACTCGTGCCCCCAAAAGCCTGAAGATAAAAGTCGCCTTCTTCTGGGCCACCATACATATCTCGAATTTCCAGGCAGGCAATCTCGATGATAGTCTCTTTGTCTTCCCAAAAGCAAAGTTTGCAGGTTATAAATTCATCGACAAACGGAATGAAGATTAGAACTTAATCTGTGGTGGCATGTTCCTATGCTTAGTATAATCTAACTCTTTCTCTGCTCTCAAAAGAAGTTCCATCTTACCGGTTACCTGATTGCTCCAACGTTGCCACTCCTTTAGCATTGTTTCACGTATTCGGTCTGCAGCAGCATGATCACATTGTTTCTGCAGATTGTCTGTATAGCCATGAATAAATTGTGCTACGGCAGCAACACGCTGACTGAGGTCTTGCCAGCGGTAGTTCCAATGTGACAGCGTGTCCAGATGCTGGTTTATCTTTGACTTCGCAATCTCTCGTTGCAGGGCCTTCAGTGCTTCTTTCTTCAGGTCTTCCTCTTGATTCAATTCTTTTTTCAACTGCTCATTCGTAGCAGCCAGTTGTTTAAGACTGTCGTTTAGCGTTGCTATGACGGTCTTCATCCGTTCTTCTGCTATTGTTCTTTTCTGTTCGCTATGTTGCTGTTTCTGCACCAGTTCGTTACGCACAGAATCAATAGCGACCTTTGTCTCTTGGGTGTCATCGTTATTCAAAAGGAGCGTGGTGAGTCCCAGAGCCAGCAACAGCATTGCTACTAAGATATTCACCACCAAGGGCCATCGACGTTTCTCTATTCTTGCAAACTCTGCCAGAATCTCTTCCATATTGTTCCATCGACGGTCAATAGGCATCAGACATCGTCCCACCACCTTTTTATATGCACGACCAAGCTGCATCTGTTCCAGAATCAATCCCAGCGAATAAATGTCATTACGCATATCAGGTACACTGCTTTGCGCCTGTTCTGGTGACATATAGGACAGAGTGCCTGCAGGTTGCTTCAGTACAGCATTCCTGTCGCTGTCAGCAAGGCCGAAGTCTATGATTTTGGGGCGCTCCCCGTTACGAGTCACCATGATATTCTTTGGCTTCAGGTCACGATGTACTATTCCGACAGAATGAACATACGCCAGAGCCTCTGCCAGTTCGTGAGCCACCCTGATGCGCTTCTTTTTGTCAGGACCGGTAGTAAGCCATTCGTCAAGTGTGCTGCCATCAACATATTCCATGATGATAGTCTCACCAATGCCATCAATTTTTTCCAGTCCGACAGCCTGCACCACGCCAGGATGCTGCATTCTCATAAGCAGTTCCAGTTCCTTATGCAACAACATCTGGCAATTATTGCAATTGCTATCGGTATCTTCTGACATAGTCTTCAGCACAAACCAACGGCCATAGCGCATAGCTTTATACAATCGTGTAAAGCCTTCGCTACTCAACAGTTCTATGTTGGTAAAGTGCTGTCCTATGTCTTCGACAAAAGGGTCAGAAAGGTATCCCGAAACCTCTTTCTCGTCCGTTTCTTTATTCGCCATACATTAATTAAACGCAAAATATGATGTTTTTGTACATTATTTGCAATTTTTTTTGTAACTTCGCACCCATGATGATGTTTGTACTTAGTCTCATTTTATTTTTTGTGCCCCTTCATCTTCATGCTGATGGCGTAGATAAGGAACAGGCAAAGAAAACTGTTTTTCAACTGCCTATCACCTGTGATGGCCGTACTGTTATGGTGACTTTTAAACGAGGTGTGGGATATGAGACACATGCCCTTGTTGGATGCAACAACTATGGAAAGCCGGCCATCGATACAACGACTGTCGGACGCATCATAATCCCTGATAGTATTACGGCTCCCAATGGTAAGCGTTATTGGGTGAAGGGAGTCTCCCGTCATGCTTTTGCTTATTGCTCGCGACTGACAGAGGTAGTGCTGCCGGAAACGATGACAGATATTGGAGACCAAGCCTTCATTGGTTGTACGTCGCTCACTCAAATAACACTGCCACGCAGTCTTGTCGTCATCTATCCCGCTGCTTTCAGGAATTGTCCGTCGCTCAATCTTATTCGACTTCATGGTCGAAAAGGCGTGAATGTCTATGCTGATATCTTCGACCAGTCAACTATTGAGAAAGCCATTCTGATGATTCCTGCCGGAACCAGTGACATCTTTAAGAACAGTCTTGTGTGGGGACTCTTCCGCTATCGTATGGAAGACTATGATTTCTAATTGATTCTCTCAAATCGGATACCCTGCTCTAATCCGCACACATACGACATTGGGCGGCTACTCTTGCCGTTATCCTCATGATGCTGCAGCTGATCCAGATATAGCGGTTCTCCATCAATTATCATGCTACACTGAAACGTATCACCAGGCTGCAGGCGAGTCTGGCTGGAGGCAATAACTCTGAAACAAAGACTGCCAGTATATTCTATGTCACACACCCTGTCTGGCAGCCATGTAAGTCTTATTTTGTCACCCACATTTAAATCGACAGAAACACTAAGTTTGCGAGTCATCACAAATCCGCTCTGTGGCGTGCTTTCTCCATTGTTTGTTGCAGTGAGAAAACTCTCTATGTTGTTATATCCCAGGAAACGAACCAATATCTGGAGGGTAGTACTACGTGGATTAGTGCCATCATCCATGTTCCCCCAGATGCGACGCAAAGTGTTGCGACTCAGCAGATTTCCTGTTCTACTGAATATCTGCTGACTCAGAATATCAAAATCCTTAGGCGTTTGCACAGACTGACCAATCGCCAGTTCTACGCTTCTGCATATCTGTCTTATCTGTTCCTTGCTGATTTCTGTCATTTTTTGTGTCTTGTGACTTGTTTGTGTGCAAAATTACACATTTATTATGATATATAAAAGGTAAAAACACAAAAAATGCAGTACTGTTTTTAATTTGGGTCAATTTGGGCTAATGGGGTTTAAAGAAAAAGTCTTATATTTGCACGCAGATTTCAACGATAACGTTAACGATAACCACTAACAACTAAAAACTATCCTCATGGGTCTGATAAATTTCTTCAAGAAGATTTTCCGCAGCAAGCATTCTGCATCAAAAAAAGCGGAACCAAAGAAGCCAGAAACTTCAGAATATAATGATACCCCATCATCCTCAGCAGATACAGTCATCTGGGTTGGATGATGTAGGGAAAACATTCATGTTGATAAATAAATGCAGTTAAAGGGCTTGCCTGTCGTGAGATAGGCAAGCCTGTTTTGTCACAAGTGTTCAAATTTATAGGGTTTTTGCAGGTCGTAATCCGTAAAAATGGCCAAATTTGCGGATTGTAATCCATAAAAATGGCCGTTTTTAAGGATTTGGACCTAAATAATTTGCATATTATTAGTTTTCTCATTAGTAACATATATTTTTGGCGCACTAATTCACAACAGGAAATAGACTACATCGAAGAGAGTGATGGCGCTCTGACAGCTTTCGAAATGAAATGGAATCAGAAAAAAGTAAATGTACGGTTCCCTAAATCATTCCTTGAGGCATACAATGTAAAAGAAACAATTGTTATTACTCCAAACAATTATTTGGATTGGGTAACCGCTAACACTTAAACTCTAACGTTTAACCGTTCGCTCGACTTGTCTGTTTGAGCGATGGAGCAGCAGCGAAAGCATTCCCAGCGCGGGAACGTTTTGTTCCCACAGCGGGAAGATTCTAAGAACTCGAGGTTTATGCTATCCGCAATAAGGCACGAGTATTGAACAACAAAGGCAGGTTATTGAAAAATAATGAGTGGTTACTAAAAAATCCCTCATCTCCCCCTTCAACCCTCACAAAGTCCCTATTTATTGGCATCTTGGAAAATTCATCACCCCCTTTATCCCCCCCTTCATCTCCCCCATGCCCCAACGCCCTTGTAGCAAGGCTTCTCAGGGTATTATAGGAGAGATGAGACATTTTTGGCGAAAAACTTATTTTTTGAAAAATGTTGCAAGTTTTCTTTGTTAGTTTGAAAAATAGTTGTAATTATGACATTTGGTCGTGACCGGGCTTTGCACGCTTATACCTTTATGTGTAATAAACTTGTAAAGTTTTTCAATAGTCGCTTTGGGCGCATTCACCTTTCACCTTATATTTATCGTGCACGCACACAAAAGGGGAAATTGAACTTTTTTACTCAAATTCTCAATTTGGGCTAAAATGGGCTTCTGATGTTTCAAAAAATAGTCTTACATTTGCACGCAGAAGGTAATTTTTACAAAAAAATTAATAATAACTAAAGCATTTGTTTCTGGGACGATGTTGTTCTTTATAGGTAGTGAAAGTTTACAATTGAAAATAGATGAAAGATTCTCATATTTTATATTTTGAAAAAATAATATTGTTTTTGGTTGTATTGTTCCTTAGTGGAATTGTTTTATATAGTCTCAATCCCACTCATTATTGGTTTATGCCGAAATGTCCAATAAAAGTATTAACAGGCCTTAGTTGTCCTGGATGCGGAATACAACGTGCAATTCATGCATTATTACATGGACATTTATATGAATCTATTCAATATAACTATTATCTAATATATTCTTTACCTTATGCATCTGCTTTTGTATTCCTGTGGTTAATGCCTGAACGAGATTCTCGTAAGAAGTTTAAGAAAGTAATAGAGAATAAATATGTCGTGACTTTTTTTATTGCATCATTTTCGATATGGTTTGTTGTTAGAAATGTTTTAAATATATAGTGATAATGGAAGAATGTCATGTAAATCAATTGCTGGCTATTTATGGAAATAGACTCCCCATAGAGTCATTAGAAATAGTTAAAAAGAAGCTAATGACTATGAATTATGGTATTGCGTCTATAAAGATGGCACAGTTCAAAGATCCAACAATGGCATTAATACTTTCTGCGATTGTGGGCACTCTTGGAGTTGACAGATTCTATATAGGTGATACAGGTTTAGGAGTGGGAAAATTATTGACATGTGGAGGAGCTTATGTATGGTGGCTGATAGACATTTTTATGATCCAAGATGCTACCAAAAGAAAAAATCTTGAACTTTTACTTATGTGTTAATAGATTATTAATTTTTAATTAAAAAGAATTATGGAAAAAACAAAGATTGATCAGTTTCTCATGGTTAATGCAGAAAAGTTTCCAGAAGTTGCACAATTGCAAATTAGAGAAAAGTTGGAGAAATTAGATGAGAGTGCAGAAAGTCTTCTAATCGCTACTCCATGGAAGAATCCAATGGTATGTTTCTGGTTAGCTTTCTTGGTTGGTGGTTTCGGCGCAGATCGTTTCTATTTGGGACAAACAGGTTTGGGCATAGCTAAATTGCTTACATGTGCTGGTGCAGGCATTTGGGGCTTAATAGATCTCTTTACTGCTTTCGGTCGTGCAAAACAATATAATTTAAATATGTTAATGACAAGATTTTGATAACATTTGAGAGGAGTTAGCCGAAAATCCTAATAAGAGTAGGCGTAAAATAGAAATAAATAATATTATGAAAAAAGTAAAGTTTATTGTAATTGCCTTAGCGGCTTTGTTTATTGTATCGTGTTCTCAATCCAAGGAGGATAAGTTTATATCCTCTGTTGAAGAATTCGTAGTGCAGATTGAGAATATGAGCGATACTGAATTGAAGGAAAATGGAGCTATGATAGAGTCGCAGTTCAAATCAAAAATTGAAACTCTATATGGTGTGAAATTCAATAATAAATTAGTTGAAGATGCGGAAGCTGCAGGCCTGACTCTGAATCAAGAACAGAAAGAAAAACTCCTTGATTTAGAAGGTAGATTGGTTAAGCGAGCTGCAGAATTATTTAAAAGCAATAAAGACGACGAAGATAGTGGGGATTTAGATACAGAGTTGTCTTTAACAGATACTTCAAATGAAAGATCCTCTTTTGACCTTGGTAATGTATTATTGCCCTCACAACTAAAAGGAAAGGTTGAGATTATAAGTGCAGAGAAGAGCATAGGCAGTTATGGTTACCCCGAAATGGAAATCACTTTCAAACTTCTCAGTACTGTTAATACATCTTCTTTGTGCAGTGAGTACGGCCAAATGTGGATTGTTGGTGTTGGGCAGACAGAAAACGGAGTTGATGTAAAGGAACTTCTGCCTAACTATCGTGAGTGGCGTTCCGGCGATTCAGACGGAAATGAGTTCAAGGCTTTCTTGGAAAGTGAGCCAGGCGAAACAATTACTCTTCAGTTCACTGGTGATAAAGACTCAAGTAATGATGTAGAATCAGATTTAGAAAAAGTAAAGAAATTCAAGCTTAAGATTACAAACTGATATGAGATACATAAGTATTATTATCGTCTTATTTTTGTTTGCACTTTCATCATGGTCATAGGGCTCAGATGATAAAAGAACATCAGCAAATTTGGAAACATCTGACAATGGGCCAGAGGAGTCTATTAGGAACACAAAGGAACCTGTGGCAACCTCTGATGAGGTATTTAGCGAAACTGATTCTCCTGATTGGGACGAACTTCTGGATTCGTATGAGCAATATGTTGATCAGTATATCTCTTACGTAAAGAAAGCAGTCATGGGGGATATGGATGCACTTGCTGAGTACCCATCATTTATGCAGAAAGCACAGGAATTGGGTGAAAAGATGGAAAAAGCAAAAGGCGATATGTATGCTTCACAATTGGCAAAATATCAAAAGATAACCATGAAGATGGCAGAAGCAGCTCAACATATGCAAGAGTAGATTGTCATTTGAAGAATGCTTTAAAACTAAATTATTAGGCGTGTGTAGGTAGCCTATACACGCCTAGATTTAAATAATATCACTTGCCTAGAAATTATATATAAAAAATATCCGAGCAAGGTGTAGGGGAAAGATGAATATAACGCAGAAAGAATATACTCAATTCATGAAAGCACTCAAACAAAAGATTAATAATAAAAATAAAAAATAAAGTTATATGAAACTTGTAAATTATATATTTTTTATTCTTATCTCAGTTATCGTGTCTTCCGCGTATGCGCAAACAAAGAACGGTGCAAAAGCAAATAATTGGATTAAGGTAAGTGAGGATGAGACTGTAACAATATCATATGATTCAAATATTGTAACAAGTAAAAATGGAAATCACTTTGTTTGGGTTAAAGCTGTATACCATTCCCCTGAATGGCAGAATTATTTTACGGATATGATAGGAAGCCGCACAATGGTTGTAAGTACTCGTACCAAGGCTGAATATGATGAAATATGTAGTGCTGTAAGAGTACGTCGAGTGATTTGTTATAGCAAGGCTGGTAAAATTTTATATGACTCAGGTGATGATACATCTGCAAGTTGGGGATATGTTAATGCGAGTGATCCAGTTGGAATAGTTTGAGAATATCTTAACGATAAATATACAAAGAGATAATTATACGTTAAGATGTATTATAGAAATAAAAGAGATATCCGAGTCGCTTTAAAGGATGTAGGAAGAACTAAAATATATTTGATTATGAAAATTTTAAAGTATTTTGTAGTGGCTTTATTTGCTGTAGCTATTGTCTCTTGTGGAGGAAAGAAGAATAGTTCTGATGAGAACTCAACTTCTAACTCTGTGGAGTCTGTTTCTACCAGCGATGTTTCAGATTTAAATGTTTCAGATGATTCAGATGACGAAAGTGAAACATCTTTGTCAACATCATCTTCAGACTCTGAAGACTTTGATGCTGTATTGGAATCTTATGAGGAGTATGTAGATCAATATATTTCTTATATGAAGAAGGCTGCAAAAGGCGATATGGAAGCTTTGTCAGAATATCCAGCTTTGATGGAAAAGGCTCAGGAATTGGGTAAAAAAATGGAAAAAGCAAAAGGTGATTTGTCTGCTTCACAATTAGCAAAATATCAAAAGATAAACATGAAAATGCTCGATGCTGCTCAAAATATGCAAGAGTAGATTATTATTTGAATAATGCTTTAAAACAAAATTATTAGGCATGTATAGATTGTCTATACACGCCAATATTTAAATAAACTCCATTGCTTAAATCATGAATCTCTATATGAAAAAAATATCATTTCTGTTATGCGTATTATTCTGTACTTTTGCTAACATGCAGGCTCAACAGGGACAATCCAAGGAAGAATATATCGATCGCAACTTTAAAATAGACCTTCCATTCGAGGTGCTTCAAATCAGTGATGAAAGCCCCGCACCATTGAAGGGAGTAGGCCATATAGAAGTTATAAATTTTGGAACGCTGGGTAATACTATTATTTTAAAATATGAATGTCCAGAATTGGACAAGTACTTTAAGGAATCGGGACAAGAAAAACCGCATTACTATTATTCTTGGTCTGGAAAGAATGTCCATCTTGTGAAAGTAGTCGACCCGAATGGCATAGTATATGGTATAGTACGAGGAAATAAACAAGGGGCATTACTTGGCAGTTACGATGGTGTTAAAATTATGAAAATTGTTAATGAAGAAGGCGTAGGAACCATAAATTATGACATACATAAAGGCATGAGCAGGGCTGAGGTAGAACGATTTCTGGGAGGCCTGGGTATGAAATTTCAGCAAACTAGAAATGTGGGTAATCTACGAATATGGACACTGAAATGGTTTCAATTACAAGACGTGTACAATATTTTTGGTGAGGTTGATCATGCTGAATTAAATAATGATAGAAAATATATAGACTTCTATTTCGACGCAAACGACAAACTTGTAAAATGGATAATCTATATCTAAGTATTGACATTAATAATATAAAAGTTTAATAGAATAAATCAGGTAAAGAGCTGAATATAAAAAGAACTTGCTCACGTAGAACAACTCTGCGTGGGCAATTTTTATCAGTCATCTCAATTCTTTCAGGATTAGACAAAAAAGTTTTTCACAGAAATCCGCAAGTGTTGCTCCACGAAAAGTAGTGTACATATCGGAATAAAACATAATTGCATTATGCATTTTAGGCTCACCCGTAAAAACCTGTGTCAGTTTTGCTGATTAGCTTTAAAACAAAAACCCCAAAAACCCCATTTCTGAGATAGAAACTCTAGCGAGTTCTTAACACTATCAGCAATAATCCTGCTTGTGTGCGAGCACCCAGACAGTCTTATCACTAATATCGTTACCCTTTCAGGGAAATCTATCTCATCATGGAAAAACCCAGCCTTTGGCGGAAAAACAGTGAAAGCCGAATGCGTAGTCAAAATCGCTTTTGAGCTATGCTGAGGCGCATCCTGTTTTGCGGAAACCGAAAAACCTCTGCGCCTCAAACCTAAAGATGTAAGTGAGGCAGTCAAATACATTGTTTGGTTTTTTAGGCCGGCGTTGAGCTCAGGCCGGGGTTATTTGCCTTTATCAGTTCGTAGGCCTTAGGCCTGTTGTGAGGGTTGGACTGACTGTCGGCAAACTTGTTTGCCAGCAGGCAGTACAAACCTTGCAACACTGGTGCTAGCACCACGAATTGTGTAAAGGATGTTTTTCCGTTTTTTTTCCAAGGCCCTGCGCGAAAGCTAAACACAGGAATTTGCAGGTGACCCGCATTTTATCGGAGTTTGAAGATTGATGAGAAGATAATACTTCATCTTGTTGACTTTTTATGAGTCAACTTTTTTCAGGGTAAGACAAGGTATTGCCTCTGGATGAAAGTTTCCTACTGCGTCTTCCAGTTTGCTGTGTGGAGATAGAAGAATGTGTTTCAGACGGTCGCCGTTCTGGGGCGAATATTCTTTTGTATATGCATCAATGATGCTGTTGGTGGGAAGATATGTTGCTGTTGTCTTAAAACCGAAAAATGATGTGCTGACACCAATACGGGAGTCAGAGCAGATGGTTGTCCACATCTGCAATTTTTTTATATTTGCCATAAAATTTGTTTGTTTTGTTAACGATATTATTTCTTTAAAAAATGAAGGAATGGATTATCGCTAACAAAGAAGGCGTCTCAGCGCTATGACATAATAGTAACGTGGAGACGCTACTCCTGCTGACATGCCTTGGGCAGCATGACATAGGAGATGTGTGGCATAAAGTGGATGATTGTATAGAAAAAAGTTACTACATCTGCCATTGCTACGGTTTGGGTTGTTGCCGTTGGTAGGTAGTAATCTGACAATACGAGAGGGGTTGACGCGTTGGGAACTGTTGTCGGAGCGTATAGCTGATGTGAGAGGGGCTTGCTGCTCTTTCAGTATATTGTCAAACGCATCATGGTGAAGCAGGACATACTGCTTATCCTGTTGTGCTTTATCAGAAAAATCTGACATTACCCTTCCCTGACTGCTTGAGTTGAGGAAGAATAATGTCAGTATAATGAATAGGAAACGTAACATAAAAGTTACAGTCGCTTGTCTTTATTTTACTTTGTTGCGACGGCTTTCCAGCAGCAGGCTGCGATGACACTGCCAATAAATGGTCCTACGATGAATACCCAGAGTTCAGAGAGAGCCTTGCCACCCTCGAAGAGAGCAGGACCGATAGAACGGGCTGGGTTGACAGAGGTGCCAGTGAAGTGGATGCCTACGAGATGGATGAGAATCAGTGACAGACCGATTGCAAGTCCTGCGAAATTGCCTGTTGCCTCATTGTCCTTTGCTGTTGCACCAAGTACTACGAATACGAAGAGTGCTGTGAGAACTGCCTCTACGATAACACCGTTTGCAACACCATAGTTGCAAGCATTAGCACCTGTCGAGGTGGTGATAACGAGAGATGGGTCGGTTGCTACGATGCCTGCCAATACTGCTGCTGCGATGATGGCACCGATGACCTGGAATAACATATACATGCCACAGTCTTTTGCGTCGATGCGACCAGTGAGGAAACAGCCTAATGTGATGGCTGGATTGATGTGGCAGCCGCTGATACCGCCAATGGTGTATGCCATTGCTACAACGGCAAGACCGAAAGCGATTGCTGTACCAACGATAGAAGCGGTGTCTGAACCGCAACCTAATGCGACTGCTGCGCCGCATCCTAAGAATGTAAGTACGAATGTACCTACCATTTCAGCTAAATACTTTTTCATTTCGTTTTTAAATTTAGTGTTACAAAATAAAAATTAAGTACATTATTTGTTAAACTAACGTTTAATTTTCGGATTTATTGTTTGATAAGGGGAGTGAAAGAGGGGAGTGATTAGCGGTTAACAACTATCAACTATCAACTAACAACTGTCTCTAAACTTTAAACTCTAAACTCTAAACTTTTTCTTTACGAGTAAAGAAAGAAGCTACCGCCGTTGCTATTGCAGTATTTGCGGAGGAGGGTTTGTATGTATTCCGCATTTTCGCTGACACGCTGGGTGTTGCCATCATAGCCGTTGATGAGAACTACGAGATGGGTGGTAGATAGTTGCATCTTGGTGCGTTCGTTGTCGCTGGTGGGCGTTCCGACGCCTCCTTGCGCATCACGATAGACGGGCAGCCCGTGGATGTTTATCATACCTCGTCCGATGCCTTCGTATGGCTCACCTTCTCGTCCGATGCCAAGTGTCAGGGTGTCGCCAACAAACTTGTCGGCATCGAAGCCACCAATGCTATAGCCATAGGCGATAGAGGCGAGATTGACAAGGTCAACGAGAGTGTCACGCTGATATAACTCCTTTCCTTGCAGTATGCGGCGTATGAGGGCTTCGGAGGCAGGACGATAGCGTGAAGGGTCTTTGCCACAGGCTTTATAGACATTGCGTGTGGCAGCGATGCTGGTGAGTTCCTTGAGCGACTCGGTGGTCAGCTCTTGACGGAATTTCTCACCTAAGGCATTTATCTCATCCCACAGCTCCTGACAGTAGGGGCTGTTGGTAACTTGTGCTTCGACACAGGCGCCCACGAAAGTGGGGCAGACGTGATTTATTTCTTCAGAAACGAGGACTTTCATAGGAAGAATGAAAAAATGAAAGAATGAAAAAATGAAAATGGAAAGCCTTTGATTTTTGACCTTAGACCTTTGACCTTTTCACTACAAGTGAAAGTATGATTGACAGCGTGAGGAGTCCGAAGATGACGGAGAGGCTGAAAGGTGTGGATATTTCGATGTGAGGAATGGTGTAACGGATGCCTACGAGGTGGAGGAGGGCATTGATGTATTCATCCATTGCGAGCAGCATCTTGATGCCCACAAAGATGAGTATGAAACCAAGGCCGTATTTCAGATACTTGAAGTATTTTGCTACTGCTGCGAGGGCAAAATACATTGCGCGGAGCCCCAATATAGCGAAAATATTACTGGTGAGCACTATGAAGGGGTCGCGACTCACAGAGAATACCGCCGGTATGCTATCAACGGCAAAGGCGACATCGGTTGTCTCGATGACGATGAGAGCAACGAAGAGGGGAGTGGCTTTGAGAGTTGATAGTTGAGAGTTGATAGTTGATGGTTTGGCTTCGGGTTGTTGCTCCTCCCTTATGAAGAACTTGTCGCCGTGCATTTTGTCTGTGACGGGGAAGAACTTCTTGAACCACTTTACGAAGATGTTTTTTGAGGGGTCGGTCATCTGGTCGTCGTCATGTGCGAACATCTTGGCACCAGAATAGAGCAGGAAGATTCCGAAGAGTCCCAAAATCCATTCAAACTGCTCTACCATAGCAGCACCGGCAAAAATGAAGATACTCCTCAGCACCAAGGCTCCGAAGATGCCCCAGAAGAGTACTTCGTGCTGGTATTTGCGTTCGATGCCAAAGAAGGTGAAGAGCATTAGGAAGACGAAGAGATTATCCATTGACAGAGACTTCTCTATCAGGTATCCGGCAAGAAACTCCATCGCCTTTTCGTGAGATGCTACAGGATAGAAGAAATAGATGCCGACACAGAAGAGAAGGGAGACAGCAATCCATACTGCTGTCATCTGCAAGGCTTCCTTCACATTGACTTCATGCTGACCTTTCTTGCCAAACATCTTTAAGTCGATGATTAGCATTATCAGCACCAATACATAAAATATTATCCAAGCCCAGAATGGCAGTGTCATAAGCTAAGAGTTAAAAGTTTAAAGTTTAGAGTTTAGAGTTGAAAGTTAAGAGTTTATAGTTCTTTCAAGGCGCGAAGGTACTAATTTTTCTCTAAAAACCAAAGTTAAAATAAAAAAGTTTTCGTTTTCGTTTTTGTTTTCGTTATATTTTTTGTAATTTTGTTGCCAAAATAAAAAGGTAAATATTATGATATTATCGATGACAGGCTTTGGTAAGGCCGTAGCAAAATACCAGGATAAGACGATACATGTGGAGATAAAGTCTTTGAATTCAAAGGCTTTGGATTGTTCAATGCGCATAGCTCCTATATACAGAGAAAAAGAGGTGGAGATACGCAAGGCGATACAGGACAGTGCTGTCAGGGGTAAGATGGATGTATCTCTGTGGGTAGAAAAGGATGTCTCTTCTGATGTGGCACATATAGATACTGCTTTGGCAAAGACGTATTACGAGCAGATAAAGACAATGTCGGAAGAACTGGGCATAGAACAGTCGAATGTCCTGTCTGTCATCATGCGGATGCCGGATGTGTTGGCAAAGACAGAAACAGAGGAATTGTCGGAGGAAGAATGGAATGTCGTCTCTGAGGCTATTGCCAATGCATTGAAGGCGCTTGAGGAATTCCGTAAGCAGGAAGGCGCAGCACTATGTAAGAAGTTTGAGGAGAAGCTGAATAATATCTCTGCTCTCATGGCATCCATCGAACCATACGAACAGGGTAGGGTGGAGAAGATTCGCCAACGTCTGATAGAGAGACTGCAGAGTATTCCAGAGGTGGAATATGACCGTAATCGCTTGGAACAGGAGATGATTTTCTATGTTGAGAAACTCGATATCTCGGAAGAGAAACAACGTCTCACCAACCACATAAAGTATTTCCGTGATACCATGAACGAACCTTGGCAGCCAGTCTCTGAAGGTGGCAAGAGTCAGGGAGTAGGTAAGAAACTCGGTTTCATAGCACAGGAGATGGGGCGCGAGATAAACACCACCGGTTCAAAGAGCAATCAGGCAGAAATGCAGAATATTGTGGTGCAGATGAAGGACGAACTGGAACAGATAAAAGAACAGGTGTTGAATGTTTTGTAAATGTGAAATGTGAAAGGTGAAATGTGAAATGTGATGGATGAAGGGTGAAAGACTTGAAACCTGAAACTTGAAACTAAAATGGGCTG
Source organism: uncultured Prevotella sp. (assembly GCA_905233165.1). Lineage (GTDB taxonomy): Bacteria > Bacteroidota > Bacteroidia > Bacteroidales > Bacteroidaceae > Prevotella. Next base: position 731,889 of record CAJODL010000001.1, read on the forward strand.
ACTCACATCTGAGTCAGCCCATTTCTTATTGTAGTTAACCAGGATATCAGCTCATAATTATTCTTGACTTACTGGTTCCAACTTAATGAGCATCACTAATCCCTCGGCACTGCCCTTTGTGATGACATACTCTGTGCCGGCAGTAATAGCGATAGGGTCAAGTTCATAATATTTTCCTGTGGTATTCTCAGTGCCACTGACGGTGGTTTTTACGTTGTTGAGTTTTACATCGCGACCGCCTTTTGCAGTACCCATAATGATGGTCATATTGTAGTTCTTTTGAGGAGTGAAAGTTATAGATCCGCTGGAGTTAAGTTTCACACCTTTCTTGTAGGCAACTCCATTGTATGTGGCATTACCATCACCATAAGTGCCGCCTACTGTGAACATATCGACAGAAGGACTTCCGTTAAAAGAAGCGAGGATAACACCTTCTGGAGCCGGAGTTGGCTCTGGAGTAGGTTCTGGAGTTGGTTCCGGTGTTGGTTCTGGAGTTGGCTCATCACCTCCACCGCTGACTTCGCTGTAGATACCTATAAGTTTGGTCTTATAGCTCTGAAGCGCTGTCTTCAAACCTGCGATAACGCTGGAATTGTTATCTTCTGTAGCATTGTCAAAAGTCCACTGGAAATCACCATGTCCCATGCGACCAGCTCCCAGCCAACCAGTAACAATAGATGGTACATCAGCTGGTGAATCAGGTGTGTAGGTGTACATAATATCAGGATTAATATCCCAGTTTGCATAGACACGTCCACCAACCTTTGCTGTTACAGCAGCAGGTACCTGCTCGTTGCGTGTTGATACTTCATAAGCGTCAAACTCAACAGGAGCCTTTTGATAGGTGACATAGCCGAGAGCACCTGTGATAACATTGTTGAAGGCCTTTATCATACCTCCATCCTCACCAGAGAAGGTACCCTTAGGATTTGTTGCCACATCACTTCCCTGAAGAGAGATGAGCATAGGATATTTACAGTTACGGAAGTAGTTTGCTTCTACAAAAGCATTGCTCTTATATGCTGCACCAACACCATATTTAGAATTGCCGTCATAGTAGTTGTTCCAAACGTGTACACTCATAGTACGGATACGTGGATGGCGAGAGTCTGAGTGGTCGAACCAGTTGTGGTGATAAGTAATCCAGTTAGGACCAGATTCGCTCTTCATACCGCAAAGCGATGCCTTACCGCTGTCCCACAAGTGGTTATAGCTGACTGTGATATATTTAGAGTCGCCCTTCATATCGATGGTACCATCACCTTTGGCCTGATCTGCATCGCCACCTGCGTTGCCATAGAAGAGGTCGAGGTTGTGTACCCAGATGTTAGAGTTATCGGTATCAATAGACACTGCATCATCCATGCACAGCATGTTAGCAAAGTTACGCAGTTCGATGCTGCCGGCATTACGAATGAGGAATCCGAAGCCTGTAGTAGTGGCATCGTCGCCAACACCCTCAATAGTGATGTTCATTGGCATTGCAGCCTTAGCACCCTTAATCTGAATACCCTCGGCAGAGCTGAGGAATTCATCGCAGTCGCTGGCAGAAATAGTACCTATGATACGTATGCAGAGTGGTTTCCTTTCGTAACTACCATTAGCGTCACCCTTCTGATAGCCGTAAATCAACTGTTGGAAACCAGTGTATGTGGCTGTTCCTCCCTTGCTGTTGGTAGTGATGTCGAGAGATACAGTCTTGGCGTTGTCCTTTGTGATATACACCACGTTGGCATTAGCCTTCAGCGAACCGTCATTATTATAGGCACCGATACCTTCTGTACGTCCCTTGTGAGCAAAACCAGAACGGTCATATGCAGTAACCTGTATGCCTGTTGCCTCATTTGCAGCACTTGGCATTTCTTCTCCGTTAGCATCAACAGGTACTACCTTGATAGAATAGCCATCTCCTGCTACAAGTCCCAGAACGTCAGCACGACCATAGGTGTCATACTTGCGTACAAGTTCGTTGTCAATCTTTGTGTACTCACTATAGCTGCCACCTTTTATATATACATTATATGTCTTGGCATCAGTGAATGGAGTAAATTTCACATATGCTGATTCAAACCATCCACGAGCCTCAGTGATGGCTACCTTATCATCAGTATTTTCTACCTGACCTTGATTCTCGGTAGAGATTTTTGCAAACTGAATTTCAGAAACATTGTTGGTGAAAGTGTAACTGCCTGCAGCCTGTTTTACTGTCACCTTCTCGTCTGCGATAGTAACATCTTGAATGCTTTCTGTGTTGTAGAAGCGCTTACCATTACCGACGGTGAGAACCATCTGGTTCTTCATACCATTTGCAGAAGTAGAGAAATCGTCATCACGTACGACAGGAGTATCTTCACCGCTTTCGTCATCGTCATCAGGGTCACTTACTGACATTTCATAGATGTACATAGATCCAGTAAATGTCAATATGATGTCGCCTGTTGTTTCTACTGTGCCGATGTTAGTCACCTGGTCAGTACTTGTTTCATTGAATTTTCCAGACGTTGGCTTAACATTTTCGCTGACGTTGATACCACGGGCAGTACTTGTTGAGGAAGTTTTAGCAATCACCTTAACTTCTTTACCTGCCTCTACGTTAGGAATCACTATTGAGCAAGAACCAGCTACCCATAGACGTTTGCTCTTGATGTCAACGCGGAGATTGCCATCAGTAGAGGAATTTGCTGTTACTGTGAACAACAATCCCTTCGCATACTCAAGTTCTTTGTCCCCAGCTTTTAATGGCGCTGTTTCTTGTGCTGTTATCAGATGATAGCGATTATTGCTGCTTGATTCATGATACCAGTTTGTAGCATCGCTATTCAGCAGGGTAATATCGTCGTCACTGGCAGTCATAAAGTTCCATGACTGCGCCATTCCCATCATGCTCGATAGCATGAAAAGAAATAGAAAAGAGAATTTCTTCATGATGAGTATATTTTTCTATTGTTTTACAAATTTAACGATCTGGTTACCTGCCTTAAGAATATACATACCAGGTCTCAGACCACTTACATTAATGTTAGAGCCACTTGTGGTAATAACATCTTTACCAGAAGCATCATAGATAACGACCTTCGCTCCTGCTGTCAATCCGTCGATATCCAAATTGTCACCAACAACCTTATTCATTTGGAATACTGCGATGTCCTTTATGGATGTTGGAGCAGATGAGAAACGCAGAATGACATTGCCCATGTCTTCTGATATTTCTGTAGCATCAGAGAATGTGAGAACTGCAAGGTCACCATTAAAAGTGATCTTTGTTACGACCTTTTCAACAGGCTCCCCATTTATGATAAGAGTCTGTGTCGTTGCTGCCTTTATTGGTGATGCAAGCATCAACAAGGCGGCTGAAAATAGAAATAGTAATTTTTTCATTATTATAAGTATTAATAGTATGTTGTTTGAATCTCGTTACTCTGTCGGAAACTTTCCGTTGATGGTGTATTGTATTATGAACATCACGTCAGGCATACCAATCTCACCATCCCCATTGACGTCTGCCGCGTCTGTGTTGAAGTCTTCTGAAGGATTGCCAAGGATATACTGCACCAGGTCTGTCACGTCAGACATATCTACTTTGCCATCGCCATTGACATCACCCTTTATTATTTCTGGTGCTGTCATGATACCTTCTATGGTGATATTGCAGAATCCATAGTCCTTCAGTGTGACACCGCTACTACCATTAAAGCTGAGGTTATACAGGTTTATGACCAACTTACACTCTCCTGTGGTGGCATCGCCATCCAAATCTGTGGAGTAGGTAGAATAGAAAGGAGATTGGTCTTCTAGGCCTGATGGGGTGTTATTACGTTTTGGCGTAACTCCAGAACATATAACGGACGTGCCATTACTGTCAACCCATTTTGCGTCTATCTTTCCATTGTTAGTACCGTTTCGTGTTGCAGTAAACATTACAGATGTAGGCTTCAGCGAATATCCTTTAGCGGGAGTTATGCTGAAGATAATAGTATTTGCATCTGTTGGGGTGTCGTTGACCTTGGTCTGCTGTATCTTTGTCTCAGCGAGTCCTCCTGCTGTCAGTTTACCATTATACTTAAGTTCTGAGCCAAGTGTTACCGTAGCGCTCTTGATGCCGTTCTGGGCCAAGCCGTTTAATGTAGCCTGCTGCCCTTCTGCTCCTGTGTCAAATTTCCACAATATGCTACAGTTGGTTGTTGGGACAGGAGGGGTAGGCTCTGGCATTTTGACGCATGCAGGATAATACTCATCGACTCCGCTCTGTGCGTCACTGTTGCCTCCTTGCATAATATCTTCAACGATAGAGCTGAGATAAACCTCAAGATTGGTGTACCAACCTTTCTCTGTATCGAGAGTTATAGTCTTGCCGTCAGCAGCATTGTTCGGATTCAAGCCATTGAGCAGTTCCCACTCATCAGGCATACCGTCTTGGTCGGTGTCGAAGCCTGCTGCACGTGCTGTTGATTCTAATTCGTATGTGCCTTGGTCCTTGACGAAGTCGATTATACCAGGACGATGGGTGATAGCAGAACCATCTCCAGCCTGTGTAGCTGACCCAATATAGGTAGTAGTACCATTCTTGGCCTCTTTCATATAGCGTGCATCCACAGCATCGCGATTAAGAGAAGCACCTGCGTAAGCCAGAACCTTTGTGAAAGCATTCTGTGCTGTATGGGTGGTCACCTCGCCAGCATCAACAGGAGAGTCGAGCTTAATCTTTACACAATCAACATTGCTGGAGTTTTTCACATAGGTGGCATTAGGACCATAGTAATGATTGGCATCAGCACAATATTTTTCGTTATTAATGGTATATGTGCCACTATCATAGATAACTCCTTTCCAGTCATAATTCTCGGCACTGGAGCCAGCAGCTGTGACATAGTTGCCATTGATGTAATAACGGCAGCAGTAGCCGAGGAATGGTGTTCCAGAAGCATTGCCTGATGTAGCCACAGAGACTTGAGTGACACGTTTCGTGTTGTATGTTGCAGGACCGGCTTTATAATAATTGTTTACGATGTTGATATTACCACCACCAGTACCTCCGTAGCACCCATTGCCATTGCCCCAGTTATACATTACGCAGTTACGAAAATCGACAATCTCTGCCTCGATGGAACTATTGTATTTTGTTTTGTCATAGCCGTCCCAGTCATATCGAGCACCGCAGAAACGTGGTGCACGGTTCTGCATGTGGCATAGGAAGTTATGATGAAATGAAGCTCCTTTACCTCCCCAGATGCCTCCATAGCTGTGTTCTCCTTTTGTGTGGCCAGGATTAGCAAGAGCTTCACCAAGGGTACACCACTGCATGGTAAAGTGGGTGTTGTCATAGAAAGAAGCCAATTCATCGATACTCCAAGAGAAGGAACAGTGGTCAAAAACTATGCCATCTACTTCACGTTGCCATGAGGCATCAGCTCCATCATTGACATCCCTCTCTTCACCACGGCGGATTCTGATGAAACGAATGATATTATTGGAAGTAGGACGTACAGTATAGTAGCGTAGCGTGATACCAGGTGCAGGTGCTGTCTGGCCCGCAATGGTAGTGTTAGCACCAATAGTTAGGTCTTTCGTCAATGCAATGATACCACCTACATCGAAAACAACGATTTTCTTCGTAGAACCATTTACAGCCCAGCGCAAGGTGCCTGTTGTTGTTGTCTTACCATCATCAAGAAGAGTGGTGACATGACGGATCTCTCCACCACGTCCACCTGTGACATAACGGCCATGTCCCTCTGCTCCAGGGAATGCAGGAGCCTGTCCCATCATCGTGATAGAAGTAGCGAGGAATATTAGAGAAAATAGTAGTTTTTTCATTTTAATGTTTAGCAATTCTCAATGTTTAATGTTCAATGTTCAATATTCACTCAGTTTCCCATTGATAAAGAGGTCATTGAAACTTACGTCTCGTGTTTTGCCACTTATTGTGTTACCATCCTTGACACCATTGAAATGACAATTCTTTACGTTGATGTCATAAACGTATGTATCCTCTTCAAGGCCAATAATCTGCACACCATACTGTGATTTCTCGCTGGTGATATTCTCGATATTCACATTGCGAACGATAGGGTAGAAACCACGACAACATACCTCTTTTGGTTCGTAGTCAAGGTTTATCTTTAGGACAGACTCCTTGCAGACACCCACTTTTATGTTTCGGGCATTGATATTCTCGATAATGCCACCACGACAGGAATTCGTCTTTATACGTACTACACGCTCCAGTTCTGGTGAGTCCATCACACAGTCATGGGCAAACACATTCTGGCATCCGCCTGATATCTCAGAACCGATTACCACACCACCATGTCCGTTTTTCATTTCGCAGTTACGGATGATGATATTCTTTGATGGCATATTACGTTCGCGTCCATCGCGATTTCTTCCACTCTTGATGGCGATGCAGTCATCACCAGTGTCAAAGAAACAGTCCTCAATGAGTACTCTGTCGCAACACTCTGGGTCACATCCGTCACCATTAGGGCCATCGTTAATCATCTTTACACGGCGCACAGTAAGGTCTGTACACTCCAGAGGATGGATTACCCAGAAAGGAGAACGCAACAGGGAAACATCTTCCATGAGGATGCGCTGGCACTTGTTGAAGTTTACCAACTGAGGACGCAGGAGGTCCTTTGCCTCGAAGGTGCGGATAGGGTTACGCTGACCATTCTCTTTATACATAGGCTCTCCATCCTCACCGCTTTTTAGCAGACGTGGACGGGAATTCTCATCCTGCTGGCGTGGCATTCCTTTCTTCCATCCGTATTTTGGTTTTCCGCACCATGACCACCAGTTCTCATTAGAACCTCCACCATCGATAGTACCCTTACCAGTAATAGCAAGGTCTGTAGCTTCGAAAGCATATACGCATGGTGAGAGGTTAAAGCACATAAGTCCTTCCCATGATGTTTCTACGATAGGGTAGAGCTCTGGCTGAAAAACAAAGAGAAGCACAGCATCCTGTTCTACATGCAGATTAACATGACTCTTCAGTTGGATGGCACCTGTTTTGAAAGTCTGTCCTGCAGGTATGATGACACGTCCACCACCATTTTTTGTGCATTCATTGATAGCCTTCTGTATGGCTTTCTGATTTTTTGCAGCATTAGCAGACGCTTTGGCACCAAATTTTGTGATGTCATAGTCCTTACCAGAAATCTCTGGTGACTTTATGCTTTGCTCTATTTGCTTATAGAGTTGCTCGTCCCATTCACGAGCTGTTGCAGGGATAACAGGCAGTATGAGTGCCATGAGCAGAAATGATATTAATCTTTGTGTCATAGGTTATATTTATTAATATTTCTGCTGCAAAAATACTACTTAATAAAAATAAGTAAGGTGTAATTATTGCCGAAACATGTGGAAAATGGTACAAAAAGATGTAAAATTGGGGCTCATCTGCAAAAAGTCGTGTCTGGAGTATTAACGAAAACCTGGAAATACCCTTTTTGAAAGTTTTAGCACCTTGTGCTCATGTTCTGCTTTCGTCATGAATCTGGTCGTGAGTAAACTTCCACCATCTTCCGGCCAATACCAGAACCAATCCTGACGGATGTTCAAACTTTCAAAAAGAAAAAACCCGCTTTGCGGAAAAACCACGTCACCAGAGGCACGTTATTGACGAAACGCCGTTTCGAGTTCAATGAAACGCCGTTTCGATGATGGCCGTACGCCGTATCAAAGATAATACAATAATCCCTGACAAGATTTCTTGCCAGGGATTATTTGTTTTATTAACTTCAATTCTATTTCTACATCATCGCTTATTCCTGTCCAGCGTTAGGATCGTCAGGAACGAATACGAAGCCATAGTAATAACAAGACTTGGATGCTGTAGGAGCAATCTTGTATCTACCATCAACAGCACCTGAGAGCTTCAGTTTGGCAAACTTGTAACATTGCCTTGTTGAACCTCCCTCGTCCTGAATAGGAGTCTTATCATCCTTCTTGACAGTAACTTTCTGGATCTCCTCCCATTGATCATTATTGTCTTCGTCTTTACCTAAATACTTCGATACCTTATAGGTTGTCGGACTACCATTAGCATAGAGATAGAGGCGACCACTCTCAGGAACCTTAACTTCCAGCGTATTGGTATTCTTGACTTGTACGCGATAATTAGAGATATAAACCTTCTTGTCCGGAGTCTGGCAATAGTATTTTTTATTGTCACTTGGACCTACATAGCCTGAATTAGCAGCAGATTCTTCGTTAAAGGTTATAGAGAAGTAGTTGTCCGGATCATATACCACCTTGGATTCTCCCTTGGCACCGATTACGTCAATCTTCTCCCATGCGAGGATAGAATGAGCTAGACTCATGTTTGGAGCATACTCAGTGCTCTGGGTTATTGTAGCAATCACATTGCCGGCATCGTCAAGTAGTGAAAAAGTATATTCCTTGTTTACTTCCAGTCCTTCCCACTTGTAGTACCACACCTTGACCTTTGTATAGTCAGGGTTCTGGGTGGCAGCAGAAGCGTCGACCTCTATTCCAAGTGTCTCATTGCGTATTTTTGCAATAGTTACATAGTTTGGCACGTACCAACTTGTGGTTAGAGCGTCTGGGTCAATGTCGTTGTCATTAACCCACAGGAGTGAAGGAGTGTCCACAGCAGAATATGTGTTTTCCGTCATGTTTTTAGCAGTCTTCTCGTTGCTGATGCCGCCATAGTAGAGCATTCCATTGGTGTACCAGTTACTAATGGTACCATCCTGTCCGATGGCACGAACGCGGAAATAGTAAGTGGCGTTATTCTTAAATTCACAGTACTCATTTTGGCGTGTAATGGATATTTTTCCATTGACAAACTGATCCTCGGTGATGTTACTGATAGTATATACAGTACCTTCAACGGGCAGGTCAGCATTGCTTGTCAAAGGGGATTCACTCATTTGCAACTCATAATAAGCTGCTTTAGCAATAGTTCCAATCTGAATGCTCATGTCCAATGTGGCACTATCCACCTCAACAGTCAGGCTTGATGGTGGACGCTGCTTGGTGACAGAGGGGTCTGTGCTCCAGTCGTTGTTTGAATCCTTGCATGAAACAAGTTGCAACATACCTGTCAGTACTATTGCCACTGCGATTATATAATTATATATCTTTTTCATATTCTTTCTTGTGCTTTAATGATTAGTAGCCATAAGAATTGTACAGGCGTCCGTTAGATGAACTTAATACATTATTATAAATAGGCATTAGATAGCGGTTCTTAACTTTTAGCTCGGAATCATCGCAATCTGTGCCGTCCCATGTTCCAACAAGTCCGCCGCAGATAGTAGAGAACTCGATATCAAAGTTTGCATATTCCTGACCAAAAGAGTTCATTACGTAGCTCTGACCATTCAGGTCTTTGTTGTCCTTGCCGAAGCCAGGATAGTCATAACCGTCAGAAGCTTTCTTGGCATAGCGATAGCCATGGCTATTTACCCATGTTTTATCTTTACTTGGGTCAGAACCGAGAGGAGGCTTGTTCGTACCGTCTGTACCGTACCACGTAACAGAACTCCAGTCAATACTCTTCTCCGGTGCCATAAGTTTTACGACATTTCCGTTTTCGTCTGTAACTTCTTCATAGTCCTTATACTTGAAATATACCTTTTCTTGGAAAACCTTAGTGCCGTTATCTCCTTCTCGCATGTCAACATAATCTTTTTTTGCCTTTACTATAGCATCGTGGAGTTTGTTCCAGCGGATAAGGTCCCACTTGCGGAAACCTTCACCGCAGAACTCAAGGGCGTTCTCTAAACTGATAAGCGCTAGGAATTCATCCTTGGTGGTAGCATTGTCAACATCTGTGTTGAAGGCTGCAAGTTCTCCGCTTGCGGTTGATACCTCATTATATGATGTGGCTGGCGCATCGTTATATGCTCTTGCATGTACGGCTTTCAAAGCATCCTTAGCAGCTGTGGTAGGACCGTTCAGTTCGTTCTCACACTCAGCATACCATAGCAGAATCTGTGGGTAACGCATACGGACGGTATTGATGCCATAGCCGAACTTCAGGGATGCTGTGCGGTTTTGTACCTTCCAACGCTCGGACATCTTGCGAACATCCCATTTACCCAGATACAGTCCCCAAGGCTTGTTCTTGACAAGGCTCTCAGCTGTAACTGCACTGCCAGTCTCAGTCTCTACAGGAACGGTAATACCACCGATTTCTTCTTCCATATTTGAATTAGTGAGGCCTGTACGGTCGATATTCTTTAGTTCGAAAGCTATGCATGAGATGTCACGGCGGGTGTCACATGGAGCATAGCTGTACAAGTGTACTGCCGTTGTCTTTACCTTACCGGAAGAGTTGGAGAATCCCCAGTCGGTAGTGGTGCCGTTCATACGGACACCGATAGAGTATCCTAACTCGCCAGAGATACCAAAGCCCATTGGAATCTCGAACATGTTCTCATAATAGGTCTGGTCGAGTTCCAGTTTGTTCAGTTTATCCCATTCATCGGCAAAAGAAGGGTTCATCTGGTGTACGCCCTTGTCGATAACGGCCTTCAGGTGTTCGAGAGCCTTAGTATATAAAGCAGCGCGATCAGCGTCTGATGGACGTAGTGTCTGGTATGTATCGTCGGAATAGGTATCAGTGCCGGAATATGGGTCAGTCTTGACATATCCTGCTGCCACCTTCTTTGTTGAAGAGTAACCGCCAGCTTCAGCATTCGCATTGTTGTCCTCACGGAGTGCAAATCCAGCGCGTGTCATATATATATTAGCCAATAGTCCTCTTGCATACCCCATGTTAATATGCTCAGATGTAGTGCCATCACCGCACCATGGGAGTTTGTCCTCAGCTACAACGTTCTCGAGGTCTGCGATAAGTGCATCAAGAATCACGTCGCGGTCTGTCTTGCTGACATTGACATTGGATAGGTCGGATTTGGCACCATTCCACTGGAAAGGTATGTCACCAAATACGCGTATCAGGTCTAAATAAACCATAGCACGGATGACGCGAACCTCTGCAGAGTATTTCATAACTTCAGGATCTGTGGCTAAAGGGCTTGTTGCAATACCATCGGCAATGCGGTTGCAGTCTTCAATGGTCTTGTACTGCTTCTCCCACAGTGTTCCCAGTTTAGCCCATGAAGTGGTGGCATTATAGTTCAGACCGCCACGCTCATTGTCGCCAACAGCAGTCTGCCCGATACCGTCAATCAACTCAATATCTGTACCTGCACCCTGATGTATGGTCATCAACTGTGTGTATGGCTCGTCACATAGGTCTGCATAGACACCATATGTAGCCAACTTGATATCTTCAATACTGGAATAAAGTGCAGACTCTTCCAGCTGAGAATCTGATTTTGTGTCGAGCCAGTCATTACAAGAGGTAATGGCAAGCGCACCTACGCATATTATTGTTGTTCTAAATAGATTTTTCATGCTGTATGTCCTCCTTTAATTAAAATTGTATATTAAGTCCCATAGTGTATGAACGAGACTTTGGATACATTGCAAAGTCTATACCTGGACACATTGGATTGGAACTTGCACTAACCTCTGGGTCATATCCTGAATACTTCGTCCAGCATGCCAGATTATGACCAGTAAAATAGATTCTTACTTTCTGCAGATGGATTTTCTTCAGCCATAACTTCGGTAGTGAGTAGCCGATAGTAATGCTTTGGAGACGGAGGAAACTTGCATCTTCAAGAGCCCAGTCAGAAATAACCATGGTTGATGAAGCTGCCGGGCACCATAGTGCTTTTCCTGCATTAATCTCACCCAGACGCTCTACCACAGCACTGGCCCCGCCATAGGCGATGATTGTGTTAGGACTTGGACGTCCGATGTTAAGACCTGTTGCCGGGTCAACCCATGCATAGCGGTTGTCAACATTGAACTCTGAAACGAGGTTGTAGCCTGCGCTTGAACCTGCATAGAAAGAGTTAGCGAGTTTTGTACCGTTCAGAATCTTGTTGCCGAGTGAGTAGTTGAAGAAGATGTTGGCATCTATAGTACCCCAACTATTCTTCCAAGTTGCGTCAAATCCGAAACCTCCGGTCCAAGTTGGAACGGTGTTGCCTAGGCGAACCTTGTCGTTGGCAGCATCAATCTTACCATCGCCGTTCTGGTCAATATATTTAGGAGCACCAGGGTATAAGGTTGCTTCACTATATGTGTAGTTGTTGCCGTCCTTGGAGGTCCACTTGCCGTCAGCACCGAGTACCAGTTCGTCAGCGGTATAGTAGCCGTTGTATTGGAAGCCCCAGATTTCACCGAGACGACCTCCTTCAGTAACGTAGAAATCGTTGTATTCTGCAATAGTGGAGCCAGCAAAACTTGAACTTTGATATGGATCGTCGTTAGTCAGTTCTGTAATCTTGTTTTTATTATAAGCTATGTTGAGGTTGCCGTTCAGAGAGAGACGCTTATTCTCAATGATAACAACGTTCGTAGTCAACTCAACACCTTTGTTAGATGTTGAACCGAAGTTCTGATACTGATACAGGTAACCTGAAGAACTCTGTACGCGAGAACGCATCAGCAGGTCATTGGTAGAGTTCCAATAGATGTCCAAGCTACCGTTGACACGTCCATTGAAGAATCCATAGTCGATACCAAAGTTACGAGTGATGGTAGTTTCCCATTTCAGGTTGGGATTATACAGATATCCATTTGTTTTCAAATATGTGGTGCGATTTTCGTCAAAATAAGGTGCAGTACCTGTGGTGGATGACTGTATATACTGAGTTACCTGCAGGCCTGGGTCGATACGGTTGTTACCTGCGGTACCCAGAGAGAGACGCAACTTCAGGTTGCTAATCCATTCGTACTTCTTCATAAATTTCTCTTCAGAGATACGCCATGCGAGCTGTGCTGCAGGGAACCATCCCCAACGGTTGCCCTCACCGAACTTTGAAGAACCGTCGGCACGCAACGTAGCATTCAAATAGTACTTGTCGCCGATGGTATATAGTAACTGCCCAAAGAATGATGCCATGCGGTCATCAGGATATGTGTAGTTCCATGGAGCCATAGGCTTGGCTGCTTGAGTATTGTCGAAGAGAAGGTCGAAGGTGTTGTATTCGTTGGCATAGCCGGTATATACATCTTCTGTCTTTGTCTGCTTTGTCTGCTTCCATTCCTGACCTAAGAGCGCTGTCAGCTTATCATCTTTGAGGAAAACTTTCTTCTTGTCATAAGTGGCTGTATTGGTGTTGGTAAGGGACTTCTTGTAATCAGTCTGGAAGACAGTAAGACCCATACCGGCATTCTCATACTTAGAGTTGTTGTTGGCACGTGCCAGCCATGCCTCGTCAGTGTCCTTATTATCCCATCCCATAGAGAACTGTGTCTTGAACTTCCAACCTTTCCATGGTTTCCATGTCAAACCAAAGTTGTAGTTGTGTTTCAGTTGTTTTGATGTCTTGGATGTTCCTTGTACACTTGTCAGCGGATCAACACGTGTGCTGTATTCCTCGTCAAGGTCAGAACCATCGTTAGCAATTGCATTGATCGGGGCGTAACGAATACTTCTGTTTGACCAAGAGTTAGTGGCATTGCTCTCATTAGTGTCTGTGCCCTTTGCCAAACCTTCTACTTTTGTGTGTGAGAGAGCAAACTTGAAATCAGCAGACAACCACTTGTTGATATTTCCGGTGAGCTTGGCAGTGATGTTGTTACGTACTAAGCCGGAACCAAGCATTATGGCATCTTTATTGATGTGAGCATAAGAAACATTGTAGCTTAATTTCTTGTTGCCGCCAGCAACGCTGAGGTCTATGTTTTTTTGAGTTCCAGTACGACCAAATAGCATGTCCTGCCAGTTTCTGCCTTCCATGCCTTTCAATTGATCCAATTCTGAATATATACCGTAGTTGCCCTTGTCTGTGCTAAATTGTGTTCCAGAGGCGAGTTCGTACTGATACATACCGAAATTGTAAGGATCCATAACACCGATGTCCTTTACCACCTTATCCCATCCGAGAGAGGCGTTGAGGTTGATTTGCACGCTTCCATCGGTCTTTCCGCTCTTGGTTGTGACGATGATAACACCGTTGGCACCGCGGGCACCATAGATGGCTGTGGAAGCTGCATCCTTCAGGACGTCGATAGTCTCAATGTCTGAAGATGGAATGTCATTGATGGAAGAAACCTCGAATCCATCGACAATATACAGTGGTGAGTTGTCCTGTGAGATAGAACCGCCACCACGTACACGGATGTTTATTTCTGCATCTGGGGAACCTTCTGTAGTTGTCACATTCACACCTGCCATCTTACCGGTCAAGGCCTCTGTGACGTTGGTAACAGGAATGTCCTCAATCTGTTTGCCGTTAACCTGGGCAACAGCACCTGTCAGGTCTTTCTTACGGACTGTGGTGTAACCGATGACAACAACATCATTCAATGTGGTGTTTTCATCTTCTTCCAGCACAATGTCAACAGAGGTTTTTCCTTTCACATCGACTTTCTTACTTTTCATTCCGATGAATGACACCAAGATGTTAGTACTCTTTCCTGTGAGTTTAATCGTGTAGTTACCGTCAAAATCGGTAACACCGCCGTTTGTTGTTCCTGCTTCCAGGACGCTGGCGCCGATGACTGCCTCACCTTGCGAGTCTTTCACGTTGACCTTAACAGTCTGGGCTGCTATGCTGCCCACAAACATCAGTAGGGCTAACAGTAGCATCGTTCGAATACTCTTTTGTTTTAGTGACATAAATTAAATCTATTTAAGTTAGTAATAAAAATTTTTGCAAAAATACACATTATTTTATTATTACGGGAGTTCCTTTTTGTCGTTTTAGGGGGTATTTTCTTTCAATATCTTCATTTTTTACCATGAAATCGTCATTTTTCCTCATTTCCAAACAAACTTTCCACCTACACATTATTTATTATTATTATCTTTGCGCCCGAAATAATATATTTGCTAAACCGATGAAAAGGCCTTTTCTGATAACATCTTTTTTACTGCTGCTCTGTGCGACTGCCTTACAGCTGAATGCTCAGATAGCATTTTCTATAGCAGAAGAAGCAGTTGATAAAAATACGCCGGAAGGGTGGAAGGCGGTGGAACTGCCTCAGGGTCTGCCTGCTATTACGGCAGCCAATACTTTCTATATCACGGCATCTCCCTACAATGCCTCCACTTCATCAGAGGACAATACATCTGCCATTCAGGCTGCCCTCAATGCTGCTGCCTCTGCAGGCGGTGGTATGGTGGTAATACCCGCTGGAACATTCTTGACAGGCTGTCTCCAGATGGGCAGTAAGACGATATTACATCTCTGCGAAGGAGCTACGCTGAAGATGAAGGCCATTGGCACCTTTCCTACAGATGCTAATGGTTATCACCAGATGTCATCACCGTTTATTACCGGTAAGAGTGGTGCGTCTGACATCGTGATTGAGGGTGAGAGCCGTACCACATCAATCATTGATGGACAGGGTGCCCCATGGTGGGATCAAGTAGAGGCAGCGAAAACAGCAGGCAAATCGACTACCCGCAGCGCGATGATTCGTTTTTGGCAGGGCAGTCGTTATCTGTTCCGCAATTTCTGTGTGCAGAATACTCCTAATACCAATATCACCATTGGCCGTAATGGTAATGGCAGCAATACAACTGTTCATGACATTACCATCAAGAATCCTTCCTCTTCTGCTACAGACCCTTCTCATAATACCGATGGCTTCCCTATCTGGACGCAGTATGTTAACATCTACGACTGCGAAATAGATACTGGTGACGATAATATTGTTTGCGATGAGGATGCTCAGTATGTGCATGTATGGAATTGTCAACTGAAAGCTGGTCATGGTGCTTCCTTCGGCAGTTATACGACAAATATGCACGACATCATATACGAGAATCTTACCTTTACGGGTACTGACTGCGGCTTCCGCCTGAAGAGTAACCGCGACAGGAGTGGCGATGTATATAACATCATCTTCCGTAACTGCTTTATGTATAATGTGCCGAGTCCTTTCGTCATCACCAGTTGGTACGATACTCTTCCTGATAGCCCTGCAGCAGCTGCGGCATCTCCTGACCCACTGATATCAACGACACCTCGTTTCCATGATATCTTGATACAGAATGTTTATGTTTCTGGTCACACAACCTACCAGAGCAGTAATAAGAACTACTATGGCCTCTTCATTTATGGTCGTCCTGAGAGCAAGGTGAAGGATGTAACCTTCGATAACGTACATATTGTTCACAGTAAGGGCATTAAGATGAACTTCTGCGAAGGCATCACATTTCTCAATAACTGCAGTTTTGAGGTAAAGAATACCAACAAGACGTCAAAGAATGCCGTTGCGACTACCAACTTGGAGAATGTGATGGAAGAGAAATATGACTGTTCCTACAGTTGGAGGGAAGAAGGTGCCATACTCAGCGGAGATACATACAGCTCCAGCAGTAAGGTAGATGATACAACAAGTTATAACTTCCAAAATAGCTGGAGTATTTCTAATACTGCAAACAAAAGATGGGGTACAGGCAACTATGGTACTGCAAAGTATAGTAAGGAAGTGAATTATACCATCAACATCCCAAAGGGAGTAGCTGTTTCTTCAATATCGTTTATGGGATACAGCAATTCTGATACTGGTGACTGTTGGCTGGCTAACCTCAATGGTACAGAATATAGTGAAGATGACTATCGCTTCGTCACTAGGAAAGATGGTAAATACTCTATCTATACTGTGACCTTTGACAAACCTGTTACCCGCACACTGACATTTACGCCTGGCGGCAATCAGGCTTGTTGGGGTATCTATATGACTACGGAGGAGGTACTCTATCTTCGTGGCGATGCCAATGATGACGGCCAGGTCGATATGGCAGATGCAAATTCTGTGGTCAACTACATCCTCGGCACTCCTGCTGATGACTTCAATCCTGATAATGCCGATGCCAATCTGGATGGCGAAATAGGAATGCCTGACGTGATGTTCATCGTAAATTACGTCCTCAACGGCCAGTTCCCAGAGAAATAATTCAAAATTCATAATTCAAAATTCATAATTCAATGAAACGACAATTCTTTAAAGTACTTAGTTTACTGATGTTCTGTGCTGCAGCACAGCAGTTGAATGCCCGTATTGGTTTCTCTATGGCAGAAGAGATAGCTAGCCAGAATACCCCAGAGGGGTGGAAACCAGTGGAACTGCCTCAGGGTATGCCTACGTCATTTCTGGCAGCCAATACATTTATCATTACTGCTGCTCCTTTCAATGCCTCTACATCTTCAGAGGATAATACAGCAGCCATTCAGGCAGCTCTCGATGCTGCTGCTGCTGCTGGTGGCGGTATGGTGGTGATACCAAAGGGCACTTTTGTTTCCGGCTGTCTTCAGGTGGGTAGCAAGACGGTGCTTCACCTCTGTGAGGGTGCTACGCTGAAGTTGAAGGCTATCGATACCTTCCCCACAGACGATAATGGCTATCACATGATGGAGAATCCTTTCATTACAGGTAAGAAGGACGCATCCGACATCGTAATCGAGGGTGAGAGCCGCACTACCTCCATTCTTGATGGCCAGGGTGGTCCTTGGTGGGATGAGGTAGAGAAAGCAAAGACTGTAAAGAAATCTGTCAAGCGTGGTCCTATGATACGCTTCTGGCAGGGTAGCCGCTATCTGTTCCGTAATTTCTGCGTACAGAATGCCCCAGGCACCAATATCACCATTGGTCGTGGCGGTAAGGGCAGTAATGTCACTGTTCATGCCATTAACATAAAGAATCCGGCCTCTACTGCTGCGGACCCTTCTCATAATACTGATGGCTTCCCAATCTGGACACAGTATGTCAATATCTACGACTGCGAGATTGATACTGGCGATGATAATATTGTAACAGATTCAGATGCCCAGTTCGTTCATGCGTGGAACTGTATGCTGAAAGAGGGGCATGGTGCTTCTCTCGGCAGCTTTACCAAGAATATGCACGACATCATCTACGAGGACCTTACCTTTATGGGTACTGACTGCGGTTTCCGCCTCAAGAGTAATCGTGACAGGAGCGGTGATGTGTATAACATCGTATTCCGTAACTGTAATATGTTCAATGTTGCAAGTCCTTTCGTCATTACCAGTTGGTATGATAAGATTCCAAAAACTCCTGAGGATGCAGCAGCATCACCTGACGAACTTTTGGAGACAACGCCGCGTTTCCATGGCGTGCTCCTTCAGAATGTTAGGGTCATGGGATATTCGAAATATAGCGGAAGTCCGAAGAACTATTTCGGCATCTTTATTTACGGACGTCCTGAGGCTCCAGTGAAGGACGTCACCTTCGACAATGTGCAGATTACTCACAGCAAGGGTATTAAGATGAATTTTTGTGAGGGCATAAAGTTCACCGGCAACTGCAGCTTTGAGGTTAGGAATCCTAAAAAGAAAGAGTTGAATGCTGTAGCTACCAAAGACCTTGAGAACGTAATGGTGGAGAGATTTAACGGTTCTTACACTTGGAAGAATAAAACAATAGAATAATTTTCCTATACTAACATAAATAAACTCAAGACTAATGAAACAAACATGTATTCGTATTTTGTTTGCCCTTATGGCGCTGCTGACATTATGCAGCGTCCAGGCAGCAAAAAAGGTTCACATGCTGGGTGATTCCACGATGGCTCCCTATGATCCATCGGCTACGATTACCCGTGGTTGGGGTATGTACTTCGGAGACTTCCTCACCAGTGGTTGGACCTCTATCAATTACGCCCTCGGTGGACGTGATGCCCGCAGTGGTTACAACGAACTGTGGCTCACCAAGGCCAAGGCCAACGTGGAAGCTGGGGACTATGTCATCATCCAGTTTGCACACAACGACGAGATGTTCAATGGCGTTGACCATGATGAACTGGTCACCCAGCTGGCAAACGACAATGTTACATTGAGCGACTCTCGTGGTACTAATCCTTCAACAACTTACAAGACCCTGATAGGTCAGATTGTTGATGAGGTAAAGGCATTGGGAGCTACACCTATCCTTGTAGGTCCTGCCTGTCGCTTCTGGTTCACCGATGAGAAGATTCGCCGTACTGGCACTCATGACCTGGGTGGCGGCTACAACCTGGTGACCGACGAATATACTGCTGAAGGCGGTGTATTTAAGAAATTCAACTCTACTCGTACATTGCCAGAGGATGACTACTCTATGAGTTATAACTGGCAAATGCAACAGCTGGCAACAGCCAAGGGTGTGCCATATATTGACCTCACCACAGCCACTAAGACTCTCTATGAGAGTTATGGCTCGGCAAAGTGTGCAGAACTGTTGCAGGCAACAAAGAGCGATGGTAATGGTGGCACTGCTGTCGATGGTACTCACTTCCGCACTATGGGTGCTCTGCTCGTAGCAAAGGAGTGTGCTCAGCTTATTGCAGCATCTGCAAATGCCGACCTTGCTACTTTGAAAGAGAATATCACAATTCCTACAGGCCTGAGTGTGTCTCCTTCTACAGCAAATATGGGTAAGGTCTGGACGGGTAGTACTGTCTCTCAGGAGTTTACCATCAATGGCTTCGACCTCACACCAGCAGAGGGTAATATAACAGTTAGTGCTACGGGCGAAGTAGAACTTTCAAAAGATGGTGAGACATGGACTGCCGAGGGACTGGAACTTCCTTATGCAGGAGGAACGATTGTTCAGAATATATATGCTCGTGCTACCCAGACGGCAGCAGGAACACTCGACGAGACAGTCTCTGTAGTGTTAGGCTCTAACGCTGTCAATATTCCACTGACGGCTGAGTTCGTACCATTTAGCGGTGGCGAGCCGATGAGCGTCAACTGGCCATTGGCAAGCAGTGGCGATGAGACCCTCACTGGCGAGGCTACCTATGCCGGTCCTACACTCGGCACCGGTGTTGGAGGCAGTCGTTATAAAAACGATATGTTCCAGGTATGGGGCGGTAGCAGTCAGGGCTCATGGTCGGTTGCTGAGGATGATGATCCAAACCGCTATGTTGAGTTCAGCGTGACGGCTCCTGCCGGCAAGGCTCTCGATATCAACAATATTGCGATGAAGGTTAGTGCGCAGGGGACCAACAGTATCTGCTGTCACGTATACTATTCTACTGACGATTTCAACACTCGTACTACTATCTATGCCCCTGTTGCTATGACGTCAGGCGTTGATAACCAGGTCTCTGTTTCACCTGTTATCCAGCTTGCTGCCAATCAGACGGTAAAAGTACGCGTATATCCTTGGAGCACAGCAGACTTTGCAAGCGGCAAGTATATTGGCATTAAGGATGTTGTTATCAGCGGTCAGTCAAAGGCCGATGAAACTCCTGTGACTCCTGTTACCATCAGCTATTCGCTGGGTAATGTAGAGTGTGAGGGTACCATTGTTCCAGAAGGTGCTGAGTCAACAACAGGTGCAAGCTATACAATTCCAAAGAATTACACGCTCTATAAGGAAGGTTATACTCTGACAGGTTGGACGGACGGTACTGCCACTTATAACGTCGGCAAGACCTATACCCTGACAGGTGATATGGCTCTTACTCCTGTGTTCACAGAGAATACTGTGACATTGAACCAACGTACAACTCCTGTTACAGCCACGTGGAATTTGGAGCCACAGGAAGGCGTTCCTGCCATAAATATTACAGAGGGACAGACAGGAATCCGTGTGACTCAGGTAACAGTTGGCGCAAAGTCGCTTGACCTCAAGTTGGGCATTGATAACACAGTAGCTAATGAGAATGGTAAAAAAGGAAAACTGGTAAACAAAGGACGTTCTTCATGGTGTCAGTCTAACCAGGCTACTAAGTTTACCATTCCTTCTTGTAAGGGAGCAAAGGTCAGCATGAAGGGTTATGCCGCCTTCAGCACTACTACTATAGATGGCAATGCCGATTATACTTCTGGTAATATCATTACCGATTATGAGATTGGTAGTAAGGCTGAGACAATCGACATTGTTCTTGGTGCAAAACCTGATAATGCTAATAAGTCAGACTGCGAGTATATGAGCTATATATCCGTAACGCTGCCTGAACTGGCACAGCCACAGGAGAAGGCTATCATCGATACCGACTTCCAGGACTGGGAAAAGTCAAGCACAACGTCTGTTATTACTACTGCTTTCAGCAAAGAGCAGATTACTTTCACATACGAAGCAACTAGCGTAGATCCGACAGCAACCAACGAAAGTAAATTCCCGACTACCACCTATCCTGAATGTAAGGGATATATTATGTCTGCAAAGTCGGTTGCTACAGTAACCACTACTGCTTTCGGCAATATCACCAAGGTGCGCTTCCGTCACGGGGCTACCGGCAACAATCGTGGTTGGGGCCTGAAGGTTAAAGGCGACGGTGATGCTGACTGGGTAACGCTGAGCACAGCAACAGTCGGCTCAACCCCAACATGGGTAGAGGTAGAGGTTAACCGTCAGAACGTTCAGTTACAATGGTATAATCTCAATACCAGTCAGAATGCCTACATGTTCGAACTGGAGGTTTATAGCAAGGTGGTTCCTACTGCAGACCAGGTTACTCTGACAACAAATGTCAGTCCTGCTAACTCTGGAACCATCAAGGTAAGTCCTGCTGGCACAGAATTTGACAAGGATGCGGAGGTTACTGTAACCGCTACCAGGAATTTTGGCTATAAGTTTGTAGAATGGCAGAATGCTGAGGGCAGTAAGGTGTCTGATGATGATGCCTATACCTTCACTATTAGCGAAAATACTGAACTGAAGGCTGTCTTCGAGGCTGTTCCTGTTTATACTGTTAAGACAAGCGTCACCAACGATGCAGATCGTGAGATGGGAAGTATTACCTTGACTCCTAATGACCATAATGGTAAGTATGAGAAGGGCACAAAGATTACTGCTACTGCCAATGAACTGCCTATCTTGAAGTTCCTTTCTTGGACTGACGAGAATGAGAATAAAGGTGCTGCGGCTACTCGCGAGCTGACTATCAATAGTGATATGACTCTGGTAGCAAACTATGAGGTGCAGGACTTCATTGCTGCATTTAATGCAAGTAAGACATCAGCGTATGCTGACCGTGCTGGTGATACTTATCCTTTTGCTGCTGACGCAACGTGGGATGCAAACCGTAATGCCAAAGCCTGCGTGGTGAAGGTGAGCGACGGAACTGCCCTGAGGGGGCAAGGCAGTACTCCTGTAGTACGTAATCGTAATGATGGTGCTGTCATTAAAGAGATTAGTGGTCTCTACCAAAACGGATATCGCTCTACCGATATTGCTTTCCAGTATCAGTTCTCGACAATGGGCTTTACGACGGCAACCTTTATGGCTGACATGACGGCAAAGAATGCTTCCGCTAAGAGGTGGAAGGCTCTTGTCAGCCTCGATAATATCAACTATGAGCCGTTGGGTGATGCGTGGGATGTTGAAGCTAACAAGGTGAGTGCCATTATTCGCTCGTTACCTGCCGAGGCCATTGGCAAAGAAACTGTATGGGTGCGCATAACCGGTGAAGGCACAGATGTGTTTGACACGAAGAATGGCGAGTATGACTTTAAGGACAATCAGGTGTTTGAGGGGCTGAACTACAGTACCAATGCACAGGCAGGCGTAGGTAATGTCTATATCCTTGGCGATGCACAGGTGGAAGAGGATAAGGATGCTCCTGTGGTTACAGCTACTGTTCCTGTCGATGGTGCTGTTGGTATCAGTGCTACTGGTAAGATTACCATCTCTTATGACGAGAAGATAGAGTCTGCTAACAGCGATGGTGCTGTAACTCTGAATGATATGGTACTGACTCCTACTTGGAGCAACCGTTCTGTCAGCTTCGACTATTCTGGTCTCGACTATAACACAGAATATACCTTCCAGATGCCTGTTGGCTATGTACAGGATCGCTTCGGCAATGTCTCTGCAGAGGCTGTTAAGATTGTGTTCACCACAATGAACCGTCCTTCTGTGACAAAGGCTATGTATGACTTCATCGTTCCTGACGATGGTTCTATCACAGAGGCTCTGGCTGCTGCTAATAATCGTGCTGACAAGGCTACCCGTTATCGTGTATTCATCAAGAATGGTGACTATGTCTTCGATACCAATGGCAAGACAACTGGTGGTGATGGTAATGAATATGACGATCCTCGCTCTTACCTGAGGGCTGCTAATACCAGCTTCATTGGTGAATCTATGGAGGGTGTGACAATTACCAATATTACTCCTCCTGCTACATGGGATAATGGCTATGGTGCAGCCTGTCCACTGGAGGGTATCGGCAAGGGTGACGTGCTCATCATCGAGTCATCAGCTACCAATAGCTACTTCCAGAACCTTACCATCAAGTCTTCTATGGGCGACGCTCATGGACGTGATATCGCTGTACAGGATAAGTCTAATCGCACCATTTTCAAGGATGCATGCCTGTGGGCTTATCAGGATACATACGTTTCCAACAACCAGAACGGTAAGTACTACTTCGAGGGTGGTGTCATCCGAGGACGTACTGACTTCGTCTGTGGTAAGGGTGATGTATATTATAATAAGGTGACATTGCGTCAAGTTAAGAGTGGCTACCTCGCTGTTCCTTCTGTTCCTAAGCAGTATGGCTACATCTTCCAGAGTTGTAAGATTGTCGGCGATACAGAAGATGCTAATGGCACTTATACTCTCGGACGTCCTTGGGGTAAGGGCACTCCGATAGCTCTGTTTATAGATACAGAGATGGAGATACAACCGACAGTTGTTGGATGGAGCGAAATGAGTGGCGGCTATCCGAAGCGTTTCGCCGAGTTTGGCTCACACACCTCTAAGGGGGCTGCTGTTGATGTCTCTGGACGTAAGACAGAATATGATGCCTATGACAGCAAGGATGGCGACATCTACGTCAACCGTCGTACTGAGTACAACAATCCGGTATTGACAACTGAAGAGGCTGCCGTGCCTACTCTCAATGCTGTAATGGGACAGGATGACGATTGGCAGCCAACACTGCTTACAGAGCAGGCTCCTGTTCCTGGTAATGTCGCTGCCGATGCTGCTACCATCACTTGGGATGACAGCAACTATGCTCTGCTGTGGGCTGTATGCAAGGATGGCAAGGTTGTTGCCTTCACTACAACTCCTTCATATACAGCAACAGAGGTGGGCGAATATGCTGTCCGTGCTGCCAACGAAATGGGTGGTCTGGGCGAGATGTCTCAGACAGTTGTAGTAAGTGATATTACTGGCATTTCTACAATTCAAAATTCACAATTCAAAATTCAGAATGAATATTACGACCTGCAAGGTCGCCGTGTGAATAATCCTAAACAGGGCATCAACATCGTCCGCATGAGTGACGGCACTATCAAGAAGATTGTCATCGGTCAGTAAAAAGCATAAAAATATACAGTAAAAAGGGGATGTGTCATTAAATTGGCACATCCTTTTTTAACTCCCACTCCTTGATGAAATCGGGGGGATTTTCTGTTTTTCCACCTTTCGCACCAATATTTCCCCCTTCGAGCCCTTATATAAAGAGTACCTTTGCAAATGGGAAATCGAGAACAATATAAATATTTTATCCTCGTTTACTCGCAACATTGTACCAAGAAACCTAAAAACAACATTAATTTATAACACGTATGAAACAAGTCAAAAACATGATGCTTCTCTTAGCTTTGGCTACTACGCTGACAGCAGAAGCACAAGACATCAACAGTTTTCCATGGCTCGATCGTAGCAAGTCCTTCAAAGAACGCGCTACGTTGCTTGTAAAAGAACTTACTTTGGAGGAGAAGGCCGGACAGTTTGGCTCTGTTGTCACCGACCAGGTGGAGCGCAACGGTGTCATCATTCTGCCTCACTACCAATACTGGAACGAGGCCATTCATGGTTATGCTCGTATGGGTAATGCTACCAGTTTCCCTGAATCGAAGGGTATGTCGGCTACGTGGAACCCTGAACTGGTGTATCAGTGTGCTGATGCCATTTCAACAGAGGCACGTGCGTACCATATATATAAGACTAATCAGCGCAACTCCTTAGTCAAGGGATGGAAAATAGGCTTGAATGTGTGGTCACCAACCATCAATATGGCTCGCGATCCTCGTTGGGGACGTGAAGAGGAGAATTATGGCGAGGATCCCTTCCTTTGCGGCATGCTCGCCACACAGTTTGTCAAAGGCATACAGGGCGAACAGACAATAGACAATCCATATTTTAAAATTGTGGCATGTGCCAAGCACTTTGCTGCCAATAACTACGAGCAGGGTCGTCACTCTACAACTTCGTTTGTAACGGAGAAGAATATGCGTGAATACTACCTGCCCGCTTTCGAGATGTGTGTTCGTGACGCCAACGTACAGAGTGTGATGTCGGCATATAATGCCCTATCTAACGATATCAATGAGAAGAATGCCGTTGGCGCAGGAGCTGTTGACGGTAAGGGTGGCCTGCCTTGTTCTGGCAATAAGATGCTGTTGACAGATATCCTGCGTAAGGAGTGGGGCTTTGGTGGATATGTTACCAGCGACTGCGCTGCCGTCAGCGATGTATATCGTGCAACCAAGCATCTGTATTTTGGCAGTTATACCGCAGGAACTGTTGCAACGGGAGCTGCAGAATGGAAAGACCCATATCAGAATGCCTCCGATGGTGACAAGATGATGGAGGCTCGCGCTACAGCCTTGTGCCTGAATGCCGGTCTTAATTCTAACTGTGAACAATACAGTTCTTCTGCCGTACTACAGCGTGCGTTGCGCAATGCTTTGTCGAATGAATACAAAGAAAAAGACGAGCTTGGCTTTGTCAACCTCACGGAGGAGACTGTTGATAAAGCACTCATCGAACTGCTTACCACCCGTTTCGCCCTGGGTGAGTTTGATGAGGACTATGTGAATGTCCCTTGGAACAATGTATCAGAGAGCGATATTGAAAAAGAAGAGCATCAAGCACTCGCACTGAAGGCTGCACAGGAGTCTATGACGCTGATGAAGAACGAAGGTAATCTGCTGCCGATTGCAGCCGACAAGAAAGTGGCACTCATCGGTCCGTATGCAAACGCTATAATGTTGGGTGACTATTCTGGCACTCCTACTTATACCACCACTCCTTATGAGGCCTTTGCGAAGAAGATGAACTTCGAATTGGTTGAGGGCAACATGGCAAACTCCCTGAATGCTGTTCCTTTTTCTGAGGCTGTCGTTTCAAAGCGCGGTGCAAGCAACAACGACAAGGGTGCCGGCAATCTTGAAAATACCGCTCCTGGTGATATCTTCCTCTATAAGGATGTAAATTTCGGAGAAATGGGATGCACAAAATTTGAGATGTCTTGCGGAGCCAAGAATACAGGTGTTGGCACCGTCAGCTTCATCCTCGACTCAAAGGATGGCACTCCTTTCCTTACTGTTGACAATAAGGATACGGGCGGCTGGACAAAATGGGCTACCGTCACCCAAGACCTCGACGCTGCCATACAGGAGAAACTTAAAGGCACTCACGACCTGTATGTGAAGTTTGGCGGTTCCAACAGCTATGTAGGCAACTACCAGTATTTCCACTTCTCTAATCCTGATGAGGAACTGATTCCTGCCATTGAGACGCAAGGTCCTCTCTATATGGTGCAGACAAGTAGTGCAGTCAATGAGAAGGCTACCGATGCAATGATTCAGCGTGCTGTCGCTGCCGCACAGAAAGCAGACTATGTTGTC
The DNA here is from genome assembly GCA_905233165.1 of uncultured Prevotella sp. Classification (GTDB taxonomy): domain Bacteria; phylum Bacteroidota; class Bacteroidia; order Bacteroidales; family Bacteroidaceae; genus Prevotella. Next base: position 758,498 of record CAJODL010000001.1, read on the forward strand.
TTCGTAGGCGGTACCGACTACAGCAAACCTGATACCCACGAGACGGGCACAGAAGGACACGACCGTTGGGTTATTACCCTGCCAGGCAATCAGGCTGACGTTATCAATGCCCTGCACAATGCCAATCCGAATACTATTGTGGTACTTGAAAGTGGTTCGTCACTCGACCTCACAGCAATCAATACTGTTCCTGCTATCCTTGAAGCATGGTATGGCGGACAGGCACAGGGGCAGGCAATCTGTGACGCTATATTCGGTGACATCAACCCTTCTGGTCACCTGACCTCTACTTGGTATGCTGATGTCAATGAACTTCCGCAGGCTTCCGAGTCAAAACTTGGCAAGAACGGTTCAAATGGATTGATGGAGTACAATATCGACGATTGGGGCTACACATATATGTATTATGGCAAGGCTACCAAGAAACAGCAGAAGGGTACACCGCAATTTCCATTCGGATACGGTCTGTCATACACCACATTCTCTTACTCTGATGCCAGTGCCACAGCACCAACATACGACAAAGAGGGAAATGTAAGGGTTACAATAAAGAATACGGGTGAAAGAAAGGGTGCTGACGTCATTCAGATATATGCCGACTTCAATGACAACAGCAACTTCGGAACCTTGAACAAGCGTCTGGTTGGCTTTAAGCGCGTGGAACTCAATCCTAATGAGGAACAGACTGTTGACATTCCACTCAGTTACCGCTCACTGTCATACTACGACGAGAGTCTTCATAAGTATCTTGTGGATGGTAAAGATATAACGTTGCAAGTTTCTACATCGTCTGCCGATGCCGATATACAGAAGACTGTCAGCATCAGACCTGAAGCAGGAGTGGCACAAGAGACATATATATCTACCCACATCGACGAGATTCCAGTCAAGACGCAGAATCAGCTACTGAAGTCCGACCACATCTACACCGTTATGGGTGCTTATGTCGGTCCTGCCAGCTGCTTCGACTCACTGCCAAAGGGCGTCTATGTCCTCAATGGAGTTAAGTACATCAAGAAGTAAATTATCAACGATAACGATAACGAAAACGAAAATTGAAAACGATAAAAGTTATGAAATCGCGTTTAATTTTTACAATTATCAGCCTCATGTCCCTCATCTCAGGAGCATGGGCTGCTGCAGGTGATCCCACAGCTATCCCATTGGCTGTTGGCAATTATCTCACCACAAGTACAGCCGTTGCTACAGGCTCCATTAATACTAACGATGGTGGTAATCTGGGTAGCATCCAAAATGGTGCCACAGCTACCTTCACGCTGAACAACGCCGAAGCACAGGACATGGTGCTGACCTTCCTGACGGGCAACAACAACAATAGCAGCCCGCGGGTGACTGTTACGATGAATGACGATACTCAGGATTTCTTTACTAAGACAGTTGATATTGAGAATACTGGAGCGTGGACTCCCGTCACTCTCCATGCCTTTGACCTCGGCAGCGTGCCCGCCGGCACCGTAAAGCTGAAGTTCGCTTTCACCAACACCAGCAGCTACGTCGGCAACCTCGGCAGCATCGGCCTGTACAGCAAGACAGCGGTGGATGTCGTACCCGGCAACATCACCTTGAGTAATGGCGTGTATCAGACGGCACGTGTGGAGAATGCTGGTAACGTCGGCTATGTAAGTAATGGTGCTATGGCTTCCTATATCGTCAACAACAGCACCGCAGGCATGGCCACGCTCAGCATGGGACTATATCACTACGGCGATGGTACCATCAATGTCGTGGTGCAGGACGCCACCACGGGCAACATCGAAATCACTAAAAATATCACTATCAACAGTAGTGTATGCCAAGGGTTGGACACCCCGACAGACTTCGAATTGGGAGAAATGACTGCTGGTCTCAAAATTATCAAGATGAAGTTCTCCACATCGGCCGACTACCTGTGTAATTACAAGAACGTCAGCCTGGCCGTTACACCATCCAGCTGGAAGGACATCGCCATCGACCTGCGCAACGAACAGTTAGGTACGGACGCGAACAATCCCAACAACAAGTATCTTACCATCGATGCAAACAATGCATACACCTACACCGATGCCGACCCTGACCCCTACAATGCATATTTGACATCTACAAAATACAATGGCAACCAACACGGCTACGTGTCTTTCAAAGCAAAGGTGCCTGTGTTGACCGGTATCTATAAGATAACCCTCGGCACATGTGCGTATGGCTCCGGTACTGGCTATGTGAAGAATGCTGATGAGAGCAGTACGCTGACCATTATCGATGAGAACGGTCAGGAGCAAACCTCTTTTAACCAGAATACTGGTGCCTGCTATCATAACAATACTACCAACAACGTTGTTTCCGTTTGGTACGAAGCAGAAAATGACGAGACTATCACCGTCGTTTGCGGCAACTACACTCCATACTTCGCCATAGAGAAGGTTAATGCAGTTCCTGAACTGAAGTATGCCGTGACATATGCTAAAGGCGATGGCGTAGAGGGCACAGTGCCTGGTGTAGAATTCATGTGGAAGTGTTTCGGATAATCGCAAATAGTTGTAAATCAGCATATAGCAGGGAGTACCCATAATTGAAAGGTACAAAAAAGTGTAATTGCAATCTGGGGGTGTTCGGCATGATTGGAACGCAAAATTCGGGTTGAAAAGCCAAATAAGATTTAACATTTCGTTAAGATTATTTAACATGTAAATTTAAGTCATTTTGAGCTTTTGGCAACTGCAGTGAGCAAAGACAAGGCTTTTGGCCAGTCAAAAGAGATAGAAATGTATGTCAAAAGGGGACGTTTGTACCGACGTTGTACCACGACTGCGATAATTGGCTGTTAGACAGCGTCGGTTAATAATTCAAGCCGAACTCATGCATGGCATTTTGATTCATTTTAGAGGGAAATGTGCACTATATCGTGTTAAAGTCTGTCATATCAGAACCTCTTTGAAGAATATTTTGTAACTTTGCGCCCATGTAATGTGCGCATGACGAACAATCTACGTTACATTCATCGACAAAAGACCCCAAAAGCCAATGGGTGATATTCTAAATCAAGCGCGTAAAAATGCAGAAAAACTTGAATAAGACAATTTCTCAATTACTTCATCATGAGTGGGTGGGTCCTACTCCCACTCATGATGATTCCTTCATCCAGCAAAATTTGTATCGATTATACCATACTAAAGTTGCTGATCTTGACATTGAAGATGTAAGATTTCTTATCAATCAAGAAATCTTGCTCGATGATATGATGCCTATTGCTTTGGGATATCTCAGAATGAATATTCTTGCAGAAGGAGATTTTTATGAAGGAGATTTGCTGAATGCAGTATTAAGTGTTAGTAATATTTTCTGGGAGAACCATTTGGAATTAAAAATGTCATTAAAAAACATTATTAACGAGAATCTCGGCGTTATTGAATCATCTGACATTCCAAGAAAAGTTATTAGAAATACCGAAAACTTTTTGTTTGATTCGTAATGCCTGAAGTAAGTGACCGTCAGCCACCTTCTCGCACGAATCATACTACGACACCAGTTTACACAAATCAAAATCCTTGATATGAAAATTACTTTGGTCATGTTCAGCGTTCTAAATCCCAAATGATTGATAGCGGAAATGCTATAGTAAAACAGATAGACTCTTATATAGATTCCGTCGGGACTGTTCCTATGTCTCTTACAGATATTGGAATTACCATAATAGACGAGGGCAACCCTCCTTTTTATTATCAACGGATAGATTCCGTCCACTATACTCTGTCTTTCAGTAACGGAGTTGGTGAGTCAAAGATATACTATTCTGATTCACAAAAATGGGAGGATTTTCCACGAACTATAGACATAGAAGAACATGAAGATTAAAACATTATTTAAGATAAATTTTTGCGCAGGATTAATTTTAACTGTTGTTTTGTATCTATGCCATTTATATGGTAACCATATAGAAAGAACACAGGAACCTATTGTTGATTATATATATAATGGATTTAAGGAAAAAAGTAACTATAAGAGTTCAAATAAAATTTTTATAACCTATAAATCAAAACAATATACATTACATACGGGAGACCGAATCTTGGACAAAATAAAATCTGGAGATTTCCCTAAATTATACTATTCTTCAGAAACTGATTATCTTTTTTTTGAAGGAGATTACCTACCTGTGGGTTATGCCAAAGCTGCTTTGTTGTTCACCATTATCTTTACAATTATTGGTACTCTAATATGGAGAAAAGAACTTAATAATGATATTCGCACAATGTAAAAAAAGTCAAGAGCAACATGACGACATCCATTTATGTCATGGGCGACCGTAGTACTGAGGTGAGCCATCCTGCGAGCGGAGTCATCTGCTTTACATACGAAGGCGTGAGCAACGTGCCAGCGTGGTCAACGGTGCATCAGTGCCACAAAGCGACAAGGTAGGCGGACAGATGGCGCATACCTACACCTATGACAACCTCTAGCGTCTGGCCACGGCTACAGGCACCTACACGGGAGTCGACAGCAAGGGCACGGGCTACATCCTCGCCATGGGTTGCGACAACATGCACCGCATCACTTCCAAGAGCCAGCATCTGACCCAGAACAACGTGCAGTTCAACGGAACGCTCAATGTCGGTTATGACCTGACATATACCTATGGCACTGAAGCCGGTAAGAAGTTCCAGCTCACAAATGTTAAAGATGTGAATTATCGTACTGAACAGACTCCGGGAGACAATAAAATCGAGAACAATCACGTATATTTGTATGATAAAAACGGAAATCTTGTATATAAGAATATCATTTCATTAAAATGAATAATATGACAAAAAAACAATTTGCTGAAATCATTTGTAAAACTTTTAATTTGAAGGGCATTACTTCAAATAGTTTCGTTTATGTGATAAATTGTACCCTTATGGGAATTGTAACGGTAAAAGTTCCGGGCAGAAATGCGTATAAAATATATTTCACCATTTTCCCTCTTTGGAAAGCAACTCTCAAAGAATGCTTAGAAATACCGTTGTTTCAACAAGCCATAGTAGATACAAAAAATTTGGATATCTATCTTCCTGAAAATATGACAGAAGAAGATATTAGTTTTATCCTTCATCAATGTGTTTTACAAATTCCGTTCATTCCAGCAAAGGACATCACGTCCCTTGATATCATTAAGTTTCTATATAACAAAATCATTGAAGATCCCGGTATTTCTGGAAACTTTGTATTGGAGATGAAAGTATATACGTTGATTTATAATATTGCCTTGATTTGTAATGATTATAAATCTGCGGAAAATGTCTATGAACAAATATCTCAAAACATAAACAAATGGGATGATGCTATATTCCGATACTGGTTCGGAGATAAAAAAAACTATTTGGAAAGACTGCAAGAATATGATTCTAATAGAATTAATCTTCAAATTAATATCCAAAACAATTTGTTGAATCCTAAAATATCAAAGTTGCCTAAATATGAATTCTTAGATTAGTTCGTTTTCTACACCCTCGCCATGGGCTACGACAACATGCACCGCATCACTTCCAAGAGCCAGCATCTGACCCAGGACAATGTGCAGTTCAACGTCACGCTCAATGTCAGATACGACCTGTCATACACCTACGGAACGGATGCGGGAAAGAAGTTCCTGCTCCAAACCGTCGGTGACGTGAACTACCGCACCGAGGAGACACCCGGTGAGGATGCGAATGTCAAGAACAGCCATGCCTATGAGTATGATGCCAACGGCAACCTCATATACGTCAATACTTCACGTGAGAAAAAGGACGGTGAGAACGACGAGAAGGCCGGTGAGCGCAAATTGCGCTGGGACGAGGAGAACCGCCTGCTGTCGTCTGACGACAATGGATTCGTAACCAACTACTGGCATGATGCCGACGGCGAGCGCACGGTGAAGACCAGCGGTGAGGGCGAGCAGGTCTATGTCAACTCGGAGTTTGCCGGTGGGCGGACTAATACCGCAAAGTTCTCGCTGTATGTGTCGCCCTATCTCGATATCCCTTGTTGGAACTTCTGTATTCGTCCATCGTATCTGCCATCTGCAATGTCGTGGACTTCATGGTCGGCACGTCTGAGTTCGTTGGCATTGAACCTGCCCAAGGTGCTTGCCAGCCATACAAACCAGTCCGCTACCTGCTTCAAGGTGGCACTGGCAAGTTCGGCAAACATCTTTAGGTAGTGTTTGATAGCGTATGACTCGTTGTCCCAGAAGATGTCACCATGCTTGCCACCACGACCGCCGAAGCCAGAATAGGCAAAGTCTTGGATGGCTTTGATGCAGAACTGCAAGCCCTCGTCAATGCGGTAGATATAGGCAGACATGGCAAAGAACATCGGGTCTTGCCAGTTGCCACGCTCCTTGATGGTGTAGAAGTCCCGCAGCTTCTTATCGGCTTTCGCTGACAGTCCCGCAACTTCCTGTTTTTTGGCATCAATGGCATTATCAAGTGCCTGGGAACGGTTTGTCTTGGTTCTGATGTCAAGGTTGAGCCGGTTGCTGCGCTCTGCTTTCGTGCGGTTGGCACTTGTCAGATAGTCGTGTTCCTTCCACAAGTCTGCCACTTCCGTTTTTGCTGCCTCAACCTCTGCTTCCACTTCCTCCTTCTCTGCGGCGGCTTTATTTACCTCTTCCTGGAGCTGTTTCTTCTTGCTTTCCTGCTTCCGGATGATGAAGTCGTTCCGTTCCAGATGGTCAATCCTCGTCTCAGACTTCTTCTGCCCTCGCTGCATGTCCAATGTCTCAGCTACCAAATCTTGTATGGCAGACATGTCCTCAGTATTCAGCTTGAAGGACTTGCCTGTGTCGTGGTCCATCCAGTCCCAGATGATATGAGCATGGTAGTTCGGCTCCCATGATGCAGGGTCGTTAGTGTCCTCATAATGCCCTTCGTCCTTATGGATGTGTATCTGTATGGCTCTGATGCCCCACCTCTCATGCACTCTTTCGGCATAGCGCAAAAGGTCTTCCATCGTCGTGTCGGGCTTGATGTTCACCACCCCTTCACGGATGGGGCTGCAACCCTGGCGGACACGCTGCTTGCCTTTCTTGTCGGTAAACTTCACGTCCTTCTCCTGCATCGCTCTGCCAGTCTTCTGCTTCACCATGATACGGATGTCGTCATAGTGCTGCTGAAGACTGACACCCACCATGTCAGGTGCGACATACACTTCATTCAGGTGAGCCAGGTCTTTGCGGATGTAGAGCATGGCAGGATTGAGGGATGCGATGTAGTCTGCGTCCCTCCTGTTGTGCCGCTCACTCTGAGCGATGTTGCACGGCTTGATGTGCTCGGATGCTTTGGCTGTCGTTGCCATAATTCTGCTTTAGCGGTTTTCTGTATAATTGGTCATCGGGGTATCGGGGCGGAGCCTTGATTGGAGGGTGCAGGGAGAGAGTCACTTCCTGCTCAGGGGTCTTGGGGGCAGATGCCACTGAGCGGAGCGTCCAGAGAGAAGGTCACTCTTTGGTCCGGGTTCTCAGGGGTGAAACTCATGAGCGAGGTTTCGGGGCAGCGTCCTGAACGGGTCAAGGGCAGAGCCTTGTGGGTTCTTAGGGCAAAGCCATGAGTCCCTCGGAAGAGCCCACAACTACGAAAGCGGAGCGTGTAGTTATAGTGGGCTATAACAAGGCAAGCCTTTTTCTCCCCGCACCACATCCCGGACTGCCACGCTGTGCTCATGCCTCTATTTCTTTCCCTTCTGTCGATACCTCTTGGAGCAAGCTCTCGTCTTGATGGCAAGAAAGCGGCTGTGGCTCTTCCACGACAGTAGGTTGTTTGTTCTCTTCTCGCATACCATCAGACTGGAGATTGCTGCTTGTTGGATAATGGCGGTTGTCAGCAACAGTTTCGCTTGAAGACTGACAGACTGGACTCACGCGCTCGCGTGTATTATCATTAGATGGTAGGGAAAGGGAAGGAGAATGACTATGCTCCTTCATCCCTTCTGCCAGAGATTCGGGCGGCATGACCTTAGTCACGTTGCCTGTATCGGCAGAAGATGTCCCACCTGAATCTGTTGGTGTCGGCTTGCAGACTTCAACTGTTTCAGCACCGCTTTTAGGTGGGACATGGTAAGTCGGTCTTTTCGGCTTCTCTATAGGCTTGACCATAGGGTTGCTGACAAAGAAAGGATTCTTGATTGTCCGCTGATCCGTGAACCAGACTGACAGACACAACAGCGTGTGGATGGTCGTGCGGTTTGACGGTTCAGAACGGAGAATGCCCATCTGATTGAACTCCCTGATGATTCGGGTAGCAGTCTTTCGGTTGCAACCCCACATCAGGGAAAGCTCGACCTTGGAAGCCATGAACTGTCCTGGCTGTAGGACAGCAGAGAAATGGGTCTTAGTCACGGTTGTCTGTTCCATGAGGGTTAGGCGGATGAAGGTCTTGAAACACTTCATGCGGCTGATGTCCTGGCATTCATCCGACAGGTAATCATACTGTGCTTCATTCAGAAGCGTGCTGTATCTGATATTGGTATATCGCATAATGACAAGTGGTTTTAATGAGGAAGTGGGACTGTCATGTCCCACCTCCGAAAGTAAGAATCATTGTTGCTGGACGGCAGCTGGCTTGTGCCGTTTCTTCTCACGCATTTGCTCCAGGTGGGTGTCGAACTCTGCCTGTTCCTGCTCGGAGAGTGTATAAGGCTTGTCGTATGCCCCTCCGCTCTGGATCCATTCCACAAGTTCCTTCTTGAAGAAGTAGAGCTTGTTGCCACGCTTGCGGTATGGGATGCGTCGCTCAGAGGTGAGGGAGTACATCGTGGAGCGTTCCATCGTCATCATCTGGTCATCATCCTGGGTTGGGGATGAATCGTCCGCTTCCTTCTTCTCGTCAAGGCGGCTAATCACATAGTCCACCTTGGTCAGCAGTTCGCCGACTGCCTTGGGCAGCTGGTCGAAAGAGAGATTACTTTCATTTTGTTCCATGTGAGTTTTTAATTTTGTTTTAACGTCAAGAATATTATTGAGCAAGTGTTTCTTTGTCTGTAGTGGCACTTTCACTGGCATCATCCTTCAATGAAATGCGCTCGGATGCGTCACGTTTCAGTTCGTTGACCACCTCTGCATAGACCTGTGTAGTGGCAAGGTTGCTGTGGGTAAGCAGCTTGCTCACGGTGTAGATGTCCGTGCCTCCTGCCAGTTGTAAGGTGGCGAAGGTATGACGGAAACAGTGGAAGGTGATATGCTTGGTGATGCCAGCAGCCTTTATCCAGTCTTTGAGGTGGGCGGCAACCAGGTTCGGTGTCAGTTTCTTGAACACCTGACCCTCTCCACGCTCGCCGCACAGGGCAAGTGCCTCTTCGCTGATGGGCAGGATGGCATCGGTCTTTGTCTTCTTGGTGGTGATATCAAGCACCCATCCGCCATCGCCCGACTTCTTGATGTTCTCCCACTGGAGCAGGATGCAGTCAGACAGACGCAGACCCGTAAGGCAGGAGAACAGACCAGCACGGCGTAGTACGTCGCTCTTACATTCGGCCTTTGACAGCGCAACAAGTTCCTCCTTGGTCAGGTACTGACGCTTGTTGCCGTGTCCCTTAGCCTTGACAAGTTTCTTGGCTATGTTCTCCTTGATATGTCCGTCATCATATGCCATGCGAAGGGCGGCTTTCAGCTTTACGAGGTGGTTGTTGGCGGTGGTGGGCATCATCGGCTTGCCGTTATGATAGCACTCTGCCGACAAAAGATAATCAACAAACTTCTGGCAATACGCTGCATCAAGGTCGCAGAAGCGGCACTCGCCACCCGAATATTTGACGAAGTGCTTGTAGGCAGCCTCCCAGTTTGCCTTATTGGTTGTCTTATTCATACACAGCTTGAAGTAGTCAAGAAAGCTCTCCTGCCCTTTGGAGCGGTCGAGGAAACCGAACTCCTCGTTGATGATGGACTCCGTGCGGCGGCACTTGATAAGCTCTGCCTTCTGCATGATGCTGCGGTTGTACTCCTGCTGAAACTTCTCAGTAGGGTTGGAATAAATGTATAAGCCCAGATACTCGCGTCTTGACAGACGGCCAGTCTTCGGGTTGCGGATTGGTGGATAGAAATCGAGATAGAGCGATGTCTGCCCATTCTTGATGGGTCGCTTCCGCACTGTGACCTTGGTACACAAATTCGTCATGTCTGCTATTTTATATTGTTATTACATTTATCTATTTTTGGTTGTCCTTCGCTGCCCTTCATGGGCGGTTGGGACTTCAAGCGATTGCAAAGGTACGCCCTTTGTTTAGGTTGCGCCTAAAATGTTGACCCTCAATGTATCAGATTTAACCTGAGTTAGCGTTTGAGTATGAAATTGCAGCGAAAATCATACTATAAACGGGGCTGATAGTTGCACTGCATTCATTGTACTCCTTGATTCCAAAAGGATTGCCAATGTCGGGGTACATCTTTTTCGGATGGCACTGCAAAGTTAGAGAGAACAAAGCTACAATCAGGGTACAACGGTCAGAAACCAGCCGTTTTGAGCCTCGGATTGCAGGATTGGTTCTAATCATTGCAGCAAGTAGTACCAACATTTGTACTCTCATATCCAGCTTCATGTCCGTTTCGCCTTGGTGCTGGCACTCGTTTTCTCGGCATTCTTTCGGGCTGCTTCCCAGTCCGCTTTGAGGTAGAGGTTAGCCCTGCCGCCCTTGGCTTTCTTGATACGGACACCGTGTGTCTCGGCAAAACGGCGTACTTGCGTCTTACCCAAACCATACTTCTGCATGATGTCAAAGCAGGTGTAGTATGCTTCCTGCTGTGCCTTGCCTTGTTCCTCATCGTACTTGGCAATAGCCTTCTCGACATCCTTTTTCCTGAAAGCAGTCGTACCCCAGGCATGGACGGATGCCAACTGATAGCGGTTGCGTATCTCATAAAGGCGACCATACTTGATGTTGAACTTGCTCATCACCTCTGCCATTGTATAATGGGTTTTGTGAGTTGGCTGGTGTCATGCGGCACTTAGCAGTCTTATTTATGCAGCCCGTCTCCGGTTTGGCATCGGCATTCTTCTTATTCCTTTCCCTTTTGTCATTATTAAAAGGAAGGGAAGAAGAAGGTAGCACGACATTACAACCTTGCCCTTGGGCAAAGTCTGTGAGTTCCTGTAGGCTTATTCGTGTCATCCGCTTGCCGAGGTTGACGGCTTTCAGTCTGCCGGAGGCAATAAGCAATCGCACCATCTTAGTGCTGACAGAGATGGCGATGGAGGCATCCTTCACGGACAGAAGGATGTTGGGAATTTGTGAAGTTTGATTCTTGCCCATATCAAGTAATTTTGTCAATTTCTGCCGTTTTTAGGGGGATGGTCCCTGACGGAAACCAATTAAGCGGATTTAAGGGGAAATAAGGTGATTTAAGGGAACAC
>CAJODL010000002.1 GCA_905233165.1 uncultured Prevotella sp.
CTTCGATTTCAATTATATTGCCGCATACGTACAATACTGCCGTATGCGGTTTTATTTTGCAGCATTAACAAGCCGTTTCTCTAACTCGTATGCCCGCTCTAAATCCTTGGCTCACGGGGTCTGTCCCCGTGAGTCATCTCTGATGAAGAAAAAAACATTTTACTCAATGCGCTATTTTCTTTCTAAGGAACCAAGGAATCAAGGAAACAATCCTGAATTCCCAGATTCCTTAGACCAAAACAAAAACCAAAACCTAAAAAAGCTATGAAGAAAGAAACATGGAAGACGCTGGTGCAGATGCTCATCAGCATACTCACCGCACTGGCCACTACACTCGGCGTGACGAGCTGTATGGCGTAAAGAGAAGAAAAGAAAATGAGTATTGAAAAGAAAATCCCCGCCAAGTGATGACTTGACGGGGGGTTGTTTATTGCGATTGAAGGGATTACTCTTCCACAGCAGCCTGCGCGGCGGCAACATGATGCGTAGTTCATGCCTATCTTAGCGCAGAACTTAACAGATGATGGTTCACCTCCGTGCTCACCGCAGATACCTGTACGCAAACCTGGACGAACGGCACGACCCTTCTCAACTGCCATCTTAATCAGCTGTCCAACACCGTTCTGGTCGAGAACCTGGAATGGGTCAACCTTCAGAATCTTCTTCTCAAGATATGCTGGCAAGAAGCTTGCGATGTCATCACGAGAGTAACCGAATGTCATCTGTGTCAAGTCGTTGGTACCGAATGAGAAGTACTCTGCCTCTGTAGCGATACGATCTGCTGTCAGGGCTGCACGTGGAATCTCAATCATAGTACCGATTTCAAATGGAATTTCAATACCCTCCTCAGCGAAGACTTCCTGTGCAGTCTTCTGGATGATAGCCTTTTGCTGCTTCAGCTCGTAAAGAATACCAATCAGAGGAACCATGATTTCAGGATGTGGGTCATAGCCTTCCTTCTTCAGCTGACAAGCAGCACCGAGGATAGCGCGTGTCTGCATAGCAGTGATTTCTGGGAATGTGATACCGAGACGGCAACCACGGTGACCAAGCATTGGGTTGTTCTCAGCGAGGCTGTTGACACGCTTCTGTATCTCTTCTACTGATACGCCCATTTCCTTTGCCATAGTCTGCTGTCCAGCAAGATCGTGTGGAACGAACTCGTGAAGTGGTGGGTCAAGCAGACGGATATTTACGTGCAGACCATCCATAGCCTTCAGGATGCCATAGAAGTCAGCCTTCTGGTAAGGCAGCAGCTTAGCGAGAGCCTTCTCACGGCCAGCAGCATCGTTTGCCAGAATCATCTCACGCATAGCAACAATCTTCTGATCCTCAAAGAACATGTGCTCTGTACGTGTCAGACCGATACCCTTAGCACCGAAAGCGCGAGCTACCTCAGCGTCCTTTGGTGTATCAGCATTGGTGCGAATCTCCATCTTGGTATATTTGTCGCAGAGGTCCATCAGAGCCTTGAAGTCACCACTCAGCTCAGCAGCCTTTGTAGCAATCTCGCCAGCATAAACCTGACCTGTAGTACCATTCAGAGAGATATAGTCACCCTCCTTATATGTAACACCCTCGATTTCTACAGTCTTACTCTTATAATCAACATTGATAGCACCAGCACCAGATACGCAGCACTTACCCATACCACGAGCAACAACGGCAGCGTGAGATGTCATACCGCCACGAGCTGTCAGGATACCTTCAGCGCTTGCCATACCAGCGAGGTCTTCTGGAGATGTCTCGATACGAACCATGATAACCTTATGGCCGTTAGCAGCCCACTCCTGTGCATCATCAGCATGGAACACAATCTGACCGCAGGCAGCACCAGGAGATGCTGGCAGGCCCTGTGTGATAACCTTTGCCTTTGACAGAGCATCCTTATCAAATACTGGGTGGAGAAGTTCGTCGAGCTTCTGTGGCTCGCAACGCATAATAGCAGTCTTCTCATCAATGAGGCCTTCCTTAACGAGGTCCATAGCAATCTTCACCATTGCAGTACCTGTACGCTTACCGTTACGTGTCTGGAGGAACCAAAGCTTACCCTCCTGAACGGTGAACTCCATATCCTGCATATCGTGGTAGTGCTTCTCCAGCTTGTCCTGAAGAGCATCCAGCTCCTTATACAACTCTGGCATAGCCTCTTCCATAGAAGGATACTTAGCTACGCGCTCCTCCTCAGAGATACCTGCACGCTGTGCCCAACGCTGTGAACCAATCTTTGTAATCTGCTGTGGTGTGCGGATACCAGCAACAACGTCCTCACCCTGTGCATTGATAAGGTACTCACCATTGAAGAGGTTCTCACCGTTACCAGCGTCACGAGAGAAGCAAACACCTGTAGCAGATGTGTCGCCCATATTACCGAACACCATTGCCATAACAGAAACGGCTGTACCCCACTCGTCAGGAATTCCTTCCATCTTACGATACAGGATAGCACGCTCATTCATCCATGAACGGAACACAGCACAGATAGCACCCCACAACTGTGTGATTGGGTCCTCTGGGAAGTCAGAACCTGTCTGAGCCTTGATAGCACTCTTGAAGAGAGCAACAAGCTTCTTCAGAGACTCTACGCTCAGATCCTTATCGAGTGTTACACCCTGCTCTTTCTTAACCTCTTCGATAATCTTCTCGAATGGGTCGATATCCTCTTTGTTTACTGGCTTCATACCGAGAACGACGTCACCGTACATCTGTACGAAACGACGATATGAGTCATAAACGAAGTGAGGGTTATTTGTCTTCTTACACATTCCCTCTGCAACAACGTCGTTAAGACCGAGGTTGAGGATAGTATCCATCATACCAGGCATTGATGCACGAGCACCAGAACGTACGCTGACAAGCAGTGGGTTTGCAGGATCTCCGAATTTGCAGTTCATCAATGTCTCGACGTGCTTTACAGCAGCCATAACATCGTCATTGAGCAATTCTACGATTTTGTCCTGACCAACTTCATAATACTCATTACAAGTATCAGTAGTGATAGTAAAACCTGGAGGCACTGGCACACCGATGAGGTTCATCTCTGCCAAGTTTGCACCCTTACCACCAAGTGCTTCGCGCATCTGCGCATTACCCTCTGCCTGTCCGTTGCCGAAGGTATAAACTCTTTTTTGTGACATAAATTTTGGTGTTGTTTAGATTAAACAATTATTAATTAACTATATTCTGTAGTATTGTATTGATATTTGTGACGTTTTACCGCCATTGTTGCAAAGGTAGTAAAAATATCTCAAACAAGAACGTCTTCTGCATTGTTTACCAAAATTATTAAGTTTTTTTTGCATTTTTTCCTCTTCATATTCTTCACTCCGTTTCTTTTTTGTATCTTTGCACGCTGAAAATGTTACTGAGCGAACTATCGTCTCTTTATGCCAAGGGAACTTCGGGTAAGGCTTTGGCATCACTACTAAAGAAAAACAATGTACGCAAGGCGGCTATAAGCGGTCTTACGCAGAGTTCTATTGCCTTGCATTTTTCCAAGCAGCAGCACAACATTCTCTTTATCATGAGGGATGCCGACGAGGCTGGCTACCTCTACCAAGACCTGAGGAATATGAATGACGATAATGTCATATTCTTTCCCTCGTCATATAAGCGCGCAGTAAAGTTCGGACAACGTGACGCTTCTTCTTCCATATTGAGAACAGAAGTGCTCACCCGTTTATCGGAAGAGGCAAAAGTTCCGCTGAAGATTATAACCTACCCTGCTGCATTGTCAGAACTCGTTATCAGCCAGCAGGATCTCGACAGCCGCCACATCGCCCTTCGGAAGGGACAGGAGATACCACCGACAGAACTGGAGAAACAGCTACAGGAACTGGGGTTTCAAATGCAGGATTATGTCTATGAGCCTGGTCAGTATGCTGTCAGAGGTAGCATCATCGATATCTATTCCTACAGCAATGACGACCCTTTCCGCATAGATTTCTTTGACAACGAGATTGACACCCTTCGTACCTTCAATGTTGAGAGTCAACTATCTATTGAGCCGTTGGACAAGATTGATATAGTACCCGAGATTTCCCGTTCCCAATCGCCAAAGATTCCCTTCCTCAACCTGCTCCCTGATGATACCATCATCGTCACTCACGATATGGGGTATGTGACAGATGCCATCGACTACATCTATAAAGACGGTTTCTCCAAGCAGGCTCTCTCCGACAGGCTTACAGCTGCCCCAGAAGCGGACAAAGCAGAGATTATGCGTGAGTTGACAGCAGAACTGAACCTTATCCGGGCAACGGAGTTTGAAAAGAATGTCAAGAAGTTCCGTTGGATAGAATTATCTTCAAAGACAGAAGAGTCAGCAAATATTTCTTTTTCCTGTCAGCCACAACCGCTGTTTCACAAGAATTTCGAATTGTTGGCAGAAACCATAAACGAATATCAGGTAAAGGGATACAAGACCTACATTCTGTCCGACAGTGACAAGCAGCAGGAACGTCTTTCGGAGATTCTCAAAAACTCCATTGTCGCTGCCACCCTTCCTACTCCCGTTAAGGGAACCATTCATGAGGGATATATCGATGACAGCATGAAGATGGTCCTCCTTACCGACCACCAGATATTCGAGCGCTTCCACAAATACCAGCTTCAAGGCCAGAGTGCCAAGAGGGGTAAGATGGCTCTCACAATGAAGGAACTGCAGGAGATGGAGCCTGGCGACTTCATAGTGCATGTAGATTTTGGTATCGGTAAGTTTGCAGGTCTTGTCAGAGTGCCTACTACAACAAGAAATGCCGACGGCACCGTTACACAGGGATATCAGGAAGTCATCCGCATCATCTACCAGAAGAATGACAAGGTAGATGTCTCCATACATTCTTTATATAAGATTAGCAAATACCGACGTTCTGACACTGGTGAACCACCACGTCTGAGTGCCCTCGGCACAGGGGCTTGGGAACGCATCAAGGAACGTGCGAAGACACGAATAAAAGACATTGCCCGAGACCTCATTAAACTCTACGCAAAACGTCGTCACGAGAAGGGTTTTGCTTTCTCTGCCGATACATATCTGCAGCACGAATTGGAGGGCTCTTTCCTTTACGAAGACACCCCCGACCAAATGAAGGCGACACAGGAGGTAAAGCAGGATATGGAGAAGGCTCGTCCTATGGACAGGCTTATCTGCGGCGATGTAGGATTTGGTAAGACGGAAGTGGCTATCCGAGCTTCCTTCAAAGCCGCCAACGACGGCAAGCAGGTAGCTGTGTTGGTGCCTACAACAGTGCTTGCCCTGCAGCACTTCAAGACATTCTCCAAGAGGTTGCAGAATATGCCTGTAAAGGTGGATTATCTCTCCAGAGCCCGCACATCAAAACAGACGAAGGAACTACTCGAAAAGCTCGAGAGTGGCGAGATTGACATCCTCATAGGAACCCATCGCATGCTGACCAAGAATGTAAAATGGAAAGACCTCGGATTGCTCATCATTGACGAAGAGCAGAAATTTGGCGTTTCCACAAAAGAAAAACTGCGTCAGCTGAAGAGTAATGTCGATACTCTTACTATGTCTGCAACCCCTATTCCGCGAACCCTGCAGTTCTCACTGATGGGAGCCCGCGATATGAGTATTATGCGTACTCCCCCACCCAATCGTCAGCCTATCGATACTCAGGTGGCTACATTCTCTGCCGAATTGGTTGCTGATGCCATCAATTTCGAGATGTCCCGTGACGGACAGGTCTATTTCGTCTGCAACCGCATCGCTACTCTCGACAAGATGCGTGAGATAATAGAACGTCATATCCCCGACTGCCGCATTGCTGTCGGACATGGACAGATGAAGCCAGAGGAATTAGAGAAAATTATAGTGGGTTTCATAAACTACGAGTACGACGTTCTCCTCTCCACCACCATAGTAGAAAATGGTATCGACATCCCGAACGCCAACACCATCATCATTAATGATGCCAACCACTTTGGCCTCAGCGACCTCCACCAGATGCGTGGCCGCGTGGGACGCAGCAACAGGAAGGCTTTCTGCTATCTCCTCGCTCCACCTTTGGCATATCTGCCGACAGAGAGCCGCAGACGCTTGGAGGCTCTTGAGACCTTTGCCGACCTTGGTAGCGGATTCTCGTTGGCAATGCAGGATTTGGACATTCGCGGAGCAGGTAATCTGCTGGGCGCAGAGCAATCGGGATTTATGGAAGATTTGGGATATGAGACATATCAGAAAATCCTTTCGCAGGCTGTCAACGAACTGAAGAATGACGAGTTCCAAGACCTCTATAAAGAGCAGCTTGAAGAAGGTGAAAATCTCTCTGGTGAGGACTTTGTTGATGACTGCACCATTGAGAGTGACCTGCAGATGTATTTCCCTGATTATTATGTTCCGGGAAGTAGCGAGAGAATGATATTATATAGAGAGTTGGACAATATCGAAACCGATAGCGACCTTGAGGCATATCGCAAGCGTATGGAAGACCGTTTTGGTCCTATGCCGCCAGAAGGAGAAGAATTGTTGATGGTAGTAATGTTAAGACGTTTAGGAAGAAGGCTTGGATGCGAAAAACTCATCCTCAAACAGCATCTCATGCAGATGCAGTTTGTCAGCAATGAGAGCAGTGTCTTCTACCAGAGCCGTTTTTTTGACGCCATCCTGAACTATGTCGGCAGGCATCCGCAGCAATGCGACTTCAAGAAAGTGGGCAGCAACAACCGCCTCGTAATAAAATGCATTCCAAACGTTACCGAAGCCGTTAAACTGCTCAAGAAGATAATGCCTCAATAGAGGTTAGAGGTCAGAGGTGAGAGGTTAGAGGTGAGAGGTGAAAGGTGACAGGTGAAAGGTGAGAGGTTAGAGGTCAGAGGTGAGAAGTCCGTTTTCGTTTTGGTTTTCGTTTTGGTTTTCGTTTTTAAGACGGTATTTTCGTTTGGGATTCTCTTTTGCCCCGAATTTCACGAGTTTCTTTGCAGCCACCTCAATGCTTGGCCCAGAAGGTCCGCTGATATTCTTCATATCCTCAAAAGCCTTCGTCGTCTTATCAAGCATCTCGTCAACCTTTTGGAATCTCTCATAAAACATCTGCACACGATTTACCACCTCGTCAGCAGCTTTTATGATATTCTCCTGATTTTCAATCTGCTTCACCTGTCTCCAAGTCATCTCCAACACTCTCAGCATCATATACAGATTCTGACTGCCGGCAATGATGACACCTTTATCGTATGCCTCTTTCCATAATCCCGGCTCGTTATAAAGGGCCAGCTGCAAAGCATTCTCTGAGAAAACATACATCATTACAAAGTCCAGTTTCCCCCTTCCCTCCTTGATGTATGCACTATAGTTCTTTCGTGACAGTTCGTTGACATGATTTCTCATTGAGACGATGTGTCTCATGAGAGCATTCTGTCGCTCCTCCTCCGTCTGTGCATTATGGTAGTCGCCAAAGGCCTTCAATGACATCTTTGAGTCGATGATGACATCACGCTTATCGGGGAAATGCAAGATCACGTCAGGCACCATTCTGTGTCCCTCCTCTTCGTCATACAGAGTATTTCCCGCAGCATCGCGCATAGTGGTCTGTTCTTCAAACTGCACCCCCTCTTCAAGTCCCATATCCTCCAGAAGCTGTTTCAGTCGCAACTCTCCGAAGTTACCTTGTGTCTTATTCTCTCCCGTCAGCGCCTGAGCCAGTTTGTCTGCCCTGTCACCAATTTCTTTACTCTGTTCTATGGAGTGTTTTATGGTAGCATCCAGTCGCACCATCGTCTCCTTATTCTGCTGTCCGCTTTTTTCAACAGCATCCTTCATGTGTACTATATCCTCCTTCAGGGGATTGAGAATTGCTGCCAGCGACTCCTTATTCTTTTCTGTCAGCTGTTCGGAGCGTTCCTTCAGAATCTTCTCAGAAGCAGTATTCATCTGTTCCTTCACAATATTCATCTGCAGCTCCAACTGTTCCTTCTGCTGTTGTTTCAACGCCTCCAGCTGCGAAGCATGAAACGCCTTCTGCTCCTCACACTGCTTTTCTGTATTCAGCACACGTTCCTGCAGCACATCCCTCTGACCTTTCATCATTAGATATGCTATAACACCACCTATGCAGCAGCCTATCACTACACCTATTATAATATATATAGCCATGATTTATAACGCTTTCAAAAAATATTTCCGTTGCAAAAATAATAAAAATGTATCAAAAAACAATCATATCACAACAAAAAAATATTTTTGAAGTTATAAACAATTCTTTGAGCATACAGAAGTCTCTTTCTTCATTTCCTCATTTTCCTGTCTGGACAAGTTCCTTTTTCTCATTAACTGTAAAATAAGGATTTTCTGAATCCAGGCGGATGTATTTCAGTCGATCACAATTTCTGAAGACCTCCTTACCCATCTTTCGCAGGGATTTAGGCAGGTTGATAGCATAGAGATGCTGACAATAGGAGAAGGCATAATTACCTATCTCCGACACACCTTCAGGAATAGTGACAGAAAGAAGAGTATTGCATGATGTGTAGGCATTAAATCCTATCCTGGTTGTTGTTTCCGGCAACCTCACAGCAAGAAGATTTCTGCATCCGATAAAAGCTCCGTTCCCTACCTCTTGCAGGCCATCATGGAATACTGCATAGTTAAGATTGCTGCAATGAAAAAAGGATTGATTTCCTATTCGTTTCAATGTTCTCGGTGCTACGAAGTGGGACAGATAGTGGCAGAAAGAAAATGCCGTATCAGGCAACGTCTCCATCTCTACCTCTTCCATATCTACAGTGCGGAGCAGACCTTTTTTCAGCATTTCCCGAAGAGTAAAGAAGTCTATGCCATTCATCTTTCCTTTCAGTTTTATGTGACGGGTAGTAAGCCGCTCTTCTGGAGTGAGAAGTTTTACGAGTGAGCCGGCATCGTTTATGGTAACCTCTTTCGTTGTTGCCTGATAACTGCTGTCAGCCACATCAATCAGCATCCAATGTTGGTCAACATAGCCTCCTAAGTCGCTTAAATCATAGTAGCCGTTGTTTTCGCCAGCCCACCCCATGTTAACATGCACCTTGTCCTTCTTACATCCATCAATGATAAACAGATGTCCGTCTCCCTTCTTGCTTGTTCCTCTGTATAGGACAGGCCTTCCAGCTTTCAGTTCCGAGAAGATAAGCTGTCGATACAGGCTGTCTCGCTTGGGGGTTAAGAAATCGGCACGATTATAGATGCTCATATTGTTGCTATATCCGAACAGACGTTTCAATGCACCCATGATAAAATCAAGGTAAGTACTGCTCCAATCGTCCCCATATTCTGTGAAAGAAGATATTCCACAATCGCTTATCAGCTTTGCGACAGCCACAATTCCCTTCTTCGACACATTAGCATTCAACGTGTTGAACATCATATCCCATTCATATTTATACTCCCCATCAGGGCTCATCGACGGATAGCGGTGATAGTTTACCACCTGCGCCATAGCCACAGGACCACAGCCAGCCAGTTTGTATGGGTTCTCTTCATTGCTTTTGTCTGTCTCGGGGCATAGCAGATTGAATGGAAAATGCTGTCCCCATTGAGTTCTTATGAGGGGTTTCACATCCTCCGGAAATACATATTTTGATGAAACGACAGACGAATCTAACTCAGCCCTATCATCAGCAATCACTTCAGGGAGAGGCTCACTGCTGGCGGACATTGTTTGCTTTGTCGCTGTCCCTTTACCACCAAAGGTTATAGGTAAACCCATGCGTTGCCGGACAGGTCTTTCATCCTTAGTGCCTGGCGTCCATTTAGGCATGGACGAAACGACTCTTACAGCCTCATTGTCAAGCAGGGGATGAACAGATTTAAGCACTTTGACATTCGAAACAGAGCCGTCTTCCTCTATATAAAAAGTTAAAACGACTCGCCCACTAAGATTCTGTTTCCTTGCTTCTTCCGGATATACGGTATTTTCTGAAATGTAATCAAGCAATGCTTTAGTACCTCCAGGAAATGACGGACTGGTATATCGTCCTGGATCAGCCCACCCTATGCTTGCCACAAGCAGCATGAGAAGCGAAAGTAAAATTTTCTTCATATATAAATTCTCATATTATTTAAATTGAGGCATGCAAAAGTACGAATAAGTGAGCAAAACACCAAACAAAAAGGGAAGTTTTTTTTCTTTTTTACTTGCATTTCTCAAAACTTTGTCGTACCTTTACAGCGAGTTTCAATTGCAAAGTTTGCAATCTAAGTTGCTAAGTTAGCAATTCAAGTTGCAAAGTTTGCAATTCAAGTTGCAAAGTTTGAAATATAAAATAGTATTAGTAGTATGGGAAATTACGTCATTAAGGAAATGGTTGCCGATATGGGCAACGGCAAGAAGGGAAGGAAATTCCCAAAAATGCAAGTATATAACGAGTTTGACTATGAGAAGGTAGTAGAACTCGTAAACAAGTATTCGCCAGCCTTCAGTCCAGGTACTGTCAGAGGTGTGCTGGACACATTAGCAGAAGTGATGATGACATATCTGCCTATGGGACATTCCTTGAAAATTGACAATATTGGGGTATTCTCGCTTGCGCTGGAATTTAACGACAAGAAGGACGAAAGCAAGGATACAAAGGAAGAGAAAAAGGCTGGTACCAAGAAGAAATACAATCATGTAAGGGCCAAAGGCATACACTTCAGGGTGGACAAGAAACTGGTGAATAAAATCAATAGGGAGAGTTCTTTCGAATGCTCAGAAGAAGCCGTTGCCAAGCCTTCCCCATATACTCTGGAGGAGCGTCGGAAACGAGCACTTCAATATATCAAGAAACACGGCTCAATAGGATTACAGGATTATGCAAACCTTAACAAGATGAACTATAGCACAGCATCAAGAGAACTATCAAAACTCGTTGTCGACCCAAAGTCTGGCATAAAAGCCAAAGGCGCTGGCTCGCACAAGGTATGGGTAGCAAAGACGGAAGACTAAAAGACTTCGTACGAAGGACGATAACCCTTCGACAGGCTCAGGGCAAGACGAAAATAAAACAAGAAAAGGGACCCGATTGAGTCCCTTTTCCTTTGAGGTGCGTGGCGGAGTCGAACCGCCCTGGCCGGTTTTGCAGACCGGAGACTAAACCGCTCATCCAACGCACCAAAATCAACAGTGGATAAACCTTTTAGCGATTTAGCGGGTGCAAAAGTAGTATTTTTTCTGCTATTACGCAAATTTTTCTGTACTTTTTTTTCCAAAACAATAAAAATAATCAGATTTTTCGTACCTCTGGCCTGTCGGTCGAAGGTACTGCACTATGGAAATGTCAATAAAAAGCATTTTTTTTTGCTTTTTCTTGCATTTCTCATAATTTAATCGTACCTTTGCACAGCATTTTGAAAAAAACGTTGCGCCTGTGGCGAAATTGGTAGACGCGTTAGACTTAGGATCTAATGTCTCACGATGTGCAGGTTCGAGTCCTGTCAGGCGCACAAAAAAAGACCAGAGCAACAATGCTTTGGTCTTTTTTATGTCAAAGGTCAATACTTAGTTCAATGTTTAGAACGTAAACCTTGCTGAGAATCGTATGCCTGAGCGGCGGGTATCGCCAAAGTGCATATAGTCAAAGCGGTACACATAATCTATATTAAAGATGTTTATAATATTGTGTATTCCTATGACACCTTCCAAATATGGTTTTCCTCTGTCGAGGGTGTACATCTTCTTACAGAAGGCCATCAGTATGTCGCTATTGGCATTCTGCGGCAGACGAGGGTCGTTCTTGGAGGTGAGCCAACCCCAATAAGCTCTGATACCTATATACTCACGCAACTTAAACTTGCGTACATAGGGTATGAGATTGAATATCTTACCATTCATCTCCCACGACCACAGGAATTGTATAAACCTATCGTTGACAAACTCGGCTGTACTACATAGGCGGAAGGAATTGTCGTCAGAGACATACGAGAGGTTTGAGGCAGGAGAAAGAAGTAGCGGATAAGGTACCTTACACCATTCGGCACCACACTTAAAGTTGAAGTTCTGGAATCCCCACGAACCAAGGAACAGACGCTTATAGACACTGAATTCTGTAGAATGGTGGTTATACTGTCCGCCAAGAAAATTCTTAACGCCCCAGGTATGCATAAGACCAAATACAGGCACCTCGTCATTGACAGGCATTTGTCTGTAACGTGTATTGTAATATTTTGCTCCTGGGGAATATTCCACTCCTAAATGCAATTCGGTAATGTGTATCTTTCCATGATGTATAGACCTTACATCAGCAGAGTCTTTTCCGTTCCATTCTGAGAGAGGCTTAAAGACCAGCATTCCTGTTGCCTCGTCTATATCATGTTGGATACTTGGAGTCAGACGCCAGCCGTTATCGGTTTCATAGATAAAGGAAAGACGCTGCTGGTTATAGAATATCATCTTACTGTCAGTATCCCACTTAAAGGAATGGAAGATATTATCCTTGTTGATGTTATGAATGTTACGGTCGTTGAGGTAACAGATGTCGTAGTTGGACTCAAAAGAGATGTAGCGACGAGGAAATTCCTCTGATGAGTAATGCTTGGGATTCAAGGAATACAAGACCTTTGCGTCATAGTAATGCTTTTTATATTTGAATCCATAGGCATAATATCCCCCAAAGAACCAATGCTTATCGAGGTTTGCTGTTGTCTGGCCGCCAAAGCGCAGGCGGAACTTATCAACCTGATTGCGGGAAATGAGCGACGTTACTGGACCTATATCGAAGTAGCTGGGTGTAGAAGTAGGGATATAGTTGTCTATGAGAGCCTTCGTAAGCCAGGCAAAGGGTCGCAAGAACTTTATATCCATAGCATATCCCAACAATCGTCTGAAGATATCATGACGTTTTTGTCCGCTACCACCAGCATCCTTGGCATGTACCATCTGACGCCAGAAGGTAGTGTCACGATACTCCGCCTTTGGTTCCATAGTAGTTTTTTCAGGCGTTTTGCCTTTCATCAACTTTGCCGGCACCTTAGTCAGCTCGTGATTATAGAATGTCTCTTCACGGGTAAAGACAGCTCTGCCAAGAGATGGGACAAGGGACAGTTCTGCCAAAACAGAACTCTTGTCAAGTACCCACAGGTCACGAGTGACGGAATCCTTCTTTACCACCAACTTCTTAAACTCCTGACGGATATCGAGGGTATCAATATAGTTTACCATCGACTTATAAGGCAATCCCATACGGATATAACGTACCTGATGGGTAGAGTCGTTGGAGAGTACCATAGTACCTACAAAACCAGTATCGAAACGGTCTTTGGGAGAGAAACTGTATGTCACAGTGGTATCATTCACCTCCACCATTCTGATATTATAGTGCGAAGCATTCTTGGGGGAGATAGGAGAATAGAAGCGTCGTCCGATAAAACGCATCTGCTCATCACGCACATCGACATCGACAAAGATATCACCCATGACGACACTGATTATCTGTCCAGTATCAAAAATGTCATTGAGGCCAGAACGACGAATGCCCTTAATAACGGTACGACGCTTCTTCTCAAGAGTATCGGTATAGACATCCTTCACCTGTTCCTCAACAATAAGGGGGAGGATTATTTTGTTGTTGAGGTCACACTTCTCTACAAATTCCCGCAACCAAGCATATTTCTTCACATATTTTCTGTCGTTGCCAAAAACATCAAGGTCATTTAAAGCCATACGAACCTTTTCATACACCATATTATGGCGCACAATAACCGAATCGTCTTTACCAGCCATAGCATATAATGCCAGAAAGACTAACAGAAATATGGTAAAAATACGTTTAATGGCTGCAAAAGTAATAAAAAAATTGTATTTTCTTGTTTTTTTGGGATTTTTTTTTTAATTTTGCGGCTCAATATCATTTATAACGTACACGCATATGAAAAAGAAATTCTTCTTGACAATTACGGCTTTGTTGCTATCAGTAGTAATGATGGCAAAGGGAGGTACTTTCGAGGCAGGTAAGGGAACTTTTCTGCTTAATGGCAAGCCTTTTATCGTAAAAGCTGCAGAGTTGCATTACGCCCGTATTCCACAGCCTTATTGGGAGCACCGCATCAAGATGTGTAAGGCTCTTGGTATGAACACCATCTGCATTTACATCTTCTGGAACTACCACGAGGAGACAGAGGGCAACTTTAACTGGAGTGGCGACAGAAACGTAGCAGACTTCGTAAAGCTATGCCAGAAGAATGGCATGTACGTTATTGTACGCCCCGGACCATACGTCTGCGCTGAATGGGAAATGGGAGGTCTGCCTTGGTGGCTCCTAAAGAACAAGGACATCCAGCTGCGTACACAGGACCCTGCATTCCTCAATCGCGTAAAGGCATTTGAGGCAGAGGTGGGTAAGCAATTAGCGCCACTGACAATACAGAATGGCGGACCTATCATCATGGTACAGGTAGAGAACGAATATGGTTCTTACGACACTAACAAGCCTTATGTTAGCGAGATACGCGACTGCCTGCGCTCTGTCGGTTTCGATAAGACAACATTGTTCCAGTGTGACTGGTCAAGCAACTTTGAGCAGAATGCCCTACCCGACCTACTGTGGACAATGAACTTCGGCACTGGTGCCAACGTATTGGACCAGTTCAAGAAGGTTAAGCAACTGCGTCCTGATACTCCGATGATGTGTTCAGAATATTGGAGCGGATGGTTTGACGGCTGGGGCCGCGCCCACGAGACACGTCCTGCAGACGCTATGGTGAAGGGTATCGGCACTATGCTTGAGAATGGCATTTCGTTCTCACTGTATATGACACACGGCGGAACGAGCTTCGGACACTGGGCCGGCTCTAATGTACCAGGCTATCAGCCCGACTGCACCAGCTATGACTATGATGCACCGATAGACGAACAGGGCGCTGCAACACCAAAGTATTATGAGTTGCGCGAGCTGCTTCAGAAATATTCTGACACCAAATTGCCAGCAGTACCAAAGGCGTTGCCAGTCGTTTCCTTCCCAGAGATAACGCTGAAGGCTGTCTCAACACCTGTTGACGAGATAATGGCTAAGCCTGCAATAGAGTCACAGGACATTCAGTCAATGGAGCAGTTCAATATGGGTTACGGA
Source organism: uncultured Prevotella sp. (assembly GCA_905233165.1). Classification (GTDB taxonomy): domain Bacteria; phylum Bacteroidota; class Bacteroidia; order Bacteroidales; family Bacteroidaceae; genus Prevotella. The sequence continues at coordinate 15,037 of CAJODL010000002.1, forward strand.
AGCATCATGTACACCACCACGATGCCTGCAGTAAAGGCTAATTCTTACATCCGCATCAACAATGTTGCCGACTATGCTATCGTCTGCATTGGAAAGAAGAAAATCGGTGAACTGTATCGTGGCAGCAACAATGAGAACACGTTGTTGATAAAAGAAGATGTAGCAGAAGGTGAAAAACTATCTATCTTCGTAGAGGCAATGGGACGCATCAACTATTCAAAAGAGATAAAAGATCCTAAGGGTATCACAAAGTCTGTTGAGGTTTTTGCAAAGGCCGGACAGCACGAGGTGACCTACAACCTGAAGGATTGGAAGATATACCTCTTCCCTGCAGAGACAACATATAACTACGAGGGAACATTCACTGTCAGCAAGGTGGGCGACACATACCTCGACATGAGTTCATGGGGCAAGGGTATGGTATTCGTCAACGGACATAACATCGGACGTTTCTGGAATGTCGGTCCGCAGCAGACACTATTCCTACCGGGATGCTGGTTGAAGAAGGGGCAGAACGAGATAAAGGTTTATGACATCACAGGTCCTAAGAAGCCTGTAGTAAGCGGAAAGACAAAACCAGTCATCGCTGAACTGCACAAGGAATATCTTCCAAAGGATGGTGTAAAAATAACAATTAACAAGAAAGAAACAGTTCAAAAGAAAACACAAACAGCAGCAGGTAACGATGCTGCCCCAGGAGCAAAATAATACATTTTAATTATGGCAGATAGATTATATATTTTCGACACCACTCTGAGAGATGGTGAACAGGTTCCAGGATGTCAGCTGAATACAGTAGAAAAGATTCAGGTGGCAAAGCAGTTGGAACAGTTAGGCGTTGACATCATCGAGGCTGGCTTCCCTATAAGCTCCCCAGGTGACTTCAACTCAGTGATTGAAATCTCAAAGGCTGTTACATGGCCAACAATATGCGCCCTTACACGTGCCGTTGAGAAAGACATAGATTGCGCTGCAGAATCTCTAAAGTATGCTAAGCACAAGCGTATCCACACAGGTATCGGAACTTCTGATTCGCATATCAAATATAAGTTCAACTCTAACCGTGAGGAAATCATTGAGCGTGCCGTAGCAGCAGTAAAGTATGCAAAGAAGTATGTTGAGGACGTAGAGTTCTATGCAGAGGATGCTGGTCGTACAGACAACGAATATCTCGCAAGAGTTATCGACGCTGTAACAAAGGCTGGTGCTACCGTCTGCAACATTCCTGACACAACAGGTTTCCGTCTTCCAAATGAATATAATGAGAAGATAAAATACCTCTATGAGCATGTTGATGCCTTTGCAGCAGGAAAGAGTATCCTCTCTACCCACTGCCACAACGACTTGGGTATGGCAACAGCAAACACCGTAGCAGGTGTGCTTGGCGGAGCACGTCAGGTAGAGGTTACCATCAACGGTATCGGCGAGCGTGCCGGCAATACCTCACTCGAGGAGATTGCAATGATATTCAAGACTCACCCGGACCTGGGCATCGAGACAAATATCAACACCCAGAAGATATGGCCTACAAGCCGTATGGTGAGCACGCTGATGAATATGCCTGTTCAGCCAAACAAGGCTGTCGTAGGAAAGAACGCCTTCGCACACTCTTCCGGTATCCATCAGGATGGCGTACTGAAGAATGTTACCACATACGAAATCATGGATCCAAAGGATGTTGGTATCGACGAAAACAGCATCGTACTCACAGCCCGTTCTGGACGTGCTGCCTTAAAGCATCGTCTCTCTGTGCTGGGTATCGAAATGGATCAGGAGCACCTCGACAAGACTTACGAGAAATTCCTTGAGATGGCCGACAAGAAGAAGCAGCTTGGTGACGAAGACCTGCTCGTACTGGCTGGCGTCAGCGCTGACACCAGTGAGAACCACGTGAAGCTCGAATCGCTGCAGGTTACATCTGGTAAGGGCGTTACTCCTATCGCTGCTATCAAGTTGAAGATTGCTAACGAGCTATTTGAGGCAGCCGCTACTGGTAATGGTCCTGTGGATGCTTCTATCAAGGCTCTGAAGAATATCATCCACCGCGAGATGGAGCTGAAGGAGCTGACCATTCAGGCTATCAACAAGGGTTCTGACGACCTGTGTAAGGTTCACATGCAGGTAGAGCACGAAGGCACCCGTTACTACGGATTCGGCTCTAACACGGATATCGTAACGGCATCAGTGGAGGCATATATCGATTGTATAAACAAATTTAAAGTCGCAAAAATATAATGAACACACTTTTTGACAAAATCTGGGATTCACACATCGTTCAGGTGGTGGAAGACGGTCCCACACAACTGTATATTGACAGGCTTTATGCCCACGAGGTGACATCGCCACAGGCTTTCGACACTCTTCGTGACAAAGGTATCAAGGTATTCCGTCCTGACCACGTGATAGCAATGCCTGACCACAACACTCCTTCTGACCAGCAGGACCACATCGATGACCCTATCGGCAAGAAGCAGGTTGACACTCTGAAGGCTAACTGCGAAGAGTTTGGCATCAAGCACTTCACAATGGGTACGAAGGATAATGGTATCATCCACGTCGTTGGTCCTGAGAAGGGTCTTTCTCTGCCTGGTATGACAATAGTCTGCGGCGACTCACACACTTCTACACACGGTGCTGTCGGTGCTCTCGCTATGGGTATCGGTACATCTGAGGTGGCACAGGTATTGGCATCGCAGACTATTCTGCAGTCAAAGCCAAAGTCTATGCGTATCAACATCGATGGTGAGCTGCAGAAGGGTGTAACAGCAAAGGATGTGGCTCTCTATATCATGGCACAGATGACGACTTCTGGTGCTACAGGATATGTTGTGGAATATGCCGGTTCTACCATCCGTAATATGAGTATGGAGGGACGTCTGACTCTCTCTAACCTTTCTATCGAGATGGGTTCAAGAGCTGGTATCATCGCTCCTGACGAGACAACATTTGCTTACCTCAAGGGCCGCGAGTATGCTCCAAAGGGTGAGGCTTGGGATAAGGCTGTTGCTTATTGGAAGACCCTGAAGAGTGACGACAATGCAGTATTTGACAAAGAGGTGACATATAAGGCTGAGGACATTGCTCCACGCATCACATACGGCACAAACCCTGGTGCCGGCATCGCTATCGACGGTACTGTACCGACTCTTGATTCTGTTTCTGCAGAAGAGGCTGCACAGCTGAAGAGCCAGCTCGACTATATGCAGTTTGCTCCGGGTGAGAAGCTGGAGGGCAAGCCTGTGGATTATGTATTCCTCGGTGCTTGTACCAATGGTCGCATAGAAGATTTCCGCGCTTTCGCATCAATAGTAAAAGGTAAGAAGAAGGCTGACAATGTTGTAGCTTGGCTCGTTCCTGGTTCTTGGCTCGTACGCCAGCAGATTATCGACGAAGGCATTGACAAGATTCTTGAGGAGGCTGGTTTCGAACTGCGTCTGCCATCATGCTCTGCTTGTCTGGCAATGAATCCTGACAAAGTGCCTGCAGGAAAGCTGTCTATCTCTACTTCCAACCGTAACTTCGTAGGACGTCAGGGACCTGGTGCCCGCACCATCCTTGCAAGTCCGCTGACAGTTGCTGCAAGTGCTATAACAGGTGTCATTACTGACCCGAGGAAGATTTAAAGTTTAAAGTTCAAAGTTTAAAGTTTAAAGATTTAGAGTAAAATGGCAAAACAGAAATTCAACATAATCAAGTCAACTTGTATTCCTATCGAGATTGACAACTGTAATACGGATCTCATCATCCCAGCACGCTATCTGGCATTCACCACACGTGATCCGAAGTTTTTTGGTGAAGCTTTCATGCACGACCTGCGTTACGATGCTAACGACAAGCCTGTAGCTGATTTCGTCATGAACCAGCCTGAATACAGCGAGGCACCTCATGAGGGTGTTCACGAAATCATCGTTGGCGGTAAGAACTGGGGCTCCGGTTCTTCTCGTGAGCATGCTGCATGGGCAATAGCAGGATATGGCGTTCGTGTGGTTATATCTTCATCATTTGCTGATATCCACCGCAACAACCTCCTCAACTGTTTCGTGCTGCCCGTCATCGTAACACCGGAATTCCAGGCAGAACTCTTTGCAAGCATCAAGAGCAACCCTCAGACTGTTGTGACAGTAGATGTGCCAAACCAGACTGTTACCAACGAGGCAACAGGCAAGAGCGAGAAGTTTGAAATCAACGGCTACAAGAAATACTGTCTGATGAATGCCCTCGACGACATCGACTTCCTGCTTGAGAATCAGGACAAGACTGTTGCTTGGGAGGAGAAGAAATAAATACACCCCCTCCCGATCTCCCCGAGGGGAGGAAAAAATTTCAATGTTCAATGTTCAATTATATCGAAATACTCGACTCAACACTCCGTGATGGCGAACAGACCAACGGAGTGTCCTTTTTGCCTCACGAGAAGCTGAGCATAGCACGTCTGCTGCTTAAAGACGTCAAGGTCGATCGCCTTGAGGTTGCCTCAGCACGCGTTTCGGAAGGCGAGAAGGAAGCCGTCACTATGATATGCCGTTATGCCCAGCAGCTGTCATCTGCTCCCGTAGAAGATGGTGGCAGGCCTGATGCTCTCGACAGCATCGAGGTATTGGGATTTGTTGACAACGGAAAGTCCATCAAGTGGATTACCGACTGCGGCGGCAAGGTTATCAATATGCTGACAAAGGGGTCTGAAAACCATTGCGTCCACCAGCTCTCAAAGACGCCTGACGAACACATTGCCGACATCAAGGCTAATGTGGCAATGGCGCAGGAGGCTGGCCTCAGCGTCAACATATACCTTGAGGACTGGAGCAACGGTATGCGCAACAATGCCGACTATGTGTATCATATGATAGAATCGCTGAGCAACATCGGCATCAAGCGTTTCATGCTCCCCGATACGCTCGGAGTGCTGACACCTACAGAGACGGGACAGTTCTTCAAGGATATCACCACACGCTTTCCTGACCAGCATTTCGACTTCCATTCCCACAACGATTACGACCTCGCTGTGGGTAACACGCTGGCTGCCGTCCGCAATGGTGCGAAGGGTGTACATGTGACTGTCAATGGGCTGGGCGAACGCTGCGGCAATGCCCCACTCGCTTCTGTTCAGGCATCGCTGCACGACCAGCTGGGCATCACGACATCCATTCAGGAGGATATGCTCAACGAGGTGTCACGGGTTGTTGAGGGATATTCCGGCGTCACGATTGCTCCTAACCAGCCTATCGTGGGCGACAACGTCTTCACACAGGTGGCAGGAGTGCATGCCGACGGCGACAACAAGCACAACCTCTATTGCAACGCCCTCGTTCCGGAACGCTTCGGACGAAAACGCGAATATGCCCTCGGCAAAAATTCCGGCAAAGCGAATATCGAGAAGAATCTTCAGGAACTGGGTTTGGTGCTCACCCCTGAGCAGACTAAAAAGGTGACACAACGCATCACCGAACTGGGCGACCGCAAGGCCCTCGTCACACAGGATGACCTGCCATTCATCGTGGCTGACGTGCTGAAGCATTCGGCTCCCGAAGACAAGGTGAAGCTGAAGGGTTATATGGTCAGCCTTTCTTACGGTCTGAAGCCCCATGCCTGCGTAAAGATAAGCATCAACGGCAAGCGCTACGAGGCCGACTCTTCCGGCGACGGACAGTACGATGCTTTCGTGAAGGCCTTACGTTATATATATAAGGAGACACTGGGACGCACGTTCCCTATGCTTGAGAACTATACCGTCACCATCCCTCCCGGCGGACGCACCGATGCTCTCGTGCAGACGCAGATAACATGGCGCATGAAGGACGGTAGAGTACTCCGCACCCGCGCCCTCGACGCCGACCAGACAGAGGCTGCAATCAAGGCGACAATAAAGATGCTCAACCAGATAGAGCCGGAATTCTCGTAAAGCCCCACCCCAGTTCTCCCCAGTTAGGGAGTGAGTACAGGTCAAAGATTTAAAACGATATTTAAGCAGGAATCGCAATTACGCGGTTCCTGCTTTGCTTTATATACACGTAAACGCAAAAACAATATGAAAGAATGTCGCGGTTGACCCGCGAGCGTAAAAAATCGTCTTGACAGCTTCGCGGTTGACCCGCGAGCACTCTTCACTCCAACAGGTCCGGTCTCAGGCGTTTCGTGCGTTCTAAGGCCTGTTCTAATTCCCACTCCTTTATCTTCGCCTCGTGGCCGGAGAGGAGGATGTCGGGAATGCCCCATGTCTCGTCGGGATTGGAGACGGGATGGTACTCCGCCGGACGGGTATATACTGGAGGCTCCAGAAGGTTGTCCTGAAAAGAATCGGACAGCGCACTCTCCACGTCGCCAATCACACCGGGGATGACGCGGACGATGCTGTCTGCCATAACTGCGGCAGCCAGTTCTCCACCTGTAAGGACATAGTCGCCGATGCTCACCTCCTTCGTGATGAGGTGTTCGCGGATGCGGTAGTCAATGCCTTTGTAGTGGCCGCAAATGATGATGATATTCTCCTTCAGGCTCAGGTCGTTCGCCATCGGCTGGTCGAACTTCTCGCCGTCGGGGGCAGTGAATATCACCTCGTCATAATGTCTCTCAGCCTTCAGCGCCGAGATACACGCATCCAAAGGCTGACACTGTATCACCATACCAGCCTTGCCGCCGTAGGGATAGTCATCAACGCGACGCCATTTGTCGGCGGTATAGTCGCGCAGATTATGGATGTGTATCTCTGCTAGGCCCTTACTCTGGGCACGTCCCAGAATGCTTGTCGTAACAAAACCCTCAAGCATCTCAGGCAATACGGTTATAATATCTATTCGCATACTTTTATTTTTAGTTAGGAGTTTGGAGTTAGGAGTTAGGAGTTAATTCCTCATTCCTCATTCCTCATTCCTAATTACTCATTCCTAATTACTCCTTATTCTTTGTATCCATACATATTGTCACGGGTCCGTCGTTGAGCAGTTCCACTTTCATCTCTGCGCCGAACTCTCCTGTCATGACAGGCTTGCCCGCCTCGCGTTCCATCTCCTTCACAAAGGCTTCGTATAGCGGCGCCGTCACCTCATGGCTGCCTGCACGCAGGTAGCTGGGACGGTTGCCCTTCTTGTACGATGCCCACAGTGTAAACTGCGACACCACGAGGACCTCTCCGCCGACGTCAATAAGACTCTTGTTCATCACTCCAGCCTCATCGTCGAAGATGCGCAGGTTGGCAATCTTGTGTGCCAGCCAGCTGATGTCCTCACTCGTATCGGCATTCTCACAGCCCAGGAGTATCAGCACTCCCTGCCCGATGCGGCTTTTCTCTTTTCCTTCTATGGTAACGGATGCATGCTGCACCCTCTGTATAACTGCTCTCATTTTCCTATTACTTCCTTTGAAAATATTGCGTCCAGCGTGAATGTTGCGGCGTCGTTGGTGGCGCGTATCGGCATTCTGATGCGGAGGTCTTTGTTTACGATGTCACGATACTTCTCCTTTCCCGTAAACCAGTAAGCATAGGCCTGCAACCTCGGAATGCGGAATTTGTTCTGACTTATCTTCAACGCCTTTTCTTTATAATCACAACACATATCAAGCCACGTCTGCTGCCATTTCTCCGCCGTTGCTTTGCTTTCCTTACTGTCCGCAAACGGCATCGACAGCATCATTTCTACCATCATCTCAAAACCGCCCATGATTGGCAGCAGGTGGTTGGTGTTCTGCATAGCTGTGTCACCCTCCCACGTTATGATGCCCGTTGCGGGGTCGTAGCCCAACGCCTTCGGGCCAGAGAAGATGCCGTGGGGCAGATCGTTGATGCTCTCCATGCCGCGTTCTATCTTGTCACGGTATTTGGTGTTCTGCGTCCTCTCCCACTCCGTAAACCAGTTCGAGGCATACGCCAGCCAGTCGGGACCAATCCTCAGTCGTGCCGGTGCCGTACATGGTGTCTCGGGGCTGCGCGGCTGTGCCAGACGCATCGGGTCGAGGGTGTAAAGTAGTTGGTCGGCATCCACCACCTCGTGCATCACGTCACCCATGCGTTCGTCTGCTGTAAGGTAGTAAAGGAATCTGTTCCAGAAAGCCTCCGAGATGCGTGCCTCTTTCGCACCGCATCCCCAGTGCAGCACATTATGACGCGTACCAAGGCCTTTATGCGGACCCATGTGGTAGCAATCCACTTCGCTGTTATGGCGCGTCATCGCCACAGCCATCTGCCACACCTTCGGACAACCTGTGCGCAGGAATTCATACCACAGCATAGCAGGCGTGCCGAGTTCCGTATTGTCCCACGCAAAGCCGCCCACATCATAATACCACCGCACGCCTTCTTCCGTCGGCAGACCAGAGTGCATAACATCACCGTAGTTAAAGTAGCCGTACCAACCATTGCGCTCCACCTCCTTGGAATAATAGTCCGCGATGTCATACAACTGCTTGTCGAGGTCGCTGCCGTCGTCGAGACTCCATATTCCGAAGGCGCGTTTGCTGTGCAGATACTCTCGCGGCATGACGAACTGCCTGTGGTCCGCCACATCATCGAGATGCTGGCAGAGGCTGTCTATCGGTTCATCGTAATTATACACATACACCACCGAAGTGCGGGCGATGCCGTATGCCGTACTCATGCCGGGCTGCACATCCTCGTATGCCGCCTCCAGGGTATGCGGAATGGTGTCATAGTGCACAAAGTTCATTGCCTCCGCCTCGGGACTCCAAAGATAAAGGCTCACCGTTGCACTGTCGCTGCGGGCGTCATCTATCTGCAGCGTCGAAGGATATGACTGCCAGAAGTCATCGAGGTGGAAGGCATAGCTGCTCTCCTTGTTTCCCACAGCCACCACGCCAGGGGCACGATGGCCTTCTGTTGTACCAATCCAAGGACTCACGTCCGTTGCCCTCTTCCTAACCGAAAAACCGTTTGGCGACAACTGCGACAGACGAAAGCCGTCCCACGCCGCAATGCTTTCTATCATGCGGCGGCTGAGGGCATCTTTCGGATTGCCGTCGTCATCCAATGATATGGGGCGGCGTGCTATCAGCGGCTTTACACTCATCATAGTAGCGTGTGTGGAATCGGTCAGGAATGCCACCTTCCGGTCGTACATCCTGCCGCTCATCGGAACCTTAAACCGCAGCGCTAATGACTGCAGGCCGTTGTGGTTCGTCGCGCTGTCAATGAAATGCGTGATGACAAACTTCTCTTCGTTGCTACCTTTATATATATAGCGGCGCATGACGAAGTTGTCGCCCTCGTATTTCGTCACATTGCGTATCTTGCCCTTAAACTCTTCCGTTACCTTCTTGACAGGTAATATTCTGCCGTCCTGCTCCAGCCAAAAGTTTTCGTTTGCGTTTTCGTTTTTCTTCGGCACTATCGTCATAGCCCTCCACTTTACACTGCCGTCAGGCCAGTATGCAAGGTTCCATTGCTCCGAAGGCTGCTCGCAGCGTATGCTTTCCTTCGCCCCCAGTTCTCCCTGTAGGAATGGTATGCCGAAGGTTTGTGGTTTTTTATACGCTTCCGGAAGGGATATGCAATTATGAATTTTGAATTTTGAATTATGAATTGTAAAACTGGTACTCGGCAGTTGCCTGAAAGAAAAATTCTTTAGCTGCGCATGCGCCAATGTCGTCCTGAATCCAAAGAAACCCTCCGTCAGCGGATGCAAATCGATGAAATCCACGAGGCACTCGCCGTCAATAATGTACCTCACCCTGCCGTCAATCTGTTCCAAACGTATGTGATACCAATGGTCGGGCTTTATCATGTGCGCCTCGTCGGTGTATTCCCTTAGTATAGCTGGACGGTATTCCGGCTGCCCAATGCCTCTGCTGTCACCGTTATACCTGCGGAAACGTGTTGTCTTGTTATAGTTGCCGCCGTAGCCCATGTAGTACATTGTCTGGGCGTAGTAATCTACGAAGCGTCCCGACTTTGCACCGCCCGATGCCATCCAGAAGCAGTTCAGGTCCGACACCCTTTCGTCGCTCACAATGCGGGCATCATATTCTATCACGACATTCCCCGTCATCTTCTGAGTATTCCACAGCGTCAACCCGCCAGGCGCATGAATATCAGCCACGCTGTCGTCCAACCACTTTACGTAGCCGTCCTTCTCAGCCTCCACGCGCCATCCCTTTGCAGCCATACAACCGACCGCAAACAACATCAAAAACAAAAGTCCAAAAACACGTTTCATGCTTGCAAAGATACGATTAAGTTACGAAAAATACAAAAAACATTAGAAATAACAGCAATCTTATCATTAAAAGTACGATTATTGATTATTTTTTTTTACCTTTGCACACAAAGTATAACAACCTGAATATTATAACTAATATGGCCAAAAAGACCTTAATGTATTGCGCACTCTTATGGCTAACTTTGATGCCATTATCTGCACGAATGACGTTTACACTCAACGGCATAACCTATTCCGACGCAGCAGCAACAGATGCCAAAGGGTTTACTACCATAACCCTACCCGCTGGCACTAACCTCAGTGAACTGATTACTGCCGTGCAGATAGATGGTCAGGCTGTCGATGCTTCGAAGGTAACACCCAATCCTACTACCACAACCATCAACTATGACGAACTGAAGGTCTTCACCTATAACAATAAGGCCTACGGATTCCGTTTCGTAGAAGATATATGGTTCTGCGGTGTATTCTTCTCCGACTGTCACATCAATCAGGGCAGTAATCACGACGGCACTAGCCAGGAAGACATGACAAACATCATGAACAACATCCTCAACATGGGTAAGGACGGAAAGAAGAAGGTCAACTTCATTACCGAAGGTGCTACTAACCTTATTCCTAAAACCAGCATTATATTCTGCCTTGGCGACATAGACCAGGATAAGGGTGACAACGGTAGCAGCGGTACGCACAATAATTTCCTCAACTGTACAGCAGAGGTAGCTAAGAATGCCGGCATACCATTTATCTTCATTGCGGGCAATCACGACCTGTCCCCAGACTATTGGACGGGCGAAAATCCCGACAAGGGTGCAACGTCAAGTGGATCAAATGCTGACAACGAGACCATTTCTGCAATTATCAACAACAACACTTATTGGAATAATGCAAGGGTTTTTGACGAGAATATTTCTTATTTCATTGACAGCAATCATTCAAGCGACTTCCAGTCAAAACCATTCACATTCAAGTTCAAGGATGTACGTTTCTACTGTGCCCATACATATTGGTTCCAGAAACTCTACAAAAAACCGGGATGGTTCACGAGTGCTACCTACTATGCCCCTGACGGAGTTATTTCAGAACTAAATTCTTTCGTGGAGAGTCACGCAACTGAGGCCAGCGTTTGGATGCAGCACTATCCTTGGCTGGCTGGCAGTGACTGCAATCGCTGGTGGCTTGATCAGAACGACAAAGGGCTCTATATAACCACTAGCGATGGGTCCATCTACGGATCTCACACATCAGGTATAGCATATAATGATGCCACATCTGCCAACACGCTGAAGAAAAACCCACTTTCTGCTATCATGATGAAAGCAGCTGGAAAGGTTGACGGCAAGGTACAGCATTTTTCCGGCCACTACCATCGATTTGATGACAGGACCTACACTTCGACTATGAATGGCGATAACAAGGTGCATGACTACACCGTGGCTGCCCCAGGCAACCCAAACCAGTCTAACAATGCCTTCGTTGTACTCTTCAAACGTGGAGAGGGCGTGAAAGAGGTAATACAGACACAATTCTAAATCACATTACTTACAAAACATAAAGAAAGAATAAAGACTATGAAATTCAAATTTCTTATTCTCGCAGCTACCATGCTGACAGGTTTTGCAGGTAATGTTTTGGCACAGAGAGACATTACGAACCAATATATCACCAACGCTACACTTGCCAATGGAACTTCAGGCTGGACTCTAAATAACTTTAATGAACCACAACGAGGAAATAATACCATTGGCTATGCATCTGAGGCATACGCAGGATGGGATAGTTTGGAAAAAACCTCTTATAGCTTGAAACAGAACATTACACTTCCAAAGGGCAGTTACCGCCTCGTAAACTACTCCTTCTTCCGTCAGGGGCTAAGGTACAATACAAATCCAAGTAAGTCCTTGGCCTACCTGAAGGCAGGCAATCAGCAAGTAGCCATCAAGACGCTTGGTAGCATCAGCGGGATTCCAACCGATGGAGACAACGGCGGTTATGCCAATTTACAGACAGATGGTGCAAACTGTTTCGACTCCAAGATGTACCGCAACGTTGTAGAATTTAATATTGATGCTGACAATACTACCATTGAGATAGGTATTGTGGGGACATTCGACTTGAAGCAGTCGTGGTGTATTGCAGGTATGTTCGAACTGTTCGACCTGAACGATGCCGCTTCCGTCAGTTCTCCTACAGACGTGACTTATTCCATCACCAATCCAGGATTCGAATATCGTAATCTTACAGGATGGACTGCCAATGGAATGGTGTACCAAAACAACAATTGGGGCGACAAAGTCGGCATAGGCTTTGTTGAGAAGTGGAATGAGAAAGCCGGTCTGCCCAATTCCTCACTCACACAGCAGCTCACAGACTTACCTAACGGTCTCTATGAACTGTCGGTTTATGGTCACAACATAAACCAGAACAATGGAGGCACTCCCTCTAGAGGCTTCTTCCTCACCGCAGGGACAACACAGACAGAGATCGGTACCTACGGAGAGTACAAGGTGCGTGCTACAGTCACCGATGGTTCACTTCTGATTGGTCTTAAACTTGATGGTTGTACAGGCAATTGGATTGCAGCAGACCGCTTCTCCCTGTTATTTTATGGCGACCCTGATGCTGCACTCAGAGACCTGCTGGCAGGTTACATAACCGAGGCTGAAGGACTCCTTTCAAGCAGTGATGCCACTTTACTTAGCACATCCCAAGAAGCAGACCTACAACATTCTATTGACAACGCCTACGCTGCTACGACAGATAACCTCAACGAAAATGTAGATGCTATTTCAAATGCCATACAGACGGCACGTCAGCAAATACAGACCGTGAAAGACAATCGCGTACTAATGATTGCCGCATTGGAGCGTTTCGAGAACGACTACAACCTTATCGATGGTACAGATTACCGCCGCTTAACCATGAGTGCAGCAGCATGGACGGATCTCATCGCTAAGGTAAACGCAGTCAGCACTGCTCTTAATGACATATCACAGGCAGCCAACTATGGTACCTTGAAAGACGATCTCGTAAACCAGATGAATGCCACAGACACCTCCCTCCGTCTATTCAAGAGTTACAAAGCTATGGTGGATGGAACTACAGCGTTCAGCATTGTTGGTGACTATGGTGCAGACAGCAACATGGACACTGATGCTACTCAACAGGCAGCCATCAGCGCCCTGAGCATTAACTTTAATAAATATGCAGCTACGCAAGACAACAACTTCGATGTATCAGCCTTTCTTGGCACGAACCTCGACTTCAGTGCTGCTGAGGGTTCTGCGCTAAACACAGAAAACAGCAACAACATTCGCGAAGTAACTGGTTGGGAAGTATCATATGCCGATGCTGATACTTGGACAGTTCTTCAGACGCATCAGGGAGATAACAACGGAAAACTCTATATGCGTAAGAATTGGGGCAGTTCTGCTACTACTATGACAGTGACGAAACAGAAGATGCTTCCTGTGGGCAAGTATCGTCTCTCCTTCTCATGGAATAGCAGTCTGGCTAACATGACTAATCGCTCTGCATACAAGACTGCCGAAACATCCACCATAATAGGGGAAGCAACGGATGGTGCCAAGACATTGACCTACGACTTCGAAATAACAGATGCAGCAATTCCTTTCGACCTGACGTTTGGTTTTCAAAAGACAGGCACCGGCAATACTCCCGCCCAGATTACAGTAGATGATATAGCGCTGACATACAGCCGTCCTTTCTTGCGTGGAGATGCGAACGGTGACAACAAAATTGATATGTCTGACGTGACGTCCATAGTAAATCACATCCTCGGAATCCCTTCCAGCACATTCAATAAAACAGCAGCTGATGCCAACTATGATGGCGAGATAAGCATGCCTGACGTGATGATTATCATACAATATATATTAAATGGGATGTTCCCAGATAAGTGATAGAGCATATGAAAAGGATTTTAAATATAGTGGCAATAACTATTGCATTGATGACTGCCTCATTGCCAGTCTCAGCAATAAACTACACTATCTACCTCACAACATCAAATGGATTTACTTTGGTGAGATCTGCAGAAGATATCATCGGAGGCGATGATTATTGCTACATCCTTACTTCTGCAGAGAAGACTGACCTCATTGTAGGTGTGGGTCCATATGAGGTAAAGCCTGTCTGGGCAAGTGAGGATACAAAAGCTCTTCGCTACAAAACTGTCAGTTCTAATCCCGTGTATGACCTGTCCAATTTCTTCACTGTAGAGAAGAAAGAAGAGTATATCGGGCTTAAGAACATGAAATATGGCAACCACTTCTTCCAAACACACGACAATGCCGGTTTCATGTATGTACTCACATATACCGAACCGACGTTCACTGAGTGGTGCTATCTCATCCCTACGTACCAAAGCAACTATTGGATATTCGAAAGCGGAAAGTATCCCATGTCATCTGAGAATTGGGCTTGCGGATACCTCGGTCCGTGGAATAAAGTGGTCAAGACCGGTGAGCCATTGGCACTCAATCGTAAAAACACCACAGATGACAAGGCAGGCCATTTCCGCCTGTATCGCATTGAGAAGAAGAAACTCATCGAAAAGCACAACAAATTATGGAAAAGTGTAACGTCATCTTCACCCGTCGATTTCTCATGCCTTATCACCAATCCATCATTTGAGACTGGCGACGAAACAGGCTGGACTATGAACGGCAAAGACTCTGGTAATGAGGAATTCAAGGTTGGGAATTACAGTATATCCAATAAAGATGGAAGCTATCTGATGAATGCCTTTCAATGGTGGGCTTCTTCATTGGGAGTCAGTCAGACAATAATAGGTATACCAAGCGGTATGTACGAATTGTCTGGAGTCGTTGCTACCTGGTCTGGAAGATATGTCACTTTCTCAGGAAACGACGTCACAACAACAAAAGCCGGATCAGGTGAAGGAATGGGCATAAAAGTCACAAACAACATAACTATTACAAACGACAAGTTGTTCATTTCAGCAGGTAGTACCGGGCAATGGTGGGTGGAAGGTCATGAGAGCGAGACGCAGACTTTCTTTAAACTCGACAATGTGCAACTCAAATGCAAGGCCATCTTCCTTGATGGTCTTTCTATTCCTCTTCCTAATGACAGGACCACGAAACTGATACCTGGGCAGTGGTACTATTTTGATGTGAGCTACAAGACCGAATACCATCTTTTCGGAAACATTGGCGGCATACTATATAGCAGCGACGGTTACAAAACCATATCGCAAATTTCCACTGCTGCAGCCAAGAGGCAGATGACTCTCCAGCGTGGACGGGCATATTTCCAAGCTACCACTGACAATGCCACATTATGTATCATGCCATGTCGTGAGATACATGAAGGTACGTTTACCGTGGCTGCACTCAATGTCGATGGTCTGCCCAAGGAGATAAACTATGTATTCGGGAAGTACGAACTGAATCCTGACGGCCCTGGAGCTGAAGGTACGACAAAGATAAGCCGCTATCTTGCTTCCAAGAGTTACGACCTCATCGGCTGTTCTGAAGACTTCAACTACAATAGTTCACTGATGGAGTCGCTGAATGACCAGTATTGGTGCGGCACCATCCGTAAGACACTCAGTGTCGGAGACCTCGACTATGGAGAGCTCATAAAGGGAAATCTTCACGTTGAGACTGATGGCCTCAATCTCATTTGGAAGTTCAACAACGTCTCTGCCAACAACGAAAGTTGGACAAGATGGTGGGACACCGAGGCGACCGATGGCAATCAGTATGTAGAAAAGGGATTCCGTCACTATGATGTGCAGATAAATGGAGGTCCCATCATTGATGTCTTTATCCTCCACATGGACGCAGGAGACACCAATGCCACATGGTCACGCGAATCACAATGGCGTCAGTTGGCTGGTGCCGTGAATGGGGCTGATGCCAGTCGTCCGAAACTCATCATCGGTGATACTAACAGCCGATGGACACGTGAGAACATCAAAGCCAATTTCATGGACCTGCTGAACACGAACCTGACAGCTAGCGACGTTTGGGTGGAAATGTATCGCAACGGCGTTTATCCTACTGTTGACATGGGAGACATAACTGACCAGAGTGACCCGACAAATTTCACCAACTACGAAATCGTTGACAAAATTATATACATCAACCCAACAGCCGACAACACCATGTTGCTGACGCCTCAGAGCTTCCGCATTGAACAGGACTACACTTATGGAAACATTGACGGCAATGACGACAACACGGCTCTTGGCGACCATCGTCCCGTTGCCGTGATATTCAAATATATCAATGTTGGAGATATCATACCGCTTCCGAACGACCCAATGCGCGGTGATGCCAATGGTGATGGTGAGATAGATATGCAGGACGTGACACTCATTGTGAGTTACATACTTGGAACTCCTGTAGAAACATTCAAAGCAAAAGCTGCAGATGTCAACGATGACGGAGAAATAGGCATGTCTGATGTGATGCATATCATACAGTACATCCTCAATGGCAAGTTCCCTGACGAGTAGGACACCACTTTTGCGGCAGTTTATTTATATTTTATTAAAAAAGAGAAAAAAGTGAGTTCTCGTACTTAACTTTTTTCTTTTTTCTGCGTATTATATATAGAAATGTCTCCACAGGAGTTTGAAAATATAGTTCCGGAACTAAGACAATTGATGGTGAAAGTGGGGTGCGATTTCTTCGGCAATCAGACGGATGCCGAAGATGTTGCGCAGGAAGGACTCATTCGCCTATGGAACTTCTGCGAACGCCTCGATGCACGGCGTAACATGGAGGCTCTCGCAATAAGGGTAGCAAAGAACGTATGTGTGGAGACATTCAGGAAGAGAAGCAACAACACCATCACCTTAGACGACAGATTGGAAGACAACACAACCGCTGATGCCAACCTGGATGCAGAAGATACACAACACAAGATAGACGAAGCCATCGAACGACTGAGCCCACGAGAACAGGAACTGTTTCGGAAAAGACACATCGAGGGGCATACCGCAGAAGAGATAGCAAACGAGACAGGCATTCCGAAGCCTTCAGTAAAAAGCATTATCTCAATGGCAAAAAGAAAGCTAATTAAGGATCTACAAAAGATACTAAAATGACAAAAAAACTATATAACGACGATGCTCTCTACCAAGAGATCATGACGAGTCTGGAGCCAGGCGCTGCAGAGTATGACCGCATGATGGTCAGTGGAGAGGCTCCTGCAAAGAGGAAAAGAGTTTCTTCTTTGGTTTGGTATGCCGCAGCTGCTGCCGTTGTAGGGTTGCTGGTTGTCACTGCCACACTGTTTGTAGATAACGAGGAGGACAGGAAGAACGTAGCAAATACTGATTCCACCATCTCAAGAGAAAAGCACCTCTCTGCAAAACAAAAGCCAACGACACACTCAGCAGATGCAGGCAGCAATCTCGACAGACCTACGCAAAAAACAGAGTCCGGACAGAAACAGACAGACACAATGTCTTCATCCGGCCAGGCCATTTATACTGCAAAATTACCTGAGGTGATATTCTCAACAATATATAACGATTCGACACCTCATCAAAACAGTACCGGAATGGCGGTGACGCAAGACGAAACAGAATAATCAAAGACAACTACTCCTAATAAAAACTATATCATAATGAAAAGACATCTCCTGACATGGATTATGAGCCTCATTCTATCGGCAACATTCGCACAAAATGTTGACGCTCCGGAAAAGGTTGCTGAATATCCAGGGGGAATATGTGCCATGATGACATTCCTGCAAAATACCCTGAAGTACCCTAAAGCCTGCGAGATGGCAGGTATTGAGGGACAAGTGGTGTTGAGTTTTGTCATCAACAAAGATGGTACGATAAGCAACCTCGAAACTCTGCAATCTCCTGACGAGAGACTCACGGCAGAAGCAAAGCGCGTAGTGAAACTGATGCCAAAGTGGACACCGGCAATGGATAAAGGCAAGAAGGTGAAAATGAGATACACCTTACCAATAACCTTCTGCCGCAATGCCAACGCAAGCCAGCAGAACTTCGACAAAAACATCTACGACGCCATCTCCCAGCAGTTAGCAGGAAAGAAGGAAAATCCACGAGGACTTTACAGGCTGTTGCGTTTCTCCTACGAAAACGGCATGCCAGACAAAGAGCCACACTTTGAACAGTACAAATACTGCTCAGACTATTATACCTTGCAACTGCAGATAGAGAAAGACATCACGGATGGTGCAAATCCGGAGTTTTGGATTTCAATGCTGAACAACGACAAACAGCCCCTGAACTATACAGGCTATATTGCCGAAAGAGATGTAAGCATCTACGACAGCGACAGCAAAGGCTTCAAGATGAGATGGCACAATGATTACATGAACAATGATTATTTCCAACTAAATCAGTACATCACGGAACTGTACTCCTCAGAATACAAGATTAGTCCCAAGATGCAGCGTGTCGTTGACCTGCTGGAGATGAAGACCGCGCAGTCTGAAACGAATAAATTCTACGGTTGCTGGCGCAGAGTTGGCATACTGACGAAGGTGGACGATATGGACATGCTGATGCCCGGACCTCAGGATCTGTACCAGATATTCGATAAAGATGTCTATCTGCATTTCTATGAGGTAAACGTAAGCAGGATGTATGCCTACTGCATCATGCGCCCCATATCATACCTATCAGACAACCTACTGGTAGAATTTGACCAAGAAAGGAAGGTAGAATGGGTTAACGACAACACCTTCAAGTTGCGCTTCGACCGAGGAGACGGCACCATAGTAACAGAATTGTGGAAGCGCTCCGGCCTGCCCGATAGGTATCAGCAAGCCTTCGGCACCAATATCCCGGTATATAACATTCCGCTGTCAAACAATCCCAGAAACTAACCACTATAATGTTAATAAATAAGAGTTATTACAAAGCATAGTTCCCCGTCAGACCTGTTATGGTCAGTAAAGGGCAAAAAACTATCCATCACCATATATAATGATGGGGGCTATGCTTTAGCAATCTTTTAGAGTGTGTACCCCCTCGCATAAATCTGTGAAGATGCCGCGAGGGGGATATTTTTGTGGTTTTTCTTGCATAGCTTATTTTATATTCATACTTTTGCATCACAAATGCTTACATACTGGTAGAACTTTTTTTCTCTTTGACGTCACTTTTTGCATTTCTGAACTGTTATTTAAGTGAATTGTTTCAAAAAAAGAAAAAGACCACACATTCATACCCCGTGACACGTGAAGATTTCATAATGATAGTGGAGCGCGAACAGGAGTCTCTCAGAAGTTTCTTACTCGCCCTCTGCTGTGGCAACAAGAGTGATGCTGACGATCTGGCGCAGGATGCACTGGTGAAGGCCTTTCTCTCTTCTGCGGACTATCAGGACAGGGGACGATTCCGTTCGTGGCTTTTCAAGATTGCCCACAACACCTTCCTCAACCACAAAGCGAGTCAGCGTACCACGGAGAGCATCGACGAGGCGAGAGCGCTTGTCAGCAGCACGGCAGCAGACGCTCCTTTCGAACATCAGAACCTCTATCTCGCTCTGCGCACCCTTCCTCCCAAGGAACGCTCGGCCATCACCCTGTTCTACCTTAACGAATATAGTATAAAGGAGATTGCAACTATTACGGAAACCTCTGAGGATGCTGTCAAGAAGCAACTCTCACGGGGACGAGACAAATTAAAAGAAAGGCTACAATTATGAAAAAAGATAAAACTCTCGAGGAACTCTTCCTCTCTCAGTCACCACATTTCGACGATAGTGCTGACTTCATGGCCAAACTCAACAAGCGTTTAGATGCCGTGGAACATACCAAGCAGCGTCAAACATCCACCAGCCGCCGCTACAAGATGGCTATAGTATGGTATGCTGCAGCTGCTGCCGTTGTCGGGTTGCTGGTTGTCACCGCCACGCTGTTTGTTGGTAACGAGGATGCCGGGCAGAAAGTTGCAAGTACCGACACCGTCATACCTAAAGAAAGATACCTTTCTGTAAAACAAGCGCAAAAGGCAAAAACAGAGAATACAGACAGCGACCTGCACAGGCTGACGGCAAGAATAGAGTCCGCACAAAAGAAGCAGGTTCCGTCCCCCACTCCACAAAAAAGCATATATACAGCGATGCTGCCGGAAGTGGATTTCTGTCCCGGAGAAAACAAAGAGGTACGACTGCCACAGGTCAGCAAGGAGCGTTCCTTCAACTTGGTGTGCAAGGTAGTGCTTCCAGAAATAATAGCATGTGCAGACTCCACGATATACCAAAGTACCACCGAGATGATGGTGGCATGCGACGAAATAGAATATAACGATAACCCCTTTAAAAACGTATCACTATGAAAAGACTTTTCCTGACATGGGCTATGAGCCTTATTATGACTGCGACATTCGCACAAGTTGTTTCCGTTGGCTCCACCGCTCCCGTTGACGTTCCCGAGAAGGCTGCCGAATATCCTGGCGGCATTAGTGCTCTGATGAATTTCCTGCAGAGAACGCTGAAGTACCCGAAGGACTGCGAGGCGGCAGGCATCGAGGGACGTGTGGTGATGAGATTTGTAATCAATGAAGACGGCTCCATCTCCGACATGGAAGCCATGCAGTCCCCAGACGCGAGACTTACCGCAGAGGCGAAGCGTGTGGTGAGCCTGATGCCGAAGTGGGCACCTGCCAAGAACAAGGGCAAGGCGGTAAAGATGAGATACAGCCTGCCTATAACCTTCCGCCTGCCTGACGGAAAGAACAAGTTGGGCTTCGACAAGAGTGCCTGCGATGCCCTGTCACAACAATTGGCAGGAAAGAAGGAAAACCCGCGCGGACTATACAAGCTGCTGCGCTTCTCCTACGAAAACGGAAACCCTGACAAGGGACCGCACATCGAGCAGTACAAATACTGCACAGACGACATTACGCTGCAGTTGCAGATACAGAAAAACATTGAGGACGGCGACAAGCCAGAGTTCTGGATGTCAATGCTGAACATGGACAGACGCCCCCTGAACTATACCGGAAACATTGCAAAGCGGGACATCAGCATCTTCGACAGCGACAGCAGGGGCTTCAAGATGAGATGGTACAATGACATACTGAACAATGAGTTCTTCCCCGGCAACCAGTATATCACAGAGCTGTACTCTTCCGAAGACAAGATAAGTCCGAAGATACAACGTGTCATCGACCTGCTGAAGATGCACACCGCACAGCCTGGCGAAAACAAGTTCTACGGCTGCTGGCGCAGAGTCGGCGTACTGACAAAGGTTGACGGCATGGACATGCTGCTGCCAGGGCATCAGGACCTCTACCAGATATTCGACAAGGACGTCTATCTGCACTTCTACGAGTTGTCTGCAGGCAGGATGTATGCCTACTGCATCATGCGCCCCATACAATACAAGTCCGACAATCTGCTGATACAGCATGGTGGCGAGAGCAAAATAGAATGGGTGGACAACAACACCTTCCGCCTGCTCTTCGACCGTGGCGACGGCACAATAGTAACAGAACTGTGGAAACGCTCCGGACTGCCCGAGAGGTATCAGCAAGCCTTCGGCACCAACCTACCAGTATATAAGGAGCCGGTAAATCCGCTGCCGAACTATTTCGGAAACTAAACATACCACCACTATGGTGTTAGTAAATAAAGGTTAAGTAATTTTTTGTGTGCACACCCCCTCGCCTGAGTCTGTGAAGATGCCAGCGAGGGGGATATTTGTGTGGTTGCAAACAAAATGCAAACTGTTTTTCTTGCCGTACAGATGTTTTTTATGTACTTTTGCACTGCTAAAGAACCGGCGGGAGAACCGCCAGACACACTGTATTGATGGTATTTTTATGTACTTTTGCAATGCTAAAACGACAGGTATGGAGCGAATACTTATAATGATTATGACCGGGATGTTGCTGCTCTCCGCATGCAGCGATGAGAATAGCGAAGAAACATTTTTCTTACAGGGGGCATGGACACTGAGGCATGTGGAGTACCCCATCGGGACGGAATATGACTATCCGCAGGACGGCACCACGTTCTGCCGCATCTACGACCGCGACAGCACCCTCTACGAATGTCACCTGTCTGAGACACAGACGGGACTCGTAATAGTGCCGCACTTTACTGCCGGCATCGTCTTTGCCGACCATGGCGACCGACTGATGTATTTGGAGGACGAAGACCCGCGACCGCTGACCATAAAGAATGATTCCACCATCGTCATCCAGCGCAACGGCGTAAGATATACATGGCAGCGTGCAAGGGAAATCGGCGAGCAGTGGGGCAATGACATCCGCGACATCACAAGGGCAGAACTGCAAGGCAGTGCCGACGGCATCCTGCACCATTACGTGCTCTCGATAAGGGAAGAGGAGCAGGAGAATGTGATACACTGGTTTACATGGTTCTCCATAGTCATTATAATAATGGTGCTTGCCATTGCCCGCATTGCCGTCAACTATCGCAGGGAGAAGCAGCGGCTGATGCTGCAGCTAAGACAGATTCATGAGGTTCAGGAGAACCGTCCGCAGGCAATAAGGCATGCCATGGAGACGGTGGAGGGAGAATTCTTTGCCTCTGACGACTACCAGTCCTTGGTGCGACGCATTGCCTCGGGACAGCGGCTGAGGGAAGAGGAATGGGACGGCATAGAAGAGCTGACGAGGCGGGTATGGCCGGGCTTCAGCAGCCAGCTGCGCTCGCTCTACCCGATGTCGGAACTGGAGTATCAGGTCAGCATGCTCATCCGCCTCCGCATCCCGCCGACGGACATCGCCGCCGTACTGGTGCGCGAGGCAAGCACCATCAGCACCGTGCGCAGCAGGCTATATAAAAAGGTGTTCGGAAAGAAGGGCGGTGCCAAGGAGTGGGACGAATTCATCCTTTCCATCGGCATCTGACCCAGCTGCAAACACATTGCAAAGCCCGTGCAAAGAAGATGCAAAGCGAAAACATTGCAGGAACAGGAGAAAGCCCGTACCTTTGCACCGGGCAAACTGCCCAAAGTATCTAATCAAAAACAATTTAAAACCTTAAAGTTATGAAGAAAGTAATGATGATTGTTGCAGTGGCGCTCATGAGTGCTATGCAAGTGTTCGCGCAGGGCGTGAAGATTGACGACAAGGAACTCGTTGGCACATGGGTGATGGAGTCCATGCAATGGGAAGGCGAGAAGAAGACCATGTGCGGCAAGGCGACCGGCTACACGCAGTTCAAGTACTATGGTGCCAATGGTGAGTATGCCTGTGCTGAACTTGCTTTGAGCAAGGATGGCAAGGTGGTGGTGATGCCCCACGAATATGGCACCTACACATTCAAGGACGGCTGGTACTCCGAAATGGGCCGCGAGAAGATTAAGAATGCCATCGTCTGGGTTGACAAGACCACTACCAAGGGTACTTGGAAAAACCGCCACGACATCTGGAAGAAGAAAAACCTGCCAGAGAAGATGGTAAGGTACATCCTGGACTGCTGTAAGGCGAAGAACGCGCCGGCAGACATCCAGCAGATGATAAAACAGAACATGTTCAAATAGTAGATAAGGTTAAGTAATCTTTAGCATGCACCCCCTCGCCTGAGTCTGTGAAGATGCCAGCGAGGGGGATTTTTGTGGTTCTCTTGCACGGGTCGGAATTTTTACTTACCTTTGCAGCCGTTTATTACTAATTTATTCACAATACAAATATGAAATTCTTTCAATTAATTAATCATTTCAGGCTGTTTTTAGTTACTGTAACTCTTGCCGTAGCAACTGTTTCGTCAGTTGTGGCACAGTCGCAGGTTTCCAATGGAGTTTACAAACTCTCCGAGATAATTCATCAGGACGGCAAACATCTGGAGGCACAGTTCAAGCAGTATAAGTTCTGTTTGGATAAGTATTCGCTTACAGTCGGCTACAACTCTGTGATATTCCCCAGCGAACCTGTGGATTTCGGACTTTCCAATCCTGACGGAAAGCCGTTGCAGTTTACCGGCGAGCTGTCAAAGACCGAAAATAAGGGCATCCAGCTGTTCAGCACTTCCGACAGCACATTTACGCTGCGCTGGTTCAACGACCGCAGTGCCTTCAACGAACATCTGTTCCCATACGGCACGAATATCGACGAGATTTACGAGCAAGTGAACGACTCCGACGACGTGATGCTGCGCTCATATAATCTGCTGCAGATGAAGCTTGGCGTCAAGAAGCACCGCCTGCATGGCGTGTGGAAACTGCGTGGCAAACAGCAGACCAACACAGCCACCTCGCAGTATTGGACAGAAAGGGCAGATCAGGAAGAATATCAGATTTTCGGTAGCCGCGAGATGGTCACCGTCTATGGCAATGCCTCCTTCCCAAGATCAAATCTGCAATGCTGCTTTTCACCTTGCACCTATCTGAGCGAATATGCCTATGATATTGACAACCACACTTTCGTCGTGCACTGGTTTGACAGCGAGACTATCTCCATAACCACTAACGACAGCGAGGGCCGTCCGTCTGTAACTATATGGGACCGCTGCGGCATGCCTCAGCATATTCAGGAAGTATTTGGTACAAGTGTGCCACAGATGACGAAGGACATTTCGCACTTCATGGTTGACAGCTTCGAGAAGACTTACGGCAATCAGCCCGATTCTATCCGCAAGGCTTTCGAGACCTTCGACTTCGCTGTCGATGCTAATGAGAAGAACAACGCCATCTTCCCCGTCCTCATGCGGAATGGCTTTGAGGAGGAATACAAGGCCATGAAAGACTCGCTGCTGTCACAGCTGATGCGCGGTGAGATGACAAGCGACGAAGCCGTGAGCCGCTATGTGTTCTGGTTCTATAAAAACTTTGACCGACACACTCAATGCTCGTCACCAACGTTCTGGAACATGACGAAAGATGTTATCGTTGACTACAAAAAACTCATCCCCAGATATGCCCCCGAACCAGTAGGCTGCAAGGTAGATGACGAGACCTATCTGCTGCGTCTGCCGTCGTGCATGGGTGACGTGCCAACCTACGAATGGATGGAGAAGAAAGAGGAGGAGTTCAAGCAGTCGGGCTGCAAATACCTTATTCTCGACCTTCGCGGTAACGGAGGCGGCAGCGACCATATCAGTATGCTATTTACTTGGCTGATGTGCGAGGGCAAAATGGAGAAGGATGCAAAGTTTTATTATATGGTAAGCACTGAGAACAATCGCATACTGAAGAAGTACAGGCATGATGACGTGATGAAGGAGGCTCTGGTAACCGAAGAAGGCTATCTCATCAACTGGTGGACCGTGCCCAAGGGAAGCAATGAGAGAACGTCA
Source organism: uncultured Prevotella sp. (assembly GCA_905233165.1). Taxonomy (GTDB): domain Bacteria; phylum Bacteroidota; class Bacteroidia; order Bacteroidales; family Bacteroidaceae; genus Prevotella. Next base: position 40,454 of record CAJODL010000002.1, read on the forward strand.
CTTGTGAAGAGAGGTGCCATCATCGTTGACAACAAAACCGCCAGCGCTGCCGAATCGCCTGTGAGGTGGATTCGCGAATATCCCAAGAGCCGTGTCAAGGTCTATGGCCGTGAACGTACCAATGGTTGTGACCAGACCGGCAATATCAACAAATTCCACCTGCCCCACAGCAATATCACATTGGTGTGCCCGATGACCGTTGATGACATCTTCGAAGAATTATGCAAGGAGAAGAATCCTGGCCACAAACCCGATGTCATCATCCCGCTGCCTTATCCTGAAGAGCTCACCGACAATATAGACCCTTGGGTATTGTGGGTGGCAAAGAAGATGAAGCGATAGACAGTTGTTCTATACGGACAAAAGTTTTATTTAGTAGGGATTATTCTTACGAATGGTTAGGATTATTCTTGCGTTTAGTTAGAATTTTTGTTGAAAATACGTCGCTAAATAATTGTTTTACGTCGTTAAATAATAATTTTTCGTCGTAAAATAATATTTTTACGTCGGTTTTCTTGCTCATTTAGTTAGGATTTCATAACTTTGCACCTATGATTTTACAAGAATAATGTTAGGGAAACGCAAGTTTTATCTATAGAGGGTCTGTCGGAGGCCCGTAACGTTAAGGATTATGGCAAAGTATATCAAGCGAGAAATGGTTGACCTGAACAATCCTGGGCAGACCATATTTACGTACAGGATGCAGACGCAGCCGATGGACAATGCGGACTTTATCCATGACTGTGCGCGGAACACGACGTTTTCGGAACCGGAGATAATGGGTGTCCTCGGTCTTGTGGCCGACACTCTGGCTAAGCGCATGGCCCGCGGATACAGCGTCACCATCGACGGGCTCGGCACGTTCAAGGCACAGGTGGGGCTGACCCGCGATGCACGGAAGCGGCGAGAGGAGGAGGCTTCCGCCCCTGCTCCGGACGACGGCACGACGCCGCGTTCACTGAATGCACGCAGCCTGGAGGTGACGGGTGTGCTGTGGAAACCGGCAAAGTCGCTCGTCAGAGACATTAACCTAGCGTGCGACCTGAAACGCGGCGGCGAGGAACCGCTGCGAAAGTCGAAATACACCTTAGAGGAGCGCAGGGCACGGGCGCTGGCATACCTGAAGGAGCATACCGTGATGCGTGTCAGCGACTATATGCGCCTCACGGGGCTGTCGCACTGCAAGGCTGCCAAGGAACTGGACAATCTCTCGGGCATCAAGTCGGAAGGGGCACGCAGCAGCAAGATTTTCTTCGCAGAACAGGGGCAGTAGCAGCCGCAATATTCCAAACAATGATACAAGCACAAATAAAAAAAAGTATTCATTTTGTTTGGTATTTTGCTCACTTTATCGTACCTTTGCCGACGAATTGGCAAACTAAAAAATATCCGCTGACAAAAACAATCAGAAAAAAATAAACTACTTATGAAGAAAATCACTATCACTTCTCATACGCTATCACACTTTGTTGTGACAGGTGTATGCCTCATTTTCCTTTCTTTGACCCTGCACGCACAACGCCTGCAGCAGCCGTTGGACCGTAGCGTAGTAGCCGTGAACCGTTCAGGCAGCACCATCCGCAGCGTGACCGCTTCGGGCGGCACAGGCAGCCTCATCTCGTGGCGCAAACTGGCACAGGAGCCGGAAGGAACCACCTATAATATATATAGGCGTGCAGCCGGCACATCAACCTACACCAAGTTGAACGCCACGCCTCTCAAGGTGACCTGCTACCGGCCCGCGTCGCTGACGAACAACACCGAGTACGCCGTTACGGCAATCAGTCCCGATGGTGTGGAGGGTGAGAAAAGTGCGCCTTTTCTTTATAAGACGCAGCCTTGGCCCAACGTGTGGCTGAACATTGACTTCGACAACACCGTCATTCCACGCAACGACTACCGCACGAAATACTGCTGGCCAATGGACACTGACGGCAACGGCGAATACGATGCCGTATTAGTGGACCGCCTCTATGCCGGTGCAGCATCTGGCGAGGAGGATACGGAGAACACATCCACGACAACACACAAGCTGCAGGCCTACCGCTTCACGGGCGAACTGCTGTGGACGGTCGATATGGGTCCGAACGTGAATATCTGTGCCGGCCAGAACGATATGGTAGTGGCATGGGACATCAACTGCGACGGACGCTGCGAGGTGCTCATCAAGAGTTCGGACGGCACCCGCTTTTGGGACAAGACAAATGAGACATGGGGCAAGTATGCCAAGGGCAGCACAGTACCCGATGTCGATGGCGACGGCATAACCGACTATCGCGACAATTCCACAAAAGTACCGCCGTTCTATGTCTCTGTCATTGACGGCCTTACCGGTGAGGAAATAGCCTGCAACGAACTGAACTATGCAGAAGCTACCGACGGCAGCGACCAGTATGGGCGAAACACCCGTGCCAAATACATGAGCTTCGGATATGCTGCCATGGAGGGCCACTTTGCCATCTGCTATCTCGACGGAATCCATCCCTCGCTGGTGATGGAATGTCTGGTACGCACCACGAACAAGACCCACCACAACTATGTCTTTACGTGGGATTACGATTGGAACAGTTCTTCCGCCACCAACTGGCATCACTCCCACACCTGGAGCCGCAACGACAAGACGCCATGGCCGGCAGAGTTCCATCAGCTGCGCGTGGCTGACGTTGATGGCGACGGAACAGACGAGATGATACAGGGCGGATACTCCGTCAATCCCCACACGGGATGGTTTGCCAGCCCGGGCATCGGACATGGCGACCGTTATATTCTCAGCGACATTGACCCTGACCGTCCCGGACTGGAGGTCTATGCCATACAGCAGAGTGCTCTGTTGGGACAGCTGCTCTACGACGCCAAGACTGCCGAGCACATCAAGGAGTGGTATCTGCCCAGCGTATATGACGTAGGACGCGGCGCCTGCCTCGACATGGATGCCTCACGTAAGGGCTACGAGATATTGAGTTATGCTGACGAATATGTCTATGACTGCAAGGGCGAGAAGACGGGACAGACCCGCTCCGGTTCTATGTTCGAGGGTTGCTGGTGGGACGGTGACCTGCAGCGTGAATGGCTCAACAGTCCCGGTGGCAGCGGTTGGGGTACAAACCTGATGGTATCGAAAGTGCTGGGCAACCGTCTGGCAGAGTTCTCGCAGGAAAGCACCTGGGTAACCCACGCTGCAACAGGCACACGCCCCGCCTTCATGGGTGACATCATCGGCGACTGGCGCGAGGAGGTTTTGATGGCAAAACAAGACGCCAACATCTGCACGGGACTCGTCGGCTATACCACTGCCATGCCCACCACCTATAGTATATACTGCCTGCAGCAGGATCCGCACTATCGGGGCGACTGCACTACACGCGGCTACTACCAGCATCCCAATACCGGTTTCTATCTCGGTGGCGATATGCCGATGCCACCCCTGCCACCGGTGTACGAGGCTGACGTGCGCAACCAGATGGTCAGCGACAAGAGCGTGATGTTTGACTTGCAGAATGCCAACGGCACTATATTCAACGTGAATGGCGAGGCACCTACTATGCTTTACCTGATGAATCCTTGTGGTCATGATTATACATTCAACGGCACCGGCACCACCGGCACGGGGCAGCTCATCAAGTCGATGCAGGGAACGGCAACCTTCAACTGTAATCTGAACCACACGGGACAGAACATCATCAGTGAGGGAACGCTTTGTGCCAATGGTGAGATTGCAGGACCTGTGGAACTGCGTGCTCGCGGTACCCTGAGCGGCAAAGCCATACTGAAGGACACCATCACCTTTGAGGGAGCCCTGAACTACGAAGGCTGCCGCCTCATGCCTGCTGACGGCATTATCACGAGCAGGAAGAGCATGGTAATCCCCGGAAACGTATATCTGGAAGTGAACGCTGCCATTTCACAAACGGGCAATCCTCTCTGTGGCTGCCTGTCAGTGGAAGGTAATCTAACATTCAATGGCACCAACTATATTACCGTTAACCTGCATAGTCAGGAAAGTGCCGAATACGTCATTGCCAAGTGCACAGGTGCGCTGACCTGCGACGTCACGAAACTGAAGACACGCGGTCTTGAGGGTATCAACTATGATTTGAAGGTGGTCGATGGCACACAACTGGTGCTTGTCATCAACGACAGCCGCGCACCGCAACAGAACGTGGTATGGACTGGAGCCGAGAGCAAGATATGGGACTATAAGGCACAGAACTTCTCCATAGGCAAACCGACTGCCTTCGTCAGTGGAGACGCAGTAATCTTCAACAATCAGGCTCAGCAAACCAGCATCTCCGTTCCCGAAAAGATGGTCACAAGTGGCATTTCCTTCGATAACGGCACATTCACGTTATCCGGAAATGGGGGACTGAGTGGCGAAGGAGATCTGACGGTGAACAAAAACGCCAACGTAACCCTGAATATGAAGTATAGCGACTACACCGGCAAAACCATCGTCAATGGCGGTACGCTGACGGTGCCAAACTTCTACGACGGTGGACAAGAGAGTGCGCTCGGAGCGGCTACGGCAGGAAAAGGAAACCTGCAACTGAACGGTGGCACGCTGGTGCTCTCAAAAGATAATATGGGCACCGACCGCCAGATTACACTCACCGACACTGCAACCATCCGCATCACTCAGAGCAACAGCGCCCTTTCACTGAAGGGAGCCGTCAGCGGCACTGGTTATCTTGTGAAAGACGGAGCGGGACAGCTCAACTTCACTTACGGCGGAGACAACAACTTTGCAGGACTGATTGTCAAGAAGGGTATCGTGGCACAGGGTGCATGGAACGCCACCTTTGGCAAAAGCGGTTCGCCCATGCTGCTGGCCGGAGGCGAGGTGCACCAGATAGATGTCAACAGTACCAACACCGTACCGACCTTCAATCATGTGGTCACTGTGCAGGAAGGCACCAACAACAAGATTGTGGGTTCTTCGCGCGGCAAGATAAACGGCAGTGTGAAGGGTAATGGTGCACTGACCATTGTGTCGAAATATGTACGTTGCGACATCGGTCTCGACTTCAAGAACTTTGAGGGAACGCTGACCGCTTCGGGCAGTCAGTGGCGACTGATGACAAATGTCACCGATATGTCCAAGGCCACATTGAAAGTAGATGCTGCCACCAACATTGCCCATTATGGTAGCGGCAGCGGAAACCAGAAGGCTGCCACACTGAAGATTGGTGCCATCACAGGAACTGCCACCGACGGCGTGCTTGAAGGCCTGACCACGTATCAGATTGGATATCTCAATACGGACATGACCTTCTCCGGTCTTTTCAAAGGCAGTGCCATTACTAAAGAAGGTACAGGGCGACTGACACTGAAAACCGCAGGTAGCACATCACCTATTACTGTCAATGGTGGAACACTGGAACTCACCAACACTTCTTCCACACCCATCACGACGGGACTGATTACCGTTTCTGCCAATGGCATCATCACGGGAACAGCCACAGTACAGAACCTGACAATGAAAGAAAAAGCCGTAACGCTCTGCCAGCTTAAGTCATCGGGCAATACGCACCTCACCGTGAAGGGAAACCTCCAACACAACGGTGATACCATCCTTGTTGTCGTACCGACTTCACGCAAACTCAACGTGGGCGATGAAATTACTATATATAATGTAAGCGGCACACACACTGGAACATTCTTCGTGAAGGTGGACGACGGTGGCATGGGGTATGTATTCGACAGCTCCACATTACTCACTGACGGCAAGCTGCGCGTAACAAGCATTACGAAGATTCAAGCGACAGCCATATCTGCTGATGACGTGGTAGATATATACAATTCCAATGGTATCTGTCTCTGCAAACAGAAGCAATACGCTGAGGCGTTGGCCACACTCCACCCTGGCACATACGTTGTTGTCCGTGGACGTGAGACATTCAAAATAACAATTAACCAATGGTAAAGGAACAGCAAATACGTGTCACCCCGCAGGTGGCATACAACGAACAGAACATCATCGAGTACGTCAGCCGCGAGATGGGCATCGACAGACGGACTGTGACGCATTTGCACATCCTGAAGAAGAGCATCGACGCAAGGCAGAAACAGATATACATAAACCTGACCCTACGCATCTTCATAAACGAAGAGCCTACCGACGAGGAATATGTAAAGACGGAATATCCTGACGTCTCGAACGCTCCGCAGGTAATCGTCGTGGGAGCCGGACCGTGCGGACTGTTTGCGGCCCTGAAGCTGATAGAGCTGGGACTGAAGCCCATCATCTTGGAACGCGGCAAGGATGTGCGGGAACGCAAGAAGGACCTCGCCATGATTAAGTCACAGCAGAGCGTTGACCCCGAGAGCAACTACTGCTTTGGCGAAGGCGGTGCCGGTGCGTATTCTGACGGAAAGCTTTATACCCGCTCAAAGAAACGCGGCAACATAGAGAAGATACTGAATGTCTTTTGCCAGTTCGGGGCGAGCACCAGCATTCTCTCCGACGCCCACCCACACATCGGAACCGACAAGCTGCCCCGCGTAATAGAGAATATGAGGAAACAGATTCTGGCATCCGGCGGCGAGGTACACTTCCAGACAAAGATGACAGAACTGCTGATTAAAGACGGCGAAGTTATAGGAGTGCAAGCAGTTCAAGGCGAATTAGGAATTAGGAATGAGGAATTAGGAATGAGAAATGAGAAGGCGGCAGCAAATTCTTCACTCTTCACTCTTCACTCTTCACTCTATTACGGTCCTGTTATTCTTGCTACCGGTCATAGTGCAAGGGACGTATATCGCTATCTGGCAAAGACTGACAGCCACCTTATAGAAGCCAAGGGCATTGCGGTCGGAGTGCGTTTGGAGCATCCGTCGGCATTGATTGACAAGATACAATATCACTCCTCCGCAGGTCGTGGCAAGTATCTGCCGGCAGCGGAATATTCTTTCGTGACGCAGGTCGATGGCCGTGGGGTCTATTCTTTCTGCATGTGTCCGGGCGGTTTCGTAATACCGGCAGCAACAGGGCCGGAACAGATAGTAGTGAACGGCATGTCACCAAGCGACCGCAACGGACAATGGAGCAATTCCGGTATGGTGGTAGAGGTACGGCCGGAGGATATCGGAGAAGGACAGGATGCCCTCAGCATGATGAGGTATCAGGAGGAACTGGAACGCATGTGCTGGCAGCAAGGCAACATGAAACAGACAGCACCGGCACAACGCATGAGCGACTTTGTCAACGGCCGCCTCTCATACGACCTGCCCAGGACGAGCTATGCCCCAGGCGTCATCTCTTCCCCACTCCACTTCTGGTTGCCAAAGCCCATCTCCAAGCGCCTGCAGGAAGGATTTAAGACATTCGGCAAGCAGAGACACGGCTTCCTCACCAACGAAGCCCTGATGATTGGCGTGGAGACACGCACCTCGGCACCGGTCCGCATCACCCGTGACCCAGAGACGCTCTGCAGCATCGCAATACGCGGATTATACCCCGCCGGAGAGGGCGCAGGATATGCCGGAGGTATCGTTTCAGCTGCCATAGACGGAGAAAGGGCGGCGCAAATGGTTAAGGAATTTTTAAAGTAACGACATTATTACTAATTCCCGTTAATATGAGGCGGGGAATTTTTAAAAAAACTCAATAATAAGCAAAAAAATGGAGGAAAACTAATGACACAATGGTCTTTTTTATTACTTTTGCACTCGCAAATTAACAAAAAACTATAAGTTAGTTAACATATCTCTATTTTAAGCACAATAATTATGAAAAATCTAAAGAGTTATTTAATTACAGCAGCATGCGTAGTGAGTATCGCATTCTCTGCTGGAGCATTTATTCAGGTAAACGCAGCACATCCCGCAGCTCCTGCCCCTGCCGTAGCAGGACAGCCTGTAGATCTTACTTATGCGGCAGACAAGGCTCTGCCTGCCGTAGTACATATTAAGTATGTGCAGAATGCAAAGACAAAGACTGTAGAGGTAGAGTCAAATCCGTTCGGAGACTTCTTCGACCCATTCGGATTCTTTGGCAATCCTGGCAACGGAAGACGTCAGCAGCAAGTGCAGACTCCTAAGAAGGAGGCTTCCGGCTCTGGTGTCATAATCTCTACCGACGGATATATCGTAACAAACAACCACGTGGTAGATGGCGCTGACGAACTGACGGTAACCCTTAACGACAACAGGGAGTTTTCCGCAACAATCATCGGCACCGACAAGACTACCGACCTTGCTCTCATAAAGATTTCCGCAAAGGACCTGCCTGCTCTTCCGATAGGTGATTCTGACAAGTTGAGAGTAGGCGAATGGGTGCTTGCAGTAGGCAATCCATTCAACCTCACCAGCACCGTTACCGCCGGTATCGTAAGTGCTAAGGCACGTTCTCTTGGTGCCAATGGTGTAGAGTCTTTCATACAGACCGATGCAGCCATAAACCAAGGCAACTCTGGTGGTGCTCTCGTAAACACCCGTGGTGAGCTGGTAGGCATCAACGCTATGCTTTATTCCCAGACAGGTTCTTACGCCGGCTATGGTTTCGCTATTCCTACGACCATCATGAACAAGGTGGTTGACGACATCAAGAAGTACGGTCAGGTACAGCGCGCTCTGCTCGGCATTATGGGTGTTGATGCACACAAGTGGATTGATGCTCAGAAAGCACAGGAGAAGGAAGTTGACCTTGGTGTAAACGAAGGTGTATATGTAGATAAGGTAGAGCCAGACGGTGCCGGTGCCGATGCAGGTCTTGAGCAAGGTGACGTCATAACGTCTATTGACGGCAAAAAGATAACCAAGATGGCAGAACTGCAGGAATATATGGCAACAAAGCGCCCTGGCGACAAGATTAGCATTACCTACGTTCACAACAAGAAGACAAAGAATTCAACCATTACTTTGAAGAATGCTCAGGGCAATACCGGTGTTGTAAAGCAGGCTGACCTCGACATCTTGGGAGCAAACTTCCGCGAGATTACCGACCAGCAGAAGGAACACCTCAAGATTGGCTATGGTCTTGAAGTAATAAAGGTCAACAACGGTGCCTTGAAGAATGCCGGCATCGCACGCGGCTTCATCATCCAGAAGGTCAACGACGAAGTAGTAAAGACTATCGACGACATACAGAAGCTCGTGAAGGAGGCAAGTACCTCAAAGGATCCTGTTCTCTACATCCAGGGTGTATATCCAACAGGCAAGAAGGGTTACTTCGCTGTACCTCTCGAGGAAAGTAAGTAAGCGACTTCATAATAACACACAAAAACTCCCCTCGGCAGAATCGCCAAGGGGAGTTTTTTTTATTGAGGAGTATAGACCTATTGGTCCTATTAGTCCAATAGGACTATTTGCCCTCATAGGGCAGTCCGTACAAATCTGCTACTGGTTTGAATGTAACCTTGCCTTCTACGATATTCAAGCCTTTTGCCAGAGCCGCATCATCTTTGCAGGCCTGCTGCCATCCTTTGTCGGCCAAAGCCACAGCATACTTCAGTGTTGCATTTGTCAGGGCCAGCGTCGAGGTGTTAGGAACAGCACCCGGAATATTTGCCACGCAATAGTGTACGATACCTTCTTCTATATATACAGGTTCGCTGTGGGTCGTCGGACGTGATGTCTCGAAGCATCCGCCTTGGTCGATAGCCACATCCACAAGCACCGTTCCGGGCTCCATCAGTTTCAGCATCTCCCTCGTTATCAGGTGAGGCGTCTTGTCGCCTGGCACCAGTACGCTACCTATTACTATATCTACTGTAGGCAGCAGCTGGCGAATATTATGCTCCGATGAATATAATGTATGCACATTAGCAGGCGTCTCTATGTCGAGCTGACGCAGACGCGGCAGGGAAATGTCGGAAATCGTTACATCGGCACCCAGACCTGCTGCCATACGGGCAGCCGCCTCTCCTACTACGCCGCCGCCCAACACCAGCACCTTGGCAGGGCTTACTCCAGGCACACCACTTATCAGCTTGCCCTTTCCGCCCTGAGTCTTCTGCAGGTAGTACGCACCGTTCAGCGTTGCCATACGTCCTGCCACCTCGCTCATAGGCTGCAACAGAGGCAGAGAGCCGTTAGGCAACTGCACCGTCTCATACGCAAGACAAACTGCGCCGCTCTTCAGCATAGCGTCCGTCAGTTCCTTCTCGCTGGCGAAGTGGAAATACGTAAACAGCAACTGTCCCTTGCGAACAAGTCCATACTCCTGCTCTATCGGTTCCTTCACCTTCACTATCATGTCGCATTCGCCATATACCGCCTCAATAGTCGGCAATATACGCGCACCAGCCTTCACATACTCATCATCGGAGAATCCACTCCCCTCGCCTGCCGTATGCTGCACGCTGACCTCATGTCCGTGACGCACCAGTTCTGCAACTCCCGCAGGTGTCATACCAACGCGGTTCTCATTATTCTTAATCTCTTTTGGAATTCCTACTTTCATAGTCTGTTTGTGTTTAGTTATTGATTATATTGTTTAAAGATTAGCTATATAACATCAGAGAATCCACTCTTTGGGTGCAAAGGTACGATTAAGTTATGAATAATGCAAAAAAATAAGAATTTATTTTTGTTTTGGGCATTATCATGACGAATTACCATTCTTACACCTAAAGGTATAAGCGTGCAGAGCCCGATTACGACCGTCTTACATCATCCCTTATCCATCATCCTTCTTCCATCAGACATCTTACCCCTACTCTACCCAGCCTTTAAGTGTCTTAGCTCCTTCGTGGAGCATAGGCGTAGCATAGGCGTAGGATAGGCGTAGCATAGGAGAAGCCTACAGCATTTTTAAGGGCATTCCGTTGTCGTTTTCCGATGATTTTTACCCCCCTAAAAAAATGAACGTTTTCGTTAAGCCAAATGAGCAGAATAAAGTTTACTTAGACTATGCCATGGCGAGAAAAGGTCAGATAAAATCCAACATATGTTCGTGGCCCGCCGAAGCTATGTTACTTGGCCCACATAAAAATAGAGTAAAACGAAAAAATGCTGAGTTACTCACTTTTTTGATGTAACAGACAAGAAAACAACGAGTTAAGTAAGTGAGGTTAAGAGTGTAAAGGTTTGAATAAAAAAACTCGTCAAACATTATTAGTTCTGACGAGTTTATAAATATTTACTTTACATCTTTTGCAACTTTGCGAAGTCGCAGGCGCGGAGTTTTTCTGTTACGTCGGGGACGCTTTTCTTTTCGAAGGTGCCGTCTTCCCTGAGCCAGATAAGTTTACGATCTATGACCTTCAGGCCTATATCCTCAAGCATCAGGGCATAGAGCGACAGCTGGATGGTATAGAGGCTGAGGTCTTGCTCTACAAGGTCGTCAAAGGGTTTTTGGAGGTATTTTCCGAAGCGGAGGTTAAACTCGCTCTCAAGACATTTGTTGGTCTTGTAGTCGAAGATTACAAAGCCTGCCTTCTCTGGCTTCCCTCCCCCATCGTAATAATATAGCATATCGAAGGTGCCACAGACCTGCTGAGAAAGGTTACGGGAAGGGTCAGTATTCTTTCCGCTATACACCCTTGTTTCGTTGAGAACGAGGTGATAAGAAGGTGGCAAGGCATCAAGGAATTTCTCTACCGCCTCTTCCTTCGGATGTATTGGAGCCAGATAGCTATATTCCTCGCTATACTGGTTGATAACGCTGGGCCTTATCATCTCAGGATGTCCAGCACGCAGGTATGCCAGGCTCTCGCCAAACTCATGCGTCTTGGTGCCAAGAGTGGTTGCCCGAAAAGAGTTCTGCCGCCATTGTCTTATCCAGTATTCCGGAGTCTCCCCATGACGTTCTGCATAACGCATCGCCTGAAACGCTTCGTCAAACGGCTCACGGATAAAGCGATGGGCTAACTGCGTAACAGAGGGAAGCTGACAGCCGTTGAGGATATAGATATGACCTTCCTCATGGAATTCAAGGTCTTTGAACTCCATGAGGATTTTATTTCTTGTCTCAGCAACTATTGCCGGTTCTCCCTTAATTGCAAACATTATTACCCAAATGCGATAGTGAGTCCTGCCATTACGATGCTGACCATTGACATCAGCTTTATCAGGATGTTGAGTGATGGGCCGCTGGTATCTTTGAATGGGTCACCGACAGTATCACCTACGATGGTAGCTTTGTGAGCAAAGGAACCCTTGCCTCCGAAGTTGCCCTCTTCTACCATCTTCTTCGCATTATCCCAAGCGCCACCAGCATTTGCCATAAAGACAGCCAATGTGAAGCCACAGGTAAGACCTCCTACAAGAAGTCCCAATACTCCAGCCACACCAAGCACACAACCTACGACGATAGGAATAGCGATAGCAAGGAGAGAAGGGAATATCATCTCTGCCTGTGCAGCACGAGTAGAGATTTCTACGCAAGAGCCATAGTCAGGAGTAGCCTTTCCTTCAAGAATACCCTTTATCTCGCGGAACTGACGGCGCACCTCTTCCACCATCTTCTGTGCAGCACGTCCTACAGCCTCCATAGTAAGACCACAGAACAGGAATGCTGCCATACCGCCGATGAAGGCACCAACGAGTACCTTTGGATTCATCAGGGTAACCTGGAAGTAGTTCATGAAGTCAGGAATAGTAGCCTGAGCAGCACTAATCGCCTCACCCTTGAGGTTTGTGAGCTGCATACCAGTACGCTCCATAGCAATCTTCACCTCTTCTATATAAGATGCCAGCAGAGCCAGAGCAGTGAGGGCAGCAGAACCGATAGCAAAGCCCTTACCTGTTGCTGCAGTGGTATTTCCGAGAGCATCGAGGGCATCGGTACGATGACGCACATCCTCACCCAGCTCACTCATCTCGGCATTACCGCCGGCATTGTCAGCGATAGGACCATAAGCATCAGTAGCAAGGGTGATGCCAAGTGTTGACAGCATACCAACAGCAGCAATGCCGATGCCATAAAGCCCCTTTGACAAAGCAGTAGCAGACATATCTGTATCGAAGCCGTTTGCAAAGAGATAGCTCAACATAATTGCTACACCAATAGTGACAACAGGAATGCAGGTAGAAATCATACCTGTTCCGATACCCTTGATGATAACAGTAGCAGAACCAGTAAGACCAGCCTCAGAAATCTTCTGAGTTGGCTTGTAGCTGTGGGAAGTATAGTATTCTGTTGCCTGTCCGATTACCACACCTGACAACAAACCAGTTATCACTGAGAATGACAGGCCGAGCCAGTTCTCGATGCCCAGCAGATAGAGGATAGCAAATGTAGCACCAGCAATGAATACTGCTGAGACATTAGTACCTACAGACAGAGAGTGAAGCAGATCCTTCATTGTTGCGCCCTCTTTTGTGCGAACAAGATAGATGCCGAAGATGCTGAGGAATACGCCAACAGCAGCAATCAGCATAGGAGCGATGACAGCCTTCAGCTGCATCTCTGGAGCCATAGCGAAGGCTGTAGCACCAAGGGCTGCAGTAGAAAGGATAGAGCCACAATAACTTTCATACAGGTCAGCGCCCATACCAGCGACATCGCCTACATTATCGCCTACATTATCAGCAATAGTAGCAGGGTTGCGAGGGTCATCCTCCGGAATATCAGCCTCAACCTTTCCTACGATATCAGCGCCAACATCAGCAGCCTTAGTATATATGCCGCCACCCACACGAGCAAAGAGAGCCTGTGTAGAAGCACCCATTCCGAAGGTAAGCATTGTCGTTGTGATAGTGATAAGTGCCATCTGGTCGCCATGATAGAAATGACTCAGAACGAGGAACCATATTGCGATATCCAGCAAGCCGAGACCTACGACAGTAAGACCCATTACGGCACCGCTGCGGAAGGCAATCTTCAAGCCGCCGTCAAGACTCTTGCGGGCAGCATTCGCAGTACGAGCGCTGGCGTAAGTTGCTGTCTTCATGCCAAAGAAACCAGCGAGGCCAGAGAAGAAGCCACCAGTAAGGAAGGCAAATGGCACCCAAGGATTCTGCACCTCAAGTACATAAGCCATAAATGAGAAGATTACAGCAAGCACTACGAAGACAATCGTAACGACTTTGTACTGCTGTTTCAGATAAGCCATAGCGCCACTACGCACATGACCAGCAATTTCACGCATACGAGGCGTGCCTTCATCCGCAGACATCATCTGGCGGAAGAAGCACCACGCCATACCCAGTGCCACAATAGATGCTATAGGCACCAACCAAAAAGCTAATGGAGTGTTCATGTTAATTTATTGATAATTGAAAATTAAAAATTAATGATTATTTCCTATGAGTCCTATTGGTCTAATTGGACCTATGGGGAGACTTTAAAACCTAAATGTCATTCTGTGATAAGGTGTCGGGCCGTATTTCTTTATTGCCTCCCTATGTTTCTCTGTCGGATAGCCTTTGTTCTGCAGCCAGTCATACTGCGGATATTCCTCCGCCAACTGTGCCATATAGTCATCACGATATGTCTTTGCCAATATGCTGGCCGCTGCTATCGACAGATATTTCCCATCGCCCTTCACAATAGTGGCATGAGGCATTGCCATTATCCCTCCATCAGGATAGTATGGGTCGAACTTGTTGCCATCTATTATCAGGAACTCTGGTCGAACCTTTAACTGATCTAAGGCTCTATGCATAGCACGATACGAGGCATGCAAGATGTTTATCTCGTCTATCTCCTGTGCTGTACACACTCCCACTGCCCACGCTATAGCATCACGCTCTATCTCTGTACGCAGTTGGTAGCGAGTCTTTTCGCTCAGCTGTTTCGAATCATTAAGAATATCGTTGTGATAGTCAGGCGGCAATATCACGGCAGCAGCATATACACTGCCAGCCAAGCATCCTCGCCCAGCCTCATCGCAGCCGGCTTCTACGACTCCTTTTTTATAATAAGGTAACAGCATCGTTTTGCATGTTTAAGCGTATCAAGGCACAAAGATACGAAAAAATTTGATTACACAAGAAGAAATAATAAATTTATTTACGTAAAAAAATATTTTACCCCTAAGGAAAAGTTATGTTCAAGGGGCTGAAACACCTGTCCAAGGGCTGTAAACTACTGTACAAGGGCCTAAAACATATGTTCAAGGGCCTTGAACATAAAATTCCCCTGGGGAGAAATTATTTTCCATCGGGGAGAAAGGGAAAATCCCCCCATCAGAAAATAAAAAAAGTCCCTCCGCAAAAATGTTTTTTCTACCTTTTTTTGATATTTATTTTGCAGTTTCAGATATTTTTTGTACTTTTGCGCCCGTTTTTAGTACGGATAACAAATGAAAAGATTGTATATAATAATAGGAAAGCACTTAGCATTGGCAGTTGTTGCGCTGGTTCTTACGGCATGTTCAGCATCTGCGGACGATTACATAGAGATTTACGAGGACGGCACAGACAAAGCGGGAGAAGCCTTGACCAAGAAGAAGTTGGCCATGATTACTTTTGATGTGCAAGATGATGTAAAAGACTTACAAAACAGAATAGGAGCAAACAAGAGCAAGTTCTCTGAAGAAGAGTACAGAAAGATTTTTGATGCCCAGAACAAATTCTATGATGCAGTTGAGAAACGCGACAAGGAATTATCCAGATAAAATCCAATTTGTTTTGCTCTTTTAACAAAAAAGACAAAAAGAATTGAAAAAAATTTGGATAATACGGAAAAAAGTTATACTTTTGTACTCGCTACTGTACGAAATAACTAGAATCTAATGTACACAACTTCTTGGATTACATACCTATTTAATTTGTTAATGGCATATGGTACTTATTATGTAACATATTTCATTAACATGTTTCAAGGTTACCCAATAGAAGTAAGAATCGCAGCTATCAACACTACAGCATCCTTTTTAGGCATAATCGCAATAAGGCTGATGCTCCTTAGAAAAAGGAACGACAGAAGGTTAAACAAAAAGATCAGAGAAAAAATAAAAAGACGTTTTGGAAAGGGGCTTGACTATATAATTTCAGAAGAGGCCAATCCTAACATGAGCCGTCGTGAGGTGATGCATGCTATGGGCATTGAGAAAGACATTGCCGAAAAGAAGGCTATACTGAAAACGAAGCGTGAGAAATGGATTTTCTGCCGTTTAGTATATCACGCATGTACATCGTGCAGCGTACAAAAAGGACGTTGGAACAATCTGCAGATGATGCTCACGCTATTCAAAGTGCAGGAATATCTGGAGAGTGAAGTAAGCATGGGTAGCAGACGACACAGGGTAAAATGCCTAAGCATGCTACGAACTTTCAAATTATACATCAGTCCTTGGGTTCTCAACAAACTGCTTGAGTCTCACAACCTGCGCGAGCGCCGTTTGGCAATGTATGCAATGGTGATGTCAAGTACCGATAACGATTTGGACTACTATGAAACAGACTTCTTCGACAAGAATTGTTGCATTTATGACGAGATCGAACTCGGTTATGCATTGCATCGCCGTAAAAGAAACGGTTTAAGACTTCCGAACCTTGCTACATGGGCTTTGAGGCAAGAGCACCCTGAGACGAAGTGCATCTTCGTCAGATTGATGCGGCGTTTCGACCAAAAGGAATATTGTGGCCAGCTCATTGAGCTATACAAGGAGAGCAAGCACAAGAAACTGATTGAAGAAATTTCAAGAACATGGGGATATCTGCACTATCTGGATGGTGAACAACTGATGTCAGATGCCCTGCTGATGCAACCTGACGACACAAAGGTTGCCATCATGCACGCCCTGACACGTCTTGCCACTGGCAAGAGTTTGGAATTATTAGCTGGAAGCTTCTACACCCACACAAACCCTCATGTAAGGTTTGAGGCACTGCGTTGCCTATACAACTATGGAGAAGAAGGGAAAAAGAGGTTCTTCGAAATAGAGCAACAGGCATCCGAAATTGACAAAAAATATTTTGCATTCTTCCACAACCCTATCACATTGGAAAAGATACGCTTAGACAAAGAGCAGGCATATCACCCATCTGTGGAAATGGTATATAACTGGAGTTAAGGGAATTAAGAATTTTGAATTAAGAATTAAGAATTAAGAGTTGAGGACATAACGCCATTATGTGGTTAACCATATATTACATATTCTGTTACCTGATATTCGGCTATTCGCTTTTGATTATGCTGAGTTATCTGTTTCTGGCATTCCAGAGCTATAGGACGCAGCACGCGTTACGCGTTGATATGCCAAGCGATGAATCTATCAAATTTCTTTTGGAAGGTTCGCCGTTGACTCCTGGCGTGTCCATTATAGCGCCAGCCTTCAACGAGGAGGTAACCATCATCGATAACGTCTATTCGTTGATGAACATAGACTACCCCAACTACGAAATCATCATCGTCAACGACGCAAGTACCGACAGGACAATGGAACTGCTCATCAATGAATTCTCACTTACAGAGATACCATACGATGTTGCGATGAAGGTACCATCGAAGCCTATCAAACGAGTGCTGAAATCTACAAAAGACGAGTTCAGCAAGTTGGTGGTAGTTGACAAGGAACATGGTGGACGTAAGAGTGATGGTTCTAATGCCGGCATCAATGTATGTACGAACAAATATTTTGTATGTACCGATGTGGATTGTATCATAGAGCCTATGGCACTCTATCGTATGATATGGCTTGTCGTAAACAGCCACGAGCCCATGATAGGTGTCAGTGCCACGATGCTTATGAGTAATGCCTGCATTGTGGAAAACGGTCGTGTGGTAGAGGCTCATGTACCGACCCGAATATTCCCGATGTTCCAGCAGCTGGAGTATATGCGTTCGTTCCTTATCGGTAAGTTAGGATGGGCGACAATGAATGCGCTGCCAAACATCTCGGGCGGTTTCGGTATGTTTGATACTGACGTCGTAGTAAAGTCTGGCGGATACGACCAGACGAGTATGGCGGAGGATATGGACATGCTGCTGCGAATGGTGACATACATGAAGAACAATGGTAAGCCTTTCCGCTTGGCACAAGTGCCACAGGTATGCTGCTGGACAGAAGGCCCTTCAACACTTAAGGCGCTATACAGACAGAGAACACGCTGGGCACGTGGACTATGCGAGATTATAACCAACCATAGACAGGTGTTCTTCAATCCGCACTATGGCCCTATCGGAGCAATAACCTTGCCATACGTCTTCATCTTCGAATTTATTGCTCCTACATTGGAACTGTTCGGACAGATCTTTATGATATGGCTGCTCTTCGCAGGAGGTATCAACTGGGGAACAGCATTTATCATTTTCGGTATGATATACGTATTCTGTATATTCATGTCCTTCATGCTGACATATTTCGACTACAAGATAAAAGCCATAAAATGGCACAAAGTATGGAAAAGCCATACGAAACTGATAATAGCATCAATGTTGGAACCTTTCATATACCACCCTCTTATCACCATATTCTCAAACATCGGATATTGGAGGTTCCTCATGAATACAACGGCCGTATGGAAGCCTATACAGCGAACAGGCGTGAAGAAGAGAGAGGCTTCGCCCGACAAGGCAAAAGTAAAAAGTGAAGAATCAAACGTGAAAAGTGAAAAGTGAAATATTATGCGTAATGCGATAATTATAATAAGTTTTCTATTGATGCCATTAGCGTTATTTGCTGACGGTTATACTCCACGTTACTATATATCAAGGGCAGAATCCTATATTCAGTCGAGAGCATGGAACGAAGCGAAACGTGTCATTGACGAAGGTTTGAAAGTATATCCGGAAGATCCAGACCTGCGTTACTATAATGGTAGATACTATTATCAGGCACGACATCTTAATGAAGCCCGATACAACTTGGTAAAAGCCATCCAGGTTGAAGACCAGCATTTCAGAGCCAAGCGTGTTCTGGTAGATGTAGAAGATGATGCCAAGCACTATTCCAGTGCTATATGCTATATCAATGAACTGTTGGAATTCCAACCATACGACATTGACTTATGGAGACGCAAGATTGCTCTATACCGTAAGATGAATAATAACACAGAGGCCGATGCTGCATTGGAGCGCCTGTCACGTATATACCCCAACGACACCATAGTAGCGAAAGATATCAGAAACCGTCGCCGCGAAAATCTACGCAACATAACTCATACCAGTAATCTTACTGAATCTGCTGCTACAATAGAGCAATGGTTAGATAAAGACCCCAACAATCTGGAATACTACCTCGACCTCATTGGTGTATATCAGAAAATGGGTGAATTTGAGAAGTCCATTGGTGTTGCCAATCGAGGTCTGCAACAATTCCCAGGCAACAAAATTCTCGTCAACAAGATGGTAGGAATCTTAACTGATTTAGGACTTTACTCTCAAGCGTTTGACATTGCCAAGCGTTACGACCCACACGGCACAGCATACAAGAATCTGTTACATGAAGTGGCAGCACAAGCGCGAATGCACGACAGCTATGACATTCACGGCAGGCTGTATGCAGAGACGCACGACCGCGATGCGCTGACATACCTCATCAACACATCTTTGACACGCGGTTATTATGACGATGCCCGAATGTATCTCAATGAGGGCATGAAGATAGAAGGACGCTCAGCCAAACTGCTGATGAAACAATACGCTCTTGAGAAACGCATGGGCAATGAACGCGAGATGCATAAGCTACTTCTTGAGCTATATGCCATGAATCCTAAGGACGAAGAGCTGCAAGCGGAATATTCCGATATGATACTTAAGCTTGCCATCAATGAGATGGCTGGCGAACAATGGGCTGATGCAGCAGAACACCTGAAGAGGGTTCTCGAAATAATGCCAATCACTAATGAGTCATGGCCTGCTGCCGTATCACGCCGCATTACGTGTCTCGGACACATGGGGCAATATGAAGAAGCCCGTCTACAATATAAGGAAGCTGCAATAAAGAGTCCGGAAAACAGCAAGCGCTTTGCATCAGCGTATGAGGACATCGTAGCAAACAGGTTACACTTTCTCATCGAAGAGGAGAACTACGACGAAGCACTTCAGGAGGCTCAGCAGCTATTGGAAGTGTTGCCAAAAAGTGAGCCCGCTCTACGTTGTTGCATCAATATGAGTCAGACACTAAAGAAAGATGACCTTTTCAAGAAATACGCTCGTCAGGGTTACGAATCGTTCCCTAATGAGCCATACTTTATAGTAAAACAGGCAATATCATTGCAAATGCAGGGACGTAGCACTGAGGCATTAGCCCTGTTGAAGAAACCTATTGAGAAAGATCGCGCCATGCTCGATGCAGCATTCACTGGCATTAGTGCCGAATGGGCACAACAGCTCCTCAAAGTCCGCATGCCGGACATAGCATTAGGTGTCATCGATAGTGCCCTCGTATATGATGCCAAGAATCGTGAACTGCTATATCTGAAAGGTTTGGCATACGAGCAAATGAAAGTGTACGATAAGGCATACGAATACCAAAGGAATTATTATGTGCCTAATAATGCTGAGCAAAAGGAATACTATCAGCATCTACGATACCTCTATTTCCGAGGAAAAAAGAATCGTGTTGACGCTTCCTACACCTATGCTGCCTTTGATTCTCGTCATGACGGTCCTGCCATCAGCAGTCACCTCTATTCCGTAGCCACTATAGCCTACAGTCGTATTGACAGCATCAACACCTATACCGGGCAAGTCAGCTACAAGGGTATTGATGGATACCACAACGATGACGACAATAGCTCTGGCGGTGTTGGTCTGGAACTCATGGCGCAATGGGAACGTACTTTTAATCATAGATGGAGCGGTTTGGTAAATGCCTCCTACTCTACCCGTTTCTTCAACAAGATAGGTGCCAACGTCATGGCAGCATATCACATGGATCGTGGTTGGACTCCATCACTGAGGCTGGGATATCGACGCACACCTGAGACATATCTATACCTTGATGGCGGTACATCAAAAAATGACAAGTATAACCTATTTATAGTGACTCCTGCTATTGAGAAGTCTTGGGAAGGCATTAAAGCATCCTGCAATGTAGATGTCACACTCATGGAGGGTTCCATCTATTATAATGTCGGACTGAAAGGTAAACTCTTCATCAACGATGACAACATATCATCCGTGTCCCTGCTGACAGGCATTGGTTCTTTCCCAGAACTGACATTCTTCGAGCAGACAGCATTGCGTAATGTGTCACACACGAATGCAATGGTAGGTTTCGATGCTCAATATCTGGTTACTCGCAACCTATATTTAGGACTGGCAGGCAGTTGGAACACTTGCTTCAACCCTTATCGCGACAACTATGGTGAATTACATGATTCATATCGTAACATATATAGCATAACAGCGCAACTACATGTAGCATTCTAAATAACTAAATTAATTAAAATCTATGACGAGACAACTTCGTACATTATTTTCCGCATTATTAATGGTCTGCTTCAGTAATAGCTGCGGAACAGCTCAGGAATCCCCCTTTGAATACAAAGAGATATATCTTCCAGAGAAAGACTCTGACGATGCTAAGGACTTGGGGTTGAACAATCTCGATTCAGACTGGGGCATTTGGGGGCATAACCTTCATCACGTTCTTCCCTCAAACCCTGCACCAAGTATATTTGCAATGGTGAATGGCAACAGGACAGACGAGCAGTTCTGCTTTTCGTCAGACAAGTTATATGAGTATATCGTGACATATATTGAGGACAATTACGGAGAAAGCAAGCAGCAGCGTTTTGCCATACTGCCAAATGACAACGCTATGGTATGTACATGCGAGCTTTGTCGTAGCCACGGTAATACTGCCAACAATGCTACTCCTGCTGTAAGCTACATGCTGGAAAGATTGGCAAAGCGATTTGACAACCACCTCTTTTTCACCTCCTACTATATGTCAACACGTGAGGTGCCAAACCATGATATGCCAAAGAACACAGGAGTATTGGTAAGCACCATGACCTATCCGTTACAAGCTACAGGCACAAAGGCTGAGGAGAATTTTAAAGTTCTGATGAAAAAGTGGAAAGACAAGATGGCGCATGTATATGTATGGGACTATGTCAATAACTTTGATGACTATATGACACCATTCCCTATCCTGAATATCATGCAACGACGTCTGCAGATGTATAAGGAGGCTGGAGTCAATGGCGTCTTTTTCAATGGTAGTGGAACAGACCATAGCACCTTTAGCCAACTACACTTTTATGTCATCAGCAAACTGCTTCTCAATCCATATGATGACTGGAAGGCATTGGTGACAGAATACTGTAACAAGCACTATCCTACAGCAGGTGACCTGGTAGCTAATTTTGTGATAGAGCAGGAAGAGTGGACAGCCAATAAGAACCACGCCCTACCCCTTTATGGAGGTATCACACAATCTCTCGCCACATATCTGCCCGAACAACAGTTTGTAAAATTCCACCAATCACTGGCAGCAGCTCTTCCTCAGACAGATGGTAAAGAGAGAGCAGAACTTGAGACTATGTGGCAAGCTATGGCATTGACACGACTTGAGTTGAATCGTCTAAACCATTCAACAGATGATAGTGATATATTATTAGATGGATTGCGCAAACTTGCGGCAAAGAATATACGCATATACAGCGAATCTTTCTGGTATATTGACGACTATGTCAAGGAATACCAGCAGATGCTTTTCCATAAAGCGGAAGCCAAGCGAAACCTTCTGTTAGGAAAGCAGTTGCAACCTATGACAGCTTTAGATGAGGAATACAATGACATCAGCATACTGACAGACGGGCTGTTGGGATTGCCCTCCAACTACCATTGCGGACAAATGCTATCATCAGCAGATCCACACTTGAAGATTGCTATACCAAGGATTGCAGGAATGAAGAAACTGAAGGTGTATTTGGTTAATAATCCCAAGTATCATATCATCCTGCCTGAAAAGGTTATTCTTTCATCAGGCAATATAGAACTGGGAACAGTAGTTCCTAAGACATACGATGCAGAACAAAAACGGGCTGTAGCAGAATTCAATATCCCGTCAAACGTTTCTGGAACACTAATACTCACCCTACGTCGCAACAAAGCAGATCATACTATGTCTATCGACGAGATAGAAGGATACTAAAGAGAATTAAGAATTAAGAGTTTAAAGTTAAGAGTGAAGAATTAAAATATTCAAGAATTAGGAATTAAGATATTTGGAGTGAAGAAATTATTACTGATAGCGTTACCACTGTTTCTGTTTGCAGCATGCGAAAAGAATTTGAAGCCCGCAACTGTAATTGTTGCAGACCCCGTACGTCACTACTACCCAGTTGTGCAGGGAGAAATAATGCGTGTTTCCTATGCCATTGAGAATATTTCCGAAAATCCTCTATTTATAAGAGAGATACAAACCAGCTGTGGCTGCCTGACACAAAATAACGAGTTGCCGATTGTAATTCTTCCCCATAAGCAAGGCTTTATAAATATAGACTTTAATACAATAAAAAATACCGGCTATGCCCAACATTTCATTTACCTTTATGGTAATTTTAAGGATTCAAGTTTATTAGAACTCCAGTTCGACACCAATATCGTCCCACCTGGAAACACCTCTCCTGACTATGAGGAACTATGGCAAGAACAAACTGGAACGACCATAAAAGATGCCGTTGACGGTACTTCCGGAGAAAAAGGTTATTATGTTGACCCAGGCATTGACCCACGTCAAAAAAATCAGCAAGAAATACAACATAAAGTAGATTCTCACGCTTTTTGATATTTTTTTTCCATTTTTCATACTAATATGAAAAAAAAATTGTAACTTTGCACCAAAATATATAAAATAGGTATATATATATAACAAAATCCCCACCTTATCTGAGGGTAAACAAAAAACTAGACGAAGATGAAAAAGAAAAATTATGCAAAACTTCTAAGCATGGTAGCATTTGCTACATTGACTCTTGCATCATGCTCTAACAGCGATGACACATCGTCGGTCAACAATCAGTTTACATTTACACCTGCCAAGACACCTGATTTCCGTGCTTATTCTCACGGAATTAACATCGACACACGTAGTGCTGGTACTCGTGCAGACATGCAGGTGAACAGTAACTATTTCAAGATTCAGGACTTCGGAGGCGGCAAGAGCGACTGGATGCGCACAAACTACCCTGTCCTTTATGAGTATTTTGATTATGCTCCAACAAAAACAGACCGTGACGAACAGGTATCAACGGCAGAACGTGATTATGTAATCAATTACATCAAGGACCATCCAGACGAGGGCGGTACCACATGCGACCTGAGAACCTATTTCATCCAGAATGTAGGTTCAAGCAACGATACATATAAGGTTGATTTCATGAATGGTAGCAATATACACCATCAGGCAGACATCACTGGCGGCAATCAGATGGACTACTTAGAAATTAATGGCATACATGTCAACGACTACAATGCTCATTGGGGTCCACGTGCGTTGGTATTTGACGTTCCTCTCCTCAATCCTCGCTATCATGATTCATGGGGCACAGAAGAGCAGACTAAAGAGAATGCCTACAAGTTCTACTACATTGAGTATGAAGGCAAGACAAACTGCTACCTTTGTTTCGACTATCGCGTAAAGAAGTATGACAACGGACAGCTTGACTTCAAGGGCGATGGCGTATATAACGACTGGGTAATCAAGATTTCTCCTGCTGATGGTTCTGATGCAGTAGATCCAGCAGCTGCTGGTGCAGGTTCTGGTGAAGGAACTGGTGTCGTTACAGGTAACAATGGTGAGATAGAGGTTAACCTCTCTATTAATGCTGAGAAGGAAGATGATGACTATATTGCAACAAAACTTTCAATTCACGTACGCGACACCTCTGACATAGAGGTATTCATCCCAGTACCAGCAGAGTACTATTGCGCAGCTGATGATATGGATATCGTAGTATCACATCGTTTGCAAATTGAGCAGCACAGTCCAAGTGCAGAAAGTATGACATACACCATCAATGGTCACGACATCACCTTAAAGGTTGCTTTCGAGATGGGTGGCATACGCATAACCTCAGAAGGTGTCAATGCAGAAGTACTGCGTTACCTGAGAAGCACTTACTATGATGGCATCACATTCGAGGTATGGAATTACTATAAGCAGAATACCACAAGAACTGCTTTGCAAGCCTTGTTAGATCAGTCAACCATCAACTTTATTAGCGATCCCGGCAAGTATATAAATGCCTTTGGCAAAGTTAACGGCAGTAAAAATCCTTTGGACTGCGTAGTAACACCACCAAGCACATTCCCTAACTCTGAGACAAACGACGGTACACAAAACTACAACGTCATTTATACGCATTAAGAATTAACTAAATATCTTATTTGAGCAGCAATAGTCCAACCGGATTATTGCTGTTCTTTTTTATGACATAGCTCGCGTAGGCAGAGCGTAGGCGGAGCATAGGTACACGGTAGGTGCACAGAGGATGCACAGAGGATGCACGGAGGATGCACGGAAGATGCACGATAGGTGCACGATAGATGCACGATAGATGCACGATAGATATACGATAGGGGTAGCAAGGGGGGGGAGTAAAACAAATCCGCCCATGGAGTATTCCACGGGCGGATTATAAATTTATCTCTATATCTTTTATTTAAATGGGAGATAACAATTTTGTGTTGTTATACCAGCGGCATTATTTTCTAGTTTCTTACTTAACCAGATATCACCGAAAGTACCACCAAAACTACCTGCCATATTCTTATGACGAGCTATACGCAGCAGGTCAGAGAAACGTGTTCCCTCAAAAGCGAACTCCATAGCATACTCATCACAAAGGAGGTCTTCTACTGCATTGATATATTCTTCCTCAGAATATGCTGCGCCAGCAGGCAATCCGAATTCTCCACGTATTTTCTCTATACGCTCCTCCACTACATCCTTATAATTGTATGCAGACATCCATGTAGGACCATCATCAACAGCACCAGCACCATGGAAATGGATTCCTACCATATGCTTAGATGCAGAATTCAAGAAATATACAGAGTCAGCCTCAACCAACATACTTACGCTGCTCTCATGCAAGAATTTGTATGACTTTTCTGAGATGAAATAATATTTCTCTGGGAAAGGAGATACGCCAGCTTCATATTTTCTTGCCAGATACTTACCTATATCATTAGAACCGAAACCAGTTTTTAGGATATAGAAAGCAAGATCTGGATATCCAGCTCTGTTCAAAGCCTCTGCCAGACGCAGGAACACTGTTGACAGACGATATAGATAAACGTAACCCGTACTTGGCTTCTGCACATACACATTTGAAGATGTTGCAGCAGTACGTCCTGCAGAAATCATATTAGCACGTCCGTCACCAATGTTCTTCTTATCTCCGACAAAAACTTTTGACCCAGTAACAAATTCTTGCTGATCTTTCGTTATATAATAATAGGGTGCATGCTCAGACATCTCCTTGTATGTTGCAGACGGAGCAATCTGAATCTCTGTTGTCTGTGGGCAACCCCATATTCTATAGTTTGAGACTCTATTGCCTGTTGTGCCATAATAATCATAACCGAAGAGTTCTGGCAATTCGTAAATACGTCCACGCAGATAATTTACTGCAGATGGAATATACGATATCACCTCCCATGGGTCCGGCATATTATTTAAGCTTTGATTAATAAATATCTGATCCCATTTATCCCTACCGTTTGTCAAAGTAATATCGGTATTTGTATTAGGAATAGGCCATTCGTAAGTATATCCGTCTTGTGGTTGGCGGGTGTTTGAGTTGTTAACCCAAAGATACGATGGATTTACCTTTCCCCTATATCTTAAGAACTGATAATAACAGGTTGCAGCCTCCAAGTATCTTCCCATCTCCAGATACAAGTCTCCAAGAACGACATTCAGAGGGATAAAGCAATGTTTCGGATTAAAAAACTTATTAATGCTTGTATTCCAATTCAGCCTACCAACAGAGTAATATTGGTTAGGGTCTCTAAAAGACGGAACCTGAATCTGATCTTCATTATAACGGTTCTTTAATGCCTGAAGATAGTCAGCCTGGCTTGCCAAGACACTCATCTTGTCAGTATTAGCAGTCAGTGCATTTATCTGCGACACCGTTGATACCGGTTCTGTTACATATGGCACATCACCATACTGTGTTGTTAACTGCAGATATGCCCATGCTCTAAATGAAGCCATTGCAATATACTCATTAATCACGACATTATCAGAACCTGTATAAAGAGCTGTGTCACGATGAGCCAGGTAATAGTTACAGTTATTAATTACCTTGTAATAAAGGTACACACTATCATATTTATTTTCTTCTCCTACAGAGAATGAAGACAGTTCCTTCAAGTGTGTTGTTGCCTTTGCTGTAGGAGCAGACAAATCACCACGCATTTCGTTTTGCAGGAAATACTGGTCAGCTAACTGCTGCATTGCTTCCATCACACCATATGCGAATGAAACTGAATCGCTTTTTTGGTTAAGTGCTGGGTCCACAACCATACGAGAACTATCTGAAGACCCATCTGTGTCAAGCATACCCGAACATGAGGTTATGCTAACCAAACCCAAACCAGCAATGATTGAATATATAATCTTTTTCATTGTGAAAAGTATTTTATGTATTAACACTAATTAGAGGTTTACCTTAAGACCGAGTGCAAAAGCTCTTCCCATAGAAATATTTCCGCGGTCAATACCTTGGAAGAGTTGATTATTGCTAATGCTGAACTCAGGGTCATTACCTGTATATTTTGTTATAGTGAACAGATTACGAGCCTCTCCCCATACAGAGAGTCCCTGCAGCCATGACTGCCAAGATTCCGGTATAGGAATATTATATGAGATAGTCAATGTCTTCAAACGCAGGTATGAGCCATTTTCTATCCAACGGTCAGAGAAGCGGTTGTTACCCTTAGGATCACCATAATAAGCCTTTGGAATATCTGTCATCTGTCCCTCATAACGCCAGCGTCCTACTTCTGCAACTTGCTGATTGTAGAGTGTTGAACCGCTGTTAAGAACAGAACGATGATAGTTATATACATCATTACCAATACTATAGTTAAAGCCCATATCGAGGGTAAAGCGCTTCCATTTCAGAGTAGCAAATATATTACCATAGATATCAGGGTTAGGGTTACCGAGAACCACCTTATCCTGTTCATCTATCTTACCATCACCATTCTGATCCACGAACCAAACGTCTCCAGCCTCAAAATCAACATTATTGCCAGCAGCATCAATATAATACAGATTAGTTGTCTGCTTACCATTAATGTTGGTATGGAGTTGACCAGCAGATGCAGCTTCAGCAGAACTGCTGAAGACGTGTTCCTTAGTCTGATATCCGTAGAATTCACCAACAGAGTGACCAACAGCAGTCAGGATGTTCTTATCTCCATAGATAGAAGTTGTATAATCACCATCCGTAAGTTTTGTCACCTTATTCTTATAGTGACCCATTGTTGCACCTATTTCAAGCTTCCAATCCTTCTTTACGATAGGCTTACCGGACAATGACAGTTCAAAACCAGTATTCTTGAGGCTTCCGTCATTTACCCAGTATTTGTTGATACCTGCAATAGGATTTGTGAATGTCTTAAGAGCAAGCAGGTCGAACGTCTTATGAATGTAGAAATCAAATCCTGCAGACAATCTGTTCTTCAACATATTAGCCTTTACGCCGAAGTTCCATTTCTGTGTTGTCTCCCACTTCACTTGGTCGTTTCCGACATTTGTCAGCTGCATACCAATTTCTGAGTTATTGTAACGAACAGATGTAAAACTATTCATCGTAGCATAGTTCGCGATATCATCGTTACCGCTGATATCAAAGCCTGCAGTAACCTTCAGGTAGTTAATCGTGTTTGTCTTTGGGAACCAATCCTCATTAGTCATCACCCAACCAAGTTGAACAGAAGGGAATATTGCACATCTGACACCAAGGAATTTCATACCACCGGTTGTAGTGCTCTTACCGAAACGGCTGTTACCCTCGGCAAGGATAGAAACAGTAGCAAAATAACGATTCATGTAGTTGTAATCGCCACTCGCATACCACTGCATATTCTTCCAAATATCATTTACACCAGAAATATTTGAGTAGTAGTTATCGCCTACTATCAATTGAGGGTTCTTATCATCAGAATTCTTTATAGCATATTCTGAAGACAAATCACTTCCGTCATAAGAGAAGTAGTTATATCTAAAACCAGCTGTTACAGCCACATCATGTACTCCATATTTCTTTGTCCAATCAATGTGTGTATTAGACAAGATATTTGTTTCCTTTGCAAAGATAGAAGCTGTTTTAGAATATACAGTTCCGAGACCATCAATAGTGAATGAAGGCAAGCCAATGTTAGGACGATAATATGCCTGAGAGCTACGGTTCAGATAATAGCTGAACAAAGATGTCACTTTTAAGCCATTCATTATCTCGAAAGTTGGCTCTACAGAAATATTAAAGAATGTATTCTCATTTCTGTTCTTACGTTCACCACTTGCATTCTGTAAAACAGCCAACGGGTTTCCCAACGAGTTGTTAGCTCCATAGGTGTAGTTACGTGATTCATCTCTAAAATAGAATATGTCATCTGCATCACACAACAGAGAAGTAAAACCGCCTACATTTGAATTATACTGATAAGGGTAAAGCAGAGGACTCTTTATCTGAGCAAGGAATGTAGGAGCTGTTATTGTTCCTGCATTCAGATTCTCTGGCACGCCATCATCTAACAGACTGTTGTTTGTCTTTGAGAATGACACGTTAAACTTAGTTGACAATCTATCCAGGATATTGATGTCCGTATTAAAACGTACATTGATACGGTTAAACTGTGTACGCTTTATATTCTTCAAATCCTGTATATATCCCACAGAAAGGTTATACATACCTATATCATCACCACCCTGTACGTTAATTCCATAATTCTGTGTGATGCCTGTCTTATATACATAGTCTTGCCAATCTGTATTATTATGATATGTGGGATAATAATATCCAGCCTTGTTGTCATCCAGGAAATAAAAGTTCATTGCCTGACCATAGTTTTTGCGATAGTCTGCTATTTCCGAAATAGTACCCAATTGCTCTGAAGCATAAGTTCTAAATTGTGAAGCATCCATCATAGTCGGCGTTGAAGGTCTTGCAGTAATACCTGCAGAAACCTTCACGTCAATACGTGTTGCCATAGAGTGACCACGCTTAGTAGTAATCAGGATGACACCGTTAGAACCGCGAGCGCCATAAAGTGCTGTAGCATTCTTCACAACCTCTACTTTATCAATATCATCTGGAGATATTGTAGAAAGCATATTAAAGATATCACCCTCATGGAGCGAAGAGCGGTTACGCTGCATGTCAAGTTCTATACCATCGACGATTACCAATGGCTGTGCATTAGCGTTGATTGAGCTTAGACCGCGTATAAACATCGCTGCACCCTGATCCAGATTACCTGAATGCATGATAGAACGCATATCGCCACCCAACTTTCCGGTGATTTCCTCATCAACGGTTGTTCCGCGTCCACTTGGATTGAATGAACTGGTAGCAGTAATCTGTGTACCGTCACCATACATCTCCGCGAAGTCGTTACTCAACAACTCGATGCTCACCTTCTGTGCAGCATCATTTGAGATTATTGCCACCTGCTGTGCAAGATACCTTGGAGCAGAAACATACAAAGCTGTAGCAAATGTAGGTATCTTTATGGTAAAAGTACCCTCTGCATTTGTCATTGCAGTGTATCTGTTATCACCAAGCATCTGTATGCGTACGCCAGCCACAGGGCGCTTTGTTATCTGATCAACAACGCTACCGTTTATTTCTATGGTAGGATTTTTGTCAACAACTGTTTTACGCTTTGGCACCTTTACTGTGACCTCTTCATCCTCGAAGTCATCCTGGGCAAATGCTACTGTACAAACAGTTAAAGCCAATGTGCAGAGTGAGACTCTCAGTCCCATTCGCTGCAAAATGTCAAATATATTGCTCATTATTTTGTATATTTCAGAGTTTTAACATAATCCAAAGCAGAATAAGGAACGCAGAACACGCCTGCTATGCGCAGGTTCCTGTCAAAGTTCTTCCACTGATTTTGTCTTCCGGTAGCATAACTTTGGATGAATAATACAGGTGATGCATCAGTATTTGAATAACAGATAGGAACATCTATATCAAATTCTATAGCACGTATCTTAGCATTATCTTCATCAGTATATTCTACCAGACCATTATCTGTTTTAAACATTGTATTGCTAAATGGATTATCAGCAGTAGTCTTATTGTAGAATCCCATAGTTGACTCACCTTCACTTGTATGCGAACTGAATGCAAAAGTTCTTAATGCTTTCTTGTCCACTTGTTCAGGGTCATTTAAACTTTCAGGAACAGTAACTACATATACGCGATATTTTGTTGCCTTTGCGCCCTTTAAATAGAAGTCCATTTCAACAAAAGCAACATTGCTTATCATTGTAGGATCTGTTCCAAAATATGTAAGATAGCTTGATGACTTTGGCAACAGCCAAATCTTGAGGAAATCGAGTTTGCCGTCATTGAACTCCTCTCCCCACATCTCATCAGTAACTTTTTTCTGCAACACTTGAACATTTTTGCCTTTTTCTACTCCGTCTGTTGTACCATAGACACGTCCGGGATTATAGTATTTTAAAATCGGCTCATAAGATTCCCATGGGTAATAACCTAAAGGGTATTCACCCTTATCTGACAAGTGACGAACATAGCCATTGCTCATCTCTGCAACATCACCTTTCGTAATATCAATGAAATTCTGGATGGAAGTAACCTTATTATAAGAAGTAGAGAACAATGTATCTTTTTCTGCCACCTCACCGGATAATATAGGCTTATTCCTGTCATCAGTGTTGGAGTACACCAGATTTCTCAAGATATTAGTATTCATAAGTGAATCCTTCAAGAATACAGGGTCAATATCAACTTTTTTATCCGAGTTGCCCATGTTAGGAATCAAACTCTTTGAAGTCATACTTGATATCAGAACAGAAAGCTTTGACAAATCCAAATAGTTGAAATCTGTAATGAAGTTATACGAAGTGCTCATCTGCTCCTTTGCTTTTTTCCACGCATCATCAGTAGGAATAAGGAGTGTATATGTACTATCTTCATTTTCCAAATCTGCATGCAGAATGGTTCTCATTGCAGAGTTTGTCTTTGTCCATACCGTATCTTTGTATGTCTGCTGTCCATTTACCATAGGGCCTATGACAGACTTCTCTTTATCAATAGTATATATATCATACTGATGTATATAACTTGCAAAAGAGTCACAACCTTCTACTATATCAAGATATTCATACAAATTTGGATGATATTCTGACACACCATCCAGAATATGCATGATACCATTCGATGCCGGTATATTGACAGCTTTTATCTCTGCATCATCAAAGCTTGTGTTTGTAAAATCATGGTGCTTCAGATTCATCGTAGCAACACGTGAGTTTACTTCCCCGACGACTTGGTAACTATATTCTGCGAGATGTTGCTTTATAAATTTGTCCATTACACTTGCACTATCCATATTCAGATATGGAGTAGCATCATAAGTGCCATCTGCTGGTGCCCATAGTGTAAACACACGAGAAGTGTTAAGAATTTCTGAACATCCGGCTTTGTTTATGATGGCAGCAAAATCCTTCAGTTGTTCATTTTCTGAAATATTCTCCATCAATGTCTTGTTTGCCAAAGGATTGCTGTCCTCTGGTGCAGAATTGTAGTCAGAATATTCAGTACAGGATGCCAGTGCAAGCATTCCGCTTGCAACTAACATCATACTTTTATTCATGTATTTCATATAGATAAATCTTTTTAACTTTAAACACTTTTGGATTAATACCAATCTTCTTTCATATTAGAACTACTATTGGCAATAGATACCGGACATAATTCTACGAAGTCAAATGACCAACCCAGTTGCTCATTATCCACGAGGTTCTTAATTCTCAACCAGTAATCCTTACCCTGTTCAAATCTCTGGGTACATATAATGCGACGAAGCATCATAGTTCCATATCCCCATTCTGAACGACAGCTGGTAGAACCGACTATATTCTTTGCAGCAGAATATATGTCTGATGGATCATATGTCAGTTTCTCTGTTATAGTATTATATGTTCCACGAGAGAATGAAGCCGGCGCACGCATATATCCACGTACATGCATTCTCTGGTCGGATTCTACGCCAAAGTCGGAACCTGTTTCATATTGATTACCATCGTCATCCGTTGCATATTCTTCAAGTATTGGCTCACATCCCATCACGTTACCCTCAATGGTAGGATCAGCACATGCATCGAATGGGATACCCTGCGCAATCATTGATGATTGTGAAGAAGAGTTACCCAAATAGAACTGCATAAGACCGCCACGTCCCATAGGAGGATATACTATGCGTAGTTCATAGGTACCTGTCGGTACATGCGGCAACTTGATAGCAAAGTCGTAAATATTCCATCCCTGGAATTGGTCTGAGTTATTTGCACGCCAAGCGCCCATTACATTAAACCTCAACAAGGTACCAGGGTTGTAACATCTGATATTCTCAAAATAAGCATTATCAAATGCTACACGGTTACCATCACCGCCTGAGTTCATTACAGACACCTCAGATGGTGTAGCGAAACGAATACCGTTATTGATAAGTTCATACAGGAATGTAGAAGAATCCAAACGGATACGTTCGTTCTGCGCATTCACGGCATTCTGGTCATAGAGCAGGATGCCCTTTATCCTATGTATATAGCCATTCAGTGTTTCAACACTTGGAGATGTACCGTCAGCTCTCGTTGTACGATCTACAGGCACGCCCTCAAATATAATAGGATGGGTGCCGTCACTACCGAATGTTCCAAGTTCTTCAGTAAGAGTATTATTCTGACGATAACGGTTAATGAACAGGTTCTTCTGAGATTTTGGCTTTGTCTCCCATATCTTCATCAAAGTATTAGGCAACAATGTCTCAAAATACTCTTGAGGTTCATATCCGAAACAAAGGTTCCAACTTGCCTGTGTCTTTGAATTGTACTCATATACAATCTTATCTATTGGCATACCGGCACGCAGTATATGATAAGCGATGAACATATGAACAACATTCCATTCATTGGTATAATCATCACCAGTACTTATCTGAATACCGTGCTCACTAACATAGTTATACCATGTAGGATTGCCATACCATTCAATACATTTTGCCTTAAGGTCCTCAAGACTGTTTATACCGTTTGCTTTGAACACAGCATCAGTCTCAGCAAATACAGTCCACTTAATGAGACACTCTTCAGGACAATATAATGTATTGCCATCACGGTCTGTACCTGAATAGGTATATGCGGTATCTTTCTTCTCCACCTGAAGTATTTTATCGAGTCCGGTTAACTGCAAAGCTGCATGGAAGATTGTGAAATCTCCCTCGGCATGCATCTGGTCGTCAACAGTTCTGTCTGAGCGTGGTATAATACCAGTACATATATGCAAGATACCATTTGAAGCCTCGATATCACCATCGATGATGGCAGAGCGGCCGTTTAGCGAAGTCTTACCTGCATAAGAACCATCACGGAAGATATCCACCATAATGTTACGGGCTGTCATAAGTGTACTACAAGATGTAGCGCCACTGATATTAACCTGCATAAACGTTTCTCCTGAAAGGTGGTATTTAGACAAGTCCTCACAGAGAGAGTCGGACATCAGACTAACCTTTTCTGCCAAAGAAAGAGATCCCCAGTTTGCAGATTCCTGAATACCATTGTGAGGGAAAGACTTGTTATTGTCATAATACAAAGAATCAATATATGGCTCTACGCCTTCATTTAAAGGAGCAAAGCAGGTATATTTCATATATGTGGATATTTTCTTATCATATCCGCACTTCTGAAGTATAGAAAAGAAGGCTGACAACCTACTATCCTGTGCTATCATTTCTCTCAGTGTCATTTCTTCTGCATTGAACAACTGAGAGCCATCCGGTTCCTCGTAGCATGATGTCATTCCGAAGAGACAAACAAACGAAACAACGAGGATTATTCTGGTTCTAATAATAAAGTTCTTCATCATAATTCTATTTGTTATAAGCTGAATTCTGTATTAATGCAGTATTAACCTTCAGTTCATCCTCATTCAAAGGCATGTAGAGGTATCTCTCATCAGGCAACTTACTCTTCATTGCAGTTGCATCAGGGTATTTTGCCAGCACCCACCCGAGGAATTCTTCTGAATTAGCAGGGAATGAGGACTGTTCGCTTAATAGTTTATCATACTGTATTCCATTCATGTGACGGAAATTATATCTCAAGAGGTCAAAATAGCGTTTACCTTCAAAACACAACTCACGGGCTCTCTCAAGAAGAATCATTCCCTCCATTGCATTTCTGTCATATCTTAAATATGATGTTCCGCTGGAAACGGCTCTGGCATTTACGACCTTTGCAAGTTCAAAGGCTTCTTCAGGTTTGTCAAGTTGAACCAAAGCCTCTGCCTTCATCAGCATAATGTCTGTCAAGCGATAAAGTATCCAGTTTTTCTGATAAGACCTAGCGCCTTTTTCCGCTGGCTTAGACGTCACATCACCAGCAGTTGATGAAGCAATGAATTTACGAACTGCATGTTCATCAATACCATCATTAGCATTGTAGCAGTATTCATAGAGACGCTGATCGGTATTTGCCTTGAAGACATTTCTATTATTCGGATCTGAAGAATTGCTGTAGTCACCATAATACTTGGTAGTTTTCATATAGCCAAAACCAGAATTATTATTTCTGAAGCCATAATACATCTGGAATAAAGCATTATTGGCTTTACCATCTGTCTTAAACTGTAACTCAAGGATGCTCTCTTCAGCACTTTGACCACTTTCTCCAAAGATGTCATTGTAGAAATTCAAACAACTGGACAGATAGTAATCTTTTTCTTCTCTGTCTTCTGGTCTTATTGCACGTTCATCTATTACGTGAGCAGCTTTCTTAGCAGCAATTATCTTATCACAATAGTCAATGCACTTCTGATAATCATTAGCGTCGTGGTTTATAGAGGCACGCCACAGATAAATATCCGCCAGAAGAGCATCTATACCATCTTTATTAAAGAATCCACGGTCTCTATAATCTCCGTAAGCATTGTTTTGTGGAGCATATGACTCAACCTCTTCCAGGTCAGCAATGCACTGAGCCAAGACTGTTGCAGGTGCCACCTGTGGCAAATCCATATCATCACTCGCGTTCATGAATGCATCTGCTGTTACCGGAATATCACGGAACACTCTCACCAGATAGAAATAGCAGAAAGCTCTCAATGCTTTCACCTGAGCAATAGTTGTCTGATAGCTACCTATCGTATAGTCCGGATCAAGTTCCATGACTCCAGCAGCCTTTTTAAGAACAAGGTTACAATAATTGATACATGAATAGAATCTTGCCCAACCGGTGAAAGAGTTAGTCTGTTTAATATTCCATGAATATATCTCACTCAAATCGTTTGTATAAGCTTCTATCGTCTTAAAATCAGATGAGATTGTCAACTCGTCAGAACGGAAGTCCGACCATACAATCATATTTCTGATAACCGATTCATCTCTAAGTTGGTTATAGGCTTGGGCAACAACAGCATTTACTTCGCTTTCCTTCTGCCAATAATCCTCATCAAGAATTTTGTTCTCTGGCAATATCACGGTGTCAACACATGATGAGAGTGCTACACTCGCCAGTATTATTGAAAGTATCTTTTTCATAGTCATTATCATTTAGAAACCCATACTTATTGTTGCTGTCACCTGTCTTGAACGAGGTGTTGAAGATGTATCATAAGAAGGAGTATATACACCTGAAGCAACTTCAGGGTCAATACCAGAGTACTTCGTCCAGCAGAACAGATTGGTCATTGTAACATAAGCAGAAAGGTTCTGAAGACCATACTTCTTTATCTGCTTCTTAGGGAATGTGTAAGAAATCTGCAGGTTATTCAAACGCAGGAATGAACCATCTTCAACAAATCGTGATGACATCTGATAGTTGTAACCTGATTGCCACAATGCACGTGGAATAACAGTTTCATCACCATCCTTACGCCAACGATATGTAACAGATGAAGCCTGATTTGTGTTATCATACATACTCTCAAGGTTCATACGTGCGATATTAACGAGTTTACTGCCATAACGGAAGTTAAAACGTGTGACAAGTTTCCAGTTACCATAGTTAAATGTGAAACTGAAACCACCAGTAAGTTTTGGCAAAGAGTTTCCGAGGTATTTATAATCAAGCTTATTGATTGTACCATCATGGTTAACATCCTCATATATAGCATCACCGCCATTGAAAGAATAGCCATTTGGTACCTCTCCGCTATAATATGTCATGCGCTGAGGCTGACCATTACTCTGCATTATCACACGTCCGTTCTCATCAGTAACAACCGGGAATGTCTTACCCTCTGCAAGCCATTGGTTTATCTGTGCCTCGTAAGCTGCAGGTGTCCAGGCATCACCCATCTTTTGTTTCTGCTGAGTATTAAAGTTCTGCAGATACTCATAAGAATACTGATAAACGCCTAAGCAGTTGAAACCATAAATAGAGCACATTGGGTCTCCAACAACTACATGCGTTATTCTGGAGTTATATCCAAGGTTACTATAAACAGGATCGGTATTCATCTTGTCCAGCACTCGTTTATCCATTTCTGTCAGCTTGTTAGAGTTTTGTGCCATATTAAAGCTTGCTGACATAGAGAATTTACCTGCCTTGATAAATTTATTACCATTAACAACAAGAGTATAACCCTTATTCTCCATAGCGCCAACATTACCCCATGTAAGCGTTGAAGCTCCGTTCCATGAAGATGACATTGGAATAGGAATATCTTTCATGAGCAGGTCTGTAGTCTTATTGCGATACATATCAAGGTCAATAGTAATCATATCGTTGAATAAGCCCAGGTTAATACCGAGGTTAATACCAGTCTTTTTCTCTGGTCTGAGGTCATCAAGCTTCATACCATTCATTGCCTTCGGTATAATAGAAGCGTATGAATTACCATCATTGTAATAGTAATTGAAATAGTTATCAACTGCTACATTTGAGTTGCCTGACCTACCCCAAGAGAAACGTATGCCCAACATAGATACCACTTTTCTCAGCTTCTCGAAGAATGGTTCCTCACTGACATTGTAACGTGTTGATACACTCGTAGAATAGAACCAAGGGTTTTTAGGTCCGTATGCAGACTTACCATCACCACGAACAAGGAATGTAAGATTATAACGTGACTTGTATGAGAAATGTCCATTGTATATCCAGTTCTGCCAAGCCGACTTGGTTGTACCTGGCTGATTAGACATTGCTCTCATATTACCCGTAACTGTAGCAGACTGGAGTCCGTTTGGAATCTGGTTCTGCTCTACATACTGGTAAGTATATTTCGTTGTACCACATTCATACTTCGCATACATAGTTGTATAGAAGTCCTCATTATTGAAGTGCGGTGTGAATGTCAGTTTTGCACTTGTACCTGTACCGAAATTGTTTGTTTCAGTATTTGTGGCATAGTTATTTCTATAATCATAATAGTAGCCATTATTCAAACTTGCCGGCATGTATGTCGGTTTTGAATAAGCATAGATATCAAAATATACACGGCCGTCGAATTTCAGACGATGCTGGTCATTACCAGTACCCAGGAGTTCATAGCTCAATGAGAAGTCAGGTACAATTGTATAAGCTTTTTCCTTCAACCATGAAGAGTTCGCATAAGCAACAGGGTTACCTATTCTCACAACTCTATCTAACTGATAAGATGTTATATTACCTGCTCCTTCTGCACCAGATTCCCTCGGAAGAGCCTGGTTCGTCTCTACCCTATTCATCAGGAAATACTCATCCGTAGTACTTCCGTCAGGATTACGACGATAAACAGAAGCGTTAGGTGCCTGGCGCTGAGCCATGGCAAGAATTGCATTATTTCCCTCTGACGAACCTTGTGTATAGTTCTTAGTATTGTCATTATAGGTCAGAGCGAAGTCTGTAGAGAACTTAATTCTTTCTGACACATTATAGTCAAGTGCAAGACGCGTTGTCAAACGATTGAACGCCTGCTTTATGACAGTACCATTCTGGTGCATATATCCGGCAGAAATACGGAAAGTAGCTTTCTGACCACCACCTGATATATTGAAGTTGATATCATGCTGGTCACCAAACTGCTTTATCTCATCTACCCAATCAGTATTATTATTCCAGTTGTTATAGCCAGCAGCCCATGTAGGAATATAGTTTATTTCGTTTATATTTGCTGTTGCTGTAGCACTTTGTGTACGGTTATAGATAGCCTCCTTAACCATCATGGTGTAGTTATCACCATTAAGAAGGTTATATCCTTTAGGCATCCATGTACCCGTAAACTTATAAGATATGTTCATCTTTGGCTTACCACGGCTACCACGCTTTGTCTTGATTTCGATAACACCATTTGCACCTTGTGCTCCCCATACAGCTGTAGCAGCAGCATCCTTTAGGACATTGATGGATGCGATATCCTCGACATTGACAGCAAGCAGAGATGAGAACGCCTCTTCGTCAGCATTTTCAAGATCAATATCTGCTGCATTATAGTCAAATATTTTGTCATTAACGACAATCAGCGGATTGGCATCGCCATTAATAGTATTGACACCATTCAAACGCATCGTAGTACCAGCACCAAGGTTACCAGAGTTACTTACGATATCCAGACCGGCGATTTCACCTTGAAGGGCTTCATCAATAGATGTAAATGCCATACCCTCAACATCTGCAAGGTTGAATGTCTGTTGTGATATTGACACCTCACGTTGGTCGATATTCAAGCCTCCGGCATTTGTACGACGTCCCTTGACAGTGACTTCTGACAGGGTTGTCTTTTCATCCTCAAGACGGATAGTGAACGTTTCCTGATCACCGATAGGTAAAATAGCAGTCTTACTACCCACATAAGAAACAACGAGTTTGTTCTTTGGGTTCTTAATTTCCATAGAGAAGTTACCCATCATATCGGTCTGTGTAGCACTTACGATACGATTGTTAGCATCTCGTTCCACCACGTTGGCCATCATCACAGGCCCCATGGCATCCTCGACAGTACCCGATATGACTCTACCCTGTGCCCACGCAATCTGCATGACGACAGAAAGCAATATTGTCAATAGGATTTTTGATTTAGACATAGTAGTGTATATTTTTTTGTTATTATTCATCAATACTTGAAAGTAGAATTATAGCACAGAGGTTTGTCAATGCCATGTATCACTATAAATGAAGATGACATAATGCTCTTATAAGTAAATGGGCTATTATTGTCATCAATACCCGTCTTTTCTTCTGAAACAGATATATCCCTGACAAGGATATTAGAGTTGCTTGTCATCTTTGGATAGTCAGTAGTTGAACGTCCTTCCACCGCATCCTTTACATAGACATCACTACCTGCTCCTATCAATGACAATGACTTTGCTATACCAAGGTCGTTAGTATAGAGAGTCTCATTGCTTGAAGTGTTGAGATTGTCATCCTTGTAAACTGAGTTGTTCTGTATATGATACAGTACGAAACTACGCATACCGTTAATCATTTTCTTAACGAGTTCCTTTGCCTCATCCTCTGTTTCGTATCCATATTCTGCCTTATGAGCTTCCCAATCATTATAAATTTCACTCACCTTATCCCAGTTGCCAAGACCATTATCGAATGCAGTTGTCATATTCTCTGGTACATAAATTGTATAGTTATATGTACCAAGGACAGCCATTCTATTATTATCGTCTAATATAATATAAGGTGATTTCTTTACATTCTTTTCTGCTTCAGAATCGGTACTGTTAAGAATTCCGCACCAAGTGAGATAGCCTTCTGTTACAGGGTTTGAAGAAGAGAATCCACTTACCAAATCAAAGAAATCCTGGAAATTAGGATACTTTGTTTCATCACTTATAATATCATAGGTATTATATATAGCAGGCTGAATAGGAGAATCCAAACGATAAACTGTACCATTCGTGATTCTTGCATCAGCACTGTTTTCATTAAATATTTCTGTTACTTTAGAAGCAGGATAGGCACCCGTACCAATTTGAAGAGGTCCCTGAACAGTGCTCGAACCTATCTGTGATGCAGTCTTATCGCCTACATATATTGTAGCACCATGCTTTGTAAGATAATAATGTCTGCCTGAGAGACCGGATGTTCCATCGAGGACAACGGTATGATAGTTCAGCATATCCTGTATTTGAGTAGCATAATAACTTGGAGCGCCGCCTGCTCCTATGCTTATCTTACCAACTGTTGGATCAATAGTAAGAACATTTGTTGTAGGATCGTAATTATAACGCTGCACATGGGTCTTAAATTTGTTTGAAGATGTAGGTTCAAACGAGAATTTCAAAGCATACATCTTATCGATGGAACCATCTGCTTTCCTTGTTATAGAAGCCGGGTCGATATAGAAGAAGTTATCATTATCTGTAGGAGTAAATACTGCATACTTTGACTTCATTGATACCAAGTAATAGTACATATCTGCACCCAATGTTGAAGATTCGCCTGCTGTTTCCTGCTTATCATTCAGCATTTCACCCATCATGCGTAAGTCTGTATATACAGAAGCAGGACCAAGAACAGAATTATACTTCAATGGAGCGAAGAATGTATTCATCTTATATATCACACCATTGTTTGCTATCTGAACATCATAATTGCCATCTGCCTTGGTTGTAATGTGATTAACTGAAAGAGTGTTACCATCAGCATCCTCGAGGAATTCAAAAGCATCGTTCTGCACAGTACTAAACTTGCTTGGGACAGTTTTTGACAGATATGGCTTCATTATATTATTCAGCATGCTGGCAAAAATCTTTGGATCAGAATTATATATAGCATCAAGGTGCTGATTGATTGTCGTCTTAATATTTGCCTCGTCGTATGGCAAGCCTGGAACGCCAAGGTTCTTTACGATATATGCGCCATCATGAGAGAAATACTTCTCAATAACATCGTCGGTAGGACATAAAATTGCAGC
This sequence comes from uncultured Prevotella sp., assembly GCA_905233165.1. Lineage (GTDB taxonomy): Bacteria > Bacteroidota > Bacteroidia > Bacteroidales > Bacteroidaceae > Prevotella. The sequence continues at coordinate 82,367 of CAJODL010000002.1, forward strand.
TATCTCCGCCTGATCACCATCGGTACCAGAACCGGTTGTTGGATTGTAGTTATTCCATCCCGGGTCGAAATCAAGCAGAACTTGATCACCAACAAGTGTACTTGTTTCTGTAGGACGGTTAAACTTTCTTCTTTGTGAGTTCTTGCTCAGATAGCGTATTGCATAAACAGGATCCTGCGCACCGTTTTCTGCATTATACTCTGCATATTCCTTTCTGAATGTCTCATCCTCAACCAATACTGGTACAGCAAAGTAATCCATCATGCGAGAGATATGCTTTGTATCAGGATTTGTACGAAGTATCTGTGCCATATTTCCAGGGTTAACCAGCACTTCATCCAACTGATGTATGTAACCATTCTGACAGGTTATATCACCATATTTGGTGTCTGACCCATTCTGTAGCATTACCTGCTTGTCGAAAATATATGCACAACCATCTACATAATCATGTCCGGTAAGCACCTTGAAGTCTGTGGCATTGGAGCCAGATACCGTCATGGCATTATTGAGGAAATACTCACCAGAGAAATGCACCATTGGAGAGAGAGTATTGTCATACAGTGCATTGAATGACAATCCCTTATCCTTCCAAGGAGCGAAATAAGGGTTGTTTGCCGGCATATTCTGCGAGTACATTGGCTCAACAGATTGTACCAACTGGATGTTTGTAGGGTGCTTAACAATCTGTCCTTGCAGAAGAGTCCCGTTACTTGTTTCTGATGACAGGTTACCGAGCAGAATGGCGTTGTCCAACATAGAAGAGAACAACAGCTGTGCCTTTTCAGACTTTGTCAGATCCTCATAGCTTGACTTACCAAATTTGTTGTTACCATCCTTGAAGAAAGCCTCGAAAGCAGCATCGTTTGCAGGGAAAATTGTCTTACTACCTGTCTTAGACAACACTTCACTATATCCCAGATCGTCAACGAGACGCAAATACGTATTGAACGTACCATCCAACAATTTAGGATTCTGCAGTTCTGCATAGATACTCTCACCCAGCCATTCAGGAAGGTTTTCTTCATCAACTGCGTACTCCTTAGAGCATGACCACATCAGAGAGACGCAGACAAGAGATGCATAGAAAAAGAGTTTTTTCATAGAGTTAATATTGTTTAGTTATGTTAAATTATTTAATATCAAGTAGTTAATAGAAACCAGCAGTGATAATCTATAGTTTTGACATTCCACACACGTGGCTAATTCGGTGCAAAGTAACGAAAAAAAAATTAAATTCACAAGAAAATTAACAAAAAATTTTTAATTACTTATGATTTTTATCAATGATTTTTGTCAATAAGAGACAAGGGCAAAGGGCAAAAGTTTAATGTTCAATGAGTCGTATGTCCTAAGGCGAAGATGGAGACTTTTGTTTGGGGTATTTGCAATACGACTTTTGCGCATGCTGCAGTTGTTGCTCCTGTTGTGACAACATCATCCACGATAAGTATATGCTTACCATACATATCATCTGCTTTTTCACCTAAACAAAAGACGTCCTTTACATTATCTGGACGTTCTATCTTGCTCAAAGAGGTTTGCGAACCTTTAAAAGAACGCCTGATAACATATCTTGTTTCAACAGGAATTCCTGTAACCAGGCTTATGCCATAGGCCAAGCGTTCACTCTGGTTGTAGCCTCTATCTCTATATCGTGACTTGGTCAGGGGTAATGGCACGAGGGCGTCTATGCCATCGAAGAAACCTGATGGCAGGATCTCTTCTGCTGCCAATCGTCCCATCTCCACAGCAGTATCCTTCATTCCGCGATATTTAAAGTCATAGACTATCTCTGCTATCTCGGATTTAGGACGGAAGTTCAAAAAGGCTATTGCTTTCGTAAGTTCTGGCAAACGCGTCCAAAACATCTTAGCAAAGTTACCCTCTTCGAATGTCTTCTCCCCTACCCCAACACCATTACGTGGTTGCCATTGCCGAGTTCGAGGTAAGTCCGAAAGACAACTCTTACAGATTGCCTTTTCCTCTACCTGTAGTTTGTTTTTACAAACAGGACAGTAACGAGGAAGCAGAAAATCTAAAATAGAACGTAAGAGCATACCCCTTTAGAAGAGGAAAAACTTAGGCAGGCCATTCTTATGCTTTTGCTCCAAAGCTTCTTGCATGTGTGCTATAGCCCTTTCAAAGAAGAAAGAGGTTAAGTATTCATCTGTTCCTTCTGTACGTATTTTCTTTAATGCCGCAATATACTCCCGTCTTTCATCCAACATTATAGTAAGTTGCGGATGCCCCTTTCGCATAAGAATATAGTTACACAACAGACGTCCTGTGCGTCCGTTACCGTCTCGGAAAGGATGAAGATATTCGTAATAACCATGAAAGCGTGCTGCTATAACCATTGGATGCGTGTCTCCGTGCAATGCTTTTTCTGTAGAATTCATCAATTCCGGCACACGGGCAATAAGCTTCTCATGGTCTCCGAAGATTGTATCTCCAGCTGCCATATCTTCTTTTGTATATTCTCCTGCTACAGCATCAGCGGAGTAATATGACATAGTATGCTCCATTACAAGACGATTTGTCTCCTTCAACAGCGACTCATCGAATGGACGCCCAAGGTTATTGACAATATATTCGAAGGCTCTAAAATGATCTGACATTTCCATGCATTCAAGCAATTTTCTGCCTTTTGGCACCATACCCAATCCCATCTCCTTCAATGCACGTGTATCATCAACAGTAAAAGAATTGCCTTCTATTGCACAAGAATGGGTTGAAAACAGTATCTCGGAATATTCAAGATATTGCTCTCTTGACATACGTGCCATCACCTTCGCCTGGTATTCTTCACGTACTTTCTCGTATTGCGCTATCAGAGCTTCCATTATAATAAGAATATCACTAATTAAACAGCGGTTAATTTAACGGCGGTTAAGATAATGCCGGTTGCAAAGATATGGAAAAATTTCTTTACTACAAAATAAAATCGCAAAAATGAGCAAAAAAATGTTAGAACAAAAATCCCCCGCTCCAAAGAGCGAGGGATGTGAGTATTTCTAATTCTCCTTACGGAGAGTCAGAGACTGATTACTTAATGCGCTTGCCGACTGCATCGAAGAACTTACCATTCTTCTCGATAACGAGCTGGCCTTTAACAATACGCTTAGCTGGCTTAGCAGCAACAACAGAAGCAGCCTGTGCATCGTTGATTGCAGTTGGTTTTACGCCCTCAAGCTTCTGAATCTTCAGGTTGTCGAACCAGCTACGACGACCTGGGTAGTTCTTGAAACCAGTAGCAGTAATCTTGAATGTTGCAGGCTTACCCTCTACGTTCATATCAACTGGCTCGCTGAATACTGTGCCAGAAGGAACAGTTGCGATAAGATACTGCTTAGCATTTACGAAGTCAAGAACTGCAAGCCAATTGGTATGGTTACCATCGTAAATCAAGTCTTTATTATCCTTATTGATAGCAGCATAGAACTGCCCCATACGATCGGCAATATTGAAGGAATCGTAATTTATTCTGGTAGAATTATACTGACAATTCTGTAAACCAGCTATACGGTTACCATCTTCATCAAGTACCTCGAAGCCAACGAATGCATTGTCAAGACGTGAGAAGTACCAGTCCATAGATACGAGGAGAACGTTCTTACCCAAGTCTGATGTTGTGAGGCTTACAGAAGCATCTGAACCACCTACGCGGAGCATGTCACCATAATCTTTATAACCGCCTTCTGCATCAATACCAAGCTCGTATGGGAATGCTTTATCAGCTTCAGAAACCTTCTTGAAGCTTGGCACATCAATAGAACCTACCTTACCCTTAATAGTAGCAGCAGCGCCCTCTTCTGTATATTCTGTGATATTCTCATCCCATTTTTCTGTGAAGCTGAAATCGATGTCAGCATAAACAGTAGTATATTTAGAAGGATCGATACCACCCTTCAAATCTGTCATAGCGTTCTCAAGAGCATCAATCTCATCTCTGATAGCCTGTGCATTCTCAACGCTATAGTCAGTAGCGCGCAGATCTTCTTCCAATTGCATTGCTTTTACTATCTCGGCATCAAGAGCTGCCTTACCAGAAGAAACCTGATAAATAGTCAAAGCGTTAAGTTTCTCAGCATCAGAAATCTTTGCAGGAAGCATATTGAGGGTATCGTTTACAGCCTTAATTTTTCTATTTGCAGCAAGCAAATCCTGAACATAAGAGGTATATACCTCATAAACCATCAGAGAGTTTGGATTTGTAGCTCCTTCCTCATATACATCCTTATCATAAGTTGCAACGATAGCATCTTCCTGGTCATACATAGCATCCCACTTTGTCTTCTGTGCCTCCATTGTGTCAACGCAAGCCTGCAGAGCAGCCTTACCCCAAACGAAAGCGGTAGAATCTATGTTAGCCAAAGCCTCAGCATAAGCATTGTCACCAGCAGTAATCTGCTCCTGAACAGCAGCTATGTACATCTTCTCTTCTGCAGTATATTTGCTGAATGTTCTACCAAACAATTCTGGCCAACGATAATGAACCTGACCGCCATTGGTAGTATATCTACGAATAGCCTTCATGTGCATCGTATATTTTCCATCAGCAGGAACAGTGAAAGTAACATACTTTGTTGTCCATTCTCCATTGATATCTCTTGCAAGACCGGTTGTATCAGAAGAAGCGACAACATTTCCCTCAGCATCTGTAACAAAAACAAAACCATCATCAGATATCAAACCGAGATTTGCTGCCCAGTCATTAGAACTTGTGCTCTGGATATTATAACCCACCATATCAGCCTTGAATGTATATCCGCCTTCAAAGAGCTCAAACTCTTTTGACAATTCAGACTCTGTGAAGTTGAGACTACCACTATAGTGGCCTAAATCAGGCCAGCCTTTACGCCAATATCCACGACCAGCAGGAGAAACAACAGTCCAAGTACCAAGAACAGTATATTTCTGCTGATTATAGCCAGACTGATAACCGAGGTGTACACTACCATCAGCAGTAACATCAATAAATGCTGTCAACTGAGAACTCTTGAAAGTATTGAACTGGTCGTTATATTTTACAACTTGCTTATTGTATTTTGCAAGGTCCTCTGTAAAGCCTGGACATGCTTCTTTAATTTCTGCATCATCATATCCAGCTACATCAGACATGTAAGAATACATCTCAGCAGTAATCGTAGCTACCTGACCATATGCAGTGATAAGATTCTCTGCTGGGAATATATTAGCTGTTTCATCATCAAACCGACTCCAATCTGTCAGTTTCCACAGAGACATGATATAATCAGCCTTTGCCTTTGCATCACGGTCGTCAGCTACCTTCTGTGCCTGCAGTATCTGGATATCAGCAATCTGCAGTGATGTAGCCATTGAGTTAAAATTGATTGCAAGAGTACGTGCCTTACCATCACCCTCAATAGCATAACAATAGGTTACCCAATCAGTACTTGTTTCTGTACCACCATTGTAAGTAATAGTATCAGCACCGGTAATCAAAACGACGTTAGCACCATCCTTGACATAACTTGTGCTTGCCAACAATGTAGTCAACGGTCTTGCAGGAGCAGCCTCTACAGCATTTCTCATCTTGTAAGAAATGACATAAGTAGTGTTGGCATCCAGATTTGAGTTGGTATATTTCATACCCTCACCTACTGTGTTGACAAGACTTTGGGCATACCTAACTTGACTTGCAGTATCCAATCCGACAGTGAAGTTATCAGCCAACTCATGTTCTGCAGCAGTAACTACTGACCAACCTTCGAGACTGGCAAAAGAGCCAGCATTACCCATCAGGTTCACGTCGCCTGTGATCTGGAAACGACCCTGAGGGGTGTAAACGTAATCGCCTTTCTGTACTGCATTAGCAGAGAAAGCGAACAGCGCTGAAACAGCGCAAAGAAGTAAACGTTTCATCATGTTAATAAATAGATTAGTTAATAAATTATATAAATAAATTAAAGATGTATTTGCGTTATATTCTTCGGTGCAAAGATATATATTAATTTTGATACAAAACGCAAAAGACGCCCCCGAAGGAGCGTCTTTTATATTTTTTTAACTATAAAAGGTTAATTTCTTACTTCATTACCTCTATTGTCTGCCTGCCACCTTCTGAATCTACAATCTTCAGGATATAGACACCTGCAGGCATATTCTTATCGAAGAAGTCACCCTTTGCAGTACCGACAGTAGAGTTATATGAACCAACCTTAACACCACCGAAGCTATAGATATCAACAACAGCCTTCAGAGCAGCGTTATTCGTAGTCTTAATACCAGTTGCCTTAACGACCTTCAAGACACCTGTCGCATTGCATAGACCAGAAGTATCCCACTCCAAGCCACTTGGCAGTTCTGGCAGGTCGAATGTAGGAGTACCACTGAACGTTCCACTTACGTTCCAGAGTGTCTTTGAATAGCCCTCTGTGAATGTGGTATTATGTGTAAATTTAACAGTACCATTTATGACTAAATTCTTCGTATCAAGTTTACCTGTTCTTCTTCCTGAAATCATGAAGTGAACAAGACCGCCTTCATTGACTGTTAGAGTATTGTCACACGTAATGGTACCTGGTGTTGTCTCAGAAATAAGAGAACCACAAGGAACGAGGGTACCACCACTATTTACAGTGAGAGAATAGAGTTCACCCTGACCTATGATGCGACCGCCATCATTAATGATAGTAGCATATTGGCCATTGAGAAGCGCTGCAGGAGTTGCATTATAGAATGCGACAGAGCCTTCATCAACTGTGAGAACGCCATTCATCCTGCCCTCTGTCATAGTCATCTTTCCTGCGCCACGCTTTGTAAGAGGAGAAGCACTTATAGGAATTGTTCCACCATAATCATCCTTACGTTCAGAGGTTATGCCGACTTCAGTTGTCAATGTAAAGTCTTCATCACTTTCAACAATCCATGTACCAGAACCAATCAACGCACCAGTACCGCCAAATTGTTTAGCACGGATGCTCTTGCCTTGGTTGTCGGCACGTGTATCGTCAATTATATTAACAACAGCCTTTGGCATACCATTAGAATTGCCGAAATAGAATACCGGTTCGTAGCTCTTCTTATTCTGTCGGTTATTCTTACCTACATTAATAGTTCCCTCGAAGCCACTCCAATTACCATTAAAGTATGCACGTACACCTCCTGAATACACATTGAATGTGCCCTTACCTGTAAGTGATCCGGTGTATGTTCCACGGAATGAAGAATAGAATGTTCCGGACTTACCTTCTGGAACTACGAAGTTTGTAGTATTGCTTATTCCGTTACCACCTTCCATATTAGCTCCCCAGATGACACCATTTTGGAATTCTACTGTCTTTGGAAGGGTTTCTTGGTTTGAGGTGTTATAGTTGGAAACTACTGTGCCTCCATTTACAACAAGTCTTGTAAATGTATTTGAGAGTGTACCCAATTCCATTGAACCAGCACCAGTTTTGTTTACAATAGAGTTGCCACTACCATTATCTCTGATTGCCTTATTGAAAATAACACTCTTTGAGGTAGGAACTTCAATAGTTGTCTCTCCAGTGACATAAAGTCTCTGATCGGTAATGATAGTACCATTGGTAACCAATGTAGTACCATCGTTCATTGTTATAGTTGAATTTGAATTACCGAGAGAGCCCCAAGTCTGACCAGAATTGTTTGCCAACATTGAAACATTCACCTTACCACCATTGATAACAGTATTGCCAGAATGGTTGAAGTTATTGAATGTAACAGTGCCTGCGCCATTCTTTGTAATAGTAGCTCCAGCTACAATACTATCACCAACAAATGTATAGTTTTTAGTGTTATTATTAAATGTTACAGTCTTTGGGCTTACGGCGCCACTGATTGTAACATTTGTTGAAGCTGCTGCATCGTCAAATATTACATCATCTCCTGATGCCATATAGCTTGTCTCCCCCTGATAAAGGAAGTTTTCAGTAACAGCCTGCTGCCATGTATTATTATCTGAAGTACCATTCCATGTAACCTCTCCCGGTTCGCGCATACCTTCGACAACAAGCAGCAATTTACCTTCGCTATATTCCAGAGATGTCTTAACGCTCTTGCTTACGCCTTCAATAACAAGATCTGAAACATTTCCAGAAATAGAAGCTATTGTTCCAAGTTCATATGTCCCAGGCTCAAGGGTACCTGTATAGTTAATTTCTATAACAGGGCTCTTGAAACGTGGACCGAACTCTATCCATGCATCATCAGTCTTTGTTTCTATAGTCATACTGTTGGCAATTACCTTATCCATTACCCCGTTACTACCGTCAAAAATTATACGTGAGCCAAAGCCAAGATTAAGATTAGATGCTGAAATATTACCAACATTATCCTTGCCACCAGGATATATCTTTGCATTATAGTCTGCCTTCAGGCCTCCCATAAAGTTACCGCCATTTGACACAAGGGAGGTGTGACGATTAAGCCATACAGGACTTGACTCCATAGTACCGTCAAAGACGAGAGTTCCTTGCCAAATATTTGTCTCACCAGTATGCTTCTCTGTTACGTTAGGCAAGACGAGAACGCCCTCGCCCTGTTTTACAAGACGGGTTGCGCCACCGAAAGCGCCACCAGTCAATGTTGTGGTATATGTTACAACAGTCTGCTCTGGCTGCTTTGGTGTGCTTGAAGTAGCCTGCTTTGAGCCTGTGCCCTTCACCCATGCAGGAGTGTTTACTGTTAATATATAAGGTTCAGCTCCGTCTGTAACTGCAATATTCTTATCTTCATAACCAGATATGAGCAAATGGTCTGTAGTGGTATTGATAGTTCCTTTAACCTCTGTACGGCCTTCCAATGTCACTGCTGGTGGCTCCTTTGTAATATCTTCCATTTCACCAAGGAAGAAACTGGTATGAGGAGGCTGATTATAACCTACACTTTGCCATGTTGCAGCATTACGATACTCATGATCTGCCCACAAGGTGGTAATACCATGAGGAGAAGGATAGCTCGTTGTCTGTATAATTAAAGAGGTACTCGTGCGCGATACTATTTCTTCACGCCAGTCACCGAGAATATCACCCAGGAAACAAGGATTGTTCTTGGAAGAGTTATTCAGGTTGCCCTGTCCCATCCAACAACGGCCGTCCTGATAACTGCGACCTGTACCGACCTCTGTCTGACCAGGAGCCTTATATACCGTAGGAGAACGTTCTACTCCTGGTGAATCCATAAATTCATCCAGAAGGTCACCATCCCAATATACACGCATGTTAACATAGTCGTCGCTGAAGTTGCTGCTCAGATTACCGTTCGCCTTGTCAGCAACCAAACTGACAGCATTGCCCGAGATGCCGATGGCACCAGGATAGCTATTATAGAAGTTTCCTGCCATGCAGCGTCCGTTATCGCTACCGCCACCAGTGGTATAACGCAAAGTTGAAGTAGTAGCGTCCGTATATGCTATACCTGGAACTGTAGAACTCTCAAGACATACGAACTGTTCCAATCCCCAACGATAAGGATCGAGGTCTCCACAGTGCTGAGCATCACCATGTCCAAAGCCAGTGGTAGAAAGACCGTAGCCCGTATCATCGATAATCATAGATCCGAATACTATTTCGTCACGTCCATCCATATCGACATCGGCAATAGCGAAGTTATGGAAGCCATTACCATACCAAGGAGATCCAGAGTCATAACAGTTCCAGCGCCATTCCTGTGTCAGCTCGTGAGTTTCCTTGTTCACGTTAAGTGCACAGAACTTATGACGTGTATAACAACCACGACCCAAGAAAATACTGGCATTACGGCCATCAAGATATGGTGCACCCATGTAAATCTTCAAAGAACGGTGGCCTGTATCGGAACTACCCCATACAGCTGCATACTCTGCAGCTGTAGCATTGTCAACATCCTTTGCCTCACCAGTTTCGAAACGAGGAAGAGGGAATGCCATTGGAGTCCAATTCTCACTGCCGTCCCAACCATAAGGCTCACCCGTTTCGCCATTCAGATAGAGCAGATATTCCTTACCCTGATGGGTATATTCATCACGTGGAGCATAGTAACTCATGTCACCAATCTTGATGGTCTTGCCCGTTTTGGTATATATAATCATATTATCAGCACCACGCATAACGGCTTCCGCCTTACCATCCTGATCCCAGTCATAAAGGATAAGGTCGAACTGCTCATCAGGACCTGACATCATATTCGGTCCCATATCAATACGCCAAAGACGTTCTCCCTGCATATTGTAACACTCATGGAAGTTGAAGTCGGTAGTATTACCTGATGTGTTAAGGTTACCGATGTCATTACGACGTTTTACTACAAATTCCATCTGACCGTCACCGTCGACATCTGCTACAGAACAGTCGTTCAGAGAATAACTACCGTCAGTATCTGAATAACCATTGGTAATATCAACACCATTACGATTCAGAACTGCTGAAGCAGGAATCTCCCAGAACTGGTGATCCCAAGGAGTGCACTCAGCAGCCAGTTCAGCCTTTTCCACACCTTTTACTACTGGTACCACCTTGTAAGTACTCGTTTTGGTGCCGCCGTCGTCTTGGTAGTTCGAAACGGCAAGATCTGAAGCGATCTTTGTTCCATTACGATAAAGATTGTACTTTGTGTCATAGTACTCAGTTGGCAAGATGCGCCAAGACACGAAGATACCGGTACCGCTATAACCATACCTGGAATCCTGACCAGTTTTATCACCTTGCGGAATGGCAATGAGACCACGACTGAGATGGTCGGTCACACGCTGTGCGGTAACTGATGTACTAAACAATGCCAGCACTGCAGAAGCAAGTAGATACTTTTTAAATTTCATTTTCATAGTTTTTGTTTATAATAGTTTGTTAATTTCCGTCAGGTTTTTTTGCATCGTAGTATATGGACTGTGGCCAATAGAAGTCCTCTGCCCTATCAGGATTCTTCGGATCAAAGTCCTGCCATTCAGGACGAAGATACTGTACCAATGGTGAATTCATTTCTTTCAGCCCCATAACCACTAATTTAGATACTTCATAAGCTCCAAAAGGATTGAAGTGTGTATTATCCGCAAAATCTCTATCCATCCAAGGGAAATCGCCCACCTTGTAATGTACCAATAATTTCTTTGACCCCTCAACTCCCATGGTCTCAAAAAGCACCTTGGTACTGGCATTCAAATCAATAAGTGGAACATTTTCTCTCTGTGCTACAGCCTTCATAGCATCAGGGAAATCTCCGTGTGTATTGCGGATTGTTGCGCCATCAAAGAAACGTCGCTGGGTAGGTGTGCAGAAAATGATATTACCACCTTTTCCTCTTACCTCATCAACGAATTTCTTGAGATTTACAGTATAGTGATACCATGCTCCAGTGCCTGGCCCCTTTTCTTTCTCATCATTATGACCAAATTCACAGAAAACATAGTCTCCTGCTTTCATCATTGAGAGAATCTTCTCCAGACGATTCTGTGCCAAAAACGTGCCTGCCGTAAGTCCACTCTCGGCAACATTGCAGACAGCAACCTTGTCATTGAACCACAGGGGGAAAATCTGTCCCCACGAAGCCCACGGCTCTTTTCCCTGATCAACAACAGTGCTGTTACCGCACAGGAATACTGTAATTGCCGTAGTATCTGGCTCAACTGTTATGCTCTGCACACAAGGGGCAGCGCCATTAAATTCAAGGGTCAATTTATCGTCCCATGAGAAAGAGCCCACCTCACCAGGTTTGATGCGCACTTTGGACGCCGGACGTTCCTTACCACCCTTGATGTAGGATGGGATATCTACAGAACGTTTATTCACGACAAATGACAATGTCTGTGTCTGTCCTTTCTTAAGCACCACCTTCTGTTCGAACAGACGACGGTTTTCTGCACGGACACAGGTTTCCGTATTCTTTTTCTTACTGCCCAACACAATGGTAACACGATAATTACCATCAGGGACATCGACAGAATAATAGTACGGATACTGCTCCGTAGCAGGAACCTTGAAGGTTTCTGCTGTTGCAGACATTAACATGGCACCAAAGGCCAACAGTGTGAGGATTCTTTTTTTCATTTATTTCTTTATAGTCATTGTTTGTCGGTTTCCCTTATCATTGCTAATACGCAAGATGTACATACCCTGGGGAACAGGAGTGTTACGGAAGTCAGACTTAACAGCGGAGTATGTGCTATTATAGGTCATCATCGTCACGCCAGAGGTACTAACGACTTCAACCGTCACTTGCTCATCAGCACCAATAGGCTTGATGCTTGTAGCTTCACGATAACATACAGAGATTATACCATTTTTTATCTGACTGCAATCATAATACAGATGGTCACTATACTGTGAAAGGTCTGGCAAATCCAAAATCACATCACCTATTGAATATGAATTAGCTTGGAAGATTGTATATACATCCGGTTTATCCGCTGATGTTATTTTTTCTGCAGGATTGAATAATTTATGGAATGAAAGAGAGATAATAGAGCCATCTCGCATTGTCAAGGTAGCAACATTTGTCAAACATGCAGCAGCGCGTGTTCTTCTTGAAGCAATACCAGCCATAACTTCCAATTTACCACCTTTATTAATCGTTACATTTTTTCCCCCCATATTTGCATACGAAGGGCTGAAGAGTGTTGTGCTTTCGCAACAAGGATTTATTGTTCCGTTAATAATATATGATGCATTTGTCATTGGTATCTTTGCAGCAAGATCTTGTGACGTTGCAGTAAAGCCAGACAGTTTCGCACCAGCCTCAACTGTCAACACGCCCGTACCAAGAGAACCTATCTTGGAACTTGAGGCATTGGCAAGAACACGAATCTCTCCTTCCTCAATAGTCACTGTTCCCGAAGAGGTCCACTTACCTGTTGCTCCCACAGTCATCGTACCTGCGCCTTTCTTTATAAATTTATCCGAGGCAACAACACCCCCATTAAAGGTAAAGTCGTTATCATTACCTACCTGCCATGTATTTATGCTGACGGGACTCTCTTGAACAAAAGAGCAATAGCCGCCTAAAGAGCCGTCGCCCGTCACCTGACCAATGCGAAGTGTTTTCCCACTGTTCTGAACGACAATACCCGAAGGAATATTTAGTGTCAACGAATCAGAACCGTTTGCAGTATCAAAGGTAAAACGACCGTCTGCCGCATATACAGCCTGAGCTTCCAAAGTGCCACCAAAGTTTCTCATGTTAAACCTAAGAGGTGTACGGGTAGCATACCAATCTGTTCCCTTCACAGCACTGCTATAAACCGTAATTTGTCCATTACCTGTCAGAGTATTGGTATAAGTCGCTCTTTCTACCGCAGTAAGTGTAGCTTTTGCATCATTGAGAATCTGCAATGGGGAAGAAGTAAATGCACCTCCTGACAAAGCACCTCCACCAGCAAGGATAACCTTATTTGAATATCCGCTTGACATGGCAAATGTGCCGCCTTCAACACGTAGACTCTTTGCCATTAAACTTCCCTGCATATCAAAATAGCCACTTCCTCGCTTTACCAATGTATCACCTGTAATAGCCTTTTCTTGAGTGAATGTAGATGAATTTACAATAACACCTTCAGCAAAAACTCTTATCAACGAACCATTCTTCACAGCAGCTGTAGTACTGAGAACTGCACCATCTTCTATTGTAAAACCTGAAACGCCTGATTTAACATTGCCCAAATTACCATATGGCTGCGTACTACTTGCCAAACTACTTACGGAAGTTACACCGCCACGAAGATGAACATCACCTGTATACGTATGATCTCCAGAAATAACAACCGTACCATCACCAGACTTCACGAAATTACCCTTAACAATCTTGCCTGTACCACCAAGAGTATATCTTGTTGAAACATTATCAAAAAACATAGTATCAACAGATAATTCTTGTCCTTCTTTTATGCTTACATTAAACACCTTTGCATCATCATCAAAGTGAACTTTATCACCCTCTACAAATATCTCAGGCGTCTGGGTCTGATCATTTGATACAAAATTCTCTGTATTAGCATAATCCCATACAGAAGACACATTGCCTTGCCACCTGATATCACCGGCATCACGCACCCCTGAAAGTGTAAGAAGTAGTTCATTATCTGCGTTCAGTGCCAAAGACGCCTTGAGTTTTGAGATGCCTTCAATCTTGATATTATTAATATCTCCAGTTATAGCATCTATCTTACCAAGTTTATAAGTTCCCGGGGCTATTGTTTCCTCTCCGCTTGCCGGATGGGTTACAAACTCGAATACAGGAATAAGATATTTTGGTCCATATTTCCAATCTTTTTTCTCTATTACAAGACTTGGGGCAGTTATCTTGTCTGCGCGGAATCCTTCAGAATAAATATCAAAAGTCAGACGTGATCCAAAACCTAAAGTTACAGGTTCTGTAGAGATTATCTCACCAACGGCATCTGTACCACCGATATTCACCTCTGAACCATAATCTGCTTTCAAAGACTTCACTGTGATAGATTTTGCTGGCGTATTGAGGATTGCAAATCTATTGAGCCAAACAGGAGAAGTAGCCAAAGAACCGTTAAGGTTTACTGTACCATTCCATATATTTGTCTCGCCAGTATATGTCATATCAACAGCAGGAAGTGTCAATATACCATCACCCTGCTTAACGACACGTGTAGAACCTGTCAATGCACCACCTTCTACAGTACAGGTGAAGTATTGATAGGTAATTGGTGTATTCTGTGACGTTGTACCGCTGGCTGCTGTTCCCTGCACCCATGAAGGAACATTGAAAGTAACCATATATGGACTTGCTCCGTCCTGTATCGTCACCTTTGTGTCATTTGTCTCACATACCAACAGGTGCTCATCAACGGATGTTATAGTGTCTCCATTTGCGATTTCTGTACGACCAGTCATTGTATTCGTAGGAGGAGCCTGAGTTATGCCTTCCAATTCTCCCAAGAAGTATGACTTGTGAGGTGGCTGATTATATCCCATAGACTGCCAAACCATAGCATTACGATACTGATGATCAGACCATAATGTCGGAATACCATAATTCGTTGGTTCTTGAGTGGTATATACTAAGATGGCATTATTGGCATCATTACGCATCACCAATTCCTCACGCCAGTCACCAAGGATATCACCTATAGCACCAGGATTATTCTTTGACCAGTTATTACATTTAGAACCTTGAAAATTCCAACGACCAGCACCTGCCGGCTTATAAATTGCGCCATAGCCTTCCGTTCCCGGGCTATCAAAGTATTCATCAAGAAGGTCACCATCCCAATAGATACGTTGGTTCAGGTCACCCCAACTGATAAAGGCATCACCATTAAGTTCTGATATAATTTTATCAGCACATGATCCTACCCATCCAGAGCTAACGGAGCGTCCCACTGAGCCAGGATAGTCATTAGTGAAGTTTGCCATCAAGCCACGACCATCATCACCAGAACCAGTCTGACGATAGTACAGCTGCGATGTTACGGCATTACGATAGTTATTGGCTGGTCTATCCTCATTACATGTGAACTGTTCCTCATATCTACGGTATGGGTCAAAATCGGAGCAATGTTGAGCATCACCATGTCCCAGGCCTGTAGTTGACAATCCCTTACCATTATCGTCAATCACCATAGAACCGAAGATAATCTCATCACGTCCGTCCCAGTCAACATCACCAATAGCGAAGTTATGGAAGCCCTGTCCAAACCATGGGCCAGACAATGCGCTATTCCACGACCACTGCAATGTCAAAGTATGTGTAACAGGATCAACCTTAAAGGCCTTCATCATGTGTTTTGTGTAGCATCCACGTCCCAAGAAGATGCTCGCATGGCGACCATCAAGATAAGGCGCACCAAAATAATGCTTCGTAGAGCGATGACCAACAATACCTTTTCCCCAATCACTATCCTGACCACGTGGATTTGGATAATCCATATAGTTTGGATGAGAAGAAGGGCCTATCTGGTATGGCTTACCTGTTGCACCTTCGAGATAGAGCAGGTACTCATTACCTGAAGAAGTATATTCCATGCCATTCCAACGGGTATCGACTGACATATCACCAATATTCAGTGTTGTACTATCAGCAAAGTGAATAATCGCATTATCCTGTATGCGCATAAGCACCTCAGCCTTTCCATCCTCATCCCAGTCGAACATCACAGCATCCCACTGTTCATCAGCGCCAGCCAACATATTAGGACCAAGATCTATCCACCACAAACGATTACCCTTATGATCATAGCAATCAAGTACGTGGAAACAGTTCTTCTGCGACATATCATATGCTACGCTGCAAGGGCGCTTAACCAAAAATTCAGGAATACCATCTCCGTCAACATCACCGAGTGAAATATCGTTCAAGCTATAATTGCCAGTCACATCAGCACCATTACGTCCTATTATTTTCTGTGTCGGAATAGTCAAGCAGTTACTTGCCCATGGCTTGACAGCAGGACATTTCTCTTGCTCCACCCCGCGTACAACAGCTGCAACCTGGTAGGAGCCAGATGCCGTTCCAGCTGAATGGGAATAGTTCGTCTTCGTTAAGTTAGAAGCAATTTTTGTTCCATTGTAGTACAGATTATATTTCACATCATAGTACTCTTCTCCCAGCATTCGCCAAGAAACGAATACACCCGAAGAAGCCTTCGTGGCTACTAAGCCGCGTGAAAGCTTATCTGTATATCTTTGAGCAGAAATGCTCAGACATGCTGTCAGCAGTATGACGAATGTAAAAATTAATCTTTTCATAACAATTTTAAAGTTTGAATCAGGCTTGTTGAGTATTATTTGTTTTGTTAGTTAGTTTTCGCGCACGTTTGTTTAATTTTGTGCAAAAATAATTTTTTCCCCTATTCCACCAAAGTTTTTAAGACTTTTTTACACATTATTTAATAAAAGGATGTTAATTATTTGTGAATGGAGTTACTTTTTAGTATTTTTGCATGCGAATTTTATACATTCGCTTCAAACTATCACATATTGCTATTTGATGAGAAAACTGCTGAAATACATATTTGCCGCTTTTATCGGCATCGTTGTAACAACAATGATTGCATGCATTATCGGGATTGTTGCACTTGTAAGTATTATCACAAGTGACGACGAGGGGATGCCAGACATCAAGGATAACAGCGTATTGGTAGTAAAGTTGAGCGGAAACATCGTGGAGCATGCAGAAAAAGGCAGCCCGTTAAGCGACCTGACCGAAAAAACAGAAATACAAGGGTTGGATGATATCGTATCAGCAATCAATAATGCTGCAGACAGCAAAGAAATTGCAGGTATTTATATCGAGGCAGGCTTGTTGCAGAGTGATTATTCTGCACTTCAAGAGATACGTCATGCATTATTAACAGCCAAGAAAAATAAAAAATGGATAGTATCATACTCCGATGCATATAGCCAAGGCACTTATTATGTATGCTCTGCTGCTGACGAAATTTGGATAAATCCACAAGGTGTGGTTGACATTCATGGTCTTGCAGGGCAAACAACGTACCTAAAAGACCTGTTGGCAAAGGTCGGTGTCAAGATGAAGGTTATCAAGGTGGGTACTTACAAAAGTGCGACAGAAACATTTACCGAGGACCACATGAGTGACGCCAATAGGGAGCAGTCCACAAGATATATTCAGGGAATGTGGAATATCATTGCACAGGATATCGCAGAAGGGCGTGGGCTAACCGTTAAAGACGTAAACTCTCTTGCTGACACGCTGACAGCATTACAGGATACAAAATTCTTGATGGCCAAGAAACTGATTACAAAAACACTGTATTCAGAGGACGTAAAGAAAGAAATTAAAAAATTACTGAAGCAGAAAGACGACGATGAGATTTCTCAGATTTCATGCCAAGACCTTGCAAAACTAACCAAGAATTCAGGGGCAGATAAGAAAATTGCTATCTACTATGCCCAAGGATCTATAGTACAGAATGCAGAGTCCGGACTTGTCATGGGTGATGCCGGTATTGTCAGCAAGAAAGTGGTCAGTGATTTAGAGAAGTTGGCAAAGGATGACAACATAAAAGCCGTAGTAATAAGAATCAACAGCGGTGGAGGCGATGCCTATGCATCAGAAGAAATATGGCACTCTGTTACAACTCTCAAATCGAAGAAGCCTGTCGTTATCTCTATGGGAAACATGGCTGCGAGCGGCGCATATTACCTTTCTGCAGGTGCATCATGGATTGTAGCACAACCAACGACCCTAACCGGTTCTATCGGCATTTTCGGGTTACTCCCAGACGTAACAGATTTGATGCAGTCAAAATTGGGTATCAAATTCGACAAAGTAATAACAAATAAACATGCGGACTTTGCATCGGCTCTGACTGCACGACCAATGTCGGCAGAAGAGGAAGCAATGCTTCAACAATACATCAATCGCGGTTATGAACTTTTCTGCAAACGTGTCAGTGATGGTCGCAAAATACCTGTTAATCAGGTCAAGTCGATTGCAGAAGGACGTGTATGGATTGCTGCGGACGCAAAAAATCATAAACTCGTTGATGAAATAGGCGGACTAAGAAATGCTATCGACAAAGCTGCCAAGTTAGCAAAATTAGACAAATATGAGACGACTTACTATCCTGCTAAGAAAGCATGGTATGAGGATTTGTTTAGCAACATAGAAAAGGGCAACAATAACTTGGACGAGCAACTCCAGTCAACACTTGGAGTATATTATGAGCCATTCAAAATGGTAAAGGACATTAAGAATCAAAATCCTATACAAGCTCGCATCCCAATACTCATCAGTGTAGAATAATACATGGAAGGCGATTACATAAAAATCAACCACTGGCTCAAACCGCTCTCCTGGCTTTATGGCATAGGAGTGTGGATTCGTGGCTTCCTGTTTGACAATAAAATCATCAAGAGCAAAGAATATCCATTCCCAATCATAGGAGTGGGCAATATTACTGTTGGTGGCTCTGGAAAGACGCCTCATGTAGAATACCTTGTCAAAATACTGCACGAAACATTGCAGATAGCCGTATTGAGCAGAGGGTACAAAAGGAAAAGTAAAGGTTTTGTACTCGCTAAAAGAAATACACAGGTGACAGAAATAGGCGACGAACCGTTCCAGATGCATAGAAAATTCCCAGACATCCATGTTGCTGTTGATGCGAATCGATGTAGAGGTATAGAAACCATTATGTCTGGAGAAGAAACACATAATACAGACGTCATAATACTTGATGACGCATATCAGCATCGATATGTCACCCCTGGATTAAATATTCTGTTGGTGGACTATCACAGATTGATTTCCAACGACGCTCTTTTACCAGCCGGCAGACTACGCGAACCAGCATCTGCAAAATGGCGTGCCGATATAGTCATCATGACGAAATGTCCGACAGACATGAAGCCCATGGATTACCGCATCCTACAACGTGCCATGAGTTTGATGCCATTCCAAAAGATGTTCTACACGACAATGGTACAAAAGCCTTTGACTCCATTATTTCCACAAGAAGCACCGGAAATAAGAGATGAGTCACAGCTACCTACCGTATTGTTAATTACGGGCATAGCATCACCAGAACATATGATAGCAGACTTTGAAGGAAAATGTAAAAAACTTGTTCCGATGAGATTCCCTGATCATCACCCTTTCTCGGCTTCTGATGTGGAGGCTATAAATCTGCAATATCGTATGATAGAAAAGCCTGCCATCATCGTCACAACGGAAAAAGATGGCATCAGGCTTCGGGAAACTCAAGGATTGACTAAAAATGTAAGGCAATCTATTTATGTGCAACCCATAGAAGTCCAGTTCATACAAGACGAAGAAATATTTATTGACACTATAGAGAAGTATGTACACAAAAGTAATCGATACAGCAACTTGGCTAAAAGAGCAACTCAGCAATCCAGCATTGCAGTGCCCCGCCCCACTCCACAACCAAGAGAAGAGCAGCCCCAACCAACAGAGCAAGGCTACGTTCCAAATGCCGAAAACAGCAATAATACTTGGAACAGGCCTAGGCCAGTTAGCACAGGAAATCAAGGTGGTACAGGAATTCCCATACAACGCCATCCCACATTTCCCGGTTTCGACAGTTGAGGGACATGACGGGAAAATGATTTTTGGTTACCTCGGAGGCAAGAGTGTACTTGCTATGAAGGGCCGATTTCATTATTATGAGGGATATAGCATGCAAGAGGTTACATTCCCTATACGTGTAATGTACGAACTGGGAATCACGACTCTCCTTGTCAGTAACGCAGCAGGAGGAGCAAACAAAGACTTCCGCATAGGAGACTTGATGGTGATTACAGATCATATCAATCTATTCCCAGAGCATCCGCTTAGAGGAAAAAACATACCAACAGGGCCACGCTTTCCTGACATGCACGAAGCATACGACAAAGGTCTCATCAGTATAGCAGAAAAAGTTGCCGAAGAGAAAGGCATCCGTTTAGTACATGGAGTTTATCTTGGCACTCAAGGACCTACATACGAGACGCCTGCGGAATATAAGGCATACCACATGTTAGGAGGCGATGCAATCGGTATGAGTACTGTACCAGAAGTTATCGTAGCACGTCATTGCGGTATTAAAGTGTTTGGTATCAGCATAATAACAAACATCGGACTCTCCGACACTCCTACAGAAGCGACACACGAAGAGGTACAGGAGGCTGCTAATCAAGCACAACCCAAGATGACCGAAATATTTAGAGGAATAATACAGAATGCAAATATTTAAAAGCGATATAAATACATTGGTCAGTACCAAGATGCTGATGGAAGGTGTACATTTTGACCTTACGTACATAGACCTCCAGCACCTTGGTTATAAAGCCGCCATGATAGGCATGAATGACATCTTTGCAGGAGGTGGAACGCCTCGTACTGTGATAATGTCACTTGGACTTTCCAAGCGTTTTCAGGAGCCAGAGACAGAAGCTCTTTTTGATGGAGCAAAGATGGCGTGCGAAAAGTGGAATGTAACTTTGGAAGAAGGAGACAAAACAGCATCTTTGACAGGTCTTGCAGTGAATGTCACATGTATCGGAGAAGCCAATGATGATGATATAATACCACAAGATGGTGCTAAAGAAACCAATCTGTTATGCGTTTCTGGAGACCTCGGAGCTGCATACATGGGACTTATGCTCTTGGAGCGTGAGAAAAAAGTGTATTACGAGCAACTTAAAGAGGGAAAAATCAACAAGGACGAAGCATGGCAACCTGATTTTGCTGGCAAAGAATATCTCATTCAACGTCAGATGAAACCAGAGGCGCGTGGAGATATTCTCAAAAAACTTCGCGAAGCCGGTATTCATCCAACTTCAATGGTCGCTTTGTCATCATCACTTTCTTCTGCGATAATCAACATCTGCAAAGCATCAAATACAGGCTGCAGATTATTTGAGAAATTCATACCTATAGATTATCAGACAGCGGTAATGGCAGAGGAACTGAATATGAACCTCACCACATGCGCTGTAAATGGAGGCGATGACCAGGAGTTACTATTCACCTGTCCAATTGGAGACAATGAGGCCCTTCAAGAAATGGAAGGCATAAAAGTTATCGGACATATTACCAAGCCAGAACTTGGGTTACAACTCGTGGCACGGGATGGAAATGAATTCGAGATTAAAAAACTAAATAATTAACTATTTTAATTTTCAAAAAAAAAACTACATTATGAAACCAACTCTTTTTCTACTTGCTGCAGGTATGGGTAGCCGCTATGGTGGCTTAAAGCAGCTTGACGGGCTCGGCCCAAATGGTGAAACCATTATGGACTACAGTATCTACGACGCTATTCAAGCAGGATTCGGTAAAATCGTATGGGTTATCCGCAAAGATTTCGAAGAGCAATTCCGCACACAAATTCTCTCAAAATATGAGGGCAAGATAAAATGTGAACTTTGCTTCCAGTCTATTGACGCACTTCCAGAAGGATTCAGTGTACCAGAGGGCAGACAAAAACCATGGGGTACAAACCATGCGGTACTGATGGGTAAAGACATCATCAAGGAACCATTCTGTGTCATCAACTGTGACGATTTCTATAATCGTGACGCCTTCATGGTAATTGGTAAGTTCCTTTCAGAGCTGCCAGATAATGCTAAAGGCCAATATGCAATGGTGGGTTTCCGTGTTGGTAACACCCTCTCTGAGAACGGAACCGTGAGCCGCGGTATCTGTTCAAAGGATGCTAACGGTTGTCTTACCACATGCGTTGAACGTACAAAGATAGCTCGTCTCGATAATGGACAGGTAGCATATCGTGCTGATAATAAGGATGATGGCGAATGGGTTAACATCGAGGATAATGCTCCTGTTTCTATGAATATGTGGGGCTTTACACCTGATTATTTCCAATATAGTGAAGAATATTTCAAGGAATTCCTTTCAGACCCTGCAAACATATCTAACCTGAAGTCTGAGTTCTTCATCCCTCTGATGGTTAACAAACTCATCAATGAAGGAACAGCTACATGTAAGGTACTTGACACTACCAGCAAATGGTTTGGTGTAACATACTCTGAGGATCGTCCTGACACAGTGGCTCGTATTGCAAAACTGGTTGAGGATGGTACATATCCTAACAAACTGTTTTAATGAATATTGATATCATAGATAATACGAAACTGGAGGAATTGCGAAGTCTTGTTAATTCCTCCAGCAACGTTCTCATTTTTTGCCATTCCAAAGCCGATGGCGATGCTCTCGGTTCAGCATTGGGATGGGCAGAATACCTGCGTCAGCAGGGAAAGACAGCTACAGTCGTAGCACCAGACAACTACCCGGATTTCCTAACTTGGTTGCCCGGGCAACAAAATATAATACAATACGATAACAACCAGCAAAAGGTACACGCATTCTTAAAAGAAGCTAATCTCGTCTGCTTCCTGGATTTAAACGCCATATCCCGTGTAGGAGATGAGTTATCACAATATATAACGGAAAATTATACTGGCAAACAACTCCACATAGACCACCATCTCGAACCAGATATCCCCGCTAATGTATGTATCTCATTTCCAGAACTATCCAGTACGTCTGAAATTATTTTTAGACTAATTTGGCAATTAGGTGGATACGAAGCCATGACATACGAAATGGCTCAATGCATATATTGTGGAATGATGACAGATACTGGCGGGTTTACATATAACAGTACACATCCGGGCATCTTTCACATAATAGCGCTGCTGTTAGATAAGGGTATTGACAAAGACAAGATCTACCGCAACATATACAACGTTTTCAGCATTGACAGGCTACGCCTTTCTGGCTATATACTATATCAAAAACTAAACGTCCTGACACCATTACGTGCATCATATTACACTATTTCAAAAGAAGACCAGAAGCGGTTCCACTTCAAAAAAGGGGATGCAGAGGGTTTAGTAAATATACCACTACAGATAAAAGGACATCGTCTCTCCATATCACTTCGTGAAGACACTGAAAAGCCAAATCTTATATGGATTAGCCTACGTTCCGTAGATGATTTTCCATGCAACGAGATGGCAGCAGAGTTTTTCAATGGTGGAGGGCACAAAAATGCAGCAGGCGGACGATTATTATGTCCCCTCTTCGAAGCAGAAATTATTACACGAAACGCAATAAAAGCATATAAAGACAAATTATGAAAAAATACGCACATTTGTATCTCTTTGCAATAATACTATTAGGCATAGCTTCTTGCAACGACACAGAAACGTATGCAGAACAGAAAAAGTATGAGAATGGTCGCATCAACGATTATATTGCAAAGCATCACATTAACTCCATCAGTGAAGAGCAATTTCACAGCCAGGGAGACTCCACCTCTGTGGCAAAGAATGAATACGTGCTATTTGCCAACTCCGGTATTTATATGCAGATAGTCGAGAAAGGTTGTGGGCAAAAGTTGAAGAATGGAGAAAGCGGAGATGTATTGTGTCGATATACAGAATGGAACATTAATGGCGACTCTCTCCAGACTTACAACGACAGTACTTTTGCAAGGACTCTGTCATATGATAAATTCACTGTTCGTAACACAAGCGGCTCATTTACTGCAACTTTCGTTAATGGTGTTATGCCAAATACATATGGCAGCAATCAAGTACCTACTGGTTGGTTGGTACCATTAACCTACATAAATCTTGGTCGGCCACAGAATGAAAAGGACAAGATTGCTCATGTCAAAATCATCGTACCCCACAACCAAGGACAAGCATACGCAACAAGCAATGTATATGCATGCTTTTATGATATAACATACGAAAGAGGACTGTAATCGACCCCACCCCAGCCCTCCCAAGGGAGGGAGTCTCCCCTTGGAGAGATTTAGAGGGGAGCATCTTAATTCATAATTCATAATTAACAATATGTCACTTATTAAATCAATTTCCGGCATCCGTGGTACAATTGGCGGAGCCACAGGGGACACTCTCAACCCATTAGACATCGTAAAATTCACAACAGCCTACGCAACATTTATCCGTAAGTCCACTCCCAACGGCTCAAACAAGATTGTTGTTGGACGAGATGCGAGAATTTCCGGAGAGATGGTAAAGAATGTAGTATGCGGAACACTTCTTGGAATGGGCTATGATGTTATTAACATCGGCTTAGCCTCTACACCAACTACAGAATTAGCAGTTACTATGGCAGGAGCAGATGGTGGTATAATAATTACCGCGTCACACAATCCACGTCATTGGAATGCATTAAAATTGTTGAACAACAAGGGAGAATTCCTTACTGCTGCTGATGGCAACGAAGTTCTTGCGATAGCAGAAGCAGAAGCCTTCGAATATGCAGACGTTGACCATATTGGAAAATATTACGAAGAAAACTTCGATGAGCGTCATATTGATGCAGTGCTGAATTTGAAATTAGTAGATCAGGAGGCTATCAAGAAAGCAGGTTTCCGCGTAGTTGTCGATTCTATCAACAGCGTCGGAGGCATCATACTTCCTTCCCTACTCGACCGTCTTGGTGTGAAATATACATTCCTCAATGGCGAGGCAAATGGCGATTTCTCTCACAACCCAGAACCACTTGAGAAGAACCTCGGTGGCATCATGGATGTACTAAAGGGTGGCGGCTACGACCTTGGTATCGTTGTTGACCCTGATGTTGACAGACTCGCATTTATACAGGAAGACGGCAAGATGTTCGGCGAGGAATACACCCTCGTATCAGTTGCCGACTATGTACTCAGCCATACCCCTGGTACAACAGTATCTAATCTCTCTTCTACACGTGCCCTTCGCGACGTTACGGAGAAGCACGGAGGCAGCTACAGCGCCGCTGCCGTTGGCGAGGTAAATGTAACGACAAAGATGAAGGAAGTAGGTGCTGTCATCGGTGGTGAAGGCAATGGCGGAGTAATATACCCAGAAAGCCACTACGGCAGAGACGCATTGGTAGGTATCGCCCTGTTCCTCAGCAGCTTAGCACAAAAGGGCTGCAAGGTCAGCGAGCTGCGTAAGACATTCCCAGAATACTTCATTGCAAAGAATCGCATAGACCTCACTCCAGATACTGACGTCGATGCTATCCTAGCAAAGGTAAAGGAGATGTATTCTGCACAGCCAGACGTAGCAGTCAATGACATCGATGGTGTGAAACTCGACTTCCCTGACAAATGGGTACATCTCAGAAAGAGTAACACAGAGCCCATTATCCGTGTCTATAGCGAAGCCCATTCTATGGAAGAAGCCGACGACTTAGGCAAGAAAATCATGCAGGTTGTTTACGATATGCAGTAAAGATTCCCTATGATACAAAAAGAAAGAAGGCACCTCAAAACGAGATGCCTTCTTTCTTTTTGAGCCTCTTGTCGGATTAGATATCCGAAAGCCCTGCCGGGGGCAGGCCTACGCCTCTTGCGGATTAGATATCCGAAAGCCCTGCCGGGGGCAGGCCTACGCCTCTTGCGGATTAGATATCCGAAAGCCCTGCCGGGGGCAGGCCTTCAAAGCATTAGCAGGAAAATCCCTTGAAAATAAACTTTCAGATGATTTTCCTGCTAATTCTTTGAGCCTCTTGTCGGATTCGAACCAACGACCCCGAGATTACAAATCACGTGCTCTGGCCAACTGAGCTAAAGAGGCAGGTGGGCAGCTTACTATATCGCACCGCTACAACCAAGTACCTTTGCTATGTTCCCATCCTGGAGGATTCCGAGGGAGCTGGTCGTATAGGACTGCCCGTGTTACAAATTGACAATTGATAGTTGACAACTGAAAATTATCGCTTCTCATGTCAAAAGCGGTGCAAAAGTACAATAAAAGTATGAAAAGTACGTAATTTATTCTTCTGTTAACATATTTTTAAGCTTTCTTAAGAAAAAAACACCCTTATAATGCATATATCTTAAATCTTTTATGTAACTTTGTGCCCAACTATATTTTCGCATATATGCGCGCACGTAAACACGAAGGACAAATGATATCCTCTGCAGAATACATACAACTAAAAGCATATGCTCGTCAAGATGGAATATTCTTTGGCGTGTTATGGATAATAACCTTTGCATGTCTTGTATATAGCATGCAAGATCCATCGCTGCAATTAGGATTTATAATTGGAGCAATAGCCACACCATTTTTGGCATACTTCAGACTGAGACATTTCCGCGACAAAGTCCTGGAAGGAAATATCTCGTTTCGCAGAGCCTTTGCCTTTATAGCATTTGCAATGGGGTATGGCTCTATCATTTTGGCTGCAGCAACGTATATATATTTCTATTTCCTTGACCACGGAACTTTTATTAGTGTCTTGCAGCAGAGTTTCTCTACACCAGAGGTTCGCGAATCAATAAAACAGACCGGAGTGAATATACAGGAGATGGAGAAACAGTTACAAGCGATGTCACAGATACGTCCTATAGATTTTGCCTTCAGTGTATTCTCCAACGGCATAATCAGTGCCTTCTTCATGGGAGCAATCATTGGATTCATCGGTAAGCGACAAACAACCAAAGAACAAATCACAAAATAAAAATATACGTCCGCTATGACAAACGAGACAGACAACAAAATTGATATTTCCGTAGTAGTACCCCTTTTCAACGAAGAGGAGTCTATACCAGAACTATATGCTTGGATAGAGCGTGTAATGGTTGCAAACGGTTTCTCTTACGAAATCGTATTTGTCAATGATGGCTCTACAGACCACTCATGGGATGTCATCGAAGACTTGGCAAAAAAGAACCCCAATGTTCATGGTATCAAATTCCGTCGTAACTACGGAAAATCCCCTGCTCTATATTGTGGTTTTGAGATTGTCAAAGGAGATGTTGTCATCACAATGGATGCTGACCTTCAGGATTCTCCTGACGAGATTCCTATGCTTTATCGCATGATAAAGGAGGACGGCTACGACCTCGTCAGCGGATACAAACAGAACCGTTCTCAGGGGGACCCTCTGTCAAAAACCATTCCAACAAAGCTGTTCAACGCGACAGCACGTAAAGTCAGCGGCATCCACAATCTGCACGACTTCAACTGCGGATTAAAGGCATATCGAATTGATGTGGTTAAGAATATTGAGGTATATGGCGAGATGCACCGCTATATGCCTTACCTTGCGAAGAATGCGGGGTTCACAAAGATAGGAGAAAAACCCGTACATCATCAGGCCCGTAAGTTCGGCACCTCAAAATTCATGGGATGGAACAGATTCTTCAATGGTTATCTTGACCTTATCACCCTGTGGTTCCTGAGCAGCTTCGGCATGAAGCCAATGCACGTCTTTGGATTCTTGGGAACTATAATGTTCATCATCGGTTTCTTCTCTGCAGCATGGATAGGTTTTGACAAACTTTCTGCCCTCAATCAAGGCATACCACAGCGTCTCGTTACAGACAGTCCGTATTTCTATATCTCACTGACGATGATGATAATTGGCACACAATTATTCCTTGCAGGATTTATTGCCGATTTGATAAGCCGTTCAGCACAAGGAAGAAATGATTACCAGATAGAAAAGACAATATGAATATGGTCAAAGGTCAAAAATCTTTTTCATTTTTTCATTTTTTCATTCTTTCATTTTTATTGACAATCGTAGCAGTGGTGACATCATGCTCATCCATAGATTGTCAACTCAACGGCAGTGTGTATTGCAGATACCAGTTGAAAGACCAATATCTCAATGATGTAGCCTTCGCCTACCCTCTCACAGTCACACTCTGTGATACGGACAGTGGCGACATCGTCGTAATCAATAACGAAAGCAATGCCAGCGCTATTGATATACCAATGAGTTATGGTAATGCTACTGATGTGCTGAAATTCACTATAACAGTAACAGATACTATTGTGGGAGAAGATACCGTATATTATGTCACCACCCCGCATACAGACATCATACGTATCACTAAGACAAACGAGCCATATTTCGAGTCTATCGACTGTGCCCCACGATATAACCACACAATAGAGGAAGCGCAGTCATCACATAACTTCATAGATAGTCTCGTCATAAACAACAAGAAAGTCACAAACGATGCTTCGAAAGAAAACATATACATATTTCTTAATTCTGGTAATTAGCCTGTGTATCCCCAATTCTGTCTTTGCACAAGGTAAGGGGCAGGCACTGGAAGAAAAGGATACCATACAGCTATTTCGTGGATTTGGTATTTCCTACGACCTGGCTGGTACTGTCATGCGTATGGTCAGCGACTATGGACAATACGAAGGAGCTGTCCACGTCAATCTACGTGACAGATACTTCCCTATTGTTGAATTCGGTTTAGGAGATGCAAAACACGAAACAGATGCTGTTACTGGCATCGCTGCTAAGGTAAGAGCACCTTATGCACGTATCGGCTGTGACTTTAACATTGCAAAGAATAAGCACGATGCCTATCGTGTTATGGTTGGAGCACGATATGCTTTCACATCCTTCAAAACAGAAGCATGGGGAAATATCAAGGACCCATATTGGGAACATTACAATCCATATGAAGTAACCACAAAGAAATGCTTTTTCCATTGGGTGGAACTCGCCTTTTCTGTTGACGCAAGACTTATTGGTCCGATACGCATAGGATGGAGTTTTCGCTATCGCAGAAAAATTGGAAGCTCTGATATCGGAGAAGGCAATCATCTATGGTATGTGCCTGGATACGGAAAGAATGGCAATGTACTTGGCGGTACATTTAATATCGGTTACCAGTTCTGGAGAAAGAACAAGACAAAAAAACAGTGAAATATCTATCCGTCATAAGTATCTTCACAATTCTGTTGACCAGTTGTGTTACAGAGCCCTACATCAAGGACTCTGGGATGGTTTTTGGCACTACATATGCTATCACATACCAGCATAATGAAGATCTTAAAAGTGATATTGAAGCAGTAATGCAGCAAGTGGACAATTCCCTGTCACCATTTAATAAGTCATCTGTCATTACAGCAATCAACAATAACACTTCTATGGAGGTTGATGAGAACTTAACAAAAGTTTTCACTCTTGCCAAGACAGTAAGCCAAGAAACCAATGGGGCATTCGACATCACTGTTGCACCACTTGTTAACGCATGGGGCTTTGGTTTTAAAAGTGGCATCAAGCCTACAGACGAACAGATAGATAGTATTCTCGCCTTTGTCGGTCAGGAGAAGGTAACACTTCAAAATGGCAAGATTACGAAAACAGACCCTCGCATTATGCTTGACTGTTCTGCCATTGCGAAAGGATATGGTGTTGACATGGTTGCAGAATTTCTGGCAAGCAAGGGAATAAAGAACTATCTGGTAGAAATTGGTGGCGAGATTTCTGCACGTGGCAAGAATCCTAACGGTACAGAATGGAAGATTGGCGTAACAAAACCTGTTGACGACTCTCTTTCTATCAACCAAGAGAATCAAACAGTGTTAGAGATTACTGACCAAGCATTGGCAACGTCTGGCAACTATCGTAATTTCTACTACGAAGGCGGTAAGAAATACGCCCACACTATCAATCCTCACACAGGAAAGCCTGCCCAGTCTGACATTCTCTCTGCTACCGTCATTGCCCCATCATGTGCCATTGCTGATGCTTATGCAACAGCCTTCATGGTATTGGGAAGTGACAAAGCAAAAGAAATACTAAAAAAACATCCGGAGCTGAAAGCATATTTCATTTTATCCGATTATAGCATATGGCAATCAATATAGATAACACACCAGTTATTGCTCATCCTACCTTCTCAAGACGTGAAGCCCTTTTAAAGGAGATGCCCCTTTTCATTGGTCTTTCCAAAAAGGACCTTGAAGAGGCTATAAGGCAGACCCATTATAATCGCAAGCATTACAAGAAAGGGGCAATAATAACGTCTGAAGGCACTCAATGTGAGTCCTTGTTCTTCATCAGCGAGGGTTGGGTACGCATCGGAACTGAAAGTGACAACCATGCCTATCGTTTCGAGGAGACAATGCAAGCTCCTGTAATCATAGAGCCAGACAAACTATTTGGTATGACGACATCTTTTCATTCTACATACATAGCACATACCACATGCGAAGTTCTTGAAATTTCAAAAGACGAGATAATGAAACTGATTGAACAGTATTTGATAGTTCGTCTGAACCTGTTGAATATAATCTGTCGCAAAACGCAGCATCTGGAGCACTTACCTTGGACAGCATGTACCGATAATGCCACCAGTGCTATAACAGCATTCATAAAATCCCATGTCCACTACCCCGCTGGCAAGAAGGTATTGTATATAAAGATGGTCCAACTGGCAAAAGAAGTGGGCTATGCCAGATTAGAAATATCCAAGGCCTTAAATGCTTTGGCAGATGCAGAACGTATAATCCTTAAACGCGGAATAATCGAAATTCCAGCACTACAATTACTATGACAAATCCATTTTTCGAGAAATATACCACGCCACACGAAACGGCGCCGTTTGATAAGATTAAACTGAAGCATTTCGAACCAGCCTTTATGGAGGGTATGAAACGTGATAAGGAAGAAATAAATCTTATCATCAACAATCCTGAGCCCCCAACATTCGACAATACTATCATTGCAACACAGCTGGCGGACAAGGAGGATTATTTCTCGCTCAGTGACAAGGTTTCTACTGTATTCTTTAATCTTTTGTCTGCAGAGACAAATGATGATATGGAGGAATTGTCACAAAAGATGCAACCTATTCTGACAAAGCATGAGAATGACATCACTCTCAATCCTCAACTCTTTGCCAGAGTAAAGGCTGTCTATGACCAATATCACAACACAGCAGAAAAGCCTGAGAGGGTATTGAGTCCTGAAGAGGAAATGCTTCTGAAAGTTACCTATGACGGATTTGTACGTTCTGGTGCATTACTCGACGAAGCAGGAAAAGACAAACTTCGTGCCCTGACAGAAGAGGCGGGACTGCTGTCGCTGCAGTTCTCCCAGAATCTGCTGAAGGCTACAAAGGAATACACCCTTCATATTACTGAGGAGAAAGACCTCGCAGGACTTCCTGAGACGCAGATAACAGCGGCTCGTGAGGCTGCAAAAGAACGGAAACTCGATGGATGGGTCATAACCCTCGACAGTCCTTCGTACGGACCTTTCATGCAGTATTCCGAAAACAGAGAACTGCGTCATACCATCTTCATGGCACGTAATACTATGTGCATCAATGAAAATGCGCCCATCTGCCAACGATTGGTAAATATACGCAGAGAACTGGCACAGCTGTTGGGATATGACACTTATGCTGACTATGTGCTGAGCAAGCGAATGGCATCAAACAAGGAGACTGTCTATACCCTGCTACACGACCTCATTGATGCATATAAGCCTACCGCCATTAAGGAAAAGGATGAACTTTATGCAAAAGCAAAACAGATGGAGGGTGATGACTTTAAGCTGGAGCCTTGGGATGCTGCATTCTACTCTCATAAACTGCAACTGGAGAAATATAATGTTGATTCGGAAATGTGTCGTCCATATCTGGAACTTTCAAAAGTCATCAAAGGCGTCTTCGGACTTGCTACCAGACTGTATGGCATCACTTTCCGCGAGAACAAGGATATCCCTGTTTACCACAAGGACGTCAAAGCCTACGAGGTATTCGACAAGAATGGCAGTTTCCTTGCTGTCTTCTATGCAGACTTCCACCCTCGCAAGGGAAAACAAGGTGGTGCTTGGATGACGGAATACAGGGGACAATGCATTACACTGAAGGGTGTCAACGAACGTCCTCATGTCAGTGTGGTAATGAATTTCACTAAGCCAACAAAGAAGAAGCCAGCATTACTGACCCTTGGTGAAGTAGAGACATTCCTACACGAGTTTGGACACTCATTGCATGGTATGTTTGCAAATACCCGTTTTGGCTCTCTGTCAGGAACAAATGTATGGTGGGACTTTGTGGAACTGCCTTCTCAGTTTATGGAGAATTTCGCACTTGAGAAAGAATTCCTCCACACCTTTGCTTTCCACTATGAAACAGGTGAGCCAATGCCTGACGACCTTATCGACCGTCTCATTGCAAGCAGAAACTACATGTGTGCCTCCGGATGCCTGCGACAGGTTAGCCTGGGACTTCTCGATATGGCATACTATACACAGAAAGATGAGTTCAAGAGCGATATCATACCATTCGAGAAAGAAGCATGGAAAGATGCTATCATCGACAAACAACTGCCTGACACATGTATGACAGTACAATTCTCTCACATCATGGCAGGAGGATATTCTGCTGGTTACTACAGCTATAAATGGGCAGAGGTTCTCGATGCTGATGCCTTTGCCGTATTCAAGAAAGAGGGAATCTTCAACCCTGAAACAGCACAACGTTTCAGAGACTGCATACTTTCAAAAGGTGGTACAGAACATCCTGCAGTTCTATATAAGCGATTCAAAGGTTCTGAGCCAACCATCGATGCTCTCCTTGAACGCAACGGCATAAAGAAACCAATGGACAAACAGACACAATTAGACCAGCGCTATCTTCGGATGGCACAGATATGGGCAGAGAACAGTTATTGTAAACGTCGTCAGGTGGGAGCCCTTGTAGTAAAGGACAAACGCATCATCAGCGACGGATATAATGGTACCCCAAGCGGATTTGAAAATGTTTGCGAAGAGAACAACGTTTCTTTCCCATATGTGTTGCACGCAGAGGCAAATGCCATAACAAAGCTGGCTCGCTCGCATAACAATAGCGATGGTTCTACACTATATGTTACGGCATCTCCATGTATCGAGTGTGCAAAACTGATTATCCAGTCAGGCATCAAACGTGTTGTTTATGGTGAGAAGTATCGCCTCGATGATGGTTTAAAACTGCTCGCAAGGGCCGGAATAGAAACCATCTTAATGGAAAACGTCAATAAAAGCGAATAAACAAGAGAAGTATGAAGCAACGTTATATGCCCTTATTGATGGCACTCTGCGCTGTCGTTGGAATATTGATAGGCTCCTTCTATGCCAATCATTTTTCCGGCAATAGGCTCAGCATCATCAATTCCGGAACAAACAAGTTAAATAACCTCCTTCACATTATCAACGACCAATATGTTGATACTGTGAATATCGGCAACCTTGTTGAAACAGCTATACCACAGATTCTCTCAGAGCTCGATCCTCACTCTGTCTATATCCCTGCTAACGAGGCACAGATAGCCAGTGATGATCTGAAGGGAGAATTCTTCGGTATCGGAATAGAATTTGTCATCAGGGAAGATACCATACATGTTCAGAATGTTATTGATGGCGGTCCTGCACAACGTGCTGGTGTCATTGCTGGAGATAAAATCGTCACTATTGATGGAAAGCCATATGTTGGTGATACTATCAATAGCGAGGGTGCTATGCGTCGACTCAAAGGCCCTGACAAGACGAAGGTGCGTGTAGGCATCAAACGTTACGGAAATCCAAAACCTCTGTCCGTCGAGATAACACGTGGGAAGATAACCACCAAAAGTATCATGGCAACCTATATGCTTGATGACAAGACAGGCTATATACGAGTAAAGAATTTCGGAGAACACACCTATGAGGAATTCCTGGCAGCTCTTGCTGAGTTGCAACAGCAACGTTTCTCCAACCTCGTCATTGACCTTCGTGACAATACTGGTGGATACCTTGAAGCTGCTGTGCAGATGGCTAATGAGTTCTTGCCAAAAGACAGGCTGATTGTATATACCCAGGGACGTCGCTCTCAACGTCAGGACTACAAGAGTGACGGACGTGGTTCTTATCAGGACTTCCCTCTCGTGGTTCTCATCAATGAGATATCAGCATCTGCATCCGAAATCTTTGCAGGAGCAATGCAGGACAACGATCGTGGTACCATCATCGGAAGACGTTCTTATGGTAAGGGATTGGTACAACAGCAGATTGCTTTCGCTGACGGCAGTATGATTCGCCTTACAGTAGCTCGCTACTACACACCTTCCGGACGTTGTATTCAGAAGCCATATGCTAAGGGCGACACAAAAGACTATCAGCAAGATATCATCAATCGTTACGAGAATGGTGAGTTCTTCTCAAAAGACAGCATAAAACATGATGGGCCAGAGTATCATACCATCAGCGGAAAACCTGTCTATGGTGGTGGTGGTATCACTCCTGATATCTTTGTGCCAGAAGATACGACGAATATCACGTCTTACTATCGCGAAGCAAGTATGACAGGTCTCATCATGCAGTTTGCATTTACATACACCGATGATAACCGCCTGAAACTGAACAACTTCAGAGAGATGCAGGCTCTTGCTGACTATCTTGTAAAACAGCATACCGTTGATAAGTTTGCTGACTATGCAAGCAAACATGGTCTGCAACGTCGCAACCTCATGATTGAGAAGTCACACAAGTTGCTTGAGACATATATCAACTCACGAATTATCTATAACATCCTTGATGAACAGGCATGGATGGAATACCTCAATAAAGATGATAAGACAATAGAAGAAGCTCTGCGCTTTTTCCAACAACAAAAGAAGAAATAACACAACACAAACGATATAAAAAAATTATGAAAAGAATAGCAATACAAGGTGAAGTCGGTAGCTTTCATGATATTACGGCACATCATCACTTCCCAGATGATCAGCTTCAGATAATATGCTGCTCTACCTTCGAAGAGGTGTTTAAGAATATGCATGAAGACCCTACAGTCATTGGCATCGTTGCCATTGAGAACACCATTGCCGGCTCCCTACTCCACAACTATGCTCTGCTTCGCGACAGTGGATTTACCATCGTCGGAGAACACAAGACGCATATCAGTCACTGCCTCTGTGCCCTCCCCGGACAGAAGAAGGAAGAGCTCACTGAGGTACACTCTCACCCTGTTGCTTTGGCACAGTGTCAACAGTACCTCTCAAAATATCCTAATATGAAGATTGTCGAAACAGATGACACAGCTGGTTCTGCCAAGAACATCGCAGCGAAGAACCTCATGGGTGTAGCAGCCCTCTGTCATGCTGACGCGGCACGTCTCTATGGGCTTGAGGTGTTGGAAGATAAGGTTGAGGACAATCCTCATAACTCCACACGTTTCCTTATTGTCTGCGATAGCAGGAAGGCTGACTTTCTCCGTCCTCTCAAAGAGGCTGACAAGGCAAGCATCGTCTTCTCCCTCCCTCATGAAGAAGGTTCACTATCACAGGTGCTCTCAATACTCTCATTCTATAGGATTAACCTCACCAAGATACAGTCATTGCCAATCATTGGCAGAGAGTGGGAATATCTTTTCTATGTTGATGTCACCTATGACGATCTCATCCGATACCGTCAAAGCATCGATGCGATAATACCACTCACAAGAGACCTCAGAATACTTGGTGAATATACAGCAGCGAAATAACGGTTAAAGGTTAACGGTTAAAGGTTATTGGTTATTGACCTCTAAACTTACAACTGACTCTAAACTCTAAACTTTAAACTCTAAACTTTACAAAATGATTAAGCCAGCAGACAGACTAAATACAATACAAGAATATTACTTCAGTCGTAAGCTGAAAGAAGTGGCAAAACTCAATGCCGAAGGAAAAGATATCATCTCCCTCGCCATTGGTTCTCCTGATATGCCACCATCTCAGAAAACCATCGACACCTTATGCAAGGTTGCCTTTGACCCTAATGCTCATGGATATCAGCCTACTATGGGTACTCCAGAATTGCGTGAGGCAATGGCATATTTCTATAAGAGATGGTATAATGTAGATCTTGACCCAAAGACTGAGATACTTCCCCTCATTGGTTCTAAGGAGGGCATTCTGCATGTCACCCTTGCTTTCTGCAATCCTGGTGACGAAGTACTTGTGCCAAATCCTGGATATCCCACATATACATCCCTCAGCAAGATTCTCGGACAGAAGATTGTCAACTACAACCTGAAGGAGGATGATGGCTGGCAGCCTGATTTCGAGCAGTTGGAAGCGATGGACCTCAGCAAGGTAAAACTGATGTGGACCAACTATCCAAATATGCCTACTGGCGGTAATGCTCGCAGAGCTACCTACGAACGTCTTGTTCGCTTTGCTCAAGAACATAATATCGTTGTAGTTAATGATAACCCTTACTCCTTCATCATCAATGACTGTCCACAGTCGCTGTTGCAGATACCAGGAGCAAAAGAATGCTGCATAGAGTTCAATTCTATGTCGAAGAGTCACAACATGCCTGGATGGCGTGTAGGACTCGTTGCTACCAATGCAGAATTTATCTCGTGGATACTGAAGATAAAGAGTAATATCGACTCTGGCACCTTCAGGGGCATCCAGCTAGCAGCAGCAGAGGCTTATCACAATACTGATGAGTGGCATAAGGAGTATAACTACCAGAATTACAAACGTCGTCGTGCCATCGCTGAAGAGATAATGAATGTTCTACATTGCAGCTATGACACCAAGAGTGTCGGTATGTTCCTCTGGGGGAGAATTCCAGACAGCTATGCTACCTGTGAAGAACTGACAGAGAAGATACTCCACGAGGCTCGTGTCTTCATTACACCAGGCTTCATCTTTGGCAGCAATGGCGAACGTTATATCCGCATCTCCCTCTGTGCAAAGGATGAGAAGATGCAGGAAGCCCTCGAAAGAATAAAATCAATAATGTAAAAAATAAAAAAACAACACAACCCATGGAATTAGAATTACAACCATTAAACCTACCCAGGGACACCGAAAAAGGACCATTCATCATTGCTGGTCCTTGTTCAGCAGAAAGCGAAGAGCAGGTAATGACAACAGCCAAGCAGTTGGCAGACAAAGGATGCCATATGTTCCGTGCTGGAGTATGGAAACCACGTACCAAGCCAGGAGGCTTCGAGGGACATGGTGAGCCAGCTCTGAAATGGCTCAAGCAGGTAAAAGAAGAGACTGGTATGCTCATCGGTACAGAAGTAGCAACCCCAGAACATGTGCAACTCGCCATGAACTATGGTGTTGACATCCTGTGGATAGGAGCACGCACTACAGCGAATCCATTTGCTGTACAGTTGCTGGCAGACTCTATGCACGGACTGGACATCCCTGTCCTCGTCAAAAATCCTGTCAACCCAGATCTCGAACTGTGGATTGGTGCCCTGGAACGCATCAATGCTGCAGGCATCAGAAAACTCGGTGTTATACATCGTGGATTCTCATCTTATGAGAAGTCTATGTATCGCAATGCTCCTATGTGGCAGATACCTATAGAGCTGCGTCGTAGAATTCCCGATTTGCCAATCTTCTGCGACCCATCACATATGGGTGGCAAACGCGAGCTCATCGCTCCCCTCTGTCAACAGGCTCTTGACATTGGTGCCGATGGTCTGATGATTGAAAGCCATTGCGACCCAGACAAGGCATGGAGTGATGCAAAGCAGCAGCTGACACCAGAGGTATGCGACTATGTTGTCAGCCTCCTCGTCTCTCGTGAGAAGACATTTACCACAGAGGGCATCAAGCAG
Source organism: uncultured Prevotella sp. (assembly GCA_905233165.1). Taxonomy (GTDB): domain Bacteria; phylum Bacteroidota; class Bacteroidia; order Bacteroidales; family Bacteroidaceae; genus Prevotella. The sequence goes on from CAJODL010000002.1 coordinate 120,168, forward strand.
CTTCGTGTGCAGATTGACCAGATAGACAACGACATCATGGAGTTACTCGGCAAACGTATGCGTGTATGTCGTGAGATCGGTCAGTACAAGAAGGAACACAACATTCAGGTGCTCCAGACAGGCCGTTATAACGAAATTCTCGACAAACGTGGCGCGCAAGGTTCTTTGCTCGGCATGAGCGATAGCTTTGCTAAGGAAATCTTCGAGCACATCCACGAAGAGTCAGTCCGTCAGCAGTTGGAGATAGTTAAAGGGTAATTCTTAATTCATAATTCAAAATTAATAATTCAAAATTAATGAAGGTTTTGATATTAGGAGCAGGCAAGATGGGTTCATTTTTCATTGACCTCCTCAGTTTCGACCACGAAGTGGGAGTCTTTGAGAAAGACCCTAAGCGTCTGCGTTTCACATACAACTGTCAACGTTTTACCGACTTGGAGGAAGTAAAAGCCTTCAAGCCAGAGTTGTGCATCAATGCTGTGACGGTGAAATACACCATCTCAGCATTCAATGAGGTGATACCATATCTTCCTCAGGAATGCATCCTCTCTGACATCGCATCCGTAAAGACAGGACTCCATGACTATTATAAGAGTACAGGACGACGTTTTGTCTCCACCCACCCTATGTTTGGTCCTACCTTTGCAAATCTCAATCAACTCAGCGAGGAAAATGCTATCATCATCAATGAGGGTGACTATATGGGTAGGTGCTTCTTTAAGGACCTCTACAGCAAACTCGGCCTTAACATCTACGAATACTCTTTCGAGGAGCACGATAAGACTGTAGCTTACTCGCTGTCTATCCCATTCGTCAGCACCTTTGTCTTCTCTGCTGTCATGAAGCATCAGGACGCCCCTGGTACTACGTTCAAGCGTCACCTGCGCATTGCGAAGGGAGTACTCAATGAAGATGACTACCTGTTGCAGGAAGTCCTCTTCAATCCTTACACCCACGATCAGGTTGACCAGATACGCACAGAGTTGAAGGAACTTCTTGCCATCATTGACAATAAAGATGCAGCAGGAATGAAAGCCTACCTCTCAAAGATACGTTCCAACGTCAAACGAGACGTCGAAGCACTAAAATAAAAATTGGGCTGATTCTCAAATGAGAGTCAGCCCAATTACTTATCTTACCTTAAAAACCTAAATCTTACTGCATTACCTTCTTACCGTCCTTAACGACGATACCCTTGTAATCAGCACCTACCTGCTGACCAGCGAGGTTGTATGTTACACCCGTCTTCTGAGCAGCAGCCTTAACTGCCTGGACGCCAGTAGGACTTGGTGTATAGGTTACCTTTGTAACAGTCTGGCCACCGTTTGCGAACCAAATGTAATAAGTGGTATTTGCTGTCACATTTGCCTCGAGCTGACCAACCTCTCCAGTAGCGAAATCCACAACGCCTTCTGTTTCAGCAGTAGCATTCTTTTGGAAAGTTACTGTAGCGATAGCGGTAGTACGATTAGCAGCATCATCAGGATTGTTTGACTTAAAGTTAACAGTCATAACACCATCGGCAACAGGCTTAAAGCTCATATAGCGGTTGCTAGATGTACTCGTACCATTAGAGTGGAAACCTGCATTTCCTATGTAATCCTTAGTTGCAACATAGGTCATGTAGCACATTAGACCATCATAGTCATAGGGAGACTCTAAATTCTCTTCCTTATTCTCAAATCCAGAGAAATCCCATGTCTTGCTCTCCGCACTTGAAGGATCTGCAACATCCTCAGTCTGGATGAAATAGTAGTTTACGCCACCGCCTTTACCGCAGATATACAATGTTGTTGCACCACCTTTATAAGTATAACTATAAGACTGCGCACTCAAAACATTTTCGAATTTGGTCAGTACAGTTGATGCAGTTTCGTCGCTACCTGGTTCAGTAGCAATGAATACAACACGTGCTGCACTACCGCTTGAACTAGCTGCTGCAATTGTAATCTTGGTATCTCCAGCTACTTTTACAGCAATACTTCGTGCACCATTAGTGTTTGTAGATCCTCCAGTCTTAACGCGACGAGTACATTTTATACCATCGATTGTCTTATTGTTGGCATCGATAGTCATAGATTCGTTGTTTTTACCACTAGAATCCTTACCATCGCCTGCCTTCAAGGTAACATCACCATAGGTGAAATCTGCAGTAAACTCACGATTCTCGCCCCATATTGTTGCATCTGAAAAGTTGTAAGTAGTCTGTGCCTGAGCACCCAGGGCCAAGACGAATAATGAAATAAAAGTAAAGATTTTTTTCATAGAATTTTTGTTTTTAGTTAGAAATTTGGATTCAAAATATTGGCGCAAAGTTATGAAAATAAATACAAAAACCAAATAGATATTTGGTATTTTTATCGATAGATGCGGAAAAATACGCAAAATGCGACAATTTTTCCACCTATTCCTTGTTGTATTTAATTCTTTTTCTTATTTTTGCAGCGTCAAATTAAACTATAAATGACTACGACCCAGAAACTATGAAACGAATAATATCACTTCTATTTTCTGTCTCAATATATTTTCTATCCCAACAGGTTTCTTTTGCGCAACCCTATTGCGATGTCAGAACCTTCAGTATGCGAGACGGCCTTTCTGCCAATGTCATCTCCGACATTGGACAGGATGCCAACGGCCTGATGTGGTTCTCAACTTACAATGGTCTCTGCTGCTATGATGGCTATCGTTTCATCACTTTTCGTGGAACAGAGGGAATAGACCAGTTGACATCCAACCGCATTTTTAAGATTAAGCCAGAAGGGAAAGTCGGAATCTGGGTAATAACCTACGACCGCAGACTCTATTTCTTTGATACTGCGACATGTAAATATACTGACATCAGCAGCGAGGTTCAAAAGAAAACCGGTCAGTTATTTCTTGCCAGAAACATCTATACGAATGAGGGATACTTCCACACATGGATTCTGGGGCACAAGACTACAACATGCCTTCGCATAAACACAAAACCGACTCCAGATGTTGACAGTTTAGAGGTTCTTACGTCAAATGAGTCACCTCTCATCCAACAGAAAATCAGGAAGGTATGGTCTGACGAAGTAGGCAACGAATGGGTTTTCACCGACAGAGGCATCGCCCTATATGGCACAAAGTTGACACAAGATGGTGCTTTTGAGCACATCACAAAGATAGCAGACAACACCTATATAGCCCAAACAAATGGTCTGTTGTGGAGATTTGGGAAGGGACAAAGCAGCCTTAAGCGAATTCCACTAAGCTCCTCACCAAGTAAGATAAACTGTATCAAGGAAGGTCCCTACAACCAACTCCTTATAGGTACGGAAAATGGTGTATTGGCGCTTGATATAAAGACAGGAGCAAGCCAATATATAGCATCTTCAGTAGGCAATGTCACCAATGTGAATATCGATCACAAAAACCGTATATGGGCTTATACAGAGAGTGGCAGCATAGTACTTATATACAAGGACAACAATACCCTACCCCACAATGCGTGGCAGTTCCGCCAGTTCTCCTCTGCTATGGCTCCTATAGCTACCCAGTTTACCACATCAGCGCAGTCAATATGGGTAGAAGACAGGCAAGGTACAATCTGGATGGCTCCCAAGAATCATGCTCTCTGCTATTATGACGAAGCAGATGCACAACCGCATCCCTATGCCCTTCGCTCACGTGGCTATGATTATACCATACCATTTATCAAGAAGAGTTTTATTGACAGGCAGCACAACATCTGGCTTTCCTCAACACAGTTTCTTACTTTGGCAAATCCAAAGTATCATGACATAAAGATACGTACTCTGCAGGCAGGTCAGGAGACACGTGCTTTGATGGCTATGCCTGATGGCACTACATGGGCAGGCACAGACGACGGTATCATTGGTGTTTATGATGCCAAGGGACAGCTGACAGGATATGTGGACGGCAATGGTCGTATCGTTTCTTCTCCCACAAAGATTGCCAGAAAGGTGAGTGCTCTGTACAGAGACTCAAAGGGGCGTATATATATAGGTACGCGCGATGACGGATTTTTTATCATTGACAATGGCAAAAAGACACGATATATTCATGATAATGACGCCTATTCTCTCAGTTCCAACGAGGTATATGCCTTTGACGAAGATGAGAAAGGCAATCTGTGGATTGCCACCTATGGTGGAGGCCCAAACCTCATCAAGCGACAGGAGAATGGTACAATACGCTTTATCCATGCAGGCAATGAGATGAAGCAATATCCCATCAGCACTTTCAACCAGATACGTCGTATCACACATGACGGCAAGGGGACAGTTATTCTCTCCAGCACCTATGGACTTGTAACGTTCAGCAATCGTTTCACACAGCCTTCGGCAATTCATTTCTTTACTACAGGCTACCATCAGGGCGACACTGCCTCTATCCGTACCTCAGACGTACTGCAAACACTCATCACCCGCAAGGGTGACACCTATGTCACCACTATGGGTGGCTGTGTCCAGCAACTCACATCCGGCAACCTTCTCCTGAATGACCTACGTTTCAGGACTATAAAACAAAAGATTGCCAGAGGAAATGTACTTTCTCTCATAGAAGATCGTAATGGAAATGTCTGGGGAATACATGAAGCATCCCTGTATATGTTCGATCCCAAGAAGGATATTGTAACCGAATACGGCCCTAATAAACTTGGTGACCACATTGGTTTCACAGAGGCACAACCAGTCCTTGACCCACAGAGTGGACGTCTGATAATACCTACGATGGGGGGCGTGATAATGCTACAACCCGATGAGCTGAGGACAAACGACTACAAACCTGAGATTGTCTTCACCTCTGTACGTTTCCAAGGAGAGGCGCCACAGCCTTTGCTGAATATGCCTGTACTTGATATACCAAGCGACAAACGCAACTTCACCCTTACATTCGCAGCCCTCGACTATCAGGACAACGACCTGGTAAGATATGCTTATAAGATTGAAGGCATCGACAAGGACTGGAATTATGTAGGCTCTGACCATCAGGCACAACTGTCCCACATTCCGGCAGGACGCCATCGTTTCATAGTAAAGAGTACAAACAGCGATGGTGTATGGACAGACAACGAGACAACACTCGAGATATATGTTCACCCCACATTCTGGGAAACAATATGGGGCAAGTTGCTCATAGCACTGTTGGTAATTATCATTGTCGCATTTCTCATACATGTCATACTGCTTCGCCATCGTGCCAGGATGCTGCGAGAGATAAACAAAATGAAGATACAGTTCTTCACGGATGTAAGCCATAAATTGCGCACCCCATTAACTCTTATCGAGGGCCCTGTCAGCGAGGCTTTGAATGAGACGAATCTCTCACAGGATGTGCGTCAGCATCTGGAGATGGTGAAGCGCAATGCCCAACGGATGCTGGTACTTGTCAACAAAATGCTGAAATACAGCAAGCAACGTGGTGTCTATATCACAGAGGCAGAAACAGATGACATCTCTACACCAGTCACAGACATCCCACAACAGGAGGGCACCAAGCCTACTGTGGACGAAGGAGCACCAAAACTCCTTATCGTGGAAGATGACAACGATCTGCGTGCATTTCTCTATTCTATCCTTTCAAATAAATACAATGTTATAGTTGCCGAGAATGGCAAGATAGGACTGGAGAAGGCTACATCAGAGCAGCCAGACTTCATCATCACTGATGTCACGATGCCTGAGATGGATGGTCTGACAATGGTTCAGCAGATTAAGCAGAATCAGGACATTTGCCACATCCCTATCGTGGTGCTCTCTGCAAAGGCTTCTCTCGAAGACAGGTTGCAGGGTCTGAAGGAAGGTATTGATGACTATATCACCAAGCCTTTCAGTGCTACATACCTTCGCCAACGCATTGAGAACATAATTGCCCAAAGGCAACTGCTACAGCGTACATGGCTCGGACAGTTGGGTGGAGCAGAGAATACAGCCCTTGAAACCACCCCACTCACTGGTTCAGAAAAGACAACAATGGAGGCACCTCATCGCGAATATCGCTTGGAGGCTCCTGAGATTGTAGATACCGATCAGGAGATGATGGAGAAGCTAATGAAGTTCCTTGAGGCGAATATCAGTGAGCAGGACCTTAAGATTGAGGATATGGCAGATGCTGTAAACCTCGGACGTACTGTGTTCTATGGCAAGATAAAGAGTATTGTTGGTATGGCGCCATTTGATTTCCTTCGTCATATCCGCATGCAGCGTGCTGAGGACCTCATCAGCCGCAGTCAGATGAACATCTCCGAGGTAGCGTATGCAGTTGGTTTCACAGATCCGAAGTACTTCACGAAGTGTTTCAAGAAAGAAACAGGCATGACTCCAACAGAATACCGTGACAAAAAAGGAGTGACGACTTCGTACGAAAACGAAAACCAAAACGAAAACGATTTATAACAAAAACCAAAATAACCCTCACTTTGTATGTGTCGGGCTTTACAGCCCTTTACGATGCAAGGCATATATTTTTCCTTAAGAGCAAACTCTTAGATAAAAACATCTCCCTTTCATCTTTGCCTCTTACAGAGCCATCACATACAAAGTGAGCAAAAACCTCGGACCTTTGGTCCAAAAAAACAATTCTCTCTCTTGCTGAAACCTAAAACAATCTTTCTCTATATATTAAACCTGAAAATATGAACTACAATATTTCAAAACTTGCAGACATCAATCCAAATCTTGCTACAGAACTAAAAAATAAATGTTATGATGTTGTAGGTTTATGCCAACAAGTACACAAAGAAATGGGGCCTTTCTTAAACGAATATATGTATCAGGAGGCTCTTGACATATTGTTTGAAGAGGAAGGCATTGTACGAGTTAAAGAATATTATTTCTCAGTAGCATTTCATGGTAAGCAAATAAAGCACAAGCATTATGTTGACTTCCTTGTAGGTAATAACATTTTGATAGAATGTAAAGCTATAGAACATTTAGGCCCTGAGCAACGTCAACAGTTATGGAATTATATGAGGCTGTCAGGTGTTAGCATAGGTATATTATTTAATTTTGCTCCTGTCCGCGACCAGTGTGAACGTTATTATTTAGACAAAATGACTGGTCATATGTACGTTTTTTAGGTTATATCAAGGTTGAACAATATGTTTTTGTTTTCCTTAACGTCAAGATCAAGATTGAAAAAGTTTTTTTAGGACCAAAGGTCCGAGGTTTTTGCTTTTTGAGGTTTGTAATAACGACAGTTATGTGGTAAGGGATGTGACTTGGGCTTAAAAGCTCGCTTTTAAAGACAAAGGCATAGCACTTATCACAGAAGTTCCAAAGGAACTACAAACATCAAAAAGGGTTTTTAAGGTTTTTGTCTCAAAAATCACTTCGTGATGCGGATCCAGTCGGCATCGAGCCAGCCTCTGTCTGCTTTTGGGTCTGTCTCCGCAGAGACATAACCAAATTTGGCTCCTATCCACTTTCCCTGCTTCATTGGGAACTGCTCCCCACAGTCTGTAAACTTCTTGCCATCAAGACTGTATGAGAAGTTTACCACTGGCTTGCCCTCAAAGCCACTCTTGTTCTTCAGCTTTGCAGCATCAGGCAATGTCACACGCAGACGCAGGTAAATATCCTCATGTATGCCAGGCTTATAGTCTATCTTGTCCTCTGCTGTAGGCTTCAGCGTTGCAAGAACAGTCTCCGTCTGGGGCTTTCCCTTGTCAGCCTGCAAGCAGGTCATCTGAACCAACTGGAACTCCTTCCCTACTCTCTTTACTACCAAAGCAGAATAGTCGAGACCCATCATTATCAGTCCTCCGAACTGGCCCTCTGCCTTTGATGTGAAACGCACCTTGGTAGTAACAGTAAACTCATCAGCAGGCGTCTTTTGGAGAAGCAGGTTTGGCACTTCCCAGAAATTCTTCCAACCCTCAGAGAGTTTGTAGGTGTATATGCGATATTTTCCAAAAGCCGTCGCAGTACCAAACTTCTCGTCATAGTTAGCGTGCCACTCCCATTGGAGGCCCAACCTCGACGAGTTGAATTCGTCAGACTCAACAGGGTTGTGTTTGGAGTTTAGAGTTGAGAGTTTAGAGTTGAGAGGCAGTTGAGAGTTTAGAGTTGAAAGTTCACCTTTGACCTCCGACCTTTGACCTTTGACCTTTGACCTTTGACCTTCCACCTCCTCCTCAGCCTTTGGCTTTCGGAAAGTCGTCACTGGCTCACCATTCTTTCCCATTATAGGCCATCCTGTGCTCCAGTCAACAGGGTTCAGGTGTACCACTCTTCCGTAGGCCTCTTTGTCCTGGAAATGCAGGAACCAGTCTTCGCCATATTTTGTATGTACCCATCCCCCTTGGTGAGGGCCGTTGATGTTTGTCTTGCCCTGTGCCAGCACTATCTTGTGCTCATAAGGTCCATAAGGCGACTTCGAGCGCATTGCCAGTTCAAAACCTCCTGGCACACCACCTGCAGGACACAGAATCCAATACCATCCATCACGTTTGTAGAACTTCGGACCTTCGCAGGTACGGTTTTCCGTACCATTGCCATCGAATACTATCACAGGCTGTCCGATAGGTCTCATGCCATCAGCACTCATCTCTCTTACTGTCAGCACAGAGGCATATTTAGCACGCGAATTAGCCCATCCATTCACCAGATAGCAGCGTCCGTCCTCGTCCCATAATGGTGTAGTGTCAATATATCCTGTTCCTTTAATGACGCAATAAGGCTTAGTCCATTCTCCTGCAGGGTCGCCATTCACAGTCTTCACCATATACACTCCGAAGTCAGGGTCACCCCAGTAGATGTAGTACTGCCCGTCATGAAAGCGTATGCTTGGTGCCCACACGCCATTGCCGTGCTGTGGTGTCTTAAAGTGCTCCAGCATCTTGCAGTCGCCCTCATAGAGGTTTCCTATGGCATAGTTGACTATCTCCCAGTTTACAAGATCCTTCGAATGAAGTATCGGCAATCCAGGTGTGCACTGGAATGACGATGCTGTCATATAGTAGTCCTCGCCAGACGCTCCCACACAGACATCAGGGTCGCTATAGTCAGCATTTATGACAGGGTTGGTATAAGTACCATCGCCATTGTCAGGACACCACACCTCTGAGTGGTATTGTGCCATACCAGCAACAGAGCAAAGAATCATTACTGTAAGAGAAGAAAGAACCTTTTTCATATATATATTGTTTTCAGTTATTTACATTTTTAACAAAAACTGGAAAACCCCTCCTTTTTCATTTTTTCGAGGTTGAATCCCCTTAGAAGGGGTTTTCACTGTTTTCGCTCCTTATTTATTAACATTAAACTTTTACCACGACTAAGTGAGAATTTTCTCATTTCCATTGGCAATGTTGCGATTAAGTGAGAACAGAGCCAAAATCACTTTTGAACTCTGTCGAGCGGGAGCAACTTCGCCAATGACTAAATCTCCGGCTAAGAGATTTGAAAACGGAAAACTCGTTTTTCAGTTTCACGAGAAAACTTGTATTTCTCATTTCCATTGGCAAAAGTACTACTTATATATAAATAAACAAGGAGAAAATGTGTTGCAAGAGGTGGAGCTGATAAATTCTCCTCTCTGTAGCGAAAGATTTTTACCCATTTAGTCGATAATTCAAAGAAATTATCCTTCCAAACAACAGCCTTCTTCAAGACCTTTCCCTTGGTGTTGTAATTCATTGTTTTTTCTTTTTTAGGGTTTAAGTTATTATCTTTAAGAAATCCTAGAAACCTAGGATAGCCTAGAACTGCCTATGATTACCCAGCATTCCTGCTGCAAAGTTAATGAATTATTTCCTAACCGCCAAATTTACAATCAAAAAGGTTATTTTTATGAACCTATGTTACTTGGCCCACGAACATATGTTCATTGGGGGTAGTCACCTATGTTACTTGGCCCACGAACATATGTTGCTTTTTTGGAGACATTTTTATGGGATGCAGAAGAAAATAAAATGCCCCTACAAAAGAAAATATTTTCTCCCTCGAGAGATTTTCCATTTAAGCCCCTGAAACTACTGTCCAAGGGGCTGAAACTACTGTCCATGGGCCTTGAACATATGTTTCAGGCCCTTGAACATAAAATCCCCTTAAGGGAAAGAAAAAATCCGACCCAATTAAAATAAAAATCCATACCCAAGAAAAAGAAAAAACTCACACAGACCTTTCAATCCGTGTGAGCCTTGTTTATCGTAAGTTGTCCTCAGCCATCAGCCTTCAGACATCAGACATCTTACCTCTTACTCCTCTTCCAATTCCTCTTCTTCCCAATTAGAGAAGCGAGCACGACGGCCGAGGTTACCAGATGTGTATTCAGTTGTGCCTCTTAACTGTGGAGTACTTCCTGCCAATATACTTGCAGTCTTTATCTCTACTACCTTCAAAGAAGGGTTTATATATGTCTTTTTCATACAAAAACTGAAATTTAATGTTTAATATAGTTTAGCGCCAGCTGCGTTATACTTAACACCGTTCTTCACGATAACCAGCTTACCATTCTCAATGAACTTGCCTTCCTTAACTTCAGCCTCAGAAGCAGCCTCAACTTGATTAACGCCCGTGATGTCGCCTCCGAAGAAGTATGCAGCACGAGCAGAGCCACTAACCTCAGCAAAATTTGCATTCAGGTAAGCAGTGTTAGCACCTACAGTGAATGCATTGTTATTCTTATAGAAACCAACGCCAGCAGTTTCGTCCATCAATACATAAATACTTTCAGCTGCCTTTTCTGTATTTTCAAGAACACCAACGAGTTTGTTCTTTGATACATCTGTAGAACTGCTTGCTACAACTGGGATAGTAACTGTTCCTACTGGAGCCTCAATAAGAATACCAGTATTTGCAGGGATTGTGCCACCCTTAACAGAAGTTGTGCTGAGAACACTGCCTGTAGCACCTGTTACGATATAAGCGTCTGTCAGACCTGTTGCATTCGCCAAATCAAGAGCATATGGGCTGCAATATGTTGCCCAACCAGCGGCTGTGACAGTCTTAGAGACATATTCTGTACCATAAACTTCAATATACAAACGAGATTCACGACCCAAAGTAAACGATACGCTGTTATTTATTGTTGGTTCATCCACAGTAACCACTATTTCTGTCATTGTCTGAACACCACCTACACTTACATCACGTGGCATAAGTTCTGCAGGAGTTGAAATAACTGTCGCTCCATCACCAGCTGTTATAGTAGCAGCCTTTGATCCATCATTTGAGGTACCATAGATTTTAATAGATTTTATCATAGTTCCACTTGAAGCAGTCAAAGTTACTTCTCCTGAAACTTTCATATGATTCGGATAAGTTCCACGACCGTCCCAAGTCGGAGATTCAGGCGAAGTCACGGTAATATTACCAAAAACTGTTGTTTCTGCACTTTTTGCTGCTTGTACAGTTGCAATAAGATTACCCACAACGTCACCCACTGTAGAGAGAGTAACTGCCTGTGATGCAACATCTGAAGCAATGTATCCAGCTTTCTCAGCATATGCGTAAATGGTACCACTAGACGCTGGTATGAAAGCGCCAGTATATGCAACCTTACTTCCACTTGTCTTTACATCAGGATTATCGAGTTCATAGTAAATTGTTGCACCATCAGTAGCTGATGCTAACTGTACAGTATTGCCATAAACTTTGAATGTAGGAATTTCTGCTATAGGAGCAATAACTGTAACAGTTGCTACGTTAGAAGTTACTACTACAGGCTCTTCTTCATATACATTAGAAACTGTAACATAGAAATATAGATTTCCTGTTGCTTCAGGCGTAAAAGAATATGATGCAGAAGTAGCACCATCAATTGCCTTTGCATTTGTCTTCTCAGCATCATCACAAGAATACCACTGGTACTCTGGTGCAGGATATCCTGCAGCCTCAACACTTAATGTTGTCTCTAAACCAACATTAGCCTCTATATTACTTGGCTGTGTTGTGATTGATGCTGGAGCAGGGTCTGTAGATGCTGCTGTATATGTACCAGTAAGAACAACATCGCGAATATCAACTCCCTTATAAGGGTCTGTATTTCCTCTTGTTCCAATATGAATATAAAAATAGAGAGTCTGTCCACCTTCAATTGTTGAAGAAGAAAAACTCGTTAATGACAAGTTTGTAGTATTAGGACTTTTGCCACTATTGGCAATAGAATTGGAGCCGTTTGCTGTCTGCACCGTTGCAAATATCTGTGCGCCATTATCACCAGTTCCTGCGCCAGAGACTTTTGCTGTTGCACTCGTTGGGAAGAAATTATAACCAGAAGCAACTGTTACTGAAAAAGTCACATAATCATCTTTGCTATAATTATTCTTGCCAGCAGCAGTTATAGGGATAAAATTACCACATTTATCTTCACCAACTGTTGCAAGAACAGGCGCATTAACATCAGAACTATAGGTTAAATCATTTACCGTAAGAATATTTGCTACACTTGCTGTTCCAGCTGTAGTAATTGAAGACATATTATTAGGCAACCACGTGACGGTTATTGCCTCACCCCACACAGAAGTTGCCCCCCCCCATTAGGGCCAAAAGGAGGAAGGCCTTTTTTAGTAGATTTTTTGTTTTCATAATTAAATTAGTTTTTTATGTGTTAGAAAAAAATATGCTTTAGCATTTTTAACGGTGCAAAAGTATTATTTATTAATATAAATAAGGTGGAACAAGTGTTGCAAAAGGTAGAAGATGATAAATTCTTCCCTCTATAACGAAAAATTTTCACCCATTTAGTCGATAAATCGCTTGTGCTTTCACAAAACATAGTGACTGAAAGAATATAACAAATTTTGGGATCACCTGTAGAAAAGTGGGAACACGTTGTTGCGTGTTCCCTAACAGATTTTCATTAACGATAAAAATCTGCAATCTAACTATTAACTAATAATTTATCAACTATTAACCTTTTTACTCTTCCTCCTCCCAGTCAGAGAAGTGAGCTCTGCGCGCCCCCACGGTAACAGTTTTTTCATCATAGTCACCTTGCATTGGAACAGTTTCACTCCCAGCCAATATACGTGTCGGCTGTATCTCTACCACATTCAAGGTTGGAATTATATATGTCTTTTTCATTGTTATTATCTCCTATATTTTACTTTATCAACTGTCCGTTTGCGTTATACAGCTTACCGTCCTTTTCTATTACGAGTTTGCCGTTGACAACACGCTTTGCTGGCATAGATTTGTCCATTGTCAATTGTCCATTGTCAATTTGATCAATGCCTGTGATATCATCAAAGACTATACGCAGTGAGCGAGCCTGAGAAGAAACTTGTGTTGTTGTCTCCAGATATGCCTTTCCTGCTGCAACCTCTGTGTCAGAAGCCAAGTTATAGAAGCCGTATGTTGAAGGTGTTTCTGTTACATAGCCAAAGACATAGTGTTTTACACCATCAGTAGAAGCTTCTACATTGCCTGTAGTGGTCTGGCCCTTGAGAAGGTTTCCATCTATAGCGGTTCCAGAAGCGGCAACTTTGATTGTGAATGTTGCATTCGGTTCACCCTTAACCATGATGCCTTCGCCTGCAGACACAGTAGCATCAGTAGTTGACAACGTTACTGTGCCTTCGCCTGCTGCTGACGCATAGTAAGCAGTTCCACCACTAATGGTTGACAGGTCAAGGGGATAACTGCTTGAGAATGTGCTCCAACCAGCAGGAGTGATAGTACCAGAGACAACAGCATTCGAGGTCTCACCCAAACCGCCCATCTCATTGGCAGCACGAACGGTATAAACGCCTGCGGAAGTGATATCATAGCTTGTTCCTGTCTGGTTTGCAAGGTATTCACCATCCTTGAAGATTACGTAACAGCGTGCATCATCAACAGCATTCCAACTGATAGTGTTACCGGAAGCACTTACCACAGGAGCAGCCGTCTCATAAGTGTAATCCGTAGGCAACCATGAGTCAGTACCGCCAAGAACATTCTCCAGAGTATACTTAGCTGCCTCGCCAGAGGTGAGTACTGGGGTGTATTCGTTGGTACTTGTAGGTGAATTCTTACGAACAGAGAGGTCTAGAGCACCGCTATTGCTGTCCATAGAATTGTACTCGTAGAAGTGAGTCGGCAGAGTACCCATTGTTGCCCATCCATCATTGTTAGGCAATACGTTCATGGTAGTATTCAGGAAGTATGAGCGTGGCTCATTCTGCCAAGGACGACCAAGATAGAAACTGCCGGCATTGGTTGTAGCTGCAGCATCATCAACACCCTTGATGGTACACTCTTGGAATACATAGCCCCACTTATTGGAAGCGCTGGTGCTTGGTGCAACGATTACGTTGCCACCACGATTCTCAAGGATGAGGTCTGTATGATAGTAGAAGTTGTCGCCACCACCACAGATGAAGTCAACAGTACCATGAATCTTACAGTCTTCGAAGTAAGCACGATCGCCTGTCACCTGTGTATCCTGGTTAGACTGCATGCGGACATTCTTCATGATGGTCTTGTCGCCACCATAGATAGCTACTGCCACACCGTTCTTGTTCTCCAGTCCGTAGTTCTTATCGTTACGAACTGTGAGGTCCTGCAAATAGAATCCCTGCCAGTAGCGCAGATTCAGCACAGGATTAGAGATACCATCGCTGGTGCCATGAATGACAACGCCATCACGACTCTCACCAATGAGTGACAGGTTATGAGAACGTACCCAGCGAACAGTTTCGTTGCTACTACCCAAATCGTAGTCGCCATTTTTCAGGAAGACAGTCTTGCGAGAAGCATTCTTGTCATTCTGGTTAGTTGTTTGAATATCATCAAGAGCAGCAAGCAGCTCGTCGGCATTACTTACCACATAGTCGTAAGCAGCCTGAGCAACTGCCGGCTTAACAGGAACATTGACAGCAATGTTGATAGCCTCGCTGTTCGTGTTACCATAAGCATCCTCCACAGCACCTGGTTCAATAGTGAGAGTGTAGTTGGTTGAGTAAGAGAGGTCCCATACTGGGAATACCAGAGTGGTAGCCCCACCCTCTGCCGTCACGGTAGTTTCATTGATGGTAGCAGTTACGTCGTTAGGAATCTCACGATCGAAGGTAACAGACACAGCAGCGTGGTTGTTGACCACAGCAACGCTCTCGCCTGTCTTCACAGGAGCGGTGCCTGGATTTTCTGTTACTGTTGTCAGCTGTATCCAGCCCATTGGCTGTGCACTCTTCTTCATAGTGAAGACAATAGGAGTACCGGCAACGTGGTCCTCTACTATAACAACGAGGTCGTAGGCAGGTCCTTCGTATGTGCGGTTATCTGCTGTCGTCGCACCACTATATACACAATTGTGCTTAGTAGGAATGTAAGTAGTAGCACCAGTTGAGGTAACTGTCTTCAGCTGACCATTACCACCACTGTAGTTGGCATGGAAGTTCTTGATGATGAACTGCTTTACAACTACGTCAGCAGGAATGCTGATGGTGTAAGGAGCATCTGTATTGGCATCAAACTTAAAGTCTGCGCCACCGCTGCTACCAATACCTGTGGTTGTCATAGTATATATACCATTAGTCCATACATTGTCAGAAACAGTCCCCTCATTCATCTTAATATCAATGCTGGTCTCATCACCTGTAGGTTCATATACGTGTATGCCCTCAACGATGAGAGTATAGGTCTTATCTGCCTGAGTAATAGTATATGTACGTGAAGTACCCGTGCCGCTTGCCACACCTGTTGCCTGTGCGCTGGTGTCGAAGGTAGCTTCAACAGCAGGTACACTGGTATAGGAATTTCCAGAGAGAGTAGCAGTATAAGCGTCACCATTGTTGATGGCAGCAATGATGTCACTACCTACATCTACACCGTCAACAGTCAACTCAGTAATACCTGTGATAGCAGCTGCAGGATAGGTTACGTCGATGTAGCGATAGTAGCCACCACCCTTTACAGTCATCGTAGAAGAACTGCTTGTTGGTGTAGTGGCATAGGTTGCTATATTGCTTGCATAAGAACTGTACGCATTGCCATCTACAGAACTCTTTACATCTGAGTTATTCTTTGGCTCATTCCTAGAGAAAGCCTTAACAGTAGTGCCTTCAACAGATGGGAAGGAGAAGATGGTGCCTTCATTCACCTGAGCCCAGTCTGTCCAACTGCCATTAGCAAACTTACCACTTGTGGCATCAATATCAAGCTTCATATCTATTGTGTTGCCATTCACGTTAGCCTGCTGCACGAGGATGGCTGTAGCTCCTGCTCCTTGCATAGAGATGAGTGGGCAACCATTTCCCCGCTGGAAGTCCCAACGTACTGTCATCTCGCTGACTGTCTGGTCGAAGGTGTAGGTATTTGCTGTGAAGACAGCATTCAGCGTAACATCTGAAGCAGGGGTATAGCTATCGCCTGGCTCGTATGTGGTCACACCGTCGTTCCAACCTGTAAGCGTATAGCCATCCTTATAGAGTGTGCGATTGACAGGAAGGGTAACAGAGTTGCCTGAAGTAACGTATTCTTCACCAACTAAATTGGGTCAAAGCAGACCGAAATAAACCTTAAATCAAATCGTGTAAAACGCTGTCTTACAATTAACTCCGTTTAACTAACCTTATTCTTCGCCTATTGCGCGTTTGCCCCGATTAGAGTAATTTTGTACCGCCATTGTACCTCGGGTGGATGAGCAGAGGGTTCGTAGGGTGTTCCCTTAAATCACCTTATTTCCCCTTAAATCCGCTTAATTGGTTTCCGTCAGGGACCATCCCCCTAAAAACGGCAGAAATTGACAAAATTACTTG
>CAJODL010000003.1 GCA_905233165.1 uncultured Prevotella sp.
AAAAGTTGCGACATTGATGAGAAAATTTTGCGGCTAAGTTACTCCGCAATTGCTACATAGGCATCAGGTCGCACAATTCGAAAAAAGGAATAAGTTTTAAGGACGTGGTTTTTATTTAAATCTTTAAAATTTATTACTATTATGGCAATGAAAGTTAAGGCAGTCGAAAGACTCGTGAAGTTTGAAAAAGAGGCAGCTGGCAAGTATCGCTACGTCATGCAGCCTGAGTTGTACACCTCTCTCGCACAGGAGAAGGTCATCAAGGAGGCTTCTCTCCGTTCCGGAATCAGCAAGGGCGCTATGCAGGCTTGCTGGGATGCAGCTGGTGAGGTAATCAAGGCATGGGCTACTGAAGGTCACTCTGTGGCACTGCCAGGTCTCGGTACTATGCGCTTCGGACTCCGCGCCAAGGCGGTAGAGAGCGTGAATGATGTGAAGACTAAGCTCATCAAGAGCCGTCGTATCATCTTCACTCCATCAGTTGACCTGAAGGACGAACTGGCTAACACCAGCATCCAGATCACTTGCTACGACCGCAACGGCGAGGTTGTGAAGCGTGTCACCTCTGACTCTGGTGAGGTGGAAGACCCGGAGGAGGGCTCAGAGGGCTCTCAGAATACTCAGAATAATCAGAGTAATCAGAATACTCAGAATGAGCCCTCCGACCCTGAACCAAGCACCGGTGATGGTGACAACACTGGCGGCAACACTGGCGGCGGCAGTAGCACCGGCGACGGTTGGGAAGAGGGATAATTTTAGCGGGACGAGGGCTGGGCAACGGCCCTCTCCCGACTAAAAGAATGAAAAAATGAAAGAATGAAAAAATGAAAGTGTAGAGTGTAGAGTTAAAAGTTTTTAGTTTATGAAAAA
This sequence comes from uncultured Prevotella sp., assembly GCA_905233165.1. Taxonomy (GTDB): domain Bacteria; phylum Bacteroidota; class Bacteroidia; order Bacteroidales; family Bacteroidaceae; genus Prevotella. The sequence goes on from CAJODL010000003.1 coordinate 871, forward strand.
AAATTCTTGGAAAACAATTATTCAGATGGTGGTGAGCATACTCACAGCGGCATTGACTGCACTGGGCACCACAAGTTGTATGGGAGCTATACATTAACGATAAATGGCGCAGGATGAAAACATCTTGCGCCATTTATCATTCTTTGACTTCGTCGATACCCGTAAGACTCTCAGTTCTGTCTAAGCCTTTTCGCAGAAGCAACATCGGCTTGACATCACTGATCGCTTTGCGTGCATTCATTTTTTCATTTTTAACCTATGATGGCGGTATAGCCGTGGGATTTGAACTGCGCTACGCAACGCTGCAGGGTTTCGTCGGTAGGGGCTGACATAGCGAAGCCTTGGGGATTGAAGACAGACCATAGGCGGCGATGCTTGTCGCGCCCGACGTCATGATATAACAGGAGGTTTATTCCGCACAAGCCTTCTTGACTGGGAAGACTGTCAAGGAAGGTTGCGGTGGCTTCTATATTTGACTCGTCGGCATTGATGCCTTCGATAAGAGGTATCCGCACAAAAAACGGGGTACCGAGTTCTGATAGCATACGCAGGTTACTGAGTATGAGGTCATTGGGAACGCCGGTATAACGACGATGGAGGTCGGAGTCCATCATTTTCACATCCACAAGAAAGAGTTCACAATGACGTGCCACTTCGCGTACGATATCCTGAGAGGCAAAGAGTGTGGTATCTACGGCACGATGTAGGCCACGACGTCCCAGTTCTTTCAAAATATCGAGGGTGGCCTGAGGTTGGAAAAGGGGTTCACCGCCACAAAGTGTCACTCCTCCCCCACTATCGGTCATGATGTCGCGTTCTTTCTCTATCTCACTCATCAAGTCGTCCATACTCCACTCCTTTCCACACATCTCCAAGGCAAGTGTAGGACATTCTTCGGCACAACGTCCACAGCGCAGGCATTCCACTCCCTCAACGGGACTTATACCAGAGGTTGTAAGCTGAATGGCACCCTGCGGACATGCGTTGACACACGATTGGCAACCGATGCATTTAGTCTGCTTATACGTCTTATGAGGACGGGAATCCCACGATTCCGGATTATGACACCACACACAACGCAAGGGGCAGCCACTGAAGAATATAGTAGTGCGGATGCCTGGTCCATCATTGATGGCGTAGCGCTTTATATCAAAGATAACAGGGGTCATTCTTCAATGTTCTCAGTGCGGGCGATAATCTCATTCTGCAGTTGTTCTGTCATATCGTTGAAGTAGTCAGAATATCCTGCTACGCGTACAAGGAGGTCGCGATAGTTGTCAGGATGCTTCTGGGCATCAAGCAGCATATCCGTATCCACAACATTGAACTGGATATGATGTCCTCCTAACCTGAAGTATGTACGTATCATACTTGCGCATTTCCTCACGTCTTCGTCACGCTTGAAGAGCTGTGGTGTGAAACGCACATTGAGCAGGGTTCCACCGCTCTTGGTCTGGTCGAGTTTGCCCAGAGACTTAATGACGGCAGTAGGACCGTGTGAGTCGCTGCCGTGAGCTGGCGACGTACCATCGCTGATGGCAAAGTGGGCAAAGCGTCCGTTAGGGGTTGCACCACATACTGAGCCAAAGTAATTGTGACATGTGGTGGAAAGCATATTGAGATGGGTCTTTCCGCCTCGTGTATTAGGACGTCCCTCGATGGCTTTCACCAGGTCTTCATATACCCGTACTGCGATGTCGTCGGCATAGGAATCATCATTGCCGAAGAAAGGTGTATGGTTGCGAATATAAAGGCGCATTGATTCGAGTGAATTATGGGATGGGGAATGTGAAGAATCTGCTGGCGCTGTGCCCCAGTTGGCCTTGCAGGCCTCAAGCATCTGGTCCATCGTGTAGCGTTTGTCCTCAAAAACGTGTTTCTTCAATGTGGTAAAGCAGTCGGTGATAGTACCCAGACCTGTACATTGGATATACGTGGTATTATAACGGGCACCTCCGCTATAGTAGTCGCGTCCCTTCTCTATGCAGTCATCGATATAGAGACTCAGGAATGTTGCTGGAGCATAGAGCGAGAACATACGCTCGATATAGTTGTTGACGGAGAGTTTGAGGTTTACGAAATACTCCATCTGGCGATGCCAGGCTTCGTAGAGTTCCTCGAAAGTCGTAAAGTTACGAGGGTCGCCGGTTTCCAAACCCAGTTTCTTTCCTGTTTCAGGGTCTATGCCGTTGTTCAGGGTAATCTCCAGAATCTTCGGGGTATTCAGATATCCCGTCAGCAGATATGCCTCTTTACCGAATGCTCCCACCTCAATACATCCGGAGCAGCCTCCCTCACGGGCATCCTCAATAGTCTTGCCGGCACGAGTCATCTCTTTGACATATACATCAGGATTGAAGATGCTGGGGTAACCGTGTCCAAGGCGTATGACCTTCAGGCCTGCCATCAGAAAATCGTCAGGGGTGTTCTGGGCTATGTGAATACTGAGACCTGGCTGTAACTGGTGCAGTTCTTCCTGTATCTCAAGAATCATGTATGACAGTTCGTTGACGCCACTATTGCCGTCACGATCTACGCCACCGATGTTGATATTGGTAAAGTCGTTGTATGTTCCTGACTCAAGAGCCGTCACGCCCACCTTCGGAGGTGCTGGCTGGTTGTTGAACTTTATCCACAGACACGACAGCAACTCCTTTGCTTCGTCACGTGTCAGGGTGCCGTCGGCAAGTCCTTTCTGATAGAAAGGATACAGGTGTTGGTCTATATGGCCCGGATTCATGGAGTCCCATCCATTCAGTTCTGTCACCGTACCCAAGTGAACGAACCAGTACATCTGTATAGCCTCCCACATATCGCGTGGAGCATGAGCCGGTACCCAACGGCATACGTCGGCAATCTTCTTCAGTTCCGCTATGCGGGCTTTTATTTGCTGTTTGCTGTTGGCTGCTGGCTGCTGGCTGCTTAGTTCCTCTATCATCTTTTCTGCCAGTTCTGCATGACGCTCTGCAAACATTATCGCAGCATCACACGAGATGGCCATTGCCTCCAGTTCCTGCTGCTTGTCAGTAGCCTCCGGGTCATTGATATAATCCAGTGCCTTTATGCGCTGTTCTATGCGTGCCTTCACGTCCAGAAGGCCTTCGTGGTACATCTTTCCGTCCATAGCAGTATGACCTGCCGCACGCTGTTCCATGAACTCAGTGAAGACACCTGCATGGTATGCTTCTTCCCATTCTTTGGAAACATGGTTGAAAATGCGTTCACGCTGGGTCTTGCCTGCCCAGTAGGGGATGACCTCGCGTTCATAGGTATCGATGTCTTCCTGGGAAATGTGGTAGCTCTGCAACTCACGGGTATCGAGAGTATGGAGGTCCTCAACGGAGTGGCAAGTAAGCTCCGGAAAGGTCGGAACGGCCTTGGGAACAGGGCCGCGTTCACCCACGATGAGTTCATCATCACCAATATAGATGGTCTTCTTCTTGCATATCTCGTAGAAATTCCTGGCGCGTAGTACTGGCGTCGGCATAGTGCCATAGTGTGTTTTATAGAACTCTGTCTCTATGAGTGCGCGTTCTATACTCAGCGTCGTTGGCGTATCGAAATTCTGCTGACGCAGACGACGTATGCGGCCATTCATGCCACCTTCATTCTCTGGATACTTTATAGTATAATTCATTTAATAAATAATTAACTTTTTTATGGGTTATAGGATCACTCACTTCTCCCGAGCATCTTCTCTATCGACTGGAGGACGCGCTGGTAGGGTTCGGACTTGGTGTAGCCGAGGTTCTTCTTCAGCATTTCGCTGATGTCGCTGACGGAACGCATATATGCCGACAACTCGTTCTGCATCTGCACCACGTGTTTTGCCTTGCGGCGTATCTCAGTCTCGCGCTGCCGGCGCAGCTCTTCGCAGACGGTCTGCATGGTAGGCACCACAATGCCGTCGAACAGATGGTGGCCCTGAATGTAGAGGTATGTGGTATCGGGTGTAACGCCAAGCGAGAGAAGCGAGTCTTTTGTACGCAAATACTCTTCCTTCATATTAGGGAAACGACGCTGCAGCTCGTTGACCTTCACGCGCACCTTGTGGTGCAGCTTATTGAACACCTCATTCAACTGCTCCGTGCGCTTGTGCTGGATGCGGGCAACGGTATTGAAGTCCGTAATGGTGAAGGAGCCGTATTCGCGACGGCGATACATCATGATATTCCACACAAACAGGGGGAATATGATGCGGCTGTAGCGGGACAGGAAGTCAACGAAATCGAAGGTGGGAGCATCATTGAGCGTTGCCATAACGCAGACGTTATGCAGGGAAGGGGCATAACACTGATAATTCTCTATGGCATAGACGAAGGTGTGTATGACATACGGATTGTCGAGCATGAAGGCGGAGTCGTGATTGGCTCCCTGCAGCAGGTAGTCGTAGTCGGCATCGACACAGGCTATCATATCACGCCCCATACCATTGCGCATAAGAGACAGAAAGGCCGACTTCTTGCCCTTCGAGAGATTGGAACGGATGGGGAGCATCACCTCAAAATAACGTGTCTCGTCTTCAAACTCACTCAATATCATGCGCCAGAAGAACACATCGTCATAGCTCTCCACATACGCCACAATACGGCGGCGGCTGCCCTTACCACGCAGGGTATTAGCAGCAGAGAAATAATCGGAATTGATATGGCTTTTTATTGAGGTCAAAGGTCAAAAGTCAAAAGTCAAAGGTCTAAGGTCAAATTATGAATTATGCATTATGCATTACCTAACCGTTATGTCTGACACTTCGGTTACCTTATCGAGCCAGCCGTTCATGATGACGGCAGGGGAATGGGTGGTGAGGATGAGCTGGATGTTGGGATTCATCTCTGTGATGATGCTTACCAGTTCCTGCTGCCAATCGACATGCAGGCTCACCTCCGGTTCGTCCATAAAGAGGACGTATGGCTGCTGGTCTTCAAGAAGAACAGTAAGGAGTATGAGCATCATCTGCTTCTCACCGGAGGACAACTGCCGCGTTGTCAGGATGTCGCCCTCCTGCAGAAGACGTATGCCATCAGCATCTCGCAAAATAACCTTTTCGGTCTGCCCAAAGAGTTTATCGACGTGGTCGTAGAAGAGCTGTATGCAACCCCCTCTCTGACCCTCCCCAAGGGAGAGGGAATTCTTATAGGCCATGAAATCTTTTTCCAGCTTATCGAGCAACGCATCGGGCTCAATAGTGAATTTCTCAATGACATCACAACGGAGTTCCGTAGCATCTTCAGGAAAGAGCGTCAGATGAACGCCGTCTGAATTAAGGAGCGTCTTGCGGAGTATCGTACTCTTTCCGATACCATTAACGCCGCTGAGAATATTGACATGTCTGTCAAGATGCCACAGGATATGCTTCCGCTTACCCCAAAGGGCATCAATCTCTACCGTTTTTATATATTCTGCGTATTTCATATGAAAGTCAAAAGGTCAAAGGTCAAAGGCGCTAATCGATAAACGCGGACCAGAGGTTCGAAGAGGCATCTGTCGGCATGCGCCAGTCGCCACGTGGTGAAAGAGATACGGAGCCCACCTTCGGGCCGTCAGGAAGACAGGAGCGCTTGAACTGCTGAGAGAAGAAACGACGGATGAATACCTTCAGCCACTTCTCTATTGTCTCGTCGTCAAAAGTGCCCTTGAACGCATGCTGCGCCAGCATGAGTATCTTCTGCGGAGTGAAGCCATAGCGCAGGAAGTAATAGAGGAAGAAATCGTGCAGCAGATAAGGGCCCACGAGGTCTTCGGTCTTCTGGGCTATGTCGCCGTTCTCGTCTGCCGGCGTCAGCTCCGGAGAGATAGGAGTATCGGCAATATCGAGCAGGGTGGCACGCGACGGAGAGGTCTCTGCCACATACTCTACGAGGTATCGTATAAGGGTCTTGGGGATTGACACATTAACGCCGTACATCGACATATGATCACCGTTGTATGTAGCCCATCCGAGGGCCAGTTCCGACAGGTCGCCGGTACCTATGACAAGGGCATTTTCCTTATTAGCCAAATCCATCAGAATCTGCGTACGCTCACGGGCCTGACTGTTTTCATACGTCACATCGTGGACATTGATATCGTGGTCGATATCCTTGAAGTGCTGTATGCAGGCATCACGGATGCTTATCTCACGCTGGGTAATTCCCAATTCCGTCATCAGACGCACGGCATTGGTATGGGTGCGGTCGGTAGTTCCGAAGCCTGGCATCGTAACACCGATGATACCCTTGCGGTCATAGCCTAATTTGTCGTAGGTTTTTACGCATACCAGAAGGGCTAACGTAGAATCCAAACCACCGCTGATGCCGACAACGACATTCTTGCAGCCGGTATGCACCAGACGCTTTGCAAGACCTGCCACCTGGATGCTGAAAATCTCTTCGCAAGAAGCTGACATATCTTTCTCCTTCGGTATGAATGGCGTAGGATTGATGTCGCGGATAAGTTCAAAATCCTTCATCGTAATGCTATGGCAGTCCTTATACAAGGCGCCGCCGTCTGCTGCATCCTTACCAATGGCGGCAGTACACTGGGCATTGACAAAGGTGCTGTTGTTACGGCGTTCGCTGCGCATGCACTCATAATCGATTTGCGAAACAACCAGCTGCGGTTCTAAAGAGAAACGGGTGCTTTCACCAAGACATTTGCCATTCTCATAGATAATGGCATTGCCGCCATACACTACATCTTGTGTGCTCTCACCAAATCCGCTGCCGGCATATACATAGCCGCACATAGTACGGGCACTCTGCTGAGAGAGCAGATTCTGGAGGTATGTATGCTTGCCTATCAGCTCGTCGGAAGCGCTGAGGTTGAAGATGATGTCAGCACCTGCCAATGTGAGGCGTGTTGACGGTGGCTCCGGTCCCCAAACGTCTTCACACAGCTCTATGCCGAAAGTGGCACCGGTATATGTCTGGAAGACAGTCGGCTGAGGGGTGATATGTATCTTACTGCCTGCATAAAGGATGTCGGTAGGATGAAGGTCCTGAGAGGATGCAAACCAACGCTTTTCATAGAACTCGCTGTAGTTTGGCAGGAATGTTTTTGGAATAATGCCCAGCACCTCGCCACATTGTATGACAACAGCACAATTGAGCAGAAGTCCTCCGACAGCAACAGGAGCACCAACGATAACGATGATATTCAACTGACGCGAAAACTCCATCAACTTCATTACCGACATTTCTGCAGCGTCGATGAGGAGTTTCTGGCGAAACAAATCCTGACACGTATAACCCGTTATCGAGAGTTCCGGGAAGACAATTATCTCCACTCCCATGCCCTCGGCACGGACTATCATCTTCTCTATCTCAGAAACATTATAGTTGCAATCGCCGACCTTCACAGACGGTATAGAGGCAGCAACCTTTATATATCCGTAATTATTCATAGCCTTATGGTATTAAAATAGAAGAATCTCCGTAGCTCAGGAATCTGAATTCATGAGCCAGGGCATAATCATATACTTTTCGCCAATCGTCACCTATGAGAGCCGAAACAAGCAACAGGAGCGTTGACTGCGGTTGGTGGAAATTGGTTATGAGACGTTCTACAATGTGATATTTATAGCCAGGAACGATAATGATACGTGTGGAAGCATGCAGGACATCAAGATTATTAGCAACCATCCACGACAGCAGCGACTCAAGAGCCTCAACGGAAGAGACAGCAGTCTCACCACTCTCATAAGGTTCCCATTGGGCAACCTCCAACAGAGGTTCTTCATCACCATTATGGGCAACAAGCACAGAACCCATCTTCCTTACCTTGAGACCAAGATAATAGAGGCTCTCTAATGTCCTGACACTCGTAGTCCCCACAGCCACAGCCTTACCTCCATGTGCTATGATGCGTTCTATCGTAGAGCGCTTGACACTGATAAACTCACTATGCATCTCGTGACCGCTGATTGTCTCGCTCTTAACAGGCTTAAAGGTGCCGGCACCAACATGCAATGTCACCTCTTCACGCTCTATGTCATGAGCGTCGATATCCTGTAATACACGGTCCGTAAAATGCAAGCCAGCAGTAGGGGCAGCAACACTTCCCTTGATACGTGCATAGACCGTCTGGTAGGTTATCTTGTCATTTGGTTCAGAGCGTCTGTTAAGATATGGAGGAATAGGCAACTCCCCTACTCTCTCAAGGAGTTCTGCGAACGAGAGGTCTCCTCGCCACGTGAAGCGACAGACAGAATCATCAAGACGCTCAACCTGCAGATTTATGTCATCTAAACCATTAGACTCATCACCCACTCCATTACAGAGATGCAAGAGCCCACCTTTCCATTTCTTACTATTACCCACAAGACACTTCCATTCGCACATACCACGAGATTGGAACATCTGCTCGTAGTCACGAGGCATATGAGGTTCTAACAGGAACACCTCTATGCGAGCACCAGACTCTTTCTGAAAAAACAGACGAGCCTGAATGACTCTGGTATTATTATACACCATCAGCGCACCTTTAGGTAGGTACGCTGTAATGTTACGAAATGTATCGTGGGATATGTTGCCTTTGTTATAGACAAGGAGCTTGCTGGTATCCCGCTCAACAAGCGGATACTTCGCTATACGATTATCTGGTAAATCGTAGGCAAAATCTTTTATGTGTATATCTATCACAGAAGAGATTCGGTTGATGTTGATGACCTTACACGAGATAAGGTCTCTGGAGTCATTTCAAGATAACTTGCCACGAAGACCAAAGGAGCACGGAGCACTACTTGCGGCATCTCTTTACAAATGCGCTTGTAACGGTCGGCTGCAGACTCGAAACGTACCAAGTCAGCATGTGACTGCTGCTCTATAAGGGCCTCCTCAAGTATCTTACGATAAAGAATTTGTATATTCTGGTTGTGAAGAGCTATTTCTTCCAATCTGCGCTTTGGAAGTGCATACACAATGCACGTCTCAAGAGCTTCGATAATCTCGTTACTGCCCTTATCGCGGAACAAACTCTCTACACTCATAACGATGTCACCATCAATACACAAACGAGAGGTCATCTCCTTATTGTTCTTGACGTAATACTGACGTGTTAAACCTTGATGGATGTAGAAGATATACTTACTAATCTCCCCATGTTTCAGCAACTCTTCACCCTTTCTGAACTTCATCGGAATGATGATGCTCTCAAGGACGTCTATCTCACCATGTGTCATGGTGCTGAAACGACGTGCCAACTCTCGTGCAATGTCTCGAATTGTTACATTAATAGATCTGAAATTTTCTCTCATTTTTTTAAGGTAAGGTTAGGTTTGTATTGTGTATCATTTTCACTAATCCAGTTTTAATACTGCCAAGAAGGCCTTTTGTGGTACTTCTACATTACCAATCTGCTTCATGCGCTTCTTTCCTTTTTTCTGTTTCTCAAGGAGTTTACGCTTTCGGCTCACATCACCACCATAACATTTTGCGGTAACGTCTTTTCGCACACATTTTATGGTTTCGCGAGCTATTATCTTTGAGCCAATGGCAGCCTGAATAGCGATATCGAACTGTTGTCGTGGAATCAGTTCTTTCAGTTTCTCACACATGCGTCTGCCAAATGTCACGGCATTGTCGTTATGGGTGAGTGTAGAAAGAGCATCAACAGGTTCGCCGTTGAGCAGTATATCCAACTTTGCAAGTTTCGACGGACGGAACGAGTCAATATGATAATCGAATGATGCATAACCTTTGGATATACTCTTCAACTTGTCATAGAAATCTATAACGATTTCTCCAAGTGGGATATAGAAATGCAGTTCTACACGATTTCCTGATACATATTCCTGGTTTATCAACTCCCCACGTTTGTCAAGACACAACTTCATAATACCGCCAATATAGTTTGCATCGGTAATAATAGTTGCCTTGATATATGGCTCGTCGATGTGGTCTATCATTGTTACATCGGGTAATCCAGACGGATTATGCACCTCTTTTGATTCGCCTTGCTTGTCATATACCATATACGAAACATTCGGAACGGTAGTGATGACATCCATATTAAATTCACGGTCAAGACGTTCCTGTATTATCTCCATGTGGAGCAATCCCAGGAAACCGCAACGGAATCCGAAGCCTAATGCCACAGACGATTCCGGTTGGAATGTTAGAGAGGCGTCATTCAGTTGCAGTTTCTCCAACGAAGCACGAAGATTTTCGTAGTCTGCCGGATCTATAGGATACACGCCTGCAAAGACCATAGGCTTCACCTCTTGGAAACCCTCAATAGCTTTTTGACACGGATTTGCTACATGTGTAATAGTATCACCAACCTTTACTTCCTTAGCATCCTTTATTCCTGAAATAATGTACCCTACCTCACCAGTGCCGAGTTCTTGACGTGGCACCATATCCATCTTCAGCACTCCTACTTCATCAGCAATGTATTCCATTCCAGTGCTAAAGAACTTCACCTTATCACCTTTACGGATTACACCATTCTGAATCTTGAAATATGCTATGATACCTCTGAAGCTATTGAAAACGCTATCAAATATCAAAGCCTGCAGTGGTTGTTTGGGGTCACCATGCGGAGCAGGAATACGCTCTACGACAGCCTTTAAGATATCTTCAACACCTTCACCAGTTCTGCCAGAAGCACGTATTATTTCTTCACGCTTGCACCCAAGAAGTTCAATAATCTCATCCTCTACCTCATCAGGCATAGCAGCTGGCATATCAATCTTATTGATAACAGGTATTATCTCCAAATCATGGTCTATTGCCATATACAAATTAGAGATTGTCTGCGCCTGAACTCCCTGAGTAGCATCAACAACGAGGATAGCACCTTCACAAGCTGCGATACTGCGTGACACTTCATAAGAGAAATCCACGTGCCCCGGGGTATCAATAAGATTCAACATGTAGCCTTCGTATTGCATCTGGATAGCATGTGATTTAATTGTAATACCACGTTCCTGCTCCAAATCCATATCGTCAAGCATCTGGCCTTGCGTAACTTCTATAGTCTTCGTGTACTCCAGAAGACGGTCTGCCAGAGTACTTTTCCCATGATCTATATGGGCTATGATACAGAAATTACGTATTTTATCCATACAATACTATTTTAGAGTGCAAAAATAAAAAAAAAAATCAAAACTACCAAATAATTAGTCAAAAACTCATCTTTTTACCCTCATATTTTGTCTGACAAAAGGATAAAAGAGCTATTAAAACAAAAAAAATTGCCATCTTTACATTTAAAAAGACGGCAACTTTTGCTTTTTTTGCTTTTATTCTAATATCAGTTATTAACCGATCCTCCCACAATATCAAGCAATTCACTCGTGATAGCTTGCTGACGACCCTTGTTATACTGCAGATTAAGTATACGTAGCAACTCATCTGCGTTATCTGTCGCAGTCTGCATAGCAACCATACGCGCAGCATGTTCCGAAGCATTGCTATCAAGTAACGCTGTGTAAATCATCAAGTTAACATACCTTGGTATGAGCGTGTACAGTATGGTGTTCATATCTGGCTCTACGATAAAGTTATCATTGAGTTGCATAGCCTTAGAATTAGAAGAAGTACCATGCAAAGCATGATGACCGCCCTGTTTTTCCAGATATTCCGCCGCATCTTCAGTAACATACTGACTTTTAAGGTCGCGAGTATGGTCATAATTCATTGCCTCCTCAATGTCGATAGGATACAAACGCTTTACCGTAAGTATTTGTGAACCAGCACTCTTGAAATGGTGATAAACCAATTCTACACGATCTATCTCACCAGTAACATACTTTTGAGCTAATTCTTCCCCAATACGGGTACAATCACCGGCATTTGGCTTATCTGCCAATGCATTAAAATTACCACATATTGAGTATCCTAATTTTGACGTTTTCTCATATACCTTTCTGCCGATTGGATACACCTCCACCTCAACTCCTTTTTCACGATACTTTTCTACGAGTTGAGTCATGCGTTTAATTACATTAGAGTTAAATCCTCCGCACATGCTGGAATTGGATGAGAAAACAAGCAATGCAACCTTTTTCACTTCCCTCTCTTCAGTAATGATGCCACGAGCGTCAACATCAGCAGCAAGGAATGTCTTAAGTATAGACTCCAACATATTTTCATATGGGAGCATATTCTCTATCATAACCTGAGCATGATGCAACTTACTCGAGGCAACCATCTTCATAGCACTCGTTATCTTACGAGTGTTCTGAACAGAGCCGATACGTGTTTTTATTTCTTTTAAGCTTGCCATTTGTTATGCTTTAAAGGAACCACAGACATCTGCTATAGTTTCTTCAATTACCTTTGTGGCGTCGTCATCGATAGCACCTGAACCAAGTTTATCAATAACATCCTGATGCTTTGCACGCATCATGTCCAAGAACTGGTCCTGACAATCGCGCACTTTCTCTACCGGCACAGAAGCCATAAGTCCTTTTGTACCGCAATAGAGAATTGCTATTTGTTCGCCTACAGGCATAGGAGAATACTGTGGCTGAATGAGCAATTGGTTATTCTTACGTCCACGATCAAGTGTCATCGCTGTTACAGCATCCATATCTGAAGAGAACTTAGAGAAGCTCTCAAGTTCGCGATACTGTGCTTGGTCAATCTTAAGTGTTCCTGCGACCTTTTTCATGGACTTTATCTGAGCAGAGCCACCCACACGTGATACAGAAATACCAACGTTAATAGCTGGACGGAAACCTTGGTTGAACAAGTCTGACTCCAAATATATTTGTCCGTCAGTAATAGATATCACATTAGTTGGGATATATGCTGACACGTCACCAGCCTGTGTCTCAATGATAGGCAACGCTGTCAACGAACCACCACCCTTAACCTTTCCTTCCAAGCATGCTGGCAAGTCATTCATCTTTTCAGCAACTTCTTGCTGCTCATTAATCTTAGCAGCACGTTCCAACAGACGAGAGTGCAGATAGAACACGTCACCTGGATAAGCCTCACGTCCTGATGGACGACGAAGAATCAGAGACACCTCACGATATGCGACAGCTTGCTTTGACAAGTCATCATAGATTACGAGAGCATGCTCACCACGATCACGGAAATACTCACCGATAGCAGCACCCGCAAATGGCGCATAATACTGCATTGCAGCAGGTTCTGCAGCCGTTGCTGACACTATTATAGTATACGGCAATGCGCCACGCTCCTTTAGGTTTTGTACAAGAGCAGCTACAGTACTTGCTTTCTGTCCAATTGCGACATAGATACAATAAACAGGTTTCCCTGCCTCATAGAAAGATTTTTGATTGATGATTGTATCAATAGCTATCGCAGTCTTACCCGTCTGGCGGTCACCGATAATAAGCTCACGCTGTCCGCGTCCAATAGGAATCATTGAGTCAACGGCCTTGATACCTGTCTGCAGAGGTTCCTTTACCGGCTGACGAAATATTACGCCTGGAGCCTTGCGATCAAGAGGCATTTCAAATGCATCTGTAAGGTCTATATCACCTTGTCCGTCAATAGCCTGTCCTAAAGGATTTATCACACGTCCGAGCATATTGTCATTTACGCGGATAGAAGCAATGCGTTTAGTACGTTTCACTACCTGTCCTTCCTTGATACCGCTGGTAGGGCCCAATAGGACACAACCAACATTATCCTCCTCAAGGTTCATCACAATAGCCATCGTGCCATTCTCGAACTCCAGCAATTCATTGGCCTCTGCATTACGCAGGCCATAGATACGAGCCACACCATCAGAAACGGTAAGGACAGTACCAACCTCATCTAAATTAGCTGAAGTAGATAGACCCTTGAGTTGGTCAAGGAGTACCTGAGAAACTTCACTTGGTTTAATTTTATCTGACATTTGTTTTATTTGTTTTTAGGGGATGTAGAGTTCTTCACTCTATGATAGTTCCTTAAGAATATTCTTGAGCTGTGACTTTACAGAGGTGTCAAGACGATATGTGTCATATTCCAATATAAATCCACCAAGGATTTCCGGATTAACCTCTGTAGAGAACTCCACAGTTCCGTTAGTACGACTCTCAACCATTTTCTGCATCTTTTTCTCCATATCAGAGGATACAGGAACGGCTGTAGTGAGTTTTCCGCTGATGATATTCTTCTGCTGACGATAGAGAGTGAGGTAGGAATTTGCCATGAACTGTGTCATTTTTTCGCGCCCTTCATCAAGAATCAATTTAATGAAGTTCCGCGTCATGTCACTGACCTTCCCTCCTGCAGCGGCTTCAAGCAATGCTGTTTTCGTGGATTTCTCTATCATTGGATTGTCTATAGTTTTTCGCAATTCAGGAACCTGCACATAACTCTCGGCAAGAGTTTGCATCTCCTGATACACCTGCTCCTCAACATTAGCATCCGTAGAACCCTTCAACAGTGCTCTAGCATAGCGCATTGATATAACACCGATGTCCATATCCTACTTCGTAACAGAAACTTCATCCAACAGTTTGTCAATCAATTGCATCTGAGACTTATCAGTACTCAAATTTTGGCGAACCACCTTTTCGGCTATCTGAACTGACAATTCTGCTACTTGTGCTCTGATTTCACGTATAGCAGACGCTTTCTCGTTCTCTATTTGTGCTTTTGCCTCGCTAAGCAGTTTGTTGGCCTGCTCACGAGCATCAGCATCTGCCCTTGCCACAACAGCATCATGAGTCTCTTTGGCTTCCTTAAGTATTTGTGCCTGTTGCTCACGTGCTGCCTGCAATAGTGCCTCACCTTCCTTTTGTATATTGGCCAACTTCTCTGTTGCCTCATGCGCCTTTGCGAGAGAGCCATCTATGAACTCTTTGCGCTCGTTTACCATATTGACAATAACAGGGAATCCCCATTTCTTCAGTATGGCAAGCACAATGAGGAAGACAACTGTCATCCAAAAAAAGAGACCAAAAGCGGGCGTTATTAATGACATATCTGGATTGCAGATTTATTTAATTGTTTACTATTCCTATTTGCTTTCCCTTTATCTTAAACAAAGAGGGCAAGAATAGAGATAATCAATGTAAAGAATGTTGCACCCTCAACAAGAGCAGCAGCAACAATCATTGAAGACTGTAACTTTGACTGCATTTCTGGCTGGCGAGCCATTGCATCCATTGCCTGACCACCAATTTTGCCGATACCAATACCAGCACCAATAACTGCGAGACCACCACCTACTGTTGCACCAAGCTTTGCGAGTGCATCAGCTGCCAAAAGAATTGCTAAACTTGTCATAATTGTAAAATTTTAAAGGTTTTTATTTTTAGTTTAATTGTTATGTTATTCGGATATTACTAACTTATTCGTGAGTTGCATGCGACATATTTATATATATAGCGCTGAGCAGTGTAAATACCATTGCTTGAATGTAACATACCAAGAGTTCTAGGAACATCATGAATATACTCATTGCGACACTGACGGGCGTAATAATTCCACCAAGCAAGTTACCCATCCATCCACCAAGTGCAAACATTATAAATATCATGCATGAGAGGGAGATTGCTATAGCATGTCCTGCCAGCATATTAGCAAACAGTCGGACCATCAGCACAATAGGCTTAATAAACACACCAAAGAGTTCTATGACAGGCATCAAAGGTACTGGACATTTCAACCATGTAGGCACCTCTGGCCAGAATATCTCCTTCCAATAATGCGAATTTCCCGTGCAGTTGGTAATGAGGAATGTCATCAACGCGAGAGCGGCAGTAACAGCAATATTACCTGTAATATTTCCACCTCCTGGAGGGAATGGCATCACACCCATCAAATTTGCAAAGAAGATAAAGAAGAAACATGTCAGTAGATAAGGAGCATACTTGTCAGCCTTTTCTCCAAGCGTCGATTTGATAAGGTCATTATACACACTCATTACAAACATGTGCATCATACCTGTAAATCCCTTTGGTGCAGGATCGTCAATCTTATGTTTCTTACACCATCTTGCAGGTATAAGTATGCATATTAACAATAGTATAGCATCAATAAATAACACTGCCACTTGTTTAGTAATGGAAATATCTATACAAACGGGTTCCAGTGTACCATTCACCATTTCTACTATCTCACCTTTTTCATCCTCAGCACCTTTAATATAAAAGCCATCAGGTCCTTCGCGCAGCAAATCAGCATTGGGTTCATGTTCAAACTCAGAACTGCACATTACGTGGAAACCGGAATTCTGACTGTAAAATATCATGGGCAGGTTAATAATCACTGGATGTTCATTAAAATCTGTAACATGCCACTGATAACTATCTTGTACATGCCCGAAAAGAATCTCCTTAAGAGATATCTTTCCTTCCTCATTCTCCTCTTCTGCCGCAATGGCAGGCAAGGTTATTAGGAATGATGCCAGTAGAAAGAATATTATCTTAACATTTTTCATTTTTTCTTTGCAGATATATAGTGGTACGTTGTTTCTATTATAAGCACAAGGAAATAAATCGCAAGGAAACTTATCGTCACTACTTTCATTTTCCATGGGTCATCGCTCACCAGATACATACATATAGCATATAATACCAGCGCCACGACCATACGTGCTATCATTAATACTATGTGTCCTGCCATAGTTCAACACACAAGCTCACATTGTTCTTAAGAACCTCCACGAAGCCACCAATTACATCGAGTTGTTGTTTGCCGTCCTTCGTGGTATATTCTACCCTACCCTTCTGCAACGCAGAGACGATAGGCGCGTGATTATTTAGAATCTCAAATTCCCCCAACATCCCTGGCACCTTTACCGACTCCACCTCACCTTGGAAGTGTATCTTTTCCGGACTAACTATTTTTAATGTAAGCATACTGCTTTTCTCTTATTTTATTAACCCTGCGCTTGTGCAAGCAGCTTCTTACCCTTTTCTATAGCCTGTTCTATAGTTCCTACATTAAGGAAAGCCTGCTCTGGCAAATCGTCCAACTCTCCATTCAGAATCATATTGAAGCCTTTTATAGTATCTTCTATTGACACCATCTCACCCTTCACACCAGTAAACTGTTCTGCAACAGCAAATGGCTGAGAGAGGAAACGCTGTACACGACGAGCACGATTCACTGTCAACTTATCCTCATCAGAGAGTTCATCCATACCAAGGATGGCAATAATATCCTGCAGTTCCTTATATTTCTGCAAAATCTGCTTTACACGCTGGGCACACTCGTAGTGTTCTTTTCCTACGACATGAGGATCCAAGATACGTGAGGTAGAACCAAGTGGATCAACAGCAGGATATATACCAAGCTGAGCAATGTTACGAGACAATTCCGTTGTAGCATCCAGATGTGTAAAGGTTGTAGCTGGAGCAGGGTCTGTCAAGTCATCAGCAGGCACATATACAGCCTGTACAGATGTAATAGAACCTGTCTTTGTTGATGTAATACGTTCTTGCATACCACCCATTTCTGATGCGAGGGTTGGCTGATAGCCTACTGCCGATGGCATACGTCCCAAAAGTGCTGACACCTCAGAACCGGCCTGTGTAAAACGGAAGATATTATCAATAAAGAAGAGAATATCACCGCCCTGATCACGGAATTCCTCTGCAACAGTCAGTCCTGACAATGCCACAGAAGCACGTGCGCCTGGTGGCTCATTCATCTGACCATAAACAAGGGTGGCCTGCGACTTCTTTAGTTCCTCTGGATCTACAAGCGAAAGGTCCCATTTACCTTCAGCCATAGCTTGCTTGAACTTTTCACCATATTTTATAACGCCAGATTCTATCATCTCACGGATAAGGTCATTACCCTCACGAGTGCGCTCTCCAACGCCAGCAAAAACAGAGAATCCGTTATGTCCTTTGGCAATATTATTAATCAGTTCCATAATGAGCACTGTCTTTCCTACACCAGCACCACCAAACAGACCAATCTTACCACCTTTCAGATATGGTTCCAACAGATCGATAACCTTGATACCCGTCGCAAGCATTTCTTTTGATGTTGACAACTCTTCATATTTCGGAGGTTCACGATGAATAGGATAACGATTCTCGTTCGTGAATTCCTTCATACCATCAATAGGATTGCCAATAACATTCAGCATTCGTCCCTTAATTTGCTCACCTGACGGCATACTGATAGGTCCACCGGCAGGGAACACTTCCAATCCGCGCTGCAAACCATCGGTATTATCCATTGCAACGGTACGTACCGTATCTTCTCCAATATGCTGCTGCACCTCTAACACGAGGTCTCTACCATCAGCACGTTTTACTACAATAGCATCATGAATCTTAGGTAGCACTTTCTCTGCTTCTTGCCCTTTTGTATCAAAGGACACATCAACCACAGGGCCGATAATTTGAGAAATATGACCAGTAATCTGTGACATAATTTATCTTATTTTTAGGTTAACTTTTACTTGATCTTTACAGGTTTCGGCTACAAAATTATATATTTTCCTCAACACAAACAAATTTCAACACAAAAAAAATGTTAAAGAAACTCAATTTCTTGTCCGTCATAGGCAAAATGGAAACCTTTTGGCAACTTAGAGTTTGCAATATCTTGGGTTCCAATATCATGGGTTAAGTGTATAAAATAAGTCTGTTCCGCTCCTATTGTTTGAGCAAATCGTATTGCATCATTAACCAATTGATGGCTATGATGCTCTTTCTCAAATCTCAAAGCATTTATCACCAGAACCTTCACCCCCTCAAGAAGTTGCATCGTTTCCCCTGGAGCACTCTTCATATCTGTTATATATGCAAAATTGCCAAAACGATATCCTAAGATAGACAATTTGCCATGCATTACAGCAACAGGCATCACCTTCAGTTTTTCATCAATAGCAGGAATCACCTCTGTATGTCCCTCGCGATGCATAACCCCTTCCAGCGTTGCACCACTGCCAGGAAGCTGGGCAACATACTCCTTTGGACGCGATATCATGAATGGATTGCCTGCAACCACTTCATGCAACCTTAATAAAGGAACACCTGGGTATAAATGTTCTTTGAAGCAGTATGGCATTGTTGTATGCAAAGTATCTATAACATCTCGCTGAGCATAAATATCCACATCCCCAAACCAAGCGAATGGTCGCAGGTCATCAATACCTCCCACATGATCATAGTGCACATGAGTCAGCAACACAGCATCAAGTTTTCCGAAGCGATTCATTATTTGCTGTCTGAAATCAGGACCACAATCAATTAATATGCGCAGTCCCTTGTCCGTTTCTAACAATGCAGAACTCCTGAGTCGTTTATCACGAGGGTCATTGCTGCGGCACACTTCACAGTCGCATCCAATTGCGGGTACGCCTATAGATGTTCCCGTTCCTAAGAAAGTAAGTTTCATACCAATTCAAGACACAACACTATGAAGCCTACTCCTCCACCAACAAGTGTCAACGGAGTAACATGTTTAAAATACCATGACAAGCTGACACCCTCACGTTGCATATATACGACACCGCTAATGCTTCCAAAGGCAAGTATACTGCCACCTACAGAAGTCGCAAACGAAAGAACTTTCCAATAAGCACCATCAACATCATAATAAGGTATTGTCGTGGACACATCGTGTAATGAAACCATCGTAATACATGAGGCGAAACTATCTAATACAATGGAAATAGCACCAGACATAATGCCGACAATCCATATATTTCCCATCAAACTATCTATACATTCCGAAACCCACGCTATAGCTCCTGTTTCGATTACGACACCGACAGCGAGCAATACACCTACTATATATAATATCTGCTGTATGGTATTATACATCATCCTTTGTGGCGTATCATCCGCGCGAAAACGCCTAGTTACAGAGAACAACTTATGGTTAAAAATCTCATTCACAACCCAGAGGAGGCTCAACACGCAAAAAGCCCCGAGGAATGGTGGCAACTTGGTAATTGCGGCAAAAGATGGAATAAACCACAATCCTCCGATAGCAACGACAAACATTATTCCCCTTTGCCAGAAACGCATATTTGTATCATCACCCCTATATGGCATTCTCGGATGTTCCACTTCCACAGTTTTTGGCAGTCGCAAGCTCACCATTATTGTTGGTATTATCCATGCCAGCAGACAAGGTAATGCCATCGTCTTTGTATATCCTGTCGCCGTTATCAATCCTTGATTCCAAAGTACCAATCCTGTTGGGTCCCCAATCACAGTCATTGCTCCTCCGAAAATTACAGCAACCAACACCATTGCGCCATACAACATACGATCTCTGGTACGAGGTAATACAATGTTTGTAACTGTCAACATCAGTACTATTGTGGAAATATTATCAAGGTTTGCAGAAATGATAAACGATATAGCCGTAAGTTTCCAAAGCAACAACTTACTATTATGCGTACGAATCCATAATGTCAGAAAGTCAAAACATCCGTTTATATGCAGGATGCTGACAATGCCCATTGTTGCCATCAGGAACAATACTATTTCTGCTGCCCGGCCAACATATGGTACAAATACATTTTGTGCTATATAATGTTTTACCGCGATACTGTTCGGCTGTATTCCATTGAGAAATTCTGCATAGTCATGAGCATGCAGATTACCTACGAAGTCAGCACCAAAAGAGATGTAAAGCACCCATCCTAAAGTACATGCGAACACAGCCACAGCCGATTTGTTCACATTTGTCCATTGCTCTGTAGCAATGAAGAACAAACTAATAATAAGTATAGAGGCTATAACAATTGACATACCTTTACTTAATAAGTCTGGTGATTGTGTGAGCGGTAAGCGGGGCTCGAACCCGTGACCTGCGGCTTGGGAAGCCGCTGCTCTACCAACTGAGCTATTACCGCATTCTAAAAAAGGTTGAACACTATCGCTCAACCCCCTTTAGAGCCGATAACGAGACTCGAACTCGTGACCCACGCATTACGAATGCGTTGCTCTACCAACTGAGCCATATCGGCACTCTTTGCCAATCCATTTTTTGAATTGCGAGTGCAAAGATAACATAATTTCCTGATATAAACAAAAGAAAAAACGGAAAAATTTATTTTAATCAACCATAATTCTTAAAAAACCTTAAAATTAGGTATCACCAAACACACTTCTCATCATTATGTTAAAGTTTTTTTATACCTTTGCACTCTGTTTGGAATAAGTAGCACTAAAAACGAACTAAAAAATAGAATACAGAAATGTCAAAAATTTGTCAAATTACAGGTAAGAAGGCAATGATCGGCAACAACGTATCCCACTCAAAGCATCGCACAAAGCGCAGCTTTGATGTAAACCTCTTTAGCAAGAAGTTCTACTATGTAGAGGAGGGTTGTTGGATTAGCCTTAAGATTTCTGCTGCAGGTCTTCGTCTCATTAACAAGATCGGTCTTGATGCAGCATTGAAGCAGGCTGTTAAGAATGGCCATGTAGATTGGAAAGATATTAAAGTTATTGGTGAGTAGCCTAAGGCAAGTGCTCAAAGTTTCTAATACAAGAAAATTTATAGAATTATGGCAAAGAAAGCAAAAGGCAATCGCGTTCAGGTAATCCTCGAATGCACAGAGATTAAGAATAGCGGCATGCCAGGCACAAGCCGTTATATCACTACAAAGAATCGTAAGAACACTCCAGAGCGTTTGGAGTTAATGAAGTATAACCCAATCCTTAAGAAGATGACTCTTCATAAGGAAATAAAGTAAACACATTTTAGACTATGGCAAAGAAAGCGGTCGCTACCCTTCACGAAGGTTCTACTGATGGGCGTGCATACAGCAAAGTTATCAAGATGGTAAAAAGTCCTAAGACTGGTGCTTACATTTTCGACGAACAGATGGTTCGCAATGAAGACGTTCAGGCTTTTTTCAAGTAAGAAGACCATAATATAATTATATTATATAAAAGGTTGCATTCGTCTTAACAGCAATGTTATTACGCATGCGACTTTTTTTATTTTCCCACTATACATCTATAAAACTCACAACATGGATAAATTCAAGGTAGTCATCGTTGAAGATGTACCGTTGGAACTCAAAGGGACCGAGGGACTACTGAAGTCACAGGTACCAGAAGCCGAGATTATAGGTACAGCATCCACAGAGGGTGAATATCTCAAGTTAATGCGTACAGTAACGCCAGACCTTGTTCTTATGGATTTGGGACTTCAAGGTTCTACTACAATCGGTGTAGAGCTATGCCGCAACACAAAGGCCGATCATAAAGATATTAAGATTCTGGTCTTTACAGGCGAGTTGCTCAACGAGAAGTTATGGATAGATGTTCTTGATGCAGGTGCTGACGGCATAATCCTTAAGACTGGCGAGATGCTCACCCGTACTGACATCATGAATGTTATGTCTGGCAAAAAATTCGTCTTCAACGAGCCTCTTATGGAACAAATTGTCGAAACCTTCCGTAACAGCATCAATGGTAGCATCATGAAGATGGAAGCCACCATTTCATACGACATTGACGAATACGACGAGCGTTTCCTTAGACATCTGGCACTCGGATATACCAAAGAGCAGATAACCACCCTCAAGGGAATGCCTTTTGGTGTGAAGAGCCTCGAAAAGCGTCAGGCAGAACTTGTACAGAAACTTTTCCCTGACGGACATGGTGACTACGGAGTAAATGCTGTACGACTCGTAACACGAGCCTTCCAACTCCACATCTTAGACATCGATAATCTTGAACCCGATGAAGAATAGATATTCCCACAAGGCGATATACGTTTTCCTCATTATCATTATTGGTGTGATAGCCTTCTTTCTTTTTGCCCCTTTGAACGAGGAAAAAGAAAATGTATATCTCTATATCGACGACAATGACACGCCCGATTCCCTCTTCAACAAGATGGATGAACATTGTCACAACTATGGCGCTACAGCTGTTATGACACTCTCACGTCATTTCAACAACAACAGCGTTCGCACAGGCCGATATACCATCACCCCATCAACGAATGCCTTTACGCTGTTTCGCAACCTGAGAAACGGCAAACAGGAACCACTCAACCTCGTCATTTCCGAGGTTCGCACCCGTGAAAAGCTGGCTGATATCATAGCGCCCAACCTCATGATGAGCAAGGAGGAACTGATGCGTTACCTCAACAACAACGATTCTCTCGCTTTTCTTGGAGCAGGCATCGACACCTGTACTGTAATAGCCCTCTTCATGCCATACACCTACGAAGTATATTGGAACATCTCTCCACGCAAATTGCTGAAGAAGATGCAGGAAAACCATAAAGCCTTTTGGAATGACGAGCGCAAGGCTAAGGCAAAGGCTTTGGGACTTACTCCTTTTGAGGTTCAGACTCTTGCCAGCATTGTTGATGAAGAGACCAACTACCTTCCTGAGAAGCCTACTGTTGCAGGAATGTATTACAATCGTTTGAAGACAGATATGCCCCTACAGGCCGACCCAACCGTGAAGTTTGCTATGCAAAACTTCTCCCTCAAACGCATCTACAATAATATGCTCCTCTACCCTTCCCCATACAATACATATTACACCACAGGCCTTCCTCCCGGCCCTATTCGTATAGCATCTGTTGCAGCTATTGATGCGGTGCTGAATCTACATCATCACAACTTCTTTTATATGTGTGCCAAAGACGACCTTTCCGGCTCGCATGTTTTTGCTGTAACATACTCTGAACATCTCCAAAATGCTGCAAAATATGCCGCTGCTCTCAACGCACGCGGCATAAAGTAGTTAAAAAAATATAAATTATGTATGTGCGCATATATATATGCACGCGCGCATGCATATTTTTTTGTACCTTTGCATCCGCTTTTCCCAATTCAGGGGGAGCATAAATATTTAATTAACATTATGTCTAACTTTAAAAATGTACAGCCACTCGACGACTTCAATTGGGAAGAGTTCGAGAATGGTAGTATCTCAAACGCAAGCAAGGAGGCTCAGGAAGAGTCTTACGCTGCAACACTTAACAAGGTGTCTGAAGGTCAGGTAGCAGAAGGCACCGTAATCTCTATCGACAAGAAAGAGGTTATCGTAAATATCGGTTACAAGAGCGACGGTATTATCCCAGCTACTGAGTTCCGTTACAATCCTGACCTGAAAGTAGGTGACAAGGTAGAAGTTTACGTTGACACCCAAGAAGACAAGAAGGGACAACTCGTTCTTTCTCACAAGAAGGCTCGCATGTCAAAGAGTTGGGACCGTGTTAACGAGGCCCTCAACAATGAGGAAATCGTTCAGGGTTACATCAAGTGCCGCACTAAGGGTGGTATGATTGTTGACGTATTTGGCATTGAGGCATTCTTACCAGGCTCACAGATTGATGTACATCCAATTCGCGACTACGATGTTTTCGTAGGCAAGACGATGGAGTTCAAGATTGTGAAAATCAATCAGGAGTTCCGCAACGTTGTTGTATCTCACAAGGCACTTATCGAGGCAGAGCTCGAAGCTCAGAAGGCAGAGATTATGTCAAGACTCGAGAAGGGTCAGGTTTATGAGGGAACCGTTAAGAACATCACATCTTACGGTGTATTCATCGACCTCGGCGGTGTTGACGGACTCGTTCATATTACAGACCTCTCTTGGGGCCGCGTAAGCGATCCACACGAGGTAGTAGAACTCGACCAGAAGATTAAGGTCGTTATTCTCGACTTCGACGACGAGAAGAAGCGCATTGCTCTCGGTCTGAAGCAGCTCACTCCACACCCATGGGATGCACTTGATCCAAACCTCAAGGTTGGTGACCGCATCAAGGGTAAGGTAGTTGTTATCGCTGACTACGGAGCATTCGTAGAGGTAGCACCAGGCGTTGAAGGTCTCATTCACGTTTCTGAGATGTCATGGAGCCAGCACCTGCGTTCAGCACAGGACTTCCTGCACGTTGGTGACGAGGTAGAGGCAGAAATCCTCACTCTCGACCGCGACGAGCGCAAGATGTCTCTCGGCATCCGTCAGCTCAAGGAAGACCCATGGGCAACAATCGAAGAGAAGTATCCTGTAGGTTCTAAGCACACAGCAAAGGTACGCAACTTCACTAACTTCGGTATCTTCGTAGAGCTCGAGGAAGGTGTTGACGGCCTCATCCACATCTCAGACCTCTCATGGACAAAGAAGGTTAAGCACCCATCAGAGTTCACAAAGGTTGGTGAGACAATCGAGGTTGTAGTGCTCGAAATCGACAAGGAGAATCGTCGTCTCTCTCTTGGTCACAAGCAGCTTGAGGACAATCCTTGGGATACATACGAGACAATCTACACCCCAGGTTCTGTACACAAAGGTGTTGTTTCTGAGGTTATGGAGAAGGGCGCCGTTATCACCCTCAACGAAGGTGGTGAAGGCTTTGCAACTCCAAAGCACCTTGTTAAGGAGGACGGCACACAGGCACAGAAGGGTGAAGAGCTCGACTTCCAGGTAATAGAGTTCGTTAAGGATTCTAAGCGTATTATCCTCTCTCACTCTCGTACATTCGAGCCAGAGAAGGAACTGGAAGAGAAGAAGGCTCGCGCAGCAAAGCGCCCAGCAGCTAAGAAGGACGATGCTTCTATCAACAATGTAGCAGCATCACAGTCACTTGGCGACTTCGACGCACTTGCAAACCTGAAGGCTCAGATGGAGAAAGGCGAAGAGTAATCTTCCCTACTCCACGATATAAAAAGAGAGGATGTCTTTTGTAGGCATCCTCTTTTTTTGTTCTTAGTTCTTAGCTCTTAGCTCTTAGCTCTTAGTTCTTACCTCTTAGCTCTTAGCTCTTAGCTCTTAGTTCTTACCTCTTAGTTCTTAGTTCTTAGCTCTTAATTACCTAAACTGTTGCAGCAGGCTCATGTACGAATCACCATCAGCGTATGCGATGCCAAACTGCAAGGTCTTGGGCGTCTCGAAAAAAGCCGCCATCGTTGTCTCATCATAATAGCCCACAATCTTTCCGTTGTTTATGAACTGATACTGATAGTTTCTGTACATATCATCCATATGCGACTTTACTTGCGCCGCATCCGACTCTGCCGTAAACTTATCCCTCAGCTCATACGTGCGGCTGGTCATCAGCAGCAGAACGAGTTTGTCGCCCCTGAAGCCAAACCTCACATTGGCCCATTCATAGTCATCCACCTCCATGTCGTGAGCCGTTATTCTGCTTGCTCCTGCGGTAAACTCCTTCCCCATTCCACGCAGCGTCTCCTCCACCTGCTGCCGTGTAGAAACGCCCAGCTCAAGGCCGAAGAAACTCCGCTGTATCTGCGCCTCCACCACCATATTAGCAAACAGCAACGCCAATAAAAGAAATATTTTCTTCATAGTTTTCAAGAAATCTGCTGCGAAGATACAAATAAAAAGCAATTCAACCTTAACGTTAACGCTAACCTTAACTTTTTTTAATGCAAAACCAATGGCGCAAGATGCAAAAACATCCTGCGCCATCTATATTTCTTCATTTCTTTACGGCTCGTTGGCAATGAGATTACGGCTCGTCGGCAGTGAGATTACGGCTCGTCGGCAGTGAGATTACGGCTCGTCGGCAGTGAGATGTGCGGCTCGTCGGCAGTGAGATGTGCGCCAAGTACAGGAAAAAGCATCGGAACAAGGGGTTCATGCATGTCTTTTGAGGCCTGTGAGAGTAGTAATTTTACGATTTCTGTGACTTTCGCAGGCTTTGGCATCGCCGGAGCGGTGCGGTCAAAAATATTGTAAGTCATTGCTTTTTAGAGAATTAGATTGTTTGTTAGTATTACTTGCAGTCTCAGTCCCGGAGTCTCAGTTGTTTTTAAGGTACCCCCTTTCCTCCTTATTATATATATATTATTATATATCAATGAGTTACGAGACCAAAGGAGACCGTTTTTCAATTGAAGGGTATCTTTATTTTTAACTGAGACTGAGATTTTGAGACTATTAACCTATTAAGCCATTAAGCTATTAACCACCTTCTTTGCTATCTCCGAGGCCTGTCTTACCAGTTCCTCTATGCACATCTCCCATTCACCCGTTCGAAAAAAAAACAGACTTTATGTAAAGATTGGATATTACAAGTAAACAATAAAACCCCTTTGAGTTTATCGCTCAAAGGGGCTTTTTATGGTTATTGCTCCCAAGTTCTACTATTCCACCAAAAATTTCTTGCCATTACTGATGTAGAGACCTGGTTGCATAGTTGCTGAATTGTCAACACGCTGGCCTTGCAAGTTGTAAACGGCATCTGACATCTGACCTCTTACATCAGACACCATTTTGATGCCTGTTACGGAATAGCTGACATTCTCGATGCTAAGCTGACCGATGACGCAGTCGCTCCAGCCTGATGCAGCGCTGTAGAAAGCTATTACATAGTCGCCTTGCTCGGTGATGTCAAACTCGAAAACCTGCTGCGTAGGAACACTGAAGCTGTTGGAAGCCGAATTGCCAATGTTGATGTTGGGGGTATAGAGTTGGTTGGCTACGCTGGTGTTGTCTGACAGTTTATCGATGCTGACCTCTACCTGACCGAAGTTCGCCATATTCCAGTTACATGCCCTGTACTTCACCTTATAATGTCCCGGTGCCAGGCTGAGTTGATGCCCTCCCTCAGGAAGACCGTATTTTGCCCAACCCTGATGGGCGGTGCCATTGACGTTGCGAAAGTACAGGCCATAGCTGAACCCCTTTGGGCTGCCCGTAAACTGCAACACGCGACTGCCTGAAGAGAGGCCGCTGCTGTAACCTGAACGTTTTTCGCTACTATCGAAGACGGTCCATCCTGCCGGGAGAGCATTTGCCTCATTAAAGGATGTTGAAAGGCTTAATGGCAATGTTGGTGTCTGCAAAGTCACAAGAACAGACGCCGTGCTTGTCTCACCATCGTTATCGGTAGCAGTAACCTGAAGCTTGTGCTTGCCACTCTTGGCACCTGAGAGGGTTGCCTGATAGGGCTTTTCGGTGCAGGTGGCAATGAGTGTTGAGCCATCATAGAACTCCACCTTTTCTATAGTACCGTTTGGGTCTTCTGCTGTGGCTGTGATGGTGATATCAGGAAACTTCACGCTTTCCTTGATGCCATAGCTGACATATTTTGCCTCATCAGAGGGTGAGGTTATCTTCACGCTGGGAGTAGTCCTGTTCAGGGAGAAACGCTTGCAGAAGTTCCATATCTCCTTACCTGTATAAACCTGTGGTTCCTTGCTTATCCAGTGGCCTTTGTTAGGCAGTTCCAACAGACGTACCTCAGAACCGTCTTTTCCGCCTCCCCAGATATGCATCTTACAACCATTGAAGCCGTTGTAGTTGTTTACTACCCTCTCTGTTGTAGAGCAGCCATTATGGTTTATCCACACATTAAGTGCCGGCTGAGCTCCGCTGAAGGCACAGGTCTCATCGGCAGTACCATGGATGTGCAGAATCGGAATGGCACGAGCAGTAGCACTTGCTGTAGCGCCACCCATAGGATAGCCGCTGCAAGGAGCAAACGCTGCTATGAGGTCGGAAATCTTGTTCATAGCATGATAGGTCAGCATACCGCCCATTGAGAAGCCACCGAGATATACGCGGTTGCGGTCAATCTTATGCTGGGTTGCCATCTTGTCGATAATGGCCTTGATAAAGTTGATGTCGCTATTGCCCGATATGTCCCACGCCTTGTTGATACCATTAGGGAACACTACAACAAACTTTGCTGTATCGCAGACAGCTTCCATGCTGACATTGTCGTTTTTAAACTCAGTGTTCTGCATCCAGTTGGCATCCTGATTGTATCCGTGACAGAAGATGAGCAACGGACGGTTCTCACCAAGATTGTTTGGTGCATAAACATTGTAGGTACGATTAACACCATCAACGGTAATGTTGTCGGCCTTCACCGATGTCATTCCGGCAATCAGCAGAAGGAGTAAAAGAATAGTTTTTTTCATTTTTGTTTTAATTATTGAGATTTATTTCGATTTCCGTGTGCAAAGGTACATAAAATAATAGTAACAAAGACAAAAGCCAAAGAAGTTGGTATAAATGGAAATGAAATAGGTATTTTTCACTAACTCTGCACTCAAAACCGACATAAAAAATCCCGAAGGCATCGACCCTCGGGATAATTTTAAAACCCAACACTCTACACTCTAAACTCTAAGCTCTAAACTCTAAACTTTATAGAATCACCGGTATCACAAGCTTAAATGTTATGTTTCGGCCCATATTATAGACACCGCGACGACCTGTGACAGTATTCACATCTGCATACTTCAGGCGGCTCAGGTGATTCTGATAAGCCTTGTTGAACAGGTTATTGGCAGTAACATAGAACTCTGCGGCCTTCTTACCCTTTATCTGTATATCTGTACCGGCAGAAAGGTTGAGCAAAGCATAGCCAGGTGTCGGAGTCTCTGTTTCATCAGCGCTATAGATATGTGACTGCTTCAGATAGCTGTCCAGTCCTGCCGCCACATAGAGATTATTGAGCAGGGAGCGATGGGAATGGTCTCCATGATGATGATTTAGTGTTGAATGTGAGTGATGGATGATTTCCCACTTCAACTCTGTAAACAAATGTGGAGCCGGTGTGAAAGGCAAATATTTCGTGTCATCGCTGGCATGCATCTGCTGCGCATCAACATACGAAAAGGTATTTGAGAGATGCAGGGAGTGAATAGGATGGAAGTCAACCCCTGCCTCAAAACCCAGCAAACGGGCATCACCCTGCGTATAGGCGTATGTAAGATAACCTTCTTCCATCTCTTGGTTCAGACGATGCATGAAGATAAAGTTGTTGATGCGATTGGCAAAGAGCGCCACCTGTGCCGACACATAGCGTGAAGTGAAACCGAGTCCCAAGTCACCCTGCAGACTATACTCTGCCTTCAATTGCTGATTACCAATCTCGTAACGGACAGAACCTTCATGAACGCCATTGGAAGATAACTCACTCATGTTTGGCGTGCGGAAGCCTCGTGCAAGATTCATGTGCAGATTGAAATGCTCATTGATGTTATAGACAGCACCAACGCTACCCGTAACGCCATTGAAACGACGAGAGAAATCAGTAAAACGCTGCTCACCATCTTCGAGCAACTTGTAGCCATGCAACCAACGATGATCATAGCGCACACCGCCATTTACTGTCCAGTGTTCGCCAAGAGATTTTGTAGCAGTAGCAAAAATGCCAAAGTCAAACAGGCGATAATCGGGAATGAGATATTCCTCTCCCTCATTGCCTGACTTCTGATACATACCACCGACACCGGTAGAGAATTTCCAACCATTCCATTCGTGGGTCAGATAACGCAGGTCATAGGTCAGAGTATTGAGTTTGAAAAATAACGCATATTCGTCAGGCGACTCTTCATATTCCTGTCTGCGATTGTGCTGATAGCCAATGATGGTTTTCAGGCTTCCCGACGAGAGATTTATGTTATTGTCCCATACGAGCTTGTAGTGTTTCACCTGTTGGAAAGGCAGCGACTTACCATAGCTATGTCCTGAATAGCCTTCGTCACGAACTAGCTCTCCTGTTTCCGTATCACGTTCGCCTTCTATGATGCCTGGGGTGAGATGATAGGCTGTAAAGGCGAGTTTTGTGTAACCCCAAGTCTTGCTCAGCCCCAGCATCGCCCTGCCGGCACGCTCACGAAACTGGGAACCTGGCACATAACCGTCATACTTATTCTTATAGGCATGAGCCATCTTGTCGCTATAGCGGGCATCCCACACTATGCCTTTCTGATTTCCCGAAAACGACAGGTTATAATTGAAGAGGCCATTGTTGGTCTGATATTCCGAACCGAGATTGGCACGCATCTCACCCTCTGGGAGCAATGCTGGAGCATGAAGTATCACCACACCCGCCATAGCATCTGAGCCATACATCAAGGATGCAGGGCCTTTCAGTATTTCTACTGAGCCAACACTATTACCATCAACCTCAACACCGTGTTCATCACCCCATTGCTGCCCTTCCTGGCGAACGCCGTCGCTAATCACAACAACACGATTATAGCCCAAACCACGAATAATAGGTTTCGAGATACTACCACCTGTAGTCAGCTGACTAACACCAGGCTCGTGGCTTATGGCATCAATGATATTGGTAGAGGCAGTAGCCCTGAGTTCCTGGGGAGTAACAACGCTTACTGGCGCTGTAGCGTACTTCAGTTTCGTGTCGCCAGTAACACCTGTTACCATTACCTCGTTAAGATTTAAATGACGATAGAAGACATCAGTAGAGTCTTCCGCATGACGATGTACCTTAATACTATCGTCTGCTGCCATTGTCATGCAAAAACACAACAACGGCAGAATGATATATTTCTTCATTCTGAAAAAATCAAATAAAATGGATATATGTATAAATAAATGTATATAAAGAACAGCGGAAAATCAGAGTGCTGGCGGTCCGCGCGTAACAACACTGCCACAGCAGGCCACATGGTAGCCACACAGAGGCTGGACAAGGTTTTTCTTACATACATGAACATATATCAGAACTGCTATTGCAGCAGCTGTCAGCATTGAGAGCGTCAGGAATTGGCACAACACACATTCGTGTGCCCATGACACAGTCTGCACAAGGTGTCCGTGACAACTGTGATGCAAGCAGTCGTTGCATTCAATCTCTGTCTGAGAACTGATTTCTTCATGAACATGAAGCGACGAGAAAACCAGCATTGGCACAAAGACTGCCAATAGCACCCACGATGCGAAATATCGTCTTCTCGTCATATACTCTTATGTTTCAACGACCAATAACCTTTAACCTCTATTCCTCTGGCTCAGGGAATTTTCCATTGAAGATATAGTTGACGATGAACATAATGTCTGGCATATTGATTACGCCATCACCATTGGCGTCAGCAGCCTTGATGTCATATTCCTTTTTCTGAACACCAAGGATAATGTCGGAAACGAATTTCACATCTTCCTTATCTATAGTACCGTCACCATTGGCATCACCACGAAGTCTGCATGAGAGCAAGCCACCCTTACCATAGTGAGCCATAGTGGCATCTTGTGGGTCACCTCCCTCTAATTGTGTTCCATCCTGGCCTGTCAGTTTATACCAACAGCCATTAAACATATTGACACTGTTTTCTACATTTTCTGTAGTCCACGCTTCTCCGGCATATATTTTCTCAAGAGCTGTACAACTTGCGAACATCCACGACATATCTTTAACACTCTTGGTATCAAAACTGCTAATATCAAGAGATGTAAGACTTAAGCAATCATAGAACATACTACTCATATCTGTAACATTCTTGGTATCGAAGTTGCTAACATCGATAGAAACAGCACTTTGGCATCCCCAAAACATACCATTCATATTTGTTACATTCTGGGTATCAAAACTGCTTAGATCAAGAGAGTTAAGAGTTGCACATCCAGCAAACATATAATACATATCCGTAACATTCTTGGTATCGAACTTACTGAAATCGAGGTCGTTTATATTTTGGCAATTATAAAACATGGCATACATATCTGTAACATTGCGAGTGTCGAGATTTGTGAGCCCTTCAATAGTAGTAAGATTTGACATATTTGCAAACATCATTTTGGCAGTTGTCAGTTTTGTATAATCCTTAAACGAATCATCGAAAACAACCTTTGTGATGGCATCAATATATTCACTACTTCTTGTCCAAGGGAAGCCTTCGATGCCGAGCATAGTGCCTGAACGCGATTCACGATTGTTGTCATAATAGAAGGTGAGAACATTTTCATCGAGAATTGCATAAGCATATTTATGTTCTACAGAGCCCTTGCCTTCTATACCGAAGATTGCCTCCTGACTGGTAGTAGTAAAACCATTAAGGGAAGTGAGCAGGAAGTTTCCATCATCCTTACCGCCCCATCCCCAGTTGACATGGAAATAGTCATCTTTGTCATATCCGTCAATCACGAAGGCATGTCCACCCTTGGAGCTGACACCACCATAGATAACGAGTCTGTTATTCTTCAGTTCATCATAAACCTTCTGATTCCAACTATCTTGAGAACCACTATAACTGTTTCGCTGTATATAGGATAAAGAACTCTTATAGTCGAAATAATTCTTAAAAGCATTAACAGCATTAACAAGATATGCACCGCTGGCAGACAATCCATAATCCATTTGCACAGACCAACCAGTAAGTCGCATAAGTGTTGCAACAGCTCTTATTTGAGCCTGTGTACCACCGCTAGTATAGGAAGGAAGAATATTCTCCCAATCGATAGAAGTAACACTTATTCCTGGCAGATTAATATGTTCGGTATTTGTAGTATAACTTGGTATCACCTTAGAGGTCTTATTAGGCCACTGATGGTAATACATCACCTGACCCATTGCTGTTGCAACACATCCCGTAACAGATGACTTTCCCTGAATAGCAGGGCACATAGCATTATATGGAGAGCTCTGTTGCCAATGTGTTTCAAGCATAGGAAGGATGGTACTTCCTGTAACAGATGTAAGGGAAGCTGCTTTTGCATCGCTATGACTCTGAAGATACTGATATTCGTCAGCATAGCCCTGCAGCCAAGCCTTCATATTATCTGGAATGCTGTCGCGATTATAGGAACCGCTATAGGAATAGCCCAACACATCTGGCATTCTGTCATCACCACTGACAATGACATAGCCATTTGAGGAATCAACATTAAAGACATAGTAAGCCTCTTGATTATCAACAGCTGTCAGCGAAGCGCCATATGAAGCAGAACCGCCATTACGTTGTGCACTCCTTGCAGCGGAACTGTCGCCCTTCTTAGAGGCTATAAAACGAACCGCTTTTTCACGTGCTACGCCCTCAGAAATTGGGGCTGCAGAGGATGACATATAGAATGTCAAAAAAGTGATGAGTGTTAATAGGAATCTCATTATTTTGCCTTATTTATTATATGTACTTTCGCTTGCAAATATAATACTTTTACACAATAATACCAAAAAATCATCTTAAAAATTTTCGTTTTCTTGCATCATCCACGTTTTTTTTGTACCTTTGACGCCTGAAAATTATATTCAATGGAATTGATAACGAAATATTTCCTAGGATTAACTGCAAAACAGGTGGAGCAGTTTCAAGCATTGGATGCATTGTATCATGACTGGAACAGCAAGATAAACGTCATATCAAGAAAAGATATCGACAATCTGTACCTACACCATGTACTGCACTCTCTGGCAATAGCGAAACTGATAAACTTCAAGCCAAAAACAAAGATTCTGGACTTCGGATGTGGAGGAGGTTTTCCCGGAATTCCTCTTGCTATAATGTTTCCTGAATGCAGTTTCAAACTCATTGACGGCACAGCGAAGAAGATAAGAGTATGTCAGGAGGTTGCCAACGCTATAGGGATGAAGAATGTAATTGCAGAGCAACGCAGAGGTGAAGAAGAAAAGGGACAGTACGATTTCATAGTATCGAGAGCTGTAATGCCCCTACCCGACTTAGTAAAGATTGTCAAAAAGAATATCTCAAAGAAATCGAATAATGCCTTTCCCAATGGCATCATAACGCTAAAAGGTGGAGAGTTGCAAAGCGAGATACACCCATTCAGAAATATCATCGACCAGACAGAACTGACAAGCTACTTTGACGAAGAATGGTTTAAGGAAAAGTTTGTGCTGTACTTACCAAGTTGAAAATTGAAAAACAAGAATTGATATATGAAGATAAAGACTATACCTTGTAACATGCTGGACGAGAATTGCTACATCGTCAGCGATGATACAAAAGAATGTATGATAATAGACTGTGGTGCTTCGTGCGAAATGGAACAGAGGGCCATCAGCGACTATATCAAAACAGAAGGTCTGAAGCCAGTAATCTATGTATTGACTCATGGACACTTCGACCACACAATGGGAGGTAAATGGGTGTATGAAACATATGGCCTGCAACCCACTATCTGCGAAAGAGATGCTGAACTGTATAAGAATTTCCGAAAGGAAGCCGAGGCCTTTGGCTTTATCATCGATGATGAACTACCCATTATAGGCCGTTGTCTCAACGATGGTGATACTGTAACTTTTGGCAACAGCACCTTTAAAGTGATAAATACTCCTGGACATTCAAAGGGCAGTGTGGTTTATTACAACAAAGAAAACAATGTTGCCTTCACAGGTGATACTCTCTTCAGAGGTAGCATAGGACGTACAGATTTGCCCGGCGGCTCAATGTTCCAGATGATAAACTCATTGAGACTGTTAGAACAGTTACCTGACAACACAACAATATATCCTGGCCACGGGCCTGAGACAACAATGAAGTTGGAAGGTGCTACAAACCCATATCTTGACAGGTGAAAAGTGAGCGCATCATAATGGGCATAGACCCTGGCACGAATGTCATGGGATATGGTGTAATAAAATGCCAAGGTCAGAAGGCTGAGATGGTGGCAATGGGGGTCATCGATATGCGCAAAGAAAGTGACACCTACCTGAAGTTGGGACACATCTTCGAACGCGTGACAGGAATCATAGACGAATACCTGCCTGATGAACTGGCCATCGAAGCACCTTTCTTCGGAAAAAACGTACAATCAATGCTAAAACTGGGTAGAGCACAAGGAGTTGCCATAGCAGCTGCCATACATCATAGTGTACCCATCCACGAATATGCACCACTGAAAATAAAGATGGCACTAACTGGCGTTGGAAGTGCCTCAAAAGAACAGGTAGCAGGAATGCTACAACGCATTCTGAAGATAAGCAAAGAAGACATGCCGAAATTTATGGACGCTACAGACGCCTTAGCAGCAGCCTACTGCCACTTTATGCAGACGAATGCTCCAATATCGACAGGTAAGAAATATAGCTCGTGGAAGGACTTTGCCACAAAGAATAAGGAAAGGGTGGCAAATCTGAAACCTGAAACTTGAAACTTGGAACCAACTCAATGGAACAACATATAGCAATAGTAGGACTGAATGCCAGCGGAAAGACACAGCTGGTGGAGAAATATCTTCGTGAGAATCCCTCACGATATGTCAGATATATCACTTTTCGCGATACCTATGGTGGTGATAATGACCGCACATATTACTTGCAGCAGAGATGGAATCAGATGGAGATAGACCCCGAGACTCCTACTGTAGAACAACTGTTGGAGAAAGCCTATAAAGCAGGGAATAGCGGAGCAGAAGACGGAAAGACCTTTAAGGAACACCTTTATGACATCTTCAACCTGCGCTATCTGTTGGACAAATACATCATACTGCTATCGTCAGGCGAACTGAGGAAATTCGTTCTTTGCAGAGCCCTCATGGGACGCCCAAAGAAACTCATTATCGACAATCCTTTTATCGGTTTGGATAGCGAAACACGAGAGCAGTTGAAGGGCGTATTGGCGGATATGGCCCACGAACACGGACTGCAGATAGTGCTAATACTGACGAAAGAAACGGAGGTGC
This sequence comes from uncultured Prevotella sp., assembly GCA_905233165.1. GTDB lineage: Bacteria > Bacteroidota > Bacteroidia > Bacteroidales > Bacteroidaceae > Prevotella. Next base: position 37,076 of record CAJODL010000003.1, read on the forward strand.
CTGACTTTATAACAGACATCAGACGAATAGAGAGCAACGACAAAGACATCATATTGGAAGCACACCCCGAGATGGTGAGCGAATTATTGGCAACACAACAGCAATCGGCAATAGGTAAGAGTGACGACATAGTAAACCTCAAGAAGGTAAAGATACAATATGGCCCAAGAACCATTCTGAAAGACCTAAATTGGAATATCCGTAGAGGCGAGAAATGGGCTTTATCAGGACAGAATGGAGCGGGAAAATCTACATTATTGTCAATCATTTGTTGTGACAATCCACAGTCATACGCCAACGATGTAGCACTCTTTGGTATGCAGCGGGGACACGGTGAAAGCATTTGGGAGATAAAGAAACACATTGGATATGTCTCACCAGAGATGCATCGCTCATATACGAGAGACCTCCCCGTAATGCGCATCATAGCATCAGGACTGAAAGATACCATAGGACTCTATGTGCAGCCAACAGAAGAAGATTATGCCATCTGTCGTAAATGGATGAGGGTTTTCGGCATAGAAAACTTGGCTGAGAAATCATTCATAAAACTATCTTCTGGAGAACAAAGATTAGTATTGGTGGTAAGGGCTTTTGTAAAATGTCCAGATCTACTGATTCTCGACGAGCCCCTACATGGCTTGGACCAACCAAGAAGCGAAATGGTGAAGAATATCATAGATGAATACTGCAAAGACAAGAGCAAGACATTGATTATGGTGACACACTATGAGGATAACTTGCCCAAATGTATAACAGACAGGAAAGTCTTGAAGAGGAACATTTAAAACCAAAACGAAAACCAAAACGAAAATATTATGAAAAAGATTTTTATTGCAGCCTTAATGGCATCTGCAGCATTTATGACTGTTCCAGCAGCAGAAGTAGCTGACAGCACAAAGAACGATAGTCTCATCTTTACAACCATAAAGGAGATACCTATCACATCCGTAAAGAATCAGGCTCGCTCTGGCACCTGTTGGAACTACTCTACCCTTTCATTCTTTGAGGCTGAGATTCTTAAGAAGAGCGGCAAGACCTATGACCTCTGCGAGATGTATGTAGCCAATCGCAACTATATGGATAGAGCCATTATGAAGGTTCGCCTGCATGGTGATATGCAGTTTTCACAAGGCGGCTCTGCATATGATGTGTACTATATTCTGAGCAACTACGGCATTTGTCCAGAAGATGCGATGCCTGCGCCAGGCACAATGTATGGTGACACACTGAATAACTTCAATGAATTCTTCAAGGTGATGACACCTTACGTACAGGCTCTCTCTACATCAGATGCAAAAAAATTGTCACCAGCTTGGAAAAATGGTTTGCAGGGCATTATTGATGCTTACTTGGGTAAGACACCAGAGAAATTTACCTACGAAGGAAAAGAATATACCCCACAAAGTTTTGCTGCTTCATTGGGACTTGACTGGAAGGATTATGTCTCTATCACCTCTTATACACATCGTCCCTTCTGGACGGAATTTCCTGTAGAAGTACAGGATAACTGGCGCGGAGGCCTTTCATGGAACATTCCAATGGATGATATGGCTCGCATCATTGATTATGCTATAGATAACGGATATACCGTAGCATGGGGTGGTGATGTCTCTGACGATGGATTCACCCGTGAAGGTTTGGCAATATTAGTAGATACCAAGAAAGTGGCAGACAATGAGGGCTCAGATATGGCAAAATGGCTTAAGCTATCGGCAAAAGAAAAAAACGACAAACTTAAGAAATTGGGGGCCAATGTACCAGAGAAAACGCCGACTCAAGAGATGCGCCAGGAGCAGTATGACAACTGGGAGTTGACAGATGATCACGGAATGCTGATATATGGAAAGGCAAAAGACCAGAACGGACGTGAATACTATTTGGTGAAGAATTCATGGGGCGAAACAGGTGCCTACAAAGGAACATGGTATATGTCAAAGAATTTCATCATAGCTAAGACTATGGATTTCCTCATCAACAAAAACGCAGTACCAAAGGATATCCGCAAACAGTGTGGTTTTTAATGTGAAATGTGAAACGTGAAAGTAGTAAACTTCATAAACCGTTGGATGGCAGTAATAATACTGCTGGCAGGAGTCTTTTCTATGATATTCCCTGAAGTGGGGAACATCATCAAGGCATCATGGATAAGTTGGATGCTGGGCATTGTGATGCTAGGCATGGGACTGATGCTGCGATTAGACGATGTACGCATAGTTCTTTCACGTCCGCAGGATGTATTAATAGGTAATGTGCTACAGTTCTTCATAATGCCATTGTTAGGTTATCTGCTGACAATTATCTTTCAATTGCCACCAGATTTGGCAGTTGGAGTAATATTGGTAGGATGTTGCCCCGGAGGAACAGCATCCAATGTGATGACCTATTTGGCAAAAGGCGATTTAGCACTATCGGTAGGAGTAACGACCGTCTCCACCCTACTCGCCCCTTTTGTGACGCCAATGCTGGTATGGGCTTTAGCGGGAACAATGGTAGAGGTGGACATTATTACAATGTTTCTCAGCATAGTACAGGTAGTAATACTACCCATTGCTATCGGCATCATAATACGACATTATGCATCATCATTTGCTGACAAAGTAGCAGTATATCTGCCAGCAGTATCAGTAATAGCAATAGCCTTGATAATAATGGCTGTTGTCGCTGCTAATCAAAATGCCTTACTCACCTCTGGCATCACAATACTCATTGTTGTGATCCTGCATAACCTGATGGGATTCCTGTTGGGATATGGTGCAGCAGCATTAGTGGGGTTTTCACGTCCAAAGAAGGTGGCATTAAGTATAGAAGTCGGTATGCAAAATAGTGGATTGGCATGTTCACTGGCACACCAGCATTTTGCAGCAATGGCGATGGCAGGAGTGCCTGGAGCAATCTTTAGCGTGTGGCACAATATAGCTGGCGCTATAATTTGGGGCAGACATAGGGGAGTTAACGAAAACCAAAACAAAAACAAAAGCGGGATTTAATTAGTTATATTTGGAGGAATAAAATATTTTTACTAATTTTGCAGCCGCATAATTCTCTAATAGAAGACAAGATGAAAAGACTAACATTAATCCTTGCAATACTATTTAGCGCAGGATGCATGCTGACTACATCGGCAACATATAAGAAAAGTAAGAGCAAAGTCGCTACAGCACCAGAGAAGGCTTTGGTGGTATATTTCTCTGCTACAAACAACACCTCACGTTTGGCAAAGCAGTTGGCTGAGCAACATCATGCCGACATATATCGTATTACTCCTGCCACAAAATACACCAAGGCAGACCTTGACTGGCACAACAGCAAGAGTCGCTCATCAGTAGAAATGGCAAACGATAAGGCACGTCCAAATATGAAGGGAAACGTGAAACACATGGAAAAATATAATACCATATATTTGGGTTATCCTATTTGGTGGGGTGTCGCACCACGCATCATCAACACCTTTATCGATGCTAATCCTGGTCTGAAGGGGAAAACCATAATACCTTTTGCAACATCAGGAAGTAGCACAATAGACAAATCGGTAGAAGACCTAAGGGCCACCTACCCTAATCTGACTATAAAAGACGGAATAAAGATAACACATTAACATAAAAACAGAAAAAATTATGAGTAACTTTATTAATGAATTCAAGGAATTCGCAGTAAAAGGAAATGCCATTGATATGGCTGTCGGTGTAATCATTGGCGGTGCATTCGGAGAAATCGTAAACAGTATCGTTAACGACATCATCATGCCTCCTATTGGATGGCTCATCGGTGGTGTTAACTTCTCAGACCTGAAGGTTGAACTGCCTAAAGTAGTTCTTGATAGCGGTATCGAATTGGCTCCTGCTACCATCAACTACGGCAGTTTCGTACAGACAATCATTAACTTCATCATCATTGCTTTGTGTGTATTCTTGATGGTTAAGGGTATGGCAAATCTGAAAAAATCTAAGAAGGCTGAAGAAGACGCTGCTCCTGCTGCACCAGCAGAACCAAGTAATGAGGAGAAACTGCTGACAGAAATTCGTGACCTACTGGCTAAAAAGTAAAGGTTAGAGGTGACAGATTAAAGGTTAAAGACATACTAATGACAGCAAAAGAAATACGTGAATCTTTCAAAAAATTCTTTGAAAGTAAGGGACATCTTATAGTGCCCAGTGCACCTATGGTAGTAAAGGATGACCCAACCTTGATGTTCACTAATGCTGGTATGAACCAGTTTAAAGACATTATCTTGGGTAACACTACCCCTAAGAGTCGCAGACAAGCCGACACACAAAAGTGTCTGAGAGTCAGCGGAAAGCATAATGACTTGGAGGAGGTTGGACATGATACCTATCACCATACCATGTTTGAGATGCTTGGCAACTGGAGCTTTGGCGACTACTTCAAGAAGGAAGCTATTACATGGGCATGGGAATATATCGTTGATGTACTAAAGATAGACCCAGCAGACCTCTATGCTACAGTGTTTGAAGGCTCAAAGGAGGAAGGCTTGGCACGTGATGATGAGGCTGCTGCTATATGGGCACAGTTCTTACCAGCAGACCATATCATCAATGGTAATAAGCACGACAACTTCTGGGAGATGGGGGACACAGGACCTTGTGGACCATGTTCAGAGTTGCATGTAGATTCACGTTCTGCAGAAGAAAAGGCAAAGGTTCCTGGTAAAGATCTCGTAAATAAAGATCACCCACAGGTGATAGAAATATGGAACCTCGTGTTCATGCAGTTTAACAGAAAAGCCGATGGATCACTGGAAGAACTGCCTGCTAAGGTGATAGATACTGGTATGGGGTTTGAGCGTCTTGTGCGCACTTTGCAAGGAAAAACTTCCAACTACGACACCGATATTTTCCAGCCACTCATCAAGACGATGGCAGATATGGCAGGATGTAAGTATGGTGAGTCAGAAGAGAAAGATGTTGCCCTCCGAGTAATCGTAGACCATCTGCGTGCTATAGCCTTCGCTATTGCTGATGGGCAGTTGCCTAGTAACGCAAAAGCAGGATATGTAATAAGGCGAATCTTGAGACGCGCAGTGAGATATGGATATACCTTCCTCGGTCAAAAGGAGGCATTCATTTACAAACTAGTACCAACCCTCGTAGAGGAAATGGGAGAAGCCTTCCCAGAATTACCTGCACAACAGAAGCTCATCATGAAGGTGATGCAGGAGGAAGAGAGTGCTTTCCTACGTACTCTGGAGAATGGTATAAAATTGTTGCAAGGTATCATCAACGAGACAAAGGTAGCCGGAAAGACAGAAATTGCTGGCGACAAGGCTTTCACACTCTTCGACACTTATGGATTCCCTCTCGACCTCACAGAATTGATATGCCGTGAACAAGGCATGACTGTGGACGAGAAAGAATTCAACAACTGTATGGAGGAACAAAAGAAGCGCGCCAGGAATGCTGCTGAGGTACACTTGGGTGACTGGGTTGTACTTCAAGATAAGGAATCTAATTTCGTAGGATACGACTACACAGAATACCCTTGCCACATTGTGAAGTATCGTGAGGTACAACAGAAGAGAGGCACTGCTTATGAGATGATTCTCGACAACACGCCCTTCTACGGAGAAATGGGTGGTGAAATAGGCGATAGTGGCGTACTGGTTTCCGAAAACGAAGAGATAAAAGTACTTGACACCAAGAAGGAAAATGGTGTTGCAATACACATCGTTAACAAGATACCAGAAAACTGCGAAGCTGAATTCATGGCTTGTGTAGATACAGACAAACGCCAAGCTATAGAAAGCAATCACACATGTACCCACTTGTTAGACCAAGCATTAAGAGAGGTACTTGGTGAACATGTAGAACAGAAAGGCTCGCTGGTAACTGACGAATACTTACGCTTTGACTTCTCACACTTTGAGAAGGTTACACCAGAGCAGATACGCGAAGTAGAACACATCGTCAATGAACGCATTCGTCAGAATCTTCCACTCGAGGAATTCCGCGACACACCAATTGAGGAAGCAAAGCAACTAGGAGCCATAGCACTCTTCGGAGAAAAATATGGAGACAAAGTTCGCGTCGTAAAATTCGGTTCTTCTGTAGAATTCTGTGGTGGCTGCCATGCAGCATCAACAGGTCAGATAGGAATGGTACGAATCATCAACGAGAGCAGCATTGCTGCTGGCGTACGTCGTATCGAAGCTATCACAGGTAAAGCAGTAGAAGAGTTGATGGATAGGGCTCAGGATTTCCAGAATTCCCTGAAGACTCTCTTCAACAATGCTCCAAATCTGTTTGAGACTATCTCCAAGGCCATAGCAGAAAACAAGGAACTGCAGGCACAAGTGGACGAATTTAAGTCACAGCAGGCTGGACAGTATAAGGAGAAACTTATAAATAATGCTCACGAGAAAGACGGCATAAAGATTATGAGTGGTGTGCTGCCTATAGAGGCTCAGAATGTGAAAGATATAGCATTCCAGCTTAGACAACAGTTCCCAGAGAAATTGGTTGTCGCAATAGGATGCGCCTCACAGGGTAAGCCAAACCTTACTGTTGCCATTTCTGACGACTTGGTAAAAGAGGGTAAAAATGCTGGACAGATTGTTCGCGAAGCAGGAAAACTTATACAAGGTGGTGGTGGCGGTCAGCCGCATTTCGCTACTGCTGGAGGTAAGAATGCAGAAGGTCTTAAGAGCGCAATTGACTTAATCGTTGAGTTAGCTCTGGCATAAGAGACTTCCGGATAGACAACGTAATAGAACATGTAGCCTGAAAATCCTGATTGAGGATGCGAGGCTGCATGTTTTTTATTATCCTCATAACATCATTAAGTTGCTCATATGGAAATTTAAACGTGAGTTGCTCCTCTACCTGTCGTTCCTCCACCCAACCCTCAATCTTCGCATTTTCTATAGCATCATGGGCAGCTTCACGATAGGCAACAATTAGTCCACCAGTACCAAGATTAACACCCCCGTAATAACGTATTACGAAGATTACCACATTAGTAAGATTAGCGCTTAGCAAAGCGCCATGAATGGGTTTGCCTGCAGTTGAAGAGGGTTCGCCATCGTCATTAGCACGAAAAATACTGCCATCGCTACCGAGCCGATAAGCATAGCATACATGGCGTGCATCATAGTATTTCTTTTTGTAAAACTGCTGTAGTTCCTTCACCTCCTCAGGAGTCTCAACATGATGGGCGAAAGCATAGAATTTGCTTCGCTTCTCCGTATAATAACCTTCGGAAACAGATGATATGGTAAGATATGTATCTTCCATCTAAACTTTCTTAAAGATGGATTTCATTGTTGAAACAGGGTGCGTCAAGTCGTCGCGTACAGTTATCAATTCGTTGAAGAACTCCGAGAATGCAGATTGCATCACATTTGGCCTACGACGGCTTTTATCTGCATGTTCATTGATAATGATACGAATCCCCTTACTCTTTAGTTGCACATGTAAATCAGTACCCTCCATAATAGGGTCTCCATCAAAATGTATAACACCAGGCTTGCTTCGTGTTATATGAATATCCTTTGCCTTGAAGGAACGTATCTTTGACGATTTATCAAGGGTCTTATTGATAAGATCAAGTCCCACTTGTGGTGCATCAATGATATCAAATGGTTCCATGATAACAACATCAAGTAATCCGTCAGACATAGAAGCCTTTGGTGCTATATATGCATCATTACCATATTGGGAAGCATTGGCAACAGAAACAAGAAACGCCTTATAAGGTTCTGTCTCATTACCATCAAGGGTTATGGAATATGTCTCTGGCTTATATTTTAACCCCTCAACGAGGACGTTTTCTATATATGTCATTGGTCCGCGTTTGCCTGCATCAGCAAATTTCTTGGAGATAAAAGCATCAAATCCCATACCACAGGTACAGAAGAATGGGTGGTCATTAATTATTCCATAATCAAGGGCGTGAACAACACCTTCTGCGATAATCTTCATAGCCCCTTCCATATTGATAGGCAACATCAGATGGCGCGCAAGACCATTGCCTGAACCGCAAGGGATTATGCCTAATGCCGTCTGAGATTCCACCAAACCGCGAGCCACCTCATTAACTGTACCATCACCACCTACTGCAACAACGATATCTACGCCTTCATCTGCTTTTTGCTTTGCTATATTGAAAGCATGACCAGCATATTCCGTAAGAATTATTTCTATCTCGTTCGTCTCCCTACTAATATATTTGTCTACTACTTCAGGTAGCATATCCTTCTTGCCAACACCTGAAATAGGATTTACGATAAATACTATTTTCTTATTTTCTAGCATTGAAATATTTTTGTCCTGACACTTTTTTGCTCTGCAAAATTAATAAAATGGTCTATAAAAGACAGAGAAAACGAGGAGAAACATATATTATTTTGCACAAAAGTAAATTTTCCGTAAAAAAAATTATGTTGTGTCATATATTTTTTGTACCTTTGCACACATATATAGTTGTTAACGACAAAAATGGGACAATTACAAAAGAAATTTGAATCATATCGCTTACCACAGCGATTCATGGAAATGGGAGTATATCCATATTTCCGTGAGATAACAAGTAAGCAAGGTACTGAGGTTTCTATGGGCGGACATAAAGTATTGATGTTCGGTTCTAACGCATATACAGGCCTCGTTGGTGACCAGCGTATTTGTGATGCAGCAAAACAAGCAATAGATCAATATGGCACAGGATGTGCCGGAAGCCGTTTCCTGAATGGCACACTTGACATTCACGTTAAGTTGGAAAAGGATTTAGCAGAATTTGTTCATAAAGATGAAGCACTTTGCTTCTCTACTGGATTCTCTGTAAATGCAGGTGTTATTGCTGCAGTTGGTGGTCGTGAAGACTACATTATTTGTGACGACAGAGATCATGCCAGCATCGTTGATGGACGTCGCCTAAGTTTCGCAAAGCAACTTAAGTATAAGCACAACGATATGGAGGACCTTGAGAACCTCCTGAAGAAACTTCCATACGAAGCAGTAAAACTGATTGTTGTGGATGGAGTATTCTCTATGGAAGGTGATTTGGCTAAATTGCCTGAAATAGTAGAACTGAAGAAGAAGTACAACTGCTCTATCATGGTTGACGAGGCACACTCTCTTGGTGTCTTTGGTGATCACGGAAGAGGTGTTTGTGACCATTTCGGACTTACTGACGAAGTTGACCTTATCATGGGTACTTTCTCTAAGTCTCTTGCTTCTATTGGTGGCTTCATCGCTGGCGACAAGGATACTATAAACTATCTGAGACACAACTCTAGAACATACATTTTCTCTGCTTCTAATACTCCAGCTGCTACCGCAGCAGCCCAGAAGGCATTGGATATTCTTAAAGCAGAACCAGAAATCATTGAAAAGTTGTGGAATGTTACCAACTATGCCCTCAAGCGTTTCAAAGAAGAGGGATTTGAAATTGGTGATACTGAATCTCCTATTATACCTCTTTATATCCGTGATGCCGACAAGACATTCCTTATTACTTCTTTGGCATTCAACGCAGGAGTATTCATCAACCCAGTAGTACCTCCAGCATGCGCTCCACAGGACACACTTGTACGCTATGCTCTAATGGCTACACACACTAAGGAACAGGTTGATCGTTCTGTTGAAATACTGAAGAAGATTTTCACCGAACAGGGAATCATAAAATAAGAATACCCACTTTTAGGTATTGCACAATAACGAAAAACATCGTACCTTTGCACCCGGGAACCAATGGTTGTCGGGTGTTTTCTTTTTATATCTGAATCACACCCTACTATAAAGAGAAAAGAAAGTTTTTGTTAATAAGATAAAGTTCATAATGTTTTTGTAAGGTAAAGAAAAAGGGATTAGCTGTGAAGCTCATCCCTTTATTGTTACCTTTACTCTTGCAATACGACGTTGTTCTTTCTTGAGAATTTCAAATATCAGATTCCCATATTCGAACTTCTCATGTATTCCTGGGAAATCCCCTTTCAACTCTAACAACAATCCTGCAAGCGTATCTGCTTCGTCGAATTTTTCGAAGTAATCGTCATCAAGTGAAAGAATGCGACAAAGGTCCACTATCTTTGTCTTGCCCTCAAATACATATGTCTTATAGTCGAGCTTTACGTAGCCATTATCCTCCTCATCATACTCATCACTAATCTCTCCAACAATCTCTTCCAGGATATCTTCAAGAGTGATGATACCACTGGTACCGCCAAATTCATCAACAACTATAGCAATATGTACCTTGTTGGTTTGAAATTCCCTCAACAAGTCATCAATCTTCTTTGTCTCTGGCACAAAATGTGCTGGCCTGATAAGAGTCTGCCAACGGAAAGAATTTGCTTTACCTATGTGAGGTAGGAGGTCCTTGATATAAAGTATTCCGCGAATATTATCTATGCTTCCCTGATAAACAGGTATGCGACTATAGTTATTTTCTACTATATTATCTATTACATCCTTGAAGGAAGATTTTATATCTATATCAACGATATCCTGACGTGATGTCATAATCTCCTTCACCATCTCATCGCTGAAACGTATAATGCCCTCAAGCATCTCCTTCTCATCACGTATTTCCTCCTTATCTGTCATATCCAACGCCTGCTCCAGTTCGTCTGCGGAGATATCGTATTCTCTTCTCTGGACAAAGCGTTCAGCTATGATACCACTACCCAACAGCAATGTACCAATAGGCCAGAATAACTGACGGAAAAATAATATACCATTAACCACTCTCCTACAGAAAGCCAATGGTGATACACGCGAATATACCTTCGGAATAATTTCTCCAAACAACAGCAACAAGAATGTCAGCAATACCGTAACGACCAAGAAATGCAGCCAATATGCAGTCCCGAAGTCAACTATGTGCGAAAAAAAATAGTTGAGCAACATGATGATTGTCACATTGATGAAATTATTGGTAATAAGTATTGTGGCAAGAGTACGCTCGGAGTCTTCTCTGAGCATCAGGATTTTTTTATCCTTTACATTGTCAGAATCCAGTTCCGACAGATCCTTTGGCGTTAAACTGAAGAAAGCTATTTCAGAACCGCTGGCAAATGCTGACATCAACAGCAAGAACAATGATGCTACAAGACATATTATAGCACTAATGCCAGGCGCATAAAATTGTATTTGCGATAAAGGGTCGTCCATTTAGGATTGTTGTTGTGTTGGTTTAGGAGTTAACAATTCCAAATTATCCACTATCACCTCAGTAGTAGTACGTTGTATACCTTTCTTATCATCATACTGACGATACTGTATCTTACCATCAACATATATCTTATCGCCTGTATGAACATACTGCTCTACAATCTTTGCCAGACGACGATAAAAAACAAGATTATGCCAATCTGTTCTATCAGGAACTTTTGTTCCATTGGCAAGAGTATATCCGCGTTCCGTTGTAGCAAGGCGAACATTTGCAACAGCCTGATCCTGGTCGAAATATCTTACCTCAGGCTCTGCTCCTACATTACCTATAAGAATTACCTTGTTCATGATTGTGGTTTTTCTGCGCCAAGATAGTGACAATGGAAATTCTTTCCCCTTGCTGCAGGGAATTGTGAACGCTTATCAACACACGTCAGCAAATAGTCGCAAATTCTGTTATAACAATCTTGCATTGACTCTGCCTTACATTGTGCTGTAAATGTAGTATCACGATATTCGCATTTTCCAAGATGATTTACAACAACACGTTTGAAGTCAAGTGTACCTTCATACCATCCTGGCAATATTGTCTGTAAACGCTTTTGCTCCTGGGCCTTGGAATCATTACCGCCAGCAACTGGCTGACGAACGGCTTTCTTATCCTTAAAATCTTGCAACGTTTCAGCCTCAGTCTTAATGACAATAAAATACTGGCGAGAGTGTACCTTATAGCGTTTTGGATAGAAGTCTGCACTTTCTACATATTCACGCAAGTCAGCCTCCAACTCTGGAGTAATTTCTATTTCATCAAGATTGGAAAGAAACACGAGAGCCTCTTCAACATCATGCACAAGGGTCTCGTCATTAAAATATCTTAGATATAAGTTCATTGCTAAAAAAGTAGTAGAATAAAAACAACAGGAATAAGAGCGGAAAACGGGACTCGGACCCGCGACCCCAACCTTGGCAAGGTTGTGCTCTACCAACTGAGCTATTTCCGCATCAGGAAAAGTGAAGAGGAGGAGACTCGAACTCCCACGTCGCAATTGACACTACCCCCTCAAAGTAGCGCGTCTACCAATTCCGCCACCTCTCCGACTTTTACGTGTTATTTTATGTATGTGCCCAGAACAGGACTCGAACCTGCACGCCTCGCGGCACACGCACCTGAAACGTGCGCGTCTACCAATTCCGCCACCTGGGCATAAGACTTTCCAAGAAAATAACCTTTGTTTGTTTCCTGTTGTTTCAATAAGAAGAGCGGAAAACGGGACTCGGACCCGCGACCCCAACCTTGGCAAGGTTGTGCTCTACCAACTGAGCTATTTCCGCATTAAACGCTTGCAATTCTTCAATTGCGGATGCAAAAGTAATATATTTTTTTTAAATACACAACTTTTTCTTAGTTATTTTTCAAAAAAAATATAAATATGCGTATTTTTGCTTGATAAATGTCAATATGGTTATATTCTCAATCCATTTGCAAATGCTGCTGCATCCATCTTTGCCTTTCCGACAGGTTGAACCTTCAAAAGTTCCAACGGACCATCATCACACATTATATATATATGTTTCTTCTCCTTTATCAAATTTCCCGCTTTCACATCACCTGCAACAGCCTGTTTATCGCACTTGCTGGTTTTGTATATCTTCATCTCCATTGTCGTTCCGTCTGGCAACGCTACTTCTCCCCAAGCACCAGGGATGGGGCACAGCCCTCTTATGAAATCATACACCTGCTTTGCCGTCCACGACCAATCTATCTTACAGTTACCCTTGGTTAGTTTTGGAGCATTATGAAGTTCTTCTGTCTCCGTCTGAGGAATGCTTTCTACCTTTCCATCGCCTTCTAAGAGGGCATCTATCGTTTCTACCGCTATCTTTGCTCCAAGAGCCATAAGACCATCATACACATATTCTACATCGGCATCATCTGGTATATCAAACGGCTTCTGCATTATTATGCGACCAGTATCTATGTCGTGATCCAAGAAGAATGTCGTCACTCCCGTTTGTGTTTCACCATTTATGATGGCCCAATTGATAGGGGCAGCTCCTCTGTATTGTGGCAACAAAGCGGCATGCACATTAAATGTACCAAATCGTGGCATTGCCCACACCACTTCTGGTAACATCCTGAAGGCAACAACTACCTGAAGGTCAGCTTTGTAAGAACGCAACTCTTCCAAGAAGGCTTCGTCCTTCATCTTTTCTGGCTGCATTACGGGGATGCCGTGTTCTTGGGCATATACCTTTACAGCTGGAGCATGCAATACAGAGGCATGGCGTCCAACAGGTTTGTCAGGCTGCGTTACAACAGCCACTACATTATATCCTCCTTCTACGAGAGCTTGCAAAGTGCCGACCGCAAACTCAGGAGTACCCATAAAGACTATTCTCAAATCACTCTTTACCATAGCTGTTCTGCATCAAATACAGGGCCTTCTGTACATACACATACATTTCCCTTGTCCTTTACTTTCTCTACACAACACAGGCAAGCCCCTACTCCACAAGCCATTCTGTTTTCAAGGCTCACCTCACATTTCACTCCCTTCTCCTTTGCCTTTCGGGCTACAGCCTTCATCATAGGACTTGGACCGCATGTAGAGACGATGTCATAGACTTCCTTTTCCCAAATAGTATGGTCTGTAACGAATCCTTTCTCACCTTCGCTACCGTCTTCCGTAGTGACTAACACTCGTCCTACAGCCTTAAAATCCTCTATCATCAGCAGGTCTTTTGCAGAGCGAGCGCCTAACAGGAAAGTTGGTTCCACGCCTTCTTCCTTCAACTTGCGTCCAAGATACAGCAGTGGTGCCACTCCTACACCTCCACCTACAAGGAGTCGTCTTCCTTTCTCCACAGAGAAACCTTTTCCAAGTGGCAGAACAACATTTACTGTTTCCCCTTCCTTCAGCATACCAAGACGCTTTGTTCCGTCTCCGATACACGCTACAAGCAGATGCAGTTCGTTACGTTCCATATCAACATTATTTATTGATATCGGACGCCTGAGGAATGTTGTTGGAGAACCATCCACTCTCACCTCTACGAATTGTCCCGGAAACATCTCGGGAAGAGTATCTTTATGAGTCAACTTCAGCAGTACATACTTCTCATTGATATGCACCACCTGGCTCACTGTCATATCTAAACAATATTTCTTCATCAGATTTCCTTTAATATTTCCAATACCAATTTCCACACCTTTTCTACCGATGGTATATGCAGCCTTTCGTCAGGCGAATGCACCCCTCGCATTGTCGGACCCATTGAGAGCATATCGAGGTTAGGATATCTCTCAGCAAACAGACCACACTCCAGACCTGCATGAATGCCAATTATCTTTGGCTCTTTGTCATACAGGTTCTTGTAACACTTCTGCGCCACCTCCCTTATATGACTGTCTGGTCGCATCTTCCATGCTGGATAGCCGTCATTATGTATTATTTCGTCGGCACCTGACAATTCGAATACTGCACGAACAGTATTCACCATATTCTTCAGGTTACTCATTACCGAACTCCTCTGCGAAGCTACAACTACACATTTTCCCTCTTCCGTCTGTACAGAAGCGAGGTTTGATGATGTCTCTGTAATCTCTCCCAGCATAGTATCTTGAACTACTGAAAATACTCCTGTATGAACAGCCTGAAGAGCATGTATCAAGCGTACACCAATATTGAAAGGCATTACCTTCACTGGTTCTGTGCTTTCCATGTGCCACTCTATTGTGGGTTCTGTAACATGGAACTCTTCTTCCACTTCTGCACAGTACACATTCCAGTCGGCCCTTACCGTTTCCTTCTCCGTGAATGGAACAGCAACAACAACTCTTCCGTCTCGTGGTATAGCATTATGCAGCTTTCCAGCATTAAATTCTGCTATACAAACGGGCATCTTCTGCTGCTCCATGTATATAAAGCGGCTCAGCAGTTTTATTGAGTTTGCACGCTTTTTGTTTATGTCGTCGCCACTATGGCCGCCCGTCAAGCCCTTCACACTAACCTCCATGAAGAACCAACGCTTTGTCTTGTCGGCATCTTCTCTTTCAAAGTTGAAGATGGCTGTTGTAGTCTTTCCTCCTGCACATGAAACATAGAACAGCCCCTCGTCCTCCGAATCGAGGTTCAGGAGATAATTGCTGCGCAACATATCCGACTTTAGGTTGTTCGCTCCTGTCAAACCTGTTTCCTCGTCACGTGTGAAGAGACATTCTATCGGACCATGTTCTATTGTCTTCGAATCAAGAATAGCCAATTCCATAGCACATCCTATGCCATCATCAGCACCCAAGGTGGTACCATCTGCAGTAAGCCATTCGCCATTAGCATTTGGCTTACCATCAGCATCTGCCACATAAGCTACAATAGGGTCAGTCATGAAGTCAATCTCCTTATCCACCAACTTGTCACACACCATATCCATATGACTCTGTATCGTCAAGGTGGGCTTATTCTCCTTACCAGGAGTGGCAGGTTTTCTTATCAACACATTGCCTGTTTCATCGACAATAGTCTCCAAGCCACGTTGCTTACCAAAGTCCTGCAAAAAGGATATCATCTTCTCCTCATGTTTTGAGGGACGAGGTATCTTATTTATCTCTCCAAAAAACAGAAATACGTCTTTGGGGTTTAATAATTCATAATTCACAATTACAATTTCTTAATTAAACTAAAAAACGACAATCTTTAATCTCACTCTCTTCTCTACTCTTAAACTTTTTTCGTACATTTGCATGCAAAATTAGTAAAAATGACGCAATTAACAAAATCTTTTAATATAAAAATGACAAAAACATCTACTTTTAGCGCTATTGCTGCAGCAGTCGTAGCCCTTTTTTCACTCGCTTCTTGTGACAACTCTCCAAAAGCAGACAGTTCTACTGAAGAGAAGAAACAAGTTCCTTCAACCATCAAGATTGCTTATGTTGAGGTTGACTCTATCATGACACAGTATGAGTTCTGCAAGGAGTATTCATTGATTCTCGAAAAGAAGAGTCAGAACATCCAGAGCACTCTTCAGCAGAAGGGTCAGGCTCTGCAGTCAGCTGCTGCTAATTTCCAGCAGAAGTTGCAACAGAATGCTTACACTCGTGAGCAGGCAGAGCAGATTCAGGCAAGCCTTCAGAAGCAGAATGCCGACCTTGAGGCACTTCAGGCACGTCTGTCAGCCGAGTTCCAGAACGAGACAGCAAAATTTAATGAGGCGCTGCATGATTCTCTGCAGAACTTCATTAATAAATATAATAAGGATAAAAAATATACTATGATTCTCTCTAAGAGTGGTGACAATATCCTTTATGCAAACAAGGGTATCGACATTACAGACGAAATTGTCAAAGGTCTGAACAAAGCATACAAGAAAGGTTCCACCAAAAAAGAAGAGAAGAAATAATAGTGAGGGAAATCCGTTGGGGAGTAATCGGTTGCGGTGAGGTAACCGAAAAGAAGAGCGGACCTGCTTTTAACGAAGTTGAGGGTTCAAGACTTGTGGCTGTCATGAGCCGCAATGCCGACAAAGCATGCTCCTATGCTGAACGTCACGGTATCGCCACTTGGTACACCGATCCACAGGCCCTTGTTGACGACCCCAACGTTAATGCCGTTTATATTGCCACCCCACCCTCTTCGCATGCCACCTATGCCATTATGGCTATGCGAGCAGGAAAGCCCGCCTATGTAGAGAAGCCCCTGGCAGCCTCTTATGATGACTGTGCTCGCATCAATCGCGTGTCTGCAGAAACACATGTGCCCTGCTTCGTAGCCTACTATCGCCGCTATCTGCCTTATTTCCAGAAGGTACGCCAATTGCTTGACGAAGGACGCATCGGTAAGGTGCTTAATGTGCAGATACGTTTTGCATGCCCTCCTCGTCAGGTGGATTACAATGCCCCCGACCAGCGTCCCTGGCGCATACAGCCGGATATTGCAGGAGGTGGATATTTCTACGACCTCGCCCCTCATCAGTTTGATATCCTCCAGCAATTCTTTGGCGTTATCGTCTATGCCCGTGGATATTCCTGCAACAGAGGAGGCCTCTATCAGGCAGAAGATACCGTAAGTGCCTGCTACCAATTCGAGAGCGGTTTGCCAGGAAGCGGTTCCTGGTGTTTTTCAGGACACGAATCAGGACGCGAAGACCGCATCGAACTCATAGGCTCCGAAGGCATCCTGTCATTCTCCGTTTTCGACTATACACCAATAAGCCTCCACACCTCTGATGGTGTGGAGAAAATCGTTATCGAAAATCCCAAATACGTACAACAGCCCCTCATACAGGATGTTGTAGCAACCCTGCAAGGAAGGAGCGACTGCCAATGCACCTCGCTTAGCGCCACGCCGACCAACTGGGTATTAGACAAAATATTGAAGAAGTTTTGAGTAAACTGTTTTCTACTTTCCTCTTCTCTCTATTCGCAATATGTGCTTCTGCCCATATTGATTCCCTTGCCGTCGAAAACCAACAAGACACCACTCTCAACTCTCAATCAATTGTCAATTGTCAATTATCAACTGTCAATTCGGAGGCAGAGCCTCGCAAAAAGGATAATATCTTCAAGCGCACCTATCGTTTTCTCGACAGGATATTCTCCCCTCCTCGCGATACTACATATATCGAGGTGCAGGACTTCTACAACTGGTGCGCTGAGGTACAGTTGACCAATCGCTTCGAGATGTACGAAATCGATAATGGCGACGATTTCTTCCTTCGTGTAGCTCCAAAGGTGCGTACACGCATCGGACCATTCTTCGGATGGCGCTTCGCCTTCTTCGGATATAATATCGACATCAAGTCTCTCTTCAATCATGATGACATCGACCTTTCTGGTTCTATCTATTCCTCTGCCTTCGGCTTAGACCTCTTCTATCGTCGTGTAGGCGGAAACTACAACATCAAACGACTCATCATGAATGACGTCAACTATTCTGCAGACCTCCACGACCTGCCCTTCGACGGCATCAATGTCGGAATGTCACGCATCAATTTCTATTACGTCACCAACTACAAGAAGTACAGCCATCAGGCAGCCTTCTCGCAGACCAATCGTCAGCTGAAGTCAGCCGGTTCCCTGCTTCTCGGAGCCGCCTATGCCCACAATCGCATAACAGTAGATTGGGACAGACTGACAAACATCATCAACAATACCTATGGCACCCATCTTCCCACAAATGCTGTAACAGGCACCCAGAAGAACAACGAGATAACCCTTACGGCAGGCTATGGCTACAACTGGGTCTTCTCTCGCAATTGGTTAGCAGCAGGCGAGCTGACAGGTGGCATCGGAGCACTCTTTCATAAGGCCGATTCCCAGAAACCGGAATCATCCTCCGACATCTTTAAGAACATCAACAACTGGGCTAATAGTTACCTTGCCTTCAATGCCAATGCCCGCGTTGCCATACTATGGAACAACGGCCCTTGGTTTTGTGGAGCCCAAGGCGTTATGTTCTATTATCAGTCAGGCAACGGCAAAGTCGTCAATCGCAACATCTTAGGAACCACATACGTCTTTGTAGGATATAATTTCTGAACTTCGTACGTTAACGATGACGATAACGAAAACTAAAACTAAAACTCTAAACTCTAAACTAAAGAAGACATCGCTGAAAAGCGATGTCTTCTTTTTGGGGTGCCCGGTCGGGCTCGAACCGACGACATTCAGAACCACAATCTGACGCTCTAACCAACTGAACTACGGGCACCATGTTGGTTTTGCGGGTGCAAAGGTAATCAAAATCTTTGAGACTACCAAATATTTGAGGATTTTTTTTACATTAAATACAAAAATGCCCCTCCCTACAGCTCTTAGCTATTAGTTCTTAGCTCTTAGTTATCACCCTCACTCTTCCCAGCTCCTAAGCTCCTCCGTGGAGTATAGGCGTAGCATAAGCGTAGGATAGGCGTAGCATAGGCGTAGGATAGGCGTAGCATAGGAGAAGCCTACAGCATTTTTCAGGGCAAGAAAGGTGCCTTTTTCACTATTAACTCTTATCTTTTAACTCTTAACTAATAAAGCCCCCCCGAAGGGTGAGCCCTATTTTTATGCCACTTTAAACGTGAAGACTTCGTTATCTTGAAGGTCTGGACGTTGTGTGATGTTTCTTACATAGTCTCTTATCAGATGCAGCCATTCCTTTTGCTTCATGCTGAAATATTTTTCCTGAAATTCCTTCTGACATTCTGCAACAATCTGCAGTATTGTTGTTCCTTCATCAAGTGCCATCATATTATGTATCAGGCGACGCTCTTCCGTATCAGGAAGTATCTCCGTCAATATAGAGCCTTCTGGAACAAGCCTTATCTCCATAGTTTTTGTCTTGGATGGAGACGTTTCCTTTACATCAAAGTCGTCATAGTTTGATGTATTCAGGAATCTTCGCAGATACTCCTTCAGTCTGTCTATTACCTTCTGTTTTTTCTCGCCGCTTTCAGGCAGGAAGGGATTTGCTGGTGGCAATATCTTTGCTATGCCTGTACCTGTTTCTGTTATATATCCGTCAGCAAAGGCTCTCTTTACAAAGCCGAAGGTCTCATCGTGTTTCAGGTTTTCTTCCTTGATGATAGCCTCCAGTTGCTTTCTCTTTTCCTGAGCCACATACTGTTCCCATTCCGTGTCTATATCCACATCACCCTTCTCAGGTGTCATGCGCTCTATAAACTGCTCTATCAGCTCACGCTTGTCACGCATGTCGGGGCTGGCGCCTATCTGCTTCTGTATCTGTATGACGATGGTCTTGTCTTCGCAGTTAGAGTCATGATATTTCTGTACCAGTTTCAGGATATAGCTGATGTTTATCTGCACTTGTTTCACCAGTTCCATCTCAAAGACTATATCGTCATTGATAGTCTCCTTCTTGCCACCTTGCCCATGCCTGATACCTTCATATATTGTGTTATACCAGTCAAGGTAGTCGGCAAGCGTCATCGGACCGACGATTTGCTTCTCAGGTGTAAATTCGTCAAAGGCACTCAAAAGGTTCCTGAGTCTCAATATCTCCCCCATCAGTCTGATGAAATCTTTCTTTTGCTCTTCATCTATTATTGATGGTATCTTCTCAACAGGATATTCTGCCAGCAGTTTGTCTGCCAGTTCCACGTATGGCCTATGGTCTGTGCCCTTGTCGTCTTTGTAGCCTGTCTTGTAGTATTCCGCAAATGATTTCATGAATACCAGTCCTCCGGCATCCTTGTCGCCAAATACTCTGAGGCTCTTGTCCGTGGCCTCTTCCAGATTGCGGAAGCATACTATGTTACCACAGTCTTTTACGGTATTCAGTATGCGGTTTGTGCGGCTGTAGGCTTGCAGCAGACCGTGCATCTTCAGGTTTTTATCTACCCAGAGTGTATTGAGTGTCTTTGCGTCAAAACCTGTCAGGAACATACCCACTACTATCAGGATGTCTATCTCCTTATTCTTCATTCTCAAAGACACATCCTTATAGTAGTTCTGGAACGAGTCACCTTCCGTGCTATAGCTGGTGCCAAACATCGCGTTATAGTCATCTATAGCCTTCTGTAGGGCTTCTCGTGACTGTATGTCAAGGTCGTCCACATTCTCTGGATTCTCGCCTTCCTCAAAGCCACATTCGTCCACCTCTTCCTCGTTGGGTGAATAGGTGTATATCGTTGCTATGCGCAGATTTGGCGCTCCTGGCTCCTGTAGTTGTCGCTTCAGTTCGTTATAGTATAGTATGGCTGCCTTGACGCTATCTACGGCAAGTATCGAGTTAAAGCCTCTTGTCTTTACTCTCTCCTTCTTCTCTTCTGCCTTCTTGCCCTTCTTCACTACATCTGCCACGTTGGTCAGTTTCAGGAGGCCGAAGGCTTCTGCTCCCTGCTTTGTCTTGATGTCAAAGTGGGTTATGATGTAGTTGGAGATAATGCTGATTCTCCTTGGGTCGTGAAGTGCCTTTTCCGTGTCTATGCCCCACACCATTTTGTTGTCAGTACCTTCCTTCATCTTCATGGTGCTTTCATAGTCCACATGGAACTTCAGCACATTATGGTCTCTGATGGCATCAATGATGGTATATGAGTGCAGCGGCTTTGTCGGCTTGCCCTTTTCGTCTGGCTCTCCGCCAAACAGCTGCGCGGTCGTCTTATACTTACTGCCGGCACTTGCGTTAATGGCAAAGATAGGAGTGCCTGTAAAGCCGAACATCATGTATTTCTTCACCCTCTTGGTGATGTCCTTATGCATGTCGCCAAACTGACTTCTGTGACACTCGTCGAATATCATGACGATATTCTCCTTCGTCAGTATCTCCCGCAGTTTCTCATCGCTGTCATAGATGTTAGGCTTCATCAGCTTCGACAGCTTCTGAATGGTGGTGATGATGATGTTGGCATTATCATCCTTCATCTGTTTCAGCAGTATCTTTGACGAGCTGTTAGAGTTGGCGCAGTTGGGTTCGAAGTTGTCATACTCCTTCATGGTCTGATAGTCAAGGTCTTTCCTGTCCACCACGAAGAGCACCTTCTTCACGCCTTCTATCCTTGATGCTAACTGTGCTGTCTTGAATGATGTCAGCGTTTTACCCGAGCCTGTGGTGTGCCATATAAAGCCGCCTGCCTTCGTCGTGCCTAACCAGTCTTTGTTATAAAGGGCTGTCTGTATGCGCAGCAGTATCTTCTCTGTTGCTGCTATCTGGTAGGGTCGCATCACCAGCAACTGCTTCTCCACATTAAAGACACAATACTTTGTCAGTATGTTCAGTATGGTGTGCTTGGCAAAGAATGTTGTGGTAAAGTCCCTCAGGTCTGTCAGCAGATTGTTCTCCTGATCTGTCCAGTATGACGTAAACTCAAAGGTGTTGCCGTCTTGCTTGCGTTTCTTCTGTCCCTTGGCAGTCTCGTCTTCTCTGGCGAATCGTGTGGTGTTTGAGTAGTATTTTGTCTCTGTGCCGTTCGAGATGACGAAAATCTGTATGAAGTCAAACATTGCCCTTCCTGCCCAGAAGGAGTCGCGCTGATAGCGGTTTATCTCGTTAAAGGCCTCCTTGATGTTCACACCTCTCTTCTTCAGTTCTATGTGAACCAGGGGCAGACCGTTCACCAATACTGTCACATCGTAGCGGTTCTTGTAGGTTCCTGCGTCTGTGGCATATTGGTTGATGACTTGCAGACGATTGTTATAGATGTTGCCCTTATCGAGAATCTTGATATTTTTCTCTCTGCCGTTGTCCATCTTAAGGCTCAGGATGTAGCCCTTGCCTTGTATCATCTCTGTCTTGTCCAGAATGGTCATCTGGTCGTTAGAAATCATAGGTAGCAGACGCGCCCACTCGCTGTCGCTGAGGGTTACGTCGTTGAGCAGTTCCAGCTGCTTACGGAGGTTCTCTAAAAGCGATGCTTCATCCTTCACCTGCTTGGCATACTCATAGCCTTGGCTCTGCAACTGCTTGATAAACTCAGCCTCCAGCCGAGCCTCGCTCTGATAGCCACCATCCGCCTTGGCCTCCACCTCATAGTGGGCCATCACCGTCTGGTTCTTCTCTTCTACTATGATTTTATAATCGTCTGTCATAGGTTCTTTTTTTTAGCTAGTTCTAACTAGTTTAAACTAGTTCTAACTAGTCTCACTAGTCTCACTGGTTCCTCCTAGTCTCCCTTTGTCGCGCCAGCCATAGTTCTTGCTAGTCTCCCTTTGTCGCGCCAGCCCTAGTTCTTGCTAGTTTTACTAGTTCTAACTAGTCTCACTAGCCTCTCCTCTCTCTGGCTTTCATCAGCTCGACCTCAAGGTGACGTTTCTCGCGCTCGAGTTCCTCGATGCGCTGCTCCAATATCGGCACCTGCTGACGCAGGGCCTTATTCTCGTCTCTGAGGCGCTGCAGCTCCTCGTCGATGCCTTTCCTGTAGCCTGTGCGGGCGGCATACATGCGCTCCTTGATGCCGCCTTGCGTCACGAACTGCTGGTCCAGACCGCTCAGATAGGTCTTCATCATCCTGTCGGTCATGTGTAGCAGGGTCAGGGCAATGTTACATATCTCTTCGTCGCCCCAGCGACTGAAGAAGGGCTCGTAGTCGCTCACCTTGTTATGCTTGCGACAGAAGCCCAGCATCTCGTCATAGCGTGGGTGCGAGGCTTCCCAGAATGTCAGCCCTCTGGTGCGCAGGTAGTCCTCATAGTCGGCACGCAGCTCCTTTAGCGAGGCGCGGGCGACGTTGAGCAGCTTCAGCTGTGTCTCCGTCGATGTCATGCCGTCAGCAAGGCCCTCGATGATGTTCTGCTTGCCTGAACGGGCTGCCTGTATCATCTGGTCAACGGTACGGTCGCCTTTGCTCGCGAGAAACCGCTTCGCAAAGTGGAAGGTCAGCGCATAGAGCACCTCTGTCTTCTGATAGAAGTAGAGGTCCTGATACTGCACTTCGTTGAGCAGCACCTTCGGCAGCGGCTTGGCGCCCGTAACGTTGTTATTTTGAGCTGTCATGTTTTCGTTTTCTTAATGATTAAAATTACTAGTTTAACTAGTCATACTGGTTTTAACTAGGCATTCTGGTTTTTACTAAGCCTTCTCGTTCTAACTGGCCTTCTCGTTCTAACTGGCATTCTCGTTCTCTCTCTCAAACGTCAGGAGCTTGTTCCTGTAATATTCATATTGCTTTTCGCGCTGCTTCAGCTGTGCTTCCAAGTTCTGTATAGAGGCCTCGAAAGTATCAAGGATAGAGACAATGCGCTGCTGCTCGGAGAGAGGTGGGAGGGGGATTTTAAGATTTTCTAATTTCTCTTGAGAAATATTTGGCACAGAGCCTACACCAGCCAATCGTTTTACTGTAGATTGTATCGTGTAAGTGCCAAGAATATAATTTAAGAATTTAGAATCTATGGTGATATTTTTCAATACCACTAACTGAGGGTTTATGGTAGCTTCGCATGGCAATTCTTTTACCATAGCTACTTTACCAACCGTTGATCCCGTTTTACAAAATAAGATGTCACCATCATAAGTTTTTATTTCAGGTGATTCTTCGTATTTTTCCCAAGTAATATATGTACAACCTTTATACACCATTTGCCCGTTTTCTATATTACCTGGGCTCAACGAAATAACACCTTCCCCTTCTTCTACTTGATCTTCTCTTGTATATCCCCTAAAACCAATCCTTCCCTTTATCTCACACACCTCTCCCAACGTCTTCATCTCCACCCCTTCTTTTCCTTCGAGGTCAAGGAGTTGGTCACGATAATATTCGTATTGTTTTCTTCGCTGGGCTATCTGCTCCTTTAGGTTGTCTATTGCAGAAGTGAAGGTATCAAGAATTCCCACTATCCGAGTCTGTTCTTCAAGAGAAGGGATGGGGATGATGAGCTCTTTCGCTATTGACCAATGCCTACTATATCCTCTGCTTGGTACATCAACGTTTTCAAATGAAAAGAAGAAATAACGAGGCAAAATGCCATTTGCCGCTTTTAATATTTTTAGACCATCTGCTCCTTGAGCGAAACTACCATTAAAGTATTTTACATACCTTGTGTGATCACCAAAGAGAATATATTCATCATTTGGCACTAAGGATGTTTCATCATTAGTGTACCCTACAATATTTTTTTGGCCTTGGTCAATAATTGGAAATGCTCCATTGACTCCATATAGCTCCTTCTCCAATTTCTTTGGGGGTGTAATCGTTTCACACACCTCTCCTAATTTCTTCCACTCCACCATATTCTACTCTCCTAATTCTTTTATGATGGTTGCGATTTTGGCATTCAGCTCATTGCCTTCGGAAACCAACGCTTTGAGTTTGGCATTAACCTCCGTGATGTTGATGACTTCGCGAGTATCTTCCTGTTCTACATAGCTGCTGACGCTGAGATTGCAATCATTCTCTAAGATGTCGTCATTCTTCACCAGTTTGGCAAGGTATTGCTCATCCTTGCGGTTAGCAAACAGCTCCATAATCTTGTCCTGATGCTCTGGAAGAAGAATGTTCTTGTTGCCGTCCTTCTGAAATAGCTTGCTGGCATCGATAAAGAGGACTGAGGAATCGCGTTTTGCACTCTTTTTCAGGACGATGATACAGGTAGCGATGCCTACGCCAAAGAAGAGGTTGGCAGGCAACTGGATAACTGTATCTACGAAGTTGTTCTTTACGAGATACTGGCGTATCTTCTTTTCGTCACCGCCACGATATAGCACACCGGGGAACTCTACTATTGCAGCTGTTCCTTTTTCGCTGAGGTGCCAAAGCATGTGCATCGTGAAAGCCAAGTCGGCAGCACTCTTGGGCGCCAGCACTCCTGCTGGAGCATAGCGCTCGTCGTTGATAAGAATGGCATTGTCTTTGCCCACCCACTTCAGGGAATATGGGGGATTGGAGACGATGGCATCAAAGGGAGCATCCTGCATGTGCTGGGGCTTCAGAAGGGTGTCCTCCAGACGAATGTCGAAGTTGTCGTAGTTCACATTGTGCAGGAACATATTTATTCGACAGAGGTTGTAGGTCGTTGGATTCACCTCCTGACCAAAATACTGTAGGTTAGGGTTCTCCTTACCAACAGTCTTGGCAAACTTCAGCAACAGCGAACCACTGCCACATGCTGGGTCATAGACCTTCTGGATGTTGGGATTGTCGTGGGCAGCAATGCGAGCCAACAGCTCCGAAACCTGCTGCGGGGTGAAGAATTCGCCACCGCTCTTGCCTGCTGACGATGCATACATCTGCATCAGAAATTCGTAGGTATCGCCAAAGGTGTCGTTGTCGGTATCGTCATAACGCGAACCAAGATCCATATCGTCAACAGCCTTCAGCACCTTCACAAGCAGCTGGTTGCGGGCTATCACTGTGGCACCTATCTTGGTGTTATCTACGGCAAAGTCGCTGAACAGACCACGCAGGTCATCTTCTGAAGGAGTGCCAACAGCAGATGCCTCAATGCTATGGAATATCTCCGTAAGATGCTCGTTGAGGTTTTCATCCTTGTCGGCATGTTTTACGACATTCTGAAACAGCTGCGAAGGCAACATAAAGAAACCCTTTGTCTGTATGGCATCAGTACGACCACCTTCTGCCTCTGCATCACTCATCTTCACATAGTCAAAGTCTGCATAGCCGGCCTCATGCATGCGACCATTGAAGTAGTCGCAGATATTTTCGGAGATAAACCTGTAGAAGATAGAGCCCAAGACGTAAGCCTTAAACTCCCATCCGTCCACGCTACCGCGCAGATCATTAGCTATCTTCCATATCGTCTTATGCAGTTCAGCACGTTCTTTCATCGTTGCCATATATCTTATTATACTTTTCTTGTCAGTAGATGAATATCTCTGCAAAGTTACAATTTTTTTCCAATACAACAAAGAAAAAGGTAATATTTTTCAAAAAATAAGTTTTTTGCGTTTTACTACTCCCCCTATGATTTAATGTTTAGAGTTTATAGTTTATAGTGTATAGTCAGTTATAAAGTTGAGAGTGGAGAGTAATTAGTTTAGTGGCTTAGTAGGTTGGTGGCGAATGAAAGAATGAAGAAATGAAAAAATGAAAGAATAATTATTTAAACAAATAGTGAAAATTCTTTCAGTCGGGCGTACAAACCCTTTCTTTTAGTCGGGCGAACAAACCCTTTGTAAAAGCGGACAAGCCGAGCGGTGAAAGCGGACAAGCCAAGCGGTGAGTTGAGAATTACTTCAAATGTTTTTGGAAGAACTGTAGGGTGCGTTGTTGGGCTTCTATTGGGCAGCTATGGGGAATATCCCACAGTTCTGTTTCGAGATTGTCGTCTGCACCTTGACTCTTCCAGGTGTCGTGCATAATGCGGAAGGCTTTCTCAACCCCTGCAACGGGGAATAACTTATCCTGCTTTCCGTTGATGAAGAGCATAGCCTTAGGACACGCTATGGAAGCGATATGGGGATAGTCAAGCCATCGACGCAAACCTGGCAGACAATTGGCAAAGCCACCATTCTCGGTACGTTTATATTTAAAGCTGAGCTGCTCGTCTGTTGTCACCATCCAACAGATGGCGCTGGCAGCCTTGATACGGTCAGAGAGGGCTGCCAACATCCATGCACGATAGGCTCCCATTGACCAACCTGTACACCCTATCCTGTCGGCATCTACCTCCGGCATCTGAGCAAGAAATTCCGTACCGCGGATGTCATCATAGGTCATATAGGCAGACAGGTCGATGCCATACATCATCATATTACCTGCTATAACATCGTATTTCTCACGTTTAGGACCTTCTTTCTGTCCGCGCTCACCCCACATCGGTGCATCAGCAGAAAAGACCACATAGCCATGCTGCGCCAGATAATCGCCAAAGAACTGTCCGCCATAACCTGACACCCATTCCTCGGCATCCTTGATAACAGCTGGGGCTTCACAACTGAGTGGGCGAATAACTTTTTCCTTGCCAATAAACAGATGGGCACCATGATCGTGAAGGATATTGATAGCAGGGAATGGTCCTTTGCCATCGGGTATCAGCACATATGCCGGAACGGTATAATAGCGGCTGAGACGAATCTCTATCTTCCTTGCCGTATATCCATTGCGATGCTCCTCGAAGAGTACCGTCGCTTCCATATGCGGAGCCTCAGGTGGAGGCATCAGCATGCAGTCGAAGACCTTTTGGCGTGCTGCCTCCTTCCACTTCTTGAAATCCTTAATAGGACTATTTCCCCACGCTAACGGATAGGTGAGGTCTTGGAGCAACGAATCAGCATAGACAGGCAGATTACGCTCGAACTCATATTTATCTCGCTGCTGCGCAAAGGCTCCTGTAAAGAAGCAACATAGCAGAGCTGTAAGTATGGAGGAAGTCAATTAAAAGTTAAGAGTTAAGAGCTAAGAGCTAAGAACTAAGAGCTAAGAGCTAAGAGCTAAGAACTAAGAGCTAAGAACTAAGAACTAAGAGCTAAGAACTAAGAGCTAAGAACTAAGAGCTAAGAACTAAGAGCTAAGAGTTAAGGGTTAAGGGTTAAGGGTTATTAAAACTGCTCTTCGTGGTCGTAGCGGGGCATGTAGCGTATCAGCTTATGAATGGCGGCGTGGGCCATTGCTTCGTAGGCGCGTTCGCTGGGGTGCAGGTGGTCACCGCTGTCAAAGCCGTCTGCGAAAGCTTTAGGATTGGTAACACTACGTACTGCTGCATCGAAGTCTATGCAGCCATCGAAGATTGGTGAGGTGCGAAGCCATTCATTAAACTTCTGCCGCATCTGCTCGCGCTCTTCGTTATATGTGCGCCAGCCGAAGATTGGCAGCAAGGTGCCGCTCCATACCTTCAGGCCCATTGCCTTGGCTGGTTTGACATAAATATTCTCTACTCCATTCTCCATCTCTTCCACTGTCGGAAGGTCGCTCCAAGGACGGAAGGGATTGACATCGGTACCGACAGGATGGATGATATCGTTGATACCATGCTGGATGATGACATCGGTAGCTCCTGCCACATTCATCTCGATAGGAAAACGGGTAGCGCCCTTCAAGCCATAAGCCTGATATGTGATGCAGTCATACTGCCTCAGTATGCGTGTTCCGCTGACAGCACGACGTATGATAGAGGCATTGGTGCAAAAGGCTTGCTGTGCCATATAATCGGGCCACGACTGCGCCGTAATGGAATCGCCATAGCATACTATCGCGTGATTGTCGGCAGACGTAAGGATGTCGATGGTGTTGAGGAAATAAAACCAGTTGGTATGACGTGTGAGGTCAAGGGGCAGTTCGTCTGCTTCAGCATAGTCACCATAGGCATAAGAGCCCTTTGACAGCGGCCCTATGATGAGTGTGCCGCTATTCATCTGGGTGTATCCTGCAAGATAGAAACTGATATCTACGACATCACCACGACTGACAGCGATAGTGATAGCATCGCTCTCAACCTCCTTGCCTGGAAGAAGGGTGACAGAGGTATCTCCACCAAAGGTGATAGGGGTATGGTTGACAAAGACTTTTGTCAGGGTAACGGGTTCCGTTCCTGTGAGATTTGAGAAACGGAAGCGTAGCATACTGCCGCTGAAACACATTCTGATAGGATAACGCAGGGTGAGGTCTTTTGCATAGACGGCTTCACGACGGTCTGTTATAGAGGTGGCATTGCCCCAGCAGGCAACCCATTTGGTGGGGGCTACAGATTGCGGATTTTCCATTCTTTGGGATATAGGTTATTGGCACGGGTGCCGATATTTTTTACAAAGCCAAGGGGGAGGTTCTGATATGTTACGATGACATAACCGCGTGGTGTCTCTTCTGGCAGAATCAGGGACTCGCGATGGAGGTATTTCAAGGCATCTTCACGGCTTAACTCCACTCGTGGATACGCATCTTTTGGAGTTGCGATGGACAGGGCCTCAGCATGATTAATTGACAATTGACAATTGACAGTTGAGAGTTGAGAGTTGATAGGTGACAGGATACGGAGTGCTTGCATATTCTGGCGTGAAATGGTGACATCTGTTGACATCTTGCGGAGGACAGCCATAAACAGTCCTTCTCCCCTATCGACACCAGGTATGAAACGCTTTGCAGGAAGTATCTCTTCTGCCTCGAAATTGTCCTTTATCCACTCTATATTCTCTTCATCCTCATGACGATTGAACGTACAGGTAGAATAGATGAGTATGCCGCCAGGACGCAGGCAATCCCATATATCGCTGATAATAGAGCGTTGCAGCTGCTGACATTTCATAACATTCTGCACACTCCATTCCTTAATGGTTGCAGGGTCTTTGCGAAACATTCCCTCGCCGGAGCATGGTACATCGGTAAGGATAAGGTCGAAGAGAAGGCCCGACTTCTTATAGTCACTCGC
Source organism: uncultured Prevotella sp. (assembly GCA_905233165.1). GTDB lineage: Bacteria > Bacteroidota > Bacteroidia > Bacteroidales > Bacteroidaceae > Prevotella. Next base: position 66,962 of record CAJODL010000003.1, read on the forward strand.
GTAATTATTGGTAACAACGACATTTGGGTGGCCTTGCTTCTGCATATTCTCCACAAGGATATTAGCACGCTTACGGTCAGGCTCGTTGGAGAACAGTTTTACATCTTCTGGAAGGGCTGCACGCAGCAATGTTGACTTACCACCTGGAGCAGCACAAAGGTCAAGAACAGTTGAAAGCTGATAGTTGAAAGTTGACAGTTCCTCGCGAATGACCTTGTCAAGATACATTGACGATGCTTCCTGCACATAATATGCTCCTGCATGCAGCAGAGGGTCGAGGGTGAAGTTAGGACGCTCCGTGAGGTAATAGGCATCCTTACAATGGGGAACGGGGTCTGCAAGAGGTAAGAGGTAAGAGGTGAGAGACGGAAGGGATTTGAAGGGGTTGAGCCTCACAGAAACAGGAGCGGGCTCATCGAAGGAATGTAGGTATTGCTGCCATACGGCCTCACCAAACAATTCGCGGGTGTATGTTATGAATTCCTCTGGAAGCAATGGGGTAACGTTTAAAGTTTAACGTTTAAAGTTTAAAGATAGTTTAAGAGTTTAATGGTTTAAGAGTTTAAGAGTTTAAGAGTTTAAGCCTTTGACCTTAGACTTTTGACCTTTGACCTTTGACCTTAGACTTTTGACCTTTGACCTTTGACCTTAGACCTTTGACCTCGGCAATGCCGAGCAGACCTTATTGGAAGTCAAAATAGAACTCGTCTTCTGAGGTTGGTTCTTCTTCCACTTGTGGTTTGCGTGGTTTCGGAATATTCTTCAGATTGCCGTTTTCGTCGAACATATTATATGTTGTGCGGAGAACCTTGAATTCTGTGCGTCTGTTGAGGGCATTGGCGGTTTCCTGCTCGTCGGGCTTGAGTTTGCTGATAAACTCCTCTGTCAGCACATCACCTTCATTCAACCAAGGATAGTGGTCAGCAACCTTCTTTCGGATGCGTTTCGGATTCTCTTCGCCATAACCGACTGGTGTCAGACGGTCTGCTGCTATACCTTTGGAAATGAGATAGTTAACAACTGACTCGGCACGTTGTTGTGAGAGCTTTTGGTTAAACTCATTAGAGCCTCTGAAGTCTGTATGAGCGGACAACTCAATAGTGATATTTGGGTTTTCGTTAAGCATCGTCACGAGGGAATCCAAAGCATGCGCGCTGGATGGCAACAGGCGAGCCTTTCCAAACTCATAGAAGATATTATCGATGAGCACAGGAACAGAGATATTTGCCAAGGGGAAGAGCAGAGAATATGTCTCTGATTCCTTCACGTCGGCAGGAACTGTTACCTCTTCCTTATGATTCAGGAAGCCGCCACAGGTGCCAAGGATGATATAATCTGTACCAGGCTTTGCGACATATTCAAAAGAGCCGTCACTCTTTACGAGCGAATGCTGATTGGTGCCATCGCTGCCCACGATATATGCTTCGGCATCGGGCAGTCCGTAGCCGTCCATCTCATATATCACACCTTTAATAAGCTGTACCGCTTCCGGATTCTCAAACCACCATATATGGTCATTACCTCTGCCGTCATTGCGTGAGGTAGAGAAATAGCCGCGATTATAAGCCCCCTCGAAGGTCATACCGAAATCATCCGCCTGACTATTGAGGGGATATCCAGGATGGATAATTTTATTATCCTTATATATAAATATATCCAAGCCTCCCATTCCCGGGTGTCCGTCAGAAGAGAAATAGAGGTCGCCATTAGGTCGGAAGGTTGGGAACATCTCATTACCAGGAGTATTGATTGGTTCGCCAACATTCTCTACTCCCATAGCCATACCATTCATGATGCGTGTGCGCCAGATGTCCAAGCCCCCTAATCCGCCCGGCATATCGGAAACGAAATAGAGCCATTCGTTATCAGGAGAGATAGCAGGATGAGCAAAAGCAGACAGTGTATCACGAGTCAGATGGAACTCCTTTGCCTGTCCCCACGAAGCATCAGCACGATTGGATATCATTACCTTTGCATAACGGGGAACAGCATCTTCAAAGGTACACTGGGTGAGATACATCTCTTTGCCATCAGACGAGATGCAACAGGCACCTTCGTCATAGGCAGTATTCAATCCGGAAGCAACTGGTTCGGGCTTACTCCACTTGCCCTTATCGTCTTTCTCGGAAAAAAAGATATCTGACGCCTTCATACCAGTAACACCACTCAGCTCATCGCCCTCGGCATCGTTACGGGTAGAAGAGAAATAGAGTTTATCATTATCTTCGCCACCCAAACAAGGGGAATAGTCATCGCGACGGGAATTGAAGAGGTCCATTCGCTTTACGGAATATGCAGAGCCTTCTTGCTTCCACTGAGGAGCGTTGGTAGCAGAGATGATACCATTCTTTACCAAAACAGCAGCCTGTTCCGGAGTATAGCGTGAATGCCTTTCGTTTAATGTGGTAGTGTCATTATCCAACGAATCAAGTAGCAGCTGAAATTCCGCCAATGCCGTCTTATACTCACCATTCTTCAGCAGAGCCCTTGCATAATCAATGCGGTCGGCAGCAAGTATAGTGCCATAGCGAACAGCATTGCGATAACCACCCAAGGCTTTCGTAGTATTATTGATGTGGTTAAAACAACGAGCCATCTTCAAGGCGCGTCTGCCACGATGTTCTTTCTCCTTTGCAGGCGTCTTGGAATATGCACGACGATAGTATTCGCCAGCAACATAGTATTCGCCAAGGGCAAGGGCTTTATCACCTTTTTTCTCTATGCTTGCCTCATCACAGGATGCTGCCAGCATCATGAATGCCAGCAGGAAGAACAACGGGGAACGGAGTATCTGTAGGCTATATCGTAAAAACGGTTTTCGCATTCTGGGTTGTTATGTCAGCAATATTTTCAGCAGAGGTGGAATAGACTTCTGCAAGGGTGTTTATTATATAAGGTATGAATGATGACTCGTTACGCTTTCCACGATATGGTACCGGGGCCATGTATGGTGCATCTGTTTCAAGAACAATTCGCGACAGGGGAACAACATTACGAAGGGTCTCTGGCAGTTTGCTCTTCTTAAAAGTAAGTACTCCACCTATTCCCAACATCCAGTTGTCGTATTCAAGGAAACGCTTTGCTTCCTGTTCGTTGCCCGTAAAGCAATGGAATACACCACGCAAGGTTGGTTCCGAGGCATATTTCTTCAGGATAGCGAGCAACTCATTCTGCGCTGTACGGCAATGAATCATCAGAGGGAGGTTATACTTTATTGCCCATTGCACCTGACGTTCGAATGCCAAGAGCTGCTCTTTTTCAAATTCGCGGCTCCAATAGAAATCAAGTCCCACCTCGCCGATGGCTATCCAAGGGATAATCCGGTCAAAGGTCAAAGGTCTAAGGTCTAAGGCTTGGGGGATGATGGATTTCTCCATCTCGTCGAGCACCTGTTCCCAGTCGGCTTTGACATCTTCGGGATGCAGGCCTATCATGGGATAGCACTTGCCCGGAAACCTCTCACATACCGCCTGAACACTCTTTATGGAGTCGAGATTTATTCCTGGTACGAACAACTTTTCGGCACCTGCCTCTGTTGCACGTTCCACAACCTGGTCGAGGTCTTCGAGGAATTCTTCTCCGTCAAGATGTATGTGGGTATCGATGAACATAGCTTACTTCTGTCGCATCATCATCTTTGAGGCATATTCCCTCAGCCGGGCTTTGCGTTCTTCTGGCAAATTGATGCTTGCGAGTATTTCGAGAGCTTCGACATAATAAGCATCAATCTTGGCTGTAGCAAGTTTGTCAATGCCAAGAGAGTTGTATATGCCAGTTATGGTTGCTATCTTTTCATCAGGAGTAGCATAATCAGCATACAGCCAATTGTGATTCTCTGACAGACGCATAGCATTGATGAGCATATAGGTCTTCTTGTTACAGAGGATATCGCCACCTATTTTCTTACCGAATGTCTTTGGGTCGCCATAGACATCGAGGTAATCGTCCTGCAGTTGGAATGCGAGTCCCAAAGAGATGCCGAAATTATAAATTTTTTCTACATCCTCCTTCGGAGCGCCAGCCTCCAATGCGCCTATCTTCAGGGCGCAAGCAATGAGGACTGCAGTCTTAAGGCGTATCATTTCTATATATTCCTCTTCTGCAACATCGTCACGCTTTTCGAAGTCAATGTCATACTGCTGGCCGTGATTTATCTCTATCGTAGTATTGATAAACGTTGTCAGCACCTCTGGATTTGTGCCCATCATCTTCATTGACAGGCACAACATATTATCGCCAGAAAGGATGGCTGTATTGACGTCCCACTTCACGTGTACAGTAGGTCTGCCGCGACGCATCTCGGCATTGTCCATCACATCATCGTGAAGAAGGGTGCAGTTATGATACATCTCCAATGCTGCTGCCTGCGGGAGGATGTCTTCACCAGAATCTTTCCACAACTCATAGGCCAGCATCATAAGAGCCGGACGCAGACGCTTTCCTCCCAAGGACATCGTATAACGAATTGGGGCATAAAGCCCGTCTGGTTCGATGTTGAGGGGTAAGTTCTCGATATATTTATTTATTCTCTCTTCCATCAGAAATTGAATGCAAGATTAAACATTAAACTTGAAGAATTGACATGATATTTTCCGTAGGAGAAATTCACCTTGAAACGGTCAAGAAGAAGTCCTGCTCCGATATTCCATCCAGCTCCGTGTGCCGAGGACGTATTATCGTTCAGATTTGTCGTCTTCAGAGAATGGGCGCGACGGGCATTATATCCTGCAGCGATATAGAACTGCGGAATAAGAATCAGGTCAACTCCTATGCAGGCATGACGCAGGAAGGCATAGTCCCAGTGATTGAGGTCACAAAGGGTCAGCGACACACGCAATGGTGAATTCTTTATGCGATAGGATGCTCCCAAGAGGACATCGATGGGCAAAGACTCATAGTCTTCATTATAAGCCGAAAGTTGTCCGCCAAGATTCTTTACTGCCAGAGAGAGCGACAGGTCGAGATTAGGATCGAAATAGTTAAGTCCCAAATCGACGGCAGCTGCTGTTGACTTGTAATATCCTATCTTGGAATATATGAACTTTGCACCGATACCGCCGGCAAGACGTTTGGTAAGGGTATATCCCAGCATAGCCTCAAACGTGATATCCGACGGATTGAAGGTTCCCATCTCCTGGTCGTTGGCATTATACTCTTTCAGGGTGCCATAGTTGAGATAGTGTATGGTTCCTCCGACAGTTGCTTTATCATTGATGATATGGGTATATCCTGCTGTGTACATGCCTACTCCGGACATGTAATTCATATATCCCAGAGTAACAGTTTGCGAGGACACACTACAGAGCAGCGCTGGATTTGATAATGCCAGCGAAGCATCATCTTCTATGATGGATATATTGTCTCCTCCCAATGCTGCAGCATGCGCACTTTCGGGTATTCGCAGAAAGTTATACACTGTTTGAGACTCCTGAGCCAGAACGGGGCTCGCGAGGCAAAAACAGAGCAAAAGAAGTAGTATGGTAAATTTACGTATCATTCCTGATTAAAGAAACGCGTGCGCACGAAAATTATTGCGCACAAACCTTATATCTCAAAAACTATTGGTATTGAAATCATTGTGCGGCATGGGCGGCCCTCTTCGAGGCCCGGTTTCCATTTTGGCATCAGGCGAACCACACGAAGGGCCTCATCATCAAGGAGTTTATGGGCACCTTGGACCAGTTTTATATCGGAGATGGAGCCGTCGGCATTAACAATAAAACTCACCATCACCTTGCCCTCAATCTTACGTTTCAGTGCAGCATCCGGATATTTCAGCATAGCAGTGAGCCACTTCATAAATTCCACCATTCCACCAGGGTATTCGGGCAATTGCTCTACAATCTTCAGCGTCTCGGCATCATTAAGATTGATGGGCTCTTCCTTCTCTTCTTCCTCCTGTTTTTCCTCTTGTTTCTCTTCCTCTTCTGTCTTGACAGGATCAATGTCCTCCGGAGCCAATTCCTGAGTTTCGTCAACCTTATTCAGCTGATTGGATTCCTTCTCTATTTTTTCCTCCTTAGGAAGGGCAGCCGAAATCATATCATCCTGATTGTTGGCCTTGAAGTCAAGGTCCATAGAATAGTCATCAAACGACTCTTCCAACATCTCGCCAACGCTCTTATAGGGGAAGAACAACACCAATGCAAATACTGCTATCACCCCAACAAGGGCAATAGCAAAAAACATCGGACGACGATGTTCCAAATCAGCTTTATGACTTTTCTTTATCTCCAAATTCCTAATTCTTACACCTAAAGGTATAAGCGGCAGAGCCGATTACCTAACTCCTAATTCCTAATTCCCTACACCGCAGTCGTCTTACTGGAACGTTTGTCCCTATGATAAGAGCGATAGTCGTCAAGTTCTATCTCTATCTCAGGCTCGCTGAGTCCCCCATCGTGAGGAAGGCGGAAAGACATATATTTTATGGATATTCCACGGGACCTCCACATCGATTCGTAATAGGTCTGAATGGCTCTCGGCAACTGCAGACCCTCTTTCTCTGGCTCACCATACAAATCAGTGGTTCGCTCAAGCAAAGGCAGCTTATTCAGGTCAACCATATATGAAGTATAGGTGAAGAGGAAATTGGAATCGGTCTTCAGATGCACTATTCCTCCATCAACGAGGAAATGCCTGTATCTTTCCATAAAGAATGTGCTGGACAGACGCTTTCGAGGATTCTTCATCTGTGGGTCAGAAAATGTGAGCCATATCTCCTGAACCTCATCAGGGGCAAAGAAACGGTCGATAATCTCGATGTTTGTACGCAGGAAGGCAACATTCTTCAGACCTTTTTCCAGAGCATCAGTAGCACCTGTCCACATACGGGCTCCCTTGATGTCAACACCTATGAAGTTAATATCGGGATAGCGCTCTGCCAATCCTACAGTATATTCGCCTTTTCCACATCCCAATTCCAACACTATCGGGTTGTCATTATGAAAATACTGTTGTCTCCAACATCCCTTCATATCAAAAGGAACATCGGAGACAACGGAATATGGATACTGGAACACATTCTCATAGCGTTCCATATCAGCAAACTTAGCTAATTTTCCCTTTCCCACTAACCTATTACGACTCTTGTCCAGTTGTGGGTATCTGGTTCAATACCATACTGGATATTACGAAGCTTATTGAACAGTTTCTCAGAAACAGGACCTGGCTTATCACCAAAGACATAGCTCTTACCTGTCTCCAAATCGTCAATCTTTGAGATAGGAGAAATAACAGCGGCTGTTCCGCAAGCGCCTGCCTCTTCGAAGGTTTCGAGTTCTTCCTCTGGTATCTGACGACGCTCTACCTTCATGCCCAAGTCCTCTGCCAACTGCATGAGAGACTTATTGGTAATAGAAGGAAGAATAGATGTTGACTTTGGAGTAACATAGGTGTTATTCTTGATGCCGAAGAAGTTAGCAGCACCACACTCGTCAATATATTTCTTCTCCTTTGCGTCGAGATAGAATTCGCAAGCATATCCCAACTCGTGGGCCTTATTGTTAGCCTGCAGGGAAGCAGCATAGTTACCGCCAACCTTATAGATACCTGTTCCGAGAGGAGCAGAACGGTCGTGGTCACGGATTATCACATAAGGATTGGTTGAGAAACCGCCCTTGAAGTATGGTCCTACTGGTGTTACGAATATCAGGAACAGATATTCTGTAGCTGGATGAACACCAACCTGTGCAGAAGTACCAATAAGCAATGGACGGATGTAAAGAGTTGCACCACTCTCGTATGGTGGAATAAACTCCTCATTCAGCTTTACGACCTTCTCTACCATCTCGATAAACTTCTCTGTAGGAAGTTCTGGCATCAGGATACCACGACATGTTGACTGCAGACGGGCAGCATTCTCATCAGGTCTGAAAACGCGCACCTTACCATCAGGACAACGATAAGCCTTCAGTCCCTCGAATGCTTCCTGACCATAATGGAGACAGGTTGCAGCCATATGCATAGGAATAGTCTCCTCGGAGCATGTCTCGATTTCGCCCCACTTGCCGTCGCGATAGTAGCAACGAACATTGTAATTTGTTTTACGGTAACCAAAGCCCAGGTTACCCCAATCTAAATTTGCCATAATCGTTATATTTTTTTCTAATGATTAAATTCTTGCGCACAAAATTAGAAAAAAAATATCAAACTCCACTCGTTTATACCTTTTATTTATAATTTTTTTATACTTCGGGCACAAAATATTCCCTTACCAGGAAAATTTTATTCCCACACTGGGAACAAAAAAAACCTGCAAGCCGAAGCCTGCAGGTCTATATTCTAATCTAAAACTATTTTTTAGAGGTTTACATAAGCACCGAAGGTGATACCGTTGAAGAGACGGAAACCAACGTTGTTCATGTGTGTAGCATCATACTCAAGAACGCCATCTATCTTGCCACCCTTCTGCCATTCGTGGTTGTAGTACAGGCCTTCACCAAGGTGAGATACGAGAGTAACCTTGTTGCTAACAGAATAAGCGATACCAGGAGTTACATAAACACCGAACTTGTTCATATTTGTTGAAAATCCTTTGTAGTGAAGAGTTGCATATTCAAGACCACCATCAACAAAAGCGAAGAAGTTACCAGCCTTAATGAACTTGTAACGAACGTATGGGCTAATTTCGAATTCGTTAGTGCTGAATCTGTCACCACCAAATTTCTTATGCAACTTATCACTTGAATAAGTATAACCAAGAGCGATAGCTACGTCAAACTTCTCGTTGAGTCCGAAACCAACTTCTGGCTTAATAGTGAATTCCTTTGATGTACCAACACCATTAGTGTGAGATGAAGTAAAACCGAGTTCACCACCTACCCAAGTCTGTGCGTTTGCAGAAAGAGCTGCTACAGCCATAACTGCCATCATAAAAATCTTTTTCATAATAATCTTCTTTTTAAAATTAATTATAATATTCTACTTTAAATGATTACTTACTGCCGTAAAACAGTTTTCATCTGATTTCGAGGGCAAAATTATGTCTTTTTCACATTTTCACCAAAGGAAAATTTCCCTGTGTGCGCACACAGCACCATTTTCTTGACTAATATCAATTGTGAAATGTTAAAAATGCACATTCCAACCAAGAATGTGCATTTTGCTCAACAGTTTTTACCCTAAAGATAGTTTTCTGTTAGAATTATCAGCCAAAACTTGGTTAACAATCTGCGTTATTTGGTCCTTTAATTCCTGAATAAAAGTACCAGCATCATACTTTTGAGCTTCTATATCACGAAGTTTCTTCTCCCATATACCAGTCAACTCTGGTGACTTTAACAATTCTTCATGAATTATATCCACAAGAGCTATTCCTGTTGGAGTTGCTACTATGCGTTTCTTCTGACGTTTTATATAGTGGCGCTTGAAAAGTGTCTCAATAATATTAGCGCGGGAGGATGGTCGTCCTATGCCATTTTCCTTCATAGCAGCACGAAGTTCCTCATTATCCACAAACTTTCCTGCTGTTTCCATTGCACGAAGAAGGGTTGCCTCAGTATAATAAGGTGGAGGAGTTGTTTCCTTCTCAGTAAAAGTTGGCTCATGGGGACCTGACTCTCCTTTAACAAATGTGGGTAAAGTCTTTTCCTCATCTTTATTATCCTTCGTATCATCAGGTTCTTCTTCTGATTTTTTCTCTTTCACAAAGCAGGCTCTAAATCCTGGTTCAAGAATTTCTTTTCCTGTAACTTTGAAATCAACTTCTCCTGCTTTACCTTCTACAGTAGTGGTGGAAAATTTGCAATCAGGATAGAAGACAGCGATAAAACGCCTACAGATAAGGTCATAAACCTTTTGCTCCATATCAGCAAGCCCCACAGGTGTTACGCCAGTAGGAATTATAGCATGGTGGTCAGTAACCTTGCTGTTATCAAACACCTTCTTATCTTTTCGAAGCGGCTTTCCTCCAATGCTACGAATCAGCTCTGCATAAGGAGCAACACCATTTACCTTATATTTAAATACTCCGTTTAACGTCTGAGGACATTTACTATAAATATCGTCAGTAAGATATTGGGTATCCACTCTCGGATAAGTAGTTACTTTCTTCTCATAAAGTCCTTGAATAAGGTTAAGTGTTTGTTCTGCTGAATATCCAAATTTCTTGTTACATTCTACCTGTAGCGTTGTCAGGTCAAACAGCTGAGGAGGTTTTTCTGTACCATTCTTCTTTGAAACGCTTGTCACCTCGAAAGGTTTGTCTTTTATCTCCTCAAAAGCTTTCTCACCTTCTTCCTTGGAATTATATTTTCCTTTCGTAGAGGTAAACAAGGTATCTCTATACAAGGTTGACAAAACCCAATAAGGAGTAGGCTTAAAGTTCTCAATCTCTTTCTGACGATTTACAATTATAGCAAGAGTTGGCGTTTGCACACGACCTATAGAAAGAGGTTGTCTGTCAGTTGCTGTTCTCTCCTTATATTTAATAGTATAAAGACGTGTGGCATTCATTCCGAGCAACCAATCTCCAATGGCACGAGACAATCCGGCCATATACAAAGGCTCATAATCTTTTTGGTCTTTTAAGTTCTCAAAGCCTTCTTTTATTGCTTCCTCCGTAAGGGACGAAATCCACAAACGCTTTACAGGGCACTTCACTCCAGCCTTCTGCATCACCCATCGTTGTATCAGTTCACCTTCCTGGCCGGCATCACCACAGTTGATAATCTCATCAGCCTTGGAATATAGTTTCTCTATGACAGCAAACTGTTTTTTCACATGTTCGCTATCTATCAGTTTTATTCCAAAACGTTGAGGTATCATCGGCAACGAACCCAGATTCCAATGCTGCCACATTTCCTGATAGTCATTTGGTTCTTTCAGAGTGCACAGATGACCATAGGTCCATGTTACCTGATATCCATTGCCCTCCAGATATCCTTCATGCGAGGTATTTGCACCAAGCACTTTAGCAATATCCCTTGCCACACTTGGTTTCTCTGCTATACAAACTATCATTCTGCCGCCTTCCTGAATTGTGCCATCAGCCATTCTTTCTGCTCAGGAATAGTCATCTGGCTGTTATCAAGCAGTATTGCATCAGGAGCCTGACGCAATGGGCTTACCTCACGATGTGAATCTATATAGTCCCTCTCTTGAACATTCTTCAGAATATCTTCATAGTCAGCAGGCATTCCCTTCGCCTGAAGTTCATCATAACGTCTTTTAGCACGAACCTCGGCACTTGCTGTAACAAACACTTTCAACTCTGCATCAGGGAAAACTGTTGTACCAATATCTCTACCATCCATCACAACACCCTTATCCTTACCCATAAGGCGCTGTCTCTCCACCATCTCTTCTCTTACAAATGGAATAGCTGCTACGAGGCTCACATTATTGCTCACCTCAATAGAACGTATCTGCGGGTCGAGATTTCTCAGGTCAATCTTTATATCACGAATGACCTTCTTGAGTCCTTCCTCATCAACTTTACCATCTTTTATCAGGTTGTTTTGCATACAATACAAAGTTACAGTACGATACATCGCACCTGTATCAACGTAAATATATCCAACCTCTTTGGCGAGGTCTTTTGCCATTGTACTTTTACCACACGATGAGTGGCCATCAATTGCTATTGTTATCTTTTTCATATTTCTCTATTTTTTCTTTACATTGTTCCATAAGCCATTTGGGTGTAGAAGTTGCTCCGCATATTCCTACGGAGGTTATGCCTTTCAGCCATTCTGAATTTATCTCCTCCGGACCTTCAATAAGATATGTATTATGATTCTTCTCCTTACAAGCGCTATAAAGCACTTTTCCATTACTACTCTTGCGTCCAGAGACAAAGAGTATCAAGTCATGTTTTGTTGCAAACTGACAGATGTTAGGCATTCTGTTGGCAACCTGTCTGCAGATAGTATCAAAACTCTGGAATGTAGCACCTGGAGCCATGTGGGCTTGGCAATAATCTATGATGCGATGAAATTCTTCCAACGATTTTGTTGTCTGGGAATACAGATATATGTCGTGTGTGAAATCCAGTTTCTCCACATCGTCAAAATGCTCTAAAACGATTGCTTCTCCCTCTGTTTGTCCCACAAGGCCCAATACTTCCGCGTGTCCGTTTTTTCCAAATATCACGATATCAGCCTTGTTTTGGTTTTCGTCTTGGTTCTTCAGCTCTTCATACCTTTTCTTTATACGCTTCTGAAGAGCAAGCACCACAGGGCATGTAGCATCTACTATCGTTATATTGTTTTGCCTGGCACTTTCGTATGTTGATGGGGGTTCCCCATGAGCTCGCAATAAGACAGCCTTATCATGTAATTCCTGAAACTCCTGCTGGTCAATAGTCTTCAGCCCCATCTTACGAAGGCGTTCACATTCCATACCATTATGCACGATATCTCCCAGGCAACTTAATTGTTGCCCGTTCTTCAGCATTTCCTCAGCTTTCTCTATTGCTGTTGTCACACCAAAGCAGAAACCAGAGCCTTCATCTATCTCAATTATCATTTTTCTTATATATTTCAAGCAGTCTTCCTGCAGCCATAAATGGTGTCAACTCTCCTCTCTGAACAGCATTCTCCATATCTCTGATCTGGTTCTTCACCTCTGCATTGTTGTAGAAACGATTGCGAAGGGTATTCTCTATCGTTTCATACATCCAGTATTTGTTCTGATAATGACGACGCAAATCGAAATATCCGTTTTCCTTTACAAAATCGATATATTCGTATATCATATCCCACACTTCCTTGATGCCATAACCATAGAAGCCAGAATAAGTTAGCACCTTACGTTGCCAACCGCTTTCTGATGGTGGGAAGAAATGCAGGGCATTCCTAAATCCTTGTGCTGCCATCTCGCAACGTTTTACATTATCGCCATCACATTTATTGATGACAATGCCGTCAGATATCTCCATGATACCACGCTTTATTCCTTGTAATTCGTCACCAGTTCCTGCTACCTGTATGAGGAGGAAGAAGTCAACCATCGAGTGGCATGCTGTCTCACTCTGCCCCACTCCAACTGTCTCTATAAATATCTTGTCATATCCAGCTGCTTCGCAAAGTATTACAGTCTCACGAGTCTTACGTGCCACACCTCCCAACGAACCAGCAGAGGGACTAGGGCGAATAAATGCTTCAGGACGCTGTGACAATTTCTCCATACGTGTCTTATCACCCAGAATAGAGCCCTTACTTCTTTCCGAAGATGGGTCGATAGCAAGGACTGCAAGCTTTCCTCCAAACCTATCCAACACATGAATGCCGAATTCATCTATTGAGGTCGATTTTCCTGCTCCTGGAACACCACTTATGCCTATCCTGACAGACTTACCAGCATAAGGCAGACAACGTTCTATTACCTGCTGGGCCTTCTCCTGATGTTCAGGGATGACACTCTCTATCAATGTTACGGCTTGCGACAGCATAGTAACATTGCCAGACAAAATACCATCAACTATTTCATCAACAGTATAAACCTTCCTGACGAAACGCTTACGATTAAGATAAGGATTCACGCTGGCAGGTTGTGCAACACCATCATTGACTACCAAGCCTTTGTATTCTTCACTATTTTCCGGATGAATCATTTTTCGTCTATTCTATTTTAAATTATTTGCTTATTGTCATCTTACTACCTTCACTTGTGCCTCTGTATTCAGGAGCATAGGTGCAGACAGCAATAGCGGAACCAGAGGTATATTCTCCAGTCCTTGTAACATAATATTCTGTTTCGATAACATGTGTTCCTTTCGATAGCTGATTGAAGAAGTATTCTGACTTATTATCCTTCATCTGCTGATAGCAACCATACCTGTATCCAGACAACTGATGAACTGGTTCCAAGCAAGCGGCTCTGTTGTCTATTACAGAAACGAAGTCATAATCTCTGTCTGCTTCTATCGTTATGCGAACTTTTATTTTATCTCCCACAGAGAGGTTGGATTTTCCTGTTATTATTTCACGCTTTACTTTTATAATGTCTTCCAGTTCTTCTGCGCTGGGTTGTCTGTACATCTTTGCTATCTCCTCCTCACATGGTTTTGTCTTCAGATAGAAGGCGCTGACAGCATTGACGGTATTCACAGGATTATCCCAACTCTGCGTACGCTTTGATGATACCAGCCATCTTTGCATCTGGGTAATAGTGCAGTTGTCTTCTGGGGTAATAGCATAGAGTGCTTCTATTGCCATCACCTGTGAAGGAATGCGATAGTCACACCATGAATAATGGGTTCTGTAGGAATCAAAATATCTTCCCATATCCTCACGATAAACGGTGTGCTGCTTTATCGACTCTGCATACGTTTTAGCCTCATCACTCTTACGGGAATTATCCATTACTATAGCAGCAACAGCCTTTGTTGCCATATCAGCTTTATTAGTGGCATCTTCCAACAGACGTAGGAAGAATTTATATGTAGCAGATTTGTGACTGTTCCTTTCTTTATTTATAGCAAGGGCATACATCCAGTCGAGGGCAGTATTACTGAGGAAAGTAATCTTATATTTCTTCATCTCCGCAACTTCCTTATCCATCGCTTTCTGCATGTATTCATAGGCTTTATCTACTGCTGATGCTAATGCTGTATGTATTCCTTTTCCACCTGTCATTTTCTGCATGCGGGCAAGGGTCTTCAATACAGCCATCGTCATATATTTATTTCCCTCCATACCTGGATACCACGCAAACGAACCATCGCTGCGTTGTAGATTGAGGAGTTGCATCATGACATTATCATTTGCCGGCGATACCAAGGTATCACGAAGATGTGCTGTCAACACATTGGCATACAAAGCATTTGACAGACAGATAGCACATCTGCTCTTAGGAACACAAAGGTCTGGCAATGCTGCCATCATGATATCATCCGGCGAGTTGTATATAGTAATAGCTGGCTCAAGTGTTTGTTTTATTCCCAACACAGGAATCTCGTGCTGTTCGCCATCACTATATTTTCCATTCGACGCAACAATCTTACATGTCAGAGTGGTTGTATCTGTTCCTGCCTCTATAGGGAATGTCACAGGGGCTGTCTCTCCTGCTTTCAGTTTTATGCGTTGGGTCGTTACCACTTCTTTCTTTGAAGAATTCTTCCTTCCCACATAACATTTCACAGTAATCTGTGACTCCTCAACAGAGTTATTTGTAACATTTGTCGTTATCGTTGCTTTATCTCCTATTCTCAAGAATCGTGGCATATTGGGCTGTACCATCAGCTGCTTTTGGGCTATCACTGTGGTATCAATCATACCAACACGCATTTCCTTGTCGTGAGCCAAACCCATAAAGCGCCATGATGTCAGACTTTCTGGAAGGGTGAATTCCAACGTTGCTTCTCCCTTGTCGTCTGTCTCCACCTTTGGGTAGAAGAATGCCGTCTCTCCAAAATTGGTTCGCATAGGAATCGCCTCTTCTGTCATATCTGCCACCTCAGATGCTTTCATCACTACGCCATCTGCTGTAGCACCAGTTACTGACAACGAACCAAGTCGCATAGCTTTGCTATTTGACACACCCTGAGCCATCATGAGTCGTGGGACAGCTTCTTCGAAACAATCAAATACTCCGTACTGGGGATTTATTATGCATTCACTGTTGATATGTGTGAAATCGAAGTTACGCCACTTCACCCAATCTTTTGCCCTTCCAGACATAAATACATGGCCGGTATATGGTGTGTACCACGATGATGTCGGAATAGCAAGACGTCTTCTGTCATGTATATTCCACGAATGTTTCCTGATGCCATCCAATGAAGCATCATAGAGAACGGAAGTCAGTTGACAGTTGACAGTTGACAGTTGACAGTTTTTTTCTTCAGGACATACTTTGAGAGTCCAGACTTCCTTTGCACCTGGAGCGACCTTGTCTCTAAATGTTCCCCACTCTACCTTCAACTTGTTTGAAGGCAGTGGACGCCTGATGACCTTTTCTGCAGATTGTATCACATCATCCTTACACCATGCATAGCAAATCATTGCACCATCTCCATATTCCGGCTTGTAGGTATAGGCATTTGCGAACGTAGCGGTATCGGTATATATCTTACTGCTTTCCAACACCTTACTGCCTGCAAAGACAGTATAGTAGATATGATATTTCGTAGTATCTTTCTTAATTTCTGCTTTTGGTTCTTCTGGTGTTTCTGGCTGGTTCGTATGCTTTACATACAGATGACATCCTGCACTTTGAGTTTCTCCCTTTCCGTCTGTTACATCGGCCGCCACTCTCACATAGCGCCACCAAGGGTAGTATATTTTTCTGCCATTCGATTGTGCAAACGGGTCTTTTATAACCACCTTTACATCAAACGTGCCGTCATTGTCTGTGAATAAGGTATCTTTCTTGTCGTAATAGCTTACAACCACCTTGCTGTTTTGCTGAGGTATGCCGTTATATGTCTTTGCAATACCACTTACAATAGCGGTATCTCCAACGACATATTCATCCTTATTCTTTTTCAGTTTTACCTCAAAAGTAGGACGCTTATATTCCTCTACCCTTAACGATGCACTTGCCCCATCTGTCATCAGTTGCCAATATCCGCTTCGGATGTCGCCTTCCGGAATGGTAAAGTCAACTGCAGCCGTTCCGTAAGCATCTGTTACAGCATATTTCTCTGCCTTCTTCTCTCCCTTGCTGTCGAGCAGTCGTATGTGCATTTTTTCTCCCGCAACAACACTAGTCTCGATGCCATTCGTAACAGAACTCCTTATTATAGCAGCTTCTATCTTCTGCCCTGGGCGATATATAGCGCGATCGGTATAGATATCGGTATATTTTTTATAACCTTTGTTGCTGTTATATGTATAGTCGTTCCAACGACGCCTGTCTATCAGCGAACTATCTGGGGTTGTTTCTTCTCCTGTTATAGCATTAACAAAAACATATCTTTTCTGCTTATTTGGCAACGAGAGTTGTATCACTCTCGTATCTGATACAACAATAGTGTCCGAAACAGTTTCTACTTTCTTTTCAAAATCCCTTAGGGTTACTACCCATCTGCCTTCCTGCAAAGAGCCTATATCCAAAGTATCATTAAAGTAATCTTCCTCCGAATGTTGTGGAAAAGCTTTTGTTATCTGACGTTTTTCCTTTGTGCCGACACGATGTATGGTACATTCTATGCCTTTCAGATTCCTAACCCTATCAAAGTATATCTTTATATCTTTTGCACTCGAGACCTTCTTTTCTACATTTGCATGAAGCACAGGTTCCGTTTTCACCTGTTTTTCATTGGTTTGACGATAGCGGACATATTCATTTCCTTTGCCGTATATGCTATCTAAAAAAGCAAGATTTCTTTTTTCAAACAATATTACATGGAGCAGGTCATTATTGAAAATCTTACTGTCTTTCCCTGTTGTGAGGAAAGGCACCCACGGACCTGTGCCATTCGCCTTCTTATATAGCATAGCATCTGGTGATGCCAATAGTGAATCGGCATTTATCCTGTCTCCCTTTGCCAGACAATAGAGGGTCTTCATTACGCCATCACTGGTATTCTTCATGCGTTCCTCAAGGCGTTTCTTGAACACCTTTCCGGAGTCGTTGCTAATTTCCCGCTGATGATTCACCTCTCGCATCAATGCTGCCAGCAGGTTTCCATAACTCTTTTCTTTCTCTGCCTTTGTCTTTATCTTTTCCAAAACGACAAGGGCTGATTTCGGCTGGTCCTTATCAGCAAATCCTCTATACTGCTTCCAAAGGGCATCATAACTTTGTGCAAGCATATACATGCTCACACTTATTGTCATGATAGCTGTTGTAAATAACTTTTTCAATTTGTATGAACTCTTTCTGTTTTTTTCTGTTCGGCATTACGCCTGTTTGTTACTGTTACAACAGATTGTGCCAAAGCGATGAAGGCTTGTCCTGTTGGTGATGCCACATCGAGGGCAGCAGGTGTACCATTGTCTCCATTCTCGCAGATACTTTGTACTATCGGTATCTGGGCCAAAAGGGGCACATTCATCTCGTTTGCAAGATTCTTACATCCCTCCTTACCGAAGATGTAGTATTTATTCTCTGGCAGTTCGGCAGGTGTGAAATATGCCATATTCTCCACCAATCCCAAAATTGGCACATTCACCTTGTCGTTGGTGTACATATCAATTCCTTTTCTGGCATCGGCAAGGGCCACCTGTTGTGGTGTGCTAACAATAACGGCTCCCGTAATAGCGAGGGTTTGCAGCAATGACAGATGTATATCGCTGGTGCCTGGAGGGGTATCGAGTATCAGGTAGTCGAGTTCTCCCCAATCGGCATCGGCAATGAGTTGTTTTAGTGCACTACAAGCCATTCCGCCACGCCATAATGTCGCAGTATTTGGATTTACGAAGAATCCTATACTCAATAACTTCACGCCATATTGTTCTACTGGCACTATGAGTTGTCTGCCGTCTTTCTCTATGGCATAAGGGCGTTGGTCTTCCACATTAAACATCTTTGGCATCGAAGGGCCGAAGATATCGGTATCTAAGAGTCCTACGCTATATCCTAATCGTGCTAATGAGATAGCGAGGTTAGCAGAAACAGTACTCTTACCTACTCCACCCTTGCCACTGCTTACAGCAATGATATTCTTTACCTCTGGCAACAGATGGTCGTCATCAGGACGGGCTGCTTGTTTGTATTCAGTCTTTATCGTCACCTCAACGTCTTTCGACACATGATAGTGAATAGCAGCCTCGGCAGCCTTTATGGTAGATGCCATAAAAGGGTCTGTCTCCTTTGGAAAGACGAGTATCACCTCAACCTTCATGCCGTCAATCTTCGGCTGATCGGCAAGCATCTCGCTCTCTATCAGATTCTTTTTCGTGCCGGCATATATCACGGTAGCCAGCGCATCCGTTATAAGTTTAGGATATAATTGCATTTATTTCCTCCTCAGTTTTTATTAGTTTTTCTTTACACATTTTTATGAGGGCCTGAGCATTCTTTATCTCCTTCCCAAGGGCATCAATATCCATCTGCCCACTCTCCAATCTCTCTACTATCTCCTGCAACTGCTTCAAAGCAGCCTCATATTTTAATTCATAATTCATAATTCAAAATTCATAATTAACCGTCAACCGTCACCTCTCGTTTTCCTTTTGCAGCAATAAGGGTAAGTCTGTCGCCTTTTTGCAGCAGAGTAGCATCCTTCACGGCTTTTCCATTATGTATCGCCATAGTATATCCCCTTCTGAGGATGTTTATCGGATCTGCTGCCCCGACTCTCTGCTCCATCATCTGCAGGGTATGCTTTTGCTTCAGGAAATACATAGCGACACTACTCGTAAGTTGTTTCCCCAGTCCCTCTATCTTTATCTTTTCTGTCTCCAACCGTCTTTCAACGGCTCGTGTTATGCGGACAGCACTATTAGCGAGTTTCTCCAATGTCGCAGCCAGGTTATCAATAAGAAATGCAGCAACTGCAGTCGGAGTCTTCAGGCTTACGCATGCTATGGCATCTATTACTGTCTCGTCTCTGTCGTGTCCTATGCCTGTTATGATGGGCAGGGGGAAATTGGCAACATTTTCTGCTAATGCCAAAGTATCGAAACCTGACAGGTCTGCACCACTGCCTCCTCCTCGTATTATCACCACCACATCATATTTCTCCAATTCTTCATTGATGGCATTCAGGGCGGCAATAATACTACCTTCTATATTCTCACCTTGCATAGTGGCTGGAAAGAGGGTTGTTTCAAAGGCAAAGCCGTAATCGTTATCTTCCAGTTGCCTGCAGAAATCTTCATAACCAGCTGCCGAGGGACTGCTGACAATAGCTATTCTCTTCGCAAATGGCGAAACGGGGAGTTCTCTCTGCATGTCATATATGCCTGCTTCCTTCAACGTCTTGATTATCTCCTTCCTGTTTTTAGCCATCTCGCCAATGGTATAGGTAGGGTCGATATCCAATACTGTCCACGAAAAGCCATAGGCCTCGTGGAAATTGGCTTTTAGCAGGAACAGCATCTTCATGCCGCGTTCCATGAGGGTTTCTCCCATCACCTGCGCCCACTTTTCCTTTACCTCACGCCAGGTATTGTTCCAACAGCAGGCCCTCGCCTGTGCTATCGGGGTATTTCCGCTATCGTCCTTCTCCACCAATTCCATGTAGCAATGGCCCTTTTCGCGAATATCCATCAGTTCCGCCTGCACCCACATAGCATCTGGTAATACAGATTCTACGGCAGTCCGAACCATACTGTTGGCTTCCGAAAGACTTAACTGCTTATTATCGTCTTCAAATATAAGCACAGCTGCGAAGGTACTCATTTTTCTGGCCTTCACACGCATGCGCTGAAATATTTTTATAAAAGGGTCATATTTTTGACAAGTAAATTTTGTTTTCTCACATATTTTTTTTACCTTTGCATCCGCATTGCATAAACACACTATAATGTCGAATAAAAAAGCCGCTTTAGAATTAGGTACCAGGCCCATTGGTCAATTGTTGGTACAGTATGCATTGCCCGCCATTGTTGCTATGGTAGCAACATCATTGTACAACGTGGTGGACAGCATTTTTATCGGGCAAGGCGTCGGAGCTCTTGCCATAGCGGGTTTGGCTATTACGTTTCCCTTTATGAATCTCAGTGCTGCCTTTGGTGCAGCAATAGGTGTCGGGGCATCCACACTTCTTAGTGTGAAGCTGGGACAACGCGATTACGACATAGCCAACCGCATTCTGGGTAATAACGTTCTGCTCAACATCATTGTGGGCGTTCTCTTTGCTGCCGTGAGTCTCTTTTGGCTCGATGGCATACTACGGTTCTTCGGAGCCAGTGATGCCACCCTGCCCTATGCTCACGATTACATGGTAATCATTCTTCTCGGCAATGCCGTAACCCATCTTCACCTGGGTCTTAATGCCATGCTTCGTGCTGCCGGAAAGCCTCGGGAAGCTATGTATCTTACCATCGCAACAGTAATCATCAATGCCATTCTTGACCCTCTGTTCATCTACACCTTCGAGATGGGCATACGAGGTGCTGCTGTTGCTACTATCCTCTCTCAGGTATTGGCTTTGGTATGTCAGTGGTGGCTGTTCAACAAAAAGACTGAACTGGTACATTTCGAGGGTTCCAAGATGCATCTTGAGTCATCAATAGTAAAGGGTATCATCAGCATCGGCATATCGCCATTCGCCATGAATGCCTGCGCCTGTCTCGTGGTAATATTCATCAACAACAGCCTTATGCACTATGGTGGCGATATGGCGGTTGGTGGCTATGGCATAGCCAACCGCATAGTATTCATCTTTGTTATGATAACGCTTGGTGTATGTCAGGGCATGCAACCTATTACGGGTTACAACTACGGAGCCCAGAACTATAACCGCATGTTGGAGGCTTTAAAGCTGGCTACTATAGCGGGAACAGCGGTATGTGCTGTCGGTTTCTTCCTCGCTATGCTGTGTCCAAGATTCATAGCAAGTCTGTTCACTTCTGACCCGTCTCTCATAGAGCATTCCGTTGTGGCTATGCAGCATATCATGGCTCTTTTTATTATAATAGGAGCACAGATGGTTATCACCAACTTCTTCCAAAGTATCGGAAGTGCAAAGGTATCTATCTTCCTTAGCCTCTCACGACAGCTCCTGTTCCTGGTGCCGATGATTATCATCCTGCCACAGTTTATGGGCCTCAACGGCGTATGGCTCGCAATGCCTCTCTCTGATGGCATAGCAGCAATAATGGCATACGCTATGATAGCCGTTTATATTCGTAAAGTAAAAAGAGAAAAACCATTCTAAATCACCATGGATAATCTGATTATAAGTGTTGGACGCCAGATTGGAAGTGGCGGAAACGAAATAGCACAGATGCTTGCACGCGAATTCAGCTGCAAGTTCTACGATAAGGAAATAATCAATCTCGCTGCCGAGAAGAGTGGTTTCAACCCAAAGATTTTCGAGCGCAACGATGAGAACCACGGCATCATACAGTCCGTCGGGGCTTTCGTCGAGAAACTCTTCAACCCCTACTCTAACAGCATCTCCTCCGAAAATCTCTTCCAGATACAGAGTGAGGTAATCTTCAAAATCGGCAAGACCGAGAACTGCGTCATCATGGGACGTTGTGCCGACTACATCCTGCGCAACAATCCGCAACTGTTCTCCATCTTCATTACTGCCAACGAGGAAGACCGCTGCAAGGAGGTGGCAAAGCGCCTTGGTAGCGATATCGAGACAGCACGCCGCTTCATCACAAAGCATGAGGCTGAACGTGCCCGTTACTATAACTACTTTACGTCAAAGACCTGGGGAGCCGCCCAGAGTTATGACATCTGCATCAACTCTTCCATCCTCGGATGGGAAGGAACAGCAAGACTTCTCTCTAGCATAATTCGAAAAAAATACAATCTTTTAACTTTACAAGCATAATGAAAAAAATCCTTCTCCTTGGCTCAGGTGAACTGGGTAAAGAATTCGTAATCGCAGCAAAACGCGCTGGACAGTATGTAATTGCATGTGATCGCTATGACAATGCTCCTGCCATGCAGGTAGCAGATGAGCGTGAAGTATTCTCAATGCTCGATGGTGATGCCCTCGCAGCTGTTGTCAACAAACATCAGCCTGACATCATCGTACCGGAAGTGGAGGCTATCCGTACAGAACGTCTCTTCGACTTCGAGAAGCAGGGCGTTCAGGTAGTACCATCTGCTCGTGCCGTAAACTACACCATGAACCGTCAGGCTATCCGCGACCTCGCAGCAAAAGAGCTAGGATTGCGCACAGCAAAGTACTTCTATGCCAAGACCTTCGAAGAGCTCGAAGCAGCAAGCCGCGAGGTTGGTTTCCCATGTGTCATCAAACCTCTCATGTCGTCTTCCGGTCACGGCCAGAGCACAGTAGAGTCTCCTGACCAGCTGCGAAAGGCTTTCGACGACGCTATGGAAGGTGCTCGCGGTGACGTGAAAGAGGTTATCATCGAGGAGTTCATCCACTTCACATCCGAATTTACCCTCCTCACCGTAACCCAGAAGAATGGCGAGACAATATTCTGCCCACCAATCGGACATGTTCAGAAGGGTGGCGACTATCGTGAGTCTTGGCAGCCATACGCTATCTCTGAGAAAGACCTCAAGGATGCACAGGAGATGGCAAAGAAGGTGACAGCAGCCCTCACAGGTGCTGGCATCTGGGGCGTAGAGTTCTTCCTCACCGATACGGGTGTGGTATTCTCTGAGCTCTCTCCTCGTCCACACGATACCGGTATGGTGACACTCGGTCATACCACAAACCTCTCAGAGTTCGAACTCCATTTCCGTGCCGTTATGGGATTGCCAATCCATGACATCCGTCTTGAGCATGCAGGATGTTCTGCAGTAGTTCTGGCTGATAAGGACTATCATAGCGCAAGCGAAATAAACTACAACTTCACCGACTGCCTCAACGAAGAATGCACTCGCGTACGTATCTTCGGAAAGCCTGATGCACACTTCGGCCGTCGTCTTGGTGTAGTACTTTGCTATGGTGAGAAGGACGCAGACCTCAACAACCTTCGCGACAAGGCAAAGCGTCTCGCTTCTACCGTCCTCGGCACTAATCCTTACATGGAGAAGTAAGAATTGTGAATCCTATTGCCATATTTCACTCACCCTTTCCCACCAAGTTCGGCATACCACGCCAAGCAGGTGTAGTGAGTGAGATACCTGGAACAATAATATTCGAAAAACCCTTCCGCACTCCTGATGCTATCAGGGGTCTGGAAGGGTTCGATTTTATATGGATTATCTGGCAGTCTGCTGCCACTAATTCCTCCCCCACTGTCCGTCCTCCCCGTTTGGGAGGCAACACCCGCGTTGGAGTCTTTGCATCACGCTCTCCACTACGTCCTAACCCCATAGGCCTCTCCTCCGTACGCATCAGCCATATTGATTATGATGCTCCTGACGGCCCCGTGATACACGTTCTGGGAGCCGACATCATGGACGGCACCCCAATCCTCGACATCAAGCCCTACATACCCTATACCGACAGCCATCCGGAAGCCCGCGGCGGCTTTACAGACACAACAGATTGGAAGCCCCTGAAAGTAGTAGGAACAGACGACCCCGTTCTGCAGCAGATACTGGAGCAAGACCCACGTCCGCACTATCACGCCGACCCTGACCGCATCTACGGCATGCAATACAACGGCAAAGACATACATTTTAAGGTAAAAGACGAAACCCTATTCATCATAGACGAATAGGGTTTATTCTTTGCGGAGAGAACAGAACAGCGCTTTTGTCTCAAAAGCTTTGAACCTGTTCTTTGCGGAGAGAACAGGATTCGAACCTGCGAACCGATTTTGTCGGTTACACGCTTTCCAGGCGTGCCTCTTCAACCACTCGAGCACCTCTCCAATAAGTTTGCGAGTGCAAAGGTACGATTAAGTGAGCAAAATACCAAACAAAAATGAAACTTTTTTTTATTTTAATGTAAAATTGGCGCAGGATGCAATTGCATCTTGCGCCATATTTAGTTCTTAGTCCGAAGGTCTTTAACCGTTAACCTTTACCCGTTAAACAAGAGTATCGAGCAGTTGTGTGCATCCCATGACGCAGTCTCGCCATGTGGCATCGAAGTTGTCTGTATACCAAGGGTCTGCCACGTCTCTGTCTAACAGCATGCGTATCTTGCCATCGGGGTCACCACCGCACATCCTTATCATATTGCGTATGTTATAAGAGTCCATGCCGATGAGCAGGTCGTAATAGTCATAGTCACGACGTGTCAGCTGACGGGCGTATTTCCCTTCGCAGCTGATGCCGTGCTCTGCCAGTTTGCGACGTGCCGGCGGATAGACGGGATTGCCTAACTCTTCTGTACTCGTAGCGGCAGAGGCAATTTCAAACTCCCCTACCCTGCCGGCCTCGCTGGCGAGGTTTTTCATTATAAATTCTGCCATCGGGCTGCGACAGATATTGCCGTGACAGACAAACAATATTTTATACATTATTTATAAACATTAGCGGGACACTCACTGTGGAGCATCCCGCCAACAACATTTATTTTATAAACCTTAAAAACAATTATCCCTGTACTGCTGCTACGCCTGGGAGCACCTTTCCTTCGATTGCTTCGAGGAGGGCACCACCGCCAGTAGAGATGTAGCTTACCTTGTCAGCAAGACCGAACTTGTTAACGCATGCTACAGAGTCGCCACCACCGATGAGTGAGAAAGCGCCTTCAGCTGTTGCCTCAGCAATAGCATTACCGATAGCACGTGAACCGTCGCAGAAGTTGTCGAACTCGAATACGCCAGCAGGACCGTTCCATAGAATTGTCTTACAACCCTTGATGGCTGCAGCGAACTTCTTCTGTGCCTCAGGACCTGCATCAAGACCTTCGAGGTTAGCAGGAATAGCATCTGAAGGATAAATGCTCTGTGGAGCGTTGTTGTCGAACTCTGGTGCACAGATAGCATCTGGTGCCATAACGAGTTCTACACCATTCTTCTTTGCCAACTCTTCAACGCCGAGAGCAACATCGAGCTTGTCGTTCTCGCAGATTGACTTACCAACCTCACCGCCGTGAGCCTTTGCGAAAGTGTATGTCATACCACCGCAGAGGATGAGCTTATCAACCTTACCGAGGAGGTTCTCAATGATGCCAATCTTTGAAGACACCTTTGAACCACCCATGATAGCGATGAATGGACGCTGTATGTTGTTGAGGACATTGTCAACAGCCTTCACCTCTTTCTCCATGAGGAGACCGAGCATGCGGTTGTCCTTGTCAAAGTAGTTTGCTATAACGGCTGTAGAAGCGTGTGAACGGTGTGCTGTACCGAAGGCGTCCATTACCCAGCAGTCAGCATAAGAAGCGAGCTTCTTAGCGAACTCCTTCTGACGCTCCTTCATCTCCTTCTTTGCAGCATCATAACCAGGGTCAGTCTTCTCGATACCTACTGGCTTACCTTCCTCTTCCGGATAGTAGCGGAGATTCTCAAGCAGCAACACCTCGCCTGCCTTCAGAGCAGCAGCCTCAGCGTCTGCCTTTGCGCAGTCAGGAGCAAACTTAACCTCTGAAACGTCGAGTGCCTTAGCAACGGCATCCTTAATCTGACCGAGTGACAGCTCTGGCTTTACCTTGCCCTTTGGCTTACCCATGTGGGACATGATGATGAGGGCACCACCCTTCTCAAGAATCAGCTTGAGTGTTGGAACTGCACCACGGATACGGGTATCGTCGGTTATTTTACCATCCTGAAGTGGCACATTGAAGTCAACACGAACAATGGCCTTCTTACCTGCAAAATTGTAATCGTTAATGTTCATTTTTCTAATTAATTTATAGGGTTAAAAAATAATTTCAACGCAGCAAAGGTATAAAAAATAATTATGAATTATGAATTATGAATTATGAATTTTTCTTTTTTTCTTGTATTTTCAATTATTTTTCGTACTTTTGCAAACAAAAGAATACAATCAGCATGATAAATTACGATTTAAAGAGAATTTCCACCATCATATTTGACGTAGATGGTGTATTATCGAAGAATACCATTCAAATGGACAAGGAGGGTAACCCTCTCCGAACCGTAAACATAAAGGACGGCTATAGCATGCAGTTGGCTGTGAAGATGGGCCTGCGCCTTGTCATTATCACCGGTGGACATGATGCTGCCATAGCAAAGCGTTACAACTATCTGGGAATCAAGGATGTCTTTCTGTCGTGTGGTGTGAAGATAAAGAAATATAGGGAATATCTGCAAGAAAACAACATCACCAACGAAGAGGTTATCTACATTGGTGATGACATTCCTGACTATGAGATTATGAAAGAATGTGGCTGCCCATGCTGTCCGAAGGATGCCAGCTCCGAGATACGTGAATTATCAACGTATGTGAGCCCATACAACGGTGGCGAAGGATGTGCCCGAGACATCGTAGAACAGGTACTCCGCGCCCAAGGCAAATGGCTCTCAACAGAGAAGGCCTTCGGATGGTGAATAATGGTTAGTGGTTAACGGTTAAAGATTAAAGGTTATTGACCTTGTTCCTCAGGAAATTTACCGTTAAGAACATAGTTCACGATATACATAACATCAGACATTCCTATTACACCATCAAGATTGGCATCTGCAGCCTTCTCATCAAATGAAGCATCTGGATTGCCGAGTATAGCATTTGCCACACATATCGCATCTTGCATATTTATTTCTCCATCACCATTAGCATCACCACGAAGCGTCGGAAGGACATTGTTAATGTATGCCTGTTGCGCCTTCCGTAATGTCTGTTGAGCATTGAAGATTTCATTGAAGACATTTGGCAATGCAGTCAGCAGAGACTCTGCGTCATTGATAGCTTGCTGGAAGTTTCCTATCACCTCAACTGACCTCTCACTGCGATACTGCTCAACTATTTCACGAGCCTCAACACAATACTTTGCGAGAGTTTGCATACCGACATCAATACCACGGGTACTATTCATATTCGTCATCGAGATAACAGAAGTGCGATAGGCAGTAAATGACGGCATCTCAATACCTGCTTCTGCAATATCAAAGGAGGTACCAGTAGTAAGCGCTTGCGTACCATTGGTAACAGCATTGGAGAATATTCCGATATAACCTGTATAACCGATACTAGCAGGCATTTGGGCAACAGAATATACATCCACGTCAGTAGCCTCGATACACTCCATGGTATGTGTCATAAGATAGACATAAGGTGTACCTGCCTGCATCATGGTAGCACTGGCATCAGTATTTTTTGTTTCATCTTTATAATATCTCGCCAGCATACCAACGGGAGTATTAGCTGTGAACGGTAATATAAGGGTATTCCAATAATACGACGATGAGGTGCAAGACGTGCCATCAATCTGGAGTGAAGCCTTCAGGGCTCTAAAACTGTCTGCAGGATCATAGTTATACCCTTGCTGCAATCTTAATTCGTCACAAACGCCATTAACAACCACGTTGTACCCTTGAGACAATGGCTGATTAGAGAAAACTATGGCATTTGGATTTGCAGGAACAGCAATGTCGGCTGGTATCTTTGCACTTGAACCTCGAAGATCTATGGATGTCACAGTAACATCATTGGCTATGCCGCGATACTCCAGTTTGTCGAAAGTTGTACCAGTAATAGTGACACGAGAACCATCTCGCTCTATAGCCATGTCACTACCTGAAAGCATGAAGAATACCACAGTATCGGAACACTCCGTATCATAACTGAGAGCCCAAGTCAATGTGCTCTTACCATTACCTACTTTTGCACCTATGGAAGCCTTATAGAGTACATCTGGCTGGAGCTGATGGAACTCAAACGGAATATCCTTTATCTCCTTTGGCTCAAAGACTGTATCTCTCTCAACCATTGTTTCCACTATCTCACAATTCCCGTCAGCATCAATAGATGAGACAACACCAGTGATGACAGGAACACAATGTGTAGAACTGTATCTTCCCGTTACATCATTACTGAAATTTGCCGACATCATCATGCTGGAACCACTCTCTACCTTATATACCTTCTCCGTAATTTCTTTACCCTGATACTTAAAGGTCTTCTCCTCGACACCTCCATTATCGACTGCCACGTTGTGAAGTACCAAAGAACTTCTGGAAGCTTTTACCAGCACAGGAGTTTCCGTAACATAGAGAGGACTAAGGTTCTTGTCTGTGATTATAAAATAGAGACCCTTGGTATTCTGATATACATTATAATATGAGCCTGTCGCAGATACCGTCTCACCTTTATTTATTGTACCACTATATGAGCCGATGGCATTATCCAAGGTAGTTCCAGAAGGAAGCGACGTTGTTTCACTATAGAAGAGATATAGTCCATCAATGGAAAAGGAACTGTTGTTAGTCACACCAAAGTTTATTTTGTTATCAAGATACTGATAAAGCGTCCCACCAATAATTTCTACGTCGAACTGTCTATCTATATTTGGTGAATATATCTTATAGACCATCGACTGGTCATCTGGGCGACCTCCCATAGCACTACGATCTGTGGATGCCATAGTAAAATAGCCATCCCAACCATCTCCCCATCCGAAGTTAATGTGGAAGGTATTGCTTGCCGAATTATATCCGTCAACGACATAGGCATGTCCGTCCCAACCCTCCTTTTCTTTATTATAAGAGGAATAGAGAATCGGTCTTCCCAGAAGAAGGTCGCTGATAACCATCTTCTCCCATGCTACCTGACTATAGTTATTCTTCTCAACATATTCACCTCGTGTCAGTCCTATCTGGTTTTGGAAGACATCCTGCATATTCCATATATACCCTCCTGTGCTGGAACCATAGGTAAGCCAAGCACTTGTACCCATCAAGACACAAAGACGAGCCATAGCAGCATTGCCAGCAGACGTTGTGCTACGATCAGCCATCAAATCCCACTCAAACGGAGTACCTTTTTTCACGATGACAGATGTCACTGGGGCATCACCATAATCGTATGTCGGGGTATCATACTGACTGACACCATTCAATCCCTCATTACGCCAGTAGTATGCTATCTGTGAAGCTGCCGTTGCTACGCATCCTGTCACAGCCCTACCACCGCCATCCTTACGTTGCGGACAGAGATTATTCCACGGCCCGTTCTGATGCCAATGACTGGTAAGCAGAACAGGGATATCCTTATCATAGGAACTTGCAGTAACAGATGAATAGGGCTTATTGATTCCACGTGCCTGTGCTTCACTGACAGCTTCTGCATAGTGGTCAATGATAGCCTTCAACGCCGGCGGCATATTCGCCTCGTCATAATCACCTCCTTCGGTATAGCCTATGATGTCAGGAAGGCAATCGTCACCAGAAACGATAACAAATCCTTCATTCTCTCCACGAGAGAAGATATAAAGAGGCTGGGAATCATCTGTGCCAGTAACTCCAGAGATACCTCTCATCGCCCTTGACATAGAGTTTTGGGACTTCATATAAGGCTGCGCCTTTAACCATGCCTCACTTTTGCTAACAGTGTCAGCATAGGAGAAAAGCGGTGTCATCAGGAGCCCTATGATAAGCCAAATATAAGTGGTCATTCTTTTCATTATAAAATTAATTAGGTTTAGTTTCTATTTGTGGATTCAAGTTAGAAACAGCAATTTCCCTATTTAAGGAACCGACAATATTCGCTTGCTGCAAGCAGGAAGGCACCAGTGCCGAAGTTGGAGGTAGATTTTTTATCTACTACCTGCCCCGGAATAGCTTTCTCACCTATCGGCTGCACATATCCGATGGTATTATCTGGCTGCAGGGCTATGGTAGAAAGGTATTTCCATGCCTTATTGGCTGCCTGAATATATGTCTTGGGGAGATATCCGTTATTTATACCCCAGAATAATCCGTAGCACATCAATGCCGTACCGCTTGTCTCGTAACCAGGAGCCTGCTCGGAGTCAAGGATTGAACGTGTCCAGTAACCCTCCTGCTGCTGACAGTCCACAAGGGCTTTAGCAAGCTGCTTGTATGTCTCTGCTATCTCCTTACGATATTTACTCTTCACCTTCTTGCCTTGCTTCTTTGCTGTATCAAAATCCTTCAAGACCTTTGCAAAGGCTGCTATTACCCAACCGTCACCACGCGCCCAGAAATCTTTCTTGCCGGCACGAGTGGTATGCTTAGGATATACATATTTACCATCACGGAAATATAAGCCCGTTTCTTTGTCATACATGATACTGTTGGCATACTTCCAGTTTGCATACATCTTATCGAGATAAGCCTCATCACCCGTAAGGAGGTACATCTTTGTCATCACTGGCATCACCATATACAGGGCATCGGCCCACCACCAATAGTCATCAGCAGAAGAATAGGCCTCATAGGACATCACTTCCTTTGCCCTCGCAATCCATGACTCCTGGGGAGCAGAACTGTAATTATATAAGTCTATATATGTCTGGAAGCATATCTGCCAATCGCCAAAGAGTACATGTTGCGGGTCTTCACCATAGTTCTTGTATTTCCACTTTGAGTTATCTTTTTCTGTAGCGCCGAACCAAGCATTTTTCTCAGCCCATGCAAAAGAATAGTCATACCACGCCTGAGTCTTCATAAGGTCGTAAGCTTCCATATTGCCAGTATGATATACTGCATTGTCCCAAAAGGCGCTAAGACCGGCCTTGGTACCACCATATTCCGGGGCTCCGTGCGACTGCTGCCAGGCATTATTTACACGAGTGATGATATTCATTACTTCTGATTTCTCATCTGCCACAACAGAAAGAGAAAACAAACTGAAAGCTATTGCACTGATTAATATTTTTCTCATGGGGAATAACGTTGATTAAGATGTGGGTACTTAATTATTCTGCCTTAAACAAATCCTTTATACCACCAATGGCCCCCATCATATTGGATGCCTCATAAGGCAGATAAACAGTCTTTGTATCATTACCGGTCGCAATATCCTGTAATGCCTGAATGTATTTCTGTGCCAAGAGATAGTTAGCAGGATTAGTGCTCTTACCTACCGCCTCGGTAATCTTATCAATAGCGATAGCCTCTGCCTCTGCCTTACGGATGCGAGCCTGTGCCAAGCCTTCTGCCTGAAGAATGGCACTTTGCTTTTCTCCCTCTGACTTTAATATGAGACTTTGTTTCTCACCCTCTGAGGTCAGTATGGCAGCACGCTTGTTACGTTCTGCCTGCATCTGCTTCTCCATTGCCTGCAGCACAGTAGCCGGAGGAGTGATATCCTGAAGCTCAACACGATTTACCTTAACGCCCCACTTGTCGGTAGCATCATCGAGCACCTCACGGAGTTTGGTATTTATGGTATCACGAGAGGTAAGTGTTTCGTCCAATTCTAACTCACCGATAATATTTCTCAATGTCGTCTGCGTCAGTTTTTCTATAGCATTAGGCAGATTATTGATTTCATAAACGCTCTTGAAGGGGTCAACAATCTGGAAGTACAGCAAGGCATTTATCTCCATCTGGATATTATCCTTGGTGATTACATTCTGACGGTCGAAATCATAAACCTGCTCGCGAAGGTCTATTGTATTAGTCAATATATACCTGCCACGATAGAGAGCCACCATCTCCTTTGCCTTGTCAATAAAGGGTATGATGATATTTATTCCTGGCTGAAGCGTGCTGTAATACTTTCCGAGACGCTCTATAATCTTTGTCTCTGACTGAGGGATAATCACTATAGTCTTTTTCAGAACTATTACTGCCAACACAATGATGACAACAAGAAAAGCAACACCAAATTCCATAATCCTTATATTATTTATGTTAGTTTTAGTTTATTTTTACCGTTAATATTGTACTCTGACGATTTACGACCGTAACCATTGCCCCTTTAGGAATAGCCTCACCAGAAGCTGAGATGCTACGCCATTCATCGCCCGCTATTCTCACATATCCGTAGCCGGAAGCAGGTATGTCAGTTGTAACAACACCTGTAGTACCTATCAACGCATCGGCATTACTCTGACGCTCCTGCTTGTCATGAATACGAGCTACAAGGGATGGCCTGACAAAGAATACACACAACACGGACGACAAGGCCCAGAACAGAACTTGCATCCAAAGCGGTGCACCACACAAGTCAAAAATCATTGATACGATAGCACCAATAGCAAAACATATAAAATAGAGGTCACCGCTATTGAGCTCGATGATAAGGCAGACAATACTTACGACAATCCATGCCAGCCACAAATTATCAAACACCAATTCCATTTTGTATATCCTTTACTTTCTTGAACAATTCTGATGCGAAAACGAGTTCGTTAAGGTCCTTATTTGTTGAAGTCATTACCTTTGTCTTATCTCCCTCCCACTCTTTCCTGCCGCGACAGATAAAAATAATATTATCACCAATGCCTAACACGGAATTCATATCGTGGGTATTGATGATTGTCGTCATATTGTATTCTACAGTAATATCATGCAGCAATTCGTCTATCACCAATGACGTCTGAGGGTCAAGACCTGAGTTTGGCTCGTCACAAAAAAGATATCTCGGATTAAGAGCTATGGCACGGGCTATTGCCACACGTTTTTGCATACCACCAGATATTTCTGCCGGATATTTCCTACCAGCATCAGAGAGATTCACACGGTCCAGACACTCTTGGGCACGTTTCTGTCTATCACGCAAGGTCATATCAGAGAACATATCCAAAGGAAACATCACATTGTCGCGAACAGTCAATGAATCAAAGAGAGCAGATGACTGAAACAGCATCCCCATTTCACGACGCACCTGAGCTTTCTCACGTTTATTCATTGCAACAAAGTCACGACCATCATATAATATCTCACCCTTTGAAGGGGTAAA
The DNA here is from genome assembly GCA_905233165.1 of uncultured Prevotella sp. Lineage (GTDB taxonomy): Bacteria > Bacteroidota > Bacteroidia > Bacteroidales > Bacteroidaceae > Prevotella. The sequence goes on from CAJODL010000003.1 coordinate 100,184, forward strand.
TAGGCCCACAAGATTCTTCATCAACACCGTCTTTCCTGAGCCGGACTGACCGATAATAAGATTTGTCTTACCATTTTCAAAAACAGCATTGATATCCAGCAGGACATCTTTGTCTTCAAAAGACTTATATAAATGTTTTACCTCTATCATGATAACAACTGTGTCAAAAAGACATCTGCAAAAAGGATTAATACACTTGAAGACACTACAGCAGATGTAGATGCCTTACCAACTTCTACAGAACCGCCCTCAACGGTATAGCCGCAGAAAGCAGATACGCTGGCTATGATAAAAGCAAACACTAAACTCTTGATTATTGACATCCACACAAACCAAGAATTGAAGGAATGCTGCAAGCCGAGAGTCAAGTCATCCGGAGTAAGGATATGACCAATATAAGCCGTCGCATAAGCGCCAACAATACCCATCACATCTGCAAATATCACCAAAGCTGGCATCAATGTCATAAGTCCTAGCACTTTTGGCGCAATGAGATAGTTTGCACTATTAACACCCATTATGTCGAGAGCATCTATCTGTTGGGTAACACGCATAGTACCAAGTTCTGAAGCAATATTTGAGCCTACCTTGCCCGCAAGGATAAGACACATAATAGAACTGGAGAACTCCAATAACATAATCTCACGAGTAGTATATCCGCTGACCCATCGAGGCATCCAAGGTGACTGGATATTCAGTTTCATCTGAATACAAATTACAGCACCAATAAAAAAAGATATAAGAAGCACAATGCCGATAGAATCAACACCTAACGATGCCATTTCCTTCACATACTGCTTTCCAAACATACGCATTTTGTCAGGAATAGCAATAGCTCGCCACATCAGGACGAGGTAGTTTCCGAAAGTTTGTAAATAATTAATTAAAAACATAGTATAATTACACTTGCGATGCAAAGGTACGATTAAGTTATGAATAATGCAAAAAAAAGAGAAATTTTTATTCTATTATTTTGTCAGTTTATATTTTTTCTATATCTTTGCGTACAAATTTCATAACATTTTCAAAAAAAATCATTTCTTGAATACTAAAACAACAATCCATCAACTAATAAGCAAAGAAACGGACAATTGGATAATGCAGTTGTTCAGATACACTATTGTGGGAGGAATCGCCTTCTGTGTAGATTACGGATTGCTCTATCTCCTGACAGAATACATCCACTTTCACTACCTCATTTCTGCTACCATATCATTTCTGGCAGGTCTAGTGGTAAACTACATCCTAACGACATGGTGGATATTCAGACATCACAAGCTATCCAACAGGACTTTGGAATTTATTATATACGGAATAATAGGTCTTGTAGGTCTCTTGTTCAATAATATGTTGATGTACTTTTTTACAGACATACTACATTTTCACTATATGCTATCCAAGCTCATCACCGCAATACTGGTTATGGGTTGGAATTTTTTCGGACGAAAGATTATCCTTTTTAAGAACAATACATCAAATGACGTGTAAGATATGAAGAAAGCTATCATTGCAGGAGCAGGCCCTGCAGGATTGACAGCCGCCTGTGAACTATTGAGTCAGACTGACATACACCCCATCATAATGGAAAAGAGCGATGTTATTGGAGGCATTTCACAGACGGTGAAATACAAAGGCAATCGTATGGACATAGGCGGACACCGTTTCTTCAGTAAAAGTAAACGCGTGACAGACTTCTGGCAACACCTTATGCCATCACAAGGTAAGCCGTCGAAAGACGACATCCTCATAGGACGCAAGGTTGAAACCAGCAAAGACGGTCCTGACCCAGAGATTTCCGAAAGGGTGATGCTGCAACGCCAAAGGGTTTCAAGGATATTCTATTTGCGCCATTTCTTTGACTATCCTATATCACTTAAATGGCGGTTATTTACTAACATGGGGATATGGCGCACCATCAAGGCTGGATGCGGATATATCGCTGCCACTATTCACAAAAGGCCAGAGAACTCTTTGGAGAACTTCTACATAAACCGCTTCGGAAAGCCGCTGTATAGTATGTTCTTCGAAGACTACACGGAAAAGGTGTGGGGAATACATCCTTCCAAATTAGGTGCTGACTGGGGAGCACAACGTGTAAAAGGCCTTTCAATACTTACGGTGTTGAAGGATATGATAACAAAAAGCATCGGCACAAAGGGAAAGAAAGAGGTAGAGACATCACTAATCGAGTCCTTCGTATATCCCAAGCTGGGACCAGGTCAACTATGGGAAACAGCAGCCCAAGAGGTAATCGACAAAGGTGGAGAAGTGAAAATGGAGAGTTGTGTCACTAACATACACATAAACGAAAATGCCGTAGATTATATAGAGGTTACCGACAAGACAGGAACGGTAACAAGGGAAGAATGTGACTATTTCCTCAGTTCTATGCCTATAAAGGACCTTATCACTGCCATCTCCGGAATCAAAATACCTGAAGATGTCAAGAAGATAGCCCAAGAACTACCCTACCGCGACTTCATCACCGTCGGCATCTTGGCAAAGAAGTTATCAATGAAAAACGAGACCCACATGGCAACATACAAGAATCGCATTCCTGACACATGGATATATATCCAAGAGCCAGACGTAAAAGTGGGACGTTTGCAAATATTCAACAATTGGTCACCCTACCTCATTAACGACTACGAAAACACAATGTGGATAGGAATGGAATATTTCTGCTCCGAAGGGGATAAACTATGGAATATGCCGAAAGATGACTTTATCAAGATGGCTATCAAGGAATTGATATCCATAGGATTCATTGAGGCTGATGATGTTCTTGATGCTACACAGGTGAAGATACAGAAAGCGTATCCAAGTTACTTCGGTAGCTATTATGAGATAGACAAGGTTAAGAATTTCCTTGACAAAATAGATAATCTGTATTGCATCGGACGCAACGGACAACACAGATACAACAATATGGACCACTCTATGCTGACAGCAATGGAGACTATTGACATTATTAAAAAAGGTATTACCGACAAAACTTCTATATGGTCTGTTAATACAGAAGAAGAATACCATGAAACTAAGTAAGGATTTGCAAATAATCTATAGTCTCGCCATCCTGGAAGCCATACTTCTCATCATAGGCCCAGGAGCGAAATACATGAACGAAATCGACACTCTGTCGTATATGGATGCATGGGAATATTTCTCTAATGGCACTATTGATTTATTACGCACTCCTGTATATCCAGCCATAATCGGAATATTGAAGGATCTGTGCGGAACACCTACATGTTACTGGATAACAGTATTTATACAACATCTGGTTTTTCTCTTTTCCATCGGGATTTTCCATAGTACTATCAGCAGTCTCGTCAAATCAGAGCGTATCAGTTTTTGGATAACACTGTTCTATGCCACCTTTCCTGCATATACTTTCAATAACAACTGGATACTGACACAATCATTCGCACTAAGCGGATGTGTATTCCTTATTTATAGTATTATAAGGCTACGGAAGACCCCCACCATAGTCAACGGAACCCTTTTCACCTCCCTGTTATTATTCCTTTTATTCCTAAGACCTGGCTATCTATACCTTCTACCAGTACTTGCAGTATCGTGGTCCCTATGCTTTCTTGAAAAGAAGCGTAAAGTAGCAGCCATCGGAATCGCAGGAGTATTAATAACGACATCGTGTGCTCTTTGCTATATGAAGGCTTTCGAAAAGCAGTATGGACTTTTCGCTTTTTCCGGGATAGGAGTCAGAAATCAGTTTTTCATTGCACAGGATGCAGGATTTCTGGACACCAACTCTAAATTAGTGAAGGGATATAACGAAACCTACGACAAAGTATATCCCCGACATCATAACTGGGCAGAAGTCGATAGATTCTTTTATGCGAAATATAGTCTCACCGAGATAAACGATACTGTCACAAAAGCGTTTCGCCAAGATCCCGTCAGATGGGCAGTATTCTGTTATGACAGACTTTGCAGAACGGCACTGGAACCCCTTACAGAACTTTTTCAGATACGTTATAATGGGCAACTGATACACATCATAGGACCTTTAGTCAATAGTGTCTATGTCTTTATCCTTTTATACACTATTTTGCTCATACAATGGATAAGGATAAAAAAGAGAGTTCCTTGGCTATCCTCCTTCTTATATATGTCACTGGTTAGCAACATTATAACAACAGTAGTCGGAGCCCCAAAGGGAGCATATCTGTTGCCCGCCACCCCATTCTACTTGTTGCTGCTGGGACAATTTCTGTATTACCTGAAAATCACTCCAACAAAAAATATCGAATTAAAGTAACAAAACATATATTTTGAGAATACCTTTGGCACTGCCGAGGGTATTTTCATATGAAAATACTCTAAAAAAAGATAAAAGTTTTCGTTTTCGTTTTGGTTTTCGTTATTTTTTTCGTACCTTTGCGCGCAAATTAAGATAGAAAGGAAATAATTATGGCATCATTTATTGAAGACAAAGTTGTTATGGAAGGTATCACCTTCGACGACGTATTGCTTATACCAGCTTATTCAGAAGTGCTTCCACGCGATGTAGCACTTAGTACTCAGTTCTCACGCAACATCAGTTTGAAGATTCCTTTCGTTACAGCCGCAATGGATACTGTAACTGAGGCTCCTATGGCTATTGCTATTGCCCGTGAAGGCGGCATCGGGGTTATCCATAAGAATATGAGCATTGAGGAACAGGCTCGTCAGGTGGCTATCGTAAAACGTGCCGAGAACGGTATGATATATGATCCTATTACCATCAAGACAGGCAAGACAGTAAGAGACGCCCTTGACCTCATGGCAGAATACCATATCGGTGGTATCCCTGTAGTTGATAACGAGAACAAACTGGTGGGTATTGTAACCAACCGTGACCTGCGCTTCCAAAGCGACGGTAACCGCCTGATTGACGAGGTTATGACATCTGAGAATCTTGTTGTAACACACCAGCAAGTTGACTTGGAGGACGCTTCAAAGATACTTCTGGAGCACAAAATCGAGAAGCTTCCTGTTGTAGATAGCAATAACAAGTTACTTGGACTTATTACATATAAGGATATAACAAAGGCTGCCGACAAACCAATGGCATGTAAGGACTCTAAAGGACGTCTTCGCGTAGCTGCTGGTGTTGGTGTTACTGCAGACACCTTCCAGAGAATGGAAGCATTGGTAAAGGCTGGTGTTGATGCTATCATCATAGACACTGCACACGGACATTCTGCCGGTGTCATAGAAAAAGTGCGTGAAGCTAAAGCTGCTTTCTCTGGTGTAGATATCGTTGTTGGTAACATTGCAACAGGCGAGGCTGCCAAGATGCTTGTAGAAGCTGGAGCTGATGCTGTGAAGGTTGGTATTGGTCCTGGTTCTATCTGTACAACACGTGTTGTTGCCGGTGTTGGTGTACCACAGCTCTCTGCTGTTTATGATGTTGCCTCTGCACTTGAGGGAACAGGGGTACCTTTGATTGCAGACGGAGGTCTGCGCTACTCAGGAGATGTAGTAAAGGCATTGGCTGCAGGAGGACATTCTGTCATGATAGGCTCTCTCGTAGCAGGAACAGAAGAAGCACCAGGCGAGACAATCCTATACAATGGTCGTAAATTTAAGGCTTATCGTGGTATGGGGTCTCTCGAAGCTATGGAGAAAGGTTCTGCAGACAGATATTTCCAGAGTGGTGTGAAAGAAGCAAAGAAACTGGTACCGGAAGGTATTGCCGGTCGTGTGCCATACAAAGGAACTGTTCAGGAGGTTATCTATCAACTCGTTGGTGGCCTGCGTGCAGGTATGGGATATTGTGGAGCAAAAGACATCACAAGTCTCCACAATGCTAAATTTACTCGCATCACAAATGCTGGTATGCTGGAAAGTCACCCACATGAGGTTATAATAACATCAGAAGCTCCTAACTATTCAAGACCACAGTAAATCATCATGAAGAAATCAATCGCTAGTCGTCTTCTGATGCTTTTGATGCTTCCAACAACATCTTTTGCACAGGCTGACGACCCAATAGTAATGACTGTGGCAGGAAAGCCTGTCACAAAATCTGAATTCATATATTCCTACAACAAGAATAATGGAGAAGATGTTATTGACAAGAAGACTGTAAAAGAATATGCAGAACTCTTTGCCAACTACAAACGCAAAGTACAGGCAGCCATGGATGCAAACTTGGATACTTTGACATCATACAACAAGGAATTCAGACAGTATCGCGACCAACAAGTCCTTCCTACCCTTATCAACGATAATGACGTAGAGCAAGAGGCAAGAAACATCTATCAGCGTACGAAAGACAATATCGGTCCTGATGGACTTGTCAATGTCAGCCATATCCTGTTTATGATTGGTCAAAATCCAAGTGATTCCCTGAAATCTGCAAAAGAGGCATTGGCCGACTCTGTTTTCTATGCTTTGAAGAAAGGTGCTGATTTCAGTGCTATGGCGACAAGCATGAGTGATGACAAAGGTAGTGCAATGCGTGGCGGAGAAGTAGGTTGGATAAGCAAAGGCCAGACACTGCCTGCTTTTGAGGAGGCTGTCTTCTCTATGAAGGATGGCGAGATTAGCAAGCCGGTTCTTACGGAAGTTGGTTACCATATTATAAAGGTAACAGGACATAAGCAACTGGAGCCATATGATACTCTGAAGAGTGATATCTATAATTTCATTGAGAGAAGACATATCCGTGAATCATTGGCTCAGACACGTCTGAAGGCTATCTCTGCAGCAAAGGGACAGACTCCGGAGCAGGTGATGGATATGCGTTCGGATTCCTTGGCAAGCATAAGCCAAGACATGAAATATCTCATACAGGAATATCATGACGGCTTGCTGCTTTATGAAGTTAGCAACCGTGATGTGTGGGAAAAGGCTGCCAATGACGAGGCAGGACTTCAGGCATTCTATAACAAGAACAAGTCAAACTATAAGTGGGATACTCCACGATTCAAAGGTATTGCATACTATACCCGCGACGAGAAGGATATCGATGCAGTCAAGAAAAGTGTAAAAGGAAAGAGTTTCGACAAATGGGTTGAGATTCTCCGCACTACTTTCAATAACGACTCCATTCTTCGCATCCGTGTAGAAAAGGGTATCTTCAAAGAAGGAGACAACAAGATTGTTGACAAGGAGATATTCAAGAATGACAAGGCACAGATACGTCAGATGAAAGATTTCCCATATACTGCTACCTTCGGAAAAGTAATCAAAAAGCCAGAAGAGATGTCTGATGTGCGTGCTCTCGTTACTGCAGACTATCAGGAATTGAAGGAGCAGGAATGGCTTGAAGAACTGAAGAACCGTTATCCTGTGGTTATTAATGAAGACGTCCTGAACACTATACAATAACATGAACAAACCCTTCTTTTTATCTTTGTTACTTTGCTTGTGTTCTCTGATGACACTTGCTCAGAATAATGACAGCATCGCTGTTGATTCTGCTAAGGTTATAAAACCCGAAATCACCAATCCACATTATATTGATGAGGTAGTATGGGTTGTGGGAGACGAAGCCATCCTGCGTTCTGACATCGAGATAGCTCGTATGCAGGCAGAACAGGAAGGCATCAAATGGGATGGCGACCCTGATTGCCGTATCCCAGAGTCCATTGCCGTACAAAAGCTCTTTATCAACCAGGCAGCATTAGACAGTATTGTTGTCACAGAATCCGAGATATCTCAGGCCATTGACCAGCAGATAAACGGTTGGATACAGATGATTGGTTCCAAAGAGAAGCTGGAAGAATATCGTAAGCAGAGTATTACGAAGATGAAGCAGGAGTTGCACGATGAGTTCAAGAATCGTGAACTGGCACAGCGCATGAAGCAAAAGCTTGTGGAGAATGTTGCCATCCGTCCTACTGACGTGCGCGAATACTTCCAGACAGTTCCGGAAGACAGTCTACCATTCGTACCTACAACAGTAGAAGTGGAGATAATTACCAACCAGCCAAGAATTCCTATGGAGGAAATCAATAAGGTAAAAGATGAGTTGCGTGGCTATACTGATCGTGTTCAAAAGGGAGAAGTATCCTTTGCTACTCTTGCTCGCTTGTATTCTGAAGACCCAGGAAGTGCTCGTGATGGTGGTGAAATGGATTATGTAGGACGCGGCATGCTGGATCCTGCTTTTGCTCAAGCAGCATTCAATCTGACAGACCCGAATAAGATTTCAAAAATCGTAGAGTCAGAATTCGGTTTTCATATCATCCAGCTCATTGACCGTCGTGGAGATAAGATAAAATGTCGTCACATCCTCAGAAAGCCTGTAGTACCACAGAAGGCTATTGACGAGACAATGCTGCGAATGGACTCTATCGTTGCTGACCTTCGTGCAAACAAATTCACCTTTGAAGACGGAGCTACTGTGATATCTGATGATAAGGATACAAAGAACAATCGTGGCCTGATGGCAAATGTCACAGAAGAAGGTCGTACATCACGTTTCCAAATGAAGGAACTGCCAACAGAGGTAGCTCGCGCCATCGAAAATCTGAAGGTGGGAGAAATCTCCGACCCATTCACTATGACCAACTCACGCGGTAAGACAGTATGTGCCATTGTAAGACTCAAAGCAAGAAACGAGGGACACAAGGCCACAATAACAGAAGACTTCCAGCTGATGAGCCACATAGTACTTGAAAGAGAACAGGCAAAAGTACTGAAGAAATGGGTTCAGGATAAGATAAAGAATACATACGTTCGTATTGACGACCGTTACAAAGGTTGTGACTTTGAATACGAAGGTTGGATAAAATAATTTTTATTTATAGGAAAACACTAACATGAAGGGCTACAGCAGAACATCATGTCTGACAAGGGCAGGAATTGTTGCACTCATTGCGACATTCACCTGCTTTATAATGTCAGATGGCTATGCAGCCCGCAAGAGAACACAACGCCCTCGAAAGCAGACTGTTGACCAGCGCGTCTATCTGCAGCATGCAGATGAACTGATGTATGATGCCTACGGTCCCCACCCTGATGCCCAATTTGTAAAGGGCAATGTTGCCTTCATGCACAAAGGCATGCACCTTACCTGTGACAGTGCCTACTTCTATGAGGAATCAAACTCCTTTGAAGCCTTCGGACATGTTCACATGTGGCAGGGAGACACCCTTTCCCTCACCAGTGTGGATGGATACTATGACGGCACCAATGAGATGGCGCATGCCTGGAAAGATGTTGTCATGAAACATCGTGGAGAGACGCTCTATTGTGACACTCTCGATTACGATAGGATGTATGGCATTGCAGATGCCTATGGTTCCAACAGGATAAAGCTAACAAACAAGACTGATGTCCTGGTTGCCGACTGGGGACGACATTTTACAGATGATGACCACTCGGAGTTTTTCTATAATGTTATTCTGACAAACGACAAAGGATTGCGCATAGAGACTGACACCCTGTATCACTACAACAAGACATCTATGGCACATGCCGTGGGACCTTCTGTAATAACCCAGAAAAACAGCAAGGTGAACAGTACCGACTGCTGGTATAACACCAAGACAGAGAAATCCGAGCTCTATGGTCGCTCTACTGTCTATAATGGTGCCAAAGAAATTACTGCCGACAGTCTTTTCAATGACGACAATACAGGCATCAGCGAAGGTTTCGGAAATGCCATATACCATGATACCGAGAACAAAAACATGCTTCTCGGAGATTACTGCATCTACGACAACAATACAGGTAACGGCTATGCCACCATCAATGCCCTCGGCATCGACTATTCCCAGAAAGACTCTCTATGGATGCATGGTGACACCATCAAAATACGCACCTTCTATATCAATACCGATTCCGTACAACGTGAGATATACTGCTATAACCACGTTCGCGCCTACCGCAATGACGTACAGGCAGTATGCGACTCTCTTGTCTTCCATTCCAAAGACTCTTGCATGACGATGTATAAAGACCCTGTCGTATGGACACAGGGCAGTCAGTTGTTGGGAGAAGAGATAAAATGCTATTTCAATGACTCCACCATACGTTATGCAGAAGTATTGCGTCAGGCACTTTCTGTAGAGCTGATGGATGACTCCATACACTACAATCAGATTTCCTCGCGCGACATGCGCGCGTATTTCAAAGATGGTGCGCTGCGTGAAAATTGGGCTGTTTCTAATGTAAAGGTTGTGTATTATCCTATAGACGAATCCGACTCGACAATCATTGGTCTTAACTATACCGAGACAGACACTCTGAAGATGTATCTGACACCGGATAAGAAGTTAGATCATATCTGGATGTGTAAAAATGTTGGTACACTATATCCCCTCACACAGACACCCCCGAATAAACACAAGCTTCCGACATTTGCTTGGTTTGACTATATGCGCCCGGTTAGCAAAGATGACATTTGGGTGTGGAAGCCAAAGACGGCTGGTTTAGAATTAAAAGAGGAGAAACGTCGTGAGGCTCCTAAGCGTGTACCTAAAAAACAGAATCCATAACATTTCATGGATATAATACGCCTTCTTCCCGATTCCGTTGCCAACCAGATTGCAGCTGGTGAGGTAATACAACGCCCGGCATCCGTCATCAAAGAGCTTGTCGAAAACTCTATTGATGCTGGTGCACATAATATCGATGTCTCTGTGGTAGATGCAGGAAGAACCTCCATACAGGTTATTGACGACGGAAAAGGCATGTCCGATACCGACGCCCGATTGAGTTTCGAACGTCATGCTACCTCTAAGATACAACAGGCAGAAGACCTCTTTACCCTTCATACTATGGGCTTTCGCGGTGAGGCATTGGCAAGTATTGCCGCTGTTGCGCAGGTAACACTAAAGACCCGCACCATTGACGACGAAGTCGGTACAGAATTGCATATTGAGGGCTCAAATGTCGTCAGCCAGGAGCCCATAGCATGTCCTGTCGGAAGTAACTTTACAATAGAAAACCTTTTCTTCAACATCCCTGCACGACGAAAATTTCTGAAGTCTAATGCTACAGAGATGAATAATATCATGCAGGCATTCGAACGCATAGCATTGGTATATCCTGATGTAGCATTTTCTATTCGTTCCAACGGAACAGAACTGCTGCATTTGAATCCCTCCAACACACACCAACGAATATGCGACGTCTTTGGCAAACGCATCAATCAGGAACTGGTACCTGTAGAGACAGAGACAACACTATGTACTATTAAGGGATATGTCGCCACTCCACAGAATGCGAAAAAGAAAGGATGCCATCAATATTTCTTTGTCAATGGGCGATATATGAAGCACCCATATTTCCACAAGGCTGTAATGTCAGCATACGACAGGCTTATTCCTGAAGGAGAACAGGTATCATATTTTCTCTATCTGACAGTAAACCCAGAAAATATTGATGTCAATATCCATCCTGTAAAAACAGAGATCAAATTCGACAACGAACAAGCTATCTGGCAGATTATCATGGCAACAGTTCGTGATGCTATCGGACGATATACAGGAGCGACATCATTAGACTTCGACCAAGAAGGCAAGCCCAACATCCCTGTTTTCACCCCCGATGAAAACACGATTGCAAAAGCTCCACATATAGATTTCAATCCCAACTACAATCCATTCAAGGGAGCAACAATCAACAACTCCTCTTCACGTCCCTCAGCAAAAGGTTGGGAAGAACTCTTCCCCTCCCCTCAGACATCAGACATCAAACATCAACCCTCAGCCATCAACCCTCAGCCATCTTTCACCTCACAATTATCAACTCTCAACTGTCAACTATCACTCCTTCAACAGCCCTACAAAGGACGTTATATCCTATGTGAGGGAGAAAATGGCATGGTCATCATCGACCAACACAGGGCATCACAACGTGTTTTGTTCGAGAGGTACAAACAGGCCTTTGAAGAGCACAATGCACACACCCAAAAAGTTCTCTTCCCAGAGGTGATACAGTTTCCTGCATCATATTCCGACCAACTCCCTTCTACATTAGAAGAACTGCAACACCTGGGATTTGACATCTCTAATCTTGGAGGCGGCAGCTATTCCATCAATGGTGTACCAGCAGGATTAGGCGGCATGGACGCTACGAAACTGGTGGGAGAACTCGTCAACGAGACTATTGAGCAAGGCGTCAGAGCCTCAGAAGAGGTACACACCATCCTTGCCCTTGGCTTAGCAAAGCGGGCAGCAACACCTGTTGGAGAAATAATGTCACCCGAAGACACCGAAAATCTCATCAAACAGCTGTTCGAATGTTCCACGCAGAAATACACCCCAGACGGGAAACTCATATTAACAGAAATTCCCGATGATGAACTACTGAAAAAATTCTAATATCTTATTTTTTTTCATTTTTTGAAAAAAAGTTCAGAAAAAATTTGGTAGTTTCAATAAAAAGTATTACCTTTGCAACCGCAAATCCCAAAAAAGGATATTGCACTGCTTAGCAGAGGGCGTTTAGCTCAGTTGGTTCAGAGCATCTGCCTTACAAGCAGAGGGTCGGGGGTTCGAATCCCTCAACGCCCACCTCTCTCTCTCTAACTCTGAGTCCCATGGTCAGTTCGCTGGCTGTGGGGCTTCCTTTTTATATCCCCTATCCTGTCATCGGTTTGAGAAGGCAGAACAAAACTTTCTTGGATAAGATTACGGCTCACTGCCAACGAGATTACGGCTCACTGTCAACGAGATTACGGCTCGTCATTAGTTGCAAAATAAGGCACTAATATTGAACGACAGAGGCGGGGTTAAAAAATAAGGCAGGGTTATTAGGAATGAATATATCAAATTGCGGGATGGTTCTTTGATTTCTTAAGAATTAAACTTTTTCTCATTTTTTTTGGAGATAAGGAAATAAATGCGTATCTCTGACTGCGTCCAAGATACTTCGTCATGGAAATTAAATAAAAAAATGTTTTTTTATTTGCATTTCTCAAAACTTAATCGTATCTTTGCGGCGTAAGAAGTTTTCAAAGCGTAAACGTTTTCATTATATATATATATACTAATATGGTACAGGATTTATACATTTTGATGATTACAGCAGCTGTAGTCAGTATTCTATTTAAGTTGTTAAAGCAACCAGTGGTGTTGGGTTACATTGTTGCAGGTGTCTTGGTTGGTCCTCATCTGTTTGGTAAGTCCCTTGTGAATCCAGACAACGTGAAGCAATGGGGCGACATCGGTGTGCTGTTCGTGTTATTCTGCATCGGTCTGGAGTTCCGCCTGAAGAACCTTATCAGCAGCGGCAAGGTGGCTGCAATTGGTGCGTTGACAATCATCGTGGGCATGATGCTCTTCGGCTACTTTGTGGGAGTGGATGCCAGCTTTGATATGGTCAACTCGCTGTTCCTTGCGGGCATGCTTTGTATGTCGAGCACCACTATCGTGATGAAAGCCATCGACGAGGCAGGCATGAGCAAAGAGCGTTTCGTGAAGGGAGCGACCAGCATCCTCATCGTGGAGGATGTAGTGGCTGTGGTACTGATGGTATTGCTCTCAAGTATTGCCATCCGTCATCAGTTCGAAGGTGCCGAATTAGCCGGCAAGGTCGTCGATCTGGCCATTACGCTCGCAGCATGGTTCGTATGCGGAATACTGATTATCCCGACCCTGATACGCATGATAAAAAAACATTTGAATGACGAGACGCTTATTATCCTCGCCTTGGGTCTGTGCTTAGGTATGGTGCTGACGGCAGAGGAAGCCGGGTTCAGCAGTGCACTCGGTGCTTTCGTCATGGGTTCTATCCTTGCCGAGACTGTGGAGTCGCATCGTATCGAAAAACTGATGACACCGCTGAAGAATGTATTTGCCGCTATATTCTTCATCTCTGTAGGTATGCTGATTGATCCGGCTTCATTGGCGGAATACTGGACGAGCGTCGTCTATGTCAGCCTGGTGATTATTATCGGAATGATTCTCTTTGGCACCTTGGGTTGCTGGTGGGGCGGTCAGACGATGCGCGACTCCATGCTTACCAGCTTCTCATTCGTACAGATAGGTGAGTTCTCGTTCATCATCGCCGGACTGGGCACCAGCCTGGGTGTTCTCAATCCTATCATCTATCCAATCATCGTGGCAGCCAGTGTGGTGACTACCTTCCTTACACCTTATATCATGAAGGCTGCCGTGCCATGCTATACATTCCTTTATAATCACGCCTCAGAAAGCCTGCGTGCTAAGATTGACCAACGCGAGCTGCAAGTAACAAAAGCAGAAACGGCCACCACTTCCAATGATGGTCCGTCGGTTGCTGACAAGGCACGCCATGCTGTCAAACATACCTTCTTCTTGAAGCATCTTGTCAATCTGTTTATCAAGAACATGAGTGCTCATGATGAAAAAACGGAATAATTACTTACATTGAACATTGAGGATTAACCCAATAAAGAAACTGTTATTATGGAGTTACAAGAGATTAGAGACGCGCTGCATGGCATGTACGGCGGCGAGAACAAGCAAATTACCAATGGTGATTATGACAAGTCTTTGGCCGTAAAGTGTATTAACGGAACCTTCGTCGGAAAAAAGACAGACAACATCATTGTCTATAGGGGTATTCCCTATGTGGGTAAGCAACCTGTCGGCGACCTGCGTTGGAAGACTCCTGTGGATGCAGGCCCTAACGACGGTGTCTATGAGGCTTATTACAATGCGAAGAGCGGCTACGGCAATGTGACGTTTGAAGTGGGGTCTATGTATTATCTGGATGAGGACTGCCTGTATCTCAACGTATTTAAGGCTGATGAGGCCAGTGCCAAGAAGAAACCGGTCATGGTATGGATTCACGGTGGTGCTTTTGAGTCAGGCGGAACCATCGACCCGATGTTCGACTGCATCAATTTAATAAAGGAGAATCCCGATGTCATCGTCGTTACCATTGCATACCGACTCGGCGTGATGGGCTTCCTACATCTGTCGCACCTATCGGACGGTAAGGACTATCCCGACTCACAGAACCTTGGACTTCTGGACCAGCTAAAAGCCCTGAAGTGGGTACATGAGAATATCGCAGCCTTCGGCGGCGACCCCGACAACGTGACCATTTTCGGAGAGTCAGCAGGTGCTGGCAGCTGTACCCTACTCCCTTTGATTAAAGGCTCTCATCAGTATTTCAAACGACTCATTGCCGAGAGTGGTTCCGTTAACCTGACAAGATCTCCAGAAGAGAGTATCGAATGCACTAACAAACTGATGGAAGCACTTGGCTGCAAGACGGTTGCTGACCTACTGAAGGTCGATGGCGACAAGCTTCTGGAAACAGCTACAGCAGTCAACTTTGTGCACCAGTTCCCAGAAAGAGACGGGAAGCATTTGCCCACAGACACCTTTGAGGCATATGCAAATGGTGCAGCGAAGGATATAGAAATCCTTGTGGGTTGCAACAAGGACGAGATGAACTTCTTCGTGTCCAGTTTCGGCAAGGAAGGTTGGGATAATTGGATTGCAGGACGCAAGCAAGAGAAATATGCCAAGTTGCCTGCTGACGAGAAGGCACTGGTCGATAGTTATATGAAAGACGTGAAGGGTGACTACTTTCAGCCAGACAGTAGTCTCCTGAGCCAGAGCTGGTTTAATGCACCTATCATCAGATTGTCAGAAGAACAGACAAAGGCTGGCGGTAAGGCATACACATATTACTTTACGCCAGAGTCGCCCGATCCGATTATGAAATGCGGACATGCTATCGAACTTGCTATCGTATTCAATCATCCAGAGATGACTGCCGACACGGGCAGAGCTTTCGACGAGACTTTCTGCAAGACTATGCGAAAAATGTGGGTACAGTTTGCCAAGACCGGCAATCCGTCACTTAGCGCAGACATCTCTCCTGACGGAAAAGCCAAGGAATGGCCGCTCTACGACCTTGAGAATAAAAGGGTTATGGTGCTCGACGAGTTCGACATACATCCAGCAAAGGAAGCCGATGTAAAGATAGTGGATTGGGAGAGGACTTATTTCCTCACTAAGTATTATGCCCTTTAGTGGCTTTATGCCTTGCAAAGATATGTGAACGAGGCATAGTGGCGACGTTGCCGCTCATAGTCTTTGTCTCTTTCATGGGCATAGGCCTCGCGTTCAAAAGATATATTAAGGTATGCCTGTTTAGCGTTACGATACTGTAGCAGGCGCACCAGCCATTCCAAAATATACCATATAAAGAACCCTACAAACAGCAATTCACGCTGTTGTAGGGTATGTATGTGTTCGTGACGCCATTCTGAAGGGGAAAGACGCTGCTTGGCAAATACCACTCCGCAGAGGTTGACAGCGTAGAAATGCCTGCCGAAGGGGATTATGGAATTGAGTATCACCAATTGCCAGTGTTTATTCGGGCAAGAAGCCCTATCAATGCCATGTGGGCGGGATAGTAGTAATAGAAGAACTTGCCGAGCCAAGGGCAGCGACCTCGCTGTCCGTTATACAGAGACAGCAATGGCACCACAAGCCAGCAGGCTAAGTGAACCATACCGTAAACTTGGCTGTGGAATATGAAGAAGGCAACAGCGTAGAGGGAGAGGATAAGCATCAGCCACAACATCTGCTTATGGAAATTATCCCTGCTCCGCCCCACCATCAGGATGGCAAGAGGGGCAGCACAACTCCAGTCGGAAGTAAAGGTAAGCAGGCAGGCAAGTATCGTGATGCCGACCTTTTGCCAAAGCAGCAACCGTCCCATGTCCCAAACCTTCAGCAATATCAAGCCCCATAACAGAGGCCAGGCGATACTGGTAGCATTGAAGAGCAGATTGTCGAAAGGATTAAACCCAGACATATTGAAATAGCAGAAGGCGAAGTGGCTCACCACAGCCAGCAGGAACAGCCGGTACAAGTACCGGAGATAGTTGTGGGTGTGGTAGTAGCCTTCTGCCACAAAGAATATCATCATCGGAGCTGTCAGCCGTCCTATGACATGCAGGAAAATCTGCGACGGTGTTTCCGCCTGCTCATAGGTTTCGATGCCTACCCAAGCCAAGTGGTCGATTGTCATAGCAATGATGGCAATGACCTTCAAGGTATTACTGCTCAGTCCTTTTGCTATCATAATCTCTGGCGTGTACTACTTCTTTCTTACGGGTTCACAAGTAAGGTTGATACCGAGTTTCTTGAATATCTTTCTATCTACTTCGGAAAGCATTACTGTGGCATGTACCTGACAGCCTTCTAACTGAGGGAGGGTGGCAAGCGCTCTTTCGCATCTTTCGTCACTCTCACTAAGCACACTCAAGGCAACGAGTACCTCGTCGGTATGCAGACGTGGATTGCGCCCTTTCAGGAATTCCACCTTCGTTTTCTGAATCGGCTCTATCATCTCTTGTGGTATGAGTTTCACATCATGATCTATTCCAGCAAGATATTTTGTCGTATTCAGAAGCAAAGCTGCAGAGGCACCCAGAAGTGGTGTTGAACCGCCTGTGATGATAGTGCCATCAGCCAGTTCGATGGCAGTACTGGTGTGGCCCGTTTCTTCTTTTCTGCGAAGTGCCGCACCTACTACCTTACGATAGTTCTTGTCAATCTTCGCCTGATTGAATAGCATGCGGATTTTCTTTATCTCAGCCTCGTTATTTGCGCCATTTGCAAACTTGTTCGTAGCATCATAATAACGACGGATAATCTCCTGCTTGGAAGCTTCCGCACATACCTCATCATCGCTGATGCAAAATCCTACCATATTAACGCCCATATCAGTAGGCGACTTATAAGGACTCTCACCATAGATGCCTTCGAAGAGGGCATTCAGGACAGGGAATATCTCAATGTCGCGATTGTAGTTTATGGCAGTCTCGCCGTATGCCTCCAGATGGAAGGGGTCAATCATATTGACATCGTTAAGGTCCGCCGTAGCAGCTTCGTATGCAATATTTACGGGATGCTTCAAAGGCAGAGACCATACTGGGAAGGTCTCAAACTTTGCATATCCTGCCTCAATACCACGCTTGTGCTCATTATACAACTGCGACAGACATACCGCCATCTTTCCTGAGCCAGGACCAGGGGCTGTCACGATAACCATCGGGCGTGATGTCTCCACATAATCATTCTTTCCGAAGCCATCATCAGAAGCTATGAGAGAGACATAGTGTGGATAGCCATCGATGAGGTAATGGACATAAGACTTGATGCCCAAGCGTTCCAGACGTACTCGGAAATCGTCAGCAGCATGCTGGCCGTTATAATGTGTTATCACCACGCTTCCTACCATGAAGCCGCGTTCCATAAAGGCGTCACGCAAGCGCAATACATCTTCGTCATACGTAATACCTAAATCGGCACGCACCTTGTTCATCACGATATCCTCAGCAGAGATAACGATGACAATTTCTATCTGGTCGCTAATCTTGCTGAACATACGCAGTTTGCTGTCAGGTTGAAAGCCCGGCAGCACACGACTGGCATGGTGGTCATCGAAGAGCTTGCCGCCAAGTTCAAGATATAGCTTTCCCTTGAATTTTGCGATACGCTCTTTCAGATGCTCCGATTGTATCCGTATATATTTTTCGTTATCGAAACCTATTTTCATATTTTAAGAGTTTCAAGTCTCAATAACCTATAAACTTTTATTCAGATTTACCATTTCGATGGCAGAAATCATGGCGTCAGCACCTTTGTTGCCAGCCTTTGTGCCAGCACGTTCTACTGCCTGCTCTATAGAGTCAGTTGTAAGGATGCCATTGAGTACTGGTACACCTGTCTTGAACGCAGCCATAGCGATACCCTTTGCACTCTCATTTGCTACCATATCAAAATGTGGGGTAGCGCCACGAATTACGGCTCCAAGACATACTATTGCATCATACTTGCCGCTTGCTGCCATCTTTTCTGCAGTAAGAGGAATCTCGAATGCTCCAGGAACAAGCACCAATGTGATGTCATCAGTATTACCACCATGACGTACGAAACAATCTTCTGCACCATTAACCAAGTGGTCAACGATAAAATCATTAAAACGAGAGGCAACAACGCCAATCTTCATGCCAGTAGCAACCAGCTGTCCTTCAATCTTTTTCATTTTCTTATTTTGTATTTGTTGTTGGTTTTTTTACGTGTAACAGATGTCCCATTTTTGCATATTTGGTGTACATATAGAATTCATCCTTCTCATTGCAGGTCATCTCGATAGGTTCGCGGCCTACTACCTTCAGGCCAAATCCATCAATGCCGGATATCTTCAATGGGTTGTTTGTCATAAGAATCAGTTCACGAATACCGAGGTCCGCCAGGATGCTTGCTCCTGTGCCATATTCCCTCAGGTCGGCAGCAAAACCGAGTGCTATATTAGCCTCAACAGTATCCATTCCCTGATCCTGCAACTTATATGCCCTCAACTTATTTATCAAGCCTATTCCGCGACCCTCTTGACGCAGATAGAGCAGCACTCCTCGTCCTCTCTCTTCTATGCGTTTCAGCGCCTCAGCCAACTGTTCTCCGCAGTCGCATCGCAGGGAACCGAAGGCATCGCCTGTGAGACATTCGGAGTGTACTCGACACAATACTGGCTCAGGTGTCGTAACATCGCCTTTGACAAGTGCCACATGATGTTCACCTGTTACCTTATTTATATATCCATAGGCCCTGAAAGAACCATACTTTGTTGGCAGTTCTGCATCAGTAACACACTCTATGAGTTTCTCTGTGCGACGACGATATTCTACGAGACTCTTGATGGTAACACATACGATGTTATGCTCCTTTGCCAGTTCCATGAGTTCCTGTGTTCGCATCATGGTACCATCTTCACGCATTATCTCACAGCACAGTCCTGCTTCTGTCAATCCTGCAAGGCGGCAAAGATCCACTGTTGCCTCTGTATGTCCTGTCCGCACCAGTACCCCACCCTCTCTTGCCTGCAGAGGGAACATATGTCCTGGGCGACGGAAGTCTATTGGCTTGCTGTTTGGGTCGGCTATTGCGCGAGCAGTAATACCACGTTCTACAGCAGAGATACCTGTTGTTGTAGAGATATGGTCTACACTTACCGTAAAAGCTGTCTGGTGGTTATCGCTATTGTGCATCACCATCTGTGGCAAATCCAGTCGCTCACACAATTCCTTGCTCATCGGCATACATATCAGGCCTTTAGCAATAGAAGCCATAAGGTTCACATTCTCTGTCGTTGCAAATTGCGCTGCACAGATAAGGTCGCCCTCATTTTCGCGATCAGGGTCATCAATAACCAAGATACACTGGCCTGCTCTCAATGCCTCAAGAGCTTCTTCTATGGTGTTATATTTATTTTCCATGTTTCATAAATCTTCTGTAGAGTTCTGTCTTGTCTGTCTGGTCATCATCATTTGTCACCATCAGTTTCTCCACATACTTTGCTATTATGTCTGTTTCGATATTTACGACATCTCCCACAACACTTGCGTGCAAAGTGGTTTCCTCCTGTGTATGAGGGATAAGGCTGACAGCAAAGCGTGTTGCTTCCACCTTTGCGACAGTAAGGCTGACGCCCTGTAATGTCACGCTTCCCTTCGGAATGATATATCGCATCAGGTTTGTATCACACTCTATCCACAGCCATATTGCGATGTCGTCCTGTTCCTTCCTTACTATATGTCCTATGCCATCCACATGTCCTGAGACAATGTGTCCGCCAAGACGGGTGTTTAGGGTCAGGGCCCTTTCAAGGTTCACCTTCGAGCCGACCTGCAGTTTTGCCATTGACGTCTTGCGAATCGTCTCAGGCATCACATCAGCCTTAAACCATCCCTTTCCTTCTGCAGCAGGAGAGATATCTGTAACAGTAAGGCACACACCATTGGTGCAGATGCTGTCACCAATCTTAGTATCAGCCAGCACCTTGCTTGCCTCGATGCAGAACGTAATGCTCTTTGCACCACGCTGAACATTCTTTATTCGTCCTATCTCCTCAACTATTCCCGTGAACATAATCCAGAAAAGAGTATATCCTCTCCTATTGTCTCTACTACCTTATTCTTTAGTTTTATTGCATTTCCCATCAGTTCGATGCCTTCTCCCTCTACAGGTGTCTTGGCATTTCGTCCGCCAATTATCTTTGGTGCTATGAAGGCTACCACTTCGTCAGCCAGTCCTTCTCTCAGTAGCGATTCGCTCAAGGTGCCACCACTCTCTACGAGGATGCTGTCTATCTTTTCAGCACCAATACGTTGCATGAGTTCTTTCAGGTTGTCACACTCCCATAGTGTTGCCTCTGTCTCCTGCAGCTGTTCCAGTTTTTCCGTATCTGCTTCTCCAGCATATACCACCACCACAGGTTGTTCTCCAGCTGTACGAATCAGTTGTGACTCGAGTGGTATGCGAGCCCTTCTGTCGAGGACAAAGCGGATAGGTTGGCGAGCCACCTCTTCAAGACGCACATTCAGCATCGGGTCGTCGGCAAGAACAGTTCCGATGCCTGTCATGATGGCCATATTATTGCGACGCATCTGATGAACTCTCTCACGAGCCTTTTCACCAGTAATCCATTTGCTGTCACCAGAGTACGAAGCAATCTTTCCGTCAAGCGTCATAGCCCATTTTAAGGTTACCCAAGGCATACCTGTAGTGATGTATTTCAGGAATATCCGATTCTGCATCTTCAGTTGCTCCACCATCTGGGCAGCCTTTGGCTCTTCCTCCAGCATATTCACCTCGATTCCAGCTTCACGCAACTTGGCGACACCCTTTCCTGCTACCAGAGGATTAGGGTCGGCAAGGCCTACTACTACACGAGCTATCTTACGTTCAATTATAGCTTCTGTACATGGTGGCTGATTTCCTTGATGACAGCAAGGTTCGAGAGTCACATACATAGTTGTTCCTGCGCACTCGACACCTTTTTCGTCAGCATCCTTGAATGCCATCCGTTCTGCATGCAGGTCGCCATATTTCACATGATAGCCAGAGGCAATGACATCATCATCTTTCACAATGAGTGCCCCCACAAGAGGATTGGGATTCACTGCTCCCTCACCCTGCTGGGCAACTATCATCGCCTCATGCATCAAGAATATATCGTCGTCAGTTATCATCTACTCTTAATTCTCCTTAAATTCCTCTGCATCATCGTCGTCTTTTTCCTCTTTCTCATCTTCTGCGACGAACTTATACTTAAAGACTGCTCCATTCTTGCGAGCCGGGTCAGCACCAGCATAATCCATAGAATATGGAGAGCCTGACTTAGGAGATTTTCCAAGATACTTATGTGTGCGAGTTGACATCAGCATGAATTCACGTCCGAGATAGTCCTGATACATAAATTCTTCTGCCTTTGACACATCCTTTGTCAACTTCACATCACCAGGCATTCCAATTCCTGTAACAAAGACATATCTGCCATCTTCGCACTTCAGGAGCACCTTTCCGTTGCCCCTATCCACGAGGGTGAAGACCTGCTCTGCATCATACGTCTTCTTCATCTCTGCCCTTGTCATCTTCTTGTTGTTAGATGTGCCCTCAGCAGGTGCAGAACGCAATGAAGAATTATCGTGTAGAAGACCGTGAGACATAGCGTGCATAGGCTTTCCTGTGGCAACATTTATGATGTGAATCTTCTGTCCCAAAGGAATATTCTTCGACCTGTCTGCCTGTGTCTCTACGCAAGTGAAGTTGTCGAATTCTGCATAGCCGCCATTGCGTCCGCAGAAGTTGTATGCAAAGAGGGAAACACGAGAACCCTGGAAGGTACAAAGTTGGTATGAGAGAGGCATCTTCCTGCCAATCTTGTAGTATTTCTTTCCATCAAAGCTGAAGTAATACTGAATGACATTCTTGTCGTAATCACCATCGATGCGAAGGTATATCTTATCGCCGCTGAAGCCATGCTTGAGAGTACCTTTTGAGTCGATGAGATGTATTGTGACACTATCATCTTTCAGCTGCTCATAGCAACTCATGTACAAACGATTCTTTACCTTGGTCAAGCCCAAAGCAGAATAAGGGATATTGAGGTCAGCAATGCCTGCCACATCTCCATCCTTCATATTCTTGGTATAAAGCTCTACAGTACAGATGCTGCGAGGTCCGATGGCACGTTGGGTAAGAGTGTTTCTTGCCCACATAAACTGGTCGGCAGGCAAGGTATTCAGGCGAAGACGACCTCCTGTCAAAGACCATTTTGAGTCGTCAGGATTATGGTTCCATTGCCATACTCTTCCGAGTGTCTTGCCATCAAAATTCTCATTGCGCTCATAAGGAGCATGAGGCTTTATGTTTTCCGCGCCTGGGATATTTGGCTTTGTCCATGTTCGTGGAGCACGTCCCAGGTTGCCTTCAAGTCCTACATATGGCCAACCGTCTTTCCAAGTAATCGGAGCCAGAGTCGTTGTGCGGCCAACAGAATGGAAATCCATCATCAGGAGGGCATACCACTCGCCATTTTGTGTCTCGACGATGCCACCCTGGTGGATATTTCCTGCTGCCACCTCGTTTTCGTTTGCCTTGCTGATAGAGTAAGCATGTCCCTTATCAGCAATGCGCCCTTTCCATTGTGTCAGGCCTACAGGATGGTAGCCGAATGTCTCGTCTGCTGTTATGGTGCATTGTTCGTAAGGTCCATAGATATTCTTGGCACGGGAACAGATAGTGCGGCCATTGGGACGATAATCTGTAGAGATGAGGTAATACATGCCATTTATCTTGTAAGCATGATGGCCCTCTCCTACTCCGGAACCATTTTTTATCACGATGCTGTCAGAACCCTCAACAGGTCCGCTGAGGTCGTCTTTCAACTGGGTACAATGTACCTCGCCATAACCATGAAAGGCATACATCTTGCCATCATCGTCGAACAAGACGCCCAAATCATAAATCTTACCCTTCAGGTTATGATGCTTCCAAGGGCCCTTGATGTCCTTTGATGTCCAACATTGCAGGCCCTTGCCGTTGATATTTGAGAAGACATAGAACTGCCCGTTTGCATAACGGATGCAAGGTGCCCAGATTCCCTGACCATAAACTTCCTGCTTGTTTTTCAAGGAAAACTTATCATCGCGGAAGTCGAAGCGATCAAAGCAATATGCTACATTCTCCCAGTTTACGAGGTCTTTGGAATGAAGGATAACCAATCCTGGAACTGCATGCATAGTAGTGCCGGCAAGGTAGTAATCATCGCCCACGCGGATAATGTCTGGGTCAGAAAACTCATCATAGAAAAGCGGATTGGTGTATGTACCATTTCCATTGTCTGCTGTCCAACTGCTCTGCGCAAAAGCCCTCAAAGCAGAGAAAACAGCGAGAAGTGTTAAAAGAGAGAATCGTTTCATATTGTAATAGATGCAATAAATATGTTTTAGCCGCAAAGGTACATAAAAAATATCATATACGCAAAACATTTGCAATTTTTCTCCCTTTAAGTTTTACTTACTCCTCGGAGGATTTTTATTTCTCCCTAATGGAATTTTATGTTCAAGGGCCTGAAACATCTGTCCAAGGGCTGTAAACTACTGTCTAAGGGCCTGAAACATATGTCCAAGGCCCTTAAACATAAAATCTCTCGAGGGGAAAATATTTTTTCTTCGAGGGGAAAATTATTTTTTGTCAAAGACAAAATAAATAAAAATGCTATTTTCTTCTTTCTTCTATATTTTTAATATTGTAAGAAATTTAAAGATTTCTTTGTATAAAGGCAGTTGAGAGATTGAGGTTCGGGCCTGACCTGTGCCACACGGAGAATTTGCATATCAATCAAGCTCAATGAAACGAAAAAGACCGCCACGACGGACGGCCTATGAATATAATATGTGATGGAGAAATCATGGCTATTTTTGTGTTCCGCTAGTCATTCTCAGCAATTATCTTTTTCCAGTTTATTCTGGATATTTAACAACATATCCTTCATATGGGAAACACAAAGGCTTACCATTCGTTAAGTGAGTCTGGATTATATCACCACCATATAACACGAACTCTAAACATTTAATATCTCGACTTACATTATGGTGTCTTAAACCTTCGTGTGTATGATGTATAATCTGGAGTTTTTGAGGTTCAAAATCGCCCCTAACAGTAAATTCTATTTCAAATGTTTTGGCACTTGTTTTTTCTGCTAAATCTGCACATTGTTTGCTCACAATCAATTCACACATAGGGAAATTTTGCCATTTAGATTTATAATACTCTCCATAAATATAGTCAATATGCTTATCTATAGAAGTTACTTGGCTAGTAATATCTGTATCATTCCAAATAATCTTATTCACTGACCATAAACAAATAGCAACCATTTCTGAGTTAATCCTATTACACAATCTTGCTAGCTCTACCAAATGAGGTCTTCCTTCCAACAGTAAACGAATCGTATTTTCCGGCAGGGCAAGAAGGGCTTTTTGACGTTCTTGCTCTTTTCTAACCTTTTCTTGTCTTTCTTGTTCTTCCTTCACCTTCTTTTGTCTATCAATTTCACTTTGTGGGCTAAGTTCATACTTTATCTTAGCAATACCACCAAAGACAAAAATAATGATTAGAAATGCTAGTACAACAAAGAACACTATGATAAAAGAGTTTAATACCCTATCAGCACCGCCAGCTACAGCACTATCATCCATATAGTCATTATGACTTTGTGGAAAGCCTGCTATGAATATTAACAGGAAACACAGAATTGATACTATACGTTTCATATTAAT
The DNA here is from genome assembly GCA_905233165.1 of uncultured Prevotella sp. Classification (GTDB taxonomy): domain Bacteria; phylum Bacteroidota; class Bacteroidia; order Bacteroidales; family Bacteroidaceae; genus Prevotella. Next base: position 125,730 of record CAJODL010000003.1, read on the forward strand.
CTATATAAATTGTTAAACATCAAATAGTCCAAATCCATATTCAACAGACATAGTTTTCAAATCAGCATCTTGATCTTTCTCTTTATTCTGTAAGAACAGGAAATCGTCCATCTTATCCTTTTGAGGTATGGATATAAGTTCGCTCAATTGCTCAACAAACTTCTGAATGCAGGCAACGTTATTATTTGTGTTATCTTCTATTGAATATGCTATGTAGCCATTCATGTCTCTATTAGCGTCCTGACAATGCCCTTTGCCTAAATAGTAATCAGGGGAAATCGACACAATTGCTTCAGGGAGTGCATCGTAATTATCATGGCCATATAATAATTCGCCTTCTTCTCTTCCATATGTTGGAACATAAGGACTATAGAAATAATTTTTGAAAGTGAAGACTTTGCATCCATTATATATAAACAGGTATTTTTGAATGACCCTTAAACGATTAAGCAGTTCGAAATCGTGTAATACCTTACCAAATTTCTTTGCGTCAATATTGGATTTTACTTCTATAACTGCATATACAGCGGCGCTGGGAATTATTTCAATCTCCCCATATGAATATATAGGAGCATAATGTATGCTATCATAAATAATGACATCACATTGATGCGAAAGGATACCATTACATTCAACAAATCCTTGGCTAACCTTTGCTATTCCAGGAAAACTTGAACGTAAAAATTCACGGAGAACACTCTCTGCAATCAATCCCCGAGAAAGATTATGCTCTTTAATGAATGCATGAGCCTGTTCTAAAGAGCAAGCCAACTCTTTTGCTTTCAATCTATAAAACTCGTTTCTTCGTATTTGCTTTTTCGTCATTCTACTATTTGTTATTTAGGCTTAGGTCAGCCTTTATTATTTGAGGAATACAAACTGATAATACAGAGAATGCTCCTTATAAAACGTGATGCAAAAGTACGAAAATTCTTGTAATCAGAGGAGAAAAAAGATAAAAATTTTGTATTATATTTGTATTTTTCATAACTTAATCGTACCTTTGCACCCCAGATGAAACGTTTTATCATACTTACAATATTTTGCACCTTTGCTTCTCTCCTAAAAACAAGTGCAGAGAAATGGTATAGTTTGGAGCAGCCAAATAATGGTTACTTCAATCATATTGATGGTGCCTTTACTGCAGGTACTACCGGCTTAGGCTTCGACCTTGCTTTTCCCCTGAAGAACTGGGGCCGCCTGCGTGTAGGTGGAGTGTGGAGACCTCGTGGAAAATATTCCGACACCTATGCTGTCCACATGGATAATCCTGAGGCATATTGGGGACAGTTTTCTGCCTTTGCTTCTACATTTGTCGGAGTAAAACCTGAGAAGTACATCGAAATGGAAGGAAAGTCAAGCATGAATCACTTCAAGATGCTGATTGACATCTTCCCTATCAAGAATCATCGCAATTTTCACGTTACAGTAGGCTTCTTCTGGGGCACTCATGACTATGTTACAGCTACCAACACCCCTATCAGCAGCAACACCATAGCTGCCATAAAGACCTACAATACCATAAGGCAGAAGGCCTTAAACAATGAGGACATCGACTTGTCTTTTATCGGAATAAACATGCAGTCAGAGGATGCGCAGGAAATCAAACAAAAACTCTACAACAAACTCATAGAGATGGGAGAAGTAAGCATTCCTCTTGGTGAAAAGACTGATGAGAATGGGCAGACACACGTTGTCAATGCCACAATCAACGATAAGGACGTAATAGAAGTAAAAGCTACAGTAAACCGCTTCAAACCTTACATTGGAGCAGGATATGAGATACCTATCACCAAAGACAAGCGCACTACGATAGGTGTTGATGCCGGCATCCTTATATGGGGCGGAAAGCCTAAAGTAAAAGTCTTCGAGGGGCTCAGCAATGTAGCAGGACAGAACACTCCTGGCTACCTGCGCTCAGCAGACAAATATCCTGTTTATCCAGAGGTATCAATAAGAATATCACAACGCATATGGTAAAGAAACACATCATATCCCTCATATCATGCATGCTGCTTACCACCCCAACGATGGCGGAAGGTAAGTTCCACCGTTTCCTTACCACACAAAGTGTTAGCGACAGGAAGTGGTTCAACCACATCGATGTAGCAGGAACAATAGGAACCAGCGGCCTGGGTTTCGACATTGCTTTTCCTATGAGCGAATGGGCACAACTTCGTATAGGAGGCGCTTGGATGCCGTACCTTCATTTCGACCCTTCATTCGGCATTGAAGTAGCAGAGAACCTGCCAAAAGATATACAAGGAAGCAAATTCAACAAAATTGCTGACGAGATGCAAAGCATTCTTGGCACAAGACCTGAGCTGAATGTCAAAATGGAAGGCGATGCCAGCATGAGCAACTTCAAATGTCTCGTCGATATCTTCCCAATAAAGAAGAACAGAAACTTTCACGTAACTGTAGGATTCTATTATGGCAATACCGATTTCATCACTGCTGCCGTTTCACCATACAGCATGAGAAACATGACAGCTATCGGAGCCCTGAACTCTCTCTACAAGAAAGCTTTGTCTGACAAAACAGCGAGTGTCATTGATGCAGAAGGAATGGGCATCACCATTCCTGGAGGAGTCTCTTTCGAGAATACCAACAAAAGACTTCGCGAATGGGGAGAAACTGGCAAGACAGTTAAAAATCGGGATGACCTTTATGGAAAAGAGGTAGAGAATAAATTACATTCTGAGAACGCCTTTAGTGTTGCCATAGGACATTATTCACACAATATCGTAGCAAAGGAGGATATATATTACGACTATTCTGCAGAATTGGACAACCCATACAATGAACAGATAGGAACAGACAATCAAGGAAACCCTGTTTATCGTGAGGTAAGATATCAACTCGACGAAAACGGCAGACCTATAGTAAAAGGTGGCATTCGCTATCATAAAGGAGAGTTGATGCACAAGTCTGGCGACCCAATACGAATGGCTCCTGACGAGAACAATCAGATATCTGTTTCAGGTAGAGGATGGTGGAAGTTTAAGCCATATATCGGAGTAGGATATTCTGTTCCAATTACTAAAGACAAGCGCACTACTCTCGGCATTGATGCTGGCATAACAATATGGGGAGGCACTCCAGCAATTGACGTAAAAGTTCCTCTGGGACAAGATGCTGCTGGCAACGCTGTTTACAATACTATCAACTTAGTAAAAGATGCCAAGAGCATGCCTAATTCAGTTGACAAATACGTAAAACTCGTAAAGCTTTTACCAGTAATGCCAGAAATAAGCATCCGCATCGCACAAAGACTTTGGTAATTGAACATTGAACATTGACCTTAGACTTTTGACCTTTGACCTCGGCAACGCCGAGCGGACCTTTGACCATAAAAAAGCGGCACCCAGAAATCTGGATGCCGTTTTTCTTATTTACTTATCTACATCAAAACTCATCAATCGAGGGTCATCAAATGTACCTAAATGCTCATCATCTTGTAGCACTATAGTTTCTGTTGAATGATACATATACCTGTTTGTTCCACAATAGTATCTCAGGGTTATCTTTTCTCCAACATATCCCCAGATTCTGATGCACCAGACACCATCCACAAAGCTTCCTTCTCCACGAGGTTCATCGCCACAAAAGGCAGCCATTTCGTCTGCATTTGATGAATATGCACTAATCGAACTCGGCAACTGAATATACGCAGTCAAATCAGTTGGATACTTCTCATTTGGCTTTACCACATCAACAACAGTATTCCATTGTGGAGCATTGTGTTGAGGAATTGTAGGTTCTACATAAGTTGGTGTCTCGTCGGAGCCAGAACTACCGCACGACACGAATGACACGACAACCGCCAGTATTGCTATTATTATCTGATAATGTTTCATACTTTATAATATATAATCCTGTTGTAAGTGTTTTAATATCTGTTGTAGGCAACTGTTTGCCATCCATAGTGAATATTGCTGTAACGTTATAGTCACCATTCCATGCTTCTGAGCCTTCTACAAATTCAATAGCAGTAGGATTAGCATAAGAGCCGACTATATTATCGCTTGCATAGCTGATAGGCGCCTTTGCAGAAGCAACAATAATATTGTTATGCATCAGAGTAAGATAGATATCTGCATTATTGTCACCAAGAATGGTAAGAGAAGCCTTACCCTCATTATCTATCGTTGCTCCACCACGAACGCCATCAACAGCAACAGCTACGATAGAGTCACCAGGAACAGCCATAACACCTTCTACTGTCGCAAACACATTCATGTTTGAAGAGAAGCGCTGAGCCTTACTCTCAAACCTCATAGCACGAGAGCTATTAGACTTTTCTTCCTCAAGAGCAACAGGATAAGTGAAGCTTACCTTATTGTCTGCGCTTCTATGCAACATATAGCCCTTGCCTGGCTCCATAGAAGTCAAGCCACCTGATACATTCCATTGACCATTGTTGTATGTAGCACTTTGTGTCTGAGACTTAAGAATATCGCCTTCAGAAGCTGCATAATTCTGTAAAGCCTCATCTACTGGCAAAACGCCGAGAGAAAGATAAGGGAGATAGTTCCACCCCTTTTCTACACTTACCTTTTGGTCAGCCTTTGAGTTAATATAGCCGCCATTCAGTTTCAACTCCTGACCTGAATAAGATGAGTGAATCTTATACATAGACAAGTCATTGAAGCCTTCCATTGTTCCTACCCACTTATGCTTCTTTGCAGAATAGATAGCCCAGGTATCAGTTCCCTTTATCTCGTCAGTAGAGTTCCACTTTAATGAAGACAATACATTATCGAAGCTACTCATATCTGGATTTATCAGATAGAATGATATCCAAGTCCATCCCTCATTGAGAGAATACTCCTTTTCAACCTCCTTCGGGCCCCAGATAGCCTTCAAATCCATATTCTTAGCAGGCATCGTCTCAGGTAGAGCAGGATTCCAACCAGCAAAGTCATAACCATCCTTTGTAGGAGCATCCACCTTAATCTTCGTACCATAATCCTGAATGATAGAAACGACCTCAGAACCACCATTGCTATCAAAGGTAATAGTGTACTGATTGATCTTGAATGTACCAGTTATAGTAACATCATTAGCAGGCATTACGGAAGGTATCTCTTCCTGCCAACCAGAGAAGGTATAACCAATCTTTTCTGCTGCAGGCTCTGCTGTCACTTCACTATTATAAACATACTTCACACACTTATACAACGTACCATCTACGAAATAGTTCAAACTATATTCGTTTATCTGCCAAAGAGCCTTGATAGTCATATTCTCTGCTGGCATATTGCTTGGAATCTCCTTATCCCAGCCAGTAAAGGTATAACCCTCCTTCATAGGATTAGAAGACTTCGCAATAGATGTATTGTAATTCTGAGTAATCGGAGCAACCTCAGTACCACCATCTGTATCAAAAGTAATGGTATACTGGTTGATAGTGAATGTACCAGTTATAGTAACATCATTAGCAGGCATTACGGAAGGTATCTCTTCCTGCCAACCGGAGAAGGTGTATCCTACTTTTGTTGGCTCTGCCTCTGCAGTCACTTCACTATTATAAACATACTTCGCACTATTATACAGCTCACCATCAACATAATAAGTCAGATTATACTCTTTAATCTGCCATTGAGCCTTAATGGTCATATTCTCTGCTGGCATAGTACTCGGAATCTCCTTATCCCAACCAGTAAAGGTATAACCTTCTTTCGTAGGATTAGAAGGCGGTGCTATAGATGTATTGTAATTTTGAGTAATAGGAGCAACCTCTGTACCACCATCAGCATCAAAAGTAATAGTGTACTGATTGATAGAGAAGCTACCAGTAATAGTAACATCATTAGCAGGCATTACGGATGGTATCTCGTATAACCAGCCTTTTCTGCTGCTGGCTCCGCTGTCACCGCAGTATTATAAGCATACTTCACACTCTTATACAAAGTACCATCTACGAAATAGTTCAAACTATACTCTTTTATCTGCCACTGAGCCTTGACAGAGAGACCATTCAACGGCATCTTCTCTGGCAATTCAGGATTCCAACCCATGAAAGTATAGCCTTCCTTTGTAGGATTATTACTAATAGGCATGGCAATTTCCGTATTATAATCCTGAGTAATAGGAGTAACCTCAGAACCACCATCGGTGTCGAAGGTGATAGTGTACTGATTGATCTGCCAAAGAGCCTTAATAGTCATATTCTCTGCTGGCATAGTGCTCGGTATCTCCTTATCCCAACCAGTAAAGGTATAACCTGTCCTTGTAGGGTCAGAAGGTTTGGTGATTGCAGTATTATAATTCTGAGTAATAGGAGCAATCTCTGTACCACCATCAGCATCAAAAGTAATAGTGTACTGATTGATAGAGAAGCTACCAGTAATAGTAACATCATTAGCAGGCATTACGGATGGTATCTCCTTTTCTGCTGCTGGCTCAGCTGTCACCGCAGTATTATAAGCATACTTCACACTCTTATACAAAGTACCATCAATGACATAGTTCAAACTATACTTGTTTATCTGCCACTGAGCCTTGATAGTCATATTCTTCGCTGGCATAGTGCTCGGTATTTCTTCATTCCAACCAGTAAAGGTATAACCCGTTTTTGTCGGATTTGCTGGAGCAGTAATTTCTGAACCATATTTCTGCGTAATAGGAGCAATAACAGAACCACCATCAGTATCAAATGTGATAGTAAATTCAGCCTCATCCCATATAGCCCTATAGGACACATCTTCATCAGGCATTTTGGTTTCTGGTTGCAAGTTCCATCCCAAGAATGTATGACCAGGCCATTCTGGATTCTCTGTTGGTTTTACTATATATTCGTCATATCCTACAAAAATCTCCTTGAAGATAATATCATCATGATTATAGAATGTAACCTTATGCTGGTTTTTATTCCATACAGCCTTTAATTCCAAATTATTTTCTGGCATTGTTTCTGGGAAAGCTGGATTCCAAGAAGCAAATGTATAACCTGTCTTTGTAGGATTTGCTGGAGCTGTCACAGGTTCACCAACAGCCTTTGTAATAGAAGCAACTTCTGTTCCTCCATCAGTATTGAAGGTAATTGTATAAAGTTTTTTCCACAAAGCCTTAATTGTTATATTCTCTGCTGGCATATTGCTTGGAATCGCCTTATCCCAACCAGCAAACGAACTACCTGTCTTCGTAGGATCTGAAGGCTTTGTGATGGCTGTATTATAATCCTGAGTTATTGGAGATATCGTAGTACCACCATCAGTATCGAAGGTTATGGTATATTGATTTATCTGCCATTGAGCCTTGATAGTCATATTCTCTGATGGGCAAAGGTATAACCCGTCTTGGTAGGATTTGCAGGAGCTGTGACACTTGTACCATAATCCTGACTTATAGGAGCAATCGTTGTGCCACCATCGGTATCGAAAGTGATAGTGTATTTTCCTACAGACCATAATGCCTTTATTGTCATGTTCTCTGCAGGCATAATACTTGGAATCGCCTTATCCCAACCAGCAAACGAACTACCTGTCTTCGTAGGATCTGCAGGCTTTGTGATGGCTGTATTATAATTCTGAGTTATTGGAGATATCGTAGTACCACCATCAGTATCGAAGGTTATGGTATATTGATTTATCTGCCATTGAGCCTTGATAGTCATATTCTCTGATGGCCAGCAAAGGTATAACCCGTCTTGGTAGGATTTGCAGGAGCAGTGACACTTGTACCATAATCCTGACTTATTGGAGCAATCGTTGTGCCACCATCGGTATCGAAAGTGATAGTATATTGATTTGTTGTCCACAAAGCATTAATCGTAATATTTTCAGCTGGCATCAAATCAGGTATTGTAGCGTCCCAACCAGCAAAAGTATAACCTTCCTTAGTAGGATCTGAAGGCTTATTGATTGCTGTATTATAATTCTGAGTAATAGGGGATATTGTTGTGCCACCATTTGTATTAAAGGTAATGGTATATTGATTTATTTGCCATTGTGCCTTTACTGTCATATCTTCTGCTGGGAATACTGATGGTAATGCAGGATTCCAACCAGTAAACGAATAACCAGTTTTTGTTGGATTAGCTGGAGGAGTAATAGGTTCGCCTTCGCCACCAATAATATCTGCCACCTCTGTTCCACCATCGGTATCAAAGCTAATAGTTGTTGCCTTACCAGCAGAAACCAGTTCTGCAGCAGCAGTAGAAGGAACATCAGCGAGATAAGATTCGTTTGGGCGAAGCCAAGTAGATGCACTACCAGAGAAAGGAGGCACAGCTCTTGTCTTGTCAGGGTTGTTTGTCAATATTAGTTTACCATCTTTTACTGCCCATACCCTCATTGACTCTTTTTTGAATTCTGTACGACAGTCAGGATATTCACTTGGAGACATCGAGAGATTGCAGAAATATACACCCTTCAGCTTATTGCCACTGATGCCTCCATAGTTGCCACGAAGTGGCTCTATCTTACAATCTATCGGATTACCGGAGGGGCACTCTATTATTACAGGTGTAGCTGCAGGAATTACCTCATTCGTTATTTCTTGAAGAGTATATTTCTTGTCAGTAATGCTACTTACATAATACGCCTTCATTCCTGGTGAAACTAACTTGAAAGGATAAGAAGCATAATAAGGTGCATAATACTTAAACTTAGTTTCGTCCTCTTCATCCTTCACCTTTAAACAAGCATCTACAGCAACATAATTGTCTGAAGATGCTGATATTGGCACAATTTTCCATTGTCTGTATGAATCAGCACCCTGCGAAGTGGTCGTTGACTGATAATGTGTTGGGTAAGCCATATCGCCTTCCAAATTAAACATACCAGTCTTAGTCTTGTCAACCCACAGAGATGCAGCTATACCACTCACAGTAGTTGATAAAGTATATGTATCAGTAGTGCCTGATACTTGACTCACAATAATTTCATAACTAGTCATTTGAGACACACTTGTTCCTTGTGCCTCAAGATTATAGTTACTTCCCTTTTTGGAAATATAAATTACAGTTTGTGGGGAGATTATAGCATTATCTAAAGCTGTCTTTAATTGCAGAGATTGTATATTCTGCTTTGCGCCAGAACCTGTAGCCATATGATAGGTTCCATTTGCCACATATGCATAACAATCATCTATTATCGTCTTGCCCTTAACGGTACCGCCAAAAGACAATAATCCTACATTCTTAACTCGATAATAACCTGGAGCGATATCCTGCGCGTACGCGCATATATTAAAGAGAAATAAGACGTGTAATACGTATAATACCAGTTTATTCTTCACAATTACCTATCTTTATGTGTTTGTAATGCCTTTTTTAATTTGTCATTAATGGTTTCTTGGGAGGACGTTGACAATAGTATGTCTTTCCCAAGAAAACAAAAGTGAGATTGTCAGGAGTAAGATTCGTTATCTGTGCTTCTTCCACGAGATACTGATCTCTGTCATGTGTCAGCATCTGTTCTTCAAGATAGTAGAAATAAATCTTTCCCTTAGCAACCTTCCATTCCTTAAAAGCAATCTCGCCAGTATTGATACTGGACATTCCGCCACCCACATTAAAGGACAGTCCACGCATTTCATCCAAGTCATAATACCACATACCTTCTAACTGGCTGCATAATGACCTGAATAATGCAGTATCCTTTCGTGCCTCCTCTACAACCATCTTGTCAACCTCCTCTACACGAGGGTTTATAGGCGACTCCGCCCTGGAGCCTTGTGACTGCTTACTGCTGCAACCATTGCAACCTGTAAGCATCAAGCAAAACGCCAGGGCGAAGAGATGTATTAGAGATTTGTCAAGTGCCGAATTACTCCTTGATAACAACGTATTCTTCACCAATCTCATTTCCATAGAAGTCAATAGCATAGTACTCTACAGTATTGTAGCCCTCCTGAAGATCAGATGTAATATCTAATGTTACCTGACCCTCATCGAGCACCTTACCATTAGCACCATTGACACTTATATACTTCTTATATACAGGAGCAACAAGACCGTTAGAGTAAGTTGTTGGGATAACCTCTACAGTACCAGTTACTGTTGCTGGAACACCACGGATACCTGCGAAGCCAAAGCCCTTATCTGAGTTAATTAGGAGAACTGGCTGGAACAACTTATAGATGCCTTGAGCAGAGTATGCACTCGCCTTGTCGATAAGCTTATAAATCCTATTCAGGTAGTTACCTGCAAGAAGCTTGTTTTCGTACTTATAGATATTGTTAATTATCTTCTGAACGCTATTGCACAGACCGTCAACAGAAGTAACTACATCCAATGCATTATTTACATTGTCAACCATGTCTGACATGTCAAATGAGAATTCCTTCTGTATCCAGAAACGTACATCGGTTTCAAGTTCTTTCTGGAACCTTACATCCCTTGAATAAACGAAGTTAATATTAGTTACCACATTGACAGTCTTGTCTAAATCACCCCATTCAGTTACTGTTACCTTATGTGTACTCTCATCGAATGAGAAATTCTTTGGCACTACGGCATCAAATTCCACTTCAACTGGCACATTAAGAGCGAGTACAGTATCAATGCTAACAGTTGTAGTGTAATCAACAGGAACCTTCACAGTAACAGTTGTATCGATATCCACAACCTGCTTGATTATCTTCATATCCTCAGGAATTGGCTTAACCTTCTTAATCTTTATCTTAAGATCCTTAATTTGCTTATCAATATTATTTAAGTCAGCCTCCTTATTGATAGTTTTGATAATCTTCTTGGCAATTCTTGTATTCAACTTCTTGATAGCCTTCTTTGCCTTCTTGAATACACGCAAAGAATCTCTATACTGCTCAGGCAGAGACTCAAAGCCAAGTGGCTTAACCATAACGCCGCTAAGGTCGTAAGGAGATACAACAGTCTTCTCAGAAGTAATCTTATTACCTGTCAAAGAGTCTGTAGTCTCATACTTAGCAGTTGTCTTGATAGCAAGACGCTCAGTAGAGATACCGCTTACTGTACTATATATAGCATTTGCTATCTTATTAACTGTTTCACCTTGAACAGCACCAAGTCTACGCTGATTATAAACTTCCTTCAAATCATGCCAAGCAGCCTTAACAGCTTCCTTGACAGCTGACTTATCTACTGCCATGTGGAGACGTGGATCTTCAACACTGTTTCCATCAATTGTAGCTGTTGTCTTATAGAGTCCTGTTCCACCATCAGCACGAGTATTACCTGTCAGACCTGTCATCAGCAGTTTCTCAGAAGACTCGAGGTTGCTCAACTTAATGCTGCTTTCCTGACCGAGAGAGTTAACAAGCGACACAGCAACACCTGAGAAGTCTTTATCCAATGGGTTTACTGTAAGATTTATCTCACCCAATGTCTCTATCATTGCAGGATCACCTGCTGGCTTGTAGAATATAGGATCATGCTTTGGGAAGATGATTTCGTCTGTTGTACCATAGTAGCCAACCAGCTTTGTGGTCTTCAGGTTAGAGATAACACCATTGTAGCTACCGATAGCATTTGACATTACTTCCTCAATCTGGATATTTGTAATAGACTTTGCTATAGCATCATATACATTCTCAAACATCTTGCTCAGCTTCTTCTCAAGGCTACTAAGTTCATTGCTCAAAGAATCAAGAGCCTGAGCCATTGTCTGACCATTGTGAGCAGCTGGATCCCATGTACCTACCTGAGACGCGAGATCATCTAACTTGTTACTGATTTCACCAACCTTTGTTGTCAATGCTGTGAAATGAGCAAATGATGGCAACTTGAGTGTATCCTTTGGCAAGCCAGTAGCAATGTCATAATTTACAACAACAACTGTATCATTTGCTGCTGCTGCGACAACAGACTGTGTTGGCTGCAATTGAATCTTAGTTGAGCCGTCAGAGCCTGTAATTGTAGCTATCTTAGTTGTAGCGTCGACAGTAACTTCCGCGAATCCCTTAGGAATTACCTTTGTAGCATCACCGCTCTTCAGAGTGAACTGCTGAGTTGTAGAGTTATAAGACACCTCTGCATCATTAATCCATACAGGAATTTCCACACTATTAGTACCACCATCACTAACAGTCCAACGCTTTGTTGTACTATCCCATGTCAGAGACCAGTTACATGTGCAACTGCCACCGCCATTCTTTGGCAACTTATAATCTGTTCCACCAACTTTGATATATACATAATTATCATCCTGAGTTAATTTAGGAATATAGATGGTATCATTTTCACCATCACCATATTTTACATATACACCTTGATTTGCTGCATTCAGTATACCAGAATTACCGGTATCACCCTTGTCGCCCTTTTCACCCTGAGGACCTTGAGCGCCAGTTTCACCCTGTGGACCTTGAGGACCCTGAGCACCAGTTTCACCCTGTGGACCTTGAGGACCTTGAGCGCCAGTTTCACCTTGTGGACCTTGAGGACCCTGAGCACCAGTTTCACCCTGTGGACCTTGAGGACCCTGAGCACCAGTTTCACCTTGAGGACCTTGAGGACCCTGAGCACCAGTTTCACCTTGAGGACCTTGTGCGCCAGTATCACCCTTAGGACCCTTTAAACCTGTAGCAACAGGCTGCTTTTGACCTGTCTTAAGATTTTCAAGCCAGATATTGCCATCAGCATCCTGAGTGATTGTGTAAGGGACATTGTCAACTTCTGACGAAAGTGCTGCAAGCTGATTAGCCTGTTCTGCTACCTTCTGTTTCAGTTCTTCAACTGTGGCACTTGAAGCACCAGAGCCGTCGCATCCTGGACCGCTTTCGCAATCACCACAAGAACCCAAAAGAAGGCTCGTTGACAAAAGCAGACCTAACGAAAAAATCGAAGTAATCTTTTTCATAGTTTTTTTTGTTTATGTGAATATATATATATGAATATTTCTGGCATTATAATCCAAGGCGCAAAGTTACATATATTTTATATATGAGCAAAGAAATTAAACAATTTTAACACTTTTTCACGCGAAATACTTTTAAAATAGTAGTATATGAGAGCATTTTCCTGTTTTTTTTGTAACTTTGCCGCCTGTATGAAGAATTTAGAATTAGATTTATTGACAGCCATCTCACCTATTGATGGACGTTATCGTGGAAAAACTGCAGAACTGGCAAACTATTTTTCCGAGTATGCTTTAATCAAATACAGGGTTCGAGTAGAAATAGAGTATTTCATTACCCTATGCGAATTACCACTACCCCAACTCAAGGATTTTGACAAGTCGTTGTTCCCACGTCTGCGAAATATTTACCTTGAATTCTCTGAAGAGGATGCTCAACGTGTCAAGGACATCGAGAAAGTAACCAACCATGATGTAAAGGCAGTAGAATATTTCATCAAGGAGAAACTTGACGAAATGGAAAAAGGTGGTCTCGGCGAAGGATATTTTGAACATAGCCGCGAATTTATTCACTTCGGCTTGACATCGCAGGATATCAACAACACATCAGTACCTCTTTCGGTAAAGGATGCCCTAAATGAGGTTTTCATTCCACAGGTAGAAGAACTGATAGCACAGCTACAGGAATATGCAGATGAATGGAAGGATGTACCTATGCTTGCTAAGACACATGGACAACCAGCCTCACCCACTCGACTAGGAAAAGAAATCATGGTGTTCGTATATAGGCTTACTGAGCAGCTCAATGCTCTGAAGGCTTGCAAATTCACAGCAAAGTTTGGAGGCGCAACAGGCAACTACAATGCACACCATGTCGCATATCCCGAATATGACTGGAAGGCTTTTGGTAACAAATTCGTAGCTGAGAAGTTAGGTTTAGAGCGCGAACAATACACTACCCAGATTTCCAACTATGACCACCTTGGTGGCGTTTTTGATGCCATACGTCGCATCAACACTATCATCATAGACCTTGACAGGGATTTCTGGATGTATATCTCTATGGAATACTTCAAGCAAAAGATCAAAGCAGGTGAGGTTGGTTCCAGCGCAATGCCACACAAGGTCAATCCGATAGATTACGAAAACTCAGAGGGAAACCTTGGTATCGCAAATGCCATCTTGCAGTTCTTGGCACAGAAATTGCCCGTAAGTCGTCTGCAACGCGACCTCACTGATTCTACTGTTCTTAGAAATATTGGAGTACCTCTCGGACATAGCATCATCGCAATTCAGAGCACCCTCAAAGGACTGCGTAAGCTGATACTTAATCCTGAGGCCTTACAGAAAGATCTCGATAATACATGGGCTGTCGTAGCTGAAGCCATACAGACTATTCTGCGTCGCGAGGCATACCCTCATCCTTACGAAGCATTAAAGGCTTTGACAAGAACAAATAAACACATGGATCAAGAAACTATTCACGAATTCATACAAACACTTGAAGTAAGTGACGCTGTGAAAGCAGAACTTATGACAATAACACCAGACAATTACACGGGAGTGTAGTCTTTAATTAAGAATTAAGAATTAAGAATTGAGAATTAGAAATTATTAAAAGTTTAAGAAAAATTATCGTTTTAAAGAGACTAAACAAAACAAGAAAGTACTATGGAAAGAAAAGACAACATTCAGGATTCTAACGAACCTAAGCAGCCTCGTCAGCGTGTACGCATCACAACAGCACGCCCAAGTTACGGTGAAAGACCACAGTATGGTGAAAGACCACAGTATGGAAGACCACAACGTCCACAATATGGCGAGAGACCACAACGTAGTGAACGTCCTCAGTATGGCGAAAGACCACAGTATGGTCGTCCACAGCGCCCACAGTATGGTGAAAGACCACAATATGGTCGCCCACAACGTCCACAGTATGGGCAGGGACAGCGCCCACAATATGGCGAGCATGCAGGATATGGTCGTCCACAATACGGAAAGCCATCATACGGAAAGCCACAAGGTCGTCCACAGCACAAACAGGCTTATGACCCACAGGCAAAATACTCTATGAAGAAGAGAATAGAGTACAACGAAAGCCATATCGATCCAAATGCACCTATCCGTTTGAACAAGTTCCTTGCTAATGCAGGTGTGTGCAGTCGTCGCGAGGCTGATGATTTCATACACGCAGGCGTAGTTACCGTCAATGGCGAGATAGTCACAGAACTTGGTACAAAAATAATGCGTAGCGATGTCGTTATGTTCCATGATCAGCCTGTAACACTTGAAAAGAAAGTTTATGTGCTTCTCAATAAGCCAAAGGATTACGTTACTACTTCAGATGATCCACAGCAAAGAAAGACTGTGATGGACCTCGTAAAGAATGCATGTCCGGAACGCATCTACCCTGTTGGACGTCTTGATCGTAATACAACAGGTGTTCTTCTGCTCACAAACGATGGAGATATGGCTGCTAAGCTGACGCACCCTCGATTCCTGAAAAAGAAAGTTTATCACGTCGTTCTTGACAAGAATGTAACTCTGCACGATATGCAGCAGATTGCTGATGGTTTGGAATTGGAGGATGGACCAATCAAGGTTGATGCAGTAGAGTATGCACACCAGACAGACAAGAAGCAGGTCGGAATCGAGATACACTCAGGAAAGAATCGTATCGTTCGCCGTATATTCGAGTCTCTTGGATATCGTGTTATAAAACTTGACCGTGTACAATTCTGCGGATTAACAAAGAAGAACCTCCGTCGCGGAGACTGGAGATTCCTTACAGAAAAAGAAGTTGACATGCTGCGCATGGGAGCTTTTGAATAAGTTCATTTAATATAAGGATAATAAAAAATGATTCGTACAAAAATTGTTGATGCTCTTCAGAGCACAGACTACGATAAAGAAATATGTATAAAAGGATGGGTGCGTACCCACCGTTCAAGTAAAGCAGTAGATTTTATTGCTGTAAATGACGGTTCAACCATCAAGAACATACAGGTTGTTGTGGATGAAGGTGTCGTTGATGCAGAAACCCTTAAGCAGGTTACTACTGGTTCTTGTGTATGTGTTGAAGGTAAACTCGTAAAAAGTCCTGCTCAAGGTCAGGCTTCCGAGATTCACTGTGAGAGCCTTATCATTTATGGTTTATGTGGCGCTGACTATCCTATGCAAAAGAAGGGACAGTCTTTTGAATACATGCGTCAGTATGCACATCTCCGTTTACGCACCAACACCTTTGGTGCCGTGATGCGTATACGCCATAATATGGCAATGGCAATACACACATATTTCCATGAACACGGATATTTCTACTTCCATACCCCACTCATCACTGCCAGCGACTGCGAAGGAGCTGGTAATATGTTTCAGGTTACAACAAAGAATCTTTACGACCTGAAAAAGGATGAGGAAGGTAAGATAATCTATAATGATGATTTCTTTGGCCAGCAGACATCTCTGACAGTATCAGGACAGTTGGAGGGAGAACTCGGAGCTACAGCCCTCGGTGCTATCTACACCTTCGGGCCTACTTTCCGCGCAGAGAATTCAAATACTCCACGCCACCTCGCTGAATTTTGGATGATAGAACCAGAAATAGCATTCATGGACCAAGAGGAACTGATGGATCTGGAAGAAGATTTTATCAAATATTGTGTGAAATGGGCTCTGGACAACTGTAAGGATGATCTTGAGTTCCTCAACAAGATGATAGACAAGGGACTTATAGAACGTCTTGAGGGCATCCTGAAAGATGAATTCGTTCGTCTCCCATATACAGAAGGTATCAAGATATTGCAGGAAGCAAAGGCAAACGGAAAGAAGTTTGAGTTCCCATGCGATTGGGGCGATGACCTTGCTTCAGAGCATGAGCGTTACCTGGTTGAAGAGCATTTCAAAAAGCCTGTCATTATGACGGACTACCCTACTGCCATTAAGTCTTTCTATATGAAACAGAATAAGGAGACTGCAGATGGAGAATCTGTAGGTTATAAAGGATGTGTAGCCCCTGGATCTACAATGCAGGGTACAGATGTATTGTTCCCACAGATTGGAGAGATAATGGGTGGCTCTGTCCGTGAGGAGGACTATGATAAATTGATGGCTGAAATCAACAAGCGTCAGATGGACACGACTCACCTATGGTGGTATCTTGATACACGCCGCTTCGGTACATGTCCGCATGCTGGTTTTGGATTAGGTTTTGAAAGACTGATACTCTTCGTAACTGGCATGCAGAATATACGAGACGTCATACCTTTCCCACGTACTCCAAACAACGCTGAATTCTGATTTTATTCTATAACACCTTGTTGGGAATGGATTTTGCTGAAGTCATCGGACAACATGAAATGATTGAGCGCCTTCGCGGACTGGCAGATGAGAATCGTCTGCCACATGCCATGATGCTATGCGGTCCCGATGGATGTGGAAAAATGGCTTTGGCCATATCTCTCGCAAAATACATTCTCAACAAAGGCTCTTATCAAGTCAAGGGTATTTCACACCCAGACCTACACTTCACTTTTCCAACCATAAAGCTCTCAAAATGGAACAGTGAATACAAGCCCATAAGCGACGATTTCATAGAGCAATGGAACGAAATGTTGGCTGAAGGTCCATATTTCTCTCTAGCCCAATGGATGGAAGCTATGCGAGCAGAACGTCAGCAGGCGATCATCACTGTTGGAGAGGCTGACGAACTGATAAAGCGACTGATGATAAAGTCCAATCAGGGAGGATGGAAAATAAGCATAATTTGGCTACCTGAGCGAATGAATATCGAATGTGCCAACAAAATGCTGAAACTTATTGAAGAACCACCCACTCAAACACTCTTCATTCTCGTTTGTCGCGAACCGGAGAACTTGCTGGAAACAATCCGTTCACGTGTTCAACGCTTTGATGTAAAACCAATAGCATTGGAAGACATACAGCAGGCTTTGATACAACGACGGGGGTTGGAACAGGAAGATGCTGAGAGAGTCGCCCGTCTTTGCAATGGAAATTGGCTAACAGCTTTAGAAGAGTTGAATGCAGGCAATGAGAATCAAGCGTTCTTCAAATCTTTTGTAGATCTTATGCGCAAAGCCTATATGAAAGATGTAAAGGATTTGAAACGATGGTCTGAAAGTTCTTCTACTATGGGACGCGAAGAGCAAAAACGCATGCTGACATATTTTCTACGTATGACGCGAGAAGCCTTCATGTATAACTTCAGACAGCCGGAATTGAACTATATGACCTATGACGAAGAACAATTCTGCATGAAGTTCGCACGTTTTGTCAATGAAGGAAACGTTTTAGGATTTCAGGAACTTTACCAGACGGCTATACGCGATATCGGCCAAAATGCCAATGCAAAAATGGTTTTCTTTGATATTACCATGAAGGTAGCCGTTTTACTACATACAACATAAACTAAATATGGATAAGAAGATAGAAAAAGGTTGGGCTTGGGGCACCCTCCCCTGCGGCAGAGGACTCTGCGCAAAAGGTGTTGGACGTTCTGACCACCAACTGAATACATACGACTGGCTTGCTGATATTCCTGGTAATGATGAGTCAACAGATCTTGTCGAAGTACAATTTAAAAATACTCGCAAAGGATATTATCATAATGTCAATGGTCTCGACCTAAAAAAAGGTGACTGGGTAGCAGTAGAAGCTAATCCCGGCCATGATATTGGCGTCGTCACCCTGACAGGGCGATTAGTGTCTCTACAGGTAAAGAAGGCAAATCTTAAATCACCTGATGAGATTCGCAAAATTTACAGAATCGCCAAAGATTCTGACATGCAGACCTATCAAGAGGCAAAGAGTCGCGAGCAGGATACCATGATTGAGAGCCGCCAGATAGCTAAGGGACTGGGGCTTGATATGAAGATTGGTGACGTTGAGTATCAGGGAGATGGTAACAAAGCTATCTTCTACTATATTGCAGACGAACGTGTTGATTTCCGACAACTTATCAAAGACCTGGCTGCAAAATTTCATGTACGCATTGAGATGAAACAGATTGGAGCGCGCCAAGAGGCAGGACGCATCGGAGGAACAGGCCCTTGCGGCAGAGAATTATGTTGTGCTACTTGGATGACCCATTTCTCGAGTGTCGGCACTACAGCAGCACGCATTCAAGACATTTCTCCTAACCCGCAGAAACTTGCTGGAATGTGTGCAAAACTCAAATGTTGCATGAACTACGAGGTAGATTGTTATATGGAAGCAAGCAAGAAGCTTCCTGGTCGAGATGAAATGCTACAGACATTGGATAATGACTATTATTGCTTCAAGCAAGACATACTGGCTGGACTCATAACATATTCTACAGACAAAAAGGCTCCGGCTAATTTGGAGACAATCACGGCAGAGCGTGCTAATGCCATTATTGCAATGAACAAAGAGGGCAAAAAGCCATTGTCACTACAGGAAGACAGTAAAGCAAAGGAGCCAGAAAAACCAAAAGATATGCTCCATGACAATGATATAACACGTTTCGACAACACCAAAAAGAAGAAAAAGAAGAAAAAAGCACGCCAGGATGCCAAGCCACAAGGAGGTCAACAATGAACTCTAACAAAATAGTATCTCTTTATGTCGTATGTATTCTCCTTATTATTCTTTTCATTTCATGTGGAAACCGCAACACCCTGTTCCATGAATATGTAGCAATTAATAATGAGGAGTGGAACTATGATGATTCTATGCACTTCGAGATTGATTCCGTTGTAACCAGTGGAAACTTAACAACAATATTAGAATTTCGTACCAGCGCAAAATACCCTTACCGAAACATCTCCATAGTTATGGAGCAATCCCTTCGTAATGGCAACAAACATACTCAAAAGACTATTGCATACGAAATTATTGATAGCAAGGGGCGAAAAAATGGAGAGGGAATAACATACATGACCCACCAAATACCTTTTTGCACCATGAATGTCAATACCGGTGACACTATCGATATCAATATAAAACATAACATGCAAGACAATATACTCCCTGGCATAACAGATGTCGGGGTACTTGTTGAAAAAATTGATGATTGAACTTTTTCTCAACTCTCAACTTTTAACTCTCAACTCTTAACTTTTAACTCTTAACTCTTAACTTTTAACTCTTAACTACATTTCCCCTCGTGGCAGCACAACTTCTATGGGTTGATGATGAGATAGAACACCTTCACGCCCACATTCTATTTCTCGAAAAAAAAGGCTATGACATCTCTGTTGCCAGCAATGGAATAGATGCCATAGAGCAATGTCAGGAACATACATTTGACCTCATTCTTCTCGATGAGATGATGCCGGGCCTTACTGGGCTTGAGACATTGCAACGCATAAAGGAAATACAACCTCAGACGCCAGTTGTAATGGTGACGAAAAGCGAAGAGGAAGACATCATGGACCAAGCTATCGGTAAGTCTATCTCTGACTACTTGATAAAGCCTGTTAACCCTATGCAGATACTGCTGACCTTGAAGAAGCATGTTCATCAGCGCGATATCGTGACTGAGATTGTACAGCAAGATTATCAACAGTCTTTTCAGGATATCTCTCTGCAAATACAGAATTGTAATACCTTCGACGATTGGCAGGAAGTGTATAAGCGATTGGTAAGATGGGAACTCGACATTGCCCGCACTGGTAGCAATATGACAGAGATGCTTGCCATGCAGAAAGAAGAAGCAAACACCGATTTCGCAAAATTCATAAAGAAGAACTATCTCAGATGGATGGACGATTCTGATGATAGGCCTCTTATGTCAAATCGTGTTATGCCTGATGTTATCTTCCCTGCCCTGAACAAAGGAGAAAAGGTCTTCTTTATTGTCATAGATAACTTCCGTTACGACCAATGGCGCATATTAGCAGAGGAAATCGGAGATATGTTTGACATAGATGAAAGACTTTACTGCTCTATTCTTCCAACTGCCACACAATATGCCCGCAATGCCATATTCTCTGGGCTTATGCCAACACAGATAGCAGAAATGTTCCCAGACCTGTGGGTTGACGAAGATGAGGAAGAGGGAAAGAACATCAACGAGTCCCCCCTCATTCAAACACAGTTGCAGCGCTACAGACGCAAGGAGACATTCTCATATCATAAGATTATCGACAGCACAGGAACAGAGAAGCTGATGAGTCAGTTCAAGAATCTGAAGAACTATGACCTCAATGTCATCGTCATCAATTTCATCGATATCCTCTCGCACGCGCGCACGGAATCTAAAATGGTACGCGAACTGGCAAACAATGAAGCCGCATATCGCAGCATCACATTGTCATGGTTTCGCCACGGAGCAATGCGTGAACTCCTTGAGGCACTGGCACAGACAGATTATCGCATCATCATTACTACCGATCACGGTTCCATACGATGCAATAAACCTGTAAAAATCATCGGAGACAGGAACACCAATACAAATCTGCGATATAAATTTGGCAAGAATCTCAACTGCAGTTCCAAAGACACTTTCGTCATTACTGACCCAAAGAAAGCCCATTTGCCAGCACCTAACATCTCTACCACATACCATTTCGTAACAGGTAACGATTTCTTTGCATATCCAAACAACTACAACTATTATGTCGGATACTATAAAGATACCTTCCAACATGGTGGTATATCAATGGAGGAGATGATAATACCATTAATAAGCATGAAAGGACGAAAAAAATAATCTTCGACAAAGTCAATTTTCAATGTTCAATGAATATAATAATTAAGGATATAGAGCACATTCGTGAAGCAGCACATGAGTTTATAGAAATCTTTCACGATTGTTTTTCCAACAGAAATGCCGTAAAATGTTTTGCTTTCTATGCCCCAATGGGAGCAGGCAAGACAACGTTTATCAAAGCCATTTGCGAAGAACTCGGCTCAACAGATGTCATCACATCACCCACCTTCGCAATTGTCAACGAATACGGAATTACCAATGTTCAATGTTCCGCTCGGCCCAAAGGGACGCTTTTACAAAGCGAAGCGACTAAAAGAATGTTCAATGTTCAATCAATCTACCATTTCGACCTTTATCGAATCAAGAAGTTGGAAGAGCTTTATGACATTGGTGCTGACGACTATTTCTATTCTGGGAACCCCTGTTTTATAGAATGGCCTGAAATGGCAGAGTCTGCCCTACCCGATGAGACAATAAAAATAACCATTACACCTCAGAACGATGGAAGCAGAATAGTGTCATTTTCCATGGAACAATAACATTATTGTTGTTTCTAAGGAGATAATTGGTAATATAAAACCCAAATTGTCACATACATCTTGACACTGGTCAACGCATGTAATAAAAATCGATTTTTTTTATCACTTTTCTCAATTAAAATTTGGTCAGTTGAAAAAAAAGTCATACCTTTGCATCCGCTTTCCCAAAAACGGGTGTAAAAAAGCACAAGCGATATTTGATATATTTTACATAAA
>CAJODL010000004.1:0-85376 GCA_905233165.1 uncultured Prevotella sp.
AGGACAATACTACTGCTGATTGCAAATGGTAATGTCCATTTTAACTTCCATTTTTACTCCCATTTTAACTTCCATTTAAACTTCCGAAACTTGAGTTAAAACCTCAGCCAACCTAAATAGGACCGGTAAATTGTAGGCAACAGATATGGATACCATAAACAGATACTTACGTACCAAGGGTATTTACGCAGTTATTGCGGCAGCAGTGCTTATTGCGGTATTGCTGGGTGCAGAGTATTATATGGACATCAGGGATGATGATGATGAGGCCCGGAAACTGGTGGACCGCGAACTGAGGATTGCTGAAATGAAAATAATGTGGGAGTTGTGGGACATCGAAGCCCAGATGAGCGACCTGGCGATAACGGCAAACCAAAGAATAAATCAGCCAAACAGTATGCTGAAAATCACGAATAAGATAATACAACAGTCGGATCTTATTCTTGCTGTGGCCATTGGCTTCGTTCCTGATTTCTACAAGTCAAAGGGTTATTGGTTTGAACCAAGAAGCAGACGCATCGATGGCGAGATTTTTGATGACCAGATAGGTGGGCCGGACCATGACTATTTCAAGATGTTGTGGTATAGTGACTGCGCAAGGAGTTACAAAAAACACAAGAATCATAGGAATCATGTTCTGTGGACTTCTCCGTACACTGTTAACGATAGAAACAAGACTTATGTGGTATCCCTCACACGCCCTCTTTTGACTGATGACGATGAGCTTGCCGGTGTGATGTGTATTGACATGTCGCTATCCTCAATGAAAAGAATTGTTGGGAGTGTTAAGCCGTATCCTGGTACTATCTGCCAATTGTTTGATGACGAAGGAGACCTGATAGTGTCGTCTGATACGGCGCAATTTAACGAAGACGATTATTTTATTACTGAAAAGTATATCGCAAACCGTAGCCTGCTGGTTCGCCTGGCGTGTCCTAAGAAGGAAATCTACGGTACCTCGGCAGCGGATGGCATGATAGCGATAGGAATTACGCTGGTAGGACTGTTGCTGCTTGCTTTTATCGTACAGAGAACGGTACGCACTATTGTGAGACTCGATGCTGCTCACGTTCAGCGGCAGACGGTGGAAAACGAGTTGCGCATAGCTCACGACATCCAGATGAGCATGTTGCGTAACGACTTTCCGAAAGAACTGTGTGCCACGCTGCAACCAATGAAGGAGGTGGGGGGAGACCTATATGACTTTTACCAGAAAGATGATAGTCTGTACTTTATCATTGGCGATGTGTCAGGTAAAGGAATGCCTGCTACCATGATGATGGCAGCAACAGTAAATCTGTTCCGTATGGCAGCGCGTTATTTCAATACTCCGCAGGAAATAGTGGAGGAGATAAACGAAGTCATTTCGGAGCGTAATCCTAACCTTATCTTTGTTACGGCATTCGTCGGAAAACTCGATATGCGTCACGGATTGCTGACATATTGTAATGCGGGGCATAATCCGCCGATAGTAAATAATACATATCTGCAAACTGATCCTGATATACCAATCGGTTATGATGCAGAGTATTCTTTCAGACAATATGGTATGCTGTTCCCTGAAGGTTCCCGCATAGTGCTTTATACTGACGGCGTTACTGAGTCGCGCAATGAGGAAGGCGATTTCATGGGTACTGACTATTTGCTGTCATTGGTGAATAAGCATCAGCAAGAAGATGTCAGCGACATGACCCGGAATATCATCAATGATACACACCTGTTTTCTGAGGACGCAGACCAGAGAGATGATATTACGCTGATGTGTATTGCTAACAACACACCGGTGCAGTCGCAAACACTTGTCATAAACAACGATATAGAAGAATTGCAGCGTGTAAAACCATTGGTGCGTGAGTATTGTGAATGCTTGGGATGTGACAAACGTTTAACACGAAAAATTGTCCTTGCCTTGGAGGAAGCCTTGGCAAATGTCATCAACTATGCATATCCGAAGGGAGAATTGGGTAGTATTGATATAGATATACTTGCTATGCCTGCAGTCAGTGAGCAAATACAGGGTGATATAACCTTCGTCATCTCTGATAATGGTGAGCCTTTCAATCCGTTGGAGAAAAAGAGCGTGGACGTAGAACAGGCCATTGATGACAGACAGGTTGGAGGATTGGGCATATACCTGTACCAACAGCTGATGGACACAATATTGTATAACCGCACCGATGACGGACGTAATGTCCTCACGTTGACAAAACATATTAGTAAGGTCTAAGGTCAAAGGTCTAAGGTCAAAGGCACTTGAAACCTGAAACTTGAAACCTGAAACTTAATATTCAATGTTCAATACATAAAAATAATGAAAGTAAACATCCAACAAAACGAAAACGAAGTAGTAGTTTCCCTGAATGGTGAACTCGACACCGTTGCTACTACTAACATGAGTGAAGTGTTAGGTCGCGTAACCGATTTGGCAAGTCAGCACCTCGTAATTGATTGTAAAGACTTGGAGTATGTCAGTTCTTCAGGTTTGCGTTTCTTCATGCAGCTGAAGAAGAGCAGCGAGCAGCATGGCGGTAGTGTGGAAATACGTAATCTCAACGAAGACGTTGCCGAAATATTCCGTCTCAGCGGTTTTCATCACATCTTTAATTTGGGATAGTGCTATGATATACAATGAGATTGGGAAGACTGGCATGAAGGTTGCCAATCTTGCTTTCGGCGCCTCTTCATTAGGAGGTGTGTTCCGCAGCATCCGTGAAGACGAAGGCATCCGTGCAGTTCATACGGCAGTTGACAATGGCATCAACTTCATCGATGTGTCACCATACTATGGCCACCTGAAGGCAGAGACAGTCTTGGGTAAGGCCCTGCGTGAGATTCCCCGTGATAAATACTATCTCTCTACGAAGGTGGGACGCTATGGTAAGGATGGCGTTAATATATGGGACTATTCTGCAGAGCGTGCTACACAGAGTGTCTATGAGAGTATGGAGCGCCTGGGGGTGGATTATATCGACCTCATCAATGTGCATGACATAGAGTTTCAGGCATCCCTGCCAGGCGGTTTGCAGAAGGTATGCGACGAGACCTTGCCGGCATTGGTGGCCCTGAAGAAGAAGGGTGTAGTAGGGCATGTAGGTATTACTGACCTGCAACCGGAGAACCTGCAATGGGTCATAGAACATGTGGAAGAGGGGACAGTAGAGAGTATCCTGAATTTCTGCCACTATTCCCTGAATGACACATTGTTGACAGACTACTTGGACTTCTTTGAGCAGCATGGAGTAGGGGTTATAAATGCTTCACCGCTGTCAATGGGACTGCTGTCATCACGCGGCACTCCTGATTGGCATCCGGCTTCCGATGCGTTGAAGGTGGCGTGTCGTAAGGCTGCTGAATACTGTGCAGCACAGGGCTACCCGATAGAGAAGTTGGCTGTACAGTTCTCCACGAATCTTAACCCACGCATTGCTACAACACTGTTCAGCAGTGCCAATCCCGACAATGTACTGAAGAATATCTCTTATGTCAACGAACCAATGGATGAGGAGTTGGTAAAAGAGGTGCAGAAAATCATCGGTGACCAGATGTTTGTAAGATGGAAGAATTCCTGATTATTGATGCCCATAGCCACCTGTGGCTGCGACAGGATACCTTTTGGAACGGAAAGGAAATTTGCACTACGCAGAATGGACGTTCTATCTTCTTGGGTGAAGAGGTGCAGATGCTGCCACCGTTTATGATTGACGGACGCAATACAGCAGAAGTGTTCCTTTCAAACATGAACTATGCACAGGTGGGTGCTGCCGTTGTGGTGCAGGAGTTTATCGACGGCATACAGAACGACTACCTGAAGACAGTGCAGCAGCAATATCCGGATCGCTTCTTCTGCTTCGCGATGGTTGACTACCTGAAAGACGGCTTCAGTGAGCAGGCATACCACCTGATGGCTAATGAAGGTTTTCGCGGAATGGCTATTCCGGGACATCGTCTCATGGGGCGTCCGCTTACCAATCCAGAGATGATGAAGATGTTCCGTCTGATGGAGGAAAACAACAGACTTCTGTCCATAACCCTTGAGGATGGTATGGAACAGGTGGCACAACTGCAGGAGGTTATCAGGGAATGTCCGAAACTGAAGATTGCCATAGGCCATTTAGGTATGGCAAATCCACCGCAGACGCCTTGCTGGGAGAATGATGCGTGGCGTCAGCAGATAATGCTGGCCCGTAACGAGAATGTAATGATAGAATCGGGAGGCATCACATGGCTATACAATTCTGAGTTCTATCCCTATCCGTCAGCTGTACGTGCCATCTGTGAGACTGCCGATATGGTAGGATGGGAGAAGGTGATGTGGGGCTCTGACTATCCACGCACCATTACTGCCATAACCTATCGTATGAGTTATGACTTTATCACGAAGTCAGTAGAATTAGGTAATGATGAGAAACGTCTTTTCCTTGGTGAGAATGCACGCCGATTCTATGGCTTTGGGACTCTTCCGAAGCTACCTTATATAAGGAATATGAGTGAATGAAGAAATGAAGAAATGAAAAAACTACAAATATAAACAAAATGAAAGCAATACAAATTAGTGCCGAAAGGCAGATGGGAGTTGTTGATATTCCCGAGATGGAGATGAAGAGTGATGAGGTGCAGCTGCGCCTCGAATATGTAGGATTCTGTGGTTCAGACCTGAGTACGTACTTGGGTAAGAATCCTATGGTAAAGATGCCGGTTGTGCCTGGTCATGAAGTAGGTGCCGTTATCGAAAAGGTCGGTGCCGATGTTCCTGATGGTTTGAAGCCGGGAATGGTTGTTACCTGTAATCCCTATACCAACTGCGGTAAATGTGCTTCTTGCCGTAATGGGCGTGTCAATGCCTGTGAGCACAACGAGACCCTCGGTGTACAGAGATGGGGTGCTATGCGCGAACGTATCTGTCTGCCTTGGGAGAAGGTGATTCCTGCAGGACTCCTCACCCCTCGTACCTGTGCTTTGATAGAGCCTATGAGTGTGGGTTTCCATGCTGTCAGTCGCGCACAGGTAACAGATATTGATGTAGTGCTTGTAATCGGTTGTGGTATGGTTGGTATGGGTGCTGTGGTACGCTCCGCACAACGTGGTGCTACTGTAGTGGCCGCCGACATCGATGACGAGAAACTGGCTTTGGCCCGACAGATGGGTGCCAGCTACACCATAAATACACGTACAGAAGATGTTCATGCCCGTCTGCGTGAGATGACCAGCGGCTTCGGTCCCGATGTAGTCATCGAGGCTGTAGGTAGTAGTGCGACATACCAGATGGCTGTCGATGAGGTGGCGTTTACGGGTCGTGTTATCTGCATCGGATATGCCAAGACAGAGGTGTCTTTCCAGACAAAATACTTTGTGCAGAAGGAACTTGATATCCGTGGTTCACGCAACGCACAGCCAAGCGACTTCCGTGCTGTAATACATTATCTGGAGCGTGGAACATGCCCTGTTGACAAACTCATCAGCAAAGAGGTACTTCCCGAAGAAGCACCTGCTGCGATGCAACAGTGGGCAGAGAATCCGGGAAAGGTGTTCCGTATCTTGGTGAAATTCTGATAATTATTAGCGAGAGTTTATTATGAAAAAGAATACCGTTGCTCTGTCGCTCGTCTTCTGCCTATTCTTCCTGTGGGCTATCAGTAGTAATCTGCTTCCGACGATGATACGACAGTTGATGAAGACTTGCGAACTGAATACCTTTGAGGCATCGTTTACGGAATCGGCATACTGGCTGGCATACTTTATCTGTCCTATCCCCATAGCAATGTATATGAGGAAGTACAGCTATAAGTCAGGAATCGTCTTCGGATTGCTTCTTGCAGCCTTTGGCGGACTGCTGTTCTTCCCGGCAGCTGCCATCCGTGAGTATTGGTTCTATCTTTGTGTGTTCTTCATCATTGCTACTGGTATGTGTTTCCTTGAGACGGCAGCCAATCCATACGTTACCGTATTGGGTAATCCTGAGACGGCATCGCAGCGTCTTAATCTGGCACAGTCGTTCAACGGTCTTGGTGCTTTCTTTGCTGCAATGTTTCTCAGCAAGGCGGTACTCACTATGCAACATGAAACAGTAGAAGGCGATTTGCCGGCAGACTCTATTGTGTATATAACGTTGGCAGGACTGCTTATCATCTTTGCTCTGCTATTTATATTTACCAAGCTACCGAGGATACAGGAGTCAGACTCTCCTGATAAGAAACTCATAGATTTCAGCGTGCTGCATCGTTCTCATCTAAGATGGGGTGTCATAGCACAGTTCTTCTACAATGGCGGACAGACAGCCATCAACAGCCTGTTCTTGGTATATTGCTGCACCTGCATGGGATTGTCAGAACATGTAGCAACTACATTCTTCGGATTCTATATGCTTTCATTTCTCATAGGCCGTTGGATAGGCACTCTGCTGATGGGATATTTCCGTCCGCAGAATATGCTACTTGTTTATGCCCTTGCTAATGTGCTGCTTTGTGCCATCATCATAACGTTCGGTGGCATGGTGGGACTCTATGCTATGCTGTGTGTGTCGTTCTTTATGTCTATCATGTATCCGACACAATTCTCGTTAGCCCTCACAGGACTTGGTGACCAGACAAAATCAGGTTCGGCATTCCTCGTGATGGCAATTGTGGGTAATGCTTGTGTACCACAGTTTACGGCATACATCATGCACACCCATATGTCCTTCTATCAGGTGGCATATATCGTACCGCTTATCTGCTTTGCCTTCTGCGCCTACTACGGCTGGCGGGGACACAAAGTGGTGGACTAGTAAAGTTTAAAGTTTAGAGTTTAAAGTTTAAAGCGGGTGATACTGTTATAGTGTGATATTTTCAATTTTGAGATTCAGCATTCCTGCGGGAACGCGCACCGTGACAGTGTCACCTGCTTTCCTGTTCAGTAAAGCCTGTGCTATAGGAGATTTAATAGAAATCTTTCCTTCGCTCATGTTTGCCTCGTGTGGACTTACAATGGTGTATGTCATCGTGGCATTATTTCCCATATTTGTTATTGTCACCTTACTCAGCAGTCCTACCTTGTCGCTGCCGAGTAACGACATATCTATCACCCTTGCATGCTCAAGCACCCTTTGCTTAAAGCGTATTCTGCTCAGGAGTCTTCCCTGTTCACGTTTTGCGGCATGATACTCAAAGTTCTCGCTCAGATCGCCCTGGGCACGCGCCTCTGCAATAGCATCCTTCACTTGTGGAAGTTCCACCTTCTCCATATGCTCTAATTCTGCTACGAGCTTGTCGTAGCCTTCTTGTGACATGTATTCCATCTTAGTTTCACATTTTACATTTCACATTTAAACTTCCCTTTCAGCCGTTTATATCCCTCTACTCCGAGAATTGTCAGTCCTCCATACTGGCACGTCTTTGCCAGTCCGAAGAGCACTGTCCAAAGTACACCTTTTGCTGCTACGCTGATGGGCAACAGCATCTGGGCAAAAGATAATATATAAAAAGGTATGCAGCACAATAAAACTATCACCCCAGTACGGAATGATAGCGATTGTAACCATAATTTTATTTTCTTCATATTCAAATTTGCAAAATTACTATTAAGTTTTGAGAAATGCAAGAAAATAAAAGAAAAATATGCGTTTTTTGTTGTAAATAAGAAAAAAGTGTTATATTTGCACCATAATGGTGTTAACCTAAATTGAATCCAGATGATGAAACAATTACTACAAAAATCGTTCTTAGCATTATTGCTGTTTTTTTCATATGGTGCATCAGCAGTAGCAGACGACTTTATTGTTGAACGTGCTGTCAACCTGAGTAAGTTAGACTCATGGGCTGACATCAGCCAGTTCCAATGGGAGGAGATCAATAACGGCATACAGGACAATAGCGCCGAGATGGATGCCCTCAAGGAGGTCTTCCGCGACCCCGCTCCGAAGGACACCGTGGGCTTCTACAAGCAGATCTACGACGCCCGCGACAACCAGTATATCGTCCTGCGTCTGGACAAGGCTCAGGGCAACCGGCCTTTCCACCTCCGCGTGACCTGCATCAAGAGCACGACAGACCCCTCGCAGAACAACACGAAGGTGTTTTCCGTCCACAACTACGCCTACATCATGCCGCCCATCAGCGAGAACCAGATTGAGGTGAAGATCTGGCCGCAGGGCCAGGGTGAGGAGACGGCGAAGACCTACACCTTCTTCAGTCACGGCTACGGTTCGGCCTCCGTGCGTTCGGTGATGCTCGACAAGAGCCGCATCGTCGCCGGCGACTACACTCTGCAGCTGATCCGCTACAACAGCGAGACGCAGCTGAGCGACACGGCCTATATCAAGAGCCTGAAGGTGGACAAGCTCTACACCTTCTACGACTACGAGGACGGCGACCTGGTGGAAGCCTATCTGATGGCAGACGGCTTCAAGCGCATCAAGCTGGACCACGAAGAGTGGGCCAGGGACGCCGTGACCCACGTGAGCGACAACACGGTGTCGGTGAGGACGGGCCCGTCGATGCCTTATAACCAGCACAAGCGTCTGGACGCACCCAACCCCACGTATCTGGATTCGCGCCTCTTCTCCTATCACGACACGCTCTGGGTGCGTCTCTTCCTCGACAACGAGCCTTCCATCGACACGGTGGGCCTGACGATGCACCCCGTGAGTGCCGACACCGTCAACAAGCCGACGGAACGTCTGCTCGAGTGGGGTCTGGATCCCAAGACCCATCGCCTCTATGTGCTGACCGACGGCGAGCCTGCCACCATCGAGTGCTATCGCGACAAGTTCCTGCCCAAGCTCTGCATGTATCCCGGATCGTACAACCACGTGACGGGCATCATCGACAGCGACAGGGAGGAGGTGGACATCTTCCTGGAGAGCATCCCCGAGCCTGTCACTTCACCCAAGGTGACTTCGTCGATACTCTCGACGCTGACGCCCACGCTAGACCTTCGCGGCGACTTCTACGTGAGCAGCATACAGTCTGCCGACATCCTGCCCGTTCAGACCACTGAGACGGTTTACTACGACGAGTTCGCCTCCCACAAGGACACTATGAAGCTGGCCGAAGACAAGAAGTATATGAGCTACGCCCAGATGGAAGTGGCCATCGTCGCTCCCAAATCCTATGAGACCTCAGCTGTCATCACACTCATAAAGGCGAAGAACGACGCTGAGGAGAACGCCATTCTCGATGACGACAAAGCCGGCAACACGAGGCCGATTACCAGTCAGTTCTTCGACTACAAATACTGGACAACGAAATTTGACCTGCGCGAATATCTCGCCCCCAACACCTCCGGCCGCCCCGCTGTGGCCTTCGACGGCGATTCGGTGCGTGCTCTGCCCATCCTTTACAACAATTATCTCGACCTGAACAAGATACAGGCGGACGCCCGAGCTGCCGCCGAGGAGCGTCTCAAGGGAGACAAGGCCAGCGACCAGGCTTCGGGCTGGATGCATGATATGGCCCCCGCCGCCTTTAATCAGCTGAATTTCAAGATACCTCTAGTACCGCCGTTCTACTTCCGTTTCGGATTGGGCATGGACTTCTACCAGGCCAAGAAAATGACAGTGTCGACGGCATTGGGCGTGGGTGTGGACTACCAGTACGATGTAGCCAACAAGAAAACCAAATACTGGCCCAACGACGCGAGTTCGTGTAAGGTGACGATGAGTAGGTCCGACAACTACGATTTCGAAAATGTGGCCTTGGCACCTGATCTGAACACTCTGTTAGGATTGAACGGTGACAACAACAAAAATTTGGCGAACTACTCCTGCGACGTTTCCTTAAGCGCCTTCGCGGAAGTGTATGAGCAGTATTCCATCCCGTTGTCGGTGAAGGGAGACGACTGGAAGCAGTGGTTCCTGGGCATGCAGTTCGTCGACGAGGTCGGTTTGCGTGCCGAAGCTTCGGCGAATGTCCGTTTCGGGATGAACTTCTCCAATATGGTTGGTGCCCTCGGCTCCAAGGCGGGCGCGCCCGAGTCTCTGAAAAAATTCAACAACTGGCTGAGTGACAACAAACTGGTGAGTGCAATCACCGACCTCCTCGGCCCGTCGGTGACGGCCGGCGCGGGCGTGAGGCTCAATATCAACGCGGGGCTTTTCAGCTTCGACAACACGCTGGGGAGCACCGATCCTCTGAAGAATCACATCTTGGCCTTCAAGTTCCTCGGTCAGGCTTACATCAACGGCCGCATCAGGGCCAAGATCGACGCTTTCATCGCAGGAGCCGAGTTTGGTTTGTTGGCGGGTGCCGGCATCACCTTCAAGTATTCCGGAGGCTCCCGACTGGATTTCCGCAATGAATTCTCGGGCAGTGCCTGGAGCTGGTATGCCGGCCTGGGTGCCTACTACAAAGTGAAGTTCCTGTGTTGGAGCAAGAAGAAGAGTTGGGACCTTTTGGGCGATGTGACTGCTGACGACAAGCTGATCAAGCCGACGGACTACAAGAATCCCTTCCACAAGAATTTTACCTACTACCTGAGCGATGACGCCGATCCCGACAAGAATCCGGCTCCCGCCGCCTCTCTTCCGGGCGAGTTAGTCAGCCATTACGCCGACTTCAACCAGCCGGTGAAATTCATCGCGGGCGGCGACAGCATCATCTACCAGGGCAATAAGGGCAAGCCCGACGACCCCAACGAGTTCACCGTTGAGGTGGCCTCTCTGGGCAATCCCACCATCATCTCCGACTGGCGTTCGGGCGGCTGCACCGACTACGACGCAGCGTCTGTTCCGGGACTTGATTTGGTGGTGATGGAGCAGGCCACGGCGACGATTCCCAAGGAGCAGCTCGAGGATTCGCTGACGCTCGACGTTACGGTGAACCAGGCCAGCCGCCTCTACGACCTCTACTACACCAAGAAGAACGCCGGCACCAAGTGGTACAAGCCCAAGCCCATCTACGGCTCTCCCGAGACCTCTTCCTTCAAGCCGCGTGTGGCTTTGGCCGACGACGGCAAGGCTGTCGCCGTCTGGCAGGAGGGCACCTTCGAGAAGGCCAGCTGGGTGCAGGAGGGAGACACCGTGCAGCTGACCGACCTCCTGATGAACGGCCATCTGATGATGTCGCGCTTCGACGGCAACGAGACCTGGTCGGCGCCCGTGCCGCTGGCGGAGGTCAACGAGGGTTTCTGTCTCAAGGACTACAACGTGGCCTACGACGGCACCACGGCCTTCATCGCGGCGCGCAGAGGCGTCTATGGCGCTCAGGATGAGAACGTCGGCATCACGGTGGACGGCAACAATGCCGTCACGACTCAGACGCTGCCCTATACCGAGGAGCCCGTGCGCCTGCGCCGCGTGGGCGACATCAACCTGTTAAGTTGGATGACTCTGGTCGACAGCATCACGAGCACTTCGTACGTCCACATCAAGAGCTTCGGCATGGACGGCAAGGAAAAGCCGGGCATCAACTCTTCGCTCATGCTGAGCGGGTCCAACATCGACGAGTTTGCCATCGTGCCCGACCTGCAGGCCAAGTCGCTCAACAACGTGGCGCTGCTTTGGCGTGAGCAGGTGCTTGAGAACGACACCGCGCGCATGCGCCTCAGCGCTTCGCGTCTGGTGCCCAACAAGGACGGCAGCTTCCATCTTGGCATGCCCATCACCGCCGTGCAGACGGAGGCCGGCGGCACCATCTACACTTTCGACGGCTACATGACCAAGGAGAAGATCGACGTGTGCTTTGTGGGGGCCGACAAGGAGGGCCTGCTTCAGCTCAACCGCAAGGCGGCCTATTTCGGCAACGCCTTCGGCTACTCCGTGAAGTTCGACCCGGATGATAATCAGGGCTTCCAGTGCTACAAGGATACTGTCTCGCTGCTCGTCACCGTCACCAACTACGGCACCTCGACCATCAAGAACTGCGTGCTGACGGTGGGCGACATAGAGGGCGAAAAATACACTTATCCGCTCAATCTGACCGTGCCCGCCGGCACCTCCCAACAGGAGCGCGTCAACGTACCTTATATTATGGGCCACGGCGTCAACACCAAGATGACGGTGGAGTACGACGACGTGCTCGGCCTCTCGGACGAGGAGGAGATCTCGGGTGCGCGCGGTCTCGCCGGCACCGAAGAGCGTGGTCAGAACATCCGCGAGCGGAGCACGAGCACGTTCCACCCCTACAAGCCGAAGCTGAAGTGCTTCGTGGTGGCTCAGAGGGTGGACAAGAACGGCGACAACTACATCACCGTCTGCGTGCGCAACTACGCCCGCCGTCGCCTGCCGAAAGGCTTTGCCATCGTCGTGGGCCTGAAGGAGACTTCCTACGGCTCCATCGTCTACAGGACGACGGGCAACGACCACATCAAGTATGAGACCAAGAGGGTGCTCTGCAACCTTGCCGATGATGACGGCGAGAGCGGCTACATGCACGACTGCGGCAGCTACCGTGTCGGCTACGTCACGCTCAAGGTGCCCGGCGTCACCGAGAAGGAGAAGATGTATGTCGGCGCCACGCTGGCCTACAGATCCCCGACTGACGGAAAATACAGACGCACCCTGGGCAACATCTACTCCGGCAGCGACAACAGCGGCGTGGTGACGCTCTGCCCTTCGTCCGAGGTGGTGGCCGTGAAGCGCGTCTTCAGCAACGACGACAAGACCTCCAGCATGCACGTGAGCCGCTCGGGCGACCGCCTGGTGGTGAGCGGCGTGAAGGCAGGTGAGCAGGTGCGCCTCTATCAGGCCAACGGCACCGTGCTGGCTCGCAAGACGGCCGGCGACGACGGCCGGGCCGTCTTCCCCGTGATGCAGCGCAGCGGAGTCGGACTGGTTTCCTCCGGCGACGAGACGGTGAAGTTTGCGTATTAACGGTTTAAGGTTAACGGTTAAAGATGATGATTATGAAAAAGAAGATATGGACGATGCTGCTGGCGGCGATGGCTGCCATGCAGACCGGTGCGGTGGACATCACCGACCCCACGTTGATTTGGGACGGCGAGAAGGTAGCGAATCAAATCGCTGCGTATCCGGACACCAAGAAAATCTACATCTATACGCCCGACCAACTCGTGGCCCTGCGCAGATTCTGGGGCGATTACAATGACGGCGACCAGGGCTACAAAGGTTGGACCATCTATCTGATGAACGACATCGACTTGAACAACCACAACTTCAACGACTATACCATCGGGTGGGACGACGACAACAAGTTCGGCGGCAACTTCGACGGCATGGGGCACGTCATCAAAAACCTGAAAATCGAAGGAAAAGACGATAATCGCGGTCTCTTCGGCAAGTTGGACAACGGCAAAGTCATGAACCTCAAGCTGGAGAATGTGGACATTCGTGCCGGTGACGGAGACGACTGTCACATCGGCGCCCTTTGCGGCAGGATGTACAACCACAGCACCATCACCCACTGTGCCGTGGTGGGAGGAAGCGTGAGGCAATACGAAAGCGGCAACGACGAGTTTGGCGCCATCTGCGGCTATATGACCAACAACCACAACAGCATAGAATACTGTTATAGCGACATCACCGTGGAGGCCGTGGGCAAGATAGAGCAGGGCGATGACCACACCTGTGGCATCCTTCACTGCTACTTCAGCGGAACGGTCATCCATCATAGCGATGACTGCTACGCTTCCATTGCCGGTGAGCGTTACGGTCAGAGGCTGGTGAATAATTTCTACCTTTACCGCGATGACGGTGTGAGAGGCACCGGTTATGATGGCGGCAGCGGCGACCCCAGGGGTGACGAGATTGCGGCGTGCACGGATGAGCAGATGAAGCAACCCTTGCTGTTCAGCATGTATAATGAAGAATACACCCTCGAGAGTGATCAGTATGTCTATCCTCTTAACGGCTATCCCGAGCTGAAGGTGTTCCTGCGCTACAACTACGGCGACTCGTTCTACGCGACGAACGTGGGCCACATGGGCGATAACGTCGCCGACTCCGTTCCCGGCTACCTGAGTGCGAGGTTCAAGACGGAGGTGGAGAAGCCGGAGCATGACGGCCGGATCACCGTGACGGAGGTCGCCTCCGCCACCGTAGCGGTCGAGAAGGCCATCGGCGCCACGGGTTCGGGCGACTTCGTCGTCAACGACAACTTCCACTCCTATTTCAGCACGATTCCGCTCACCACCACCGGCCTCGGCGCCAACGCCTTCGAGAATCTGGGGCCCGTGAACCGCGTGCTGCTGCCCGAGTCGCTCGACAGCATCGCCTATCCCCAGCGCCACAGCGTGCAGCAGGCCTTTGTGCTCAGCGACGGCTGCGCCGGCTGCGCCGTGCGTGACGAGGTCCTCTACGACATGAACCACCGCTACCTGCTCACGGCGCCCAAGGCGCCCACCGTGCTCACCATCCGTCAGGAGCTGGCCGACAACATTGCCGACTACGCCTTCGAGGGCATGACGGGCCTTGAGACGCTCTATGTGGACACCTGGGTGGAGCCCGGCCGCCTGGTGGACGACGGTGAGAACCCGCCGCCAATCTTCGCTCTGACGGGCGGGCACGCCTTCGACGGCTGCCCCGGGGACCTCGACATCTTCATCAAGGACGGCACCCAGTATCAGCTCTTCCTCGGCTATCAGGCCTCCGGAGGCCACGGCTACAGCAACGCCGACTATTGGAACCTGTTCTTCTCCGACTATCAGGACGTCCCCAACCACATGTTTACCTACTTCCCCGTAAATCGTGATGAGACAGGTCTGGGAACCCTGATGCTCGCTTATCCTGTGGAACTGCCTGATGGCGTGAAGGCATGGTGGGCAAAAACCATCAGCAACAAGACGCTATATGTACAGGCATTGGATACACAGGTGGTACCGGCATTTACGCCTGTGCTGCTCACCTATGAGGGAACAGGACCGCTCTATCTCTCACACTATGAAGGAGACAAACCAGGTGCTGCAACCGATTATGAGAACAACCTGTTCAAGGGTAGCGTTGACCCAGGTGGTCATAAGATGACGTCGTCAGATATGATGAGTAACTTCTTCACGCTGGATAAGGGCAACGACAATCTCATGGGCTTCTATCCATATCATCCGAAGAACAATACGCTGCCGTCATACACCGCGTGGCTGGCCCTCAGCGATATTCCTGGTGGCAATGAGCTGCTGATAAGTTTTGACGAGCCTCCGACGGGCATTGAAACGATGTCAGATGTAAGAGGTCAGATGTCAGATGTATGGTACGACCTCTTTGGACGTAAGCTGAACGGCAAGCCGACACAGCCGGGAATGTATATCCTCAACGGAAAGAAAGTATTAATCCAATAAAATAAACCATTTAATAAAAAAAAATCTTTATTAACGACATGAAAATTATTGATTGCGAATTTCATTATTATCTGCCTGAGTTGATGGACTATCTTGCTACGAGAGATAAAGCCATGAGGTATTATCCGGAAACAAAAGTTTTGGAGGTGAGGGATAAAATCTATGCCCATTTCGATGGTGTGACGAATACCTATCCTGTCATTGACGAGTTGATGAATTTCGGCGCGGAGCGCGTGGCTGAGATGGACCGCAACGGCATCGACGTCGCTGTGATGTCTTCTTCGCCTGCGTTGGAGGAATTGCCCGAGAAGGAGTGCGTATATTTCGCCAAGAAATCCAACGACGCTGTGGCAGAACTTATCAAGAAATTCCCAGGCCGCTTCTTGGGTGCTGCCGTTTTGCCGACACCATACGTTGATGAGGCCATCAAGGAACTGGAGCGTTGCGTCAAGGAATTAGGATTCAAATACTGGCACACTCATTCCAATTATATGCACGAGCATCTGTATGAAGAGAAATACCTTCCTCTGCTTGCCAAAGCCGAGGAGTTAGGTTGTGCCGTCTATGTTCATCCGCAGGCTTCCGACGACAAGGATATGAAGGAGATGGGCTATGTGTATTCTTCGCCAGGTCTCGGCTTCGGACTGGATGCCATGAAGACATCGCTCAGACTGATTCTGAACGGCACCTTCGACAAGTTCCCCAAGCTGAGAATGATTCTTGGCCATTGTGGCGAATACTTCCCATTCATCATTGACAGAGTGGACAACCGCTTTGCATGGATCAAGGACGAAGAGGTGAAGATGAAGCACACGGTAGCCTACTACTTCAAGAACAAGAATGTGGTGATGACGACCAGCGGCATTATGTCTAAAATCACCTTTGAGTGTACCAAGAAGGCATTTGGTATCGACAGCATCATCTTCGCCTCAGACTACCCTTACGAGTGTCTGTCTAACATGATGAAGTTCGTGAAGACGCTGGATTTGACAGAAGAAGAAAAAGAAAAACTCTTCCACCTGAATGCAGAGAAGTATATTTTGAGTTGACAGTTGACAGTTGATAGTTTAAGAGGTTAATGGTGCTAGATGCAAATTTGAAGTGCTCCCTGAAAGTTTTTTGTCTATCTTTCGAGGGGCACTTTAGGCGCGTTGATACGCCTGCGCATGTTTTTCTGGTTTATACATTTTCTTATTTCAAAATTGGTTTGTGCTTTTGACTTTGTCCAAGATACTATCGTTCGAAAAATTGAAAATCAACCCCTCATTTTAACGAGCCGTAATCTCGTCATGAGTGAGCCGTAATCTCGTCATGAGTGAGCCGTAACCTCGTCATAAGTCATATTCTGTTTTTCATCTTTCTCCATTATTTTTTTGCATTAAAAAAAGTTAAGGTTAGCGTAAACGTTAAGGTTGAATTGATTTTTTTTTGTATCTTCGCAACTTGAAATAAACAATCACATCATGGAAGTAATACAGAGTTTTACAATAGACCATACGCATTTGAAGCCTGGGATTTATGTCTCGCGGGTGGATAAAGGTTTTACTACTTTCGACTTGCGCATCACAGAACCGAATAAGGAGCCTGCCGTTGCGCCTGCTGCCATTCATAGCTTGGAACACCTGATGGCGACATGGTTCCGTAACAGCAGGGTGAAGGAGGATGTGGTGTATGTGGGTCCGATGGGATGCCTCACGGGGATGTATATCATCATGACGGGCGATTATACCGTAGAGGATATGCGACAGCTGACAATGGAGTGCCTGAAATGGATTCTGACGCAGACAGAGGTGCCTGCGACGGAACCGCAGACGTGTGGTAACTACTTGTTGCATGACTTGCCTATGTGTAAGTGGGAGAGTCGGAGGTATCTTGACCGGTTAGAGAATGACTTCCACTGCGAATATACTAAGCTGCAGGTGACCCTGGAGGACGGAAAAGTGTTCGCGGATGCGTGATATGAAGAGAAATTCTTTTATCGTTTCGAAGGCGTTGAGGACGTTTGTGATGGCTGCTGTGCTGACGGCGGCGGCATCGCAGTTGGCTCATACTGCTGACTCTATGATAGTGGGTCATGTAGTGGGACAGGATGCGGTATCGGCCATCAATCTGGTACTGCCATTGGTGGAGGTGCTGAACTGTTTCGGCTTTCTCATCTGCTTCGGTGCTAATGCAATGTGTGCACAGGCCATCGGCAGTAACGACTTGAACAAGGCGGCACGCACCTTTACAACTACTATACTGACAGTATTGACATTGGGAATGATGGTGTCGCTGGGCATCAGTTTCTTCAGTCAGGAGATAGTGGATCTGATGTCTGAGGAACCACGTTTGAACGATATGGCATACGACTATATCCACACCTATGCTATGGGTGGATGGTTGCAGATGATGTCATACGGATTGTGCCTCTTCGTGGCTACTGACGGACGCCCTCGTATGGTGACAATAGCGGTGGTGGCAGGTGCAATAGCAAACATCATAATGGACTTTGTGACGATATCGGTATTGGGCATGGGAGTAGATGGCGCTGCCCTCGGTTCGCTGACGATGTTTACGATAAACATACTCATTCTTGCCGCTTATCTGCGCAAACCGGGCAGTTCGTATCGCCTGAAATGGCCCGGAAAGAGTATAGGCAGCATTTTCATGCATAACGTGAAGGAAGGTGCTCCGATAACGCTGAGTAACTCGCTGATGGCGGTGACCATCATGCTTATCAATGATATAGTATTGAGGTTTCTGGGTAGTGACGGACTGTTTATATGGTCTGTCTGCCTGCAGATGCTGTTGCTGTCGTATGTGTTTATTGACGGCGTGATAGAATCGATGTTTGCCATTGGCGGTGTGCTGGTGGGAGAGCGTGACCTGAAGGGACTGGAGATTCTCGTAAGGCAGGCTTTGATCGTCATCGCCATGCTGGTGGCTATCGTCATCTTTATGATGTATATGCCGGGACTGGTGGGCAACCTCTTCGGTGTAAAGACGGGTACGATGATGGCATTTGAATTGGACCGCGTACTGCGTATTTTTGCCCTGATGTTGATACCATTTGCGCTGACACAGATACTGCTGAGCACATACCAGATATTGGGCCACGACAAAGCCAGCGTGGTAACGGCAACAGCACAGACCGTCATGCTGGTATTGGGAGTATGGGCTGTGGCAGAGTTTGAGGGTGTAGAGCTGTGGTGGGGCTTCGTCGGAGCATGTGCCTTAGTGCTGCTGTTCCAAGTGGGATATACCACTGCCCGCAGCCGCATCTTTCAGGCGAATATATCACCGCTGACAATGATACCAAACGAGACGGGAGGACATACTTTTGACAGATCTGTAAGATATAATAGTAATGATGTTTATGATACCTTGACTGGCATCGATATCTTCTTAAAGAGCATCAATGTGGAAGAGGAGAAAGCCTTTAAGATAAACATGTGTTGCGAGGAACTGATGACAAACATAGTGAAGCATTCCAAGGGACGCATTATCAAGCAGACGTTTGACATTCACATACAGGAGAATAGCGACGGCATATATATCACCCTGAAGGATGCCGGAAAGCCTTTCGACCCTGTGAAATATGGTAAGAAAGAGATGCAAGAAAAAGATGATGTCAAGGGTAACGAACACTTAGGACTGCGCCTGGTGACAAGTGTTATCCCTGACATCACCTATAAATATATGTACGGCCAGAATACGGTCTTTATATCACTCCCAGTTGATGGAGGAAAATAAGGACGATGCCGATGGGGCAGATGTAACGTACCGTAACGAGGAATAGGCTGTAGAACATGGTGTTCTTGGTGCCGTTGTTTGTAAATTCGTCAAATACAATCTGCTTTGGAACAAACCATCCCATAAAGATTGTTGTCAGCAGAGCACCTAATGGTAGCATGAAGTTTGCTGTCAGCTGGTCGCAGAAATCCATTAGAGACATTCCCATCACCTTGATGCCGTCGAAGGCCCCTACGGACCATGCGCAGAAGATGCAAAGGAGAGAGGCAAAGCCGGTAACTATCCATGCTGCCTTCTTGCGTGGCAGATTCAGCTCTTCGGTAAAGAATGCCGTGCCAATCTCGTGCATAGAGATGGTGCTGGTAAGGGCTGCAAATACCAGAAGGGCATAGAACATGATGCTGATGAAATAGGCTGCTTCAGGCACCGAACCGAAAGCTTGTTGGAAGACATTCGGCAGGGTGATAAAGATGAGCGACGGACCACTGTCGGGACTGATGCCAACAGAGAAAGCTGCAGGGAATATTATGAGACCTGATAGTATGGCAATGAGGGTGTCGAGAATTGCTATCTGACTTGCTGACCCAAGTAGGTTGGTATTTTGCCTGAAATAGCTGGCATAGGTACACAATACTGCCGTTCCCAATGACAGGGAGAAGAAGGCTTGTCCGAGCGCTTCAAGGAATACCTTGCTATCGACCTTTGAGAAGTCGGGCATAAGGAAAAAACGTATTCCTTCTGTGGCATTTGGAAGAGAGCAGGAGGCTATCATCAGAATGATTAGCAATAGCATCAGGATAGGCATGAGCCACTTGGAGGCCCGCTCGATACCTTTCCGCACACCACGGATGATTACCAAGTGGGTGATGAAGACGAATAAACAACCCCATATCAATGGACGCCACATATCGCCAGAGAATGTAACAAAATAGTTCGTGGCATATTCTGTATCACCTAAGGCACGACCCGCAAGAGAGGCGAAGAAGTATTCCAAGCACCATCCTGCAACGACGGCATAGAAGCCAAGAATAATGGTGGCAGTGAGGATGCCGAGATATCCTATCAGCTTCCATGGACGGTCACCGGAGAGTTTGTCGTATGACTGAGCAGCATTGGCCTGACCGTGACGCCCGACGATAAACTCACTGAGCATACCAGGAATGCCGAGAAGAAGGATACAACCGATATACACGAGAAGGAAGGCAGCGCCACCATTCTGACCTGTCATGTATGGAAAACGCCATACGTTACCTAAGCCGACAGCAGAACCTGCCGTTGCCAGGATAATACCTAATTTACTTCCGAAATTACCGCGAGACATTCTTTTGTAAAGTGTAAAGTTTAGAGTTTAAAGTTTAGAGTCAGTTGAAAGTTTAGAGTTGAAAGTCTTTAACCATTAACCGTTAACCATTAACCTTTCTCCTCCCTCTCGGGGAGGTCGGGTGGGGGTCCCTAATACACAAAACTACTTCCGCCGAGAAATTCGCGTAGGAGGCTGGTCTTGGGGACATCGTTCTCAGATATCTTCTCAAAATATGTCATGAAGGACAACAACTCCAGTGCCTTAGCATATTCTGCATCATCCTTCGGAACCCCTTGCAAGAGTGGTTCTGCCTGATTCTTTATGACACCCACTTCGTATGGCATACCAGTATTGAAGGTTGCATCAGCATACTTCTTGTAGGGGAGTATCCATTTCTTCTCTCCGGCGCGTACTGAAGCCCACTGGCCTAACGTTGCCTGCGCACTGGCACCACGATATTTGTAGTCGCGGATGATACGACGGAGCAGACGGTTATCCTCTGGACGCAACTCTATTTCTGCTGTCAGGGGATATACTATCATCGGCGCTGCGAAGATGCGGAAAATCTGTTCTTGAGGTATGTGTGCTGTGAGTTCGGGATTGAGGGCATGAATGCCTTCGATGACTAATACCTCATTGCTGGCGAGGGACATCTTCTCACCGCTCTTTTCGCTCTTGCCTGTCACGAAGTTATAGCGTGGCAGTTCGACCTCCTTACCAGCGATAAGGTCGGTAAGTTGCTGATTGAATAAATCGAGATTGAGGGCATAGAGTGATTCGAAGTCGTATTTCCCGTCGGCATCGCGTGGGGTATTCTCACGATCAAGGAAATAATCGTCGAGACTCAGTTCTACAGGCCATATCTCGTTGAGCACCAACTGTATGGAAAGACGTTTGCAGGTGGTTGTCTTACCGCTGCTTGACGGACCAGCAATGAGAACTACACGGACATCTTTCTTTTGGGATATATCGTAGGCTATGTGTGCCAACTTACGTTCCTGCCACGCCTCACCAACATTGATGAGGGTAGTGGAGTAACCTAACTTTATGGCGGTATTGACGTCGTTGACAGTCCTAACCTTACTTAAATCTTGCCACTTGTACATGAAAGAATTAAAGAATGAAAGAATGAAAAAATGAAAGTTCCTCCCTCCCTTGGGAGGGTCGGGGTGGGGTCGTTAATTATGCACCAACGTTCCTATCTCTTCACCGTTCATCACCTTCTTGAGGTTTCCGAGGATGTCCATATTAAAGACATAGATAGGCAGGTTATTCTGCATGCACATTGCTGTTGCTGTGATGTCCATCACCTTTAGGCCGCGTGCTATTACCTCTTCGTATGTGATGTCGTGGAACTTTGTTGCGGTAGGGTCCTTCTCTGGATCTGCTGTATAGATGCCATCAACGCGTGTGCCCTTCAGCATTACGTCTGCCTCTATTTCGATGCCACGTAAAGAAGAACCGGTATCAGTAGTGAAGTATGGATTTCCTGTGCCACCGCTCATGATGACTACCTCGCCTTGTTTCATGGCGTTGATAGCCTTCCACTTAGTATAGAATTCGCCTATTGGCTCCATGCGGATAGCTGTCAGGACGCGATTTTTCTGGCCTGCTGCATCGAGGGCAGAAGAGAGAGCAAGAGAATTGATTACTGTGGCACACATACCCATCTGGTCGCCCTTGACACGGTCGAAACCCTTGCCGGCGCCAGACAACCCGCGAAAGATGTTGCCACCACCTATTACGATACCTATCTGTACGCCCATGTCAGCTATCTCTTTTATTTGACGGGCATAGTCGTTGAGACGATTTACGTCGATGCCATAACCTTGGTTACCTTGCAGACTCTCTCCTGAGAGTTTCAGTAGAATACG
The DNA here is from genome assembly GCA_905233165.1 of uncultured Prevotella sp. GTDB lineage: Bacteria > Bacteroidota > Bacteroidia > Bacteroidales > Bacteroidaceae > Prevotella. The sequence continues at coordinate 22,117 of CAJODL010000004.1, forward strand.
ATTGAATTTCATAGTTGTTTTAGTTAATTTCGTCGATATTATATGGTGTCTTTTGATAAACATAGTAGTTAATCCAGTTGTGGAAGAAGAGATTAGCATGGGCACGCCACATTACGACTGGTCCCTTCTCAGGATCGTCGTCGAGATAGTAGTTCAACGGCTTTTCCACATCATCTCTCTTGCCGAGATCACGACGATATTCCGTGTCGAGAGTCTCGGGGTTATACTCCATGTGACCTGTGATGTATATCTCTCTGCCGTCGCGTTCCATCATGATAGATGGTCCCGTAACATCGGACTTTGCCAGGATGCTGATATCAGAACAAGCCTTGACGTCGTTGATGTCTGTACCGGAATGGCGTGAGTGTGGCATATAGAAGAAAGAGTCAAAACCACGTAGCAGGGGTATATCCTGAATGTCGGGATTGATAATCTGCGGGAATATGCCGAAGAGTTTCTTAGGTAGTTGTGTCTTGTCGATGCCGTGGAAGGTATACAGCGCTGCCTGTGCTGCCCAACAGATGTATAGGGTAGAGGTGACATGGGTGCGTGCCCATGAGAAGATGTCCTGTATCTCTGCCCAATAGGTGACATCCTCAAAGGCATAATCCTCAACGGGAGCACCTGTTATTATCATGCCGTCGAACTTACGATTACGCAATTCATCGAAGGCAATATAGAACTGTCGCATGTGTTCTATCGGGGTGTTCTTTGAGGTATGCGACTTCAGTTTCATGAACGTCACGTCAATCTGCAGCGGAGTATTTGAGAGCAGACGGATGAGGTCTGTCTCTGTTGTTATCTTCAGCGGCATGAGGTTGAGGATAACGAGCTTCAGAGGACGGATATCCTGTGAATGACCGCGGGTTTCATCGATGACGAAGATATTCTCATCTTCGAGCATCTTGATAGCGGGTAGTTTATCGGGTAATCTTAGTGGCATATATTATATTGAAAATTGAATATTGAAAGTTGAAATTTGAGACTTTATATTTCCAGAGCGAAGTATTCTTCTTCCAGTTTATCTAATTCTTCTTGTACTGAGGTGTATTCGTTCACCATCTGCATATTAGCGGCATTTTCTGGCAGCATCAGGAGGTCGTTGAGTTCGTCCCTGCGTTTCTCGAGGGATGATATTTTTTCCTCCAGATTTTTACGCTGTTTCTCAAGTTTGTTGAGGCGTTTCTGTTCTGCCTTGCGTTCTTCGTAGCTCATTGTCGGGGCTTCCTCCTTGGCTGCTTCCTTCGCTGGCTTTTCTGTCTGCTTGGCAGGTTGCGTATTCTGCTGGCTTACGGCATCGTTGATGGTTTCGGCATGTTTATCCCTGAGATAGTCGTAGATGCCGCCCAGATGTTCGCGTACTTTTCCATTGCTGAATTCATAGACCTTATCAACGAGTCCGTCGAGGAATTCACGGTCGTGCGAGACAACGATGACAGTGCCGTCGAAGGCTTTTATGGCATCCTTCAGAACATCCTTTGATACCATATCGAGGTGGTTGGTAGGCTCGTCGAGGATGAGGAAGTTGACAGGTTCGAGGAGCAGGCGTATCATCGCCAGTCGGGAACGTTCGCCACCGCTGAGGAATTTTACGTATTTGTCCGATGCCTCGCCACCGAACATGAATGCTCCGAGTATATCTCTTATCTTCAGGCGTATGTCGCCGCGTGCCACATTGTCGATGGTCTGAAAGACGGTTTGGGATTCGTCGAGCAGTTGTGCCTGATTCTGCGCGAAGTATCCTATCTGGATGTTGTGACCTATCTTCAGAGTGCCTTCGAAATCAATCTCATTCATGATACATTTCACGAGGGTTGACTTTCCTTCTCCATTCTTGCCGACGAATGCCACCTTCTCGCCTCTCTTGATGATGAGGTTGACATCGTGGAAGACATTATGCTCGCCATAGCTCTTCTTTACATCTTCGCAGATGACAGGGTAGTCGCCAGAACGCAGACATGGAGGGAACTTCAGACGCAATGCAGAGTTATCCACCTCATCAACTTCTATGGGTACTATCTTCTCAAGTTGCCTGATTCGTTGCTGCACCTGTATGGCTTTTGTTGCCTGATAGCGGAAACGCTCTATGAATGCCTTTGTGTCGGCAATCTCTTTCTGTTGGTTTTCATAAGCCCTCAACTGCTGCTCCCTGCGTTCCTGACGAAGCACGACATACTCGTTGTATTTCACCTTGTAGTCAACGACGTGTCCGCAGGATATTTCAAGTGTGCGATTCGTTACGTTATTGATAAATGCCCTGTCGTGGGAAACGAGGACAACAGCCTGTGAACTCTGTGAGAGGAATTGCTCGAGCCATTGTATTGATTCGATGTCGAGGTGGTTGGTAGGCTCGTCAAGGAGTATCACGTCGTGATGGCTGAGAAGTAGTTTCGCGAGCTCTATTCGCATACGCCAGCCACCAGAGAATTCCGATGTAGGGCGTTCGAAATCGGTGCGAAGGAATCCTAAGCCTGTGAGGGTGCGTTCCATCTCTGCCTCCCTTGATTCTGCTCCCATCATCATATAGCGTTCGTGGGCAAGGGTAAAGCGTTCCACGAGGTCCATATAATCCTGAGACTCGTAGTCAGTGCGGCTTTCCATCTCCTTCTGCAGACGCTCTACCTTCGATGCCATCTTGCTGATGTCAGAAAAGGCCTTGCGCACCTCGTCGCGGACAGTAGTGCTGTCTTGCAACTTCATCACCTGTGGCAGATAGCCAATGGTGCAGTCGTTAGGAATAGAGACAGTTCCTTCTGTAGGCGTCTGAAGGCCTGCAAGGATTTTCAGCATAGTAGATTTACCCGCGCCGTTTTTTCCGACGAGGGCAATGCGGTCGCGCTCATTGATTACGAATGATACATCCGTAAAGAGAGGCTTGACGCCAAATTCTACTTTCAGTCCTTCTACGCTTATCATATAGTATTATTTATTCCAAAGCCTCCACGACTCATCAGCCTGCAGCAACAACATCTCAAGGCCGTTCTTTGTCATTGCACCTTGCTCTTTCCCTTTTTTGAGAAAGAGTGTTTCGTCAGGGTTATAGATGAGGTCGTACAATATGTGGCGTGATGTGAGGGTGTCATACGGAATGTCGGGGCATTCGTCATAATGAGGTGCCATACCGCATGGTGTGCAGTTGACGATGACGAGGTACTCCTGCATCATTTCGGGAGTTATCTGGCTATATGTTATCATGTTGTCTCTCACGGTGCGAGAAACGAACACTGTTTCCAATCCCAGTTGTCGCAAAGAATAGTTGATGGCCTTGCTGGCACCGCCGGTGCCGAGGATGAGGGCTTTCTTATGGTATGACATCAGAAGAGGGCGCATGCTATTGATAAATCCAAAGACATCGCTGTTGTACCCTTCAGTATAGTATGTCTTCTTACCAGTCACCTTTGACTTCAGTTCCTTTACGGCTCCGATGTCGTTGGTGTGTGTTACCTTGATAACATTGACAGCTCCGACGGAACGTGCCTCAGGAGAAACATAGTCAAGGTATTCCATCACCTTTTCCTTGTATGGAATGGTAACATTGAGACCGCATAGGAATTCCTCCTTGTCGAGAAGTTCCGGTAAGTCTGCAATGTTCTTCAACTCATGTTTCTCATAGACAGCATCGATATGCTCATTAAGAAACTTCTCATTGAAATAACCCGGTGAGAATGAATGTCCCAAAGGATTTCCGATAATACCAAATTTTCTCATCTTTATTTGTTTTATTTGGAGTTAATGAACTTCACTCCCCTTACTTATACGCCACATACATCGTACATATTCCGAATGTCAGCCTCCTGAATGTTGTTTTGCTAAAGCCTATCTTCTTCAGTATCTCCATCATTGTCTCCCCTTGCGGAAAAGCCTCTATGGTTTTGTTGAGGTACGAGTATGCCGAGGTGTCGTGACTTATGAGTTTGCCGTAGAATGGCAGTATGAGGTTGCTGTATATGTGGAAGAGTTGTTTCATGGGAAATGATACTGGCGTAGTGAGTTCCAGTACGCAGAACATCCCGCTTGGTTTCAGTACGCGATACATCTCCGAAAGTCCCTGCTCAAGGTTTTTGAAGTTACGTATTCCGAATGCTGCCGTGACGGCGTCGAAGTGGTTGTCAGGGTAGGAGAGGGCGTTGCAGTCTTCTTTTGCAAAAGTCAGTCGCAGCTGTTCTTTCTTTGCCTTCTGTCTTGCCACTTCGAGCATTCCCTCGCTGATGTCGATGCCTGTGATGTGAGCCATAGGCATCTTCTTTGCCATCTGCAATGCCAAGTCGCCGGTGCCTGTTGCAACATCAAGGATGGAAGTGCCGTTTCCCGTCACATATTTGTTCAGGGCCTTGATGGCAGTATAGCGCCAGTATCTGTCAATGTTCCACGAAAGGCGATGGTTCAGCATGTCGTAGGTGGGGGCGATGTTGTCGAACATCTTCTCCACCTGACTTGCTTTGTCGCCCTCCGAAGAGTAGGGCTTTATCTCTTCCTGCTTATACACTTTTTAGTTAAGAGTTAAGAAAATAACCTTTGACCTTAGACCTTTGACCTTAGACCTTAGACCTTTGACCTTTGACCTTACAGTGTCTTCAGATAGTCGGTGACGTTCTTCTCTATGCGGGCTTCGATGTTACTCTGGTCTGTAGAACGGTCGAACTTCTCACCGACGATGTGTTCGTAGAGCTCGATGTAACGTTCTGCTACTGATTCTGCGTATTCGTCTGTAATCTCTGGCATTGTCTGACCGGGCTCATTCATGAAATTGTGCTCTATGAGCCACTGTCTTACGAATTCCTTTGACAGCTGCTTCTGTGGCTCGCCCTTTGCAAACTTCTCTTCGTAACCGTCAGCATAGAAATAGCGTGAAGAGTCTGGTGTGTGTATCTCGTCAATGAGATATACCTTGCCGTCGCGCTTGCCGAACTCATACTTTGTGTCAACGAGGATGAGACCCTGCTTTGCTGCTATCTCCTGACCGCGTGCAAAGAGCTTGCGGGTATAGTCTTCCATCACCTCATAGTCCTCTTTTGAAACAATACCCTGTGCGATGATTTCCTCCTTGGAGATATTCATGTCGTGACCCTCGTCAGCCTTTGTGGTCGGAGTGATGATAGGTTCCGGGAAACGCTGGTTTTCCTTCATGCCGTCAGGCAGCTTCACACCGCATATCTCGCGGCAGCCCTTCTCATAGTCGCGCCAAGCAGAACCGGTGAGAATACCACGGATAATCATCTCTACCCTAAAACCTTCACACTTCAGTCCAACTGTAACCTGTGGGTCTGGAGTAGCAAGTTTCCAGTTTGGGCAGATGTCCTTTGTAGCATCAAGGAATTTTGCTGCTATCTGGTTAAGAACTTGTCCCTTGAAAGGAATTCCCTTTGGCAGTACTACGTCGAAGGCAGATATTCTGTCTGTAGCCACCATCACCATGATGTCGTCATTGATGGTATATACGTCGCGTACTTTACCGTGATACACTGCTGTCTGTCCCTCAAAGTGGTACTCTGTCTTTGTTAATGCTTTATTCGCCATCGTTGTTTTTATTATTTAGTTTGTTGTTTAAATCGTCGTATTCCTGGAATTTGTTTACTATGCGTGTCACCAGCTTGTGTCTTACGATGTCCTTGCTGTCCATGTGTATGACGGCAATGCCTTTTGTGCCTTCCAGTATTTCCATTGCCTGCTGCAGGCCGCTGGCGTGGCTGCGTGGCAGATCTACCTGTGTCAGGTCGCCGGTGATTATCATCTTTGTGTTCCATCCCATGCGGGTCAGGAACATCCTGATTTGTGCTGGAGTGGTATTCTGCGCCTCGTCAAGTATCACCACAGCATCCGACAGCGTCCTGCCTCGCATGAAGGCAAGCGGTGCTATCTGTATGATGTGCTTGTCTATCATGTCCTGCAGCTTGGCCTGCGGAATCATGTCTTCCAATGCGTCGTACAGCGGCTGCAGATATGGGTCAATCTTCTCCTTCATGTCTCCCGGCAGGAAGCCTAATTTCTCTCCGGCCTCCACTGCGGGGCGTGAAAGGATAATCCTCTTTGCCGTCTTCTCCTTCAGGGCTTTTACGGCGAGGGCGATGGAGAGGTATGTCTTACCTGTGCCGGCAGGACCGATGGCAAAGACCATATCGTTCTCCATGTAGGCGTCGATAAGTTCCTGCTGATTGTGGGAACGGCTCTTGATGGGTTTGCCCGACAGGTTATAGACCACAACGTCCTTGGCGCTGCTGTCGCGTGTCTTGCGACCCTTTACGATGTCGAGGATGTCCTCCTCGCCAATGACGTTGAACTTCAACAGATGCTGCTGCATCTTCTCCATAGCCTCCTCGTAGGCACACAACTCCTCTTCGTCGCCCAAAACCCTGATGACGTTGTCACGCGCCATGATGCGGAGCTTCGGAAACAGCGAACGGAGCATCTGCAGGTGGCTGTTGCCCACACCATAGAATGCTACGGGGTCAATATCTTCAAGTATAATATGTTTCTCTGTCATAAAACAGGTGGCAAAGTTACAATTAAATTATGAGAAATACAAAATTTTTTTCTATATATCAATATTTTTTTGTAATTTTGCGCTCAAATTCTGAAAAATAATGCAATTTAACAAACACATATATCTCAATGGGTTTACCTTCATAGTCATCATTCTGGCCCTCGGACGGTGCGGATATGACTATACCCACAAAAACGATGCCGACGTGCCGGCAGATTCCGTGGCAACTGTTGACGGCAAGGTGCCAGTGGCAAAGATGAATTATGAGTTTTCCAATCCCCCTTCGTTTAAGTCTATAAAGGATATGCCGCACAGGGTGTATTCCGTGCCCGATTTCTCGAATACCTTTCCTGACGAAAACGACGTGCAGCTGATAGCGGCAGACCTGAATGGCGTGCGTCCTCCCAAAAACCGTGAGGAGGCAGAGCATCGCATGGAGGACCTGGTGTTCATAGGCGCCAATCCGTATTTTTACATCGACAACCTCAAGCAGAGCATTCCGTATCTTGTGCCAAAGGCTGCTATGCTGCTGCATGACATCGGCAAGTCCTTCTATGACTCTCTGTATGTAAAAGGTATTCCTTTGCATCAGATTATCGTGACCAGCGTGCTGCGTACCGACGAGGATGTGGCGCGGCTGCAGAGGTTCAACCATAATGCGACGGAAAATTCCTGCCACCGCTTCGGCACAACGTTTGATATAGGTTACAACCGCTACAAGACGGTATCAACGTCAGAGGAGCCTCGCCGTCAGGTGCGCAACGACACCCTCAAGTGGGTGCTTGCCGAGGTGCTCCGCGACAAACGCGTCGCCGGCCGCTGCTACATAAAACACGAAGTAAAGCAAGGGTGCTTCCATATCACGGTGAGGTAAGAATAATGGCGCAGGATGCGATTGCATCTTGCGCCAATTAACTTTACACTCTAAACTTACCACTGACTCTAAACTCTACACTCTAAACTCTACACTTTACTCCCTCCCTAACTTGGGTTTCTGTCCCCCGGGAAACGGGGGAACCGAAGGGGGTGGGGCCTTAACCCTCTTCCCAACCATCACCGCTGCCACCTGCTGGTTGTGCAGTGATGGTGAACCATACAATGCCGCCATGATAGACCACGAGGTTATGGCCTGCCTCAACATTCAGCCCTGTGAAGGAGGCACTGGTTGCATCGTGGCTGGTAGGAGTGATAGTGTCTCCAGTACCATCCACCTTGGCCGTGAAGGTTACATCGGTCAGGTTTGTACCGCTGACAACTACGCTGGTAATTGGAGCCGTAGCAGTCACACTACCGCCAGAAACGGTTTGGCTGGTTCCATTGATAGTAGCAAAGTTGTTGTAAAGAGGTTCGCCCGGTGTTACACCACCGCTGCCGCCAGGAGTGACATCTTCGGTAGAGCCAGTGCCGGCAGAGCCTGCATTGTTCAGGTAGAACTCTGACTCAATGTCGATTTCGTTCACACCATAGCTGTTTTCCACTGCCTGCATGAGGCTGCACAGGTCGTTGCCGAAGCCTGCCTCGTTGAGCACCAACTGACAATTGCTGCGGAACCAGCCACCACTCCTGTCCTTACGACTGACGATGATGCCTGCTGCCACCACGTCGCCACCACGTCCAAGTACAAAGTTGAAGTGGTCGGTGTCAAAGTCGAAAGTCAGGAAGTTGAGGCGATTCTTCCAGTTAGAGCAAGGGAACTCGCCCTGACTGTTCACAATCTCGGTAGTCATCGGAGCACCGCTGCCATCGGCATTGCGTGGGTTGAGAACTATGCGTGCATAGTTCACCTCATAGTTGCCCTCACGCTTCTGCACGGTGACAAAAGTCAGCTGGTCGCCTCGCTGCAAGCCCCATGCCTTGACAAAGTCTGCATAGGTGCGACTCGGGGCATTGACACGAGCCTTATGACCACCTTCTGCATCAATGCTCACTGAGACTTGGGGCAACTGCCCTTGAGAGATAATTGCGGCAAACGGTGACCATTTCTCACTCTGCAGAGGCATAAACTGGTAGAACTGGTTAAGGCTCTGACCATACTGCTGCAACGTTGCCGCACGTTCGCGAAGGTACTTGAGGTTTACCTTCTTGAACCTGTTCATACACTGGAAGCCATTGCTGACACCCTCAAAAGAGTGGTTGCAAATGTACTTCAACATAACGTAAGCCATGCTTACTACCTTCATCAACACGCGCTGTAATGTTTGAGCACTTGTCTTAGGGTTCTTCACGTGACGGTTTAAGGTGCCGTCAACCTGCAAATTAATTGTTTTCATAGCTTGAAAAAATTAATAAGTTAATAATAAGGAAGCCTACCTGCGGAAATATTGGTCTTTCGGAGTTCTTTCGGACTTCTTTTAGAGTTCTTCCGGAGTTCTTTCGGACTTCTTCCGGAGTTCTTTCGGAGAGAAACTTTCGAAATCTCTGCACCTGACCAGATATCATCCACTTCGGGTTTCTGGGTGCAAAGGTAGAGGGTTTGTATGGCTTCGGAAAGTGGGTGGAAAAAACACAAGGGGGGTGTGGAAAAAAAAGTGAGGACCCCATGTAGAGTCCTCACTTTGTATCGTTTGCCGAGAGAGCAGTGCTGCCGGGCTTAAAAGCAGAATTTATTCATCTGCTTACGGATGTTTCTCAGGTCCTTAAAATATTTTGAAATGTAGAAAGAATGACCTATCTCGTGGAAAGCGTCCAGATGTGGGCGCGTGCTTGTATCCGGATGCAGTCTGAAGTCTATGTCCAGACCATCACCGTCGATAAAGTCTTTTTCGTCGTTTTTGTAGTCATTGGCATAGTTATTGAAAGTCTTGACGGCGAACCTTGTCTCGTCTTTCAGTACATTCCTCAGGATGTATTCAGCAAACGGCTTGCGGGCAGTATTCTGCATAATACCGATGCGTAAAAAGTAGTAGTGCATCAGCAGGCAAAACTCTACCAGTTTGTATTCATGACCATAAATCTTGCATTTATCATCACTACCGAAGAAATCTGCAATCACCTTCATGATACAGTCCGACATGAGTCTTTCGTTTATCGGTTCGTAGAAGAGATTGCTGTCTGGCGGGTCACCGTCATAATTGCGGCTGAGCCTGCGGTTTTCTGTGATAAGATGGTTTGCCTGCTCGCTTAAATCATCTAACAGACCGACTAACGTCATGTACTGTTTCGTACCATCAGCCTCTGCAACGAGAGGTCTGACCGGTAATGATCTGACGCCAAAGCGCCTACTGCCAATCTTTCCGCCAAGATTGGGTTGCCGTTTTAAGCGATTACGCAATGATGCGGCTCCTCCACCCCTGTGTGAGAGCACTGACGACATATTTGGTACCTCGATTTTGTCTATAATAGATACCGTAAATTGCGTCTTTGGAATGGCGTCAATCTGTCTCTTCGTCAGCGTCTGCATCACGAAGGGCACTTCGATGTTAGGCAGTATAGCAGGCTTTCCTGCCAGTACCACCTTGGTTCCCTTTACGGGAACTAACGAATGACCTCCACCTGAGCCGAAAGTAAAATGTCCCATGTTATCAATGTATCTCTCATCACTCCTCGTCCGGGAACTTGCCGTTAAGCACCTTGTTCACGATAAACATAGCGTCAGGCATATTGACCGTGCCGTCGTTGTTGACGTCAGCCTCTTCTGTTGCCTCTTCCGTGCCGAGGATTACGTTAGTAACAAACATCGCATCGTCCATATCCACCTTGCCGTCACCATTCGCATCGCCTCGAAGGACAGGCTCTGTATCTGGGAAACGGACAAGACGGAAATCTGAGAATGACATCCAGTTGTGTATTCCCGAGCTCACGCCCATTACTCCTATGCTGACAATACTTTCCTCCGTGAGTTCAAACTCCACAGATGTCTGCTCCCAGCCGAGATTGAACAAACCGCCGTTATCACCCTTATGAGGCATCTCAACGGCATTGTCACCTGCAAAGAGTATCTGTTCAACATCCTGCGATGAGCGGCCTAATACTGTCAGTTGATAGTGTCCGGCAGGTAAGGTGATGTCTTGTGCTTGTATAGCCACCCATGACAGTGCACCCCAATGGCCACCGTCGAAGTAGCGGTGATTCGAATTCCCGCTGGCATCTGTCCAAGGTTGATCCGTCCTAATGGTGATATCACCTATCGGAGAATTTGTACCCCAGTGTACCTGCCATCCTGTCGAGCTGTAATCTTCCTCTGCCCTTGGGTTCAGTATATAGGTATCAGTAACGTTCTCTCTGCCCTTAACGCCTTCAAGCAGGGCGCTTGATTCTGCATAGCTACGGAAGAATGGTATCATATATTCTGTCTTTATAACAGCATCGGCTGCATTAGTAGGATTTGCAGCAGCAGTAGCTGCTGCTTCTGCTGCAGATTTCTTCTCTGCAGAGGCATATGAGTAACTCATATTCTTGATGTGTGCCCATTCATCGTAGCTCGCTTTGGCATCAGTGAATGTGACTGTTGCCGTCACAATGGCATTGATTGCTGTCTGATAGGCTTCTGCTGTTTTTTCCGAAATAGTTGAATATTGTCTGACTGCCTGTACAAGTGTTGTACGCTCCTCGCCTACGACATTTGTGTACGCAATACTATCTGATAGGACAGCCTTCGCAGTCTGTAGCACATCGGAATAACGCTCTGCAATATCTACAAGGGCTGTCACACCTTTTATCTGCACAACGTGCCAGTTAGTATAATACTTTTCACTGTACATACCTATGTCCACAGTACCGTCCGTTACCTCCACATTGTTAAGTACTGCGGTGGCTACTTCTGAGAACGACGTTGCCCAATGTACGGGAATATACTGCTTAACGGTACCTGATGGTGTCGTAGCATAGAGATATACTGCTGTCTCATCACCCTCATCATATGCTGTCATATCAGAACTAACGTACGTGTCTCGACCCTTTGTGGAAGAGGCTGCACCATAAAGTTCTATGCGATATGTTCCGTTGGTAAGGCCAGTGAGCGTACGGTAGAACACCGTTCCTGTACCAGCATAGACTTCGTATTTCTCACACACCTGTACGCGGCGTCCGTCGTTGGTTGTCACCATAGGAGCATATTGTGTTGAGGTATAACCGGTAGCTCCGACCCATCCCTGCCAATTGGTGGGGAAGTTTGCTGTGACGTCCGTCTCCATATAGACAGGTTCCAGTTCCGACCCTTCGCCAGCGTACTCTTGCCAATCTGTCATATCTGGATCGTTAGAGTAATACGGCGTCCAGCCTTTTGCCTTTGCTGCTGCAACCTGAGCGGTGGTCATAACGTTGCCTTCGTTATAATCGTAGATAACAGCCATTTGGCCATTGCTTACCGTTGGCAGACTCTTAATAAATGCATCCATCGCTGCACCTTTAATCTTGTTTTGATAGACATACAACAAGTAAAGTTCTGAACATCCAGACATATCAAGTGATGTAAGCTGGTTGGCGTTGCAGTATAGAGCATTTAACATTGAACATCCCGACACATCAAGCGATGTGAGTTTATTGAGAGAACAGTGAAGCATTCGCAGATTACTACATTCCGACACATCGAGCGAAGTAAGCTTGTTGCTGGTACAGGCCAGATATTCCAACCCTTTGAAATATCCTATGCCTTTAAGGTTTTCAATGTCAGTCCCATACAAATCCATATATGTTATTTCTGCAATCTCTGTTTCTGTCAGCACACCGTCTGAGCCATAGTCCTGTTCAAGCAAATACTTGCGGAAATTCGCATCCGGGAAATTCGTCTCGTTGATGGCAATGTCATCGCCTGTTGGCTCTGGCTCGGGTTCTGGTTCCGGTTCCGGTCCGATGTCATCTATAGCCACAATATTAAACAAATAATTCCAAGGTTGAGTAGATTTGTAAGCGTCAATCGAGCTGGATGGAACGTGTAGTATAGCATCAGAATCAAAATCAAATGCAAAAGTCGCAGCTGAAGGCACATTTTCTGCATAGCAATAAACGTCTGTCACGTTTTCACAGTTGTCGAAAGCATAGTCCCTAATGTTTTTCACGCCGTTGCCAAACGTCACCGACGTCAGCCCTGAACAGTTTGAGAACGCACTGCCATCAATTTCAGTCACGCTGTTGGGGATAGTAATCTCTGTCAACCCGGAGCAGCCTGAGAATGCTAATTGCCCGATTGTTTTCACGCTGCAGCCAATCGCCACCGATGTCAGGCTGGAGCATCCATTGAAAGCATACTTTCCGATGCTCGTCACGCTGTTAGGAATCGTCACCGATGTCAGCCTGGAGCAACCATTGAAAGCTGAAAGACCTATTGAAGTCACGCTGTTACCTATCGTCACTGACGTCAGGCCAGAGCAGTCATAAAAAATATAGTCTCCAATTGACGTCACGCTGTTGGGTATAGTAATGGATTTCAAGCCGGAACAATTATAGAAAGCATTGCTTCCAACCGATGTCACACTGTTAGGGATAGTAATCTCTGTCAGTCCGGAGCATCCACGGAAAGCATATTTTCCAATGCTCGTCACGTTGTTGGGGATAGTCACCGATGTCAGCCCGGAGCAACCGGAGAAAGCATAGTCTCCTATCGATGTCACATCCTCTCCAAAAATATATTCTTTTGCAATGTTACCTAATACTATAGGAGATGATGAGGAATAAGAGTTTGATGCGATTGTATTGCTATTTAGTATCACCTTTGTCACGCCAGAACAGCCATTGAAAGCAGTGTTATCTATATATATCACGCCGCTGCCAATCGTCACCGATTTCAGACCGGAACAGCCGTAGAAAGCATACTTTTGAATCGATGTCACGCTGTTGGGAATGGTAATCTCTGTCAGCCCGGAACAGCCAGAGAAAGCCTCGTCACCAATCCTCGTCACGCCATTGCCAAACGCCACCGATGTCATACCGGAGCAATGTTTGAAGGCGTATTCATCAATCATCGTCACGCTGTTGGGGATAGTAACCTCGGTCAGCTTGGAGCAGTCGTTGAAAGCATATTCTCCAATTTTAGTCACGCTGTTGCCAATCGTCACCGACGTCAGCCCTGAACAACCGTCGAAAGCATAGCCTCCTATCGTCGTCACACCGTTGCCAATCGTTACTGATTTCAGTTTACTACAATACTGAAAAGTGTACCATCCAATCTGTGACACGCCATTAGGGATAATAATCTCTGTCAGCTCGGAGCAACTGTTGAAAGCATAGGCACCAATCTCTGTCACGCTGTTGGGGATATTAATATTTGTCAGCCCGGAGCATCCATTGAAAGCATAGTTTCCAATCTCAGTCACACTGTTGGGGATAGTCACCGATGTCAGCCTGGAGCAGCCAGAGAAAGCGCGGAATCCTATCTCTGTCACGCTGTTGGGGATATTAATATTTGTCAACCCGGAGCAGCCTGAGAAAGCTAATTGCCCGATTGTTTTCACGCCGTTGCCAATCGTCACCGATGTCAACCATCCGCAGTTTTCGAAAGCACGGGATCCTATCTCTGTCACACTGTTAGGAATAGTAACTGCTCCTAACTTAGAGCAACCGCTGAAAGCGTCCTCTCCTATTGATGTCACGCTGCTGCCTATCGACACTGATCTCATATCTATGCAACTTTTGAAAGCGCCTCCTCCAATCTCAGTCACACTGTTGGGGATACTTATCGATGTCAGCCCGGAACAAAACTGGAAAGCATTGTTCCCAATTGATGTCACGCTATTTGGGATAGTAACCGTTTTCAGAGACATGCATGTTGCGAAAGCGTACCATCCAATCTCAGTCACGCTGTTGCCAATCGTCACCGATGTCATCCCGGAGCAATTGCTGAAAGCATAATGACCTATGGATGTCACACTGTTGGGGATAGTAACAGATGTCAGTTCGAAGCTCGAACTAAACGCTTGAATTCCAATCGATGTTACTCTATAGGTGATGTTATCGTATGTGACAAACTCAGGAATATTTACTGTGCCTGTATATACATATTTTTTTATGGAGGAATCTGTTGTCAGATACGTAACTTCCGCCTGTTTCTTGTTGGAATCCAAGTTGTAATATATGCCGTCAATCTCGGCATCGTACGCACTTGCCAGCAGCGGCAGCAGTGCCAAAAGGAGTAATGAACAAAGTCTTTTCATAAGAATTAATATTTCGTTTTGTTTCATCTCGGTAACTAGAGCACGCAAAAAGGCACGTCACAGTCCTTCGTTTCGGACCATAACGTGCCTGGCATTGCTGCGCCGTGTGGCGCATATATTAAGTTGTCTTAAACCCGTCTGGGGGGGGGGAGAAATTATGTTATGTTGTAACATTTTTAATATATCATTTAGGATTCCGTGTGCAAAGGTACGATTAAGTGAGCAAAATACCAAACAAAACGAAAACTTTTTTTCTGCATGGGCAAAGACATCGTTTGCAGTTCCTGCTTTTATATGATTCCGCCCCCGCGCTGAGTTCCCTCCCACTTGGGGAGGGTTGGGGAGGGGCCTACTCGTCCGGGAACTTGCCGTTGAGAATCTTATTCACGAGGAACATCACGTCTGACATGCCCACCTTGCCGTCGCCGTCCAGGTCGCCGCGTACGCCTTCACCGCCTTCGCCGCCGCCACCACCGCCGTCCTTAACAGAGAACTTGAACATGCCATAATCCTTGGAAGGTTTGAGGAAGTAGTACTGGCCGTTGTTGTCAACGACCTGATACATTATCTCAAGCACGTAGTTCTTGCCCGGAGAGAGTCCTGCGGCAAGGTTCTTAGTAGATGATGTGCAGGTGTATTTCTTGTTCAGGATGTTACCGTCCTCGTCTTCCTCGAATGTGAAGTCCAGTCTGTTCCACTGTCCGTCGCTGCCTTCCTCATAGACCTTGTACTGCACGCTGACGTTGCCTATATTCAGACCAGCGTCGGAACGCTGCAGGCGCAGGGTGAAGCCGTCAATCTGGAGCGAGCTGACCTGACCCGGATTATCCTTGATGTCGCGTTCGCCGCTGCCGCCGTAGGTATAGGTGACACTGTTGTTCAAACCGCCTGTCATCATCAGGTTCAGCGTAGCAGTGTTGCTGTCGTAGAAAGTTATGCTGCCGCTCTCGCCGCCGCCACCACCGCCGCTACCGCCGTCTTTTGTATAGAAGCGGATAATGTAGTGGGCGCTGGCATTGTCGTAATAGATAGGAGAATCAGAGTCTTTGTTGGCAACAAAGAAGAAACGGAAGTTCCTGTATCCCGTGCTGCGGTTGTTGTTCTCAACAATCCAGCCCTTGTTTCCCATGTCCAGCTGCCATCCACCCTTGCCATTTGAGGTCAGCGGAACGTAGTTTATTTCAACATCGCTCTGACTGGTGCCGTCCTTATATTCTGCGGCAACAATATACACATCAGTCACATTGCCGGAAACCTGAACCTCAGCACCGTCAATCTTGAAGTTCTCTGCCTTTGTGTCAGTCAGGTCAAGCCCTGCGAACCTCATTGCAGGACAATTCAGCACGGACTGCTGACCGTTGAAGGTGTAGGTCAGGCTTGCACTGCTGATGGACTGTGCCGAAACAGGCATCTGCATAGCAACGAGCAACAAAACTGCCAGAAGCATAAAAATTCTCTTTGTCATAGTTCGTTTAAGTTTTAAAGTTGAACATATGGTTAATAAAAAAATAATAACACGAAATAAGGCACGTCCGCATCCCGTTACGGGACACAAACGTGCCTTATATATCTGTCATCGCCTTGTCAGCGCGTATGTCGTTATGTCTAAATCCCTCGCTGGGGGGGAAAATCAGTTTACAGTTAAGAGTTAAAAGTTTATAGTTATGCTCCGCCGCACGGGTTGGCCATGCAGCGAAAAGTAAAGCTATGTATGTATGGATTGTGAGCATTTTCGAGAGGTTAGTTTATAATCATCTTTGAAGCAATGATTTTATCAACAATAACAGTATCACCTTCTATGTGGAATATAATATTAAACTGCTTGTTGCGAGTTCGTAATTGTTTTGCATGAGGATGATAATGAAGTACTGTACGATAGCGACTTTGGGGAATTACGTCTGCAAGATAGCGCAAAGTCATTATTTCTGCTCCTAATTCACGAACGTATTTTACGGCATGTTCCGGCAAACTGACACTTACTATAAAATCAGCAAGACTATCAATGTCGTCGAATACAGTATCGAGGATTTTTACCTTGTATTCTTTCATAATCTGGCACGAACAGCTTCTTCCAGTTTGTCAATAAATTTCTCCACTGGGTGCAGACGCTCACTTGGAGTCTTTGCAACATGGTCAACAGGATTAAGCCTTTTTTGCTTAGTCGCAGCTGATGAAGAAGTACAAGTTGTTTCCATTATTATATTGTTATTTTAAGTTTCCGTGTGCAAAGGTACGATTAAGTCTGTATATCACCAAATTTTTATTTAAGTTTTTTCGTAGCACAAAAAAAATCCGGAAGAACAGAACACCTTCCGGACTTTTTTATACGATAATGGATGATGGATGAAAGATTATTTGTGGGGTAATTGGTATTAAACTTTCTTCCTTCCTCCACGTCCTCCTTTAACCTTTATACTTCTCTGCCTGCTCTGCTATCAAGGCGGTGTCTTCGAAGTAGTTTATCTTCATTGCCGCCTTGACTTCCTCCAGTGTCTTCCTGCCTCTTTCGCGGGCTGCCTCCGTTCCCTTGCGGAGTATCTCATAGACTTCGGGGATGTGCTGCTCCCAATAGTGACGACGTTCGCGAATCGGTTCCAAGCGGGCATTGAGCACGTTGAGCAGGAACTTCTTACATGTGCCGTCGCCGAGGCCACCTTTTGTATAATGTGCCTTCAGCTCGTCGAGGTTCTTATATTCCGGCAGGAACTGCGCAAAGTCATCATCCACGCAGAAGGCATCGAGATATGTGAAGACGGTATTGCCCTCCAAGTGGCCCGGGTCTTCTATCTTCAGGTGCAGAGGGTCGGTAAACATAGAGTTCACCTTCTTCTTCAGCTCCTTCGCTGTGTCGGAGAGGTATATGCAGTTGCCGAGCGACTTACTCATCTTTGCCTTACCGTCGGTGCCGGGCAACCTGAGACATGCTGCATTGTCGGGCAGTAGTATCTTTGGCTCTATGAGCGTCTCGCCGTAGGTATGGTTGAAACGGCGGACGATTTCGTTGGTTAGCTCCAGCATAGGCTTCTGGTCTTCACCCACAGGCACCGTCGTAGCCTTGAAGAGGGTGATGTCTGCTGCCTGTGAGATAGGGTAGCAGAAGAAACCCGTCGGCGTGCCGCCCTCGAAGTTACGCATCTCCAGTTCGGTCTTGACAGTAGGATTGCGTTGCAGACGCTGTACTGTAACGAGGTTCATGAAGTAGAACGACAGCTCTGTGAGTTCCGGTACAGCACTCTGGATGAAGATGTTTGTCTTCTCAGGGTCGAGGCCGGCAGAGAGGTAGTCGAGGGCTACTTCAATGATATTCTGACGCACCTTCTCGGGATTGTCAAAGTTGTCGGTCAGTGCCTGGGCATCGGCTATCATCACGAATATCTTGTCATATTCGCCGGAGTTCTGCAACTCCACACGACGGCGCAGTGAACCAACATAATGACCTATATGTAACTTGCCGGTAGGTCTGTCACCGGTCAGTATTACTTTTTCCATTGTTTTTTTTATTTTTTTCTAGGCTGTCCTAGGCCGTCCTAGGCATTCCTAGGTTTCTTAACTATTTATTTTCCACACTCTCGCTCCATAAGCCGGCACGGTCATCTTCACGCCCGTGTCAGCTTTTAGCGAAAGCTGTTTCTTCTCGTCTGTCAGCAGGTCTTTGGCTTCGTATTTCTTCTCCGAAATATTGAACCACTCAAAGGCATGCTTCGGAATGTTTACGCTGATGCTATCCTTCTTGTCGTTGAAGTTGCATACCACGAGCAACATCTCATCGTCTTTCTTGCGAAGGAAGGCAAAATGCTTCTCTGGGTTAAAGCTCTCGCTGGCAGGATTCACATACATCAGGTCGTAAGTGTCACCATCCACAGCTTTTTCTTTCCGTGCTATCTGCATCACCTTCTCGTGAATGTCGTATATCTGCTGCTCGCTCTTCTTCAGCTTGCTGTTGGCTGCTCTGCACAGAGTGTCAATGCTCCAGTAGTCGAAGATTGTTGTGCGGCCGTCGCATCCGGAGAAACCTTCCTTGTCCATGCCGCGCTCGCCATATTCCTCGGCAGCATAGAGCATGAAAGGATTGCTCCTCATCAGCACGCTCGCCACGAGTCCCGGAATACCTTTCTTCGCATCACCGGCAAAGAAGTCTGAGGCAACACGCTGCTCATCATGGTTCTCCAAGAAGTAGAGCATGTGGTCCTTGATGTCATCCGTCTGCTGCCATGCACCGGTTATTGTCGTAGCAGGAGCATGACCGCAGATGACAGCACGCATAGTGTCATACATACCGACCTTGTCATACAGGTAATCGAAACCGGCACCGATGTAGTTACGGTATTCGGAAGGGTTATACACCTCACCGATGAACTTGATGTCAGGGTAGGCGGCTTTCACCTTATCGGTAGCCCATGCCCAGAAGGCTGCCGGTACCATCTCTGCCATGTCGCAACGGAAAGCATCAACACCTTTCTTTGCCCAGAAGAGCAGAATGTCGGTCATCTTCTTCCAGGTATCAGGAACAGGGTCAAAGTGACCAAAGCCTGTCCAGTAATCCTTGCCATAGTTCAGCTTCACCGTCTCATACCAGTCGTTTATACCGGGATGATTGTCGAAGTGGTCGTTGCCGGTAGATTTTGCCGGCTCTTCCACATAGTCCTGAATATCGAAGTATGGCTCCAACTTGCAGCCGGGACAGTAGTAGAAGTTGTTCTGCGGATTGAAACCGTCGTTGGTGTTGTCATCAGCACCGAGGTCGATGACACCCTTTGGCTTCGCTATTGACTCATACTGACGGGCAACGTGATTTGGCACGAAATCGATGATAACCTTCAAGCCTGCTTTATGGGTACGGCGTATGAGGGCCTCGAATTCTTTCATGCGTTTATCGACGTTTGTCGCGAGATCTGGGTCAACGTCATAGTAGTCGCAGATAGCGTATGGCGAACCGGCCTTTCCCTTTACAACAGCTGGATGCTGCTTTGGAATGCCATAGGCGGAATAATCCGTTTGAGTAGCATGACGTATAACACCGGTAAACCAGACGTGGGAGATACCCATATCCTTGATATGCTTCAGCGTTGATTCGTTGAAGTCGTCAAACTTACCGGAGCCGTTGTCCTCTATCGTTCCCCATTCCTTTCTGGTAGTATTCCTGTTACCATAAAGGCGGGTGAATACCTGATAGATTATGATTTTATTGTTGGGCATTAAGAATTTTGAATTATGAATTATGTAATCGGCTTCGCCGCTTATACCTTTAGGTGTAAGAATTATGCATTATCACGCAATGCCAGAGATTGTGATACCCTCGATGCCTTTAGCAATCTTCAGTATCATTCCCTGAAGAGCCTTACCAGGACCACACTCAACGAAGTCTGTAGCACCGTCTTTCAGCATCTGCTGCACCTCGTATGTCCACTTCACAGGAGCTGTCAGCTGAGCGATTAGGTTCTGCTTTATCTCTTCTGCATCAGTATGTGCCTTAGCATCAACATTCTGGTATACAGGAATGCGTGGAGTAGAGAATGTAGTAGCCTCTATTGCTGCCTGCAGTTCGTCCTTTGCCGGTTGCATGAGTGGAGAGTGGAACGCACCACCTACTGGCAGTGGCAGAGCACGCTTTGCACCAGCTGCTGTCATTGCCTCACATGCTGCTGCGATAGCCTCTTTGTTACCAGAGATAACTAACTGACCCGGGTTGTTATAGTTAGCAGGCACAACGATGTTTCCTGGCTTGCTGATAGAAGCACAGATGTCTTCTATTGTCTTGTCATCGAGACCTATGATAGCAGCCATTGTAGAAGGAGCAGCCTCACATGCCTTCTGCATTGCCTGAGCACGCTGAGAAACGAGTTTCAGACCATCTTCAAAGGTCAGAGCACCGGCAGCCACCAATGCGGAGAACTCTCCCAAAGAATGACCACCAACCATCTCAGCATCAAAAGCATCGCCAAGACAGATGGCAGAGATAACAGAATGCAGGAAAACTGCAGGCTGTGTAACCTTTGTCTGCTTCAACTCTTCTGCTGTTCCTTCGAACATGATTTTTGTGATTTCAAAACCAAGAATCTCATTGGCTTTGTCAAATAGTTCTTTTGCCTTAGGATTACTCTCATATAGGTCTTTGCCCATACCTGGGAATTGGGCTCCCTGACCAGGAAATACAAATGCTTTCATTTTTATATTCGTTTTAATGGTTATAAAATTTTCGCGTGCAAAGTTATAAAAAAAATCTCAAACAACCTAATAATATGGTATTTATTTCCTTATGCCAATGCTTTTAGAAAGGCGTTTAGTTTGTCAACATCTTTCATACCAGGTTCTTTTTCAAACCTCGAATTAAGATCTATGCCTACACACATAGGATGCTTGAATGCCTTCACGGTTTCTGCATCATCGGGTCCGATGCCTCCGGAGAGCAGGAAAGGAATGTTTCCGTCATACATGTTTATCAGAGACCAGTCAAAATGCTTGCCTGTTCCTCCGACGGCCTGAGTGCTCTTGGTGTCAAAGAGAAACATGTCAACGTGTCCTTCGTAGGTTTTCCATTTAAGGATGTCTGCTTCCTCGTTAATGCTCAGAGCCTTGATGATTTTTACGTTTGGAAGGATGTCTGGCACCAAGGTGCTTTTCAGATTATCTATGTATATTGGTGATTCATTGCCGTGCAACTGAATATAGTCAAGCTTATAATTGTATGCCTGTGTAACGACATTCTGCGGCATTTCGTCAACAAAGACACCAACGTATGAAACATCAGAAGTACTAATATCTTTTATTGCCGGATTCTTGAGGTCTGGTATGATGCCTGCATTTGTGCTGATGTTTTGCACATAGCGTGGACTCTTAGGCCAGAAGATGAGGCCTATCATATTAACGCCCAAAGCTATTACTTGCTGTATATTCTCGGCATCTCGCATGCCACATACTTTTATTTTCATAGTTGAATTATGCATTAGAATGGGTATCCGATTGCAAAGTTCAGTACCTGTGAATTGTGGAATTTGCCTTTGAAGAAGCCCTTTTGGTATGGGGTGTGAATAGCATAACCCCAATCCAGACGTATAACAAAGAAATCGAGGTCATATCTTATGCCGACACCAATATCTGTTGCCAAATCAAACTTTGCAGGGTCTCCACGCCCTTCTTTTTTATAATATTCACGATTGCTATGTCTTAGACTCCATACGTTACCGGCATCCAAGAAGAGAGCTCCGTACAAACTTCCGAATAGGTGTGGACGATATTCCAGATTCAATACCGCTTTGCAATCACCATTGTGGTTGAGGTATGATAATGTTCTGTCATCATAGTGTACTTCACCTGGACCGATATTTCTCATTGTGAAACCGCGCAAGTCATTAGCGCCACCGATGTAGAATAGTTCAGAGAATGGTGCGATACTGTTATTGCCATATGCTGTCAGTATGCCTCCGTAGAAGTGCATCACAAAACTGGTATGACTGTCCAGACCGCCAATGGTCCATGTTTTCTTTATGTCTGCCTCGAACTTCAGGAATTGCGAGAATGGTGTGCCGAATAACTTCTTGCCTTTCTCGTTGAGTTTCTTGCCACCAATGAGCGCTCCCAAATCGCAAAGGTTACCTGCTTCGCTTACTGTTCCCTGGAAATATATCGGATTGCGGAGTGCTACAGGAGAATTGTACGTATAGGTATAGCGTATCTTTGGTGTCATCTCGTCATTTAATGCTATAATGGCTGTTGGCGATTTCTTTACCTTCTCCATATAGTCATCTGTAATATCCGTTGTCCGTCCGTAGGTCAGTATCAGTGGCGACAAACGATGTACGCTGGTAGCTGTAGGTTGGAAGATGTATGAGAATTCTGCGGAAAGAATATTCCTTCTGAAAAATCCTGCCCTGCGTATGGTCTCTCCAGAAACAGATATAATTGTTGCAGGAGTGGTGTACCATCTGCGTCTGAAACGTCTGTTGCCATTTTCTTGAGTGCTTCTTGACCTCGTTAAGAAGTTTGGCCAAAGCAGTCGTGGGAAAGTCAGTTCAGCAGAAAGGTCGAAGTTGTAACTATTGCCCATGTGCTGTCCTCCACCCACTTGGAATTCGTAGTTTGCTCCTGCAGAAACGGTCAACGACTCACCTCCTCTGAAAGCGTTACGTTTTGTGAGACCTACTCTCACACCAGGTCCTACGCGGCCTGATGTCTTTCCGATGCCGTTAGCCTCAAAGGTAAAGTCGTATGGTTTGTCGAGTACTGTCGTCACATACATATCGAGCACTCCTGCTCCTGCTCTGGTATCAAGGGAGTCGCTGCCTCGTCTAATACCTATAGAATCAGCAATGGTATGCAGAGTGCCATCTGCATTTTTCCTTTTTCTGAAAGAGATGTCGATGCTTGAGAATATACCCTTCGATGCTAAGGCATTGATACTCTCGTCATAGGCATCCTGTGAGAACAGCATACCGGGTCTCAGCTTCGTATCAGCAAGAATAATCCTTGGTCGGATAGGGGGCTTTGGCTTGATGCTGTCCTCTTTATGCTTGCGGGCATATTTCAGCGTGAGGAAACGTGTGGCAACAGAGTCGGTTATTTGTTCTCTCATCTCACGTTTTATTGTCACATTAGTTGTTCCAATAACCCATTTTCTCAAAGCATCCTCGGGTAGGGAGTCAGCAAGATGAATCTGCAGATGTACCTTGCCAGGTGTTGTTACTGTGTCTGCCAGATATGATGTATAAGATGGCTTATAGTCATAATATCCGTGATTTCTCAGCAATTGATATATTCTTGTCCTTTCATTGTCGAGGCCTGCAACCGAAAAAGGATCTCCGCTGTGAAGGCTTGACAGATTCTTGTTTCTCTTGGTAGGCGAGAATGAATCACCATATATTATTCTATTATAGATGTCAGTCGGATAGTTGGAGTAACTGATGGTATCCAAAGTGTATAGATGTCCGAAGTTTACATGATATCTAATCTTTTGCTGCTTTGCCATTCCCGATGAATCTCTTTTGCCGTGATCTGTCGTCTCGTAAGTGATGTTGCCAGAGAAATAACCATTATTCTGCAAGACGCTTTCTGCTACTGAAGCACGTAGGATAGGGTTGACATTACTCATGAGGACAGGTGCTTTTCCAAAAGAATTGGTGAGCCATTTTGCAAATTTGCTATTCTTGTTGTGCCATGAGTTGTATATCCACAGACCATAAGGGAAAATGGTGCGATAATAGCTGCTACCAAATAGTGCTCCATTCGGTTGTGTGGCAAGTGCAGCCTCCACCTCTGCTTTCGTATCTACAAAGTGACTATTATGTCCTTGTGGCTCTCCTTTCCAGTTGATTTTCTCCAAGCCGATAAAGAGCTGTTCTCCCTCCTCCAAATGTGAGGTGGTAGAGCATGCGGCAAGAAGCAGCAGGATTAAAGGAATATATATGTGTGAAAGAATATATTGTCTCATGTGTGGTTTATTGTTGTGGGCGTTGTTGACGCTGTGGAAGACGTTGTGGCTCTAATGTTTTTGGAGAATAAAAGAGGTCCTTCAGCTTCTGTAGTTTTCTCTTGTACATATAACCTGCACCATATTGTCTGACATATCCTTCGAGGAAGTCATATACATTATCCTTGAAGAATAGTCGCATATATTGGTTAGATGTCTCGGAGAGTCTGTATTGTACATCAACATTGTCGAAGAAAGACTTGTTCTGTCCTGATACATCATTACCCGTAGAAATCTTTCCTCCGACAGAGATGTTCAGCCTATTGTTCCAGAAGCGTTTCGCAAATTTGAATGTGTAGTCGGTATGCATGGTACCATCATCGCTGGTAGTCTTGTCCATTCCCATTTGGAAATCCATTGTCTTGAGGGCATTGCCAGCAATATTGTTGATTTCTGATTGCAGGAAGCTGTTCAGGGCAGAACTCATTGAGAATGATGATGTGTTGCTGTCAGAAAGATACATGCCAGTGGTAAGCATCGTTACAGCCACTTTACCCCTTGCTTCTGTTGACATCATTGCCAACTCGCTGGCTATTGCCTGGTCTTCTGGTGCTTCGATGATGAACTCTAGTCCCATGTCTTTCAGCGACTTTGTTATCACAACACCACAGTTGAATGTTACCATCTTGTTTGCTCCATTCTCCGAAACAGCAGTTCTTACACGTTCTGTTGCAGTAATGTTCATGCGAGGATTGAGTAGGTCGCCTGTAAACTCCAACCAAGAGCCGTTGGCAATGGTGAAGGTTTTGAGCGGAATGACGGGAAGAGAATATTTCATCTCACCTTCGTTGATTGTGTATCTGCCTGTTATGGTGATTTCTCCAGAGTCATATTTCATCTTCAGGTTACCACCACCCACAAGGTCAAGGTAGTTGGAGTGGTCTGCATTAAGCCAGCACTTCACATGTGCTCCATCAATGACATTGACAGTAAAGTTCATCAGCATACCATCGACAGCTGGTTTTACTGTGGTGACATTTGTAGTGTCACTGAGGTTGGTGAAGGTAACGAGTTCCTTCAGACGGTTATCTGTTGTGATAGGTGTGTCTCTCAGTATATAGTTAAGGTCTGTTGTTGGAAGTACATCCAGTCGTCCCACTACTCTCAGCTTTGATAATTCACCTCGCATGCCGCAATAGAAGTTTACGAAGGCTTTGCCGTAGGCTTCTGACTTTGGCGTCTCCTTGGCATCGATGAGTAGGAAGTTCTCTGCCTTCATCCTCAGATTTACTGTGATGTGGTCGAGGTCGGCAAAATCAACTTCACCACTCGCTACGAGGGGACTGCCGTTAGTGGCATAAACCTGGAAGTTTTCAAGCAATAGTTTTGAGTTCTGCACTCTTACCGGGTCATCATCAAAGCGCATCTTTACACCGTATGGTATGCTGATGAGGCTGGCGTTCTCAAGGAACAGTTCGCCATTTACGTTCGGCTTGTTCGTGGTACCCTGAACATCGAGAGAACCATCCGCAGTACCTTCCAATCCCACTATCTGGTCTTCTATGAAACCATTGATAAGATGAAGAGGACATTTCTTAAGGTCAGCGGTCAGCGAAAGGTTTTCAGTTGTGTTGTTATAGCGTCCTACGATTGTTGCTATCTCTTTGTCATCCAGCGATACGGTTCCGTCAACATAGTGTTGGTTACCTTCTTCTTCCGGCATATATACAAACTGTGTGCTGAGGTTGCCGATAGGAGATTTCTCATATATCATATTCTCGACACTCATGTCTGTCGATACAGTCATCTCTGTCATGCTGTTCATTACGATATGGAAGTCTCCGTCCAACATTCCGCTAACCTTCGGAGCGTATGGTATTCCGCTGGTCAGTTTTTGAAGGTTTATGCGAGTCAACGACAGCGTCAAATCCTGCCATGCTTCATGTGAACCGGATAACAGTTCTAATCCCATACCATCGTCCGACCTCATCCTTACGTTGGCAGTAATAGCATTTTTCTTTCCAAGTGTGATATGGTTGTCTTTGTTGAGGTGGAACTTAGCATAGCCTATCACCGGCTCATCAGGAGTTAAATGAATCCTCAACTTTCGGTTATCACCTTCGCTTTGTGACCTTAGACCTTCGACCTTTGACCTTAGACTGTCAACGTCCTCGTTGACCACCATCGCTTCCAGTCCCAGTTTCAACGCCAGTTCGTTATTGTTGTCAAAGATGTTGGTGTTCAGTATCAGTCCCTGCTCTAACAATTCTCCGTCAGCGAGTGCTGCAAAGACAATCTCGTTAGGTTCATAGTTCTGCACTCTCAGGGCATAGGTCATCTTCATCGGTGTTATGATGTTGCCCAAAGAGTCGAGTACGTTGTTGGTACTGTTAATCTTCAGTCCTATGGTGTCGAGCTGATATCCAGCTGTCTGTAGTTTGTGCATTCGCAGTTCGCCATTGATGCCGTTTTCCCTTGAGACATGGAATCGTGCCAATACGCGGTCGAAGTTTATTTCGTAGTATTTTGCAAAGCGTGAGATAGGATTCTCCTTGCCACATCTGAGGTAGAAGTTCAACTTTGGCAATGCATCCCTTATTTCTGCCTGGTCGAAGGCATAGTTGCTCATCTGCTTGTTCAATATCCTCGACAGTTCGTTGGCTTGCCTCATGAGCCATTCATAACCGCCTCGCATAGTGACGAGCGATTCAAAGTCGCCACAATGTATGTCGGCTCTTGTGGTATCTCGACGTGTTAACAGACCCAGCACTATGTCGTCAGGGTGGAAGGTCTGCACAGAGTCTGTTATGGTGATGTCGCTGATGAGGCCGTTTAACTTTATGTCGTCATACACATCGGTGCTTCGTGACAAGCCAGGAATCTTTGGCAGTTTTATGCCGCTCTGGCGTACCTCAAAGTCATAGTGTCCACAGAGTCCTATCTTCAGGGGCACATCCACCAGATGCATCTGGTAGAGATCAATGTTTCTAATGTCTGTGAACAGTGTCGCCTTTATGCCTGTCGGCTTCATGTTGTCCATCAGGGCATCAAGCAGTATCTCTCCTTCCAATGCCTTGCTTTGTGGGTTGATGGTAGCCTTTATAACACGAGTGTCGGCATGCACCTTTCCTGATAGTGTAAGGTCTCCAAGACCATACTGCTGCAGGTTTGGCATTCCCAGTTTGCGCAGGTCGCTGCTATTCATCCTGAAGCTGTTCATGCCGGCATCAACATTATATGCCATCGTCTTGTAGTTGAAGGTGCCGTTGGATTTCAACTTACCACCGTCGTCAGTCCTTATGTCGGCAATATAGTCTATGTTGGCACCGCTGATGGTGGCATCAATGTCACCTTGCGCCCTGAGATATCTGTATGTCTTTACCTTCGCCTTCG
Source organism: uncultured Prevotella sp. (assembly GCA_905233165.1). Lineage (GTDB taxonomy): Bacteria > Bacteroidota > Bacteroidia > Bacteroidales > Bacteroidaceae > Prevotella. The sequence goes on from CAJODL010000004.1 coordinate 49,481, forward strand.
CCTTTGCCCTGAACATCGGACTGTCAAAATTCATTGGGTATGACAGGTCGAAAGGTCTTACATCCACAGAGGCGAGGGTAGGGATGTCAGCCTTGACAAATGGAATGTGCAGGTTCCGCATATTTCCGTGCACTTCTGTCGAAACGGTTATAGGCATTACGGGCAGATACTGACGCAATGGTGCTGCATCCGTCAGTTTCAGTCCCTCAACAATCTTCAGCACATCGCTGCGTCCGATGCTGGCATCCAGTCGTGCGTCGATAGGTCCTGTACTTCCTTCGTCAAAAGCATTGAGGGCCATATTCAGGTGTGTAGAAATTCTGCTGGCCGAAGTCTGCAACGAACCATCCATAACAACCCTCGTGGTATCCATATCCACCTTCGCCGACAATGTCGAGGTCAGGCCATTGGCTGTCGGCTGTTGGCTGTTGGAACCTTTTACTTTTGACCCCAGGAACACCGTTTCCGTGCATTCTTTTATGTTAGCCGAGAACAGCGGCTTACTATTTACGAGGGCGAAGGAGAGGTCTTCTATCTTTGCTTTCAGATTTTCTACGCGGTAGGTGTCATAGTCAGCCGCTTTGATGCCGGCACCGATGCCTTTGATGCCCAGTTGCATATTCACCATCGTGTCACGAGGGTCTGCGTTTTCCTGCATTGTGAAATCGATGCCGCTGGCATTCAGCGACAGGGTGTCCACCTTTGCGCCGTAGCCGTTAAATCGTTTTACGCCGCCATTGAAAGTGCCGACACTATAGTGCTGCTTTCCAAGGTCGAAAACACCATCCTCTGCTTTTGCCATAACGCCTCTTACGACGACAGGAATGCTGTCACCCTTCATCATCATCCAAAGGTTTACATTCGTGATGTTCGCCTTTTGGAGATTTATGGTATAAGGCAATTCTGTCTTTGAAGTGTCCTCGGGTGCTTCGTAGTTGAGGTCAAGATTTACGTTTGCAGTATCTGCCTCAAGAGTAGTGATGTCGATATTGTTGTCTAACAGGGCTAATGGTTGCCATCCTATTGTAGCGCGTCCCAGATAGATGTCAAACTGCGGACTGTCGGGTAGGGTGTCGCAAGGTACGAGCCACTTGGCACTCCTCACCTTACATTGTGTCACCTCCAAGTCCAGAGGCCATACTATGTGGACGGTGCCGATGGATATCTGCATGCCGGTCTTTTCGGAAGCGACCTTGCTGCCATAGTCAACGGCCCAGTTCTGCACGGCAGGTATGTATAGCGCTATCGCCAACAGCCCCACCAGCACTATCGGAGTCAGGATGACCCCAAGCAGAACCTTTAATATGACAGATATCTTATTCAATTATGAATTAAGAATTGTGCATTATATACAGCGCCTGCAAAGGTATTTAAAAAAAACGAAATGACAAAATAAAAGCAAGATTATTTCTGTTATATGTCTTTTTAACACAAAACTCTCAACTCTCAACTCTCGACTCTCAACTATTTTCTATATCTTTGCGTGCAAATGCGACGTTTACGTTTATTATATCTGTTTCTGCCATCAGCAATTTTCTTGCTGACGATAGGCTGTTCTCCTCTTAAAGGTTTGAAGGATGACGAACTGATACTGAAACGTAATGTGGTACGTTCTGTTGATGATAGCGTCAACGTCAGCGAATATATCGACTACATACAGCAGAAGCCTCAAGGCGGTTTGTTCTCTCGCAAGCGCACCATCCTCGATACCGCCCTTGTGACGGTGAGCATGCGTAACCTGCAGCAGATGATGGAGAATAAGGGTTACTTTAATGCCGATGTCGATACTGCGATGTATATCCATGACCGTCGTGCAACGGTGGCTTATGTCATATCGCCCCACTATCAGTACCATGTGCGTAATGCGTGGTATGATGTGGCAGACCCCCATATCGATTCCCTTCTGCGTGCCGGTGGGATGTATAAGGGTGACCTGGCACGCGGAAAAGCTTTTTCTGCTGACAAACTGAAAGAAGAACAGCTGAAGTTTACGTCTTATCTCACCAATCGCGGCTATCGCAATTTCAATAAGCAGATGCTGACATTCGATGTTGATACCTCGCGTCAGTATCATCTTGCCGATGTGGCATTGTATATCGGTCTCTATCGTCCTAATCCGCAGTCGGGCCCCTATCTCCATCCGCGCTATTATATCAATAATGTGACTTACAACGGTGCGGATTTCCTTCGTAAGAAAACGTTGCATACGAATACTGTTTTCCAGCCGGGAGAGCTATACAGCGACAAGAAGGTTCAGGATACCTACAACCGTTTTGCCCGTCTGCAGGCGGTACGTTCTACCAATATCACGTTTACAGAGCCCGTGAATGCCGACTCTTTGTTAAATGATAGCACGTCGGCCCTCATACCGCTCGATGTGCAGGTAAACCTCACCAAGCGCAAGCCCCATTCCATACAGGTGCAGCCTGAGGGTACCAATACCTCCGGCGATTTTGGTGCGGCGCTGTCCGTGACCTACGAAAACCGTAACATTTTTCACGGGAGCGAGGTGTTCAGCCTCTCTACCCGTGCGGCCTTCGAAGCCATACGAGGACTGGAGGGATATGATACCAATAACTATTTTGAGTTTGGCATAGAGGGAAAACTGACCTTCCCTACCATCATCGCCCCTTGGCTTTCTACCGACTACCAGCGCAGGCATAATGCCAAGACTGAGGTGGTGGTGAGCTACAACCGCCAGAACCGTCCGGAGTTCCATCGCCGCGTCTTTACCGGTGCATGGCGCTACAGGTGGCGCAATTCTACCGGCAGCACGACATATCAGTATGACTTCCTCGACCTCAACTATGTCTCAATGCCGTGGATTTCCGATACCTTCAGGCGCGACTATCTCGACAACAATACCAACCGTAATGCCATACTGAAGTATAACTACGAAGACCTCTTCATCATGAAGATGGGCTATGGCATCACATACTCCGACAGATACAACTCCCTAAAGGCGAATGTCGAGACGGCCGGAAATTTCCTCTATGGCCTGGCAAACATCTTCAAGTTTCCCAAGAACGACAACGGCGACTATAAGGCTTTCCTCATAGCCTTTGCGCAGTATGCGAAGTTCGACGTCGATTATACGCGCCTCATAGCATTGAGTGAAGATTTTCGCGTAAATCCCGACAAGCCGTCCGGTCTGCTGTCGTCGCTGTGTCTGGCCCTCCATGCCCGTCTTGGTGTTGCAGTGCCATACGCCAACAGTAATATGTTGCCTTTTGAGAAACGCTATTTCTCTGGCGGTGCCAACAGTGTTCGCGGATGGAGTGTGCGCACGCTCGGTCCTGGCAGCTATTCCCGCAAGGACGGCCGCATCGACTTTATCAACCAGACGGGCGACATGAAGATAGACCTCAATGCCGAGTTGCGCGGCAATCTGTTTTGGAAGTTCCAGGGAGCCCTCTTCGTCGATGCCGGTAATGTATGGACCCTTCGCGACTATGCCGACCAGCCGGGTGGTAAGTTCAAGGCCAACAGCCTGTGGAAGGAGATGGCGGTGGCATACGGTGTCGGGCTGAGGCTGAACTTCAATTATTTCGTCTTGCGTCTCGACCTCGGCATGAAGGCTGTCAATCCCAGCTACGAAACCAGCAAGGAACACTTCCCCCTTGTCCATCCTCGCTTCAGCCGCGACTATGCCCTCCACTTCGCCGTCGGCATGCCGTTCTGATGGGTTAGAGGTTTATCGAATAATAGTCCGGAAGACATCCTTCCGGATTTTTTTGTGCCCGTCAAAGTGGTGTAAACGGCAAGTCGAGTGTTAAATAAAGATAAAGGTTTTAGTGAATCGCACCACTATTCTGTATAATTTCATATCTTTGCAGTCGTAAAAACCCACAGCGGCGGGGTTTCGCGACCTGCGAAAATCAGAAAATACCCCCTCAGCGGGCTTTCGCAACCTGCGGAAATCAGAAAACACCCCTTCGGCGGGCTTTCGCAACCTGCGAAAATCGGAAAACACCCCCTCAGCTGGTTTCCGCAACCCGCGGAAGATTGGAAACACCCCTTCGGCAGGTTTCCGCAACCTGCGGAAGAATGAATAATTATAATTGTTAAACAAAAAAACTAAAACGCTATGTATCCTAACGCACTACAATGGGCAAGCATCCACATCGGTCACATGGACAAAGCCACGTTGCTGAGCTTCATGCACAATGTGGACGAGAAGGGACAGGCTGAGAATGCCGCTCCCATGAGAACGAAGTTGGGTCAGTTCTGGACGCCTTTCCATGAGGCTTACGTCCTGTACGACCAAGTATTTAACCCTTCACGCAAGACTCTTGAGTCAGAGGACCTGAAGATTCTCGACGACGAACGCGACGATTCTCTTGGCGCTTATCATGAGGCTGTGCTGGGCCTGCAGCGCAACCCTAACGAGGCAAAGAAGCAGGCAGCGCGTCTGTTGAACCTGAACTACGACACCTACAAGCCCGAACGTAGTCAGGAGTATATGAAGGAAACGGAGCTCATCAGCCAGATGACCACCGAAATCCGTAACTCTCAGGAACTCTCTGCTGCCATCCAGCTGCTCGGCTTGGAGGACTATCTTGCCGACCTTGAGCAGAAGAACAATGCTTTTGCCAACCTCATGAAGAGCCGCACCGCATCTACCGAGGGCCAGCAGAAGGGTGCTGTGGCAGAGGCTCGCGCTAACCTTGAGCAGAAGTATCAGCTCTTCCGCCAGATGCTCAACGTGGCATCTATCTACGAAGGCGACGCAGACTACCGTCCTTTCATCCTCGCCGTAAACGCCGAAGTGGAGCACTTCCGCCAGATATTGGCACGCAAAGGCGTCAGCATGGGTGCTGACATAAACTCAGGAACAGGAACAGACACTGGTTCCAACGAAAACGATAACGAAAACGATAACCAAGGTGGTACGAACCAAGGAAGCGGCACAGGAACAATAACTCCGACGAATCCTGATACACCTTCTGACCCTGGCACCGGAGGCGGTGGAAGCACCGGAGATGGTTGGGAAGAGGGTTAATCAAAGCGCCGCGGGCGCTTTGATTAAGAATGAAGAAATGAAGAAATGAAGAAATGAAATTGGCGCAAGATGCAATCGCATCCTGCGCCATTCTCTATTAAACTATTAAACTATTAAGCACCTAAGCCGTAAGCACCTAAGCTGTAAGCACCTAAGCCGTAAGCTGTAAGCACCTAAGCTGTAAGCACCTAAGCCGTAAGCACCTAAGCCGTAAGCCGTAAGCCATTAAGCCTCACTTACTTCTCAAACTGCCAGCAGTCGAGGTGGGTGTCGCCTTGTGGATTGCTGAAACAGAAGAAGAGGTGATGCACGCCCTTGGCGCCTTTTATCTTGCAGCGGAATTCTTTGTAGTTGTCAACAGAACCGGTGCCGGTAATCTTCACCTTGCCGACAACGGGACCGTCCTTGCTGTCGATGCGGATGGTGACGTCACACTGACCTGTTGAGGCTGCACGGATGCTGAAACGCTTTGCACCGCCTTCGAAATCTACGCCACAGAGCTTTATGAATTCGCCCTCGTCGATGTCGAAGATATACATATTACGTTTGCCGGTAGAGAGGGGCATGTCTTTTATGACGCCGGTGTTTTGGATGCCCATCTTTGCAGACTTCAGGCCGTTGCCCCACGCCATTGTCTCGGCTTCGACACGCTGGTAGGGGTTGAACCATTTCAGCTGCTTCATAGGCTCTTGGTCGAGCCAATAAGGTATTTCCTGAATGGTGCCGTCGGCATTGTATGTTATCTCCTTGCCGGAAACGCTGCGACGCTCGTGGTGTACGAACGTGTTGAGGTGCATGAGGTCGTAGTCCTGACCGAAGATGTATGAGTGGCCCTTGAAGTCGCAGATGCCCGGATGGTTGCCGCGGTCGCGATTGGTCGGCTTCATGATATAGTTCTTCCATTCCCACGGACCCATAGGGCTGTCGCTCATGGCATAGCCGAGGGCCTCTGGGCAGCAGGTGGTGGCATAGCCGAGGTAATATTTTCCGTTGCGCTTATAGAACCAAGGGCCTTCCTGATAGTTCTTCACCTTCCAGTCTGCTTTCTCTGAACCCGGGATGCGCAGGTTTATCTTTGCCCCCTCTTCCTTGACAGGACGCATCACGCCATCCTGCGGATTGAGAACAAAGATGTCGCCGCTGGTAGAAATCATATCCTCATTGAGCTTGACGCAATAGACATGCGGGTTGCCCCAATACATATACGCCTGTCCGTCGTCGTCGGTAAAGACGGATGGGTCGATGTCATCCCAATGTTCCCTCTGCCATACCAATGGTTTGCCGAGAGGATCTTTGAAAGGACCATAAGGCGTGTCGGCAACGAGGACTGCAATGCCGTGGCCGTGGAGTGGGGCATAGAGGTAGTATTTGCCGTTGCGCTCAACGGTCTGTATGGCCCAGGCACCATTGTCGCGGCTGCGCCATGAGATGTCTTTCAGAGATGCTACAGCACCGTGCTCTGTCCAGTTTACCATGTCGGTGGTGGACCACAGCAGCCAGTCGTACATGAAGAAATCGGCGGAGTTCTTCTCGTTTAAATCGGGAATATCTTCCGGCGAAGCATCATGTGAGGTGTAGAGGAACAGGGTGTCGCCGACAACAAGTGGTGCCGGGTCGGCCGTAAACTTTGTCTGGAAGAGTGGCAGATTGACATTCTTCTCTCCACGAACGGCTGCCTGGAGGGTCAGCGAGTCCTGAACGAGTTCGTTAACGCGATTGTTGCCATTGTCGGCAACAGCATTCGTCTGTGGCATGATGGCTGCACAGCACAGAAATAGTTGTGAAAGGATTGTTTTGTTCATATTCTTTGCATAAAATTTAATAATTCCGGCTGCAAAGATACGAAGATTATATGGTTTTCAGTTTCTCTATTGTGTCAGAAATCTTATTGAGAGTTTCAAGTTTCAATTGTCAATTCCAAACTCCTAACTCCTAACTCCTAATTCCTAATTCTCCTCAGCCCCGGCAGCATTGTGTCGATTTGGTTCAGGCGCGCTTTGTGTAGGTTGTCGTCTGCCGTTGCGTGGGTTTTGTAAAGGCTGAGGGCTTCCTCAAGCGGGGGAATGGCATCGGCATAGTTGCCTTGCATATAATAGGCCATGCCGATATGAAACAGCACGTCGCCCTTGTCGCAACCGGAGACAAGGGACAGCATCCGCGTGTGGATGTCGAGGGAAGAGGTGTAGTTGCCTATATGAAAAAGACTCTCGCCACAGGCATAGAGATAAATGGCTTGTTCCTTTGGCGAGAGGGCTGTGAGGGTGGACTGACTCGTGGTGTCGCGAAGAAGGGGATAGAGCGTCTTGGCGGCATCCTCGTAGTCTCCTTCTTTATAATATGCAAAGCCGAGATATGCCAGATAGCGTGGGGTGAGGGTGTAGTCTTGCTGCAACTTCTCAAAATTGATGATGGCCTCGTGATATTTCCCGCCCTGGAAATATTCCGTCGCCTTGGTGAGCAGCTCCTGTGGCGTTGTCTTTCTTGCAGGAGCGGCAGCAACAACAATGACAAGGAGGCTAAGCAGAAAACCCAGCAGTGCCTTGATGTAGGGACGCTCCCAATCTGAGAGATGGCGCTTGGCATCACCATATTGTAGGATGTCAATGTCCATCATGACGGGCTTGGAATCAGTTCTGCCCAGTTGCCGCTCAATGTCTTTGAGGGTGTAGCAGAGTTCCGCTTCGGAGAGGTCGGTATTGCCTCTTGCAATGCAGTTGGAGTATGGCGCACCTTCGTTCGTATCGTCAGGGCTGGTGATAATCTTGGAGAAGGTGATGCCGGGGAAGGTCTTCGTCAGAACCTCCTGAACACGCGACATCTGTACTTCGCGATTAACGTTACAGCCGATGGATATGATAAAACGCTTGGACAATGTTCAATGTTCAAAACTCGCTGGTGAAATGGAACTTGATGTTCTCGAAGTCTTGCTGCGCCATCGAGAGGACGTAGCTGGAGTCGGCAAGGAAGACATCTCTGTCATCTTTGTCCTTCGCCATATACTGATACTTACGCTTCTTGAAATTGTCCAATTCTGCCGCATTGTCGCTTTCTATCCAACACGCCTTATACAGATGCACGGGCTCCCAGCGACACTTGGCGTTGTATTCGTTCTCAAGACGATATTGTATCACCTCAAACTGCAGTTGTCCCACTGTACCGACGATGCGACGGCCGTTGAACTGATTGACAAACAGCTGGGCCACACCTTCGTTCATGAGTTGCTCAAGACCTTTCTGGAACTGCTTTGCCTTCATCGGGTCGTCATTCTCGATGTATTTGAACATCTCTGGTGAGAAGGAAGGCAATCCGCGGAAGTGCAGTTGCTCACCCTCGGTCAGAGTATCGCCGATTTTGAAGATGCCGTTGTCGGGCAATCCCACGATGTCGCCAGCCCATGCCTCGTCGATGGTTTCCTTGCGTTGCGCCATGAACTGGGTAGGAGAGGAGAAACGCAGCGTCTTGTTCTGACCTACATGAAGGTATGGCTGATTGCGTACAAACTTGCCGGAGCATACCTTACAGAAAGCGATACAAGAGCGATGATTAGGGTCGATGTTGGCGGTGATCTTGAAGATGAAACCGGTGAACTTTGGCTCTTCTGGATTAACCATGCGCTCTACCGCTTTTGTAGGACGTGGCGATGGAGCTATTTCGACGAAGCAGTCGAGCAGTTCCTGTACGCCGAAGTTATTCAGCGCCGAACCGAAAAAGACTGGAGCCAAAGCGCCTTCGCGATAGTTGTCAACATTGAAGGGGTCGTAGATGCCCTCAATCATCTCGAGGTCGTCACGCAGATGTGCAGCATCATCTTCACCCACCTGAGCATCGAGGTCGGGAGAGCTGACATCCACACTTACCTTCTCCGTAACGCGCTGCTTGTCGGGCGTGAAGAGGTTGAGCTGATTCTCATAAATGTTATAGACACCCTTGAACTTTACACCCTGGTTGATAGGCCAGGAGAGCGGGCGCACTTTTATCTGCAACTCTTCTTCCAACTCGTCGAGCAGGTCGAAAGGGTCACGACCTTCGCGGTCCATCTTGTTGATGAAGATGATAACGGGAGTGTTTCGCATACGACACACCTCCATCAGCTTTCGCGTCTGGGCCTCTACACCCTTTGCAGAATCCACCACGATGATGGCAGAGTCAACGGCAGTGAGGGTGCGGTAGGTGTCTTCGGCAAAGTCCTGGTGACCAGGAGTATCGAGGATGTTTACCTTATACACCTCGCCCGTCTTATCAGCAGGGGGAGTATAGTCAAATTCCATGACAGAGGTGGATACAGAGATACCACGCTGTTTCTCAATATCCATCCAGTCAGAGGTGGCTGTCTTACGTATCTTATTGCTCTTTACTGCACCTGCAACCTGTATCTGTCCACCGAAGAGCAGAAATTTCTCGGTAAGAGTTGTCTTACCGGCATCAGGGTGGGAAATAATCGCAAAAGTGCGGCGGCGTTCTATTTCTTTATTCATTTATTTAATTGAAAATTGAGAATTGAAAATTAAACTTTTGACTTTTGACTTTTGACCTTTGACCTTTTAGTCATCCTCAAACTTCAGTCCTTCTTCCTTATCCTTTTTATAGTAGTCGGAAAGCATTCCGAGGAATGTAGATATTTCTTTTACGGCATTGCTGGTAGAGGCGCTGATCTCCTTGTTCTGCAGGCGCAGAAGGGTTACGCCATACACAGCATTGAGACATGTCTCAACCTCAGAAAAGTCTTTGCTTCCCTTGTTGCGAAGTTCTACGATGAACGGTAGCACCTTGTAGTATTCGCTGCTATAGAAAGGAAACTTGGGCGATTGGAGCAGTTGGGCATGCAACTCGTCAAGCTGCTGCACGATAATCTTGTTTATCTGTATGTGGCCACCTTGTGTAAGTCCCTCCTCGCGTATCATGCGAATGAGATTGCCATACCAGTCGATGGTCTCCTCACGCTGTTCGTCGGTAAGATCGAAGCGGGAGATATAGTCGCGTTTGATGGCAGAAAGGTCGCATTGGTAGGCACGGATAGTATCTTCCACCTGCCACATATATAGCAGATAACCAACGATGTTATCTTTTCGTAGTTGTTGGGAAATTGTCATAGTGAAATAGAAAATAAGTTGAATGCGGTACCCATGAAGATGGCAAACGAGAATACCATGACGATGGTACCTATTATCCTATTAATAATCTTTATTGCATCGAGAGAGAAAAATTCGCGCACCTTATCAATCACCCAAGTCAAACCATACCACCACAACAGAGCTCCTCCGGCGATAGAGAGATATCCCAGGGACATCTCAAGAGGATGGTCGGGAACAACAAACGCAAACTGTGCGAATGTGGCGAGGAAAAGGAATATGATAAGGGGATTGGAGAATGTGACAATGAATGCCGTCACGAAGTTATGCGTCAGCGAACCTCTTACGCCTTTTCCCTGATGCACCTTGTTGCGAGGGTCGCTCTTAAAACAATATATACCAAAGAGAAAGAGTAGCACAGAACCAAATATCTGCAAGAAGAATTTGTTCTGCGGATTGTCTATCAGTTCCATTGCGAAGCTCATACCGAAACCCGTCAGCAGAGCATAGATGATGTCGCTGAGTGTAGCTCCCAAGCCTGTTACGAAGCCAAACCAACGGCCCTTGTTCAGGGTGCGCTGCACACACAGTATGCCGACAGGACCCATAGGGGCGGAACATACAATGCCTATTATCATACCCTTGATGATAATATCAAGGAAGTTGAATTGCAAAGGAAAAGCAAAAGGTGCCATATCTATTCTTTATATTTCTCACCGAAGTATCTTAGTAAGACTTCTTCGTTATTCTTTTCTGTTTCTATATAATCCAGCACACTGCCGATACGCTTTTCGGCTTTCTCTTTCAGGTCTTCATATATGCTTTTTGGAAAGCGAAGGTCTTCTGAGAGGTATCTCTGTTGTGGATAGTATATTATCGGTACAGTTCGCGCTGGGGCGTAACGTATAATCTTTCTCTGTGCCAGGCTCTTCAGGGCCACATGCAACTGTGAGTCTTCCATTCCCAGACGTCTGCCTATTGCCATTTCGTCAATGAATGTAAAGTCGGAAAAGAGTGTTCCATAATACCTCAGCAGGCGTGTCAGCACATCTTCCTCTGTTTTTGAAAGCCCTCGGATATCATTGAGCTCATGGCGTGAGATGTTCATTATAACACGGGCTCTTTCGTTGTGTGCTCCGTCGTATTCTATATAGCCGGCATTCTGCAGTATGTGGAGCGCTCCGTGAAGTGTGGCAGGCCATAGGTGGAAGTTTATGCAGAACTGCTCCTCGTCGAAGATATAGGTGGCTCCCTTTCCATCTTCTACTGCTAACTGAAAGAAGTAGGCCAGTTTGTCATACACATTGCGTATATAATCCTTCGCAGGATATTGCTCATTGAGGTGTGTCACCAACTGTGTCTTGTCGCGCTTGTCATAGAGTAATACAGCGTACGCCAACTGTCCGTCGCGGCCTGCACGACCTGCTTCCTGATAGTATGCCTCAAGAGAGTCGGGCACATCGGCATGGATGACGATTCTGACATCGGGTTTGTCAATACCCATTCCGAAGGCATTCGTGGCTACCATCACGCGGATGGTGTTGTCTTGCCACAGTTGCTGGTGCTTCTGCTTTACGCTAAAGTCGAGGCCTGCATGATAGTAGGTTGACTTGATGCCGTAAGTTTCCAACTCTTTGGATAACTCCTTTGTCTTCTCGCGGCTTCGGGTATATATGATAGCAGAACCCTCTACTGCCTCGAGAATCTTTAGCATTTGTCCTATCTTGTCGTTGGTATGCCTTACGACATAACGCAGATTTGGACGTCGGAAGGACATGCTGAAGATATTGAATGTTTCTTCGTCAGCGTCATTGTCAGGCCTCCTGAGCTCATTCTTGATGTCTTCTATTACCTCTGTTGTCGCTGTTGCAGTAAGTGCGAGGACAGGACAGTCAGGAAGTTCTTGACGGATGTCCTTGATGTGCAGATAGGCAGGACGGAATTCGTGTCCCCATTGGGATATGCAGTGTGCCTCGTCAACGACAATGAATGATACCTTTATATAACGCAGCTTTGCCATAAAGAGTGATGACGCAAGTCGTTCAGGGGAGACATACAGGAATTTTATTGCCCCGAAGACAGCGTTGTCCAGTATTCTTTGTATCTCATCACGGCTTTTGCCGGTATATATCGCCTCGGCTTTGATGCCTCGTTTCTTAAGATGCTCCACCTGATCTTGCATCAGCGCTATCAGTGGAGAAATGACGATACACGTTCCGTCCATAGCGAGTGCTGGCACTTGGAAGGTGATACTCTTTCCACCTCCTGTAGGCATCAGACCTATGGTGTCATGACCGCTTCCGATACTGTTGATGATGTCCTCTTGTATAAAGCGGAAGGAGTCATAGCCAAAGTTATCCTTCAGTATGGAAGTGTATGTCATCTATCTGTAATTGTACAAAACCCTTCTTGTACTGGTTTTCTTCTATTGTATATGCAATATCGAATGCCTGCTTTGACTTTATCTGCTTTACCAGAGGCGCTTGTCCGAAAGCAATACCATTGACAACGGTTGGAGATTTGGAATCAACGAGTTCCATCTTTACATGCTTCTGTGTGCGACCGACTACCTTTGAGGTACCAAAGTCATAAACCTCCTTCGTCATGAAGTGGGGCTTCATATTTCCAGGACCGAAAGGAGAGAAACGTTTCAGGTCGTGAAGCAGTCTCCGATTTATATCTGAGAAATCTATTACAGCGTCTATCTTTATTGCAGGCTCCGTCTGTGTTGGCGAGATATGCTCTGCAACATATTTTTCAAAATTAGTTTTAAAGCGTTCTACATCAGCCCAACGGATGGTAAGGCCACAGGCATAGGTATGCCCACCAAAGTTGACAAGCAACTCGCGGCAGCTGCGTATTGCAGCATAGATATCAAAGCCGGCAACTGAACGCGCAGAACCAACGGCATAGTCGCCTTCGCGAGTAAAGACGATAGTAGGACGGAAATAATCTTCTGCCAAACGTGTTGCTACGATACCAAGAATACCTTTCTTCCATGTCTCATCGTAAACAACAATGCTCAATGGGGTTTCAGAAGCCCACAACTTGGAATCTTCTTTATCAAGCAAAGCATGAACAAGTTCGTTGGCTTCTTCTGTCATTTGCTTATCAGCCTCGCGACGTTGGTCGTTATATTCGTCAATCTCTTTTGCCAATTCAAGTGCCTTGTCAAGATTTTTTTCTACGAGCAGATTGACAGCCAGCTGACCATTCTCCATACGGCCAGAGGCATTGATGCGTGGACCTATCTTGAAGACAATGTCGTTCATGGTGATTTCCTGCTCATTAAGGCCACAGGTTTCGATGATAGCTTGTATGCCGGTTGAAGGCTTGAGATTAAGCTGTTTGAGACCATGATAGGCAAGAATGCGATTCTCGTCAGTTATATTGACAAGGTCTGAAGCAATGGAAATGGCGCAGAGGTCGAGTAGGGGAATGAGTTTTGAGAATGGTATGCCATTATTCTTCGCAAAACCCTGCATAAACTTAAATCCTATACCGCATCCGCAGAGGTGTTTGAAGGGATAGGTGTCTGTCTGCTGCTTTGGATTAAGAATAGCGACAGCTGGAGGCAGTATATCGTCACCTTTATCGTCTGTATCAGGGAAGTGGTGGTCGCAGATGATGAAGTCAATGCCAAGGCTGCGTGCATACGCAATCTCTTCGTGTGCCTTTATGCCGCAGTCGAGGATGATGATGAGGGTAACACCACGTTGCTTTGCGTAGTCAATGCCCTTTTTGCTGACACCATACCCTTCGTCATAACGGTTAGGAATGTAGTATTCCAGATTGCTGTAGTATTGCAGCAGGAATTTATATACCAATGTTACTGCGGTTACTCCGTCAACATCGTAATCGCCATATACCATGATATGCTCCTTGCGACCAATGGCATCATTGAGTCTGTCAACAGCAATATCCATATCCTTCATGCGGAAAGGATTGATGAGGTCAGGCAACTGTGGACGGAAGAATAATTTCGCATTAGATTCTGTGGTGATGCCGTGACGCACCAATTGCATAGTAAGTATTTCAGACATATTGAGCTTCTTACTCAATTCCCATGCCTGACGATATTGTTCTGCACTATATTGTTCTATATCCCAGCGAATCATTGGTATCGTTGTTATTCAGAATATTCGGTAGCTTGTGCCACTACCTTCTTGAGGTTAAATCTTGATATAAGCCCATCAGGAGTGACGTCGGCCGTTACGTTGTATGTAGAAAAGCGTTCCTTGGAAAGGTCTTCGCGATCTATACTCAGTGTTGCTGTAAATTGTGCTCGCAATACCTCTGAGCCTCCTTCATCTGTAGCATGCTTTGCGGTGAATGGCTCCATGATGCGGAAATTCAGGTTGTTAACATCGGGCTTGTATAATTTCTCCATGAATGTTACCACATCGCTGTTTGTAGCCCCAACACGGTTCAAGAATCTTGTCATTGTTGTTGGTACTGTTGAAAGAAGTTGGTCAGTATCATGGGAATTGATAGATTGGAAGAAACGTCTGCATACACTGCGGGCAAAATCTACTTCCTCTTCCGTCGCATTGTTGCTGGCAAGTTTAAGAATGCGTTGCTTTACCTCCACTATTCTTTTGCTCTTAGGATATTTTCGTAAATAATTCTCGTAAGAATCAATAGTGTTTATCTTACATGCCAAAGCATAGTCGATAGAATCTATTGCATCCAATTGCTCCTGCTCTTCCTTGTTGCGTTCTGCATCACGCATATGTTGCAGCATTGCCTTCACGGAGTCACGATGTACCTGCGGAGCTGCTCCGTAATGTGCCAGATAACGTTGCAACTCGTCAGCATTATTGCTTTCAACGGCTTGTTGGAAGGCTGCTTCCTCATCTTGTTTCTGCATTTGGGTGTGTAGGTAATAAGAACCTACGGCAGCTGCAAAAACAAAGGTCAGAACAATGAAGAATATGATTGCCCATCGAGATGATTTGTTTTTACCATTCCCAGAAGATTTCGTGTCTGATTTATGACGCTTGGGGGTATTAGAGCCAGTAATGTCGGGGTTGCCGGCAATCTTTATTCCACAATTGGGACAGGTGGCAGCCTTGTCACTAACTTGATGATTACATTCAGGACAATTTATCAACATATTCTATTCTTGTTCTTTTTAAAAATTGCTCCTCTCCCTATTATTTCGCCTGCAAAGGTACTAAATAGTTTTGAATAATGCAACCTCAAATGAAAAAAACTAAATATGTTTAATAATTTGTGGGGTATTTATTACATAAATTAATAAACCCTGAAAGCTTTTTGCATAACTTTCAGGGTTTACTATAATTAAATAATGAATTTTTACTTCTTTATAGCTCCAACAGCATTGTACTCCTTGTTACCTTTCTTGATGATGATTTCACCATTCTTATAGTACTTGCCGTCAGCCTGCATGCCGTCAGCATTTATATCCTTAATGCCTGTAGCACCCTTGGTAACGTTGATAGTGAATTCTGTCTCTTTAGCTATCTTCTGACGATTCAGATTCGTGATGTTGACTTGGGTTACCTGAATCTGGTAGGTTCCGTCAGCTAAGTCTTCTTTTGCTAGTATAGGAATAATAGCCAACTCACCTGAAGCCTTCTTGAAAGCTAATTCACTTTGGTTTATTATAAGTACAAGTATGTCACCATTGTCCTTGTCAAGTGCTGTTGCAGTGTGACTCCTTTGACATATACTACCCTTATCAACAATGTAATCGGGTCCATCCTTTTCAATAGAAATACCATCAGGCATGGTAAGAACAAATTGTACAGAAGTTGCTGTTGCATCCGTGTTTTCATCGATACTGAATGTCAGATCTGCAGTGCCATCTTCAAGTGTAACATTTGGACAAACAATCTTCTGTGCCATTGCAGAGCCACTTATAAGAATAGCTGCCGCTGTGATTAATGACTTTATCTTTTTCATAATTTTGGTGCTTAAAAGTTAAAAAAACATTTATGTATAATGATTAGTTCTTCAACATGATGTGAATAATCTCCTGAATGTCGGTTATATCAACAACTTCGTCTTCATTAGCATCAGCATCAATATTATATCCACTTTGCAACATGATGTGGATAACTTCTTGGATGTCAGTAACATCAATACCATTATCATCGTTCGCATCTCCACGGAGGAATGCAATCAGATCAGAAGCTGATGCCTCTGGCTTAACAGCTCTCAAACCAGTAGTGTTGGTTATCTCTTGGCTTGCAATGCTTACTTCTACAGTACCCTTTGTGAGGTCCTTAGATGCTACCAAAGGAATATTAAGAATTGCACCAGATGTACCAGCAAAAGCACTTGCGTCCTTTGGGAAACAAACAACCCTAACAGCACCATCGCTTTGCTCAGCACTGGCGATAACTAAGTCTGATGATGTAGATCTGCTATCCTTGTCGCTGACACTAAACTGGTAGGTGCCTTCTTCGTTTGTTGCGATTTCCACACCTGCAGGCAAATAGATGTCACAGCAGAAGGCTGCAGCGTCTGTGAGGTCGGAATTGTCCATGTCAAGCGTAATGGTTTTCTGTTCGCCAATACCCATTCTGAACGACTCAACCTTCAGCGTTGTCGTTTGTGCGTCAACATTCATGCTCAGGAGAACTGATGCAATTAGTGCAAAAAGTTTTTTCATAATATTTCAGTTTTAAATTATTCTCTGGGTGCAAAGTTAAGTAAAAAAAATGTTACTTCCAAGAAAAAAGTGAGTTTTTTTAAAAAATGATGTAATTTTTACGAAATTTGGGTGTTTGCCCCCCCCCTCCCTTTTGTAAGGGGAGGGGAGTACTAATACTTATTCGTTAGGGAACTTGCCGTTTTTGACGTAGTTTAAAATAAACATTATATCAGGCAAGTTGACTTCTCCATCATTGTTGGCATCAGCAACTTCTGTTACTTCTTCAGCATCAAGAATGATACTGGTAACAGATGTCGCATCATCCGCATTTACAACGCCATCACAATTGGCATCACCATTGTGATATACGGAAATACGACCATTACGTGTAGATGCTGTAATAATATTGTTGTCCGAATCCGTTACAGTAACTTGATTAATCTTTATAGGATACCCTTTTCCTGTAATAATATTATCAGGAATAGGAACAGTGAAAACAATGACAGCAGCATTTCCTGCAGGCACTTCTCCGCCGATGAATGATAGTATGTATGTTGTATCATTTACCGCTTTACATGACACAGTATATCCTGTTGCTCGCTCAGACATACCAACACTTTTAAGGTCAGGTGGTATTTCTTCTGGGAAGGTTAATTGGAAAGTCATATCCTTCAAAGTTCTTACACTTGACAGATAGATAGGGTATTTTACAACTGCTCCTGGTTTTGTAACCTTATTCATTAGGAAAAATGCATCCTTTGTTGTTGTTGGTGTGCTTGGTTCCGATGGGCTGTCTGGATTAAACTCCCAGCGTGCCTCAAAGTTCTGTACTGCCTCATCCGTTACTGTGTATGAGAACTGCATTAACTGAGAATACAATTCACCATTCAGATACCATCCAGAGAATGTATAACCACTATTAGAATATGCATATATGGTAATAGAACTTCCTATCAAAACACGTTGTGAACTGAAATTCGTTGTTCCTCCATCTGTTGCAGAAGCCGTAATTGTTCTACTTAACACAGGTTCACTCGGTTCAATTGGATTTCCTGGGTTAAATACAAAGCGTCCTGTTAGCATCACGTGTTTAGCTGTAGTGGTATAGCTATATGTTGCATCTTTGGAAATTATGTTTCCTTCTGTATCATACCATCCGTCAAAATAAAAATCTGTTTCCGGATATGCTTGTAATGTAACTTGTTTGTTTGCAAGATAACTACCTCCACCATAAACTCTGCCACCTTCTGTAGCAACAAGCGCCAATTTATAGAACATAATTGTACTTGGTTCTGCAGGGTCTGCAGGAGAATCTGGATCAAATACATAATTGGCAGTCAATGTCTCATGCCCCTCTTGTTTAATATAGCTGAAACTTTTTGTTGTAGAAACAATCTCCCCTTCAGCATTTGTCCAATTGACAAATCGGAAAGCTGTATTACCATAGGTGTTGAGGCTTACCTTCTTGCCTGGGGAATAAAGACCACTGCCTGATGCAGAGCCTGCCTCAGATGGGTTGACTCGTAGTGTAAGGCGCATAGCTGGCTGTTCAGGCTCAGGAGGGTTGGCAGGATTGAATGTGTCATCCTGCGCCCATATGCTGATGCTGCCAAACAGCAGCATCAGCATTGTCAGATATCTAATACGTATCATAATTACCTCGCCTTATTTGTTAATGACAGTTTTCTTGCCGTTTACGATGAATATACCTCTCTGTGGATTTGCCACACGCTGTCCATTCAGGTTGTAGTATATCTTTTCAACAGACTGTTTGCCTTGTACTGCATTTATGTCAGTTACGACACTACCTCCAACGCGGAGCATGAAACGGCTTTCGTTTGTTCCTGCATCAGCTGTGAAGGTGTAGTTGCCATCATTGGCAAGGTCAGTTTCTATGCCTGTTTCATTGTCTACAAGCACAATGTTCTGGAACTGACAGCGTGGAGAAGAAATAGTATATTCACCACTCTGGGCAACCTTTATACCGAGTTTCTCCGTACCGTCACCTAACGGACGTTCGTCGATAGCAAGTGGCTCGTCATTTGTTATAGCGTAAATCTGTGGCACAGAAGCATCCATAGAGAAGAATTTAGAAGCATCGCGGCTCAGTTCATAGTCCATAGACGCTGCGGGGTTCATTACGAAACGTGTCTTGTCCGTTTGTTCACCATTGCTCAGTTCTACGTCAATGAGTTTGCGCTCACCAGTGGTTTGCGTAATGCCTCTGTTAGCAGCACGGGCACCATTCTGACTTTCAATTACATCAGTCAACTGTCTGCCATCAATTGGGAAAGAAATCTCGTTTATCTCATCTGGACATTGTACAAATATGGCTTCAAGAGGCTTAATGGCGTAATCATCATCAATGATGCTGTATGCAACATATTTCCTGTTATCCATATCCCATACGGTAATAGGGGCAGTGAAATTCAACTTGTGAATATTGTAATATGTCTGCCAAGGATTACCCACAAGATTCCAGCCCTTATTGGCAGCTATTTCAGAAGGATTTGCTGCCAGAGCCTTTTTAAATTCTTTGTTTGAAAGAATATTCTGCTTTGAAGCATTGTTCTGGGCAACAAACTTTGAATAAGCAGCTTTGGCTGTCTGATAGATGAATCCTGTACCTGCAGGAATAATATCGTCCTTTGAATAGTTCTTCCAATTATTGCCAGTACCATTCTGAGCACGAGAAGCACCGTCATAGTAACGGATTGCATAACTGGTAGCTTGACCGTTTTCATAACTGTGAGTTTCTATGTCGCCAACCTTTGTGTCAAACGGAAGAGTCATAAAATACCATGTCTTCTCTGGGGTAAGAACCCATTCCTGCAGATTGCCTGTTATAGTCGTGTTGTCACTATTGCCAAGCATCATACCCCATTGTTGATCAATATTACCATTATTATAGAATCTTATAGGGCTGAAGTCAATGCTCAAATCCTTAATCTCTTGAACGTCGTCACCATTGATAGTAATATTTCCTTCATACCTGACATTTAGATTAGGTGTACCGCCTATGCGCTGACCAGGATTCAGAACTAATGGTTTGCGGATGTTCCAATCGGTCAAATCTGCACTATTAAAGCCTTCAACATTGCACTGATACCAGTAGGGGTCAAGTTTGTAGGCATTTACGAGGAAGTCAGGCACTTGTAGCGTAATGTTACCAAGAGTATTACCTTCAAAGAAATCTTGATGGTTGTATGACACAACTGTTGGAGACATAAGTTTTACCTTGTTCAGTTTAGGGCAGTTGGATACTTGCGGAGATACTCCATATCTATCATTGCTATAAGCATATGTAAAACTTGTGGGCCACTCTGCATAAACTAAATTTTGGCAATTATTAAAGGCACGATAATTTACCGTCATATCCTCGCTCACAAAGAGTGAATCCGTAGCTGTATTCTTAAAGGCATATTCTTCTATAGTTTGCAATGACTCTGGGAAACGCGCATTGAAAAGCCAACAATCGCTAAAAGCCCATTGTCCGATTGATGATATACCCTCAGGTATAGTGAATGTACGCAAACTATTACATCCAGAGAAACAATATTCAGGTATTTTGACAGTTTTTGAAGGGAAGACTGCATTTTCCAAGTATTTACAATCATAGAATGCACTTCTTTCAATTGTAGTTATCCCATCATTCATATACGCTGCATTTATTTTTGATTGTTCAAATGCCATTCTACCAATAGTTTTCATAGAAGATGGGAATATTATCTCGCTTTCCACATTTGATTGATAGAAGGCTTTTTCACCAATTTCTGTCAGTCCTTGTGGTAGTTTTATATCATGTAAGAATGGGAACTTACTACCTTCAAAAATACTTGCTGGCATTGGAGCGGTAGCTGTAGCTCCCGACATGTCTATGCTGAATGCATTCACCATAAGTCCGATTGTTGTCCAGTCATCGCTGCCAATAATACCACTAACAACAATCTTTTTCACACTTGATACAGGGTCAACCATTTTAAGTACCTCTGTACCAAGTTGTCCCTCTACAGTCGTTGTTGCAGGAGTAATTGTTGGAGTGTTCTGTATTCCTATTTCACTTAGATAATGCCATTCTGTACCTGACCATGTAGAAGCGTTGTTATAAAAACATGTCCACACTATATCGTGTTTTCCTGGTGAAAGTTCAACGAAGTAGCGTCTTGAAGTAATAGAATTATTGCCACTTATAGTCTGTACGAACTCACCATCTACATACACATGCATTGTAGCAGAGCCATTAGCCCTATATGTATATACTAATGTAGCATCATTATCTACATTTACTGATGCTTTTAATGTAGAAGTTTTTTCCAACGCAGAAGAGTTCTTGTAAACATCCCAAAGAAGTTGCGATTTGTCATTACTCAGTCTCCATCGGTTGTCTGTACTGTTTTGAAACAGTATTGGATATTCTGTCCATGTGGGAGATACATAGTTACCTGAAATCTCAAGGGCGTTTGCCAGTGTGCTCTGTGCTAACTCAAGTTCCTCTGTTGTGCTGGCAGGATTATCATAAATAGCATCATACTGAGTTACATAGAAATTATATTGGTCAGCAATCTCAAGATTGGTGAACAGTTTATGCTTAGCCATATAGTGTTCTGCATCTTCTACAGAGTATAGCACCCAGTGGATGCTACCCTCTGCGAGAGCAGGCGTTAGACGGTCACCGTTTGATCCGTCATATCCCACAAACTCATCAGACTTGTAGTATGTAGTATTCTTCGGCGAACGCTGAATGGTGTATCCCTTACTTGACTCAGAGACGATGAAATAATCATACCAACTACCAGGATAGTTTGTGCTATAAACATAAGTGTCGTAAGCCACTAATGTATAATTGTTATCAGCCCATTTGATGGTGTAGCCATTATCTTCTTCAGTTGCGGTAATAACAACTTTTTCTCCATACGTTCCAAGTCCTGCATAGCTGGTATTAGTGGTGCTACGACAAAGGAACTTGTTCTCCATAACGTTATACAGATAATACGTTTTTCCGCTCTCTATGGTTTGTGGTTCAGGAAGTGTTGGGGCAACACGAGCCCATGTGCTTTGGATAGCACCAATGCTTACTACAACAATTGCAAGCAGAGTTCTTAAAATCTTTTTCATAACTGTTACATTTTTTTTATTTGTTAATAAATAGTGTTAAGTTTCTATTTTTGAGTCTATACAACATCATCGGCATCTGTCTGATTGTCGAAGAATAACATTCCACTTTAAACAACAATTGTGTTCTGATGCAGTAACACTGTTTTCTGATTTTTTGAGGCTGCTATATATGTATATATATAATACGAAAAAAAAGCACAAAGTTAAGTACAGTAACTCTGTTTTTTTGTCTCAGATGAATTTTACGGCACAAAAAAAGCGTGAGAGCCTCTCCTTACTTATCTTCATTCTGGCTCTGGTAAACCCTCAAACGAATAAGTAAAGATATAGCAACCCCACGCCGTGTATGCAATTGCTACTACGACGTAAGGTCGCCATATGCAATTTAATCTACATACAGTGTGGGCGT
The DNA here is from genome assembly GCA_905233165.1 of uncultured Prevotella sp. Classification (GTDB taxonomy): domain Bacteria; phylum Bacteroidota; class Bacteroidia; order Bacteroidales; family Bacteroidaceae; genus Prevotella. The sequence goes on from CAJODL010000004.1 coordinate 71,698, forward strand.
TACATACTCTTTATCCTCGTTTGCTGAAATTTACCAGATTTCGAATGAAAGGATAAAGCGTGGAACGCCTTGATTACCTGGATGTCTCCCCAGGGTTTTTACCTGCCTTTACAGGTTTGCCCTCCGCTGAGAACAAGGTTCTTCGTGCAAGTACCTTATGAGAAACCTGCGCTGCAAAATTAAGGATTATTTTTTATTTGTGCAAGAAAACTTGTAAAAATTTTCAAAAAATAAGTTTAGACATAAAATTCTGAAAGCAAAACCTACATAACGTGTATGTAAAAATTATAAGCCCCTATATATACATATAAGTATATATATAGGGGCATGTATATTAATTTTGTTTATACATGTTATCTTTGCTCGATGAAAAGAAATTTTTCCTGCAGTGCAGAGTAAATATTTTTTGAGTGCACTGGAAAAAGTTCTACTCTGCACTGCAGAAAAAAGCAGACTGGCTTGCTAAAGTTGAACTCGTAGGCAGGTATTTTTTACTCAATAAATGCCAAGATTTAATCATAATTATTGTTAAAATAGCATGTTAGGAGTTAAAATAATTAACAACCGTGACGACATTTTAGTCATCGTTGTTTTTGACAAAGATTGTAACTTTGTAGCGGTTTCCAAGAGGTGAGTGTAATGCAAAGGAGAATGGTCTGTATATATATAAATAATAATAAACAACAGCCCCCTATATAAGGGGGGCTGTGTAGTAAATAAATTAAAAAATTAAATAAAAATGGAACTGCAACGCGAAAAAATAGGACTTAAAGTCTAATATGATGACCCTGAATTGAGTATAAGCGATCTTTGAAATATTGATACAAATATTAGTGATGTTTTGTGACAAACGAAAAATCCCCTCTTCATATTGAATGAAGAGGGGAGATTTGGATAATATTTTCAGATGTGTGTTTTTACATCTTATCAATGCGCAACTGATGTCTTCCAGCCTCGAATGGAGTTTTAAGGTATTCATCAATGATTGCTGCTGCTTCTTTGTTGGTAATGAAGCGTCCTGGCAGCACGAGACAATTGGCATTGTTATGCTGACGTATGAGATGTGCAATCTCTACGTTCCAACACAGACCGGCACGCACTCCATGATGTTTGTTGAGCGTCATTGCCATGCCTTCGCCAGAGCCACAGATGCCGATGCCGCATCCTACTACACCTGCCTCGATGTCCTCTGCAAGAGGGTGGGCGAAGTCTGGATAGTCACATGGACGGTCACTGTATGTTCCGAAGTCTTTGTATTCTATACCTTTCTCCTCAAGATATTGGAGAACGAATTGCTTAAGTGGAAAGCCTGCGTGGTCGCTGGCTACTCCTATGATTTTACTTGCTGCCATTATATTTATAAATTAGAGCATTGATTTTACTTGATTATATACATTCTCTGCTGTGTAGCCGAGTTTCTCGTCCAATACTTTGTAAGGAGCAGAGAAACCGAAGCTGTTCAGACCCCAAATCTTTGACTTAGGATCGGCACCGATGAGGAAGCCTTGCAGGTTTACAGGCAGACCGGCTGTCATGCCGAATACCTTTGCTCCTGCTGGTACTACGCTCTGCTGGTACTCAAGCGGCTGATTGCGGAAGAGACCCTCAGAAGGAACACTTACGACACGTACCTTGATACCATCCTTGCGAAGCAGTTCTGCACCGCTGATGAGAGTAGAAACCTCAGAACCTGATGCTACACATACAACGTCAGGATTTTCATCAGAACCTGCAACGATATAAGCACCCTTGCGAGCACCTTCGTAGTCGTTGCCTTCTGGCAGGTCGTTGATGTTCTGACGAGAGAAGATAAGGGCTGTAGGAGTGTCTGTGTTCTCCATTGCCATAGCCCATGCTACGGTTGTCTCCTTGGCATCTGCCGGACGCAGTACCAAAACAGAATTCTTGCCTGCATGGTTCTGCAACTTCTCCATCAGACGTATCTGTGCCTCCTGCTCTACAGGCTCGTGAGTTGGTCCGTCCTCACCAACGCGGAATGCGTCGTGGGTCCAGATGAATTTTACTGGGAGCTGCATGAGGGCTGCCATACGAACTGCTGGCTTCATGTAGTCAGAGAATACGAAGAATGTACCGCAAGCAGGGATAACACCACCATGCAGAGCCATACCGATACAGCAGCATGCCATAGTGAGCTCGGCAACACCTGCCTGGAAGAATGCTCCAGAGAAGTCATCCTTTGTGAGGTCGTGAGTCTTCTTGAGGAAGCCGTCTGTCTTATCTGAGTTAGAAAGGTCTGCAGAAGCACAAATCATATTAGGAACCTGCTCTGCAAGGGCTGACAGACATGCTGCTGATGCAGAGCGTGTAGCATCATTAGCCTTCTGCTGTACCTTTGACCAGTCAATCTTTGGTGCCTTGCCGGCAAACCAGTCAGCCTGCTGTGCTGCCTTCTCTGGATTTGCTGCTGCCCATGCCTTTTCTTCTGCATAACGCTCAGCGCAGATGCCTTCCAATTCCTTGGCACGATTAGCATAGAGTTCCTTTACGTCGTCGAAAATCTGGAATGGGTTCTCTGGGTCGCCACCGAGGTTCTTAACTGTATTCTTGAAGGCTTCGCCACCGAGAGGTGCACCGTGAGTCTTGCAGTTTGCCTCGTAAGAAGAACCGTCATCCTTTAGGGCACCCTTACCCATGATACACTTACCGATGATGAGGGCTGGCTTGCCTTTGACAGCCTTAGCCTGCTCGATAGCCTTACGAATCTGGGCAGCGTCGTTACCGTTGATTTCGATAACTTCCCAACCGAGAGCACGATATTTTGCAGCGGTATCCTCGTTCATGACATTCTTTGTCTCTGTAGAGAGCTGGATGTCATTAGAGTCGTAGAACATTACGAGGTTATCGAGTCCGAGAACTGATGCCACGCGAGCACCACCTTGAGAGATTTCTTCTTCGATACCACCATCAGAGATGTATGCATAGATTGTCTCCTTAGCAAATGTTGGGTTGCCTGTGTGTGCAGCAAGGAATTTTGCAGCAATGGCAGCACCGATAGCGAATACATGACCCTGTCCGAGAGGACCGGATGTGTTCTCAATGCCACGTGCTATCTCAAACTCTGGGTGACCGGTAGTAGGAGAACCCCACTGACGGAGCTGTGCCAGTTCGTCGAGTGTAAACTTACCGGCAAGACACAGCTGAGAATACAGCATTGGAGCCATGTGACCTGGGTCAAGGAAGAAACGGTCACGGCCAACCCACTCAGGATTCTTTGGGTCATAGGTAAGATACTCAGAATAAAGAACATTGATGAAATCAGCACCGCCCATAGCACCACCAGGGTGACCAGACTTCGCCTTCTCTACTGCTGCAGCTGCAAGGATACGAATGTTGTCGGCTGCGTGATTTAATACTTTAATATCATTCATAGCTTATAAAAAATTATTTCTTGTTATTAACTGCTGCCTGCTCTATTGCCAGACCTGCCTTATATACCTCTATATACTTATTGAAGCCTTCCACTTCTTCTGGGGTAGGGGCTATTTCCTCACCAGTATTGCCGCCAAAGACTACTTTCTCAAGATAGTCAGCGAGGTTGAGGTTCTCCTTATTGTTTACAACATATCCTGCGAGGAGAGCGATACCCCAAGCACCACCTTCTCCTGCTGTCTCCATAACAGAGATAGGAGAGTTGAGTGCTGCTGCGAGAATACGCTGTCCCACACCTTTTGTCTTGAAGAGACCTCCGTGACCAGTGATGCGGTCAACCTTCACCTTCTCTTCCTTGAAGAGGATATCGTTACCAAGTTTCAGTACGGCAACGGTAGCATACAAGTTAGAACGTATGAAGTTAGCAAGGTTGAACTTGTCGTTAGGAGAACGCACAACGAGTGGACGGCCTTCCTGTAAACCGGTTACAGGCTCACCAGAGATATAGTTGTATGCCAATACTCCGCCGCAGTCAGCATCACCCTTGAGGGCGTTGTTGTAGAGCTTGCCATAAACCTCATTCATGTCAACAGGTACGCCAAGCAGTTCCTGATATTCCTTGAACAGCTTTACCCACGCATTGATATCAGAGGTACAGTTGTTACAGTGTACCATAGCCACGAGAGATCCGTCTGGTGTTGTCACCATGTCAATCATCTCAGAAGGCTTTGAAAGGTCTTTCTCAAGTACAATCATTGAGAAACTTGATGTACCAGCAGAAACGTTACCAGTGCGCTGTTTTACGGCATTGGTAGCCACCATTCCTGTTCCGGCATCACCCTCTGGAGGGCATAACGGACAGCCTGGCTTCAGGTGACCTGAAATATCAAGACGCTTTGCACCATGTTCTGTGAGGAAGCCTGCTGGATGACCGGCAACGATGCATTCAGGAAGAATGTCTTCCAACTTCCAAGGGTATCCTTTGTCAGCAACGAGGTCATTGAACTTCTTCACCATCTCAGCGTTGTAGTTCTTTGTCTCTGGATCTACAGGAATCATACCTGAAGCATCACCGATGCCGAGACACTTCTTACCTGTCAGACGCCAATGGATGTAACCAGCCAATGTGGTGAGATAGGTGATGTCTTTTACGTGCTCCTCGTTGTCTAAGATGCACTGGTACAAGTGAGAGATGCTCCAACGAAGTGGAATGTTGTAATTAAATAGTTCTGAAAGCTTTGCTGCAGCAGCGCCTGTGTTGGTATTGCGCCATGTGCGGAAAGGAACAAGAATCTTTTCCTCTTCGCCCACAGGAGCTCCTTTTGATGCTACGCCGTTAGGACCGAATGCCATATATCCGTGCATCATGGCGGAAATGCCGATTGAAGCCAGAATCTCTATCTCGCAGTCATACTGAGCCTTGACATTCTTACGCAGGTCTGCATAACAGTCCTCAAGACCATACCAGATAGCTTCTGTAGAATAAGTCCAAAGACCATCCACAAGTTGATTTTCCCACTCGTGGCTGCCCTGTGCTATGGGCTTGTTCTCCTCGTCGATGAGAACAGCCTTGATGCGGGTAGAGCCAAACTCTATACCGAGAATGGCTTTACCTGCTTGTATCGTTTCTTTTGCACTCATAATAATAAATTGTCAATTATCAATTGTCAACTGTCAATTATTTAAGCGCCTTATTCAACATGTAGTACACCTCGTTGTTGCGCAACTGCTGCTTGAAGCCGCATGTAGTGGTGTTCTTGTCGATGTTGATGAACTCTATGCCTGTCATCTCTGCGAAATCCTCCCAGTATTCTGCTGTGATGTCGTAAGAGAAAGCACTGTGGTGTGTTCCGCCGGCAAGAATCCATGCTCCAGCACCAATCTCGAATGTTGGCTGTGGTACCCACAAAGCAGAAGCTACAGGCAACTTAGGCATTGGCTTTGGCTCTATGCACTCTACCTCGCTGGTGATGAGGCGGAAGCGGTTACCGAGGTCAACGATAGTAGCCTTGATGCCAGGACCTGTCTTAGAGGTGAATACGAGACGTGCTGTCTGCTGCTTACGGATGCCGATGCCAAGGAAGTGAACCTCCAACTTTGGCTTGTCTGTTGCGATAAGAGGACAAACCTCAAGCATATGGCTCTGCAGGCTTGATGTGCAATCTGCAGCAAAGTTCAGAGTGTAGTCCTCAAGGAATGAGCATCCCTTTGCAAGACCCTGATTCATTACCCACAGAGAGCGATAGAGACATGATGTCTTCCAGTCACCTTCAGCACCGAAACCGATACCTTCTGCCATAAGACGCTGTGAAGCGAGACCAGGAATCTGGTCGAAGCCGCAGAAGTTTGGATCATCAATGTCAGCGTCGCCAAGGTCGTCGAAGTTTGTTGTGAATGCCGTAGCACCCTCATCCTTCAGTACGCGACGGAGAGCGATTTCTGCCTTTGCAGCATTTCTTACCTTCTCCCAATATACCTCTTCACCTGACTCGTCAATCTTTATGGTGTATTCCTTCTTGTATTCCTCTACGAGGGCGTCAACCTCTGCATCAGTAACTCTCTTGAAGTAATCCATGAGAGAAGAAACAGGGTAGTAGTCAACGTGATATCCGAGGCGCTGTTCGAACTCTACGCGGTCACCGTCAGTAACAGCAACGTTATTCATGTTCATACCGAACATCAGACAGCGTACGTCGTGAGCATCTGCCACAGCAGCAGCTACACGTGCCCAGATAGCAATCTTCTCCTGAGCCTCTTTGCTCTTCCAGTAGCCTACTACAACTTTACGAGGTACGCGCATGCGTGTGCAGATGTGTCCAAACTCGATATCACCATGAGCACTCTGGTTAAGGTTCATGAAGTCCATATCCATTGTGTCCCAAGGAATTTCTGCATTATACTGTGTGTGGAAGTGCAGCATAGGCTTGTTGAGGCGCTGCAGACCCTTTATCCACATCTTAGCAGGTGAGAAGGTGTGCATCCATGTGATGACACCAGCACACTGTGGAGCATTGTTAGCCTCCAGCATTATCTTTTCTACTTCCTGAGAAGAGTTTGCTGTACCTTTATATACTACCTTTATAGGAATTAAACCGCCGCTGTTAAGTCCTTCAACCATCTCCTTTGAGTGGCCGTCAACGATTTTTACTGTCTCGCCTCCGTAGAGTAACTGTGCTCCAGTAATCCACCAGAGCTCTAATTTATCAAATGTTGCCATAGTTGTTTGATTATTAAACTTTTATCTATAAACTATTATCTTTAAACTTTAAACTATAAACTTTAAACTTTATAATTAGTGTTTCTGTCCTGGCTGGCCATAGTAGGCGTTAGGACCGTGCTTGCGGTTGTAGTGTTTCTCTATGAGCAGAGGATTCATTGTTGTCAGTGGGTTAACTGAGAAACTGATGAATGCCATCTTAGCACACTGTTCCATTACCTTTGCGTTATATACAGCATTGTCTGGTGATGTGCCCCAAGAGAATGGGCCGTGATTCTTTACCAATACAGCAGGAGTATGGTCAGGATTTATCTTGCGGATGTTCAGTATCTCATCCACGATAACGTTACCTGTTTCCAACTCGTACTGTCCTTCTACCTCTTCCTTAGTCATATCGCGCGTGCATGGGATAGCCTTGTAGAAATAGTCAGCATGTGTTGTGCCGATATTAGGGATATCCTGTCCAGCCTGTGCGAATGCTGTAGCATAGGTAGAGTGGGTGTGTACTACTCCCTGAATGTTTGGGAATGCCTTGTAGAGAACGAGGTGTGTAGGAGTATCGGATGAGGGGTTGAGGTCGCCCTCAACCACCTTTCCGGTATTTAAATCTACTACAACCATATCTTCTGCCTTCATTTCGTCATACGACACACCAGAAGGCTTTATTACTACAAGTCCTTTTTCGCGGTCAATGCCAGAAACATTGCCCCAAGTGAATATTACGAGACCCTGCTTTACAAGGTCGAGATTAGCCTTAAAGACTTTCTGTTTCAGTTCTTCTAACATGATATTACCAGAGTATTCCGTAAAGTATAACAAGTATGATAACTACACCAGCAGCACCAAGATTGAATGCTGTGTTGGTCTTGAATATTTCTACGTCAACGCCGATGCTCTTAACGTCTTCTACAGTATCCTTAGCATTGTTGTACAGATACAGGTAGATAGAGAACATCATGGCAGCGAGGAAGAAGAATGCTTCGAAGCCGAGGAGCTGGCACTCTTTGATGTAGAATGTCAGACAACCCAGTACTACGCATGTAACAGCAGCACCCAATGCAACGTGAGACCACTTGAAGAGGGTACGCTTTGTCTTCTCTGGAAGTACTTCTGCTGGCTTTGTGTTCTTTGAATTCAGTGAGATACCGAAGAACAGTATTACGAGGCAGATGAATACATATCCCATGCGGAGCAGGAATGGTACGTCAGGCAGAGCGAACTTGAAGAAGATAGAGAATGCGAATGTGCCGATAGCTGCAACAACAGCAGCAGTACCGCTCGCACGCTTCCAAAGCAGACCCAGACCGAAGATAACTACGATACCTGGATATACGAATCCTGAATATTCCTGAATAACCTGGAATGCCTGATCTGCACCACCCATGATAGGATAGACGGCGATAAGAGCCATAAGCAGAGCGCAGAGAGATGTGATACGTCCTACGTTAACGAGCTTCTTCTCGGATGCCTTTCTGTCAATGTAGTGCTTGTAAATATCCATTGTGAAGATGGTAGAAGTACTGTTGAACATTGAAGCCAGAGAAGATATTACGGCAGCAGCGAGAGCTGCAAAGCTGAGACCCTTCACGAATACTGGAGTAAAGTTACGGATGAGGTAAGGATATGCATCGTCAGAACGCTCTATAGAACCGTACAGTGTAAGTTGGTCGAATACAGGCTGACCATTATAGGTACCATTCATGATGTAGAATGCACAAACGCCAGGGATACAAACGATGAATGGGATGAGAATCTTCAGGAAGGCTGCGAAAATCATACCCTTCTTTGCTTCGTCAAGAGACTTAGCAGCCAGACCCTTCTGAATGATGTACTGGTTGAAGCCCCAGTAGCCGAGGTTTGTAAGCCACAGAGCACCTACTACAACAACAATACCAGGAATGTCGAAGTATGGGTCATCATAGATGTTCTCATACATTTCCATGTTACGTGTTACCACGAGGTTAAAGTGCTTGTCGCCTGGTATGCTTGCGAGATGTGAGTATATCTCAGAGAATGCACCGAATGCACCACCATCAATGTTCAGTTCGCTACCAATAACACTCAGGGCAGCATATGCTGTTATCAGACCGCCACCTACGAGGAATGTTACCTGCATAACGTCTGTCCATGCTACAGAAGCCAGACCTCCATAGATAGAATACAGACCAGCAATGAGGAACAGAATAAGGATAATTGTCATACGAACAGCATCCACCTGCATACCGCCGAGATTCATATACATGTCTGTTGGAAGACCGAGAATCTGCTGGATAGCAAGAGCACCGAGCCATGCTACTGATGTCAGATTGATGAAGACATACAGGAAGAGCCAGAAGATAGAGAAACTCAGACCTACGCCTTCGTTGTAGCGGTCGCGCAGGAACTGTGGAATGGTAAACACTTTCTTCTCAATCATCAGAGGCAGCAGGAACTTACCAACGATAATCAGTGTTGCTGCAGCCATCAACTCATAGGCTGCCATAGCAATACCGCTGTTGAAAGCAGAACCTGACATACCGATAAACTGCTCTGCTGAAATGTTTGCAGCAATCAGCGAAGCACCAACAGCCCACCATGTCAGGGTGTTACCTGCAAGGAAGTAGTCGGTTGAAGACTTCTCCTCGCCCTTCTTGCCGCGGCTGAGGAAGATGCCAAGGCTGACGAGGATGATAATGTAAGCAATAAATACGAGATAATCAATGGTTGCGAATCCATTGTTACTCAAGGCTTGAAGGATTTTGTCCATTTTTTCTTTTTAGTTTTATGTTTTTAATTTGTTTGTATTCAAATGTTTAAGCCAGACTTATTTGATAGAGAACTTATAAGCAGCGTGGCTGTAATATTTCTCACCTGGCTTCAGTGTTGGCTGTACCCAATCCTTCTTGTTTGGTGAGTCAGGATATTTCTGGCTCTCCAAGCATACGCTTACATATTGTGGGTATTTACCGCCCTTGTGAGCAATGTTTGGCTCCTTACCGATGCCCTGGAAATTACCTGTATAGCACTGTACGCCTGGTTCGTTGGTGTACATCTCCATGAAGATACCTGTCTTTGGAGAGTACAGAGAAGCACATACCTGTGTATCATCTCCCTTGCCGTCCTTATATGTATTCAGACAGAAGTTGTGGTCAATACCACCATTGGCATTCTTAACCTGGTCAAAGTCGGCACCAATAGCGTCCTTGATAGGGTGGGGTGTCGTAAAGTCGAAAGGAGTGCCCTTAACAGGCTTAATCTCGCCTGTTGGGATATAGTTAGCATCTGAAGGAGTGAAATTGTCAGCATTCAGATACAGTTCCATGTCTGTTCCAACCTCATTGAAGTTTCCGTTCAGGTTGTAGTAGTTGTGGTTTGTCTGGTTGATGATAGTTTCCTTATCTGTAGTAGCCTCCCAAGTGATGTCGAGAGTGTTGTCCTCTGTTACCTTGTAGGTGGTAACGGCTGTTACATTGCCTGGGAATCCGTTTTCTCCATCCTGTGCTTTGATAGTCAGTTTCAGGGTAGAGCTATCTACCTGTTCTGCTTCATACACCTGATTCATCCATCCTGATGTGCCACCGCCATGCAGACAATTGGCACCGTCATTTTGCTTCAACTGGTAGTCTGTGCCGTTGAGGGTAAACTTACCGCCGTTGATACGGTTTGCATAACGACCTACAGAAGAACCGTAGTCACTTGGAGAATTCAGAGTATCTGCATACTGTGCAATGTTGTCATAGCCCAGAACAACGTCTGTTGGCTTACCGTCCTTGTCAGGAACTACCAGCGATACTACACGGCCACCATAGTTGGTGATACATACTTCCATACCATTTGCATTGGTAAGGGTGTAAAGCTTTACTTGCTTTCCATTGATGGTTGTGTCAAATGCAGCAGGGTCGAGACCTGACTTTAACTGTGATGTTTGACAACTCTTGTCACAACAAGCTGAGGCTAAAGCTGCAAAGGCAGCGCATGCCATGAATGTTTTAAGATTTTTCATTAGTAGACTATGTTTTTTAGTTAGTAAAGAAACTACCATATATCGCGTAGCGCGAAATCTTCGCCAAAGGTACAAATTTTAATTTGAATTAGTCTCCTCATACCTGCAGTGTACGTTGCTTTTATCTTTTTTTAACGTTTTATTTACTCTTTTGCTATGTGTTCATGCCAATGAATTAAACTTGATTATATGCTGATTTGTTATGTTTTGAGCATCAAAACTGCTGCGTTTTGGTCTCGTTTATGGCAGTTTTATAAGGAATCAGAATGAAACAATCGCGTATATACATTGTTATAATATATTACTAAAGTTTCCCCTTTAACTCCCTGCGCAAAGCGCATAACTCCCAGCAAGCAGAGCATGCGAGTTATAATATAACATAATATAATATACTATACTATAAATGTTACTAAACTTATTTTTTGAAAAATATTACAATTTTCTTTGTTAGTTTGAAAAATAGTTGTAATTTTGCAGCAGAAACAAATAAAATATAGCGATTATGGATACAAGGACGATAAATGTATCGGTTAATATCCCAAAGTCATACAATGTTAAATTATTGCAAAAACAGTTGACATTGTATGCTCAACAATTAATAGCTTCAGTTAAGAAAAACAGAAGAAAGCATAACTATCGTCATGAGTCACTTTGCGGAATATTTGATTCTGGAGCAACAGAGGAACAGCTTTTGGATGGATATATGCAAGAAAAGTACAATCTATAATCTTTACAAGGGAAGATGAAAGTATTCCTTGACACAAATATTTTTCTCGAATATTTTGAGAAGAGAAGAGAGTATCAAGCAGTAAGTTGTATTCTTGATGCCATCGAAGATGGTAGATTGAAAGCAGTTATTTCAGTGGGAAGTGTATTAACTTTGACATATCTAATTCGTATGGAATTAAAACGTCAAGGCATTTATCGTCCAGAACAAACAGAAAAACTTCGAATGACTCTGGGTACAGTACTGCAGATGGTGTCGACCGCAGGCTTGAGTCATAAAAATATTATTACGGGAACGAACGATTCAAGGTTCGATGATATAGAAGATAGTTTGCAATACCAATGTGCTCTTCAAGCTAAATGCGATGTGCTTATTACCATCAATCTGCGTGATTATAGTGGAGCTGATACATCAAAAATATACGTATTATCACCAACAGAATTTGTTGAAAAATACTTATAAATTTATTATTAGTAGTTGAGGGAGAGGTTGAGGGAGTGGTCAAAAGTACCCCTCCCTCAGCGTGAGCCCAGTGTTCATGAGCCTTACAGCCATACAGAGGGAGAGGGGGAGGGGTTAAACGCGAAAAACTTATTTTTTGAATACTAAAACTCTCAACTCCATACTTTAAAACTGACTATAAACTCTAAACTCTAAACTTTAAACTTTATTCCGTGTACGCACACAGGAAGAAAAAGTGAACTTTTTTTACAGTTTTTTTTGTGCGATTTAAAATTTATTCTTAACTTTGCAGCGCCTGCATATTCATACAAGCTGCGTGCAGCGGAAATGAATAACAGGTGCATTTTATTGGAAAAGCGTTTATCTTACGCTTTGTCTTTGGTAGACCGAATCTAGCAAATTCAATCACAGTCAAAGAGCAAAGCAACGATAGATGCCTATTAGGGTGTTATAAATAGCCTACGTCCGAAGGGATAGGGGTATATTATACACATCGGCGTGGGCTTCTGCGTTGCTCGTTCTACTGTGAATGGCAATGCTAGAGCCTAGGTCTGCGGGACGAGTAACAGGTACAGTTGCCCCGCTTTTTTCATGCCTAATGCTATCACCTCTTTGAAGTACTACTGTCTCTGTTTGGGCTACTGCGAGACAATAAAACTACCATGAGTTAAAGGTAAGTAAATTCTATTTGTCAAATAGCTTAAACATTATATCATCATGAAAAAAATCATTACATTACTTTTTCTGGCACTATTGCCGCTATTAGCATGTCGTGCAACATTGATTGACGGCATCAATTACAGTCTTAATTCAAGCACTAAAGAGGCCGTAGTTATATTAAACAGTTCTAAATATACTGGCAGTATAGTAATTCCCGAGAAAGTTGTGTACAATGATGTAACATATAGTGTGACATCTATTGGTAACAAAACTTTTTATAATTGTACAAATCTCGCATCTGTTACAATTCCCAACACTGTGACAACCATAGAAAGCTGGGCTTTCTATGGTTGCTCTGGTCTCACCTCAATTGAAATTCCAAATAGTGTGGAATCAATGGGCAGTAGTGCTTTCTATGGTTGCACTGGTGAACTCACCATCAATTGTAATATTCCTTCTACATCAGAGTATTACAAAGGTGCATTTTACTATTCAAAATTCAGTTCTATTAAGATAACTGAAGGTGTTGATTCTATTGGAGACTATGCTTTTTGTTATAGTGACATGACATCTATCGTTATCCCCCAAAGCATGACATATATAGGTAATGGAGCTTTTAGGAATTGCTCAGGTCTTACCTCTGTTATAGTCCCCAACAGCGTAAAATCAATTGGTAGTTTGGCATTCTATGAATGTTCTGGACTTACATCAATTACCATTCCCAATAGTGTGACATATATAGGTAATGAAGCTTTTAGGAATTGCTCTGGTCTCGCTTCTATTGAAATTCCCAATAGTGTGATATATATTGGAAGTCGTGCTTTCTCTGGCTGCTCTGGTCTCGCTTCTATTGAAATTCCAAACGGTGTGACATCCATAGGAGAGTATGCTTTCGCCGGTTGCACAGGTCTTACCTCTGTTGAAATTCCAAAAAGTGTGACATCCATCGGTAGTAGCGCTTTCTACGGTTGTATTGGTAAACTAATTGTCAATTGTAATATTCCTAATAAGGGCACATTTGCTAATTCCAAATTCAGCTCTATTAAGATTGCTGATGGTGTAGACTCTATAGGAATCGAAGTTTTCGAAAATTATTCAAGTCTAAAGTCCGTTACCATAGGAAATAGTGTGACATACATAGGGATGTATGCTTTCTCTGGCTGCACAGGTGACCTCACAGTTAATTGCAACATACCTTCTGCATCATCATCAATTTATGGCGCATTTTACAACTCAAAATT
>CAJODL010000004.1:85435-524648 GCA_905233165.1 uncultured Prevotella sp.
TGTGAAATCAATAGGCAGTTATGCTTTCCAAAACTGCTCAGGCCTTACCTCAATAACCATTCCAAGCAGTGTAACAAACATTGGCGGTTATGCCTTCTCTGGCTGCACAGGTGACCTCACAGTTAATTGCAACATACCTTCTGCATCATCATCAATTTATGGCGCATTTTACAACTCAAAATTTAGCTCAGTTACGTTAGCCGAAGGCGTTGATTCTATCGGAGACTATGCATTCTCTGGCTGCACAGGTTTCACTTCTCTTACTATTCCTAAAAGTGTGAAATCAATAGGACGTTATGCTTTCTATGGTTGCTCAGGCCTTACCTCTATTATCATTCCGAGCAGTGTAACAAATATTGGCGGTTATACCTTCTCTGGCTGCACGGGTGAACTCACGGTCAATTGTAATATACCATCGGCATCGTCAGAAAGTTATGGCGCATTTTACAACTCAAAATTTAGTTTAGTTAATATTGCCGAAGGTGTTGACTCTGTCGGAGACTATGCTTTCTATGGTTGTTCTAATCTTACATCTATTACTATTCCCAATAGTGTGAAGTCAATAGGAAAATATGCATTCTCCGGCTGCACAAATCTTACCTCTATTGTTATTCCTAACAGTGTGAAATCAATAGGCAGTTATGCTTTCCAAAACTGCTCAGGCCTTACCTCAATAACCATTCCAAGCAGTGTAACAAACATTGGCGGTTATGCCTTCTCTACCTTCTGTATCATCATCAAGTTATGGCTCATTTGCAGGTTCTAAATTCAATTCAGTTACGTTAGCCGAGGGTATTGACTCTATCGGAGACTATGCTTTTTATAACAGTTCTATTACTTCCATTACTATTCCTAACAGTGTGAAATCAATAGGAAAATATGCATTCTCTGATTGCACGGGTCTGACATCAATTGAAATTCCCAATAGTGTGGAAACGATAGATCGTTATGCTTTTCAAAACTGCTCAGGCCTTACCTCAATAACCATTCCAAGCAGTGTAACAAACATTGGCGGTTATGCCTTCTCAGGATGTACTGGTGAACTCATCGTTAATTGTAATGGCTCATTTGCAGGTTCTAAATTCAATTCAGTTACGTTAGCTGAGGATATTGACTCTATTGGAGACTATGCTTTTTATAACAGTTCTATTTCTTCCATTACTATTCCCAACAGTGTGAAATACATAGGAAAATACGCTTTCTCTGACTGTACAGGCCTTACATCCATTGATATCCCTAATAGCGTGACAAGCATCGGAGAAAAAGCTTTTTCTGGTTGCTCTGGTCTTACATCCGTATATATTGGCAACAGTGTAACAAGTATTGGAATTGAAGCTTTCTCTGGTTGCTCTGGTCTGAAATCAGTTCATATCACAGACTTAGGAGCGTGGTGTAATATAAAATTCTCCAGTGACTTTCTTAGCTCGAATTACAGTGCCAATCCATTATATTATGCTCATAGTCTATATTTAAATGGCAGCGAAATAAAAGATTTGGTTATTCCCAACGGCGTTAAATCAATAGGTTATATTGCTTTCTATGGTTGCTCAAATCTTGTCTCTGTCACTATTCCAAATAGTGTAAAAAATATAGGAGGTAATGCTTTTTATGGCTGTACTGGAGAACTCTCAATTAATTGTAATATTTCTTCTTATCCATCTCATTTTCGACCAATAAAAGGTGCACTTGCATACTCCAAATTCAGTTCTATTATGATTGGAGAGGATGTTGATTCTATAGGAGACCATGCTTTTTACAATTGTTCTGACCTTACTGCCATAGAGATTCCCAATAATGTGACATATATTGGAAGCTATGCTTTCTCTGGTTGTACAGGTTTGCAAACGATAACATCATACATCGAAACACCACCATCCAGCACAAGAGCTTTTTTTGATTCTTCTACGCTACAATCAGCGACACTTTACATTCCTTTCCTAAAGAGCAAAGCTTATCAGAACAATGGTTGGAGTTTTACTAATATTGTAGAGATGGGAGGAACAGTTGAGGAAATGACGAATATTCAGTTTGCTGACCCCGTGGCTAAGCAGGCATGCGTCAGCAAATGGGATCTCAATGGTGATGGCGAAATAAACATGGGTGAAGCACGAATG
Organism: uncultured Prevotella sp.; assembly: GCA_905233165.1. Classification (GTDB taxonomy): domain Bacteria; phylum Bacteroidota; class Bacteroidia; order Bacteroidales; family Bacteroidaceae; genus Prevotella. The sequence continues at coordinate 87,550 of CAJODL010000004.1, forward strand.
GTAACAGAGATTTCTTTTCGTGATTTGACGGATTTAGAAAGTTTCGACGAATTCAAATATTTTACCAATGTTAAGAAGATTAATACCTATGCTTTCTCTGGCTGCAAGAATCTGAAGTCGATAACAATACCAAACAGCGTGACAGAGATAGGGAGCAGTGCTTTCTACAATTGTACAAGCCTTACATCTATTGAAATTCCTAACAGTATAGCAAAGATAGAGAACAGTGCTTTTTATGGATGCACGGGGCTTACTTCAATTGTCATTCCTAATAGTGTGATATCAATTGGTAGTAACGCTTTCCAAGGATGCACGGGGCTTACCTCAATTGAAATTCCAAATAGTGTGACAGAGATAGGAAGCAGTGCTTTTTATGGTTGTTCTAATTTAAGATCCATTACTTTACCAGAAGGGTTGATAACAATAGGAGGCTATGCTTTCTATAATACAGGTTTGTCAACTATGACTATCCCTTCAACGGTAACTTCCATTGGCAGTTACGCTTTGGCAGGTAAAGTTATCTATTGCAACCTGCCTGCACCAATCAGTGTTGGAACTTTGATAAATAATGCGTCAAAAGTACTCCTATATGTGCCCAAAGGCACCGAGGATGCATTCCGTCAAGCAGACGGATGGAAGCAGTTCTTCATAGCTGGCAGTATAAGTGATGGTAGTGAGGATACCACAGATTGGACAGAAGGACAAATCTCAGTTGAACTTGAAGAGGCTGGTGACTTGCGTCTGGCTCTGATAGAACTGGACGATGAAGAGATTAAACGCCTGAAGATCAGTGGACCGATGAATAGTGTTGACCTTGCATACCTTGTTGAAGGTAATGGCAAGATAGCTTCGTTAGAGTCACTTGACCTGAAGGATGTTACATTGGTTTACGATGGAGGGTGCTACAAGTCTGGTGGTTCCAGTGGTATTAGTGATACCGGATTTGAAAGCCGTTATAACTATTATTACTTAACGGAGGATGAAAGTATCAGTACGGGCCACACTCTTGGCATTGCTCCCAAATATTACTATTATTACCATGGTCCTAACCTTGCAGGAGTCTTCTCTGGTAAATCATACAAGCATTTAGTTCTTCCGATGAGTGTTACAAAAGCGGCTTCAAGTGTATGTAGTGGGAACAAAGAACTGAAGAGTGTGGAGTTCCCAGGTGGATTGAAACATGTTGATGACTATGCATTCTCAAGTTGTGAAAATATGAAAGAAATAGATTTGACGAGTGTTGACTCCGTCGGAGCAGGTGCTTTCTCATATTGTGAAAGATTGCAACAGGTTAAAGGCTTGGACCAAGTGAAGTATATTGGTCAGGGTGCTTTCGCAAATTGCAAACTTCTGGGAAATGATGGAGAGCCACTCTCTCTGCTTACCCTTGACACGATTCCAGAAAACGCTTTCAATGGTTGTATGATGTTGAGCAGCGTTCGCTTGTCTAATAATCTGCATTATATAGGAAAAGATGCCTTCAATGGTTGTAGTATGTTGTCATCGGTGGCTTTGCCTGAAAGCTTGACAAGTCTTTCCGCTGGAGCTTTTGCAAATTGTAACACTCTGTCAGAAGTAAACTATTCCTCAGCCTTGATGCAGGTGGATTATACCAGTTTCCAAAACACTCTGTGGGAGGACAATCTTCCTGCTGTGGATGGCATCAAGTATATGGGACATATAGCTGTGCGTTATGATGGAACGAGCGGAGTGGCTGACGCTTCACCAGCTACACTCACTTTTCGCGAAGGAACTACCAGTATCGTTGACGGATTCATCAGTACATTGTATATTGACTATAATCATAACTATGCAGGCAATGTAACGAAGATAAACTTCCCAACCAGCCTGATTCGAATTGGAGACAATGCTTTTGGTAGAAATGATTTAAAATTAAATACAATATCGTTGCCGGCAGGATTACAGGAAATAGGAGAAAGTGCTTTTGCCAACTTGCCCGAGTTGACAAAGGTCACTATCCCAGAAGGTATAAAGAAAATAGGTGATAACGCCTTTGCAAAATGTAGCAAATTAAATGTAATAACCTACAATGCTATTGAGGCAGTTGGTCAAGGCTTATTTAAAAACTGTACAAATATAGAAAAGGTTACTATCGGAGCAAAGGTTGAATGTTTACCTGAAGATATTTTCAGCGGATGTACTGCACTGACTATTGTGAAGTCTGACGAACGTACCGATAACAAACCATTGGAAATTGGTAACGGGGCATTCTACAACTGTCAGAATATATCAAGGCTTACACTACCAGCTAATATAACGTCCATTGGAGACAATGCTTTCTATAATTGTATTGCGCTGACATCGTTTACCAATACACAGAGTCTTACAACCATAGGCAATGGAGCTTTCTATGGTTGTTCAGGGCTGACTTCCGTTCAACTGAATGAGGGGTTGAAGACAATCGGTGACAATGCCTTCTATAAATGCTACAACATTCCTTCATTTGTATTACCAGAGAGTCTGGACAGTATAGGCTCCGGGGCATTCTCCGATTGTTATTCGCTGATGGAGATAACAATTCCAGCCAACGTAACCCAATTGGGTGGTGGCTTCCTAGGGTCATGCTATAATCTGACCAAGATTTATAGTAATATCATGACCCCGATGAACCTATCCTCTGTTATTCCTATGGGGGCAAATGTTATACAAGATGTCTATGGCTATTATAGTAATTGGTCATTTTACACTGATATTCACTACGACGATGTGACACTCATAGTTCCAGATGGTACGAAGACACTCTATCAGAATACAGGAGGATGGAAGAAGTTCAGGAATATAGAGGAACTACATGGCGGCGACATAACAGCCAATAATAAACTCTATGTCACAGGCAATATAGTGCAACCTGGTGGAACTACAACACTGGCTGTAGGGCTACAGAATACTGTTAGTGATTTTACAGCCTTCCAGTTCGACCTGATTGTTCCATTGGGATTTAGGTTGACCACAGATAATGATGATAACTTTAATGCTTTTCTTGGTAACCGCTGCAATGATGGTAGTCATGTACTGTCTGTATCGAAATTGCCAGATCATCAGTATACAGATGTAAATAAGTATAGATTTGTTTGTATTTCTGCAAATAATACATCTATTGCCGAACTCTATGGAACTTTAGTTAATGCTACGCTGCGTGCAAGCGAGAATTATTCTGAGGCTGACTATAATGCAACTATCGAAAATGCCATCTTCACCCAACAGGATGGTACACAGAGCCTACTTGATTATGTGCCATTCGCAATTACAGTTAATAAGTCAGCAGATATACTATTAGGTGATGCTAATGGAGATGGCTTGGTGAATGTGAGCGATATTGTGAGCGTTATTAATTATGTTTTAAAACAGCCTGGAGACAATTTCAACCGCGATGCAGCCGATGTCAATAGTGATGGTGAGGTGACCGTCTCAGATGCCGTTGTGATAGTGAATATTATTATGAAGAACGGACGATAAAGCAGATTTTCGAAAAAGAAATATATAGAGAATGAAGAATAGTTTTAATTAATTATACCAGATATAACAATGAGAACGATTATAATTACAATAGCTTTATGTCTGCTAACCGCTTTGAGTGGAAAAGCTCAGTCAGGTGACATAGTTTATATTGACAATTTTGGCATCAATGTTGGTACACAAAAACTTGTTAGCATAAAACTGGCAAATCCAGAAAACAAATTTTGTGCTTTCCAATTTGACCTTAATCTGCCCAATGGCATCAAAGTTGCTCTTGACAAAAATGGTAAGTTGGATGTTAAGTTGAATGGGAATAGAAAGATGAATGATCATACCTTATCGGTAGAGAAAATTGGCGATGGTTGCTATCGATTGGTTTGTTTCTCTATGAGCAATTCGGAGTTTTATGGAAACAGTGGTTCTATAGTAGACTTGACAGTTGAATCTACAGTTTCGTCGGCTTCAAGTCCACTAATAGGTAGTGTGGATAATATTGTGCTAACCCAAATGGATGGCAGTGATGTTAAGCCTGTTAATTCTTCTTTTAAAGTAAATACAGTTATAGGCGCTCTTCGTGGTGATGTAAATGGTGATGGTGAAGAGAATATAAAAGATGCTATCTTCGTTACTAAGATCATTCTTGGCACGGAGGATGCAACAGAAGCAGCTGATGTCAACAATGATGGCAAGATTAACATTCAAGACGTGATGTTTATCGTGAACTACATCAAGAATGGAGAGTTCCCAGACGAATGAGCTTAAAGACGACCTAAGAGTCCTGTCCGAAGTTGCCCCTGCGGGAAGGATGCAGGACTCTGGGAGGATTTAAGATTATCGACGAAGTCAATGAACATTAGATATTTGCTCACGTAGATTTTACTCTGCGTGGGCTTTTTTTCTTCGACGGACAAAATCGTGCGCATCGGCGGAAGCGCAAAAGCCTGTCTCTAATAAATCATCAGATAATCTCCAATAAATCTCCAATAAACCTTTAATAAATCTTCAATAAACCTTTAATCTTTCTTCGCTCTTTGTTTAATTGATGTTCAGTATATGTTCGGTACTTGTTCGGTACTTGTCCGGTATATGTCCGGTGTTTTACCGGACATATACCGAACATCTGACGGACTTCTACCGCACATGAATAGACGCTCCATATAAGTTCCTTACTGCCTGCTTAGGAGGTCGACATTACATGTGTTGGAGTATAGTACTACATGTTTATAAGTTGTTTCGGAGTTTTTTATTTGATAGGGGAGTGAGAAGGGAGTGAGAAGGGAGTGATAGGGGAGTGAGAAGGGTATGATAGGGGGAGTGGAGCTTTTGAAAATGGGCTTTTTGACAAACTACTATAACGAAACTTTTGTAAAATATATTTGTGTATTCGAAAAAAAAGTGTTAATTTTGCAGCCCAAATGATATAAAGATTGATAACTATGGATACCAATAATACCCAATCAAGCGGCTTGGCAAGTATCAGAAATATTGCTATCATTGCCCATGTAGATCATGGCAAGACGACTCTTGTTGACAAGATGATGCTTGCTGGTAAGCTGTTCCGTGACGGACAGAATAACTCCGACCAGGTGTTGGACGCCAACGACCTTGAGCGCGAACGCGGAATAACGATTCTGTCGAAAAATGTGTCTATCAATTGGAAGGGCACAAAGATTAACATCATTGATACCCCGGGGCACTCTGATTTCGGAGGTGAGGTGGAGCGTGTGCTGAATATGGCAGACGGCTGCATACTGCTTGTCGATGCCTTTGAGGGTCCTATGCCACAGACGCGTTTCGTGCTGCAGAAGGCTCTGGAGATAGGACTGAAGCCTATCGTAGTAGTGAATAAGGTAGATAAGCCTAACTGCCGTCCTGAGGAGGTGTATGAAATGGTATTCGACCTGATGTTTGCCCTCAATGCTACAGAAGACCAGCTTGATTTCCCTGTTGTGTATGGCTCCGCAAAGCAGGGTTGGATGTCAGAGGATTATAAGAAGCCTACTGACAACATCGAATATCTGCTCGACAAGATTGTTGAGGTTATTCCTGCACCTGAAAAACTTGAGGGTACTCCGCAGATGCTGATAACATCGCTGGATTATTCTACATACACAGGCCGTATTGCTGTGGGGCGTGTGCACAGGGGAACCCTGAAGGCTGGCATGCCGATAACAATATCCCATCGCGACGGCAGTACGGAGAAGACAAAGATTAAGGAACTGCATACCTTTGACGGCATGGGACATCATGCTACGGAAGAGGTTTCTTCAGGCGATATCTGTGCCGTTATAGGACTGTCACATTTTGAAATTGGTGATACATTGTGCGACATAGAAAACCCAGAGGCATTGCCTACTATCTCTGTTGATGAGCCTACGATGTCAATGCTCTTCACCATTAATGACTCACCTTTCTTCGGCAAGGAGGGTAAGCTGGTTACGTCAAGACACATCAATGACCGCCTGCAAAAGGAAATAGAGAAGAACCTGGCTCTCCGTGTAGAACCGTTTGGCGATAGCACTGATAAGTGGATAGTCAGCGGACGTGGTGTGTTGCACCTTTCTGTGCTCATCGAGACAATGCGTCGTGAAGGGTATGAACTGCAGGTGGGACAGCCACAGGTAATATATAAGGAGATTGACGGCGTGCGCTGCGAGCCTGTCGAGGAACTGAATATCAATGTGCCAGAAGAGTTCGCAAGCAAGATGATTGATATGGTAACCCGCAGAAAGGGCGAGATGACCTCAATGGAAACCCAAGGCGACAGAGTGAATATTGATTTCGATATCCCTTCCCGTGGTACGATAGGTTTGAGAACCAATATCCTGACAGCATCACAGGGTGAGGCGATTATGTCACATCGTTTTAAGGAGTATCAGCCTTACAAGGGTGATATAGAGAGACGCCAGAATGGTTCGCTGATTGCAATGGAAACAGGTAATGCGTATGCATATTCTATAGACAAGTTGCAGGACAGAGGAAAATTCTTCATTGACCCAGGTGAGGACGTCTATGGCGGACAGGTTGTAGGAGAGCATGTTCACGAGATAGACCTTGTCATAAATGTTACCAAGGCTAAGCAACTTACTAATGTGCGTGCTTCCGGTTCTGACGACAAGGCTCGTATCATTCCGAAGACTGTGATGTCGCTGGAGGAATGTCTGGAATACATAAAGGAGGATGAACTCGTGGAATGTACCCCAAAGAGCATCCGAATGAGAAAGGTAATCCTCGACCACCTGGAGAGAAAGAGAGCAAACAGGGAGTAGGGATAGTTTAGAGTTTAGAGTTTAGAGTTTAAAGTTTAAAGTTTAGAGTTTAAAGTTTAAATAGGGCTTGGAGATTACTTCTTTACAGAACGAACGCATAAAGCACCTCTTGCTGTTGCAGCAGAAATCTGCGGTCAGGCGGCAGGTGGGACTCTTTGTGGTTGAAGGGCAAAGAGAACTGCTCCATTGCATCAATGCCGGCTATGAGGTGCAGACTATCTTTGCCGACTGCGAGAAATGTGGTGATGACTTGAAGAATATCCCTACTGATGGCATAGAGGTTGTAGAAGTTTCTTCGAGGGTGTATGAAAAGATAGCCTATCGTGGTTCGACAGAAGGTATGGTGGCCATAGTGAAGACCCGACAGCACACGTTGAAAGACCTCGAAAACAGAATGGGGGAGCCCCCCTTGTACATAGTGCTGGAATCTGTTGAAAAGCCAGGAAATATGGGGGCTATACTGCGCTCTGCAGATGCTGCAGGCATTGATGGAGTGATAATCTGTGACCCGCTGACGGATTTGTATAATCCTAATCTGATAAGGGCCTCTATAGGAGCAGCGTTTACTGTGCCTGTTGTAGCATGCACGAGTGAGGAATGTATCGCCTGGCTAAAAGAAAAAGGCATTCAGATTCTTACCGCCCAGTTGCAGGATTCGTCGCTCTATTATGATACAGACATGAAGCGTCCGACAGCTATTGTGATGGGAACAGAGGCAACAGGTCTCACAACACAATGGCGCGAGGCTGCAGACAGGCATATCCGCATTCCGATGTGTGGAAAACTCGATAGCCTAAACGTTTCTGTTTCTTCCGCAATTTTGATGTTCGAAGCTGTCAGACAAAGGCAAGAAAAGAAGAAATAGGTAGCAAAACTGTTAAAAAAGCATAAAAGTTATATCTTCCTCGCATATACGCACGTTGTATGTGAGGAATTTTTTATACCTTTGCAACCCGAAACTGCGTCGACCTAGACTACCGGCGCTTGGTTTCATGGTTTGAGAGAACCGCTGGGGTACACTTAGAGCCCCACCCATTGGAGAAGGTGTTAATAGTACGGCGTTTGGCCGCGCCTACGGTTAGTGAATCCGACTCCGAAGAATGTATATTAATAAAGTAATTTTAAAAGAAACTTAAGAATGAACACTTTAAGTTACAAGACAATTTCCATCAACAAGGAAACAGCGAAGAAGGAGTGGGTCGTTGTTGATGCTACTGATCAGGTAGTTGGACGTTTCGCTTCGAAAGTGGCAAAACTGCTTCGTGGTAAGTACAAGCCAACCTTTACTCCGCATGTTGATTGTGGTGACAATGTTATTATAATTAACGCAGAAAAGGTAGTCTTCACAGGTAAGAAAGAAACCGATAAGGTTTACACACGTTACACTGGTTACCCAGGTGGTCAGCGTTTCAATACTCCTGCTGAACTGCGTAAGAAGAATGGTGGCGTTGAGAAGATGCTCCGTCACGCTGTAAAGGGTATGCTTCCAAAAGGCATACTGGGACGTTCTCTGATGAATAACCTCTACATATACGAGGGCGCTGAGCACAAGCAAGAGGCTCAGAAGCCTAAGGCAATCGATATCAATCAGTATAAATAAACACAAAGTAAGATACAATGGAAGTAATAAACGCAATCGGTCGCCGCAAGAGTGCTGTTGCACGCGTATATATGTCAGAGGGCACCGGTAAGATAACTATCAATAAGGTAGATATAACAGAATATTTCCCATCTGCTATCCTGCAGTACGTTGTAAAGCAGCCATTGGAGCTGCTCGAGGCAACTGGAAAGTACGATATCAAGGCTAATCTTGATGGCGGTGGCTTTACAGGTCAGTCTCAGGCTCTCAGACTCGCTATTGCACGTGCACTGGTAAAGGTTGATGCTGAAGATAAGAAGAAACTGAAGGATCATGGCTTCCTGACACGTGATGCACGTGAGGTAGAACGTAAGAAGCCAGGTCGTCCAAAGGCACGTCGCCGCTTCCAGTTCTCTAAGCGTTAATAGCAGACTTAGTTTAGCATCTAAACACCTGAGACTCTACACACGCCATTATAATATAATAATGTGTAGGCTACCCAGTGTGTTGGTTGCTTAAAATAGCAATTAAAAAAGAAAGTAAACAATTTTAAAAAGAACATTATGTCAAGAACAAATTTTGAACAGTTACTTCAGGCAGGTTGTCATTTCGGACACCTCAAGCGTAAATGGAATCCAGCAATGGCTCCATACATCTTCATGGAACGCAATGGCATCCATATCATTGACCTTAACAAGACAGTCGTTAAGATTGATGAGGCTGCAGAAGCACTGAAGAATATAGCTAAACAGGGTAAGAAGATTCTCTTTGTTGCTACAAAGAAGCAGGCAAAGGACGTTGTTGCTGAGAAGGCACAGAGCGTACAGATGCCATACGTTAACGAGCGTTGGGCTGGTGGTATGCTTACAAACTTCCAGACAATACGTAAGGCTATCAAGAAGATGGCTACCATCGACAAGATGACTTCTGACGGTACTTTCGCTAATCTTTCAAAGCGTGAGTTGCTCCAGATTTCTCGCCAGCGTGCTAAGTTGGAGAAGAACCTTGGTTCTATCGTTGACCTTACACGTCTGCCATCAGCACTCTTCATCGTTGATATCGAGAAAGAGCACATCGCTGTTAAGGAGGCTCATCGTCTTAATATCCCTGTATTTGCAATCACTGATACCAACACAAATCCTAACGATGTTGACTATGCTATCCCAGCAAACGACGATGCAAAGGATTCAGTAGAGGTAATCCTCAATGCAATGTGTGACGCTATCAACGAGGGTCTCACAGAGCGTAAGGCTGAGAAGGCTGACGAAAAGGCAGCTGCTGAGCAGGAGGATAAGCCACGCATCAAGAAGGTAGAGAAGGTTGCAGAGGCTGCTGCTCCAGAAGATGACGAGGAGCCAGCTGAGAAGTCAGAGAAGAAGGCTACAAGAAAGTCTGCAAAGAAGGCTGCTGAAGAGGCAGAAGAGGCTGAGGTAGCTGAAGAAAAGGCAGAGGATGCTGAGTAATCTGGTTTCTACATTTAATTTATTTCACTTAAAAAATTAGTTATTACAATGGCTATAACAATGGAAAGCATCAAGACTCTGCGTGCTATGACAGGCGCTGGTCTTGCTGACGTGAAGAAAGCTCTGACAGAGGCTGACGGCGATATGGATCGTGCTAAGGAGATCCTCCGTGAGCGTGGTCAGGCAATCGCTGCGAAGCGTAGTGATCGTGAGACATCAAATGGTTGTGTACTCGTTAAGAGCGCTAACGGATTCAGTGCTATTATCGCTCTGAAGTGTGAAACCGATTTCGTTGCTAACGGTGCTGACTACATAAAGCTGACACAGGATATCCTCGATGCTGCTGTTGCTGCAAAGGCTAAGAGCATCGATGAGGTTAATAACCTGACACTTGCTAACGGACAGACCGTTGCTGCAGCTATTACAGAGAGATCTGGTGTAACAGGTGAGAAGATGGAACTGGACGGATACCTCTACCTCGAGGGTGAGAATGTATCTTGCTATAACCATATGAACAAGAACACTCTCTGCACAATGGTACAGACCAACAAGCCAGCAGAAGAGCAGGCACACGCTGTTGCTATGCAGGTAGCAGCTATGAAACCAGTAGCTCTCAGCGAGGCTGACGTTGATCCAAAAATCATTGAGGAGGAGAAGACTGTTGCTCGTGAGAAGACAAAGCAGGAGCAGGTACAGAAGGCTGTTGACAACGCTCTGAAGAAGGCTGGTATCAACCCAGCACACGTTGACTCTGAGGATCACATGGAGTCTAACATGGCTAAGGGATGGATTACAGCTGAGGACGTTGCTAAGGCAAAGGAAATCATTGCTACTGTTTCTGCTGAGAAGGCTGCAAGTATTCCTGCACAGATGCTTGAGGGTATCGTTAACGGACGTATCAACAAGTTCTACAAGGAGGCTTGTCTGCTCAATCAGGAGTTCATCCAGGACTCTAAGATGACTGTAACAGATTATCTAAAGTCTGCTGACAAGGATCTGACTGTTATTGCATTTAAGAGATTCTCTCTGCAGGCAGATTAAGAAAAAGATTATTACGACAATAGATGCGTCAGTGCCTTGGGGCGCTGGCGCATTTTTTCTTTAAGGGGAGTGAAGAAAGGGAGTGAAAAGGGGTGTGAAGAAGGAAAATAAAACTTAATAAAATAAAAATGAAAATATTCGCTGTGGGCATGAACTATGCTCAGCACAATAAAGAGATAAAAACTGCGTTATTACAAAAGGGAGTTGGCTCTTCTGATAATGACATGGAACGCAATCCTGTCATCTTCACGAAAGCCGATTCTTCGTTGCTGAAAGACGGAAAACCGTTCTTCGTGCCAGATTTCATGGGGCGCATAGACTACGAGACAGAGGTTGTGGTGCGTATCTGTCGCTTAGGAAAAAGCATTCCAAAGCAGTTTGCACATCGCTACTACGATGCTTTCACTGTCGGAATAGACTTCACGGCGCGTGATATGCAGAAGGCGCTGAGGGAAGAAGGACAGCCTTGGGAGATAGCAAAAGGCTTTGACGGAGCAGCAGTGATAGGAGAGTGGATTCCCAAAGAGAGCGTGCTGAACGAGCAGCAGATGAAGGGAAAGGAACGCCCAACTGTGGATTTCTCAATGCTGATGAACGGAGAACTGAAACAGAAAGGAAACACTGTAGAGATGCTTTGCTCCATAGACCGTCTGATAAGCTACATATCGCAATACTTCACTCTCAAAACGGGAGATATGATATATACCGGAACCCCAGTGGGCGTGGGCCCTGTAAAGCCTGATGACCACATCGAGGGATTCATAAACGAAAAGAAGATATTAGATTTTTGGTGCAGATAATACGTATTATATTTCTTTTGTTGCTGATGCCAATTATGGTGTCGGCGCAAGATTTGTATAAGCTGGCGAGCAAGGAGATGGACGAACCCAAGAATGAGTTCCTTCCCTTGTCCGGAAATTATAAGGATTCCACTTACATCATGCGAATCCTTTATCCTGACTATACTCCTTTGAAGCGCAAGTTTGCACGAAAATATCGCAAAAAGATAAAGAGGGAGAATATCATTCTTCCTGAACGCCCGACAGTCAGTTATGACATTTTTACAGATAGAAAGGAGGCCGTTCTGCGTGCTTCTTTCAATCCTATAGTTGAGCGTGACGGAAGATTGTATGAGGTTACCGATTACATTCCACAGTGGAGTGTAGCAACTCGCAATTCCGATGCATCCCAGAATGCTGCGAGGTCAGCAACGCGTGCTTCAGCATTGACGACGACAGCGTCTTCCTATTCTTCGTCGTCTGTATTAGCCTCAGGCACATGGGCAAAGATTCGTGTCAGCGAGACTGGCATATGTCGCCTGACGTCCGATGTTATCTCTCAGGCAGGGTTCTCCGATATCTCTAAGGTGAAGGTCTATGGCTTTGGTGGCGCATTGGTGCCAGAACAGCTGACGCAAGAGTGGATCGCGGAACACGACGATTTGCCGGAAGTAGCTGTGTGTCCAAAAGACGGGCAGTTGTATTTCTATGCCTACGGCCCTGTTTCATATACCGACAACACTGCTACGACACGCACCAGGAATCCATATTCCGACTACGGATATTATTTCATCACCCAGACAGACGGAGCGCGAAAGGAGTGTTCTGAAGCAGAGTTGCTCGGCAGTGCTGTTGCAAATGGTGCTGCCTATCACGATTTGTACGAGAGTGATGGTTTTGCGTGGCATGAGATGGGGCGTGAACTGGTGGAGGCAGAGACAATTGCGGCAGGTAATTCAAAGACAATAAACCTCTCTATTCCTGACGACCCGGGTACAATTACCGTTACAGCGGTTCTTACGGCAACAAATGCAGGCTATACTGTTTCCGTAGGGGAGGCAAGCAAGAGCGGCAATATAAGGACAAGTTCCGACGAACATGTAACAATGTTCAGCACTGTTACGCTTACGTGTGGTGGCTCTGGTACGTTGCCTGTCACTGTGGCGTGCAATAGCGGCGGTCCGATAAGAATCGATTATATACTGGCAACATTCAGTAATCCTAAGTCATACGCCCTCAGCAACAGTTTGCCTGCGGCAGAGTATGTGGAAAATGTATCAAACCAGAACCACCATGCTGACGAGGCTGTGGATTACGTCATCATCATTCCGACATCAAAGAAACTGTACAATCAGGCAAAGCGTCTTGGTGACCTTCATGCCTCACACGACGGCATGACATATCGCATTGTCCCTGCCAACGAATTATATAATGAGTTCTCCAGCGGCACGCCCGATGTGTCTGCTTATCGTCGTTACCTGAAGATGTTCTATGACAAGAGCAGTGACGGCGGTGTGAAGAATGTCCTTCTGCTTGGCGACTGTATGTGGGACAACAGGATGAAGACCATGACGGGAGACTATTCTGTTGACGATTACCTCCTTGTCTATGAAACATATAATTCCTACGACAAAACGAGAGCAGTGCCTATCGATGACTTCGTTGCCATATTGCAGGACGGTATGACAGTAAATGCTGACGGCATTGTGCAGACCAATATGCAGATGGATTGTGGAGTAGGGCGCATCCCTGTCACCACCGATGCAGAAGCAAAGCAGATTGTCGATAAGATAGTCGATTACGTTGAGAAATCTCCGTCAGGCAGTTGGCAGAACGGCATTACCTTCATTGGCGATGATGGTGATGAGAACAGCCACATGAAGTTTATCAACGACTTGGCAGACGAGATGATAGACCGTGGCGGATATAATGTGACGAAGATTATGGCCGATGCCTACGTCATGAAGAAGACCTCTACCGGCAATAGGTATCCCATTGTTGAGACTCTTATCAAGCAGTTGCAGAACGATGGTCAGCTCATTATGAATTATGGCGGTCACGGTTCTTGGAATCAGTTAAGCCATGAGAAGATACTGATGCTTGATGATGTGAAGAAATTCAAGGGCGAGAACTATTCGCTGTGGATTATGGCCGCCTGTGAGACAATGCCTTATGACTATACCCATAGCACTCTCGGTGAGGAATTGCTGCTGAACAAGGATGGTGGTGCTATTGCCTCTTATGGTGCTGCCCGTGCGGTATATGAGACATATAATGCGAAGATAGACAAATACATGATGGAAAATCTGTTTGACTATGACAGCAACGGTAAGCCATTGACGCTTGGTGAGGTTCAGCGTCGTGCAAAGAATCAGTTGGTGAAATCAGGTTCCGACCTCACTGTCAACAAGCATCACTATGCTCTTCTTGGCGATCCTGCTATGTCGCTTGCCATTCCGACACGTAAGGTAAAGGTAGATAAGATAAACGGCATTGCTTCCGGTAACCATATACAGACGAAGGCTCTCAGCACTGTTACCGTCGAGGGACACATTGAGACACTTGATGGCCAGACGGCATCAGATTTCAACGGCAAGCTCCACAGCACTGTGAAGGATGCCAAGCAGACCATTACCTGTCGCGGACAAGCCGATGCCGATACACGTTTCCAATACGACGACTACGACTCCAACATCTTCATGGGCACTACGACAGTCACCGGCGGACAGTTCCGCTTCACCTTCCGTGTGCCAAAGGATATCTATGACGAGAATACCAACGGCCTGATAGTGCTCCATGCTATGGACGAGAACAATATGGTGTCAGCAAACGGCCACGATACTTCGATGTATCCTTACGGCATTGAGGCTGCGGCGAATGACTCTATCGGTCCTGCCATTCATTCCTACCTGAACACGCCGTCGTTTGTCAATGGCGGCAATGTGGGTCGCACGCCGTTCTTCGTGGCTGAGATAAACGATGCTGACGGCATCAATGTCGCAGAGTCGTCACTAGGACACTATATGGAACTCATTGTTGACGGCAGTGCCGAGATGACCTATAACCTTAACGACAACTTCACCTTTGCTGACGACAGCTATACCTCTGGTTCTACGTGGTTTGTATTGCCAAACCTCTCTTTGGGCAAACATTCGCTCACTTTCCGTGTTTGGGATGTGCTCAACAATACCAGCCAGATATCTCTCGACTTCAATGTCGTGAAGGGCTTTGAACCGACTATTGCCGATGTCTTTGTGTCACCAAATCCTGCTAAGACGGGCGAGAACGTTACATTCTACGTTACCCACGACCTGCAAGGTTCTGAGGCAGAGGTGAACATCGAAATCATCGACATGACTGGCCGCATCGTGGGTCAGTTGGAGTGGAGCGACACCTTCTCTGCCACCAAGCCGACAACGTCCTACAAGTGGACGGCATCGGGTATCACGCAAGGCATGTACCTCTATCGTGTAAGAATTTCGTGCGACAAGTCAAAATACGTTTCAAAGACAAAGAAACTCCTGATAGGATATTAAATGTCGAACAACATAAAATTTCAATAAATGACAAACAAGATCAAAATCCTCTTTCTGTTGTCAGCCCTTATGCTGACGATGGCAGCCAATGCCCAGGACAAGCAAACGCTCTTCAATCCCGTGCATACGGCTATGGTGAGTCAGAATATAGCTCCTGATGCCCGTGGCGGCGGTATGGGTGATGTGGGCGTCGCTACCGATGCTGATGTGTCGTCACAATACTGGAACCCTGCAAAGTATCCGTTTGCTATTTCCAGGGCCGGCGTGCAGCTTAACTACACCCCATGGTTGCGCAAACTCGTCAACGACATGAACATTGCATACCTGTCAGGTTACTACAGAATTGGTGACTACAGCGCTGTTTCGGCGTCTATTCACTATTTCTCTCTTGGTGAGGTATATACTTCGTCAGGCGGCACCAGCGACAACTATGATATGACCATCAAGCCTTACGAGATGAGTATTGATGCCGGTTACTCTATGATGCTGTCCGAGAAATTCTCTCTCGGTGCTGTCGTCAGGTATATGTTCTCCGACATGTCCTACAGCTCTACGGAGGAGAAGAAAACTTCCGGTGCCTTTGCTGCTGACATTGCGGGCTACTACCAGAACTACATCAACATCGGCAAGCGTGAGTGTCAGCTCGGTCTTGGTTTCAATATCAGCAACATTGGTTCTAAGATGAACCTCACCGGTACCGACCGCTCTGAGTTCATTCCTACGAACCTGCGTCTGGGTGCATCCCTCAAGGTGCCTATCGACGAATACAATGCCATCACCATCGCCACCGACATCAACAAGCTCCTTGTGCCTACCTATCCTACGATGGAGCAGTATAACAAGGCTGTTGCCGAGGGTTCTACGACAGCTGTCAACCTTGAGCAGTATGCTGATGAGAAGTACTATAGCGTCGGTTCTATTGCCGGTATCTTCAAGAGTTTCGGCGATGCCCCTGGCGGTTTCAAGGAAGAGATGAAGGAAATACAGCTCAGCGTCGGTGCGGAGTATTGCTATAACGACCGTTTCTCTGTCCGCGCCGGTTATCACGACGAGGCTGAGACAAAGGGTAACCGTAAATACTTCACCGTCGGTGCCGGTTTCAAGATGAGTGCCTTCTCGCTGGATGCCGCCTATGTCATCTCTACAGCATCAAGCAATCCTCTTGACCAGACCCTCCGTTTCTCTCTCGCCTTCGACATCGACGGCATAAAGGATTTGTTCGGAAGGAAGTAACCTCCGCGCTCGCGGCGATGCTATTGCGTGACAACAAAGATGCCTCCGTGCATCCGCTGGAGCTTCGAGAATTAATATATATACAATGGCGCAAGATGTTTCGAACATCCTGCGCCATTAACTTTATACTATAAACTTACAACTGCCTCTACACTCTACTCATCCTTTTCCACCAGGCTTTTTTCCTGCGGTCGATGTGGGTTTCGAGTATGCGGGTGTCGAGGCTGATGGGGATGATGTCGTAGTCGGCACAGCAGGCTGGGATGAGACAGCTCTCGCCGGCAGAGAGGGTGACGGAGTGGGGCAGGGCATCGCCGCCGTTGCTTTGGGCATTTTGCAGGGCGCGCAGCGTTATCTGGCACTTGCCGCTGATGCACATCGAGATGATGAAGGAGTTATATTTCTTCAACTTGCGATGAAAGCCGTATGGACTTCCTGACAATATCAGCGGCTGTCCGTTGGCGAGAGAGCGTTTGTCGAGGTCCATCACGCGAACATCGAAGAACGGCGTGTCGATGACCTTTGCAGCACGTCCGATGGTATTGCCGTAATAGGTGCGGTAGTCTTTCTCCACGCGATAGTTGATGGCATCGACCGCCAGTTCCGTATGCAGCTGTCGCGGCTTTCCGTCGAGACCCGGGCGGTTATAGTCGTAGAGGCGGTAGGTGATGTCGCTGCTCTGCTGTACCTCGGCCAGATATACACCGCCGCAAATGGCATGCACGCGTCCGGCAGGGATGTAGAAGACGTCGCCGGGATGTACCTCATGGCGTGCCAGGGCATCGACGATGGTGCCGTCGGCAACGCGACGCTTATACTCATCGGGCGACAGCTCTTCCTTGAAACCGGCAAGGATAGAGGCCCCCGGCTCGGCAGAGATGATATACCACATTTCGGTCTTGCCAAAGCACTGATGGCGCTCCATGGCGAGGCGATCGTCGGGATGCACCTGTATGGAGAGGTCTTTCTTGGCATCGATGAATTTCACGAGCAACGGCAGCTTGCCGCCAAACTCCTCATAGACGGCATCACCAAGGATGTCTGGGCCGAATTCGTCGATGACGCTGATGATGTCGCGGCCCTTCAGCGGACCGTTAGCAACGATGCACGGACTGCTGGGAACGGCAGACACCTCCCACGCCTCAGTGCCCCACACGAGGGTATGGATGTTTTTCTCGAACAGAAGAGGGTAATTACAGTGCATCTTTTATCTTTGCTATCATTTCCTGATACTCTGCGTCGGAGAGATATACCTCCTGCGGATTCATGCGGAAGAGGCCCGGATAGTCAGGGCCGCCGACATATTTTGGCACAAGATGGAAATGCAGGTGGCAGAGAGTGTCGGAGAATGCTCCGTAGTTTATCTTCTCAGGATTAAACACCTTCTGCATGGCACGCGTGGTTTGTGCTACGTCGGCCATGAAATTGTTGCGCTCCTCGTCAGAAAGTTCGTTGAGGTCGTTGACATGCTTGTCGTATGCCACGAGGCAACGGCCATGATACGTCTGCTCCTTGAACAGGAATACGCGTGAAACACGAAGATGACAGATTTCTATCATCAATGATTTTTGGGTCTCGTTATTAGTACAATAGAGACAGTCTTTTGGATCGCTGTACATTTTTAGTTTTTATTGAACATTGAACATTGAACATTCTTTCAGTCGCTTCGCTTTGTGAAAGCGTCCCTTTGGGCCGAGCGGAACATTGAAAGCCTCTCACCTCTCACACAATATTATCGAGAGCTGCTTTTATCTTGAGTAACTCTTCTTTTATGGATGTTAGTTTTTCTATCATGTCGGCGGTGCGGTCAACACCGGAGGGGTTAGTCTGTAACATCTTCTTTGCGGCAGCAAGCTTAAAGCCCCTGACCTTCACGAGGTTATAAATCTTCCTTAGGTCCTCAAGGTCCTTGGCCGAATACATACGCACTCTGCTTGACTGCACCACGCGAGGTTTCAGATTGGGAAACTCCGTCTCCCAATACCTCAGGGTAGAGTCTGAAACACCGAACATCTCAGAAACCTCCCTGACAGAGTAATATGTCTTTAGATTCTTATCCTCGTTGAGCATAGTTTATATCTCCTGTTCGAGTCGTTTGATGTCGTCCTCTTCGCCTACGACCCATATGATGTCCGCTGGCTGGAACATATAGAGTGGTGTGATATTGATGAGTTTGTCGTCATCCTCCTCCAGACCGATGAACATACAGTTGTATTTGTCGCGCAGATGGCTCGTGATGAGCGACTTCCCGACAAACGGGCTGTCAGGAGAAATGCCGAATCGCTTCAGCTGCATATCCTTTCCGTCAAGGTCCATCATCTCCGGCTCTATCTCCTGTTGCAAAGCCGTATTAAGCTTTGCCAGCTGTTCGTCATTACCGATGACGTTGAGTTGGTCGAGAGGGAATACGATATTGCTGCCCGACGGGATGTTTATCTTCTTGTAGCCACGTATGATGCTGCTGACATGCACGCCAAAGCGGTTGCCCAAATCCAGTTCTTTCAACATCTTGCCGCCCCAAAGCGAGTTGTGCGGAACATCGACGGTAGCAATGTGAATATCTCGGTCTAACAGACGTCCCTCAAACAACGGCCGCTTGGCACCGCTGGCACGAAGGGCATACTCCTTGGAACGGAGATTCTGGATGAATAGCCTTGAGCCACCGTGACATTATCATGAGGGTTACCAGTCCCAATGCCACGCAAATTAGAATAGCCTTGTTGAACTCAGTCACCATGTAGCAGACATAGAATACGAATGCCATAGCGATGATAATGCGCACAAGGATGGTGAAAATCAACGGCGCGCGGTTGCCTCGTGTCACCCACAGGGCATGGAATTCCTCACTCTTATTCTTCTTCATTACCATAGCCCTCAGGAATGGTGACATCAACAACAGAGTGACAGCACCCACTATGATTTGCGCCCACTGCTCATAATGAGGTGGCATGATGCGTTGGGCTATTGGTAGTGTGAAGGTGCTCATGAAGGCAATGATGGCTATCGTCAGACAGGAGTAGATAAGAGTGTTGACACATATCTGACGGAGTAGTGGCTTCCAGTACCCTCCGGCGTTATTGTGACGCCCTGACGGTGCAATGTCGGAGATACGGTTGATGTATGTTATCCAACTTGCAGGCAGACGTTTCTCAAGAGTTTCATAGGCCGGCACCGCAAGGCGTATCATGTAAGGGGTGAGGAATGTCGTTACGACAGATACCGTCACCACAATAGGATATACGACATCGCTCAATACATGCAGCGACAATCCTAAGGACGCAATGATAAAGGCAAACTCACCTATCTGCGCCATAGAGAAACCGCATCGCATCGCCGTCTTCAGGGGCTGACCGGAGAGCATAAAGCCAAACGTGCCGAAGATGCTCTGCCCCAAAAGTATTGCAATAGTAATGACAACAATCGTCAGCCATTGGTCAACAATGATATGAGCATCTACCAACATTCCGACAGATACGAAGAAGATGGCTCCGAATAAGTTCTTCACAGGTGCCACCACCTTCTCTATCTTCTTTGCCTCTACCGTCTCGGCAAGGATGCTACCCATTACGAAGGCTCCGAAGGCAGAGCTGAAGCCCGCCTTCGTAGATAGCACCGCCATAAAGCAACACATACCGAGGGCCACGATAAGCAACACCTCCTCATTCATAAGAGGCCTCACGCGACGCAGGAAGGTAGGGATAAGGAACAAGCCTACCACAAACCATATAATGATGACGAAGCCAATGTAGAGTATTGTCCGTAGCATCATACCGCCATCCGGTGACCCACCACCGGCAAGAGCTCCCAATATCACCATCATGACAATGGCAAGGATGTCTTCCAGTATCAGCACGCTCATAACGAGGCCCGCAAACTGTTGTTGCCTTAGCCCCATATCGTCGAATGCCTTGTAGATAATGGTGGTGGAGGACATGGCAAGCATACCGGCAAGGAACATTCCGTTTATCTGCGACCAACCGAAGAGTCGCGAGACAAGAATGCCTATCATCATCATCGAGAACACAATAGTAAGGGCGGCGATGATTGGAGCCATGCCCATCTTCAGGATTTTCTTGAACGAAAAGTCCAAACCCAACGTGAAGAGAAGGAACATAACGCCGATGTTGCCCCATATCTCGATATTCTCGTGATCTACGACGGATACCGTGAGAGGGAAGTTTGGCGACACAATGAATCCTGCCATGATATATCCAAGCACAAGCGGCTGCTTGAGTTTCTTGAATATCAACGTCACAACACCCGCTGTGACGAGAATCAAGGCAAGATCCCGTACTATGGAAGGTATGTTGTCCACTATGCCTGATAGTCTGTCAGATTGTCAACAGTCAGTGACATGATGAAGTCATAGTGCTTCTCTATTTCAGCAGCAGCATAGCGGTTGTAAACCTTTGCAGACTTGGCGAAGAGCTCAGGATTCTTTGTTGCATCCCCTATGAGCAGCAGTGACATGATGATGTCGGCAGCCATTTCGTAGAGGTGACGCAGAACGAGATTCTTGAAGTCATCGTCTTTCTGGTCGTTGGTATATGCCACAGCCTCGTTGTATTTCTCGGTAGCCTTTGCCATGCGCTCCTTGAGAGCAGCAAACTCTGCACCACACCAGTTAGCATCACACTCACCAGCTTCTGCGAGAGAAGTCATAGCCATGCCTGCCTCGCCCTTTTCGAGCATGTCGGCAATAATCTGTCCGTATGTGCCGTTGGTGATATAACGTCCTGCTGCAACGCACTGCAACTGTGTAGTACCCTCATATATAGAAAGAATACGGGCATCGCGATAGAGACGCTGACAAGCATATTCGAGCATGAAACCTGAACCGCCGTGTACCTGAATGCCGTCATAAGCATTCTGGTTGGCATACTCTGATGTCATACCTTTTGCAACAGGTGTAAAGGCATCAGCCAGACGTGCGAAGGTCTTGTATTCTGTGCGCTCTGCTGCCTCCAGCTTACCACCTTCTGCCTTGCGATCGCGCTCAATGTCTTCCCAGATCTTGTAGATGTCTACGTAACGTGCCGTAGCATAGTAGAGAGCACGGCCTGCATCAAGCTTTGCCTTCATTATTGCAAGCATGTCGTAAACAGCAGGGAACTCGATGATAGCCTTGCCAAATTGCTTACGGTCCTTAGCATACGCCAGAGCCTCGTTGTAAGCCATCTGTGACAGACCGGTTGATTGTCCGGCAATACCCAAACGGGCACCGTTCATCAGCGCCATGACATATTTTATAAGTCCCAACTTGCGGTCACCGCAGAGCTCTGCCTTGGCATTCTTATAAACCAGTTCGCATGTTGGAGAACCATGTATGCCCAGTTTGTTCTCGATACGACGTACATCAACACCACCGTTGCGCTTGTCGTAGATGAACATAGAAAGTCCGCGACCGTCGCGTGTGCCTTCTTCTGAACGAGCCAATACCAAATGGATGTCAGAATCACCATTGGTAATAAAACGCTTACAGCCGTTCAGACGCCAGCAGTCTTCCTTCTCGTCGTATGTAGCCTTCAGCATAACACTCTGCAGGTCGGAACCGGCATCAGGCTCGGTAAGATCCATAGACATTGTAGCACCTTCGCAAACACGAGGGATGTACTTCTTGCGCTGCTCCTCATTACCGAATTCGTAGAGGGTAGAGATACAGTCCTGCAAAGACCATATATTCTCGAAACCGGTATCGGCAGTAGCCATCATTTCGTTGATTGGAGCATAGACAAACTGTGGGAAGTTTAGACCACCATAGCGGCGTGGCATCAAGACACCATGCAGACCAGCCTGACGGCAAGCTTTAAGGTTGTCGTAGGTCTTGCTGGCATATACCATGCGGTTGTTCTCAACGTGAGGACCCTCAGCATCTACTGCCTCGGCATTAGGTGCTATGACATTAGCACAGATGTCGCCGGCGAGACTGATGATGCGCTCGTAAGAGTCCATAGCATCCTCGAAATTCTCCGGTGCATAATCATACTTGCCGAAGTCGGCGTAGTTTCTTTCTTTCAGCTCAACGATGTGCTTGAGCAATGGGTGACTGAGATGGAACTTCATCTCAGGATTATCTAAATAGAAATTCATCACTTATTATTCTGCTTGTAATACTTTATCATTTTTGGAACCACCTCTTCTACTGTGCCATTGATGACATAGTCGGCTATGGTGTTAATAGGAGCATCAGGATCATTGTTGATAGAAATAATGATGCCGGAATCCTGCATACCAGCGATATGCTGTATCTGTCCAGAGATGCCGCAGGCAATATACACCTTAGGGCGTACTGTGACACCAGTCTGACCTATCTGACGGTCGTTGTCAATCCATCCAGCATCAACGGCAGCACGGGAAGCACCAACCTCTGCGTGGAGTTCCTTAGCCAATTCAAAGAGCATATCAAAACCTTCCTTGCTACCAACACCGTAACCACCGGAAACGATAATTGGAGAACCTTTGAGATTATGCTTTGCCTGCTGAACGTGGCGGTCGATAACCTTTACCACATATTCTGTTTCAGGAACATATTTCGCAACGTCGTGGCGTATTACTTCACCTTTATAATTCTCGTCGAACACCTCTTTCTTCATCACACCCTCACGAACAGTTGCCATCTGTGGGCGATGTTCTGGATTTACGATTGTGGCAACGATATTACCACCGAAAGCAGGACGAATCTGCATGAGCTGATTCTCATAGTGCTTGTCAATCAGTTCGCCTGCCTCGTTCTTCACCTTCATGTCAAAATCGTCAATCTCCAACTGTGTACAATCGGCAGTCAGACCGCTGAAGAGAGCAGAAGAAACGCGGGGACCGAGGTCGCGACCTATCACTGTAGCACCCATGAGGCATATCTGTGGTTTCTCCTCCTTGAAGAGGTTTACTACGAGAGCAGTATGAGGATTAGAGGTGTATGGGAACAGACCTTCTGCATCGAAGATATGTACTTTGTCAACACCATATTTTATTACTTGATTCTCAACACCGTCAAGGCCTGAGCCAGCGATGATACATTCCAACTGCACACCGAGGGTGTTGGCAAGCTTACGCCCCTTGGTAAGGAGCTCGAGGGCTACATCCTTTACTTTCGTGCCCTCTATTTCACAATATACAAAAACGCTATTCATATAAGCTTTATTTTATTTTCTTTTTAATATCCCCCCCCCCTATATGGAGAGGGCTGGGAGAGGCTTTAACCGATAATTTTGTCGTTAATCAGTTCTGCCATTAGGTTGTTGATGTCTTCGTCGGAGCCTGTCATTGTACGGCTTTCCTTTGCTTTGAAGACGATGTTCTCAACCTTCTTAACGTTAGTTGGTGACCCCGTCTTTCCAACCTGATTCATGTCGCAGTTGATGTCGGTAGCATTCCACTCAGGAATTACAGCCTTCTTGTATGTCATGATGCGTTTTGCATTTGCAGGGCGACACTCAGCAGCAGAACCGTTGACAGTAACAACGAGAGGCAGAGGAGCCTCTACGGTCTCTACGCCACCGTCAATATGACGCTTGATGACGATTTTCTTTGCCTGTGGGTCGAGAGAGAGAATCTCTTCTGCATAAGTAACCTGTGTAAGGCCTAACTTCTCTGCTATCTGTGGTCCCACCTGTGCTGTATCACCATCAATAGCCTGTCGTCCACCAAGGATGATGTCATAGTTGCCAATCTTCTTTATGGCTTGTGACAGGGTGTATGAAGTAGCGAGCGTATCTGCACCACCGAGACAACGGTCTGTTACCACATATCCTGCGTCAGCTCCACGATAGAGTGACTCACGGATGATGTCTGCAGACTTTGGCAAACCCATGGTGACAACTGTGATGGTACTTCCCGGAAATTTCTCTTTCAGCTGGAGAGCTTGCTCCAAAGCATTGAGATCGTCGGGGTTGAAGATTGCTGGCAACGCACTACGGTTGATAGTACCTTCTGCTGTCATAGCGTCAGGACCTACATTGTGCGTGTCGGGTACCTGCTTTGCAAGTACAACGATTTTCAAACTCATGATTGTATTCTTTTAAATTAAGTAGATGTTTTTTCCTATTTCGCGCACAAAGGTACAATTAAGTTTTGAGAAATGCAAAAAATAAACAAAAAATAACACAACAATTGCGACTCTTTTCACGTTATTAAAGAGAAAAAAGGAAAAACAATGGAAAAGCGCAATCTTATAACCTCTGATAAAGATACAGAATTGTTCCCAGAAGTTGATGAAGCAGGCAATGCGATAGGACAGATTACTCGTGCTGAGGCCCATGATGGTACAAAACGCCTGCATCCTGTGGTTCATCTGCATGTTTTCAATTCTCGCGGAGAATTGTACCTGCAGCATCGTGCAAAATGGAAGAAGGTACAGCCGGATAAATGGGATACAGCCACTGGCGGACATGTAGATTGGGGAGAAGATGTGATGGCAGCTTTGGCTCGTGAGGTGAGTGAAGAGATAGGACTGCCATCAGATAGCTATACACCGAAACTTGTCAAGACATATATCTTTGAGAATAATATAGAACGTGAACTGGTATATGTTTTCACGACAGAATATGACGGAGAATTACATCCGTCACCTACAGAGACGCAAGGTGGTAAGTTCTGGAGCGTTAACGATATACGCTCCGCTATAGGTAAGAATGTTCTTACCCCAATGTTTGAGAAGGAATTTTTGCTTCTCTAACCCTTAACCGTTTCATCTTCCTCGTCCCTGTTTCTAAACCATGTAGCCAATATGGTTCCGGAAATAGAATGCCATGCACAACTAACAGCAGCAGGTATTACGGCAAGCGGACAGCTGATGGCAAAGAAAGTTGAAGCAAGAACAGTGGCAAGACCTGCATTCTGCATGCCTACTTCAATAGAAATGGTGCGGTTTTTAGCTTTTGAGAAACCGAAGATCTTTCCTACGCTATAACCTGTAAGGTACCCAAGGCTGTTGTGACAAAGTACAACGGCAAATACGATGAGGAAGAATGTTAATCCTTCTATCATCAGTTTGTCCCTTACGGCAGCAATCACGCCGCCTACTATGCAAGCAAGTCCTAATACCGAAAAAGCGGGCATTACAGCTTGTGCCTTTTTGAACCCTTCGTTGTGACCATAGAAGAGGTTAGCGAAGAAGCCTATGCTGACAGGTAATAGTGTGACAATGAGGATGTTCAGGAACATTCCCAAAGCATCAACTTCGACCTGTTCTCCAGCAAGCCAAAGCACCAATATTGGTGTAACAATAGGGGCGAGCAAAGTAGATACAGTTGTCATTCCGACAGAGTATGCAACATCGCCTCTACAGAGGTATGACATGATATTGCTGGAAACCCCTCCAGGACAGCATCCTACCAGTATTAATCCCACTACTATAGGTTGAAAAGCATTTCCGAAAAGCGAAAAGTGAAAAACTGTTTCACACAAAGTACTTGCGCCGATTGTTAGACTCCATGCTATCAGGGGCATGAGACTGTATTGTGCACACGTGCCGATAAGGATGTCTAAAGGTCTGGCAGCAAGGATTCGCATATCATGCATCGTAAGAGTTAAACCCATAGTAAGCATGATGAATCCCAAGATACATGATTGTGTGGTGCCGTGAACCCATGTAAAAAGCTCAGGTACGAAGTATGTCACTACTGCGATGGCTATGATAAACCATGAAGTGTAGGTGGACAGCCATTGGCTGAATTTATACAGTAAATTATACATAATTGGCCGCAAAGGTAATATAAAGAATTGATACAAGGTAATTTTTATGCGTAAAAATAAGGATAAAGGTATATAATTTAGAGTTAAGAAATCTTATTTCTTTGTTATTTCGCTATTTTTTTGTATCTTTGCGCCCGAAATTTAATTATATAATAGTAAATGGGCTTTTTCGGATTATTTAGCAAAGAGAAAAAAGAGACATTAGATAAAGGTCTTGAAAAGACAAAGCAGAGTTTCTTTGACAAGGTGGTTCGTGTCGTTGCAGCGAAAGATACTGTTGATGACGATGTACTTGACGACCTTGAGGAGATGCTTATCACCAGCGATGTCGGTGTTGATACTACTCTAAAGATTATTAAGAGAATACAGGAACGTGTTGCCCGTGAAAAATATGTGTCAACCAGCGAACTCAACAATATATTGCGCGAAGAGATAGCCACCCTTATGGAAGAAAATAATGTTCAGGGTGATGGCTCTTGGACAATTCCTACAGATCATAAACCATATGTGATACTTGTAGTTGGTGTAAACGGAGTAGGTAAGACAACTACTATTGGTAAGTTGGCTCATCTGTTTAAGTCTGAAGGTTTGAAGGTCGTGCTTGGAGCTGCTGATACCTTCAGGGCAGCTGCTGTAGAGCAGTTATGCATCTGGGGTGAGAGAGTGGGAGTGACAGTTGTAAAGCAACAGATGGGTGCAGATCCTGCCAGCGTGGCATTTGATACTCTGCAGTCAGCAAAGGCAAGTGATGCTGATGTGGTGTTGATAGATACCGCAGGACGATTGCATAACAAAGTGAATCTCATGAATGAGCTCAAGAAAATCAAGGAGGTGATGAAGAAGGTGATGCCTGAGGCTCCTGATGAGGTGATGCTTGTACTTGATGGCTCAACAGGACAGAATGCCTTCGAACAGGCAAAACAGTTCTCGGCTGTTACACAGATAACTTCTCTTGCAATTACAAAAATTGACGGAACAGCAAAGGGTGGAGTAGTAATAGGAATTTCCGACCAACTGAAAGTGCCTGTAAAGTATATAGGATTGGGAGAAGGGATGGAAGACCTGCAGTTGTTTAACAGACAGGAATTCGTAAATTCGCTTTTCGATAACAAATGATAGATATTATTTCCCTTGGTTGCTCAAAAAATCTCGTTGATAGCGAGACATTGCAAAGACTGTTCCTGAAGAATGGTCTTCGCTGTGCTATTGACGCACCAAAGGTAACGGGAGATACGGTCATCATAAATACCTGCGGATTCATAGAAGATGCAAAACAGGAAAGTATAGACACCATCTTGCAGTTTGCTGATGCCAAAACGAAAGGTAGCATCCGTCATCTGTATGTTATGGGATGTCTTTCCCAACGCTATATGGAAGAACTGCAGCAGGAGATTCCTGAGGTTGATAAGTATTACGGAAAGTTCGATTGGAAGGGCCTGGTGGAGGAATGTAGCAAGAATGTAACTCCATCTTCAAAAATTTCACCGAAAGCTAACAAGGCTTCACAAGCAACAAAATATTCCTGCTACATAAAGATTTCGGAAGGCTGCGACAGACATTGTGCCTATTGTGCTATTCCTCTTATTACGGGAAAACACCAAAGCCGTGATATAGAAGATATTCTGGACGAAGTGAGAGCGCGGGTAAAGGAGGGTGTAAAGGAATTTAATGTCATTGCACAGGAACTGACCTATTACGGTGTTGATAAAGACGGTAAGCGTCATATAGCAGAACTGATAAAAAAGATGGCAGATATTCCTGGTGTACATTGGATAAGACTTCACTATGCCTATCCTACACAATTCCCTATGGACCTGCTGAAGGTAATGCGTGAAAAAGAAAATGTCTGCAAATATCTTGACATAGCATTGCAACACATCTCAACAAATGTGCTTAGCAATATGCGCCGCAAAACTACCAAGGAGGAGACAATAGAACTGATAAAGCGGTTGCGCGAAGAGGTACCGGGCATATGTCTTAGAACGACAATGATGGTAGGATATCCGGGAGAGACGGAAGAGAACTTCAATGAATTGATAGACTTTGTAAAATGGGCACGCTTTGAGCGTTTGGGCGCTTTTGCTTATTCTGAAGAGGAAGATACTTATAGCGCAGAGCATTTTAAAGATGATATACCAGAAGAAGTTAAGCAGGCGCGTCTCAGTAAACTGATGAGGGTACAACAGCGCATCTCACATGAGATAATGGATGAGAATATCGGAAAAACCCTCGAAGTTGTTATCGATAGGATAGAGAATGATTATTACATTGCTCGCAGCCAATACTCTTCACCAGAGGTGGACCCGGAAATACTGATTAGTGCAGAGGATGTGCAACTGAAAGTAGGGGAGTTTTACAATGTTGAGATAACTGATTCGGAAGATTTTGATTTATATGCGAAAATAAAATAATATATGAACAACAAAGATTTAATTTCGGCCTTGTCACAGAAAACGGGCGGTAAGACAACAGACACACAGAGTATGGTGTTGACAACTGTTAAAGCCATAATTGATAAGATGTGTGATGCAGAAGCTGTCAACATCAACGGGTTAGGAACATTTGACGTGAGAAAACGAAATGAAAGAATCATTGTCAATCCAGGAACAGGAAAGAAAAATCTGGTGCCACCAAAACTCGTTGCAACATTTAAACCAAGAAAAAGGTAGGTAAAAGATTATGGTAACAATAAAAGATATAGCCAAGATAGTAGCTTCTCAACATAATATCAAGGTTGCAGAAGCTGAAGAGTTCGTACAGAAGCTGGTAGATACTATCAACGAAGGTTTGGAAGTTGACAGATTGGTAAAAATCAAGGGCTTTGGTACATTTAAGATGCAGGCAATGAAATCTCGTGCCAGCGTTAATGTGAATACTGGTGAGAGAGTAATCATTGGCGAACACGATAGGATAACTTTCCTGCCTGATGCTATGATGAAGAATGCTATTAACAAGCCATTCGCTCATTTCGAGACTGTAGAGATAGACGACGAAAGTCCTTTGCTTGATGAAATGACTCCCGTAGATGATACTGATGATTCTTTGGACGAAGAACAAGAGGAAATCTTAGATGAGCCAAAGGTGGAAACCAAAGATGAGCCCCAAAAGGAGCCAAAGAAAGAGGTAAAGCCTGCAGAAAAGGTCGAGGCGAAGGTTGAAGAAAAACCTGTTGCTCTATCAATAGATGATGATGGTCAAGAGTCTATTTCAGAGCGTATGCAGGGAAGCAGCAATGTCTTCGTTGGCATAGCAGCTGGAATATTTATTGTGATTGCTGCGATATATGGATTCAGCAGATACAATAATGCGACCTCTACACCATCAGTACAACCACAAACAGTAGTAGTAGATACTGTGAGCCGAGATACGGCAAATGTTGATACTACAATCGTGAAAAATGAAGGTCAACCTGTTGTTGAGAACGATGACACTACATCTGTTTCCCCCAAAAAATCAAGACGTCACGGCCGTAAATACAGAAGACACCGTAGAAGAAGATAATAAATGGAAGATATATTTTCAAAGTTTACATTAGACGATTTTAATAAAGACGATTCTGAAGGCTTCGTGCGCATAACGGAATTTGAAGGCGACTTTACCGAGATGCTGAAGGGACAGCAGGAAGGCGATATGCCTGTCCTCGTAACTAGAAATATGGTTAACTTCCCTCTTATTCTTGCCTCCATAACGATAGCACGCAGCACAACACGTCAACTTATCAAATATCTCGAGAAGCACAAGAGAGATAAGTTTGCTATGTTCTGCCAGAAGGACCCTTCAATTGAATATCCTACATCGGAAGACCTTTGTGAATATGGCGTCATAACCCAGTTTATAAAAGTGTTCGAAGTACCTGGTCAGGAGAATCGTATTGCTTTCCTCGCACATCCCCTTGCTCGTTGTCGCATCGGTGAGGTGTTGCAGGAGGAACCTTATATTAAGGCCCACATAATACCTGCCCCAGAGGATGAACCTGATGCTAATGATATGGAGTATCAGACAATGCTTAACGACCTGAACTCAAAGGTACGTGAATATATCCAAAAAACCGATTCCTTCACTTTTGAGATGCAGATGGTATTGAAGGACTTGGCAAATCCTGTGCAGCTCCTGAATACTGTGTCATACTTCATGCCGTTTAAACTTACGGAGAAGATGCACCTGTTGGCATGTGGTGATTTGAAAATGCGTTGCTTCGAACTACTGCAACTGATGAATCGTGAGATACAATATGCGGATATGCGTATTGATATTCATAATCGTACCCAGCATGCTATCGATGTTGAGCAGAAGGAATATTTCCTGCGCCAGCAATTGAAGAGTATCAATCAGCAGTTGGGACGCGAAGACGGGTCACCAGAAAAGGCAAAACTGCGTGAGAAGGCTGCAACGAAAAAGTGGAACAAGGAAACTAGCGAATTTTTTGAAAAGGAGATGGAACGCCTTGACCAGCTTCACGTGCAGAGCTCGGACTATAATACGCAGCTTACATACCTCCAGAAACTGGTCGAACTTCCTTGGAATGAATATACTGAAGACAATCTGGACCTCCATCATGCTGAACGTGTACTTAATCGCGACCACTATGGAATGGAGAAGGTAAAGGAGCGTATCTTGGAATATGTTTCCGTACTCCTTATGCGTGGTGACCTGAAATCTCCGATATTGTGTTTGTATGGCCCTCCAGGAGTTGGTAAGACTTCTCTTGGTAAGAGTATTGCTGATGCCTTGGGAAGAAAGTATGTCCGTATGTCCTTAGGTGGTTTGCATGATGAGGCTGAGATACGAGGACATCGCCGTACTTACGTCGGTGCTATGCCAGGTCGTATAATTAAAAGTATAGAGAAGGCAGGCTCATCAAATCCTGTCCTTATTCTTGACGAGATAGATAAGGTAACACAGAATACCATTAATGGAGACCCGGCTTCGGCTCTGTTGGAGGTATTAGATCCAGAGCAGAATACGGCCTTCCACGATAACTATCTCGATCTTGACTACGATCTGTCAAAAGTTCTCTTTATTGCTACGGCAAATGATTTGTCAACAATACCGTCTCCTCTGCGTGATCGTATGGAGATAATAGAACTCTCTGGATATACTACAGAAGAAAAGACGGAGATAGCAAAGCGCCACCTTGTACCACGCGAGAAAGATAAGACGGGATTGTCTTCTTTCAAGAATATAAAGTTCCCAAAGAAGACCCTCGAATATATCGTCGAGCGATATACTCGTGAAAGTGGTGTGCGACAACTGGAGAAACAGATTAATAAAGCTCTTCGCAAGATAGCATATAAGATTGCGAAGGAGGGTTCTATGGATTCGTCCATCGAATTGTTGGAGTCTCCTTTGAAACCAGAGAATGTAACGGAATTGTTGGGAAATCCTCCTTTCTATCGTGACATCTATCAGGGCAATGACTATGCTGGTGTCGTAACAGGTTTGGCATGGACAAGTGTCGGTGGCGAAATACTCTTCATTGAGACATCTCTGTCAAAGGGTAAGGAAGGAAAACTGACCCTTACAGGTAATCTTGGAGATGTGATGAAGGAGAGTGCTGTTATTGCTCTTGAATATGTCAAGGCACATGCAGAATACCTCAATATCGATTCTCGCATATTCCAATCATGGAACATACACATCCATGTACCTGAAGGCGCAACACCAAAGGATGGTCCATCTGCCGGCATTACAATAGCAACCTCCATAGCATCAGCCATTACCCAAAGGAAAGTGCGTAAGAATGTTGCAATGACAGGCGAGATAACCCTTCGCGGAAAAGTATTGCCGGTTGGTGGCATAAAGGAGAAACTCTTGGCTGCCAAGCGTGCTGGTATAACCGATATCGTGATGTGCTCTGCAAATAAGAAGGATGTTGAGGAGATACCTGAGCAGTACTTGAAAGGTGTAAAATTCCATTTCGTAGAGAATGTCCGTGATGTATGGGATTTTGCATTAACAGATGAATTAGTAGAAAATCCGCTGAATTTTGAAATTCCAGATACAAAATAACGACCCCTACAGTAGCGCCCGTGCTGGTGTTCTCACGACAGATAATGGTGAGATACGTACTCCCATCTTCATGCCTGTGGGTACTGTCGGCTCCGTAAAAGCTGTTCACTTCGAGGAATTGCGCCGTCAGGTGAAGGCCCAGATAATTCTTGGTAATACCTATCACCTGTATCTGCGTCCGGGGATGGATATTCTGCGAAAGGCTGGCGGTTTGCATCAGTTCATAGGGTGGGAGAGACCTATCCTGACGGACTCTGGTGGTTTTCAGGTTTTTTCTCTTACGGGTATTCGTAAGTTGACGGAGGAGGGATGTGAGTTCCGCAGCCATATCGATGGCTCGAAGCATATTTTTACCCCTGAAAATGTCATGGATACCGAGCGTACCATCGGTGCCGATATTATCATGGCTCTTGACGAGTGTGCTCCGGGACAGAGTGATTGGCAGTATGCCCGTAAGTCGCTCGACCTGACACATAGGTGGTTGGATCGTTGTATCAAGCGCTTTAACGAAACAGAACCGCTTTATGGTTACAAGCAATCCCTGTTCCCGATTGTGCAAGGATGTTCATATAAGGATTTGCGTCAGGAGTCAGCAAAGTATATTGCCGACAAGGGATGTGATGGTAACGCTATCGGTGGTCTGGCGGTAGGAGAACCTACGGAAGTGATGTATGAAATGGTGGAAGTAGTAAATGAGATTCTGCCAAAAGATAAGCCACGTTACCTTATGGGAGTCGGTACTCCTTGGAATATTCTTGAGAACATAGAACGCGGTGTGGATATGTTTGATTGTGTTATGCCGACGCGAAACGGGCGTAATGCTATGCTGTTCACATATGAGGGTACTATAAATATGAAGAACAAGAAGTGGGAAGACGACTTCACACCGATTGACCCGGATGGCTGCGATATCGATAGGATTACGACAAAAGCATATCTGCACCATCTTTTTAAAGCGCAGGAATATCTCGCATTGCAGATAGCCTCTATTCATAATCTGGCTTTCTATTTACGACTCGTGGGTGATGCCCGTGAACACATAATAAAAGGTGATTTCACACAATGGAAGAAAAGCATTATAGAGAATATGCAGAGAAGGCGATAAGGGTCATCCGTACCACGACGGAGAGAAGGAACAGACGTATTAAGAACAAATACTTCTCTCAGTTCTATCGCATCTGTCCACGTCTGGACAGATATATTATCGGTAAGTTCATTGGCACTTATTTCTTTGCCATTGCGCTTATCATATCCCTTGCTATTGTCTTCGACTTTAATGAGAATCTTGCAAAATTCACGGAGTATAATGCTCCTTGGAAGGCCATTGTCTTTGATTATTACCTTAACTTCATACCATATTATGCTAATCTCTTCTCTCCTTTGTTTGTCTTCATTGCCGTAATATTCTTTACGTCAAAGATGGCAGGCAATTCAGAGATTATCTCTATCCTTGCTGCAGGAGTGAGTTTTAAGCGCCTTATGGTGCCATATATGGTATCGTGTGTCTTCATTTCGATATTGTCATACACCTTGGCGGCATATATCATTCCTCATGGTACAGTGATACGTCAGAATTTTGAGTCGATGTATAAGAACAACAAGAAGAATACCTCGGCCGAGAATGTGCAGTTGCAGGTAGATAAAGGTGTTATCGCCTACATGCAGCATTATGATAATGTCTTCAAAAAGGGCTACGGCTTTTGTCTCGATAAGTTTGAGAACAAGAAACTTGTCTCTCACATGACGGCATCGGAGATACAGTATGACACGATATCCGACTCAAAGTATCATTGGAAGGCTACGAACTGGAAGATACGTGAGATGGCAGGTATGCGTGAGCATATCACGTCAGGTTTGACGTTGGATACCTTGATACAGATGGAGCCCGTTGACCTTGTGTTCTCAAAAGGACAGCAGGAGACATTCACGTCTCCGCAGTTGGCCGATTACATAGGTAAGCAGATAGATCGTGGCTCTCAGAATGTAGTACAATATCAGGTGGAATATCATAAGCGCATCGCAAGTTCATTCGCTTCCTTCATTCTTACTGTCATCGGAGCATCATTGTCTTCGAGAAAGAGGAAAGGTGGCATGGGAATGTATCTCGGTTTAGGGCTTGCCCTGAGCTTCCTATATATAATGTTGCAGACGATATCATCGACATTTGCCATCAATGCCGGCACACCACCGATACTTGCGGCGTGGATGCCGAATATCCTTTTTGGAATTGTGGCATACTTCTGCTATAAACATGCACCGAATTAAACACAAGAGCTGATTCATTGAAAATCGTAATATTAAAACAAAATACAAGAAAATGAAAAAGTTTCGTATTGTAGATAATATACTCGGCTGGGTGGCATTCTTTGTTGCCTCCTTCGTATATTGTTCTACTATTGAACCAACGGCATCCTTTTGGGATTGTCCAGAGTTTATCACCACGGGTTATCTTTTGGAGGTCGGTCATCCACCAGGCGCACCGTTCTTCATGCTGACGGCCAATCTGTTCTCTCAGTTTGCTTCTGATGCTACACAGGTGGCACGTATGGTGAATACAATGTCAGCTCTGTTGTCGGCTGCATGTATCCTGTTCCTTTTCTGGAGCATCACGCACCTTGTGCGCCGTTTGCTTATTGACAAGTGGGAGGAACTGACTACTGCGAAGATGATAGCAATAGAGGCCTCTGGTTTTGTGGGAGCACTCATCTACACTTTCTCCGACACCTTCTGGTTCTCTGCTGTCGAGGGTGAGGTGTATGCTTATTCCTCCTGCTTCACGGCGGTAGTATTCTGGCTGATATTAAAGTGGGAAGACCATGCCGACGAGCCTGGCGCTGACCGTTGGCTAATCCTTATTACATATATGACGGGATTGTCAATCGGCGTCCACCTGCTCAATCTGTTGTGTATCCCTGCCATTGTATTAGTATATTATTATAAAAGGTATCCTGATGCCGACCTCAAGGGTTCGCTGATAGCGCTCTTTGTATCTGTTGTCATCGTCGCTGCGGTGCTCTATGGTGTCGTACCTGGCATCATTACCGTTGGCGGATGGTTCGAACTGTTCTTTGTGAACACCCTCGGCATGCCGTTCAACACCGGTGTTATTATATACCTTATTATATTGGTGGCTTCTGTGCTGTGGGCTATTTGGGAGACCTATGCCGACAAGTCTGTCATACGTGGCAATGTTTCCTTCCTGTTGGCAGTGGGTATGCTGGGCATCCCATTCTACGGCTACGGATGGAGTGCTGCTGTGATAGGTGTTGTGGTACTTGCGATACTATATCTTTGTCTTAACTTCAAGAAGAAGGGTGTTGCCGTTGTTACCAACCGCGTAAAGAACACAATGCTCTGCTGTATGCTGATGCTGATGATTGGCTATTCTACATACGCGCTGATAGTAGTACGTTCGGCAAGCAACCCTCCGATGGACCAGAACTCTCCGGAGGATATCTTCACTCTCGGTAACTATCTTTCTCGTGACCAGTATGGCGACCGTCCTCTTTTCTATGGTCAGGCATATACCTCACAGGTGGCTCTCGACATTGAAGGAAATATGTGTATTCCTCGTATGAAGAAGGGTGCTCCAATGTATCAGAAGGTTGAGAAGCATTCTCCTGACGAGCCTGATAAGTATTTCGTTGTCCGTACGAAGGATTCCTACGAATATGCACAAAACATGCTGTTCCCACGTATGTATGACTCTGGCCATGCCCAGGCATACGAAGATTGGATGGGTGGTATAGAAGGTAATGTCTCCGACTATGACCGCTGCGGTCAGATAGTATCGGTAAAGATGCCTACCTTCATTGAGAATATCCGCTTCTTCCTGTCCTATCAGTGTAACTTCATGTACTGGCGTTACTTCATGTGGAACTTTGCCGGCCGTCAGAATGACATTCAGGGTAATGGCGAGCTGGAGCATGGCAACTGGATTACCGGTTTCTCATTCCTTGACGAGATGATGCTTGGCAACCAGGAGCTTCTTCCTGACGAGCTGAAGGAGAACAAGGGCCACAATGTTTTCTACTGTATGCCGCTGCTGCTTGGTTTGCTGGGACTCTTCTGGCAGGCTTACAAGGGCAAGAAGGGCATTCAGCAGTTCTGGGTAGTCTTCTTCCTGTTCTTCATGACGGGTCTTGCCATTGTCATCTACCTCAACCAGACACCTATGCAGCCCCGTGAGCGTGACTATGCCTATGCCGGTTCGTTCTATGCCTATGCTATATGGTGCGGTATGGGTGTTGCTGCCATCATCGACCTCATTACGAGGAAGATTCTCAGGAATAAGGAGAATGTGGCTCTTGCCGCCGTTGTTGGCGTAGCGGCATTGCTGGTGCCTGTTCAGATGGCGTCGCAGACATGGGACGACCACGACCGCTCAGGCCGCTATACCTGTCGCGACTTCGGACAGAACTACCTCAACTCCCTCCAGGAGACAGGTTATCCTATCATCTTCACAAACGGCGATAACGATACCTTCCCACTGTGGTATAATCAGGATGTGGAGCAGATACGTACCGATGCCCGCGTATGTAACCTCTCATATATCCAGACCGACTGGTATATTGACCAGATGGTTCGTCCGGCATGGAATTCTCCTTCTCTGCCTATCACATGGCCTCGTATAGACTACTGCTCTGGCCGTAACGAATATGTCAGCGTAAATCCGGAGTTGAAGAACCAGATACTGGAATTCTTCAAACAAGATCCTGTTGCTGCTGCCAAGCAGTTTGGTGAAGACCCGTTCGAGGTTAAGAATGTCCTTGCCCGTTGGGTACGCGGCATTGAGGATAATGACGAGATGCACTGCATCCCGACCGATACGCTCTACCTCAACATTGACAAGGAGGCAGTCCTCAAGAGTGGCATGATGCTGCCGAAGGATTCTGCCGGCAATGTCGTAATTCCTGAGCGCATGGCAATATCTCTTGCTGGCAAGCGCGCTCTATATAAGGGTGACCTGATGTTGCTCGAAATGGTAGCCAACAGCAACTGGACACGTCCGCTGTATGTGGCAATGACCGTGGGTAAGGAGAACTACATGAACCTTGGTGAGAACTTCATACAGGAGGGTCTCGTCAACCGTATCACTCCGTTCCATACCAACGAGAGCAACAATTTCGACACCGAGAAGGTATATAACAACCTCATGACGAAGTTCAAGTACGGCGGTTTGGAAAAACCGGGCCTCTATCTCGACGAGACCGTCAGCCGTATGTGTGCTACCCACCGTCGCCTCTTCGGTACGCTGCTGCTGCACCTCATTCAGGAGGGTCAGCTCGACAAGGCCAAGAAGGCTGTTGCCTATGCTGAGAAGGTTATTCCTACATACAATGTTCCGATGACATACATGAATGGCGGTGCCGACTTTGCCGAGGCATACTATAGGCTTGGCATGAACAAGAAGGCCGAGGAGACACTGGATGCTATGTGGAAGACCTGCACACAGTATCTCAGGTACTACCTCTCTCTGCCGCAGAACCGTTTCTTGTCATCACAGCGCGATTGCATGTATAACCTTTATATAATGCAGCGTTTCTGCGAGATAGCATCTCCATACAACAAGCCTCTCGCAGACAAGATGACCGGGAATCTTAACCAACTCATCGCAGCCTATCAGGGTCGCGGTGGCAGCTTAGGAGGAGAATAGGCCGTGTTTATAGAACAACCTTCCAAATGGATGAAATGGTTATATCCGAAGGCTTTGTGGCGCATGGACGCTGCGGAGCATTCGGTGTACCTGACATTCGATGACGGTCCGATACCCGAATCGACGCCCTTCATTCTCGATACACTCAAGGAGCTTGGCGTGAAGGCCACCTTCTTCGTGGTGGGTGAGAATGTGAAGCGTTATCCCGACCTTTTTCGCCGCATCATCAGCGAGGGTCATAGCATCGGCAATCATACCTACAACCACATGGGTTCGCTGAAGCATTACGTCCGTACCTATCTCTCGAACATCGAGACAGCCGACGCCGTAATGCAGACGGCAGCGAATGTGGGCGGCTCAGAAGAGGTCAAAGGCTTGAAGGAATCAGAAGATTCCAATGTTCAATGTTCCGCTCGGCCCCAAGGGACGCTTTTACAAAGCGGAGCGACTAAAAGAATGTTCAATGTTCAATGTCCTAAGCCTCTCTTCCGGCCGCCGCATGGATGGATGTGGTTCAGTGCCTATCATCTGCTGATGAAGAAGGGCTATACCATTGTGATGTGGGACCTTGTGACGCGTGACTATTCGCGCAACCTCAATGCCTTCGACGTGTTCAGAAATGTGGTCTATTACACCCGCAACGGCTCCATTATCACCTTTCATGATTCGCTGAAGAGTATCCAGAAGCTGAAATACGCCCTTCCTGCCTCCATCCGCTACCTCAAGGAGCAGGGGTACGAGCTGAAAACGCTATAAATAACGGGTAAAGGTTAACGGTTAAAGGTTAAAGAATGAAATAATCCGGAAGATGTCCTTCCGGATTATTTTGTGCCCATGCGGTGGGGGAGTGTTAAAAAAAGTCGAAAGTATTTCGGGAAATCCTGCTCCCCCTCCCTTGGGTGAGTCGAAGTGGGATCTTACAGCGTTATTCCCACCGTGCCTTTCATGTTCCACTGGAAGACCTTGAAGGAAGTGCCTTCGAAGTAGGAGCGGAGGTAGTTGGCTTGTGCAAAGATGCTGAAGACCCATATCTTATACCTGTATGCTGCTGCAATGCGAGTGTTGACGTTGAGGGCTACCTTACCATGCTCGGTATGTTCTTCGCCAGGGATTACCGTCACGCCGTTGATTTGCGTCCGGGCGGCATCCTTGTAATGGTAAGTCCAGTCGTACTTATATAGGTTTGAACTGCTGAAAAAGGTCAGCACGGGCATTGCCATCATGTTTATCACGAGTCCTGGTTTGGGCACCCAGTTATAGGTGTATCCGCCGCCGGCGCTGAGCTGATTCATCTTAACCTTGCCAATGTGGTTGGCTTCTACGAGGAGACCGATGTTGTCGGGAGAGGAGTAGTCGCACTTCTGGTAGTTGAACATCAGGCCGGCGATGAACGAACCGGCAGAACGCAACTGCACCGTAGAGAGGTCGTAGGTGGCAGAGAGAGAGAACTTCTTCTTGTTGAAAATCCAGTAGCCGTCAAACACGAACGACTCTATCTTGTAGCCATAGTCGCGGCTCTCCACCAGCTGTTCGTACGTCATGCCCTTCTCAGCCCAGTCCTTCAGCTTGTGGTCGGTATTAGAACGTATCCACCTGACGTTGATGCTATAGCTGGGCGCTGCAAAATTCATGGCCATGTTGGTGCTGTTCTGTCCCGTCTTGAAGTAGGAAAAACCAAAACCATAGCCCATATATCCCACCCATATGCCGGAAGATGCTGACATTGGCGGGCGCACCTTCAGGTCAAAGCTCCACGTCTTGTCGCCATCTTTGGAAGTGTTCTTCACATCGACGTTCATATCGTCCATGTCAGCAATAAGTGACAAGCGCCACTTGCGCTTTGGCAGACCAATGTAGGCGGGGTCGGTGCCCTTGATGCCAGAGGAGTCGAGATAGTTTCTCAGCTTGCCCAGAACAAAGTCCTTGGTAACATCATAGGTCTTCACGACAATGAATTTTGTCTTTTTCTCGATGTGGTGCTCATCCCTCTTCAGCAACTCTTCGTCATGCTTCAGCTTGCTTTCCTTGGGTTCGGAGGTGGTGATGGTATCGCTATCGTCAATGTCTGCAGCAAAACCGCTGCAAGAGAACAGTAAGGTCAGAAATAGAAATATGGTCTTCATAATTTTACTTCTTTTTTCTGCCGCAAAAATATAAAAAAGAAATCAATCTCGCAAATAAAATTTTGATATTCAACAAAAAAACATTACCTTTGCAAGCATAATTCAAAATTCATAATTGATAATTCAAAATTCATAATTCATAATTACCATGGCAATAGTAAAACCATTCAAGGGCATTCGCCCACCAAAGGAGTTAGTAGAAGAAGTAGAATCACGCCCTTACGACGTGCTCGACTCCGAAGAAGCCCGCGCCGAAGCAGGCGATAACGAGAAATCACTCTATCACATCATCAAGCCCGAGATAAACTTCGCCCCCGGCACGAGCGAGTATGATCCGAAGGTGTACGAAGAGGCAGCACGCCAGTTTAAGAAATTCCAGGACAAGGGATGGCTCGTGCAGGACGACAAGGAACAGTACTACATCTATGCCCAGACCTCTTCACTGCCTGCCAACGGCGGAAAGGAAAAGACACAGTACGGTCTCGTAGTAGGCGCATACTCTGGTGACTATGAGAAGGGCATCATAAAGAAGCACGAACTGACACGCCGCGACAAAGAGGAAGACAGAATGAAACACGTCCGCGTGAACAATGCCAACATCGAACCCGTCTTCTTCGCTTATCCTGACAACGAGACCCTCGACAAACTCATTATGCGCTATGCCGCAACAGAGCCTGAATATGACTTCGT
The DNA here is from genome assembly GCA_905233165.1 of uncultured Prevotella sp. Lineage (GTDB taxonomy): Bacteria > Bacteroidota > Bacteroidia > Bacteroidales > Bacteroidaceae > Prevotella. The sequence goes on from CAJODL010000004.1 coordinate 128,098, forward strand.
TGCCCCTATCGACGGCTTCCGCCACAGACTATGGATTGTTTCTGACGATAAGGACATCGCCACCATAACAGAGGAATTTGCAAAGATGCCTGCCCTCTACATCGCCGACGGACACCATCGCTCCGCTGCCGCTGCGCTCGTAGGAACAGAGAAGGCGAAGCAGAATCCTAACCACAGGGGCGACGAGGAATATAACTACTTCATGGCTGTTGCATTCCAGGCAAGCCAACTGACAGTGCTGGATTACAACCGCGTAGTGAAAGACCTCAACGGCAACACTTCAGAGGAGTTCCTCGAGAAACTGCAGAAGAACTTCGTTGTAGAAAAGAAAGGCACAGCAGAGTATCGCCCACAGCATGCTCACCAGTTCTCACTGTATCTCGACGGCGAATGGTACAGCCTCGACGCAAAGCCAGGCACATTCGACGATAACGACCCAATCGGTGTGCTCGACGTCGATATCTCGTCACGACTCATACTGCAGGACATCCTCGAAATCGGCGACCTGCGTTCAAGCCAGCGCATAGACTTCGTAGGAGGACTGCGCGGACTGGGAGAACTGAAGAGACGCGTTGACTCTGGCGAAATGCGCATGGCACTGGCCTTGTATCCTGTATCGATGAAGCAGATAATGGATATTGCCGACTCTGGTAATATCATGCCGCCAAAGGCTACATGGTTTGAGCCAAAACTGCGCTCAGGACTCATCATCCACAAATTGGAATAGTCAAAGGTCGAAGGTCAAAGGTCAAAGGTTATTTTTCACTTTTGTGAACAAGCAAATTCTGCAACTGGCAATACCATCGATAATCTCCAACATCACAGTACCGTTGTTGGGGTTTGTCGATGTAGCAATCACCGGCCACATGGGTGATGCCCGCTATATGGCGGCCATCGCTGTGGGGTCGATGTTGTTTAATATAATGTACTGGATGTTTTCCTTCCTGCGCTTCGGCACAGGGGGAATGACAGCCCAGACATACGGACAGAAGAACGACGAGGAATGTGCCTTGTTGCTGTTCCGTTCGCAGATTACTTCCTTCGCTGTCGCCTTGGGGCTCTTCGTGATGCAGGTGCCGCTGTTTGCACTTGCCGTGTGGGTGATACAGCCGGCAGCAAACCTGATAAGCATAATACAGACTTATTACAGCATCTGCATCTTCGGAACATTTCCGTCGTTAGCGCTATACGCCTTCACGGGATGGTTCGTCGGGATGCAGAATACGCGGTTCCCGATGGTGATATCCATAACACAGAATATCATCAACATCTGCCTCAGTTACGTCTTGGTATTCTTCTTTGGCATGAAAATAGCCGGCGTCGCGTATGGTACGCTGATAGCACAATGGTGCGGTGCATTGATGGCGATAGCACTGATAGCATGGAAATACGGCGGACTGTTCAGAACACTGCCAAACCTCAGGGCGAAGGTGCTGAAGATGGAGGCCTTCAAACGCTTCTTCATGGTAAACCAAACCATCTTCCTGCGCACTATATTCCTCATCGCCGTAAACCTGTACTTCATAAAAGTGGGAGCCAGAGGCGGTGCGGTGATACTTGCCGTCAACGCGATGCTGATGCAGTTCTTCATCTTCTACACCTACGTGATGGACGGCTTTGCCTTTGCCGCCGAAGCATTGTGCGGCAGATATTACGGCGCAAAGGATAGCGCAAATTTCAACCTCGCCATGAAGGGCGTATGGATTTGGGGCCTGCTGCTCACTATCGGCTACACCTTGTTCTACGGACTCGGCGGCGACTTCATGGTGGCGCTGATGACAGACGACGTCGTTATCCGCTTCGCATCACAGCCATACATGCCGTGGGCAGTGGCGATACCTTTCTGCGGACTTGCGGCATTCGTATGGGACGGCGTCTTCGTGGGAATAACTAATATAAAAGGTATGCTGATGGGCACCTTAGTGGGAGCGGTTTTCTTCTTCGCAATACTGAACATCCCGTATCCCTTCGACATGACGACTACAGTTCGCAACAACATACTGTGGTGCGCCTTTGATGCATACCTGATAATGAGAGGCGTGACGCAGACGATAGTGTGGAAACTAAGACCTAAAACAATATAAATGATGGACGAGAAAGACAGAAAATTCATGCAGCAGGCAATAGACCTGAGTATTGAGAACGTTAAGAACGGTGGCGGCCCATTCGGTGCTGTCATAGTTCGCGGTGACGAGGTGATAGCAACGGGCGTGAACAACGTCGTGCCACATTGTGACCCAACGGCACATGCAGAGGTGAGTGCTATAAGGAGGGCGTGCCAGAAGGTGAACAACTTCAAACTGGAAGGATGCAGCATATACACCTCCTGCGAACCGTGCCCCATGTGTCTGAGCGCCATATACTGGGCGGGAATTGAACGCATATATTACGGTAATACAAAGCAGGACGCAGAGGATATAAACTTCAGCGACAAGTTTATCTATGACGAAATAGAACGCCCTGTCTCGGAGCGCCACATACCGGCCACAATGCTCATGAGAGATGAGGCGCAGAAGGCATTCGAGGCGTGGAAGAATAAGGAAGACAAGACGGAATACTGAGATAGTTGATAGTTAAAAGTTAAGAGTTATTTTTTTTTTTTCGTTTTAGTTTTCGTTTTCGTTTTTTTTCGTATCTCTGATCTGGCGGTCGAAGGTACTTCCGTTCGAAAATACAAACAAAAATAAAAAAACTTTTCTTTTTGTTTGGTATTTTGCTCACTTATTCGTACCTTTGCACAAGAATTTAAGGATTATCACGGAGCGTGAAGATTAAGGATGTCATATGTACCCTTGAGCAATTCGCGCCTTTGCCACTACAGGAAAGCTACGATAATGCAGGCCTGCAGATTGGATTGACAGAGGCGGATGTTTCAGGGGTCTTATTGTGTTTAGATGTCACTGAAGCAATAGTTCAGGAGGCAATCGACAAGGGGTGTAACATGATAGTGTCACACCATCCGTTGCTGTTCCATGGTCTCAAGCAGATAGGCGACAATGACTATGTGCAGCGGGCTGCAGTAATGGCTATAAAGAACGATATTGCCATCGTGTCAATGCATACCAACCTCGATAACGTCGAGGGCGGAGTGAACAGCGAGATAGCACGTCGCCTGGGAGCAGAGGGCGAGGTGACAGAAGGACTCTTCGTAGGAGAATTGGCAAAACCTCTTTCGGCAGAGGAATATATATATAATGTAAAGAAAATATTCAACACCGGAGTGGTGATGACCAACGGCTTGCTGAAGCGTCCCATCAAACGCATCGCAATTTGCGGCGGAGCAGGAGCCTTCATGCTGGAAAGAGCAATAGAGGAGGGGGCAGATGCATTCCTGACGGGAGAGATGAAGTATAACGATTACTTCGACCATGAGGGAATACAGATAACGGTAATAGGACACTATGAGAGTGAGCAGTTTACCAAAGAACTCCTGAAAGACATCATAGACAAAGGATGTCCAGGCATCAGGACAATTGTTACGGAAAATAATACTAATCCAATAAATTATTTTTAAAAAGCATGGCAAGAAAAGACCCAAAAGAAATGACCGTTGAAGAGAAGCTGAAGACTCTCTTCCAGTTGCAGACAACTCTCTCACACATTGATGAGAAGCGTGCAGTACGTGGTGAACTGCCTCTTGAGGTGGAGGACCTTGAGAACGAGCTTGAAGGCCTCAGTGTACGTATGGAGAAGCTTAACAAGGAAATAAGAGACCTGAAAGAAGCTATCTCAAAGCGCAGCGCTGACATTGAACAAGCAAAGATGTCTGTAGAGCGTTACAAAGACCAGCTGAACGAGGTGAAAAATAACCGCGAATACGACACTCTTACCAAGGAAATAGAGTTCCAGCAGTTGGAGATAGAACTCTGCGGAAAGAAAATCCGTGAGGCTGAAATGCGCATACAGGATCGTCAGGCTGACAGAGAAAAGGTGGAGATGCTCATAGAAGATCGTGAGCGCGACCTTGACGACAAGAGAAGCGAACTCGACGAGATAATGCTCGAAACACGCGAGGAAGAAGACCTCCTGAAGATAAAGGCGAAAGACCTGGAACTGAAGATAGAAACACGTCTCTTGCAGAGCTTCAAGAGAATCAGAAAGAATGCTCGCAACGGTTTGGGTATCGTATATGTAAACCGCGATGCTTGCGGTGGTTGCTTCAACAAGATTCCACCACAGCGTCAGTTGGACGTGAAGATGCACAAAAAGATTATTGTTTGCGAACATTGCGGACGTATTCTGATTGACCCAGAATTGGCAGGCGTGAAACTGGTTAAGCCAGAAGAGAAGCCAAAGCGTCGTCGTGCTACCACTTCTCGCAGAAAGAAGACTGACGAAGAGTAAACAAGAATTCCCCATGAGATACAGGCTACCTGCTGAATGGGAACCACAGTGTCTGGTGATGCTGACATGGCCTCACCAGAATACTGATTGGGCTCCTTATCTGGATGAAATCACGAAGACATATGTGGAAATGGCGAATGTCATAACACGATATGAAAAACTCCTCGTGGTAACACCAAATCCAGTAGAAGTGGGAGCTACGCTGAGCAAAAACCTTTCCAATAGCCAGATGGCACGAGTGGTCATAGGCTATTGCAAGACAAATGATACTTGGGCACGAGATCATGGGCCGATAACACTTATTGGAACCGAAAATGACGGGCAGGAAAGACTTCTCTGCCTTGATTTCAGGTTTAATGGGTGGGGGGAGAAATTTCCTGCAGAGTTGGACAACAGAATCACTCGACAGGTGTTTAAAGAATTACTCGATGATGAGGTGCTAACAGGCGAAATCGGAAGTGGTAATGATGACTTCGTCTTGGAAGGTGGCTCAATAGAGAGTGATGGAAAGGGAACCGTGTTTACAACAGAGTGTTGCCTTATGGCTCCCAAACGCAACCAACCGCTGACGAAAGAGGATGTGGAGCAAGAATTGTTGCTGAGACTGAAAGCAAAGCGCATAATATGGTTGCAGCATGGGGCACTCGCAGGAGATGATACCGATGGGCACATCGATACGACAGTTCGCATCGCGCCGGAAGATACGATACTGTTCAGTTCTCCTGCTGACAAAAAGGAACTTGAAGGCTTGAGAACTCTTGATGGTAAGCAATATCGCCTGATGGAATTGCCTCTGCCGATAGTAGAATTTGATGGTGAGAAACTACCAGCCACATATGCAAATTTCCTTATTATCAATGGTGCTGTAATAGTACCGACATACAATATTCCTGATATGGATGCAAAGGCGTGCGAAATAATTCAGACAGCTTTTCCTGACAGGAAGATAATAGCCATCGATGCAACAACAATAGTGCGACAGCATGGCTCGATACATTGCTGCACGATGCAGGTTCCGGCAATAAAGGATATGTTATAAATAAGGTATAATAATAATGAAACGGTTGAAGATAGGTGTGTTGCAGCAGCATAATACTGCGGATAACACAGATAATAAGACACGTTTGGTAGCAAGCATAAAAGCTCTTGCTGAAAAAGGTGCGCAACTGATAGTATTGCAGGAATTGCATAATACTCTGTATTTCTGTCAGACGGAAGATGTGAGAAATTTTGATCTCGCAGAAACAATACCAGGACCTTCAACCGAATTCTTCGGAGCATTAGCAAAACAATTGAATGTGGTGATAGTAATCTCGCTGTTTGAGAAACGTGCTGTGGGATTATATCACAATACTGCTGTCGTTTTGGAGAAAGATGGAAACATTGCGGGAACTTACCGAAAAATGCATATTCCAGATGATCCGGCATATTATGAGAAGTTCTATTTTACCCCAGGCGATTTGGGTTTCCTGCCAATCCAAACATCTGTCGGAACACTTGGCGTGATGGTTTGTTGGGACCAATGGTATCCGGAAGCAGCACGACTGATGGCACTCGCTGGTGCAGAGATTTTGATTTATCCGACAGCAATAGGATATTCCGACGAAGACGACGAAGCAGAACAGCAACGTCAGCGCGAAGCATGGACAACAGTACAGCGAGGACACGCTGTGGCAAATGGACTTCCCGTTGTAGCTGTCAACAGAGTGGGTAGGGAAGATACAATAAATTTCTGGGGCTCCAGCTTTATTGCAGGACCACAGGGAGAAATCCTATATCGTGCTTCAGAGAAAGAAGAGGAAAGCACTATAGTAGAAGTCGATCTGGCACATTCAGAAAATGTAAGACGCTGGTGGCCTTTCCTCAGAGATAGGAGAATAGAAAATTATAGTGACCTGACAAGACGATTTTTGAAATAAAAAAAATATAATGGCGAAAAAATCCTCTTCTGACGAATTTAAAAATATAATGTCCTCTCTTGAGACGGGCGACAGAAAACCTGTATATCTCTTGATGGGTGAGGAGAGTTATTATATTGACAAGATATACGATTATATAGCGACAAATACCCTGAGCGAGGAAGAACGTGATTTTAACCAGATTGTGATGTATGGTTCAGAAGTCACATCTCAGCAGGTAATGGATCAGGCTCGCCGTTATCCTATGATGGCTGAGAAACAAGTGGTCATCGTGCGCGAGGCGCAGGGAATGAAAGACCTGGAGCAGCTGGAACGCTATATGGACAAACCTGTTCCAACAACAGTACTCGTGATATGTTATATGGGCGGCACTGTTGATGCGCGAAAGAAAATAGTAGGCAAAGCGGCTGCTGTCGGTACTGTGTTCGTCAGTGAGTCACCACAATACGACAAAGACATCATAGCATTCATCAACGATTATGTTAAGAAGCAGAATGCTACCATCGAAGAGCGTGCTGCACAAGTTGTTGCTGCGCACATCGGAGGTGACCTGAAACGATTGACATCTGAAATAGATAAGGTGTTTATAGGAATAGGGGAGGACAGAAAAATAACTCTCGATATCATAGAACAGAAAATAGGTATCAGCAAGAGATATAATGTTTTTGAGATGCGCGACGCTCTTATCAGGAGGGATGCGCTGAAAGCTCACAGCATTGCAAAATATTTTGATGCCAACCCAAAGGCGGGTGGACTTTTTGCATTGCTGCCACAAACATTTTCTTTTTTTCAAAATCTCATGCTGTGTTATTATGTTCCCAAACCTTGTACCGAAAATGCCATAATGGCACAACTGGGATTAAGGAATACATATGCTACCCGTGATTATATGACAGCTATGAGGAACTTCTCAGCCAGAAAAACTTTGCAGATAATTTCCAAGATTAGAGAGATAGATGCAAGGTCAAAAGGCTTAGATAATGTAAATACCACTCCTGGGGACTTATTAAAGGAGTTGGTAACCTTCATCATAAGTTAATTTTGGATATATTTTAGAGCTTTTTTCTTTTAGAATGCATCGGAGTAGGGGAAGCTTTTTTGAGCTTTTCCTATTGTTTTTGTGGGAGTTAGGCGATTTCATGTTGCCTGAGAATTGAATTTTTACAGCTTTTTTGCCACCAGTAAAGGTAAATTAAGTTCTCGCAATTCTTGAGAATATTTACATATCAATATACATTTTACAATTAACAAAACAAAATTCTAAGTCAACAAAATGAAATATAACGATGAAAAGATCACCATATTTACAAATCAAAACGCCAACAAAACAAAAACGAAATACAATATTTATGCACAATAGTTTTTTTGAGTATAAATAATTAAAAATGAGTTAGTTGCATTGAATTATATGCAAAAAGATATCTCTAAAAAGCCTTTAATATGCATAATACTGGAGAAATGTCCGAAATACCCGAATGCACATAACGTATAAAATACTAACTATCAATATAATAATAATAAATTATGCAGTAAGTTATAGGTATGACATATACTGTTTGAATGAGATGTTCAACAAAAGTAAAGATTTATATAGAGGTGTAAAAGCGTTTACAAAACTAAATATTTAATTTTGATATCAATTTCTAAATTTTTGCAAATTATGTTGTATACATAAATAAAATTATTTACCTTTGTAGCGAAAATTTAAAGGAATAATTTTTTTATCATAAAAATGAAAGACAGAATTCGTCAGCTGATGGATGCCCAACATATGAATCAGCAAACGTTTGCAAATTACATTGGAGTTAATACAGCTTCTCTGAGTAGTATTTTTACAGGTCGCACATCTCCTACCCTCAATATAGTCAATGCCATAAAAGGGAAATTTCCCAACGTGAATACAGACTGGTTATTATATGGAACAGGAGGTATGTTTAACCTTCCCAAGGTAACCTCTTCTGGTTCTGCATCAAACAATACTCCGAGTCTTTTTGATTCTGCCATTATGGCAGAGTCTCCTCGTACTAAAGAAGATTTAGAATCGCATTCTTCAGATGAAAATAAATCTCGAATAGAATTCGTAGAGGTAGAAAAAAATAATGCTTCGAAGGCTATTGCTCAACCCTCGAAGCATATTGTAGAAGTGAAAGTATTCTATTCGGATGGTACTTTTGAGACTCTCAAGCCTTAGTACCTATTTTTTTATTGCATTGATGTTTTTGTAGGTAAATCTTTCAACTATATTCGTATCGAAAGTAGTGTCCTTTGCGCGTACTGTGATATTCTCGAAATTGAAGTTTGAGAGGTGGTAAACCTCCTCTTGCTGCTTTGCATTAAAGAATACATTGCAATCAACATCGCAGTTTCTCATAGTGATATGATCGGAGTATGACATTGGTTTGTCTTTGCGTCCCTTCAAGTCATAGAACTGTGTCCAGGGAGCGATGAGGATGAAATTCTTCACAGGTCCTGTGATATTCTCAACGGTGATATATTCGTAGCGTTGTGGAGTGTCTGGGCGCATTTTCAGCCACAGAAGATTGTTTGCCTGAGCGGAGATATTTATGCGTCTCAGGATGATATTCTTGCTATGAACAGATTCTGAACCAAGTGTCAGACATCCGTGACAGAAACCGTATTCACAATCTTCAATGATAATATTTTCGTTAGCACCATTGCCGATATTCTCTTCAGGTATTTCAACGTCTTTATATTCCTTCTCGAAAGCATCTGCATAAGGTCCCTTGCCACCTTTAATGGCAACAGCATCATCATTGACAGACATATAGCAGTTCTTTATAAGGATATTCTTGCAGACATCAAGATCTATAGCGTCTGTAGAAGGTCCCTTGCTGTCGTCTGGCTTTCCAAGTGAATAAATGCGTACTCCCAGAACCTTTACATTCTCGCAGTTATAATAGTGACTTGTCCAGAAAGCGGAATTCTGTAGTTTTACACCTTCTATCTGCACGTTTTTGCAGTTGGAAACGTATAATAGTCTTGGACGTTGTTCGTCCTTGTTTGTACATTTTCTGTTCCACTTGCGACGAAGCCAGAACTGCTGATGATACTTCAATCCGTTGCCGTCTATAGTTCCCTTGCCGGATATGGTGAAACCATCTAATCCGTCAGCATTGATGAGAGCACCGAAATAGGTGCATGTCTCTCCCTCTATACGTGTTTTGCCAAGAGGATAGTCACCAATGAAGTCAGAACCTTGCAGAACAGCTCCGTCCTCAAGATACAGATGTGTTCCCTGCTTAAAATGCAAACCGCCAGTCAGGTAAACACCCTGAGGGATACATATAACACCTCCGCCATCGGCTGCTGCTTTGTCAATGAGAGCCTGAATGGCTTTTGTGTGGATGTGGCCATTGGCAAAGATACCATAATCTGTCAGAACATAGCGCTTGAGTCCCGTGAGATCTACAGCTTTAGTGTCCTGGAACCATGCAGAGATAGTACTTCCGTCAGGCCATGTGTCAACTGCTTTGGCTTTTTTCGCACCAAAAGAACAGAGTGTTGACAGAGTCGTGAATAGTGTAATTAATAATAGATTTTTCATAAGTCGTTATTTTGTTTGTGAGTTAGTTGTTGACAATCTCATCCATCCATATATTCCCAGTAATACCACCATCATCGTCTGTATAGCATGAACTATGAGGACAAAGAAAAGTGCGGCAGGAGCTGATATACCATATATGATAAGTACTGTCTTTACTGCAAAGTGCCACGAACCAGCTCCGTTTGGCGTTGGTACCAATACTGCCATACATCCTACAGCAAAACTCACCAGAGCACACGACAGTGATAATCCCGATGTCTCTTTAAAGCAGAAGAATGTGAGATAGAAGTGCAGGAAATATGCAACCCATATTCCAACACTATACATTATATATAAAGGTAGGTTCTGAACCTCCTTCACCGATAGCACACCGTCTTTTAAGCCTTTCAAGGTCGCCTTTATCCTTCCGTAAAACTCCAACCTTTTCAATACCAGATATAGACTTGTAATAAGCGCTATGCCGCATATTGCAGTAACAATATATCCTGTTGCAGAGAACTGCCCAAAAAATTCTGTTAGAGCGTCCAGTTTTGTTCCTGTTGTAGAAAAAAAAGAAAGCACCACAGGTAGGTGTATCAAGACGATACACATAATGATAACCAGTAGTACCAAGGTGTCAACGGCACGTTCTGTCACAACGGTGCCCAAGGCTTTTGCAAATGATACTCCATCTTTTCGCGTAAGGATGCCACAACGGGTAAATTCTCCTATTCTTGGTATTACTAAAGATGCAGCATAAGAAACGAAAACAGCATAGAAACAATGAGCTGTGCGGGCATGCTCCTTCAATGGCTCTAACGTCTGTTTCCAGCGCCAGCCACGAAACATCTGTGCTATAACACAGAAAGGGAAAGATGCCAGCATCCACCACCAGTTCATCTCGTTGAGCAAAACATCCTTCACCGACTGGAAATCGAAATCACGATACATCCAGTAAAGGATTAGTCCGCCAAGCAATAGTGGTAGAAGTATATTGGATATTCTTCGAATACGATGCATAGTTTTTTTCTTCTAATGACATATATGTTTTATATCATTCGGCTACAAAGGTATAAAATAAATCTTATATCCCCAACCATTTTGAGAATTTTTTCTTAATCCATCCTGCCTTTATAATCCTCATAGGTATAATGTCGCAGTGTGTGGATGCTTCCGTCAAGACGTTTTATTGCTATGTCAGGATGCTGTATTCCGTTGAACATTGTTGTCTTTACGGTGGTATAGTGAATCATGTCCTCAAAGATTATCGTGTCACCAACAGATAACGGTTCATCAAATTCCCAGTATCCCAAAAAGTCTCCTGACAGGCAGCTGTTTCCTCCCAAACGGTAAGCCTTTTCGCTGTTCTGTTCTATGTGGTGTGCTCCGCGAACCTCTGGGAAATATGGCATCTCCAGACAATCCGGCATATGACAGGTGAATGATACATCGAGGATTGCGGTGCGGATATTGTGGTTCTCAACGATATCTACCACATGAGCCTCAAGATGTCCTGTCTGCCATGCAAACGCTGAACCTGGTTCCATTATCAGCTTTATGTGCGGATAGCGTTGATGGAAACCGTTTAGGGTGTCAATCAGCAGTTGTAAGTCATATCCCTTACGAGTCATCAGGTGTCCGCCGCCAAAGTTTATCCATGAGATGTTTTGCGTAATTGGTGACGAAACAAGAAACTTTTCCTCCAAATGAGCTAATGTCCTCACAAAAACGTCTGCATCATTCTCGCAATGACAATGCATGTGGAGTCCTGTTATTGGGGGGATTTCGATGTCTGATGGGTCATAAGCCTTAAACAGTTCATCAGCAGTAACGCCAAATCTCGTACCAGGAGAGCATGGATTATACAGGTCCGTAGCAATCTCCGAATATTCCGGATTGACCCTCAAACCTATCTGTAACTTCTCATTGGCCTTTTTTGCACGTTTTGCCAGACGGCGATATTGTGACAAAGAGTTGAATGTCAGGTGTGACGACATGCGGGCTATCATGTCAATCTCAGAATCCAGATATGCCGGGGAGTATGTATGTGCCGGAGCACCAAACTCTTCGTGTGCCAGACGTGCTTCGTTAAGAGAGGAGGCTGTCGTTGCTGTGATATACTTCCGAAATAGAGGGAAAGTTTTCCAAAGAGCGAAAGCCTTGAATGCAAGAATTATTTGTATATTGGCTTCTTGGGAAACCTTTTGTATGACAGAAAGATTTTTTATCAAAAGAGCTTCCTTGAGAACGTAAGTGGGGTTATTCATGTTTATTATTGTTGAATTTGTGTGCAAAGGTACTAAAAAAGATTAAAAAAATACTTTCTTCAAAGTTGAAAGTGAAATAAAAAGGGCAAGTTGTTATATTTTTTTGTAATTTTGCAGGCGTGAAACTTATAATACAGACATTACCGACATATTTTGTAGAGGAGGATAAGATACTAACAGCCCTTTTCGAAGAAGGCCTGGATGTCCTCCACATTAACAAACCCGAGTCAGAACCCCTTTATATGGAGCGACTGTTATCACTTCTTCCTACCAAGGTGTATGGTAAGATAGTGATACATCAGAATTACTACCTGATGAAGGAACATGACCTTAAAGGCATTCACATCGATAATCCCGATGCCCCTATTCCCGATGGCTTCAAGAGGCACATCTCTCGCAGTACTTACAGAATCAGTGACTTGAAGGGATTTAAGAAAGAGTGCGATTACGTAATGCTCCATTCGCTTTTCGATTCTCTGCATGATGAGGTAAAGGCATCCCTTACAATAGAGGAAATACAGGAGGCTCGCCGTGCAGGATTGATAGACAGACACGTTTATGCTCTCGGTGGTATGAGTCTTGAAAACGTGCAGCAGGCGAAGGATATGGGGTTTGGTGGAGTCGTAATATGTGGCGATTTGTGGAATAGGTTCAGCATACAACACGGAATAAATTTCCACGAGCTGATAAGTCATTTTAAGAAATTGAAAAAAGCAATAAGTTAACACAACGATATATGGCAAAGAAATCTTCTATTAAGATTGACCCGGAAAAAATGGCTGGGTTTATGGTTTTCTCTGGTACAGCAACCCGTTATCTGGCAGAAAAGATATGTCAGAGTCTTGGTTGTCCACTGGGAAGTATGGTAATGACAAAGTTCAGCGATGGTGAGTTCGCTGTCAGTTTCGAGGAGACAATTCGTGGTCGCGATATCTTCTTGGTTCAGAGTACTTTCCCTAATTCAGACAACCTGATGGAGTTGTTGCTGATGATTGATGCTGCAAAGCGTGCTTCAGCAAAGACCATCAATGCCGTAATACCTTATTTCGGCTGGGCTCGTCAGGACCGTAAGGATAAGCCACGTGTCAGTATCGGTGCGAAGCTGGTTGCCGACCTGCTGAGTGTTGCAGGCATAGACCGCCTTATCACGATGGATTTGCATGCCGACCAGATACAGGGTTTCTTCGATGTTCCTGTTGACCATCTCTATGGTTCTGGTGTTATACTTCCATATATCGAAAGCCTCAAGCTGAAGGACCTCGTTATCGCAAGTCCTGATGTGGGTGGTGCTAAACGTGCTAAGAGCTATGCTAAGTATCTCGACTGCCCGCTGGTATTGTGCAATAAGACCCGCGCTCGTGCCAATGTGGTGTCAGAGATGCAGATTATCGGTGATGTGGAAGGCAAGGATGTTGTTATTGTTGACGATATGGTAGATACAGCAGGAACAATCACTAAGGCAGCTGATATCATGAAGGAAGCAGGAGCAAAGACCGTTCGCGCTTGTGCCAGCCACTGTGTTATGTCAGGACCTGCAAGTGAGAGAGTGCAGAATTCTGCTCTGGAGGAAATAATCTTTACTGATTCTATTCCTTACTCCAATAGATGTGCTAAGGTAAAGCAGCTCAGCGTTGCTGAAATGTTTGCTGAAACCATCAGAAGGTGTATCAACAACGAAAGTATTTCGTCACAATACATAATCTAATCGCTTAAGAGAGAAAAAAGACGTGGGGAGACTTAACTCTATATGGGATTATATCGCTCGGCATAAGTATCTGATTACTATTACGCTGGGTGTACTGATTATCGGCGTACTCGATGAGAATAGCGTCATGCGTTTGATTTCACTGAACATAGAAATCGATGAAGCAAACCAGACACTCGAGGAGTATGTTGAACAGTACAAGAGCGATTCAGTAAAGATACATGAATATGAAACATCAGTCAGCGGTGTGCGTCGTATTGCTCGTGAGAAGTTTTTCATGAAGCAAGATGATGAAGACGTATATGTGCTGAGCACAGATCGGGAAGAAGAAAATGAAAGAGTTAAGTAGGAATCAGCAAATTATCATGGCAATCGGCGCTACGCTGATGGTTATTGGGGTAGGGTGCTTCGTCTTTTACTTCATGCCAAAGGTGTTTTCGGTTGTCTTTATGGTCGGAGCTGTCTGCTTTGCCACTATGCAGATGATACAGGTATCTTCTGGTGATGGTAAGAATATCGCCATTCGCAGGTTGAAGGGAATAATGATTGCTGCAGACATCTGCTTTATATTGGCAGGACTCCTGATGCTTGAAAATTCATACAAGGTACTTTATCAATACCTCTCGTGGGAAACATGGCTGAAATATTGTTGGAACAACTGGGTTGTCGTCCTGCTTATAGCTGCCATTCTGGAACTCTATACCTCACATAGAATTTCCAATGAACTGAAAAAAAACAATTGATGAGAAAACTTTCTACCTTATTATATTATATAGTGATTATAGTATGCTTCACGGCATGCTCCCAATATAATGTCATCGGTTCGTCTGATTTAAGCGATATCGATGGCAGAACACTTTATATGAAGACTATAGGAATCGATTCTTTGACAACAGTAGATTCCTGCAGCATCATTCATGGTAAGTTTAAATTCTCAGGTTCACTCGATTCTACTCGTATTGTGACCCTCTGTATAGATAATTTGCCTATCCTTCCTATTGTGTTGGAAGAGGGCGAGGTGCGTGTGACACTTAATGGACAGATGCAAGAGAGTAAGGGAACACCTCTTAACGATAGTCTCACTGCCTTCAATAAACGTTACGAAGCACTGCTGAGCCAATATGAAGACCTTGAACATACACAGAATCAGGGATATATGAATGGCGAGAATATGGATTCCATCAATGTCATTCTTGCAGCAAAGCAACGTCAACTTCTTATGAAGGAAGACGAATTGGTAACATCATTCATTTCTGCAAACTTCGATAATTGTCTCGGCCCATATGTCTTTCAATTAGCAACCAGCAATTACAGGTATCCCGTTTTGGTACCTTGGATAGAAGCCCTGATGACAAAAGCTTCCCAAAAGTTTAAGGATGCTCCCTATGTAAAAGAATATATGGGAGTAGCGAAGCAGAATCAGGATATTATGACGGGTGTGAAATGAAGACACTGATTAAGGATGGTACTATTGTCAATGAAGGACATCAGCAAAAGGCTGATATCCTTGTTGTTGATGACAGAATAGCCTCTATTCTTCCCTGTGGCACCAATACTGCTGGTTGCGACAATGTTTTTGACGCAAAGGGCTGCTATGTTCTCCCAGGCATCATAGATACCCATGTACATTTTCGTGAGCCTGGCCTTACCCATAAGGCTGATATGCAGTCAGAAAGTCTGGCAGCACTCGCTGGTGGCGTCACATCCGTCTTTGAGATGCCCAATACGCAACCTCAGACAACGACATTGGCAGCGTGGGAAGAAAAGATGCAGATGGCACAGAGCAGGATGCATGTCAATTACGCCTTCTTCCCAGGCGCTACGAATGATAACCTCGAAGAGTTAAGGCATTTTGATGTCCATAGCATTCCTGGCATAAAACTCTTTATGGGTTCCAGCACAGGAAACATGCTGGTCGATAAGGAGCAGGCCCTTGATGGCATTTTCTCCCTTGCCAGCGAGATGTCGCTGCCCCTGATGGTACATTGTGAAGACACCACACTCATCAATCAGCATATAGAGTATTATAAGCAGCTGACAGGCTCCGATGACCCTGATGTGAAACTACATCCCCTCATACGCGATGAGGAAGCCTGTCTGCAATCTACGGAACTTGCTGTACGCCTTGCCCATAAGCATAATACACACCTTCATGTGGCACATATCTCTACTCAGAAGGAACTGCCACTTCTTGGCGGCAATATTACAGGCGAAGCAACAGTGGCCCATCTGCTGTTCTCCGTACCTGATTACGGCACCCTCGGAACACGCATCAAATGTAATCCGGCAGTAAAGACAACCCTTGACCGCGATGCACTCCGTAAAGCCCTCTCAGATGGCACTATCACGACTGTTGCTACTGATCACGCCCCTCATACGCTTGCAGAGAAACAGGGTGGGGCACTCAAGGCAATGTCAGGAATGCCTATGGTACAGTTCTCACTTGTGTCAATGCTCTCGTTAGTCGATGAAGGAGTACTGACTATAGAGCAGTTGGTGAAACTGATGTGTCATAATCCTTCGCTGTTGTTCAGCATCCGTGAACGCGGCTTCCTTCGTGAAGGATACAAGGCAGATATCGCTATTGTGAAACGCTTTGACACCCCGTGGACCCTTGACAGCAGTATGATTAAGAGTAAGTGCGGCTGGAGTCCCCTCGAAGGGCGACAGTTCCATTGGTCAGTAGTCGAAACACTCGTCAATGGTCAATGTTCCGCTCGGCCCAAAGGGACGCTTTTACAAAGCGAAGCGACTAAAAGAATGTTCAATGTCTTTGGCCAGCCCATAGAATTCAGATGATATATAAGATTTACCAGATATGCGTTTTGGCTCCTGTGGTGGTGATAACCTCCGCATGGGCAGGCACCACGATGGCGGTGATGTGTAGCATCTCGCGTCATCCCGATTGGTGGAGCCGCTTCGCCTCCAAATGGTGGGCCCGCATCATCCTTGCCTTTGCCCTCATACCTGTGGAAGTGAAGGGTAGGGAGCATATCGTTAAAGGCGAATCCTATATCTATGCAGCAAACCATCAGGGAGCCTTCGATATCTTCCTTATCTGCGGCTATCTCAATGTCCCCTTCCGCTGGATGATGAAGCGAGCCCTTGAGAAAGTCCCATTCCTTGGGTGGGGCTGCAAACATGCCGGCTATGTCTTTGTCGATAACAGCAATCCTGGCGAGTCGCGTCGTACCTATCGTGAGGCAGAACAGATACTGCTCTCAGGCATGAGTCTTATGATGTTTCCGGAAGGCTCTCGCACCAAGAATGGTAATCTGATGCCGTTTAGGAAAGGAGCCTTTGTCCTTGCTGACGAGATGCATATCCCTGTTGTACCTATGACTATCAATGGCAGTTATGCGATACTTCCAAAAGGTAAGAAGGTGAACTTTATAAAGCATAACAAACTCACCCTCACCATCCATAAGCCCATATATATCGACAATTCCGATGCCCTCCGTGAAGAATGTTATCGCTGCATCCTCAGTGATTTGAAAGAGTAGTTTGTTCCTTTTTTTTGTGACGAGTGTTTTTGCGCATCGGCGGATTAAATTTTGCGCGTCTGCCGACGCGATGGATTTTGTCCACGGAAGAACATTCTTTTTCTGTCCTGATTTCTGATGCAAAGGTACAATATTTTAGTATTTACGTGTTGCAAAAATCATTCTTTTTACATTTTTTATCAATATTTTTTACTGTTTTTTTTGCATTATGTGTTAATTTTTTACTATTTTTGTCGCACAAAATGTAATTAAATACATCATGACATCGAAAGAAAATTGAAAAAAAATAGAAAAAAATATTGCTAATAAAAAAAATATTTGTAATTTAGCACCCTGTAAGCATTATCCTAAAGCTAAAACTAAAAAAATATGAGTTCTTTTTCTTCAAAGATTGGAGTATTGTTAGCCGCAGCAGGCAGTGCCGTCGGTTTAGGCAGTATATGGAAATTTCCATATGTAGTTGGCGAAAATGGCGGTGGTGCTTTCATCATACTTTATGTGGCGTGTTCCCTGATATTCGGATTGCCTTTGGTGATGAACGATTTCCTGATAGGAAAGTTGTCGGGCAAGAGTGCTTATGGAGCCTTTCGCACCCTAACTGGTGGTAACCGGTGGCAGTGGCTCTCATGGATGTTGTTGATAACAGTGACACTGCTTTCAAGCTTCTACTTTGTTGTAACGGGATGGTGCTTTTACTATATGGTGGAGGCTGCGATGGGAGCTTTTTCCGGCATGGATGCGGAAGCGCTGACTAACTTCTTTGACGCTTTCAGTGGCGATACTGCGACGATGATAGGATCTGCCTTTGTTGCTATTTTACTGACAGCAGCTGTGTTGTGGTTTGATGTAAATAAGGGTATTGAACGCCTGAGTAAGATTCTTATGCCTTTACTATTCCTGATGTTAATAGTGATGGCAATTCACATGATATTTATGGATGGTGGTACAACAGGCTTGCGATTTTTGTTTGAACCAGATTTTACAAAACTCACTCCGAAGGTAATTCTTGAGGCTGTTGGATTGAGTTTCTTTACATTGTCGGTAGGTCTGGGCATACTTATTACCTATGGCAGTTATATGCCAAAGGAGCAGACCTTAACGCAACAATCTCAAGAGGGCGATGTGGTTAGTACATCAATACAGATGATAGTACTCGTTCTCTTTGTTTCGTTACTTGCTGGCATGATAGTATTCCCCGCGGTGTTTGCGTTTGGGTTTAGTCCAGCAGAAGGACCTCAACTGGCTTTTGTCACCTTGCCAGCAGTATTCCAACATATGTTCTCACCATCGTTGACGAGTGTGGCTTTCTTTGCTCTGATGTGTGTGGCAGCCATCACCTCAACAATCTCACTGATGGAGGTAATGGTGGCCTTTGTTCATGAAGCTTCAGCAGATACCAAATGGCCACTCAACAGACATCAGAGTGTGATTATCGTAAGTGTGATACAGT
Source organism: uncultured Prevotella sp. (assembly GCA_905233165.1). Lineage (GTDB taxonomy): Bacteria > Bacteroidota > Bacteroidia > Bacteroidales > Bacteroidaceae > Prevotella. The sequence continues at coordinate 146,830 of CAJODL010000004.1, forward strand.
TGATTACCAATACTCTATGTGTTCTGTCGATGACTGGAGCCGTTTGCGGTCTCATGGTAATGGGCAAGAATTTATTTGATGCTTCAAATATTCTTTGCACTAATATCCTGATACCTATTGGAGCGATGGCTACAGCAGTATTCACAGGATGGTTCGTTCCCAAAACAAGATATCAAGGTCCACGAACGGTATCATACCTGAACCTGATGATGCTTCGATGGATAGTTCCTGTCGTCATCTTTATCATTTTCCTTGAATCAATGAATGTTTTTTAGTTTACAATAATAACCAAAATAGGATATGAAAACTACAGCACCATTATCAAAGACGCAGTATGGCATATATGTAGAGTGTGTTCAACACTTAGGAGAGTATTGTTACAACATAACTTATTTATATACGCTGGATGGAAGTTTGGATGAAGGAAATCTTAAGACTGCTATAGAGTCCGTCGTAGCTGCACATCCTACGTTGTTTACACGCATTGAACTGAACGAACAAGGCGAACCGGTGCAAAGCATCGACGACAGTGAGACTTTCTGCCTGGAGGTAGAGCATATCACCGATATAGAAGAAGAAAAGAAGGGGATGGTGAAGGCGTTTGACATATATAACGACAGACTGTTCCGCATTCGCCTTTTGAAGGACAGCAATCATTTCTATCTCCTTGTTGATCTTCACCATATCATCGGTGACGGCACAACACTGAAGGTTATCCTCAACGATATTGATGCTGCCTACTGTGGCATGACTTTAGAGGCAGAGGGCAAGACCCAGGCAGACGTTGTACGTGAGGAAGCTGAAATGCGTCAGTCGCCAGCCTTTGAGGAAGACAAACAGTGGTATGCCCAGAACTTCGACTGCAGCGACACCTTTAGCCAGCTAATACCCGACGTGGAAGGAACGGAGCCGGAAATAGGTGCTTTTAAGCGAAAAATGAATGTCAGTCTCGAGTCTATTGATGCCTTCTGCAAGAAGCACGGTATTTTCAAAAGTACTTTCTTTACTGGTGTCTATAGCTATCTGTTGGCGAAATACAACAATGATCAAGAGGCACTGTTCAATACAGTATATAGCGGTCGTACAGACAAACAACTGGTACGCACTGTTGCCATGTTGGTAAAGACAGTACCAGTATATGCAAAATTCAACGATGATACTACGGTGCTCGATTTTCTGAAGTCGGGAGAGAAGCAGATGAAGGGGTGTAGAGAACATGATACCTATTCATATGTCGATGTGGTAAGTGATTTGAAGTTGCAAGTTGACTCATTCTTCGCTTGGCACGGAATGATATGGGACAATGTTGAGATAGGCGGCAGTCCGACAACTGCTGTCAAATTAGATCACACAACGTTGGAAGTGCCACTCTATGTGAATGCAGCTATTATTGACGGGCATTGTTATGTGAATGCAGAGTACAAGACAAATGTCTATTCCGAGCAAATGATAAGTCAGTTCTTAGAGAGCTATGAAGCTGTAGTAGAGGGTTTCCTCAATGAGGAATATCTGCGTGATATCAACATAGCTACAAAGTCACAGGTGGAACTGCTCGACACTTTCAATCAGACTGATGTGGCTTACGACGATACCCAGACCATCGTTTCTCTATTTTGTAAGCAGGCAAAGGCAACACCCGATAATATAGCTGTTGTCTTCAAAGATAAGAAATACACTTATAGGGAAGTGGACGAGATATCCGACAGGATTGCAGGATATATAAGTTCAAGGTTCAAGGTTCAAGGTTCAAGTGAAGAGCCTGTTATCTCTATCCTCATTCCTCGTAGTGAATGGATGGCTATTGCTTCTTTGGGTGTTCTGAAGGCTGGTTGTGCTTATCAGCCACTCGACCCAAGCTATCCGAAGGAGCGCCTGAACTTCATGATGCAAGATGCTTCTGCTAAGTTGCTTATAGCTGATGAGGAACTGCGAGACATCGTAGATGAATACCAGGGTGAGGTGTTGCTGACAAAGGATATAGAAAATCTTCCGAATACTCCGATTACTCCGAATATTCCGATTTCTCCAAAGTCGCTTTTCATCCTCCTCTACACCTCTGGTTCTACTGGTGTGCCAAAGGGTTGTCAGTTGGAGCACGGCAATCTCGTATGCTTCTGTCATTGGTATCAGCGTTACTATGACCTCAAACCTGGTGACAAGGTAGCTGCATACGCCAGCTATTGGATATGTATCCCGCATTGACCTGCGGCGCCACGGTATATATCGTTCCTGAGGAGTTGCGTCTGGATCTCATTGCACTCAACGAATATTTCGAGCAGAACGGCATCACCCATTCATTCATGACTACGCAGGTAGGTTATCAGTTTGCCACAAGCATCGATAACCACTCTCTGAAGCATATTTCCGTGGGTGGTGAAAAGTTGGCTTCGCTTACCCCTCCATCGAACGTTACACTGACCAATCTCTACGGTCCGACTGAAAGTACTGTTTGCATTACGTACTTCGAAGTATCGAAGACTATGAAGGACATTCCAATAGGAAAGGCACTGGACAACGTCAAACTATATGTCGTTGATAGTGCAGGACACCGTCTGCCTGTAGGCGCTGCTGGGGAACTGTGGGTTAGTGGTCCACAGGTAAGTCGCGGCTATCTGAACCGTCCAGAGAAAACGGCTGAGGTGTATATCAATAATCCGTTCACGGATGATGGAAAATATTCCCAAGTTTATCGTTCTGGCGATATAGTGCGTTATTTTCCTGATGGCAACATCCAGTTCGTAGGTCGTAAGGATGGTCAGGTGAAGATTCGCGGCTTCCGCATAGAACTGAAAGAGGTAGAAGCTGTCATACGTGAATTCCCAGGCATCAAGGATGCTACGGTTCAAGCCTTTGACGAAGAAGGCGGCGGAAAGTTCATTGCTGCCTACATCGTTGGTGATGAGGAGATAGATATTGAGGCACTGAACAACTTCATCCTCGACCAGAAACCTCCTTATATGGTTCCTGCCGTAACAATGCAGATAAAAGCTATTCCTCTGAACCAGAATCAGAAGGTGAACAAAAAGGCATTGCCAAAGCCGGAGAAGAAGGCTATGGAGACAGAGGTGGAGAGCAATGTGCCTATGAATGTCCTGGAACAGGAAATCCATAGCATCATTGCTGGAATTATTAATACCGAGGACTTTGGAGTTACTACGGTATTGGGGTATGTGGGCCTGACGTCTATTATGTCTATCAAGCTGGCAATACAGATAAATAAGCGCTTTGGCGTAATGCTGGATTCGAAGGCTTTGGCTAAGACGGGTAGTGTGCAGAGTATTGAGAATGAGATACTGAAAGTTTTGATGAGTGGAAGTGTCGTAAAGCAGGAAACTGCTGAGGTTGAGCATGCCGACATGAGTAACATTCCTTTGTCTTACGCACAGATGGGTGTCTATGTGGATTGTATGAAACAACCGACTTCTATGGTGTACAATATTCCGGCGGCAATACGTTTCCCGAAGGGAACAGATGTGCAGCTATTCGGAAAGTCTGTAGAAACTATTATTAAAGCTCACCCGCAGTTCCACGTGCATTTCGACAGTCAGGGAGGTGATATCATACAAATTATTGATGCTAACCAACCTGTTGACATTGCACAAAGCAAGTTAAGCGAAGCAGAGATAGAGAAATATATGGCTGATTTCGTCAAGCCATTCAACCTAAGACAAGGACCTCTGTATCGCATGGAGATTGTTACCACGGAGGAATATGTATATCTTTTGGCTGATGTGCATCACCTGATATTTGACGGTGCTTCGTTCGACCTGTTCGTGGATCAATTGTGCGACTTGATGAATGGTAAGAAGATAGAGCCAGAGAGCTTTACTTATGCTGACTTTGTAGCTGCCCAGAAAGCTGCAGAGGATAGTGAGGAATATGCAGAAGCACGTGATTTCTTCCAGGAGCGACTGGGTAAGATAGAAGGTGTTACGGAAGTTCCTGCAGATCTTACCAATCCTCTGGAACAAGGAGTTGTGGAAACCTTGTATTGTCCACTAAACTTCGATAAAATAGACAGTTTCTGTCGTCAACGTAATATTTCGCCAGCACATCATATTCTTGCTGCCACTTTCTATGCGTTGTCACGATTCACTAATAATGACCAGTTGTGCATAACTACCATTAGTAACGGGCGCTCCGACTTGCGCATCAGCAATACTGTAGGCATGTTTGTCAATACGCTGGCATTAAGTGCTTTCATTGAGGAACAAAGCGTGATGGATTTCATTAATGAGACCAGTAAAAACTTTGATGAAACGTTGCGTCATGAGACTTATCCGTTTGCACGTATTGCTGCCGACTACGATCTTTCAGCAGAGATTATGTTCGCTTACCAAATGGGTGTTTTAGAAGGACATGAGTACAAGGGGCAACGGGTAACTATGGAATTGTTTGAGTCGGATGCACCAAAGTTCCGAATTGCCTTCTACATTATGCTTGACCCTGAGGGTAAGCCAAGCATCTGTCTGCAATACGATAACGGACGATACAGTAAAGAACTGATGCAGAGTCTGGCGCAGTCAATCAGTAATGCTGCGAATATTTTCATGAGCAATCCTGATGCTAAGCTTAAGAGCGTTTCGTTGCTTGATGATAAGCAGACAGTTTTGCTTGACAGTTTCAACAATACTGATGTGCCTTACGATAACACACAGACCGTCATTTCGCTGTTCCGCAAACAAGTAGAGAGTGTGCCTGACAATATCGCCGTGATTTATCACGATGTGCGACTGACCTATAAGCAAGTGGACGAGATGTCGGACCGCATCGCTGCGTACCTTATTCAAAAGGGACTTAAGAACGAAGATGTTGTTTCTATCATAATTCCTCGTAGCGAGTGGATGGTTACTGCTTCTTTGGGCGTTCTGAAGGCTGGTTGTGCTTATCAGCCACTCGACCCAAGTTATCCGAAGGAGCGCCTGAACTTCATGATGCAGGATGCTTCAGCCAAGTTGCTTATAGCAGATGAGGAGTTGCGCTCAATCGTAGATGAATACCAGGGTGAGGTTCTTTTGACAAAGGATATAGAGAAGCTTCCGAAAACTTCGATTACTCCGAATATTCCGATTTCTCCAAAGTCGCTTTTCATCCTCCTCTACACCTCTGGTTCTACTGGTGTGCCAAAGGGGTGTCAGTTGGAGCACGGCAATCTCGTATGCTTCTGTCATTGGTATCAGCGTTACTATGACCTCAAACCTGGTGACAAGGTAGCTGCATACGCCAGCTATGGATATGTATCCAGCCCTTACCACAGGTGCTACTGTTGTGATTGTTGGTGAGGACATTCGTCTGAATCTTCCTGACCTGAATGCTTATTTCAATGAAGTGGGCGTGACCCATTCGTTTATGACGACACAGGTCGGATGCCAGTTTGCAATGAACTGCGACAATCATTCGTTGCATCACCTCTCTGTCGGAGGCGAAAAGATTCTGCCGCTTACACCGCCAAAGAATTATAAACTCCATAATGGTTACGGACCAACAGAATGTACCATCTTTACGACCACCTATCAACAGACGGAGTTTGAGCAGAATGCTCCTATCGGAAAACCGTTGGACAACTTGCAACTCTTTATTGTAGATAAGGATATGAACCGCCTTCCACTTGGAGCTGCCGGAGAGATGCTTGTGGCTGGTCCGCAGGTGAGCCGAGGCTACCTGAACCTGCCTGAAAAGACAGCTGAGACATACATACAATGGAATGGCAAGCGCTGCTACCGCACAGGTGATGTGGTGCGCTATCTGGCTGACGGAAATATACAGTTTGTAGGACGTCGCGACGGACAGGTGAAGATACGCGGTTTCCGCATTGAGCTGAAAGAGGTGGAATCTGTGATTCGTGAGTTCCCAGGCATAAAGGATGCCACAGTTCAGGCATTTGACTACGACAATGGCGGTAAGTTTATTGCAGCGTATATCGTCAGTGATGAACAGATAGATATAAAGGAATTGAACGATTTCATTGGTAAGCAGAAACCATCATATATGATTCCTGCCGCCACGATGCAGATTGACAACATTCCTCTGAACCAAAACCAGAAGGTGAATAAGAAGGCGTTGCCTGCTCCTGTCATTCAGGCTGATGACCACGAATATGTGGAACCAGCTAATGATACCGAGAAGCTTTTCTGTCAGATATTCTGCGAAGTATTGTCTTTGGATAAGATTGGTGCTACCGACAACTTCTTTGAACTTGGCGGAACATCACTCATGGTGACGAAGGTTATCATCGAAGCAGACAAGGCTGGTCATCATGTGGCTTATGGTGATGTATTCACGCATGCTACACCACGTCTGTTGGCACAGTTTGTAACAGGCGAAACTCCTGTCGAGAATACAGATGACGAAGTGACTAATTTCGATTATACTGGTATCGATGCTATTTTGCAACACAACAATGTGGATATGTTCCTCAAGGGTGAACGCCAGCAGTTAGGAAATGTGCTCCTTACAGGTGCTACAGGCTATTTGGGTATCCACGTACTGCGTGAGCTCATCGACTCTGATGCTACCACTATCACGTGTCTTGTGCGTGGCCAGGACCAGAAGGCAGCAGAGCGCCGACTGAAGAACCTGTTGTTCTACTATTTCGAGACATCGTTTAAGGAACTTATAGGCACTCGTCTCTTCGTTGTCAATGGCGACGTGACACAGGACTTTACGGAAATTGTCAATTGTCAATTGTCAACTGTCAACTCTAAAATTGACACCGTCTTTAACTGTGCTGCTAACGTGAAGCACTTCTCTAAGACATCTGACATTGAGGATGTGAATATCGGTGGCGCACAGCGTTGCGTGGAGTTCTGTCTGAAGACTGGTGCCAGACTGGTGCATATATCTACAACCTCCGTTGGTGAGATGTGGGTAATACGCAATAATGGTGAAGAGATACCAAAACTTGATGAACGCAAGCTCTGGTTCGGACAGTTCCTTGACAACCGTTATATCCACTCCAAGTTCCTTGCAGAACGAATTGTTCTCAATGCCGTTGCCCATCATGGTCTTAGCGGTAAGGTGATGCGTGTGGGCAATCTGGCTCCACGAAGCTATGATGGTGAGTTCCAAGCTAATTTCAATAGCAACAGTTATATGGGACGCCTCAAGGTGTTCTACACACTTGGTTGCTGCCCTTACGACAGCTATGACGAACTCACAGAGATGTCTCCAATTGATCAGACAGCAAAGGCTGTGGTGCTCCTTGCAAGCACGCCAAAGGAATGTACCGTATTCCAACCATTCAACAACCACACCGAGTTGTTGGGTGATGTACTCCGACTCATGGCGAAGGTGGGTAAGGATATGCGCTTTGTAGAAACTGACGAATTTGAGAAGGCACTTGCTGAAGCTGGCCAAGACCCAGAGAAGGCTAAGCTGCTCTCTGCAATGATGGCATATCAGGATATGGCTCACGGACAGAAGGCTGTCTTAATAGAGCGCGATAACCGCTACACCTGTGCTGTGCTGCATCGCCTCGGTTTCCAATGGAGTGATACCGCTTGGGATTATGTAGAGCGTCTGCTCACCGCCATCAGCGGCTTCGGCTTCTTCGATGAAAATAGATTTGAGTAAAAAAATAAAAGAAGTGCAGCAGATTTGTTGCACTTCTTTTATTATGTCATATATTTTCTTTTATCATATTAATAGCATCCTTCATGATGTCCTCATGGTCGAAGGCTAGGGGAGGAAGCGCATCAATGGGAAACCATTGAGCCTTAGCAGCATCGTCCTGACCAATTACAGCAACAGGAGCATCAACTACTATCAGATACGCCACCGTTATCGTTCTACCCCGTGGGTCGCGATCTACTTTTGAGTATGCGCCAATCTGCTGAAGCTCAGTCACTTTCATTCCTGTTTCCTCTTCCAGTTCACGTATGGCACATTGCTCCGTCGTTTCATCCATATTCATGAATCCGCCAGGAAAAGCCCAGCACCCTTTATATGGGTCTAAGCCCCTCTCAATCAGCAGCACCTGTGGTGTGTCTTCTTTCGTCATCACCACACAATCCGTTGTCACCGCCGGCCTGGGGTATTTGTAAGTATATTGTGTCATATTCTTTTGCTATAACTAGTTCGCTTTGCTTGCAAAGGTATGCAAAATTCTCAAAACTGCCAAACAAAATTCTCAAAAACTCTGTTTTTATCACGTCTTACATCAGCCATCTTACATCTTTCTTCATTTTTTCATTTTTTTTCCAGTGATTGAAAGACAAAAGAATATATAAAAATCTTTAATAATTTAGGCAATTTCTTGGAGGTGTTGGGGATTTTTATTAATTTTGTGAGCGAAAAAAACTACTAACAAGCAGTCGCTAATAAGCATAAAAAAGGCGAGGTTTCCCCCGCCTTGAATGTTTTCACAACGGAATAATCCTTATTGTGATTTGCTAAAATTTAGTGCTGCAAAGGTAAGAATAAAATCTAAAACCACCAAATAAATTAGAAAAAATATTTTTATTCTATGAAAAATATATTAGGGTTAGACCTTGGAACAACAAGTGTTGGTTGGGCTTTGATTAAAGCAGAAGATAATAATACACCTGTTGAGATTCAGGGAATGGGCGTAAGAATTGTGCCTTTGGCAGAGAATGAAGGTGATAAGTTTACACGAGGACAAGATGTAACCGTTAATGCGGATAGGACAACAGCACGAGGAATACGAAGAAATTATGACAGATACCAGCTGCGCAGACAAGCACTTACGGAAAAATTACGTCAACTCAACATGCTGCCAGATGAGAATCTTATCAAACTGCCTGTGCTTGAACTATGGCAGCTAAGGGCCAATGCCGCAAAAGAGAAAGTTACCCTAAGCGAACTCGGTCGTGTGCTATATCATCTCAATCAGAAGAGAGGATACAAACATTCACAAGCCGACAAGAAGGATTCTAAGCAAAGAGCATATGTAAAAGAGATAAACAGTCGCTATACAGAACTGAACAGTTTAGGGATGACGATAGGTCAATTCTTTGCACAGAAATTAGAAGAAACAGCTGTTACACATGACGGAAAGACCCTTTTTGTATACAGGATAAAGGACCAGATATATCCGAGACAAGCATATGAAGAGGAGTATGACATCATAATGAAGTGTCAGCAAGGTTTTTATCCTGACATATTAACAGATGAGGTTATTGATGAAATAAAGAATAGAATCATATATTATCAACGTGATTTAAGGTCATGCAAGCATCTTGTATCCATTTGCGAATTTGAGAAAAGGTGTTTTTATGATGCAGAAGGAAATGTGAAGCGCAATGAAAAGGGCGAGATAATATATGATGGTCCTAAGGTTGCACCTAGAACCTCACCTCTATTCCAGATATTCAAGAATTGGCAGTCAATCAACAATATTCGTTTCCATAACCGACGCAATGAATACCTGTTCATTTCGAAAGAGCAGAGGCAGGTCATCGCAGGTGTTATGGACAATGCAGAAACCTTAAAACTAAAAGATGTACAAAGTGTACTAGGCTTAACTTCAAAGTCTGGTTGGTATTGTGATAAAGCAATGAAATCTGGTATAAAAGGCAACACCACCAAATGTGCTATTCTTTCAGCTTTGTCCTCACTACCAGATTCAACAATTAAGGATATTACACGCTTCAACCTTGAGACAGAAGAAACCAAGAATGTTGACGAAGAAACTGGTGAGATACTTCTTCGCATTAAGAATACCTATCTTGACGAACCTCTGTACAGACTTTGGCATATTATTTATTCTATAAAGAATGTGGATGAACGATTCAATGCCATCGCTAAATTTCTCAAAGAGTTCAATGTGGAAGATGCTTCAGTTGTCAATGCTTTAAATGACATAGACTTCGTTACACCAGGTTATGCCAATTTATCATCGAAGGCGATGTGCAAAATGCTACCATACTTAATGGATGGGTTGGACTATAGCGATTCCTGCGAATATGTTGGATATAATCATTCGGGTAGCCTAACAAAAGAGGAAAATGCTAATAGAGAATTACTGAATCAAATCCCTGCTTTAAAAAAGGGAGAACTTAGACAACCCACTGTCGGAAAGATATTAAATCAAACTATAAATGTCTTTAATCAACTCAGTGCCCGCCTCGAAAAGCGAGGTGAGCGTATTGATGAGGTAAGGGTTGAGTTGGCTCGTGAACTAAAGCAGAGCAAAGACGAACGTAAAGAAGCATCTGATGGAATACGTAAACAACAAAAGAGGAATGAAGAATATGCTAAAATGTTGGTAGAAGAGGGCGTTCGCCCTACACGCAATAGGATACTAAGATATCGTTTATGGGAAGAATCTAATAAAAGATGTTTCTATTGCGGTCAACCTATTAGCTTCAATGAGTTTATAAAGTCTTCTGATGCAGAGCGCGAACATGTTATACCTAAAGCTCTTATGTTTGATGACAGTTTTGCCAATCAAGTATGTTCTTGCAGAGAATGTAATAAAGAAAAAGGTGGACGTACTGCATTGGATTATATGCGTACTAAATCAAATTTGCAGGCTTATCTTGATAGAGTTGATGATATGTATCAAAGTCATCAGATTGGAGGAAAGAAGCATTCACACCTGCTAGCATCATATGATGACTACCTCAGTCGCAAGAAAGAAGGCAAAGAAACAAAAGAAGATATTATGATATGGGAAACGCCAATAGAAAGACAATTGCGACTTTCCCAGTATATATCAAAGAAAGCACAGGAAATATTGAAGACAGCATGCCGTGAAGTCGTAGCAACAAGCGGAACTATCACAGACTTGATAAGGCACACATGGGGATATGACACAATTCTCCACGAACTGAATTTCCCCAACTACAAAGAAGCAGGATTGACGAGTTTCGTAACTGATGAGAAAACAAATCAACAACGTGAGGTGATAAAAGACTGGTCAAAGCGCCTTGATCATCGCCATCATGCAGTAGATGCATTGGCTGTTGCCTGCACTTCTCGCTCTATAGTACAACACATAAATACGCTTCATGCTTCCAGAGATGAAATGCGTAAAGAGGTGAACTCTGCAAGAAAAGATTGGAAGGACAATAACCTGCTCCAGCAATGGATAATGGAGAAAAAGCCTTTCGATAGGCAGTATGTATTACATAAGGTTGCGTCAATACTTGTTTCAATGAAAGCAGGCAAGAGAGCCACAGTACCTGGTACAAGAAAGATATATAAGAATGGTAAGCCTATAACTATACAGACAGGACTTAGGATACCTCGCGGACAACTACATGAACAAACCATATATGGCGCTATCAAGCAATATGACAAGGATGGCAAGGATACCACCAAAATTGTCACTCGATATAAGGTTGAGGATATCTTCAAGGGTAAAGAAACGTGTGACGTTGTCCTTGATAAAAAGACTAAACAATATTATATAAATGATGAAATAGAAAAGGCTCTCAGTTATGTTGTTGATAAACATATCAGGGATGTCATCAAAGAAAGACTAAACGAGGCTTTCCCCGATGGTGAGACATATCGTAGCGAAGCAGAAAAAGCTTTAGCGGAAGGAAAACTATATAAGGGTGAAAAAAAATGTCAATTGGCATTGGAACAACTAAAAACATTAGATGAGCATCCCCTGTATGCTGACAAGAATAAAAGCATTGTCATAAAAAAAGTAAGATGCTATACAGGACTTAGCGCTGTACAGCCTTTGCGACGCAACGATAATAATGAGCCCATTTCGTTTGTACTAACAAAGAACAATCACCATGTGGCAATATATGCAGATGAGAATGGGAAATACAAAGAGTGCATCTACACGTTCTGGCAAGCCGTAGAGAGATCTAAATACAAGTTGCCTTTAATAATAAAGGACCCAAACGCCCTTTGGGATGAAATCACTCAAAGAGAGAATAATGGGGAAAACTTCCCTGATTCCTTAATTAAATCACTCCCCATGAGAGATTGGACTTTTATAGAAAGTCTCCAATCAAATGATATGTTCGTTATGGATATGGATGATAATGACTTTGAGAGATGCATTTTTACAAACAATTACGAGGAGTTAGGAAAGAAACTCTATAGAGTTCAAAATATTTCGTCTAATGATTACTTTCTAAGATTACATACGGATACCACGACAGATAGGATTAATGCGAGACTGACGAAGAAGTTCCTGCGAAAGAACTTAATTGGCTTTATAACTTCAAATCCGCATAAAGTTACTATTTCATTATTAGGTATGATTATACGTCAATGATTAAAAAGACCTTATATTTTGGTAATCCGGCATACTTGTCATTAAGAGAAGAACAACTTGTTATAAAAATTCCAGAGGTGGAAACGAGTGAGAAGCTACCTTTGGAATTTAAGAAAGAATCTGAACGCACCATACCCATAGAGGATATAGGTGTGGTTGTGCTCGACAATAAACGTATAACCATTACAACAGGGGCGATGGAGGCATTATTGGAAAATAATAGTGCACTCATATCTTGTAATGACAGAAGCCTGCCAGTCGGATTAATGCTCCCCTTGACAGGTAATACTTTGCAAAACGAAAGGTTCAGACACCAACTGAACGCTTCGCTTCCTTTGAAAAAGCAATTGTGGCAGCAGACAGTAAAACAAAAAGTTACTAATCAGTCGCATGTGTTAAATACCTATACATTGACAGAAACATCTTGCATGCAAAGATGGATAAATGATGTAAAAAGTGGTGATACTGAAAATGTTGAGGCAAAAGCAGCAGCCTATTATTGGAAAAACATTTTTCCTGATATAAAGAATTTTGTAAGAGGAAGGGAAGGCGAGCCTCCTAATAATCTGCTTAATTATGGATATGCTATACTCCGGGCAGTAATAGCAAGGGCTCTCGTTGGAAGTGGATTGCTACCCACACTTGGAATACATCATCACAACCGCTATAATGCCTATTGTCTTGCAGATGATATCATGGAGCCATACAGGCCTTATGTTGACGAATTGGTAATACAGATTATGCAAGAAGAAGATGATTATTCAGATCTGACTCGTAATATAAAAGCAAAATTGTTACAGATACCTGTACTCAATGTAACAATCAATGGAAAACGAAGTCCTTTGATGATTGCTGCTGGCATTACTGCTGCATCATTATATAAATGTTTTAGTGGCGAATGCAGACAAGTAGCTTATCCATCTATGATGTTTTGATTTATGGATTTATCACGTCTAAGTGAATACAGGGTTATGTGGATTCTCGTATTCTTCGACTTACCTACTGAAACAAAAAAAGACAGGAAAGCTTATGCACAATTCCGAAAACAATTAAAATGTGATGGTTTCACAATGTTTCAGTTTTCTATATATGTACGTCATTGCGCTAGTAGAGAAAATATGGATGTGCATATGAGAAGGGTTCGCTCTTTTTTGCCAGAATACGGAAAGATAGGAATACTTACTATTACTGATAAACAATTCGGAGATATTGAGATTTTCTATGGACAAAAAGAGCAACCACAAGAGAATCAACCTCTTCAACTTGAACTGTTTTAGAAAAAGAAATCCTGCCTTTGTTAGCAGGATTTCATTACCATAAGCACCTTTTCTGTTTTCTAAAAAACCTTGTATCTTACATATATTCAATGCCTTATGACAGGTCAGTTGTTTATGCTGGTGCAAAGGTACTAAATTTTTAGCAAATCACAACCCGCCACACCATACAAGGCCACCGAGGTACGTTGTTTATGCTGGTGCAAAGGTACTAAATTTTTAGCAAATCACAACTACTTTCTATTATGTGGACGGTCGGTGCAAGTTGTTTATGCTGGTGCAAAGGTACTAAATTTTTAGCAAATCACAACTCCTTTGTTTTCATTTTGATTGTTGTTTTGTTGTTTATGCTGGTGCAAAGGTACTAAATTTTTAGCAAATCACAACGCATTGCCGCCATGTGTCAGGGGCGCAGCCGTTGTTTATGCTGGTGCAAAGGTACTAAATTTTTAGCAAATCACAACCCATATACAGGAGCCGGACAGACACCGTGGGTTGTTTATGCTGGTGCAAAGGTACTAAATTTTTAGCAAATCACAACCGAGCAAATCAGGTTCTGCGCAGTATGGTGTTGTTTATGCTGGTGCAAAGGTACTAAATTTTTAGCAAATCACAACAGTTTTATGACGGCATCGCGTCTCTCATTGGTTGTTTATGCTGGTGCAAAGGTACTAAATTTTTAGCAAATCACAACGCGAGACAGAGGCAGAGCTTAAGGCAACTCGTTGTTTATGCTGGTGCAAAGGTACTAAATTTTTAGCAAATCACAACCTGTCGTAAATGTTTATCGTGTTACTCAATGTTGTTTATGCTGGTGCAAAGGTACTAAATTTTTAGCAAATCACAACTCCTATGCTCAAGGTTTTTAATACATGTCTGTTGTTTATGCTGGTGCAAAGGTACTAAATTTTTAGCAAATCACAACAGAGATTGGATGTAAGACAATGATAGATGAGTTGTTTATGCTGGTGCAAAGGTACTAAATTTTTAGCAAATCACAACGCCACGGGAGGGATTATTCGGTAACGGTTAGTTGTTTATGCTGGTGCAAAGGTACTAAATTTTTAGCAAATCACAACGTACCTGGTCGTTTCGTTCAGAGTGACCAAGTTGTTTATGCTGGTGCAAAGGTACTAAATTTTTAGCAAATCACAACTCATAACTCTCCTGACTCAGCTTGAAGCAGTTGTTTATGCTGGTGCAAAGGTACTAAATTTTTAGCAAATCACAACTTACAAATGGAATCTGAAAAAAACCGTTGGGTTGTTTATGCTTTTAGCAAATCACAACTTACAAATGGAATCTGAAAAAAACCGTTGGGTTGTTTATGCTGGTGCAAAGGTACTAAATTTTTAGCAAATCACAACACCAGGGAATCGTCTTTTGTTTTTGCGTCTGTTGTTTATGCTGGTGCAAAGGTACTAAATTTTTAGCAAATCACAACTAAATGCTGCAAAGGCTTCTAAATCTGCCAGTTGTTTATGCTGGTGCAAAGGTACTAAATTTTTAGCAAATCACAACACACAATACGTGTCAGTTGTACTAAGGAATGTTGTTTATGCTGGTGCAAAGGTACTAAATTTTTAGCAAATCACAACAGCCGTGCGCGCTCCTCTTCGGTCAGGTCGTTGTTTATGCTGGTGCAAAGGTACTAAATTTTTAGCAAATCACAACGATGGACACGCATGGGATGTAACCGATTGGGTTGTTTATGCTGGTGCAAAGGTACTAAATTTTTAGCAAATCACAACAAGTTAATAACTTGCATTCTCAGGCCACTCGTTGTTTATGCTGGATGCAAAGGTACTAAATTTTTAGCAAATCACAACAAACCAAGAATAAAGAGCAAGAGACTTATCGTTGTTTATGCTGGATGCAAAGGTACTAAATTTTTAGCAAACTATATCAGAACCACTCAAAAAAGTTTTGTACATGATATTTTTAAGCAATCCCCCATATTCTACTCTGAATCCTTGTCTTTCTTGAAGGTGATGCCTTCGTAGAGGGCTTGGATGCCTTCGCGAAAACTGGGGTTAGTCAGCATATATCCATATCCAGGTTCTTTGTTTTTCATTATTTGCTATCTTATGGTAGTTTTTGAGATTCTTTAAGCATGCTTTTCTCATCTCTGGCTACACGCCGTTCAACTTTCTTGATATCTTCTGCAGGTGGAAGTTCCTCAGGTTTGATTCCGCGTTGCCCTAACATACCACGAACACTACGATTGTTCTGTATGTGCTCAGCTGTGATACTTGCTTCACCATAGAGGTCTTTTTGTTCTACGTTGTAATTGGTCATCTCTGTAGCAAGATTTTTTGCTGCAATCGTCAATGTGGGCAGATAATCGGCCAAAGCACCGCTTTTAATACCAAGTCTGCGTTTCATTTGGTCTGTAGAAAGTCCTCCAAATAAGGCATAGTCGCCTTTTGAACGGATACGTCCAAAACCACGGTCATCTACTCCACGTTGATAGATATTACGACTTAACTGCTTTTCAGAGGCTCGTAAACGTTCACGAGTATTCAGACGCGCAACTTCGTTTAATCGTTCTTCAATGAGTTCAGCTTTGCGTGTTTGGACAGCGAAATAACTTTGGGCAAAAGCAATTTCTTCTTTCTTCGGATCACCATTTTGCGCTATCAAATAGCAAGCATATCGTGTGAGCATGAAGTCTTGAACCTCACGCTGTGAACCACTACCAAGCTGGACCATTTTCGTGACCTCACGAAAATGGTCATCAATATTGATTTCCAGCGTTTTACACGATTCCATAGCTCGTCCAACGGCTACTACAAAATTCTCCCATCGGGCATAGCCTAACACCTGTTGCAACTCACGTGCATACCAAACTTCGATAGACTTCCCTTCATCATCCTTGATATCCTTCGCTATCAAGTCGAAAGTAGATTTGTATTCTTGTATTTTTTGTATATCCATATCCAGGTTCTTTGTTAGGCGTCTTTATCTTACTTACTCTCCTGAAACTCTCGCCAAACCTCTTCTGCCAGATATTTGTCACTGCGACAATGCAAATCAGCAACGCCTTCTTCTATCAGGTTAGCAGTCTCTGAATTGTAATAAATATCGGTAGCTTTATCAAGTGGTACATTAAACATCTCACTTATGCAGACAATAATTCGTGCACATTGAGAACTTCTTAATACTTGCTTACTTTCTTCACTCATAGTTGTTCACTTCCAATAGATAGAATCCGCATCTAAAGTCGAGATATAAGCGTGAATGTTCTGTATCGTTTTTATTATTCCATGCGCTTCAATAATTCACGCAAGTAAATATCGCTGATATTACCCATGTCTGATTTGTCATAGATATATAGTAATTGTAACTCATCCTGTACTATGCGGACACGAATGATTACCCTTGCACCACCACTCTTGCCACGACCTTTCGACGTAATTGCAAGGCGAATCTTTCGGGCACCACCGAATAACTCCACCCCTTGCATCGGGTTTTGAAGCAACGAATTCAGAAGACGCTCAAAGTCATCATCCAACGACTTGTGCCTTTTCTTCAGTTGCTTATATGATGTTCTGAAGTCTTCGGATATTTTTACCCTCATAAAGCCTTGAGTGAATCGATTGCTTCTTGGGGTGTCATGCTGGGCTCGGACTCAACCTGATGCATGCTGCGGCTGATGATGCGTGCCAACTTGTAGGTCTGCTCCAATTCAAGCATCCTATTCCAGCGCCTCGTACTCATGCGTACTGTGACGCTTCTAGGGGTTCTCTCTATGACTGCGTTCATGATATTCTGGTATAATGTTTTAATTTCTGAGTGCAAAGGTAGTAATTTTTTCTCAAACTATATCAAAAACATTCAAAAAAGTTTTGTACATGATATTTTTAAGCAATTCATCATATCCTACTCCGAATCCTTGTCTTTCTCAAAAGTGATGCCTTCGTAGAGTTCTTGGGTGCCTCCGTAGTTGTTGAAATACCAAATGTCACGCCGTCACGCCTAAAGAACAATAACACCAGTTTTGCGTGCACAAAATAGGCTTGCGTGTCTCACGACAATAACGGTTAACGGTTAATGGTTAACGGTTAAAGGTTAACAGTTATTGGTTATCGACGAAGTCAATGGCGCAAGATGAAAAACATCCTGCGCCATTACTTTACACTATAAACTTTAAAACTGCCTTTCAACTCTCAACTCTCAACTCTCAACTTTGAAAATCATCCTTGATTTTCTTAATGTAATAGTCCAGTCCGAAGATAGAACCTGCGAGTAGGAAAGCTTGCGCTACATACATGAGTAGTCCGTTAGCCACGTCAGCTATGGTTAGTACTTGGTACGCCACCATCATTATTGAAGATATTATCAAACATACAGCGCAAGCATATTGTACTATGGAGAAATGCTTTCTCATTACTTATTCTTTTTACGCATGAGCAAAAGGAAAGCAATCTCCAGCACCCGAATGATTATGTTTTTTGTATTCTCTTTCATAAACTTTTAATTTTTAATTGCGAAAACATCGAAAATCTTTTTTATTTTAACAAAAACCTTAAAAACCCCTCCGAGGGCAGTTAAGTCTTTTAGACTTCTATGTATCACTTTAATACCTTAATCCATTGTGAGC
Organism: uncultured Prevotella sp.; assembly: GCA_905233165.1. Classification (GTDB taxonomy): domain Bacteria; phylum Bacteroidota; class Bacteroidia; order Bacteroidales; family Bacteroidaceae; genus Prevotella. The sequence goes on from CAJODL010000004.1 coordinate 164,909, forward strand.
GAGCTCCCATGTCTTAATCTCTTAAATTGATACTCCTGCTTACAGCAGTTTACTGCCCTCGTCGGCAAAAACCTCGCTACGCTAAAAAACCATTTTTTCTTGTTCTATTATATTGTTGGGAAACCTGAAAAAGTTTTTAGGTTCGAAGAACCGGTGTTTTTGCTTTCAAGGGATTGGTATTCCCGTAAGGGAAAGCGATGTTAGAGGAAGGCTGTCTGGAAGTTCACTTACAAGCAGACTTGATATAACAGCGATAAAGCTCTGAAAAGAGCGACAATCCTGATGAAAGGGTTTTTCTGGTTTTTGTCTTAATAAAACATTATCCGTGTAGATCCGTGTAATCCGTGTTCGTTAATAATCTTGAAACTTGAAACCTGAAACTTGAAACTTTTTCCCTACTCAATCCCCCCGAAGGGGGAAAGAGTTAGGGAAATCGTTTATCCCTCTTCCCAACCGTCGCCGGTGCTACTACCGCCGCCGTTGTTGCCGCCAGTGCTTGGTTCAGGGTCGGAGGGCTCATTCTGAGTATTCTGATTACTCTGATTATTCTGAGTATTCTGAGAGCCCTCTGAGCCCTCCTCTGGGTCTTCCACCTCGCCAGCGTCAGAAGTGACACGCTTAACGATTTTGCCATCGCGGTCGTAGCAGGTAATCTGGATGCTGGTGTTAGCCAGTTCTTCCTTCAGGTCCACAGAAGGAGTGAACACGATACGACGGCTCTTGATGAGACCAGACTTCACATCGTTGACATCAGCCACAGCCTTGGAACGGAGTGCAAAGCGCATAGTACCGAGTCCTGGAAGAGCCACAGAGTGACCTTCAGTAGCCCACGCCTTGATAACTTCGCCTGCAGCATCCCAACAAGCTTGCATAACACCCTGACTCACACCGCTGCGGAGAGCAGCCTCCTTGATAACCTTCTTCTGTGCCAGCGCAGAGTACAGGTCTGGAGTCATTACGTAATAATAACCTGGATTCTTACCGATTTTGAGTTCGGTTTCTCGTGCATTAACTTTAATAGCCATATTTTTTTTGATTTTTTAGTTAAACATACATATACTTAATTTGCGCGCGCTTTTGCCTCTTTTTTTTGTTACCCTTAAGGGTTGCAATTTTTTTCCTTAAGGGATTGCAATTTTTTCTTCTTTTCTGGGTACAAAGGTACTGCTTTTTTATCACCCCCACAATAGGTTTTGATGAGTATTTTGGTGAGTTAAAAACTGTTAAATAATTATTAGGTAGAGAAACGTGACACGTGACAACGTGACACGTGACATTTGCAATTTTTATATTCTATGTTAGGAGGGTGGGAGAGACAGGACAAATACTATATTATAAATTTATATATTATATATATATATATATATATAATATAAAAATTTGCTATACCCTTTAGGTCACAGTTAGTGAAAATACAAAATGTCACGTGTCACGTGTCACGTGTCACGTGTCACGTGAATTTTGATATGACAGGGACTGCCCCTTGTCATATCTTGTCATATTGACCTCAAAATGTGTTTTTTAAGAAAATTTGCTTCCGTATCGGAGCAAAAATAAAAAAATTTTTTGTACCTTTGCACCGAATATTGCTTTTTTGCCCATACATATTTGTGATAAAAATTCTGGCGTTGGCACATCAACTTCTGCCTCGGCAGCAAGCCACAACATGGCATCTACATCCACCGCGGCAAGAATATATATACATAAGATAACCCTTAAACATTTGTTATATGAAAACGATTACAGAAAGTAGATTTCTACTCTTGTTGTCCCTGCTGATAATGGCAGTGGGACAGGCTTTTGCCCAGTACGAGCCTGGTGAGCGATATGGCTCGGTCACGTATATCGACAGCCATTGGGACGAGAAAACAAAACAGGTGGTAACCGAAACGAAGACTGACTGGATAGCGATTCGTACATGGTCAACAGACAGAACGACTTTCGGTGCGACGGGAACGGAGACATGGTATGCCATTGAGGGAAAACGGACGGAAGAGGCTGTCATGGTGAACAGAGAGGGTAATGTCTCATCTGTGGACATATATGGTGAGGTGCACCTCATATTGCTTGACGGTGCGGAGCTGGCTCCTCTCAGTGGCATCCGTCTGGAGGCGCCCGGTAAGTTGCATATCCATGTTCAGAGCAATGGCGATAACCAAGGTAGGATTATCGTTAAAAATCCGGGAACATATCCTGCCATCGGAGCACGCGGAGGTGATTTCGGTGAGCTGCATATACACGGTGGATACATTGACGTGACAGGCGGCAAACGTGCTGCCGGCATAGGTACAATGGGCATTGAAGAAGGTGACTTCGACCCTTTGGACCTTAATCTGCACAAAATGGGCAAGGTGTATGTGTATGACGGCACGGTAAAGGTGCACGGTGGCGACAGGGGTGCCGGCATCGGCGGTGGCTGCGGATATAATGCCAAGACACCTCACTCCCGATATGGGGTATATACCCAGTATGGTGGCGATGTAACCGTATGGGGCGGAGAGACTGCCGCCGGCATGGGCGGCGGAGGATGCTACTCGGAGTATCTTCTGAATATAATGCAACCTGGCGGTAACGGCTTTGAGGTCAACATGTATGGCGGCAAGCTGACGGCATACGGTGGCAGACGCGCTGCCGGCATTGGCAGCGGCAACGGTATGGTAAAGATTGGTATGGCATCTGGCGGCAAGCTCTATGCGTATGGCGGCACGGTGTATGCCAAGGGTGGCGACTATGGTGCCGGCATCGGCGGTGGCTGTAACGCATACGGTACTGATGCATACATATACGGCGGAACGGTGACGGCAATCGGCGGAACGGATGCTGCAGGTCTTGGCGGCGGCGAGAGTGGCAAGGGCGGTAATGTTGTTGTCGATGGCGGCACGCTGAGGGCTGAGGGCAACGGCAATGCTGCCGGCATCGGAGGTGGCGAAAACAACGATGGATGGTCGTTTGAATATAAGAAAGGTGATGTAATCTCTATTGCCGGCGGAAAATGTAAGGCAAGGGAAAACAAAGGCGGTTCGTCTATAGGCAGTGGTAAGGGGAATAAATTCAAGTGTAAGATGATAAATACCAACATCATCAAACTGGCTACTGACTGCAAGGTGACGGCTGGCGATGCGGAGAACAACATAGAGCGCACCTTCACAACCCAAGAACGCGAGGGCGCCTGCAGATGGCGTAACTTCGTAAAGCTGGAGACGTGTGAGCATAAGGAATTCACCTATGCCGCGGCTTATCTCAATGAGTCGCAGCACAGAAAAATGTGCAGGTACTGCAACTACATGGTGAACGAGGACCACACCTTTCCTGACGGTGAGCACTGCGTATGCGGAAAGACTGCGAACAAGGCTACCGACCTGTGGACGGTGACGGTGAAACAGACTACCGACGGCACTACATACACTGACGGCACTACACAATATGCCGTGAGGGGGAAGTCGTGCATCTTGCCGCAACCTGCAGACGTGGAGGGCTTGATATTCATGGGTTACATGGAATCAGCCACAGCCCCAGAAAGCTTGGAGATGAAGGACAGCGAAATGTCCTTGCTGGTGGATGCGGAACAGATTGTAACGCCAAGCGCCAACACCACATACTATGCCCGCTATCGCTACGACTACAGCGAGGACTGGACGTGGAGCGACGACTATGAGTCAGCAACAGTGAAAATCTGCAACAGCCTGACTGGCGATACCCAGACAATCACTGCCCACGTGGAGGAAGACGAGACGGAGCGCATAGAGCCTGAAGGAAATAAACTTGGTATGATGACATTCCGTGCCAATGCCGAATACAAGCACACCAATGAGGTGACTTATCAGTTTAGCAGAATGGCGAGGGTGGAATACTTCAACACAGCTGAAGTGGACTTGGATGCCTTTGCCTCTAACAACGAGGAGGTGCTGGAAGCCTACACCGACCAGATGTCTTCAGTCAGCATTAGCAACATGACGCTGAAGAAGGACGGCAGACTTCACCCTCTGTGCCTGCCGTTCTCAATGACAGCCTCAGAGATGGCAAATAGTCCGCTGGCTGGTGCTACGCTGTTTCAGTTGTCATCATCTGAAAGGGTGGGCAGTCAGTTGCAGCTGTCGTTCAAGAAGGTGACCGACGGCGGCTTGGCTGCTGGAGAACCATACTACGTGAAGTGGGCAAGCGGCAGCGACATCGAGAACCCTGAATTCTACGGCGTGCTCATCAAGGAAAGCACTCCATGGATTGCGACCGGCGATTACTTCCAGCTCTTCGGCACCTTCGATATGGAGGCTATTGCGGACGAGTACCTGATGGACGGCACATTCCTGGGACTCAGCGACGAGGGGAAACTGGAGGACGTGTCGAATGATGTTATCGATGCCTTCGGCAACTACTTGTTTATACCTGACATGAAAGCTGATGACGGCTCCACGGCGGTATGCAGCGTGCGTATCAGCTTCGAGGATGACATCACGGTGGAGAAGTTCATCACCCACGGCTTTGAGGGCGATGGTACGGCAGAGAAGCCATATATAATCAACAACGCCCGCCAGCTTAACGATATGGCAGCATACTTCAATGCCGGTGACGAGGCAATGCAGGGCAAGTACTTCAGGCAGGGTGCCAACATCACATTTGACAAGACCCAGGAGAATAACTTCACCCCTATAGCAGAGTTCAACGGTCATTACGACGGTGCCGGGTTCATAATCAGCGGACTGAACATCAACAGGTCGGGCACGGAACTGAAGGACGAGGTGGCACTCTTCGTCACGATGGCTGAGAACAGTACGCTGAAGAATATTATTATTGCCAACAGTACCATCACGGGTCGTACGGCATCGGCATTGGTCAACTCTCTAAGAAAGTCTGTACTTATAGACAACTGCCATGTGCTAAAGGATGTCGCCGTCCGCTCCAACTACTATGCCGCAGCGGGATTGGTGGTATATATATATTCGGGTTCTGCCATGCTGAAAAACTGTACCAGCCAAGCTATGGTGACGTCTAACCAGTCGTATGCAGCAGGCATTGTAGCCAGCATGAACGATGGTACGTTGACGGGCTGCTGCTATCTGGGCACAAACACAAACATGGCGCACGGTGTTGGGGCATATCACGCCAACCCCATAGTGGCAATAAAGAACGATGGCACGGTGAGCGACTGCTACTATACTGCCCCGACGCTCAGCGACAATAATGCCAAACTGATGCCGCAGTACGATAAGGATGTTGACAATACCGATTTCCTCAAACGTTTGCATGCACGCGACGAGTTCCTGCTGAAGGCTGGGCTTACCCATGAGCAGATAGGTTATGACATAACCATGAACAACCGTGAAAAGCTGGCGGCAGTGAAACAGGCTGACGGCACATGGAAGAGCAAGGCTTACGTTGTATGTCTGCCGTTCGAATTGAATTTCAACGAACAGTTAGGGACTGATCCGCTGACTACTCTTGAGACAGTCGTTGCATACAGACCGCACATAATAGACCTTGAGAAGAAGCAGTTCGTCTTTACCGTCTGTCCGCCGGAACTGGTTGCCGGCGAGTCGTTTATTGTTGTGGTGAAACAAGGCGAGGTGGCTTTGGAAGGCAAGAACGTGACAGTGGTGGATGCACCCGGTGAACCGGACACGATAATGAGTGCCGCTGACGGTAACAGGCAGATAGGCTGGTGGAAGGGCACATTCTCGCGCATAGACAATCCCCAGATGACGGCAGAGAATATATACATAGCACAGAGTACCGGTAAATACCGCTGTCCTCCAAAGGGCTATACAACAGCTTACGTCAACCCGTTCGTGGGGTATTTCTCTGCCTTAGAGCCTTTGAAAGATGACAGATATACCATCAAGTATGTATATACGGGTCAGGGTGACGGCGATGATGATGAGACAGGCGAGGTAGAGGACTTCCCTGCTGACGAATTTGATAGCGACACAGACTTCGACGACCCTTCAGGCATTAAGGAGATGTCTGACGTAACAGGCAGGAAGGAGGATGGCAGGCGTTATAACCTCAGTGGGCAGAAGGTTTCTGAATACTACAGGGGCATCATCATCAGGAATGGAAAAAAGATAGTGATTAACTGATATAAGAAAAAAGACTCAACTATGGAAAAGAAAGTTTATAACAAACCGGAACTGACGGTTGTAAAATTAACCTCTATGACACTTTTGTTGGAAAACTCAGACCCCATGGAGGATGAGGGTGGGGGCGGAGTAGGAGGAGACGGTCCCAGCAGTTCCAACACCTCCCGCCGTGCTTCGCTTAGCACTTTTGACGGAGAAGAATAGGACGACTTGAAACTTAAGTTATGACAGGACTGTCCCTTGACATACAGAAGTTGACAGGTGATAGCTTCAGTTTAGTGTTTACCGCATTTTCATTTTTATTAACTAAAAAATCTTCCCATTTCATTTGTATGGAATGGGATTTTTTTGTACCTTCGCAGCCATGAAACAAGTTAAGATATTCTACCAGTACTCCTGGATTATAAATACCCTGAAGAATAATAAAAGAGTTACGCTCGAAGAGTTAAAACGTCTTTGGATTTTGGATGAAGTGGCTGACGGAAAGCCGCTTTACCGTTCGACATTCAATAGACATCGCGATGATATTCAGAAGATGTTTGGCATCGTCATCGACTGTGACATGAAGACTTATGAATACTACATTGGCAACCCTAATGCCCTCAGCGAAGATAGCATAGAGCAATGGCTGTATTCTACGATGACTGTTCATGGTATGTTGTCTGAAAGTACTGCCGTAAAGGATCGTGTGGTGCTGGAGAATGTAGCAACTGGCTTGGAGTATCTTCAAACCATCATTGAGGCTATAAATACAAACCATTGTCTGCTACTGGGCTACCAGAAGTTTGGTCAGGTGGGGTATGAGAAAATTGTCTCTCCCTATGCCCTGAAGCTGTTCCATCAGCGTTGGTATATGCTGGCAAAGACTCAGGAGGATTCGATGCGCCTCTATGCTCTTGACCGCATACAATCATTGAGTATTACGGAAGAGATTTTCAAGATGCCTGCAGACTTCTCGCCACAAGAATATTTCTCGGAGTATTTTGGCGTACTGACAGACAGCAGCGTTCCTATGGCACACATCGTTATCCGTGCTCACAACTGGACGCCTGACTATCTTCGCACCCTGCCGCTGCACCAGTCGCAACACGAACTGACATCGACACCTGACTATACAGACTTTTCCTTCGACCTTCGCCCCACGCCTGACTTCATCGGCCAGCTGCTCTCCCAAGGCAGTGGTATCGAGGTGCTGGAGCCGCAAGATCTGAGGCAGAAGATGCGTGAATTAGTAGAGGAGAGTCTAAATCGTTACCAAGGTGTTAGTCATTAGTAGTGAGTTGTTAGTGACTAAAGACTAAAAACTAAAGCCTTTTTCGGGCAAAAAAGGCGGTTTTTCCTTAAAATATGTTAAATATTATAGGGGTGTCCCTGAGTTTTGGGACAGCCCCTACATTACCTTTGCCGATGGAATTGCGAAAACAAGTTTTCTCAGGAAACTGAAAAACAAGTTTTCCATTTTCAAATCTCGTAAAAGAGATTTAACCATCGGCGATGTTGCTCACGCTCGATAATCCGAAAGTAAACTTTCATTATCCTCGCTTAATCGCAACATTGTCGCTCGGAAACAGTTGCGATGTAAATATTGATGTTTAATATTTAAATTAATAATGTTATGGAAAATGTAAATTTTGCAAATGTAGTGAGAGAGTGCATCGAGGGTGCTGCAATTGTAGGATTTGGAGTAGTATTGCTATTTCTGTCATTAACAGCTTATGGAGCGATGGGCATGTAATGGTTAAGGGTTAAAGGTTAATGTTTAAAGGTTAACGGTTAAAGACTAGTGACTAAGAACTAAAGACTAAGAACTAAAGACTAGAGACTATAAAACAATGAAAGAAGAATTTTATCAGTTGAAGGAATGGCACAGGGATGCCAGAAGGGGACTCGACCATGTTACGGAGAGTTTCAAGGATGCAGCAACATATCTAAATAATTTAGTGCAGGGATTGGATGTAGTTGGTGACTTGATTGCAGAGAACGAAAGGTTGCAAAGAGAACTGGAGGATAAAGATGATGATATAGTAGTCATACAGAAACAGTTGCAGGAAGAAAAGGATGCAAGGCAAACGGCAGAGGTGAGACTTTCGGAGATGAGTAAGCTGTCTGCTGGTGTGGCCAAGAAATCGTCGCAGGAGGATTTTCTGGAGGTCCTGCAAAAATTCGTAAACAGGTCGAAACATAAGCGCATAGAGAAACGCACAGCGGTGAAGGAGATGGTTTTGGAAATGGCTATGACCAACAACATTACATTGCCAGAAGACTTGATGCAGACAATCGAATCTCTTGACGATGAGAAGCCTGTAGTACTCAATCAGAATACATATAATGCTCCTGTGGGGCAGGTGGTGGAGAGAGCAGATAAGATAGTGTGTAACGAATAAAAGAAACAGACGATGAGCGATATTAATATCACAAATAATTTCAATGCTCCAATAGGTCAGCATATAGACCATGTAGATACAGTAAACCTGCAAATGGATGGTGATGGGCAATTCCATTTTGGAATGGTGGAGAAGGTGAACCAAAACGAAAACCAAAACGAAAACCAAAACATTAACAATAACCAAAACGCAAGTGATGTTGAATTGTTCCATTTTATTCATCCTTCTGTGAATGAACAGGAGGAGATGATTATTCATAATGAGGTGAAACGATTGGTTAAGCGTCAAGGGGTGCAGATGATATGTCAGCACCTTTTACAGATGAAAGAAGATGAAAAACTTCTTTTGCCACCTAATCCTTCTGTCGTATATAATGAATTAGTAAGGATGGGCATGCCTCAGAATGGGGGATACAACGAGAATACTTTTAGAAAATACTACAGTAACAGATAGTCTTTTTAGGTATAAAGAAGCGATGAGCATCAGAATCAAAAGTTCTGGTGCTTTTTTTTGTGTTTTGTCGAAGCCTAATCAGAACAAAACAGAACAAAGCAGAACAATTCAGAACGATATAGAACAATCCAGAACAGCGCACTTTTAAATCCATTGTTAGGCAGGGAGAAGTCTGTAATTTTGCATTCGGAAACAAGACACAAAATCGGTTTTCGAGAGTTGTTAACATTATTAATTATTAAAAGGTAAAATTATTATGAAAGAAGCATTTTTGTATGATGAAAGAACAGGGTTCGTTTTTCGCAGTATTTTTGCTGGTCTTGACAGCAATGGACACGCACAGTGGGTTAACATCACTCCTGGAGAGAAGGCTGTGACCTTAAAGGAAATTTTATTCGATGCTGACACAAAACATTATCGTGTGCTTTGTCCTGTTGGTGAAACTGCAGATTCTATTGTGATGGCAAAAGTATTATTCAGAGAACTTGATAGGTCTGTAGGGGATATGCGAGCAGGCATGGAGGCTTCCATAAACAGCATGAAGAAAATGGGCATCGTTTGTGACGGAAAACCATTGGAGCTGGTTGTTTATGTTACAGAGGATGGTGAGGATGATTACTCTGTTTCGTTAGATTTGGCTGATTCAGTTGATGTTGAATATCGATATCTGGATGACTTTAAGTCAATAAGAGCCGTATCTGAATGTGTGGAGACTTTTGTAGGAATACTGGAGGATGTAGTGAAAATTCCTATACAAAAGAAGATTCTAATGTATGATGAGAAACTCAAGAATAAGATAGAAGAGTCTTTTCTGGGAAAAAATAAATATACTAATATATACTGTGAGAAATAGCGGTTAAAGGTTATAGAAAATGAGATATTGCATAAATAAAAATGGTTGCAGAATAAACATAATCTGTGCCTCTTGTAAGTATAAGTTTTTTGATAAAAAGTATGACCGCAGATGTACACTGATGCCAGGCGTTGAGGAAGTGCTATCGGACGGGCATTGCATGGACTGGGAAATGTCGGAAGGAATGAAAAATGTCGGCGATAAGAAAAAGGCTGCTCCAAAGCTTCGTGACCTGACAGAGCGTTTGACGGCATTCAGAGAGGATTATCAAATGAGGGAGAAAATGGAGAAAGAAATAAAATATGAAAAATTGAAAGAGAAAAAACAAAGACTAAGAACCATTATTAAAAGTAAGAAACTTTGTAAAGTTTATAGTTTAAAAGTTTAAAATTTAAGAGTTTAAAATTATGATAAAGTTAAGTGAGCATTTTTCTCTTCAAGAGATGACAAAAACGAATGTGAAGGGTTTTAACAATATCCCCAATGGTGCGCAGACAAACAATCTTAAAAGGTTGTGTGGTTGGCTTGAAAGATTAAGACATGAATGGAATAATCGTTATGGCGATGGCGATGACCCTATCATTATCAACAGTGCTTTCCGTTCTCCTTCTATCAATAAGGCTGTAGGAGGTTCTTCAACAAGTAACCATCTTTCTGGCTGTGCTGCTGATATAAGGGTGCTGGGAATGGAGCAGCTTATGCGCTATGCTACAATACTCCTTGACATCAGCGACAAGACTAAAGAGAACTTTGATGAACTGCTTATGGAACGCAAGGGTAATAGTTTGTGGTTGCACTTCGCAGTAAGGGAAACAGGAAACAGAAGGCATATAAAGTTTATCGGTTAAAGGTCATAGGCCGACTAAAAGAAACTTGAAACCTGAAACTTGAAACTAAATTCAATTAATTAACCGAGTCTGATGATGAGCGGAGAAAAGTATCCGGATATAATTGAGCTCAAACTAAAACTTCGCTTTTCGGATGCTCATTAAAAGACAAAGTTATGATCAAGAAAATCAATATTCCAGAAGAGGTAGTTGCACGTCTCGTTAAAAGCAACAAGCGTGTTCAGGGTTCTCTGAGTTTTGACAAAGAGACAGGTAAAATAACATTCAGGGCATTTAGTCGCAACAGCCGTAAGAAGGACAGAACTATTATGGTTCTTGAGAGCGGATGGCTGAAGGAGTCGCAGACGAGGATGAAGTTCTTCAGCAGCGTGAAGAAGGCAGCTGGTGCTAAGTGTATCAGCAGAGCGATGAACAGAGACCTCTGTATCAGCCTGGATGCAATGGACAAGTATCTCGAAACATACGGAAAGGAGGGTAAGTAATGTTTTGTTATCAGAAGAATTTCAGTAATCCTACGTTGCCTGTTGACGAAGCGCAGTTTTATGCGCTCGTCAAGGCGACACAATGGAAGGAGAATATAGACAAGTTCCGTGAGACTGGCGACGCTTCACTGAAGAGAAAACTCCCTGCTTTCATCTTTCAGGCTACCTTTGACGAGACAACATCGAAAAAGGGCATAACAGGTGCATGGCGCAAGCAAGCGGCAACAAGGCTGACGGGACTTGTGGTGATGGATGTGGATCATGTCGAAGACCCTAAAAGAGTGTTCGAGAATGAAATAATGAAAGAATGTAAAAATGAAGAAAATGGCATTCTTTTGGTTTATATCACTCCCTCTGGCAAGGGCTTGAAGATTGTCTTTAAGGCTCGGACGGAATGGGGTAACCTTATTGATAACCAACACCAGATGGCAAAGCTGCTGGGCTTGGAGGTTGACGAGAGCTGCAAGGATGCTTCACGAATGAGTTTCATCTGCAAAGAAGAGGATATTCTGTACCTCGATAAGGAACTCTTTACTTATGAAAATAAGGAGTTTGCGGAGAAGTATGATAAGGAATATCGGGAAGGCAAGAGCCAGGGGACGCTTACCGATAGTGAAAAGTTAAAAGTTAAAAGTGAAAAGTTTTCAAACGAAAACAATTGTCAATTAAAGTGGCGAGGCTATGATTTGCAAAGCATCATTGATGCTCGCTACGAAAATAGATTGCCATGCGCTGCTGACTCAAACAGGCACAGCGAAAGTCTGAAACTGGCAACAGACCTCATTATCATGCTCGATAAAGATTTGCCTGCCGTCCTGAAGGTGGTGAGCGCACAACCTTGGGTAAGGGAAATCATAGATGAGCGCGATGAGAATGTGGAGCAGACTGTAAAGAGTGCTGCATCATGTATAGCAGAAAAGGAGAAGAAATATACTTCTCCATGCCCATCAAAGCCAATGCAGGATGCAATAATGAAGGTGACAGGACGCAGTTATCGAGAGATAACGGAGAAGTCTGATGTAAGAAGTAAGACGTCAGAACTGAGTGCCAATTGTCAATTGTCAATTGTAAATTCTCAATTATCCGAGTGGGGAAAGGAAATCGAAGCTCTGATGCCTCAATATCCGATATTAAGGGATGTTTGCAGAGGTTTGAAGTATAACCAATATCCTGCTGCTATGTTCGTGGCTGGTGGTCTGATGATGACTCTTATGACAAGGTGCTCCTATCGTTTCTACCATCGTCCTGAAGAATTGAGAAGGCTGAATAACTCAACCCTCATCATTGGCGACCCTGCAAGTGGTAAAAGTTTTGCTACAAGACTTTTCAAACTGCTTTCAGTCCCCATCAAGGAGGTAGATGAAGAGGGTATTAAGGCCATCAACGCCTATCGTGAGCAGATGAGGACGAAGGGCGCAAACAAAGAGAAGCCTAAGAAGCCGAAGGTGACGATAAGGATTCACCCAGCGCGTACCTCAAATGCTCAGTTTATTCAGGACATGGTAAACTCTGTTGAAGAGGTTGACGGAAAGCCGATGCAGTTGCATATGCTTACCTTCGATACAGAGTTGGACAATACCTTGTCATTGCAGAAAGGTGGTGCGTATATAGATAAACAGAGCCTGCAGTTGAAAGCCTTCCATAATGAAGAGGATGGCCAGGCATATTCAAACAATGACTCTGTGTTCCAGAACTTCTTCGTGATATGGAACTTTATCTATACAGGCACACCGATAGCCTTGAAGAAAATGGTGAATGACACCAACTTTGGTAGTGGCTTGGCAACACGTCTTACCTGTATTCCTCTTCCTGCTACGAATTTCGAGATGATGTCAAGAGAAGACACTATCGACTATGACAGTGACGCACGACTGACAGAGTGGGCTCGAAAGCTTGACAGGATGAAGGGCGAGTTGACTATCCAAAAGATTGTCGATGAGCTCTATGACTGGACAGCACGCAGAATGATGGATGCCCAGGAGAATGATTCGAGGGCTGACGAAATGCTGCTGAAACGTTGCGCCTATCATGGCATAAACTTCTCTGCACCATTCATCGTGATGCGTCATTGGGACAAGATGAAGCAGGATGGCAACTACTGGTGCGGAGAGTTTGAGACAGACGAAACGGATTGGCGTTTGGCAGAACTGATAGTAAACATCCAGTATGCTTGTCAGAAGTATTACTTCGGAGCTATGGCTGAGAATTACTTCGACAACAAGCTGAGGGATGCCAACGTCAATGTCCAGCGACGTCAGAAGACTATTGAGGCTTTCAACCGTCTGCCAGAAGAATTCACGAATGAAGACGTGATGAGGTGCTTTAATCTCACAAACATTGTTGCTGCAAGAAAAAGGACTAACAGACTGGTTTGTGACCATCTGGTGGTTAAAACAAAACAGAAACGCAATGACTCTCAAGTTGTTTTCCGCAAGACTGGTGCTATTGTTCTTTAGCTGCGCAGTGTGACAACGTGACACGTGACACGTGACATTTGGTATTTCAATAACTACGGAGGCTGCATCCTTGCAGCCTCCGACTATTTTGGGGCGATGAAATGTGGGAAATGGGTAAATGGTGGAGTACTGGCTGATAGGGAAATAAAAATAAGGAGTACAATCATTACGATTGCACTCCTTTCTTATGTAGTTATTCTGCGGCTTACTTTACCTCCTCGAAGTCTGCATCTTGTGCATTGTCCTGAGCAGATGAAGAGCCTGTGCCTTGGTTAGCCTGTCCGTTGGTAGCTCCACCTTGCGCGCCACCCATATCAGGACCTGCCTGTGCGCCTGGCTGTGCTCCTGCCTGATACATCTTCTGTGAAGCTGCCTGCATTACGTTGTTGAGCTCTGCTGTTGCTGCGTCGATGGCTGCAAGGTCTTGTGCCTTGTGAGCATCCTTCAGCTTCTGGATAGCTGCCTCGATGGCTGGTTTGTCATCAGCAGGAATCTTGTCACCATTATCCTTGAGGAAGTTCTCAGTAGAGAAGATCATTGAGTCGGCCTGATTGAGCTTGTCAATCTTTTCGCGCTCCTTCTTATCGTTCTCTGCATTCTGCTCAGCCTCTGCCTTCATGCGGTTGATTTCCTCTTCTGACAGACCGCTTGATGCCTCGATGCGGATTTGCTGCTCCTTACCTGTTGCCTTATCCTTGGCGCTTACATTAAGAATACCGTTGGCATCGATATCGAAGGTTACCTCAATCTGTGGTACACCACGACGTGCTGGTGCTATGCCTTCGAGATTGAACTGACCGATAGACTTGTTGTCTTTTGCCATAGGACGCTCGCCCTGAAGAACGTGAATTGTTACGGCTGTCTGGTTATCAACGGCTGTAGAGAATGTCTCAGACTTCTTGCAAGGGATAGTTGAGTTGGCATCGATAAGCTTTGTCATCACACCACCCATTGTCTCGATACCGAGGGTAAGAGGTGTAACATCGAGAAGTACGATATCTCCAACACCGCTTTCCTTGTTCAGGATAGCACCCTGAATAGAAGCACCAACTGCTACTACCTCGTCTGGGTTAACACCCTTTGAAGGCTCTTTGCCGAAGTAGTTCTTTACGAGGGCCTGAACGGCTGGGATACGGCTTGAACCACCTACGAGGATTACCTCGTCTATATCTGAAGCCTGAAGACCTGCGTCACGCATAGCATTCTGACAAGGTACGAGACATGCCTGGATGAGGTCGTGAGCGAGCTGCTCAAACTGTGCACGAGTAAGGGTCTTTACAAGGTGCTTTGGCACGCCACCTTCTGCTGAAATATAAGGAAGGTTGATTTCTGTAGAGGTAGAACTTGAGAGTTCTATCTTTGCCTTCTCTGCTGCTTCCTTCAGACGCTGCATTGCCATTGGGTCTTTAGTGAGGTCGATGCCTTCGTCAGCCTTGAAGCCGTTAGCAAGCCAATCGATGATTACCTGGTCGAAGTCATCACCACCAAGGTGTGTATCACCATTTGTAGAAAGTACTTCAAATACACCACCACCGAATTCGAGGATAGAGATATCGAATGTACCACCACCAAGGTCGAAGACTGCAATCTTCATATCCTTGTTTGCCTTGTCAACACCATATGCAAGTGCTGCTGCTGTAGGCTCGTTGACGATACGCTGTACGTTAAGACCCGCAATCTGACCAGCCTCCTTAGTAGCCTGACGCTGTGAGTCAGAGAAGTATGCTGGTACGGTGATAACAGCATCTGTAACTTCCTGTCCAAGATAGTCTTCTGCAGTCTTCTTCATCTTCTGAAGCACCATAGCAGAGATTTCCTGTGGAGTATATTTACGACCATCGATATCTACACGTGGATAACCATTCTCGTTAACAACGGTATATGGCACGCGAGTAGCCTCTTTGGCAGACTGGTCATAAGTCTCACCCATGAAACGCTTGATAGAGAAGATGGTATTCTTTGGATTGGTGATTGCCTGACGCTTAGCAGGATCACCGACCTTACGCTCGCCATCTTTTACAAAGCCGATTACTGACGGAGTGGTACGCTTACCTTCAGAGTTTGCGATAACCACTGGTTCGTTGCCTTCAAATACTGCAACGCAGGAGTTTGTTGTTCCTAAATCAATTCCAATAATTTTTCCCATAGTTGTATAATTTTTTTTAGTTTAACTTCAATTTGTGAATTTCTTACACCTTTTTATATAGCAAGTGGTGTGCCACGCAAAAACTTATGGCAAAAGGTATGCCAAAAGTGTCATATTGGCATAAAAATGTTCTGCCACGAAAAAAAAACTCAAAAAAAATTTGGTTTTTTGAGGAAAAGTTACTACCTTTGCACCCGCATTCGACAAAAGGTCGATAGCAGATAGAGTTTTGGGGTATGGTGTAATGGTAACACTGCAGATTCTGGTCCTGCCTTTCCTGGTTCGAATCCGGGTACCCCAACAAAAAAGACCTCGAGCATTTGCCCGAGGCCTTTTTATTTTACTTTAAGTTTTAAGCTTTAAACCTGAAACTATACTAGGTGTGCTATGAGTTCTTCCTTGTCGCCTGGCAGCATGTCGATGACAGGAATCTCAATCATAGTGTAGCAACCTGGCTGCTGCTTGAGAGAAGCGCGTGCCACATTGACAAGCACCTGTGCTGTGAGGGCAGGGTTGTTAATCTTCATATTGAATTCGAAGAGCTGGTTGTGGGTCTTACCACTGACACCCTTACGAGTAAGGTTTACTCCATGACCAACATCATTGAGAGCATCAACGCTGTCAACAGCGAAGACATGAGTCTCATCATTAGCAAAGTATGGGTCAGCCTTGATAGCCTTTGTTACCTCTTCGAGTTTTGCGCCCTCTTCGAGTTCTACATATACCATACGGCGATGAATACCTTCTCCGACAGGAATTGTCATAGAGAGAGCATCCTTTACACCAGCCTTAGAGCGAACACATACAGAGTGACCCATAGAGCGACCAGGACCGAAGTTGGTATAAGAGAGACCCTTTGGTGCAAGGCTCTGCATAAGAGTACGTACGATAGAGTCAGAACCTGGATCCCAACCAGCAGAGATAATAGCGACAGTGCCATTCTTCTGACATACTGGCATGAGGGCACGACGATAGTCGATGATAGAAGTGTGGATATCGAAAGAGTCAACGGTATTGATGCCTAAAGCGAGAATCTTCTCAGCATATTCCTGACAAGAGCGGGTAGGGGTAGCAAGAATGGCTACATCAACATCCTTTAGTTCTGTGATGTCTTTTACTACAGCGTATGGGGCGAGTTCTGCAGGCTTATTCTCTGCTCCATTGCGACGTACTACGCCTGCTATTTCAAAATCTTCACTGGCCTCGAGAGCCTCAATAGCAAATTTTCCAATGTTGCCGTAACCTACGACGGCTGCTCTAATCTTTTTCATAGTTTTAAATTGTGATTTGTTCTTGTTAGTTGTGTTGTTGTATATTTTAA
Source organism: uncultured Prevotella sp. (assembly GCA_905233165.1). Classification (GTDB taxonomy): domain Bacteria; phylum Bacteroidota; class Bacteroidia; order Bacteroidales; family Bacteroidaceae; genus Prevotella. The sequence continues at coordinate 181,926 of CAJODL010000004.1, forward strand.
TTCTTAATTCTTAAAGGAATGAATTGGTGCAGGAATTCTTCCTCCACGATTGATGAAACGATCGCAAGCGAAGGTGTTTACAGGCATTATAGGTGCATAACCGAGGAGCCCTCCGAATTCTACTGTATCTCCGATAGTCTTTCCGATAACTGGTATTATGCGTACAGCTGTTGTCTTTTGGTTTACCATACCAATGGCAGCTTCGTCTGCAATGATGCCTGATATTGTCGTAGCCTTCGTGTCGCCAGGGATGGCAATCATATCCAGTCCTACAGAGCATACACATGTCATAGCCTCAAGTTTTTCTATGGTAAGGGCTCCAGCATGCACAGCATCTATCATGCCCTGATCTTCTGAAACAGGGATAAAGGCTCCTGAGAGTCCTCCTACATAACTTGAAGCCATTACTCCGCCTTTCTTAACCTGGTCATTGAGCATTGCGAGAGCAGCTGTAGTACCTGGCGCTCCTGCATGTTCCACACCAATGCAACGCAGGATGTCTGCCACAGAGTCACCAATAGCTGGAGTGGGGGCAAGGGAGAGATCGATGATGCCGAATGGTACACCAAGACGTGCTGATGCCTCTTGTGCTACCAATTGTCCGACACGAGTAATCTTAAAGGCTGTCTTCTTGATTGTCTCACAGAGGACCTCGAAATCGGCAAGTCCATCAGGCTTTGCATGCTTGTCCATCTGCTCAAGAGCATATTTTACTACTCCAGGACCTGATACTCCGACATTGATGATGGCATCTGCCTCGCTGACACCATGAAAGGCACCAGCCATAAAGGGATTATCGTCAGGAGCATTACAAAGAACAACAAGTTTGGCACATCCGAGGGAATCCTGTGTCTTGGTATATTCTGCTGTCTGAAGGATTATCTCACCCATCAGTTTTACGGCATCCATATTGATGCCTGTCTTGGTAGAGCCAACATTGATGGAAGAACAGATACGCTCTGTCTCTGCCAAAGCCTGTGGAATAGAGCGGATGAGGAGTTCGTCACTCTTCGTCATTCCTTTGGAAACAATAGCAGAATAACCTCCAAGGAAGTTTACTCCCACTTCCTTTGCTGCTTTGTCGAGAGTCTTTGCTATCTTGACATAGTCAGCAGGAATCTTACAGCAAGCGCTACCTACCAAAGAGATAGGGGTGATAGAAATACGTTTGTTGACAATAGGAATGGCAAACTCTCGTGAAATGGCTTCACCAGTGGAAACCAGATTGCTTGCCAGAGTCGTTATCTTTTTATAGATATTGTCGCAGGTGGTCTCTAAATTGCTGTCTGCACAACCAAGGAGGTTGATGCCCATAGTGATGGTGCGGACATCGAGATTCTCCTGCTCGATCATCTTATTGGTTTCGAGTACCTCTGAGATGTTTATCATAGAAATCCTGAATTATCAGATGCGATGCATCTTATCAAAAATATCTTCGAGCTGGCATTTTACCTGTACTCCCATGCCTTCTCCTATCTGGGAGAGGTCGGCAGCAACCTTGTCGAAGGTGGTGTTACACTTTGACATATCAACAATCATCATCATATTGAAATATTCCTGGACGATGGTCTGTGAAATGTCGAGAATATTGATTTGTTTCTCGGAGAGGTATGTACATACCTTTGCTATGATGCCGACGGTATCTTTTCCGACGACAGTTATAATTGCACGTGTCATTGTAGAGTGTATGAAGAACTACCATCGAAGCAGTGTGTGCACACTTTGCACTTAGGCAATCCGATGGCTGATATAATTGTTTCGAGTTTTGAGAATTTTAAACTGTCGATGTTCAGACGTTTGGCTATCTCATTTACCATACGATTGTATTCCGGAGAATCTGTCTTGGCATATTTCTTCAGTGTCTCCTCTGGAACATCTATGTCTTCTGCCGTCTCAGCATCTGCCAACATGGTAGCACGATCAGAATTTGTCTCCAAGTCTTTGATGACACGACGGGCAATAAGTTCCAGTATATTTTTCGAAGCTGAGAAATTGACAAATGGACAACTCCATATCAGTGGTGGGCATGCTATGCGCATATGAACCTCACGGGCTCCAAGTTCTTTGAGGGCTTTGGTGTTTTCACGTAGCTGTGTACCACGAACAATAGAATCATCACAGAAGAGACATCTCTTTCCCTGCAACATAGCCTTATTGGGAATGAGTTTCATCTTTGCCACAAGGTTACGCATTTCCTGATTGGCAGGCATGAAGGAACGAGGCCATGTAGGAGTATATTTGCTTATGCAGCGCTGATAAGGTACTTTATGACCAGCAGCATAACCAGTAGCCATTCCAAGACCGGAATCAGGAATACCACCAGCATTATCTACCTCAGTATCATCTTCCTGTCCCATAACAAAGCCTGTAGTATAACGCATCTCTTCTACGTTTTTGCCTTCATAGATAGAGGTGGGGAAACCATAGTATATCCACAGGAAAGAGCATATCTGCATATTTTCCTCAGCCTTGCGGAGTACTTCCATATTATCGGCTGTAAGGCGTACTATCTCACCAGGACCAACAAAATACTCTATTTCATAGCCGAGGTTGGGGAAAGCAGAAGACTCAGATGTAGCAGCCATAGCGCCTTCTTTCTTACCAATGATGATAGGAGTACGACCCCAGAAGTCGCGTGCAGCTATAATCTCTGTATCGGTAAGAATAAGCATTGAGCATGAACCTTTTACGGTTTTATAGACATTCTCAATGCCTTCGACAAATGTCTTGCCCTTGATAATGAGATGTCCTATGAGTTCTGTAGGATTGATGCGTCCAGAAGAGAATTCTGTCAATACATTGCCAGAACTGAGGAGTTCCTCTGCTATCTCTTCCATATTGTTGACTTTTCCTACAGTAACGATGGCAAAGCGTCCCAGGTGGGAATTCATCAGCAGAGGCTGTGCATCGGTATCGCTTATGACGCCAATACCTTTTTCGCCAAAGAACTTTGGCAGGTCGTCCTCAAAGCGTGTGCGGAAGTATGTATTCTGGAGATTGTGAATAGAACGTTTAAAGCCTCCAGTTTCTATACTGTATGTTGCCATACCACCACGCTTGGTGCCAAGGTGTGATTGATAATCTACGCCATAGAAGAGTTCTTCTACGCAACGTTTGTTTTGAATAGTTCCAAAAAAGCCACCCATTGATGTAAATTGAGAATGTTATCCGTATATAATTTTACCTGTTTCCTTATCTGTGTTTTCAGGGATGAATGATTTGTTGTATTGCGTCATACCTCTGAGTGACATACCCATGTTGCTGAATCCTCCATCGTGGAAGAGGGTTTGCATAGTAACCTTCCTTGTGAGGTCAGAGAACAATGTTATGGTATAGTCGGCACAATCGTCAGCAGAAGCATTTCCGAGTGGTGACATGCGGTCAGCAAAGTCGAGCATTCCATCAAAACCCTTTATGCCGCCACCAGCAGTAGTCAGGGTAGGAGACTGAGAGATACAGTTTACACGAACATGCTTTTCGCGACCATAGATATATCCGAAGGAACGTGTTATAGACTCAAGAAGAGCTTTTGCATCTGCCATATCATTATATCCGAAGAATGTGCGATGGCTGGCTACATAGGTGAGTGCTACTATTGAGCCCCATTCATTTATGGCATCCAATTTCTTTGCCACCTGTATCATCTTGTGGAAAGAAATAGCAGAGATGTCGAGAGTCTTATCGAGGAATCCGTAGTCAAGGTCATCGTAAGTGCGCTTCTTACGCATATTCATAGACATTGCACAAGAATGGAGAACAAAATCTATCTTGCCTCCGAGAGCCTTCTGTGCCTCTGTAAACAGATTTGTAAGATCTTCTATGCTTGTAGCATCAGCAGGAATTACTGTGGCATTGGTCTTTTCTGCCAATTCCTTTAGTGTTCCCATGCGGATTGCTACTTCTGTGTTAGTTAATACAATCTGTGCACCTTCTTCATAAGCACGCTCTGCTACCTTCCATGCTATAGATTGGTCATTGAGAGCTCCAAAGATGATGCCACGCTTTCCTTTCAATAAGTTATATGCCATAGTGCGTCTGTGTATTGTACGTTAAAATACTGGGCGCAAAGGTACAAAAAACACTAACTAGTTAGTGCAAGGAGGAAATTTTTTTTGTGTGCGCATACAATATTTTTATTGTTTTCTTCTTGTTTTCCGATTTTTTTTGTACCTTTGAGCCCTAAAGTATGTTTCAATACCGTATTATAGATAACCTTGACCTTAGTCCTGAGGAAATAGAAGAACTAATAAACTCTCTTCCAGAATGGCGAAAAGAGGGGGCTAAGAAATTTAAGCGTATTCAGGGGCAAAAAGAGAATGCTATGGCATACGATTTGCTTAGGAAAATGCTTGGATACGAACCATATTTCGAATATGGCTCGCATGGGAAGCCTTATTCAAGTAATAGCGAGAAATGTTTCAACATTGCTCATTGTAAGAATGCCATAGGAGTTATAATCGGTGATAAGGAAGTTGGCATTGATGTCGAGTGCATGGGGCGCTATAAGCCAGCTCTTGCAGAATATGCTATGAGTGAGGCAGAACTGAAGGAAATAGAAGAGGGTGGGGATAGGGTCTTCACTATGATATGGACAAAGAAGGAAGCTCTGCTGAAACTGACAGGAGAAGGCATTGTTGACGACCTGAAGAATGTGCTGACCTCAGAAAGAATGAAAAATGTAAAAATTATAAGTGGATATGATGAAGAAAAACAATATGCATGGAGTATTGCCTATACTAATAATGATGGTAATGCTGATGTTGACGGGGTGTTCTAATGATGATGACTATCGTGCACCAGATATTCCAGATACTCATGGTGATTTTTCTTTTACGTATGATGGTACCAGAGGTGATGTTTATATCATACAAGAACACACCAAGGGTAATAATGGATTTCCTGTTGTTATAATGGCTGACGGGTATAGCCAGAAAGATATTGATAGTGGGGAATATCAAAAAGCTATTGACAATGCCGTCAAAGCATTGACAATGCAGAAGCCGATGAAAGATCTGGCTGAGTATCTTGATATCTATAGTGTCGTAGTGGTATCAGAGCATAGTGGTATAGATTATACTGAACACAATACAGCATTCAAGACATATCTTGAGAGCAAGAGTAATACTAATGTTATAGGTGATACTGCCAAAATTAGTGGTTTCACTTATTGCTCACTAAGAAAGAGTAATGAACGTATGCATAATGCACTGACTATTATGCTGCTTAATTCTGCAGATTATGCAGGAGTAACTCTTATGGCGTTGGATACAACTGTTGTTGACACCATACCACAAGGATGGTCTTTATCATATATACCTGCTTATGCTACAGTATCCAATGGTGATAATGTGTTTAATGAACTCATAATGCATGAGGCTGTGGGACATGGTATAGGAAAACTTGGCGATGAATATTGGTATCATGATACTCCTAAACCAGGGGATATTAGTTTCTATAAGCAAAGTAGAAAATTCGGATGGTCAACCAATATAAAATATTTTGCTGAAGAGGATTATACAAAATTTACTCCTATATACTATATATACAAGGCTGATAAAGAAGAGAAATATTATATTCATAGAACCGTTGATCCAGAGGAAGACATCTTTGTTCCTTTTGCTAATGATAGCCGTTATGCCAGTGAAGGATGTTTTTGGATACAAGGCGGTTATACATTTATAACATTGACAACTGATAAGTGTGGTGAAGAATATGAATATATAGATGAAAAAGGCGATATAAAAAAGGTTGATCCATACCGTTGTAAGGCCAATTTCTATAGAAGTTCCAATCTTAGCATGATGGGTGATGTGGTGAATTATGTAGATTTGGAATTCAATATCCTCTCTCGCTTGGCTATATATAAGCGCATAAACAAGGTAGCCAATGGTGCTGGCTGGAAGTATGACTTCGAAACCTTTGCTAAGTTTGACAAGGGTGAATCGACAACCAAGTCAGCAAATACTTTCAAAAAGCCTTCAACAACAAGGCAAAGAATAATGAATGGAACTGAAAAACAACTGACAAGACCAAAAATAATATTACAATAATGGCTATAATAAAAGAAGCATTTGGAAAAGCCCCAAAGTGGGGTAAGGATTGCTATTTTTCAGAGACAGCATCTGTTGTTGGTGAAGTAACAATGGGTGATGAGTGCTCTGTATGGTTTAGTGCTGTAGTACGTGGTGACGTTGCTCCTATCACAATGGGTAATAGATGTAACGTCCAGGATTGTGCTTGTGTACATGTTACAAATACTACTGGTCCAACTATTATGGAGGACGATGTGACAATAGGTCACAATGCTACTGTTCATGCATGCACATTGAAAAAAGGCTGTCTTATTGGCATGGGAGCAACAGTATTAGACAAAGCAGTAATAGGCGAAGGCGCTATCATTGCAGCAGGAGCTCTTGTGTTAGGTGGAACCCAAGTAGGAGACCATGAAATATGGGGTGGGGTGCCAGCAAAATTTATTAAGAAGACTGCTCCAAATCAGGCAGAAAGCTATGCTGCCCATTATGCTGAGTACGCAAAGGAATACCTTAAAGCGGATCAACATCAAAAGAAATAAGGACACTCTTCTTATAAGGGTCTGAAAGCAATGCATTCGTGATTTCATGGATGCATTGTCTTGTTTTCTGAATACTCAAGGATGGTTCCAGTTTCAGTACTATTTTTCGGATATGGAGCATCTTGACTCTTCCTATAGAAGGTTTGTCAGGACCTAAGACTCTTTCCTTAAATACCAGCCTCAGGCGAGAAGCATATTCGATGGCAGCACTATTTACAACATTTTCATCCTTATGTTTCAGTAGTATATATATCAGACGGGTGAAAGGTGGGTAGTGGAAAGCCTCTCTCTCCTTCATCAGAGAAGAGAAGAATGCCTCAAAATCATTATTTACGATATGCTTAATAACAGGCAACTGGGGAAGCGAAGTCTGAAGTATCACCTGTCCTTGTTTGTTCTTTCTTCCAGCTCGACCCGCCACCTGTGTCATCATAGCAAAAGAATGCTCATAGGCTCTAAAATCCGGTTGGTTCAGCATAGTGTCAGCATTAAGGATACCAACAACTCTGACATTGTCGAAATCCAAACCTTTGGTAACCATTTGTGTACCTATCAGGAGGTTTGTCTTGCCTGCTGAGAAGTCAGAAATAATACGTTCGTAGGCATTGCGGGTATGTGTAGTGTCAAGGTCCATACGAGCAATACGAGCACTGGGAAATTCGTCAGCAATAATATCTTCTATCTTCTCTGTTCCAGCGCCTACATCCTTCAGCTCTGGATTATTGCATTCAGGACATTCATTAGGCATGTGATAGGAATATCCGCAATAATGGCATACAAGAGAAGATGTGTTCTTATGATATGTAAGAGAAACGTCGCAGTTAGGACATTTTGGTGACCAGCCACATTGATGACATTGCACTATAGGGGAGAATCCTCGCCTGTTCTGGAAGATAATAGCCTGTTCCCCTTCATGTAAGGTGTGTGAAATGGCCTCCTTGAGCTGTGGAGATAGAAATCCACGCATCATCTTGCGATGACGCAGATCTTTTACATCCACGACCTGAATATGTGGCAGTCTGATAGCCTTATAGCGTTCTGTCAGTTTTATGAGATGATACTTTCCCTGTGTAGCGTTATAGTAACTCTCTGCAGAAGGTGTTGCTGTTCCGAGTATCACCTGTGCCTTTGCCCATGTAGCCATCATCATAGCAACAGAGCGGGCATGATAGCGTGGTGAAGGATCTTGTTGCTTGAAACTTGTCTCATGTTCTTCATCAATGATGATGAGTCCTAATTTCTTAAATGGCAGAAATACAGAAGATCTGGCACCAAGAATAACATCATAAGGAGAATCTGAAAGTTGTTTTTGCCATATCTCAACACGTTCTGCATCAGAATATTTGGAGTGATATATCCCCAAATGGTCTCCAAAAATCTTCTGCAGGCGATTTGTTATCTGTACTGTCAGAGCAATCTCTGGGAGAAGATATAGCACCTGTTCCCCACGTTTTATGGCTTCCTTTATGAGGTGAATATAAATTTCAGTCTTTCCTGATGAGGTAACACCATGCAAAAGTATTGGCTTACTGACATTATCCTTTCTATATTCTGCAATCTTGTCGAAAGCAACCTGTTGCGCAGTAGAAAGAGGATTGATGTCTTCAAGATGTGATATTCCTCCATTATTCAGTCGTCCGACCTCTGTATCATATAAGGAAAGGATACCTCTCACCACAAGATTACGAATGACAGAGGAGTTGCAATGGGTAACATTCATCAGCTCTTCACGAGTAATCTCCTGTATAGAAGAAGTGTCTGTAGGAGTAGTGCCATTAAGAAGTTCTTTCCATCCACTCAACTCCATATAGACCTTGAACACTTCCTGTTGCTTTGGAGAACGCATGAGAAGGTCTTCAGCATCTTTTATGGTGCTGTTATCTCTATATTGTTCTGCAAGTGTTATGTATGTTTCTGTTCGTGGACGATAATTCTCTTCCTTTCTGATGCCATTGGGAAGAGCAGCTTTCAGGATGTCACCAAGTGGAGACATATAGTAGGAAGAAATCCATTCCCACAGCCTGTATTGTTCAGGCAGAAGGACGGGCTCTTCGTCTATAACCTCTATGATATCCTTAATCTTTACCTTCGAGTTGTCTGATGGTTGTGTAGAAGAAAAACGCACAACCAAGGCTGTATGTGTCTTGGTTATGCCAAATGGTACCTTTACCCTTACAAAAGGTTGTATTTTTCTTTCCAGCGCTGTTGGAACAGAGTAGGTGAATAGCCCGTCAAGGGGTACTGGAAGAATAACATCGATAAACAATTCTTACTCTTTCTCTTTGGCTCTAACAATCAATTCGTTGTCTATCATGCGTTGCATATAGCTCTGAATGATGGCTTTCAATTCTTTTTTCATCTCTTTGAATTCCTTTCCTTCATCAATGAGATTGTGTTGCATCATCCAATCATCTTTATAGTTATATGCAGCAAGAACGTCTCCTCCGTCAAATTGTATTACGTAGTCACCCTTAATATATTGGTATATGCCACCACCAGTATGGTTTACAGCCCATGTATTGTTTGCTGGAGTATTGAGCAGGTCTATGCCAAATGCGACATAAGGTTTGTTGTAACCCATATATTGTAGCAGTGTAGGCATAATGTCAATCTGTTGTGCTACGCAATGCATACGTCCACGAGGCATTTCGCCAGATGGGTCAAAGAATATGATAGGAACCATGAAAAGTCCTAAATCTGTCGCATATTCCGGATGATCCAAGAGATTTGTGTGGTCAGCAGTAATGACGAAAATCGTATTATTGTACCAAGGTTGTTTGCTTGCAGTAATAAAGAAACGGTGGAGCGCCATATCAGTATATCTCACACACTTATGCATTGGATTGCTTCCTTCTTCTGGGAATTTTGACTGATATTCCTCTGGGATGACGTAAGGATGGTGGCTGGAAGCAGTAAACAATGTAGTGCAGAATGGCTGCTTCATGGATGTCATTGTCTGTGCATAGAACTGCATGAATGGCTCGTCCCATATAGCCCATGTGCCATCATAGTCAAGGTCTCCACGGAATCGCTTGTCCTTGTTGAATTCTGTTCTGCCGTAGTATTTTTTATATCCTGTAGTACGTGCAAAAGCCTCAAATCCCATGCTGCCATTTTCTGCTCCATGGAAGAATGCTGTCTGATATCCACACTTGCGTAGTTCTCCAGCAATGCCACTGACATCATTAAGAGACGATGGGGTGAGGAAGAAAGGTTCTATGAAACGTGGTATTGATGACAGAATAGATGGCATAGCATCAATACTTTGGCGACCATTGGCAAAGGTATAGTCAAAGGTGAGCGACTTGCCAATGAGTTCATCAAGGAATGGAGTATAGCCCTTATATCCTGATTCCAATATTCCATCATTATACTTTCCGATATACTCACGTCCCATACTCTCAATGATGATGATGACAACATTCTTCTTCTTTGCAACAGAAGCCTTTCCCTTGATTGGGAATTTGTCATTCCTAATAGGGGAATAAATCTTGTCGAGTTTTCTTTGAGAGAAATATCCAGGGTCTTCGAAAACGTTTTTACCAATAGTTCTGATGATAGAGAATGGAGTATTCAATACAATACCAGCCTCAATAGGGTGGTTGACGTATTGGTTGGCATTACTGATGGTAATAGGACGTGTAGCTGTCGTAGCTCCACCACGAATTCCTACGACACACCAAGCTGTATATAATACCAGAACCATTATATTGGCCACGTAGTAAAGTATATAGTTCCATGCCCTCTTCTTTCCAAACGAATACAGCTTTGGTTCTGTATAGAAGCGGTATAGGAAGAATATCATCGCAATGGCAGCAATTATGAGATACCAATGCTTTGCAAATTCCAGGAATATTATGCCAGCGAGATTGTTCTCATGTGAAAATTCGCTGAAAACACTTGTAGTGGTACGATGTCCTGTGTATGTGAAATATACTGCATCAACCAGATTCAGTATGATACTGAAGCTATTGATAATTAGATAAACGTATTTGGCAGCATTGAACCATTTGCGTTTCTCAGCCAAATGACATGGAAGCAACAGCATCAATGCATACAGAGCATTGGTGTATAATATGCCTGACGTATCGAAAAGCAGGGAGCCCTTAATGAGCAGCCATATTGATAAATCACTGAAATTGGTTCCCAAAAGAGACCAGTTTTCAATGACAAACAGTATGCGGCATACCATATAGACAAAGTATGCCAGCAACAGGTTATATATAAGCGTTTTTAATTTCACGGGTGCAAAGATAATAAAAAAAGTTGTAAGTGAAATAATTTTGCCAAGATTTTTTTATTTTTCCTTTGGAAGCATGTATTTTTTTTCATATCCCATAAAATGAAAAATACACTGCGAATCTCACGACTTGCAGTGTACTTAAAGTATGTTTAACTATAAAATCTCTTTCTAATAAAGAAAAGCCTCACGGTTTTTCTTTGCTATCCAAGAGTTAAACAATCTTTTTCTAACCTAATAACTAAAACCTAAATCTATTATATATCTACTAACCTAAACAATATCTTTCTTGTTTGCGATTGCAAAGGTACGGACTTTTTTTTGTGTGCGCAAACAATTTTCAAAAAATCTTTCAAAAAAAGTCTTTTTCTTGATTATAATCAAGCAATTATATGCTATTTAGGTCGTTTTATGGTAAAAAAACTTGTAAAAAACAAGAAAGAGGGCAAATATCCCTCAAAAATGTCATTTTTTAGTAATGTTTTATGGTATTTATTTGGCTGTTTTCTAACTTTTTTATATTTTTGTGGCAATAATTTTCCAGATATGAAAGAAAAGTTGCTAAGAATAGGAAAGATTCTATTAAAATGTTTATTGGGCCTTGTTCTAACGATAGTCTTTATTGTCGGATGCCTTTATATTGCCCTTTCTACGGAATGGGGACAGCAGAAGTTGTACGATTATACATTTGATGCCCTTCAGAAAACTCTTGACACCAGATTGGTTGTAAAAGAGGTGGAGGCTGATATTATAACAGGAAGAGTCATGCTGCATGGTGTTGAGCTGGATGATAGAGACGGTGTCACAATGCTGAAAGTTGACTCGATAGGTACTCAATTAGGCTTGGGAGGTATCTTTAATCGTGAGATATATGTAAACGAATTGTATTTGAAGGGTGCAAGGATGGTTCTTTACAAGAAAACGCCAAAGTCTGCCCCCAACTATCAGTTTGTATTAGATGCCTTTAAGAAAAAGTCCTTGCAAAAGAAGAAAGAACCCAAGAAACCCAAGAAAGAGCCTTTCTTCCATATTGCAGGAAACATGACCACATTATATGTTGGCAGAACCAGTTTGAAGTGGGATATACTCTCTGCTCCGAGAAAAGGTAAGGATACTATTGATGTAAACCACCTTGATATACAAGACTTTGGAGTGAGGGTAACAGGTAAGATGGCAGACGAGAACGTTGCGGACCTTGCTTTGAATGACTTGTATGTAATAGAAAAGAAATCAGGAATGACATTCTCACTTAATCGTGTAAAATTCCGTGCTATGCTCGATAAGAGTCTGGATTTAATAATTGGTGGTCTTAAATTCAAGTATCAGGACAAGCGGTTATCAATGAGACAACTCCATATAGAGCAACGTAATGCCAGTCTTGATTTTACAAAGCCATTTTCTCTGAAGATTGATTCCGTAACATTCAAGAATGATAACCACAAGCCACGTAAGAATACAGGCAAGCCAAACAGAGGATGGTTCGATCAGGGTCATCTTGATATGGTAGTGTCAATGGAGGCAACGGTAAACTATCTCTCCAAGGACAGCCTTTATGCGCAGATTACGCATCTGGAGATGCTTGATAAGCCGAGTGATTTGGATATCAGACACTTCTCGACATTTATTAACCGAAGTGGCAATAAACTTACAGCAACCAATATCTACATAGCCATGATGCGCACGCGCGTACGTATAAATAAGGTGGATATTGACATTCCTAAGGTGCATGTTTATGACTTCCCTCTTGAGGCAGATGTGTATCTGCAAGACCTTGCAAAACCGTTTGCAACACCTTTGAGTCACTTTACTACTCCGCTGAAACTACGTGTCATCTGTGGAGGAGATATTGACAGATACCTGTTTAAGAATATAGATGTAACGACTACTGACAATCGTTTGCATATAACAGGTGAAGGAGACTTGTGTGATGTAGCAAAGAAGCGCGACCTGACTCTGCATTTCTGGGACTTGCACATGACTGCAGTAAAAGGCGTTAAGGAACAGATTGTAAATCATTTCTCCAAAAAAGTAAATCTGAAGATGACAAAACAGATGAAAGCCCTTGGAGATGTCGAATTTAAAGGTAAGGTAGGTATTGCTTTCCGTCGAGAAGATATTTCAGGTACGCTGTTCACCAAATATGGCAATTTGAGTTTCGATTTCACTCTTGATGGCAATACCCGCCACATGACAGGTACAATGAGTACAGACTCTCTGGACCTCGGCTCGATAATGAATATCAAGAAACTCCATGTAGCACGCACAAGAGCCAGCTATGACTTCGACATCACCTCAAAGCGTAAGGCAAAAGCCCTCGGTATAAAGAAAAAGGGTCGTTTGCCTATCGGAACACTGAAGGCCAATGTCGGTTTTGGCAGCTATGGATCATTCAAAGTGAAGAATCTGGCAGCCAATATGGAAAGTGACGGTAGAGAAGCCAAAGGCCATATAGACCTTCCTGGTAATGTTCTTAATATAGATGTTGACTTCTCATATATCCAGACAGATTATGAACAAGGTCTGAGAATTCATCCAAAGATGAGATTTACAGATAAGGTAAGGAAATTCCTTAGATTGAGTAAAAATAAAGACAAAGACAACCAAAATCAGAAAGATAACCAAAATAAACAAAATGACAATGACAACAAAAAGAAAAAGTAAAGGCTTTTCTAAGCTGTTATGTTCTGCAGCAATGTCTCTTGCCCTCCTTCCTGTAATGGGACAGACCTTTACAGAGTGGCATGACCTAAACGTTAATGAGGTAAACCGTTACCCAGTACACACTGATGTTCTTCCTACCACATCACAGAAGATTTCCCTCGATGGCGTATGGAAATTTAAGGGGGTGATGAATGCCGATGAGCGTCCTACAGACTTCTTTACTTTGAAGTATGACGACTCTTCATGGGGCACTATGCCTGTTCCTGGCTGTTGGGAACTGAATGGCTTTGGTGAGCCGATATACGTTAATATGGGCTTTGCATGGAGTGGGCATTTCAAAAATGACCCGCCAAATGTTCCTGTAAAAGACAATCATGTAGGCTCTTATCGTAAGACTGTTACCATTCCTGCTGACTGGAAGGGCAAACAGGTCATCATCCATTTCGGTTCTGTTACCAGCAATATTTATCTGTGGGTAAACGGCAAGTACGTTGGCTATGCAGAAGATGCAAAGATAGCATCCGAGTTTGATATTACCAAATTTGTTAAGCCAGGCGACAATCTCATAGCTTTTCAGGTGTTCCGCTGGTGTGACGGCTCTTATGACGAAGACCAGGACTTCTGGCGTCTCTCTGGTGTGGCACGTTCCAGCTATCTCTATACCAAGAATCCAAAGAACCAGATTACAGACATTCGTGTAACACAAAGTCTTACAGACGATTACAAGGATGGCATCCTTACGGTAAAGGTAAAGACCAAGGGTTCTTCAAAAATCACTTACTCTCTGAAAGATGCCTCTGGCAAGGAAGTTGCCAATGTAGTAGGAAAAGGTGAGGAGACAGAGATAAAACTTGCCAATGCCAACAAGTGGAGTGCTGAACAGCCATATCTCTATACCCTCACAGCAACACAGGATGGGGGAGAGGTCGTAACCCAGAAGGTGGGTTTCCGCAAGGTGGAGATAAAGAATTCCCAGATGCTCGTCAATGGCCAGCCAATACTTATCAAGGGTGCCAACCGTCATGAGATGGATCCTGATGGAGGATATGTAGTATCTCGTGAACGCATGATAGAAGACATTCGTCTTATGAAGCGTCTCAATGTCAATGCTGTCAGAACATGTCACTATCCTGATGACCCTATGTGGTATGACCTCTGCGACGAATATGGCATATATATGTGCGCTGAAGCCAATCAGGAGTCCCACGGATTCGGATATGGCGACGAAGGCAAGCGTGTTGCTCCATTGTTCCATGAGCAGATAATGATGCGTAACAAGAATAATGTCTCAACAAAGTTCAATCACCCCTCTATCATTGTCTGGAGCTTGGGTAATGAGACATGTATGTCAGATAACTTCTTGGATGCATATAAGTGGGTAAAGTCTCAGGACCTCTCTCGCCCGGTACAGTATGAGCAGGCTCATGGACGTGAGGGAACAGATATCTTCTGTCCTATGTATTTCTCACAGTACAGCTGCGAGGATTACTCGAAGAATTCAAATAATCTCAAGCCTCTGATAGAGTGCGAATATGCACATGCAATGGGTAATTCCGGTGGTGGTTTCAAGGAATATTGGGACCTCGTCAGGAAGTATCCAAAGTTCCAGGGCGGCTTTATCTGGGACTTCGTAGATCAGGCCCTTCGCGACAAGCGTGACAAGACAAAATTCCTCTATGGAGGCGATTACAATGACTATGACGGCTCAGACAATAACTTCAACTGTAACGGCTTTGTTACAACAGACAGGAAGGTAACACCTCAGGGCTATGAATATGCCTACTACTATCAGAATATCTGGACAGAGGCAGTCGATTTGTCAAGAGGCGTAGTGAGTGTGAAGAATGAGAATTTCTTCCGTCCTCTCGATTATGTTGACCTGAAATGGTGTGTTACAGTTAATGGAAACATTGTAAAGGAAGGAGTTGTCAATAATCTCAACATTGCTCCTCAGCAGAGCAAGGAAGTAACCCTTCCATACGATGCTGCCAGCATAGGGCAGGGAGAAGCTATCCTCAATGTCTCTTATGTGATGAAGAATAACGAACCCCTTCTTAATGCAGGTCAGGAGATAGCCCATCAGCAGATTCTCATCAACAGCTATGACTATGCAGCAGAGGTAGAAAGCAAGACAGGTGCTGCAGAGGCTAAGACATTCACTCCATTGCCATTCACCCTGCGTCCGAACTTCTGGCGTGCAATGACAGACAACGACTTCGGAGCACATTTGACACAGCGCCTCAGAGCATGGAAGAATCCTCGCATGTGGTGTGAATCAAGAACCCTCGAAGGCAACAAAGTCGTAGAGAAATACCGCATTGATGCTGTTCATGCCAACTTCACCCTTACCTACACTTCATTGTCCGATAACGTCTGGAAGGTAGAGGAGAGTATCGTCTTTGATGCAGATGCCAAGGATATTCCTAATATGCCACGCTTTGGTGTAGTCATTCTCCTGCCATACGATATGGATGAGAGCACTTGGTATGGACGTGGTCCGATAGAAAACTATGCCGACCGTAAGATGTCCCAGAACATCGGCATCTATACTGCAACCGCAGACAATCAGTTCTGGCCATATGTTCGTCCACAGGAGACAGGTTCCAAGTGCGACATACGTTGGTGGAAGCAGTCAAAGGGTAATGAGGGCTATGAAGTATTCTCTGATGACAGCTTCTCAGCTTGTGCCCTCCATTACGAAGTGCGTGATATGGACGAAGACAGCAAGAAGCAGCGTCATCCACAGGAGATAAAGAAGTCATACTACACAAATCTCTACATCGACCAGCAGATGGCAGGAGTAGGAGGCACAGACTCTTGGAGTGGCAATGCCGAAGCCCTGAAGCCATATCGAGTAGAAGCAAAAGACAGAACCTTCACCTTCTACATCAAGAAGAACTGATACATAATATATAGATTTAGGTTTTAGTTTTACCATTCCCTCGTTTGACCGTGATGGCCCGACGAGGGATTTTTATACACTCTAAACTCTACACTTCCTACAGCCTTTCGCTCGGCTTGTCCTTAGTTACAAAATCTCTAATAGAACTTTGAAAAATCTCCGATAAAACTTCAATCAACCCTCAATTTACCTTCGCTCCTTCTTTAATGGATGTTCAATATATATCCGGTAGATGTCCGGTAGATGTTCAGTAGATGTTCAGTAGATGTTCAGTAGATGTCCGGTATATGTTCGGTAAAATACCGGACATATACCGGACAAGTAACGGACTTCTACCGCACAGTAATAGGAGTTCCATTGAGGCTCTATATATGTTGCTTGCTTAGAAGGTCGGCATGACATGTATTGAAGTATTACCCTGAAATGCCACAGGGGGGATATGTGATAACTGACAGTTGACAATTGATAGGTCAACTTTTTCTCAAATTTCTTGGAGATAAAAAAATAAATGCTTAACTTTGCAGACAGGAAATATAACTAAAATCCATTTGATATGAATAAAACAGTATTGATAACAGGGGCGACGAGTGGTATCGGACTTGGCTGTGCAAGGAAGTTTGCTCAGAATGGGGACAGGCTTATTCTGACTGGTAGGAATGAACAGCGGCTGAATGAGATTTGTAAGGAACTGACAGAAAAGGGCACTGAGGTGCTGACATTGGCTTTTGATGTGAGAAATCGTGAGGTTGCTGAGAAACTGATGACAGAACTGCCTGAGGAATGGAAGAAGATTGATGTTCTGGTAAATAATGCTGGTTTGGCTCTTGGCCTAGATCCGGAATATGAGGGCAATCTTGATGAATGGGAAACAATGATTGACACCAATATCAAAGGACTGCTGACAATGACGAGGCTTGTTGTCCCTGGTATGGTGGAACGCAATAGCGGACATATCATCAATATAGGCTCTGTGGCTGGTGATGCTGCCTATGCTGGTGGTAATGTGTATTGTGCTACAAAAGCTGCTGTAAAGGCCCTGACAGACGGTCTGCGCATAGATGTGATTAATACTGCCATTCGTGTTACAAATCTGAAGCCTGGCCTTGTGGAGACGAATTTCAGCAATGTACGCTTCCGTGGAGATAATGAGAGGGCTGACAGCCTGTATAGGGGCATAAAACCTCTCGTAGGCGATGATATTGCCGACGTTGCTGTATATGCTGCGAATGCACCAGAGCATGTGCAGATTGCAGAGGTGCTGATTTTGGCTACTCACCAGGCGAGCGCAAGTATGGTGGTGAGAGATAACGGTTAACTGTTAACGGTTAAAGGCGTTTTAAGAGTTTAAGGCGTTTAAGAGTTTAAGCTATGGTTACTGCTGAATCTGCAGAGCGTTGGATGCAAGGTTTGCTGATGTTTTTATGCCTGATAATAGCAACAACTGCTGGAGCTCAGGTAGAGATAAGTTTTGCCAACAAAGTGTTATTCACAAAAACAGGCGATATGGACGGAGTACGTCTGGCTGTTCTACTTCCTGCCCCTGTTACCAATGAATACCAAGAAATAAGCGCCTTGCACTCCAATTGCGGTAAATTCTATACTATCAGTGAAAACAAAAAGGTACTCTATTATGCAGGTATCTTTGATGGTCCAACGCTCCCAATTGTCGAGACTTTTGTTTACAAGTCAAAGCCGGTAATAATAGACTTCAGTCAGAAAAACATTAAGAATGTTATTCCTGGTACAGAACCGAATGACTATCTTGACAGCGATGGTAAGTATATCAATCTAAAAAACAAAACCATCCGCAGTTTGGGAGATTCATTATGGAATGTCTCCAAAGATACTATCGACTATGCCCGTCGCTGTTACGAATATGTCGCCACCCATTTTAAATACATGAAAGTTGGCAATTGGCGTACCCTCTCCGAGATTATTAAGAAGGGAGGGGGCGAATGTGGGGACTTCTCCACAGTCTTTATAACACTTATGCGTTACAAGGGCATCCCGGCCCGTCATAATATGGGAGTCAAAACTGATGGTAGTTATCATATCTGGGCTGATTTCTATCATAAAGACTATGGATGGATACCTGTCGATGTTACATATAAAAATTCCAATCCTAAAGGCGATTTCTTCGGTGTTTATCGTGGAGGGCTTATCATATTATCCCAGGGTTTAACCACTTTTAGCAGGCCCGATCTAAATATAAGAAACTATCCCCTTCAAACCTTTTATTACAAATATTGGTATCAATCAGGCTATGGTAGCGTAGAAGGCCACCACGAACCATCGAAACAATAGTAGTGAGAGCTAAGAACTAAGAGCTAAGAACTAAGAGCTAAGAACTAAGAACTAAGTTGGACCTTAGACCTTTGACATATCGACTGAGTAATCGGTGGAATAGCGCATCATCTGCTGTTCCATCGTTTCTGTATAGTCGAGGGTGACATCTGTTATCTTGCCTTGATTATCGAATATCGGGGTCATCTTGGGATTGATGAATCCTTTATAGGGGGCGATATTGAGCTTCTTATAGCGTGCGAGGGTCTCATGATGTAGGGTAGGGTCGATTTTTACTCCGTATGTTTCTACCATATCACGGGCTGCTTCATAGTCGCCTTCACTCTTGATGCGTTGTATCTCAGCAAGAAGGATGCCGAATGACTCGCGCAGTTCCTCATAGTCTTTGATGACAACAAAGTGTTTTTTCTCGCCATCAGCAGTTGTTGCCTCACTTATCTCAATATTCCCATCAGAATGATGCAAGGCCCATTGGGCTATGAGGGCTCTGTTGCGCATGTGGGCTTCTTCATAGTCGGAACCTTCCTTGATGCGTACAGCCTGGGTGAGCAAGCCATTCATAATATATGTATAGTAACTTGCCTTGTAGGCCTCCATGTCTGGAACAAGGCCGAGGCTGAGGAGTTTCTCGTCAGCAATATAATACAAGGCAAAGAGGTCTGCACGGGCTTCTTCGATGGTGTTTCCATACGCCTTCAGGGCATCCTGACTGACTCCTGGCAGGAGTTTTCCGCTACCATGTCCGAGGCATTCATGAAGGTCGGTATGCAGGCTGTCACATTGCTCGCCATATTTGCGTATCATGGAGATGGTATCGGCATCAGAGACGAATTCCTCAAGGAAACCACTCTCTTTTGAGGCTTCGTCATAGGCTTTCATGAAATTGCTTATGGTGACACTCTTAGAGCCATATTGGGCACGTATCCATTCAGCATTAGGCAGATTGATGCCTATGGCGGTAGAAGGGTATTCATCGCCTCCTATCATGGCAGCACACACAGCATTGGCTATGACACCACGCACTTTTTCTTTCTTGAACTGCTTAGCAACAGGGGAATGGTCCTCAAACCATTGGGCATTATCGCTGATGGCCTTGGTGCGACGGCAGGCTTCGAGGTCTTTGTATTCCACGATACCTTCCCATGAGGCCTTGATGCCCAAGGGGTCGCCATATACCTCAATAAAGCCATTGATAAAGTCGATGCGGCCTTCAGTCTCCTTTATCCATTCTATGCAGTAGTCATCAAAAACCTTTGCATCGCCAGAGTGGTAATACTCTACCAAAAGGTCGATAATCTTCTTCTGCTGCTCATTTTCTGCGTATTCCCGAGCCTTGAGGAGATTTTCAACGATTTTCTCAATTGTCTTGCCGTATTTTCCTCCAATGTGCCATACATCTTCCGTTATCTTGCCATCAATCTTACGCAGGGTAGAGTTGAGAGGATGCTGATGGCTGAAATTCTCGACTTCTTCCTGTGTCAGTCCCTCATAATAGTTACATGCCGAGGTGGCAACAAGGTCTTCGCCATTTGTCTTATTGACACGCTTGGGAAGCAGATTAGGATTGAAGATGACAGGAATGATGATGCTCAGCAGCTGTTCCTTGGGCAAGGGCAGGAGGGCGTCGTCTATCTTGCGTACCTCTTTTATGAAGTAGTCCTGAGAGAATTCTGGCACAAATTTCTCACATCCGTAGTGATGATATATGCCATTTGAGAACCAAACACGTTTTAGATATGTCTCTAATGCAACTTCATCAGCATTGCTTTCTGAAGCCTCAGAAGCTTGTTTTTTGTCATGTAATTTACTTTTGTAGATAGCTTCTAACGTTCTGCGTATCAAAAAATTATACTTTCCGAACTGGTCGAAGGTGATGTCTCGCCCCCACAATGTTGCTTCTGAAAGATAATATATGTATGCCTTTTGGCTTGAAGTGAGTGCTTCGAATCCTGGTAAATTGTAGCGAAGCATCTGAATATCAGCGAATCTCATATCTTTATATGTGTTTTTAGAGTTATACAAAAATCAAGAGCCCAAAAATAATAAAAATAATATTAACAGCAAAATTTTTGGCGATATTTTTCTGAAAAAAGTTTAAAATACCCTCTTATATGACTCATTCCGTTGCCTTTATCTCTCTTTTTCATTACCTTTGCAAAAGTTTTTGAACATTAAATATTAAATATTGCCCTTTGGGCGAAGATGCTACGTCATGAAAATGTAAAAGCAATTTTCCATTCTACATAACTTAAACGCATCTTTGAACCTAATTATATAAGCATTATGCGCAACAACATTTCAAAACACATTGAGAGACTACTGTTAACGAATGATAGGGTGGCTATTCCATCATTTGGTGTATTCAATGTTACTCACATTGCTGCTGAGTACATGGAATCTACAGGCTTGTTCTATCCACCAAAGCGTGTAGTTGATTTTGTTGTAGATAAGGCAGCATGCGATGCAGACGCATTGTTACTGCAGTCCTATGCCAGTGCTTTGGATATAAGCATTCCTGAGGCACAGAAGATTCTGGAGAATGATGTGTACCAGATACAGGTTCAATTGAGAGAAGAAGGTGAGTACTATTTCCACGGCGTGGGAACACTGACAAAATATGAGGATAATAGTTTGGGCTTTGAGGCTGATTTAGCAGGCATTGCAACACCAAATCTTTTTGGTCTTAACTCTTTTGAGTTCAAGCCATTACAGGCACAGGTAGCAGCAGAGCCAGCCAAGAAGGCCGCTCGTATCATTTCGATGACTCCATTCAGTCAGCACCTGCAGACACCGCTCAAAAAGGTTGCAGCAGCTGCTGTAGCAGTATTTGTGGGATTCTCATTCATATCAATACCTGCTGGTAATGGTAGTGACAATACAAAGGTGATACAGGCATCTATCCTTTCTTCAGATGTAATAAATTCTATCGTAGAATCTCCTACATCACATAATGTTGCTGTTACACAGGAAGAGATAGCACAATTTGAGCAGGCTGCTAATTATAAAGAGGTGCAGGAAGAGGCTCAATCACAGGCTCCACAGGCTGCTCCTGCTAAGGAAACAAAGACTACACAGGTCGTTACTGCTGCTCCTACTACAGTTACCGTCAACATTTCTTATGATGACATGAAGAAGGTTGTAAAAGAGCACGAACAAGAAACTGTTGTTCATGAAGAGGATTCGCTGTCCTAAATGCAATAATTACATAGTTTTTGACGAGACGAAGTACCAAGGAGAAAAGACCTTGGTGTTTCAGTGTACCGAGTGCGGTAAACAATTCGGTATAAAATTAAAAGAAAAAAATGTTGGAAGCATTGTTGTTATTGAGAATGTCTTCCATTATAAGCAAGAATTTCCGTTACACATGGGGGATAATGTTATTGGGCGATATATGAAAGATAGTCGCTGCCATTGTCCTATCAGAACAGATGATCCGAGCATTGATATGAATCATTGTGTTATCAATGTTTCAAAAGGTGATGACGGACAATTAAAGTATATTCTCAGGGATGGCCCTTCATATACGGGTACTTTTGTGGATAACAAAATACTTGGCGACAAAGAAAGGCGTATTATTACAGATGGTACATTATTTACCATTGGAGCAACGAGTATTATTCTGAAGTTAGAGGAAGGGTGAGGATTGGTTAATGGTTATTGAAACTTGAAACCAGAAACTTTATAGAGATGAGGGCATGAGTTATTTGTTTATTGAGAATTATGGAAAATGAAGTTATAACACAGACAGTAAAGGCACTATCGACCCCAGAGAGTTTGAAGAATCTGTTTCCAGATAAGAAAGATTGCCAGCCACTGCCATCAAATGAAATGATGCTGGAAGTGATAGAGGTGGCTCGCAGCATATTGTTCCCTGGATATTTTGGTCACTCAAAGGTGACACCAGAAAACGTAGGTTATTTTATAGGCGTTTCCTTGGAACGCTTCTCTTCTCTCTTGAAGAAACAGGGAATATGTGAAGATAAGGTTTGTGTGTTGGTATCTAAAATGCCTGAAATACGCAAACTCCTTGCTATGGATGTAGAGGCTGCATACAATGGTGACCCTGCAGCAACGTCTTATGAAGAGATAATATGCTGTTATCCTGTCATCAGGGCTCTTGCTAACTATCGTATGGCTCATGTGTTATATGAATTAGACGTTCCTCTTATTCCACGGGTTATGACAGAGTTGGCCCATAATGAAACAGGTATAGATATCCATCCTGCTGCACAGATAGGCCACCACTTTACAATAGATCATGGTACTGGTGTGGTAATAGGTGCTACCGCCATTATCGGAAATAATGTGAAACTATATCAGGGTGTTACTCTTGGAGCACTTTCTTTCCCTCTTGATGAGAATGGTAATCCTATCAAGGGTATTCCACGTCATCCTATTCTGGAAGATGATGTCATAGTATATAGCAATGCAACAATACTGGGTCGAATAACAATCGGTAAGGGCAGCGTGATAGGTGCCAACCAATGGATTACTCAGGATGTGGCTCCTCAAAGCAAAATCGTAAACAAATAAAACTCATACACCATGGAACTGATTGCTAAGACTTTCATGGGTCTTGAAGATCTTCTTGTTCAAGAACTTACAGAATTAGGAGCAGAAGATATCGTAAAAGGTTGTCGTGTTGTCTCTTTTAAGGGAGATAAGGCACTGATGTATCGTGCTAACTTCGCATTGCGCACAGCAATACGCATATTGAAGCCAATAAAGACCTTTAAGGCTAAAGGGGCGGACGATGTATATGATGCTGTTAAGGCTATCGACTGGAGTGAGTATATTGCTGAAGGGAAGACATTTACAGTGGATTCAGTAGTTTATTCTGACAGCTTCAACAATTCCCGCTTTGTAACATATAAGGTAAAGGATGCCATTGTTGACCAGTTCAGAGAAAAGACGGGTCGTCGACCAAGTATCTCCATTACAGACCCTGATGTGCGCCTGAATGTGCATATTGGAGAACATACAGACGAGAATGGCGTAAAGCATACAGAAGGTACTATCTCTCTGGACTCTTCTGGTGAATCACTTCATCGTAGAGGATATCGTCAGGAACAGGTTGACGCTCCATTGAATGAGGTCCTTGCTGCTGGTATGATAATGATGACTGGATGGAAGGGTGAGACAGATTTTATTGACCCGATGTGTGGTTCTGGCACATTGCTTATTGAGGCTGCCCTCATAGCAAGAAATATAGCACCTGGTGTGTTCCGTCAGAGCTATGCCTTCGAGAAATGGCCAGACTTTGACAGGGAACTTTTTGATGAGATATATAATGATGATTCCAAGGAAACAGAGTTTACACACCATATTTATGGCTATGATATCGACTTCAAGGCTGTGAATATTTCGAAAGCGAATGTGAAAGCTGCAGGTCTCATGAAGGATATCACCATCGAACAGCAAGATTTTGCCGATATGCAGGGATTGCCAAATCCTGATCAGTATATGGAACAGAATCTCTCTGGCGAACGTCTGGCAGTGATTGTTACAAATCCTCCTTATGGCGAGCGTATCTCTACTCCTAATCTGTTGGAGACATATAAGATGATAGGCCGACAGCTGAAGCATCACTTCAAGGGATGTGAAGCATGGATATTATCGTATAAAGATGAATGCTTTGCACAAATAGGATTGAAGCCATCATTGAAAGTGCCTTTGTATAATGGCTCCTTGGAGTGCGAATATCGTAAATACCTCATGTTTGACGGACGTCTTGAGAATTTCCGTGAGGAAGGTGGTATCGTCAAGACAGAGGATGAGAAGAGAAAGATGGCAGAAAAGCGCAGAAGTTGGCAGAAGCATGACTATGCCAAGATGCGTGAAGAAAGAGCAAGTAATGAAGAGGCTGACATCTTGTCATTTGAATTCCAGTCTTTGAAAAAACGACGTCCTCAACGTGGTGGCAGAGATTGGGACAGGGATGATGACAGAAGGTTTCAAGGTTCAGGTTCCAAGTTCCAGGACAGAGACAGAAAGTTCCATAGAGACAGAGAAGATCGCCAGTTCAGAGGAAAAGATAATTACAAATCGAGAGAAGAAAGACAGGCAGACAGAAAAAAGTTCTTCCAGAAGAGAAACGATGATTGATGACAGATGATAAGATATCGAAGCATAATATTATGTTTGCTGTTGTTGAGTTACATACCTGTTAATATGATGGCACAGAAACGACTTACACTTGAGGAGCTAAACTTTGGTGGTGTAAACTATGCATCTATGTCACCAGTCCGCAAGCACTATAAGTGGAAGGGTAACGAACTTATAGAGTCGGAAGAAAAGGATGCCGAGAAATATCCTCAGGTAGTATCCCGAGAACATAATATATATGTGAAGTTGTCTGCTGATTCTGAGGAAAAACAGATTACATTTGATGGCTCCCGGGAAATAGTCTATGGTGAGTCTGTTCATCGAAACGAGTGGGGGATAGAAACCGGTATTTTTATGTCTCCAGACAGGAGCAAGGTGGCATTCTATCGTATGGACCAGTCGATGGTGACAGATTATCCGCAGGTGAGCATTGCCGACTATGAAGCAAAATACGAGCCTGACAAATATCCTATGACAGGTTCCAAGAGCCATAAGGTTACAATAGGCATTTTAGAATTGTCAGAAGGAAAAGACCTCACACCTCATTATCTTGATTTGGGAGATGTCACAGACAGATATTTCACTAATATCTCATGGGGGCCAGATAGTAAGACCTTGTATCTCATAGAATTGAACAGAGACCAGACAGAGTCTCATCTGGATGCCTATGATGTAGCAACAGGCAAGAAGAAAACTACCTTGTTTGTAGAAAAGGATGATAAATACGTAGAACCTCTGCATCCGATTACCTTCCTGCCTTGGGATGACAGCAAATATATATACTGGAGTCAGAAGGATGGCTATTGGCATCTGTATCTTGGTTCTTTGGATTCTGATGAAGACCTTATTCAGCTTACAAAGGGAAAATGGGTGGTGCTCGACATGATAGGATTCAGCAAGAGTACAAAGTCTTTAATCATTTCTGCTAACAAGGAGAGTCATGTGCAGAGAAACCTCTATCGTCTGGACCTCAGCAAGGTGCCTGCAAAAGGAAAGACAGCCAAGCTGACTCTTCTGGATAATGGTCTGGGCGTTCATGGTGGAAAGCTCAATGACGATGGTACTATGCTGCTTGATATATGGGGTGAGCCTGACGTTCCCCGTGCCTATGCTACCATCAATGTCAAGACAGGGGAGAGAAAGGAAGTCTTTAGGGCTCCAAATCCTTGGGAGGGATATGATATTCCTATTTATAAACATGGTACCATCATGGCTGCTGACGGTAAGACAGAACTGCATTACAGAATGGTACTTCCGAAGGATTTTGACGA
The DNA here is from genome assembly GCA_905233165.1 of uncultured Prevotella sp. Taxonomy (GTDB): domain Bacteria; phylum Bacteroidota; class Bacteroidia; order Bacteroidales; family Bacteroidaceae; genus Prevotella. The sequence goes on from CAJODL010000004.1 coordinate 207,983, forward strand.
AACAAAGAAATATCCTACTGTTGTATATGTATATGGTGGTCCTCATGCTCACAACATCGAGGCTGCCTGGCATTGGGCTTCCCGACCTTGGGAGACATATATGGCAGGAGAGGGATACATTCTCTTTATCCTCGACAACAGAGGCTCTGAACATCGTGGAAAGGATTTTGAGCAGGTAATATATCGCCAGATGGGACGGGAGGAGATGAAAGACCAGATGAAGGGCGTTGAATTTCTCAAGTCTCTGCCTTATGTAGATATGGACAGGCTCGGAGTTCATGGCTGGAGCTATGGTGGTTATATGACAATCTCTTTGATGACAAATTACAAGGATGTCTTCAAGGTCGGTGTGGCAGGAGGACCTGTTATCGACTGGAAATGGTATGAGATAATGTATGGAGAGAGATATATGGATACTCCACAGGACAATAAGGAGGGCTATGAGAAGTGTTCTTTGCTGTCAAAGGCAAAAGACCTCTCAGGACGACTGCTCATCATAACAGGAGGAAACGACAAGACAGTTGTTCCTCAGCATTGTCTCAGCTTTATCTATGAATGTAACAAGGCAGGCACTTATCCTGATTTCTTTATATTCCCGGAGGAGGAGCATAATATGAAGAAACATCAGTCTGTGGTTCTGCATGAACACATAACACGATATTTTAACGATTTTCTTAAATAACACAACATACAAAGAAAAATATGAACATTCTATTATTGGGATCAGGTGGCAGAGAACATGCGCTGGCTTGGAAAATTGCGCAGAGTAACAAATGTGATATCCTTTATATCGCACCAGGCAATGCAGGAACAGACGGTGTAGGTGGTAAGGGAAAGAACGTAAATATCAAGGCTGACGATTTTGAGACCATAAAGTCTTTTGTTCTTGAGAACAATGTGAAGATGGTTGTTGTCGGTCCTGAAGATCCATTGGTTAAGGGTATATATGATGACTTCAAGAGTGATGCCCGCACCAAGGATATCCCTGTTATCGGACCTTCTAAGGCTGGTGCTGTGCTCGAAGGCTCAAAGGATTTTGCCAAGAGTTTTATGAAACGTCATAACATCCCAACAGCAGCTTATGAAACCTTCGACGGAGAACATCTGGAAGAGGGTTTGAAATTCCTTGAGACATTGCAGGCTCCTTATGTTCTGAAAGCTGACGGTCTGTGTGCAGGAAAGGGCGTGCTGATATTGCCAACCCTCGAGGAAGCAAAGAAAGAGCTCAAGGAGATGCTTGGTGGCATGTTTGGCAATGCTTCTTCAAAAGTGGTCATAGAGGAATTCCTCAGTGGCATAGAGTGTTCTGTCTTTGTAATTACTGACGGAAAGAACTATAAGATTCTCCCAGAGGCAAAGGACTATAAGCGCATCGGAGAAGGCGATACGGGCTTGAATACTGGTGGTATGGGTAGTGTTACTCCTGTTCCTTTTGCTACAAAAGAATGGATGGCAAAGGTAGAAGAACGCATCATAAAGCCTACAGTAAAGGGCCTTGCTGATGAGAATATCTGCTATAAGGGCTTTATCTTTTTTGGTCTAATAAACTGTCAGGGTGAGCCAAAGGTGATAGAATACAACTGCCGAATGGGTGACCCAGAGACTGAGAGTGTCATGCTGCGTCTGAAGAGTGATATCGTAGATCTCTTCGAGGGCGTTGCTGATGAGAATCTCAATACCAAGAGTATAGAGTTCGACCCACGTTCTGCTGTCTGCGTAATGATGGTGAGTGGTGGATATCCACAGGCTTATGAAAAGGGCTTCCCAATCTCTGGCATCAATGATGTCGAGGGCAGCATCGTCTTCCATGCCGGTACTGCACTGAAAGATGGACAGGTAGTGACGGCTGGTGGAAGGGTTATCTGCGTGGTGTCTTATGGAAAGGATAAGGCTGAGGCTCTCGAGAAATCCTTCAAGGAGGCTCAGAAGATACAGTATCATGGCAAGTACTTCCGCAGAGACATCGGCAAAGACCTGTAAACATGCTCGCAGCAATAGTAATCATAATATGTTTCATACTCTGTTATAGCATGGCTCGCACCATGTTCAGGGATCATTATGGACTGAAGAAAGCATATTGCTGCGGATTTCCCATTGGATGTGCCACGATAGCCAACTGGTGGGCATTATTTGCCTTGCCATTGCTGATATGGTATCTGTATAGCCCCATGAAGATAAATAATGGCAGGATATTCTATTCTGCTACACTTGGAGCCTTAACGCCCTTGTGGATAATGCTCCCTTATTGGTTGTTCCTATGATAGATCAGTTAATTACTCTCGGCCCTTATGGAATGCTGATAGCAGCATTTCTTGCAGGCAGCTTTATGCCTTTCTCGTCAGAGGCTGTAATGCTGGCCCTGATGGCATTGGGGGTAAATCCTTGGGAGCTGATAATATGGGGTACCATCGGCAACGTCCTCGGCTCAGGCTTCAACTATTGTGTGGGTATGATGGGAAAGGATGAGTGGTTTGAGAAATATCTGCATGTGAAACCCAAGGATATGGATAGGGCCCGACGCTTCATGAAGGGTAGGGGCGCATACATGGGATTCTTTGCCTTTGTTCCTTTGCTGGGGTCTGCAATAACAATACTGTTAGGACTGATGAGGGCTAATCCTGTCATAACCTTTGTCTCAATAACAGTCGGAAAAGTAGTGAGATATATTGTTCTTATCTATGGGGCATACTTCGTCAGTTGGCTGACAAAAATAGTAATGGCATAAATATATGGAAGATATACAAAAGAAATATTTTGAGGAAACCCTTCTTAATGACAATATCCTCGATGCCTTGTATGACATGCGTTTCGATGCATGTACCCCTATACAGGCAGCCTGCATAGACCCTATCATCGAGGGTATGGACATCATGGGTGTTGCCCAGACAGGTACTGGCAAGACGGCTGCATATCTTCTTCCTGTTCTCTCTCGTCTCGACGATGGTGGATATCCTGAAGATGCGGTCAACTGCCTTATCATGGCTCCTACGAGGGAATTGGCGCAGCAGATAGACCAGGCCATGCAGGGTTTTGGCTATTATCTTGATGGCATCAGCAGTGTGGCTGTCTATGGTGGAAATGATGGCAACAGATATAATAATGAGATGACGGCCTTGAAGAAAGGTGCGTCTGTGGTGATAGCAACACCTGGACGTCTCATCTCGCACATGCAGATGGATAACATCGACCTCTCAAAGCTGTCGTTCTTCATCCTCGATGAGGCTGACCGTATGCTTGATATGGGATTCTCGGATGATATCCTCACCATTGCCAAGCAGATACCAAAGAGCTGTCAGACCATCATGTTCTCGGCTACGATGCCTAAAAAGATAGAGGACCTGGCAAAGACCCTGCTGAAAAATCCTATGAATGTGAAGATAGCTGTCTCAAAGCCGGCAGAGAAGATTCAGCAGTCGGCTTATGTGTGCTATCAAAAGCAGAAGGATGGCATTCTGAGTGAAATTTTCAAGACACAGCAGAAGCGTGTCATAATCTTCTCGGGCAAGAAACAGCGTGTGAAGGAGATATACAGAAACCTCGTCAAGAAGAATGTCAGCTGTGGTGCCATGCATTCCGACCTCTCACAGGCTGAAAGGGATGAAATGATGTTCCGCTTTAAGTCGGGCAGCATAGATGTCCTTGTGGCAACAGACATTGTGGCCAGGGGCATTGATATTGATGATATCCAGATGGTCATTAACTATGATGTGCCACGAGATGTCGAGGATTATGTGCATCGCATAGGACGAACAGCCAGGGCAGAGCGTGATGGCATAGCCATTACTCTTGTCTCTGACGATGAGATATATCTCTTTAAGCGCATAGAGAAATTCTTAGGACGTGAAATAGAGAAGAATGCCTTGCCTGCAGAACTGGGAGAGGCTCCTGACTATAAGGCTGACAAGGCACATTCTACTACTGCAAACAGAAATAAAAAACGGCATGGTGGCCCAAAGCGTCATGGTGCCAATGATAAAAAGAACAATGTTCAATGTAATACTAACCCAAAACAAAAGAAAAATGAGCGAAATGAAAAACAAGTGCGGCCTGGACGCAAAGAATTTTCAGGCAACCGTAAACGGAAAGGAAACACAACTGTACATCCTGACAAATAGTCAGGGGCATGAGGTTGCTGTAACAAACTATGGCGGTGCTATTGTGGCTCTTATGGTGCCCGACCGCAATGGAAACCTTGCAAATGTCATACAGGGCTATGACAACATAAAGGATTTCCAGAATGCACCAGAACCTTTCCTCTCAACCCTTATCGGACGCTTCGGCAACCGTATCTGCAAGGGTAAGTTCACTCTTAATGGCAAAGAATATCAGCTGGCTATCAATAATGGTCCAAATGCCCTTCATGGTGGACCTACTGGCTATCATGCCCAGGTGTGGGATGCTGTCCAGATGAATGACAACACTCTTGCCCTGAATATCGTAGAGCCTTATGGTCATGAGGGATTTACCGGTGAGGTGCATGTGAATGTGGAATATACATGGACTGATGATGATGAGCTGAAGATTGACTATCTTGCTACTACAAACAAGAAGACCATCATCAACCTCACACATCATGCTTTCTTTGCTTTGGCAGGCATAGCAAATCCTACTCCTACCATCGACGACCTGCTTTGTGAGGTGAATGCTGACCACTATCTGCCTATCGATCCTACGTCTATTCCTACAGGCGAAATACTGAAGGTTGAGGGCACACCATTCGATTTCCGCACCCAAAAGCCTGTTGGTCAGGATATCAATGCCGACAATGAGCAGATAAAGAATGGTGCTGGCTATGACCATTGCTGGGTTCTTAACAAGAAGGAAGTTGGTGAGTTGTCATTCGCAGCCCGCATAGAGGAACCTGCTTCCGGACGTACCATGGAATGTTGGACAACAGAGCCAGGTGTACAGATTTACAGTGACAACTGGGCTAATGGCTATAAGATACAGAACGGTTGCACAGCGCCACGTCGCTCAGCCATCTGTTTCGAGGCACAACACTTCCCAGATTCTCCAAACCGTGCATACTTCCCACCTGTAGTCCTCAGACCAGGAGAGCAGTATCGCCAGACAACAATTTATAAGTTCGGAGTGAAGTAAAAGAAATAAAGGAGCATCTTTTTGGGGATGCTCCTTTATTAGTTAGTTTTTTTTTGAGTTAGTAAGTTTGTTTTTATCGTTTTAATACTCTTCCTCGTCAAAAAGGAAATCTTCCTTTGTCGGATAGTCAGGCCAGATGTCTTCGATAGATTCATAAACCAAGTCTTCCTCATCATCAAGTTCCTGAAGGTTTTCTATTACCTCCATAGAAATGCCACTGCGAATGGCGTAATCAAGCAACTCTTCCTTTGTCGCTGGAAATGGTGCATCCTCTAAGCGAGATGCAAGCTCTAGTGTCCAATACATAATGTAATTTAGTTTTTATTTTATTATTGTTTTATTTCTTAATTCTTAATTCTTAATTCTTACCTCTCACCTCTCACCTCTCACCTCACACTCTTAAAAGAAAGTAGTGTTCCGGCTCCCTGTCTAAGGCTCTGATGGCGATGCCCATATCAACCATGTCATAGGTGATGTAGCGCCCGTCGATGTATTTCTGCCATTCGTCACTGTCCTCCAGTCTGCCTTCTACTATGGCATATTCCTTGTCTTTCAGTGCATTGGCAACCCTGTATCTCAACTCCAGCTTCCTTATGTCCCGATCGCTATCGTTTGGGTGCTGGCTGCGGATGTCTTCATAGGCATAGTAGGGATAGTCTTCCTTTATTACGTCTGTGAGAAAAGCGTAGTCCGTCTTCGACTCAATGCCGAAACCCTTACTCTGCCACCATCTCTTCAACCAATCCCTCATAAAAGAACTTTTCCTAATTCCTAATTCTTAATTCTTAACTCTTAACTCTTAACTTCCCCCTTCTCCTCCGGATATGCTATACGGGTGTGGAAGACGATTTTCAGTTTGTCTATCAGCACTTCCTTGGCCGTCTTTATATCTTTAAAGGTAATAGGACAGTCCTCAAAGAACCCTTCCTTCACCTGATTGTCTATGATGTTGTTCACCAGCTTGGTGATACTCTCTTCTGTATATTCCTTCAAAGAACGTGATGATGCCTCTACTGCATCTGTCATCATCAGTATGGCCTGTTCCTTGGTAAATGGGTTCGGACCTTTATATCTGAATGGTGTCTCGTCTATCTCTTCGTCCTGATGCTCATTCTTGTATGTGGTATAGAAATAGCGTGCCAGTCCATTGCCATGATGGGTTCTGATGAAGTCTTGCAGAATGCTTGGTATACCTGCTGCCGATGTGAGTCGTATGCCTTCCTCCACATGTCCTGTTATGATACGGGCACTCTCCTGTGGCGTCAGACGGGTGTGAGGATTGATGCCGTTCTGGTTTTCTGTGAAGAAGACAGGATTGGCCAGCTTTCCGACGTCATGATACAGGGCTCCTGTTCTTACCAGCAGGAATTTTGCTCCCACCTCCTGTGCTATGGCAGAGGCGAGGTTGCTCACCATAATGCTATGCTGATATGTGCCAGGGGCTTCTTCTGACAGACGACGCAGCAGTTCCTTGTTGATGTCCGACAGCTCCATCAGCGTCACTGGCGATACAAAGCCGAATGTCTTCTCTACCAGGAACATCAGTGGGAATGTAAGCATCAACATCATACCGCTGATGATAAACAACAGGTATCCATGCTTCAATATCTCAAAGCTCAGAGCATCGTTGTCCATGTATTTCAGCAGGGTGTATGTCACTAAATAGAGCAGTGTAATGCAGGCACTGGTAGCAATAATCTGCGAACGCTTCGTAACCTCTCTCAGGGCGCAGATGGCGATGTAGCCGGCTGTTATCTGTAATACGATATATTCAAATCTCTCTGAAACAATAACACTACACAGCAGCACCAGTGTGGTGTGTGCCATGAAGGCGGAACGGCTGTCGAGGAATACTCTCACAAACATTGGCACCATGCAGACGGGTAGGAGATACACATTCCTTGGGTCCCAACGCACCAGCAGCGAATTGATGATAGGGAACAGCGTAAGCAGCGTAAAGAGCATCACCATGCAGTTGGGCCTTACCAGGTATTCCTCACGGAAATACTGCAGGTAGCACATGAAGAGCAACATTATCAGCAGGATATACAGCCACTGCATACCGTTGTGCATGAAGATTTCTCCGATTGTGCGCTCGCTGTTGTTGCTGATAAAGTCGTTATAGCTGTCTATCATGCGGGCCTTCTCTTCTGTAACAATTTCACCACGATTGATAATTTCCTGACCTTGCTTCATGACACCACTGTTGGTGGATATCAGCGATGTCAGCTCGTTATAGGCTTGCTTGCTGCGCTTATAGTCGTAGGTGATGTTTGCTACTAAGAACTCATTGAGGTTGAGTTCCTGAAGGGTTGTCTTGATGTTTAGCAGCAATGGGTCGTCCATCAGCATTTCATAGGCTTTCTTGGTACTCATCACCATGGCTACCTCGGCCTTCACGGCTTCGTTGTCCTTTACCAGCATGATATCAGTGATACTGTCGCTCTCAACGATTTTCTGATATTCCATCTGGTTCATGATGCCCTGATCGTACATGTCTCTCATGATGTTGGCAACTACCTGCATGCTGTATGCCGATACACCAGGGGCACCGTCTGAATATTTCTGCAAGAACAGTGATATCTGCTTCTCACCAACCGCCTTGTTTATATTATAATAAGGAAAATAGTCCTGACGCAACAGCTCGGCCCTTTCCTGTTCTACTACAGCGGGGTCTTTCTGTATGTATATCTCACCTGGAGAGATAACCTGCTGACTGGTCCATGGCTCACCAACGGTGTATGTCAGAAGGGGCTTGTCGGTGTTTGGCATCGCCAATACTATCAGCGTCACAGAGACGATAATATATGCTATTCCCTGAAGGAAGCGATTGAGCTTCGGAAGTGAGTTAATATGTATGTTTTCTGTTCCCATTGCTTAGGCGCTCTGTAAAAAACGCTGCAAAAGTACAAAAAAAAATCACAAAACAAAGTTTTTTCCTAAAAAAATGTATTTTGCACCTACTATATACCACAATATAGACTTTTTTTGTTACCTTTGCAACCTGTTTTATAGATTACTAAAGTTCCGGAAGTAAAAATGGAAGTAAAAATGGAATTTAATTCGCTTCGCTCATGGAAGTTAAATGCTCCGCATAGGACAATAGTTTTTGAGCTGAAGATTGTAATGTCCACGAACGTAGTGAGTTAACTTCCTGCGAGTTTACTCGCATAACTCCCTACTATAACTCCCTTTGATAACTCCCGAAAGTTTAATTTTTAAGAGAATAATAATGAAAACTCGTGTACGATTTGCTCCATCACCTACAGGAGCCCTCCACATCGGAGGTGTGAGAACAGCACTCTATAACTATCTTTTCGCAAAACAACATGGCGGAGAACTCATCTTCCGAATAGAAGATACCGACTCTAACCGCTTTGTCCCTGGTGCAGAGGAATATATCCTCGAAGCCTTCCGCTGGCTGGGCATTACCTTCGATGAGGGCGTGTCATTCGGTGGTAACTATGGACCATACAGACAGTCCGAGAGAAGGGATATCTACAAGAAATATGTTAAGCAGCTGCTCGACAATGGCAAGGCTTATATGGCTTTCGATACCCCGGAGGAACTGGAGCAGGCTCGTAATGCCACACCAAACTTCCAGTATGATGCCAAGACTCGTATGTCTATGCGAAACACACTCTCTCTGCCACAGGAAGAGGTGCAGAAGCTTCTTGCTGAGGGAAAGCAGTATGTGGTACGCTTCCTCATCAATCCTGGAGAGGAAATCGTAGTCAACGACCTCATTCGCGGCGTGGTACGCATCAAGTCTGACATCCTCGACGACAAGGTGCTCTATAAGTCGGCTGACGAACTGCCTACATATCATCTGGCAAACATCGTGGACGACCATCTCATGGAGGTGACTCATGTCATCAGGGGTGAGGAATGGTTGCCGTCTGCACCTCTGCATGTGCTGCTCTATAGGGCCTTCGGATGGCAGGATACTATGCCGCAGTTTGCTCACCTGCCACTGCTCCTCAAACCAGAAGGACAGGGAAAACTCTCTAAGCGTGATGGTGACAGACTGGGATTCCCTGTGTTCCCTCTCGAATGGCATGACCCAAAGACTGGTGAGGTGTCATCAGGATTCCGTGAGTCGGGTTATTTCCCAGAGGCAGTGGTGAACTTCCTCGCCTTGTTGGGATGGAACCCTGGCACAGAACAGGAGATATTCTCTATGGATGAACTCATAAAGGCGTTCGACATTTCAAGATGCTCTAAAGCTGGTGCCAAGTTCGACTATAAGAAGGGTATATGGTTCAATCATGAGTATATCCTCAAGAAAACACCTGCCGAGATTGCAAAAATCTTTGCACCGATAGTGGCCAACAATGGTGCTGACGCTTCTATGGAGCGCGTAGAGGCCGTCTGCCGCCTCATGAAAGATCGTGTCAACTTCATTCATGAGATGTGGGACCTCTGTTCTTTCTTCTTCTTCGAGCCAAGTTCTTATGATGAGAAGACGGTCCGCAAGAGATGGAAGGAGAATTCTCCAGAGGTGATGGCAGAGTTGTGTGACGTTCTCAGCGGCATCGACGACTTCTCTGTCGAAGGACAGGAGAAGGTTGTCATGGCATGGATAGAAAGCAAGGGCTATAAGCTCGGCGACGTCATGAACGCCTTCAGACTATGCCTCGTCGGAGAAGGCAAAGGCCCAGGCATGTTCGACATCTCAGCCTTCCTCGGCAAAGACGAAACCATCCACCGCATCAAAAAAGCCATCGACGCAATTAAACCGGTTAACGGTTAACGGTTATCGGTTATTGGTTATAGATTATTGGTTATTGGTTATAGACCATCATCCTTCATCCTTCATCCAACTCTCAACTGCCTCTAAACTTTAAACTTTACATTGTACAACCTCCTTCTCTATATCTTCCAGTTCGGCGTCTATGTCGCTGCACAGTTCTTCACCAAGGTGAGGACTATGTGGCGTGGACAGAACATCGCTGTGAGGTATCTGCAGAGGCATGTGGACCCGAATGCTGAATATGTGTGGTTCCATGCTGCGTCGTTGGGGGAGTTTGAGCAGGGCCGGCCTATCATGGAGGAGTATCGGCGCGTGTATCCTAACAGAAAGATACTGCTGACCTTCTTCTCACCATCGGGGTATGAGGTGAGGAAACATTATGATGGGGCTGACCTGGTGTGTTATCTGCCTGTCGATACTGTGGCGAATGCCCGCAAATTCCTGAGGGCAGTGAGACCTGTGGAGGCGTTCTTCATAAAGTATGAATTCTGGTATAACTACCTTCATATCCTGCGCCATCGTGGAGTGCCCGTATATAGCGTCTCGTCCATATTCCGCTCTGAACAGGTGTTCTTCCAGTGGTATGGATGGCAGTATCGCCACGTGTTGAAGTGTTTCACGCATTTCTTTGTGCAGAATGAGGAGAGTAGGGAACTGCTCGCAAGTATTGGCATCACCAATGTCGATGTCACTGGCGATACACGCTTCGACCGTGTGACGACCATTGCGGCGCAGTCGAAGAAACTGCCTGTGGTGGAGTCGTTCCTGTCGAAAAACAACAAATGCTTCATTGCTGGCAGTTCGTGGCTGCCTGATGAGCGCATCTTTGTGAGATATTTCAGAGAGCATAGGGGGTGGAAGATGATTATCGCGCCCCATGTCATAGCCCCCCTGCATCTCGAACAGATAAAAGACCTCATGCCCGACCTGAAGGTGCTGTTCTACAGCCAGCTGACGGCAGAGGATGCCAAGACGTTGCCCGATGCCGATGTGCTCGTGGTCGATTGCTTCGGACTCCTGTCGTCCATGTATAAGTATGGACAGATAGCATACGTCGGTGGTGGCTTTGGCGTTGGCATCCATAATCTGCCAGAGGCCGCAGTGTGGAATATGCCGGTGATATTCGGACCAAACAATCAGAAGTTCCAGGAGGCGCAAGAGCTGAAGGCGTGTGGTGGTGGCTTTGAGATAGAGTCATATCAGGATTTCGTGAACATTATGGAGAAATTCCAAGATGCCGCAACCCTGCAAGCTGCCTCTGATGCCGCAGGCACCTACGTCCGCTCCCAGTCCGGCGCCACAGAAAAACTCCTCACCCGCCTCCGCAGGAGGCGTAACGGTTAACGGTTAACGGTTAAAGTTTAGAGTGTAGAGTTTAGAGTTGAGAGGCAGTGGTAAGTGTAGAGTTTAGAGTTTAGAGTCAGTGGAAAGTGTAGAGTGTAGAGGTAAGAGATAAAATTGTTTTTTCTGCGAAGCAGGGTTTTTCTTTCGAGGGCTTGAACCACGCAAGTGGATGTGAAAAGTGGTGTGACTATGGCGTAAAAGCTCGCTTTTAAAGACAAAGGCATAGCACTTGGCACAAAAGCTCTGCAAGAGATTCAAGACCGAGAAAGGGTTATTCTGGTTTTTGTTAAAAAAATATCTGTGGTATCTGTGATATCTGTGTGAAATGTAAAAATAAGAATATAAAACAATGAAAAAAAATCTTGAAACACTCTGTATCCACGGTGGATACAAAGCAAAAAAGGGCGAACCACAACAACTGCCCATCATCCAGTCAACAACATTCCGATACGAGACATCCGACCAGATGGCACGCCTCTTCGACCTCAAAGACGAAGGCTATTTCTATACCCGTCTGGCAAACCCTACCAATGACGCAGTAGCAAAGAAGATCTGCGCCCTCGAAGGTGGTGTCGGTGCTATGCTCACCAGCTCCGGACAGGCAGCAAACTTCTATGCCGTCTTCAATATCTGTCAGGCAGGCGACCATTTCATCACCTCCAACAATATCTATGGCGGCACCTACAACCTCTTTGGCGTCACAATGAAGAAACTCGGCATCGAATGCACCTTCATCGATACCGAGTGGGACGATGAGAAGATAGAAGCCTGCTTCAAACCCAATACCAAATGCTTCTTCGGTGAGACCATCTCCAACCCAGGCGGCAGCGTCTTCGACATAGAACGCTTCGCCAAGATGGCTCATAAGCACGGCGTACCCCTCATCGTCGATAACACCTTCGCCACCCCAATCAACTGCCGCCCATTCGAGTGGGGCTGTGACATCGTCACCCATTCCACCACCAAGTACATGGACGGCCACGCCACACAAGTCGGTGGCTGCATCGTCGATTCAGGCAACTTCGACTGGAAAACCTGCAAACACCAATCCGGCAGCGACTTCGACACAACAGCAGTAGAAATTGTCAACTCTCAACTCTCAACTCTCAACTCTACATTATCCAGGTTCCCTGGCCTAACCACCCCCGATGAATCCTACCACGGCCTCACCTATGTCGATGCCTTCGGCAAGATGGGCTATACCACAAAGCTCGTAGCCCAGCTCATGCGCGACCTCGGCAGCATTCCAGCACCCCAGAACTCCTTCCTCCTCAACCTCGGTCTTGAGACCCTCGCACTGCGCATGAAGCAACACTGCAGCAATGCCCAGAAGGTAGCAGAATGGTTAGAGAAATGTCCAAAGGTAGCATGGGTCAACTACTGCGGTCTGCCCAGCAATAAATACCACGCCCTTGCCCAGAAGTACATGCCTAATGGCTCCTGTGGTGTCATCGCCTTCGGACTGAAGGGCACAAGGGAAGACGCCATCAAGTTCATGGACCAGCTCGACTTCATCAGCATTGTCACCCATGTCGCAGACGTCAGAACATGCGTTTTGCATCCAGCCAGCCACACCCACAGACAACTCTCTGACGAACAGTTGAGAGAAGCCGGTGTCGCACCCGACCTGATAAGACTCTCCGTAGGCATCGAAAACGCCGACGACATCATCGCCGACCTCCAACAAGCAATGGAGAAGATGTAAGTTGAAGGAGAGGGTGACGTTAAACTTTAAACGTTAGTTTTGAACTTTGAGAGTTGAACTTTAAATTTAAACGTTAAAATCTGTGATTGTAAAGACATATTGTGCAGCGGTTAATGGGCTGGAGATAACGAAGGTGACGGTTGAGACGAGCCTCACCAATGGACAAAGCCTCACCCTCACAGGCCTCGGCGACGAAGCTGTAAGGGAAAGCCTGGCCCGCATCAGGACCTCCATGATTCATACGGGATACAAATTCCCAAATAGGGCCATCACCATCAACCTCTCGCCCGCTAACAAAAAGAAAGAGGGCTCCTCCTACGACCTACCCATCTCCATCGCCATCCTCGCCGCCAACGAAGTCCTCATCCCCACCAGCGCAGGCCCCACCTCCTCCAATCCTCTTAACGATTACATGTTTTTGGGTGAGTTGGGTCTTGATGGTTCTTTGAAGCCTATCGTCGGGGCTCTTCCGATTGCTCTTTTGGCCAAAAAGGAGAAATTCAAGGGCATCGTCCTTCCCAAGGAGAATGAGAAGGAGGCTGCCGTTGTCTCTGGCATTGACGTTTATGGTATGTCAACTCTCGACGAGGTGATAAATTTCATTAAGGGCATAAATACTCCAGAACCTTTAAAACTGGACATCAACGAGCTTTTTGCTCAGCAGCAGGGAAAATTTGACATTGACTTTGCTGACGTGAAGGGTCAGCAACAGGTGAAGAGGGCCTTGGAGATTGCTGCGGCGGGTGGCCACAATGTTATCATGATAGGCCCTCCTGGCAGTGGCAAGAGTATGATGGCAAAGCGTCTGCCAACCATCTTACCTCCTCTTTCGCTGAACGAGAGTCTTGAAACAACGCAGATACACTCTATCGCAGGAAAACTGAATCCTGACCAATCTCTCATCTTCCAACGTCCGTTCCGTTCCCCTCATCACACCATCTCGCAGGTGGCTCTTGTGGGTGGTGGTACGAATCCGCAGCCTGGTGAGATATCTCTGGCCCATAACGGGGTGCTCTTCATGGACGAGTTGCCTGAGCTGCCCCGTTCTGTTTTGGAGGTGCTTCGTCAGCCCCTCGAAGACAGGAAAATCAGCATCAGCCGTGCAAAGTATAATGTGGAGTATCCATGTTCCTTTATGTTTGTGGCATCGATGAACCCCTGTCCCTGCGGATATTATGGAGACCCAACGCATCAGTGTAACTGCACCCCTGGACAAATAAGCCGTTACCTCTCAAAAATCAGCGGTCCATTGCTGGATCGTATCGACATACATTGTGAGATTCAGGCTGTGCCATTCTCCCAGCTTTCGCAGATGCAGCCAGGTGAGCCCTCTGTTGCCATTCGTGAAAGGGTGGTGAAGGCTCGTAAGATACAGGAGAAACGTTTTAGTGATTATTACAAGAGTCTCGATAGTTCCGACCCTGACTATGACCCCAACAGTCTTCGCCAGCGCATACATTGTAATGCTATGATGTCGGAGAAGATGTTGCGCCTTTTTGCGCAACCCGACGAGGCATCGCTTGATATGCTTCGCATGGCGATGGAACGTCTGAAGCTTTCAGCCCGTGCCTACGGACGCATACTGAAGGTGGCTCGCACCATTGCGGACCTTGATGGCTCAGAGAAAATCCAGAGCCAGCATATTGCGGAGGCCATTGGCTATCGTAACCTCGACAGAGGTGATTGGGCGGAGAGGGGGAATTAAAACTAAAACGAAACCATAAACCCAGCCGATAACGGCTGGGTTTATGGTTAAGGCCTAATGTCAAAACCGCTTGGCGCTGTAACCCTGATGATAACGGTTGGGGTTAAGGTCAAAGGTCTAAGGTTTAACGGTCAAAGGTCAAAGGCGCTCTTACCTCTTACTTTTCTATCGTTTCTTTTGTGATGGAGAGGCCGCCGTAGTTGTAGTCTTCGACATCGAAGTCGGTGAAGTCGATTTGGGCGGCTGTCTTCCAGGGCTTGGTCTTTCGGGTGGTGAAGACGCATTTTTCTAATGCTGTCACAAAGGCGTTGTATTTATCATCACTGAGTTTGCCTAGCTGGTTTTGTTCGTAGAAGAAGCTTTTCAGGTCGTACTGGAGTGTCTTGTTTGCTTCTACAAAATAGTATATTACCTTTGTGTAGTCGTATGGCAGGGCGGTGTTTTGCTTTATTTCCTGCAATGCGGCATTGGTCTTTACCTGCAGGTCATCGACATCGCGGGTTCTGATGGCGGAGATGCAGAGGTGGGGGTTGTAGTAGTCGTAATAGGTGGTGAGGATGGTGTCACACATTTTCTCTGTATCGTCGATGGTGAGGAGTGGGGTGATTTTTCTGTATGGTGCTCCGTCTGCTGGGGTTTCGCTGACGGGGGCGATGATATAGTCGGTGTATTTCTTGAACTGACATGCTACGTCATAGTCTTGCATGAGGCAGCAGTCGAAGAAGATGTACCTGGGACGTGGCAGGTGGCTGATGACAGCGGCGAGGGTGCCGGTGTTCATCCATACTCTGCCTGAGGCGACTTTATTGCTGGTGTCCCAGCCATAGGCGTAGGCGGGACGCATGGTGGTGGGGATGGTGTCTTTATTGACAATGCTGCCAGTGCCATGACCGCCGAAGACGAGGGCGTATTCATTGGCGGGGTATTTGGCTATTATCCATTGCATGACAGATAGTAGCGTGTCGGGGTCGGTGGTGACGACGGCATTGGCCCATTCGCGCACCTTGGTGCTCTTGCCATTGACCATCTCAGCGATATATGCCTTCTGGCCGAGGATATTGGCGAAGACGATGACATTGGTGGCGGCAGAGAGGTCTTTTGTGCCTGCTTCTATCTCGCTGATGTCAGCACTGAGGGAGGTGGACAGGTTGTTATTGCCATTGAAGATGGCTATGATGGTGCGTTGCGCTGGGATGACAGGGTCTGGGGCAGGGGAGTCGGAATCGGAGCTGCAAGCGAGCATGCTTGCTGCGAAAAGGAGCAGCAATGTGAAATGTGAAATGTGAAATGTGAAAAGTTTCATATATCTTTTTTTATTATTATAAACAAAAACCAGAAAAACCCCTCCAAGGTCAGTCAAGTCTTTCAGACTTTCTTGTATCGCTTTAATATCTTAATCCTTTATAAGTGAGCTTATACGTCTTAATCTCTTAAACCGATTCAACTGCCTTTGGCAGCTTACTGCCCTTGTCTGCAAAAACCTCGGTTCTTCGAACCTAAAAAACATTTTTCAACGATAACGATAACCATAACTGACTCTCAACTCTAAACTCTCAACTTTCCACTGACTTTAACCTTTAACCTTTAACCGTTAACCGTTACGAGCTTTCAGGCTCGCCTGAAGTATTTCGTCACTGCGTAGTAGCAGTAGGCTCCGAGGAGGGGGTAGCCGATGTAGTAGAGGGTGGAGATGGAGAAGATGATATAGAGTAGGGAGCAGACGCCCATGAGGCCAAAGAGATATAGTATGGCTTCTTCGGGGGGCAGTTTATGACGCACATCATCTATTGTCGCTATGCCGACAATGAGCATCGCCCATACTGACGTTATGAAGATTCCCAATATCGGGGGCATCACAAAGGGATTGATAGAGGGATGGAAATAGAAATGCTGCCATGTATCGGGCCCAAACATCTGCAGGGATGCATAGAACGTGGCAGAGCATGCCACAATGATACACAGCAGGGTGGGATAGAACGAATCAATATCGCGCACATGCACCAGATGGGCATTCTTCAACGTGCTGAGCCTCATAATATATATGGCCGCCATGATAACCACCAGTATCACCGCCAGCATGGTATGGGTGCGAGAGAAGAACATGATAAACTGCGATATAGGATCTGTCGGCACCACCGAGGCAAGCATCTCCTTCTCATGTATCCACCCCAGTCGCCCTTTCTCACTGACCACCTGCACCCACACAGAATCGATGCTATCCTGTGGCAGGATGTGGATGTCAGAAACTGCCAAATGCTGATTCCGTGGTATCGAGAAAGAATCGGTCTGCAGCTGCGACACATGTTCCTCTGGCTGTTGTGAGATGAGTATGATGCTATCGCTATTCACCACAAAGTTATACCCCACCGAATAGTGGTGACTACCCTCCAGAAAGAGGGTGTCCTCAGTGTTCTCATTGAACGTATGCAGACGTTCACGATAACATGACGTCATCGTGGTGAGCAGCAGCAGTGCTATTATCGCATGATATACATTTCGCATTGTTTGCAGTCGAATTTTATGTTGAATGACTTCCCATCAGCCAGATGCAGCGTCAACGGTTCCCTCCAAGGCGCCTTCCTGCCACTCTTGGTGCAATAGCCCAACTCATGACGCAGGCAGTAGCGGGAGTGGATGAGCCAGGACCATCCCCAACCCTCCCTTAAAGGGCGGGAGTTTAGTTGACAATTGACAGTTGACAGTTGACAACTATTTCCACCTTGAGCATTGAAAGCCCCCTCCACTTGGGAGGGATGGGGTGGGGTCTCTTGACCTTTTACCGTCTCTAGGGCTTGGCGGCGGAGGGTTGTGAGGTGGCTGCTGGGGATGAAGGGTGTTTTTACCTGGGTGTTTATCTGCAGGTGGGTGATGTTGTATATTGTTCCGCCGGATTTGGTGAGTTGTCTGCGGATATTGTCTTCCTGTGGTGTGTTGGCCTTCTGGTATTTGTATGGCATGGTGGCAGTGCCTGTGTTGCCATGTTCGTCTGTGGCAGAGAGCTGCAACTCTGTTGGTGTGACAGTGAATGTCATGCTTAGCATCACCTTCCTCTCTGCAGAGGGTTTGGAGAGCACTTTCTGGAATGTCTGGTCGTAATTGCGATAGAGAATCGTCCCAGGTGTTATGCCAGCAGGCATCTTATGAGGAAAAATCCTGTTGCCCTCAGCCTTATTGACCCTGAAACCAATCAGCTTACCCTTTGGCGAGAAGAAACACATGCCATCACCATTGGCAAAGGATGTGACAGAAGAGACATTAAAACTGTTGCCACGAATCTCCTTCACCTTCCCCACATATTCGCCTATGGACTTGGGGGTGAGGAAAGACGCCTGATCAGCACATCGGCCATCAGTAAAATAAGTGGTAAAGCCCCTGTTGAAACTTTTGTGGATATCAGGCTGAAAGGTATAGGAACAGCGTCCCATCGAAGCACGCTGATATAGGTCCGGATGGGCACTGATTATGTCGTTGAGCTTTTGGGAGTATGCAGCAGTGATATTCTTGACATAGTCAACATCCTTCAGGCGTCCCTCAATCTTGAAAGACACTGCTCCCGCCTCAACCAAACGCTCAAGGTTATCGAGCTGAGCAAAATCCTTCAGTGAGAGCAGATGCTTATCCTGTTCGATGATGTTTCCGTCAGCGTCCTTCAGGGTAAACGGCAGTCTGCAGAACTGTGCGCACTCCCCACGATTGGCACTTCGTCCGAAGCAATATTCCGAGGCATAGCAACGTCCAGAATAGCTGACACAAAGGGCACCATGCACAAAGACCTCCAGCTCCACCTCAGGCACAGCCTTATGAATAGCCGCAATCTCTTTGATGGACAACTCCCTTGCCAACACTACACGACGAAAGCCCATCTCAGCAAGCTGCTTCACCTTCTCAATGGTACGATTGTCAGTTTGGGTGGAAGCATGAAAACTTATGTTTTCAAGTGAAGAGTGAAGAGTGAAGAGTGAAGAGTTTTTGGAATTATGAATTATAAATTTTGAATTATGAATTATATCAAGCAGTCTCAGGTCTTGGATTAGGATGGCGTCGGCGCCGGCTTGGGTGACGTCGTGGCAGAGTTGTGCTGCTTCTTCGAGTTCGTCATCATGGAGTAGGGTATTGACAGTGACATATACCTTGGCATCAAACTGATGGGCATAGTCACAAAGTGTAGCGACATCCTCTACACTATTATCAGCAGCTGCCCTGGCACCAAAGCGTGTGGCACCGATATATACAGCATCAGCACCATGGTCGATAGCAGCAATGCCGCATTCGAGGTTTTTGGCTGGGGAAAGAAGCTCGAGTTTTGTCAAATCTTATTGATTTTGCGTCTTATGATAATAGCATTCAGTATGGTAACAATAAGGAAGAGTATCAGTCCGAGCTCTATGGCATGAGTCATGGAACCATGAGCTATTTCAGGATAGAGTGCCTGTATTGTTGTCATATAGTAATTTCGTATGAGCACCACAGCAATAATGGCTATGGCGAGGACGATGACGTTCAGTCCCATGGTGAGCAGCTGGTAAGGCAGAGCCACGCGAGCACGTCTGTAGCCTATGAGGAGCAGGTTTTGGAGCTTTTCGGTATTCTTCTGCACAAGGAGGTATATGCTCAGCATGAGGATATAGAAGCTCAGTGTGCTTATGATGAGTCCGATGACCATTACCAGCATGACGATGAGACGGAGGAAATATGTTGTCTTCTCGGCATTCAGACGGTCACTCTCCATCTCAAGGCCATTCTGCTCAAAGTAAGAAGAAATCTTTTCGTCAGCAGGATTGTTCACCTGCATCAGGAGACGTGTAGAGCGATTCTGCTCCTGAGGTGCAAACTTCTGGTTGCTCCAATCGATGAAAGCCTGTGGCACGAGGACAGCATTCAAAGTAGAAGAGAATGCCACCACCTTGCCTTTGAAGGTCTGCTGCTGCCCATTGCCATGAGCATAGATCTGCACAATGATGGAACTCATGAGGCTCTCCGAAATCTGTGGCAGGGAACGTTGCTGTGCAATGCTGAAGTTATACATATTTATATATGTACGCGGGAGGATGATAGGCACTATTTCCTGACCATCCTCATACTTCCAGTCAGCCATATTGATGTCGATAAACTCATCAGGCACACTCTCGAAGAACATCTCGGCATTAGCCAGAGGAACATCCCCGATGGCGAGGTTGACGCTAATCTTATAGTTCGTAGTAGAGAAACAGCCAAGCTTTTCTGTGAAGCTCTGAGAGCGTAGGTCATTGATTTCCTTTTCAGAGAAAGACGTGCTGCGTCCTGAGAGAGAATTTCCCATGCCGATATGCTTTGTCACCATGATATAGTTAGGCTTCATGAAAGAGTCGCCACTGGTGAAGATAGGCAGGACGTCATTATAGAACTGGTATCCAGCAAGGACAATTATCATGCCCACAAGATTTGCAAACACAAAACCACAGAATTGTCCGATGCTGATATGCTGTCGCAGTAGTTTCCAGAGTAATTTCATAGTTGTGGTGTTTTAGAGTTTGAAGACCCTGTCATAAGGCAGGTCCATGTGTTTGCCGATTGATGTAACAATGACGCAGGCATTCTGCTTATGTGCCTCCTCCATCATTATCTCTGCCATTATGCGAGAGTTGTTGTCGTCGAGGTGGCTGATAGGTTCATCGACAAGAAGAACGTCGAACGGCTGCACCAATGCCCTTATCATTGCCACACGCTGTTGCTGTCCGAAAGACATCTTGCCGATTTTCTGGTCAGCCTTGTCAGGAATGCCCAGACGCTGAAACCATGTTAATATCTCGTCTTTGCTCCATGATGCCTCATTGGCAGTCAGCTGGCTCTTTATCAGAATATTCTCCATTGCCGTCAGTTCAGGGAACAGTCTCAGCTCCTGAAAGAGGTGGCTGATATTGCGCTGGCGTATGTCGGCCCATTTGTCATGAGAGAACTGTGTGATATCCTGATTGTCGAAGAGGATGCATCCAGAGTAATCATTGCGATAGCCGAGGATATAACTGCAGAAAGTGCTTTTGCCCTTTCCTGATTCTGCCTCTACGAGGTAAAGCTTGTCACGTTCGAATTTTGCTTCGCACTGCCATATCTCGGATGATAGCTCAGTGCCTTCGAACACCCTTGGGGTAACGTTGTGGAATGTTATGTTATTCATTGAACATTGAACATTATTCTTTAAGCATTAAGGTTTAAGATTTAAGCATTAAAAGAGCCTTTGAACATTGAAAGGTTTTGACCTGAAACCTGAAACTTGAAACCTTAATCGTCTATGATGAAGACCACTCTCTTGATTTTGTTGAGGGAAGAGAAGAGGTTTATTGTGAAGTTTTGCAGGAGGCTTTCTGTATTGAAGATAGCCACCAGGCGTTCTTTATTCTTTTTGTTGGTATTTCGGAGCACCTTGACATCGGCAGTGACACCGCTCTCGATGATGTTGTTGCCACGCGGACGTATGGTGATGGCTATGTTGCCATTGCTGGCAGCAATCTGGTCATACGCCCCAGTACTCATGAGGAGAGAGCTGAGAGTCTTGTTGTTATTGATGGTGCCGATGAGGTCCTGTCCCTTGGCATTGATGAAGATGGTAGAGAGAGCCTTTTCGTCGATGGCCTTTTCCCAATCGATGGAGATGGGGCGATACATCGAGATAGACTTTTGGAGGGACTGCAAGATGTGTTTGTTAGACGAACACGTAGTGCCATCCATGTAGAGGGTGCCATCCTTGTATGTCATAGCCGCCTCGATGAGCACATCGTCAGGATCTGTTCCGACAGGAGCTCCGAAGGTACATGTGCTGACAATCTGTTCAGGCAATGCCGATGCCCTTGCCACAAAGCGCACAGGAGCATCCGACTCATTAAGATGCTGCCACAGTTCTGTACCCTGACAACTCGTCTCCTCCTCATCATCCATCTGGGATATCATGCGCTTGACGATTTTATTGCGTTCTGCCTCATTCTCCATGACAGGTCCCATGACCAGCATGCAGTAGTCATTATATGTTATGGCCCATTGCTTTTTGTAGAAACAATAGTGAGTGTCGCCATCAGACTTTATCTCACTGACCCCCCCGATGTTGCTCAGTCGGGAGATGAAATCGTGGAAATCATAATCGTCAGCAATGGGAGCACAGACGCCAAACATACCATCCGATGTCTCATAGATAAAGATATCCTTTGTCAGGTCGATGCCCTTCATCTGCGTTTTGTCTTCATTGACAAAAGGCGTTAAGAGAACATTGAAAGGCGAGTAAGCCCCCACCAGCTTCTGACCATTGACAGCCAGCAGTCCCACAGTATTGCGTGGCAGATTGTTGACATAATTACCTTTGCTACAACTGGTCAGCACCAAGAACATCAGTGCTATGACGTATAGGATGTTTGATTTAGACTTCATAATTAATAATGGATGAAGGATAATGGATGAAGGATGAAGGTTTATTTCTTAATTCTTAACTCTTAACTCTTAACTCTTAACTCTTAACTCTTAACTCCTAACTCCCTCCTAATCTTATTGTCATCAGTGCCACAAGGGCAGCTGTTTCGGTTCTTAAACGTGATTCGCCAAGAGAGACACTCTCATATCCATGTTCGAGGGCATACTGTACCTCCTCCTTTGAGAAGTCGCCCTCAGGTCCAATGAGGATGGTGACATTCTGCTGTGAAGCATCCCCATTGTGAGCAAGAATCTCTTTGTAGAGGTCGCTTCGTAGAATCTCATTGTGGCAGTGGCAGATGAATTTCCGTCCCTCCCTCGGAGTGTCGAGAAAATCCTTCAGAGGCATCAGGTCATTGATAACAGGTTTCCATGCCTTTCTGCTCTGCTTCATGGCAGAAATGACAGTTTTCTCGATACGGTCACTGCGCATAGTCCGGCGTTCAGAATACTGGCTTTCGAGGAAAGAAAGTTCGTCGAAGCCAATCTCTGTAGCCTTTTCCGCCATCCATTCCATGCGTTCCATCATCTTTGTAGGAGCGATGGCGATGTGTATGGTAACAGGGAACTTTGGTGCAGGGCTGGTGTGAGACTCAGTGATACGATATTCACACTTTTTGTTAGACGCCAGTGTCACCTCTGCCTGATGAATGCCCCCTAGACCATCGATGAGGAAGATGGTGTCCCCCTCTTTAAGTCTGAGCACACGAATGGCATGTCCTGCCTCCTCTTGTGGCAGGGCACAATGCTCTGTTGCCTGTGGTACGTAGAAAAAACGTTCTTCTTTCATGAAAACCAAAAGAAGCATACGCCAATAAAGGCATACGCTTCTCTAATGTTCTTTTTGTGAGAGTCTTATGCCTCAGCAGGAGTTTCTTCCTGAGCCTCAGCAGGAGCCTCTTCTGTAGCTTCCTCAGCAGCAGCTTCAGTAGCCTCTTCAGCAGCCTTTGCTTCTGCAGCAGCAGCCTCTTCAGCAGCCTTTGCCTCAGCGTCAGCAGCAGCTTTCTTCTCAGCAATAGCCTTAGCCTTAGCCTCGTTGTACTGCTTCTCTGCAGCCAGATTAGCAGCCTTCTTGTCAGCACGAGCCTTAGCCTCAGCAGCCTTGACAGCTTCTGTACCAGCTACCTTTGCCTTCTTCCATGCTTCGAACTTAGCCTGTGCAGTAGCCTCATCAAAAGCACCCTTCTTAACACCACCACGAAGATGCTTCATCATGTAAACGCCTTCGTTAGAGAGAATGTTACGAACAGTGTCAGTAGGCTGTGCACCACACTCAACCCAGTAAAGAGCACGGTCGAAATTCAGATCTACTGTGGCAGGATTGGTGTTAGGATTGTAGGTACCAATCTTCTCAGTAAACTTACCATCACGTGGAGCTCTTACGTCAGCGATAACGATACGATAGAAAGCATAAGCCTTGCGACCGCTACGCTGTAGTCTAATTTTTGTTGCCATTTTTTAACTTTGTTAAGTTGTTAATGAATAGATGTGAATATGCTTTAACTCGTAAAGCGGGTGCAAAGGTACGAAAAAGTTTAGAGAAATACAAGAAAAAGCAGAAAAATTTCTAAAAAGAAGGCTAACTTGATGTCAAATCAAGCATAAAATTTGTGTGAAAGAGGTATGTAAACTTGTTTATAATACTTTTGACACACAAATTTTGTGTTTTAGTCTTAAGACTATGCCTTCTTTTTGGAATTTTTCTATTTCTCTTCTTACACCTAAAGGTATAAGCGGCAGAGCCGATTACGACCGAAGGTCAAAGTACGAATAAATACTTTTCTGTATTTCCATGACGGAGTACCTTCCTTTAACCAACCTCTGCTTAATGATAAGGCACGTTTATTTTTCCTTAAAGGCAGGTTATTGCGCAATAAGGGCCGCTTATTTACGAAACGCCGTTTCGTGGTCTTTGATACGGCGTTTCACTGTCCTTGAAACGCCGTCTCGTAGATGTCCGCACGTACTTAGATTTTTTATGACTTTATATTCGTTGACGGTAAATATATAAAAAATTAATATATATACCCCTCTATAAAGGGGGTATATTTAATTTTATTGTTTATACCGTCACCTTTTAAAAAACGATAGTGTCTTACGCTAGCAGTTAATAATTGTTCATTGTTAATTGACCTCCTCCCTACGAGGCCTTATAGGGAAAATGATATTTCCGTAAATTTTCCGAGCCCTACGGAAAAGGATTTTGTACCCTACGGAAAAAGATTTTGCTCCCTACGGAAAAAACGCAAAAGACATTCTTCCTGAAAATCTTAAACTCTTAACTTTATCAGTCTCTCAACTTTTATATAAAAAAAATAATCGTATGATTTTTTGTAGATATTGTAAGTTTTTTATAACTTTGACTTGACATGTCCAAGTTACTTTGGCTCGAAAATATAAGCAAAAATAAAAAAAAATCATTTTTGCTTGGTATTTTGCTCACTTAATTGTAACTTTGCAAAAGATTTATCTAACCTTCGTACATAAAACTAATCCAAGCATATATAGCAAAGAAATATGATAACAGAATATCCAATACTCGACAGGCTGACAGGTGGCTTTGGCAAAGGTGCCCTGATTACCCTTGTGGGCGGATCACTCGTAGGCAGAAGTATATTCGCCCTGAACATTGTTCGCAACCAAATGGATTTGGAGATTGCTCCAATAACAGCCTTTATGACTGCGGAACAGTCTGCTGAGGTGGCTCAGCAGACACTGCTAAAGATGGTTGTAGATGAAGGAAAGGTAGAGAGAATTAAGGCCGAGACAGTATTTGTGGATATCGTGAAATGCTGTACTGATCTCGATTCGCTCTGCCAAAAGATAGTCCTACTAGTAAGAGTGCAGAAGGTAGAAGTGGTTATCATTGACAGTTTTCATTTCCTGCCCTTCATTGAGGACTATGCCTACGACAAGCAGCCCAACATATCACGGCGGCTGAAGTTCTTGGCTCGTGAACTCGGCATCACCATTATCGTCACCTCGCGCACCAACTATCAGCCGTCAGAGCGTAGCGGGATGGCTGGTAAAAGGCCCCAGTTGAGCGATTTGGAATACATGGGCGACCTGAACTATTTCAGCGATGTGGTGCTTGGCATGACTCGCCCGGAGATGTATGGAGTGGATGTCGATGCCGAAGGAAGCTGCTTGAAAGGAATCATTCAGGTGGAGATTCTGAAAAGCAGAAAATCCATTGGCGAATTGATATCATATCATATTGATCCAGACAAAGGTCTCATTGAGGAAAAGAAACTACTTGACAAACGCAACTGGTTTTGATTATCTATGGGGAAAGATTTGAAGTCGTGATGGAAGTGAAGATGGACATATTGTAGCGCCCCCTTCCAACTGTTTATATAATGAAAGACTTTTATGCCAATGGAAGAAAGAAATAAAATGACTCTTCAAGCTTTTTGCGAGATAGAGGGCACCAATGAGCTTAGAAAATTTGACTTTTTGGGTAAAGATGGCAAGGAACATAGTTTCTATAGTCTTGGCAGTAAATGTGTTATTTGGGCGTCAGATAGAGCACACGCACAACTAGCCGAAGGAAAAGCCGCTTTGGATATAGGAGATGTAGATAAAGCTAAGAAGTGTTTTAATAGCATTCAGTATGCAGAGTGTAAGAAAACAGGTTTGCCCGATTTCGATGAACAAGGAAAAAGTAATTGGGTTCCGTCGTTAATGGTTAATGCTTCTCAACAAAACATGTCGTCAACTCAAAGTTTTGTTAGAAGAAATGAAATGAGCTATAGGACCTTCTGTGAAGATGAAGGAACGACAGAATTAAATAAGATTGATTTCATTGACAAGAAAGGGAAAAAACATATATTCTATTCTCTTGGTAGCAAAAGCGTTATCTGGGCTTCTGATAGTGCCCAACATGCCATTGAGAACAAACAATATGACGATATTATATTTGCTGAGCTCAAGAGAATAAATCTACCAGACTTTGACAATAAAGGTAAGAGTAATTGGGTGCCATCTTTTATTATTGATGAACAAATTAAAAAGATTGCACTTCCATTTTACATAAACAGAGAAAAGCCACTAAAAGATTTATGTGAAAAAGGTACATTATATGCACACAAAATCAATAAATTACGTTCGAATTCCTTTTCAGAAATACGTAATATATCCCTTTGGTTTCTTAGGGATTACAGTGACGAAGAAAAAAATGACTTGAAAAGAATAATTGGAGATGGTACGAATATACTAACGACTTATGAACAATTGCATGCTTATACTTACTGCTTTGGTCTCATGCATGAAGCAAAATTACGACGGGCTTTCAAATCGATTCCGAAGAATATGCTAAACACCGAAATTGAAGTCATAGATTATGCGTGTGGTCAGGGAATTGCCACAGTCTGTTTTGCTAATTTCATAGAAGAAAATAATTATGCTACCATAATAAAAAGAATCGTGTTAATTGATCCTTCAGCTATTGCATTATCAAGAGCCTCACTCCTATGCCGTAAAGTATGTCCTAATGCATTGATAAACACAATTAATTTAGAATTCAATGACATGCGGCAAGGTCTAATACCCTCGACTAACATAAGAAGGTTTCATCTTCTATCTAATATATTGGATATGACAAATTACAGCATAAGCCATTTAGCTGATATAATTGGAAAATTTAAAAACAGAGAAGATATTTTCATTTGTGTTAGTCCTTGGTATCATAACCAAACAAAAGACAGAAGACAACAAGAATTTATGAAAATATTTAATGGAAAAGAAATCTATCATGGAGAGTTCAATGCGGGTGAACTAGATCCAGACAGAACATGGACTGCGTATATAACTGTTTTCAAAATATAGAATTATGGCAACTTGGAAGAAAGGACAAATTACTGATGATAACGGCGTTGTAAGAGAAGCGCAG
This sequence comes from uncultured Prevotella sp., assembly GCA_905233165.1. Classification (GTDB taxonomy): domain Bacteria; phylum Bacteroidota; class Bacteroidia; order Bacteroidales; family Bacteroidaceae; genus Prevotella. The sequence goes on from CAJODL010000004.1 coordinate 234,915, forward strand.
TTTCCAGTTATCATATCAGCCAGTAGAAGCACCGATATTCCTGCTTTTTATGTAGATTGGTTTTTCACCCGATTACAGAAAGGATATTCTGCATGGACGAATCCGTTTAATGGTGTTAAATCATACGTGTCGTATGAAGATGTAAGGTTTATTGTGTTTTGGTCAAAGAATCCTCGTCCACTGTTAAAGTACTTGCATATCTTAGATGAACACAACATAAAATGTTACATCCAGTACACGCTGAATGACTATGAGCGGGAAGGATTGGAGAAGGTTCCTTTTTTAGAATATCGTATAGAGACATTCAAGATGCTCAGCGAGCGACTGGGAAAGGATGCTATGATTTGGAGATTTGACCCTTTATTGTTGACAGATAAGATTTCTATAGATGATTTACTCGGTAAGATTCAAAATATTGGTGACCAACTGAAAGAATATACAAAAAAGCTTGTTTTCAGTTTCGCTGATATAGAAAGTTACAAGAAAGTCAAAAACAATCTTATACATAATGGCATTCATTATCGTGAATGGGAAAATGGCCAGATGGAAACATTTGCCGAAAAACTATCAAACATGAATATTGAACGAGGATGGAATTTCCAGTTAGCAACATGTGGAGAAAAGATAGACATCTACAAATACGGAATTGGACACAATCGTTGCATAGACGGAGACTTAATCACTCGTCTTGCATGGGAGGATAAGCAACTTATGGACTTTATGAAAGTGAAGATAGAAGATGTTCCTTCACCTGACCTCTTCGCACGGCAAGAGCTACCAGAAGGTGCTATTCCATTACCACACAATCATTATTTCATTAGTAACCACAAAAAAGATTCAGGCCAGAGGCATTTTTGTGAATGTATGGCATCAAAAGATATTGGAGAATACAATACTTGTGTTCACCTGTGCGAATATTGTTATGCAAATACCAGCAAGAATACCGCTACTCAAAACTATAAATGTCATAAGATTAATCCTTATGCAGATACTATTACTGGGAAATATGTCACAGGGACAGGTGAATGACATGAGAAGCCAAAAAGGAGAAAAATGGATAGAAATAAATAAAAAACAAAATGAGGATACTGTTAATACCTATAATGTTTCTCATGCTATTGGTTGCTTGCAATAATGGCAAAGTGTCAAGACAAGTTGAAGGTGTGGATACCATTGAGAGTGAGGGCTATCCTCAAACTCAAATAGATATTAATATGGAGTCTAACAAGGGGATAGAAGCTTATGAAGACTCTGTCGAAACGGATTATCTAAGGCTGCTATCTGCATTTCCTCAGTGTAAGGCGGAGTTCGAGAAAGAAAAGGCTGCATGGATGGAGTATAAGAGTTCTGTGGAAGTAGTAGCGAGATGTGAAGATCATGGCAGTTCAACTCCCATGTTTGTAAATGATGTCATTAGAGATGCAATTAGTTTGAGAGAGTACTCTTTTTATCCTTTGTATAAGCATACACAAGGGATTGAGTATCCATTCTGCAAGACCAAGTTTACATCTGCAATGATAGCTGATGCATATTCTGTCTTTATAAAAGCAGTTAGTGAAGATGAGGATGTGGAAGATAAAACAGCCTATCAAGATGCCCTTCGGAATGAGCAGCAATGGTGGGGCAAATGGATGGAATGTAGGGAAGCAGTTTCGCAAAAGCTCTCAAACGATCTAAAGAAAGTTTATGATGATTGCACGAACCTAACAACGCGAACCAAACTAATCCAACTGAAGAATCAGAATGAAGGGCATGGTCTAACAAGTGGAGAAATATTAGATTGTATTCTTCCTGATGATTGTTCGGACAAAGCGCTAATGGAGTATCCTGGCTTTGATAAGGTATGGGCAAAGCATTGTGAAGATCTGGATTGGTATCCAACGTTTGATTGAGGATTAAGGGACTGTTCTTTGATCCACTTATAATGACGAAATATGCATATGGAAAAAAAATGGGTGAACAGAAGCTGTGGATGCCTGACTGCTATGTTTATAGCGGTATTGGCGCTTGTTGTTCTAATTATAGGTGCTTTCTACCTAAGAGGAGAATTTGAGGCCAGCTCTGAAAAAAGACGTAGTGCCTTTGAAAATGCTGAGAAAATTGAAGAATTGACGGGCTTCCATCTCCCAGAATTTGAGATAGTTGAACATAAGATGGGAGAGCCTCATGTGACAGGCGATATTATAGATACTCTTGTTGTTAAATATAAGGTTAACAAACTCGACGGTCTTTCTGCACAATTAGTGGAGAATAAGAATTGGCATAGTCTGTCTGATGATAGCCTAAGTTTCCAATATGATAATCAAGAAAGGAGATTCTTTATTAATCTCGTTTTTTATGAAAATACTAATGAAGGAGAAATAATAATGGCACGATGGTGAAACTCTTGTCAATATGAACGACACTTCACCCAAGTATCACTATGCTTTCAGGGTGCAATCACTCTGCTTCTAGGCTGCTTGTAGGCTTACTCAAACAGTATGGCTAGAGTATGGCTGGAGTATGGCAATAGCGAGAGTGAAACGATGGATGATGGTTGATGGCTGATGTATGATGGAAGAGGTCTGCCTACGCTACGCTAATGTGTTTTTTCGCTGATTAGTATAGCATCTTTTCCAGTATCTCTACAGCTTTGGTGATGTCCTCCTGAAATCTCCTGTGGTTACGGAGAAAGTCTGCCCTGCCGCCACAGATGTAATCATACAGCTCATGGCTCATGCCATCAACATATCCGGCAATTGCCATCTCAATGTCATCCTTCTGCCAGTCGAGTGTGGAATGTACATAGATTCTCTGCTTCTGATGCAGAAAACTGTAGGCGGTCTCGATACTATCTTTGGTTATCATTTTGTTACTTTGTCATATCCTATCGGACGGAACTGTTTTTGTTTTTCGCTATAGACAAATCCGTGTCCATACAGGTATTCCTTTATATTCTGTGGTTCTGTACCGAAATTGTAGCACAGCGATTCCAACGTATCAAACTCCTCATCTCTAAGAAGCATGTTCACGCTTGAAACCAGTATTGCAGGGTCTTTCGGAAGGTAATCCATCGTCGTTGATTTTTTATTTTCGGATGCAAAGGTAATGAAAAAAGTACAAAATGTTTTGCAGTTTGTAATAATTTTATTACTTTTGCACCCGATTTTGCACTCGTGCGAACCTGTTTACGCTCGGCATAACCGATACAAGCATCGTTCTGCACTCGCTTAGTCACAGCTTTGTATAAAGATCAAAGTCACCCCCTGCTGTAAAGGGGAATTTTAATCATCAAGAAAAGCGTCCGCACCGCGTGAAAGTAAAGGTGCATCGTTTATGAAAGTATTGAAATTTGGCGGAACCAGTGTGGGTTCCGTAGAAAGTATCCTTAGTTTGAAGGATATTGTTGAGAAAGAGGCTAAGAAGCAGCCTGTCATTGTTGTTGTAAGTGCCTTGGGCGGCATTACAGACAAACTCCTTCTTACTTCCCGTTTAGCCCTTGCTGGAGACGAACATTACCGTGAAGAGTTTGATGCCATTGTTGACAGGCATCACAAGATGATAGACACTATTATCACAGACCCTCAGGACAGGGAACGTCTGTTTAATACCATCGATTCTCTGCTGGAGCAGTTGAGGAGCCTCTATTTCGGTGTTTACCTTATACATGATATTTCCCCAAAGACGCAGGATGCTATCTTGGCATACGGCGAGCGTTTGAGTTCAAATATTGTTGCAACACTCATTAAGGGAGCACGCTGGTTTGACTCCCGAAACTTCATAAAGACCGACAAGAAACTGGGTCGTAATTCCCTGGATACGGAGCTGACCAACAAACTGGTGAAGGAGACGTTCTCTCCATTGCCACGCATATCCCTTGTGCCAGGATTTATTTCGAAGGACAAGACCAGTGGCGAGACGACCAACCTCGGCCGAGGCGGTTCTGACTATACAGCCGCTATCATAGCAGCAGCGCTGGATGCAGAGCTGTTGGAGATATGGACAGACGTTGACGGCTTCATGACAGCCGACCCACGAGTGATAACATCAGCATATCCTATCAAGGAGCTGTCATTCGTAGAGGCGATGGAGCTGTGTAACTTCGGAGCAAAGGTGATATATCCTCCGACGATATATCCTGTCTGTGTGAAGAATATTCCTATAAAGGTAAAGAACACCTTCAATCCGGACGCTGAGGGAACCATCATCACAGACAAGGTGACAGGCGACCACAAGCCAATCAAGGGTATTTCGAGCATCAATGGCACAGCACTCATCACAGTGACAGGTTTGTCAATGGTAGGTGTGATAGGCGTCAACCAGCGCATCTTCACCACTTTGGCAGACAATGGCATATCAGTTTTCATGGTGTCACAGGCATCTTCCGAAAACTCTACATCAATAGGTGTGAAGGAAGACGATGCCGAGGATGCAGTACGAGTGCTCAATGACGAATTTGCCAAGGAAATAGAGATGGGCGCCATGTTCCCCATGAAGGCTGAGACGGGTCTTGCTACCATCGCTATTGTGGGTGAGAACATGAAGCAGACACCAGGTATTGCAGGAAAACTTTTCGGCTGCCTGGGACGTTCGGGTATCTCTATCATAGCATGTGCTCAGGGTGCTTCAGAGACGAATATCTCATTTGTAGTAAAGAGTCAGTTCCTCAGGAAGTCGCTGAATGTTATCCACGATTCCTTTTTCCTGTCAGAATATAAGGTTCTCAACCTCTTCATCTGTGGCGTCGGCACAGTGGGTGCAAAGCTCATCGAGCAGATACATTCGCAGTATGAGACGCTGAAGAAAGAGTCTGGTCTGTTGCTCAATGTTGTTGGCATAGCATCCTCAAAGAAAGCCATCTTCTCACGTGACGGCATAGACCTTACGACATATAAGGAGAAACTCAATGAGGCAGAGGCATCCAATTCCCAAAAAATGCTCGACGGCATACTGAATATGAATATCTTCAACAGTGTCTTTGTCGATTGTACCGCCTCAAAGGAAGTGGCCGACCTCTATCAGGCACTCCTTGAGCATAATGTGAATATCATCACTGCCAACAAGATTGCTGCATCAGGCGATTATGAGACCTATCACAAGCTGAAGGAGACAGCCAAGCGGGTAGGGGTGAAGTTCCGCTACGAGACCAACGTGGGCGCCGGCCTGCCTATCATCGGCACTATGAACGACCTCACCAATTCGGGTGACAAGATACTGAAAATCGAGGCTGTGCTCTCAGGCACCCTCAACTACATCTTCAATGCCCTTTCGGAAGACACTCCATTCTCAGAGACCGTCAAGAAGGCCAAGGAACTCGGCTTTGCAGAGCCCGACCCACGCATTGACCTCAGTGGCACCGACGTGATACGCAAACTCGTCATCCTGACTCGTGAGGCAGGTTATAAGGTGGAGCAGAGCGATGTAGAAAAGCACCTCTTTGTGCCCGATGATTTCTTCCAGGGCAGTCTTGAGGATTTCTGGAAACGTCTGCCAGAACTCGATGCACAATTCGAGGCAAAGCGTAAGGAGCTGGAGGCGAGAAACTGCCGCCAGAGATTCGTGGCTTCGATGGAGGTGGAAGAAGATGGAAAGGTGAAGTGCTGCGTATCGCTGCGTGACATTCCGATGAACCATGAATTTTACGAACTTGAGGGTTCCAACAATATCGTTACCCTCACCACATCACGCTATAAGGAGTTCCCGATGCTGATACAAGGCTTTGGTGCAGGTGCCAGTGTTACAGCGGCAGGTGTGTTTGCCAATGTGCTGTCGATAGCGAATATATAATTCATAATTCCAAATTCATAATTCATAATTTTGTGAAGACAATAATAATTCTCGGCGATGGCATGGCCGACAATCCTATAGAGCAGTTGGGTGGTAAGACGCCGCTGCAATATGCCAATACTCCATACATGGACCTTCTGGCGAAGAATGGTCGCACGGGCCGTCTGGTGACGGTTCCTGCAGGTTATTCCCCTGGTTCAGAGGTTGCCAACACAGCCATCCTCGGCTACGACCTCGACAAGGTGTATGAAGGTCGTGGACCTCTTGAGGCTGCGTCGATAGGCTATGACATGGACCCTATGGACATGGCAATACGCTGTAACATCATCAGCGTCACTCCGGAAGGCACAATAAAGACCCACAATGGCGGCAATCTGTCAACAGAAGATGCGGGTCCGCTGCTCGACCTCCTCAATGAGAAACTCGGCAATGACAAGGTGCGCTTTATCCGTGGCATACAGTATCGTCACCTGCTTGTGATAAAAGGCGGCAGCAAATACATCGTCTGCAATCCTCCCCACGACCATCCCAATGAGCCATGGCGCGAGCTGCTCGTCAGTCCGATGGCAAATGCCCCTGTAGAGCCTGGAAGAATGACGGCACAGGAGACGGCCGACCTGCTCAACGACTTGATACTGAAGTCATATGACATACTGCCTCTGGCACCCCTCAACCAGAAGCGTGCTGCAGAAGGTAAGGATTTGGCAAATATCATTTGGCCATGGAGTGGGGGCTACCGTCCTAATATGCAGACCCTCATGCAGCAGTATCCGAGTGTGAAGTCAGGTGCTGTGGTGTCTGCCGTAGATCTTATTCAGGGCATCGGAAAATATGCCGGCTTGGATATCATCAAGGTACCTGGTGCAACAGGTTTGTGGGACACCGACTATGAGGCAAAGACCAAGGCGGCTCTCGATAACCTGAAGACCAAGGACTTCGTGTTCCTGCATGTAGAGGCCAGCGATGAGGCCGGTCATGACGGTGATGTGGAACTGAAGGTGAAGACCATCGAGAACCTCGACAAGCGCATGATAGGTCCTATCTACGAAGAGACCAAGACGTGGGCCGAGCCCGTCTGCATTGCTGTGCTGCCCGACCACTACACCCCTGTCGAGATGCGCATCCATGTCGGTGAGCCAGTGCCGTTTATTATATATTATAAAGGTATAGAGCCCGACGAGGTGCAGACATACGACGAGTTCACCTGCGTCAATGGCGGCTATGGCATACTGAAGCTAAATGAGTTTATGGAAACCCTTATGAGGGCGTGAGTGAATGGGACCAATGAGACCAATAGGTCCAATAAGACCAATAGGCCCCATCTTCAATTTTCAATCTTCAATTTTCAACATAAATGAAATACTATTCAACCAACAAGCAAGCACCTATCGCCAGTCTTGAGAAGGCTGTTGTGAAAGGTTTGGCAGAGGACAAGGGCCTCTATATGCCAGAGAATATTAAGAAGCTCCCGAAGGAGTTTTTCGATAACATCGACAAGATGTCGTTTCAGGAGATTGCCTGCACTGTTGCAGAGGCATTCTTTGGTGAGGACGTGGAAAAGGCGGCTCTCGACAAGATTGTGTGCGACACGCTGTCATTCGACTGCCCTGTTGTTCCTGTGACAGACAATATCTACACCTTGGAGTTGTTCCATGGTCCTACGCTGGCCTTTAAGGATGTCGGCGCACGCTTCATGGCACGTCTGCTGCAGTACTTCCTGAAGGAAGGTCAAAGGTCAAAGGTCGAAGGTCAAAAGTCTGAGGTAAACGTTCTTGTTGCTACGTCGGGTGATACGGGTTCGGCTGTTGCGAATGGTTTCCTCGGTGTTGAGGGCATACACGTCTATGTGCTCTATCCGAAGGGCAAGGTGAGTCCTATTCAGGAGTGTCAGTTTACGACTCTGGGCAAGAACATCACTGCCATTGAGGTGGACGGTGTGTTCGACGACTGTCAGGCTCTTGTGAAGTCAGCCTTCATGGATGCCGACCTAAACGCTCACATGAAGCTTACGTCTGCCAACTCTATCAACGTGGCACGTTTCCTGCCACAGGCTTTCTATTACTTCAATGCCTATGCCCGCATGAAGGCTCTCGGCAAGGCCGACAACATGGTGATGTGTGTGCCAAGCGGCAACTTCGGCAACATCTGTGCAGCCCTCTTCGGCCACGCCATGGGACTGCCAATAAAGCGTTTCATCGCTGCCAACAATGCCAACGATATCTTTTATAACTACTTGCAGACAGGAAAGTATAATCCTCAGCCATCGAAGCAGACCCTGGCCAATGCCATGGACGTGGGTGACCCAAGCAACTTTGCCCGCATCTACGACCTCTACAAAGGTAGTCACGAGGCCATCACCAGTCTCATCAGTGGTGCTACATACAAGGACGAGCAGATACGTGCTACCATGCAGCAGTGTTATGAGGAGACAGGCTACATTCTTGACCCTCACGGCGCATGCGGCTATCAGGCGCTGAAAGACCTGCTGAAGGATGGCGAGACAGGTGTGTTCTGCGAGACAGCACATCCTGCGAAGTTTAAGGAGAAGGTTGACGAAATCCTCTCTGCCGACATCGAGATACCACAGCGTCTGCAGGAGTTCATGAAGGGCACCAAGCAGAGCATCCCTATGTCAAAGGAGTTTAAGGACTTTAAGGAGTTTCTGATGAAGGTCTAAGGTCAAAGGCCCGCTCGGCGCTTGCGACGCTTTCACAAAGGGCTTGCACGCCCGACTGAAAGAAAGGTCTAAGGTCAAAGGCTCAATCTTCAATGTTCAATCTTCAATGTTCAATAATCTTCGTTGCTGTCTTGCTGGCTTTGCCGGTGGGTTCGGTGTCTGCGCAGAAGGAGTTTGTAATGAAGTACGTGGCACGCAGGGACTCCTTGGGTGTCAAGGGTACTGACCCTCGGTATATCGGGCTGCCTAAGAAGGGGTGGACTGTTGTGCTTAATCCTACCTTCGAGCAGATGCGCCTCACTATGCGAAGCCATTACTCCAACACCACAGGCGAATACGGGAATAATGAAGTGGATTACGATACGTACCTGAAGATAAACCCACGTGTCAGCAACTCTCTCGGCCTTTGGGTAGGCTACCACGGCATCGGCTTCGGCTACGGCGTGTCGCTGAGCGGCAAAAACGGAATGAATATGTTGCTCAATATGGCCTCTTCCTCATACGGCTTGAATATACGTTTCAGGCGTTTCCATTACAGCAACCCCGTCTTCGAAATTAGCAACTTTACTGTCAATGGCACGAATTATGGAGATTACTTGCCACAACAGGAAGTTGAGCTGCAGAACCCCATGAAGATTACGTCGCTCGTGGTGGATGGCTTTTGGATATTCAACAAACGCAAGTTCTCCTATTCCGCCGCCTACAACCAGTCAACGCGCCAGCTGCGTTCGGCAGGTTCTATCATAGCCGGACTGATGTTCTACTTTCAGAAATACGACCTGAAGCTCGACTTCTCCTCCAGCATCTTCTCTGACAGAAATGAAAATGTCGGTTTCCTGACGGCCAACGATATCGGTACTTTCGAGATGTATCAGGGCAGCATCGGGCTGGGTTATACCTACAACTGGGTGCCCGGCCGCAACTGGGTCATCAATCTCACGGCGATGCCCGTACTGACCGTTGTCAACAAATTACATGCACACCAGATTGATGGAGATTTCAGGGATGACGGCGATATTACCGAAGACGACTTCACGTTGGTTGAAAAAGAAGCCAAGACAAATAATGGTGGCGTAAAGCTGAACCTTGACCTCCAGATGGCTGCCGTCTATTGGCATAAAGACTGGTTCTTCAAGGTCACGGGTCAGGCCCATCGCTTTCAAGGCACTTACGACCTTATTACCGCGAAATACTTCGACTGGAACGCCAGGGCGTCGGTGGGATATACTTTTTAGGGGTTAGCGGTTAAAGACATTGGCGCAGGATGCGATTGCATCTTGCGCCAATTAACTTTACACTATAAACTTACCACTGACTCTAAACTCTACACTTTACTCCCTCCACTTGGGTTTCTGTCCCCCGGGAAACGGGGGAACCGAAGGGGGTGCAAAGACCATTGAAGCCGGGGTGGGGCGTCTCCTGAACTCCGAGAGTATTATGGCCGTCGCTATCGAAACGTTAAGACTCTCGGCACCAATGCCGTTCTGCGGAATGAGTAGCTTGTGCGTCAGCATTTCGCGGACGGGGGCAAACATTACCCACCTGTTTGGACCATTATGACATCATTCCCCAAACTCTTTCTTGAGTGGTGAAACGGCGGGCTCTCTTTTGAAAAAGTCCTTATCTTTCTCCTTAATCTGCTGCCACAGTTTTCTGGCATTCTCCTTGTCGCCAAGCAAGAGGTAGCAGTTGCCGCGACATCTCAGCAGCATAGGCTTGTTCTGTTCAGACGTCAGGAATGGAGCCATCAGTACTAATGCGTCAACATTAGCCAAAGTCTGCTCTGCACCAAAGATGTCATAGCCCATGTCGTACATAAAGAAGTTACAGAAATACATCCCGTTGATGTATGCCTCCATGCCATTGATGTTGCGATAGTGCTCTATTTCGCTGTTGATGATAGAGATATATTCGTCCATCATCCTGCGTCCTTTCTCGGTGTCACCGTTGCGGTATGTGCAGATAGCCTTCAGTATCTCCATCTCATGACAGTATATCTTAGAGTCAAGAACATGGTCATGACCTTGCTTGGTATAGTCCTCTATCTGCTGCAGGTATCTGGTACAGAATTCCTGACAATTCTTGTAGTCTTGCTTGTTATAGTAAAGATAAATTGCTGTATTGGCAGCAACATTGCTGAGGGCACCGATTTCTACTTTTTTCTCATAGATTGCCTCGGTAAAGTATTCATCTGCTCTCTTGAGGTTGTCCTGTTTCACCTCCTCAATCGCCAGACGCAGGCACTCATTGGCATCCCTGTAGATTTCCACGTTGGTATTGAAGACGTCTTGCCACATCCGGGGCAGTCCGCTCCTGACCCATATCTCGGTGAGAGGAACGCCATTCTCCTGTACGAAGGTGAGGGTATGGCAGTCTTTGTTAAGCCATTTCATATTGCAGGGGTGACCTATCTCATAGATGGTGCTGTCATTCTCATATTTTACGGTCTTCGTCATGTCACACACCAATACGCCGCCATTGCCTTCAATGTGAACAATCAGCGACATCTCCGGAGAGTATGCCTTCCAGATGACTGGTACCTGGTATCGCTGACCTGTTCCGTCGGGATGTTCCGCCGCAGCAATGCGTACCCACCAGCCATAGAATTTGTTGTCGTTGGCACTGAACTTGTTCTCAAGCATGTTGTATGCTTTTACCACTTCGTCCTCCATGCCTCCGATGCCATACACCTCGGTTATGAACTCGTTGAGCTTGCTCATGTTTTCCCACTGCGTATTATACCACTTGAAAGAGAACTCTCCGTCTTTGACATTGAATATCTGTATGTCGTGTCCGTCAGCGCCCTGCGGCTTCTCACCCGTATTTCTCAGAGGATGGGGCTCGCGTATCTCAACGGTCATGTGGTTCCATAGCTGCGGACTTCCGGAATAACTGTATGCGCTGAGCAACCCCACAGAGTCGGCAGCATATTTATACTGGCTGAAGTCGGGCGTCTTCTCGCTGCCGTCTTCATAGATGAATTTCTGAAGACGATACAACCCCTTCGGATTCCGGACTTCCTGAGCAGACATCGTTGCCAATGCAAACAATGACACGAATGTGATTGAAAAGAAATGTTTCATAGGTAAGTAAATTAAGTTTTAGTAAAGATTATTGTAAATTACTCATCCGGGAACTTCCCGTTCAGTATCTTGTTCACGATAAACATAGCATCAGGCATACTGACCTGGCCGTCGTTGTTGACATCACCACGAATGCCACTTGCACCGCCAACGATAATCTCCTTCACAGCAACGTCAGAGTTTTCACAACCGGACTTTGTAGCATAAACAGTAACCTTTATCTTTGGAAGGTTGACATTCTCACTTGTGCTATCGAATGATGAAGGCATTTCAACGTGACTTATATATGTTACGCCCTCCGTTTCACATGAGAAGTGCAATTTACCTTCAAAAATACTTATAGTAGGAGTAGCGCACTTCTCTACAGGTACCGGTTCACTACCAGTATATTCCATCCATTGTTGACTGTCGACATCAAGGCACAGAGGTATCCAGTTACGCTCCTTTACGAAAGCAGCCTGCTCAATGGTCATTTCATTACCATCTTCCGCCGCAAGAACCTTCAGAGTTCCAGTGCCATTATTTACATGGTTAACAATATACAAATTATTGATGAACGTTTGCATTGCACTGTTATTTAACTGATTGCCATATATTGATATTCGTGGATCAGTAAGGTATATAGATGAATAATGAAACCAAAGTGAGGTCAACTTGTTATTGCTGCAGTCAAAGCCACAAAATTTATTAAAATAGACTGATAGTTCGCTCAACAGGTTGTTACTGCAATCTAAAGCGCCACCATATTCTTTTCCGATATAATCAACATAAAGCGAGGTGAGTTTGTTGTGACTACAGTCAACATCATACAGAAGAGAGTTCTTCCTTAGGTCAAGGGTGGAAAGTTGGTTGTAACTGCAGTCAACATATTCCAGAAGAATATTATTACTTAGGTCAATGGTGGTGAGTTTGTTGTCGTGACAATCCAAAGATTTCAATTTGATATTATTTGAAAGGTCGAGTGAGGTCAGTTGATTCTCTTTACAACTAAATTCTATCAATTTCGTATTCTTTGACAAATCAAGGGAGGTAAGCCCGCATCTATCAAGATAAAGACACTCTAACGCTATATTATTCGATATATCAATAGAGGTTATCCCACTATTACTACTACAAGAAAGATATGTCAGCGCTGTAAAGTGTTCTATGCCTTTCAAAGAATTAATACTACTATAATCTATAGATATCCTTGTAACACTTCGTATTTCCTCTTCTGTCAGTTTTTTATCACTGCCATAAGTCTGGGAGAGTATCCAGTTGCGGAAGTTTTTATCAGGGAAGTTGACTTCGTTGATTGGGATATCACCCTCAATAGGCTCGTCACTGCCAGAGTATTCCTGCCATTCCCACTTTTCTACATCAATAGCATAATATGGTGTCCAGCCTTTAGCCTTAGCAGCAGCTACTTGTGTGGTTGTCATCACATTACCTTCATTATTGTCTGATATGATATATAGCCCCTTATTTGCGGCTCCTGGAGAACTGATAATTAAGACATCCATATTTTCTCCCTTAATCCGATTATTAAAGCAGACAATTTCATTCAACTGAGCATTCTGTGATAAGACAAGGGATGTAAGTTGATTATAGGAACAATCCAGATATTTCAATGCAACATTCTTAGAAACATCAAGGGATGTCAACAGGTTTTCACAACATTCAAACTTAGTCAGCGCAGTGTTCTTTGAAACATCAAGCGAAGTAAGTTGGTTGCCATCGCAAGCTAATCCCGTCAATGCCGTATTACGGGTTACATCAAGGCTTGTCAGTTGGTTTTCGTAACAACTTAGAGATGTCAATGCAATAAAATACTCGATGCCTTTAAGACTTTTAATGCCTTTTTTAGACACATTCATATTTTCTATATCTGCAATTTCATCATAAGTCAAAACACCATCGCTACCATATCTCTGACTCAACAGATAGTTACGGAAATTCACGTCAGGGAAATTAGTCTCGTTAATGGCAACAGAAACATCCCCACCTTCTTCAACAATGTTCGTAAATTGACTCCAACCTGCCGTGCTTGCATATATCAATTTCGTACCAGTAGGAACGTATAGTGTTGCCGGCAGGGTGTGATAGATAGATGATGCATCACAATACTGGAATGTTCTCTCTTCAACCTCGAAAGGTTCATTGATTTTGGAAACTATGTTTGTTAAACCCGAACAACCTCGAAAGGCATTTTTTCCAATGGCAGTAACGCTGTTGGGGATTGTTACGGATGTCAAACCACTACATTCTTCAAAAGCCGACTCTCCGATACTTGTCACGCTGTTGGGTATTGTTACGGATGTCAAACCATTACACTCTTCAAAAGCCGACTCTCCGATACTTGTCACGCTGTTTGGTATCGTGACAGAAGTAAGTCCCTCACATTCTGCGAAAGCTCCTCCGGCAATATTTTTTATGCCTGCAGAAATTGTGTATGCACCACTGTAAGAGTTTTGCAGTATTACGAAGCAACTGCTGTTATATACCGTTACGGGGAAGTTATCTACATCTTCAAAAATCCAGTCGCCGACTTCGGTCACGCTGTTAGGCAATGTAAACGATGTCAAGGCATCGCATTTTCCGAAAGCAGATTCTCCAATCGAGGTCACGCTGTTAGGTATTGAAACTGAAGTCATGTTTCTACAATAACGGAAAGCCTTGACTCCGATTCGTGTGATGCCATTGGCTATGTTAACAGTCTTGACATATTTATTATAGAGAAACCAAGGTGTAGGATTACTGCTACTTTCATAATCATTCATAGCACCTGTGCCTGTAAGAGAAAAGACTCCTGTGCCAAGGTTAAGAGAATATCTTACATTGCTGCCGCATGAACCATCAACAACACCTGTCAATGGATTGTCAGAAATGTCGCTGTTATTGACTGACAATGAAGTATTCTTTGACAAATCAAGAGATGTAAGTTGATTATTATAAGCTTTTAGTGTAATAAGGGCAGTACAACTTGAGACGTCAAGCGACGTCAGTTTATTGTTGTAGCAGGAAATATCGGTCAAAGCAGTGCATCCAGATACATTCAGTGATGTCAGTTGGTTCTCGTAGCAAGATAGAGAAGTCAATGCCGTACATCTTGACACATCCAGTGATGTCAGTTGGTTATTGCTACAAGATAGTCCTTTCAAAGCAGTAAAGAATTCTATACCCTTCAAAGAACTTATATTTTTTCTATCAATATAAATATAGGTAATGTTTTGTATCTCCGCATCTGTAAATACACCGTCAGAACCGGCACTATACGAGGTTTCATTTATCAGATAGTTGCGGAAATTCTCGTCAGGGAAGTTCGTTTCGTTAATGGCAACGTCAGCCCATGAGACTGCCGTCACAAACATAGTGACCAGCGAAAGGAGTAGTTGTCGTTTCATAAGTGTAAATTTTTAATAGTGAAGCAATAAGAATTGATATGTTAAAGCACGCAAAAAGGCACGTTACAGTCCTATTTTTTGGACCGTAACGTGCCTTATGGTTACTGCGCTGCGTGGCGCGTAGAGTGTTGATTTTAAATCATTTTGGGGGGTGCTTCTCTCAAAACCCAAAATTCCTACCGCTGCGCGGGCATTCCGAGCAGCAGAAAGTGAAGGGGGAAATTTATGGGTTATAGGCTTCATAGGTTATGGTTGCTGTTGATGTTGTTCGCAAACTTCTGGGTGCAAAGATATGAATAATATTTGAATAATGCAAAAAAACAAGATTTTTTTTTGATTCTTCACTCTACCCCCCTAACCATTAACCGTTAACAGCTATTTACCCTCTTCTTCTAAACTCCGATAGAATGATGGCCGTCGCTATCGAGACGTTAAGACTCTCGGCACCAACTCCATTCTGCGGAATGAGAATCTTGTGCGTCAGCATTTCGCGGACGGGGGCTGAGATGCCGTTGCCCTCGTTGCCCATGATGATGACGCCGTGAGGGGTGAGCGTGGAAGTGTAGATGTTCTCGCCATCGAGCACAGCGCCATAGACGGGAATGCCGGAGGGCAGGGTAGAGAGATAGTCGCACAGCGTGTCGAAATACGTGATGTTCAGACGTGCTATGCTGCCCATCGTGGCCTGTACCACCTTCGGGTTGAAGGCGTCGGCAGTGCCTGCGGTGCAGACGATGTTACGGATGCCAAACCAGTCTGCCGTGCGTATGATGGTGCCCAGATTGCCAGGGTCTTGCACGCTGTCGAGCGCCAAGACCAGTTCCGTCGCCGGTGCGTCGGAAAGACTCGCTGACGATACCGTCGGGATGTCGAACACACCCAGTACGTGCTGCGGATGCTGAAGCAGCGACACCTTGCGCAGTTCCTCGTCAGTAATCAGAATGTCTTCCGCCGTAGCAGGAAGGCTGACGGGACTCTGCCACGACGCCGTATGCACCACCATGCGGGGACGGAAACCGGCACACAGCAGGTCGTCAACACACTTCGGCCCCTCCGCAAGAAAGGCATTCTCCTTCTTGCGGAACTTCTTCTGCTCAAGAGAGCGGATAAACTTTATCTTCTGTTTGCTAAGCATATTCCGATAGTTCTAACCAACGCATTTCTTTTTCGTCGAGCTGCTGCGTGACCACCTGAAAGCGCTCAGAGAGTTTCGTTATCTCCTCCACAGACAACGTGCCCGACGACAGCGCCTCCTCGGCAGCCGCCTTCTCAAGTGTCAGCGCCTCAATGTCGCGCTCCAGCTGCTGGAACTCCTGCTTCTCCTTATACGACAACCGCCGACGCGTGTCATTGCGGTAAGACGCCTTGGAAGCCTTGGAACTATGACTCCCCTCCATTTGGGAGGGGCTGGGGGTGGGGTTCCCTTCGGCCTTCGGCTGCAGTTTCTTCCACTCCCGATACTGCGTGTAGTTGCCAGGGAAGTCCTGCACCTCGCCATTGCCGTGGAAGATGAGCAGATGGTCCACAATCTTGTCCATGAAATATCTGTCGTGGCTCACAACGATGACGCAGCCGGGGAAGTTCTGAAGGTAATCCTCCAGTATCTGCAGCGTCTTGATGTCGAGGTCGTTCGTCGGCTCGTCAAGGACAAGGAAGTTAGGATTGCGCATCAATACCGTGCAGAGATACAGCTTGCGCTTTTCGCCGCCAGAGAGTTTATAGACGTAGTTATATTGCTGTTCGGGGGTGAAGAGAAAATGCTGCAGCAGCTGCGACGCAGAATACTGCCGTCCCTGACCGAGGTCGATGTATTCCGCAATGTCGCGGACGATGTCGATGACCTTCTGCTGCTCGTCAAACTGCAGGCCGTCCTGTGAGAAATACCCGAACTGCACCGTGTCACCGATGTCGAACCGGCCGCTGTCGGGAGGAACGATGCCGAGCAGCATCTTCAGGAACGTCGATTTGCCGGAGCCGTTGTTGCCCACGATGCCCATCTTCTCGAAACGGGCGAAGTTATAGTAAAAGTCCTTCAGTATCACCTTCTCGCCAAACGCCTTCGAGACATACTGGCTCTCGAAAATCTTGGAACCGATATATACATTCTTCGACTTCAGCGACACCTGACGCTCCTCCAGACGTGTTTTGGCAAGTTTTTCGAGTTCATAGAACGCATCCTCACGATACTTTGCCTTGTGACCGCGTGCCTGCGGCTGGCGACGCATCCATTCCAACTCGCGGCGGTAGAGATTGTTGGCATGCTGTATGCTCGCCACCATCGTGTCGATGCGCTGCTGGCGCTTTTCCAAGTAGTAGGAATACGACCCGCGATAGGTGTAGATGGTCTGGTCTTCGAGCTCAAGGATTATGGAGCACACATTGTCGAGGAAGAACCTGTCGTGCGTCACCATGAGGATGGTTTTGTTGCCGCGCGAAAGGAAATTCTCTAACCAGATGACCATCTCAAGGTCGAGGTGGTTGGTGGGCTCGTCGAGTATCAGGAAGTCGGGATTGGATATGAGCACCTGCGCCAATGCCACACGTTTCTGCTGTCCGCCGGAGAGCTGGTGTACGGGCTGCTCCATATCGGTGATGCGCAGCTGCGTCAGTATCTGCTTTGCCTTCAGGCGGGTGTCGTCGTCAGGATTTACTCCCGAAAAGCACGCCTCCAACACCGTGGCATCCTTGGGAAAACGCGGCTCCTGACGCAGGAAACCCGTGCGGATGCCGTTGCGATAGATGATGGTGCCGCTGTCGGGAGTGTCATCACCCGTCAGCAGAGAAAGGAGCGTCGATTTGCCCGTTCCATTCTGAGCAATCAGACCAACGCGCTGACCCTCGGCAATGGAAAAGGAGATGTCTTGGAAGAGAACACGCTCTCCAAAACGCTTCGAAAGATTCTGGATATCAAGAACAGGTGTTGCCAATTATTCCTTCTATATAGTTAAGTAAAGGCTCGCGGCCCTGCTTCTTTTCCGACGACGTAACAAAATAAGGAGGCAGCTCCTCCCACGTTTCCAGCAAAGACTTCATGTAATCGTCAACATTCTGGCGCAACTGTGCGGCAGACAGCTTATCGGCCTTCGTAAAGACAATGGAGAACGGAATGCCGTTCTCGCCAAGCCACGTCATGAATTCTGTGTCAATCTTCTGCGGATTATGGCGCACATCGATGAGCAGAAAGACATTCACTAACTGCTCGCGACGCAGGATGTACGAGGATATCATCTCCTCGATGCTGCGCTGAACGCTCTTGGAACGCTTCGCAAAACCATATCCGGGGAGGTCGACGATATACCACTCGTTGTTTATAAGAAAATGATTGATGAGCAATGTCTTGCCCGGTGTAGCACTGGTTTTGGCAAGCCCTTTGTGGTTGGTGAGCATATTGATAAGGCTCGACTTGCCGACATTACTCCTGCCGATAAATGCAAATTCTGCTTTGGTGTCTTGCGGACACTGGGATATCTTTGCAGAACTGATGGTAAAGGTTGCAGATTTTATTTCCATGATGCAATCAACTGCTTAGCATTCTCAAGGGCGGCGTCGGTAACGTCTGCACCGCTGAGCATCTGTGCTATCTCGCGGATGCGTTCTTCGTCATCGAGCTGGCGCATGACAGACGTCGTAGTGCCTGCCGGTGTCTCGTGTTTCTCCACCTTATAATGATGTGTGCCGAGGGCGGCTATCTGCGGCAGGTGGGTAATGCTGATAACCTGACGGTCCTTTTCGCCCATCTCGCGCATAATCTTTGCCATCTGCTCGGCTATGCGTCCGCTGACACCGGTGTCGATCTCGTCGAAGATGATGGTAGGCAACTTGACAGCTCCGCCAATCAATGCCTTCAGGGACAGCATAAGACGTGCTATCTCACCGCCTGAGGCTACCTGGCTGACATGACGCAACGGCATGCCCTTGTTGGCAGAGAAAAGGAATGCTACTCTGTCCTTTCCGTCATGAGAGAGGGCTTTCTCCTCAATGCTGACAGAAAACTCGGCATTCGGCATACCCAAATCAGAAAGACGGGAAATGATATTCTTTTCAACGGCAGGAACTGTCTTCTTTCGCGATTTACTTAGCTCCTCAGCCTGCTTCTCTACTTCAGCCTTCAGATTGGCAACCTCCTGCCTCAGTGTCTCTATCTCTTCGCCACGGCCATCGATGGAGTCAATGGCTTGCTGCAGTTCTTCCTGCTTGTCAAGAAGTTCTGCGAGGGTAGTGACGCCGTGTTTCTTTTGCAGAGAGTATATCAGGTCGAGGCGTTCGTTGATGAAGGCCAGACGCTGTGGGTCGAAAGAGATATTGTCGAGTTCATTCTCAAGCTCGTTGGCAATATCCTTAATCTCGATGTATGAAGACTCCAGTCTCTCGGAAAGACTGCTAAGCTGCGAAGAAAGTCTGGATGCTGACTCCACGTTCTGCGAAGCGCGGCGTAGGAGGTCGTTGACTCCGCTCTCGTCAGCAGAGAAAATAGAACTGGCTTCATACAGGAGAGATTTTATTTCTTCTGCATGAGAGACTGTCTGCTGTTCCTGTTCAAGTTCTTCCTGCTCGTCGGCAGAGAAATTAGCATCGGCCAACTCCTCAAGCTGAAAACGCAGCAACTCCTCATCCTTGTGAGCTTGTGAATCGGCATCAATGAGGTTGTTGAGACGCTTTTCTGCATCAATATATGCGTTATAAGCTTTCTCATAGGCAGACAAATCGTTGCCGGCAATGATATCCAAAACGCTAAGCTGGAAGTCTTCTTTCTGCAAAAGCAGGTTCTGATGCTGCGAATGTACATCGAGCAGTCTCTCGCCATAGTCACGCATCTCCTGAAGCGTAGAAAGTTCGTCATCAATAAAGCCACGGCTCTTGCCTGAAGAAGATAATTCACGACGGATGATATGCTCCGTTCCGTCAACAATAAACGTTCCTTCTATGACACATTTGCTTTGTTCTGGCTTGACAACCTTCGAGTCGGCACGCTGGCCGAGAAGAAGATTTATGGCACCAAGGATAATACTCTTACCGGCTCCAGTTTCACCCGTAATTACAGAGAAACCGGAAAAGAAGTCGATGTCGAGTTCATCAATAAGAGCATAGTTCTTTATATATAGATGCTTGAGCATTTCTATTGTTTTATTTTATCCCAAGAATTGCTTTGAGAGGGGTTGATAGAGAAAAGCACTTCATACACCTGAGACTTTTCTTTGGATGTTCCCTTACCTTTATATATATTAGCTAACTCATCTTTCTTGTAGTCAGTCCATATCTGTGGAAGCATACTGGTGGACCTGTCCTTGTGGGCCTTCTCCAAATTCTCCGTAATGGCTGTGCTGATTTCTGTTCGGCCGCGTTCTACGTTGTTGGCCATCTCGTCCAGTCCCTTGCGATAGTAGTTGTATTGCAACATGCGGAAAGGTTCCATCGCTCCTTCCATATAGTCATTGATGATGGCAAAACGGTTCTTCCTGCTGTCGTAGGCCTTCCATCCTGGGAAGTCCAAGTTCTGGGCGTTGTTGGTAAGGTTCAGGCAACGGTTTAAAACATCACTACCTCCCATAGGAGAGAAAGTGTCAAGGTCTATGCCGATAATAAGATATGAATAGTACGCGAAGAGAGCAAGAAGCTGGTTGTCTATAATCTCTTCGTTGTAATTCAAATTTTCAAACTGACGATACGTGAAGGTAAAGTCATTATCCTGAAACTGAAAGATTGTTGTTGTGTATGCAGAATTATAAACGGGACGATTAGCTTGAATCATACAAGTGCATGACCAAATGCCTTCTTCGCGCTTGTATTCCTTTACAGTAATGTTATATGAGCAAGATATACGCTCGTGCTCCAAAAACTGAAGGGATGTCCATTGCTGGGCGTTAAGAAATTCCTCCAGTTTCCCCTTTAATTCTTCGAAAATAGCATTATCCGTACCCTGAACCTGCTGATGGTTGATATTGACTTTAACAGTCATTTCCTGAGCAGAAACTGTCAGGAAATGGAATAATGTGCAAAGAATAAGGAGTATGCATCTCATTTTGCCTGCTCTCTTAACCTAATTCTTGTCAGGGCTTGTTTTGTATCAAGTGAAAAATCACCATTAAGAATCCAACTATAATAGCTGGGGTCACGCTTCAGAACTTCAACAACGGGTAAATTTTTATATTTCCCGAAATTAAAGACCTCCACGCCATCTTCATTGAACTTCATGCGACCAGCAAAGTCAACCTTTTTCTCCTTGTTACAGAAGTTATGAAGTTCATCCATGTTATTATTCAGAACCTTGGTAGAATCTTCATTCGCACCAGGAGCATATTTGTCCAATTCGCCTTGAAGAACACGATATGTCGCTTCTGTATCTTCGTTGGCCAGATGGGCTTGGAAGTCATCTTCCATATTCCTGCCACAATAGAACTTATATGCAGCGGCAAGGTTGCGCTTCTCCATCTGCTTGAAAATGGTACAAGCATCAATAAGTCGGCATTTAGAGAAATCAAAGCTTACGCCTGCTCTTAAAAACTCTTCTGCCAACATCGGAATGTCGTAGAAATTACTATTGTATCCAGCAAAATCGCATCCCTTAAAAGCCTGAGCCAATGTAGAAGCCAATTGTTTAAAAGTTGGAGCATCGGCAACCATATCATTTGTAATATGGGTCAACTCTGTAATCTCAGGAGGGATAGGGCGTCCTGGATTAATGAAATAGTTCTTTCGCTCCTCACTACCATCAAGTCCAACCTTGATATAACTAATCTGGATAATACCGTCCTTTGAAATATCAAGGCCGGTCGTTTCCAAATCGAATATGATAAGAGGCTTTGTAAGATTCAGTTTCATCTTATAAACTAAAGATTACTCGCTTAACAACATTGGCATTATTAGCATAAGGATATCTTCGTTCTCTGGTTGCTCAGCAGGACGAATTACTCCTGCACGACTAGGATCTCCAAGTTCGATAGTTACATTATCGCTGCTGAGATTGTTCAAAATGTCGAAAATTGCAGAACCCTTGAAACCAATACTCATTTGTGCTCCGTTGTAATCACATACCAAATCCTCATGAGCCGCAGTTGCGAAATCCAAATCTTCAGAAGAGAGTTCCAGATTATTTGGAGAAAGACGTAATTTTACCAACTGTGTGCTTTCGCTTGCAAATGGCAATACACGACGCAATGCACTCATCATTCCCTTACGGTCTATGTTCACGACATTTGGATTGTCTGTAGGAATGACACTACTATAATTAGGATAACGCCCTTCAATAAGACGGCATGAAAGAATTCCGTCAGGGAATTTTATTTCTGCGTTATTGCTATTGAAGCGAATCGTAATTTCTGTTTCATCATTGAGGTCAAGCACTGAACGCAGAAGACCTGCTGGCTTCTTTGGCAATATGAAAGATGATGGATTTGTTGTCTTGCATGAGAATATCATATTGCGCACCATCTTGTGTCCATCGCTGGCAACAATATTGAGGCTATCCTCGCGCAAATCGAAATACAAACCATTCATTACCATGCGGAGTTCATCATTAGCTGTAGCAAACATAGTGCGTTGTATGTTTGAAGCTAATGTGCTGGCAGGGATGGAAATCTCAGTAACGTCATTCTCAATAGGCTGCAGATTAGGATAATCATCAGCATTCTGGCCGGCAACGCGGTAAGAACCATTCTGGTAAATAACCTTGACACTATTGTCTGGTGAAGACACCTCAAATGTGAGAGGTTGTTCTGGGAGTTCTTTTACTGCTGCTTGAATAATGCGATTTGGAATACAGAAAGCCCCTTCGCCTTCATAATCAGAAAGAGCAACATAGCATCTCATCATGTTTGCATTATCAGATGCTGTAATGATAAGTTGACCGCCCCTTATCTCGAAAAGATAACTATCCAAAATGGACAAAGAGTTCTTAGTGTTAATAACTTTTGATAAAATGCCCAATTTGGTGCTGAGCGCTGAAGAAGATAATGTAAATCTCATAGTTTTATATAGATTGTTTTATGTTCGCTTTACTTCTTTTGGAGAAAATCAGCGCAAAGATAAGAAAAATCTATGAGTATATGGTACGGCCCGAAAAGAGTTTAAGTTTTTTTAACTCTTGCAATTTTTTTTATACATATAAAGGACAATAGATAAAAAAAAAAAAGTACTTTTGCATCCAAGTATAAAGTATAAAATCATTATAAATAACATATGGAAATTCAAGGAAAGATTATTAGCGCACTCCCAGAGCGCAGTGGTACAAGCCAAAGAACTGGAAATACATGGAAGGTACAGGAATTTGTTGTAGAAACCCATGACCAGTATCCAAAGAAGATGGCTTTTGAAGTGTTTGGTGAAGATCGTTTACAGCGTTTCAATATTCAAGTAGGACAAGAGGTTAATATAGCTTTTGATATTGATGCGCATGAATATAATGGTAGATGGTTTAATAGTATTAGAGCATATGACGTTCGTCCTGTAGATGAACAACCTCAAGTTGCAACTCAACCAAATATAGAGGAACCCAATCCGATATCTGAAGCTCCAATAGTAGGTAGTGCGGAGCCTGTAGGTGATTCTGCAGAGGATTTACCATTCTAAATATAAGTGGCGCCATCACAGAAAAATATTCGTTTTGCAATTATTGAGGAGGCGGATAAACGTTTCCGGAAATATGGCATTAGAGCTGTTACCATGGATGATATAGCACATGGTATTCATGTTTCAAAACGAACAATATATGAGGCTTTCCCTAATAAAGAGAAGATTCTTATGGGAGTGTTGAGAAGTCTGATAGAAGAAAGAGATGAGTATTTGCAAAACTTTTTGTCCCATACAGACAATGTGATGGATATTCTTTGTGAAGTGTTACGTTTACAAATCGAATTTTCTGCAAAGACAACGTCTTCCTTTTTTACAGACTTAGTAAAATATCCTAAGGTTGAGAAGATGCTGCTCGAGTATAATGCCAAACAACGTGAGAAAGCCTTCGATTTTTTTAAAAAAGGTGTTGCACAAGGGTATTTTCGAGGTGACATAGATTACACAATCTTCAACCGAATTATGAAAAATATGTTTCATATGTTGAGGGCTACAAAAGAATTGAATGATCTTACTTATCATCAAATGTTCATAAATTGTCATTGCGTAATAATTCGAGGTATTTGTACGAGTAAAGGTGTAGAAAGATTTGAAAATTTCATAGATGAGAATTTTTAGTCTAATCAAATAAGAAAATAGAATGAAAAAACTTATTATTGTATTTGTCGCAGCCTTTTCATTAGTGATGTTAACAGGGTGCAAGATGGCAAAAGAACTGGCGTACTTCCAGAATATGGATTCAGTGAGTCTTGAGGGGGTAAAAATGCGTCCAGAGATTCATATTAAGCCTAATGATGAGTTGACTATTACCGTAACTTCCACCAATCCAGAAGCTGCAGAGCCATTTAATATGACCTTGCGTGGTTCTTCTTCTGGTTCCTCTTCAACAGGTCTATCCGCTGTATCAAGACAGTTATATTCGTATGTTGTAGATCAGGATGGCTATATCACATTCCCTGTCTTAGGAAAGGTAAAGGTTGGTGGTCTTACTCGTCCACAATGTGAGGATTTCCTCTTAGACCAAGTAAAACCATACTTTGCAGAAGAAGAACGTCCAGTCGTAAAAGTTCGTTACTCAAGTTTTACTGTTACTGTAATAGGTGAGGTCTCTGGCTCACGTACACTTAATGTATCTAATGAGAGGTTAAGTATTATTGAAGCCCTCGCACAGGCAGGTGACCTTTCAGTATATGGCAAACGCCCGAACGTTCTTTTGATTCGTGAACTTCCAAATGGAGAAAAAATTACTGCACGATATAATATGAATGATGCTAATATGCTGAATTCAGAGTTTTACTATTTACAGCAGAATGATGTTGTATATATAGAACCTCACAAGTCAAGAGCCCGTTCTGCAGATGTTAACTCTTATATGTTCTGGACACCTATTTCAAGCGTATTATTGTCACTTGCAACATTTGTTATAAGTTTAACAAAATAACATAAGAACAACACAAATCACAAATAAATTTTATGTGCGGAATAGTCGGTTACATAGGAAGTAAGGACGCTTATCCAATATTGATTAAGGGCCTTCAACGGCTTGAATATAGAGGATATGACTCAGCGGGTTGTGCTATGCTTTCTGCTAAGGAACACAAACTCAATGTGTACAAGGCAAAGGGAAAAGTTAGCGACTTAGTTAAATTCGCTGAAGGGAAAGATGTTTCTGGTAGTATTGGTATTGCACATACACGTTGGGCTACTCATGGAGTACCAAGTGAAGTGAATGCGCACCCTCATGTTTCACAATCAGGAAATCTGACACTTGTTCACAATGGTATAATAGAGAATTATGCCACCTTGCGTGAACAGTTGAAGAAACATGGTTTTAGCTTCAAAAGTGAGACAGATACAGAGGTTCTTGTACAACTCATTGAATATGTAATGGAGAAGAATGCTGTTGATTTACCAACGGCTGTTAGGGTGGCATTGGAAAAAGTGTATGGCGCATATGCTATTGCTGTAATAGATTCCAGAAATCCGAATGTTCTGGTAGCGGCAAGAAAGTCTTCTCCATTAGCTGTTGGCGTTGTCGATGATAATTCAGAATTTTTCCTAGCATCAGATGCTTCTCCTATCGCAGAATATACAAATCACATAGTATATCTCAAAGATGAAGAGGTTGCTGTAATAGAAAGAGGTGAGCAACTACGAGTTTATAACCTCAGTGGGGAAAAGTCTGAAACAGAAATTAAGGAGGTAGATGTTGATTTGTCCATGCTCGATCACGAGGGATTTCCACATTTCATGCTCAAAGAGATTTTTGATCAGCCTAATGTGTTGAAAGATTGTATGAGTGGACGTGTGATAGAATCTCCTTTTACTCATCATCCTGATGTGCTTTTGTCTGCTGTCAGAGGACATCGCAGAGAGTTGCTACAAGCTAAACGTATCGTAATAGTATCATGTGGAACATCATGGCATGCTGGATTGATAGGAAAACAACTGATAGAACATTTCTGTCGTATCCCTGTTGAGGTGGCATACGCTTCAGAATTTCGCTATTCCAATCCAGTCATAGAGCCCAATGACGTTGTGATGGCAATTTCACAATCAGGGGAAACTGCAGATACCTTAGCTGCCATACAAATGGCAAAAGAGAAGGGTGCCTTGATATTTGGTATAGTAAATGGTGTTGGTTCGAGCATTGCCAGGGAATCTGATACTGGTACATATATCCATGTTGGACCTGAAATAGGTGTGGCTTCTACAAAAGCTTTCACAGGTCAGGTCGTTGTATTGACAATGATAGCCTTAGCTCTTGGAATGGCAAAAGGTACTGTAGAAGAAGACGAGTTTGAAGAAACAATAAAAGAGTTACAACTTATTCCTGACAAAATAAAAAAGGTATTAGAGCAGAATGATAAGATACAAAAGTTGGCGGTGAAGTTTACCTTTGCCCATAACTTCTTGTATTTGGGTCGTGGATGGAACTATCCTGTGGCGTTGGAGGGCGCATTGAAACTGAAGGAAATTAGTTATATTCATGCAGAAGGTTACCCTGCTGCGGAAATGAAACATGGTCCGATTGCTCTTGTTGATGAAGAAATGCCTGTGGTATTTATAGCAACCCATCATAAACTCTACAGGAAAATTATTTCTAACATGCAGGAAGTAATATCACGAAAGGGACATATAATCGCAATTGTTACGGAAGGTGACGAAGAAATAAAGAAAATGGTTGATGAGGTGATAGAAGTGCCTCAAACATTAGCTTGTCTTGCTCCGTTACTTAGTGTTATTCCTCTCCAACTTCTGTCATATCACGTTGCTGTTGCAAAAGGATTGAATGTTGATCAACCACGCAATTTGGCAAAATCAGTGACTGTAGAATAAAATATAAAAATTAGAAATTTAAGGTTTAAAAGATAAATAAACAATGAAAAAAGTTCTCGTTCTGGGTTCTGGCGCCCTAAAAATTGGTCAGGCAGGTGAATTTGACTATTCTGGTTCACAAGCACTTAAAGCTTTACGTGAAGAAGGTATTAGCAGTGTTCTTATAAATCCAAACATTGCAACGATCCAGACTAGTGAAGGAATCGCAGATAAAGTATACTTCCTTCCTGTTAATACACATTTCGTTACAGAGGTTATCAAGAAAGAACGTCCTGACGGAATTCTTCTGGCTTTTGGTGGTCAGACAGCATTAAACTGTGGTACAGAACTTTATAAGACGGGTGTCCTAAAAGAATATGGTGTTCAGGTATTAGGAACATCAGTACAGGCAATCATGAACACAGAGGATAGAGACCTCTTTGTTAAAGAATTAAATAAGATAGACCTTAAGGTACCTGTATCACAGGCATGTGAGACATTGGAAGATGCTGTCGCAACAGCACGTCGCATAGGTTATCCTATCATGATACGTTCAGCTTATGCATTAGGTGGTTTGGGTTCTGGTGTGTGCCCAGATGAAAAGACCTTTATGGAAATTGCAGAAAGTGCATTCACTTTTGCACCACAGGTTTTGGTAGAGGAAAGCTTGAAGGGATGGAAAGAAATAGAATTCGAGTGTATTCGTGATGCTAATGACCATTGCTTCACTGTGGCATCAATGGAAAACTTCGATCCATTGGGAATACATACAGGTGAGTCAATTGTTGTTGCACCAACATGTTCTCTTACTGAAGAGCAGGTTAAGATGTTGCAGGATATTACTATCAAGTGTGTCCGCCATCTGAATATTGTAGGTGAATGTAACATCCAGTTTGCTTTCAATGCAGAGAATAATGACTATCGTATCATTGAGATTAATGCACGTTTGAGTCGTTCTTCAGCTTTGGCATCAAAGGCTACTGGTTATCCTCTTGCTTTCGTTGCTGCAAAGATTGCCCTCGGATATACCCTTGATCAGATTGGTGAGATGGGTACTCCTAACTCTGCGTATGTAGCTCCTTCTCTTGACTATATGATTTGTAAGATTCCTCGTTGGGACCTTACCAAGTTCACAGGAGTAAGCCGTAAGATTGGTTCTTCTATGAAGTCTGTAGGTGAAATTATGTCAATTGGTCGTTCTTTCGAAGAAATGCTTCAGAAGGGACTGCGTATGATTGGTCAGGGTATGCACGGCTTTGTTGGCAATGATCATATTAAGTTTGATGATCTTGATGAAGAGTTGTCAAATCCTACAGATATGCGTATATTCGCTATCGCACAGGCTTTGGAGAATGGATATACTATTGAGCGTCTTTATGAGCTCACCAAGATTGACCCTTGGTTTATAGAGCGCATGAAGAATATAGTGGACTTCAAGCATAAGTTGCAGACATATAATGAGGTAACAGATATTCCTGCTGACGTAATGCGTCAGGCAAAGGTACTTGGCTTCTCTGATTTCCAGATTGCACGTTTTGTCCTGAAGACAGAAGGAACAAACATGGAGAAGGAAAATCTTGCTGTAAGACAGTATCGTAAGAAGTTGGGTATCCTTCCTGCAGTAAAACGCATCGAGACCGTTGCATCTGAACATCCTGAACTCACAAACTATCTGTATATGACATATGCAGTAGAGGGTTATGATGTTAACTATTATAAAAATGAGAAGAGTGTTATCGTTCTCGGCTCTGGTGCATATCGTATCGGTTCTTCAGTAGAATTCGACTGGTGTTCAGTAAATGCTATTCAGACAGCACGTAAGTTGGGTTATAAATCAATTATGATTAACTATAACCCTGAGACAGTTTCTACTGACTACGATATGTGTGACAGACTCTATTTTGACGAGCTTTCGTTCGAACGTGTTTTGGATGTCTTCGACCTTGAACAGGCACGTGGTGTGATTGTTTCTGTAGGTGGACAGATACCAAATAACCTTGCAATGAAACTTCATCGCCAGAGTGTGCCTATCTTGGGTACTAGCCCAGTATCTATTGATAGAGCAGAGAACAGAGGAAAGTTCTCTTCTATGCTTGACCAGCTTGGAATTGATCAGCCTAAGTGGAGTGCCCTGACATCAATGGATGATATCAATAAGTTTATTGAAGAAGTTGGTTACCCAGTTCTTGTAAGACCTTCATACGTACTTTCTGGAGCAGCAATGAATGTCTGCTATGATGACGAAGAATTAAAGCGTTTCTTGGCTGCTGCTTCTGAGGTAAGTAAGGAGTATCCTGTTGTCGTTTCTCAATTTATGCAGGAGACGAACGAGATAGAATTTGATGGCGTTGCACAAAATGGTGAGGTTGTAGAATATGGTATCTCTGAGCACATTGAGTATGCAGGTGTTCACTCTGGTGATGCTACTATGGTATTCCCTGCACAGGATATTACTTTCGCAACTATACGTCAGATTAAGAAGATGTCTCGTGCTATTGCAAAAGAACTGAATATCTCTGGTCCTTTCAATATACAGTATCTGGCAAAGGGTAGGGACGTAAAGGTTATTGAGTGTAACCTCCGCGCATCACGTTCTTTCCCATTTGTATCAAAGGTTCTCAAGCGCAACTTTATTGAGACAGCAACAAGAATTATGCTTGATGCCCCTTATCAGAAGCCAGATAAGTCAGAATTCGATATTGACAGAATGGGTGTTAAGTCAAGTCAGTTCTCTTTTGCACGTTTGCAGAATGCTGACCCTGTTCTGGGTGTTGATATGTCATCAACAGGTGAGGTAGG
This sequence comes from uncultured Prevotella sp., assembly GCA_905233165.1. Classification (GTDB taxonomy): domain Bacteria; phylum Bacteroidota; class Bacteroidia; order Bacteroidales; family Bacteroidaceae; genus Prevotella. The sequence continues at coordinate 264,506 of CAJODL010000004.1, forward strand.
ATGTCTTGGTGATTCGTACGAAGAGGCTCTTCTCAACTCTATGATAGCAACAGGATACAAGATTCCATCAAAGGATAAGGGTATCATGTTGTCATCAGGTGGTACTAAGGAGAAGGCTTCTCTGCTGGATGCTGCAATGGCATTGCAGAAGGCTGGATACACAATCTATGCAACAGAAGGTACTGCAACATATCTCAACGATAACAAAATTAAGGCATATGCTGTAGGATGGCCAGACGAGACACATAAGGATACTCCAAACGTTATGGATATGATACATGACCATAAGTTTGACCTTATTGTGAATATTCCTAAGAACCATACAAAGCGCGAGCTGACAAATGGTTACAAGATTCGTCGTGGTGCAATAGATCATAATATTCCTCTTATCACCAATGCCCGTCTGGCATCAGCATTTATCCATGCATTCACAACGCTTTCACTTGATGATTTAGGAATTAAGTCTTGGCAAGATTATAAATAAACTATGAATAATATATTTCGTGGCTTAGGAATAGCCCTTGTTACTCCGTTTACGGATGATGGTAAGATTGATTACGAGAGTTTATCATCCATTATAGAATACCAATTAAGCAATGATGCAGATTTTCTCTGCATCCTTGCTACTACTGGTGAGACTCCTTGCCTTTCTACGGAAGAGTATTGGGCTGTAAAGGAGTTTATCGTTAAGCAGGTAAATGGCAGAGTTCCTCTCCTTATGGGTTGTGGCGGGAATAATACTGCTGCTATTGTGGAGACTCTCAAGACAGGTGACTTTAGTGGTATAGATGGCATACTTAGTATATGTCCTTATTATAATAAGCCTTCTCAAGAGGGATTATATCAACACTTTAAAGCTATTTCAGCAGCTACCAAATTGCCTATTGTAATGTATAACGTTCCTGGGCGTACTGGTATAAATCTGAAACCTGAGACAACTTGCCGTCTTGCAAACGATTGTGAAAATATCGTTGCTATCAAAGAAGCAAGTGGTTCTATAGAACAAGTTGACGAAATAATAAAGTATAAGCCAAAAGATTTTGAGGTGCTGTCTGGTGATGATGCTATTACATTCCATATGATAGCAACAGGTGCTGTTGGAGTTATTTCTGTAATAGGAAATGCTCTTCCAAAGGAATTCTCCAGAATGATACGTTTGGAATTCCGTGGACAGTTTGAGGCCGCTCAGAAGATACATCACAAGTTTACAGACCTCTATAGCCTCCTCTTTGTAGATGGCAATCCTGCTGGTGTGAAGGCCTTGATGTCTGAAATGGGACTGTTGAAGAACAATCTTCGTCTGCCACTCGTACCAACACGATTGACGACACGCCAGAAGATAGCAGAAGTGCTGAAAGGTTTAAAGTTGTAATTTTTTTGAATCTATAATTTCCCGATTAATATTGGTTAATTTAGAAATCATGGCATTCATCGAACGTGACATCCTACCAAGGTATGCTGCGTTCGATGTTGCACATAATATGGAGCATGTTACTCGTGTAATACGTTCTTCGGTATCTATTGCTCAGAGAATGGGTGCTGATGAAGATATGGCATATGTTATTGCTGCATACCATGATTTGGGTCTTGAGGGACCACGAGCCATACATCATATCACATCAGGAAAAATCCTTCAAGCAGATCAGCGATTGAGGAAATGGTTCTCTGAAATGCAGATAAGGATAATGAAGGAAGCAGTCGAGGACCATCGTGCTTCAGCTTCCAGGGCTCCACGTTCTATATATGGAAAGATTGTTGCTGAGGCTGATAGAGACCTTAATCCTACGTCTGTTTTCAAACGTACTATACAATATGGTATGTCCCATTATCTGGAAATGACAAAGGAGGAACACTGGAAACGTTTTTGTGAACACATGCAGGAGAAATATTCCACAGCAGGATATATAAAGTTGTGGATTGAAGGTTCACAGAATGAGAAAGACCTGTCTGAACTTCGCAACATAATAAATAATAAGACGCTTCTCAGAGAAAAGTTTGAAGAATTATGGTCATTGACATAAAAACAGGTAAGGCAAACAATTCGGATAACATTCGTCAGAATTCTTTTAAGGCATGGATACTTGCAGCTCGTCCTAAAACGCTTTCGGGCGCTATGGTACCTGTTATGTTGGGTTCTGCATTCGCATGGAAGACATTATTAGATACTAATCTCTCTGTAATGTCGAATGAGGAACTCACTACTCGTATTGTGGCAAATGTATTGTGTTTTCTTTTTGCTATGATAATGCAGATAGATGCCAACTTCGTGAATGATTATTTCGATTGTATTCATGGCAATGATAATGAGACCCGCTTAGGTCCTGAGCGAGCATGCGCTATGGGATGGGTGTCTCTGAAGGCTATGCGGTGGGCTATGGCTGTAACAACTGCGATTGCCGGACTTGTAGGATTACCATTGATATTAGTTGGCGGATGGGAAATGATACTCGTAGGAGCTTTTTGCATACTATTCTGCTTCCTTTATACTACATGTCTTGCAGGATTAGGAATGGGCGATTTATTGGTATTGGTATTCTTTGGCATAGTGCCAGTATGCTTTACCTCTTATCTTGTGTGTGGCATAATGCCTTGGATATTAGGCATCGCCTGTGGTCTTGTAGTAGATACATTACTTATCGTCAATAACTATCGTGATTTTGATAACGACAGAAATGCAGGTAAACGTACTCTTGTTGTAATGATAGGTAAGAAATATACCGAATGGCTTTATATCACATTACCAACATTGGCCCTTGTTGCTGTCCTCTTCCAATACGGATGGAGCGAGAAGAATATGCTACTCTGTTTTTGCGTATATTTTCTGTTCGTACAGAGTTGGAATCAGATGCGTATGATTAAATCGGGTAGGGCATTGAATAAAATACTCGGAAAGACGGCAAGAAATATCTTTCTTTTTGGCATATTGATAAGTTTGCTTATCATTTTCTCATAAAAGTGTTCATATTTTGCTCAAAAAATAAAAACTGCGCAATTAAATTTGCTATTTTCACACAAAATGTGTAACTTTGCGGTCTAATTGATAGAAATTATATTTTATATAAAATAAAAAAGATTATGAAGAAGTACAATTTTAATGCAGGTCCATCAATTCTCCCACGTGAGGTAATTGAGCAGACTGCAGCTGCTTGTCTTGATTTTGATAATTCAGGACTTTCTCTTATGGAGATTTCACATCGTGCAAAGAATTTCCAGCCTATCGTTGATGAGGCAGAGGCTCTTATGAAGGAGCTTCTCGACATCCCAGAGGGTTACAAGGTATTGTTCCTCGGTGGTGGCGCATCACTGGAGTTCTGCATGGTTCCTTACAACTTCCTTGAGAAGAAGGCAGCATATCTTAATACTGGTGTCTGGGCTACAAAGGCTGAGAAGGAAGCAAAACTCTTTGGTGAGGTTGTAGAGGTAGCATCTTCTGCTGACAAGAACTTTACTTACATCCCAAAGAATTTCACTATTCCTACAGATGCTGACTATTTCCACATCACAAGCAACAATACCATCTATGGTACAGAGATGCGTTATGATTTGGATTCACCAGTTCCAATGATTGCAGATATGTCATCAGACATTCTCTCTCGTCCTGTTGATGTTAGCAAGTACGCTATGATTTATGGTGGCGCACAGAAGAACCTCTCTATGGCAGGTGTTACATTCGTTATTGTTAAGGAAGACGCTCTGGGCAAGGTTTCTCGTCCTATTCCTACAATGCTCGACTATCGTACACACGTAAAGAAGGGTTCTATGTTCAATACTCCTCCTGTAGTGCCTATCTATGCTGCACTCATGAACCTCCGCTATATCAAGGCTCAGGGTGGTGTTGTAGCTATGGATAAGCTTGCTAAGCAGCGTGCAGAAATCGTTTATGGTGAGATTGATCGCAACAAGCTTTTTGTTGGTACAGCAGAAGAGGATTCTCGTTCACTCATGAACATCACATTCGTTCTTAAGCCAGAGTATCAGGAGTTGCAGGATGAGTTTATGGCATTTGCTACTTCTAAGGGTATGGTAGGTGTTAAGGGTCATCGTGATGTAGGTGGCTTCCGCGCTTCTTGCTACAATGCTATGTCTATCGAAGGCTGTCAGGCTCTCGTTGCTTGCATGAAGGAATTTGAGGCTCAGCACTAAATTTCAATTTTCAATGTTCAATTTTCAATAAATAAAAGAAAGTGGCAAAAGTTTTAATTGCAACAGAGAAGCCATTCGCTGCTTCTGCTGTTGCTGGAATAAAAGAGATTATTGAGAAGGCTGGTTTTGAACTTGCTCTTCTTGAGAAATATACAGAGAAGGCACAGCTCCTTGCTGCTGTAGCAGACGTTGATGCTATCATCATACGTTCTGATAAGATTGATGCAGAGGTAATGGATGCTGCAAAGAATCTTAAGATTGTCGTTCGTGCCGGCGCTGGTTATGACAACGTTGACCTCGCAGCTGCAACTGCACACAATGTAGTTGTTATGAACACTCCTGGTCAGAATGCTAACGCAGTGGCTGAGTTGGTGCTCGGCCTCCTCGTTTATTGCGTTCGTAACTTCTATAACGGCAAGTCTGGTTCTGAGCTGATGGGTAAGAAGCTCGGTATCCTTGCTTTTGGTAATGTAGGTCGCAACGTAGCTCGTATAGCAAAGGGCTTCGGTATGGACGTTTATGCATACGATGCTTACTGCCCTGCTGACGTTATCGAGGCTGCAGGCGTTAAGGCTTGCGCTTCACAGGCAGAACTCTTCAAGGAGGCTGACATCGTTTCTCTCCACATCCCTGCAACAGCAGAGACAAAGCAGAGCATCAACTACGACCTCTGTTCTACAATGAAGAAGGGTGCCATCCTCATCAACAGTGCTCGTAAGGAAGTTATCGACGAGGCTGGTCTGCTGAAACTCATGACAGAGCGCGAAGACCTGAAGTATATCACAGACATCATGCCAGATGCTGATGCAGACTTCAAGAAGTTCGAGGGCCGCTACTTCTCCACACCAAAGAAGATGGGTGCACAGACAGCTGAGGCTAACACAAATGCCGGTCTCGCTGCTGCAAACCAGATAGTAGGCTTCATAAAGGAAGGTATTACAAAGTTCCAGGTGAACAAGTAATATATCCTTCTACGACAAATAAATAAAAAATCCCCTTTCTGTTAGTCAGAAGGGGGATTTTTATTTCACCTTTCACCTTTCAATCAACTCCCATAACATATTTTACGAGAAGCATCAAAACAGGTATCGTAACCAGGAATATTCCTATCAAGTCGATGATTGCTCCCGACTTTATCATCTTTGTTATAGGAATATAACCGGATGAATACACTATGGCGTTAGGAGGTGTAGAGACAGGCATCATGAATCCGAGTGACGATGACAGCGCGATGCCGACGGCAACAGGTATAGGGCTGAATCCTAACGACAGGGCAGCCCCTATGGCTACCGGTGCCATGAGGTTTGTGGCTGCCGTATGAGAGGTGAGTTCCGACATCAGCAGAGATGCCACACAGAACATTCCTACGAAGAGCCATTCAGACGGATTGCCTCCCAAAGCCTCCTTTAGTCCTATACCAATCCATGAAGACAGCCCCGTGCTATACATCATGGCACCCATTGACAAGCCACCGCCAAAAAGAATCAGGGTGCCCCATTCTATACCTTCTACACCCTCCTTCCAGGTCATTGTCATCTCGCCCTTCTTCAGGTTTACGGGCAGGAAGAACAGCAAGAGTCCGCCAATCATTGCCGCAACGGCTTCGGGCAAGTGGGTGTCGAAGAATGTCATCACCTCGGAATCGCTGTCGTATGCAATGCTCAAAAAGCTTGGGCCTACCCACAGCACAAAGGCTGTGAAAAAGGCTATCATGGTGTTCTTCTGGGCGCGTGTCCACTTGCCTAACGAATCGACAGACTTCTGTATAAATTCCTTGGCACCATCAATGCGCTTAACATCGGCAGGGAACATACGCCACAGTATGATGTATGTAAGAATAAAATAGATTATCATTGCTGCTGTTCCCCATATCATCCACTGGAAGAATGAAATCTTCGGAGCCTGTGGTGCCAGTTGGTCCAAAAAGCCTATCATGATGATGTTCGGAGGTGTTCCGATAGGCGTCATCACACCACCGATGCTGCAGGCATAAGCCGTCATCAGCATCATTCCCGTAGCATATTTATAGTTTTTAAGGTCGATTATCTTGCCATTGTTAGCCATCATTTCGCGAATAGCCTCCAACAGTCCGAGGGAGATAGGGAACATCATCGCAGCCGTAGCAGTATTGCTTACCCATCCGGAACATAGGATACACGCAAGTCCGATAGCAAGGAATATGCGTCTGGGCGAGTCGCCGACCCATTTCATTGACATGATGCCATATGCAATACGTTTGTCCAGACCGTTCACCATCATACCCTTTGCCAGCAGGAAACCACCCAAGAAGAGGAATATCATAGGGTTGGCAAACTGCTCAAAGGCTTCTTGTAAGGGAACGATGCCCAGCACTACACACAGCGTAGGTCCCAACAGTGATGTGATGGGGATTGCCACGGGCTCCGTTATCCACCAGATAGCTATCAGCGACATCACTGCCAACAGATGATGCGCCTGGTCGGACAAACCCTCCATAGGTATCAGCCATAGTAAAACAGCACACAACGGACCCAATACAGTCCCAGTCAATTTACGAATCTGTTCAGTAGAATAAGAATTCATGGTATTTTATCTTTAAGTTTTAAACTTTTTCCTCTTACCTCTTACCCTCTAACCACCACCTCCCTCACTACCTTCATGATGTTGTCAGCTGTGGTAAGTGATACTTTCTCATTGGGGCTGTGCGGATACATTATGCGTGGTCCGATGGAGGCGATGTGGATGCCAGAGAATTTCTCTACAAAGTAACCAGCCTCCAATGCAAAGTGCATTGATACAGGTGTGGGCTTAAATCCCAACACATTCTGAAAGACATCCCCTACAGACGACAGCCAAGGATGGTTAAGGTCCTCCTGCCAAGAGCTTACATGCATGACGATATCGACGGTGGCACCTGTGAGGGTGAAAATCTTTGATATATTGTCAGCAAGCTCGTCCAAAGCCTGCAATGAGAAACTCCTCGTGTGAGAAGAGATGAGGCATTGGGAATTACCTGAAACCTGAAACTTGAAACCTGAGACCTCCGTGTCTATGATGCCGATGTTATTGCTGGTCTCGACGTTGCCATCTTCACGCATGGTGACAGGTCCGACAGGGATGCCGTTGACGCTTGCCAGTATCAGGTGTGTTCCCTCTTCGTTTATTACTGAGGAATGCCATACTGCCGTTTCTGACGTAATGATCACATCAGGGTCTGTAACAGAATACTGCGCCTTGACAGCATCGTTACATTGCCCTACGAGGGTGTTGAAAGCATCCAAGTCTTCTTTCGGAATACATATCTTCGCCTGCGCCTCGCCAGGGATGGCAGAATAAGCCTGCCCACCTTTTATATTTATAATATATAGCTTTATGTTTGCCTGACGTATTGCTACCAAAAGCAGGTTACACAATATCTTTATGGCGTTAGCACGTCCTTTTCCTATATCTACACCACTATGTCCACCTTGTCCGCCAGCAACAGCAACAGATAGTGTCACATATCCTTCAGGCATAGCGATGCGTTTGTAAGGCAGATGGGCCACCTGTATGTGTGCTCCAGCTGATGCTACAGTTATCTCGTCATATGCCTCGGAGTCGATATTCAGGATGCGCTTGCCTTTGAAGAAATCAGGAGCCATATTGGCCGCTCCCGACATATCCGTTTCCTCACATGTTGTTGTAAGAACTTCGAGTTTAGGGTGGGGTAGTGTGTCGTCAGAAAGTATGCTCAATGCTATGGATAATCCTATGCCGTTATCAGCACCTAAAGAGGTGTGGTCAGCACGCATCCAGTGTTCACCGTCTTCGTCATATTCTATCGGTGTCACAGGTCCAGGGACGGCATATCCCTCTTCCGCCACACAAACCATATCCATGTGGTTGAGCATCACGATAGGCTCCCTGTCTTCGTAGCCAGGCGTCGCGGGACTCTCTATCACCACACAGTTGTTCGCATCGCGCTTATATGTAAGACGGTGTTCCTCGGCAAATTGACACAAAAAGTCAGCTACAGCCTGCTCCTTATGCGAAGGACGAGGAATAGTACACAATTGTTTGAATATGTCGAGATAAGGAATCATATTCTTTCAAGTACTAATTCTATCAGGTCAGTAATTGAGGATTTATATTCCGTATTCATCTCTTTGTTGTAGCGGTTGGCAACAACGATGCAACACGTCATCGCCTTATGTCCCAGCAAAGCAGCAAGTCCTGCAAGAGCCGATGATTCCATTTCGAAGTTACAAATCCTCAGACCGTCATATTCGAAGGCCTCTATCTTTTCGTTCTGGTCAGGGTCTTGTATTGCCAGACGCACCTCTCGTCCCTGCGGGCCATAGAATCCTCCGCAGGCACAGGTGATACCCTTAACCATATCGTCACCGGCAACGCGCTCTATGAGGTCCTTGTCAGCAACAGCCACATAAGGTGCAGGCTTTTTCGCTGACCACAGCATGTCTTTCATGAACGCCTTTTCGAGGGCTAAATCGCACACCTCGTCGCGTCCTGCATAATAGTTCAGCAAGCCATCAAAGCCTATACTCTTTACTGATGCTATAAAAGAGCCTATCGGAGTGAATGGCTGCAGGCCACCACAAGTACCCAGACGCACCAGTTCGAGAGTCTTGAGTTCCTGTTTTACCTCACGTTTTTCGAGGTCTATATTCACGAGGGCATCGAGTTCTGTCATCACAATGTCGATGTTGTCGCATCCTATGCCAGTAGAGACACAACTGATGCGCTTGCCCTTGTAAGTGCCTGTGATAGTATGGAATTCGCGACTCTGTACTTCGCACTCTATGGTGTCAAAATACTTTGCTACCATAGTGACTCTATCCTGATCGCCAACAAGGATTATCTTGTCAGCAATCTGTTCAGGACGCAAATGCAGATGGAATACGCTTCCATCTGCATTTATTGGTAATTCTGATTCTGGTATCATTGAACATTGAGTTTCAAGTTTCAGGTTTCAGGTCTTTAACCGTTAACCTTTAACCGTTAACCTTTAACCGTTAACCGTTATTTGCTAAGCATTTCGTCCATATTCTTGGCAGCATTTCTGCCATCACCCATAGCGAGGATAACAGTAGCGCCACCACGCACGATATCACCACCGGCATAGATGTTAGAGCGGCTTGACTGCATGCCCTCGTTTACTGCGATGGTATTCTTGCGACCCAGTTCCAATCCCTTTATAGACTTTGGAACGAGTGGGTTAGGAGAAACGCCAATGGCAACGACTACCTGATCAACGTCGATGGTAATCTTCTCGCCTGTTGGTTCTGGAGAACGACGACCAGAAGCATCTGGTTCACCCAGTTTCATCACTTCGAGGACAGCCTGCTGCACAGCACCCTTCTCGTCGCCGATATATTCTACCGGGTTATGCAGGGTGAGGAATGTGATACCCTCTTCCTTAGCATGCTTTACCTCCTCAAGACGTGCTGGCATCTCCTGCTCAGAGCGACGATAAACCAATGTCACATTTGCTCCAAGACGCTTTGCTGTACGGCAAGAGTCCATAGCAGTATTACCACCACCAACGACGAGGACGTTCTTACCAAGGTTGATAGGAGTATCAGTCTTTGGGTTTGCAGCATCCATGAGGTTCACACGAGTGAGGTACTCATTAGATGACATTATGTTGATGAGGTTTTCACCAGGTATATTCATGAAGTTTGGCAATCCAGCACCAGAAGCGACGAAGATACCCTTGAAGCCCTGTGCCTCGAGTTCGTCAGTAGTGATAGACTTACCCACGATAACATCTGTCTGGAAGTGAACACCCATCTTGCGGAGGTTCTCTATCTCAACGTCCACGATAGCGTTAGGCAGACGGAACTCTGGAATACCATATTTCAGCACACCGCCGATTTCGTGAAGAGCCTCAAAGACGTAAACGTCGTAACCCTTCTTCACCATATCGCCAGCGAAAGAGAGTCCTGCAGGACCAGAACCAACAACAGCTACCTTTATGCCGTTAGAAGGTGCTACGTCAGGCAGAGAGATGTTTCCGCTCTGTCTCTCATAGTCAGCAGCAAAGCGCTCCAGATAACCTATTGCTACAGCTGGCTCGTTCATCTTCAGGTGGATACACTTGCTCTCACATTGCTTCTCCTGAGGACATACACGTCCGCAGACAGCAGGCAGGGCAGAAGTGTTCTTCAGCACCTTGGCAGCAGCCAGGAACTGACCACGCTCGATATTCTTGATGAATGAAGGAATATTGATGTTTACAGGACAACCCTCTACACAAGAAGGGTTAGCACAGTCGAGACAACGCTTAGCCTCTGTGAGAGCCATCTCCTTCGTAAGGCCCTGGTTCACCTCTTCTGTACGTGTTGTAGCACGATATACCGGGTCCAGTTCAGGCATTACGACACGTGGAATAGCTGTACGCTCTTTTGGCTTCATGCTCTTGCGGAGCTCTTCACGCCAAGGAGCCTTACGGTCTGTGAGCACTTCGATAGAGTCGTCAACAGGAGCATTGTCCATCTTGACGTCGGTATGCTCATTATATCCTGTTTCCACATCCTGATAAACGTGGTCAGCATAGTGTTCCATCTCTTCCTGTTCTTCACGCTTGAAGGTTCCCATGCGCTTGAACATCTCGTCCCAGTCAACGAGGGCACCGTCAAACTCAGGACCGTCGATGCAGACAAACTTTGTCTTGCCACCGATTGTCAGACGGCAGGCACCACACATACCAGTTCCGTCAACCATGATAGTGTTCAGAGAAACGTCTGTTGAGATGCCATACTTCTGTGTCATGAGGCAAGAGAACTTCATCATGATTGGAGGTCCAATAGCGAATGCCTTATCGATGTGCTCCTGCTGGCAGAACTTCTCGATGCCGACTGTTACGACACCCTTCTCGCCCTTAGAGCCATCGTCAGTCATGATGATTACCTCGTCAGAAGAAGCACGAATCTCGTCCTCCATGATTACGAGGTCAGCAGTACGTCCTGCTATGACAGAGAGTACTCTGTTGCCAGCAGCCTTCAGACCACGGATGATAGGGAGCATAGGAGCAGCACCCAGACCACCACAGGCACAGATAACAGTACCGAACTTCTCGATGTGTGTAGGGTTGCCGAGAGGTCCTACGATGTCTGCAACAGAATCACCTACATTCAGATTGCAGAGTTTTGTTGATGACATACCAACCTCTTGTATCACCAGCATGATGCATCCTCTTTCGATGTCAGCATCGGCGATAGTAAGTGGCATACGTTCAGAGTGCTTGTCAACACGCACGATAACAAAGTTTCCCGGCTTGCGACTCTTCGCAATCAAGGGAGCCTCAATCTCCATACAGAATACCTTCTCGGAGAATTGCTTTTTAGAAAGAATTTTGAACATAATATTTTTGTATCTGAATAATCGGAATAATCTGAATAATCGGAGCCTTAGACCTTTGACCTTAGACCTTTGACTATTATTTTATAATGTCTGTACCCATATATGGAACCAACGCTGCTGGCACTTTGATGCCGTCCTCTGTCTGGTTGTTTTCGAGGATAGCAGCGACGATGCGAGGAAGGGCAAGGGCAGAACCGTTCAAGGTGTGGCAGAGTTCTGTCTTCTTTGTCTCGCTGTTGCGATAGCGACACTTCAGGCGGTTTGCCTGGTATGTATCAAAGTTTGATACAGAAGATACCTCGAGCCAACGACCCTGTGCCTCAGAATAAACCTCGAAGTCGTAGCAGATAGATGATGTGAAGCTCTGGTCACCACCACACAGCAACAAGATTCTGTAAGGCAACTCCAACTTCTTCAGCAATCCCTCTACATGCTCCAGCATCTCCTTGTGAGACTCCTTTGAGTGCTCAGGCTTGTCGATGCGTACAATCTCTATCTTGGAGAATTCATGCAGGCGGTTAAGACCACGCACGTCCTTACCATAGCTGCCAGCCTCTCTACGGAAGCATTGTGTGTAAGCACAGTTCTTGATAGGCAGGTCCTTCTCGTCGAGGATTACATCGCGATAGATGTTTGTTACAGGCACCTCAGCTGTTGGGATGAGATAAAGGTCATCTACTTCACAATGATACATCTGACCCTCCTTGTCTGGCAACTGTCCTGTGCCGTAGCCAGAAGCCTGGTTAACGACTGTTGGAGGCATTATCTCTGTATATCCTGCAGCACGAGCCTGATCGAGGAAGAAGTTGATGAGGGCTCTCTGCAGACGTGCTCCCAAACCGATATAGACAGGGAATCCGGCACCAGTAATCTTTACGCCCAAGTCGAAGTCGATGAGGTTATATTTCTTAGCCAGCTCCCAGTGGGGCAGGGGATTAGCGATACCCAGTGAAGGGTTAACATCCCAGTTGCCTACGGTATCTGTGCCGTCACACTCCTTCAGGTTACTCTTTACCACATGGTTATCCTCAGCAGCACGTCCTTCTGGTACTTCGTCGTAAGGAATGTTAGGAATCTGGCACAGCAATGTTACGAGCTGCTGTTCTGCATTAGCCTTCTCCTCTTCCAATGCCTTACTCTTTTCCTTCAAGGCTGCAACGTCAGCCTTAGCCTTTTCTGCAGCCTCTTTGTCGCCCTGCTTCATTAGCATGCCAATGCGGCTGGCCTCCTTCTTCTGTTCTGAGAGGCAGTTGTCCAGTTCCTGTTGTGATTCACGACGTTTCTTGTCAACAGCAATCACCTCCTCGATAGCCTGCTCAGCATTAGGAAAGTGTTTCTTATTCAATCCCGCAATGACGCGAGCCTTCTCTTCTGTAATAAGTTTTAATGTAAGCATTTTAGTTTATAATGTTTTTAATTTTTTAATCTTAGATTAATTCCGCGCAAAGTTACGAATTTTTTTTCATACCAACAAATAAATGTTATTTTTTTCTTGTGTGTTCAGATACTTTTATATAATTTTGCAGCGGAAACGCGATATTGTTGTCACTCGACAAAGTTCAAAAGATACTTGCTATGATAAAAAATATAGTACTTACCATTCTGCTCAGTCTTTGTGGAATTGCAATGCCAGTTAATGCACAAGTGATGCGTGCTGCCGACCTTGAGAAGTATGCCAAAGAAAGATATGGTGACAAATGGCTTGATGCAGCTGCAAACCTCGCCAAAGACGTACGCTTCGATAAAAATCAGTCTATGACCTATCAAGAGGTTATTGAGGCTCCTGGCAAGACCAAACAACAGCTCTATGTGATGCTCAATTATTGGGCCACCGCTACCTTTAAGGATAAGCAGGCCATAACTCTCAACGATAAGGATGCTGGCTGCATTATCATCTCATCCACCATCGATGCTATTGCCGACCATACAGGCACACTATATCGCTACATTGTGAATATCACGCCTATTATCAGGATAGACATCAAAGACGGCAAGGTGCGTGTGACATATACTGTGCAGAACTATGATGTGCTGAAGGTAGAGAGTGGCGGATGGCTGGGAGGTCTGACAGAGACGGACAGAGACCGTAACAGACGCAAAGATGTCTATGGTGATGGTAAGCGCATGAATGCCGACAAGACGGACAGACACCTCTATGACGAACAATGGCAGATAGACCTGCGCTATCCCTTCGTAGAGAAAGATTCCCAGAAACGCACCTGCGCCAAAGCCCTCGTCATGACCCATGCCTATTCTAATGCCATCATGGATAAGATAGAAGAAGCAGTCAAGAACGGTCTGATAGGTAATGAAGACGATAATTGGTAAGGCCGTAAAAGTTGTATCAATAAGTAAAGAACGCTGTTTTTTTGTTTTAGGCGCCTAAAAATTTTTTTTATGCGCCTGTAGCAAATTTTTGCTACCATTAATGCTCGCAATTGTTACCCTTAAGGGTTGCAATTTTTCCCTCTCATTTCCGAGTGCAATGTTGCGGTTTTATTCTCTTTCATAAACTTTCTACTTTTAACTTTTAAACTGACTCTCAACTCTAAACTCTAAACTTTAAACTTTATCTCTCAAATCCATCGGCAAAGGTACTGCTTTTTTATCACCCCCACAATAGGTTTTGAAGAGTATTTTGGTGAGTTAAAAGGTGTTAATAAATTTAAGCGGTGTTGGAGGCGTACCATGCGCGCCATGCGCGCCATTGCAATTTTGCAATTAGCTAATTTTTTTCTCTACAATTTTTTATATTATATATATATATAATATAAATATAGTTATACTCCTTTTTGTTATGCTATTCAAAAACCATTTGGCGCGCCTCTGTTATAACCCAATTCGTAGAAGATTATTACTTATTGTTCGTGACATCGTGACATCGTGTCATCGTGTCAAATGCATTTTCCATATTCAGTATTAGAGAGCAACGAAAAGTGTGACAAATACTATATTTTAAACTTTATATATATATTATATATAATATATATAAAAATTAATAGACCCTTAAAGTCACGATTATTGAAATACCAAATGACACGATGACACGATGTCACGTTACCGCTCTTTAGCATATTTTCCTAGCTATGACAGGCCAATTGCCCCTTGTCATATATGGCTTAAGCGTCACGCTGTCACGCCTATGATTTTCGCTTTTCCGACGTGAGCGAACTCTCGGTCCGTCGGGCACGGACAGGGAGTCCGTAAGGACGGACCAACTTTTAGCCTTAAGGTAAAATAATACACTTTGTAGTTTACACTCTCAACTCCAAAATGCAAAAGCCGATGAGGGAGGGGTTGAGGGAGGGGTTGAGTGTAGGGTGAGGGAGTGGTCAAAAGTACCTCTCCCTCAGCTTGAGCCCAGTGTTCATGGGCCTTGTAGCCATACAGAGGGAGTGGGGGAGGATTAAAACGCAAAAAACTTATTTTCTGAAAAATATTACGATTTTCTTTGTTTTATTGGAATTTTTTTGTAATTTTGCAGATTAGAAGAAACCTAAAGAAAAATATATCAAATATGAGTCTAAAACAATATATTGACGAACTAAATAAGCAATATAAAACAGGTATTGCACGTGAACATTCTTATCGTCCAGCTCTAAAGGATTTATTGCAGAGTTTGTTGCCAAAGATGGTGGTAACAAATGAACCTGCTCATTTTGAGTGTGGCGCACCTGATTATATTGTTTCAAGTGAGAAAGATCATCTTCCAATTTTCTTTGTTGAAGCAAAGGATATTGATGATAATGACCTTGACGGACGTAATAAGTCTGGTCACAAAGAACAATTCGATCGTTATAAACAGGCTCTTGATAATATTATTTTTACAGACTATCTGGACTTTCACCTATATGAAAATGGAGAATTTGTAGATAGTGTGAGGATTGCAGAAATTAAAGGTGATAAGATTGTTGGCATTATTGAAGCTGAAGATAAATTTGTCAACATGATTCAGCATTTAGGTTCATCTGCTATTCAACGTATTACTTCTGCTCCACGCTTGGCAAAACTGATGGCTGGTAAGGCTCGTCTTTTAGCAAATATAATTGAAACTGCGATGAAAGATGAGACAGAAAGTTATGAAAATGACAACCTACAGGCACAATATAAAGCATTTAAGGAAGTGCTCATTCAAGAACTAAAGAAAGAGGATTTTGCTGATATTTATGCTCAAACCATTGCCTATGGTATGTTTGCTGCTCGTCTGCATGATGACACTCCAGAAGACTTTAGTCGAGAAGAGGCAGCCAGACTGATTCCTAAGACAAACCCATTCTTACGTCAGATATTCAATAATCTTGCTGGCAATGACTTAGATGAACGTATTGCATGGGTTGTGGACGATTTGGCAAAAGTGTTTAAGGCGACAGACCTCAAAAAGTTGATGGCAAACTATAGTAAAGACAAGCGTCACCATGACCCAATGATTCACTTTTATGAGGATTTCTTGTCGGAATACAACCCTAAACTGCGCAAGTCGAAAGGCGTATGGTACACACCACAACCTGTTGTGGGATTTATTGTGAGGGCTGTGGATGAAATTCTTCAGAAAGAATTTGGTTTGTCGGAAGGCTTGGCAGATTACTCTATGATAGAAAAGGAAGTAGCCATAGAGCAGAGCAAGGACAATAGAACCAAAGATGGCATGAAGCATGAGATGCGTAAATTCCATCGTGTTCAGATTCTTGACCCTGCTACAGGAACAGGTACTTTCTTGGCTGAAGTTGTAAACCAGATTTATGACCGTTATCGTGACAATCAGGGCATCTGGCAACAATATGTAGAGCAACATCTTTTGCCTCGTCTGAATGGTTTTGAGATATTGATGGCTTCTTATGCTGTAGCCCATATAAAACTTGATATGCTATTGGGAGAAACAGGCTATCAACACAAGTCAGATAAACGTCTGCATGTCTATTTGACAAATTCGCTTGAAGAGAGCAACAATGAACCTCGTACCCTCTTTGCTCAATGGCTAAGTCGTGAAGCAACAGAAGCAAATGTAATTAAGCGTGATTATCCTGTAATGGTGATGCTTGGCAATCCGCCGTATAGCATCAGCAGTCAAAATAATGGTCAGTGGATAACAGACCTTGTTGCTGACTATAAAAAAGATTTGAATGAAAGGAATATTCAACCATTAAGTGATGATTATATAAAATTCATTAGGCTTGGACAATATTATGTAGAAAAAAATGGCGAGGGCATTTTAGCATATATTTGTAACAACTCATTCATTGACGGCATCATACATCGTCAAATGAGAAAGGAATTAATGCGTGCTTTTGACAAGATATACATTCTTGATTTGCATGGTAATAGTCGGAAGAAAGAATTATCCCCTGATGGTTCTAAAGATGAAAATGTCTTTGATATTATGCAAGGAGTAAGTATTAATATCTTTGTAAAATCAGGACAGAAAGAAAGAAATAGTCTTGCAACAATATACTATAGTGAACTGAAGGGGCTAAGAGAAGAAAAATATACAAAACTTGATAGTTTTTATTTAGGTTCAATCCAATGGCAAATATTATCTTCTGAACAACCATATTATTTTTTTGTGCCTAAAGATTTTTCTATTCAGTCTGAATATGAAAAAGGTTTCAAGATAGATGGTATAATGAATATATATAAAACTGGCATAGAAAGTGGTAGAGACGATCTGTTTGTTTCTCAGTCAGAAGAGGAACTTAAACATAAAATGTCAGATATCTTTATTGATAATAATCTCCTATATGAAAAATATAAGATAAAGGATAATGCATCTTTTAGAATAGGAAATCATATTGCAGGAAAAACGTTTGACAAATCCAAAGTAGTACCTATTATGTATAGACCCTTTGATAAAAGATTTATCTACTATGATAAAGACCTTTTAAGACGGCCATTTTATGATTTAATGAAACATTTTCTGCTTAAAAATAAAACTAACATTGCATTATGTACATGCAGACAGCAAAAGGCTTTTGATTTTCAACATATATTGGTTTCAACTGCAATTACAGAACGTTGCTATGTTTCTCTTCAAACAGGTGAAGTTTCATACATCTTCCCTCTTTACCTCTATCAAGAAAATATGGGCGAAGAGGAGCGCATTGTCAACTTCAATAAAGAATTGTATGAAAAGATAGCCAAGGGGCTGAACTACCTTCCTTGCTATGATGACGATATTCGGATCGACCCAACAAGCGATTATAACGGTGTGCTCTATCCGCAAGACCTCTTCGACTATATCTATGCTGTGCTTCATAGTCCTTCATATAGAGAGCGTTACAAGGAATTCCTGAAGATAGATTTTCCTCGCATACCTTATCCTACAGATTGGGAAAAATTCCGAGATTTGGCAGAAAAAGGCGAAGAATTGCGACGATTGCATCTCATGGAGGATTTGCCAAATTCTACAGGTGTATCATTCCCTGTCGGAGGAACGTTGCAAGTGGATTGCTATAGATGGCAAAACAATCGTGTATATATAAATGAAGAGCAATATTTCGAGGGAGTACCTGAATGTGCTTGGAATTTCTATATCGGTGGATATCAACCAGCTCAGAAGTGGCTCAAAGACCGCAAGGGAATGACTTTGAGTTTTGAAGATGTGAAACATTATCAAGGCATAATCTATGTATTGCAGCAAACAGGTAAGATTATGGACGAAATAGATGGTTTAATGACAAAAGAAAAATAAGAAAATGGACAAGCAGAAATATAACAACTATCCTATGGCTATCAGCCAAATTTTAGGTTTGATAGAGGCTAATGAAATAGCAATTCCCGAAATACAACGTCCATTTGTGTGGCGAAAGTCCCAAGTGCGTGACCTTATGGATTCTCTTTACAAAGGTTATCCAACAGGTTATATAATCATATGGAAAAATCCTTCTGTCAAGTTAAAGAATGGTTCTTTGTCAGAGGGTAAGAAAGTCCTTATAGATGGTCAGCAGCGTATTACAGCCTTAATGACAGCCATAGCCGGCAAGTCGATAGTGTTTGATGATTATAGTGAAGGACGAGTAAAAATCGCCTTTGACCCATTTGCAGCTATCTCAAATAATCCTGATGCAGAATTATTTGCTGTTCAGACTCCAGCACATCTAAAAGGTAAACGTTGGATACCAGATATTGCAGAATTATTTAAAGCTGATTTCTCAAGTTTCAAATTTATAAACCAGTATGTTGCTGATAATCCAGAAATGGACCAAGAAGAATTACATAAGGTTTTGGAAAGCCTGAAGAATCTTCAGCATTGCAATATTGGTGTGATAGAATTGGATGCTTCTCTTGATATTGATGTTGTTACTGATATATTCATTCGTATAAATTCTAAAGGTACAGCCCTCAGTCAAGGTGACTTTGTTATGTCAAAGATTGCTGCAGATGAGATTCATGGAGGTAACACTCTTCGAAAGGTTGTTGACTACTTCGCTCATTTATGCAAAGATGGTACTTTCTATAATAAGATTAAAGAGAAAGATCAGATTTTTGCGTCTTCTGGCTATCTTGGTAAACTGGAATGGTTGAAAGACGACAAAGAGACAGTTTATGACCCAGAATGTGATGATGTACTTCGTGTAGCATTCATGCATCGCTGTAAGAGAGCAAAATTAGCAGATTTGGTTGCTATGCTTTCAGGACGTGACTTTGAGACACGAGAATTCAAGGAGGAGATAGTTGAATCTACATATAAAGAATTGGAGGCTGGTATCAACAATGTCATCAAAGAGTATAATTTCAATCAGTTTATGCTTGCAATTCGTTCTGCAGGTTTTACTTCAAAGAAGTTGGTAAACTCTGTGATGGCCATAGACTTTGCTTATGCCGTCTATCTGCTTCTTCAAGAATCAAAGGAAGTTCCTGTAGATGAAATCAAGAGTCTTGTGCAGCGATGGTATGTACTTTCTGTCTTGACAGGACGATATAGCGCATCGCCTGAATCATCTTTTGCCAAAGATATTCGTGCAATAGGAGAGAATGGTGTAAAAGCTGCTTTGAAATCAATAGAGGATGCTAATTTGTCTGATGCTTTTTGGAATGTTCAACTGAATCAGAACCTGACATATGTTTCATCTATAAATCCAACTTATCAAGTATTCCTTGCAGCACAAAACTTTTTCAAAAAAGATTCTCTGCTGTCCCATATACCAGTTGGGGAACTCGTAAATCTTGGTGGTGATATTCATCATATATTCCCAAAACAATATTTGGTTGATAATGGATTTGATAAACATGATTATAATCAGGTAGCCAACTATGCTTATTTAGACACACCTTTAAACATCAAGATTGGCAAGAAATCTCCTAAAGAATATTTGAATGAAGCTCTCAATGCTATTAAAGGTTCACAAGACAACTCCTTCAAGGCAATCAAGAGTGAGGCTGAATTTATACAAAACCTTGAGGACAACTGCATTCCTGCTGATATCTTAAACATGGATTATAATAGTTATCAGGAATTCCTTGAGGCAAGAAGGGTAAAGATGACACAACTTATCAAGCAGTATTATTATAGTTTGTAGTAGGTGTGAAAATTAAATGATTAAAATGACAAATGAAACAGCAGAAAGACGATATTGATATAAATGATGTGTGTATCACTCTTGAGGTGGAGAGTGAGGTAATAGAGAGGGTTAAAAAGGGGGAGATTACCAACATTACCTTGGATATTACAGAACATAACCAGAACCTTATCCTTGAGACTATTGATGGGGAGTTGGTTTTGGTGATTGATAAGAAACCTATAGCATATCGTAGTTGCTATTTGTATAACGATGGTGTGTTCCCTTATGCCATAAAAGGGTCATTGGATTATCTGGTGCTGAGCGCTGGGGAAGAGGACAGCTGCCTGACTCGTATTATTGATGTGAATACAGAACCAAGTATCCGCTTTCGCTTTCAAGAGGCTGACAAGTCTATTGTAGAGGACCCTGAGGGGGATTGCTGCATTTGGAAGGTGGATTTTGAGGTGGTGCCGATGCCAATGGATGCAAGGACTTACCTGATGCGTTGGAACCCGTCAATAAGTTCTTTTACTGAAAAGGATTATGAGGAGTGCTTCGAGAATATGGTGCATGGAATGTTTCGCATGAACTGGAGCATTTCTGATTGGCAAGAGGCTCGAAGGGGTGATATGTTCTATATGCTGCGTTCTGGTGATGACAAGGCTGGTATCGTCTTTCAGGGGCAATTCCTCTCTGACCCATATACAGGTGATGACTGGGCTGGTTCTAACAAACGCAGGTGTTATGTGGATATGGTGTGCATGAATGCTGTAGAGCCAAAGAATAGTCCTGAACTTTCCCTTGAGAAACTACAGAAGGCTATTCCTGAAATAGATTGGACAAAAGGCCATTCGGGAGAATTGCTGTCAGAAGAGGTGGTAGAGAAGATAAACGACCTTGGGGATGGCGTCTGATGGCTGAGGTAAGAGGGCCGAGGATGGAATCCTCGGGAAATAAACGGGACGGGAGATGCGTGAAGGATGATGTCTGATGTAAGAGGGAAGAGAGATGCCGAGGATAAAATCCTCGTGAAATAAACGGGACGGGAGATGGAAAATGGCTAAGGATGGAAACCTTGGGAAATAAACGGGACGAGAGATGGGAGAAAGGATGTTGAGGATAAAATCCTCGTGAAACAAACGGGACGGGAGATGTAAGATGGCTGAGGATTGATGGAAACCTTGGGAAAAGGACGGGACAAAAGATGGAAGATGTATAATTGTTCCGTCATTTTGATGTAAATTTTATTTGCACCTATGAACAACGTGAGTAGAAACATAGATAAACATGAGACATTCATTTGGTTGCAGCCTGGCGCGTGGCGTAAGCCTTGCATCGTGCATGTAACGATGGTTGCTAATGCTCGGCAGTCTTTGTTTGGCTCGCTATCGCATAATGGTACTGTGGCGATAGTGGAGAAGACTCGGATAGGTTGGGTGCTAATCAATCAGCAACGCAGGATGCTGGAGATGTGTCCTGAAATAAAAATCTTAGCGGACAAAGTGATGCCTGACCATCACCATATGGTGTTGCAAGTGACGAGGACAATGCATCGTAGCATAAAGGAGGTGGTGCGCGGATATATGCAGGGATGCAAGGCAGAGGCGCGTAAGCAGGGATTTATGGAGAATCTGTATGACGAAGTGCCGTACTTCCGCGTACTGACACATAAGGGACAGTTGCATGCAATGATAGAATATGTGAAGGCTAACGCGGAACGTGCGTGGCAACGCAAACAGAATCCAGATCTTTTTCGTATGCATAGGAAGACGGAGGTATGTGGGGTGCAATTCACTACGCTGGGCAACCATTTCTTGTTAGACTGGCCCGACAGACAACAGGTGGAGATGTCAAGGAGTGCCAGCGAGGAGCAGATAAAGGAACGCTTGAATGATGTGATAGCAGCGGCACATAATGGCGCTGTAACATATACGGCTGCTATCAGTAATGGTGAGCGTGTTATAGCCAGAGCTGTGAGGGAGCAAGGTTTTCCGTTGGTAGTGTTGTTGAACGATGGTTTTCCTAAAGAAGGCTCGCAGCAAGAACGTTACTATAAACCAGGTGGGGTGTATTTTGATGCTTGCTCAAAGGGAAAACTGCTGCTGATGGAGCCTGATGAGAGCAGCTATACGCACCCTGATGTGATGGCTTCTACAGTGGAGACCTTGCGACGAAAAGCTGAAGCGAAGCACCTTAGTTATAGGGATGTACCAATCGATACACAGCGCTATCGCTTCGTGGCCCTAAATGAGATGGGACGAATGATGGTGAGCAAGGGGGGGGAGATGACGAGGATGGAATCCTCGGTAAAAGAACGGGACGAGAGATGGAAGAAATTTGAAAAATGATAGTTGAAAGGGCAGGGTTATTGGTAAAGATTATTGGTGCTTATTCTCAATCTCGTTGAATAGGATATCGTCTCCTTCAGAGACAACTGTTATAATGCAGACTCCTTTGTGACCCATATCGTCATAGGTGACCTTATACATATTGTCTGCTAACTCTTCAATGTCGATTACTTCCTGCACATCACTATCGCCATCTTGAGCACCGCTGCGAAAATCCCATACTGCGTAGCCTTCACCATCATAGTCGTAATCGTCAGCCAATTTCTTGGCTAAGCTCTTGGTACAATACTTGTAGGCTACTTCGCGAGTCATTTCTTCTCTGCCGAAAACGTATTTTTGGTAGAATTCCTGAATCTTTTCTATAGCCTTAGCATTTTGATTAGGTTGGTTGGCTGCAGACTCCTCAGTAACAGCAGAGTCTGTAGTTGTTTCGATATAATTATTATCTTGATGTCTTTGAGACTGCTGTTTGTTTCCGCATGATACAACTGCTACAGCAGTTGCAATGATAAGTAATTTTTTCATGTTTTTCTAAGCAAAGAAGGCTACTTCAAAGTAGTCATTCAGATGTGGGGTGTGTTGGGATAGTTTCTGGATGGCGTTAAGGATGGAATGGCGTAAAGCAATGGATGATGTCTGAGGGCTGATGCCTGATTTGAAGGTGCTTTGGGCTTGGTCAATGAATTCGTTGAGTTCGCTATCGTTGAGTACCATCTTTGTTGACAGGAGTCTTGCCATTATGCAGTATCCTTGCAGTTGTGCCATTTCGTATGGCTGAGCAATGAGCTGCAGGGCCATATCTTTGGCATAGGGCAGGTGCTGATAGAGATTCATTGCAGCCAGTTCAGCAATCTCTTGCGTGGGTGTCTGTTCTACCCAAAGCATTGCGAGGTCAGCAGGAAATTCTTCTGCTGGCATCAGCATGGTAGCGAGAATCTTACATTCGCGGATGTTTTCTTTCCAAAGAAGGATTGAGAGTTCATGAAGTTCTGCTGGAGTATGGCCTTCTGTTTTTATCTCTGCTGTCATCTCCTGCAAATGTTGCAGGGAAACACCCCAGTTGAGATGGTAGTTGACGCCTTTGTCGCGAAGCGATTGGGCAGTGACACCATTCATGTAGAGCCTGAAACTCTGTTTTATCTCTTTTAATTTTTCTTGCATGACTAAAAGTCCAACGTTACTTTTCCGTTCAGCTGGCGACCTGTGAGGTAGTTCGGAACGGCGTACTGATGGTTTGTGACATCTGTAACCCAATAGTAGGAATTGACGTTGTTGTGACCAAGGAGGTTGAGACAATCGAGACCTACCCAGATATTCTTCAGGTTGAAACGCCTGTCTTTCTGATTCTCACGTTTGAAAGCGCGGAAACTCATACCGATATCCACACGTTGATATGCAGGAGCACGGAATTTCTGACGATTATTGTCAGCATGTGGTGGTCCGAATGGCAATCCGTCAGCAAAGGCCAAACGCAAAGACATACGCCAGCGGTCAGTGCCTGGGAAATAGTCAGTGAAGAAGAGGTTTACTGCATAACGCTGGTCTGTAGGAAGAGGAATAGTTGAGCCCCTGTATTTCATGCCAGTCTTCATCAATGAGAATGTTATCCATGAGTCTGTGCCTGGTACGAATTCGCCATAGAGCTTGAAGTCGATACCTGCTATATATCCATTACATTCGTTGATGCCATTATAGGTTATCTTGACATTGTTGACAGAGTAGGGAATGAGGTTTGAGAGAATCTTATAGTATGCCTCTGTAGTAAACTTAAACGGACGGTCTGCAACCTTAAAGCGTAAGTCGTAGGCAGCAATGAGATGGATGCTTCGCTGCGACTTTATCTTATTGTTTAGAGTAGCATAGGTTACTCCGCTTATGGTTGTGGTATCTTTCAGTTCCTTGAAGAATGGAGCCTGATAGTAAAGACCTGCTGCAAAGCGAAGGGTGGTATTCTCATTCCAATGAGGTATTACGGCAAGGTTCACACGAGGAGATATAATTGTTTCCTTGTTGAATGACCAGTTAGCAAAGCGAATACCATAATTGAGGGTGTAGAGATTTGACTCCTGAGGGGATGTAAATTTCCACGAATCCTGCGCGTAAAACTCTATTCTCCTTGCACTGAGAGTGTTCTTTGCGGCTATGGTGTAAATCATATTCAGGTTGTTGCCTGTATGAGGCATTACATATCCTGATGAGTCACGCATTTCATATTCGCGAGTATTTTCCTCTACCTTCTCCCATCTTATGCTCAGGGCTGTCTGGATATTGTGATGTTTGCTCTTGTTTTCCAGGAGAAGCTTCATGTTTCCAACATTTGCAGTAAGGTAGTTGCGGGCATACTCCATATATGTTCCGACACCCAGATTCTGCTGTGTCTCAGTTTGTGTGAGCCAGTATTGTCCCTGTATGTCGTAGGTCTCCTGCTCCTTGGTATGGAAGGCAGAACCGATGAGTGAGATGGCTGTGTTGGCATTGATGTTACGCTTGATGGTGAGGGCTCCGAAATAGGTGCGGAAGAGGTCTTTCTCCTGTCCATCAAAATATACCTTGAATGACTTTATGTCATCTTGTGTTCCGAATGTTGTCTCACGGTCTTTTGGGTAGAAGTTATATTTTGACTGCGAGATGTCACCTATGAAATCTACCTGCCAACGTTGGTTTGGTGTCCATGAGAGATATGTCTGATAATCAATAAATCGTGGGTCATATTCGCCTGTTGTGTCGAAGGTCTTCAGGAGGGCTTTCGTCTGCTTATATCTAAGGCCGTTTGCCCAAGAGAATTTTTTGTTGCCAAAGCCAAAGTAAACACTTCCTCCCATAAGGCTGGCAGAGAAAGAACCTTCTGTACGTTGTGGCTTGCGATACTGGATAGCAAGGGCTGAAGACATCTTGTCACCATATTGTGCTTCATAACCACCAGTAGAGAATTTAATGCCTTGTACCATGTCAGGATTGATGATACTAAGACCTTCCTGCTGACCAGAGCGGATGAGGAAAGGGCGATAGACCTCTATGTTGTTGATATACACAGAGTTCTCGTCAAACGAACCACCTCTGACGTTATATTGTGACGACAGTTCGTTGTGGGAACTTACACCTGCCTGAGTCTGTATCATCTCTTCTACGGCATTACCAGTAGTAGATGGTGCCATCTTCATATCAGTAATGTCAAGTTCCTCTGTACCACCTGTCCGACGACGTC
The DNA here is from genome assembly GCA_905233165.1 of uncultured Prevotella sp. Lineage (GTDB taxonomy): Bacteria > Bacteroidota > Bacteroidia > Bacteroidales > Bacteroidaceae > Prevotella. The sequence goes on from CAJODL010000004.1 coordinate 290,038, forward strand.
TTTCTGTTATTGTGACATCATCCAACAATGTCTCGTCTTGTGAGAGGGTTATCTGGATATTCTGTCTGCCACGAGGTCTTCTGAAGACACGAGTCTTGCTCTTATAGCCTATCATGGAGAATTTCACCACAACAGAATCGGCTGAGATTAGATTGATGGAGAATTCTCCCCTCATATTTGTCATTGTGGCTCTTCCTTGGCCCAAACATGAGACAGAGGCAAGTTCTACAGGATTCATATCATTGTCCATAACCTTACCAGTAAGCAAAAATTCACTTTGTGCGGACACTTTGGCGCCACACAGGGTAAGTAGAAATGATATCAGTATTATGATATGTTGTTTCGACATTTTTTTTATACAATAATTCTGTAATAAAACGAAGTTTTGTCTGTTTTATTGTACAAGACTCCGTTAGAAAGCGAAAACGAAGACGAAAACAGGTGTAAAAACTAAAGTTTTTTATATATTTCTTCTTTTTTCGACATTTTTTTATTAACTTTGCAACGCGTTTTATGTGGTTAAATAATCAATCTTCAATATAAAAAACATGACACAAGGTAAAGTTGATGTGCTCCTCGGTCTTCAGTGGGGCGACGAAGGAAAGGGAAAAGTAGTAGATGTACTGACCCCTAAGTATGATGTAATAGCACGTTTCCAGGGTGGTCCTAATGCGGGACATACTCTTGAGTTTAATGGAGAGAAATATGTGCTCCGTTCTATTCCGTCAGGTATCTTCCAAGGTGGAAAGGTAAATATCATTGGTAACGGTGTTGTGCTGGCTCCAGACCTCTTCATGGATGAGGCAAAGGATTTGGAGAAGAGCGGACATGACCTGAAATCACGTCTCTACATCTCTAAGAAGGCACACCTCATCATGCCTACACACCGAGTATTAGATGCTGCCATAGAGGCTTCAAAGGGTAAGAATAAGGTTGGAACAACTGGTAAGGGTATTGGTCCTACATATTCTGACAAAATTGCTCGTACAGGTCTTCGTGTAGGTGATATTCTGGAAAACTTCGAGGAGAAATATGCTGCTCACAAGGCTCGTCATGAGGAGACTCTTCGTGCTATGAACTATACTGATTATGACATCACTGAGGTAGAAAAGAAATGGCTTGAGGGAATAGAGTACATCAAGCAGTTTACCTTGGTTGATTCAGAACATGTAATAAACAAGATGCTGAAGTCTGGCAAGAGCATGTTGTGCGAAGGTGCTCAGGGTACTATGTTGGATGTTGACTTCGGTTCTTATCCTTTCGTAACCTCAAGCAATACTATCTGTGCTGGTGCTTGCACAGGTTTGGGACTGGGTCCTAACAAGATTGGTGAGGTGTATGGTATTATGAAGGCATATTGTACTCGTGTTGGTGCAGGACCATTCCCAACAGAACTTTTTGACGAGACAGGACAGAAGATGCGTGATATAGGTCACGAATATGGTGCCGTAACAGGTCGTGAGCGTCGTTGCGGATGGATAGACCTTGTTGCTCTGCGCTATTCTATCATGGTGAATGGTGTTACAAAGCTAATCATGATGAAGAGTGATGTGCTTGATACATTCCCAACTATCAAGGCTTGTGTGGCTTACAAGGTGAATGGTGTTGAGACTCCTGATTTCCCTTACAGCATTGAGAAGGGTATAGAGCCTGTTTATAAGGAGCTGAAGGGTTGGCAGACGGATATGACAAAATATACCTCTGAGGACCAGTTCCCACAGGAGTTTAAGGATTATATCAAGTTCCTCGAGGAACAACTCGAAACTCCTATCACCATCATCTCAATAGGACCAGACAGAGAACAAACAATAGAAAGAAAGTAAATGGCACAAAAACCAAGTATTCCAAAGGGAACCAGAGATTTTGGTTCCCTTGAGATGTCTAAACGAAACTATATTTTCAATACCATCCGTAGCGTTTTTGAACTCTACGGCTTTCGCCAGATTGAAACACCAGCAATGGAGAATCTCTCCACATTGATGGGAAAGTATGGCGAAGAAGGCGATAAACTCCTGTTTAAGATTCTCAATAGTGGCGATTTCCTACACGGAATGACACCAGATGAGGTTGCTTCAACAAGCACCTTGAAACTTGCAACAAAATTCTGCGAGAAAGGCTTGCGCTACGACCTTACTGTACCATTTGCACGTTATGTGGTGCAGCATAGAGAAGAACTGCAGTTGCCATTTCGTCGCTACCAGATACAGCCAGTATGGCGTGCTGATAAACCACAAAAGGGACGCTATCGTGAGTTCTATCAATGTGATGTTGATGTGGTAGGTTCGGACTCATTGCTGAACGAAGTAGATTTAATGCAGATTACTGATACCATTTTCTCTCGTTTCGGAGTAAGGGTGATTATCAAAATCAATAACAGAAAGATTCTCACAGGTATTGCAGAAGCTATTGGAGAAGCAGACAAGATTATCGACATAACAGTAGCTATTGATAAACTCGATAAGATAGGTATTGATGCTGTCAATGAGGAACTGCGTAATGACGGCATCTCAGAAGAGGCAATAGCAAAACTGCAACCTATCATAAACCTGCAGGGAACAAATGCCCAGAAACTTGATACTATAGCAGAGGTACTGAAAGACTCTGAGGTAGGACAGAAGGGCGTTGAGGAATTGCGTTTCATACTCAATACCTGTGATGGTATATTGAAGAACGAACTGCAGTTAGACCTCACCTTGGCACGTGGCCTGAACTATTATACTGGTGCCATCTTTGAAGTAAAGGCTGCTGATGTGCAGATAGGTTCTATTACTGGTGGCGGACGCTATGATAACCTTACTGGTATCTTTGGTTTACCAGGACTCTCAGGCGTAGGAATATCATTTGGTGCAGACCGCATATATGACGTACTCAATCAGCTTGACCTGTATCCTCAGGAGGCAATCAATGGCACACAGCTGCTGTTTATCAACTTTGGCGAGAAAGAAGCTGCATACTGCTTACCTATCGCAAAGGCTTGTCGTGAGTCAGGCATTCGTACAGAGGTGTATGCTGATGCTGTAAAGATGAAGAAGCAGATGAGTTATGCCAATGCCCTAAATATTCCTTTCGTAGCTCTCGTAGGAGAAAACGAAATGGCAGAGGGAAAGGTGATGCTGAAGAATATGACAACAGGCGAACAGAAACTTGTAACACCTGAAGAGCTGATAGAATGGATTTAAAGGATGTCTCTTTCCTGAACCTGATGCAATGTCGCATCTTCAACGTGCTTATCATAGCTAATCCCTATGATGCCTTTATGTTGGAAGATGACGGACGTGTTGACGAGAAGATTTTCTCGGAATATATGCAGCTGGGCTTGCGCTATCCTCCTTCCTTTACACAGGTATGTACGATAGAAGAAGCCTCAGATGCCATCAACAAGCAACACTACGACCTTATCATCTGTATGCCAGGTAATGCTGACAATGATGCTTTTGATGTAGCGAGGGCAGCGAAAGAGATAACTCCAGATACACCATGTGTCGTATTGACACCATTCTCACACGGCATAAGTCGAAGAATGGAGAATCTGAATCTCTCTATCTTTGATTATGTATTCTGCTGGTTGGGAAATACAGAACTGATTCTCTCAATCATCAAGCTTATAGAGGATAAGATGAATGTGGAGAATGATACACAGGAAGCAGGTGTGAAATGCCTGCTGCTTGTGGAAGATAACATACGCTTCTATTCATCCATATTGCCACACCTTTATAAGTATATCCTTACGCAAAGTCTTAACTTTGCAACAGAAGCCCTCACTATGACAGCAGAAATGCTTCGCATGAGGGGACGTCCAAAAGTCCTTCTGGCCAGAAACTATGAAGAAGCATGGGATATCTATTCTCATTATAAGGAGCACATGCTCGGAGTTATTTCTGACTGTCGCTTCCCAAAGAATGGTGAGATAGACCCTATGGCAGGAATGAAGTTCCTCAATGCTGTGCGTGAGGCAGACGAATATCTGCCACTCATCATGGAAACGTCAGAAGATATAGAAAAGCTGCAGGCTGAGAACCCAGAAATGAGGGTTCACTATGTAGATAAAAACTCGAAGAAACTCAATGTAGATTTGCATAATCTGCTTGCCAGCCACTTTGGCTTCGGAGATTTCCGTTTCCGTAATCCTAAGACAAAAGAGGTGGTGCTGAAGGTGCGCAACCTGAAAGAGTTGCAGGATAATATCCTCACTATACCTGCAGATTCCCTTGAGCTACATGTCAGACGTAATCATATTTCAAGATGGCTGGCGGCACGTGCTATATTCCCAGTATCAGAATTCCTGAAGAATATAACATGGCACAAATATCCTGATGTAGAGACTCATCGTCAGTTTATCTTTGATGCTATTGTGGCATATCGCCATATGAAAAACTTAGGTGTTGTAGCAGTATTCAACAAAGACCGCTTCGACTCCTATTCACACTTTGCTCGCATAGGAGATGGTTCGCTTGGAGGAAAGGGACGCGGTCTTGCTTTTCTGGACAACATCATAAAGAAACACGAAGAGCTGCATCAGCACGACAATATGAAGGTGATGATACCTAAGACTGTTGTGTTATGTACAGATATCTTTGACCAGTTTATGAACGAGAACCACCTGTGGGAGATAGCCCTTTCCGAAATACCAGATGAGGAAATATTACAGGCATTCCTGCAGGCAGATCTTCCTGATTCATTACATGATGACCTGGATCGCCTGATAGAAGCAACACACAAACCTTTGGCGGCACGTTCTTCTTCATTGCTGGAGGATAGCCATTACCAGCCTTTTGCTGGCATATACAGCACCTATATGATACCATATAGCGACAATAGGGAAGAGATGCTATCCAACCTCTCAAAATCGATAAAAAGTGTATATGCTTCTGTATATTATCACGATTCAAAAGTCTATATGTCGGCAACCCAGAATGTCATAGACCAAGAGAAGATGGCTGTGATAATTCAGGAGGTCGTAGGACAGCAGTATGGTAATTATTATTATCCGAATATCTCTGGTGTTCTGCGTTCCATAAACTACTATCCTGTGGGAGAGGAGAAACCAGAAGAGGGTATTGCTTCACTTGCTCTCGGATTAGGAAAATATATTGTTGATGGAGGACAGACGCTTCGTGTGTGTCCTGCTCATCCTACTCAGGTGATGCAGTTATCGGAAATGGAGATAGCCTTGCGTCAGACTCAGACATCATTCCTATGTCTTGAGAATAAGCCACAGGAAGAGAATGTGGATGTTAATGAAACTGTTGACCACACTCTCAACTTCCAAACAAATGATGGCTTTAATATCTCTCGCAGAATGGTAAGCGATGCTGCAGCAGATGGTTCGCTACAGTTTATTGCTTCTACTTTCGACCCTGTAGATAATATCATCCGCCCAGGTGTTTATGAGGGAGGTAGAAAGATAATATCTCTTGCTGGAGTATTGGGGGCTGATGTGTTCCCTTTGGCAGATATAATGCAGAAATCCCTGCAACTTGGTGCAGAAGAGATGCGTCGCCCAGTAGAAATAGAGGTGGCTTGTAATCTGCATGATGACAGAACGGCAACATTCTATCTTTTACAGATACGTCCGATAGTAGATAGTAAGCAGGAACTGAATGAAGACCTGCTATCGATACCTGATGAAGATTGTATCCTGCGTTCACACAACTCTTTGGGACATGGTGTTGTAGAAGGATTGGAGGATATAGTATATGTTAAGATGCCTGACGATGGAACTCTGCCTTTAGGAGCAACAGCATTATCCATTCAAGATGAGATAGACCAGATAAATGATGGTTTCCTTGAGAGAGGTGAGAGTTATGTTCTCGTTGGCCCAGGACGTTGGGGCAGTTCTGACGAATGGCTCGGAGTACCTGTGAAATGGCCTAATATCTCAGGGGCAAAACTGATAGTAGAAGAACTGTTGCCAAACAAGTATATCGACCCTTCGCAGGGTACGCATTTCTTCCAAAACCTGACCTCATTGGGGGTAGGATACTTTACTGTTGACCTCCTCAACCGCGAATATTTTGACAGCCTTCCAGCCGTAAAGGAGACAAAGAATGTCAGACACATAAAACTTCCAAAACCTGCTACCTTGAAGATGGACGGCATGAAAGGAGAGGGAGTACTGCTTTTTTAGAGTTAAGAGTTAAAAGTTAAGAGTTAAGGGTTAAGAGTTAAAAGATAAGAGTTAAAAGTTATAATTTAGGATGAATTTTCAGAGGACACAATTGCTTCTTGGTGATGACTTCCTGCAATATGCGCAGAATGTGCGCATAATCCTCTTCGGAGTAGGAGGGGTGGGGTCTTGGTGTGCTGAGAGTCTTGTGCGTTCTGGAATAACAAATCTGACGATTGTAGATGATGATGTGATAAGTCCTACGAATATCAACAGACAACTTATGGCAACATCTTCTACTATAGGACAGCCAAAGGTAGAGGTGATGCGTCAGCGTCTGCTGGATATTGATCCTGAAGCTTCCATAACAACACTTCGTGAAAGATATACTCCAGGTAGTGCTGAAAAGTTTAATCTGCAGGAGTATGACTATATAATAGATTGTATTGATTCTTTGAAAGATAAGCTACACCTTATCTTATATGCCAATTCTCTGCCAGCTCGTGAGGATGCCGTAGAACCTATATATCCTGTATTCTTCTCTTCCATGGGAGCAGCCCTTCATATAGATCCGACAGCAGTTAGGGTGGCAGATTTCTGGAAGGTACGCAATGACCCTTTTGGAGCTTTGCTGAGAAAACGTTTGCGTCAGGCAAAATCTTTTCCTAAAAGACATTTCCTATGTGTATATAGTGAAGAATTACCACTTGAGAATCATGGAGAAGCAGATGAGACGTGTTCCTATAAGGCTGTCATCAATGGTAGCCTGGCACATATAACAGGAATATTCGGTTTTACCCTCGCAGGATTAGTACTCGAAGATATTAGTAACAAATTGAAGTCCATAAACAAATGAATTACGACAAAGCCTTTGTCCTAACAGACACAAATACTATTAAATATTGTTATCCACAGGCTAAGGACCATCTGGCACGACTCAGTAATGTTCCTTGTACAGTCATAACAATCGGTGCTTCTGACATGGAGAAGAATCTCTCCTCTGTTACCCATGTATGGGAGTCGCTCCAACAAGGTGGTGCTACGCGTCATTCTCTACTCATTAACCTTGGTGGTGGAATGGTGACAGACCTTGGAGGTTTTGCTGCTTCTACATTCAAAAGAGGTATCGATTTCATAAATATTCCTACCACACTACTTTCTATGGTAGATGCTTCTGTTGGTGGTAAGACAGGATTTAACTTTGGTGGTTTGAAGAATGAGATAGGTGTCTTTAATGACCCCAAGGAGGTAATCCTTGATACCTCATTCCTAAAAACCCTTGACCGGACAAACATCTGTTCAGGATATGCAGAAATGCTGAAGCATGGACTCATTAACAGAGAAGGCGACAGAATGTGGAATGAACTCGTTGCCTTTGATATTCTCAAGCCTGATTTGCAGCAGTTGCAGCGCATGGTGCATGAGAGTGTAGAGGTAAAGAAACACATCGTAGAAGAAGACCCTCATGAGCATGGAATCCGTAAGGCCCTCAATCTCGGACATACTATAGGACACGCTTTCGAATCGTGGGCTATGAAACATCCTGAAAGATTGTTGTCAGGACCATTGCTTCATGGATATGCTGTCGCATTTGGTATGATAGCAGAATTATATCTTGCTTTCATTAAGTGTAACTTTCCGCAATCCATTATGCGTCAATGTGTTACATATATCCGAGATGTATATGGCACATTACCGATTACATGTAATGATTATCCGGAATTACTGGAACTGATGACCCACGATAAGAAGAATATCGCAGGTACCATAAACTTCACTCTTCTTGGAAATATTGGAGATATCCTCATCAACCAGACTGCTACAAAGGAGAAGATAGAGGAGGCTCTTGACTTCTTCAGGGAAGGATAAATTCTTCTTCCCTGAAAAAGTGATTTATAACTTTACGTTCGACAAATCTACGAGTTGGTTTACTATTGCGTAAATAGTAAGACCAGCAGCAGTATGTATCTGCAGTTTCTTGGCGATATTGCGCCTGTGGGTCATTACTGTATTGGGCGCAATAAACAGTTTTTCTGCTATCTCTTTGTTTGTAAGTCCCTGCACAACTCCTACGATTACATCCTTTTCGCGATCAGAAAGCAATTCTCCATTATCAGCTGTCTGTTCTATTATTGTGCTGATAGGATTTTCTGCATTTTTAAGGAGAGCCTTCTTCTTTTCTTCCAGATGCTTTACTGCTGGCATGAATATCATATCCTCAACATTAGTATGGAGTTTTAGCAATTCTTCAAGATTAAAGATATCGTAAAGTGTAGCAGTCAACAGGTGGTTGCTTTTAGAGTCAGAAGGCAGATACTTTATTATAATACTCTTCAACTCCTTAATCTTATCACCCGTCTGGGCATGATGCTTTGAGAATGTCTCTATGTCGTAGTTTTCCTTGATGTTTCCATGCAGAAGTTTGTCAACATAAGGGAACAGATTTGCTTCTTCCGACTTCATGTGGTGTTTTATGAAGCTAGCATAATCATCGAAAATCTTCATAATGAGTTTTCCCAATTTGCTATTGTCATCAAGGGCCTCAACTAATTCCTTTCTGATAAAAGGTAGTTGGAATTCGATATAATATTTATGAGAAGCCTCTAAATAGTTGAGAAGGGTAAAAACATCCAGATTAGGAATATCATCATGAGAATGATATCCGTTTATAGTGAGGTTTACAATAGCAAGGAATGTGAAAGTGTCAACATTTTGCTCTTCACACACTTCCCTTACAGTCTTGTTACCAAATCCTAAACTGATGCCAAATGCAGATAGATTCTGCAATACGGTATAATTGTCTCTGATGAGAGAAATCATCTGGTCATCAGGCTCGTACATTTTTACATTCTTCATAATAGATATTTGTGTCTTGTGTGAAAAAAATTATTTCTTCTTTAGTTTTGCGAATTTCAGCAATAGTTTCTTTGTTCCCGAATAAGCAAATTCTACTATAGCCTTTGTGCTGTCCCCAGCTCCTTCTATAGCAGTTATTACTCCTTCTCCGAAGCGTTCGTGTATCACCTGGTCGCCAGCATTAAAGGTGGCATTATTGTTGCTTGTCAGGAATGTAGGAGAACTTGTTATAACAGTTCTTTGAGTAACCTGTGGTTGTGTGGTGTTGGCAGGTCTGAAAGACTGACGCTCTACAGGTCTGAATGAAGATGCCGGTCTTTCTATCGGTCTGAAGTTTCGTGGTGTTGTATATGAAGGCTGTCGCCTTTCCGGATAGCTTGTCTTTCTGCTACCATATCCTCCAACATCGAGAAGGTCTCTATCTATGTCTTTCAAGAATCGGCTGGGGGAACTAAATTCCATTTTACCATAGCGATAACGCATATTGGCATAAGTGAGGAAACAATATTTCTCAGCTCGGGTTATGGCAACATATAATAGTCTGCGTTCCTCTTCTAATCTGCGTTGTGAATCCGTTGACTGTGGAGAAGGGAAGATGTCTTCCTCCATTCCTACTACATATACGCAAGGGAATTCCAATCCCTTTGCACTATGTATTGTCATCAGTTTTACGCTTGCCTTGTTCTGTTGTTCTATATCCCTGTCTGTCAGTAATGCCACATCTTTCAGAAATTCCATCATATCCGTTGGCTCACCTTCTTCTTCGCGGGTTTCAACAAATTCCCTCAACGAATTGATGAATTCCTCCAGATTCTCCTGCTTTGAGAGATATTCAGGTTCTGTGCTGGAATATATATCGTCATATATGCCTGCCTGACGAATTACATCCTTTCCCAACGTAAATGCATCCACCTTATAGAGATCCTCATGCATAGAGGAGATAAATCTACAGAAATCACCACACTTAGGAACCTCTGTTGCTGCTTTCCATAATGAAATACCCCTTTCCTGAGCATCAGCACTTATTCTGCTTACTGTAGTATTTCCTATGCCACGAGTGGGATAGTTGATAATTCTTTTGAATGCTTCTTCATCGTCAGGATTGGCGATAAGTCTGAGGTAAGCCACTACATCTTTTATCTCCTTACGCTGATAGAAACTCTGACCTCCATATATCTGGAAGTCGATACCGTTTCTGCGCAGTTCCTCCTCAAACGGACGGCTTTGGGCATTGGTGCGATAAAGAATGGCGAAGTCGTCATACGACATTCCACTATTGACCCTACGTTTGATGTCACCAGTAATAAAAGATGCTTCCTCTCTGTCTGAAGACAATTCCTTCAGCTTTATCTTTTCGCCTTCTTCATTGCGTGAATAGACGTCCTTGTCTATTTGTTTGATGTTTTTATGGATGAGGCTATTGGCAGCTTTTACGATACATTGTGTAGAGCGATAGTTCTGCTCCAACTTGAAAAGCTTTGTTCCTGTGAACAGTTTTTGGAAATTCAGGATGTTGTCGATTCTTGCACCTCTGAAAGCATATATACTTTGTGCATCATCACCCACAACACATATCTTTCCATCTTTCACCAACTGCAGGAGAATCTGCTGCTGTATGTAGTTAGTGTCCTGATACTCATCGACAAGGATGAATTTGTATTGTGACTGGTATTTCTCAAGGATGTCAGGATGGTTGGCAAAGAGTTGATGAGTATTCAGCAGCAGGTCATCAAAGTCCATCGCATTACTCTTCTTGCATCTGGCTTGGTATTCTGTAAAAATAGCAGTCAGGTCATTTGTTTCTTTGTCTGTATTTCCTATTATTCTGTATGATATTGAAGCACTATTCTTGGTGCTGGATATACGTTTCATAACATCCCCAGGACGATATATCTTCTCATCAAGATTCATCTCCTTGATGATTGTGCGACAAAGGGATTTTGAGTCTGCTTCATCATATATTGTGAAGTCTCCTGTATATCCCAATATCTCTGCTTCGACTCTTAGAATGTGTGAGAAGATAGAGTGGAAAGTACCCATTCTCAGATACCTCACATCACCTTCTCCCACAAGATGTGAGATACGCTCTTTCATCTCGCGGGCAGCCTTGTTGGTGAATGTGAGAGCCATTATCTCCCAAGGCTTCAGTCCTGCCTGCGCTATGAGGTAGGCAATCTTGTATGTAAGAACACGAGTCTTACCCGATCCGGCACCAGCAATAACCAGTGACGGCCCGTCGATATATTCTACTGCTGCCTTCTGGCTATCATTCAGTCCACTTAACATATTTCATCTGTCGAAGGATAAAAGCCTGCCTCTTGTGCATATAAGAAGAAGGCTCCTTACTTGAGAATTTTCGAGGGTTGGGTAGGGTAGCAGCAATCAGGGCACAGTCTCGCCTTGTCAGTTCCGATGCCGTCTTTCCGTGGAAGTTATATTGCGCACAGGCATCAACACCATAGATATTTTCGCCCATCTCGATAGAGTTCAGGTAAACCTCCATAATGCGTTCCTTGCCCCAGATAAGTTCTATCAGGGTTGTGAAATATACTTCCAATCCTTTCCTGACCCAAGAGCGTCCCGGCCATAGGAAGACATTCTTTGCTGTCTGCTGTGAGATGGTTGAGGCACCATACTTGTTGCGTCCAGCCTTCTTGTTGCGTTTTACTGCTGTTTGTATGGCATCAAAGTCAAAACCATGATGAGTTAGGAAACGTTGGTCTTCACTCGCCATTACTGCCACAGGCATCTCTGGTGAGATTTTCTCTATTGACACCCAGTTGTGGTGCCATAAACTATGGGTCTTTACTGACTGGATAACCATCAGAGGTGTTACCCAAACAGGAAAGACCTTATAAAAAACTACCGCAAGGAGAGTAGAAGCAAAAAACGCTGCTACTATCCCTGCGAGAATGTTTCGTAAGAATTTCATGCCCAAAGGCTACTTTTTTCTTAGGGATAGAAATTTACTTATTGTTTGCTCTGTGCCTCAGCATCCTTAATCATCTTTTCAGAAGCATACAGATAAACCTCTACACGACGGTTCTGCTGACGACCTTCTGCTGTTTCGTTGCTTGCAACAGGATTGCTTGAACCAAAGCCCTGTACGTTCTTGAGCTGTGCATAAGGTACACCATTCTGTGTGAGGTAGTTAGCAACTGACTGTGCACGATTGAGAGACAATGGGTTGTTAATCTTGTCAGAACCAGTATTGTCAGTATAACCTTTGATATCAATAGAAACATCGTTGTTCTGTCTCATGATGTTAGCCAGATTGTTCAGTTCTATCTTGCTATTATCATTCAGGTCATACTTGTTTGTAGCAAAGAGGATACCACTGTTGAAGGTTACCTTAACAGCAGACAGACCATTGTTGTCCTTTACTGTCTCTACTTCTGCATTCTTCAACTGCTCCTGTGCCTGCTTCTTAACCTTATCCATGCGGTTGCCGATGATAGCACCTGTTCCAGCACCTACTGCAGCACCGATTGCAGTACCGATTCCTGCATTGCCGGCAATACCACCGATGATGGCACCCAGAGCTGCACCACCACCAGTTCCAATGATGGCACCCTGACCAGTCTTACTCATGTTATTCCATGTACTACAACTTGAAAATACAACACATAAGCCCATTACGAGGGCTACAATCTTAAGCTTTTTCATAATAATTAGTGTTAAATAAATACCATTTTAATGAAAATCTTTTGCAAAGGTAGAAAAAAAAATGTACCTTTGCAACAAATTTGATTTTTTAACACAAAATATAACAAAATTTACAAGAGAAAAATGGAAAAGAGTGCATTGCAGATTGCTCGTGCCGCTTATCAGCCAAAGTTACCAAAGGCTCTGCGTGGAGCATTGAAAGCTGTTGAGGGTGCCCCAACGCAGTCAGTAGCAGATCAGGAAGAGGTAAAGAAGCTCTTCCCTAACACATATGGCATGCCATATCTGAAGTTTGAACCAGTAGAAGGTGCTATGCAGACAGCACAGATGAATGTAGGTGTTATCCTCTCTGGTGGTCAGGCTCCTGGTGGCCATAACGTTATTTCTGGTCTGTTTGATGGTATCAAGAAGTTGAATCCTGCTAATAAGCTTTATGGCTTCATCCTAGGTCCTGGTGGCCTCGTTGACCATAAGTATAAGGAGCTGACAGCTGATATTATTGACGAATATCGTAATACTGGTGGTTTCGATATCATCGGTTCTGGTCGTACAAAGCTCGAGAAGAAGGAGCAGTTTGATAAGGGTTTGGAGATTCTTAAGGAACTCAACATCAAGGCTCTCGTTATCATTGGTGGTGACGACTCTAACACAAATGCTTGTGTTCTTGCAGAGTATTATAAGTCTATCAATGCTGGTGTTCAGGTAATCGGTTGTCCTAAGACTATCGATGGTGACCTGAAGAACTCAGAGATTGAGACATCATTCGGTTTCGATACAGCAACAAAGGTATATTCAGAGGTTATCGGTAACATCATGCGTGACTGTAACTCTGCCCAGAAGTATTGGCACTTCATCAAGTTGATGGGTCGCTCTGCTTCTCATGTTACTTTGGAGTGTGCTCTTCAGACTCGTCCAAACATTACCCTCATTGGTGAGGAGGTAGAGGCAAAGAATATGTCTCTTGACGAGGTTGTAACATATATGGCAAAGATTGTTGCTGCTCGTGCTGAGAAGGGAATGAACTATGGTGTTGCCCTCATCCCAGAAGGTATCATTGAGTTTATTCCAGCTATCAAGAAACTTATCGCTGAGCTGAATGACCTTCTTGCAAAGCCAGAGGCACAGGGTCTCGACAAGAAAGGTGCTATGGCATTTGTGAAGGCAAATCTTTCAAAGGACAATCTTGCTATCTTTGAGTCTCTGCCAGTAGGTGTAGCACGTCAGTTGGCTCTCGATCGTGACCCTCACGGAAACGTACAGGTATCTGCCATCGAGACTGAGAAGTTGCTCGCTGAAATGGTAGCAGTAAAACTTGAGCAGTGGAAGAATGAAGGTAAGTTTAATGGTAAGTTCAGCACTCTGACACACTTCTTCGGTTACGAAGGACGTTGTGCAGCACCATCTAACTTCGATGCTGACTATTGCTATTCTCTTGGCTTCAATGCTTCTATGCTTATGGCTGCTGGTAAGACTGGCTATATGTCTTCAGTAACAAAGACAAACCGTCCTATTGACGAATGGCAGGCTGGTGGTATTCCTATCACTATGATGATGAATATGGAGAAGCGTAATGGTGAGATGAAGCCAGTTATCCGTAAGGCTCTTGTAGAGCTCGACGGTAAGCCTTTCCAGTATTTCGTATCACAGCGTGAGGTATGGGCAAAGGATACATGCTTCTGCTATCCTGGTCCTATCCAGTACTTTGGTCCTTCAGAGGTATGCGATCAGCCTACAAAGACTCTGAAGCTTGAACTCGATTAATATTGATTTATCATAAGCTCTATAGAAAATACCCTCGGAAGCCACACAGCAAATGGTGGTGGATGGGGGTATTTTTCGTTCTCGTAGCTTATGTAGCCTTCTTCTATTATTTCTTTGTCGGCTCGACAAACTATCGTTGGCGTGCTTTATATGGCGACGGCAACTATCCTGAAGGAGAGGGTTATGAGATTCGTGGCATTGATGTGTCACACTATCAGAATAAGATTGATTGGGAGCGCTTGCGTAATGCTATGATAAAGAAAGCCCCTGTGCGTTTTGTCTTTATCAAATCTACAGAAGGCAGCAATCTCATAGATGAGAATTTCAAGGATAACTTCTACCAGGCTCGCGAATATGGTTTCATTCGTGGAGCATACCATTTCTACAGCACAAAATCTTCTGCTCGCGAACAAGCTGCTTTCTTCCTGCAGAAGGTACATCTCGAAGAAGGCGACTTGCCTCCTGTGCTCGATGTTGAGCATAAGCCGGAAGATATGTCAACAGAAGACTTCCAACGTGAAATTCTTACATGGCTGAATATTGTGGAAGACCGTTACCACGTAAAACCAATACTTTATACATACCATAAGTTCAAGGAGAAATACCTCTCTGATGCACGTTTTGATGACTATCCCTATTGGATAGCCCACTATTATGTATCAGAGATGAAGTATAAAGGTCCTTGGAAATTCTGGCAACATACTGATGCAGGAAGACTTCCAGGCATAAAGGGGTATGTTGACTTCAATATCTATAACGGTTCCTACTACGACTTAAAGCAGTTGTGCATTAAGTAAGGTCTAAGGTCAAAGGTCTAAGGTCTTTAACCGTTAACCGTTAACCTTTAACCTGTCAATTGTCAACTATCAACTATCAACTATCAACTATCAACTATCAACTGTCAACTATCAACTGTCAACTAACTAGTATCCAATCGGATGGTTAAGTTCCAGGTATGAGGTTTCTGGAAGGTTCAGTTCCTGCTTCAGGGTATCATAATCCATCATAGCCCTTGCAACAGTTTTCATGCCAAGTGCTGTGCAAGCCAGATAGATGTTCTGTGATACATAGCCTGCATCCATAGCACCATATTTATCATTAGGGAATCTGTCAGAATCCTTTGTGCTTACTAACACGAGTGATATAGGAGCTGTCTTTGCAAATGGCTGCATCTTGCCAGCAATAGCTTCACGCAGGTCTTTGCTGGATACCTTTGTGAGAGTATTAGCTTTCGCATTATAGAGACATACACCGTCTTTTGAGCAAACATAAACCTTTATGTCCTGCATATTGATGGCAGAAGGAGCCGTAATCTTTCCTGTCTTAGGGTCGCTGACACCACAGGCAGCCCAAAGTATGGTAGAGAGGGTCTGCAAGCTGATTTCCTGTTCAGTAAAGCTACGCATAGAGCGACGCTGTTTTAAGGCATCACCGAGAGACATTGAGAGTTTTGAAACCTCAGGCTGTGGCAGAGTAATAACGTCCTGTGCCTGAATGCTGCCTGTCATTATCAAGGCCAGCGCAAAAATAATAATCTTTTTCATTTTGTTTGGTTGTTTTTGAGTTTTCGTTTTCGTTATCGTTTTCGTTTAATTATTCCCACGTAGGTTAGCAACACTACATTCATCAACAAAGCATAGATGATAGCCGGGATAGCTATTCTGCCATCATTAAATATAAATGGGCTGGAAGCTACTGCTATGGCTTGTGCAGCATTCTGCATGCCTACCTCAATGACTATTGTTCTACGTTCTTTGGTATTGAGCCCCACAAGGCGTGAAATGCCTGAAGCAATACTTACTGCAATAAGAAGCAATATGCCAACACACATACCAATAAGAGCAAAGTTGTCAACAATGGTGTGATAATGCTGCACAAAGAATATTCCTGCCAGCAACATAAGTGCCGGGAATGCCAGTTTGGAGAGTACTTTGTCTATCTTTGTGGCAGCTGTAGGTAAATAAAGGCGGCAAAGAATACCTAGAACTATTGGCAGCAACATGGTAATAAGGTTCTGCATCAGCAGGTTTCCTACTGGCAGATGTACTCCTACTGCAGCCACTACATATTTTGTGGTCCATTCCATGATGATAGGAACAGTAAACAGAGTTATAATAGAGCTTACTGCTGTGAGAGATACTGATAGGGCCACATCACCTTTTGCCAGCATCGAAAAGATATTGCTCGATGAACCACCTGGGCAACATGCTATGAGCATTACTCCGATAAAGAATATTGGTGGCAGTTCGAAAACAAATACTAATGCACAGGCAATTATGGGAAGGATGATAAGTTGTCCAAACATACCTGTCAGCATAGCCTTTGGGCGTTTGGCGATAAGTACGAAGTCTGAAGGCTGGAGCGTAAGACCCAGCTCAAACATCAATAGCGTTAATATTGGTAAAACAATCAGAATGCTATTCATTTCATTATTCAATTCTACTCTTAATTCCTAATTCCTAATTCTTAATTATCCTAAGAGGGCAAGCCTTTACGCATTTGTTACATTTCAGGCAATCCGGATGCAGATACCCTATTTCCTCGCCACGAGACTCAAAAGGTGTCAGCTGCATTGGGCACACACGAGCGCATTGCTTACACTTCATCTCACATTCACCCGACACATGAACATTTGTGAACACCTTTGGCAGAGGAGCCTTCTTTGGTGCCACCCAGCTGGATATGCTTCCCATAGGGCAGAAACTGCACCATGTGCGTGGAGCATAGATAAATGACAGGATGACGCCCACAATAGTTGTCATGACGATAATGGTCCAGAATACACGACCTATATCGTTCCACATCGCCATACCTCCTTCGCTCCAGCGAGCCTGACTTAACTGAATGCCAAACATGGTGAAGATAAAGAATACCATAAACAGACGGAACCCAAAGGTTCTGACAAACTTTGGTATCGGACGATGTGGAGAATACTTTGACAGCAAGCGATCATACATATTTCCACGAGGGCATACATTTCCGCACCAGAACCGACCTCGCCAGATGGAAGTCAGCACAGGTCCTATCATACATATCAAGGCAAGCAATCCTATGACAGGATAGAACCACCCGATAATGATGTATGCAAAGATAATCCAATAGAGCTGCGGCCCCCTGGTATCAAAATGCTTATGAAATCGTTTCTGTGGCATATGTATTTATTTTGCGTAAAGAGAGTGCAAAGGTACAAATAAAATTGAAAATGAAAGAATGAAAGAATGAAAAAATGAAAAAAAACTTCGTACAATAAACGAAAATGAAAAAAAATAACACATTTACCTACATAACTACATAAAATACGCTTATCTTATTGATATATAATACTATAGGTGATACACTGACCTACATAATAACTACACAATAACTACATAATAACTACATGATTTCTGCATAAATCGGGCAAAATCATTCCATTATCCAGCAAAAAACATCTCCATAGGGAGGGAGCAAAAACGCTATTTGGGAGTAACAAAATTTTCCCCCTAATACCTGTTTGGAAATTCTCTAGAGAATTTCTCGCCTACATAACTATGCAACAAAATTTCCCCTACTAGGGAGCTGGTAAATTCTATAGAGAATTATGATGCATCATAGTAATAGAAAATCTGCTACATCGTAGTCAAAAATCTGCTACACCCCTGTCAAATAGTAACCATAACGCTGTTTTTATGTAGTTAGTATGTAGTTGTTGTGTAGTTAGAATGTAGTTAGAATGTAGGTGAAAAATTTCGTAACTTATTTATATACAGTGCTTTTGCACGTTTTTATGTAGTTATGTAGGTAAAAACGGAAAATTTCAATAAAATTTCCATCACTAACAACTAATAACTAACAGCTAATCACTAATCACTGACTATTCACTCTATTAAGCTATTAAACCTTCTTTCCTTCATTCTTTCATTCGCCATTAAGCTAATTAATTCTGTCATCATTTTTGAAAAATCTTACAATTTTCTTTGTCAGTTTGAAAAATAGTTGTAATTTTGACCTGTCGGTCTAAGGTACTCCGTTATGAAAATAAAAAAAAATGTCTTTTTATTTGTATTTCTCATAACTTAATCGTACCTTTGCAGCATGAAATCTAAATAAATATAGGAATGGATACTAATATTATTACTCCTAATTCACCTATCAGTGCAAGATATTGGTCTGAACTTAAGGGCTTGAGCAATGATGTCAAATTAGAACTCATCTCATTGCTCAGCAGTTCTATGGTTTCTCCGAGTACTGAAAAACACAAGTCGCGCAAAGGATGGGCTAGCCGTTTTTGTGGTACATGGAAGGACAATCGTTCTGCAGAAGAGATAATCAAAGAGATACGTGATGCACGCACAACCAACACAATAGATATCAAGTTATGAAGGGCTATTTGCTTGATACCAGCATCTGTATTTTTCTTCTCAGAGGAAATCGGGCAATAGAGGAAAAGCTTAATTCTGTAGATACAGATAACTGCTACATTACTGATGTAGTTGTGGCCGAGCTACTGTTTGGAGCCTATTACAGTAATATGGTGGAAGAAAATCTTAGGCAGGTTAAGGAGTTTATAGGTGAAATGAATGTGATACCTTTTGAAGAAGGTATTACAGCATATGCTCAGGAAAAGGCCAGATTATGGAAGACAGGAAATAAGATTGAGGATTTTGATCTCCTTATAGGTAGTGTTGCAAAGACAAAGGGTTTAACAATGGTGACAGATAATGTTCAGCATTTCAGTCACATAGAAGGTCTGCAAATCGAAAACTGGATACAAAGATAAAACATAAAGAACAACTCAAAAGCAAATGCTTATGATATAATTGAAATAAACTAAAGACATATAGGATTTGAACATCCACTTTTGATTCTTGCTTTGGATAATTGGGGAATTAGACAAAAATTACCAAGAACTTAAGTAGATAGTTCACGCCAAACGGCGTGGGCATTTACTCGTTTAAGGTAATAGGCTATCCCCAATGCCTCCAAAGCGTAGACGAAGTAAATTGTCCACGTTTTTTTGTGTATATTTAACTTTAAACAATAATGATTATGAAAAAAACGATTAGAATTGTTGGACTTATGCTGGTAACAGTAATAAGTTCAGGTTTATTAGCATGTGGTGGAGATGATGATGTTTTAACCCCTCCAAAACAACAAGAAAAGCAAGAGGAGCAAACAGAAACTCCTGCTTCGTACCAAGAAATGGTTGCAACCCCTCTCACTTTAGAGGCTCTTGCAAATGGTACAATCACATTCTCTAACAATGCTGCAGGTCCGGTTACATATAGGATTGATGGAGGTGGTTCACAGACCATAGCATCATACACAGATGTTGATATCAATGTTACAACAGGACAGAAGGTCACCTTCTATGGTAATAATGCTACATATGCTACAGAACTCTCCATTGGTAGATATAGTAATATCAATTGTAATATGGATTTCTATGTCTATGGAAACATTATGAGTTTAGTAAAAAGTACGGACTTTGCTAATGCAACTGTACTGACTGCTAGCCACACATTTGCAGGCCTCTTCGAGTTTAATCAGAGGTTAAAGAATTCTCCATCTAAAGCACTTGTTTTACCTGCTACTACACTGACAAAACACTGCTATGAATCTATGTTCTCTTGTTGTTCGAGTTTAGTATCCGCTCCAGCTCTTCCTGCTATAACACTCTCAGAATGTTGCTATAGATCTATGTTTTCTCTTTGCTATAATCTTACAGAAGCGCCAGAACTTCCTGCTACAAAACTGGCAAATGACTGCTATGGTTGTATGTTCTCTAATTGTACAAGTTTAAGCACCGCTCCTGCGCTTCCTGCAACAGATTTGGCAGATGACTGCTATCAGGGTATGTTCCAAAGTTGTACAGGACTAACCACAGCTCCTGCACTTCCTGCAACAAAGATGTTAGATCGTTGTTATTCTAGTATGTTTTATAGATGCACAGCTCTTAAGGCTGCACCCTCACTTCCCGCTACAACATTGGCATACAGATGCTATGGTTCTATGTTTGATGGTTGTACGGAACTAACTGAAGCTCCTTCGCTTCCTGCCAAAACATTAGCAGATTGGTGCTATTATGAGATGTTCAAGGGCTGTACAAAACTTAGTAAAATTAGATGTATGGCAACAAGTTTTGCGAATAAAAGTACAACGGATTGGGTACAAGGTGTTAGGATTAGTGGTAAATTTACAAAAGCAACAGGTATAAATTGGCCAAGCGGTTCTAACGGCATCCCAAGCGGATGGACAGTTGAGAGTAACTAATTTTTCAACAGATTTATGTTTAACCTTATAAAAATTTTAAAACTATTATGAGATTACTTTTAATTATTTTTACAATCGTTTCAGCACTAACAGTAAGTGCTCAAAAAGTTAAAGAAGCAGACTTTGTTGGTAACGTAAGAGCTTTTATGCCTGACAGTAGTATTGTCAATTTGGATAAGACGAATGTGCAGATAAAGACCAAGGCTACAGGTTCCAAAATATGGTGGGGAATTGGCAGTTCTAAGGCTTTTGTTGAAGTGCCAGGTAGTGAAGCTAAGACTCGATTCAAATCTGATAGCGGCTATCAATTTGTTGTAAAAGTTGCAGATAACAACATAGACCCTTCTTCTGTAGTTATGATATTCAACATGGAAGTAAAGGGAAAAAACAGAAGAGCTCAAATGGGCAAAGTAAATAATTTCATGGGTAACTCTGTACAGGGCTTTGAACAAATTAACTATGAAGGAAAGAAATTTGGTAAATCTTCATACATTATTGATCCTGGAACACTTTCTGCTGGCAATTATGGCGTTGTTGTTTTAAATCCAGATAAACCTAACGATACAAACCTTATTGTATATTCATTTACCGTAAAATAGTATAACTAACATTCTCAGGTAAAATTCATGGGATTATTCCATCTAGCCCACTCTTTAGAGTGGGCTTTTTCTTTTCTTCGGCGGACAAAATTTTAGTCAAAGGTCAAAAGTCGAAAGAATTCAATGTTCAATTTTCAATGCTCAATCAAAATAAATTAGGGTGGGTGTCATCGCTGTCATCTGTCATCGTTTGATTTCGGGGCTTATATTTTTCCTTAGGATTCTTATGAAATAAGGCTTTTTTTTGTTCCCTCCCGAGGGAATTTTTTTTCTTCCCGATGAAAATAATTTTTCACTTCGGAGCAGATTTTGTGCGCTCACTACCTAACTGGCATCGATGACGATGACAACGATGACAGGGGGGTAATTTATTTTTGTAAGGGTAGGGCTTTTTGCAGAGACACTTTATTATATATAATTTAAATTATATATAAAGTGAACTAAATTTCTCAAAATAAATAGGGGTGGTTGTCATCTGTCAACTGTCATCACTATAGACAAAAAAAGTTTAAATTTCAATTCTCGATTCTCAATTCTCGATTATTTTTACTACTTTTGCAGCCAGCTAAATCTCGAAAAATAGGATGAATAAGGTTAGAATAACAGCGGTTCGGCAGACGGTTTATCATGATTTGATGGAGAAGTATGAGAATCCAATCGAGCATGCTTGTGACATAAAGGAGGGGCAGCAATGGATTTCTGTTGATGCTCAGTGTCCTGAGGGTATGTGCCCTTCTGCATGGGCTTCGATGAAGGAATTTGTGGAGGCGTTGGCAAAAGGAGAGGGGAACTTCTTTGATGGTTGGATGAAGAATCCAATGAGTGCCATGATAAGCTGTAATGACGGCTTCCGACCTTTCAGTTTCTATATTGAAGTGGTATAATAATTATTAACTATCAATTGTCAACTATCGTAATTCTTCCTTGTGCATTTTTATAGGCAGACACATCGCCACCAAGGGTGTCTTTGATGTAGTCGGACAAAGCATTGTATGTTATAGTGTTTGTCATCTCTATGAGTTTTGCACCTTTGAGTGTGTCATAGAAGCCTCCTGAGTTGTAGTAGTCGCTAATACCAATGGTGTATTTCTTATCGGCTTGGAGGTCTTAATATTGTGATGTTTCCCGATTAAGAACCTGTACGTCGGTGATGCTATGATTGTTTGCATGAAGAGTGAATTTCAGACCTGCCACTTGTGGAAAAGAGCCATCCTCTTGTGGGTAGTTGTTGGTACATGTTTTTAGCATGTTGAGAATAGTATTTCCTGTTACTTCAATCTTACATGTCAAATTATAAAATGGTATTGTACTGATAGCATCACCAAGTGTTATATCTCCTGCCGGAATATTGTTGCGAACACCTCCGCCATTTATCAATCCGATGTCTGCATTGCAACATTCACGAAAGGCGTCTGCACAGAGGTCTCCGAGGTTTGTCTCACCCTTACGCACAAGTCTGTTGCCCTGGCTGTCATTGATAGTAAGTTCGAAGTCGCTGTTTCCAATTATTACGTTTGTAGTAGATTCCATCAGATGCTTGATACTGTCTGCTGTTGCTGTAACCTGATGATTGATGTATGTGATGTCATCGGTTAGGATGAGTGAGGTGGAAAGATTTCCATCTTTTGTAATGACCAGTTTTCCGATATATGCAAACTCGGTACCTGTCTGGGTTACAGGAATTTCTTTCCCATCAAGGTTTGGTACCATATCATGTGGAATAGCTGAATGGGTATGACCATCGAGCACAACATCTATACCCCTTGTCTGGTTAACTAATGTATGGGAGTCGATGCCTCTATCAGAAACTTCCTCACCAAGATGTGAGAGCAATACTACATAGTCAGCACCAGCACTTCGAACATAGTCAACAGACTGCTGCACCAGTGATACAACATCGTTTGGGCGAAGATCATAAAGTTGGTTGCCATCTTTATCGTAGAAAGCATAATACTCATCATACATACTGGATGGTGTATCTACTCCTACGTATCCGATGCGTTTCTGACCATAAGTTTTTATGGTACAGGCAGGGTAGAAGGGTCGTTCAGCTCCTGCCTCAAAGAAATTAGCACAGATGATGGGAGCTTTTATTTGAGGCAATAACTCTATCATACGAGGCCCTTTGAAGTCAAATTCGTGGTTTCCAAGTGTAATGGCATCATACCCGACATTACGCATGATGTCAACTATATACTGACCTGTAGAGATAGTTCCCGCCAGAGAGCCATTAAGAAAGTCTCCGCTTGAGGTAATGCCAACGTATGCAGTATCGCTGGCAGCAATGGCATCGCGCAGTCCTGCTAACTTTGCATAGCCATCGATATCGCAATGTACATCATTTTCATAAAGAATCACGATGGTCTTATTGGGCTTAAAAGAAATACCGTTATTCTCTGCAGAACAACAACTGGTAAGGCACACTCCAAATAAAAGAGACGCTACCCCTCTATTTATTATTTTTATTGTTCTTGATGCCATTTTTTAAGGTAAAAACACAAATTTGCGAGCAAAGGTAATGTTTTTTGATAAAAGAAAAAAATAATTGATAAAAATATTGTATATTTGCGGCGAAAATAGACATTGACAGGTACATGAATTCATTAGAAGACTATTTTAAGAATATATATAATGATAGTGGCGAGATGGGGTATATCCACTCTTGTCCAGAACTGATGGAATGTATTCAGCAGGTGGGCTTCCTGCCTCTGTTGGATAGTGGCATACAGGGGTATGCAGCTGAGGGTATGATGGCAGAGGAGTGTCGTTTTACGCAGTTTGATGATGGCTCGTGGGAATGGCCGCTGTGGCAATGGAAGGGTTCTGTGGTGCGTGAGGGAAACTGCGTTTATGGTAAGTTTTTTGCTGGCAAGGCGGGCTTCGTCAGTCGAGAGTGGTGGCCCGACCTCTACAACTGGCGACGTAGTAAGAACCCTGTTCCAAAGGAGGGTGGCATAGAGGATACTATCCTGACCATTTTACGTGATAATGGCAGTATGATAACACGTGAATTGCGTGCTGCCTGCAACTTTACAGGCAAGAATATGCGTTCGAAGTTTGATGGCTATGTCAGCCGTCTGCAGATGGGTACTTATATCATTACAGAGGACTTTGTCTATCCTGTGGATAAACATGGAAGAGAATATGGCTTTGGTTGGGCATTACTCACCACCCCAGAAGAATTGTTAGGCCATGAAGCTTGCCTCTGTAACAGATCCCCAGAAGAATCATATCAACGCATGTATAACCACTTGTTGCAGCTGTTACCCAATTCCACAGAGAAACAGATAAAAAAGTTAATAGGTTAGTAGCTTAGAGTAATGGTTAACGATTAAAGATTTGGAACTATATAAAAATTAAAGATTAAACATTAAATTACGGGCTTATAGCCCTCAGAACATAAAGATTAAGAAGATTATTTGAAAAAAAATGCAAAAAAATTTGTTAGTGTGAAATATTATTTGTACCTTTGCACTCGCTTTTGAAAAACAAGGTGTCGGTTTGACAACCTATTCCAAGCTGAGGAAGGTTGGGTGAGTGGCTGAAACCACCAGTTTGCTAAACTGACGTGCGGGTTACCGTACCGGGGGTTCGAATCCCCCACCTTCCGCGCCTGTTTTTTATAAAGCACGCGAAGACGGTGGGTTCATCTAGTGGCCTAGGATACCGGCCTCTCACGCCGGGTACACGGGTTCGACTCCCGTACCCACTACCACAACGGTGTTCGACCACAACGGTTGAGCACCGTTTTTTTATTTATGAAGAGATTATTATTATATTTCGCACTTCTGCTTTGTACCATTACTTCTATGGCACAAAGGAGAAACAGCGCCTACGAAGACTATATAAATAGGTATAAGGACATCGCCATAGAGCAGATGATGAAACATCACATTCCTGCTTCTATCACGTTGGCACAGGGACTTCTTGAGAGTGGCGCAGGAAAGAGCCTGCTGACGGTTTCGTCAAACAACCACTTTGGTATCAAGTGTCATAACGGATGGACAGGAAGGCGCTTCTATAAGGATGATGATATAAAGGACGACTGCTTCAGGGTCTATGACAATGCCAGAGAGAGCTTTGAAGACCATAGTAAGTTCCTGCTGCGTCCAAGATACCAGTCACTTTTCAGCCTAAAGACAACAGACTATAAAGGATGGGCGAGAGGCTTGAAAGCCTGTGGATATGCCACAAATCCCCAGTATGCTGATAAACTGATAGGCCTCATAGAGCTGTATGGGCTTTATGAGTATGACTATGCAAAGACATATGACAGATTCATTGCCACACATTCTGGCGCCAATACTTCTGGGCATTATGCAAGCCATCGCATATACTATCGCAACAAAAACTACTACCTCATAGCAAATGGCGGAGAGACATTCAAGACGCTTGCACAAGAGGTAGGCGTAAGCTATCGCAAGTTGGCAAAATACAATGAGCGAGACAAGAAAGATGTCTTGAGCAAGGGCGATATTATATATATGGAGAAGAAACGCTCTAAGGCTGAGAAGATGTATAAGAACCAGCCTCATGTAGTGAGAGCAAACGAAAGTCTGTATGACATAGCACAGCTTTATGGCATTCGCCTGAAGTATATATATAAGAAGAATGGACTTCCGCTTGACTATGTTCCAAGACCTGGAGATAGGTTGAGGGTATATTAGAGTTAAGAGTGAGAAAACGAAAACGATAACGAAAACGAAAACAAGATAAATGGAATTAGCAACAAAGTATTCTCCACAGGAGGTGGAGTCAAGATGGTATCAGTATTGGATGGACAATAAGCTCTTTGCTTCTAAGCCAGATAGCAGGGAGCCTTACACTATAGTTATTCCACCACCAAATGTGACAGGTGTCCTGCATATGGGACATATGCTTAATAATACCATTCAAGATATCCTTATTCGTAAGGCTCGTCTTGATGGAAAGAATGCTTGTTGGGTGCCTGGCACAGACCATGCTTCTATTGCTACTGAGGCAAAGGTGGTTGCCAAGCTGGCTAAGGAAGGCATCAAGAAGAGCGACCTCACTCGTGAGGAGTTTCTGAAGCATGCCTGGGCTTGGAAGGAAGAGCATGGTGGCATAATCCTCAAGCAGCTGCGCAAGTTAGGTGCTTCATGCGATTGGGACAGAACAGCATTCACAATGGACGAGATACGTTCAGAGTCTGTCATGAAGGTGTTCGTGGACCTTTACAACAAAGGCTACATCTATCGTGGCTTGCGTATGGTGAACTGGGATCCAAAGGCGCAGACAGTACTTTCTACTGAAGAGGTGATTTATCATGAAGAGAAATCAAAACTCTATCACCTGAAGTACTATGTGGCTGATGACAAAGAGGTAAGAACAGATCCAGAGGATGTTGTCCACAAGGATGAAAAAGGTTACTATGCTGTAGTTGCTACAACACGTCCAGAGACCATCATGGGTGATACTGCAATGTGTATCAACCCAAAAGACCCAAAGAACCAGTGGCTCAAGGGACACAAGGTAATCGTTCCTCTGGTAAACAGAGTAATTCCTGTTATAGAAGACAGATATGTAGATATCGAGTTCGGAACAGGTTGTCTGAAGGTTACTCCTGCCCATGATGTCAATGACTATAATCTGGGTAAGATTCACAACCTTGAGATAATTGATATCTTCAATCCTGACGGCACTATTTCTGAGGCTGCTGGAATGTATGTTGGACAAGACAGAATGGATGTCCGCAAGCAGATTGCCATAGACCTCGAAAAGGCAGGCCTGCTGGAGCGCATAGAAGACTATGATAATAAGGTGGGATATTCAGAGCGCAACCAGGATACAGCTGTTGAGCCACGTCTCTGTAAGCAGTGGTTCCTGAGCATGAAACATATGGCTGATATCGCTTTGCCACCAGTTCTCGAAGGAAAACTGAAGTTCTACCCATCAAAGTATGTCACAACATACAAGAACTGGCTCGAGAATATACAAGACTGGTGTATCTCTCGTCAGCTGTGGTGGGGACATCGCATTCCTGCATACTTTGTTAACGAAAACCAAAACGAAAACCAAAACCAAAACGATGAGGAGAAGTTCGTTGTTGCCCTTACACCAGAGGATGCTTTGAAGAAGGCACAGGAGAAATATGGTAAGGACATAACGATGGATATGCTGCATCGTGACGAGGATGCCCTCGATACATGGTTCTCATCATGGCTGTGGCCTATATCTCTCTTTGATGGTATCAACAACCCAGGCAATGAGGAGATAAATTACTACTATCCAACCAGCGACCTCGTAACAGGTCCTGATATCATCTTCTTCTGGGTAGCAAGAATGATAATGGCTGGTTGTGAATATCAGCACGAAATACCTTTCAAAAATGTATATTTCACAGGTATAGTACGTGACAAACTCGGACGCAAGATGAGTAAGTCTCTGGGCAACTCTCCTGACCCTCTCGACCTCATTGCCAAGTATGGTGCCGATGGTGTCCGTATGGGTATGATGCTTGCTGCACCAGCAGGAAATGATATCCTCTACGATGATGCACTCTGTGCTCAGGGTATGGCCTTCTGTAACAAGATGTGGAATGCTTTCCGCCTTGTTCAGGGATGGGAGACAACTGATGCAAAGCAGGAAGAGAGCAATGCTAAGTCTGTAGTATGGATGAATGCCAGAATAAAGGCTGTCTATGCAGAGATTAATGACCACTTCTCAAAGTATCGTCTCAATGATGCCCTGATGTGTGCCTTCAAACTCTTCACAGATGACTTCTCTGGATGGTATCTTGAGATGATAAAGCCTGCATACCAGCAGCCTATCGACAAGACTACATATGATGAGACCCTGCAGATATTCGACAAACTGCTGCATATCATACATCCTTTCATGCCATTCATCACAGAAGAATTGTGGCAGCATATCGCTGAGCGCAAGGATGGTGAATCGCTGATGGTTGACGTCTTCAACCTCGATGCTATGAGCAAGGAAGAGGAAGCACTCCTGCCACTCTTCGAGGAAGCAAAGCAGATTATCTCTGGCATCCGTGGTGTTCGTCAGACAAAGAATATCGGACAGCGTGAACTCCTGACTCTCGAAGTCGTTGTAAGTGGCGATGATGATGCCGTAGTAACCAAGAATGATGCCCTCGGAGCTATCATCAAGAAGATGGCAGGCCTGAAGGAGGTGAAGTATGTGGCACAAAAGAGTGATGCTACATCATCATTCATGATTGGTACTCGTGAATTTGCTATTCCTGTTGGCGACCTCATAGATGTGGAGGCTGAGATAGCAAAGGCAGAGGCAGAACTGAAACACCTCGAAGGATTTGTTATTGGCATCCAGAAGAAACTCAGCAATGAGAGATTTGTTGCCAATGCACCAGAACAGGTTGTAGCACTCGAGAGAAAGAAACTCTCTGACTCTAATGAAAAGATTGCAACTCTGAAAGAAACAATAGCGTCTCTGAAGAAGTAGGGGCCCCTTCCCAACCTCCCCGAGGGGAGGAGAAAAAGAACTAAGAACTATGGAACTGTATAGAGAGCGTTCATACGCAAGATGTATTGCTGAAGGATGGGGTTTCTTAGGCAAGAACCTCTGGAAGGTGATAAAGATAATGTCTCCTTGGTATGTGGTGTGTGCCTTCCTGTATGCTATAGTCAATGCGTGTTCTATATACCTCAATGTTGCTGAGCAGGCAAAAACTGAGGTGCAGATGGATTATGTATATGTAGGACTTACAGCGTTCGGACTTGTCATCCTGTTGTCAATACTTGCACAAGGACGCCTGTACCTGATGTTCTGCAGAATGTCTGGAAAAGAGAAAGAAAAAACCTCAAATATTGTTGTTTTAGGACTGAAAAGTTCTTTGTTCTTTTGGCTTCTATGGACACCATTCTTCTTCCCAATATACTCATGGATTATGAAGGATAAGGGAGAGAAGATATCCTTTAAGCAGACCATTAAGAAGGGCTGGAACCATTGGGGCAAGATACTTGGTGTGGTATTGATGAGTGGATTGATACTCTGCGTAGTAAATCTTCTGCTCATGATGCCTTATACAGTTGCTACATCAGCATATCTCAGCAGCATAGAGGGAAAGATAAACTTTGGCGACGAAGCTCTTATCCCTAATTCCGGATATGCCACTATGCTTGCTGTCTGCACATTGTGCTATGCTATTATGATGCTGATTTCTGTTGCTCATCAGACAACATTATTATACCTCTTCGGAGACTTGAAGACAAGAGAGAAATGAAAAGAGTTTTATTCATAGACAGAGATGGCACTCTGATTAAAGAACCTGCTGACGAGCAGATAGACAGCTTCGAGAAACTGGAATTTGTAGAAGGAGTATTTCGTAACCTTTCCTTCATACGCAAGAATCTGGATTTCGAATTCGTTATGGTAAGTAATCAGGATGGACTCGGCACAGAGTCTTTCCCTGAAAACACCTTCTGGCCTGTTCAAAACTTTATCCTCAAGACTCTCAAGGGTGAAGGAATAGAGTTTGACGATATCCTGATAGACAACCATTTTCCAGAGGACAATCATCCTAACAGAAAGCCTGGAACAGGTTTGCTTGGAAAATATATCAACAATCCAGAGTATGACCTTGCAAACTCCTTTGTCATTGGCGATAGGGAAAGTGACGAGAAACTGGCACAAAATCTCGGATGTAAATTCCTTTGCATAAAGGATGAGACATCATGGGAAAAGGCAGCAGAACTTCTCTTTGCCGGAGAACGCATTGTAGAGATTTCTCGAAAGACAAAGGAGACAGATATCACTGTCCGCCTGAATCTTGACGGCACAGGAAAATGTGATATCCAGACAGGACTGGGTTTCTTTGACCATATGCTTGAGCAGATTGGTAAACATGGAATGATGGACCTCTATGTTCGCTGCAATGGCGACCTGAATGTTGATGAACACCATTCTATAGAAGATACAGG
Source organism: uncultured Prevotella sp. (assembly GCA_905233165.1). GTDB lineage: Bacteria > Bacteroidota > Bacteroidia > Bacteroidales > Bacteroidaceae > Prevotella. The sequence goes on from CAJODL010000004.1 coordinate 320,202, forward strand.
CATAGTTCTTGGAGAGTGTCTCCTGAAGGCTCTTGGTGAGAAGCGTGGTATAGAACGCTATGGCTATTCTCTTCCAATGGATGACTGCCTGTGTCAGGTGGCTCTCGACTTCGGAGGACGCCCTTGGCTCGTCTGGGATGCAGAATTCAAACGTGAGAAGATTGGCGAAATGCCAACAGAGATGTTCCTGCATTTCTTCAAGAGCGTCAGCGATGCTGCCAAGATGAATCTGAACATAAAAGCTGAAGGAGATAATGAGCATCATAAGATAGAAGGTATCTTCAAAGCCTTTGCAAGAAGCATCAGAATGGCAGTGAAAAGAGACATCTATCACTACCAGCTTCCTTCTACAAAAGGAACCCTGTAGAGTTAAAAAATGATAAATATCAAGTGAAACAAGAACATACTTTTCCTGTTTCACTTTTTTTTGTTACCTTTGCAGGGTGAATCTCATCAATAAAATTAACTACAAATACTAACCAAAGATGGTATTAAAATCATTAAACAAGCTTACAGCTCCCAAGAGCGTAGCACCTGAGAAAATTATTCAGTTCGGTGAAGGAAACTTCCTTCGTGCATTTGTTGACTGGATTGTATGGAACATGAATGCAAAGACCAATTTCAATGGCTCTGTAGTCGTTGTTCAGCCTATCGACAAAGGTATGGTACCTTGGCTCAATGGTCAGGACTGCCTCTATCATGTAAACCTTCAGGGACGTCTCAATGGCGAGGCTGTTAACCAGTTGGATCGTATCGACGTTATCTCTCGTGGCATAGACCCATATGCACAGAATTGGGCATATATGGCACTTGCTGAGCAGTCAGAGATACGTTTCGTAATCTCTAACACTACAGAGGCCGGTATTGCTTTCGACCCGGCATGTAAGTTGTCTGATGCTCCTGCATCTTCTTACCCTGGTAAGCTCGTGCAGTTGCTCTATCGCCGCTATCAGACATTCAATGGTGATCCTTCAAAGGGTCTCATCATCATGCCTTGTGAGCTTATCTTCCTTAATGGTCACCACCTGAAGGACTGCATACGCAAGTATATCGAACTGTGGAAGGATGACTTCGGAGCTGACTATCAGGGCTTCAAGGATTGGTTTGAGAATTATAACTATGTTTGTGCTACTCTTGTTGACCGTATCGTTCCTGGATTCCCACGTAAGGACATTGCTGAGATACAGCAGAAGATAGGCTATAAGGACAACCTTGTTGTTCAGGCTGAGATATTCCACCTGTGGGTAATCGAGAGACCAGAGAATATGTCTTGTGAAGAGTTGCGTCAGGAATTCCCTGCTGACCAGGCTGGTCTGCATGTGCTGATTGCTGAGTCTGAGGCTCCTTATCATGAGAGAAAGGTTACTCTGCTCAATGGTCCTCACACAGTTCTCTCTCCAGTAGCTTATCTATCTGGTATCAATATTGTACGTGATGCTCTGCACCATGAGGTCGTTGGTCCATACATCAAGAAGGTACAGTATGACGAACTTATGCAGACTCTTAACCTCCCAATGGACGAGTTGCAGAAGTTTGCTGCAGACGTTCTGGAGCGTTTCGACAACCCATATGTTGACCATCAGGTTACAAGTATCATGCTTAACTCATTCCCTAAATTCCAAGCACGTGATCTCCCAGGAGTCAAGGTGTATCTGGAGCGTAAGGGTGAGCTGCCAAAGGGTCTTGTACTTGGTCTTGCTGCAATCATCACATACTACAAGGGCGGTACTCGTGCAGATGGTGCTCCAATTACTCCAAATGACGACCAGAAGATTATGGATCTGCTGACACAGCTGTGGGCTACTGGCGATACCAAGAAGGTTGCAGAAGGCGTTCTTGCTGCTGACTGGATTTGGGGTGAGCATGGTGACCTCAACAAGATTCCTGGTTTGACAGATATGGTAGTCGGATTCCTCAATGACATACAGTCAAAGGGAATGCTTGAAACCGTTAAGTCTATTCTGTAAGTTGAAGGAATACCTTACATACTTATCAAATAAATACGAAACAGAAGAGTTCCTGATTGGCGACCCGTCTTGGTTTATGCACCAGGTAGTGGGGGAGTCCAACCAGGAACTCCTCGCTTTTATTGCTGCGAGCCTCAGTTACGGCTCCAGAAAACAATTCCTGCCAAAGATACAGTTTATCCTTGACAGCAGCAAGGGAGAGGTGAGAGAATGGCTTCTGAGTGGCCGGTTCAAGAAAGATATCCCTGATTCCCCAAAATGCTTCTATCGTCTCTATACCTGCTCAACTATGCACAAGATGTTGTCAGCATTACAGGAGTTGGTAGCCACTTATGGCTCCTTGAAGCAATATGTCGGCAAAGGTACTTGCTATGAGGCAATAGAGAAAATAGTGGCCTTCTTTTCTGCAAGAGGTGTGGAAGTTATCATCCCCAAGAACACCCAATCCTCATGCAAACGCTTGTGTATGTTTATGCGTTGGATGGTTCGAGACGATTCCCCTGTTGATTTGGGGCTGTGGAAAGATATTATCGACAAACGCACTCTCATCATCCCAATGGATACCCATGTGATGCAGGAAGCAAATAAACTTGGCCTGATAAGCAGCAAGACAGCCTCTATGTCATCTGCAATGAAACTGACAGCCAAATTGAAAGAAATATTTCCTGATGACCCCCTGAAAGGGGATTTTGCACTTTTTGGTGTTGGCGTAGATGTAGCGAAATGAACACTCTACATTACAAAAAAAGTGAAATTTTTATAATTTATTACTTAAAGGCAAATATTTTTGCCTAAAGAAAGCATTTTGTCGAAAAAAATATGTAACTTTGCGGTCACAATAGATAATTTTAGGGTAAAAACCTTTCATTTAATTAATTAAATTCAAACAAACATGACAAAAGTAGCAATTAACGGTTTTGGCCGTATTGGTCGTCTCGCATTCCGTCAGATGTTCGAGGCTGAAGGTTATGAAGTAGTAGCTATCAACGACTTGACAAGTCCTAAGATGCTCGCTCACCTGCTGAAGTATGACACAGCACAGGGTGGTTTCTGTGGTAAGTTCGGTGAGAACAAGCACACAGTTGACTGCACAGAGAACTCTATCATCGTTGATGGTAAGGAGATTACTATCTATGCTATTCCAAACGCTGCAGAGCTCCCATGGGGTCAGCTCGACGTTGACGTAGTATTGGAGTGCACAGGTTTCTATACATCTAAGGAGAAGGCTTCTGCACACCTCACAGCTGGTGCTAAGAAAGTTGTTATCTCTGCTCCTGCAGGTAACGACCTCCCAACAATCGTTTACAATGTTAACCACAAGACTCTGACACCTGCAGATAAGGTTATCTCTGCAGCTTCTTGTACAACTAACTGTCTTGCTCCTATGACCAAGGCTCTGAACGATTTCGCTCCAATCCAGAGCGGTATCATGACAACTGTACACGCTTACACAGGTGACCAGATGATTCTCGACGGTCCACAGCGTAAGGGTGATGTACAGCGCGCTCGTGCTGGTGCTCAGAACATCGTTCCTAACTCAACTGGTGCTGCTAAGGCTATCGGTCTCGTTATCCCAGAGCTCAATGGTAAGCTGATCGGTGCTGCTCAGCGTGTTCCAACTCCAACAGGTTCTACAACTATCCTGCACGCAGTTGTTAAGGGTGAAGTTACTGTTGAGGGTATCAACGCTGCTATGAAGGCTGCAACAAACGAGTCTTTCGGTTACACTGAGGAGAAGCTCGTTTCTAGCGATATCATCGGTATGAAGTTCGGTTCACTCTTCGACGCTAACCAGACAATGGTTTCTAAGTTGGGTGATGGCAACTCTCTCGTACAGGTTGTTGCTTGGTACGACAATGAGAACTCTTACACTTCTCAGATGGTTCGTACTATCAAGTACCTCGCAGAGCTGAATCAGATACAATTTGCCCCGTCAGGTGAAAACCAGACGGGGCTTTTGTATGGTCAAAGGTCAGCTCGGCATAGCCGAGGTCTAAGGTCAAAAGTATTTTTCTTAATTCTTAACTCTTAATTCTTAACTCTTAACTCTTAACTATCAGAAGACTCCCACCAATCTGTCTGTTCTGTCAGTATTACTCTTATAATATATTAGAGCGTTGTAGATGTTGCGTGTTTCGTAGAAAGAGCCCTCAGTAGGTGGTATGAGAGTCTTGCCGTCAGGAGTCAGCATCAGATACTGATAAGAATAATATCCGTACTTCAAAGGTATTATGGCCTCATACATCTTCCTCTCATAGTCAAATTCCATTCTGTATTTCTCCAAAAAGAGGTCATTGGTCCAAATGCCATTTACATAGACAGGGTAGGGGAAAGGCTGCTGATTGCGTGGCTTCAGGATGAAGTGTGCCAGCACATAGTCGGAAGTGATGTCATTCTCCCTGTTGTCCGAATTTCTGATGTAGAAAGCCCCCTTTGGCGCTTCGTCATAAACGTATGAAGGACGGTCTATGTCGGGCCACAGTATGGTGTGCCATTTCTCGCCATCCCAAGAGTTGTTCTCTACATTGAGAGAATTTCTGTGGATGTCCAGAATCTCGAATTTATGGTATTCGTTGCCAGCTTCAAAGATGAGCGGCCTGCAATGCTCCCATTTCAGCATTTTCTGGTTTATGATAGGCGCCTCTGGCAGATATACAGCATTGTCCCATCTCATATTCTGCAACACATATCCCTTTATCTGTCTGCGTGGGTCAGTAGCTCCGAGACGGGTGTAGTCGATGCTCAGCGTCACCTGATGGTGGTTCTTGCGCACATCGATGTCGGTATTATCAGAATAAGACAGGCTGATAGGCACTCTGTCCTCAAATACCATGAAGAATATCTTCATCACAGGAGTATCACTGTCACCATTGTCGTCATAGATGTCCAGACGATAGTTGCCACTCATGGTGATGCGACATTCCCGATTAGGAATCTGCAGCGAATAATGAGTATAGAGCTGATAAGTATTTATGCTCTCGTCATAATCATCTATTGTCAGGTATCCAGTGCCTTGCATATAGTCACTTGGAAACAGTCCGTCCGATTCTGTGAAGTCAGCCTCCAGGTGTACCAGTTCATACCTATACCTATGATAAGTATGCGACAACTCGTCGAAGTCAATGTTTATCACCTCTGGTCCGCCAAGCCTGATAATAGGCATCTCCATCCATCTTATTCCTGCCACAACCTGCAGGGAAGCGATGTCAGGGGAATATATGATGTGTCTTTGCGCCTGCATAGAGACACAAAGACACAACGTTGTTATTATAAGAAAAATTTTTTTCACTTCAATAGGTCAACAGATCGCTTCAGGAACTTATCCAGCGCCTCACCCTTCAGCATGCCATTCTGCAGCAATGCCAGGTCGATGAGCTGGGATATTGTGTCGCCCTTGCCCTCTGTGTCAGCCAGAACACCCTTTATCAAGGCATTGTCAGCATTCAGCACCAGATTGTAAGAATCAGGCATCTGTGAGTAGAAAGCCATTCCGCTTTGATACTTTGAGATATCCTTCATACGACGCATATACTCATTCTGGGTGAACATCACAGGAGCGGCATCTTCTCCGAGAGCCTGTATCTCGACATTGAAGGTAGCCTTGTCCATTGTTGGCAGTTTGCCCTTAAAGGCTTCCGTCAATTTGTCAGTATCCTCCTTTGAGAGGTCCACCTTCTTTGCATCCTCCTTTACTATCAGACGCTCCAGAATATCAGCATCCACACGGGTGAAGCGGGTCTTCTCAAACTTCTGCTCAAACATTGATACTGTCGATGTGTCAAGTTGTCCGTCCATCATCAGCACAGAGTAACCCTTTGCTTTTGCAGCCTCAATGTATGTATATTGCTCATCCTTGTCGTTAGCATACAGATAGATGAGGTTTCCGTCCTTGTCTGTCTGCTCGCTGGTGATGAGAGTCTTGTACTCCTCGAAGGTGAAGTATTTACCCTCTGTATCCTTCAGCAAAGCGAAGTCCTTTGCTCTGTCGAAGAAAGACTCATCTGTCAGCATTCCGAAGTTGATGAATATCTTCAGGTCGTCCCATTTCTTCTCATAGTCGGCACGGTCGCTCTTGAAGATGCTGTTCAGGCGGTCTGCCACTTTCTTGGTGATGTATGTAGCAATCTTCTTCACGTTGCTGTCACTTTGCAGGTAAGAACGGCTTACATTCAGAGGAATGTCCGGAGAATCAATGACACCATGCAGCAAGGTCAGGAATTCTGGTACGATGCCTTCTACCTGGTCAGTGACAAATACCTGGTTGCAATAGAGCTGTATCTTGTTGCGCTGCAGATCCATGTTGCTCTGTACCCTTGGGAAGTACAGTATTCCTGTCAGGTGGAATGGGAAGTCAACATTCAGGTGAATCCAGAACAGAGGTTCGTCACTCATTGGGTATAGAGACTTATAGAACTCCTTATACTCCTCATCCTTTATTCCTGCTGGCTGCTTAGTCCACAGAGGTTCTATGCTGTTGATGACATAATCCTCATCAGTATCCTTCATAGCCTTAGCATCCTTGTCCCATTCCTGCTTCTTGCCCATGATGACAGGCACAGCCATGAATTTGCAGTATTTGTTCAGCAGTTCCTTAATCTTGTATTCCTCAAGGAATTCCTTGCAATCCTCTGAGATGTGGAGCACAATGTCAGAACCATGATCATTGTTGGCAGAATCCTTTCTCCACTCACTGTCATCGATGGTCTCTATTTCATATTCAGGAGAACCGTCACAGGTCCATTTCACGAGTTTAGAGTTCTCCTTGTATGACTTAGTGATAATCTCCACCTTGTCAGCCACCATGAAGGCAGAATAGAAGCCCAGTCCGAAATGGCCAATGATGGCATTGGCATTCTCCTTATACTTGTCCAGGAAGTCGGTCACACCAGAGAATGCAATCTGGTTGATGTATCTGTCTATCTCTTCCTCTGTCATACCGATACCATGATCAGAGAATGTCAGAGTGCCCTCTTCCTTGTTCAGCTTTATGGAAACGGCTGTAGAGCCCAGTTCGCCCTTGAAGTCACCCTGTTGTGCCAGAGTCTTCAGCTTCTGTGTAGCATCGACGGCATTACTAACCATCTCACGCAGGAATATCTCGTGATCAGAGTAGAGAAACTTTTTTATAACGGGGAATATGTTCTCGGTTGTAACCCCTATATTACCTTTTGCCATAGTTTATATAAATATTAGATGTTAATTTTTACTTGATGTTTAATTTAAACAGACTCCGCAATTCTTCTATGCAAATACCGTGCCAATTTTGCATAATGTAGAAAAAACGAAATTCACCTTTTCTTTCACCTACTGCAGGTCGTTCCAGTCGAGGTGATTTTTTTCTCTTCGGCGGACAAAATTTTGCGCGTCGGCGGACGCGATGGATTTCCTCCGCGGAAGGACAATTTTTTCTGTCCTGATTTCCGAGTGCGGTCTATGAATATCCTGTAATATTTTTTCATGCTATCAGACAGTGGTCACGTGTGTCATGTGTCATGAGTGTCATTAAGCAGTTCGGATGAAAAAAGCCTCATGGTATATAATAATAAATATATATATTTATTATTATATACCATGCCCCTGAAAACACCCTTCAAGTTTGAAACCGTTAATGACCTTAATGACCATGACCGTTAATGACCACATAAATTTCTGCTGTTGAGTTATGTGTTGCGTGCTTGTAAAATGTTGATATTCAGTAGATAGTGAGTGTGTCCAGTGTGCCATCCATTAAGAAAATCATGTATCATTTTGCAGTCACGAAGACGATTTTGCGCTGAAAAAGTTGCCATCTTGAACCAAAAACAGAGACTTTTTTCGCTGTTTTTCCTGAAAAAATGCCATCTCAGAGCCACCTTTTTTCATCAAAAATGTATAAAAATCGGGTGTTTTTTGTTCACCTCTCCTTAAAAGTGCAGAGAAAACCAATGAATGTTAAGGTAGAGGAGCATGAGCAGTGAGTGAGAGGTGAGAAGTACCCCTACCTCGTCATGAGCCCAGTGTTTATGGGACTTGCAGCCATATAGAGGGGGAGGTGAGAGGTAAAACGCAAAAAACTTATTTTTTGAAAGATATTAGCGATTTTCTTTGTTGTATTGGAAGTTTTTAGTACCTTTGCAAAATGAATAAAATAACTAAAGCATAAAGATATGAAGAAGATACTTTTTCTAATAGCTTTGCTATTCAATATTCTGACAGTAAGTGCGCAAGATAAAGTGAAATTCCATAATGGAAATGTGGGAGAGGGGAAAGTTGTAGAAGTTACTCCTCAATATGTGAAGTTTGTATATACAGGTGAAGATGCTGTAGTAATGATAGGAGCTCTTGCTATAGAAAACATAACTTTCAAGAATGGAAGAGTGCAGGAGATTTCCAGCAAGATAGAAGTGAAGTCGTCAGCTGATTGGGAGAAAGTAAAGATTGTACATGATAAGAATGAAGTATTTGGTATGAAGTCTTTGGGAAACGTTGAGAAGCATTCTAATGGTGCTTGGTCCCTTCATACTTCTACTGGTCACTTTATGAAGAAGGCACAACAAAAGATACAAAAGGAGGCAGCTGCAAAAGGTGCTTGTATTGCCTTAGTGGTTAATGAGTCAACCACAGAAGACAAGGGATTTGGAAGCTATGCAGACTCTTCACTTATTTGTGAATTGTACACATACTAAAACCAAATAACTATGAAGAATATATTATTGCTTATATTCTTATTCGTTGCAGCCTTTGCGAGTGCGCAAGATAAAGTGAATGATAGTTGGAAACATTCAAAAATGGAGCTTATTCCACTTAACTTTTATTGAGTTAGATAAGGATTCATAATACAGGGTTATTGGAATATTATAATGTTTATTATAAAATATGGAAAATACGAATAAAATCACTCACGAAGAGCAACAACTATTTAATGCATTACATATAGCTCGTGTAAAAGCCAACGAGGTATTTAATCAAAGAGCATTTAAGGGTATTAAGCCTAATGTTGTGGATAAGTATGCAGAAACAGCACACTTCATATATGAACTTTTGCAAAATGCTGATGATGCAAATGCAACTGAGGTTACCATTATCCTGAGAAAGGACAGGCTTTTGTTCAAACATAATGGAACAAAACATTTTGATATAACATCAGAAGCTGATGAGCGCGTAGGTGATATAAACTCGATAACAGGTATTGGTAACTCATCGAAGGAAAATACACAAAACAAAATAGGCAAGTTTGGTGTAGGATTTAAAGCTGTTTTTCAATATACTGATACACCAGAAATATATGATGACCCTTTCAGATTTAAGATAGAAGACTTAATTGTACCAACACTTATTGAAGATGATTATGATGAAAGAGGGAAGGGGGAAACACTTTTTGTGCTACCTTTCAGAAATCCTCAAAAATCATTCAACGAAATAAAAAGCAGGTTAGAGTCTCTTCGAAATCCGATATTATTTTTGCGCCATCTTGAGAAAATTGTTTGGAAAATAGAAACCCCAAAAGCTCAAGAAAACAAAACAAAAGAGTATAGCAAATCATTAATTGATAGAAAGAAATATGATGATATTGTTTTAGAAAAATATAGCCTTACCAATGCTTCACACAAGGATTATATCTTCCTTTTCTCTAGAGAAGTAACCATAACTACAGAAAAAAATGAGAAAAGCAATCATCCTATATATGTAGGATTCTTCTATGATGAGAAAGAGCAAAAGTTAATAACGAACAGTAACCAGAATATATATTGTTTTTTCCCAACCAAAGAAACATTCAAGACATGCTTTATATCTCATGCACCATTCCTGCTGACTGAAAACAGACAGAACATAAAACGCGATGAGTCTCTTAACGATTCTCTTTTAGATTGCTTAGCAAACTTAGCTATAGATGCCATCTTAACATTGCGAGATTATGGTGAAAAAAATAAGCATCTGCTTATTGATGAGAACATCGTAGAGATTGCACCTCAATATAAGTTAAACTATTATGATACTGATGATACTTTTATTGAGGATAAGATGGAAAGTGCTTTTAAGGAAATGTTTGATTATAAATCCGTCTTCCTATCTCGAGGGGGAAAATATCTTTCTGCAGATGAAGCCTACACCTCAGTAAACTCTATGTTAGAACTTCTTTCTCAGGAACAATTCTATAACTTAAGATTAAATTATAATGAAGATATTTCAAGAGATATTGATTTCCTGAAGTGGGAATTGATAATGAAGTTGAGTAAAGTTGAAGATTATGGTGATTATTATAGTTCTGTGGAAGAATATTCCATTGCGGATTTAGGTGGCGACATAACCTCAGACTTCATGGATAAACAAAAGAAGGAATGGGTTACAAAATTCTATACATTCTTGCGTAACGAAGCACCTAAATATTGGAAAATATCACCTCAAAATCGTGCTACAGCACACGTTTTTCGTAATGCGCCAATCATTAAAACACAAAATGGGGAATGGGTACCACCTTTTATAGATTCAACCACACCAAATGTGTTTTTGCCTATTAAGAATACATCTCAAAGCAAAAATTCCGAATATAACTTCATTAGTGAAGAGTATCTGAAGGAAGATATGGCAAAGAAATTCTTTGCAGAATTGGAAATAAAAGAGCCTGATGAGTATGATTATATACGCAGCATTATATTAAGAAAATATGAAGAAGATGAAGATAATTATTTAAAAGTAGATGACGAAGTATTAAAATCAGACTTCCACTTCCTTCTTTATTATTACCAGAAAGTAAGGGATACAGAAGCAGAGAGAGATTACATTAATATAGTAAAAGAGAATATTTTCTTAGCAGGTACTGATGACTTAATACATAGACCCTGTGATTTATATCTGAAAACTGAACCTCTGAAAATCTTTTTGGGGGAAGTGGGCGTATTCTTTGATACAAAGTATTACAAAAAGTCCACTCTTGAATATAGAGAAGGTTTTGTAAATGAGTTTCTCGTAAAATTGGGCGTCAAAGATAAAATCAGCGTTGATAAGGTCGATTTTAACAATTCATATAATCTTCCATACCATATTAAGACAAAACTTAATTCCATAGATTATTACGAGTTTATTCGAGTAGAAGATTATGTTTTGACGGGATTTGAGGATGCATATAAAAAGAATAGAATATCAAAAGATATCTCTGTTTATATATGGAACAATTTAATTCAAAGCAATCTTGATAAAGGTTTTGCATATATTTACACACGAAGAAAAAGAAAGCAATATTATGATTCAACTGTAGTACAGTCTTCTTTCTTTAATCAGTTAAAGTGTCTTAGTTGGCTATATGATATTAATGGTGATTTACAGACACCAGAAGATATCTTTGTTGAGGATTTAGCACCAGAATATATACTAGATAGTGATATCATTGATTTTTTAGAAATTGAAAAAAGGACGCAAAACCTGCAAGAGAAGTATGGTGTTACAGAAGAGGAACAGCAAACTTTTGAAATGGGGGTAAAGATTGCTCAAGAAATAGATGATGATTTCTCGCAAGAAGAGGCATTAGCTGCTATAAGAGCTGCAAAGGCAAAAAAGAGACGAGAAAAATTCCTTAAAGAGGCTGAATCACAAGTAGAGGAATCTCTTGATGAAGAAGAGAATAGCGAATTAGAGAAAGAGGAACCACAGGACATTAATGAAAAGCTAAAGAAAAGATGGGAAGAAAAAAGTAATAGGCACGTCAATAAGCCCCATTCATCATCAGGTAAAGGTGAAGAACTGATGTTAGATGATATAACGCCTAATACCGAATCGCAAGAGAATAATGCGCCATTCTTTATGCCTTTTTCTGAAGTCTCAGATCAGTCTTCGGAAGATATTGATGATACATCTCGTGCAGAAAAAAATCTAAAGGCAAAAGACACCTCAGCTCAAACTCAGGCGGAAACAGCTAAAGAGCAAGTGGAAATATTAGATTTGCTTAAACAAACGCCAATATACACTTTCAAATGGTTTAAGGTGTTGATGGAACTTATGCATGCAGGCCAGCAGTCTCTCTCTGAGCGTCGTGTCCAGATTGATTTCTCTAACTTTGAAACCATTTGCTCTGACAAGGTTTTGCATCTAACAGAGCCAACTTTACCTGTGCCATCATGGATTTGCGATGCAGAGAAGTATTCTATTACTGCTTTGACAGAAGGTAAATCAACTAAAATAGAAGGCTTGATTGTCAGATCATCAGATGATACTCTCGATTTATCCATCGAGATGGATAGTAAACTTACATCCGTCCTTAGGTCTGCAAAAAAGATTCGTGTAATTGCAATAGATAATACCAATATTATCAATTCACTCGAAACTCGCTTCTTGCAATTAGAAAAAGAAGATGATTTCGATATGAATGAAAATCTGCCTAAGAATATTGAATTCATTTATGGCCCACCAGGAACAGGTAAGACAACAGAACTTGTGAAACAGGTTCACCAATTGTTGGAAAAAGAACCTAAAGCGAAGATTTTGGTTCTAACCCCTACCAATAAAGCTGCAGATGTTGTTGCAATTAAGATGTCAAACGATAATGTATGCGAAGGTGGGCTTGCACGTTATGGTTCAACAGAAAGTCTGTACTTAATTGAAGATATTGGTTGCGTTACTAATAGGGATACGACAGACATGGATGATTGGCACAATATTGTTGTTGCTACAGCTGCACGCTATGCATACGATTTTCTACAGCCCAATGACACACCAATCTGTGACTATAAGTGGGATTATATCTTTGTTGATGAAGCCTCAATGATTGATATCTTGACAATTACTTATATCCTTTATAAAGGGGCAGAGGCAAAGAAAATAATAATATCAGGTGATCCCATGCAGATTCAACCTGTAGTTCAAAATGATATGCCTGCCTATAATGTATATGATATGGTTAATTTGCATGGTTTTGCTGATGCTGTATTTAGTTATGAAAGATATCCAGTAAAGGGTTTGATGACACAGCATCGTTCTATACCTTCAATTGGGGATTTTGTTAGTAACTTTGCTTATGACGGACTTGTAGATTCTGATCCAGATAGAAGTCCTCAGAAACCATTAAAATTGGATGGACTGAAAATCAATGATATTAATTTCGTTGGGTTTGATGTCGCTGAACTAGATGACATAAAGGGACTAAATTCTGTTGGACAATCAGCATTCAATTTGTATTCCGTTATATTCACATATAACATGATAGAATATACTATAAAACAAATTGAAAAACACTTTCCTGAACAGGAATATACAATTGGAGTTGTTTGTGCTTATCGAGCACAATCCGATGCCATAAAAAACATGCTTGAAAATCGCCCTTTGGATACAATGTATTGTCACGTTACATGTGGTACTGTTCATAGTTTCCAGGGGGATGAATGTGATATTATGTTTATAGTTCTAAATCCGCCTGCTGTATGCACAAGTGGTACTCATGTAAATAATGAGAATATAATTAATGTTGCTATAAGTCGTGCTCGCGACTATATTTTCTTCGTACTTCCAAATGGTCAGCAAAGGGGATTTTCTATGAAGAATAAAATAGGTAATGTGGTACCAATCACACAGAGGGCTATTATTAATTCAAAAATTGTTGAAAGCATAATGTTTAATGGTAATGATAATTTCATCTATGAGAATACTCATGTAACCTGTCATATGCCTGTAAATGTTTATTGCGAGGAAAATGCGCTCTATGAAGTTAGAATGTCAGAAGAAGCACTTGATATAAAAATTAATCAGTAGTCAATTTATAACTAAAAACCATATAGCTATGAAAAAGATATTATTGCTTGCATTATTATTCGTGCCTATTTTCGCGAATGCGCAGACTTATAGGATTTATGGTGGAGAAGATTATAAGGTGTTCTTGGGGAAATGGGCTTCTCAATATGATTCCGAATCGATATGGAACAAATATGGTGACTATGGAAGTAAATATAGTTCAAAGTCTATATGGAACAAGTATTCGGAATTCGGAAGCAAATATAATCAATATTCTCCATGGAATGCTTATTCTTCAAATCCACCTGCATTGGTTGACGATAGTGACAATATAGTTGGATATTTAACCTGTAGTTATAAGGGAGATTCTAAAATGCGAAAGCTTGTGAAATATATCATAGAGAATTTTGATGAAGTGGCAGACGACCCTTCTGAATTTTATAAGGAAACAATAAGGAAAATCTGGTAGCCAAAAGATTAATTCATTTTTTTTGATTTTTCTTGTGTGTTTTGATATTATTGTGTAATATTGCAACGTTTTAACTGCATCAAGGGTATTATAATAATCATATAAAATATACTTTACTATTGTTACAAATTATGAATCGTTTTTTGATTTTGATATTTATTATGATGTCATTGACATCTCACGCTCAGTATAGTCAGTATCGTTTTTACAGACATAAACCACACATACTAACAGATAAAGAACGGGCCGAGATCATTATTAAGGCAGACAATATTGCATATGAGAGAGCTTGCAATGACAGTATCTACACGAAGGAAGTTATGCAATCTTATTTGGACTATTATGGCATAGGAGTTGAGAATACTTATAGATTGCAGAAGTCACTGATTCCTATTATTAATCGCGTTGTAACCAAAGGGAAGAAGATTAAAAGTGAGGATAAAATAGTATGGAAACAAGCATACTATAATTTTGAATACAGCAAAGAATTAAACAATATTAATGGATTACTTATGAGAGAGAAATCTCGAAAAGACTCTATAGAAAACTACAAGAAAAAGTATGATCACTGGAGTAATTCCAGAATCCTTATGAGTTTAAGAGAATATTGTAGTCATGATTTTTCAATAACTGATTCTTCAACTATAAAATTTTTAGAAAAATATAATATCACATTCAACGAACAAATGAGACTTCAATATCTTCGGCCTAATTTATCTGATGCGGGAGACCTTAGTGAATCCTTGCAAGAAATAGAAGATGTGCGTAATTATCTCAATAACGAATTTAATTATGATCCTATTCATTTAAGTTCCTGGGAATATTACAAAAAACCTTATAGTACAGAGGAAATCTATAATTCATACCACAAACTCTACGAACAACATCATAAACTCTACGAGCATCATAGAAATGACACGATTTTACAAGAATTAGATAGTTTAGTTAAGAGATGGAAGGAAATTACAGATCAAAAGTTATGGGAAAAACAATTCCTTTCAGAAAATAATTTATTTAAGCAAAGGTGTGCAGAATTGCAAAAGGTATTAGAGTATAATGAATCCCACCCTCTTAAGGATGGTGTACTAAAAATAGATGGCAGTATCATTCCATATAGAGTAGACGGTGATAAATTCGTCGTTCATGGCACATGTATATTACGTTCCGTAAATGAACAATATCCGAATGCTACTGGAGCTAGATATAAGTCTTATACAAATAATCTTAAGCTAGTCGTAAAGGTTGAGAATGGTAAAGCTATAAGTCAAACTTTATCTGGCTCGGAGACGGTTTGGGATCAAAATGAGAATGTTTCAGGACGTAGCTATTATGAAAGACATAAAAAAATGTTATCTGCTAGACCAGTCGTTGCTATGACTCATCAAGTTAATTACACAAAGTACAAATTTGGAGAGACTACTCTATATATGGGGGCTGAATGGGATCAAATGCAAAATAAGTTGCATAATGTTTTTCAGCATGCGTTTCTAAAATATGATAGCTTTTCAATATCTAAACTTTGCAAAAAATATTTGGAAAACCCGTCAGAGTATACCTTAAAATGGATTCGTATGCCATTTGCTACAGTGGATATATCGGCAATAGCAACCCGCGATAGTTGGGAATACGATAGTTCTGATGATGACAATGGAGTTATTTATTTTTAATCATTAATATCTAATTTTCATTGGACACTAATGACGCTTCATCCTTAATTATAGATGTAAAATGGTTTAATGCACCCAAAGTGACTAGTGATGACAAACCAAGGGACTTCAATTAAAGGAACAGGTTCTTCATCAACTAATTCTTATTGGATATTACGCAAGCCTTGCACTAAAGCCGAATTTGAATAGGCTGTAGAAATGGCAAAAAAGGAGTAAAAACTAGAAATTTGACAACTGTGAAGAAACTAATTTCATTACTTATTGTTATTGTTGTTTTGGCCACATTGGTGTTGACTTGTCCTGATAAGCAAAGCCATGTGGAAGCTATAAACGATGAATTCATTACGGCTATGGACCACCAAATGAATGAATCGCCTTCGTCTAAAGAGGATAATAAAGAGCATAGTTTTGAAGAGGGGATGAAAATTATGGCATCTTCCCTTTTAGGAGGACTCTTCAAGGGGGTAATGGAACAACAACTTATGGTGAAGAATTATCTCATTGTCAGTATAGGACAGGTTAATGCATCAGAAGGTCGCAAGACACTCTCTATTGGGATTTGCAATCATGTGTTTACACTGTTCTCTTCTGAAGACCTTATTGAGCAAATGAAAGAATCTGTCAAATATAACTCGTATATGAACATAACAACTAAATAACTATGAAAAAAATCAATGTTTTGAGCATTTTGATGCTTATTTTAATGGCAATGCCATTGTTTGTTTCTTGTGGTAGTGATGATGATAATGATGATGGGGCACGTGGTTCTCAATTAATTGCAGAGGCATCAGGCACATGGATGTGTATCGAAAGTGTTGACATTCAGCAGAATAATTACCAGATAGAAAATCTTATGCTTGGTAAAGAGGTAACCATCAAAAAAGATGGAACATTTACATCTACCTCTCCTTCATTTGGAAAATCAGGAACTTTCACTGTCAGTGGAAATTCCATTACTGCCAAGAGTGAAGTAGGCACATTTGTAGTAACAGTTACTGTAAGTGGTGAAAAAATGACTTGGGATGGTACAGCCAGTAATGGTGTGAGATTCCATTATGTCTTCAAAAGAGAGTATTAAGATTGGTAACAACAGGAGAATCCAAATGGACACCTCCTTTGGTATTCTTCCTCGAAGTTGGAGCAGACACGTCGGTTAATAAGCGCTGGATGCCCTCAGAGGTTGCTACAAGCCATCAGAAACATGGAACCAGCATGGCTGAAAGTCAACGGGGGAAATTTTTCCCTGGTTGAATATCGAGACAAAAACGGACAACTTCGCCCTTGCTATTCGCTCACCAAGACGGAGTGTCTGTATATCGCCACAAAGTTCAACAATGAGGCACGTGCAAAGTTTGTGCTTCTCAGAGGTTGCTACAAGCCATCCGAAACATGGAACCAGCATGGGAAAAAACATGTGGGCTGAAATTTCAGCTGACATCGCGAACCATCGTTCAGCCTAACGGCGGAACACGCGAAATCTTCCAAGATTTCCCAAATTTTCTTGGAGATAAAGAAATAAATTCGTACTTTTGCAGCATAAACAGTAAAGAATTATAAACTATCAATACAATGAAGGCAAAATTATTTTATAGTCTGCTGTTTTCTGTTGCGGCTTTGGTGACAATGCCTGTGATGGCTCAGGAGGAGTATGGCTACAAGAAGATAAACGTCGTGGAGGATTTTTCCGATAATGGCTTCCAATGGTTTAGGGATGCCCAGTTACTTGCCAGCGGTAACAGGGAGAAGAGCAATGCCATGACCATAGGGTGGGGCGGAATAGGTACTCTATGGGGCAAGACTGCAATGACTGTCTATGTGGCAGAACAACGTTATACAAAGCAGTTCATGGATGCTTCGGAATATTTTACCGTTATGACCTTTGGGGTTGAGAACAGTAAGGTGTTGACATATATGGGAACCAAGAGTGGCAGGGATGGTGACAAGGCTGCTGCCTTAGGACTGCATACTGCCTATACTCCTAATGGTGCTCCTTATTATACTGAGGCAGAGATGGTGATAGAGTGTAAGACGATGTATGCTGCTCCTTTTGACCCTAAGTATTTCAAAGGTGAAGTGCCAAAGGTTCGATATAAGGATTCTCCTGCTGGAATACATACTATGTATATAGGTGAGGTAACTAATGCGTGGAGAAAGTAAAGTTTAAAGTTTAGAGTTTAAAGTTTAGAGTCAGTGGTAAGTGTAGAGTTTAAAGGTCAATAACCTATAACCAATAACCAATGAAGAATAACCAATGAAAAAACTAATATATACTGCCTTGATGGCATTGACGGGTGTGGCTGCTGCCTGTGGACAGAAGAACTACGAGGATGCAGATGTAGAGACATTTGCAAGACTCGCTGAGTCAGAAAATGTCCTCCTGCTGGATGTCAGGACACCGCAGGAATATAATGAAGGACATATTGCCGGTGCAATAAACATAGACCAGGCACAGGGGGACTTCATAAATAAGGTGGAGAAACAGTTGTCAAAAGACAAGACGATTGCCATATATTGCAGAAGCGGAAGACGTTCTGCCAATGCTGCAAGAAAAATGGCAGATGTGGGATATAAACTCGTAAACCTGACTGGGGGCATCATAGCGTGGCAGAAGTGGGGAATGCCTGTGACTACTGATACGCATGAGATAGATGTTTTCAAGACAAAAAGCGGTAAGACAATAAAGATTTATTCTTTGATGCATGCCTGTGTCAGAATAGTATATGAAGGAGAAGAGATACAGATAGACCCTGTAAGACAACTGGGCAATCGTACCATCGACTATAGCACTATGCCAAAGGCAAACTACATTCTGGTGACTCATGAGCATCAGGACCATTATGACAAAGGTGCCATTGATATGCTTACAGGTGGCTCGACAGAATTCATCACTAACAAACGTTGTGCGGAATTGTATGGCAAAGGACAGGTGATGGCAAATGGTGACGAGGCTACCATAAGCTCTGACATCACTATAGAGGCTGTTCCTGCATACAACACAACTGAGGGACGTCAGAAATTCCACCCCAAGGGACGTGACAATGGTTATATCTTAACTCTTGATGGTACAAGGATTTATATTGCTGGTGATACAGAGGATATTCCAGAGATGGCGAATATCAAGGATATAGATATTGCCTTCATGCCTTGCAACCAGCCTTATACTATGACAGTAGAGCAGTTGCTGAAGGCTGCCAAAACAGTAAAGCCAAAGGTGCTGTTCCCTTATCACTTTGGACAGACAGATGTGAACAGTGTTCCTGCACAGCTGAAGAAAGATGGAATAGAGGTGAGATTAAGAAAACTTCAATAATCTTGAATTAAGAATGCAAGAATTTTCAATATTTTCTTGCATTTTTCTTGTTTATTTCAAAACTTAATTGTACCTTTGCAGCCGATTTTCAAGGGGTGCCCCGTTTATTGGCGGAGCTGAGAACAGACCCTCTAAGCTGATCTGGATAATGCCAGCGTAGCGAGGATGCATAAAGACTTGTCCTTTAAATAAATAAGGAGCCCCTTCTTTATGTTCAATTAAAATCATTCAAAGAATGAAAAAAGTTTTGATGGTTGCCTTGGGGGCAACAATGTGTCTGCCGATGATGGCAGAAAAGTTGAGTGACGTTGATTCACTGAAGATGTATGAATTGCAGGAATTGCAAGTGAGGTCTTTACGTGCTACGAAGACAACTCCTGTAGCATACACAAACATGGGACGGGTGGAGTTGCAAAGTGTAAATCATGGTCAGGATGTACCATACATACTGTCGCTGACACCAAGTATCACAACAACCAGCGATGCTGGTAATGGCATTGGCTACACATCACTCAGGGTGCGTGGCACAGACCCTTCACGCATCAACATTACTGCTAATGGTGTGCCTATGAACGACTCTGAGAGTTCTACTGTGTTCTGGGTTAATATGGGTGACTTTGCCAGCAGCGTGCAGTCGATGCAGATACAGCGTGGCGTCGGTACTTCAACAAATGGTGCCGGCGCATTCGGAGCGACGTTGAATATGCTGACAGAGAGTGTTGGTATGAAGCCGTTCATAGGCATTGACCTCAATGGTGGTTCGTATTATTCTCATAAGGAGACTCTGCGCTTTGGTACTGGACTGCTGAAAGGACATTGGGGAGTACAGGGCCGTCTGTCTAACATTGGTTCAAAGGGCTATCTGGACAGGGCCTCTACAAAACTTAACTCTTACCTCATACAGGGTGGATATTTTGGAGATAACACAGTAGTGAAATTCATCACATGGAATGGTATCGAGGAAACCTATCATGCCTGGAACTATACCTCAAAGTATGAGCAGCAGCTGTATGGTCGCACTTATAACTCTTGTGGAGAATATAAAGATGATAATGGCAACAGACGCTATTATGATGACCAGACAGATAACTACCACCAGCAGAACTATCAGCTGCATTGGAACCAGTCATGGAGCCCTTATTGGGATTCACACATCGCCCTGCATTATACAAAGGGAAAGGGTTACTATCAGCAGTATCAGAGTGCTGAGACACAGAAGATGTATTACAAATCGTGGAAGACTTTTGGACTCAGTACTACAGACGATGTAGTTGCCGACCTTGCTGACCAGCAGAAGATGGATAATGACTTCTATGGTGTCGTAGCGTCGCTGACTTATGATAACAAAAGAGGCCTGCAGACTGTACTCGGAACAGGTTGGAACCATTATAAGGGTAGTCAGTTCGGACACATAGTTTGGGCAAAGCCTGGTGTCGTTTCTGTTGCTCCGTCTCCAGACAGCTTTACACCAGACTTTGAATACTATCGCAACAATTCAAGAAAGACGGACTTTAATATATATGGCAAGGTGAACTATGCTTTGCTGAATAACCTGAATGCTTATGTGGATTTGCAGTATCGTCATGTTCACTATAAACTACAGGACCCTACAGTGATGTATGGTGTGAACCTCGATGGAAGTTATATCATTAACAACAACTATAACTTCTTCAATCCAAAGTTTGGTCTGAATTATGACATAACACGCAACCATAGGGTGTATATATCTTATGGCATAGGTAACAAAGAGCCTGTGCGCAATAACTTCATGCAGCAGGTGGCAAATCCTGACAGAGAAGATACCAAGGCAAAATCAGAAAGACTGGGTGACCTGGAACTTGGTTATAAGTATCAGAGTGAAGTATTCTCGGCAGGCGTAAACCTGTATTGGATGCACTATAAAGACCAGTTGGTGCTGACAGGAGAACTGAATGCCATTGGCGAAGCTCTGACAAAGAACCTCAGCAAGAGCTATCGTCTGGGTATAGAACTGGAAGCTGCATGGCATCCGATAGAGTGGTTTACATGGAATGCTAATGCTACCATCAGCCGTAATCGTGTAAAGGATATGAAGGTGACACTGAATGATTATGTGACTGAAGTAAACCTCGGAACACAGCCATTGGCTTTCTCACCAGACTTTATCATGAACCATATCCTGACATTCAAGTATCAGGGCTTCAGGGCTTCTGTACAGTGTCAGTATGTAGGAAACCAGTATCTTACAAATACTGGCTTCAAGGAGATGCAGTGTGTGGACGAGAATGGAAATACTACATACGAAACATTGCTGCTGAAGAAGCACTTCACTACAAACCTTGATCTCAGCTATACCTTCAAGATGCAGAAGTTTGGCATGAAGGATGCTATGATTGGCATTACGATGTATAACCTGTTCAGTGCGAAATTCGACAACAATGGTTGGGCTGCACCACAATTTACACAAAACGGCAATGGCAGCGTAATAGCTATTAACGAATATGGTTATAGAGACCTCGGTGCTGCAGGCTTTGCACCATCAGCGCCATTCAACGTAATGGTAAACTTGTCTGCAAACTTCTAAACATTAAGAATTATGTCAGCATTCATTGATTATCTGAACGAAAACTGGTTAGAGGTATTGGGAACCGTCATTGGACTCATATATCTCTACCAGGAGATAAAGGCTTCGATATACCTATGGATTACCGGCATCGTAATGCCTGCCATCTATACTGTGGTATATTGGAAGGCTGGGCTGTATGCAGACTTCGGTATTCAGATATATTATATCTTTGCTGCCATTTACGGATTGTTGGTCTGGAAATTTTTCAGGAGCAAATCAGGAAACTCTCTCCAGATAAAACATTTACCCCTGAAGAAGTATCCTTTCTATGTGATAACATTTGTTGTTTCGTATGCCGTCATAGTATATATCTTACTGGCATACACCAACAGCAACGTCCCTTATCTTGACACCTTCACCACAGCCCTCAGCATAGTAGGACTCTTGCTGCTTGCACGCAAATACATTGAGCAATGGATTGCATGGGTTTTTGTCGATGCTGTCTGTGCAGGGCTATATATATATAAAGGTATATACTTTACAGCAGGGTTGTATGCTCTATATACCGTGTTAGCCATTTACGGCTATATAGAGTGGAAACGACAGATGGAAAAATGAAAAATGAAAAAGGCTCTCCGAAATGGAGAGCCTTCTTTTTTGTATGTGGGTATTTTAATTTGCTGAAACGAATTCTTCGAGGAAGCGCTTGTCATTTTCAGAGAACATACGCAGGTCGCTGACCTGATACTTCAGGTTGGTGATACGTTCCACGCCAAGTCCGAAGGCATAACCGCTGTATTTCTTTGAGTCGATGCCGCAGAGCTCCAGAACGTTTGGATCTACCATGCCGCAACCAAGAATCTCTACCCAACCGGTATGCTTACAGAATCCACATCCTACACCGCCACAGATATGGCAAGAGATATCCATCTCTGCTGATGGCTCTGTGAATGGGAAATAAGAAGGACGGAGACGTATCTTGGTATCAGGACCAAAGAGCTCACGGGCAAAAGTAAGCATCACCTGCTTCAGGTCTGTGAAGGATACATTCTCATCGATATAGAGTCCCTCAATCTGGTGGAAGAAGCAGTGAGCACGTGCTGTGATAGCCTCGTTACGATATACTCGGCCAGGACAGATAACACGAATAGGAAGCCCTTCTTCGCCCATCTTTGATGCTATGTCCATTACTCGTGCCTGTACAGAAGAGGTGTGAGAACGCAGGAGGATGTTCTTTGTGACATCACCAGTCTTATTCTCTTCTACAAAGAAGGTGTCTTGCATGTCACGTGCAGGATGGTCAGCAGCAAAGTTCATCTTTGTGAAGATGTGCAAATCATCCTCTACTTCAGGGCCGTCAGCAAGGGTGAATCCCATGCGCTGGAATATCTCTACAATCTCATTCTTTACAATAGAAAGAGGATGGCGAGTACCCAGTTCTATAGGGTATGCAGTACGTGTGAGGTCAAGTTCGCAGGCATCACCTTCTTCACCATTTGCAAGCTGGCTGCGAAGACCATTGATAGTATCAAAGGCAAGCTGCTTGAGTTCATTAACTCTCATACCTACAGTCTTCTTATCTTCTGCTGCAACATTCTTGAAGTCAGCCATCAGAGCCTGCAATTCTCCCTTACGTGAGAGATACTTAATACGCAAGGCCTCCAACTCCTCTGCATTCTTAGCATGCAGGGATTTGATTTCTTGTGTCAGTTTTTCAATCTTTTCTAACATCATATTTTTATATAGTATTTAATGTTTATATTCTTTATAATCAATAAGGCACATCATTGGAGATATTTCCATTGAAAGGGTCATCACCCTGTAATGGGTCGTCATTCAAGGCACCACCATTCATGCGGCTGGAGCGGAAAGACCCTTCTGTTGGGCTGCTCGTAGCATACTCATCATATTCATCGGGATTAGCAAAGCGAGTAAACTCGCCCCTGAAGGACAGTGTGACATCCTTTGTGGCACCCTTACGATGTTTTGCTATACATATCTGCGCCATACCCTTGAGACTGTTGCCCTGTGAGTCCTCCAAGATGTGGTAATACTCCGGACGATGCACAAAGATTACCATATCGGCATCCTGCTCTATGGCACCTGATTCACGCAGATCTGAGAGCTGTGGCACCTTACCCTGCTCACCAGGACGCTGCTCAACAGCACGTGAAAGCTGTGAGAGGGCAATGATAGGAATATCCAATTCTTTTGCAAGACCCTTTAGAGAACGAGAGATAGTAGAAACCTCTTCCTGACGGCTGTTGAACTTTGCTCCACTGGCATTCATCAGCTGCAGATAGTCAATCATTATGAGTTCCACCTTCTTCTCCTTCACCAGACGGCGTGCCTTGGTGCGAAGTTCGAAGATACTCAATCCTGCTGTATCGTCAACATATAATGGCGCTCCCTGCATCTTTCCGATATTGTTATCAAAACGTTTCCATTCGTCATCTGTCAGCTGACCATTAAGAATCTTTCCGCCAGGAATGGAACATACATTTGATATCAGTCGGTTGACGAGTTGGAGGTTATTCATTTCCAAAGAGAAGAATGCTACAGGAATTTTTTCATCGATAGCAATATTCTTTGCCAGAGACAGAGCAAAAGATGTCTTACCCATGGCAGGACGTCCTGCAATGATAATAAGGTCAGACTTTTGCCACCCTGCAGTGATATGGTCGAGGTCTCTATATCCTGTTGGAACACCTGTTATACCACCAGTATTGGCAGCAGCCTTCTGAATAGCATCACGAGCCTGCTTCAGAACAGGATCTATTTGGGTATAGTCTTGTTTGAGGTTATTTTGAGAAATAACAAAGAGGTCTGCCTCAGCCCCTTGCATCACATCCTTGATATCCTGTCCTTCATCAAAGGCATTTGTTGCCACACGTGAAGAGAAGGATATCAATTCCCGGGCCATGTATTTGTCACGCAATATGGAGGCATGGTGCTCTATATGTGCTGATGACATCACATTCTCAGTAAGACCAATGATATAGGCAGGAGCACCAACTTCTTCATA
This sequence comes from uncultured Prevotella sp., assembly GCA_905233165.1. Lineage (GTDB taxonomy): Bacteria > Bacteroidota > Bacteroidia > Bacteroidales > Bacteroidaceae > Prevotella. Next base: position 344,882 of record CAJODL010000004.1, read on the forward strand.
GGTGCCCTCACGCTTCAGCTCTTCCATGACGGTAAGGTAGTCAACAGGTAGCTCCTTGATATTCAGCGTCTGGATAGCGTTGTATATCTTTTGATGGCGAGGGTCCCAAAATGTATCAGGAGAAATAAGTTCAGAGACAACCGTAAAGGCATCTCGGTCTATGAGCAAAGCACCAAGCAGCGCTTTCTCTATCTCCACATCCTGTGGGGGAACATGGCCTATAGAGGTATCTATGACTGGCGTCTTCTTAGAGCCTGATTGTCTTGGCATAATATTGTGATGTTGTAGTGTTTAAAAAAATTGTGGTGTCTGGCTGCGCATCAAAGATTCCGAATACTGTAGAACCAGACCCGGACATTGCTGCATAGATGGCACCATTTTCATACATTCTCTCTTTCGTCTCTGCCAGCACCTGCAACTTTGGAAAAATACTCTTCTCAAAATCGTTGGTGAGATATTCTCTCCATTCATTTATTGGTCTCAGTACAGAAACTGCAGGACTCTCTTGTGGCTTTTGCGGCTTGATACCCATATAAGCCTCCTTCGTAGATACTGCCACATCGGGCTTTATAAGCAACAGGTATTTTCCTTTGAGACAGTTGAGAGGCTTCATCGGAGTAATGATATCACCAATTCCTGTAGCAAATGCAGGGACAGGATTCTCAGGGTCTGTGTCAATAAAGAATGCACAGTCAGCCCCAAGCTTTGCAGCATACTGTCTCATCTGTGCAATGGAAAGTCCGAGATGACATATTTCATTGATGGCTCGTATCGTATATGCACAGTCACTGGAACCTCCTCCCAAACCAGCCTGCATAGGGATATTCTTTGTCAAAGAAATATGGAGTGGGGGAAGGGTATATTCTTGTGACAATAATCTATATGCCTTTGTGACAAGATTGTCTTCAGAAGGCACATCTTCTGCGTCACTTAACTCCACAACCAACTCATCACAAACTGCGATAGGTAAGAATACCGTTTCGAGATTGTGATAGTTGTCTGGACGTTTCTCTGTAACGTTAAGACCAAGATTTATTTTTGCACAAGGATAGAGAGTCATGTAAGAGTTAAGAGTGAAGAGTTAAGAGTGAAGAATTTCTTCAATGTTCAATTCTCAATGTTCAATATTCAATTAAAAACATCATGCCACGCTTTGAATATCTCCACTCCTTTTTGTCCGAATTTCTCAAGGGAATGGATAGCTTCTTCTACTGTCTTCTCATGAGTGAGACGTGTCTTGGAGAAGAATTTATCAGCATAACATACTATTTTCTCTTCTATTGATGAAGGCTCGAATCCTGGAAGACCTGTTCCTGTATGGCGAGCACAAACCCTTTTGTACTTCTCCATATTAGGAATCTTGTCACCAAACACCTGTGAAGCTTCTGTCAGCATTTCTGCTCCCAAAGGTCCATGTTTCAGATAATCTTCTGTACCAAAGCAATGGATGGAAGGAGCATTACATCTTATTATTCCGATGTCATGCAGCATAGCAGCATCATACACAAACTGCTCATCAGCCTTTAGCTCAGGATGTTTTTGGCAGATATAACGAGCTTTGTCTGCTACAGCCTTGCTATGAACCAAGAGGATATTTCTCAGTTCTGGGACTTCTGTCTCAGGAAAATAATAATCTATGATTTTATCAACCCAGGATTGCATCTGCCAAAGCCTCCAATGCTGGAATATCAGAATCCTTCATACGTCCACGAAGGGTTACGAGGTCACCCTTTATGGTAACATCCTTCATCTTTGAGAACATCTCTGTCATAACACGTCCAGCAGAAGGAGCCCAAGAACCATTTTCTATGATGGCAACCTCACGCTTCTGCCAAGCCTTTATCTCGAGATGATGGATGAAGTCATACATTGGTGGGAAGAGGCCTGCATCATATGATGAAGCAGCAACTACCATCTTTCCATACTTGAAGGCATCCTCAACACCCTCATGAAGGTCTTCACGAGTGATGTCAGAGATAGCAACCTTCTTGCATCCCTTTGCCTTAAGAATCTCTGCAAGTTTCTCTGCAGCCTCTTTGGTGCAACCATGTATTGAAGCATAGGCAATGAATACTCCTTCTGCCTCGACATCATACTTTGACCATATAGAGTACAGTCTCAATGCTTCTGCCAACATATCACCTTTCAGTATAGGACCATGAAGTGGCAGAATCTGTTCTATCTCCAATGCAGAAGCCTTTTTCAGCAATGCAGATACTGGAGCACCATATTTTCCACAGATATTGAAGTAATAGCGACGAGCCTCACAAGCCCAGTCATCAAGGTCTGCATCAATAGTACCAAACTTTCCAAAGCCATCAGCAGAGAACAATACCTTATCAGTAGCATCATATGATACCATTACCTCTGGCCAGTGAACCATTGGTGCCATGAAGAATTGTAGCTGATGCTTTCCAAGAGAGATAGTATCTCCCTCCTTTACTACCATAGTCTTGTCAGCAACCTTTGTGTTAGGGAAATAGAGAGGCATCATAGCTTGTGCCTTTGCTGAGCATACTATAGTGATATCAGGAAACATCTCAACAACATCGCCTATGCCTGATGCATGGTCTGGCTCCAGGTGGTGAACAACAAGATATTTTGGCTGCTTACCATTGAGAGCCTTCTTCAGGTCTTCCTTCCACGCAGCAAGAGTGCGGGAATCGGAAGTATCCATGATTGCTATATCATCATCCATGATGACATATGAGTTATAGCACATGCCATCTGGGGTCTCGTACTGAGATTCAAAGAGTCGGATGTCTTTGTCATCCTGACCAATGTATATTATATCGTTAGTAATATTCATAGTGCTTTACTTTTTAACTTCTGTCATATCACCTTCGATGTACAGACGTACCAACTCTGGCTTACCATTAGAGCGAACAGTAATAGTCTTCTTGAAGTGACCAGGGAATTTTCCTGTGCCAACATACTTAACCTCAATTGTACCCTTTTCGCCTGGTTTCACAGGAGTCTTTGTAAATTTAGGTTCTGTGCAACCGCATGATGCTACAGCCTGATTGATAACAAGAGGTGTGGAACCTGTGTTGGTAAATGTAAAGGTACATGTTTGCGTAGCATTATTCTCTGGAAAACTTCCAAAGTTATGAGTGTACTTGTCAAATGTAATGGTCTGATCTTGTGCAAAGGTAGCAACTGATGTCAGACAAACGAACATTAAGAAAAGAATTTTTTTCATAGCTGTTTCTATTTTTTTTGTTAATATTTAGTCTAATTCAAATAACTCACTTGGAGATTTGCGTTTCAAGTCTTCAACGATAAAATCCTTCTGTGCTATCAATCCATAAGAACGCAATACCTGCTCAACAGTCTTCAGGGCCAGTATAGGGTGATTGTTCTCTTCTGAGAGGTGGCACATCCATACATGTTTTAGCCTTGCAGTAGCATAATTGGCAATAGCCTCACCGCATTCGTGGTTTGACAGATGTCCTGTAGGAGATTCTATTCGCACCTTCAAATATTGTGGATAAGGACCCGTCTTGAGCATCTGCTTGTCATAATTGGCTTCGATTACGAGATAGTTTGCCTCGCCAATATATTTCTGCATTTCCTCAGTGATGTGTCCCACATCAGTCATCAAACAGAAGGTCAGTCCTTCTTCTGTTCCATTATCCACCTCTATACGATAGCCGACATTGCCACTGCTGTCATGTGGAACAGTAAAAGGTGTGACATAGAAGTTACCAAGCTTTACTCGGACATCCTTCTCAATGACTTGCTGGTGGATTCCTGGAATCTTCTTTGGAACACAGTAGTTACGCAGAATACCAGCATGCACATCGCTGGTGGCATAGACGGGGATATCATATTCTGTGCTGATTACCCCCACAGATTTTATGTGATCGGCATGGTCGTGTGTTATGAGTATTCTCTTGACACTGTCAATGCTGATGCCTTTGTCGTGAAGGAATTTTTTTATATTCCTTATTCCGACACCTGCATCTATTAGCATAGCATCACCATCTTGTTCAAAATAATAACAATTTCCACTGCTCCCACTGCCGAGGGATATGAATTTCAACATTTTTTTGTTTATATTTTGCGTGCAAAGGTACAAAAAAGATTAAAGAATGAATAATAAAGAGCAAAGTTTTTATTTATTTTGTGTTTTTTTTATAATTTTGCACGCACATATCTCTATTATGAAGTCTCTAACGATTTATAAAGCGAGTGCTGGAAGCGGAAAAACCTATCGTCTTGCGATGGATTACATAAATCTGCTTCTACATAATCCGTCTTCTTACGAAAGTATTCTTGCTGTAACATTTACCAATAAGGCGACAGCAGAAATGAAACGTCGTATATTGATGGAACTATGGGCTGTAACACAGGATTCTAAACGTTCTGTGAAAGAACGTCAGAATGCCAGACAAGCTCTCTCATTATTGCTCGAAAACTACCACTTTTTTAGGGTTCAGACGATAGATACCTTCTTTCAGACAGTATTGCGTAACCTGGCCCATGAATTGCAGTTGAATGCTAATCTACGTGTTTCGCTGAGCAATGACGAAGTGGTGAGTGAGGCTGTGGATGAATTGATAGATACTCTTGCTGACGATAAAAAACTCAGGCGTGTTGTCATGAATTATGTTATGGACTCCATGCATGAGGGAAAGAAATGGAACATTATTGGAGATATAAAAAGTTTTGGTAGCACCATATTTAAAGAGTATTATAAGGTAAATCGTAATAAACTCGAGGAAATATTTAAGAATCAGGATTTTTTTGATAACTATCAAAAGACATTACGTGCCTTGCGTGATTCTTTCTGTGATAAGTATCAGGAAGAAGCACAAAAGGTTCTTGACGAAATGACTAAGCGAGGGTTGTCAGAAGATGACTTTACCAGAAAGACAACAGGGCCATTATCATATTTCCTAAAACTCTCTCAGGGTCTCTTCTATGATGAGGATAACCTAATGAACAAAACTGTTCGTGAAGCAAGATATGACCCCACAAAATGGTACAAAAAGAGTGATGCAGATAATGCTAATCTTACCTCCTTTGTATCAGATGTCATTTTGCCTGCAATGGAAGAGATAGAAATGACACGAAAGCAGGATGCAAGGGACTACAACAGTGCTGTTGTGACACTGCGACATATTAACGAAATGCGTCTGTTGGCTCGTATAGAAGAGAGTGCCCATAATCTTAATGCTGCAGCACAACGCTTTATGCTTAGCGATACACAGACTCTGCTGCATGAGATGATTGGTGACGATGATGCTCCTTTTATATTTGAAAAGATAGGCTCACGTCTGAAACATGTGATGATTGATGAGTTTCAGGATACCAGTACTGTGCAATGGAAAAACTTCCAGACATTGCTAAAGGAATGCATGAGTATCAGTAATGAAGCAGATGATGACCTGTGTAACAATCTTATTGTGGGAGATGTAAAGCAGAGTATCTATCGTTTTCGTTCTGGTGATTGGCGACTTCTCAATAACTTGGAGGCATCATTCCCAGATGTCAGTGAGGTACGTAATCTTTCTACCAACTGGCGTTCATGGAGAAATATCATCAAATTTAATAATGTATTCCTTCGAAAGGTTGTTGATGCAGAGATTGATGGCATAGAGGATGAGCAATGGAAATCAGACCTGAAACGTGCCTATGATGATTTGGAACAGACGGTATCACCTCGAAATCAGGACACTCTGGGATTGGTACATATAGAATTGCTTCCTAAGGAGCAACTCCCTGATACTCCAAAAAAGATAAATGATATCATTTGCCAATTAGTTGAGAAAGGTGCTAACTATAATGATATAGCTATCTTGGTGCGCAGAAAACGTGAGGTTTGTGAGATTGCTGACTATCTTGAGGAAAACAATATCCATGTGCTCTCTGCTGAGGCCTTCCGACTGGATGCCTCACAAAATGTTATGGCAATAGTAAATGCCATGAAGATGCTGTCCCATCCTAATGATGACCTCTCAAAGGCATATCTGCAGTTGGCTTGTCCTGATATGCTGCCATTGATAGAGGAACAACGTCAGGAATTGGTACAAAAGACTCTTCATGACCTTGCTGAAAGTCTTGTCTCGATGATTGGTTGTACTGAGCCAGCCTTTGTTACAGCATTCTTTGATGTCCTCGAATCTTTCTCTAATGATATCTCTCCTGTACTCGATGATTTCCTGATAGCATGGGATGAGGAATTGTGTGGCAATATGATAGAGACTTCTACTGGTGATGGCGTAACGATTATGACAATACACAAGAGTAAGGGTCTCGAATTTAAACACGTTATTGTGCCATACTGCAACTGGGATGCTAATCCTCCTTTTGCAAATACTCTGTGGGTGGAGCCAAAGGAATCTCCTTTCTCACAGTTGCCATTGGTTCCTGTCGATTACAGAAACAAGGACTCTCTTAAAAATACTATTTATGAAGCAGATGGCACAGAGGAGTATATCCAGAGTGTGGTAGATAATTTCAATCTTCTGTATGTTGCCTTGACACGTCCTCGCCAGTCGCTCTTTGTGCTTGGAGAACGTGACAGCAAGGAGATATCACGTTCATACCTGATGCAGGAGGCTCTGTTGTCTATGCAGGATATGAAGACAATAGATGGTAAGGAACTCTATTTTAGTGGAGTAGAAGATAAAGACGAACCTCTCACTCTCACCTTTGGTAGTCTCAATATGGCTAAAGATGAAGAAGGGCAAGAAGAGAAAAAGGCGAATCCTTTTGACCTTCCTGTGGAGATAGAAGAAATTTTTTCTATGCCTTCTTATACTTCTTCCGTTAATTTCCGTCAAAGTAATGCAGCCCAACGATTTGCTGCTGACGATAATATGGACGAACAGCTGAGGGCGCGTCTATCAGGAACAGAGCAGCATTGGGCGTTCTCTCATATAATGACCCTTGATGATGTGCCACCTGAGTATGAGGAGATGTTTAAGGATGAACAGATACGCCTGTGGTTTGACTCTCATTGGAAGGTCTTCAATGAATGTTCTATAATTACTGAATCAGGAGAATATCGCCCTGACAGGGTGATAACAGATGAAAACCAAACTATTGTCATAGACTTTAAATTTGGTAGTCCTCATCAGGGATATGAGAGTCAGGTGCGCAGATATATGCAATTGCTCGCAAAAATGGGATATCCTCAGGTACAGGGATTCCTGTGGTATGTTAATGCTTCCTCTCCATCTGAAAGAATTGTTCCAGTAAATTTCGCTAAATGATATAAATGAATACATTTCTCGATACCGTAGCTGCCAGTTTGCATGCAGAATTCAAAGGCAATCTCTCTGATGTCACGATTGTCTTTCCTAATAAGCGTGCATCCTTGTTCTTTAACAGGGCATTGGCAACATTCCAAACTCCGGTATGGTCACCACGATATGTAACAATCTCAGAACTTTTCAGAAGTTGTTCGCCTGATATAGAGTTGGCAGATCATATAGACCTGATTATTACTCTGTATAAGGTGTATTGCAATATAACTGGTTCTGAAGAGTCTCTTGATCAGTTCTATGGATGGGGAGAGATGATGCTGGCTGATTTTGATGATATCGACAAACACATGGCTGATGCCTCGCAGATATTCTCTCTGTTGGTAAACATTCATGAACTTGACGATGTGGATTATCTCAGCGAGCATCAGAAGGCTGAGCTGCAGCGTTTCTTCTCTAATTTCACAGAAAACCACAACACAGAACTGAAGCAACGCTTCCTGAAACTCTGGAAACACTTTGGGGATATATATACTACATTTAGAAAGGTACTCCTTGAGAAAGGTGTTGCATACGAAGGTATGTTGTATCGCAGGGTTATAGAATCGCTTACAAGCCAAGAGATAACTCTCACCTCTCACTTCTCACCTCTCACCTCTGAAAGCCGTTATGTGTTCATTGGCTTTAACTATATCACTCCTGTAGAACAAAAACTCTTCGATTATCTGCGTCTTGAGAATGGAGCATTATTCTTTCAGGATGATGACCCATCGGAGCCTTTGCCTGTCACATATCTCTCAAGTCCTACAAATGATTTACAGGCTCGTTATATAGCCCAATGGCTTACTCCTGAACGTATCGCTGCAGGTAGGAAAACGGCTATTGTGCTTGCTGACGAAAGTCTCTTGGAGACAGTGCTTCATTGCTTGCCGCCATCTGTGGAACATGTTAACATAACAGTGGGTTATCCTCTTGCAAAGTCTCCTATATCGTCTATGGTGAGGCAGTACTGCAATTTGCTCCAGCATAAATCATTCACTCTCCATAACATAAATGCTATACTGCGCCATCCGTATATGCGACTGGTGTCAGACAAAGCAATGGAACTGCATGACTCTCTTAATGAGCAGTCTTTGTATTATCCTACAATGGAGGACCTCTCGTTAGACGAAAACCTGAAGGCTTTCTTTTCTCCTGCGGAGGATATCATTTCTCGCCTAAAATGGTTGGTGGAGGTGATAGCTCATTCTGAAGAGATAAATGATGACTTCTTCCATGAATCAGTATTCCGTATGTATTGCATTATGGAGAGATTATGTGACATCAATCAGGAGACTCCGCTTTCTTCTTCGCTGTTGTATAACCTCTTGTCACAGATAATAAAGACGATAACAATACCATTTCATGGAGAACCTCTTCAGGGAATACAGATAATGGGTGTCTTGGAAACTCGTAATCTTGATTTTGAACATGTATTGTTATTGTCTTGCAACGAAGGCTTTATGCCTGCACATGTCAATGATACATCTTTTATCCCATATTCCGTAAGAAAGGGATATTCCCTGACAACGATTGATAACAAGGTTGCCATCTATGATTATTATTTTAAGCATATCTTGAAACGCTGTCCTGATGCAACACTTGTATATAGTGGTTCTACGACAGATGGTAAGATGAATGAGATGTCACGCTTCATGCTTCAGTATCTTGCAGAGCATGCTAATCTTGTGACCCATCGCATCCTGACTCCTGCTTTACAAGCGGAAGAAGCGTCTTCTGTCCAGCCTTTGGAAAAAAAGCAACTCTCACTACCTATAACTCTCTCGCCATCTTCTCTGGGGCGTTATCTGCGTTGTCCTATGTCTTTCTACTTCTACAAAGTGCAGGGCATCAGCGATGTAGAGGATAGTGATGAGGAGGAAATGGATGCTCGCACCTTTGGTAATATCTTCCATAAGGCTGCAGAGATTCTCTATAGACCGTTGATAGGGCGAACCATCCCAAAGTCTTTCTTTGAAGACCTCAAGAATGAACATGGAAACGTATCTTTACAACGCATAGTGGATGAGGCTTTCCGTATAGAGTTGTTCAACCTGAAAGACTCAAATCGCAAAATGCCAAAGCTGGGTGGTCTGCAGGTGATAAACCGCGAGATGGTTTTAAGATTTCTGAAAAACCTTGTTTCCTATGATGCTAAAGCATCGTCATTGACTATTTTGGGACTTGAAATGCCTATAAAAGAGACAATCTTCCCAGATGTTAACATAACAGGTTTCATAGACCGTCTTGATAAGGTTGTCATTGATGGAAAGGAATACATTCGTGTTATCGACTACAAGACTGGACGCCTGTCTGGACGCTCTAACAGATTAAAACTCTCTGGGGTAGAAGATATCTTCCTGCCAGAATCAATAAAGTATCATTCCAATTATTTCCTACAGGCTCTGCTTTATTGTAATATGCTTTCAGATTCTGCTAAGGAGGAAAATAAGAGAATGGTGTCAGACCTCCCTCTACAGCCTAATCTCTTCTACGTGCAGCATATGAATGATGAGTCTTATACTCCGAATCTTATTCTTGATAATGTTGCTATCCGTGATGCCAGGCAGTATAAGGAACCTTTTATGCAGGGTGTAAAAAAACTTATTGACGAGATACTTGACAAGGAGAATACCTTCCCACGTACTGAGGATGCTATGCACTGCAGAATGTGTAGCTATCGTGAATTGTGTAACATAAATAATAACAACATAGACTAAGCAAAATGAAAAGGATTATCTCACTCATTCTATTGGTGACAGCAAGTTGTGTCTGCTTTGCTGACAAGTTGGATTCTTTGGAATACTTACTGAAGGAGAAATCAGTAACCCAGGAAAAGATTTATATCCATACCGACAATAACTGCTATTTTGTTGGAGATACCTTGTGGTATAAGGCGTATGTGGTGATGGCAGACAGCCTGAAGCCTACACGTTATTCCAAGGTGTTGTATGTGGAACTTCTGACTCCAGATGGCTATCTGGTAGAACGCCAGCAGCTATACATCAAGGATGATGGTACTGCAGCCTGTCAGTTTGCCTTGAGTGACAGTCTGTATTCTGGATACTATGAGGTAAGGGCATATACCAAGTGGCAGCTTAACTTCAACAGAAAGATTCGTCCACATTCTTCCCAGAATAGATTTGAGTTCTACAGCAAGCAGTTCGAGACGAACTATTTCCGTGAGTATGAAGGATTATACTCTCGTGTATTCCCAATATATGAGAAGCCAAAGCAGCTTGGTGACTATACCGACAAGTGTATCATCCCACGTCCGAAACAGAGAATATATGCTGACAAACCAGAGATACAGGTAAAGTTCTATCCTGAAGGTGGACATATTATTGAGGGTATGGATTGTCGTATAGCCTTTGAAGTGAAGGATAATGATGGACAGGAACTTGGTAGTAGCATTGGAAGTCTCGACAACGGATTGTTCATAAAACCTTCTCATGGTGGAAGAGGCGTGTTTGAGTATAATGCACAGAAGCCCCCTAAAGAGGCAACGTTTGAGTATATGGGTAAGAAATATACCTTCCCATTGCCAACAGCACAAGCATCAGGTGTTGTCATAAGAGGCGACAAACAGACAAAGGGTGGCAGAGAATTCGTCGTAAAGGCTAAGGGAGTAACAGTTGCTGCATATAGTGTGAAATGTAGGGGACGACTGATAACATTTGGCAGAAACCCAGGCGAAAAGATTGTACTGGAAAACTGTCCGACAGGTATCAATGACCTCACCCTGTATGACGAACAGGCTCGTCCACTGGCATCAAGGCTCTTCTTTGTAAACAATAAGGATAAAGAGACACAGGCAAACATATCAATGACTTCTGGCGATAAGGCTGTCAATAGTAAGACAGAACTGCAGCCATACGAGAAGATAGACCTGACAGTTAATGGTCAGGTGCCTATGAGTATTACAGTCTATGACAAGAGTACTCAGGATTTGTCATATAATGATGGCAATATGCTGACAGATATGCTACTCACTGGTGAACTGCACGGATTTGTGGCTAATGTGTCACAATACTTTAAAGAGGGGGCGGAAGAGAAGCTGGACCTGCTGATGATGGTGCAGGGATGGCGTAGGTATAAGCGTATTGATAAGATATACTTCCTGCCTGAAAGAAATCTTTCCTATGAGGGACAGGTGCTCAATGTGCCGTCAAATGCTAATATAATAGATATTGACGACGTCAATGACCTGAGCCAATATGGTAGTGACCGTTCCAACTATGTTCTTGTATCACCCATGGGTAACAAAGCATTGACGCAAACCAAGTGGCTGGAGATGCAGGGGAGACTGCTTACTGGCGTGATTGAGACAAAGACACAAACACAAACGTCACCGACACTTTCGCAAGATACTGAGGAGGTAAGCGACGAACCAGCAATGGAGGAATTTGTTGATGCCACTATAGACGAAAATAGAAATGACAATCCACTGTTGACCTACAAACGATTTAAAAATAAGGATGTAATGATAGAGGGCGAAATAGTAAAGGGCACAGAGACTGCTGACGTAAAGGCAAAGGTTGACGAAAATGGATTCTTTAAGATTAACCTGCCTTGGTACACTGATCAAGCAATATTCTTCATTACGGCGTATGAAAACAAAGACTCATTGAAGAGGGGTCTGCATGGCGTGAAGAATAGCAAGAAAATGGATGAGACACAGTATCCTAAGTATTATGTAAAGCGTACTATGGACTTCCCTATGTTCTGCGAGCCTTATTCATGGTATCAGTGTAACCTGCCTGAGGATGAGAATTATTGTTTGGATGACACTGAGAAAGAGGATGATGCAGCACTTGGTCCTGAGAATAACCGCCTCGCTGGTGAACATTATCTCCAAAACGTGACAGTAAGGAAATATCGCCGTTCAAAGCGCAAGCTGAATTATGAAAAGCCGGCCATTGTCATTGATGCTTATAAGTTATATAATGAGATGACTGATTATGGTCTGTCGTATGGTGTGCTTGATATGACACGTTTTGCAAAGCAGGCATCAACTTATCTCTTTGGATATCTTGACCAGGCTACTGATGCAAAGATACGAGGACTCGTTAATGACAACAAAACAACATTCTATCGTAACTATGTACAGACAAGCAGTGAGCACGACATTCCTATGACGAAGACTGCTATGCTTGATTTGCTGCGCCTGAATAGCATGAGGAATATACGTGCCTATACTGATTATGACAAGCGTAATGGCACCCATCTGGAGGTTGATGGAGCACCTGCTGTAACATTATGTATTGAGTCGTTGGATGGAGGAAAACGTTATACCTACAGAGATCGCCGCTACATCCTCGATGGCATCACGTATGCAGAAGAGTTCTATCAGCCGGATTATAGCAATGTAAAGCCGGCAGAGCCAACAGATTATCGACGTACCCTGTATTGGAATCCATACGCAAAGCCTGATGCTGATGGCGTCTTCCGTGCTACATTCTACAATAATTCCAGCAAAGACACAAGAGTAGATGTCTCCGCCTGCGGTCTCGACAAAAACGGACAGATTTACGTGAAGTAAAGTTTAGAGGTTTATTTGGATGAAGGTTTATGGATGAAAGATGAAGGTTTATTTCTTCCATCACCCTTTCACCCTTCTTCCTTTGACCTTTGACCTTAGACTTTAGACCTTAGACTTTAGACTTTAGACCTTAGACTTTAGACCTTAGACTTTTGACAAAAAATGAATAATTGCATAATTCTCGCCGCTGGCGATTTTCCTACGGCTCCAGAACCATTGGCAGCCCTCAAAGCTGCTGATTATATCTGCTGTTGCGATAGTGCGGCAAAAAGCCTCTTGGCGTGGGGTAGGGAACCTGACGCTATCGTGGGGGATGGGGACTCCATCGATGATGAGATTAAAGAGAAATATTGTCATATCTGGCACAAGATTGACGAACAGGAAGATAATGACCTGACAAAGGCTACACGATTCTGTATGGCCCAGGGCTTTACACATATAACATACCTTGGAGCAACAGGAAAGCGTGAAGACCATACCATCGGGAATATCTTCCTTATGGCTCGCTATATGCGCGATTTCCATATTGAGCCAGTGATGATAAGCGACTATGGGGTGTTTACCCCTGCGAAGGGTAAGACGACCTTTCGTAGCTTTGCTGGACAGCAGGTCAGCATATTCCTTCCCTTTGGCAATGATATGCAGATGAAGAGCGAAGGCCTTAAATGGAACTCCTACCCCTATGACCAAATGTGGCAAGGCACTCTCAATGAATCCTTAGGTGACACCTTCACCCTTGAAGGCGATAAAGAGTACATCGTCTTCCAAACCCACGAAAAAAAGCAAAATCGATGATTGTTCTGCTTTAAAAAGCAAAAATCCCGTTTTTAACGTTTTTTAGGCCCTACAACGCGTTTATGCCATTTTTTTTTCGTACCTTTGAGCCCGAATTTAGAATAATATATAACAGATAAAATAGGTTTAAATGGACGAAACACAAACTTTTGACCGTGACAGAATCCTCAAGGTGAATATTGAGGAAGAAATGAAGACGAGTTACATTGATTACTCAATGTCAGTCATTGTAGCTCGTGCTCTGCCCGATGTGCGCGATGGCTTTAAACCGGTTCACCGCCGCATACTCTATGGTATGTTGGGAATCGGTAATACCAGTAACCAACCTTATAAGAAGTGTGCCCGCGTAGTAGGTGAGGTGTTGGGTAAGTATCACCCTCATGGTGACTCTTCTGTATATGGTGCGCTGGTGCGCCTGGCACAGGATTGGAACATGCGTTACACCCTCGTTGACGGACAGGGTAACTTCGGTTCTGTCGATGGTGACTCTGCTGCTGCGATGCGTTATACGGAGTGCCGCCTCTCAAAGATGGGCGAACACATCATGGACGACCTGGAGAAGGATACCGTCGATATGATGAACAACTTCGATGACTCTTTGCAGGAGCCAACAGTAATGCCTACAAAGATTCCTAACCTCCTCGTGAATGGTGGTAACGGTATTGCCGTAGGTATGGCAACAAATATGCCTACACACAACCTTGGTGAGGTAATCGATGGCTGCTGTGCTTATATCGACAATCCAGACATCGATACCGATGGCCTGATGCAGTATATCAAGGCTCCAGACTTCCCTACGGGTGCATATATATATGGTATCCAGGGTGTGAAGGAGGCTTACGAGACTGGTCGCGGACGCATCATCATGCGTGCAAAGGCTGAGATTGAGTCTGACGAGAACCACGATAAGATTGTTGTTACCGAGATTCCATACGGTGTCAACAAGGCTCAGCTGATAGAATATATAGCAGACCTCGTAAAAGAGGGCAAGATAGAGGGCATTTCAAATGTGAATGACGAAACAGGTCGTCAGGGTATGCGTATCGTTGTTGACGTGAAGCGCGATGCGAATGCTAACGTCATCCTGAACAAACTCTTCAAGATGACTGCCCTGCAGAGTTCTTTCTCTGTTAACAACATCGCTCTCGTAAAGGGTCGCCCACGCCTTCTGTCACTGAAGGAATGCGTGAAATACTTCGTAGAGCATCGTCATGATGTGACAATACGTCGTACTAAGTTCGATAAGGCAAAGGCAGAGGCTCGTGCCCACATCTTGGAGGGCTTGATAATTGCCGTTGACAACATCGACGAGGTTGTAAAACTGATACGTGCCTCAAAGACTCCTACTGACGCCCAGCGTGCTTTGGAGCAGCGCTTCGAACTCGATGAACTGCAGTCAAAAGCTATCGTTGACATGCGTCTGTCACAGCTGACAGGTCTGCGTGTAGAGGAACTGAAGGCTGAATACAAGGAGATAATGGAACTCATTGCTTACTTGCAGCAGATTCTGGATGACCCAGAGTTGTGTAAGAAGGTGATGAAGGATGAGCTTCAGGAGGTGAAGGAGAAATATGGTGACGAGCGTCGCACAGAGATTAAGCTCTCTAATGCTGAGTTTAATCCAGAGCAGTTCTATGCCAACGACCCGGTTGTCATTACTATGTCACACCTGGGATACATCAAGCGTACCTTGCAGGCAGACTTCCGTGCTCAGACACGTGGCGGCGTAGGCTCTCGCGGCTCTCGTACCCGTGAACAGGATTTTACAGAATATATCTATGCTGCTGATGCACACGATATGATACTCTTCTTCACCAAGAAGGGCCGTGTATATTGGCTGCGTTGCTTCGAAATACCAGAGGGCGCAAAGGATGCCAAGGGACGTGCCATACAGAACTTGCTCCAGTTGGAGCCAGACGATGCTGTAAATGCATTCCTCGGAATCCAGAGCCATAAGTTTAACGACGAGGAATTCCTCACAAGCCACTATGTCGTCTTTGCAACAAAGAACGGTACCGTAAAGCGTACCACCCTGAAAGACTACTCTCGCGTTCGTGGAAAGGGCGTGCGTGCTATAAATATTGCTGATGGCGATGAGGTTGTAAACGTAATGCTTACAAACGGTCATAACGAGCTTATCCTTGCTTCACGAAATGGTCGTGCCGTTCGTTTCAACGAAACAGATATCCGCGTGATGTCACGTGTTGCTACGGGTGTTCGCGGTATGACTCTGCAGGGTGATGATGATGCGGTAATCGATCTCGTTGTGGCATACGACCCAGAGCAGTCTCTGATGGTAATATCCGAGAAGGGTTATGGCAAGCGCTCTAAGATTGGTGTGCTGACAGAACAGACTCGCGAAGACGGCACTACATACATGAAGGTAGAGGATGGCGGTTACCGTCTCACCAAGCGTGGCTCAAAGGGTGTTACAACTCTTAATATCACAGAGAAGACCGGTAAGGTGATTGCCATGAAGTGTGTGAAGGGCGACGAAGACCTCATGATTATCAACAAGAGTGGTATCGCTATTCGCTTTGCTATCGCTGATGCTGGTAACGAGAAGGGACGTAACACTCAGGGCGTGAAACTCATCGAGCTGAAGAAACGTAACGAGTCTATCGCTTCTGTCTGCGTTGTTCCTCATGAGGATGTGGAAGACGATAACGAAGACGAAAATGTTAACGAAAACCAAAACGAAAACGTTAACGATAACGAAAACGATAACGAAAATAATAACCAATAACTTTAATTAAACAAATCAATTATGAAAAAGATGTTTATTACGATGTTGGCAGCTGTAATGGCTACTGCATCATTTGCTCAGGCTCCAAAGTATGACAAGGAGATTGCTGCAACAAAGAGTTATGAAGCAGGTCTTAAGATCTACAACGAAGCAAAAGAGTCTATGGACCCGGAGATGAAGCAGAAGGCTGTTCTCGCTCTTAACAAGTTGGCTGACGCAGAGGCAAAGCCAGCTATAGAGAATGTTACTGCTGGTAAGGCTACCAATGCGGACAATAAGCTCATTGCTAACATGATTAGTGCAGCTTTCCGTTGTAAGAAGGTTGGCGCAAAGGGAGGCGAGGATATTTTCAAGAATGTCCAGAACTTCCGTCCTTTGATGATTAACGCTGCAAACAATACTAATGACAACGACGAGAAGCTGATGTATGCCCTTACATACATTAAGTCTGCAGAGCCAGGTGACCAGTTTGCTCCTTTGGCATCTTTCTTCGCTGCCTATGCAAACTACAACAAGGAAGACTTTGCTAATGCTGCAAAATATGCTAAGTCTGCCGTTGGTGATGAGCGCGTACATGCTCAGGCTGAGCAGATTTACTGCATGTCTCTGGAGAAAACCATGAAGACAAGAGAGGACTCTCTGAAGTACGTTGATGCATTGAAGGAGCTTGACGTCAACAAGTATTTCTTCCAGATTTTCAACATATACAACAGTATTGGCATGCAGGACAAGATTCAGGTTCTGATTGACGAATCTCTTGCAAAGGACCCAAATAACAAGACTGCATATCTGGTAAGAGGTACTCTGAAGGGTGAGAAGCAGGACTTCAAGGGTGCTCTTGAGGATTTCAAGAAGGTGGTAGAGATTGACCCTAACTACATACATGGTTGGTTTAACCTTTCAAAGTGCTATGGTAATATCGCTGACGATATCCAGCTGAAGAAGGCTGACAAGTCTGGTCGTCTGTTTGGTGATGACCTGAAGGCTTGCTCTGAGGCTTACGAAGGTGCTGCTGACGCTCTGGAGCATGTTCGCGCTCTCGATCCTAACCACGAGACTATAAGCAACTGGCCTATGCTGCTCCGTATGTACTACAACCGCATGGGTAAGACTGATAAGGCTAAGGAGATATCTAAGATTATCGGTGACGAATAAGAATAACGCTTAAAGACAACAAATGCAAAAAGTAGCACTACTTTTTACGTTTATAATATTTTTAACTTCATCTGCCTCGGCTTCTGTCCTCGACAACAGGAGAACGAGGCAGTTGAAGAATGACCTGGAGGCTGCCAGACTTGCTGTGAGAAATGCAGTAAACCTGGCAGAGGATACCGATGAGTCACGAAAGCGCATCAATGCTCTGCGGGATAACGAGAGAAAACTGAGCGGATATTTCAATGACTCCGTATTTAAATATCGTAAGGACCTCTGGCTTATTTCTTTGGATATTCTGAAGAAACAATATGACGTCTATAACGATCGCCTGTATCTCAAGATGCCAATAGACACGATGGCTATGGTGCTGAAAGGGCAGCAGCTTCTTGGCAAAATGCTGTCATTTGACAGCCTGGAGGTGGGTAAGAGCTATCGCAAAAAGCACTCACAACTATTGGCACCTTATCATGGCAATCTCCTGAAGGGTGGCATCTATTGCATGGCACACGAGAAATGGAAAGAGGCATGGAATTGTCTTGACCTTTATCTTGACAGCAGAAGACAACCGCTATTCTCTGACATTAAGTTTGATAGCGCAAATGATGATTTTGCTGCTTTCCTGGCTGTGATGTGTGCCAAGAGTCTCGACAGCCTGTCGTTGATGATGAAGTATTCCGAGGAGGCTATAAAGTATAGTCCGCGACGTGAATATACCTTGCAGCTGCTGGCAGAGGCTTGGAAGCTGTTTACACCACAGAAGATGTATCTGTACTATCTGCAGGAGGGATTTAAATTCTATCCGCAATCGACATATTTCTTCCCGCGACTGATAGATTACTACACGTCACATGGGAAAAATGACGAGGCAATGCTGTATATTGATAGGGCATTGAAGATGGACCCGAGAAATCAGCTGTTCCTGCTGGCAAAACATAGTGTCCTTATGTCACAAAAGAAATATGACGAGGCACTGGAATATGGTGTAACGCTGTTGCGTGATAATCCAGACCAGGCCATTCCGAATTATAATGTGGGATACATCTATTATCTCCGTGCTCTCGACGCGTTGAAGAATTACAACAGGTCGTACAGAGAGAGGCAGAAAGATGCACAGGAGGAATATAGAAAATGTTTGCCTTATATTGAGCGTTACCGTAAGTTGATGCCAAACGATCGTGAGCGTTGGTATCCTATTTTGTATGAGGTGTATTATAACCTCAATATGGGTAAGAAATTCGACTCCCTGCTTTGATGATGGGTCGCATACTGTTAGCAATATTTATTTCTATCGTTACTTTTGTCTCGCTGCAGCAGTATATCTCGCAGCGTGAGAGTCAAAAGATAATGACTCCGTGGGGCTCTGTCATCGGAGAAGAGCCTGACACCATCGATGCCGACGAATATACACTGAACGACATTGTAAAAGGCGGCGAACTGATAATGCTGACATTGTCGGGTCCGAATACGTATTACGACTATCACGGCAAGGGCATGGGCGTGCACTATCTGCTTTGCGAAAAATTGGCAGAACGTTTGGGCGTAACCCTTCGCGTTGATGTCTGCAGGGATACTGTCGATATGCTTCAGCGCCTGCGTAACAGAGAGGGTGACATCATTGCTTTTCCTCTCTCTCCAAAAGACCTTATGGGCTTTTCCGAATGTGGTGAGCACTGGGCCGTCAGCAAAGAGAATCCGGAACTGGTGAAAGAGGTGCGCTCGTGGTATAAACCTGAGATGTATAAGGAAACGAAGCGCGAAGAGGAATACCTCCTTACCGAGGCAAGCGTAAAGCGTCATGTATATCCTTTCATGCTGTCTGCCCGTTCTGGAAAGATTTCCAAGTACGACCACCTCTTCCGCAGATATGCCCATATTGCCAGCATGGAATGGACCCTGCTTGCAGCACAGTGCTATCAGGAAAGTTGCTTCGACCCGAAGGCTCACTCATGGGCAGGGGCATGCGGATTGATGCAGATACTGCCAAGCACGGCAGACCACCTGAAGCTGCCACGAAACAAAATATACGACCCAGAGCAGAACATCGCTGCTGCGGCACGTTATATGCGTGAGTTGCAGACGCACTTCAGCGACGTCGGCAGCCGTGCCGAGAGAATACGTTTCGCCCTGGCGGCATACAACGGCGGAGCATACCATATACGCGACGCTATGAAGCTGACAAAGAAACACGGCGGCAACAGTAACCGATGGAAGGATGTCAGGAAATACATTCTTCTCCTCTCACGCCCCGAATACTATAACGACCCCGAAGTGTCACACGGATATATGCGCGGCTCCGAGACGGTGAACTATGTCGAAAAGATAATGGACCGCCAGTCAAAATATCGCCACACGAAGTGGAGATAAAGTTTATAGTTTAAAGTTTATGGGTTATTGGTTATTGACATTTATTTTCCTCACCTTTTCTCTTGGGGCGTTTGCCCAGGAACTGCCGGCAATTCCAGATAGTGCGTATGTTATACGCCATACAGGGTTTACCCTTTCTTATAACCTGAAGACCTACTGCCCTGACTGGGTGGCATGGAAACTGACACGTAGCCACCTAAAAGGAAATGTGTCCCGTGAAAATAACGACTTCCAAGGCGACCCCGATGTTGCACTGCGCCATCGCGTAACACCATACGAATACAAGAAGAGCGGCTATGACCGCGGCCACATGTGCCCGGCTGGTGATAACAAGTGGAGCAGCAAGGCCATGAAGGAATGTTTCTATATGACGAATATGTGTCCGCAGGTGGCGGTCCTCAACCAACGTTGGTGGAGCAATCTCGAGAATGCCTGCCGTCGTTGGGCAGAAAAAGAAGGGGCTGTATATATCTGCTGTGGACCCGTCTTTGATGATGCTCCCGTAAAGACCATTGGAGGCAGGTATAACTATTCCCTCAGACGCAACGGAATAAAAGTGCATGTGCCGACAAGATTCTTTAAGGTGATTCTCTCGTTGAAGAAAGGCAAGGAAAAGGCCATCGGTTTCATATATAATAATGATGACAGCAGACAACCGATGTCTGACTGTTGCATGTCTGTTGACGAGGTCGAAAAAATTACAGGAATAGATTTCTTCTCATCTTTGGAAGACACTCTTGAAGAACGCCTCGAATCCCACTATGACTTCTCAGCGTGGAAGTAACCTGGTAAAGTTTATAGTTTATAGTTTATAGGCAAGTTTAATAGTTTATAGTGGAAAGTCTTTCGTTTTTTGTCTTTCGTTAACTCTTTACTCTACACTTACCACTGTCTCTCAACTCTACACTCTAAACTATAAACTATTTTAGCATTCACCTTCAGCAGATTCTCTGATGCCGTATGGAGGTTGTCAAAAAATGCTGCAATATCTCCGTCATCTTCATCACAAAGATTTGATATCACCTTCACTAACATAATAGGAACCTTGTAGAGTGAACACACAAATGCCACCGCAGCACCCTCCATATCTATCAATCTGCCACCATGCTCCTCTATGACTGCCTCGTCTTCCTTTGTCAGGGTGAATGATGAACCGGTAGAAACCTTCTCATAGCCAATATTTATTCCCTCACTCTTCAGCTCTTCATACAGAGCCTTCGCGCCCTCCCAGATGGGGTAGTTGCCCAGACTCTGGGTGCCCCAGGCATTATCGTCAGGAATGCGGCGGTCATGGAAGATGACACCGCTGGAGATATACACCTTGCCCGTTTCTCCACCATAGCGTTTCAATCCTCCGCATGTACCGCTGCTGATGATAAGGTCGGGCTTTAACTGCTGTATCGCTGCCATGGTGGCAACACACGCAGCCTCGCACCCTATCAGGTCACGTTCTCTGTCACGACCAGTTAGCACTACATACAACTCTCCGTCTGCCTTATACAACTCGCAGGGCAGGGGAGAGAAGAAATCCTTCACCTCCTTCATCCCGTAATGTTCAATAAGAGGCCCCGCTTCCGCATGCAACGCAATGATGTAACATATCTTCATGACTGTATTTTTTAATTTGATGCAAATATACAAATAAAATAATGTTTAGAAGCAAAGAAGAATTACATAAATATAAAAGATGCTAAAAGTGTAAGATTTCTTTGACCATAAGAAAAAAAAATCTTACCTTTGCACGGAAAATAAAGTTATCGTTGAACATAATATATATGAACAAAGACATAGTAACAGAAGTAATTGATTCAATGGGGCTTGGAGACTTCTCTCAGGCTACAATCCGTGATTTGCAGAGTCTCTCAAAAACCCTTGAAGAAAAAACTGGCGAACCAGTGATACACCTTGAAATGGGTGTGCCAGGGCTGCAGCCATCAGAGATAGCCTTGAAGGCAGAGCAGGAAGCTCTTGCCAATGGCTGTGCGACACAATATCCACCCAATGGCGGTATTCCACGCATCAAAAAAGCTGCATCAGAATTTGTAAAGGCATTTATTGGCGTAGATATCGACCCTATGTGCTGCATACCTACTACGGGGTCTATGCAGGGCACCTTCGCAACATTTCTTGCTATAAAGCATGCTGTAGGAAACACAAAAGACACTGTACTCCTTATACAGCCGGGATTCCCTGTGCAGACAACACAGTGTGATGTTATTGGCCTGAAGCATGTGGGGCTCGATATTCATGGCTATCGTGGTAAGGAACTTATCACTAAACTGGAGGATATGCTGAAGGGTGGCAATATCAACTCTATAGTATATTCTAATCCAAACAACCCTTCATGGGTTTGTTTTACAGAAGAAGAACTGGAGGGTATCGGAAAGCTTGCTACAAAGTATGATGTCATTATCCTTGAGGATTTGGCATACTTTGCTATGGACTTCCGTCGCGACCTGAGTCACCCATATCAGGCTCCATACCAAGCCACTGTAGCACGATATACAGATAACTATATCCTGTGGGTAAGCGGCTCTAAGGCTTTCTCGTATGCAGGACAGAGAATAGGTGTCACATGTATCAGTAATACATTATATAATAAGGTGTATGCACCGCTGAAGGAAAACTTTGGTGTGGGAGAGTTTGGTAATTTCTTCTGCAACCGCCTGATGTACACTCTCTCCAGCGGTACTACTCACAGCGTACAGCATGCTATGGCTGCTCTCATGGAGGCTGCTTGCGATGGCTCCTATAATTTCCTTGATGATGTAAAGGAATATGGTCGTAGAGCAAAGTTCATGAAGGATGTGCTTCTTGCTAATGGCTTCTATCTTGTTTATGACAACGATATGGGAGCACCACTGGCTGACGGCTTCTATTTCACAGTACAGTATCCTGGTATGACAGACCTGGAGTTGACACGTGAACTGATGTACTATGGCATTGCCGTATTCCCACTCGACACTATGGGTAGCACACAGCAAGGTGTACGCATCTGTACCTCTTTCTTTAGCAAAGAACAGGAACCACTCTTCAAATCACGCATCGAAAAATTCAAACAAGAACACTAATATGAAGAAAATCCTTACTGCATTGCTGTTGACCTTCTTCGCATACCTTCCAGTATGCGCTCAGACAATGCTTGATCAGACAATACTCTTTAAGAAGGACTCTGTGAATATTATGGAATCACAGAAAGACCGCATCAGTCTCGTGGTAGAATATATCAGACGTCATCCTGATAATGTGGTAATCGTTGGAGGCTTCTGTGGTACATCAACGCCAAAGGAGAAAGTTGATGCCATTGCTCAAAAAAGAGCAGATGAGGTTAAGAAGTATATCGTTGAGACTTACCGCATCCCAGAAGGCAAACTCGTAGCTATTGGAGCAGGCGTAAGTACCAGATTTCCTGACCCGGAGCAAAACGAAGTTGTCTCATTTTTTGTAAAATAAAAGTGCTAAAAGTTTTCCGTTTTGGGAAACTTTTGCAATGTTTTCAGGGTGGAAAGTTTTCCAAAATGGAAAATTTTCCACTTTTCTTTTGAAATGAAAGTTTTCAAAACTGAGCAATAAAGACAAAGTTTTCTAATAAAATATTTTTCACTTTAACCTATCATATCTAAAATATTGTTTTTAAATACATTGTCCTTAATATATATATATTATGGTGACAAAATGTAATAAAGAAAAATGAAAAAAATCTTTGTCAGAAATAAAAAAAGTATTACCTTTGCATCACAATCCGTTAAATTAATTCGTTCACTTAAATAGTATCTTAGACACCTATGATGGAAGTAAAAAAGTTTACCATCACCAAGCGTGATGGAACAAGAGATGAATTCTCTTTAGACAAAATCATGAATGCAATCGTTAAGGCTTTTGAGGCAGTAGAAGAGCCATTTAACGTGTCAAGCATTTCAAAAATCATTACACACCTTGATATTAAGGATGATATCACTGTCGAGGACATCCAGAACCAGGTTGAGGTAGCTCTCATGAAGGAGGGTTATTATAAGGTGGCAAAGTGCTTCATGCTCTATCGCCAGAGTCATACCGAAGATCGTGAGACTCTCGATAAGCTCAACTTCCTGACAGACTATATGGAAGCTGCTAATGCTGCGACAGGTTCTAAGTTTGACGCCAACGCCAATGTGGAGCATAAGAATATTGCTACACTCATCGGTGAGTTGCCAAAGTCAAACTTCATACGCCTCAACCGTCGTCTTCTCACTGACCGTATTAAGAAGATGTATGGCAAGGAACTGGCTGATAAGTATATCGACCTGCTGGAACACCATTTTATATATAAGAATGATGAAACCAGCATTGCCCCTTACTGTGCTTCCATCACTATGTACCCTTGGCTCATCAATGGTACTACCGCTATCGGTGGCAATTCTACTGCTCCAACAAACCTCAAGAGCTTCTGCGGTGGCTTTGTGAACATGGTGTTCATCGTTAGCTCTATGCTCTCTGGTGCATGTGCTACTCCTGAGTTCCTCATGTACCTCAACTACTTCATCGGTAAAGAATATGGTGTTGACTATTATAAAGATCCTGATCGCGTCGTTGACCTCTCTCTGCGTCAGCGTACTATAGACAAGGTGATAACTGACTGCTTCGAGCAGATTGTTTACTCTATCAACCAGCCAACTGGTGCCCGTAACTTCCAGGCTGTGTTCTGGAATGTGGCATACTATGATAAGTACTACTTCGACTCTATCTTCGGAAACTTCTACTTCCCTGATGGCAGCCAGCCTGACTGGAATGGCCTCTCATGGCTCCAGAAGCGTTTCATGAAGTGGTTCAACAAAGAGCGTACAAAGACTGTCCTCACATTCCCTGTAGAGACAATGGCACTGCTTACCGATAATGGCGAGTGCCGTGATAAGGAGTGGGGCGACTTCTGTGCTGAGATGTATTCTGAGGGACACTCTTTCTTCACTTATCTCAGCGACAATGCTGACTCTCTCTCTTCTTGCTGCCGTCTGCGTAATGAGATTCAGGACAATGGCTTCTCTTATACCCTCGGTGCCGGTGGTGTGTCAACAGGTTCTAAGTCTGTGCTCACCGTAAACCTCAACCGTGCCGTGCAGTATGCTGTAAACAACGGTCGCGACTACAAAGAGTATCTCGAAGAGATTATCGACCTCTGTCATAAGGTACAGCTGGCATACAACGAAAATCTGAAGGTGCTTCAGGAGCATGGCATGCTGCCTCTCTTCGATGCTGGCTATATCAATATGTCACGTCAGTATCTCACCATCGGTGTGAACGGTCTCGTAGAGGCTGCTGAGTTCATGGGACTCAAGATTACTCCTAACGAGAAGTACAAGGAGTTCGTACAGGGTATCCTCTCTATCGTAGAGAAGCTCAACAAGCAGTACCGCACTAAGGATGTGCTCTTCAACTGCGAGATGATTCCTGCTGAGAACGTAGGTGTCAAGCACGCTAAGTGGGACCGTGAGGATGGCTACTTCGTACCACGTGACTGTTACAACTCTTACTTCTATATCGTAGAGGATCAGTCTCTGAACATTATCGATAAGTTCAAACTGCATGGCGCACCATATATCGAGCACCTCACTGGTGGTTCTGCTCTCCACATGAACCTTGAGGAACACCTCTCGAAGAAGCAGTATCAGCAGCTTCTCAAGGTGGCTGCAAAGGAGGGATGTAACTACTTTACGTTCAATATCCCTAACACCATCTGTAACAACTGTGGTGCTATCGATAAGCGCTATCTCCACGAGTGTCCTAACTGTCACTCTACTAATGTTGACTATATGACACGTATTATCGGATACCTCAAGAGAGTCAGCAACTTCTCTGCTGCTCGCCAGAAGGAAGCTGCACGTCGCTACTATGCTGGACCAAACAAGATGGGACAGCCAGAGACAGTACAGCAGGAGATTCTGGGTGAGAAAAGAGCATCATAAGTGATTGACACAGTATTGAAATCATACATACAATTTTCTAAAAATTGAAATACGTTAATACGGGCGTGGTCTTTCAGGAAATTCCTGATGAGGTCACGCTCTCTATCAATATCTCTAACTGCCCGTGCCATTGCATGGGGTGTCATAGCCAGTATCTGTGGGAAGACATCGGAGAACCTCTCAATGCTATGTCCCTCGATGTCATGCTGAAAGAATATGGCGATGACATCACCTGTGTGGCATTCATGGGGGGCGATGCAACACCCGAAAAGGTGGACTCCCTGGCGGGGTGGGTGCATAGTGCTTACCCTCATCTCAAGACGGCATGGTATAGCGGTAGGGCGATACTCTCAGATAAGATAAACCTTAAGAACTTTGACTATATCAAGCTCGGACCGTATGTCGAATCGAAAGGACCTCTCAACAAACCCACCACAAACCAGATTCTATATAAGGTGAATCCAAAGGCTGAGAATGGGATAGGGGAGGATATAACAAAAAAATTCTGGAAGAAATGAAACCTTTATTTATTGCAGGACCCTGTGTCATCGAGAGTGCAGAACTCCTCGATATCGTAGCACAGGAACTGGTCTCTATCAATCGTGAGTTAGGAACGGATATCATCTTCAAGGCCTCCTTCGATAAGGCTAACCGCACCAGTATCTCCTCCTTCCGGGGACCTGGTATGGAGAAGGGACTTCAGATGCTCTCTGACATCAAGCAAAAATATGGCCTGAAGATTCTTACTGATATCCACGAATCCTGTCAGGCTGCTCCTGTGGCAGAGGTGGCTGATGTGCTCCAGATACCAGCCTTCCTATGTCGCCAGACTGATCTTCTCGTAGCGGCAGCAAAGACGGGAAAGGCTATCAATATCAAGAAGGCACAGTTCCTCTCTGGTGTCGATATGCGTTATCCTGTGCAGAAGGCACGCGAGAGTGGGGCAGAGGAGGTATGGCTCTGCGAAAGGGGTAACTCTTTTGGGTACAATAACCTCGTGGTTGATTTCCGTAATATACCAGACATGCTCGATATAGTACCACGCGTCGTGATGGACTGCACTCATAGCGTGCAACGCCCAGGCGGTGGCAATGGCTGCACCTCTGGTGACAGACGCTTCGTACCCGCAATGGCAAAAGCAGCCAAAGCATTCGGAGCCAACGGCTTCTTCTTCGAAGTACACCCCGACCCCGACCACGCCCTCAGCGACGGCCCGAACATGCTCTACCTCAAAGATCTCAAGAACTTAGTTCGAGAACTAGGTTCTTGATATATACTCTTTAATCTTAGACCTTTGACCTTTGACTTTAGACCACTATGAAGTTAGTAAATACAGAAATTAAAGATCGCATCTGCTATGTCGAGATGCAAAACGCTGAGCACTTCAATTGTCTCAGCGAAACAATGTGTGAAGAACTGATTGACGCCATTCATTATGGCTATGACCAAGAATGTGTTGGCATCGTTATTAAGGCACAATGCCGTAAAGGTGTCTGGAGTGCCGGTCACGACATCCGTGAGTTGCCCCAGAATGGTGAAGACCCTTTGGCATACGACGTTCCTATGGAACATCTAATACGCTGCGTACAGGAGACGGCAATACCTGTTATCGCTTGTGTTGATGGTACTGTATGGGGAGGTGCCTGTGACCTGTGTCTTTCATGCGATATGATAGTAAGTAGCAGTGATGCTACCTTTGCTATCACGCCGGCTAAGATTGGTATTCCATACAATGCTTCAGGCATTATGCATTTCATCAACCAGTTAGGTATCAACAAGGCACGCGAGATGTTCTTCCTGGCTACACCGATAACGGCAGACGATGCTCTTAATGTGGGGCTTATCAATCGTGTCACAGCACCAGAAGAGCTGGATACAGTGCTGGAAGAACATTTCTTGAATCCGTTGCGTCGCAACAGCATCATGTCTATCAGTGCCATAAAGCGACAGTTCCGTATCCTCAGCAAGGCTACCACACTACTCTCATCAGAAAGCTTCGAACGCATCAATGCCTACCGCACCCGCGTCTATAAGGGTGACGACTACCTCGAAGGCATCCGTTCCTTCCTCGAAAAACGCACCCCAGAATACAAAGGTAAAGCCTCAGATTTGGACACAAAAAACAGATAACTGTTTTTTAGTTTAGAGTTTAGAGTTTATAGTTTAGAGTCAGTTTTATAAGTTTAAAGTAGTAAGTATGGAAGTTTTTGGATATAGGAAATTGATTGCATACGAAAAAGCAAAAGAGGTAGTGAAGCATACCTATAAGCTTTTTTTGAAATAGCTGAGGAACTTGGGTATGTTACTGCTGAGGATAAATTAAGTATGGATAAACTTATAGATGAAGAAGCCCGACTTTTGTCAGGACTTCTCAACTCCTATAAACCATCCACAGTCTCTAAACTTTAAACTCTAAACTCTAAACTCTCCACTATACACTTTCCACTGCCTCTAAACTTTAAACTCTAAACTCTACACTATACACTTACCACTGCCTCTAAACTCTAAACTATAAACATTAAATGAATAACAATTCATATTTGGTGTCAACCCTCGACGGCAACGACGAAAGCCTCTATACCAACCTCGGTCCTGATGACGACAGTATCGATAGCGAAGTGCACTGGTACCCTATGCATATACGTCATTCCAGTCCAAGGAAAGCCTTCAGTGTGCGCCAGTATCTCTATGAGAAAGGCTTCACTACCTATCTCCGCCTGGAACATATCGAAGAAGTAAAAGGTGATGAGTCACACCAAATCGTAAAGCCCGTCTTCAGCAACCTCATCTTCATACAGGGTAAGAAGAAGATACTCCGTTTGCTCAAGAATACAGACCCCAACCTGACGTCTCTGCAGTTCATGACGAGGACCAAGCGCGACAGGTTAGAAAAGTCCGTCATCCTCTCAGTCTCTGATAAAGATATGCAAAACTTTATCGATTCCGAGACACGTGACGACCCATATAATCAACGTCAACAATGGCAGTATGACGATGCAAATTTCAAACCGGGCAGAAAGGTACGCATCATTAACGGACCGTTTGCTGACATCACAGGCGAGATAAAAAATTACAAATCCCATCGCGTCGTGGTCGTAAGAATCGAAGGCACCGGCGTCGCCAGTATCATCACCCGAGTCTCCAAAAACGACCTCGAGTTCTACGAAGAGTGATAACATGTTGTAAAGTTTAACGGTTAACGTTTAAAGTTTAAAGGCAGTGCAGATTTGAGAGATTTGTGTTCTTTTTAAAATACAAAAATGCACTTTTGTCGCCCATTTTATACAATTTTCGACCCATTTTGACCCAAATTTATCACTTTTTCACTCTTTTATAGTAATAAAAGAAAAAAAATCACTAACTTTGTCGCGGAATAAATATTAACGTTTACGTTATCAAAACTTGAACTTCTTGAACTATCAAGTTCTCGTTTTCGTTATCGTTATCGTTTTCGTTAACCGTTATCGTTATCGTTATCGTTTTCGTTAACCGTTATCGTTATCGTTATCGTTCCCTTCGGTCTCAGAACACTGTCCTATATCTCGACGTAAGTATGATACCGGCCACAGAAAGCCCACACCCTCGCGTCCCGACCCCAAGTCAGGGACACTCCGAGACGTGGTGAGAGGTGATAACTGATAGTTGATAGTTGACAGTTGATAACTGATAGTTGATAAAACATTCGAACCCCATGAGCAAGAAATACAAAACACCAGAAGAACCCACCTCAATGGTGGAAGAACCGACAATGTCATATAACGTGAGTAACACCCTCCATGTAGCGGTGAATCCTCTTCCAGTACAAGAGCGCATCATCTTAACAGAGGAAATGAAAGCCTCAATGTTTAAAGCAGAACAAAACCTCGCTGATGGCAACTGCCTCACCGAAGAGGATTTTCAAGCTCGTTTTGCGAAATGGCTATAGGAATACTATATAGTCCTCAGTTTGCCGACAACTTGGAGGTCATCCTTCGGTTTTATGATGAGCGCAACGGCAGCGACGCCTATAGCCGTAAGCTGATGGGTATGATTCACAGCCAGATACAATCACTGGCAGTTTTTCCTGAAATAGGGCGGATGACAGACTTCCCAGGAGTGAGAATTCTGTTCGTAGATCGCTACGGTATAGAATATCAGATACGCAACGATGTGATACTCGTGGTCGACATCTATTCATGCCAGACTAACCCTGATGACCGATTGTTCAAAAAGAAGTAAAACCCTTCACCATGAATCATGAACCAAAAGTAACCCTGTCCCCTCTGTCCCTGTCTCAGACCAAGGCTAAAGCGCAGCAACAGATGGTTAAAGACAGCCTCACAAGAGCTTTTGATGAGCCACATTCCGGAAAGGCTCATCGAGATGCTAGAGTTAAAGAAATAATAACAATATAACGATATGTCACAACAAGAACTAACATCCTATAGGTTGTCGTCCTTGCATGACCCAACTGACGATATGCTCCATGCAATCATGGAGCAGGTGGCGGAAAGTGCTAGACGTTCTACAGCCAAGTTTCAGGCTGAGTTACATCGTCGCTTCGAACAAATACGCTTATCAGGCAAATCGTAAATCAATGGAAGAACATGAAGAGCAGCGAGCGCCATCAAGCTCGCTTGTTTGGCCGAGTCGCGACTCATGTCGACAAAGTCAACAAAAACCTACCTTATGCGTGGTGGCAGGCCCAAATGGCTCAGGCAAGACGACTACCACAGAACTTCTCTTAGCCAATGAGTGGGGTGCAAACAGCCTGTATATTAACCCAGATAATATTGCTGAACAGGAGTTTGGCGGTTGGAACAATCCCAATGCTGTTCTAAAAGCAGCACAACGTGCCACAGAGATGCGCTATCAATGCCTTGATGAACATCGTGACTTTGTGTTCGAGACGGTATTCTCGTCCGAAGAGAAATTAGAGTTTCTTCGTAAGGCACATGAAGAAGGTTTCTTCATTCGTTTGTTCTATGTATGCACTAAGTCCCCTGAGATTAATGTGGCTAGAATAGCCAAGCGCTACATGAATGGTGGTCACGAGGTGCCCATCTCGAAGGTCATTTCACGCTATTTTAAGTCGCTTGAGCAGGTCAAGCAGGCCATCACGTTTGTCGATAGGGCATACATCTACGACAATAGTGTTGAGGATCATTTGCCACAGTTGCTTTACCGTACAACCGATGGCCAACTAGCTAAACAGTATGTCGCTGATTTTCCCGAATGGGCACAGATATTGATATGACGACAAACAAATAATAAGTTAACCAACAAAAAATAAAAGCAGATTAAAGTCATCGGGCTCTGCACGCTTGGCAACTGACAAGTGACAACTGACAAGTGACAACTGACAAGTGACAAGTGACAACTGTCAACTGTCACCTATCACCTATCACCTATCACCTATCACCTATCACCTATCACCTGTCAACTGTCTAATCGTATCTTTAGCACGCTTATACCTTCAGGTGTAAGAACTATCAACTAAAAAGACCCCGTCCTCAGCCCTCCGCCCTCTTAGTTCTGAGTCCTGAGTTCTTAGTTCTTAGCTCTGAGTTCATCCCTCAGACTTCCGCCCTCAGACTTCAGCCTTCTTAATTCTTAATTCAAAATTCATAATTAACTTCAGCCCTGTAGCATAGGCGTAGGATAGGCGGAGCATAGGCCGAGCATAGGCGGAGAAAAGTAATAACGACAATATAATACAACAACAATATGTGTACAGTAAGTGTTAAGGTGAACGAGGCATTGCTTCGTGGCATGCGGCCGGAGCTGAACACCACAGCGGCTATACGCCAGTGGGCACAGCAGCAGATAGACTTGCGTATTCAGCAGATGGAACTCGACGACCAGGAAACGATGACTATCGAGGAAGCCCGCGAGATGACATTGGCGGCAGTAAGAGAGGAGTATGCGAAGTTATGAAGCATGTTATTAGGAAACGTTGCGCACAGAAGATAACAACCTTCTATCGCAATGTGTCCAAGAAATATAAGCATACCTATTCTCAGGAGTTGATGGAGAAGTACGTGCATGACGCCTATGACTCCATGTTTCAGATAGAGCGCACCCTCCTACGTCGCAAGCCAACCATCTCCCAATGGGCTGGCTACCACATTAAGATCAGTTAAGAGTTAAAAATTAAAAATTAAAAGTTATGGCTGCGCAGAGCGTAGTAAGTGAAAAGAGTTTGTTATTTGCTAAGAGGATTGCTAAGTGCTATGTTTTCTTGAAGGAAAAGAAAAGCGAGACTGTGATGTCGAAGCAACTGCTGCGGTGTGGTACAAGCATTGGAGCAAATGTTCGGGAGGGTCAGTATGCGCAGAGTAAGAAAGACTTCATCAGCAAAATGAATATAGCTTTGAAGGAAGCTGGCGAGACTGACTACTGGCTTGACGTGATACATGCAGCAGGTTACTTCACGGATGAAGAGTACTCATCGCTTGATGCTGATAACAAAGAACTTTTAAAACTGCTTGCAGCAATAGTAAAAACCTCAAAGGAGAAAGAATAACTTTTCACTTTTCACTTTTCATTTTTCACTATTCTGATGCTTGCCATGCACAAAACATGCACGAAGAAATATAAGTGAAGCACAATGCCACGTCAGGCGCGAAAAGAATCAGGTACCGGTATCTACCATGTGATGCTTCGTGGCATCAACAGACAAGATATCTTTGAAGACAAGGAAGACTATGTGCGCATGCTCACCTGTCTGCAGCAGATGCTGGAGCAATATGACGAAGCCGGTAATCATCAGCCACCGCTCTGTACATTCTATGCCTACTGCCTCATGTCTAATCACATACACTTGCTGCTGAAAACAAACCAGAAAGATATAGGGAGCACCATCAAACCCCTTGCAGTGACGTATGCCATGTACTATAACAATAAATACTCACGCTCTGGACATGTGTTCCAAGACCGCTTCAAGTCAGAGCCCGTCAATGATATGGCATACTTTATGACTTTGATGCGTTACATCCATCAGAATCCTCTTAAGGCTGGTATAGTAAAAAATGTAGGCGACTATGAGTGGAGCAGTTGGTCTGAATATACAGGTAAAGTACCAGAAGCCGTCTGTCTTTGTGCAATCAATGCAGTGTATAAGCGCATTACCACAGAAGATTTAAAGGAACTTGTTGATACACCTCTTGATGAAGATGTTAGCTGTTTGGATATTGATGAGGTAGTAAGAGTAAGCATAGGTGACCGTGATGTGCGGAAATACCTTCAGGAACGTTATGGCATAGCAGACTCCATCAAAGTTCAGGAGTTAGAAAAGGAAAAGCGAAACGAGATACTCCTTGCATGCCTAAGTTTGGGTGCGGGCCTCCGCCAGTTGAGCCGCCTTACCGGAGTACCATACGGAGTCATCCACAGGTTAAACAAAAAAATGAAAAAGCGGATTTGGGGACGGTTTTGTGATACCTCAGGTGAGAGTCGCAAAGCGGATCAAAGAACCGTCCCCTGATCCCTTCTGATCCCTTGATCCCTTGATCCCTTGATCCCTGATCCATCCCATGATCCATGATCCAGAACCGTCCCCTGATCCCAAAGCGGATCAAAGAACCGTCCCCTGATCCTTCCCCTCCCCTGATCCTTGATCCTTGATCCTTGATCCTTTATGATCCTATAAGAGAAATAATAATAAAAATTTTCGTAACGTCACTTGTCAGTTGTGTAAAATTTATAGCTTATGTCTGATATCAACAATAAAATAGCATACATTATTGCCGTGGTGAATGAATTCTCCACTCGGTTCTCACTGACCTCGCAGCAAGCATACCGTTATCTGGATCGCTTCAAGGGCATAGATTTTGTAGATGAGTTCTACGGTGTGGAACATACCCAGTCATTTGAAGATGTGGTTGATGACTTGGCACTATACTGCCATAAAAATGGAGGTGCATTGATATGATTACTCTGTATCATGGCTCGAATGTGGAAATCGAGTCGATAGACTTTAGTAAGTCGAAACCTGGCAAGGATTTCGGAGTGGGGTTCTACCTGTCACCAGATGAGAATCAAGCTCTTGAGATGGCTGAAAAGAAATCAAGACTATTGGGAGGCACTCCTATCGTTACCCGATATGAGTTCGATGAAGATGCAGCAAATGCTGATAATGTAGCTTATCTGCGATACGAGAAATACTCTTTGGAATGGGGACAGTTCGTTCATCAGAATCGCGAAAATAAGACCCGTACTTCACTGCACTCCTATGATATTATTTATGGTCCTATAGCAGATGATGACATAGGATTTCAAATGCGTCGTATCGATGCAAACCTTATTGACTGGGAGCAGTTCGTGAAAGAACTGGAACATAAAGGTGGTGAGACATATCAATATTTCTTTGGTACGGAACGTTCATTAAAATATCTAAGAAAACTATGAGCAAGGCTGAAGTAACATTTATGACAGAGGAACTGGTGAAAGAGTTGGTCCTCCGTTTGATGGACGAGCGTGGAATGACAATGAAACAGGCCCTTGACACCATATACAATTCTGAGACATATACCAAACTGTTAGACGAGCGCATAGGACTGTACTCACAAAGCACCTCCTATGTATATAGTATCTTGGAAACAGAAATACTTACAGGCAAAATAGGGTGACTTATATGCCTTAGCCTGTTCTGAAAAATTCCGAGACCATTTGAAAAGCCTGTTGTTTAACTAGGAAACAAACAGATAAAAGCGGATCAAAATAATCGTGCTCAGCACGCTTGGCAAGTCCAAGTCATCGACAAAGTCGCTTCGCTAGTCGAAGTATCTGTCCCCGTGTTTTCTGGTGCGCAGGACGCTGACCTGTCCCCTCTGTCCTTGTCCCCTCTGTCCTCGATGCCAAACTGCCACATTTGTTGATGAATGATTTTTGGATTCCTGAATAATATGGATATTCAGCAGAAATTACATAATGTAGAAACATCTGAGCAAGACTATAAGAAGAATTGTAATGCCTATGGTTACAACTCTTCCCAAGCTGTTGATGCTTTTCATGAGTGGTACAAGGCTGTTTTGTTGTTGCTGAAAGATTATCGTTCGGGGGAGAGTAAGGAGTTTCAGCGGGTAAGGAATCTGGATATATCTGGTAATGGAGACATTCTTCATGATATTTATCAAGAAATCTCACCGATGTGTATAATGGTGATTGATGACATTGAAAAAGAATTGGATGTAAAGACCATTTCTGATTATCGGGAATCCTCATCAGAATCAAAAGTGTTAAAGAAGATATTTATCAGCCATTCTTCTAAAGACTCAGGTATTATTTCCCGTTTTGTTGAACAGATTCTTCGTTTAGGGTTAGGTCTTGCACCAGAAGATATTGCTTTTACATCAGAAGAGACCTTTGGAGTAGAACCTGGAGAGAATATTGCAAAATACATTCGTGATAATATATGTGGAGCAGAAGTGGTCCTATTGATGATTTCTTCCAATTATAAAGCAAGTGACATTTGTCTAAACGAGATGGGTGCTGCGTGGGCGCTCGGAAAGAAATGCATATCAGTGGTTCTGCCTAATGCTGATTTTAGCTATTTAGGATGGCTAAGTAGTCTTGAAAAGGCTGTTCAGTTATGCGACAAATCCCAACTTGTTTCCCTTTCCGACAAATTGGTAGAATTACTTCAAATTGATTTAAGAAAGCGCTTTAAGTCACTTTCATCTGGGATAGATAGATTTCTTTCTTCAAATGGAACGATAGCGACACCCAAAGCGGAGCCTGTTAAGAATGTCCTTCCAACCGAATCATCGCAGGTTTTGAAAGTATTTGATGTATTATTCAATTCTGTGTGCATGGGGGCTGGCGAGTATGTTATACAGATAAATCTACGTATGCGCTCTGACGAGAGTAATATTTCTCTTCGGAGAGTGTTTCTCAGGAATAAGAAACATTTTACGGGTACTTGTAGCGAAGCGTTTAAAGAATTAGAATTTAAATCTTATTTGGATCAAGATACGATTAATTTGACATCCTTAAAAAAGGAAGATATTGCCTTCTGGAAGAAGGAATATCCCCAAAAATGTCATCAAGTCATTGATGTGACTATCGAAAAAGGACATAATCTTTCTCTTTCATTTTGCGAGTATTTTTTCACTGTTAGAGAATGTGACGGGTACGATGAATTACAACTTAAAGGCTGGAGCCTTGTTATTCAATACAATGTAGATGCAGAAATGATTATCCCATTAGAACTTGTTCCTGTGGATAAAGTTTTTGCAGGAAAATATTGGCACAATTAATATTCGAAGATTATGGCATTAGGAACATATAGGACATGTACTTATATAGCTGGCGACTGGGATAATGATAAAGATGCCGTTGATCAACTAAAGCGATGGAATGATAGTAATCATTGGGGATTGAGTTTCAAAGATGTTCATGAACTAACATCTTCTCGCGATACAAGTAGAGCATGTAGCATTAAAGACTCTTTGCGTGACAGAATGAGTGTCTCAAAGACTTTTGTTCTCATAGTGGGCGATAGTACAAAGTATCTAAGGAAAGGATCTTGTGAATATTGCCCTGAGAAGCGATGGAATAGTTGGCTTGGAATGAACTATTGTTCTAAAGGATATAGTTATGATACAAAGAGTTTTATTGACTATGAAATAGAGCAGGCGATAAAGGCTTATAATGAGGGGAAAATGGATATTATTGTTCTTTATAAGGCTGCTTCAGTCAACAAGGAAAAATGTCCTCCTGCTATTCGAAATTATGGTTTTCATACAGGAATGAAGTCAACTCAGTATTTCCCATATACTCATATTGATTGGGATTATGGAAAGGTAAAGGCCGCTTTTTCATCATTATAACATTATGAATAAGAAGTTTATTCGATTTTTTATAGAGGCATTTGGAACGCTTGCTTCAGTTGCAACACTGATTGCATTCATTTATAAGTGGGATACGAGTACCATTTCCTCATGTGGATCCTTCTTGCTTGGTATGGTGATAATTGTAGTATGCTCATTTTATGCCATATATCAGACACAACCTAAGAATAAGATTGTACTTTCTATTCGAGACTTCCGAATTCATATCTCTTTCGGTGACTTATTTGCTAAAAAAGGTGTTGTCGTAATTCCTGTTAATGAGTATTTTGATACGATTGTTGATGACCATATCATTGCTCACAAGACTATTCATGGTCAATTTATTGACAAATACTTTGCTAACGACATAGCCACACTTGATGCTATGATTAGTAGAGAATTACAAGGGAAACCAACAGCAGCACCTCGTTATCAGAGAAATCATGCGAAGGTGACTCCATACCCTGTAGGAACTTGCATAGATATAGTTTATAATGGGGTGACTTATGTCCTCTTCGCATTGACAAAGTTCAATGAAGAAGATGTCGCATATCTAGAGAAGAAGTATTTTGGTGATGCAATTAGGGGACTAATGTCTCATCTTCATGATATGAACAATGACCGCGCTGTATATATGCCAGTTATAGGAACGGGTATGAGTAAGTTGCAGCGCAGTCATCAGCGTGTTCTTACTTATTTCCTTGATTGTATTGACTTCACGAATGAATCATCACTTCCAGCTGGGCTAAACATTGTAGTCTACGAAGGCGATAAAGATAAGGTGAATCTTTCTTTAGTGGAGGAATATTTCGAGGGTACTTTATCAAAATAGATTTCTTTGTATGTTTGTTCCTTTCAGAACCACAAGAACTGTAATTCAAAGATTACTTGCCCAGAACACCGCAGTACCCCCCATTGACGTAGAGGGTCGAACTAGCGATGTCTATGCCAAGCTAGATAAAATAATAAATGGCCAGGATGGAGTCGTTGATGGAACAACACTTCAGAATTTCTGGTTTCCTACCCAGGCGGCAGAATATGATGTTTTTATTTCCCATTCCCATAATGACCTTGGCTATGCTGTTAATCTTGCATCATGGTTAGAACGACGTTGCGGGTTGCGATGCTTTATAGATCACTTTGTCTGGAATAGTGCAGACAATCTTTTAAAACGTATCGACGAAATCTACACATGGGAACCTGATAGAAATGTCTATGATTACAATAAACGTAATTTTTCAACATCCCATGTACACGCTATGCTTTCAATGGCAATACTAGATATTATAGATCGTTCAGAGTGTTGTCTTTTTATTGAGAGTGATGCGTCGATAAGCTTAGAAGGAATCAAGACAAAGACATTATCCCCATGGATATACGAGGAACTGACCTATATGAAAAAAGGTCGTATCACAATACCTGAACGCTATCAGCATTTAAGAAGCCAAGTTCGAATGTATGCAGAGGGTGCAAGAATGGAAATGCTCAATGAATCAAGAGAATTGGAAGTTTCTTATGATGTAAATCTTAAAGATTTTGCAGGTATTGATGTTAACGATTTGCAATCACTACAAGGTCAAGGAGTCCATGGTCTTGATTTGCTTTATAAAAGGAAAAGTATACTTCGTTTTAGAGAACTATTAAGATGATTTGGAAGAAAATTTTAATGTCGATAGTGATCGTTGGAGGCGTTACCTGCATGATTTTATCCTTTATGGATATTGATGCTAAGTACAACAAATATATTTTAGGGGTGTTGTCTGGACTGACCGTTATAGTACCCGCAGTTATTTGGTATTATGATAACAAAGAAAACGAGTATCGCGATGACCGTATTAAACTTCAAGATGAAATTTTAAGTAAAGCGGTTGATGATTTGCACAAGAAAGCTGATGCTGAACAAGGTGTCTATTAGTTGTCTTATCTTGTGTAAGCAGTCATAATGAAGAGTAATAATCCAACTTAACCCACAATATGAAGCAATATTTAATCCCGATAACATTGACCAAGACTGCGATGGGATTGCAAGCCTAATGAATGTCGAGGTGGATTTCATCAAGGAGGCACTGGATGCCGGGCTGTATAAGCATACAACAAGAATCACATCATCCATCAACCAACCATCCTCCATCAACCATCATCTCTCCTTATGGACAAAAAGGCGCGTAACTTTAGGAATTACAAAGTCTGGCAAGATGCTGTTGCATATGCATCGAAGGTTTACCAAGTAACATCAGACATGCCTTGGTTTGAAAAGAAAGGACTTTGCGACCAGCTTCAACGAGCAGTGGTTAGTATTAGTAGCAATATAGCTGAAGGCTCTGCAAGACCATCTGATGCGGATTTTGCTCATTTCCTCGATACAGCTTTCGGCTCAGCATATGAAGTAGAGACGCAATTACTGATTGCAAAAAATATTGGCTACATCAAGAATGCAAACGCTAATAATAACCTTAGCAAGGTTGTTACGTACGACGAGTTGTTAGGAGAACTTCAAGAGATACAGCGTCAGATTACAGGTTTAATCTCAACAATCCGCAAGGATTTGTAGCTATCGCAGTAATAATGTTATCGTTATCGTTAAATATAGTTATCGTTAACGTTTATAGTCCATTCCCACATCATAAATTCTCTCAAAATAAGCCCATTGCATCAAAAATATATTAAAAAAGAGAAATAATAATAAAAATTTTCGTACCTTTGTGCGCAAAATAAATTATCTTTGCATAAGAGTCCTTTAGAAAATTGTCCTAATCTCGACGTTTTCGTAATACAGACCAATGCAAGTAGCACAGAAAACCGCGTCCCGACCCCAAGTCAGTGACACTCCGATGCGTGAAGATAAGATATAGTATAAATCATTAAAACTAAAAACTATAAAATGGGATACTATTCAGAGCGTTTGCGTCAACGCCTTGAAAATATGACGTCAGAACAAAAGAATACCCTATGGGACAAGTATTCGTATCTAAATGATTTTGGTCCTATAGTTAATAGTTATACGGAATCTTTTTGTTATGGAGAAGATATTCCGTGTACTCCTGTTTCTGTACCAGAAGAGGCGTTTTATATTGAAGGAGATTTGTATCATTTTGCTGCATAAGAAGTATGGAACAAGCTAAGTTTTCTTTTAAAGGATTTCGGGTCCTTGACGCAGAATTGCACTTTGCCAAGGTTACAGGCAACCTGAATCTTCAGTTTTACCCTGAGGGATTGTTTGATGCTGAAACCCATCAGTATCATTTGCATTTATCGTTCCGGGCAATCAATGATAACTCAGAGGAAGATGTGATAGTTCAGCTTGAGAGTATGGCTCTTTTCCAAATGGAAGATACTGTAACTAAAGTAGAGGAAATACCAATCTATTTTTATGCCAATAGCATAGCGATTGTATTTCCTTACCTTCGTGCATTTGTAAGCACATTGACATTGCAGTCGAATGTCAAACCTATGGTGTTGCCGACGATGAACCTTTCTTCGCTCGAAGCGGAATTACGTAGAAACACTCAAACGAGATAGTCTTTATTAGATAAAGAGTCAGGATGAAGAAGCGTATTCTCTACCAGACACTTGAAGACCGCAATAATAATAAAGCCGTTGAGAATAGCGGGCCTGGTTATTGCAATAGCAAGAAAGCATGGTTATGTGAGGGCTACTATTTTTGGGAAGCAGGTATCGAAACTGCTCATTGGTGGGGTAAACACACTTATGCGAACTACACGGTTCAGAAAAGTTATATAATTTGTCAGACCTCTTACGATTATGCGGCTGATAATTTCTTTGATTTAGTTGGAGACACTACTCATCGTCAAGATTTTTGGGATGCAGTTAGTGAAGTGGAAAAAGCCTACCCGGACAAATCCTTCACTGTCGCTTTTGTTTTGGCTTTTATGCGTGAAGATGATGAGTTTTCCAAACAGTTTTTGGCAGTTCGTGCATATCCGACATTATCCAGAAGAGGTCTTAAGCAAATTTTTTTTGAAGAAAGGAATCTTTCGTACATAGAGAAAGACCCCCCAATTCAAATGTGTATTTGGCGTAATTATAAGTTGTTCATCACAGATCCATTTGTTGTTGTGGGCAATTATCCATATCAGCGTAGGTGGATAAGTATAAATAGATGATAATGCTCTCCCAACTAATGTTCACTTCTGTATAACATCAATAATATAACCAACGGAGGAAAAATAAATTAATTAGATAACAAAAGATAAGACGAAATATTCTTTTAGAAATATACAATAGCAAAAAACACTGATTAATGAAAGCATTTATTCAAGACAGAGAAAGAGTACTTGATTCAGCAAACGACTTGCTGAAGACAAGCGTCTATGCTGAGAATCTTGTTAAGGTGATTGAAAATACACCAAAGAATAAGGTTTTCACTATCGGTGTGTTTGGTGGTTGGGGAACAGGTAAGTCTTCTATCATACGAACAGCTCAGGATAAGATTGAAGAGGCTCACAAAAAGAAAGTCAGATTCATCACTTACGATGCATGGAAATACGCGAACGACTCTTTCCGTAGGATGTTTCTTTTGAAGGTTCAGCAAGAACTTGGTTTTGAGCAGAAGCCTTTAATGCAATCATTTTATGCCAACAAGTCAGAGGATGTAGATATCAATACAAGATTCAGCTATCCTAAATTATTCATAGGGCTTTTTATCTCTCTCCTCCTCATGATAAGTGTAATATACTTGCCTGTTGACAATTATAACTTTAAAATATTAGGAACAGCTTTTGTCGCATTATGTACTCTATACTATAATATTCTTATTGGAGCCATTCAGGAATTACGAGTTAATGTGCAGCAGCCCAGAATGTTCGCCCCTGAACAATTTGAGATATGTTTCAAACAGATGATGTCAGTATGTCTGGAACATTACTCGTTTATTGGGAAGCTATTTAAGAAGGCTGAAATCTTTGTTACCACAGGCAAGGATACGATAATTGGCTTAGAGAAGCTGGTTATAGTTATTGATAATATTGACCGTTGCCCCAGCGATATGGCATATCAGCTATTAACGGATATAAAAACATTCTTGAGTAATGAGGAGTATAATTTGGTGTTCATTGTTCCTGTTGATGACGAGGCATTAAAGAAACATTTGTTCCGCAGGTGGAATAAACAGACCGGTGAAGATATCAATAAAGAAAAGGAAGAATTCCTGCGTAAGTTCTTCAATGTAACACTCCGTATAAAACCACATCAGGTAACAGAGCTTCAGCATTTTGCTCATGAGATAAACCGTGAGAACAATCTTGGCTTTTCCAATGATACATTGGCTATTGTGGCCAAAGAGTTTTCAGATAATCCTCGAAGGATTATCCAGCTTCTCAATAATCTTAGTAGTGAATTGGCATTATACGAAGAACAGTTCGTTACAGACAATGAAGTTGCTATTTGTGCGGTACTAATTCTACGAGAAGAGTACCCTGATTTTTACAAAAAAGCAACTAAGAATCTTGATGTAATAAGAAAATTCAGTGAGGAAGAAGTAAAAGATAAAGATGATAAGCTAAATGAAAGTTTGTTGGCATTTATGAGAGTTACTGATACCATACTAAAGCGCACTTCAATTAAGGCTTTGGAGAGAATATTTACTAACACTTCATCTCTGTTCAGCGATTTGCCTAACAATATAAAGCAATCTGTAATAAGCTTCGATGCTGCCAAGGTGATTGAGTTTGCTTCTGCAAATGAAGACAAGAAATCAGATTTGGTTGATTATGCTCTTGAGTCTTTGAAATCAGACGTTAAATACGGTGCAACATCTCAAACTACTCAATGGATTGATTTCTTGAGTAGGCTTTATAAGAAGGAGTTTTTTGATGGTTCCAGATTCATTGATATTGATACTGCCTTAAAGGCATTTTATAAAGCTGCTGTACAAGATTCAAATTATAGCGAAGAACTATGTTATCTTGCAAGCAAGATGAATGTAAATGGCATAGGAAATCTGCGCAAGGAAATTGTAGATTACTTAAATTCGGAAAATGCAGCGATGCATGGTAATTTTGAGAATATCTTCTACGCTTATTTGCAGATTTTTACATCAGAGCAGGATTGCAAAGATATTACAAAGGTAGTTGAAAACTATTACGATGATAAGCAAATAGACAAAGAAATAGAGTATACAGATATTCAAAAGAGAATACTTTTTGGTGATTCCTTCGTTACAAACAAGGTAAATGGATTAACTGCCATCGATGATGAAGCAAGATTGGATAACATTATTTGGTGCATTAAAAACAATAAGGAACTTGCTAAAGAAACCTTTTCGACACTGTTTTCTAAGTACATAAAAATGTTCGGCAATACTCGTGGTAAAGATAAGGGCAGTTACCTTACACTTATTAACCATTTGCAGGTATTGTTTAATGTCATGCCTACTAAGTCAAGGGGAAATGAGATGGCTGACATTTATGGTGTTGTAACCAAAGTAAGAAACATACCAAATCCAGCATGGTACAATTCGCCCCAATATGATACTAAGAAATCTATTCTTGATGAGGTTGATGTTGAGGAATCAAAGGTCGTTACAGGTTTTTGCTATGAGATAATGCGTATTACTGGTAGTGTCGTTGATATTAGCAATGCAATTAGTAAACTCTATTCAAAATGCAAAGAGGCAGTGATTGAGGGCGCGTTGAAGATTCATTCTTTGGATATTTCAATTGCACCTTTGGCTAGTACTCTTATTAAAGCGGATGACTTTAATTCTGCGAACGACTTGAATGTCTTGGAGATAATTTTGAGCCGTCAGGCTGATGGTTCTTTAGCGCCTGATGAAACTGCTGTAAAGAAAAAGGTGCACGATTTGATCGACAATGCTACCAACAATAACGTGGAAAAGCTTTTGAATAAACTAGTCAGTGATAAGCAAATATTGGATATGGTGGCAGAATATGTTGCCTCGTTGGATAGTGAGACAATAAACGGCTTACCAGTATCAATATCTCGCTATGCGGTAAAAACCTTTAAGAGAGATAACGCTGAGACATATAAAAACAATCCAAACTTCCTGATACTTGTCTTGAAACAAGGTTCTGCTGGCCAGAAGAAAGAGGTCGTTCGCTTGATGAAGGCCAAGATTAACAGCGAGGTAGATTTAGATAATGTGGTTAAGGTACTAGATAATCTTGATACAGAAGACCAACATATACTGAAGACCTTGGTTGGCGAACTTGACGGAATTAGTGATAGTGAGACCGTAAATGAAGAAACAAAGGCCCGTGTATCAGCTTTGGCAACGAAATTATCTGCGGGTATTAAAAAAGACAGGATTGCTTGATAAGGTTCTAGGAAAGAAATAATTACGCCCCAGTGCCAATCAGTCCTTATCCACTCTATGCTTATTGCTTTTGGCCGGAGAAAAAAATATCAAAGAGTATAACGGCATAAGTAGGGAAATGCGATAGGAATGAAGTACATCATCCATCAAACATCATACATAAAGAATTCCATTCCCACATCGGGATTCTCTCAAAGAAAATAGAAATCAAAATAGAAATAAACAACAATATAACAACTGCATAAATGAATGAAGTGTAGTTATGAAAAAAGTTATAACATACGGAACATACGACCTGTTGCATCAGGGACATATCAACCTCTTACGACGGGCAAAGGCGTTGGGTGACTACCTTATCGTTGGTGTCACCAATGATAACTTTGACCGTAATCGTGGCAAGCTCAATGTGCGCAATAATGTCTTGGAGCGCGTAGAGGCTGTGAAGGCAACTGGTTTCGCAGATAAGATAATCATTGAAGACTACGTTGGTCAGAAGATTGACGACATCCAGAAATATGACGTAGACATCTTCGCCATTGGCTCCGATTGGGAAGGAAAGTTCGACTATCTTAAGGAATTCTGTGAGGTTGTCTATCTGCCACGTACCGAGGGTATCAGCTCTACAATGCTGAGAGAT
This sequence comes from uncultured Prevotella sp., assembly GCA_905233165.1. Taxonomy (GTDB): domain Bacteria; phylum Bacteroidota; class Bacteroidia; order Bacteroidales; family Bacteroidaceae; genus Prevotella. The sequence continues at coordinate 389,418 of CAJODL010000004.1, forward strand.
GAATCAACAACCGATGTGAAACTGGGAATAATCGGCTGTGGACGTGTTGCAAATCGTTTCCCTGACGAGGCAAACATCGTTAGTGGTATAAAAGTCGTAGCAGCATACGACACTAACCCAGAAGCAGCAAAATCACTTGCTGCACAGTCCGAAGATATACAGGCATATACCAATCTGTCAGACTTCTATAAGGCAGTAGATGCTGTATATATCGCCACTCCACATCTGACGCACTATGAATACATCAAGCAATGCATCAGTGAAAGAAAACATGTTTTGTGTGAAACCCCGCTTGTCTTGAAAGGTGAGAGAGCAAAAGAAGTCTATGAGCTCGCCAAGCAGAATGATGTTATACTGATGGAGGCTAACAAAACAGCCCACTGCCCAGCCTTCAATCACCTGATGGTGATGATAAAGTCAGGAGTAATTGGTGAAGTCGTTGACGTCGAGGCCTCCCTCTCCAAGTTGTGGGATGATGATATGTCCCTACGTGAGTTTGACCCGAAACAGGCAGGTGGTTCTATGTATGAGCTTGGCAGCTATCCGCTGCTGCCTATATTAAAGCTATGCGGCATAGAATACCAAAATCTGAATATCTATTCTCGTATGAAGGACGATGTAGATATGTACACCAAGGGAGTCTTCCGATTCAAGAATGCCGTATGCTCCTTCAAGGTGGGACTGGGTGTAAAGACAGAAGGTAACCTTGTCATCTCGGGTACAAAAGGCTATGCTTATGTTCCAGCTCCATGGTGGAAAACAGACTATTTTGAGTTCCGCTATGAAGACCAGAACAAGAACAAGAAATTCTTCTATCCTTGGGATGGAGCAGGTCTGCGTTATGAGATACAAGAATTCATCTCCTGCATCTTCAACCATCGTTTCAGTTCTGCCCGCCTTCGCAGAAAAGAAAGCATTGCTATGGCAGAGATAATGCAGCAGTTTGGAGAACGTAAAAACTTTATGGAAATATAGAAATGAAATATGCAATTGTTACAGGTGGTACATCAGGCATGGGACTGGGTGTTGCCAAAATGTTAATTGAAAAAGGTTATTATGTATTTACAACATATGTTGGTCCCATATTTACTGAAAAGATAGATAACTATGAAGCCCATCTTGTTGACCAAACGAAAAGAGAAGAGGTCTATGATTTTATCAACTATGTGAAGTCGAAGACAAATCATCTTGATTGTCTGGTTTGCAATGCAGGGATGAGCATTCGCAAATCGTTTACAGAAACGACAGATGAAGATTGGGATAAACAGATGGAAGTGGCCGTTAACTCACACTATATCATGGTGCGTGAATTTTATCCTATTATCCCAGCAGGTAGTAGAATACTTTTTACTGGTTCACAGATGGCTGTCCATCCCCATGCTACAGTTCTGGCCTATGGAGTAACCAAATCTGCAGTCTGTGCCCTTTCAAAAAATCTTGTTAAAGAGTTTGAAGGAACAGGAACTACAGTGAATACCATAATTCCAGGTTTTGTTGCTACACCTTGGCAAAACGAAAAACCAGAAGAGATTAAGCAAAATATTTATAAGAAGACAGCTATTCACCGTTTTGCTACTGTTGATGAGATTGTAGATGCCTTTAAGTTCTGTATAGACAATTCTTTCATTAATGGCAGTATGATAGAAGTAAATGGTGGCTATTGCTATAAATAAAGGCCAGTGGCAGGCCTTCCCAACCATGTGCCACCGACCATGTGAGAACAACAGACTACCTGTGAATAAGGTGCCCCGCAAAACAACCACACAAGGAACTAACTTGGAACCTTGAACTTGAAACTAGCAGCCCTACTGCCTTGGAACCTTGAACTTGAAACTAGCAGCCCTGCTGCCTTGGAACCTTGAACTTGGAACCAGCAGCTCCGCTGCCTTATTTCGGCTGCAAATCAGCGTACTCACGTACAGCATCGAAGCACGGACAAGCTTTCATAGGATTAAAAACATTATGACCAGCAATGATAGCTTTGGGAAAATGCTTATGCAACCGCTCCAACAGTTTTCTGAGCGCCTCTTTCTGCTGAGGGGTACGGGTGTCAGCAGGATTGCCTTTCGCATCCAAACCGCCTTCATAACAGATGCCGATAGAATGTTTGTTGCGATTTAAGCAGTGAGCTCCAACCATTTCCAACGGACGTCCTGTCTCTATACTTCCGTCACGACGCACCACATAGTGGTAGCCGCAACCTTGTTTCCAACCGCGCTGGCGATGCCAGAGGTCAATCTCACGTACACCGCTCTTCTGACAAGGACGCACGGCTGAACAATGAACGACAATTAAAGTAATTTTTCGCATAATAAGAAATTTTAAATTAGAAATTGAAAATTTAGTTCCATGTTCCAAGATCCATGATCCAAGTATGGGAAAAGCTCAAAAGTTTGAAGATTTAACAATATTTCAGATGGCACGTGACCTTTGTAAAGAGGTCTATGCTATCACCAGAGATGGTGAATTTCATAAGGACTCTCGCTTTGTCCAGCAGATACATGCTGCTGCGGGCTCCGTTATGGATAATATCGCAGAGGGATATGAACGAGATGGCAATAAAGAGTTTATTAATTTCCTATATATTGCAAAAGGCTCCTGTGGAGAAGTTCGTAGCCAGATTATCAGAGCTTCGGATGTGGGTTTTATAGATAAAGACACTGCAACTCAACTATACAACGACTGTATGGGTCTAAGCAAAGCGATATCTGCTTTTATTAAAAATATCAAGTCGAGTGGTTTCCGAGGCTCCAAGCACCTTGAACATTGAACTTTGAACATTGAACTTTGAACTTGGAACCAACTTTGAACCTGGAACCTTGAACTTGGAACCAACTTTGAACCTGGAACTTGGAACCTTGAACTATTAGAAGTGCGCTACGCACGATGCGGCGCCCAGTGCCGTCAGTACAGCAGCAAGGATATTAATCAACGTCTGCAGGATAAACTTCCAAAGTGCCTTCTTGGAGTTGTCACCTGGCAGGGTGACAGGCTCCACGTCCGGCAGGACAGGCACCTCAGGGTTAGAAACTGCGTCGTTAACCGACTTGTTGATGGCCTTTTTTACGAGCTTGGCCAGAAGCTTCTGAAAAATTTTTTTCATGATTCACACTGATTTAAAATTGTTAATAAATAGTCACACAGATTTCACAGATAACACAGATATTATTTGATATTCAACCCTTCAGTTGTTTTCTTAATATTGATGATTCGTTCTCTTTTACATAAGTGTCCTTGAAAGCGAGCTTTCAGATACACTTTAGAAAAATAGAACCTTTGCTCTTCGCAAAGCAGTATTGGTCAATACTGTCATCAATGTTAATAAGAATTGTCCGTGGCATCCGTGGTATCTTTGCGAGATAAGATAGAAATGACAGACAATGAACTGACATACCAGATAAGAGGGGCAATCTTCGAGGTATACAACACATTGGGGCCAGGTTTGCTGGAATCTGTGTATGAAGAAGCCTTAGTATTTGAACTCCAACAGCAGGGGCTTCAAGTTGCCCGGCAGATGGAGGTTCCCATTAGTTATAAAGGGAACTGTCTCAAAACTACTCTTCGCCTGGATTTGCTCATCGAGAATAGAATTATCGTAGAGCTAAAGTCTGTTGAAGAGATGAAGCCGGTTTTTGCAAAACAACTGCTTACATATCTAAGACTTCTGGACAAACGCGTAGGCCTCTTGGTGAACTTCTCGTCAAACAACATCAGAGAAGGCATCATCCGCATAGCTAATTAATGTCACACAGATTTCACAGATTTCACAGATACTATTAGTCAGTAGTATAGATTGTTACTTTCAGATGATGAGTTTTTATTTGTTTAAATCACTACTGAAAATGTATTTTCAAGATGCTTTAATCAAATATCAACCTTTGTTATCAAACAAAGCAATCTTGGCTAAGATTGTCATCTGAAAGAGAAGAAATCCGTGCCATCTGTGTCATCTGTGTGAGTTAAGAAAGAGGATTAGCCCTCTTCCCAGCCATCACCGGTGCTACCACCACCGTTGTTGCCGCCAGTGTTGTCACCTCCGGTGCCAGTTCCAGAAGTTCCATTGCCGGAGTCAGAGCCTCCGTCAGTTCCAGGTGTTTCAGAACCGTTGCCGGTGTTGGTACCAGAGCCGGAGCCCTGCGAAGATCCATTCGAGCCCTCATCGGTGCCGGTAGTTACGGTGCCATCAGCATTGATGGTGGTCTGCTGACCATACTCATTCACGATGATGATGACAGTACTGTCACCTCCATTAGCACTCATCCTGATAGTATCAGGCCAAGGGCCAGTTAGGTAAACCTCGTTATAACCGCTTTTCGAAGCAATTTTTATACTATCTGGATGCTCTGCTGCGTAGGCGCTGATAGCCGCCTCGATGTCAGTGATAGTTACGTCTGCGCCATCCACATATTGCTCAGCCAAGGTCTGCAGTGCAACGTTTAGCCCATTTTTATTTATACTGTAGTATCGGTTACACGGACTACCGCTTGTAGCGGTGATGGTCTGTCGGATTGTGCGCAAGTGATGCTTCATGTGCATCTGCACCATCTTGAAGATAGCCTGTCGGGTGTGAGCCTCGGGCGTGTTATATGCGCTGGCAGGCATAGTTGGAGTACTGCGGGCAAATGTCTTGCCGTTACGAGTGTAATACGTGATACCGTCGATGGTACCTGTTGACTTGCGGCCAATGCCGACTTGTTTGATTTGTGCCATAATAAAATAAAGTTTAAAAAGTTTAACGTTTAGAGTTTAAAGTTAGTTGAACCTGTTCAAAGTTCACTGTCTCTTGACTCCGTTTATTAACTCGTGTGAAACCTTCGAGGTCAGTTCGTTTCTTGCTGCCTGTCTCATGTGCACCTGAAACCTGAAACTTGAATCCTGAAACTGACGCTTGTTGTCTGAATCACGATGCAAAGATATAGTATAAAGTTCCCTTTTTCCAATTCTATTGAAAGGCATTGAATAACGGTTGAATAACCATTGATATATGGTTGATGATTAGCTAAAAAACAATATGGGAGAAGATAAAAACAATATCATTTTCAACATCTCTGGTGGCAACAACCAGATACTGCCTAACGCAACCAAAGCAGAGCAGCACTTTTATGGTGACCAGTTCGCCAAGGAAACCCTGCGAAATGGAGCATCCACTGAAGCACCGCTCACTACTGATGAGCGCCGGTTGCTTGTGTATGTAGAAAAGGAGGAGTCGTTGCGCAACTATGTAGCCAGCCTTAAAGCCTGCCAGACTGCTGCCGAGGTAGGGCAGTTGGTTGCCACAATGTGCGAGAACGAACCGCGAATTGACGAGACACGTATCGTTACCAAGGCTTTCATCGAGACCCTGCTTCCCTTTATGACGGGAGTTGAGTCGGGCAAAGGCATTGACAACATTCGCAATTATATCAATAATGCCTGGGCAGAGCGTAAGCGCGCCATCAGGAATAAATAATAAGGAATATAGTATGCCAGATAATACCATAGACATTAAAGGCGGCAGCAACCAGATACTGCCCAACGCTGAGAAAGCTAATCAATATTTTATTGGTGACTCTGCTATTATGTTAGCTCAGCAGACTAGTGGTAATGTAGTTGATGGTCAACTTACCGATATGACCAGTTTCAGTGGCACGTTCCCTGAAAAAGTTGAATATGAGTTGTGGCGTGAAAATCATCAGTCTTTATGTGAAGAATTACTTAAGAAAAACAAAATCATTTGCGTTACAGGTGAAGAAGGTATCGGAACTACCACATTCCTCTCACAGTTCACTCGTCAGCATCGCGATAATTGTGTAAGCTATTTCTATAATAATTTCGACATCATTCGACTCAACTCTGAGTTGATAGAAAACGACATTACTGAGCAACTCTATTGGTACGCCTTTAAAAGCAAATGCCCTCCTAATGTGAAGCACATAATAGATGTCTATTCAAAGGTGCAAAGAAAACTGAGAATGTCTCAGGAAGGTGTTATGTATTTTGTATTTGACGGATTTGACAAAATCCCTTCAGAACATAAAGAAAATATTTGCAAACTGATAGAGATTTTACGTTGGGAGAGAGCCCGTTTCATTTTTTCGGGTAAGAAAGAGCAAATAGAAGAATTATTTAAACAAAATACTAAGCTCTCCATCTCTGAGGCAACCTTACTAAACTTTAGCGAGGCTGAGACGCGTGAATATTTCAAGCATTCAAATCCGGAACTTGAGAGTGAACAACTTAATACCCTTTATAAGATATCGAGAGGTAACGCACAACGCATGAGCGACCTTCGTACAAAATATCTGTTAAAAGGACGTGTCGAAGATTTGATGAATGCCAATATTGATGCAAAAAGCGACTTGAATAAGGAGGATTATGAACACATCAAGCACGACAGCGACCCTTTAATATTGCCATTGTTTGCACTGTTGGCTTATGCAGATTTCCAGTTCAATGTGGACTTCGCTGCAAAGGTACTCGAAATACAAACAGACATTATCAGCACATTGATAACCCGCTATAATGACTATATCACTATCAGCGACAACGGCATCATCAGCCTTTACTCCGAAAGCTTCCGCAAATATCTGTGTGAGCATTTGCATGAATACAAGCGTGACGTTGTGTTAGGCCAAATTCGTGTTTTAGAGGGTATGAAATTGGGTGGGAACTACGCTTTGGCACTCCCAGCACTTTACAAGTCTGCAGGTTTGAATGAAAACCTAATCAAGTACCTAAGTGCTGACAATATACAGAGCATTCTTGCTGAAGGTCATTCTCAGGCCGTCCTCAATGTGCAGTGTGGCTTTGGTTATGAGGCTTGTACTGCAATGCCAACAAAATACCTGTCACACAAGTTTCGCTTTTCCCTCAATAAGGCGTCATCACGTGAGATTGAGCGCAATGAGCTATGGGATCATGAGATATCTGCACTTATAGCTGTCGGTCAGCATGACAAGGCTTTGGCACTTGCTCAGACCGTCTACCTCTCTGAGGAGCGCCTGAAATGTTTCTTGATTATAGCCAGAAAGCCTCAAGGATTGTCTGCTGACGACTATGCTTTGCTGAAAGAGAATATTCGACAATTGGTTGATGAAATACGGTTTGAGGACATCCCTGATAAGTCCATGGAACTTGCAAAACTGCTTCTTCCCATTGACTACAAGGCTGCAATTGGCATCGTTGATCGTATCAATAAGGCTCATATAGAAGATATCAACACGGATAAGATATTCTCTCAGTTTTCACTTTTTGAGCCTGCTGATCCTGAGGATGATGATGCACGCCGCGACTTAGCTCGCTCCCATATTCAGGATAGTGGCTTGCGCGAATTTGTCGATGCCACAAAGAACCTTTTCAGCAAAGATGATGTTGATACCTTTCTTGATGAACTCAAACATCTGCCTAACTATGCTCAACAACTGCGATTGCTTCGTTATTGGCTTCCTACCCACCGCGAGAAAGAAGACATTGGTAAAGCAGTACTTGAGGCTTTACGTCTTATTGTGGCCGACTCAGATACAGAAATGCCAAAAGCTCGTGAGTTGAATGATATAGCTCGCTTGATGGGTACAATGACAAAAGAGCAGATGGTGGAAGGACTTCGCTACATTAATTCCCTTGGTGACACTATCATGCGCCCCACCTCTGACTATGCAAATGCCATGATTACTGTTATTGAGGGCTGCCGTGATGTACTACCTGAGAAAAGTCAGGCACTACTCGAAGATCTCTATCTCTTTATTGACGACCTGAAGGATGATGGCATGTGGCTCACATGCATTGCCAAACTATTGGGACATTTCGACCGTCTTGGCGATGCCACTATGGTGGCTCGTACCATCGGTAGCAAGGAGGAACTACGACGAGAGTTGAAGAAAAAGGCTATTCAACTATTCCTCTCTACGGCCTATCATATGAGGGTTGTAGAAGGACCCATATCTGCCCTCGTATGCACGGAGCCAGAACTAATAGATGTATTGATAGCTCAAATTAATACTGCTGAGAGGCGCAGCAGGGCTTATTCACATGCTGCTGAACAGTATATCGTCCATGCCGAGCCGGAAAAACTCGACCTCGACTATTTCTTCCGCCTGCTGACAAAGGCTGAAGTAAAGCGTGGTGACTGCAGGAAACCGCTTGCGTTGCTTACAGGAAAACTCCTTTCTGGTGAGAAATATAACCACAAGGCACTTCTGCCGTTTATAAAGACCCACTTTCATTTTCTCGATAAACTGGAAGATGTATCACTGCAGTGCACTATTTCCATACAACTCTATCGATGGGCAGATCGTCATTTCCCAGATGATCCGTTTGTTGATGAAATAAAGAATTGTATGTTGTCATGGTGGGAAACTTTTAACCAGCGTCAGGAGAAGATAAGACTCGGCTTCCATATCGCTAAGATAGTTGCACGCCGCTCTAAGGAGGAGGCTGAGCGTATGATATCACGCTGCTCAGAATTGCGTCATCAAGGTCCGCTCACTTCCTCGTCTTGTGTCGATGCATTCTACGATAGTCACGGACTCTATATTGATTCATTGATTACACTCATCAGTCGAGGGCTCTGCGACGATGATATCCTACAATCATTCAAGGAAGATGAGAATGATCTCGTATGCGAGAGTGAACAGGCTAGTATGTGGGGAAGAATAGCTTTAGCATATCATCTGGCAGGCGACGAAAGAATGTTCCGTTCCGTTGGTGATAACTATCTGCCTACTGATTACAGTCACTTTACACCCGAGGAACAGAAATGGCTTATCTATCATATCTCACCGACACTCTATCTCCGTGGACAGCAGAAATTCTTTAAACTCTTAGACTCTTATGATGATGTGTTTCGAGATTCCTGTCTCAAGCGAGTATGTGTGTTTGTCATTACGAAGAAACTCGATTATATTGAACTTGACGGTAAGAGTACTTACGAACTAGCTTACAGCGACTTCAATGACCTTAATACGCTGATTGATCATTTAACAGAAGACAATGCGCTCTTCCAAATTGTCGATACTATTGCCCGAAGCCTGCGCTCTACAAATCAGACGATTTCTCCTTTGAGTTCACAGCAGAAAAAGCTAATCCTTGAAACTACTACCGCCATAGTCGAGAAGAAACTTCCTGCCCCAGGGGGTATCAAGCATGAAGGATACAAGATAGCTTGTCTTGCCGTACTTGAATATGCCTCACGCATTTTCCAGCCAGCTCAGAAGGCTAGTTGGAAAAATAAAATAGAGGCTATTGACAATAGGGCTGACCGTGCGTTTCTATATTTCTATATAGCCCCTTTCTTTGCTAAACACCCAGACAAGGAGGATTTCCTTCGCAAAGGTATAGAAGTGATGCGCGACGTACATTTTTCTTTCGATCGTCTGAGTCGTCTTGATATGGCTATCAGTGAGTGTGCCAACAACAATCTTAGTACCCTTCTGCCTTCCGTGGCAGATGAAGCACTTCAATGTCTCAAGGCTGACGGAACAGAGGAACAGTATGAGTACCTCTTAGACACTATTCACCAGTACAAGCCAGAATTAGCCGAGAGTATCATGGTTAAGCTTGATCAAGATCCGGCTCGTGTCTATAACAAACGGAAATTATTGAACCACCTTGAATCAGTAAAGCGTCTGGCCAAGGCAGGGAAGGAGATGAACTCTATCAGTGAACTTGACAAAGATGAACAGCGTAAATTCTTTGAGGAGTTACTAAAGAATCTTCGCAATGGAAAAGGACAGGTGCAGACAGTTGATGAAGCGTTCTCACTTACCATGGGGCATCTCTACAACAATACCCTTTCTGATGCCTTTCCTGCCATTCAATACCTGTTAGAAACCATCAGTCATCGTCAGAAGATGAATAAGAACTGTAAGGAACTTCTTCTCGCTATGCATCAGGTCATACGTTATAACCTCCGTGTGGTATTATCATTAGCAACCGACACAAAGGAGCGTATGGAGCAGGTGAACACGATGTTTTGCCGTAATCCTGCCACTCCTGATAACTATATCGGAATAGGTGAATACCACAAAGCTGTCGATTACTTGCTTAATTGGTATAGGAAATGCGGTTATGGGGAATTGACCATCATCGATCCTCACTTCAAACCTTCGGATTTGCATATTATTAAGCAATTAGCTGATGAGAATAATAACCTTACTATTCGTATCCTTACTCATAAAAATAAATATACAAAAGAAGATTATACTTCAGAGTGGCGAAGAGTCTCATCAGGGGTGAAGACTCCTGTTCAGGTTATGCTCGTTGGAGTTGTCGGCAAACCCTCCACCGGTCCTCTTCACGATCGTTATTGGATTTGTTATGATGAGGAGAGCGATGAACGTCTCGGTATTACACTCAATTCCATCAACGGAATGGGTAAGAAAGAGAGTTCTATCCAGCCAATCGACGATACGACCGCTCTCTATACCCTTCATTCTTACTCGCGCTATGCTAGTAAGAAAATAAAAAAGAGTGAGGAAAATATACTTGAATACGAAGACTTTACATTAGATTGAACCTTGAAACGCATTAGCAACGCTATACCCTCCCTCTCCCCAACCTCTAAGCTCCTCCGTGGAGCAGCTTAGGAGGAGCTTAGAAGCAGCTTATAATGAAAATTGATTTAGGTCAAAAATATAGTTGATTCACAATAAAAAATTAAATTTCTTGTTATTTATTTGCGTAGATAGACAAAAAATGTCTAATTTTGCAAACAAAATAATGGATCCAAAGAAATGGCAAGCATAGCAAGCTGGATATATGATAAGCCGCTTAGAGGCAATTACACCTTCACACACGATGAGGTGGCGCAGGCATTCCCTGAGATGAGTGCCGGAAGCATTGCGCGTGCGCTGACCCGGGAAGTGAGCAAGGGGCGGATTATGTCGCCTTTGCGCGGCTTCTATGTAATAGTGCCTGATGAATATGTGTTGCGTGGGGCTGTACCACAGCCATTTTACTTGGATGATATGATGCATCACCTGGGACGTAAATACTATGTGGCTCTTTTGAGTGCGGCAAGCTATCACGGAGCTTCGCATCAGGTGCCGTTGCGGTTCAGCGTGATGATAGAACCTCCCGCTATGCGTGATAAGAAGGGGGAGAAATATCTTACGCATTATTTCTGTAAGAGTCATATTCCTGAGGCATATGTGGAGAGACGGCAGACGCGCACGGGCTACATTAACGTGTCGTGCCCTGAATTGACGGCTGTTGACTTGCTGACGTATCAGGCTAAGACGGGCAGTGTCTCGCGGGCGGCCACCGTGTTGGCAGAATTGGTGGAGAAACTGGATTTTGGACGCTTAGGGGCTGACTTCGTGAAAGAGGTGCCAGTGACCAGTCTGCAGCGTTTGGGTTATATCCTGGATGAGGTGCTGGAAGAAAGGGAAGCGGCAGAGCCGGTATTAGGATTGTTGAAGTGTAGCAGTTCTGTACTCCAATATGTTCCCTTAAAGGCAGGCAAGAGCAGCGAGGGATGTGAACGTAATACTAAGTGGAAAATAGTTGTGAACGAAACCATCGAGATTGACGAGCTATGATACCAGAGCGATATATTACAGAATGGAGTGAGAAGGCCCCGTGGGTGGTGAATAAATTCATCGAGCAGGATTTGATTCTTTGCCGTGCGCTGGTGTCTATTTATAACGATACATTTCTTGCGGAGCATCTGGCCTTCAGAGGCGGCACGGCACTGGGTAAGTTGTATCTGAAGCCGCAGCCCAGATACTCGGAGGACATTGATCTGGTGCAAGTGCAGGCAGAGCCCATCAAGGAGACGATAGACCATTTAAGGGACGCGCTGGCTTGGCTGGGTGAACCGGTGGTGAAGCAGAAGAAGCACAACAATACGCTGGTATTCAAGGTACAGCCCACGGATATGGATGCGGGCGAGATTCACTTGAAGGTGGAGATTAACTGCAAGGAGCATTTCTCGGTATATCCAATGGTTAGGGTACCTTTTGCGGTGAATAGTTCGTGGTTCAAAGGTGCCTGCGATGTGCTGACGTATGAGTTGGCGGAGCTGACAGGCACGAAACTGCGGGCAGTGTATCAGCGGAGAAAAGGACGTGATTTGTTTGATCTGTGGAAGATACTGTCAATGCACCCCGAATTGGATAAAGGGAAAGTGATGGAGAGCTATGAGCGCTATCTTGGCTTCACGGCATCACACTTGCCTACGTACAAGGAATTTTTGCTGAATATGGATGGGAAGCTACAAAATGAGGAATTCCTGACGGACACGGAAATGATTCTTGGGCCACAGGTGGAGTATGACCCACAGGTGGCGTGGGAGAAGGTGAAGACAGAACTGGTGGAGAGGCTTAATCCTGAAGTTTGAATCTTGAAACTTGAAATATGAAATTTGATAATAATATATGCGTTGGCGCAGGATTGATAAGTCTGGATGTTTTGATCTGGGACGGTCAGAGAGTACCCATATCCTACTATGTGGGTGGTACCTGCGGCAATGTGATGATGATACTTTCCTACATGGGGTGGGAAACTTTCCCCATTGCTCGTTTGGATGGCACAAAAGATGGTGTGAGAGTGCTGGAAGACATGAAAAGGCACAATGTACACACTGATTTTGTTTCTACCCAAGACGGCAAGACGCCTGTGATTGTACAGCGTAATTTCATCAACAAATACGGAAATCCTACGCATAAGTTTGAATTGCGCAACAATATGGGGCGGTTCTATCTTGATTTCAAGTCACTGACGCTGAAACAGGCGAATGAGGTGATTGAAAAAATGGATTTTGTTCCCAATGTTTTTTTCTTTGACAGGGTTTCACCTGCCATTCAGAAGTTGGCTGAAACGTTCAAGGGAAAGGGTGCGGTAATCTTCTTTGAACCTTCCAGCAGAGGAAGAGATGTGAAGCGGTTCAATCAGTGCGTTGAAGTGGCTGATATCGTTAAGTTCTCGGATCAGCGCATTAAAGACGTTGAGCGGTTTGAAGATTACAAGGATAAATTGTTTATCCAGACACAAGGCGCAAAAGGATTGAACTACCACCTAAATTCCGGATGGAAGCATTTGGAGTCCATAGCCAATGATAAAGTGGTGGACACCGCAGGTGCAGGTGACTGGACAGCGGCTGCATTCATCAACGAGTTATTCAAAACAAGGAAAGGTTTGAGTGGCATCACAGCGGCTGAGATAGAAGACGCGTTGAATGAGGCACAGAAGGTAGGTGCGGCAAGTTGCTCCTACGAAGGTGCCCGCGGAATGATGCAACTTTGAAACCAGAACCTTGAACTCTTGAACTCTTGAACTAGCAGCATCGCTGCCTTGCCCCCTTAAAAACACCTATCAAGCACTCTTTTGTCAGCCTATAGCCTGCTTATAAGCTTACTCCGTGAAGCAGCCTGAAAGGAGCCTGAAAGGAGCCTGAAAGCAGCCTGAAAGCAGGCTATAGACTTATATGTACTTCGCTGATTTTGGTTGTCAGTTTTTTATCTTACGGCTATTTCAAGTTGACGAGTTAATAATATAAGACTAATCCATCATTCATCTTCCATCATACATCATCCATCATACATCATACATCAAACATCTTTACTGGACATTCTCCCATCGGGATTCTCTCAAAATAAGCCCATTTCATCAAAAATAAATCAAAAAAGAGAAATAATAATAAAAATTTTCGTAACTTTGCACGCAAAATAAATTATCTTTGCATAGGAGTCCATTAGAAAGTTGTCCTATCTCGACGTTTTCTTGATACAGACCAATGCAAGTGACACAGAAAAACCACGTCCCGACCCTAAGTTAGGGACACTCCGAGACGTGGTAAATGTGAAATGTAAAATGTAAAATGTAAAATGTGAAAGCATTATGGAAGGTTATAAGACTTTCCTGGAGAATAAATGTATGGATTTTGCTGTGTGCATAGTAAATCTATACGAGCACTTAACTCAAAATAAAAACAGACCAGGGTCCCGTGATCTTTGAGTCTCGTGATTTTTCGAATCTCTTTTACTACTTATTATAGTTCATGTTATGATTAGTTATTGCAGGCCTCTTTACAATAGGGATGTTGTATGGAATTTCATGGAGAATGTTTTAGATATAAAATCTGACGACACATCCTTTGTTACTACATTAAATAAAATAATAGAAGAAGAACGCTCGTCTTTTAATGTGGATGACACATTAAAAATCAGTGTTCGTAATCCTAACTATAGGATTAAAAAAGATAGAGATGTGCTAAGAAATAAAATACGTAATGAAATGCTGACGTTAAAGCGTTTAGAAAAAGATGATGATGTAAAGTTGGGTGTAGGAGGAGGGCTACCCATCGATAGTAGCGTTTCTGCCGAGAAAAAAGCTTTTTTTATTATGGGCTTACCTGCATCAGGAAAATCATCAATTTCAGCCAGTGTGTGTGATATGTATGGAGCTTTTTTGTTGGATGCTGATTTAATTAAAAGGAAACTTCCCGAGTTTAAACGACATAGAGGTGCTTCTATTGTCCATGAAGAGTCTTCTATTATAACTAATGGAGGAGATTTGGATGGAGAAAAGTTTAAATCAATATTAGAATGTTGTTTAGAAAAGGGATATAATCTATGTATTCCTAAAATTGGGGCTAAAATAAGAAATGTATTGAAATTTTTGGACATATTAAAAAAATATGATTACTATAATAGTATAATTTTAGTATCACTAGAACGTGAGAAGTCTGTAAGAAGAGCTTTTCAACGCTTTCTTAGAACAAATAGATATGTACCACTCAGTCTAATATTTGATGGATATGCTAATGATCCTATATTGTGTTATTATAGGTTACGTACATATTTGGAGGATAATAATAATAGATATTTCAACGAGATGATGGCTATATCATCGGATGTTGGTTATGGCGCTCCATTCAATATTAAAGATGAAAGGTTTGCTTTAGATATATTGTCAAAATATTTAAAAAATATAAAATCAAAATAATATGAAAAGATCAAAATCTTGTTTCACTCTTCGTGCAAAGAGAATGAATAGTAATGGCATTGTTCCTAATGAAATATTAAAAGCACGCGTAAACGAAGGACTAAAACGTTTCTATTGTGCAGAAGACCGTGAGGCTGATAGGATGACATCTGTATTCTTCGGTAAGGGTAAATTTTAATTTTTTGATATTTTGTATTAAGCTATCCAAAGCCAGTCCTTCACATTTCAATGCAAAATAATAATGAATCTATGAACTTTTTTAATCCTGCACTTTTTTCCCAGTATAGATCTGTATTAATGGGAGTGAGCATTATCTGGATTTTTATATTTCATTCCAAGGCTGTAGGAATCCCAGTATATGATGAAATACAAAAATTTGGATGGGCCGGTGTAGATATTTTTTTCTTCTTGTCGGCTTTAGGCTTATCTTTTTCTTTAGACAAGAATAATGATACCCTCGATTTCTTAAAGCGAAGAGCAAAGAGGATTATACCAACATGGCTAACTGTTCTATTTTGTGTCCATTTATTGGGATTACTCTGTAATAAATATCTTCCGTCTCTTACATTTAATGTGCCTCATACTATATTGCAGTGTATCTGTTGGTATACGGGAATTGGCTTTTTTATTAGTGACTTTGTTTCGGAATCACGATGCTTTTATTATGAATGGTATGTTCCGTCCCTGCTATTCTTTTATGTAATAACCCCCTTTTTATACAAATTGAAGACACAATTTTTGGTAATATTCTTAATTGTTGCGATTGTTATTGCATATTTGTTGTATTTCTTCAACTTGTTACCTAGTTTACGTTTGTTTTATCTGCGTTTTCCTGCCTTTATTATGGGCATATTTGTATATCGAATAATTAAATCGCAGTGGAAATTTTATCCCTATGCTTTATCATGTAGTTTAATATTAGGTTTAATGTTATGTGCTTTACTCTATGGTTTTGGGGTTAAGATTCCAAAATATTTTGTATTTCAGTTGCTAATGCCAACCATTTGTTTATGTTTTATTTTTCTAACAAAGTATTTGCGGTTAGTGCATTTTTTTAGTTTTTTCGGTGGAATAAGTTTAGAACTTTACTTGATTCACATATATAAGAGACCTCATTATTTAATGGGTTTTGTATTTGAAAACAAACTTCTGATAGTATTATCAACTTTGGTGTTATGTACCATTGCTGCTATATGTTTGCGTGAGATAGTTAAGTTTATATCTGTAAAAGTGGAAAATAAATTACTATGAAGCAAAGAATAGAATGGGTTGATATATTAAAAGGAATAGCTATATTTCTAGTTGTCTTTGGACATGTAGAAGTTTATTCTGAGAATCATCTTGATGGTTTCTTTTATAGATTGCAAGATGTATTCTGTATGCCTTTGTTTTTTTTCTTATCTGGACTTTTCGCTAAACCACAAGACGACGTCAAAGACTCAATTCTGTGTATTAAGAAGAAGTTTCTTCAGTTAATGATACCATTTATAGTATGTGGATCTTTTTATCTATTCATTATGTCTAATAAGCCATGGTGGGCTCTTTTTTGGTATCCTCATGGTCAAGGACACTCTGGATATTGGTTTTTACTGGTTCTATTTGAATTATATCTCTTATTTACGTTATGTCAAATTATAACAAGAAAATTAACGAGGGATTTATCCGGTAAAACATTTTTTGTAGTAACATTAATAATAGAATTAGTTTTTTCTGTTATATATATATTAAGTCAAAAAGGAATATTTATCAAAGAGCCTTGGTACACAGCCGTAAGTTTTGGAAGATTGTATTATAATTTTCCTTTTTTTATTGCAGGATATTTATATATGAGAAATCAAGATAAGATAAGTTTAATATTGAGCAAACAGATATACTATATATCATCTATTTTTTTTGTATGTTTATATGTTTTATCGAATAAATACGAAATAGATATATTTTCATTTCAATGGATTCTAGCATTATTGGCTGTTATAGCTATAGTTAGTCTTTGTTGTTCTTGTGAAGATTCTATTTCTCGAGCCAATAACAACTACAAATATAAAATAGAGTATATTGGAAGACATACACTGGAAATTTATGTTTTACATTATTTCTTTATACCAAGGAACATGAACTATCTTAGAGATATTATAGTTCCGAATAATCTTATGGATGTTAATATAATTCTGGAATTAATTATAAATTCATGCATAGCTTGTGCTATCATAGGTGTTACTATGTGTTGTGCATTCTTGATAAGAGAAAATACCTACGTAAAGAATTTGTTTTTTGGCAAATGATATAATTTTTAATAGATAATTATGAACAAAAACATAGCAGTAGCAGGAACTGGCTATGTCGGCTTGAGTATAGCGACATTGCTTGCACAGCATAACCATGTGGTTGCTGTGGATGTGATTCCTGAAAAAGTGGATAAAATCAATAAACGTATTTCTCCTATCCAGGATGAATACATAGAAAAATATCTGGCTGAAAAGGACCTTGACCTTACAGCCACTCTGGATGGCGAAGCAGCTTACAAAAATGCAGACTTCGTAGTCATTGCAGCGCCTACCAACTATGACCCACAGAAGAATTTCTTTGATACCAGTCATGTGGAGGAGGTGATAGACCTCGTGCTGAAGGTGAACCCTGATGCGGTGATGGTCATCAAGAGTACCATACCCGTAGGCTACACCCGTAACCTCTATGTGAAGTATGCTGCAAAGGGAGTGAAGAAATTCAATCTGCTCTTCTCTCCAGAATTCCTTCGTGAGAGCAAAGCCCTCTATGATAACCTCTATCCCAGCCGTATCATAGTTGGTAGTCCGAAGATTCTTGACCGTCCGGAGTTCCAGGAAGAAAACGATGCAATCCGACAGGTAACAGATGTAGAATTCCTACAGGCAAAAGCCAAAGAATTTGCCTCCCTGCTCGTTGAAGGCGCCATCGCCCCCTCTAAGGACTCCCATGAAACGGAAGCCAATTGTCAATTATCAACTGTCAATTGTCAATTCGACAAGGGCATCCCTTGTATTTTCATGGGCATGAAGGAAGCTGAAGCAGTGAAGCTTTTTGCAAACACCTATTTAGCATTGCGTGTCAGCTACTTCAATGAGCTCGACACCTATGCCGAGGTAAAATGTCTTGACACACAAGCTATCATTGAAGGAGTCGGTCTTGACCCACGTATAGGTACACACTACAATAATCCATCATTTGGCTACGGAGGCTATTGTCTGCCTAAGGACACCAAGCAGTTGCTTGCCAACTACGATAAAGTCCCAGAAGATCTGATACGTGCTATCGTAGAGAGTAACCGCACCCGTAAAGATTTCATTGCAGAACAAGTATTACGCAAGGCAGGCTACTATACAGCCAATAGCGATTGGAACCAGAGTGCAGAGAAAGAGGTTACTGTTGGTGTTTTCCGTCTTACGATGAAGAGCAACTCCGATAACTTCCGTCAGAGTGCCATCCAAGGCATTATGAAGAGAGTTAAGGCCAAAGGTGCCAATATCATTATCTACGAACCAACCCTGAAAGACGGTGAAACCTTCTTTGGTTCAAAGATTGTGAACAACCTTGAAGAGTTTAAGAAGCAGAGTGATGCCATCATAGCCAACCGCTATAACACAATGTTGGATGATGTGCAAAACAAGGTTTACACTCGTGATATCTTCAAGCGTGACTAAAACATCAGCCATCATCCATCATCCATAAAACATCTTTACAGGACAGGACCAACATCGGGATTCTCTCAGTACAATGAATTGTTTTTAAATTGTCACTTTTCACCTTTCAGTTGTCAGCTATAATAAATTGCCTGCTCCTTTGTTAGAATAAATCAATATAAACGTGTCAAAATCTCAAATAAATAATAAACGATTAGCAAAGAACACGCTAATGCTATATGGGCGAACTCTTTTTTCGATGCTCATTTCGCTTATAACAAGTCGTGTCACCTTGGAGGCTCTTGGAGTTAATAACTATGGCATCAATAGCGCTGTGGCAGGTGTGATAGCAATGTTTAGTGTTGTATCAGGTTCTTTGTCTGGCTCCATAAGTCGTTTCATAACTTTCGAATTGGGGCGTAAAGACTTTGATAAACTCAGAAGGATATTCTCTACCTCCATCAATATTCAGTTGGTTATAGGTGTCTTTATCCTTCTCTTGGGTGAAACCTTGGGAGTATGGTTTCTTAATACTCAGATGAATATTCCTGATGGTCGCATGGTTGCTGCTAACTGGGTATTACAATGTGCCATGATATCTTTCTTCATAGGTTTGACGCAAACTCCATATACAGCATGTATAATAGGACACGAAAAGATGTCGGCTTTTGCTTGGTTTAGTATAGTAGAATCTACATTTCGTTTAGTAATTGTTTATTTACTCTTTATTTCTCCTTATGACAAACTTATAACACTTTCAGTACTGAGTCTTTGCGTAAGCGTAAGCATGCGATTTGCCCAAAGGATTTATTGTTCAAAAAAATTCTCAGAATGCAGTTACACTTTTATCTTTGATAAGAGTTTGATAAAAGAGATGTCAGGATTTGCAGGATGGACATTCCTGACCCACACTTCATGGATTTTTAATACGCAAGGCATAAACTTGTTAATTAATATTTTCTTCGGTGTAGCTTTCAATGCAGCGCGAGGACTTGCCACTTCAATAGAGGGCATGATAGTAAAATTCTGTAATGATTTTACAACAGCTCTCAAGCCTCAAATCACTAAGAGCTATGCTGCAGGAGAAATAGATGATATGAATAAGCTTATATGCAGAGGAGCCAGATTCTCTTACTATTTGTTATTCATAATGTCACTTCCGCTAATGTTTGAAGCACATGCTGTGATATTTTTATGGTTGGGACAGGTTCCAGACTATACAGTAATGTTTTTCCGACTAACAGTTATCTTTACACTGATACAGCATCTTGGTACAACAGGATACACAGGCTGTATGGCAACTGGTAGAATTAAATGGTATACAATTATTATAACGTCTGTTGGCTGTCTTGTATTTCCTTTGACGTGGATAGCGTACAAATTTAATGCTCCAGTAGAATATGCATATTATATCTCAATTATAATATATGCAATATTAAATATAATTCGCTTGTATATTATGCGTCATTTATGGGGGTTCCCAATATCAATGTTCTTTACCAAGGTCATTCTGCCTATAGTAAAAGTAACAATATTGTCACTTATTTTGCCTGCGATACTATATTTACATCTTGAGCATGGTATAATAAAGGCACTTATAGTAATGTCCACAAGTGTCCTTTCAGGCATATTGGTAACGTTTATATTTGGTCTTAGTGTGTCAGAAAGGTCAATGATATTAAATAAGTCAAAAGCTATTATTAATAAGTTTACCACAAAATGAACCTTTATTAGTGAGTAAAGTCTAAAATTACTTTTTATGCTATGAATGTTTTGATTTTTGGAGGTACAGGTGCAATGGGCGTTCATCTTGTTTCTAATTTGGCGTTGAGAGGGGGGAATTGTGTGGTTACATCTCGTAGGCATCAGATAAATAGAAATAATGTTGAATATGTAGTTGGAGATGCACATAACAAAAATTTCATAAAGTCATTGTTTGTTAGTCATAAGTTTGATGCAATAGTAGATTTTATGAAGTATTCAACAAAAGATTTTGAAGATCGTATAAACTTTTTGTTATCGAATACAAAGCAGTATGTATATTTAAGTTCCTCTCGGGTATATGCGGAAAGTAAAGAGCCGTTAACAGAAGATAGTCCCCTATTATTAGATGTGTGTAGTGATATGGGCTATTTACAAACAGATGAATATGCTTTAGCAAAAGCACGTCAGGAAAGAATTTTGCGAGAATCTGGTAAAAAGAACTGGACTATAATTCGACCATATATAACGTTCAGTGAGCAGAGACTCCAGCTGACAGCTCTTGAAAAAGAATCTTGGTTGTATCGAGCACTAAAAGGAAGAACTATTGTATTGCCTAAAGATTTATTAGAACGCACAACAACACTTACATATGGTTTTGATGTTGCAAATTCTATTGCATCTATCATTGGAAAGGAAAGTGCGTATGGGGAAATATTTCATATAACAAACAATACAAGTTATAAATGGCAAGATATTTTATCAGTTTATCTTAATATTATAGAGAAATATACAGGTGTTAGTCCACAAGTAAAGATACTTGAAACATGGATGTCATTTATGGGCGGTAACAAATATCAGGTAAAATGGGATCGCTCTTATGATAGAAAATTTGATAACAAGAAAATTAATGAATACATTGATACTTCTTCTTTTAAAGATACACTTTTGGCATTATCTGATTGTTTAGAATCATTTATTAAGGATCCACAATTTAAACGAATAAATTGGAGAAATGAAGCATTAAAAGATAAAATAACAGGAGAGTGGACAAATATGATGGAGATATCGGGATTAAAAAATAAAATGCTATATTTTTTGATTAGACTGGGTATACACAAATAAAAATAGAAAGAAATATAAGATTAATCAAATAATATGAACTTTCATTATTCAGCAGAACGTAATGTTCAAATGGTTTTAGCCTTATTCAAGGCTTATGGTATAAAACGGGTAATAGCATCACCAGGTGCTATTAATATACCTGTAGTTGCGAGTATGCAGCAAGACTCATACTTCGAGATGAAGTCATGTGTAGACGAACGCTCAGCTGCTTATATGGCATGCGGTTGGGCGGAGGAGACTGGCGAGCCTGTTGTGCTCAGCTGTACTGGTGCTACATCATCCCGTAACTATATGCCTGGACTAACGGAAGCATTTTACAGAAAACTGCCAGTTATAGCGCTTACTTCAAGTCGTGATGTTGCTCGTATAGGCCATCTTATGCCACAGGTAACTGATCGTACGGCTCATCCTAATGATATTGTAGTAGATTACGCACATATACAGACCATCAAAGACGATATGGACGATTGGGACGTAAATGTTAAAGTCAATCGTGCATTGAACAATTTGAAGAAAGGTCCAATACATATAAATATCACAGATGCTATATCAAAGAATTATGATGTAATACAACTTCCTGAGGTTAATATAATCAGACGATATACTTTAAAGGATGTCATGCCTCAACTCCCCAAAGGTAAGATTGCTATATTCTGTGGAGAACACAAGGCTTGGACAAAAGAAGAAACAGATGCTGTTGATGCATTCTGTTCTTGTAATGATGCTGTAGTCATGGTTGATCATACGAGTAAGTATCATGGCAAATATAGAGTGCTTTATTCTATAATTGGAGCTCAAAAAGGCTACAATTCTTCAATTCCAAAGTTCGATGTAGTTATTCATATTGGTGAAGTGTCGGGTGCATACCCTATGTTTGGTGTTGGAAAAAAAGCGAAACAGATATGGAGAGTTAATCCTGATGGGAAATTTAGGGATTTTTTTCAAAAACTTTCGGTGGTGTTCCAAATGGACGAAGTAGATTTCTTTAGGCACTACACATTAGAGAGTTATACGCCAAAAGATAGCTTGTTACAAGTTTGTCAGAAGGAATTTGAGAAAGTAACTGCTTCAATTCCTGAAATGCCATTCTCGAATCTTTATATAGGACAGAAATTAGGCATGAAAATTCCAGATGATTCAGTTTTGTATCTTGGTATATTAAATACATTAAGAACATGGAATTTCTCAGAAATTAATCCTAAAGTCAGAACCTATTCCAACGTAGGTGGATTTGGTATAGATGGAACACTTTCTGCTGCAATTGGTTCTTCTTTTGCAAATCCGCAAAGATTAACCTTTGTAGTACTTGGTGATCTGTCTTTTTTCTATGATATGAATAGTATAGGTAATCATTGTATAGGAAAAAATCTACGTGTTTTACTTGTAAATAATGGCAAGGGCATAGAATTCCGTCATCTTAATCATCAGGCCGCATTTATGGGAGATGATGCTGATGATTTCGTTGCCGCTGCAGGTCATTGGGGAAACCAATCTCATGACTTAGTCCGTCATTATGCACAAGATTTAGGATTCAAATACATTACGGCATCTAATAAAGATGAGTTTGAGAAAGTTTATAAAGAGTTCCTTGATGTGGAGTATAATGAAAAACCAATTCTTTTTGAAGTATTTACAATTACAGAAGACGAACAGAACTGTTTAATGTCTCTTATTAAAGCAAATCAACCGACTTCGATTTCTGCAAAAAAAATTGTATCCTCTATGCTGGGTGATGATGTGAAAAAGGCAATTAAAAAAATTATAAAATAGTAACATATGAAATTTGTATTATGGGGTGTAGAAACCAAAAATAAGGGTGCAGAATTGATGTTTTATGCAATTTTGCAGGAAATCGAGAAGAAATTCCCGAATGCAGAAGTGTATATTCCTCAAAGTCGCTTAAAGCAAGGACTTGGTTATATGCATACCATGGTTAATCTAAAATATTGGCCATTTGGTTACTTAGTATATAAGTTACGCTTAAAGAGAATTTTCCGTCGTTTGCATCTTCCGCAGTCTTTATTGTTGGACACCTATGCGGCAAGCCATGCAGATTATTTTATAGATGGTAGTGGATTTGCCTTTTCTGATCAATGGAATATCAAGAATGAACGAGTAGAAATGTGGCAGAAACTGTTAGACCGCATGCATCGTCAGGGTACGAAAATAGTATTTCTTCCTCAAGCATTTGGTCCCGTAGAATTACCTAATACCAAAAGAGTACTGACGATATTAAATAAGTACGCCAATATTATCATGCCACGCGAAAAGGTTTCATACAATTATCTTGCACAATCTGGTGTGGTAGATATGAAAAAGGTAAAGTTATATACAGATTTCACGTCTTTAGTCGAAGGAGTAGTTCCTGACAAATTTGCATACCTAAAAGATGGGGTATGTGTTATTCCAAATCTACGAATGATAGATAGAGGGGCAATATCTATGGAAAAATACATAGAACTTATAAGAGAAATTATATTAGAAACACAATCAAGTGGAAAAAAAGTGTATTTACTTAACCATGAGGGCATAAATGATGAACAATTATGCTATCAAGTATCAAAGGCCGTTCAAAACAGCGTTAAGGTTGTCACTGGGCTCAATGCATTAGAAGTAAAAGGATTAATTAGTTCGGCCTATCTCGTCATATCTTCTCGTTTTCATGGGGTAGCATCAGCCCTTAATTCATGTGTACCTTGTCTTTCAACTAGCTGGAGCCATAAATATCAAGAGTTATATAATGATTATAAGATGCACGATTGCGTATTGCCATTAGATAATAATAAGCAGGCTATGGAACAAATACGTAAGTATTTAAATACAGAAAAAAATATAGAAATTAGGAATATCCTAAATGAACAGGTTCCACATATCAAAGATGAAACTCGAGAAATGTGGAGAACTGTATGGTCAATTTAATAAGTAATATTAAGTATGATAACATATTCTTTTGTAATCCCTCATCACAATACGCCAGTTTTGCTGCAACGTTTGATAGACTCTATACCTCAACGTGAGGATATAGAAATCATAGTAGTTGATGACAATAGTGACACAGACAAGAAGGCTGCTGTTAAGCGCCCAGATGTAAAAACTATCTATATTGATAAAGAGCATACAAAGGGTGCAGGGCGTGCACGTAATATCGGTATGGATGCTGCAACGGGTAAGTGGTTGTTATTTGCTGATGCAGACGACTTATATAAGCCAGGATTTGTAAAAATTCTTGATGAGTACAAGGATGATGATATAGAAATGTTATTTTACAATATTGACTCAATAGATAGCGAAACTTTACAGCCTTCTATCAAAAATCGTGCAGCCTTTCAACAGAAGTTAATAGCACAATATAATGGTTCAAAAGAATCTTCTGATATCCTTTTATATATGGGGTTCGGGCCATGGCGTAGGATGATAAGCCGAGAATATGTTGTTAAATATGGTTTCAGATATGAGGAGATATGTATTACGAATGATTCCTTTTTTTCATTGCAGGTGAGTCATTTTGCAAAAAAATGGAAGGTTGATAAACGAATAGTTTATACTCTCACATACACCCCAGGTAGCTTAACATATAGTAAATTAACAAAGAAAAAGTATTCGACCATCTTGAATGTATTTAGAAGAAGAGCTAGGTTGTTTGAATATATAGGACATCCAGAATGGAATAAAAGTTCATTTCGTGGCAAGAATTCTCAGTCTTGCCTTAAATATTTGTATAAACTTTATAGACAACAATCACTTTTCGTTTTTCTACAAGCCGTTTTTTATTATATAACACATTTGTATAGTATAGAGAAGAATTCCTATTACTATGTAAATGTTATAAAAGAGTTAGAACGTAAATCTTTGTAATGTGTAATGAATAAAAGAATACCTAACATACTGCTTATTGCTCTTGAAAGTATAAATAATGTTGGTGATGAAATGTTGAGGGCTACTACGGAACATATATTAAGGTCATCATTGCCTGTTAATGTAAAAATCGAAGTTGCTCAACTTAAGCCTTCATTGAGTTTTATAAAAGAAAATTATAAATATAGTTGGTTCCTTTCTGCTCTTATAAATAAAATCAGGAATAAATTTCGTTTGACACATAGCTACAGAATAAAAAGTATCATTTATAAAATAGCTTATGAAGGGTATTATGAGGATAGGATTAAAACTTCAGATTACATAATTCTACCTGTGGGGATGTTGAAGTATTCTACTCAGGATTTTGGATACTTGTTTCATATTATTAACAAACTGGCAACAAAGCATGGTAAACCTGTGTTAATGAGTGCGATGAGTCCTCAGGACGCCAATGAAATGGATTGGCGATACCACCAACTGGTTGAAGCTGTAAATATGCCATCGGTAAAAATGATAACTACAAGAGATGGGCAGAAAGGGGTTGATATTATTCGTAAAGACTATTTAAGGCGTGATATTACATGTGACTATGTAGGTGATCCTGCTTTGTGGATTCCAGAGTGTTATGGTATAGAGCAAAAGAAAAACCGAGGAGTGGTTGAGAAACCTTATGTCGGAATAAATATAATAAGGGAAGGTATCTTTGATGATTATAACAAATCATTTACCGATGAGAAGCTATTTCAGTTGTATGTAAAGTTGATAGAACTTGTTAATGCTAAAGGGTGGAGATGGGCTGTGTACACAAATGGTATGGCAAGTGATTGGCTCGTGTTGAGAAAACTCCAACAGCGCATAGGTTTTTCCGAAGAATATGTAATACCACAATATACTAGTGCGAAAGATTATGTTACCAGAATAACTGAATTTGATGTTGTCTTTGGAGCCCGTCTTCATGCTTGCATTACATCTGTAGCTTTAGGTGTTCCAGTTGTCGGTTTCATTTGGGAGAATAAACTGAAATATTTTAGTGAGACATTAGGAATTTCGAGTTACTTCTTTTATCCTACTGAGATGACAGCAGAAAAGATAGTAAAAAAAATGCAAGAAGCTATGGTAGAGAATATCGACACTAACAAGCTCAATAGCCTAAAACTAAGGACAAAAGATAGAATAATAGATTTTTTGAATAATAATTGATAATAGTAAAAAATAGCATATAGCATATAGCATATGAAAAAAGGTTTACTACAATTAGTAAGTAAATATAGGACAGAATTAATGGGTTATGCCATTTTGGGCGTATTTATCTGTCATGTAGTTATGAGAACTCAATTACATTCCATTATATTACATGAGGTTCCAAGACTTGTTTACACCCAAGGTTTTCTATTTCTTTCAGGTTTTGGCCTATATTATTCTTTTTCAAATGACGGTAATTTGACACGCTATTTTACTAAAAGGATAAGGCGATTATATATACCATATTTTATGATGTCATTGCCATTCTTTCTGATAATAGTTTGGGCTTCTCACCAGACAATATTAGATTTATTAGGGTATTTGACAACATTGGTGTTTTGGGTGAAAGGAAATTTCTATGGTATGTGGTATATAGCAGTCACTATTGCCCTTTATATTGCTTTTCCTCTAATGTATAAGTGGATGTTCTATAAACAGGGGGGGGCAATTTTTAGATCTGCTATTCTACTGTTTGGTATGTTTGTAGCAATATATTGTTTAAATAAATATTGCCCAGATTATTATTCATTGATAGGAAAATGGATAGATAAAACACTAATGTTTCCAATGGGTATGTTATGTGGATACTTGTGTAAGACGGGAATATCATTGAAAAGAAAATATGTTATTATTATGATGATAGTTCTGACTATTCTAT
The DNA here is from genome assembly GCA_905233165.1 of uncultured Prevotella sp. Lineage (GTDB taxonomy): Bacteria > Bacteroidota > Bacteroidia > Bacteroidales > Bacteroidaceae > Prevotella. The sequence goes on from CAJODL010000004.1 coordinate 416,577, forward strand.
ATATGGTGACAATAGTTAACCCTATCTTTATAAAAAAGGAGTATTTACGATGCTTGTGTGGAGTTTTTTCGCTAAGTTTGTTATTTTCAGTATTGGAGAAGTCACATTATAGTAAGAAAATTTTAACAGTATTACATTGGTTAGGTACATATTCTTTAGAATTGTATGTTTTACATGTATTAATTTTTAAAGCTATAGATGCATGTATTGTTCTTTCCGAGCCATATAAAGTAATGATACTTTCGATATTTTTATCGTTATTGGTATGTAAACCGGTACATAATGTAATAAATAATTTTGAAAGCACAATATTAGATAGTAAGAAATGAATATAGGTGTAATATTTGCTGGCGGTTCTGGCAGGAGAATGAATACGAAATCCAGACCTAAGCAATTCTTGGAATATAATGGTAAGCCGATAATAGTCTATACATTGGAGTTGTTTGACAATCATCCAATGATAGATGGTATCGTGGTTGTGTGTATAGAGGACTGGATTCCATTCCTTGAAAAGCAACTGAAGAAGTTTGAAATTAATAAGGTGGTGAAAATTGTTAAGGGTGGCAATAGCGGTCAGGAGTCTATATATAACGGATTAGTGGCTGCAGAAGAATATGCCAAGGATACTTCTGATACTGTTGTCTTGATTCATGATGGTGTGCGTCCACTCATTACAGAAGAAACCATTACTGACAATATCAAGACTGTAAAAGAAAAGGGTAACTGTATAACCTGCATCCCTGCGACTGAGACATTCATCGTAAAACAGGAGGATGGAAGCCTGGAGATTCCTACACGAGATAATTCGCTCATAGCGAGAGCTCCACAGAGTTTCTATCTGAATGATATTATAAGTGCTCACAGACAGGCTCAAAAAGAGGGTAAGACAGACTTTATAGACAGTTGCACCATGATGAGCTACTATGGACATAGGATGAATACCATCATAGGTCCGATGGAGAACATAAAGATTACAACACCGACAGATTACTTTATATTCAAAGCAATGGTGGAAGTGCATGAAAATCAACAAATATTTGGATTCTAATGAAAGAAAAATATCTTCTTACTGGTGCAACGGGACTTATAGGTTCCGCATTACTGAGGAAATTGGTAGCGGATGGTAATAGTGTTACCTGTCCGATAAGAAACAAAGAAAAAGCAAAAAAACTTTTTGATGAGGATATATATGATAAGGTGTGTTGGAAAGAGATGCTCCTTGAAACATATCTTCATGATATAGATGAACACTTTGACTATATTATTCATTGTGCCAGTCCTACGTCTGGTAAATATATGGTGGAGCACCCAGTAGAGACCTATGAGTTCATAATAGAGAGTACCAGAGCTTTATTGCAGTATGCCTATAAGCACAAAGTAAAGGGAATGGTGTATGTTAGTTCCCTGGAATATTACGGACAGAACTTTAATGAGGATATAATAACCGAAGATTTTGAGGGATATATAGAGCCAACGAGTCCAAGGAGCAGTTATCCTTTGGGTAAAAGGGCTGCAGAGTATTTGTGTGCATCCTATGCCTCGGAGTACAAAGTACCTGTGAAGATAGCTCGACTAACCCAAACATTTGGACCTGGTATATCTGCTGATGATAATCGGGTTTTTGCACAATTTGCGAGAAGCGTAATAAACAAAGAAGATATCATACTCCATACAGACGGAGAATCTGCGAAGCCTTACTGTCATGTCCATGATTGTGTGAATGCGATTCTAATTATTTTGAACGAAGGAATCTCAGGCGAAGCATATAATGTGGCAAACGAAGAAACCTACATCTCTATAAAAGAGATGGCAGAGTTTATACAGAAAAACTTCAATCCTGAACATAAGGTGGTGATACAAAAGCGTGATGATATGGGGTATGCGCCAGTAACGAAGTTGCGCTTATGCACACAGAAAATAAAGAATTTGGGATGGTTACCACGATATAGTTTAAAAGAGATGTTTAAAGATTTAATTATTAGTATTTCGGCAGAATAATGATATGTGTAAATTTATGTAATATGAGAAGTTTACGAAAATATATTAAAAATCTGACAACCATATGTATAACACCAATGATTAAGGTTATTCCTAGACAAAGAAATAAATGGTTGTTTGGAGCAGGTCAGAATTTTAAGGATAATCCTAAATACCTTTTTTATTGGACAAATGAACATCATCCGGAGATACGTTCTATTTGGATAGCACATTTAAGGTATGACGTAGAAAAGTTGAAAAAACAAGGATATGAGGTGTATTATTGGTCATCTTTAAAAGGATTATATCATGCTTTAACTGCAAAAGTATATATAAGTGATCATCAAATAGGCGATATCAATGCTTTTTTCTCGGGAGGGGCTTTTTATGTGAATTTATGGCACGGATCCAGTGTAAAGCGTGTACGTTGGCAAGCTCCCCAGTTGTTTGTAAAAAGATTTAACTTGAAAGATGCAGCAGAAATGCGTACGTCGTTGAGGTTTAGGGTTCTTCAATATCCCATCATGTTTAGAAAACCAGATCTTTTATTAGCACCATCCTCAATTCAAGCAAAGGATTTTTTTGCACCAATGATGGACATATCTTTGGATAAATGTATTGTGGGAGTATATCCACGCAGTATCTTGTTATTGGAAGGCAAAGAGACTGCGCTCGAATTTATACACAAATATGAACCACAAGAAACTGTAGAATTTGTAACAGAAATAGGGAAGTACAATAAGGTGTATATGTATATGCCTACATGGAGAAATGATGGTAATGACTTTATTGCACAGGCAGGTATTGATTGGGAACGCTTAAATAACAATATGAAAGAGAAAAACGAATTATTTATATTGAAATTTCATCCGTTTACTAAGATTGACCTCCCTAAAATAGAACAGTTTAGTCACATTATAATATATCCGAAAAGTAGTGATATATACACAGTTCTTCCTTTCATTGATGTTTTAGTAACAGATTATTCCTCAATTTATACAGACTTCTTGACAATGGATAAAGAAATAATTTTGTTTGTATTCGATTACGACAGTTATGTCAAACAAAGTTATGAATTGTCAGAGTTTGATAAATATTTCGTTGCTAAGAAAGCATATAACTTTGAGGAATTATTAAACATAATGAAAAGTGGACAGGATTGCCATGTACCTCCCAAAGAGCGTGAACGTTTACTCGATTTTTTTTGGGATAGTAATAATAAGAGAATTGATATAGTCGAAGAAATAAAAAAACATCAATATTAAATTAATATGATTAACACTCTAAAATTATCCTGTTTTATAATATTGATTTTTTTTCCAATACATTCATGTTTTTCGCATAATATTGAAGAAAACTATGAGGAATATAACGAAAACATTGATATGAATGGTAATTATGCCTGTTCTTTGTATGCAAATAATTGTTTTGAGAATCAATCTACAGCTGTATATAAGAATTATTTATTTCTTGTTCCAAATTATCGTGAAATAATATACATATATAGTATTAAGAACAAAGAACTGCTTTATTCTTATACTATGGAAGCAATGAAAGAATTAAATGGATCAGGAAGTATTTTATATCATTGTAATAATACATGCTTTGGCACTGATTATTATGATGTAAACGATTTTTTTCCTTTGCTTTATATAAGTCAGAGGGCTAGAAGCGACAAAAGATGTTTTACAGAGGTTTTTCGTATTGTTGCAAATAAATCGAGCAAAGATAGCGAATTTTCTTCGTTTAAATTAGAACTTGTTCAAACCATCTATTTTCCACCAATGTCAAAATCAAACTCCATGGGTAATGTAAATACAGTTATTGATAGAGAGAACAAATTATTATACACCTATTCTAGAAATAATTCTCAAAATGATACAAACTATCGTCAATGTAAAATATCATGTTTTTCCATACCAGATATACATCAATCAGAGGTGTATTTAGAGGATACTGACATAAGAAATTCTTACATGCTCAATATTTCTGCTTTGTATATGCAGGGAGCATGCATAGAGGGAGATTATCTATATATTGCTAGAGGATCAAAAAATGTAGGTTATATAGATATTAATATTATTGATTTGAATACACAAAAAATTGTAAAACAACTAGATTTGTTGAGTAAAGGTTACAGATGGGAGCCTGAGGGTTGTTTTTTTTATGATGGACATTTGATGATTTCTTCTGGTAATAATATTTGGAAATTAGATAATGTCAGTGGAATAGTTGATATAAGCGACGAACAGATAACAAAATCGTATTATTATAATATCAATGGTATACAACTTTATGCTCCTCAGAAAGGGGTTAATATAGTGAGGTATCAGACGAATGATGGTACAGAGGTAATAAGAAAAATTAATAAATAATAGAAATATTATAAAAGTTGCTCATAATTGAATTTATCAGTAGAATATGCTTATATATATAAATAATTCTATTAAACAATGTCTTGTGTTAATAGATAAGTTATTTTATCTTTTTTTTAAGACAATAACAAAAATTGATAAGAATTTAATCATTTTTGAGGGCCAAATGGGTCATTTTGATGAAAGTAGCTTTGTGCTTTATCAATACCTCAAAGAAAAAGGTAAATATAAATTTGTGTGGATGGTAAAGGATCCCTCAAAATATATTGCATCAGATGAGACTAAATATATTTATAGATATCGTCGTTCTTTTAACATTATGGCTGATTATTACTATGCTAAAGCTGCGTATTCATTTTATACTCATGGAACAAGTCCTATAAGGTATAAAAGAATAGGGCAGATGAAAATATATATAGGACATGGATATGCCATAAAAGGACATAAAGGAGATGGTATTTTACGTCATAATTTCGATTATGCATTTGCTATCGGAGAGGAAGCAATGGTGACGCAGTCTATTTTTATAGGATGTGATAAAAATAAAATGTTACCTTTGGGCTTACCTCGCAATGATATGTTAATGCAAAACAATAAAACAGGTAATGAGAATCCTATGGTTCAAGGAAGAAACTTCTCAAAAGTAATAATATGGATGCCAACATTCCGAGAAACTAAAGGTGGCTTGTCAGAAGCAAATTGTGCTACAGAAACAGGACTTCCGCTTTTTGATACGGCTGAAAAAGTAGAAAAACTGAATGAATTATTGTGCTCGTATAATTGTTTGGTAATATTAAAACTTCATAGACTACAATTAGAAAAAGATATTTTTAAAAGAAAATTCTCAAATATTATTATCATAGGTGACAAGGAAATTGAGGAATTTGGACTTCAGTTATATCAGTTTATTGGTCTTTCTGATGCATTACTAACAGATTATTCATCTGTCTCAGTTGATTACTTGTTGTTAGATAAACCTATTGGTTATATCTTATCTGATATTGATATGTATATGAAAGATCGTGGTTTTACGAGCAAAGACCCAAGAGATGTTATGGCTGGAGAATACATTTATGAAGAAAATGATTTCAATCAGTTTATAAAAGACCTTGTAGATGAAAATGATAAATATATAGAAGTAAGACATAAACTGACTCAAAGACTTCATGCAGCAGCAAATGGTGACAGTTGTAAATTAATTTGTAAATATTTCAGTTTGTAACAATAATCATATAAAGATATTACTTATTTAATAAACCGATAAACATAATGGGAAATTTTATTAGTAGGGTGATGCGTAAGTTAGGTATTCCTTCGTGTGATTTTGTAGAGAATACTGTTCAAGTATTTGCACGTATGGAATCTTTACATCAGATTGCAATAAATGATGCAAACGCGGTTAAATTGGAAACATCGCAATCAAATGATGACGTGATTGTTTCTTTAACAACTTATGGCAAGCGAATAGATGATGTGTACCTCGTTATTGAGAGTATATTTCAACAGACTTATAAGCCAAACAAAATAATCCTTTGGTTAGATGAGCAAGAGTTTAATGATGACAACATTCCAATGATGTTGAAGAAACAGCAGACACGCGGTTTAATAATTGGATACTACAAGAATATCAGATCATACAAAAAATTAATACCCACATTGAAATTGTATTCAGACAGTATTATTATTACAATCGATGATGATAAAATTTATCCCCATGATTTAGTGGAACGTTTGATGTACAGGTATAAAAAAGATCCCAATTATATTTATTTTACTCGTGGACGTATTATTGGCAAGGATGCTAAAGGCTATATATTACCCTATAATAAATGGGAACTGCTTGGTGAGATAATGCCTCCACAGAATAGTTCTACATACAAACTATTGGAAAAAGATTCAGCTTTAACTATGCCAACTGGTACGGGTGGAGTTTTGTATCCCCCTCATAGTTTACATCCTGATGTGCTAAAAGAAGATATTTTTATGCAAATATGTCCGTTTGCAGACGATATATGGTTTAAAGCTATGTCATTTAGACAAGGGGTGTATTCTAAATATGTTTATATGAATAAACCACTTGCAGGCAAATTTCTAACAATTCCTTATAGTCAAACCGAGTCTTTGTCTATAACCAATGTACATGATTCAAAAAATGATATTCAACTAAAACAAGTGATGGATTATTATAGTATTACATTTTAAATAAACTATGATGTACATTATTTAGTTGTTAATCTGAGTTTTAAATATTGAATTTTATATTGTAATCAGTATATTAGTTTAATACAAAACGATTATAATCAATGTTGTCGAGTCAAAAAAAAATAAACATAAACGTGCTATTTTTCATATTATGTGGGATATGGCTTTTTTCTCTTTTGTTTTTAAGGAAATGGCATATTTTTGGACCTGTTAGTTTTCGTAATTTTGCAGGTGTGATTATAGTTCCGTTAGCTTTTTTTATACGTGGTCATATTAAAATTACAAAAACCATTAAATTGTATATCTTATGGAATATTCTTTATGTGATTGTTAATATGATTAATGGTATGAATGTATTATTGACAAGTGATTATTTGGCATATAATATTGTCTCTTTTTGTATTATTTATGCTATACCCAAATTAATTAGAAATGAAAATCATCTTTATATAATAACTATTTGGTTTTTTATTTTTTATATTTTAAATTCTGTAGTTTCAATACTTCAGTTTGTTAATAATCCTGTTGCATGGGCAATAAGTACTTATATAAGTCCGCTTACAGAAAATGATTTACAGCAGTATTCATATTATGAAGATGCCGAAAACTTCTTGACGCAAAGTATTTGTAGCGGTTTTAATGGGTTTGTTGTAACAAACGGTTATTTTATTGCATGTTTTCTTCCTATAGCTACTATTTTGTTATGGCAGAAAAAAAAGATCTCAATCAATTTAGGTATTTTAGTTCTTTTATTGGGAATGGCAAGCGCCTTTTGTACACAGCAACGAATGTGTTTTCTCTTGTGTGCTCTTTATATCGTATATATTATCTACTATCGAGTTAGTGCAGGATATAAGGCTTTTCTGTTCTTCATTGGATTATTATTTATTTTGACATATTCAAATTCATTTTTATTTGAAAGTTCTTCTTATGGACGTCTTTTATCTATGAATGCAAATGGAAGATCGCAAACATGGGAAATGACGAGTATGTTCTTTACAAATACACATTATTTCTTTATGGGTAATGTAGGCGGTAATATAAATGCACAAGAAATGGTACGGACAATGGGGCATAATTGTTTTTTAGATGCATTAAGAAGAGGAGGCTTTTTTTCTTTGATTATATATATTGTAATGTTTCTTGTGGTCATGTTTGAATTAAAGAATGTTATATTGGACTCTAAAAAAAGAGGAAACCTTTTTGCTCTTTGTTTCGCAATGGCTGCATTGTTTAATATTTTGTATTCATTTACACATTCTGAAAATATTATTAATGGTAGTATCTTTTTCTGGCTATCTTACACTTTAATGCTCACAAGTTTAAATATAAATGCTAATAATCGTAGATATATCGTACAATGAAATTAGAAAGAATATTATATGCTTCTCATAGATACCACACTAACCAAGTGCCAATAATGAAAGGATGGTATGAAAAAGGTGTGAAAGTAAAGTTCCTAGCTCAATATCAAGGAGTTAGTGAGGTGCACGATTATGTGGAATTTCATCAACTTTCTCCTTCATTATTCACAATGATGTATAATTGGATTGCAGATAAAATTTACAATCCTTCTGTAGCAGAAAGCAAAAAGGCAACATTATTCTTTCCTAGTGCTTTTGATACAATAAAGCAAGTCTATAACTTTAAACCGCAGTTAGTAATTCTGCGTAATAGAAGTATATGTAATGCCATAATTTGTTTAGTTTGTAAATTGATTGGGGTAAAGTATATTATTAATTATACTCAGACAGAATTGTACACCACAATGAATAGATCTAAACGCGTAGGAAATATAGCAAAGCTTTTCTTTCCAGAAGTTGGCTTTACTCCAGTCTTATATCGTGGAATTTACAGAGAAAAGAATTATGTTCCACAAGAGTGGTTCCATCCCAATTATTATATTCCATTAGTGGGCGATATTTCTCAAACACCAAAGAAAAATTTTTTCAAAGACAATGTAATTCATCTTCTTGATGTAGGTAAGTACAGACCTTATAAGAATCACTATTTCTTAATAGATGCCCTATCTGAAGTAAAGAATAAAGATAACTTTAGGTTAACAATTATTGGACAGTTGTCACAAGAAGCAGAAAGAGCATACTATAATGAGTTAAAGAAATATGTAGAGGACAAAGGTCTTTCTAATATAGTTAGCGTAAATGCAAACGTCCCTTTCCAAGAGATGGATACTATCTATGAAAATGCTGATGTTTTAGTTCTTCCGAGTAAATCAGAAACTGCTGGAATGGTTATACTTGAAGCAATGGCAAAAGGCTTGTGTGTAATGAGTGGTAACAATTGTGGACTTGCTTGTTATTTGGAAGAATCTAATTGTGGCTTTGTTTTTGATATACAGGATACGAAACAATTAGTAGAACAATTGAATAGAATATCCGAGGATAGAGAAATTATAAAAAAGTATGCAGGAGAAGCCCTGAAAGCTGTTAGTAATAATTATAGTTTTCAGAACTATGTTGATGGTTTAAGATTTCTAATGAGTGATTTCTTTCAAGAGAAACTATATATAGAAAATTATTAGAATGAAGAAAATACTTTGTTTGATTGATACTTTAGGTTTTGGAGGTGGTGCTGAAAGACAAATGGCTGGTCTTGCAGGACTATTATATCAAAGAGGATTTAATGTTGATATCGCAACCTATCATAAACATGACATGAACCCTTTTTTGAAAAAAAAATATGGGATAGAATCACATAATCTTGATTGTGAAAATAGTCAATGGGATAAATTCAAAAAAGTCAGGCGTTTTATTAAAAATGGTAGATATGATACAGTGATTGCGTATAAAGATGGTGCAACAAAGTTAGCTTGCCTTTGTAAATTATCAGGATTAAACTATCATCTTATTGTTTCAGAAAGAAATACTACGACAATTTTATCAAAAGCAGAAAGGGTAAAATTTTTCTTGTATAAGATGGCAGATTACATCGTACCAAATTCTTATTCGCAAGGTACATTCATTTGTAGTCATTTTCCTAATCTCGCATCGAAAATAAAAGTTATAACAAATTTTACGGATATTCATTATTTTACGCCAATCTCTTATTGTAATAAAAGTGATAAAATTAATATTCTCGTTACAGCAAGAATAGCTCCTCAGAAAAATATAATTTCGTTTATGAAAGTTATTCGACGAATGAAAGATAATAATATTCCTGTGCATTTTGATTGGTATGGAGGTGTATATGTTGGTAAAGAAGAATATGGGAAACTAGTAAAATCTGAATATGAAATGTTAAATATTGCAGATTATCTTTCATTTCATAAACCAACAAGAGATATAGTTAAAGCTTATCAAAGTTGTGACGTTTTTTGTTTACCTTCTATTCATGAAGGTTATCCAAATGTTGTATGTGAAGCAATGAGTTGTGGAAAACCAATAATATGCAGCAGGATATGTGATAATCCTCAAATTATAGAAGAAAATATAAATGGACAGATGTTTAACCCTATGGAGGAAGATGATATGTATCGTGTTATTGTTGGTTTTTGTTCTCAACCAAAGTTAAAACTTCAAGAAATGGGGCAAGAAAGTCGTAGAATAGCCTTGGAAAAATTCTCAGAAAAGACTTTTGTTAATAACTATATTGAATTACTAAAATGAAAAGTGTAATTGTCATAGGAAGTGGTAATCATCATAACACATTAGGTGTTATAAGAGCTCTCGGCGAATATGGGTATGGTGTGGATTTAATTACCTATGGTGATAAACGTAAAAACTATGTTGCCTATAGTCGATATGTTAATGCATATCATAATCTCAAAAACATAGATGATTTATGTACTTTCCTTCAAACCCGACATAATGCATTTGATAAAACTATAATAATTTCTTGTGCGGATGCAGTTACAGAGCATTTAAATCTGAATAAATCCAAACTCGAATCTCGTTATATTTTTCCGGGTGTACCAGAGGAGGGAAAAATGGTTGAGTTAATGGATAAAACCACAATGATTCAGATGGCTGCTGCCAGAGGGGTGAAATCCCCGCAAGTATGGATGTTACCTGAGGAAAGAGAAAAAGTAACATTTCCATGTATGACAAAGGTGCATATAAGTAGTCATGGTGCTAAAACGGATATTGTTATATGCCATACTGAAAATCAATTAAATGAATTCCTACGAGATAACACGGATGATATTTTTGCGCAAGCCTATATAAAAAAGAAAGAAGAAATCCAATTTATAGGATGTTCTCTCGATGATGGTAACAAGATTATAATTCCAGGAATGAGTAAAGTGCTACGTTCGCAACCGAATACTAATACTGGTTTCCTAGAATATGGTCCAATTGATCCATTCTATAATGAAACAGTAGAAAATGCCAAGAAATATATCAGAGATTGTCAGTATTCTGGACTATTTAGTTTTGAGATAATGAGAGACTGGGATGATAAGATTTGGTTTCTCGAAATAAATTTTCGCAACGATGGTAATGCATGGTGCACAACTAAAGCAGGCATAAACCTTCCTGTTATATGGGTAAAAGCTTGTTTAGGAGAAGATTATTCAAGTGAAATATGCTCACCTAGAAAAATATTAATGATGCCTGAGTTTCAAGATATTAAACTCGTTTTTCAGCGTAAGATTCCTATATGGCAGTGGATAAAGGACTGGAAACGAACAGATTATTTTATGGAGTATGACAAAAAAGATACTAGGCCTTTTTGGCAATATATAATAAATAAACTTAGATAAGAATAAATTAAAAACTATGAAGATATTGCATTTAATAGACAGGATGAGCATGGGCGGAGCTCAAAGTCTGGTTGTGGAGATTGCAACGGTTCAGAAAAAAAATGGACATAGTGTTGACGTTCTTCAACTTTTTGATTCTCCTGATAGGACATTTCCGGATAGACTTATTAACTTAGGAATTCCTGTTAGTGCATTGTCTAAAGGAAGTATGTATAATCCAATGCATATTTTTAAAATCAAACCAATACTCAAAAATTATGATATAGTTCATGTTCACTTGTTTCCTGCATTATATTGGGCTGGTTTTGCAAATATGTTGACAGGTTGCAAAACGCCCATGGTTTACACCGAACATTCTACTTATAATAAACGTAGAGAAAAATACTTTTTGAGGTTGATAGACAAATTTGTTTATTCAAAGTGCTACAAATGTGTTATAGCGTGTGCAGATAAAGCGTTAGAAACTTTTCGTAATTATTTTCCAAAAGTTAATTCCATATCAATACCTAATGGTGTTGATACAGCAAGGTATAAAAATGCTATTCCATATACTAAAAAAGAATTGATTGGAACAGACGAAGATGTTTTTACAATCACAATGGTTGCAAGATATACTTACCCTAAACGTCAAGACACAATTGTTGAAGCTATATCAAAACTACCAGAAAAATATCATGCTATTTTAGTTGGAAGTAAGAAAGATGACATAGAGGCTATTCAGCTAAGAAAAATGTGTGATGAATTAGGTGTATCACATCGAGTTCATTCTTTATATATAAGAAAAGATGTTCCTCGAATCTTAAAAAGTTCAGATGTGATCTGTATGTCTTCGATTTATGAAGGATTGTCACTGTCTTCTATAGAAGGTATGGCAAGCGGACATCCATTCATTGCGACTAACGTAAATGGTTTACGAGAAATTGTAAAAGGTGCTGGTGAATTGTTTGAACTTGGTGATAGTCAGGGATTAGCTAATCTTATAATTAAACTATCAGAAGACAATGATTTTTATAATATGGTATCAAAGCATTGTGAAGAACGTGCTCAACAGTTTGATATACATAATGTTGTCAGTAAATATATGGATGTATACAAAAAATATTTAAACCTATAGTATATATTATATAATTATTATAACCTAAATAGGCGAGTAATCATATATGTATATGAAATTATTAAATATAAACTTTATTTTGTTGTTTTGTTTTATACAACAACTAGCTTTTTCACAGTCATTAAATGAGAATATTATCTCTATTTATAGTAAAAATCCCAAAGATAATACCTCTCAACAATGGTATGTTGAATCTATAGGAGATACTGTTTACACTTTGGGCTCTTATGGAATAAGAGCATACGATTATAAAGATAAGTACAATCCGTATCTAATGATAGAAAACGAAGAACCCTCTTCATACATGAAGTGGGCTAGGTCCTTATGTGGTGGTGATGATGTTTTGTTCGTTGCTACCAGACAAGCTTCAGGCGGAGAAAAGGAGAGATATGCTCCAAATTATAGGTTTAGATTTGAAAATAAAATTAAAGATTTTACAGAGAATACAGGAGATTTTGATAATTTTATAAATGATGGGAATATTTCTGTTGATGAATATGGTGAGCCTGATATGAATTATGGTGTTCATAGTCTCAGGCTAGTTTCTAATTCGAATTTATCATCTCAAAGTTTTGCCATACTTGAAAAACAGGGAGCAAATGTTAGTTCACAAAAATATGGTTCTTTATGGATAAAAATTTGTTCTTTACAGAATTCCGATGCAGTAATTCCACTGCGCAGAAATGATGATGAGAATGTTTTTGCTATCAAAATTTCTCCAACATCTGATTTAAAATTTAAAATATTATTATCAGATAAAAGTTCTGAAGATGAAACTGTTTTGTTTGATAAGAATACTTGGTATAACATAAAATTTTATATTGATGATAATACTTCAAAGTTATGGTGGCGAACAAAAGAATGTGGTGAATGGTCCATATTACAAGAGGGAACAGGCATAAAAGAGTTTAATAAGATATCTGTTGGATTAATTACTGCAGAATCTAATGCATCTGTTTTAATTGACGATTATTATTGTCATTCTTCTAACATAGATAATGTAACTTACGTGAATGGTAGTCTTGAAGTATTAGATAAAAAGACTCTTAATGTAATAAATAAATACAACACAGATATTAAGCTAGTCAAATGTAAAATGCTTGATAGTCTTTTGGTTGTATCAGGTTTACGTGGCTTTAATATTTATAATAAAAAAAATGAAAAAGATTTAGAATTATTATATGCACATAGAGAAAGTGAATTCCTTGAATTTCAGGGATTAGATTTTTTTAAAAAAGATGAAAAAACGTATGTAGTCTTTTCAAACTACGGAAGTGGCATTAGTATTTGGGATATTAGTGATCCCAATAATACGATTAAAATTAAAGATATATCATTTTCTGGTTTGAATGTTTTAAATTATCAGATACCTTCTAAAAAGAGGTTTACATTTGATTTGTTTGTAGATTATCCTTATGTGTATTCTACATTATCAAATAAATCACGTTTCTTTATGACAGAGAATGACTGCAGAGGTTTAATTGTGTATGATATCTCTAATTTGAAAAATGTAAAAGCAAAGGTCTATCTTGTTAATAAAGAGGATTGTTTTTCAACAGTTACAGCCGATGAATCTCCAACAGTAATTAGAAAACAGGGTGATTATATTTATGTAAATATGGCTGAGCGTGGTTTGGGCGTTTATAAAATGGAAGATGAAGGGGAATTTACTTATTTAGGTTTGACAAGTATATATGATGGAACAGCTATTAGAGCTTTTGACATTGTTGATGATATAATATACTCAAGTGCTTTCATAGGAGATTCTATATTTTGCGTAAAAAACAATATGAAGCCTAGTCTTATAAAGAATATAAGGGCTCAAAATATAGATAATAAAGAGATATATGATCTTTTTGGTAGAAAGGTTACTAAACCCAATAAAGGTGTTTACATTATTAATGGAAAGAAATTTATTATCAAATAAAGTTATCATGAAAATCGGAATAGCAGCAGTTACTTATAAAGATAATTTTGGTAGTGCCCTCCAGACGTATGCTACGCAATATACGTTGGAGAAGCTTGGATATGATGCACGCATTTTCGAGATAAAGGGTGTGCATCGGAGTATCTTTATAAAGAAATTGCTTTATTATGCAGGGCGTCTGTTTGACCCGGTAGAGGCAAAGTATCTGTTTGCCAATCTGACCAGTCGTTCGAGGAAGCAGGCTTCTGTGGCATCGGATGGGTTTGCTCAGGAAATGAAGGTGCGTCATCAGATGTATGCCGACTTCAATAAGAAGTGGAACAAGATGCTGCCTACCGTAAAAGGATGGGATGGTCTTCGCAAACAGGCTTCAGAGATGGATGCTGTGGTGGTTGGCAGTGACCAGCTATGGCGTCCTTCTAACATTGTGGGGTGTTACTATACACTTGAGTTTGTTCCAGACGACATAAAGAAAATAGCATTCTCTACCAGCTTCGGTGTTCCAGAGTTGCCTGCACGCTTGCATAAGCATGCTAAGAGATATCTGTCGCGCATAGAACATATCAGTGTGCGTGAGGATAGCGGTGCTGACATCGTTAAGAAGGAGAGTGGTAGGGAGGCAACAGTGGTGTGTGACCCCACGATGATGTTAACAGCAGAGGAGTGGATGCATATACAGGATGAGAAGCCCTTTGCTGAAGGAAATTATATCTTGATGTACCTGATGGGTGACAACCCTGAGCAACGTGAGTTTGTGAAAGCGTTGAGCAAGGCTACTGGTTGCAGGATAATAGGACTGTTGCATGGTGCTACATATATATCATACGATGAAGATGTGGTGGATGAAAAACCATTTAACGTAGGACCTGCGGAATTTGTAAACCTTATTCGCAATGCGCAATATGTTTGTACAGATTCCTTCCACTGTTGTGTGTTCAGCATATTGAATTCTACTAAGTTCTTTGCTTTCCGCAGGTGGCCGGACGGTAGTAAGTTCTCTGCTAATGACAGACTCTATACCTTGTTGAAGTTTACGGGACTGGATCGCAGGATGTTGATGGGTACAGAGGATGTCAACAAGTGCATTGCTGACCAGATTAATTTCAATGACGTATTGGAAAAGGTTGCAGCAAAGCGGAAGATGTCAATGGAGTTTTTGGTTAATGCACTAAAATCATAGAATGGAAAAGAAAGTGTCAAGATTATTGATGATTTTCTCTCTAGCAGTATTCCTGTCATGTGGCTTTGGGAGTGCAGAAAAAAAATCTATTATAGAGAAAATTGAAACAGATACAATAGAATCATTAATTCTTGGTACTGTTGATGGAGATAAAATAATAATAAACAAGGATGTCGACTTGAAGGGCAATATTTGCAAAATTCCTGCTGAAAAGACATTAGTCTTTAAAGGCGGGCTGATAAAGAATGGTGTCCTTCATGGTAGTATGACAAAGATTGAATGTAAGGGAAAGGCTTTCAACAGAGTCACCATAAAAGGGAGTTGGGATATACCTGAGATATCAACTAAACTATTCGCTGATTTGAGTTATGAGAATTCTCTGCGAGATGTGGTATCATTAGCGCATCCAAAGGTGAAGAATAAGATTGTGATAGAGAAAAGTGAATATAAGGTAAGAGCAGAGAAAAAGCCAAATGTATGTATACCAATATGTAGCAATACAGACTTTATCTTTAAGGGAATTATACGACTAGTTGCTAATAACTTAAGAGGCTACAATATTATTCAAGCGAAAGGAAAGAATATAAACATAAAAGGCAATGGTACGATTATTGGTGATAAGCATACCCATACTGGTACAGAAGGAGAGTGGGGAATGGGTATCGATCTGAATGAAGCAATAAATACTACAGTATCAGGATTGACAATAAAAGATTGTTGGGGCGACTGCATATATGTAGGTGGAAATTCACGGAACGTTCTGATAGAGAAATGCGTGTTGGATCATGGACGTAGGCAGGGAGTATCTGTAACAAAAGCGAATGGTGTAATAATTAGGAATTGTACTATCACAAATGTGGGTGGCACAGCTCCAGAATATGCTATAGATATTGAGCCTAACAGACCTGATTCTGTAGATAACATATTGATAGAGAATGTTACAGTGAAAAAATGTGAGGGAGGGTTTGATGTTACACGAAAAAAAACAAAGTATGGTGCAAGGACTCCTTGGATAGGAAATGTTGTTATAAAGAACAGTAAGGTGTTCTCTAAAAGCAAAGTTCCAATTGTGGTTAGGAGATGTGAAAATATAAAAATAGAGAAATGTTATCTTTATGCTCAGAAAGGATGGACTGCAATAACTATTATGGAAGCAGGGAAAGCTGTTGTTAAGAATAATACTGCGAGTATTGATGGTAGCATTATAGAGAAAACTATAAATGGTGCAAAGCGACTCGTGGGAAAAGGTGCAGATCCTATACATGTGAAGACAACTGGTAAGAGCATTGTTAAGAACAATAAAGTGGTGGAGAGGGAATAGGTTAGTAGGTTAATTATAAGTTTAACATATTCTATTGTGCATAATAATATTAATAACATGTTTGATACAAGATATTTGATTAGATTGGATGATGCATGTCCAACGATGGATAGAACTAAATGGGATGAAGTTGAAAATATACTTGATAAGTATAGTGTAAGACCTATGGTTGGTATAGTGCCCAATTGTATGGATGAAGATCTTATGAGAGATAATGAAGATCCTATGTTTTGGGAAAAAGCACGTGGATGGCAAAAGAAAGGATGGGCTATTGCATTGCACGGATTTGATCACTGCTATATATCCGAATTGGGCTTTAATGGACTTAACCCTTTGTGGAAAAGGTCTGAGTTCTCTGGTGTTTCGCTTGAAATACAGAAAAAGAAAATAAGAGATGGAGTAAATATATTGAAAGATAATGGATTAAATGTAAAGTATTTTTTTGCTCCTAGTCATACATTTGATAAAAACACATTAATCGCTCTTCAAGAGGAAAGTTATATACGTATTATTAGTGACATGTATACTCTCAAGCCTTATCGTGAAGGAGAATTCGTTTATATTCCTTGTCAGATAGGACATCCTCAAAATATGTCTATACCAGGATTGTTTACTATTTGTTTACATCCAAATACAATGGATGACGCAGCAATGATATGCCTTGAAAATTTCTTGAATAAAAATATAAAAAAAATCATAGCCTTTGATGATATTGAAATTTCGAAGGTTGGAAAAAAAAGACTTATAGACAAACTTGTAAATTGGGTATACTTTAAGAAAAGAAGTAGAAAATAATTGTATGCCGAAGTTATTTGGTGAAAGTCAGGGTAAGGGGATTGAAAGGTTAGTAGGTTAATAGTTTAGTGGGTAGAGTGTAGTGGGTAGTGTGTAGAGTTTAGTGAGTAGAGGGTAGTGAGTAGGTTATTAGTTTAGTAGGTTAAGAGTTTAAGTAGTTTAATAGGTTAGTAGGTAGTGAGTAGAGGGTAGAGTTTAGTGAGTAGAGGGTAGTGAGGTTAATGAACGAAAACGATAACCTTGACGTTGACGATAACGAAAACGATAATCTTGAAAACCCTGTTCTGAGCAGAAATAAAGTAAAAAAACATACAATGAAGAAATTATTTATAGTAGTTAATGTGGATTGGTTTTTCCTGTCGCATCGGTTGCCGGTGGCGTTGGCGGCACAGAAGGCGGGATGGGATGTTACAATAGTGACTGCTGATACGGGAAAACTGAAGGATATTGAGGCTGCTGGTCTGAAGACTATCAACCTGCCAATGTCGCGCTCGGGAATGAACCTAAAGGAGGAACTTGGGACGTTGCTGTTTTTGCTGAAGCTATACAGACGTGAGAAGCCTGACGTGGTGCATCACGTGGGTATGAAGACCATTCTTTGGGGTACACTGGCGGCAAGGTTTGCTAAGGTGAAGGGTGTTGTGAATGCGATAAGTGGTTTGGGTGGTTTCTTTGCAGAGGATAATACTTCCATAATGGCAAAGGTGGTGCCTATGGTGCTGAGATTCTCGCATGACAGAAAGAATTTGCTTTGCATCTTCCAGAACTTCGAGGATAAGGGACTGTATGTACATAATAAGATAATCAAAGAGAACCAGGCTCGTTATATCAAAGGGTCGGGAGTGGATTTGAAGGAGTTTTGCTATACGCCGGAGTCAGGAGCTAACGCTAACGATGACCTTAACCATAACGATAACGATAACGATAACGAAAACCTTGATGAAAACGTTGTGGGTAAACTGCGGGTGATACTGACTGCGAGGATGATTGTGGAGAAGGGTATCTTTATCCTGACGGAGGCGGCAGAGAGGTTGCGCTCGAAATATGAGGATAAGGTGGAGTTCCTTCTTGTGGGTGGCATAGATGACCATCCGGGGGCTATCACGAAAGAGCAACTCGATGCTGTATGTGATGGAAAGTATATACAATGGCTTGGATATAGAACGGATGTGAAGGAGTTGTTGCAGTCTTCGCATATTGTGGCATTCCCATCGTACTATATGGAGGGTTTACCAAAATCGCTGATAGAGGCTGATGCTATAGGAAGGCCGATTATTACCTGTAACTCCGTTGGCTGTAAGGAGGCTGTGATAGATGGGCATAATGGGTATCTGATTCCTACAAAGGATGTGGATGCGTTGGTGGAGAAGTTGGATATACTGCTGAGTGATGCGAAGTTGCGTCAGGAGATGGGAAGGAATGCCAGGGCGTATGCGGAGGCGAATTTTTCGTTGGAAGAGGTGATAAAGAAACATTTATCCATCTACGATGAGTTGGTTTCTTAACGAAAACCTTGACGTTGACCTTGACGATGACTGTTTTTCAACCTTGACCTTGACGTTGACGATGACGTTGACCTTGACGATGACGTTGACGTTGACGATGACTGTTTTTCAACCTTGACCTTAACATTGACGTTGACTATTTTTCAACCTTGACCTTGACGTTAACCTTGACGTTGACTTTGACTTTAATGAATTATGGGAGCAAGAAATTTTAGAGATTATTCTGTATGGAATGAGGCCGTGGATTATGCCACTTATGTATATGAGGTGACAAGTCAGATGCCGTGGTTTGAGAAGAAGGGATTATGTGACCAACTTCAAAGAGCTGTTGTTTCCATCAGTTCAAACATAGCAGAAGGTGCTGCAAGGTTTTCTGATGCAGACTTTGCTCATTTCTTGGATTTCGCATTGGGGTCAGCGTTTGAAGTCGAAACTCAGTTGACTATAGCTAAGAATGTTGGGTACTTTAAAGACCTTGACGTTAACAATGACCTTGACGTTGACGATGACCTTGACGTTGACGATGACCTTGACGTTAACGGAAAAGGTGTGGTGACATATGAAGTCCTAATGGAGAAAATTCATCGTATAGAGCGTCAGTTAAATGCTCTTATCATTTCCATACGGAAGGATAAACCTTGACGAAGGCGAAAAAAAGTTAAAGTTTAGGTTAAAGTTAAGGTAAAAGTTATGGTCAAGGTTGATAATTTATTCATAGAATTAATACAGGTTGCTTTGGGAAATCGTGACAAGTTGTCACGGGTTCCGTCTGCTGTGGAGTGGGGCGCTCTTTATGAGGAGTCCATCAGGCAGGCTGTGGCTGGTATTGCTTTTGAAGGGGTAAAGAAATTGCCAGAAACACAACGACCTCCTCAAAGGCTGCTCTTTGAATGGATTGCATTGTCGGAACAGATAAAGAGGCAAAATAAATATGTTGATAAACAGACGGCCACAATATGGAAACAGCTGAAGGAGGATGGACTGGAGGCCGCGATACTAAAAGGGCAAGGGGTGGCGACGTCGTATAACCTTAACCTTGACGTTGACGTTGACGATAACGTTGACCATAACCTTAACCTTGACGATAACGTTGACGATGACGTTGACGTTGACGATGACGTTGACCATAACCATAACCTTAACGATAACGTTGACCTTGACGAAAACATTGACGATGACGTTAACGTTAACGAAGAACTAGGAGCTAAGAGCATAGATCTAAAAGATAATGGGTCGTTGGGGGAGTATCGTCAGAGTGGGGATATTGACATCTGGGTGAAGGGTGGTTACCAGAAGGTGTGTGATTATGTGCAGCGGACGCATCCGACGAAGGATGTGGCGTATCATAGGTTTCACTATGACTTTTTTAAGGATACAGAGGTGGAACTGCATCACAGACCTACGCTGATGAGAAATCTGTTTGATGACAGGAAACTTGCAAAGTGGTATAACTCTTTCGATGCTGATAGCTTCATTTATTTAAAGGATAAGGGATTTGCAGTGCCACCACCAGAGTTTAACTGCATCTTTATCTTAACACATATATATAGGCATTTCTTATTTGAAGGAATAGGGTTAAGACAGGTGATGGATTACTATTTTGTTCTTAAGAACAATAAGCATAACCTTAACGATAACCTTAACCTTAACGATAACCTTGACCTTAACGATAACCTTAACGATGACGTTGACGAAAACGAAAACCAAAACGAAAACTTGGGAGATGTAAGGGATACGTTGAAGTCTTTGAGGCTTACGAGGTTTGCTGAGGCTATGATGTGGATATTGCATACGCAGCTTGGCTTGGACGAGAAGTATCTTATATGTGGCATGAACGAGAGGGAGGGTAGATTCGTGTTGAACGAGATATTTGAGACGGGTAACTTTGGGCAGGCAGATAAGAGATTTAAGGGAATGTCGAAGTTCCGCAGGATGACGAAACATGGCATTCATCTGCTGCTGCATTATCCATCAGAGGTGATATGGACACCAATATGGTTGATGTATCACAAGGTGTGGAGATGGAGGAAGGTTATTGCCTTTGGCAAGGGAGGGCTGACAAGTGACAACTGACAGGTGACAACTGACAGGTGACAAGTGATAGTTGACAGGTGATAGGTGAGAGGTGAAATGTAGAATGTGAAACGTGAAATGTGAAATGTGAAATGTGAAATGTGAGAGCTAAGAGCTAAGAGCTAAGAGCTAAGAGCTAAGAACTGTAGAGCTAAGAGCAAAGAGCGAAGAGCTTAAGGGCTAAGGGCTAAGAGCTGAGGGCTGACTGGCAGATGCTGGTCGGCCCTTTTTTGCATTATTCTTGGACTAGCCAAGCGACTTTGTCGATTACTTGGACTAGCCAAGCGACTTTGTAGATTTCTTCGACTAGCGAAGCGACTGAAAGTAATCGTATCTTTAGCACGCTTTCACAAAGCGAAGCGACTGAAAGAACATACTCCGTTTTGATAATGCTTAAAATTGAAAATATATTCTCATTTTTTGCATTATTCTTGGACTAGCCAAGCGACTTTGTCGATTACAAAACTTATTTGATAAAATTTTCACGTTCGAGAAAAGAAATTTATTACTTTTCTTCTCACTTAATCAAATTTTTCGTATCTTTGCAGCGGGAATTGAGTAAAATCGAAGCAAGAATTGAGTAAAAATCTGAAAGGATTTGAGTATATGGAGTATGTTCGCAAACAATTTGATACGCTGAAAGAACGTATCTTGGAACCCAGGAAATTTATGCAAGTGCTTGCCGGACCACGGCAGGTGGGTAAATCGACGCTTGTTGAACAAGTGTTGGCAGAAATAACTATCCCTCATAACGTAGAGGTGGCGGATGGTGTTGATCCTAAGGATAGCGATTGGATTCACCGCGTGTGGGAAGCTGCACGCATTACAATGGCGCTACGTGGACTGACGGAGTATCTGTTGGTAATAGATGAAGTACAGAAGATAGACAACTGGAGTGAGGTAGTGAAACGAGAATGGGATGCGGACAAGCGCAATGGCGTGAACCTGAAGGTTGTACTGTTAGGTAGCAGTAGGTTACTGCTTAAAAAAGGACTGACAGAATCGCTGGCAGGACGCTATGAACTGATTAGAATGCCACACTGGAGCTACAGAGAGATGCGTGATGCTTTTGGTGTAACGCTGGATGAGTATATATATTTTGGCGGTTATCCGGGACCTGCTCATCTGATAAAAGATGAAATACGTTGGCGGAAATATATCAAGGACTCGTTGGTAGCACCTGCAATTGAAAAAGATGTTATAATGACTTCAAATATTTATAAGCCTGCGCTGATGAAACAGTTGTTTGAACTGGGATGCAGCTATTCGGCAGAGATATTGTCGTTGACAAAACTGATGGGACGGTTGCAGGATGTAGGGAACGTGACAACACTGGCAGGATATTTGGAAATACTGGATGAATGCGCATTGTTGACGGCACTGCAGAAATATGCTAATGACGAAGCACGGAAGCGTGGCTCGATACCTAAGTATCAGGTTTATAACAATGCACTTATGACGGCCTATAAAGGTCGCAACTTTGTGGCCGACAGGACAGATACGAAATCCTGGGGGCGTTGGGTGGAAAGTGCTATTGGAGCGCACTTGTTGAGTATGGCTGATGAGCTGGACTATGAAGTTTACTATTGGCGGGAGTCTGCAAAGAGCAAGGACGAAAAAGATAGAGAAGTGGATTTTGTTATTGTGCGCGATGGTGAGGCGACGGCGATAGAGGTTAAGAGCGGACGCAGGGGTATGAATACGGGTTTGCCAGCCTTTGTAGAGGCTTTTCATCCGCAGCATTCGTTTGTGGTGGGAACCAGTGGTGTATGTATAGAGGATTTTTTATGTTGTGAGATAGAAGATATTATAGGATAATGCTTGTTGGCATTTGTAATTCTTTCAGTCATTCTATTTTGTGAAAGCGGCGTAGCCGATTACGTGGTCATCCTTTTTCCTCTGTTTTTTATCAATAGAGAAGGTAATGTTTTTCTTGTTTTTTGTCCAAATAGTTGGTTTTTCGTACAAATTTCCGCCCATTTCAGTAAATATTTCCGTTTTATGATAGTTATTAGAAAAATATTTCGTACCTTCGCAACGGAAATAGAATGTATTAGAAAATTGTCCTATATATCGACGTTTTCTTGATACAGGCCACTAAATTCACTTTCTTCGCGTCCCGACATTAAGTCAGGGACACTCCGGCCAGTATCACAGAGTGATAAGTGTAGTGGGTAGTGAGTAGAGTGTAGTGTGTAGAGTTAAGTGTGTAGTGAGTAGTGAGGAGTGAGTAGGGAGGAGAGACAGTTTAAGAAGTTTAATTAACAAGATAAATGAATATATTAATTACAGGAATACATGGCTTCGTAGGAAGCAATTTGGTAGAGGCTCTGAAGAAGGAGCATACTATTTATGGTTTGGATATCATCAATCCGGCCAAGGATCTTTCGAACGAAAACGAAGACGAAAACGAAAAGATTCCCAATGTAGATGCGATTATCCACTTGGCTGGTAAGGCGCACGATACGAAGAATAAATCTGCTGCGGATGTGTATTTCAAGGTGAATACGGGTCTGACGCAGAGGATTTTTGATTGGTATCTGGCGCATCCGACAGCGAAAAAGTTCATACAGTTCTCTACGGTGAAGAGTGCGGCAGATAGGGTGGAAGGGGAGTTCCTGACAGAGGAGTGCATCCCAACGCCGGTAGGCCCTTACGGGGAATCCAAAATTGCGGCAGAGAACTATATCATAGAGAAGTTTGCACCAGAGGCGCTGAAGCGTCCGTTCCATAATTTTACGGATGAGGATGCTGTGGTGGATGGAAAGAAGGTGTATATCATGCGTCCGTGTATGATTCACGGACCTGGCAACAAGGGTAACCTGAACCTGCTGTATGGTGTGGTGAGCAAGGGAATACCATGGCCGTTAGGTGCCTTCGAGAACAGGCGTTCATTCACGAGCATCGGTAACCTGCAGGAGGTCATAAAGGGCTTGCTGACGAAGGATGTGCCGAGTGGCATTTATCACATGGGTGATGATGAGGCACTATCGACGAACGAGTTGATAGAGGCGATATGCAGCGCCTTGGGTAAGAAGGCGCATATATGGAATATCCCCTGTGGACTGATGAACGGCGTAGCAAAGATAGGTGACGTGCTGCACCTGCCCCTGAACAGCATGCGCATGCAGAAGCTGACGGAGAACTATGTGGTGTCGAATGCGAAGATAAAGGCCGCCCTGGGCATGAAGGAAATGCCAGTGAGAGCGAAAGATGGGTTGAGGGAGACGATTAGGAGTTTTGAAGGGAAATAGTGTAGTGTGTAGAGTGTAGAGTGTAGTGAGTAGGGAGTAGTGAGTAGTGAGTAGTGAGTAGTGGGATTCCTAAAACATCGAAAAAGACGAAAACCAAGTTCTGTAAAGTTTAAAGTTTAACGTTTAAAGTTTAAAGTCAGTGGAAAGTTGAGAGTTTAGAGATCTTTGAACAAGCACCCAGATATGATTATCCCTAATATCATAATCCCTTTCAGGGACTCTATCTCATCAATGGAAAAACCCTGGTTCTTTGACTTCGTCGAACCCGTTCTCGCTCGACATACTGAGAACAAGTTCTCGTCTGTACTCGCTTACTCACGGCTTTGACTTCGTCGAACCCGTTCTCGCTCGACATACTGAGAACAAGTTCTCGTCTGTACTCGCTTACTCACGGCTTTGAGCAGAAAAAACATATTATCAACGATAACCTTAACGTTAACAATTAGGGCACACTGATATCACAGAATTTTTAATTCCTAAAACATCGAAAAATACAAAAACCACGAAAACCCCATACCTGTATTAATGTGCTGTGCAGCACTATTGATATAAGTTATATATTTTTCCTTAAAAACAAGCTTTTAGAAAAAAATACCTATCTTATATCTTAATCCTCTTTCAGAGGCTATTTAATACTGTTATGGAAAAAACATCGGTTACGTGTAACCTTAAAAACAAGGAATTGATATGATTACAATACAAGACCTATACAATATTGCAGGAAATAAAATAGCAAGTGAGGCTCAAAAGGCTATTATTCGAAATAATTTCCCTCAACATATTGCTGAGCAGATGTGTAATGCCATTGACGGGCAGGAGAGGGTAGAACACTTTCAACGACTGTTGAGGGAATACAACGAGTGGATGCAGAACCAGCAGCGCCAACAAGAGGCGGTGCAGCGGTTTTTGAGGGAGTATTATCATTGATGGTTCATGGTTCAAGGCAATTTTTGGTTCTTGGTTCAGGATTAAGGGTTCAAGAATATGGACAAGAAGTATGACATATTCATATCACACGCAAGTGAGGATAAAGATGCGATAGTGCGGCCATTAGCAACCGTACTTGAGAGGCTATCGGTGCGAGTGTGGTATGATGAGTTTTCATTGCAGCTTGGTGACAGCCTGACTGCCTCGATAGACAAAGGCTTGCAGGAATCAAAACATGGATAGTGTCGCTGTATGACCTTATGGTGGTTTCTGACTATTGCAAGGACGAACGTGAATTCATGCTATACCTATATATGCATAACGACATCGCTATGAAGAATATCAGTTGGAAGGATGAACTTGATATTTTCGGACAGTATCTCAACAATAATCTGGCGCAAACTATCAGTAAGGATGATGGAACCATGATATTTGACGGAAGTGAATTTTTTGATAAAGAATACGCAGAGAATTTTAGTTGGAGGTGAAATAGAGAACATATGAAAAAATCAACATACAACAAAATTAAGTCATCTATGCCAGACTCGCTACGTATGAAACTGGACCATATCAAGAGATATATTGATGCAGGAAAGGCTTCTGTACTAGTAGGAGCTGGATTCAGTAAGAATGCCCAAATGCCTGATCATGCTGAGATGAAAGACTGGAATGCGCTAGGACTGGATTTCTATAGGAAATTATATGGTGACCCAGAAGAGGGTAGTCTAATGTTCCAAAATCCGATCAACTTGGCCACGCAAGTGGAAGCTAGCTTCGGACGACATGAATTAGATAACTTGATAGAACAATCGCTGCCGGATGATGTGATAGTACACAGTCCACTTCATGTGAGTCTGCTGAATCTGGGCTGGCGTGATGTGTTTACTACAAACTATGACACACTGTTAGAACGGGCATGCTTGGACGCGAACACCCCCTATACGGTTGTATACAACAAAGACACATTGCTCTATTCAACATCACCGCGAATCGTAAAGTTACATGGATCTTTCCCAAATATTCATCCCTACATTATTACAGAAGAGGATTATCGGACTTATCCACAGTGCTATCCAGAGTTTGTGAATACTGTCAGACAATCGCTTATAGAGAACTTATTCTGTTTGATTGGGTTCTCGGGTGATGACCCCAACTTCAAATCATGGCTAGGATGGCTACGGGATGTAATGGGGAAGAATATCTCACCAGTCTATTTTGTGACTTACGACAGTAATCTGCATGATTCGCGGCGTAACTTGCTGGCAAAGCAACGGATAGAGGTGTTAAACCTTTATGATCTACCTGATGTTGATGGCTTGCAACAGGCATTTGAGTTTTTGTTCCAATATCTGGAAACGGAGAATCAGAGTCAGTGGAACTTGAAACTCAAGAAAAGATTGTGGGAGTTGAAGACAGTTGACCAGTTGAAGGAGGTTACCAATGAGATGGCTGCCATCCGTAACACTTATCCGGGATGGTTGATTCTGCCAGAGAAGTATTATGATGACTGTAGAGATGTGGTATCTGAAGTCCATTCATGCGTAAAAATACGCGAAATGGATGGTTTAAAGAAGGATGATTTGTACCGGTTCTACTATGAGTTATGTTGGAGATTACAAGTGACGTTGACTCCAATGAATATAGACTGGATGGTGGTAGCTTTCGAGGTTATCCCGATAGAAGAGATAGCAGACAATCCTATGCTTGGAGATGTGAAACTTACTCTGCTATCGTACTACAGACTGGTAGGAAAAGAGCCGGAATATGAAAAGTTGGCCACAGCCCTTGATGTGCACAAGAATGAACTAAAGCCTTTTCAATTGAGGAAGTTTTGTTATGACCGTTGCCTGATGGCTCTCTCAAGGCTTGATCATGAAAAAGTAAAGACCATTCTTAACTCATGGCAGGTGTATGAAACAGATTTTGTAGGAGCAATATGGAAGGCTGCAGTAATGGCTGAGGTCGATCAGATGGGAGATGCTCTTAATCTGCTGAATAAATCATCTGAACAGGTTCGTCGTGCTATCCTTTCCTGTCAAAAGGAGTCTTTTTTCTATAAGTCATGCCAGGTAGCCATTGAGCGTTCATTATATATACTGGGAAGGCAGTATGGTCAGTATAAGAAATATTCCAACTGCGACTATATAAACGAAATACGTTTATTCCGTGAAAAGTCGAAGGATGATTCTGGGGGTAAAAAGACAACAAAATCACATGGGTTCAATGTAGGTGATGTGCGCACGACATGGCACATGGGATCTTCAGGTTATGTTAAAGAGTACTTGTATGGCTATCGTTTTTACGCTCTCTGCGAACAGATAGGGAGGCCAGTAGGAGTGCCTGGAATGACGATGAACACTAATGACCATAAACTTTATTTGCCAATCCTGCTTAAATACAACTATTATTTCCCGATAGGCGTAATGTTGAGGAGCTGCAATGGGAAACTGGTGGATGAGGTTCTTAGTCGCAAGGAGATGGCTTTGTTCAGCAGAGACTTGGCTAATGACTTTTTTGATCTGCTATATGCATATTTGCAGAAAGCAAATAAGAAAAATAAGCTGGATCGGATTCATATTCAAGATAGTTGCATACCTGTGATGATAAGGATGTGCAGTAAGGCAAGTGCTGACAGGGTAAAGAAGATTGCAGAATACGTGATAGAGACCCATTCTACATTATCTTTATCTGAAGAGCAATCAGAGACGAAAAATTTGAAGACATTATACAATGCACTTCCAGCTACAGAATTGAATGAGGTTATCCGTAAAGTGTATGAGCAGCCCATAGTTCTCAGTCCAAATTATGAAAACGACATATACTGTCCTTTAGGGCATACGGAAGGTGTTACATTTAGTTCCCTTGCTGTACAACAGTCGTTGGATGGGTTGGCTGATGATAATATAAAGGTTCAAGAGGTGGCATACTTAAGAGCATATCGGCTACTGAGAGGTGTGCTTAAAAATAAAGATCGTAGAACCCTCGAAGAGGCTATTGTTAAATGGCGCAACACCACTACAGATATGGAGCATGTGTGCTTTTCATACATTGATGTGCCGGAAACTGAAGGAGATAATTACTCGCAGAAGGATTTCTTTGACAAGTATTTGAAAGATCTGTTACAGATTGACGTAAGTAATGCCAGAAGCTCGTCAACATATGACAAGATTTCAGACTTGCTGCGTCAAATCAATTACTGTAGGAATCATTTGGCTAATCTTGATCCAACGGATGTCATCGCTCTATTCTGCAAACTGATTATAGACAACAAATCTATCATAGATAACAGCGAGGCGGAAGATTTTATTATGGGTGGATTCCGCAATGACGTGATTAATGTGATAGATGGCTTTGTAGAATTCCTTGGTATGGTGGAATTGTCGGGAGTGACAGCAGATATAATACAATCCTTGACTAATACTGCTTATGTCTTAAGGGAAACTGGCTACCCTTACATGACTATTTTGGTATTGTTGAGACGCCATAACCGTAGTCTCAAGGAATCTGAATTAAAAAAAGAGATGCTGACAAGGATCACTGATAGTGCAGGATTTGCGCAGGCTATGGATATTGGTCAAAGTATTAAAATCTTACACGACGAAAATCGTAGTTACCAGAGTCAAATACATCAGATTATCAGCCTTTGTGAATATTCACAAAGTGATAATGTGCGCAGTTGGCTTTATGTACTTTATTATTTAGTGATTCAACATGCAATAAAAGAGCAGAGCAAGGCTAAACTGATGAGACTATTGGATATTATATATCAGACGGATAATTATTCAGAAAGCGATGCTGATAGATTGTCAGACAACCGCTACTATACTTCACTCATTGCTGGTGCTCTCGCAAAGTTGTGGGGAGAGACCGAACAGACAAAAATTTGGAAAAAACTATCGGAAGATGGTACTAATGAATTCAATGATGTCAGCCTAGCATACTGGCATGGTTGGAAAGCTGTGGAGAAGTGAGGAGATGAGGATGTGACAATATGATACAAGTGTACAATATTGTGAGGATAAGCGTTATAATAAAATAACTAGCGAAAAGACAAAAACGCCAGTCTCAGAATTTGTATTAATAAAAGAAAAAGCCCAAATGGTGTATGGTTATTTTGATAATGGCAAACATGCATGAAGTGAGATAAAAACGAAAATAATATAACTAAGAATATGAGATACTTAATGGTAGTAGCGCATCCTGATGATGAGGTTTTGGGATGTGGCGTTTCCAATTTATAAGTGGACCAAGAATGGGAATTTGGTGGATGACAGAATATAGTAAGGTGAAAGATTTTATTGTGAAGAATCACAGGAATCTTTACGGCATAATATAGAAGACCACCTGGCTTTGAACTGGATTAAGCACAACAGGAAGCTGATGGATACCGATACTATTAAATCTGAACGAGTGGAGAGATTTAAGGAACTACTGGAAATGATTGAATAGTATAAGAGAAAGAATCAATCCGTTTAGTGTTTGAGAGAAAACTAAATACAATGGGAAGAATAACGGACTTGTTAAATGCTATAAATGTGACAAAAGAGGATATAGAGGAATTGTATAGCATCTTTCGTATAGTGGAGGATTATAACCTGCCTGTTATAAGATTCTACCTATATGCAGGTTCAGGATTGATAAGGCAGCGTGTGAATGAAAAAGGTACGACTTTCAATACAATATCAGAATTGAATTATCCTCCTGCTTATTGCATAACTAAATATGAACGTGCGAACCTGCCTTTTCAGCCAATGTTTTATGCGTGTTCGTTCCTTGGTGATTATGATGATGAGAAGAATCCTCCTCCGCGTGTGATATCGTTGCAAGAAACTTCCTCTTTCTTTAAGGATACAAAATCCAGTGGTATAGAACGTTGTACGGTTTCTCGTTGGGAGGTTGTTCAGGACATAGAACTGATTGCCATGCCTTTCTTGGCTGATTATAAAATGCCATGTGCAGTTATCCAGCAAATAAAGGAAGCGTGGAATCA
Source organism: uncultured Prevotella sp. (assembly GCA_905233165.1). Taxonomy (GTDB): domain Bacteria; phylum Bacteroidota; class Bacteroidia; order Bacteroidales; family Bacteroidaceae; genus Prevotella. The sequence continues at coordinate 446,937 of CAJODL010000004.1, forward strand.
AGGATTGCGTGATAATAATGTTAATGCAGATGGTCGGGAGTTGATTGAGTATATGGCAAATGAAATAGGGAAGGATTTCAAAACAAGCGTGGAGTACTTCAAGATTGCCAATTTCGTGAACTATGTGCTTAATGTGAATGAGAAAACTAAGAATGCAGACGGGGTGATTTACCCTTCTGTTCCAGCAGGAGGTGCAGGGTTTAATGTCGCCGTTAGACCTTCTGTTGTAGATGAGAAAATTAAGTTTGTCGGTGCGTCGTTGTGTCATTTGCTAAAGAGAGAAGATAAGTCTTATTTGTGCATTATGAATGATACGGAATCTATAAACAATGGAATTATTACGTATAAAGATAAGGTTATAGAGGACGCAGAGAAGAATGTATATCAAGCGTATGCTAATGGGTTATCTTTCATCAATTGATACGCGAAACGGGGGCATAATAATGAAAACTAAAAATAGATATAGCGTTAGAGACTATGCTGAAAGAAATCAAAATTCATAAATATCGTGGCTTTAAGGATGTGTCGTTTAAGTTAGGCACGCAGTTGACAGTGATTGCGGGGCAGAACGGAACTCAGAAGACTACGTTGTTGGGTATGCTCACTCAGATGTTTACCCTTGACCCCAAATCTGCTATGGGGTCTGAGAAACCTTTGATAGGTGGTAACTACAGGTCGGATTTTACAAACAAGTTTAAGTTCTCACCAACATATGACAAGGCCGGTGACCATGAGTGGACGCTGAGTTTTGATGGGATGGATGACTTTACGGTAACAAGCATATGGCGCAAGAAAGAGGAAGGCACCATCCGCTTTTGGCAGAAAGGGACACATGCTGCTGGTTCTGGTTATATACAGTATCCCGTTCTTTACCTTAGTCTCAGGAGGTTATTTCCAATTGGTGAAGATACAAAGATTGACGTGTCTAACGGCGTGGAATTGACTGATGCAGAGAAGAGAGAGTATAAGAAGTTCCATGATGATGTGTTGTTTAACGTTTTTGATGATGCACAGCCATTATACTTGGAAGGCGCAGAGAAACAGACGTTAGGTGTGAATACTGCTTCATACGATTGGAGATCTAATTCTGCCGGGCAGGATAATCTTGGAAAGATAGTTTTGGCATTGTTCTCGTTTAAACGCTTAAAGGATAACTATCCTAAAGAGTATAAGGGCGGTATATTAGCTATAGATGAACTGGATACGACACTGTTCCCTGCATCTCAAATTAAGATATTGAAGAGTCTGCAGTCATACGCCAGCAAATGCAAAGTTCAGATTATCTTTACGACTCATTCTTTGACGTTGATTAAAGAAAGCTGCAAGTTGCAAGATGAATGTGATGCGAATGAAGCAAGAAGAGGGCAGGTAAATGTTGTGTTCCTGAAGAGGGAAGATGACCATATTGCCATTAAAGAACACGTTGGCTATGGTACCATTGAGAATAATCTGTGTGTATCGTTGGCTGAGAAACCCAATACTCAGATAAATATCTATACTGAGGATAATGAAGGGTGGTTGTTTATGTACAATATGGTGCCTTCAAAGTATAGGAGTATCATTAAGCATATTAATGCCAAGATGTGTTGTACTGAGTACATTAACCTGATAGAAGCTAAAATCCCCAATTTCTTTCCGCCAGAAGGACTGGTAGTTCTGGATGGGGATGTGGAGGAAACGCAACATACAAGACGGGTAGCTAACAAGTATTTAGCATTACCAGGTCCATTATCTCCTGAAAGACTTGTGGCGAAATGGTTATATGAAATGTCAGACCAAGATCCGTTCTGGATTTCTATAAATAGAGGGTACAGCAAACAATATTGTTTTAAGGACTACCGTTACCAAGATATTGTAACCAGCGACAAGAGTAAACGTGCTATAGCCAAGGACTGGTTCCAAAGTCAGTGTGTGAAAGATGTATGGGGTACAAAGGCTCAGAAGATGATGAAGTACTGGAAGAAAAGCCATCAAGAAGAGGTGGTTGCCTTTGTTACAGAGTTTGAGAAGATGATAAAAAGAATCATCAAGGAACGAGGAATGTTAGCTGAAGAATTTGGGCTATAAATTACCTAAGTTCGAGTTAAACACTGTTAATAAATCGTTAGTTTGTATAAAAAACTGTACTTTTGCAGATTAGAATATTCTGCAAAGGAATAATGTTAAAAAACGATATGAGAAGGATACATATAAAAAACATCGGTCCGCTGGAGGATTCCGGTGTGATATTCATAAAGCCTGTGATGCTGATTATTGGTAAGCAGAGTATGGGCAAGAGCACTTTCATGAAGGTACTCTGCTTCTGTGAGTGGGTAGAAAAGATTATCATGACAGGGGATCAGGAGGTGGTGAACAAGTATACACATAATGGTATGTTTGTGAAGGATCTTTCAAAATTTTTCCGTATGGGCGATTCGTTCTTCTCTGAAAAGAGCGAGATTCACTATAAGGGTGATTGTATTTCCATAGACTTGGATAAGAAGGCAAGCAATGCAAAGATAACGAAGGTCACAGATTTTGATAAGAATCGCTTTAATGAAAAGCTCTGCTTCCTTCCTGCTGAACGTAATTTAGTGTATGCCTCAAAGAATATCCGCAAGGATTTTAGTTCAGACAAATATGATATGCTCTTCAATTATATTTTTGAATATGGCGACGAGGAGAATGTGCACTATTTTACAAAGGAGAACCCGCTTGTTATGCCTTTCGACAGTGAAACCCGCTATTACTACGATGATGCCAAACGTATGTCTTTAGTAGAGGTTGGGCATAAGGCTGTGCCTATACAACCCATGTTCACTTCAAGTGGTATTCAGTCTTCATTGCCCATGTTGTTGATGATATTGGGTGCGCTGAGGAAGGCGGGAACAAAAAAAAGCGTTTCGCTGGATGAGATAACCAATACAATTGCACGTATTGTCATGGATTCATCAAGTGGAAACACTTCTGAAATTCATCTGAAAGATCAGACGGTTCAGTTGATAAAGAACTTTATTACTTATCGCCGTTCACGCATTTTTATTGAGGAACCGGAGGAGAATCTTTTTCCGGAGTCTCAATATGAGATGATACTTGCTATTGTCAAGGCTCTGAAAGAAGCTAACGAAAGAACTGGCGAGGATAACTATGTGATGATGACAACCCATAGTCCCTATATTCTCTCAACATTGAATTTGTTGCTTAAGAGCGTTGTGGCAATTGACTCAGAGACGAAAAAGGATGGCTTGCTTGGTAAGGAATATCTGTTGCCCGTCAATATGTTTGGTGCCTATTGTGCTGATCATGGGACAATGACTGATATCCTGGATAAAGAGAGCGGCTTTATTGACGGCGAGTATCTTGATACAATCTCACAGGAAATTAACCGAAAAGCCGCACAGATAAACGAGGTCATTTATGGGGACATTAGATAAACTATCAGAGAACGATTTCACTGCTTCTGACCATGACGTGCGGAATCAATTTGTGTGCAGTGAGAAGCGGTCGAGATATGCCCTTTCCCTTGATCCGAAGATGGAGGGCTGGCGCTATCAGGTGGATGGTTATATCATCACAAATGGAGATAAGTGCGATGCCCTGATACTTGTGAAGGAAGGAGATGATTTCGCGGAGGTATTCGTTGAACTAAAAGGCAGCGATGTGAGCCATGCCATCACCCAATTGGAGGAAACATTAAAGAATGAACTTTTCAAAGACAGTGATTCCTTAGTGCGTTGGGCAAGAATTGCTATTTATTCGTACCCTAAGAGCCTGATGTTAGATCATGAAGTGGATAAGAAAACTGGTGCCTTCTTGAAGAAATATCGGTGTGAACTGCAGATTACTCATGCCGATAATCTGACGCATGATATGTTTGAGGCGTTAAGGAAGAAAAAGACAAGTGCCCCCCAAGTCGTCAACATCAATGATCTTCTGAACTCGGGGGATGATTCAAAAATCAATCAGGCTGTCAGAATCTTATATCTAAGGTTGAATGCCTCACAGGATCCTTTGGAGGTCGTGAATGTCGAGAATATAGTACAGTTACTCTCTATCTTGAATAATACAAACGGAGAAGTTGTGCCTAGTACATTGAAATATATCGAGTTGTGTATTACAAAATGTGAGGATGTGCTCATTGATGACAATGCGATTATGTACATGAATTCTCTACTGGAAAAATACAAAGGGAAGTTTGACGGTACTCAGTTCGTTCTTGCGGAAGAGATAGAGGATAGGGCTGAGGATGTAAAGCAGTCGCTTATGGCGATATATGCTTTCTTGGAGGATACAGGATTATTTGAAGGAGATGATGAGTTCTGGGCTGGATGCAAAGAAGAAAAATGTTGACAATAGTTGCTTATGAGTAAGTTCGTATCACCGTTGAGATACCCTGGGGGTAAGTTGAAGGTTGTTGACTATGTCAAGCAATTGATGGAGGTCAATGACCTGATGGGTGGTACGTATATAGAACCATATGCGGGTGGGGCGAGTGTGGCATTGAGCCTACTGTTTGGCCAGTATGCAGGGAAGATAAAGATAAACGATAAGGACCGGTCAATCTATGCATTCTGGTATGCTGTGCTGAACGAGACAGACGCTCTGTGTCGCCTGATTTCTGACACACCTGTTACCATGGATACATGGCAGGTGCAACACGAACTGCAGAAGCATAAGACGGAGGCTGACTTGCTGGAGTTGGGTTTTAGTACTTTCTTCTTAAACCGTACCAATCGAAGCGGTATCCTGAATGGTGGCGTGATTGGAGGAAAGGAACAGCAGGGAACGTGGAAGATAGATGCCCGCTACAACAAGAAGGACTTGATAGAGCGGATAGAGCATGTGGCGGGGTATGCGGATTTGATTGAGCTGACGAGCATGGATGCTGTCGCACTGATAAAGCGGTATAAGCGAAAACCTGCGGCCAAGACGTTCTGCTATCTGGATCCTCCGTATTATGTGAAAGGTCAAGATTTGTACTTGAACTATTATCGTGATGAAGACCATCAGGATATTGCCAAGGCAATCAAGAAGTTTAAAGGACAATGGATTATTTCCTATGATGCTGTGGCATTCCTAAAAGACCTTTATAAGGAGTATAGGCAGCAGGAGTATTATTTGAGCTACTCAGCCGGGAATCCATGTAAAGGGAAGGAGATAATGGTCTATTCTGACGGACTTATCTTGCCTGATGCAGAGATAGTGAAATTGAGGAGAGAGAAGAATTCTAATAAATAGAATGGTTTATGGCAGACTATAGTTGGTTTAATAAGCGACGCCAGCGTTCCATTGATCAGTTGCGTCCCTGGAGCAACAATCCACGACTGAATCCAGAGGAGCAACATGTGAACTTGCGCGATTATATAGAGGATATTATTCAGGAGGCAGGAGACAAGGCCAGTTTTATGGACTTGATACGCTCTATAGCCACCAATGGCTTTATACCTGCTGATCCCATAGTTGTATGGAAGGATGATAAGAACGACCGCTACTATGTGGCAGAGGGCAACCGAAGGGTGCTGGCTCTAAAGCTGCTGCGTGATCCAAGCAGGGCACCGCGAGAGATAAGGGGAACAGTTACTCGACTGGCCAACAGTTGGGAGCGGATAGACAAGATATTTGTAAACATTGCTCCGACATTTGCGGATGCGGAGTGGTATATCAGTCAACGAAACAGCACTTCGTCTATTCAGCAGAAGTGGTCAAGACTACAGCAGATGCGCTGGATAGAGAGTCTGTATGATAAGTATGCTGACGACCAGGAATTGCTGGTTCAGAAGAGCAGTATGTCTTTAAGCGAGATTGAACAGATTATCCGTTATATCAGACTGCTGAATCTAGTGAACGAGGAGCAAGTGAAGAATGCGCTTACTGAGCCGGAATACAAGGCAGCAACAGCGCATACATTCCCGATTACCATCTTTGAGCGTTTCTTTAATCTGACCAGAGTTCGCGAGGCTTGGGGATTTGAGTTTGACGGGACGAAGGTAATATTTAAGAATAAGACGGGCTTCCTGACAGCTTTTACGGAGGTGATTCGGCGTATTGTAAGCAATAAGCAGGATTATAAGTTGGATACTCGTAATGTGTCTGCTGACAAGATAGACGACTTGCTGAGCAAACTCCCTAAAGTGGATATAGAGGAAGCGGATCCGTATGAGGTGGGGAGTAAGTCTGAATCAGAACCAGAGGCAGAAGAACAGACTGAGAATCCTGCACCGAAGCCTAAACCGCGCAGTCTGAAGGGTGACGTGAATCGTAATAGGCTGATTCTGGAGTGTTATAGCCTGAATACTACGGAAGCCAGATTAAGTCAGTTGTTTAGTGAATTGAAACGCCTATCGGTCAACAGCTATGTAAGCGTCTGTGCTGCAGCAGTGAGAATATTTCTGGAACTGGCAATATTGGATTTCATTCAGTCGGAAGGGCTGGTGGCTGAGTTTCAGCGTCGTGACGGGAAAGAATTGAAAAAGATTCTGTTAAAGACCCGAATAGATTTCCTGACCCGATACAGCAAGCTGAAAGACAATAAAACGGCAAGAAAGATACTGGCAGACCTAATCAATGAGAAAGAGACTTACAGTCTGGATATATTGAATGGTTATGTGCATAGCAAGAGTACAGAGTATCTTAACAAACAGTATCTGAATGGATTCTGGGATCATATCTTCCCGTTGCTTCAGGCAATGCTTGACGTTACAGAGGAGCCGGAGGAATAAAATGTTAATAACAGAAAAAAAATGATCAGGGGACGGTTCTTTGATCCGTTCTTAATTAAGGGATTAAAGTATCCTGTAAGGAATAAAAGTTATTAAAGTGATATATGCCGCGACAGGCGAGGAAGGAATCGGGAACGGGTATCTACCACGTGATGCTTCGGGACATCAACAGGCAGGATATCTTCGAGGATGCGGAGGACTATATGCGTATGCTCAGATGCATGCAGCAGATGCTGGAACAGCGTGCCAGGGGGACAGGTCAGCTCAGAAACGTGGGGACAGGTATCTGTTTCAGAGATGAGTGAACGTTTGTCTTAATCTTTTTCTTTCAAAAAGTGGCAGAAAACGGAGTGTTTTAAAGATAAAAGAGAAAGATAAATTTTGTAATTACCTGAAAATCAATAAGTATCTTTCTTTTTCTGATGCCTTTAAAGAAAGAAAAAAGCAGAAAGCGAGAAAAAAGTAAATGGGATTACGAGCTCTGCTCGCCTGAGCACCTGCGGAGCGCAAGAAACTTTAAACTATAAACTAAATAAACTATGATAGAATACTTAATAATTTTTGTGCTGCTATTGGTGGCGGAGTTGGTTTATTTCCGCATTGCGGATAGGTGTAACATTATCGATAAACCGAATGAACGGAGCTCGCACTCGACAATTGTGTTGAGGGGTGGGGGGATAATATTTGTTATTGCTCTGTGGATATGGGCTGCTTGGCAGATATTAGTTGAGAGTTTAGGGTTTAGAGTTGAGAGTCAGTTTGTGGTTCAAGAGCATTGGCCGTTGTTGGTGGGTGTGACACTGGCGGCGGGGGTGTCGTTTGTGGATGATATTCATTCGCTACCGGACTCGGTACGCTTGGTGTGCCAGCTGATAGCGATGTGCTTTGTGATGCAGCAGATAGGATGGTTTGATATCGAAGGGTTGGATGTCTTGGGCCTGGTGCTGCGTGGACTGATGATATTACTTGTATTTGTGGTATATACGGGTGCTGTGAATGTGTATAACTTTATGGATGGCATAAATGGTATCAATGGGGCTTATACCATGGCAGTGCTGATACCAGTACTAATTAAGAATGAAGAATTAAGAATTAAGAGTGGTGTTGGATTCTTGGATGAGTCATTGATGATAGTGGTGTTGTTGTCGTTGGTGGTGTTCTGCTTCTTTAACTTCCGCCCGAAGGGTAAGGCGAAGTGTTTTGCCGGTGACGTGGGTAGTGTGGCATCTGCATTCATTGTGGTCTATGCATTGGGAAAACTGATATTTGTGACTGGTGATATCACCTATGGTTTGTTTATGTGTATGTATGGTGTGGATGGGTGTTTGACGATTATTCATAGGATTATGCTTCACGAGAACCTTGGACAGGCCCACAGAAAACATGCGTACCAGATAATGGCGAACGAATTGCATATTGGACATGTGAAGGTGGCTTCATTATATGCTGGACTGCAGTTGATTTTCTCATTAGGTATGTTGGCATTGCCTGAGGGTATCGTATGGCATTGGGTGTATATCCTGTCCGTGGGGGCAGTGTTGATAACAGGGTATGTGTGGTTTATGAAGAAATACTATCATTTGCATGAGGAGTATTTGGCTTCATTGAAGTGAATAGGATTCCGAAATTATTTGGATTCCGAAAAATTCCGAAAAGACGAAAAAGTCCGAAAATAGATAGGTAGATTCTTACAGATAATAGTGTTTTCTTCGCCCCAAGTGCTTATGAAAGCAGGCTCTCAACGCCCTTAAGACAAATAAAACCTTTAACTTACAGTAAAAGCAATCATGGTAATGATTGTCATCTGTAGGAATGAATTTTAGGGTGTTTGGATATTTTAGGATGCTTTAGGAATATAAACAAAAAAAGATGAATAAATTAGTATATAAAGATGAATATGCAAAAATTGTCGGAGCGATTTTTGAGGTGCATAAACGTCTTGGTGTAGGATTGCTTGAAAAGGTGTATCAAGAGGCTTTGGCTATTGAGTTAAAATATCGTGATATTCCTTTTGAAAGAGAAAAAAGGTTTGATGTTTATTATAGAGATGAAAAGTTAGATGCACAGTACATAGCAGACTTCGTGTGTTATGACAAGATAATCGTGGAACTGAAAGCTGTGAGTGAACTTACAGACGTTCATAAGGCTCAGGTGCGTAATTATTTGACGATAACCAACTATGAGTTGGGTATCTTGTGCAACTTCAATGAGCTCTATATGGAACCTGTAAGGGTGCTTAACTCTAACTTATTGAAGAATATTTAGATTCCGAAAAAATTCCGAAAAGACGAAAAAATACAAAAACAGATAGGTATATTCATACTGATGACAATATATATGAAACGGTTCTGGCCATAGATTATAATCTTTGGCTTAAGTTGTGACATAGAGTACCATCTGGAGAGTAAACTATCCGAGTGGTATATATATATATCACTACTATAGCATAGTAATGAGTTACGATACTTTGAAACGTTTAAATATTATATTTTAGGGTATTTAGATATTTTAGGAAACTTTCGGAATTATAATAAAGAAATTTTAGGTATAGAAGATATGGTTATAAATCAAACATTACTTGATAAACTTACAGAGGAAGCGAAGGCTTCTCCAAGGTTACGTATGAACTATGACTTGCGTAACAGTGATCAGGATCAGAGTCAGCGGATGCTGAACGCTATTGAACCTGGTTCACCTCTGCCCATACATCGGCACCAAAAGACCTCAGAGACGGTGGTATGCCTTCGCGGCAGGCTAGTATGGGAGTACTATCAAGAGGTTCAAGGTTCTTCGACGAGCGAAGCGACAAAGTCGATGACAAGGTTCAAGGTTCAAGGTGTTCAAGAGCCAAAGGCTGAACTCGTTGAAACGATTGAACTGTCGCCAAATGGGCCTGTTGTGGCTCTTAATATTCCGGCAGGTCAGTGGCACACAGTACGGGCCTTGGAATCTGGCTCCGTGATTCTGGAAATGAAGGAGGGAAAGTATGAACCGATTCAGGACTGCGATATCCTAAGCGTTCAACCTTAACGTTAACCTTAACCTTAACGATGACCTTAACGTTGACCTTGACTTTAAGTATTTTTTAACCTTGACGTTGACGTTAACCTTGACGTTGACGATTATGACGGATTAACGCTAAACAATAGATTGAAAGATTTAATAGAGTGTGAAGGAAAGTCATGTTCCATCGGTTCGGAATTGACAACACTAGAGTATGTGTATAGGATGTGGGGAGGAGCAGTGGCTATCGAAGATATTGCCACTGCGATGGAAACACTTCAGCTTCCCCTAAGACCAGCAAAACCATAGATTTGATATGATTAGACGAACAGCGGTGGTGCTTGATACACCTACACAAGATCATATACACCTGTTCTCGGTTTTTGAGGACATCCTGCCAGATATGCAGGATGCTAATAACCGTGACCGGCACACAAGGGCACATCATTATAAACTCACGTCTGGTCAAGGGGATATCCAGATACACATTGAGAACCTTCAGAATGTAAATCTTTCAGATGTGGAAACACATTTGGAGGATTTTCTTATGGCTAATGGTGATGTGCTGATAAGACTCAATGAGGCATACGTGAAAGAACCCGCAGGCGAATGTGTGTCGATGATTCTGGATGCTGCAACGGAATCGAGAAGCACCATTAAGAAAGTGCTGCCTTATAGACGTGGTGTTAGGAACGTTCGTGCCTATATTGATGCGGAAAGGAAAACACTGGAATTCGTTAAGCAGGACGAGAAAACCATCAGCCATCTGGGTGAAGTAACAAAAAAGGTGCTTGGCTTTAATCTGACCAGCTATTCGGAGCATATTGGTAATATCTACATGGTGGAAACTATGTCACCCATCAAGGATATAGATGTGACGGGAATTATAACCCCCAAAGGACTACTGTGCGCAATAGAATACAGAGATACCGCATGGAATGAGGACTTTTGTATCCAAGTGAGAGACCGGCATCATTCAGACGTTATTGTCTGGGATATGGTTTATGAGATAGCTGGAGGAACACGGTCTGTTTTTTTGGAAATGCCCCAAGTGGCAAAAGAGGTGGAGGTGTATGCCTACAACAAAGCACATAACATCATTTACTATCATCCTTATACTACCTTCGTTAGGAGTATCAACATAGAAATGGGGGTACAGTCTAAGATATTGCGTGTGAAAGGCAGAAGCAAGGAGGGGAAGGATATTGTTGACGATTACCCGAAGTTTGCACATGAGAAGCCTATCATTATCGCAGAACGTGGCAAGACGTATGTGGATGGCAATTTTTGTGAGGCTAATCCGCTTGTGATGAGCGATAGAGATGATACAGGCCTGACGTTTCGCTTCTTTGACACCGATGAGAATCGTCAGGAGGAATATGTTGAGGAGGCAAGGCAAGTACTGCAAGAGATTATTGACCGTGCTCGCACGGAGTGCTATATATGTGACCCTTATTTCAATGCGGCTGACTTCCAACGTTTCATCTATCCGTTGAAAAGCCTTAGCGTGAATGTGAAAATACTGAACTGCAAGGAACAGATGAAGAAAAAGCGGGAGGATAACGAAGACGAGAAAGACCGTATTCTGGAATTGAAATCAGTTCTGGCAGAATATAATGAAAAGATGAACGGTAGACCCATACAGTGTAAATTGTTGTTAGGAAGGGGACAACTGCACGACCGTTTTATTCTGACGGATGACAGGGGGTGGGTGCTTGGTGCATCGTTCTCTGAGTTCGGAAACAGGGTGACAACCATCAACGAGATTCCTGCAAAGCATCTGGCGAGGATAAAGAATCACATTGAGAAATGGTGGTATGATAACAATGCTACCATGTGGATTGAAAATTATGTCACTAACAACAGTAACGGGGACGATTCCGACAACAGCACCACCGAGTAGTGGAACTCCAGGTAATCCTTTGGACGTGTTTGCAAAAGAGTTCAATATGTACAAGGGAGAGCACTACCACTTTTATTGTAAGCCGGAAGGTGGCGGTGCGCCTCCAAGTTTGTATCAAGAGATATTGAAACTTGCAGAACATAAGGTATATATATGGGATTCGTACTTCCGTAAAGAGGATGCTGCATTTTTGGGGTGTTTGTCGCATCCAGGTATTTCGATAAAGATAATAACCGAACAGTCGGGTGGTAGTTTAGAGGCTTTTAAGAATGATTGCGTAACAACCATGGAAACCGCCATGACACCGGCCATTAGGTCAGGATGTACATTGAAGGTGGGTCATCCCAAGGCAACTGTAAAAGACTGGCAAACACATGATAGGTTCTTGCTTGTTGACGAAAAAGTGTATCTGATAGGCTCCTCGGTCAATAATTATACTTCTATACAAAAATCAACAGGGGTTTGTGAGGTAGTTTCTGAAACAGACAAAGACCTTATAAGAAAGGCCTTTGATTATTACTGGACTAAACTTGATAACGGTGTAAACGTGGCAGTCCACTCTTTTTAATGGCTAACAAAGATGGTAGAGAGACATAAAGTTTCACGGGAAATAAGATATCGTAGCGCTTCCAACATGCAGAATGTCTGGGACCAACTGGTCTTTGCACAGAAGATGAATGAAATGGGGGATTGCTGTAAGGAGGCTGACGGATTCATTGAGGCGGTGTCTGCTCTGATATTAAAGCATCTTGGAACTGAGTATTTGCTCGCTCCGGGAGAGGTGGATGCTTTAATAAAAGATCATCCGATGCGTGCAACGGCTGAAAAAGCTGATGACTTGCAGAACTATACAGAGAAGAGGGAAGGTTTGATAGATGAAGCTGTCAGGCAATTCCTGTATCATTGCCATCTGACAAAACAAGATGTGTTCCATGAAGGCAGACCATACGTGAATGACGTAACAGACTGGTTGTTCAGTAGGTTTGGAAGCCTTTGTTGTAATGACTCCCGTTTTTGGACAACTACTTTTTTGGATTGGACGGTAGAGGGTACTTCTCTTTATTTCATATTGAACTACCATGTTGAAGAAGGACTATTAAAGCAATATGTGGATGAATGGGAACTGAATCCTGCGGAGATGCTGCAGATGTCGATAGAATATCGAAGTGAGGAAAAATTGTCTGCTTATCAGGAGTACTACCGTGAAACATCGGATGCGGAAATGGCAGACCGGGCGCATATTATTTTGCAAAATGATGCCTGCATGGTTTTTCACGATAAGTTGTGGTATGTGACGAGTATGCTTGCTGAGGCTAAGATGTATGGTGATATGGCGGCGCTGTTTGAGGCAATCGACTATCCCATATTGCAGGCATCTATGTTGTACCAGATAACTGAAGTTGAGGACTTACTCGGATTGATGTCGGAATTAGGGGTACGGGATATAAGCCATCCGTTGACTGCTTATGCTCTGATTAGGGAATATTTGTATGAAATATGTGCGAGGACATCAGCCAATCTTTTGTCTTATGAGGAGGAATCGTTTGGCCGTAAACCCGCTGGAGGGCTTGAAGATGCGTGGAAAGAGGTCAATGAATTATGGTGGAAAGCTTTGCCGGGCTATTTTTCTCAAGGGTTGAGGCTATTGAAGAGTATTCTTGACCCGAAAAGATTGGCTGGCTGGGCATTTGCCAAGCAAGACATTGTGCCACCCCGTAAGAATGCCACCAGCGACGGATATAACGAATGTACCAAGGTTTTGAAAGATGAAACGCTGAAGATCTATAGTCCAGAAGAATTACCTTTGACAGCTGGAGATTTGCAGTATCTGCTATATATAGGAGAAATCTACCTGTCAGCAAAAAACAAACCTTCTGCTGATGCTTTTGTTGCTCTGCTCGATAAGATAATGGAAACAGTATCTATGAAAAAAATACTGCCAGTATCTGCGATTGACAACAAGTTGATAGGTGACTGTGATATTGTGGCTAAGATTCTATGTGAATGTTATACGGACAAAGTTGATATTTTTTGTTGGTTTGATCGGTACAAGACTTGGTATGAAGGGTGGACCGTGTTGCAACCAAGCAAGCAGTTTGATAGCTGTCATAGGGAGGGCCATCTGTTATGCTGGATGCTGATGGTAGCAAGTCTGGATGTTTTTGATGAAGGTGAGAGAGAGGCATATTGGAACAGAATGATGGATAGTCTGTTTGGTCAGATTCGTGCGGCTGGTGGATATTTCAAGACTGATTATACATCAGTTCTCGTTCTGGCCGGCATGGTGGCGGTACAGACTTATCTTGATGGGCTGAAGTTGTACGTGGAGAAATGTTGCCGGTATGTGATGAAGGTGGATGATCTGCTGATTGCCATGAACAATGCAGGAGTTATACAATTGCTGGCGGGGAATACTGAAAAACGCAATGAAATGAAGAGCGTAGTAGCGGAGATAACAAGCCGTATAGATGCAGAATGGCCATTGAGGAAGAATCGGTCGGAAATGGAAGGAGTACAGTCAAGAAACAGAGCAAAAGCACTGGAGAATGTGGCTATTGAGTGGAGGAAGTTATGATTAAATATAAGCTTGACTACCAGAACAAAATAAAAATCACGGATGAAAGAGAGGTTATTTATACCATCTCCAAGAAGCATCGTGGACGCAATGCTGAGAAAAGTCATTGGATTATAAAGATGCCCAAAGAAGTGGCATTATTCAGAGATGCCTTAAAGTTGGGGTATGAGGATAAGTGGAACTACACGGCTTGGAATCTGCTTGTTGGTGACAGTGAAGTGTGTGTGGTAGGTGAGTCAAAAGAGAAAATGAATTTGAAGATAGCAAAGTTTGTGGATAGCAACAAGAACGAGCAATGGCATGGCTATCCAGCCAACTATATGAAGAACAACCAGGACATTCCGCCAGCAAATGTTTTGAGACAATGGTATGATGCCAATATAATAAGTGGTGCAACGATGAAAAAGATAAAAGGAGGTCAGCCATGCAATCTGTAGAGAACAACAAGATACAACTGGCTCCGTTGAAGATAGTAATACCGGGGCGTTATTATGACTGTCAGATTTATAGAGGTAAACTATATGTCTGGACTATGGATGGCTCTGTGCAGGTGTATGACTGGAATAGGCTCATTAACTATTTTGTTATGCCCAAGTTTCAGGTGAGGCTTCCGTTCGTGTTTGGTTTCATGGAGGGCAACTTCCTCTATAATAAAAAAGTGGCATATATATTTGGTGAGGAAAGCTATAATACTGTTTTGTTGCAGCAATATCAAAATTTGGCCAGCCAATCGGTATGTCTTTCGCTTGACGAAATGGTATCAGCGCAGCTTCAAGAAATTGACATGCCTCTGAGTGAATTGCCAACAGATACGGAGGTGTATGCAAACAACGTATATTTTGCTGTGGATAAGGGTATTTACAGGCGTGTGCTCAATAAAAGCGCAACTGACCCATCAATAGGTCCTAAAGATACTAAGTTATGGGATTGCCGGGTGTTGTCATTACATGCTAATAAGTATCCACAAATTGCTCTTTCTGCTGGCTCTGAAGGACTTTTTGAACTGAATCTTGTGAAAGAGGATGTGATAAGGCCGCAGGCGTTAGAGAGCGTTGATGAGACACGGGTGTACAGAATCAGCAATAAGCCATCGAGTTTCTCTAATTACTCTTTTCTTAGTGTCTTCAGTTCATCATACGTAGACGAGTCATTTATGGCTCTTTTCAACTGGAAACCGTTGAGTGATGTGAACATAGCACGGTTGGGTAGTAAGAATTTGAAGGTGTATAGGGATTTCGATGAGGTGATTGATGCAAAGAACATTTTTGGAGGCGTTTCTGATTCTGATTTTTGCTGGGGTATTGATGATAAGATATATAGAATCAAGGGCAATGAATTGAATGTGCTTAAATTCAATAACGCTGCAAACCTTGAAAAGGGTGAGCAGTATTATCAGCCGCTTCAAAGTGTGATATTGCCCTCAAATATAGGGCGACCAATAAGCGCAGGTGCTTCATATTTTGGCATTGTTCTGGAGTTTACAAAGGGTGTTATTGTTTTAAGGAGTGACGGTGGTGTGACAACTATTCCGGATGAGGTTATCAGGTGGAGGGTCTATCCCCGTTCAAAGAACTATCTGAATCATTTGCATTTGGTTTATGATGACAGGTTAGAGATATATTCTTTTAATCACGATAGTTTGGTGAATCAAGCAACAAAACGTATAGGCATTGAGTATGTGCCTGATGAAGAGCCCGCATACAAGAGCCGTAGTGCAAGCAAAGTGGCAAGTGCCATGGATTTTCCTGCTGACATACCGTTGCAGAGCGGTGATTTCAATGAGTTTAAGTTGGATGAGACTGAATTGCCATTCTGATTGTAAGTAATGAATGTAGTATGTATATCAAGAAAATTAAACTCCACAATTACAGACGCTTTAAAGACCTTGAAATACCCTTCAAGGAGGGGAGAAATATTCTCGTGGGTGATAACGAGTCTGGTAAGTCTTCCGTCTTGGAGGCAATAGACTTGACAGCACGTGGTAGCCGCCACAGAGTGGAAATTATTGGCATTGAGACCTTGTTTAATGTTGATGTAATAAGGGAATTCATGGCAGGTGACAAGCAACTGGCCAATCTTCCAGAATTATTCGTGGAGTTGTATCTGGGTAATACAGCAGAAGAAGGCCTTGATGGTAATTTAAATAGCGATGGAAACGTAGCTTATGGCATTAGAATGCTGTTTGAGCCTGATATTCTGTTGAGTCGCCAAACGCAAGCGGTTTTACAATCAGCAGACGCCTCTTTTCCGTTTGAGTTTTATACAATTTCTTTCACAACCTTCAGTGGTGAAGTTTATAATGGCTATACCAAAAAGTTGAAGACTATCCTTCTGGATAACAGCACTATTGGAAACGAATATGCACTGAATGATTTCATTTCGACCATATATGGCGTTGCCTTGAATCAGGTAGAGCAACTTGCAACAAAACATAGTTATGGAACCTCAAAGGCTGGGTTTAAAGCTAATGTTCTTGCCCCATTCAACAATAAGTTACCTGACGGCTATACATTTGCTGTGAAGAATACTGGTAAGAACTGTCTGGAGAATGACCTGACAATAGAGTTGGATGGTGTCCCCATCACCGAAAAGGGAACTGGTGTGCAATGTGTTGTTAAAACACAGCTTGCGCTGAAAAGAGCACCTGATATTCCCGTTATTATGCTTGAAGAGCCTGAAAATCATCTTAGCCATTTGAATATGCGTAAGATGATAGATGATATTGAGAAGAATAACCAAGCTCAGATTTTCATTTCAACTCATAGTGACCTTATTAGCACTCGACTGGATTTAAGGAACTGTATTCTTATGAACAGTGCAACGCCTCAAAGGACGACAGCAATGAGTTTTATTGGTGATGAAACTGCCAAGTTCTTCATGAAGGCTCCAGATAACAATATGCTCCAGTTTGTTCTGGCAAAGAAAGTGATACTGGTAGAAGGTGATGCTGAGTTTATTTTGATGGATGCCTTCTGTCGTAGAGTGTTGAATCATTCGTTGACTGAACTGGGAATTGACGTTATATCTGTAGATGGAAAGTGTTTCAAGCGTTATTTGGAAATTGCCAAAGAGCTGAAGATGCGTGTGGCAGTAATTACCGATAATGATGGCAATTATGCTGAAAATATAATGGATGCGTATCAAGGGTATATGAACAATGAGTTTGACAATATCCAGATTTATGCTGATGACAGCAATGCGCGTAGAACCTTTGAAGTAGCAGTGTATTATGACAATCAGAATGATTGTAATGAATTGTTTGAGGAGGGACGCAGGACATTGACTGTGCAGGAATATATGTTAGCCAATAAAGCGGAAGTCGCTTACAGATTGCTTTCACGGAAAAGTGAAACTTTGGTGACTCCTCTGTATATCAAAAATGCTTTGGAATGGGTAAGTGCTTAATGCTGGCTGTTGCGGGCTCAGGAAAGACTACATATTTGATAAACAAATTAGACCTAGAGCATCGTTTTTTGCTTGTGACCTACACGAAAAATAATTACGAGCATTTGCGGCATTCAATAGTGAGAAAGTATGGCTACTTTCCTGATAATATCAAAGTGCTGAAGTATTTCCAATTTCTGTATTCTTTCTGCTTCAAGCCCTATTCTGGGCTTGGTATGAAGGCAAAAGGTATTTGTTTTGATTTTCCACCAGAGCAAACTCGTTATCATAGAGGCTCTGATGCGTTTTATAAGACCAAAGCAGGCAGGATGTTCTCTAATCGCATTGCATATTATTGTGTTACAAATAGTGTGGAGCAAATAAGAGAGCGTTTGGATAAATACTATGATTTTTTTTTCATAGACGAGGTACAGGATTTGGCCGGACACGATTTCAATCTGTTGTTATCCATTATTCCGAACAGGTGTGAATCGCTTTTTGTGGGGGATTTCTTTCAGCATACCTACGAAACAAGCAATGATGGGAATGTAAATCATGGACTCTATGACGCATTCAAAAAGTATATTAAGAAATGGCAGGATGTGGGTGTTACAATAGACACTGAAACCTTGGCGAGAACACATCGATGCTGTGCTGAGGTTTGTGCTTTTGTGAATGGGATGGGAATAGCCATAGAATCTACAGGTGAAGCAAGCGGACATGTATATATCATTGAGAGGGAAGAAGATGCGGATGATATAATAGTTAATGACCGCATACCAAAACTCTTTCTTGAAAAGAGCAACATGTATAGAAGTGCATCAATGAACTGGGGCGCTTCAAAAGGGATAGATTCTTTTGTAGATGTTTGTGTGGTTTTGAATAAGACTACGCAAGGTCTATTAGAAAAAGGAAGGTTAAATGAGTTGAATCCCAAAACAAAGAATAAACTGTATGTGGCCTGCACCAGAGCCCATAGGAATCTGTATATAATGAGCTATAAATTTTTAGAGAAGTACAAAAAAGCATAAGGTGAAGAATTTAATTGTGGATGGGGATAAACAATAAAACGGAACCACAACTTTCGCTGCAGTTCCGTTCAAGGTCCAGAGTAATGAATATATTCCATAACTCACGGCAGGTCACTAAGTGCCGGGGTCGAAGAGGTGATGAAATATAAAGGGTATCACGGATTGTGATACCCTATTGAAAGAGAATATGATATGACTATAGAAGAGACTACTTGTGGTTCATGGTTAAGGATTCAATGTTCACGATCCATGGTTTATGGTTTACGGTTTGAAACGCCAAAATGGCATTTCAAAAATGAAATCAATTAATATGGGAGACGATAAGAAGGAAAAAATAATGATAGTGCATGGTGAGCACAAAGATGATGTGACAAACTGGAATCACAACTTGGTCACTCGGTAATTTCTCCTACTAAAGCAGCGGATTACTTGCCTCCTGTAGAAAATGCGGATGCTTTGCCAGAAGAATGAGTTTATGGTGTATGCTACCATTAGGCAGGCGAAGGATGTGGTGACTACGGAAAAGACTACGGAAAAGACTACGGAAAAGACTACGGAAAAGACTACGGAAAAAGTAGACGGATCCAATCTTAACGGCAAGGAGTTGGCAAGGAGCTAAGAACTGTAGAGCTAAGAGCTTAGGGCTTAGAACTAAGAGCGAAGAACTGTAGAGTAGAAGAATTAAGGTAAAATTATCCTAAAATGGTTAATTAAATGAAATAATTGGCATAGGATGCAATAAGAATATATTAAAGGCGTTTTTCTACAAAAGAAATTATTTTATAAAATTGCAAGAATTGCAAAAATATTAAATGAATAACAATGGAGATTAAGCGCGACAGATATCTGAAAAGGCTGATTGCACACAAGGGCAACGGGCGTGTGAAGATAGTGACCGGCATTAGACGATGCGGGAAGTCGTACTTGTTGTTTCAACTCTTCAAAAGGCATCTGATAGAGACGGGTGTATGTACAGTCGGCATTCTCAATACCTACAACAGAAAAACGGCTGCAGGAGGAGCGTCCGCTGGTGAATGTAGGTGACGGGTTCAGGAAGGTTGTTGTGACCAAGGACAATGTGATACGGCACAATGACGAGAATGGAATTCTGATTATGAGCCTCCAGGAGTTCCTGATGGATGAGAGGGCGTTGGAGAAATAGAAAACTAAGAGCTAAGAGCTGTAGAGCGAAGAACTATTAGCGGTTATTTATTCCGAAAACATCTAAAAACGCGAAAACCATTTCTGTAAAGTTTAAAGTTTAACGTTTAAAGTTTAAAGTCAGTGGTAAGTGTAGAGTGTAGAGTTTCTTTCAGTCGGGCGTACAAACCCATTTGAGAAGATAGGATTCTATAATTGAAAAATATCTAAAAAATATAGATAATTTGGGGAGAGAAATTTAGATATCTGACGGATAGTGACTACCAGACAGCTCGTAAGTATTGGAATAAGTTGAAACAGAGGCTCAAGAAGAAGGAAATGAAACCGTTACAAATTGTAACGCTTTGAATAATCATTATATTTATGAACATTGGAGATAAGGCGCCTGAGGTGTTGGGCTTGGATGAACAGGGACGAGAAATCCGTCTGAGTGACTATCGTGGTAGGAAACTGGTGTTGTACTTCTATCCGAAGGATAATACGAGTGGATGTACTGCGGAGGCTTGCAGTCTGCGTGATCACTACAGTGAACTGCAGGGTAAGGGATATGAAGTGGTTGGCGTGAGTAAGGACTCTGCTGCATCACATATTAAGTTTAAAGAGAAGCATCAGCTGCCATTCCCATTGATTGCTGATATCAACCACGAACTCATAGAGGCGATGGGGGCCTGGGGAGAGAAGAATATGTATGGCAAGAAGACGATGGGTACTATACGTACGACCTTCATCATTAATGAAGAGGGCGTCATAGAGCAGATATTTGCTGGTAAGCAGGTGAAGACGAAAGAACATGCGGAGCAGATTTTGGGTAATTGACAAGGTGAGAGCTAAGGGCTGGAGAGCTTAGAGCTTAGAGCGAAGAGCTAAGAACTGTAGAGCTAAGAGCAAAGAGCAAAGAGCTAAGGGCTGTAGAGCTTAGAGCTGTAGAGCGAAGAACTGTAGAGCTTAGAACTAAGAGTATGGAAGCGAAGTTATTTTATAAGAACTTGAAGGTTTATCAGGAAGCTAAGGGTATAGTGAATGATGTCTATAAGCTGATGAAAAAGTTTCCTGGTGAAGAACGATTTGCACTTTGTGATCAGATACGTAGGGCTATAGTTTCTGTTCCATCAAATATCGTTGAAGGGCTATCACGTACTACAGATAAAGAGAAACGTAATTTCCTAAACATAGCCTATGGCTCACTGATGGAGGCTTTATGCCAACTTGATATTTCACATGATCTCGGTTATATTACGGAGGAAGAGCTAAGAGCTGTAGAGCTAAGGGCTGGAGAACTAATCCGAATGCTAAAAGGGATGATGAAGAATCTTGAGGCGAAGGGGTAAGAGCGAAGGGCTAAGGGCTAAGGGCTAAGAACTGTAGAGCTAAGAGCTAAGAGCTAAGGGCTGGAGAGCTAAGAGCTTAAGGGCTAAGAGCTAAGAACTGTAGAGCTAAGAGCTAAGAACTGTAAAACTAAGAACTAAGAACTAAGAGCTGGAGGGCTGGAGAACTAAGAGCGAAGAGCGATTGGCGGTTATTTATTCCGAAAACATCGAAAAAGACGAAAACCATTTCTGTAAAGTTTATAGTTTAGTGTGTAGAGTTGAGAGTCAGTGGTAAGTTGAGAGTGTGGTAGGTAGTTCCTAAGCACATATCCTTTAAACTTCTACACCCGATTTGGCATCAGGTTTATACTCTCAAAAAGAAAAACAGTGAAAACCGAATGCAATGAAATGTATTTCAATTGCTGAGGTGCATCCTGTTTTGCGCAATGCGAAAAACCCTGGTTCTTTGACTTCGTCGAACTCGTTCTCGCTCGACATACTGAGAACAAGTTCTCGTCTGTACTCGCTTACTCACGGCTTTGAGCAGAAAAAACATATTATCAACGATAACGATAACCTTAACGATAACGAAAAGAACTTTTTGATTAACTGCGTTGACTTTAGTCACGACTCGGTCATTACCAAGCAAGCTTTGATGGCGCTCACTGTTCCAAAAGTTGAAAAATCTTGGGATTTTTGATTGAAAATCTTGGGAATTTTGTATCTTTGCAGCAGAAATATAACCAAAAGGAATGAAGGATTATCCTGATAAGATGACGGCAGAAGAGGCGAGGGCTTTTGGCGACGATGTGTTGAACATCGTGAGCCAGATTCCTCGTGGCAAAGTGACGACATACGGACATATCGCACTGCTGGCGGGATGGCCGAGCCATGCAAGGATGGTGGGAAGGACCCTGCGATATACACCGGGAGCCGACAAGCTGCCCTGCCACAGGGTGGTGAACAAAATGGGGCGCACGGCACCTGGGTGGAGTAAACAACGGGAGTTGTTGGAGGAGGAGAACGTGACATTCAAAGCCAACGGACACGTGGATATGCAGCGGCACCAATGGGAACCGGAGATGTACGGAGAGATGGGGCGCGATAAAATCGCGACATAAAAGACGAAGCATTCCTATGTAACAGAACAGGACGCGACACAAAGGGCAAAGCATTAATATTAATGGATATGAGAAAGTTTGAATTGATGGTGCTGCCATACGCTGAGGAGGCGTTGGAGCCGGTGATCAGTAAGGAGACGATTGCTTTTCATCATGGGAAGCATCTGCAGGCTTATGTGGATAATCTTAATAAGCTTCTGCCGGACAGTGAGTATGAAGGTATGACGCTGGAGGAAATTGTGCGAAAGGCTCCTGCTGGAGCTGTCTTTAATAACGCAGGACAGATACTGAATCATGAGATGTATTTCTGGCAGTTTAAGGGTAAGTCGATAGAATCGACTCAGAAAGAACGGGACATGGATCAGAAATCGGCTCCCTTGGATGCGAGAACAACTGACAGTGAACCGAAATCGGCTCCCTGTGGAAAACTGGCGGAGGCGATAGATAGGGACTTCGGGTCGTTTGAGGCTTTCAAGGCTGAGTTTGAAGCTAAGGGCGTTGGACTGTTTGGCTCTGGTTGGGTGTGGCTGTCAGCAGATAAGGACGGCAAACTTGTCATCACGCAAGAGCAGGGGGCATCTAATCCTGTGATAAAGGGCTTGAAGCCGTTGCTGACTTTTGATGTGTGGGAGCATGCGTATTATCTGGATTATCAGAATCGACGCGCTGCTCATCTCTCTGCGCTGTGGCAGATTGTTGATTGGAAGGCTGTAGAGCTAAGAGCTAAGGGCTGGAGAGCTAAGAGCTAAGAACTGTAGAGCTAAGGGCAGGAGAGCTAAGAGCTAAGAACTAAGGGCTGGAGAACTGTAGAGCTAAGAGCTAAGAGCTTAAGGGCTGGAGAGCTTAGAACTGTAGAGCTAAGAGCTAAGAGCTAAGAGCTTAAGAGCGAAGGGCTGGAGAGCTTAGAGCTAAGAGCTAAGAGCGGTTGAAAATGTGAAATGTGAGATGTGAAATGTGAGATGTAAGATGTGAGATGTAAGATGTGAGATGTAAGAAGATGTAACGAAGGCTTAAGGCCTACGGCTTACGGCTTAAAGGCTTACAGCTTATGAGGTGAGGGCTGACTGGCAGATGCTGGTCGGCCTTTTTTGATTATCCCGACGGGGGAACCGTCGGGCACAGTAGAAGCGACAGGCTTTTTTTGAGGAAAAAGTGGGGATAATGTGATTTTTTTTTTCGATTTTACATATAATTTTAAAGAATTAAGTTGTTATTTAAAGCGGTGGCCGGGTGGGTCACCATTATTTTTATTTATTAATTTAATTTTTTATTATTATTATGAAAAATTTTTTCATTGCAGGATTAGTCCTGCTGTTTGCTGCTTGCAGCACAGAATCAGAAAACATGGTGAATAACGCTCAAATGGAGGAGGCTGTGGCGCCGGTGAAGGTGCATGTTACGGGGTTTTCTGTTTCGCAGGAGGAACTTCCCACGACACGTGCGGCACAGGATGTGGCTGACTACAATGGCGTGAAGGCGGTAACGCTGGCATTCTACAGTGGTAGTACGGAAGTGCTTAAGCATGAACAGGTGAAGGGTGCTCTAGAAGAAGGTGAAACCTTTGGTGAGTTTGAGTGCTCATTGCCTATGGGCAGCTACACGATGGTGGTGATAGCCCGAGGCCAAGGTGATGGTGATGTGTTTACGCTGACGAGT
Source organism: uncultured Prevotella sp. (assembly GCA_905233165.1). Taxonomy (GTDB): domain Bacteria; phylum Bacteroidota; class Bacteroidia; order Bacteroidales; family Bacteroidaceae; genus Prevotella. The sequence continues at coordinate 470,776 of CAJODL010000004.1, forward strand.
CCGACGGAGGCTGCTTACACCAGTGACCATTCGCGTGAGACATTCGCCTATACGCAGGTGGTGAACATCACCAACACCAGTGCGGTGGACATCAGTGCCACGCTGAACCGTATCGTTGCCAGATTAGGGTTAGAATCTACCGACGGTCGCACGGCCAATGCCACTAACGTTCGCATGACATTCTCTGCTGGCAGCAAGAGTTTCAATCCAACCACAGGCTTGGCCACCAGCAATACGGGTTTCTCAAACACTGTGCCTACCAATGTTGCAGTAGGTGGGATTACAAGATCCGTCACTTACCTCTTCCTGGCTACTGATGAGCAGAATCTCAATGTGACCATCGAGACGCTGGATAGCGAGGGTAACACGCTCTTCTCGAAGACCGTCGAAAACGTGCCTTTCAAGCGCAACCGTGCCACCATACTTACTGGTGCGATGTACACCAACGATGCTTTGAGCGGTGCCTTTCAGTTGAATACCGATTGGCTCTCTGAGTATAATGGTAACTTCTGATTGAAAGAAGTATGATAAGTAGAAAAATCATGATGTTCAGTGTGGTATTCACGCTGACCATGATATGTGCTACGTTTGTGCTTCTGTCTTGCGAGAAGCCCATTACTCTTGAGGATGGTGAGACAGACGATGTAGAGGGGAACCTGCGTGTGAACGTGTACGAGATTGAAAAGGCACCATTTGCCAATTTGACTCGAACTGCGGTCTCGGATGTTTGCACCCGTCTGAACTTCGCCATCTACGATGAAGGCGGGTCACGACTGAAGCAGGTGAACCAAACGTCAGACAAGTCAGGTTTTGGACAGTGTGCCTTTCAACTTGAGGAGGGCACCTATCAGTTGGTGGTTGTAGGTCATAGTGCCAATGGCAACCCCACGATGACAAACCTTGGGAAAATCCAGTTTACGAATTCGACGGGCTACACCGACACATTTCTATGCTATGGCGAGGTAAATATTGGTGAGGAGCCAGTAGAACTCAATATTTCGATGGACCGCATTGTGGCGCTGTGTAGGTTTGTTGTGACCGATGACATTCCAGCAGAAGTCAAGAAGCTGCAGTTCTACTATACCGGTGGTTCTGGGGCTTTCAATGCTGTAACAGGTATGGGCTGTGTGAACAGTAAGCAGACAGTGACGTATGACGTTGCGACTGTGAGCGAGAAGCAGTTCGACCTCTACACCTTTCTGCATGAACCTTCGGACAACATCGTCCTCACTGTGACGGCTCTCGATGCCAGTGGCAATGAGCTACACAGTCGTCAGTTTGACGTTCCCATGCAGCAGAATCACATCACGTGGCTCTCGGGTGCGTTCTTCGATGGCTCTGGCTCATCGTCAACGTCTATCACTGGTGTGACGGTGAATACCAACTGGGATGGTGAGACCCACCTGACGTTCTAAAATTAAATGGCGCAGGATGTTTCGTACATCTTGCGCCATCGTTTTTGGCTTTTAGCGAGTAAGAACTAAGAGCTAAGAGCTGGAGAGCTAAGGGCTAAGAGCTGTAGGGCTAAGAACTAAGAACTAAGAGCTAAGAGCTCCTACTTTATTACATATACTGCGAATGATTTTGCAGGGATGTCAGCATTGAGGGTTGTGCCATCAAGGGTTACCATACCTTCCTGTGGCTTTATCTTCTCAGGATTCTTGATGGAATTCTCTGCTACCGGGTCGTCACTTGACAGTGAGATAACCTTCACATTCTTGCTTACACCCTTGAGACCCTTCAGCTCTATCATTATCTGCTGTGTCTGGTCGCTGACATTTGCCACCTTTATATATACAGCCTTCTCTTTCTTATCAACAACAGCTGATGCAGAGAGGCCATTCTGGTCCTCATCGCCTGCAATAGGCTTGCCATCCATTGTCATAGGAAGTACGTTGGTACCCTTGTAAAGACTGTAGAGTTGCTGTACATAATAAGAGCAGGTCTTGAAGGACTTGAGGTTGTCATACCATATAGCATCAGGTCTCCACTGCCATCCCTCTACGTGTGCGAAGAGTGGGGCATAGGTAGCCATGTGTACGATGTCGCAGTTGCGCTCGTATCCTGTCATGAAGGCTGCCTCCATAAGGGCTGCGTTGAAGTGATTCCACTTCTTGCCCTTTCCGTGACAAGCATATTCGCCAGCAAAAACCTTCGGACCCTTGCGGTCATAGTTGTCATAGCGATGACGGTTGACCTTATCAAGGAACCAGTCTTCGTTACGATAGAAGTGCTCATCATACAGGTCAACCTTCAGCTCTTTCATCTTTGGCTGAAGCAGGTCGAACTTCCAACCCTCTGAGTCAGGACCTGTTGTGCCGATATACTTGATTTCCGGGTGCTTCTTCTTTAGAACATCGAGGAACTTCTTCAGGCGCTCAGTGAAGACAGGATTGTCTTTGTAGTCCCACTGCTCATTACCAATACCCATGAACTTCAGGTTGAATGGTGCTGGGTGTCCCATATCGGCACGTACCTTTCCCCACTTGGTGTCAGGAGCGCCATTAGCGAACTCTATGAGGTCGAGGGCATCCTGGATGTATGGGTCAAGGTCTTCGAGAGCAACTGTTTCCTTACCCTTATCTACTGCATTCTGGAACTGACATCCTAATCCGCAGGAAAGGACAGGGAGAGCATCGCATCCGAAGTCCTCACACAACTGGAAGAACTCGAAGAATCCCAGTCCGTAGCTCTGGAAGTAGTTAGGGAAATAACGGCTTGTGAAGGTGTAGTGCCAACGGTTTTCGTTGAGAGGACGATTCTCAACAGGTCCTACAGTATTCTTCCACTGATAGCGGGTTGCAAGGTCAGTACCCTCTACGATACATCCACCAGGGAAGCGGAAAACACCAGGTTTCAGGTCAGCAAGAGCCTGTGCCAAATCCTGACGCATACCATTTTCGCGGCCCTTCCATGTCTTTACCGGGAAGAGTGACACATGCTCAACATCTGTTGTTGTCTTGCTGTCACCCCAAACGCGGATGTGAGCCTTAGCATAAGTGCGCTTAGGTGTGATGATGGCTGTATATTTCTTCCATTCACTGCCGCTGACCTCTACGCTGCCGCTGCCCAACTTCTGGTCGTCGCTCATAGTGGCATTGTCAACAATGTCGATATACAACTTGGAAGTGCCACCGTTTGGTACACGAGCCCATACAGAGAAACGATATTCCTCGCCACCCTTTACACCAATGCCAAAGAAACCATGGTTCTCAATCATAGTATGCTTGTCGCTGTGTCCAGAAGGTGCCAGACGAACGTAATGCGGATTTTTGTCGAAAGGACCATCATCCTTCAGTGAAACCTTGCCAGAGATATCCCAGCCAGCAAAGGCGTTAGGGTACTCGAAAGAGCGGTTCATAATCAACTCGGCATAAAGACCTCCATCAGCTGCGTAGTTGATGTCCTCAAAGAAAATACCATACATGGTGCTTTGTACCGGAGCACCTGGTTTTGAGACATTTACCTTCATTTTGTTTATAGCGCCAACATTCAATGCTGCTGCCAAAAGAAAAGAAGAAAGGATTAGTTTTTTCATCTTAAAAAATAAATAATATTAAATGGTTAGCTTTTGTAGATACAAAATTATCGTGACAAAAGTAATGTTTTTCTTGAAAATGAGCAAGTTTTTTGGCGTTTTTCACTTTATTTAATATAATCATAAGTGCTACGAGCATGAAAATTGGCATAAATGTTGTATATTTGCACGATGTAACGTGAAATGTGAAATGTGTAACGTAAAATGTGAAATGTGAAAATTTAAAATAAAAAGATTATGTCAACAACAGTTATTGTTCTTATTGTAGTTGCGGTGTTAATTGTCTTATGGTTGGTGGGAGCTTATAACTCTCTGGTAAGACTTCGCAACAATCGTGAAAATGCTTTTGCTAACATTGATGTTCAGCTTCAGCAGCGTTATGATCTTGTTCCCCAGCTGGTGAACACAGTAAAGGGCTATGCTACTCATGAGAAAGAACTCTTGGAGCGCATCACAGCAGCTCGTAGTGCTTGTATGAGTGCTCAGAGTGTGAATGACAAGGTGGCAGCAGACAATATGCTGTCAAGTGCTTTGGCAGGTTTGAAGGTCAGTGTGGAGAATTATCCTGATCTGAAGGCTAATCAGAACTTCATGCAGCTGCAGAGTGAGTTGGCTGATATAGAGAACAAACTTGCTGCTGTACGTCGCTTCTTTAACAGTGCTACAAAGGAATTGAACAATTCTGTGCAGTCATTCCCTAATAATCTGATTGCCAACATGTTCGGATTCCATAAAGAGCCTATGTTCGAAGTGGCACCAGAGCAGCGTGCTGCCATAGAGAAGGCACCAGAGGTGAAGTTTTAAATGTGAAAGGTGAGAAATAAGAGCTAAGAACTAAGAGCTAAGAACTAAGAACTAAGAGCTAAGAGCGAAGAACTAAGAGCGAAGAACTAAGAGCGAAGAACTAAGAGCGAAGAGCTAAGAGCGAAGAACTAAGAGCGAAGAACTAAGAGCGAAGAACTAAGAGCGAAGAGCTATTGAAACCTGAGAAATAAGAGCTAAGAGCGAAGAACTAAGAGCGAAGAGCTATTGAAAGGTGAAACTTGAAACTAAGAATTAAAAGTTAAAGCGTGAAATACGTTGGAATACAAACTCAGATAGACAGGAACAATAGGATGAGCTTCCTATTGCTCCTGCTCTTTCCGTGCATCTTGCTGGGCATGGTGTATGTGTTTTTAGCAATCGTTAATTATCTTAATGGCGGTTACTATAACAATGCAGGAGAATGGGTTAATGAGGTATCATGGCAGGAGGTGAATATGTATTTCCTTGGTGCCCTTCCTTGGGTTATCATTGGAGTGGGAATATGGTTCGCCATAGCATATTTTGCAAACACCTCTATGATAGCCCATGCTACCAATGCACGTCCTTTGGAGCGTCGTGAGAATCCACGAGTATATAACATCGTCGAGAACCTTTGCATGACATGTGGAATGGATATGCCACAGATAAATGTAGTACATGACGATATGCTGAACGCCTTTGCTTCTGGCATCAACAAGAAGACATATACAGTAACTGTTACAACGGGATTGCTGAATATTCTGAATGATGAAGAACTGGCAGGAGTAATAGGCCACGAGCTGACACATATACGTAACAGAGATACACGACTGCTGATTACCTCTATCATCTTTGTGGGAATAGTATCTACCATAATGAGTATGGTGATGCGAATGATGTTCAACCATATTATGTTCAGTGGAGGTAACAGGGACAGACGCAATAATGGTGCTGGAACAATAGTGATAATGCTTGTGGGCCTTGTATGTAGTGCTATAGCATATTTCTTCACTTTACTGACCCGTTTTGCCATCAGCCGTAAACGTGAGTATATGGCAGACGCAGGTGGTGCAGAGTTGTGTGGTAACCCATTAGCTCTGGCGTCAGCACTGAAAAAAATCAGCGGTGCTCCCGGATTGCAGGATGTAGAGCGTGAGGACGTGGCACAACTATTTATCGTTAAGCCACACGCTTTCAGTAGTGGTCTTCAGGGATTCTTTAACAGCATGTTTGCTACACACCCTGAGACATCGAAACGTATTCAAATATTAGAGCAATTCTAATTGAAGAAGTTATATTCAAAATACGATAAGACAAAGATAAAAGATCTTCCGAGGGTTGTCTTTAAAGGACGCATCGTGGTGATTCTTACAGAGGCGGAGGCTAATAAGGCTGTCAGCTATCTCATGAAGGCTGACATATTAGGCTTTGATACTGAGACACGCCCAAGTTTTACGAAGGGACATCAGAATAAGGTGTCATTGTTACAGGTCAGTACCCATGATACCTGTTTTCTGTTCCGCCTGAACAGATTTGGCCTCTGTCCTGCCATCAAAAAGCTTCTTGAGACGAAAAAGGTAAAGAAGATAGGACTCTCTTGGGATGATGATGTGCGTCAACTGAAAGCATTGGGGAATTTCAAGCCGCAGGGATTCTTTGAACTGCAGGATCACATGCTGGAATTGGGTATTGAAGATACCAGCCTCGCAAAACTATATGCAAATATCTTTGGACAAAGGATTTCGAAGCGCGAGCAACTATCCAATTGGGAATCTGATGTGCTAAGCACGAAACAGCAGGACTATGCTGCTACTGATGCATGGGCATGTATCATGCTGTATGAGGAGTATATGCGCCTGAAGGAGACGAAAGATTATTTTTTGGAGATAGTTAACGAAAATGATAACGGTTAACGGTTAAAGGTTAAAGGTTAAATAGGAATGTCGTTATTAAAGAAGGTATATTTACGAAGGGGGAAGGAAGAATCCCTGAAACGTTTTCACCCATGGGTGTTCTCAGGTGCCATAGAACGTATGGATGATGGCATAGAGGAGGGCGATATTGTAGATGTTATCACGCATTATGGTGACTTTATAGCACGTGGACATTTCCAGCGTGGCTCTATCATGGTGCGCATATTAACCTTTGACGACGAACCTATCGATGAAGGATATTGGCAACAGAGACTCAGTGTAGCCCTTGATGTGCGACGCAGAATGAATTTTGGCGCACAAACCGATGCCTATCGTTTAGTTCATGGAGAGGGTGACTGTCTGCCAGGACTGATAATAGATATATATGGTAAGACTGCTGTGATGCAGGCTCACTCAATAGGTATGCATGTCTGTCGCAAGGAGATAGGAAAGGCCCTGATGGCTGTTCTGTCTGACAAAATCGAGAATGTGTATTACAAGAGTGAGATGACGTTACCATTTAAGGAAGAGGTTGTCAATGGTTTCTTGTATGGAGAAACCAAAGATGATATCGCCATTGAGAATGGTTTGAAATTCCATGTTGACTGGTTGCGTGGACAGAAGACAGGGTTCTTTGTAGATCAACGCGAGAATCGTGCTTTGCTCGAAAAATATTCAGCCGGCAGGCGAGTACTAAATATGTTCTGCTATACAGGTGGATTCTCATTCTATGCCATGAGGGGTGGGGCAGAAGTGGTACATTCTGTTGACTCGTCAGAGAAAGCTATTGCGTTGACAAACAGTAATGTAGAACTGAATTTCCCCAATGACACCAGACATAAGGCCTTCTGCGAGGATGCTTTTAAATTTCTGTCAAACATCCCAGATGGCAACAACCCCAACAGCCAATCCCCATACGACCTTATAATTCTTGACCCTCCAGCATTTGCAAAACACAGGGGTGCATTACATAACGCCCTAAAGGGTTACACACGCCTTAATGCAAAGGCAATGGAGAAGATTGCTCCAGGAGGAATACTCTTTACCTTCTCTTGTTCGCAGGTCGTTACAAAGGATAATTTCAGGAATGCCATATTTACTGCTGCAGCACAAAGTGGTAGGAAGATAAGAATTCTTCATCAGCTCCATCAGCCTGCAGACCATCCAATAAATATATACCATCCAGAAGGAGAATATCTCAAAGGATTGGTTCTATACATAGAATGAAAATTGTAGCATTATCAGGCGGTGCCGATTCTGTATGTCTTCTTTTGAAAACCCTTGAGAAAGGAGATGCGGTAGAGGCATTGCATTGCAATTTCCATTTACGTGGTGACGAGAGTGACCGCGATGAGAACTTCTGTCGTAATCTTTGTGAGAAGAACAATGTACCATTGCACGTTAAACATTTTGATACTAACGCTTATGCCAAAGAACATAAGGTGAGTATTGAGATGGCAGCGCGTGAGTTGCGCTATGCGTGGTTTGAGGAAATGCGCCAGAAGCTAAATGCAGAAGAGATTCTTGTGGCACATCATCAGGATGACAATATAGAAACCATGCTGATGAATTTGATGCGAGGAACAGGAATAACTGGTTTGACAGGCATGAAACATCGCAATGGGTATATCGTACGCCCATTGCTTGATATGTCCCGTCAGGAGATTCTCGACTATCTGGCTCTTAAAAAGCAGGACTATATTACAGACAGCACCAATTTGGAGACAGACGCCATTCGTAATAAGATAAGGCTGCAATTACTGCCCCTTATGGAAGATATATTTCCTGCTGTACGCAAAAATCTTGCAAAGACGATGCGTTTTCTGCAGGAGGCTGAAACAGTCGTGAATGGTGGAGAATCTGCAGAACTCGATATTTTTAAGGCCCTAAAACCATTGGGCTTTACCTCAAAACAGATAGAAGCTATTGCCAAAGGAAAATGGAAAGCAGAACGTCTCAAGATGTCTGATGGTAAGGAGTGCGGACAATTAGAGGTTCGTTCCTATCCTAAAGGCAATGATTTTAAACCCAGCAAGGAACCTTTTGTTGCCACTCTGGATGCTGACAAGGTGGTCACTCCATTGGTAATTCGCCACATTCAGCAGGGAGACCGCTTTAAGCCCTATGGTATGAAAGGATGCTCAAAACTAATCAGTGATTTCCTGACAGATAAGAAAATCAATGTGGATGAGAGGCTGGAGCAATGTGTTGTGTGTGATGCCAAAGGAGAGATTATCTGGTTACCAGGGCATCGCATAAGTCATAGCGTAGCTTGCTCCGATAATACAATAAACATTCTTGAGCTGCGTTATTCTAACATATGAAGTGTATAAGAATAATCATATCTATAGTAGCATTCTTCTGTGCGTCTTTGTCTTTCGTTTCCTGCAACGATAAAGACACATTCGGGTCAGGATCACTGACATTCGAAAAGGGTGTGTTGTCATTAGATACCTGTTTCTCAACTGTTCCTACGCCACACAAAACCCTTATGGTGTATAACAATAGTGGTGATGGTATCCGTATTTCGAGAGTTTATCTTGAAAAGATGAATCAGACAGGTTTCAGGGTGAATGTCAATGGCTCTTATCTTGGAAGCGATGCAGGTTTTCAGGTTAATGATATGGAATTGAGAGAAGGAGACTCTCTTCGTGTCTTTGTTGAATTGACATCAAGGAATAATGGTGATAATATTCCAAAACTTGTTGAAGACCGCCTGATGTTCCAGTTGGAGAATGGTACTGTTCAGTATGTTACCCTTAATGCCTATTCTTGGGATGCTATTCTTATGAAGAATGCTACTCTCAAAGAAGATTCTGTCATCAGTAATGTCAAAGGAAAACCAGTAGTTGTATATGGTACGCTTACTGTTGATACCAACGCCGTTGTCACTATAGCCAAGGGCACTACGATGTATTTTCATTCAGATGCCGGCATAGATGTTAAGGGTACTCTCAAGATAGAGGGCCAGAAGAATGAAGAAAACAAGAAAAATGAGGTAACGCTGAGGTGTGACCGTCTTGACAGAATGGTTTCAAACCTTACCTATGATAATAACCCAGGTCAGTGGGGCGGCATACATTTCTATGATATTTCACATGACAATTCCTTTGACTATGTAGATATCCATGGAGCAACAAATGCCGTAGTATGCGACTCTGCAAAGAATCAAGACCAGACAAAGCTCACCCTGAAACATGCCACAATACATAACGCAAAAGGTGTTGGACTTGAAGCTACATCATGCAAGATTGTTATGGAGAATACCCAAATCAGTAATACCTTTGACGATTGTGTAAAGCTGTTAGGTGGAGATGTTACAATGACACATTGTACCATAGCACAGTATTATCCATTCGATTCTGCAAGAGGCGCGGCATTGTCTTTCCTTAATAAGCGTGATGACTGGAAGTATCCGCTTACCTTACGAGTATATAACAGCCTTATAAAAGGATACGCTGATGATGTTATGCTGTGGAGTGAGAATAAAGATGGTGAGGAAAAACTAAATGCTACTTTCAATACCTGTATTCTGCGTACTGCTTCAACTCCAGATTATCAGTATATGTTTGAGAACTGTATCTTTGAGGATGTGAATAATACAGACTTCTCACCTGAAAACAGCTTCGTATTGTTTGATACTTATAACTTCTTCTACAACTTTACTCCAAAGGAGAATACTCTTCCTGTATCAAAAGCAAATGCGAACTTTACTTTTACTACAGATCGTAACGGTAATGAACGATATGCAGACATGACACATGATATAGGTTGCTTCGAAACTGTTAAGAAACCTTAAAACTATCTTCCTTCTTTCTCTTTTACAGTCATATCTCCTTTGTCTTCCAATTTTTTTTTGTACCTTTGCAGCCGAAATTAAAAAAATACTACAAAAAAATATGACAAAATTAGATATTGTCAATGAAATATCCACTCTTACGGGAGTACAGAAGACAGATGTCTCAGTATGTGTGGAAGCTTTTATGAAGGTTGTAAAGGATGCAATGTGTGAAGAGGAAAATGTTTATCTCCGTGGCTTTGGCACTTTCGTTGTCAAGAAACGTGCACAGAAGATTGGACGTAACATAACAAAGAATACCTCTGTTGTAGTTCCTGCACACAACTATCCAGGTTTCAAGCCTGCGAAGAGTTTTCAGCAACGCATGAAAGGTGAAGATGTAACAGCAAAAGATTAATTTCTTAAAATATTTATTATTATGCCAAACGGAAAAAAGAAAAAGGGCCACAAGATGGCTACTCACAAGCGTAAAAAAAGACTGAGAAAGAATCGTCATAAGAGCAAATAATTAGTTTAATAAAACGAACTAACTCGTGACGAGCGAAGTCATTATTGAGGCAAAGGAGAAAGATATCTCCATAGCATTACTGGAAGATAAGAGTCTCGTAGAGTACCAAAACGTACCTCGCGGGGCATCTTTTTGTGTGGGTAATATCTACCTGGCAAAGGTCAAGAAGATAATGCCTGGACTTAATGCATGCTTTGTGGACGTTGGGTATGAACGAGATGCTTTCCTCCATTATCTTGACCTCGGACTTCAATACGCCTCTCTGGATAAATATCTCAAACAGTTAGCAAGCGATTTCAAGAATCCTTTCCCATTCTCGAAAGCTACTCGTCTTCAGGATTTACCAAAAGAGGGTAGTGTAGCAAAAACACTTAAGCAGGGGGAGGATGTGCTTGTTCAGGTTGTCAAGGAACCAATTTCTACAAAGGGTCCCCGACTTTCTGGTGAGATATCTTTCGCGGGGCGCTTTCTTGTGTTAATACCTTTTGGCGAAAAGGTTAATGTATCGTCAAAAATAAAGAATGGTGCAGAGCGTACCCGTCTGAAGCAGATTATTCAGAAAGTCAACAAAAAGAATTTTGGTGTCATAATTCGTACTGTTGCAGAAGGACTGCGAGCAGAAGAACTTACTAACGAATATTCTGTTCTCCTTTCTCGTTGGGAGGAGACCTGCAAACGTATTCAAACTGCCCAAAAAGGTCAGAAGCGTCCGGCATTAGTGTTTGAAGAAACATCTCGTGCCGTGTCTCTTCTTCGTGACCTATTCAATTCTACCTATGAGAATATCTATGTCAATGATGATGCGGTGTTCCAAGAGGTAAAGGATTATGTGTCACTTATCGCTCCAGACAAGGTTGGGGTAGTGAAGAGATATACTGGTACGTTACCAATCTTTGACAACTTCGATGTAACAAAACAGCTGAAGTCTTCTTTTGGAACAACAGTAAACTATTCCCGTGGAGCCTATCTCATCATCGAACATACGGAAGCTATGCATGTCGTTGATGTAAATAGTGGTAACCGCTCACGTGGTGTAGAAGGACAGGAGGCAAATGCTCTTGATGTGAACCTTGGTGCTGCTGACGAATTGGCAAGACAGTTACGACTGCGTGATATGGGTGGCATTATCGTCGTGGATTTTGTCGATATGCATCTTGCAGAAGACCGTCAGTTGCTGTATGAGCGCATGTGCAAGAATATGCAGAAGGATCGTGCTAAACACAATATTTTGCCATTGAGCAAATTTGGCCTGATGCAAATTACACGCCAGCGTGTGCGTCCTGTAATGGATGTTGTTGTTGATGAAGAGTGTCCTGTATGCCACGGAAAAGGTAAGATAAAAAGCAGTATTCTTTTTGTTGATACGCTAGAGAGGAAGATTGAAAGATTGGTAAATTTCGGAATCAAGCGCTTTACACTCTATGTTCATCCTTATGTATATGCCTATATAAATAAAGGTATATGGAGCATAAAGAGACAGTGGACATGGAAATATAAGTGGGCAGTAAAGGTGGTACCATCCCAGGAACTTGCATTCCTGCAATACAGGTTTGTAGATACCCAAGGAGCAGAAATTGACATGAAAGAGTCTTTGGATTGTTAAAAAGTGTTGATTTATTTGGTAGTTTGAGAAAAATATATTACCTTTGCACCGCAATTAAGAAAAAGACTTCTAATTGCAACACATAATGAAGGTGCGTTAGTTCAGTTGGTTAGAATGCCAGCCTGTCACGCTGGAGGTCACGGGTCCGAGTCCCGTACGCACCGCAACTAAAAATTCCCCTCGACAATGTCGGGGGGTAATCATTTCCCCACAATCAGTTTCAATGGAAAAAGATGTCATACAGATAAAAGGTGCGAGGGTTAATAACCTCAAGAATTTATCTGTAGATATTCCACGTAATCAGTTCGTTGTCATCTCTGGTGTCAGCGGTTCGGGAAAATCATCCCTTGCCTTTGATACTTTGTATGCTGAGGGACAAAGGCGTTATGTGGAAAGTCTTTCTGCTTATGCACGCCAGTTCTTGGGACGTATGAGCAAACCAGAATGTGATTATATAAAAGGTTTGCCACCAGCAATAGCAATAGAGCAGAAGGTTATTGCACGCAATCCGCGTTCTACTGTAGGTACTTCTACTGAGATATATGAATTCCTACGTCTTTTATTTGCTCGCATTGGAAAGATATATTCCCCCATTTCTGGTAATGAGGTGAAGAAACATACTGCTGACGATGTTGTGGCAGCTATGCTGTCACATGCAGAAGGTGAGAAGTTTATGCTCCTCTCTCCACTTAAGGTAACAGAAGGGCGTACAGTGGAGGAGCAATTAGAGGCAGAACGTATGCAGGGTTTTGAGCGTACTCAGGAGGTGGATGGAAAGATATACCTTGTTGTTGACAGATTGAAAGTCAGCGATAAGAAAGAAACAATCTCACGTCTTACTGATTCTACAGAAACAGCCTTCTATGAGGGACAAGGCGAGTGTGCCCTGTATTTTCCAGATAGCAATACGATGGAAGAGTTCAGCACTCGTCTGGAGTGTGATGGCATCACTTTCGAAGAACTCTCCGATAACCTTTTCTCCTTTAATTCTCCTGTTGGTGTCTGTCCTACCTGTGAAGGATTTGGCAAGATTATGGGTATCGATGAGTCGTTAGTTATTCCAGATCCAACTCTTAGTGTCTATGATGGCTGTGTGCAATGCTGGAAAGGTGAGAAGATGGGGGAGTGGAAACGATATTTCATCCGTAGGGCAGAGATAGATAATTTCCCAATATTCACTCCTTACAAAGACCTTTCCGAAGAACATAAGGGTTGGCTGTGGCACGGATTGCCTTGTGATGCCGGATTAGATAAATATGAAGTTGCAAGCATCGACAATTTTTTCCGCATGGTGCGTGAGAATCAGTACAAGATTCAATATCGTGTGATGCTCAGCCGTTATAGGGGTAAGACACTATGTCCTGATTGCAATGGAACAAGATTGCGTAAGGAAGCAGGTTATGTAAAGATTGCAGGCAAGAATATTCAGGAGTTGGTCGATATGCCTATCATTGATTTGTATGAGTGGCTTACTTCCCTGAAACTATCTGAGCACGACAGCCAGGTGGCAGAACGCTTGCTGAAAGAAATAAACAGCCGCATACAGTTCCTTCTCGATGTGGGTCTTGGCTACCTTACCCTTAACAGACCATCCAATACGCTCTCTGGTGGTGAAAGTCAGAGGATAAATCTCACTACTTCGTTGGGTTCCTCTCTCGTGGGAAGTCTCTACATCCTTGACGAACCAAGTATTGGTATGCATTCTCGCGATACTGACAGGCTAATCAGCGTCTTGCGAAAGCTACAGCAGATAGGCAATACTGTTGTTGTGGTAGAACATGATGAGGAGATACTTCGTGCTGCCGACTATATTATAGATATCGGTCCTGATGCAGGCACATTTGGTGGTCAGGTAGTCTTCGAAGGCACACCTGAAAAGATACAGTCTTTGGCAAAGTCAAAAACCTCTGTCAAATCCCATACCATCAATTATCTTACAGGTAAAGATACCATTCCTGTTCCTGCTTCACGCAGACCTTGGAACAGAGTTATAAGTGTTAATGGAGCAACTCTCAATAACCTTAAGAATATAGATGTTGATTTTCCGCTTAATGTGATGACTGTAGTCACTGGTGTCAGTGGCTCTGGAAAGTCCAGTCTTGTGCGAGGTGTGCTGTTCCCTATGGTGAGTCGTAATCCGAAGAACTATGGCGTGGAGTATGTAGAGATGGTCGATCAGAATCCTATAGGCAAAAGCACTCGTTCCAACCCTGCCACATACATCAAGGCCTACGATGCCATTCGTCAGCTTTATGCCTCACAGCCTCTGGCAAAGCAACTTGGCATTACTCCTGCTCACTTCTCTTTTAATGCTGAAGGAGGACGATGTGAAGAGTGTAAGGGAGCAGGTGTCGTAACTGTTGAGATGCAGTTTATGGCAGACCTGCAGCTCACCTGTGATGCCTGTCACGGAAAGCGTTTCCAGCATAATGTACTTGAGGTAAGGTATAAGGAGAAGAATATCTCTGATGTACTTGATATGACGGTCGATGAAGCCCTTGTCTTCTTCAATGGTGAAAAAGCTATTACCGACAAACTGAAACCTCTTTCTGATGTCGGTTTGGGATATATACAACTGGGACAGTCATCATCCACACTGTCAGGTGGTGAGAATCAGCGTGTTAAGTTGGCTTATTATATAGGTATGGAGAATCAGGCTCCTACGATGTTTATCTTTGATGAGCCCACAACAGGTCTCCATTTTCATGATATTAAGAAACTGCTTCATGCCTTTGATGAATTGTTGAAGCGTGGGCATACAATAGTAGTTATAGAGCATAATATGGACGTCATCAAATGTGCTGACCATATTATCGACTTAGGTCCGGAAGGTGGTGACAGAGGCGGAAAAATTATCGCCTCTGGAGTTCCAGAAGCGATAATCAATATTAGTGAAAGTATCACTGGTAAGTATCTAAAGGCTTACCTTTCGTAAGGTCAAAGGTCTGACCTCTTACCTCTTACCTCTTACATCATTCCTCCCATGCCTGGAGCACCGCCCATTGGCATTGCTGGTTCTGGTGCTGGTTTGTCACATATTACAGACTCTGTAGTCAGGAACATTCCAGCGATAGAAGCAGCGTTCTCAAGTGCCACACGTGCCACTTTGGCAGGGTCTATGATGCCAGCCTTACGCATATCCTCGAAGGTGTTTGTGCGAGCATTGTAGCCAAAGTCGCCATTGCCCTCGCGTACCTTCTGTACTACTACAGCACCTTCTCCGCCAGCATTGCTGACAATTTGGCGCAATGGCTCTTCGATGGCACGAACTACGATGTTGATACCTGTCTGTTCGTCAGCATTGTCACCTTTCAGGTTGCTGAGAGCCTCCAGAGCACGGATGTATGTTGTACCGCCACCGGCAACAACACCTTCCTCAATAGCTGCACGAGTAGCGCAGAGAGCATCGTCAACGCGATCCTTCTTCTCCTTCATCTCTACTTCGCTGTTAGCACCAACATAGAGAACAGCAACACCGCCAGCCAACTTAGCAAGACGCTCCTGCAACTTCTCCTTGTCATAAGAAGATGTAGAAATCTCAATCTCCTTTTTGATACCATTTACTCTTTCAGCAATAGCAGCCTTGTCGCCACTACCACCAGCGATGATGGTGTTATCCTTAGAGATAGTAACCTTGTCAGCAGTACCACACATTTCCAGTGTAGCCTGATCCAGCTTCAGACCCTTCTCCTCAGAGATAACAGTTGCGCCAGTAAGTACTGCGATATCCTCCAACATAGCCTTGCGACGGTCTCCGAAGCCAGGAGCCTTGACAGCACATATCTTCAATCCGCCACGCAGACGGTTTACTACCAATGTTGTCAGAGCCTCGCTATCTACATCCTCTGCTATGAGCAGCAGTCCACGTCCGCTTTCAGCAGCAGCCTGCAGTATTGACAAACAGTCCTTCAGGGCAGAAATCTTCTTGTCGTAGATGAGGATGTAAGGGTTCTCCATTACACACTCCAACTTCTCTGTGTCAGTAACGAAGTAGCCTGATAGATAGCCACGATCGAACTGCATACCCTCAACAACACCGATAGAAGTGTCTCGAGACTTGCTCTCTTCGATAGTGATGACACCGTCCTTGCTAACCTTACGCATAGCGTCAGCAAGCAATTTACCGATTTCTGGGTCGTTGTTGGCAGAAACGGTTGCCACCTGTTCTATCTTGTCATAGTTGTCGCCAACCTGCTCTGCATTCTTCTTAATATATTCTACTACAGTACCTACAGCCTTGTCGATACCACGCTTCAGGTCCATAGGATTGGCACCTGCGGTAACATTCTTCAGGCCTTCGTTAACAATAGCTTGTGTCAGGATGGTAGCAGTTGTTGTGCCATCACCAGCATCATCGCCTGTCTTTGAAGCAACACTCTTTACCAACTGAGCACCAGTATTTTCGAACTTGTCTTCCAGTTCTATCTCTTTAGCAACAGTAACACCATCCTTTGTAATCTGTGGTGCACCGAACTTCTTCTCTATAACCACGTTACGTCCTTTAGGACCCAGTGTTACCTTTACGGCATTGGCAAGCTGGTCAACGCCTTTCTTCAGTGCCTCGCGGGCATCTGTATTGAATTTAATTTCTTTTGCCATGATTATTTCTTTTTACCTTTATTATTATTTTATGATAGCCAAGACGTCAGACTGACGCATAATGAGATACTTCTCTCCGTCAAATTCCAATTCTGTGCCAGAATATTTTCCGTAGAGCACAGTGTCACCACTCTTAAGTATCATTTCCTCGTCCTTTGTTCCGTTGCCTGCAGCAACTACTTCGCCTTTCAATGGCTTTTCCTTTGCAGTATCAGGAATAATGATACCGCCAATTTTCTCTTCTGCCGCAGCTGGCTTAATCAGCACGCGGTCTGCTAATGGTTGAATGTTCATTGTCTTAAATCCTTTTTTAAATGAATAATTATTATTGTTGTCGTTTCTTTTAAATGTCACAAACCATTATGCAAATACCGTGCCAATTTTATTATTTGATGTAAAGGTATTAATGGATAGATAATATCTACAAACATGATTCTCGCTCGTATGAAGGGAGTGATAACGGAACAGCTTATTTGTGATAAGTGATAAGTAAAAGTTGAAACTTGAATTAACAATGTATGATGATTAGCGCTATAAAGAAAAATTCTTCTATAAATTTTGTAATTTTGGAAAAAAAGTAGTAAATTTGCCAGCGAAAATGTTATATAATAATTAAAAAAATCAAAGGTGGAGTCTTTAGAGAATATAAAGCCAGGTAAACCAAAACTTTGGACAAATTTATCGTTAGTTGTAGTGATTCTGTTCTTGGGATGGTTGAGTTATGCTGTAGGTGTTGAACACATGCCTGTAAAAAATACTTATTGGGCATTGACACCGCCTATCATAGCCATTTCTCTGTCACTGATTACGAAAGAGGTATATAGCTCGCTGTTCCTCGGAATGTTGACGGGTGCCATGCTTAATGTGGATTTTAATCCAGAGGGTGGTATCAACCAACTTTTCCAAAATGGTATAATATCTGTGTTGTCAGACAAGTGGAATGTTGGCATACTTGTATTTCTGGTTATCCTTGGCACTATGGTGCAAATGATGAATCGGGCGGGAGGTTCTGCGGCTTTTGGTGCATGGGCATCCAACCATATAAAAGGACGTATCGGGGCACAACTGTCAACCATGCTCCTGGGATGTCTGATATTCATTGATGACTACTTCAACTGCCTGACGGTGGGTTCTGTCATGCGTCCTGTAACTGACAAGCATAGGATAAGCCGTGCAAAGTTGGCATACCTGATAGACTCTACAGCGGCACCTATCTGCATCATTGCCCCAATATCATCGTGGGCTGCAGCAGTATCGGGATTCGTAAAAGGAGAAAACGGCATTAGCATCTTTGTGCAGTCTATCCCATTTAATTTTTATGCCCTGCTGACATTGGTAATGATAGTTCTTATTGCCATCATGAGGTTAGACTACGGTCCGATGCTATTGCATGAGAAAAATGCCAGTAATGGAGACCTCTTTACTACTGGCAAGCGTGAACTAATCAGTAAAGAGACTAATATGGATGAAAAAGCAGGAAGGGTGTCAGATCTTATTATACCTGTTGCTTTTCTCATTGTCGGATGTGTTATCGGCATGATATATACAGGTGGTTTCTTTGAGGGCAAGAGCTTCATTGAAGCCTTTGCTGCCAGCAATGCCTCTGTTGGACTGGTAATGGGTTCTTCCGTGGCACTAATCATTACCATTGCCTACTACATGATACGTCAGTCACTGTCGTTTGGTGAATGTATGGAATGTTTGCCGGAAGGCTTCAAGCAGATGGTTCCTGCCATGTTGATACTGACATTCGCATGGACACTGAAGAGTCAGACAGACAGTTTGGGAGCAGCAACCTATGTTGCAGGTTTGATGGAACACTCTGCCGCAGGTCTCATGGCGTTTCTGCCTGCAATCATATTCCTTGTTGCCATAGGACTGGCATTTGCCTCAGGCACATCATGGGGTACGTTCGGAATACTCATTCCTATTGTGGTATCTTGTTTTCAGGAGGTTGACCCTGAACTCATGATTATCTCTATCTCAGCCTGCATGGCAGGTGCTGTGTGTGGTGACCATTGCTCGCCAATTTCTGACACTACCATTATGTCATCGGCAGGTGCCCAATGCGAACACTTAAACCACGTCACAACCCAGTTGCCTTATGCAATGACGGCAGCCTCTGTTTCCTTCTTCGCATTTCTTGTGGCAGGCTTCACAAAAAGTGCCTTGATATCCCTTGCCTTTGGAGTGGTGGCATTGTTCCTGCTGCTGCTGGTGATAAGGGCAAAGGTGAGCCGAAAGCATAACTCCTACACCTAAAGGTATAAGCGGCATAGCCGATTACGTAATGTCTTTTCTCTTTTATGTATAACTTAACAAATTTAACATTATGATTAAAGTTAAAAGTTTTCTTTGGATGATGGCTGCAGCGATAGCTGGTGGCATCACAATGGCTTCTTGTACAAGCAGTGACAGCGGTTCTGGTCCAAGTCTTCCATACAGGGACAATACTCCTGTGGACTATACTATCATGTTCTATTCTGCCGGTGGTGAGAATCTTGATAAAGAAACAGAAAATGATTTGTTAAAGGCAGCAAAGGCATTGCAGGCTGTGGACAAGCAAGTGCGCTTTATGGTGCAGTATAAATACTCTACACAAGAGGGTATCAACAAATCATATTCTGGTGGTGATGATGTTCCATGTGGTGTTGCAGGCGGACTGTATCGCTTTGAGCTGTTGCCAAGCCATATTAGCCAACACGGTGTGCTGGACTACTTCAAAAACGACATGTTATATGGCAATCAGCAGTCTGCTTCACAGATATATCGTGCGGATAGTATCACATCGTTCATAAACTACTGTCAGAGAAATGCTCCTGCAAAGAACTATATCCTGATGTTTAGTGATCATGGCTCAGGATATGCTGTATGGGATGACTTCCCAAAGACACGTGGTATTGTATCAGACAAGTTCCACAAGGGTACCCCTGATATCTCAGTATGTGACATCCGTACAGCTATAGAGAATTCAAACATGAAGCATGTTAAAATGATAAATTTCGATGCTTGCTTGATGAATACTCTTGAGGTTATTTCAGAAGTTGCTGATGTAACAGATTATGTCATGGCATCTTCTCATATTTCTAACGGTGGTAATTATACAGAACTTGTGAACTACCTGAGAGGTGTTAATGATGATGCAGCTTTTGAGAAAAACATGAGCGACTATCTGAACGGTACCATTCAGGGTATATATAATACAATTATTGAGGGTGATGAAAATTCAAAGTATGCACCAAATACGCCGAAGCGTTGTGACTGGACGCTGACAAACACCGCAAAGTTCAAGGCTGGTGTTCCTTCTGCTATGAAGGCATTTACAGACAAACTCATCAGCGAATATAACGCAGGTAATTTTACAGACCCTTCTGCACTGCAGTATGCTGCTGAAAACTGTTATCAACCTGCTGTTGGTACAAGTTTGTACGATATGGGGCAGTATGCAACTTTTTTGGTGAAAGCAAACCAAAATTTAGCTGCTGAAGCAAAAACCCTGAAGGATGCGATGGAGCATGCACAGGTATGTCATTATTATACAAATAAGGTGAAAGAGGATCTTACCAACATGGTGTACAATAAGCTGACATATACCGTGAATCTGGGTGCAAAGGTTACTACTCCGTCTGGAGATAGAGTCGTGCTGCGTATGACTACTCCGAATGATGATGAAGAAGTGCAATGTATCGATAGTAATGGTTTTTCGTTTTATTTCGATGTAAATACTGAAACATGGAGAGAAGGTCCTGCAAATGAAAAAATAGAAAATGCTTCTTGGGATAACACTTATAGGACAACACTCTTTGACAAGGCAACAGGATGGTCAAAGTGGATTGAAAAAAATCCTTACTTCCCATCTATGAACCCACCGTTTACGTGTCAGTAAGTAATAAAAAGACGAATAATTAACGATAATAAGCGTAGCGTGCTGTCTGGCATGCTACGCTTTTTTTCTTAAAAATAATTAAACAAAAGGAGCGTTTTAGTTTTCTCTCAATATTAATTATTATCTTTGCACACAAATATTAACCAAACATAGATGAAAACAGACATTGAAATAGCCCACGAAACCAAATTGTTACCTATACAAGAGGTGGCAAAGAAGGCAGGCATTGCCGAAGAAGTACTTGAGCCGTATGGCAAATACATAGCAAAGATACCATATACCTGCATTGATGACAAAAAGGTTGCAGAGAGTAACCTGATTCTTGTCACCGCCATTACTCCTACCAAAGCCGGCATTGGTAAGACTACTGTCAGCATTGGTTTGTCATTAGGCCTTAATAAAATAGGTAAGAAGGCTGTCATAGCCCTTCGTGAACCCTCCTTGGGTCCTTGCTTCGGCATGAAGGGTGGTGCTGCCGGTGGTGGCTATGCACAGGTGTTGCCGATGGAGAGGATAAACCTGCATTTCACGGGTGACTTCCACGCCATAACATCGGCACACAACATGATATCAGCATTGCTGGACAATTATATCTACCAGCATCAGGCAGACGGCTTCAGCCTCAGGACTGTATTGTGGAAGAGGGTGATGGACGTTAATGACCGTAACCTTAGAAATATTGTTACAGGACTTGGTGGCAGAACTGATGGCATCACTATGGAGAGCGGCTTTGACATTACTCCGGCATCAGAGATAATGGCAATACTTTGTCTGGCGAAGGATATTGACGACCTATACCATCGTATAGACAATATTTTGCTCGGCATCAAACATGATGGCACAGCCTTCACCGTGAAGGAGTTGGGTATTACAGGTAGTATCGTAGCCCTACTGATGGATGCCCTGAATCCGAACCTTGTGCAGACAACAGAGAATACTCCAGCCTTCGTGCATGGTGGTCCATTTGCAAACATTGCACATGGATGTAATACGGTGATTGCTACCAGAACAGCAATGACCTATGGTGAATATGTTATTACTGAGGCAGGCTTCGGTGCCGACCTCGGAGCAGAGAAATTCTTTGACATAAAATGTCGTATGGCAGGACTGCAGCCAAAGTTGACTGTAGTGGTTGCTACGACACAGGCACTTAAACTTCATGGCGGAATTAACGTCAATGATATAAAGGCACCCAACAAAGAAGGTCTGCAAAAAGGCTTCGAGAACCTTGACAAGCATGTGCGCAATATACAGTCGTTCGGACAGACTGTTGTGGTTTGCTTCAACCGCTATGCCTTCGATACGGAGGAGGAGATGGAGATGATTCGCCAGCATTGTGAGGAATTGGGTGTTGCCTTCGCAGAGAACAATGCCTTCGCCGAAGGCGGCAAGGGGGCTGAGAACCTGGCAAGGGTCGTAGTGGAGCAGATAGAGAAGAATCCTTCAAAGCCACTGAGATATCAGTATGAAGAGGAGGATGATGTAAAGACGAAAGTAGAAAAGATTGCTACGCAGATATATGGTGCTATGAAAGTGACTTACCTTCCACTGGCATTCAAGAAACTGAAGATGATAGAGTCCCTGGGATATTCAAATTTGGCTGTATGTATTGCCAAGACACAGTACTCCTTCTCTGACGACCCAAAGAAACTGGGTGTACCAAAGGATTTCGTCTTCACAATCCGCGACTTTGTAATCAGCGCTGGTGCGGGTATGATAGTGGCAATAGCAGGCAATATAATGAGAATGCCAGGACTGCCGGAATCACCGCAGGCGGAACGCATAAACGTAGTAAATGGAGAAATAGTAGGATTGAGTTAGTTGACAGTTGACAGTTGATAGTAAAAACCTTTCGGGGTTATTAAATAAGAGTAAAAAAACACTTTAATATTTAAGATTATGAAAAAAGTATTATTTTTAGCTGCTATTGCAGGAACAATGTTCATGAGCAGCTGTGTTAGTAAGAAAGCTCTGGAGAATTGCCAGAACGAAAACAAGGAATTGAATACCCAGTATCAGAATGCCCGTGAGTCATTGGCATCTGCCAATACTCGCATCAGCGCATTACTTGATCAGCTGAATGAATGCAAGACAAACAATGAAGCATTGCAGGCAAGTTTGTCACAGTCACTGACAAATACAAGTGCTAACAGCGTAAATATTGCTAAGCTGGTTGACCAGATTAACGAGTCAAACAAGTACATCCGCCACTTGGTAGAGGTGAAGTCAAAGAGTGACTCACTGAACATCGTACTTACCAACAACCTCACACGTTCTCTGTCAAAGGAAGACCTGAAGGATGTTGATATCCAGGTGCTGAAGGGTGTTGTTTACATCTCCCTGTCTGACAATATGCTTTATAAGAGCGGTTCTTACCAGATTAGTGAGGCTGCCGGCTCTACATTGTCAAAGATTGCGAAGATTATCATGGACTACAAGGACTATGACGTACTCATTGAGGGTAATACCGACAATGTGCCTATCTCACAGCCAAATATCCGTAACAACTGGGATTTGTCTTGTCTGCGTGCATCAAGTGTCGTACAGGCTCTGCAGAATGACTATGGTGTAGATCCAAAGCGTCTGACTGCTGGTGGTCGTGGTGAGTACAACCCTGTTGCTGACAATGATACTGACAAAGGAAAGTCAACAAACCGCAGAACACAGATTATCATAACTCCAAAGCTTGACCAGTTTATGGAACTGATAGGTCAGGCTCCAAAAGAGTAAAGTGTAAACAAAAAAGTGTAAACAAAAGTAAGTAATAAATATCCCTGAGGTTCAAAAGACTTCAGGGATTTTATTAATATAACAACAGCAATCCTGCGAATGCTGCATGTGCCAGCATTGTGATGGGGTGAACCTTAACAAATTTCACTCCTATGAATGTTGCTAAGAAGATGAAGATGCTGATATAGAATGTCCATCTTTCTTCCAAGGGATTGCCGAAGTTGTCTTCTGTGCAAAGCATCAGGGCCGCTGCTGCAAGCAGTCCTACAACAGCAGGACGAAGACCTGCAAATATCATCTTCACATAATGGTTTTCCATATACTTCAGGAACAACATACTGATGAGCATCATGAGTATGAAGCTTGGCAGCACCAGAGCAAAGGTGGAAGTGATGCTTCCCAAGATACTCAGCATATAGTCACCCGTCTGGTTCATCACAGCTGTATAGCCGCAATAGGTAGCGCTATTGATACCAATAGGGCCTGGCGTCATCTGTGATATAGCCACGATATTTGTGAATTCTGCAGAAGATATCCAATGATGATTGATGACCACCTCATGTTGTATGAGGGACAGCATGCCATATCCTCCACCGAATCCGAAGAGTCCTATCAGGAAAAATGTATAGAATAGTGTCAGGAAAATCACTTAAGTTAATTATGAATTATGAATTTTGAATTATGCATTACTAAAACCGTGGTTTTACTGTTGACTCATCGGATATGAATACACCATATATAAAGCCTAAGGCACCTGCTGCGAGCAGTACATAGATAGGATTTACTCCAAGGGCCCATATTGCTAATGCGCATATTATTGGTATCCACGCATTGAGGAAGCTTATCTTAGCCTGCTTTGCCATAGAGAAGCATGGGGATGCTATGAGAGCCACTACAGCAGGGCGAATGCCGTTGAATGCTGCTGCCACCCATGGTATGTCCAGAAACTGCGTCAGACACATAGCGATAAGCAGAATTACGAATAAAGACGGCAGCACAGTTCCTAATGTTGCCATCAAGGCTCCTGGGAAGCCTCCAACCTTTCTGCCGACAAAGATAGAGATATTCACGGCAAAGACGCCAGGACACGTCTGTGCCACAGCAACGAGGTCCATGAACATCTCCCGATTCAGCCAGCGATGCTTTTCTACCACATCAGCTTCGATGATGGGTATCATAGCGTAGCCTCCACCAATGGTGAAGGCTCCGATACGTAAGAATGTTGTAAAAAGGTCTTTATACATTAAGAAGTAAGAGCTAAGAGCTAAGAACTAAGAGCTAAGAGGGTGGGATTATGAATTAACCTTTGTGTGCTTCAATCCAAAGTCGTGCATTGACGAAGGCCTGATGCCAAGGTGTTACCTGGTCAGTAAGACGACGCTCTTCAGGATAAGATCCGCACTGCCAAGGATGCTGTGTGCGCTCTGGGTGAGGCATGATAGCGAGATGACGACCGTCAGCACTTGCTATGGCTGCTACATCGTAGTCTGAACCATTTGGATTAGCAGGATATTCGTGATGGTTGTATTTTGCAACAATGTTATACTTATCCTCTGACATTGGCAGACGGAACTTTCCTTCTCCATGTGCTACCCAGCAACCAATCTCTTCGCCTGAAAGGCTTCCGAACATTACAGAATCGTTCTGAGGGATGCGGAGTGTTACGAAGGTGCTCTCAAACTTGTGAGAGTCATTATGCAACATCTGAGCATAGTCACGCGCATTTGTTGATGCTGTAGTATTGTTGAGCAGTCCCAACTCTACCATCAGCTGACAGCCGTTACAAACACCAAGGGAGAGGGTGTCCTTTCGAGAATAGAACTTATCGAGGGCCTCCTTTGCCTTAGGGTTGAAGAGGAAGGCACCAGCCCATCCCTTTGCAGACCCCAGCACGTCGGAGTTAGAGAAACCACCGCAGAAGGCTATCATGTTAACCTCTTCCAATGTCTCACGACCTGTTACAAGGTCTGTCATTGTAACGTCCTTTACGTCAAATCCAGCCTGATAGAAAGACCAAGCCATCTCACGCTCAGAGTTGGTACCCTTCTCACGAATGATGGCAGCAACAGGACGCTTGCCTTCTGGACGTGGAGTAGCCTTGAGAGGCTCACCCTTCAGTGACCATGTTACAGGATTCTTCTTATAGTTTTCAAAGCGTTCAGCAGCCTTGCCGTTGAAGCTCTGCTTTCTGTCGAGGAGGTAAGAGGTAGAATACCATACATCACGCAGCTCGTCGATGTCGAAGTCGAATGTCAGTTCGCGTGAAGCAATCTGAGCATTAGGAACAGAAGCGTTAGAGACAGTCTTTGTGACAGTAATCTTGCGCTCAGCACAAGGAGTACCAATCTTGCAGTAGCCAACGCCTGCATCCTCCAGAATTTTCTTTACACGGGAAGCATCGCTGTTGCGAACCTGTATTACTACACCAGGGTTCTCAGCAAAGAGAATCTTTACGATATCACCTTCCTGTATCTTGTCGAAATTTATGTCAAGACCACCCTTAGTATTAGCAAAACACATCTCGAGGAGACAAGTGATGATACCACCGGCAGAGATATCGTGACCAGCAAGAACAAGGCCCTCGCCAATCATCTGCTGTATTGCCATGAAGGCATCAGCGAAGTATTCCGGATTCTGGACAGTAGGAACATCACTGCCAACCTTTCCCTGACTCTGTGCAAAGGCAGAGCCACCTAACTGCAACTTGTCGAATGAGAAGTCGATATAGTAGAGTCGGCTGTCCTTCACATCCTTTATGACAGGAGAAACAGTCTTGTTTATCTCATCAACCTCACCACCAGCAGAAACTATCACTGTACCTGGAGAAACAATCTTCTTTCCGTCAGGATATTTCTGTGTCATTGAGAGAGAGTCCTTACCAGTCGGTACGTTGATATGCAGGTCACAGCAGAAGTCTGACAACGCCTTTACTGCGCTATAGAGGCGAGCATCCTCACCCTCCTGTGCTCTGCAAGGCCACATCCAGTTAGCACTCAGCGAGATGCTGTCCATACCCTCTGCCAAATGAGCCCAAACGAGGTTTGTGAGTGATTCTGCTACAGAGAGTACAGAACCAGCCTCTGGGTTAGCTAGGGCAGCCTGTGGAGCATGTCCGAGAGAGGTGGCAATACCCTTTGTGCCAGTATAGTCGAGAGCCACAACGCCACAGTCAGAAAGTGGCAGCTGCAGTTCACCCTGACACTGCTGGCGTGCTATGCGGCCAGTCACAGAACGGTCCACCTTATTGGTGAGCCAATCCTTACAAGCCACAGCCTCTAACTGCAGCACCTGCTTCAGGTATTCTTTCAGTTTTGTATTGAGTGTTGTCTGCTCACCAAGGGCAGAAGCATCATAGGTTACTACGTCATATTTACGTTCAACAGTCTTGTCCTCCATGATAGTCTTTGGAGAAGAGCCGAACATCTGATCTACTGAGAGGTCGAACGGTCTTACGCCGTCAGCCTGTTCAAAGGCAAAGCGATGGTCGCCTGTTGTCTCTCCGACAGTGTACATTGGAGCACGCTCACGGTCAGCAATCTTCTGCACATGTTCTATGGCTGCTTCGTCAATGAGCAATCCCATGCGCTCCTGTGACTCGTTGGCAATAATCTCCTTTGCGCTGAGTGTCTTGTCACCAATAGGCAACTTGTCCATGTGGATGAGTCCGCCACAATCTTCTACCAATTCCGACAGACAGTTTACGTGGCCTGCACTACCATGATCGTGGATAGAGACGATAGGGTTCTGCTCTTCTTCGCCCAAGGCGCGGATAACGTTATATGTACGTTTCTGCATCTCAGGGTTGGCACGCTGTACGGCATTCAGCTCGATGCCAGAAGAATAGCGTCCTGTCTCAACAGAAGATACAGAGCCGCCACCAAGTCCGATGCGATAGTTCTCACCACCCATTACGACAACCTTGTTGCCAGGCTGTGGTGTGCCCTTGATGCAGTCGCGCTTGATGCCATAGCCGACACCGCCGGCAAGCATTATCACCTTGTCGTAGGCATATTCCTCATCATTCTCTTTATGTTCGAATGTCAGCACAGAACCACAAATCAGTGGCTGGCCGAACTTGTTACCGAAGTCAGAAGCACCATTAGATGCCTTAATGAGTATCTGTTCAGGAGTCTGATAGAGCCACTTGCGCTCAGGCATATTCTGTTCCCAAGCATTGTTGGTGCCCTTCTTACGTGGATAAGATGTCATATAGACAGCGGTTCCTGCGATAGGCCAAGAACCGACGCCACCACCCATACGGTCGCGAATCTCACCGCCAGTACCTGTTGCTGCACCGTTGAAAGGCTCTACGGTAGTAGGGAAGTTGTGTGTCTCAGCCTTCAGGGAGATGACGCTCTCCACCTTCTTAATATTGTAGAAGTCAGGAGCAGAGTGGTCAGCAGGTGAGAACTGCTCTATTTCAGGACCCTGGCTGAAGGCAACGTTGTCCTTGTATGCAGATAGTATCTTGTTAGGATTCTCTTGTGTCGTCTTCTTAATCATCTGGAACAGAGACGACTCCATTTCCTTGCCATCAATGATGAAGGTGCCACCAAATATCTTGTGGCGGCAGTGCTCAGAGTTTATCTGTGCGAAGCCGAAGAGCTCAGAGTCAGTCAGCGGACGTCCCAGTTGCTTTGCCACATCATAGAGGTATGCGATTTCCTCTTTTGACAGAGCAAGACCCTCTTTATCATTATGCTCCTCGATGTTCTCGATGTACTTTATTTCCTCAGGCTTGATGTCGATGGTAAAGATGCTCTGGTCAAGACCATCATACATACGCTGCAACATCTCGTCATGCTCGGCATCCATAGAGTCAACAGGGAAGTATTCCTCAATACGTGAAATACCCTTGAGAGACATGTTTTGTGTTATCTCGACAGCATTTGTTGACCAAGGAGTAATCATCTCGCGACGTGGACCTACGAAGAATCCGCTCACGGTGTCGCCCTCTATCAATGTAGCATTGTCATACAGCCAGCACAGTTTTTCTACCTCCAGAGCAGATGGCTTGTGGTCTATCTCTGTGGCAATTAAGTTCTCGGATGGAGTTTTGAAAAAGAGAATCATATGTTGAATTTTGAATTATGAATTATGAAAGCCTTTAACCGTTAACCTTTAATTCGCCGCAAAGTTATAAAAAAAAATCGAAATATCAGTAAGTAATAGAAATAATTTTCTATTTCGTTAAAATTTTAGGAAAAATAACCTATAACCACCCCCCTCCCTTGGGAGGGCTGGGGTGGGGCCTAACCGTTAAAGAAGTAAGCTATCACGCAACATATTATAGCAACAGGGAATAGCCCCATTCCATACCATGCAGCAATGATGCCAACGCTCAGTGCTACTATGCCTGAAAGAGGCGTCATTGTCGCCTGTATCATGTCAGGAAAGGTCATTACCGCCAACGTAACGTAAGGCACATAATACAGGAAACTCCTCAGGAAGGTATTCTTTATTTCCCCCTTGATAAGCGCTATCGGTACCACTCTGATAAGGTTTGTGGCAATGATGGCCAGCAATATGTAAAGTACTATGTCATGCTTTTCCATCGTTGTTCAAAGGTAAGGGTTTCAGCCATGCGGCAACAGCCGAGATGACTATTGTTAAGATTATTGTTCTGGTGCCACTGTTAATGTTGCTCAACACAGGCATGATGGCAAAAACACCACTCATTACGAAGCTCGCAATGATGGCATACAACACATCACGGTCATTTCTCGCCATAGGCATTATGATAGCTAAGAACATGCCATACAGCGCCACACTCAGAGCCGATACTATCGATGTTGGCAGCATGCCGCCTGCAATGATTCCTGCAGCACATCCCGACGCCCAGAAGATACCTGATATCAAGGCTGCAGAATACGTATAAGCAGGAGGAGTATAACCCTTATGGTTTATTGAAATGCCAAAAATCTCGTCAGTAATGCAGCAAGCCATCATGATGCGGTGGAACCACGAAAGAGTAGGAGAGAGCTTTTGTGAAAGGGCAGCGCTCATCAGCATATAGCGCAGGTTTACCACCAGGCACATAGCAATAAGCTCCACATAAGTAGCATTCACAGCCACCAAGGTATATACACCATATTCACCTGCAGACGCGCGCGTGAAGAAACTGCTGATAAAACCAATCAAAGCTGTCAGGCCAGCCTTTTTCGCAATGATGCCCAATGAAAACGCTACAGCAAAATATCCCATCGCGATAGGAATACCATCGCGAGTACCAGAAAGAATATCGTGCCTCAGACTGTTTTTCATCAATTATTTTCAAATTCGAGCGCGAAGGTACAAAAAAATAACGAAACAGAGAAATAACTTTTATTTTTTAACTTTTAACTATCAACTATCAACTATTGTTTTGACGCGGTTACGGCTCGTCCTTAATGAGATTACGGCTCACTGCTAACGAGGTTACGGCTCGTCCTAATATTGAAGTATTACCATACATGTTAATAAGTTGTTCCGGAGTTATATATGAGTCGTATTGGATGACAAGTGATAAAGGGACTCAATACCCCAGTTTTTCTCCTACGAGTATGACGATGTGGCGGCCTTTGTTGCGAGAGTTTCTGAGGAAGTGAACATAGCTGCAGATGCTTTCGGGGGAGTTGCAGTTGTGGCACTTGCCATCTATCTTGCATGGGGTCTTGATGTCAAACCTCTCGGCATTGACGGGAGCTGCTATGTTTCTGGCTCTTTCAAGGGCTGACTCTATGGTTGGAGCAATCTTGTTAATTCCAATGATGAAGATGACCTTCTTTGGGCCCCATGTGATGGCTGCCACTCTGTTGCCATTGCCGTCAATATTTACAATGACACCATCTTCGGATATGGCATTGGCACTTGTCAGATATACATCGGCTGAGAATGCTTGCAAGTATATTTGTTGCTTTTCTTCTGGTGTGGGAACGCTATCTCTATCGAGGATGTTGAGGGTGCCACGAGACTTCAGAAAGTCGGGCAGACCAATATCACGAATAGTAGCAGAACCGCCCCATGTGACGGTATCGCCATCATTGATGAGGGATGACACTTTTTCTACTGCCTCCTTAGCTGTGGGACAATAGAAAGCCTCGATGTTTCGACGTTTGAGGGAGGAGAGTAATTTAGAATTCATAATAAGACGACCCCACTCCGGCCCTCCCAAGGGGAGGGAGGAGGTTATTGGTTATAGATTTTTAATTTTCAATTTTAAGGTTTCAATGTTCAATGTTTAATGTTCAATGTTTAATGTTCAATGTTTAATGTTCAATGTTTAATGTTCAACTTGTCTCCTGACAAATCAACTTTGAAGAAGTGTGGTTTTCTTATTGTTCTGCCCCAAGAGTCGTGGGCATGGCTGTGGATGGACATCATCCATTTTCCGTCGAAGGTTTGGAAGAGCATGCTGTGGCCAAAGTTTGGAGGTGTTATAGGCTCTTGCTCTTGTACCCATGGGCCGTCGAGGGTGCCGCTTTCAGAGTATGCTACTCCTTGGGTGTAGTCGCCAAAGACCCATGATGTCCATAGCATGCCGAGTTTGCCTGTTGCAGTACGGAACAGCCAAGGGCCGTCAGTAACTTTGTTCCATGTTACCTTTCCGTCAGAATTGCGTTCTCTGCTCCAAGGGGAGTCGCTGGCACGGAATAATACCTTTGATTCTCCGATAGTGCCACTGAAGTCGGGCTTCAACTCTATCTTTTCTATTGTGCCATTCCAGTTCTGCAGCCATTCGCCACAAAATACCAGATAAGGCTTTCCGTCTGTGTCATACCATAATGTACCATCGAGGGTAGGTCTGTTGGCAGGCAGATAGGTTGCATCTCCGAAGGTCTCGTATGGCCCCATAGGATTATCTGCCCTAAGCACCTGACAAGCTCTGCGCTCAATGATATTTCCCTTGACAGTGTCTATCTTCACGCTATGGTTGGTGAAGGTGGCGAAATAGTAGTATTTGTCTCCTATCTTATGCAACTCAGCTGCCCAGATAGCAGGACGTTCGCCCATCCAAGAGTCTTTGTTTAACTTGGTGACAACAAATGGACCTTCCCACAGTTTCAGGTCGTTGCTGCGCCAAATCATTCCGCCTGTGCCTGTCATATAATACATATTGGTGGCTTTGTCAGCAAGAATGGCTGGATCACTCATTCGGATAGAATCGAGAGGTACATTCTGGCGCACCTTAAAACCGCGTCGCTGTGCTGAAACAGCAGTAACGCATAGAGCAATCAATGCTAATAAAAAAATCTTTTTCATTTTGTTTGTATTTTTGTCAAAGGTCAAAAGTCAAAGGTCAAAGGCCAAAGTTTCAGGTTTCAAGTTTCAAGTAATTTTCTTAACTCTTAATTCTTAATACTTAATTCTTAACTAAAAAAATGTTCAATGTTCAATTTTCAATTTACTTCACTTCCCACCAGTCGAAGTTGAAGAGTTTCGGGCCTTTTCTGCCTTTGAATACGAAGTAGAGGTATGTGTTTTGTGAGAGGGCACTTTGGTTGATGCCAGACAGTGTTGCGGATACTGTTTTCCAGTTGTTCCAACCACCTGTTCCTGTTACCTGTAGTGTGCCCAGCAGGGTGCCATTGATGCTGTCGAGACGCAATTCTATCTCGCCACCTCTCAGACCACTTGCTACACGTGCAGAGAAGGTGCGTGGAGTGCGATTGTTCCAGTTTACATTCTGCAGCTTTATATAGTCGCCGTTATTGATGTCGGAAACATATACCTGCTGTTTCTTACCCTCTTCATACTGTTCTGTCTTGATGCCTTTTGAGAATGCCATTGTCTCTGCTTCCACTTTTCTGAAGGGATTGAAGGCTGCAATAGGCTTTACACCTTCGTCAGTAGGCTGGATGGTAGGGAATGAGCCATCAGGATTATACTTAAACTCCTCAACAGCAACGCTTCTGCCAAAGCCACCGCCACCAGGCAGTTTTCCTGTGTGATAGAAGAAGTAGGAGTGTCCTTTGAAGTCTGCCACACCACAATGGTTTGTGAATGACTTGGTGTCAGAGAGAGGCATGATGACGCCGGCATAGGTCCAAGGACCTGTTGGTGATGGTGCTGTGCTGTAAGAGATATGCTCAGGAACGCCCCCTGCAGCATATAGCAACTGATAAGTGCCATTACGCTTGGTGAGCCAAGGGCCTTCCACGTAGGAATCCTTATACTTCTTGTTCTTGTCTCGCTGATTCATTGCTGGAGAGCCGAAAGCCTCCTCTGTCATATAGAGTTGTCCGACCTCACCATCGATGCTTATCATGTCCTTATTGAGCTTTGCATAATAAACCCTCGGATTGCCCCACATAATCCATGCCTGACCATCGTCGTCAATCATCACAGTAGGGTCGATATGGTCCCACTTGGAATCGGTATAGAGGGGTTTGCCGATAGCATCTTTGAATGGTCCTGTTGGTGTATCGCTGACAGCAACGCCAATAGCCATTCCCTTAGAGTCGCGACAATGAGCACAGATATACCAATAGAACTTTCCATTGCGCTCGATGCACTGTGATGCCCATGCGCGATCGTCAGCCCACGAAAAACTCTCAAGGGCGAGGGGGGAACCATGGTCCTGCCAGTTTACCATGTCGTCTGTGGAATAGACACGCCATTCCTGCATCCAGAAGAAATCGGCGTTGTCTTCATCGTGGCCTGTATAGACATAAAGACGGTCACCGTGAACAAGAGGTGCAGGGTCGCTGGTAAACCATGTTTGTACAAAAGGATTCTGTGAATTCGCTGAAAGTGTAACCAGCGACAGCAATGCAAATAAAATTGTCTTCATAATTATTGTTTGTTGGTTTCAAGTTTCAAGTTTTTCAATGTTCAATCTTCCATTTTCTAACTCTTAGCTTGATGTTTTTTCTCAGGCAGTCACTATACAGCCAAGGTTCACAACTATGTATGTCACCCACATTCAGAATGCCTAAGATAGGCTTGTATTCAGAGGCGCTGTAGTTCTTGAGAACAAGGACATTATGCTCTGGTGACATAGTAACTGTTATGGTGTCCTTAAGGGTGGCAGGAGTAGCATCAGTACGCCAGTTGACAGGATTAATGCACATAACGCTGGAACTGATGATGGGTTGGATATATTTTACGTCCTTAACAGAGTTATAGCATATTGTCACACCCACATCGGCAGAGTCTTTTGCAGCAATGATATGCTTTGTGGCGGTTGTGTCCTGAACTGTTACCTTATAGCCTAAGACATAGGCAGCAGCAAGGTGTTTATATGTCTCGTCGCTCATGTGCTTCAACAACTCTACAACAGCCAAACCACCCTGACTGAAGCCTGCAATCACAAGAGGTCGGGAGTTGTCTCTGTGGGCAATGAAATAGTCGAAGGCTTTCTTGACATCACCCATAGAAAGGTTTGCGCGACGATGAATGGTATCTTCATTGAGTGTGGCCCAGGTATCAAGGGTTATGTGACGATAGTAGGGGGCATAGAAATTGTTTCCATCAGCCATATATTCTGCTACTTTCTTCTGCTCTATAGCCATGTGGTCACGATGTTTTTTGTTCCACACATCGGCATAGTGGCATTTCTGGCCATCGGCTGTTGTCCAGTCAAACTCCCATGTGGAAACAACATAAAAGACATCAGCACCAGAGCCGTCGGTATCATTTTTGGAAACATACCACATAGTATCATCTTTGTAGTCAGGAGCCTTCGGAATAACCTCAGAATGGGTAGGGGCAACCTCTTCCCAATCACCACTATATCTGCAGTTCTGCCCATTGCTTGGCTGCATGAAGAGGTCGAATTTGGAGTTGTCATATATCGTGGCGGAGAATCTGTAATCCACAATATCATGACTGAGCTGGAAATCCATTATGGTGGCATTATCCTTCTTGTTGCGTAAAGTCTTTACCTCTTTTAATGGCTCTTTGAAATGAATACCATCATTGCCGAATAGTGTTACCTGAACCTCTCCGATGTAAGGCAGATAGATATCAGCAGAGTCACCCTTTACATTAAGATAAAAGTCGGATGTGACATTTCTCGAAGGATACTTCATTGGCTGCATATAGTCTATAGACGCATTGAAGTCAGGATGTGCTGGCTGCTGGGCATCTATGCTGCAGATACCAAGGAAGGAGAATAGAATTAGGAAGAGTAATCTCATAGTTCTTTCATGTTTAGGATGTTATATAAATGCACAAATGGCTAAGCCTTAATAGTAGTTAATTAAGAACTTAGCCATTGTGTTTTGCGTGCCCAGAACGGGACTCGAACCCGTACACCGTGAAGTATTGGTGTTTGAGACCAACGCGTCTACCAATTCCGCCATCTGGGCTAATGCGGCTGCAAAGGTACGAAAAATATTGTTTACCACCAAATTTTCTTATGATTTTTTACCAAAGAATTTCTTGTTCGGGTGCATTTTCGCTAAAAATGGGCTTATCTGTCTTCTGTTCTGTAGGATAAAAATGCACAGCAGAGTCATTAAGTTTAGGATGTGTGGTCTTGAGCAGTCGGATTATTTCCGAACCAGCCCATATTATAGGACCATATCCATGAGCAGCCATCTTGTGTACTGGGCGATAAGCATAGAAAGCAGGGTCGAAGCCCATTCCTGTTCCTACACATGTTCCCTCTACCTGCCCCTGTGCATTCACCTTTGTCTGGCAAGCATTCCAAGCAAGCAGAGCTTGTGGACCATAGGTCTGGGCATCTATCCATCCCTCGTTGATGGCGTGGGCTATGCAGTAGCAATAGATTGCTGTGCAGGATGTTTCGAGATATGTATCAGGCTTATCGAGCAACTGATGCCAGAAACCTGTTTTATCCTGCAGTTGGCATAATCCCTCGATATGGTTTTTCAGCAATGCAAGAACTTCTTCATTCCTGCCACAGGCATCAAGTACCTCACACATTGTCAGGATAGCCCATCCATTAGCTCGTCCCCAATGATATGCAGGATGTGTAGGCATACTCTCAACCCATCCATGACGAAACAGCTTTTTCCCGGGCACCCACATCTTTTCCTTAAAGAGTCGTATCTGCCTGATGGCTTCCTCCTTCTGACCTGCCCATGCTATGCAGGGAACTCCCATATACATATCATCGAGCCAGACAGTATTGTAGCGAGGACGCAGACGGGCAAAGGTACCATCTTTCAGGCGATATTGCTTGTTGATGACAAAGTCGGTATATCTCTTTACTACATCTTCTGTCAGAGAAGAACCAAAGTTTTTGTCTGCTCTGTTCAAGCGCAGATATGCTGATGCCATAGCACCACAGTCATCAAGAGCTCCAGGATATAACACCATACGCATCTGAGCATCATGGGTAGGAGTCTTTGCCATTATGGATGCTTCTTTCTTAGCTTGTGTGGCAATGAGACCAAGACGCTGCTTAACAAATTGCAGGTAGCGGCTGTCACCAGTATTCGCAGCAGCGCAGATAACAGCAGAATAAAGAACACCTGCTTCATAAGATGTTAGACGAAAACTCCCTTGTGGCAGTTTGTTGTCAACAGCAGCTGCTGGCATAGCTGTCTCGAGATAAGTCAAGACACGATCGATAGTACCTTTTACATCTGCTTCCGAAGGGATGCCATAAGGAGTAACATACTGTGGCTGCATCAAGTGCAGAGGTGTATTCTGATCATTTATCTCGTCAGCAATACTACTGAGGGAAAAAGAAGCAAATAATGCTATGAAGAGATGCTTGTACATCATTGGTTATTGGTTATAGGTTATTGACTTGAAACTTGAAACCAGAAACTAAACAGTCTGTACGTATTTCTCTGCTTCGAGGGCTGCCTTACATCCTGTTCCAGCGGCTACGATAGCCTGACGATAGATTGGGTCACAGACATCTCCTGCAGCAAAGACACCAGGAAGGATGTTTCCATTCTTATCGCATACCTGCTGTGTGTTGCCAACAGTCTTTATATAACCCATTTCGTCAAGAGACAGAGAATCCTTGAAGATATCTGTTGCAGGTTTGTGGCCAATAGCAAGGAAGAATCCATCGATGGCAACATCATAGTGCTCTTCGTCAGCCTCACCCTTACGTTTTACCACATGCATACCTTCTACACCATTCTCGCCATAAAGACCTGTGGCATTGTGCTCGAAAAGAATCTCGATATTTTCTGCATCACGCACTCTCTGCTGCATTATTTCAGAAGCTCGGAGGTAGTTCTTCCTGACAACAAGATAAACTTTTTGACAAAGCCCAGAGAGATATAAAGCATCTTCACAGGCAGTATCACCACCACCTACAACAGCAGTAACCTTCTTGCGATAGAAGAAACCATCACAAGTAGCACAGGCGCTGACTCCCATACCATTATACTTCTCTTCGTCAGGAAGCCCGAGATACTTTGCCTTTGCTCCTGTTGCAATAATGATGCTGTCAGCCTCAATGACTGTATTGTTGTCTGTAGTTGCCTTATATGGTTTTGAAGAGAAGTCGATACTTACGATTTCCCCATCACGAATATCAGCACCAAAGCGTTCTGCCTGCTCACGAATCTCCATCATCATCTGGTTGGCATCAACACCTTGAGGATATCCAGGGAAGTTCTCCACAATGGTAGTTTGGGTCAGTTGTCCTCCCATCTGTGGACCAACATATTCTATTGGGGAGAGATTTGCACGTCCAGCATATATTGCTGCAGTATATCCAGCAGGTCCGCTGCCTATTATTAAGCACTTGGTTTTCATAAAATAGTGTTTGTTATGTTTTGATTAATTGTTTCTGTTGTTTGTTTGAGTTTCACTATTGTTGCTGTTTCTTGTTCTTTCATTATTTGTAGAACGCTCTCTTCTTTGTGGAGTAGAACTC
This sequence comes from uncultured Prevotella sp., assembly GCA_905233165.1. GTDB lineage: Bacteria > Bacteroidota > Bacteroidia > Bacteroidales > Bacteroidaceae > Prevotella. Next base: position 507,927 of record CAJODL010000004.1, read on the forward strand.
CTATTTCCAGAAAAACTGCTTGTAAAACTACTTCGCATACCACCAGTAATACCAGATCTGTACATATTATTACCTACAGAAGAACGTGTTGACTCTGTGTTTCTCGCATTGCTATTTCTCGCATTAGTATTGTTTACTGTAGAGCGAGTGCTGCTTGAACGCATATTTGATGTCCTGTCATTATATTGGCAGTCATAATAAGTTATGTCATGACAATATCCCCCTGACAGCATGCAGAGAATCATTATTGTTGTGGTGATAATCTTCTTCATGTTTTCTTTCTATAAATATTATTTTTTGCAAAAATAACCACTTCTCATTATTTAGGAAAACATTTTTCCCTATAATTAAGGAGGAAAATCCCTATCATGCTTTCAGGCTGCCTCCGATTTTCTTTGCTATTGCTGTTAGAATCTTTTCTGTCTCTTGCAGTTCGACAATGAGTTCCATTTGTCTTTCGGGGTCAGTGGTAGTCTTTATTTCGTTGCGTATATGGGTTAGTTTGTCTGTTATATATTCACGTCGGAATTCGTATAGCAGATGTTCTATCTTATCACGAAGTTGTTCGATGGAGAGTTTTACTTCCAGGCTTTTTGATAATGTCAGAGCATCAGATGTCAGTTTTATTGCAAGACTTGAGATGTCGTAGTCAGGATGGCTGGTGAAGTAGTGTTCGCATGAGAAATTCTCTTCCCCAGTATGTTCTACAGCCTCCTGAAGAATATCGTTATACATAGGATTAGCAAACTTCAGTTCATCCCCTTCGAGGTTATAATGTATGAACTGTGCTACAGTAAGAGAGAAAGTGCTCCCATCATCATCTGTGATGTTGTCATACAATATCTCTTCTCCATGCTGTATGATCATCTTCATCAGCAGGTCAGCAGATGTTTCTCTCTTTCTTCTGTATTGTTGCTTTTGTGAAGCAGGAGTTGTCTGCGTTGTAGATTGTGCAGGAGTTGATGAGGTAGGATTCTTGACATTGTCCAGCAATCCATGCTTGGGATATTCCTGGTATTCCTTAGCACGTTGCTGCTCACGCATTTCAGCCTTTCGTTCCTCTTCTCTGTAGGCACGAATCTCCTCATTCATCTTGGTAGTAAGAGTCTGCTCGCTGAATCCCAAGCGTGCTGAGCAATCCTGTATGTATGCATCCCTAACAATAGGGTCGCCAATAACGCTGACACTCTTTATGATGCTGCTGATAGCCTCAGAACGTTCATGAGGATCTGTGACACCATCAAGCAACACCTTTGTCTTGAATGCTATAAAATCCATCTGGTGGTCCTTGATGTATGCCCTGAATTCCTCTGCTGTATTCTTCTTTGCAAATTCGTCTGGGTCTTGTCCGTCAGGCAGTAGCATAACCTTTACATTCATGCCTTCCTTCAGCAACATATCAGTACCTCGTAGTGCAGCCTTAATGCCAGCAGCATCACCATCATAGAGAAGCACTATGTTTGATGTGAAGCGATGGAGTATGTGTATCTGGTGTTCGGAAAGAGCTGTTCCGCTATTGGCCACAACATTTTCTATACCACATTGGTGCATAGAGATAACATCAGTATATCCCTCCACCATATAGACGAGATTCTCTTTAGCGATGGCTTTCTTTGCTTGGAAGATACCATAGAGTTCATGGTCCTTGTGGAATATCTCGGAATCTGGAGAGTTTACGTATTTCTGGTTTATGCCCTTTGTTCTTGAGTCGAGCACCCGGCCTCCGAAGGCTACCACTTTTCCTGATATACCTATCCAAGGGAATATAGCGCGTCCATAGAAACGGTCGAAAGGAAGTTCAGATTTTGCGTTTTCGATGTTATAGCATAATCCAACCTTTATTAGGTATTCCTCCTTATATCCCTGCTTTATGGCTGTTTCCGCCATTGCATGCCTTTCGTTCAGACAGAAGCCAAGACGGAATTTCTCTATGATATCATCTCTTATTCCCCTTGAGCGGAAATACTGCAATCCGATAGCTTTGCCATCAATATTGTTTTGCAGAATATCCTTAAAATAGTTTGCAGCCCACTCATTCACAATAAACATTGCTTCACGTTCTGACTGCTCTTTTTTCTGTTCATCAGTAAGTTCTGTCTCCTGAATCTCTATGTGGTATTTATTTGCTAACCAGCGCAAGGCCTCTGGATATGTCAGCTGCTCATGCTTCATGATAAAGCTTACGCTGTCGCCACCTTCTCCACAGACGAAACAATGACAAGAGCGTCGGGTGGGAGAGACATAGAAAGAAGGAGTATGGTCATTATGGAAAGGACATAAGCCACGATAGTTTATTCCCACTTTCTTCAGGGATACGAAATCGGATACTACATCAACAATATCTGCAGTATCTTTTATACGTTCTATGGTGGCTCTATCTATCATTTGAAAAGGGTGAAGTTTACACTGCCATAAGAGCGATGCTCAACAAATCGTGGATGAGAAGAGAAGTCGTTTTGCTTTCCATGCTCGAAGACAAAGATACCACCTTTTTTCAACAGAGGCAGAGCCTTGTCTGGTATCTCTGCAAGGGTAGGGAGAGAATATGGCGGGTCAGCAAAAATGAAATCGAATTGTTTCTTGCATGTCTTCAGGAATTTAAACACATCCCCCCTGATGAGAGTATGGTTCAGAAGAGCATCAGAATTGGAGTTTGTTGACAGTTTGTCGATACATTGCTGTATGAACTTTGCATGGTCACGATCCAGTTCTACGCTGACAACATTGCTACAACCACGAGATAACAATTCTAAAGAAATGCTTCCTGTGCCAGCAAAGAGGTCGAGGGCGGAGATATCTTCAAAGTCAATATACCCTTGGAGCACATTGAAAATGTTCTCTTTGGCAAAGTCTGTCGTAGGTCGGGCTTTAAAACTACGGGGAATGTCAAAATGCCTGCCTTTATATGTGCCTGTTACAATACGCACTCTCTTACCTCCTCAATGAATTTGCTTAATTTTTCATGTATTCCCTCTGGTATCTCTCCACATAAGGACAGAATGTCTGTATCCTTGTTCATGCCGAGCTGCTTCCATACATATAATATGTAGTAGAGCATATCGTCATTATTTGTCATCTTGAAAGAATTGGCATATCTGAATCTGTGTTGCTCGAAATAGCAGATGTTCATAACTCCGTTATAGAAGTAGATGAAGAGATTTCTGTTTTGGGTTCCCTTGAAATAATTCTTATATAGCGTCTGCCAAACCTGTATGATGTTGTTGGAGACCTCTATTTCTGAGCAGTTGTCTTCCACCACCATTTTAAGGTCTCTGTTCAAGGGGAAGATAGCTATGGCATCAAGCAGGGGAATTTCCTTGACACATTTCTCGTCATATTTATATCCTGTAATGGAAATGTTGTATGATGTTTCAGGGTCATACTCCTCTTCAATAGGAATGAGAACCACAGGTGTTGAAACCTTTAGCACAGCATGTATGCAAGGAATGCCTTCTGGGGTAGTCTTTGCAGCCTTCATATATGACTGCTCACGAAACACCTCACGCAGATTTGCTGCAACAGACATCTTCTTGTCGATGGCATATTCATGCTCTGCCTGAGTACCATCTGTCTCTGTAATAGAGAATAGGAATTTGTCGTCAAGGATATTTATTATGATTTTCTTTATTTCAGTCATGGGTGCAAAGGTAACAAAAAATAATCAATTCCCAAAAGATTTTTATAAAATAAAAATTAGCATGTGACGTTTTTATAATAAAGATTCTTTCTGCATGACTACTGACGCCTTTAAGCAAATCATTCTGGAGCACCTACATTTTCCTCCTACTGAGGACCAGAAAGGAGCAATGGATGAGTTTACCCGTTTTATTGCCCAAAGGGATGGTATGCCTGCCATGCTGATGCGTGGTTCTGCAGGAACAGGTAAAACATCTCTTGTGGCAGCCATTGTGAAAACTCTTCAGCAGTTGAAGCAGAAGGTTATCCTGATGGCTCCTACTGGTCGTGCTGCAAAGGTACTGGCGTTGAGCAGTGATACTCCTGCCACAACAATTCACAGAAAGATATATCGCCAAAAAAGTCTTGGGGGAGATTTCAGCCTTGACATAAACCTGCATACAGACACCTTGTTTATTGTTGATGAGGCTTCGATGATAAGTACCGAACCTCAGATAGCAACAGCAGGAATGCCAATGTTTTTAGGTAATGGCGGAGGGTTGATAGACGACCTTATCACTTATGTCTATTCTGGCAGGAATTGTCGCCTGATGCTTATTGGAGATACTGCACAGCTGCCGCCAGTAGGAGAGGATGAGGCTCCAGCCTTACAAAAAGGAGTTATAGAATGCTATGGTCTAAAAGTCTTTGAGTACGACATTATGGAAGTGGTGCGTCAGAAATCTGTTTCGGGTATATTGTGGAATGCTAACCAGATACGTTTCCTCATTACCCACGACTCTGCAACAGAACTTCCTAAGATAAAATTTTCTGGCTTTGCTGACATACAGATTGTTAATGGCAGCGAACTGATAGAAAGTCTTGAGGACAGTTATTATAGGATGGGCATTGACGATACTGTAGTCATTACTCGCAGCAATAAGCGTGCTACTATATATAATAATGGTATAAGGGTTCGTGTCCTTGACCATGAGGATATGCTTACTTCCGGAGATAGAATAATGATTGTCAAGAACCATTATTTTGAAGAAGAAAATCCTCCGATGCCATTCATCGCCAATGGTGACCTTGCTGTTGTACAGAGGGTGACAAATACAAGGGAGTTTTATGGTTTGACTTTTGCAGACCTCACATTGACATTTCCTGATTATGATGATGTGGAACTCACAATGACAACAATCCTCGATTGTTTGCAGACAGATTCGCCAGCCCTCACAACAGAACAGCAGAAAATGCTTTATGATGGGGTGATGGAAGATTATTCTGATTTGCCTCGAAAGGATGACAGGCTTAAGGCTCTGAAGAAGGATATCTATTATACCGCTTTGCAGGTGAAGTTTGCCTATGCTATAACATGTCACAAGGCTCAGGGTGGACAATGGGGACATGTTTATATAGATCAGGGATATATGACAGACGATATGCTGACTCCTGACTATATCCATTGGCTCTATACTGCCTTCACCCGAGCCACAGAAAAGCTATATTTAGTAAACTGGCCCAAGGAACAAACAAGAGAAGATTGAAGCAATTTGCCTCAATCTTCTCTTGTTATTCGTCCAATAGGTCCTATTAGTCCAATAAGACTTATGAGTAGCCTAAAACTTATAGCTCAGTGTGCAATTAATCTGGTGGCGATTGTTCTTGACTTCCTGCATCACTGTACCATTCTCCATTACGTCACCTGTCGGAATATCTGTATCACCAGGATTATACATCTTTCCGCTTGTTGTAGCAAATGGATGATATTCCCCCTTCTGACCTATATACTGATAAGCGACGTCGATATTGAAATGCTTTGCTACTGTGAAGCCAAGACCGAATGTTATACGATTTGTTCCTCCCCAGTTGGTGTAGTCATTAGAGGTGTAGTTTGCTCCACAGTCATATGTGCCATGAGTATGCTCTTCATAGTTCTTGTAACCTTCTGTCTTGTCATACATTGGGCTGACATAGTTATAACCTACACGAATTGCTACATCAGGTACCGGCTTAATTTCTGCACCAAGTTTTAAGGTGTGAACCCCCTTGAGGGAAGCCTTTGTGTTTTCATTAACAATATGGTCGTCATCCCATTTGTCAAATTTGGCGTTGATAGCGCTATACTTTGCATAATCGTATGTCAAACCTAATGCTACGATATTGCCAATAGTGTGACCAAAGGAAACACCAAACTTCCAAGGTGTAGAGAATCTGTATTCACCATAGACACTCTCTTTTACAGTGTATGTCTTTGTGGCATTTGGATTAGAGTCTGTATATGTATCCTGCCAGATATCCTGTTTCAGGCGATACCATGTTGGGGTATGGATATAGATACCTACGCGGAAAGGAGAAGTCTCGATAGGACGCCATATAGCACCAAACTTTACATTTACACCAGAACCTGTTATTTTTCTCTCATTAACAGTCTCCAGAGCATAAGGATAATTTGCAGTTATCTTAGCATAGTCACCACCAGCATCACCTGAAGGCTCGAAATTTAATTTTCTGGCAAGGTTATAGCTTACAAACTCGTAGTAGTTTGCAATGCTGCTGAAGTCAACACTCTTGGCACCAATGGTAAGACCAAGGAACCATCTGTTCTTGATGTTTCCACTAATATTGAAGTCGAATTCACTAATGTATCCTTGGTTGTCATTCATACCAAAGAACTGAGTACCATAAGGCATGTGTTTAACTTTCTGCTCGTCATAGTTGTCATACACCATGTAATCCATGTTGTTACATTGCCAAGTGTTAGACCTCATAGCGAGCACAGCCTTTTCGCTGACGCTGGAGTTTCCCAGTTCTCCCATAGCATTCAGAATCTGGTTGAAGTTTCTGCTCTTTTGGAAGTTGAAACCAAAGTTCAGGAATGAATTCTGGTTTGTTTGCATTGAGAATACGACACCAGCCTGATTAAGGTCAGCATTAGTCTTTCCGTTATCTGGATATACACTATTGCTGTAAGAGTCACCTTTCTGTATTGTAGCACCAGCAGAAACACCTATCCACGATCTGCGGAACAATCCTATACCGGCAGGGTTAGTACCCATAGTAGAGATATCAGCTCCGAGTGCTTCCATAGCACCACCCATACCAACATATCTCGCTGTACCATTGAGGTCTTCAGTAGCAAGCTCTGCAGCCTCGTATGTCTCCTGTGCCTGCATGCCGACAGTCATTATGCCCAAACATGCGGTAAAGAATAATTTTTTCATAGAAAATATCTTTAAACTTTAACCTTTAAACTCTAAACTCTAAACTATACCTCCTACCTGCGTCTTCCTCCGCCGCCAGAGAAGCCACCTCCTCCTCCGCTGCTTCGCATTCCGCCGCCAGAGAAGCCACCTCCTCCGCTGCTTCGCATTCCGCCGCCACCACCAGAGAATACTCCGCTGCTGCGCATACTACTTCCTCCAGAGTATCCACCACTTCTGCGCATACTGCTTGTTGATGTAGAACCGCTACTGCGCTGGTAAGTTGTTCCGCCACTACTTCTCAAGCCGCCTGTTCCGCTGTTGATATTTCCGCTTCTGCGACCATAGCTTGTTGAGCCATAGGAAGAAGGTCTGTTGTATGAACGTCTGCCAGCATCGTTAGCGCTTGTCCATCCACTTCTGCGACCAGAATAGGTCGTAGTAGCATATCCACCTCTATAATGTCCATAGCGCCCAGGTGTATATCCCCAATATCTACCGTGCCAGCCTCTTCCATACCAGCCCCAGCTGCTATAGTAATATGGCCTCCAGTAATAGCTTGTGTACCAAGGATAGTAGGAATAACCCCAATGCCAAGACCAACCATAATACCATGGGTTATAATAATATGAACTATAGTACCAAGGGTCGTAATACCAAGGGTCGTTAACAACTACTACGGTTGTAGAGCGATAACCATCCCAACGCTTCATTCGCATATAGTTCTCGTAATCATTCATAGATATTGTCACAGAATCCTTATTATAATATGGATCATGTTCTGGACGATATCTGCGATTGTACTCATCTACATCACGATTCGAACCACAGTAGTCATTTGGATTATAAGAATTGTTGTCCACATATGGCCGATAGGTTTTATATCCGCCAGAACTATTTGATGATGATACGGAATTGCCAACTTTCTGAGCTTTCTGTGAGCCGTCAGATGCAAAATACATATCATCGTCTTGTGCCATTACTTGGCAAGCGACAACTGACAACAGATAACTGACAATTAACTTTTTCATAATTTTACTTTTTTGTTTGGTTTGCGATGCAAAGATACGATGTTTATCTTGTTTTCAAGAAGAAAATTCCCTAATTCGTTTTAGGATTTTCCCTACAGGCTGTTGGTAAGGTTCAAAACGAGGGCGCACCATTCATTGTTAGTCTTCCTTGATACCTCTTTCATTCCTAAGGATTCTGCTTTCTCTAACAGCATAGGGACATCCTCTTCATAGAATCCGCTTATTATTAGTGTTCCATCAATAGCGAGCACATTACGCAGATGCACCATATCTTCCAGCAGAATGTTTCTGTTGATATTGGCAACAATCACATCAAAGATGCCTTCTACATGCGTCAGGATATGGATATCTCCATGCAACACATCCATCTCCATGTTGACACCATTCAGCTCTGCATTATATTTGGTGTTTTCTGCACTCCATTCGTCAATGTCATAACTTACCACATGCTTTGCTCCACATTTCAGTGCCAGTATTCCCAGTATTCCTGTTCCACATCCGCAGTCGAGCACTCTTTTGTCTGTCAATGGTTGCTCCAACAGTGTTTCTACCATCATGCGAGTGGTCTCGTGGGTTCCTGTTCCGAAGGCATTTGTGGCATGTATTCCGATGTTGATAGGGGTTGAGAAAGTGGTGCAATCTTCTGTGTGTCTGGCATCATATATTGTCACCATGTTTTTTATATTGACGGGCTTAAAGCCTTCTTCCTCTTCCCATGTGGCATTCCAGTCCTGATTCTCAATTTCCTCAGTAGAGTAGGAGATGTTCACATCTGTCATCAACTGATTCTTTATTACCTCATCAACAACAGTTTCGTGATAGTTGTCCTGTTGTATGTATCCTATTAGTTGCTTATCATTGTATTCAAAGGCATCATAACCATAATCACCCAACTCGTCAGCCAGCAGGTCGCGAGCTGTTTCTTCTGATTCCTGGTCTTTTGCCTCTATGGTAAATATGGTTTTTAGGTATATCATTTCATATCTCTTAATGCTCCAAGCAGCTCATTGTTCTCTTCACGTGTTCCAATGGTTACTCGGAGGCAGTTATTGCATAGTGAAACCCTTGTTCTGTTACGCACAATGATCCCTTTATCTACGAGGTAGTCATACGTCTTCTGTGCATCCTTCACCTTTGCTAGGAAGAAGTTTGCATCTGTAGGATAGATCTTCTCGCATATAGGCAGTTCGCCAAAGGCTTCCATAGTCCTTCCTCTTTCCTGCAACAGTATGTTTACCCATTGTTCTACAGGCTGTGTATCCTTGAGGCGTTTCATAGCTTGCTCTTGGGTAAGCTGATTTACGTTGTAGGGATATTTCACCTTGTTGAAGATGGCTATTATCTCTTTCTTAGCAAATGCCATTCCCAGTCTTATTGCAGCAGAACCCCATGCCTTACTCATTGTCTGCAATACTATGACATTTGAGGTTTCGGAGTTGATATATCGGCTAAAGGATTTTTGCTTTGAGAAGTCTATGTATGCTTCATCTACTATCACAATGCCATCGAAATTCTCTATCACCTTTTCTATCTCCTCATTATTGATGTCATTTCCTGTCGGGTTGTTAGGTGAACAAATCCATATAGCCTTTGTGTTGGCATCGCATGCTGCAAGGAGCTTTTCTGCTGTAATCTGGTAGTTCTCGTCAAGCATCACATTTCTGTATTCCACATCATTGATGTTTGCGCAAACCTCATACATTCCGTATGTAGGGCAGATGGCTACCACATTATCCTTCTTTGGTTCGCAGAAGCATCTATATACCAGGTCGATGGCTTCATCGCTACCATTGCCTAAGAAGATATTCTCAGCAGGTACATTCTTCACCTCGCTGAGTCTTTCCTTCAGACTCTCCTGCAAAGGATCAGGGTAGCGGTTATATGGTCCATTGAAAGGATTCTCGTTAGCATCGAGAAACACATGTGCCACATGTCCGCTATACTCATTGCGAGCACTCGAATATGGTGCTAATGACCATATATTGGGTCTTACTAATTCTTTAATTGTACGCATATCTTAATTTAATTCATAATTCTCCTCAGCGCTTCTTCCAAGCGTTTTCTTTGTGTGGCGAGGTTTATTCTTATGCATCTGCTGTCGCCATACATGGAGCCGCTGTTTACATAAACGTTTTCCTCTTTTAGCAGATGATGTGCCATTCTGATGCCACTCATTCCTGTCTTTTCCACATTCACCCACATCAGGTATGTTCCCTCTAAAGGATAAACCTCCCAATCGGGCAGGTGGGTTTCTATGAAATCTTTGGCAAAGTTATAGTTGTCATAAATATATCTGTTCAGCTGTGTCAGCCATTCTTCTCCTTCTTCGCTATAAGCAGCCTGCAGGGCTATCACTCCGAAAGGATTTACGTCACAAACCTCATTGATGTTTATTGCCTTGTCAATCCTCGTGCGGATGTCTTTGTCTGGGGCTATGATATTTGCTATCTGCAATCCTGCAATGTTGAACGCCTTAGATGGTGATATACAGGTGGCAAAGTTATTATCTACAGCCACTGTGGCAAAGGGCGTGTATTTTACATCGAGGTCAGGATTTATGAATTCGCAGTGTATCTCGTCAGCAATAACAAATACTCCATGCTTATGACATATCTCTGCCATCTTTCTCAGCTCTTCCTTACGCCATACATGTCCTGTAGGGTTGTGAGGATTGCAAAGCAGGAACACCTTCACCTTTGGGTCAGCACAATGCTTTTCGAAGTCGTCAAGATTTGCTGGCATCTCTTCTGTTATGCAGTCATTATTCCTAATGCTTGAGAAGAAACAGTTATATACAGGCGTCTGTATCAGCACCTTGTCGCCTGGCTGTGTCATAGCCTTTATGATGGCTGATATTGCCGGCACCACTCCTGAGGTATATATAAACCATTCTCTCTCCATCTGCCATCCATGTCTGCGAGCAAACCAGTTGATGGAGGCCTGATAATAGGATTCGGGCACCAGGGTATATCCGAAGCATCCATGTTCCATACGCTTCTTCAGCGCTTCCATGATGCATGGGGCTGTCTCGAAGTCCATATCAGCTACCCATAGCGCAATGCCTTCTTTGCCGTCTTTGGCAGAGGCATCCCAACTATCCCATTTGTAGCTGTTGGTACCTATGCGGTTTATAATCCTATCGAAGTTGTATTTTTGCATTTGCTGGTTGTTTCTGATTCTTATCGAAAATTATTTCGCCTACCTTTCCTTCTACGATTATCTCTCCTGAAGTAGGGTTCTTGATGCTATGAACATCACCCTTGATGTTTCCATTTACTGTGGAGTATTCAAACAACAGGTTGGCATCATCTCCAAAGGTGCAGTCTTCCATTGTCAGGCCGTCCACATAGCACAGCAGCTGTTCGCCTGTCAGGTGACATCTTACGAGTTTTATGTTCTTAGCATACCATGCAAAGTATTCTCCATTTATCTCGCTGTCATAGATTGTGACATTCTCTGCCTCCCAGAAGGCATCTTTTGAATTGAGTACTGCATTGTGTATCTCTACATTCTTGGCATACTGGAAGCTGTAGTTTCCGTCTTGGTGATAGTTCTCTATCCTGACGTTCTCACAGTGCATACCCAGATAGTCACATTCCTTTATCGTGGTGTCTTTGATAGTGATATCCTTACAGTCCCACAGTGTCTCCTGTCCATGATTAAAGGTGCAGTGGTCTATCTCTATCCCCTCCATACGTCGGAACATCTTTGGGGCATCCACGATGCAGTTCTTTATGGTGCAGTCTTTGGAATACCACAATGAAGAGCGAGCACTCTCATTGAAGTAGCAGTCATTGATGCGAAAACCTCTGTTCTCCCAAAAGACATACTTTCCTTCAAAAGTACATTTCTCTGCCTCGATGTTGCTACTCTCCTTAATGCTCGATTCTCCGACGTGAATTGTCACATTCTCCAGTCGCAGATTATGTGAAGCATAGAGAGGTCTCTCACCTCCGTATTCCTTATCTTTTATTAATTCATAATGCATAATTCATAATTGTTATTTACTCTTAACTCCTAACTCCTAATTCTTAATTCCTAATTCTTAATTCCCTCTCACTTCTGTCTTTTATGTAAGACCATCCTTTTGTGCATAGTCTTAATGTCATTATCAGTCCTCTGAAGCATAGCTCTATTGCCATTGCCAGCCATACGCCTTTCAGGCCGTATTGTGGTGCCATCGCCATCGCTAATGATACCCTTACTACCCAGATGCTGCCAAAGTTCATGATGCTTGGTATGAGGGTTTTTCCTGCTCCCACGAATACTGATGTCGCTATGATGGCAGCAGCAAAGCCTGGTTCTGCCCATGCCTCGATGCGAAGGATGTCTGTTCCTAAGGTTATAACCCTTTCGTCAGGAGATATGACACTCATCATCTCTGGAGCAAAAATCCACATCATCAGTCCCATGAAAGCCATGATACATACACCCAGAGTCATCGATATCCAAGCAAAGGAATGCATATAGTCTCTGCGTTCCGCTCCCTTGCTTTGTCCCACGAGGGTGGTGGCAGCCTCTGCAATGCCGTAACCGGGCATATAGCAAAGCGACTCTACATTTATGCCAAAGGTGTTGGCTGCTATCGCTACTGTTCCAAGTGGTGCTATGATAGAACTTATCATCACCTGTGCCGAGCACATCATGCCACGCTCCAAACCTATTGGCGCTCCTATTCTGCCAGCCTTCTTCAGTATCTTTATTGTTGGGCGATACGACGATGTTGCATCTTGCGTAAAGCGCAGGTTCTTGTCTATCATCGTCATGTTATATGTCATGCATATCATAGTGACGAGGTAAGACATCATTGTTCCGAACGCAGCACCTTCTATACCCATTCCGCAAGTGAAAATAAATAGGTAGTTGAACACCACATCAAGGCAACACATCAGCACCATCAGCATACTTGGTGTCTTGACGTTGCCAGAGCAGCGCAGACTTCCTGCAGCAAGGCTGTTGAGCACTATCAGGGGCATACCGCAACAGAATATTGAGAAGTAGCGTGTTGACATATCACAAATACTCTCTGTTGCTCCTAACCAGTGGGGTAGGTATGGCGCTATATTCATTCCTATTGCCATCATCATCATCGAGAAAATCAGTCCCGATGTCAGCCCTTGTCTTATAACACCTCTGGCTCCTGCCACATCACCTGCTCCCATGCGGTGAGCCACCTGTACAGAGAAACCTGTAGCAAAGGCAGAGTTAAGTCCTCCGAAGAGCCATATTGTTGTTGATACCAGACCCACTGCTGCTGCTTCGTCTGTACTCAGATGTCCCAGCATCGCAGCATCAATCATCTGCATCGCTATGAAAGAGAACTGTGCTATTATCGTAGGGATAGACAAGAGAATAGTGAGATGCAACTTTTGGTATAAAGTCATCTCACATTGCTTATCCCGTACTAAAGCTAACAGTTCGTCCTTCGTCATACTGATAAATGGTCTAAGGTCAAAGGTCTAAGGTCAAAGGTCTTTTCACCTTTCAATTGTCAATTGCTTTGACTCTCAATCGCATCGCATTCGCGTGTGCCTCCAACTGTTCGTTCTCTGCCATGCAGACAACGGCATTGCCGATGCTCTTGATGCCTTCCTTTGTGAGGTGTTGGAAGGTTACCTTTCTGTTGTATGAGTCAAGGTTCACACCGTTATAAGCCACAGCATATCCATGTGTTGGCAATGTGTGGTTGGTGCCCGAGGCATAATCGCCAGCACTCTCGCAGGCATAGGAGCCCAGGAATACAGAGCCGGCATTTATCACCTTCTCTGCCAATTCCTCATAGTCGTTGGTAGCAATGATGAGGTGCTCTGGTGCATAGGCATTGCTGAGTGCCATAGCCTCTTCCTTATCCTTCACCAAAACATACTGTGAATTGCTCAGCGACTTCTCTGCCATCTCTGAGCGAGGCAGCAGGGCGAGTTGTCTCTCTACCTCTTTGCTCACTTTTTCTATCATCTCCTCTGAAGTGGAAATCAGTATCACCTGTGAGTCGGCACCATGCTCTGCCTGTGACAGCAGGTCGGCAGCCACGAATACAGGATTGCTTGTCTCGTCTGCTATGACACATACCTCAGAAGGTCCTGCAGGCATATCGATGGCCACATCATGCAGAGACACCTGTTGCTTGGCAGCCATAACGAATTGGTTTCCCGGACCAAAAATCTTATATACCTTTGGCACCGATTCTGTTCCGTATGCCATTGCTCCGATAGCCTGTACGCCGCCAGCCTTGAAAATCTTGCTTACTCCAGCCACCTTTGCAGCCATCAGTATGGCAGGATTCACCTTGCCGTCTTTTCCTGGAGGGGTGCAGAGAACAATCTCCTTACATCCAGCTATCTTGGCAGGAGTGGCGAGCATCAGTACTGTAGAAAAGAGTGGGGCAGTGCCACCAGGGATGTACAGTCCTACCTTCTCTATGGCAACACTCTTCTGCCAGCATACCACACCAGGTGCTGTCTCTACCTTTGTGCCGGCAAACTGCTGTGCCTCATGAAAGGCAGCTATATTCTTGTGGGCCAGAATGAGGGCATCCTTCAGTTCTGGTGATATCAACTTCTCAGCCTCTGCTATCTCTGCCTCTGTAACAGCAAGAGAATCCAGCTGCACCTTGTCAAATTTTTCCTCATAGGCCTTCACAGCCTTGTCGCCATTCGCCTTGATGTCAGCCAGCACACCAGCCACAATGCTGTTCAGCTGTGACACATCCATCTGCGGACGCTCACATATCTTGGCGTACTCCGCCCTCGACGGATATTTTATGTAGTTAATTTTCATTAACTTTTAATTCTTAATTACTAATTCCTAATTCTTAATTCCTAACTCCTAATTCCTAAAGTATCATCTTCTCAATTGGCAGCACAAGGATTCCTTCAGCACCTTTTTCCTTCAGCTGTCCTACAATCTCCCAGAAGTGTTTCTGGTCGATTACTGCATGAACGCTGGTCCATCCATCAGTAGCCAGAGGCAATACTGTTGGCGACTTGATGCCAGGCAGTATGCTGCATATCTCCTTCACCTTTTCTGTTGGAGCATTCATCAGCACATACTTCTTGTCGTCAGCCACGAGGACACTCTGTATGCGGAAGAGGAATTCATCAAGAGTAGCCTGCTTCTCTGGTGTCAGTTCTTTGTTACCAATGAGCAGCGCCTCACTCTTCATCACTGTCTCTACCTCGCGCAGCTTGTTGCTTACCAGTGTAGAACCAGATGATACGATGTCGAAGATACCGTCAGAGAGTCCTATGCCAGGAGCAATCTCCACACTACCCTGTATCACATGCACCTCGATGTTGATGCCCTGTTCCTGAGCAAACTTCCTCAGGATGTTAGGGTAGGAGGTAGCAATCTTCTTGCCGTCAAACCATTTCACCCCATTATAATCCTCTGCCTCAGGAATAGCGAGCGACAGGCGGCACTTAGAGAATCCCAGGCGCTTAACAACATTGGCATCCTTGCCACGCTCTACGAATTCATTCTCGCCTACGATACCGATGTCAGCAATGCCGCTGGCCACACACTCAGGAATATCATCATCCCTCATGTAAAGCACCTCGATAGGAAAGTTACTTGACTGTACCAACAGAGTTCTTCTTGCACTGTTGATTTTTATGCCTGTCTCTTTCAGAAGATCCATTGTGTCCTCATACAGGCGACCCTTTGATTGTACTGCAATTCTAAGCATATTTATTTTATTATTGATCATTGACCTCTTAAGCTACTAAGCCACTAAGCTACTAAGCTAATAAATGCGCGACAAAGGTACGAAAAAGTTATGAGAAATACAAATAAATAAGACTTTTTTTATTTTATTTCCATGACGTAGTACCTTAGACAAGGTCAAAGGTACGAAAAAGTTATGAGAAATACAAAATTTTGAGGAAATACTTAATATATATTAAGTGTTACAAAAAATAAAGCTTGCATGTTTACATAACACACAAGCCCTATTTTTAACGATAACGACAACGATAACCTTTAACCTTTCACCGTTAACCTTTAACCCTATATCACCACCGCCGTGCCGCTGGTAGCAACCATCAGCATAGAGTTATTGGCACCTATTGTCTCATAGTCAATATCGATGCCTACGATAGCATTAGCACCCAGTTCTTCAGCTCTCTGCATCATCTCTTCCATAGAGGTGTCCTTTGCCTCTCGAAGCACCTTCTCGTAGCTACCAGAGCGTCCGCCAACAATGTCGCGAATGCCAGCAAAAAAGTCCTTTACAAAGTTTGCACCGATAATAGTTTCGCCAGTCACCACACCCTTATATTCCCGGATGGTACGACCTTCAATCTGTGGGGTTGTTGATAGAATCATAATTAGTTGTTTTTATATAAATTTGTTTTACCTCTTATCTCTTACCTCTTATCTCTTATCTCTTACCTCTTGAGATGGATGCAAAAATAAGCATTTAATTTCTAATTGCCAAATCTTAACCTTATTTATTAAACATTTTTATAAATAGTAATTGAAAAACTAAGTTATTCACTTATTCACTTATTCAGTTATGACATTAAGGTTTTTCAATTACGTAGTTGGGTAGTATATGAAGAGAAGAGAAAATTATTTAATAATAATTTTATATTATATATTATAATTATAATATATAATATAACCCTTCTGCCTCAAGTTCCTCCAGAATGTTAATGTCATAAGTGAATAAGTGAATAACCTCAAACTTTTTTTGAAAAAATATGGGAAAATCCTTGCACAATTCAAAAAAAAATCGTACCTTTGCATCAAAGATGCAAAAAGGCCGATAATGCACTAAAAGTTGCGACATTGATGAGAAAATTTTGCGGCTAAGTTACTCCGCAATTGCTACATAGGCATCAGGTCGCACAATTCGAAAAAAGGAATAAGTTTTA
>CAJODL010000005.1 GCA_905233165.1 uncultured Prevotella sp.
ATGGCGTGGAGATTTTGAGTCATACCATTGGTTCACCTTGGGTAGATGAAGGAACAACAGTTACCTTTGCAACCTAATTTCATCGACTTGCGAAAGCAGCAACGGCAGACCTTGTATATATACGCATACGCGCACGAAGGTTTCTGAGGATATAATTATCTTTTGCCGTCCAAAAGAGAGAGAAGGGGAACTCGGTTTAATTGGACAAGGAACGGTTTAGTTTATTCCCATATTAAATATCTATAACCTAAACTAAACCTTAATGCAAGAATGTGCAAAAATCTGCGTTAAAAAGTGTAAAAGTGCAAAGAACTGGAAAATCGATTTTGCAGATGTTTGCATTTTCTTTTTGACGGCAGTCATATTTAACTTCGTTTTCTTCCGTCACGACTCGGCAGAGTTCAAGCCCGCTTGACTCTGCTCTCGCTGCTCCGTCAGTTGCAGACGTCCCTCGGAGTCACTTTATCTACCCTAAAACAAAGGCATTAGCACTGATTATCAGACACTTATATTTACAGATAGTAACTTCAGCATCGGAAAGTAGATTCTGCGTGGGAAAGTAGATTCTGCGTAGTAAAGTAGATTCTGCGTAGGAAAGTAGATATAATTACTATGCTCAGCGACTCTTCCGCTGATACAATTCCGTCATTTCCAAAAGTTTTTTAAATTTCTAACCCTCTCCACTCTCAACTCTAAACTTTACAAATACGTTTTTTGTTCAAATAGTTGTTTTTTCGCATTGCGCAAGACATGATGCGTTTCAGTATAGTTCAAAAGAGGTTTTTACTCTGCATTCGGCTATATATTAGACGCATCTGGGAATGTAAATAGTTCCTGATTACTAAATATTACTTTAGTGTGTTGCTGTTTCTTCTTTGTATAGCCAATGGGCGGCACAGCCGTGCTCTGCTTCATAGTCCATTCTCTCAGAGCGTATCTGTATCTCTATCCAGTTGCAGTCCGGGCCCATCACTGTCATCTGCAATGCCTGATAGCCTGATGGCTTCGGATGGGTCACCCAGTCCTTTATACGGTCAGGATGGATGCGATAAAGCATGGCAATGATATTGTATATGCGGAAACAATATAGCTTCTCTACATCTACGTTTTCTGCCAACACTATATTCTCTGGCACCTTATACACTATACGCGTAGCAAAGAGGTCATATACATCATCAAACTCCTTGTGGTCTATGCGCATCTTTCTCCAGATGCTATAAACAGACTTCATACGATACTGGAAGTCATACACTACGCCAGCATCGTCAAGCATAGCCTTTATAGGAAGTGCGAAAGTCTTGAAGACCACCTCGCACATAGCTTCCGAATCAGCCAATAATTGCTTTAGTTTTTTATAGTCTTCAGGATACCCAATGCGAACGCATGTGTCCTGCATCTCTTTCTGGTGACTATTCATAGCCAACCGCTCTGCTACAGGCACTACATTGTCAAGAATGTCATCGACAACCTTCTGAGTTTCTTCGCCATCCAACTCCTCACCAGCATCATAACGCTTGGCATAGGAACGCAAAGAATTCAGTTTGTCATTGACATAATCAACCTGCTTAAGCTCCTCAGGTGTAAATTCTGTTTTCTCAAACATTTTGTAACGGTTAACTATCAACTGTCAACTATTCAAAGATGAATAGTGAATAGAAACCAGTAATTGTGAATACTTGCTTTATTTCAGGTGACACGCCCTTAATTGTTATGCTACCGCCCTTTGAGATAGTCTCTTTACGAAGTGCTAGGAACAGTCTCAAGCCTGATGATGAGATAAAGTCAAGATCTGTGCAATCCATAAGGATTTTCTTGTCTGCATTGTCCATCAATGGTTGCATATCAATAGAGAACTGCTGCGAAGCAGCTGTGTCCAAACGACCAATGAGCTTTGCTACTACCTGGTCTTCTTTCTGTGTAATTTCTAAAGTCATTTCTTTTTATATATCATTGTTAAAACATTCTTTCCGTCCTTACGTCTATAAGCCACACTTTCCATAAACTGCTGCACAAGGAATATTCCTAATCCACCTATCTCTCTTTTCTCAGCGGAAAGGGTAATATCAGGGTCTTTCACCTTAGTGGGGTCAAATTCTTTGCCTTCATCTTCCATCACAAAGACTATTTCTTGTCCGTTGGAACTGACAGAGAGTTTTATCAAGCCCTCACCCTCATAGGCATAATTCATTACATTTACTGCAGCCTCCTCAAGAGCAAGGTTTAGCTGAAAGACTTCTGGCATATCAAGTCCTAATTCTTCACCAAGTTCCTCTACCCATGCAGCCAGCATAGGTACTTCGGCTACGTCATTATGTAATATCAGATTTTCCAAGCGTGAAAGTGTATAATGCGTTACAAAGGTACTATAAAAAGTAGAAAGAGAGCATTTTTTACAATAGACAATAGAACTTTCTGATGTTTTTTCTGAAAAAAACGAAAAAAAATTTGGTAGTTACAGAAAAAAGTATTACCTTTGCACCCGCATTCGAGAAAAAACAAGATTTTTAACGAGTGCATTTGAAAATAGGAACATATAGTGATGGCTCCTTAGCTCAACTGAATAGAGCATCTGACTACGGATCAGAAGGTTGCAGGTTTGAATCCTGCAGGAGTCACAAAAAAGAGGTCAACCGCTTGGTTGACCTCTTTTCTCATACATAGCTATATATATCACTTCTTTTCCGGTTCAGCCTTCTCTGCCTCCTTCTTAACAGGAGCAGCCTTCTTCTTGGCTGGAGCTTTCTTAGCAGCGGGCTTCTTGACAGCAGTAGCTGCTGCAGGTTTCTTCTCTTCTGCAGCTCCTTCATACTTTGCCAGTTTTGCTCTTAGGCGGGCAATCTCATCAGCCTGTGCCTCTATTTCCTTACCCTGATTGGTAATGGTGGTGAGCATATTCTCAAGTTCCTCATTGTCAATACCTCCATACAAGGTACGAACACGAGAGATGAAGTCGCCGAGGATGTTCATATAGTTAGTGAAGGCATCAAAAGCGCCATCATATATACCACGATCTATCCACCAGTTGCTTGGCTTTGTGGTCATGAATCTGAAGTTGTTGGAAGCCTGCAGATAATCCCAGTCCTGAAGCAGTCTTGGGTCCTTTGCTATAAGCAGACGGTCAGCAACGCTGTAAAGTTTGTTGAAAGCCTCACGCTGCATTTGGTTACCAAGCCAAACGGAGCAGTCACGTTCTTCGTCAACCCATGACAGAGAATCGGGCACATCAATAGCACCGACAGAATCAAACTTGTCCATTACCTCAGATGGCGTAGCCCATTCCAGGCCCTTCTCCTTAGCATATCCAGGCAGAGCCTTGAGGAAGTCAAGGATATGGCTTGACAATGGCTGTGCGATACCAAGTGCAGACAGTTCCATGAAGATATTTACTACCTGCTCTGATTCTGGGCATGCAGCGATATCGTTGATATACTTGTCGGCAAACAATGGATAACCTTCCCAATCAGTATTTGAGAAACGCAGGGAGATATCGTCAGACAGGTTCACGTCACGCAGCAACAGCTTCAGATTTGGAGCCATGTTACAGTTATACACAAAATGTGGAGACTTCCAACCCAGTACGTGCTTTGCGCCCTCTGTCAACATACCTTTGTAGCCCATTGATGCTACCTGCGCGCCAATCTCGTCTGTATAGATGAGAGAAGAGTTGCGCACCACCTGCGGCTTCTTGCCGAAGTACTCCTCTATCCTCTTCGACATCTTTGTGATGTCGCGCTTGAAGCTCTCCTCGTTTGCCAAGCCAGCAAGACCATGAGAATATGGTTCTGTCAGGAATTCTACCTGTCCAGACTTGTTCATCTCCTGCAATTTCTCCAGCACCTGCGGAGCGTGCATCTCCAGCTGTTCCATACCAACGCCAGAGAGTGAAAAGGCTACCTTGAAGCCCTTATCCTCGTTTATCATCTCATGCAAAGCATTGAGTGCCGGCATGTATGAGTGTTCTGCAATGTACGTGATGCTACGCTCATTCTCGTAGTCATCATAATAATAATGATCAGTACCGATGTCAAAGAAACGATATCTCTTGAGATGTATTATCTGATGAATCTCAAAATATAGACAAATGGTTTTCATGATTTATATTTGTTTTATGTTTTTCTTATCTGTTTTTTACTCTATATTTTTCAGTTAGCATATTGCCACCTCTTTTAATTAGGAATATAGTTCTTCTGATATTCCTCATGGTCGAACCATCCTTTTGACAAGAGCTGGTCATAACACTGTCTTATGCGCAGGCCTACCTTCTCCCATGTTATACCGGCAACCTCCTTCTTACCTTCCTCGGCGAGGTAGTTATGGAAGCCCTCATTGGTACATAGCGAGTAGATAGCATCAGCCATTGCATGAATATCCCAATAATCCACCTTCAAGACGTTGGTAAGAATCTCGCCGCATCCTGACTGCTTGGATATTATAGAAGGACATCCGCACTGCATAGCCTCCAGCGGAGCGATACCGAATGGCTCAGAAACAGATGGCATTACAAAGACATCTGAATTCTTGTAGCATTCATATACCTGCTTACCCTTCTGGAATCCCGGGAAGTGACATCTGTCAGCAATACCATATGCCGCAGCGAGCTCTATCATAGCAGCCATCATATCGCCAGAGCCAGCAAAGCAGAAGCGAATGTTCTGGGTACGTTGCAGTACCAGCTTGGCAGCCTCGATAAAGTACTCTGGACCTTTCTGCATAGTGATACGTCCGAGGTATGTCACCACCTTCTCGTTAGGAATCTTGTGAGGCTCTATGTCGAGATATTCCTGTGACAAAGGATACACGGCATTATGCATTGCCACACACTTGCGTGGGTCCTGATGGTACTGGTTGATGACTGTCTGTCTTGTCAGTTCTGACACACACATGATGCAGTCAGCATGGTCCATACCATTCTTCTCTATTGAATATACCGTTGGATTCACCTTTCCGCGAGAGCGGTCAAAGTCTGTTGCATGCACATGGATGCAGAGAGGTTTTCCACTCACCATCTTTGCATGCACTCCGGCAGGATATGTCAGCCAGTCATGGGCATGAATGATATCAAACTGCTCCGAGCGTGCCAATACGCCGGCAATGATAGAGAAGTTGTTAATCTCGTCATGCAGGTTGCCTGGATAGCCGCCGGCAAAGCCCATACAGCCCATATCGTCAAGACCCTGCATATAGTTGAAGTCTGCATAGATATGGTCACGGAAGCGGTAGTAGTCTTCTGCAGTATGTCCTACAAAGCGGTTCTTGATATCGTCATACTGTACGTCGCGCCAGGCAATAGGCACCTGACTCATATTTATTATCTTGAGGAATTTTTCCTCATCACCACAAGGGCGTGGCATACAGAATGTTGTCTCCACATCACCCTGGGCATCAAGGCCTTTCGTAATACCATAACTGGCAACAGCAAGACCTCCATATATTTTAGGAGGGAATTCCCATCCGAACATTAAAACTTTCATGGCATCAATAATTATATTCGTCAATTAACTTCATGGTACGCAGTATTTCTGCCACATTCATAGCAAAGGCCATAGCGCCACGTCCGTGGAATGGTGGGTTACCATCGAAGAGTTCTGATATAGTACCAGTAGCATGATACATCATCTCGTCCTCAAAGCCTACCATCTGTCTTTGTACGAAGCTCAGTCGCGTGCGCTTATAGATCTTCAGACACGCCTCCATATAGAATCCTCCAAGCCACGGCCATGCTGTACCATTGTGGTATGCATAGTCACGCTTTATCTGAGGTCCTACATACATTGGGTTATATCCCCCACTCTTCGGTGACAATGTACGCAGTCCCTTAGGTGTCAGCAGTTCTCTGGTACAGAAGTCCAGCACAGTCTTCTGCTGTACGGTATCAAGTGGAGAATAGTCAAGGGCGACAGCAAAAATCTGATTAGGACGTACATTCCAGTCTTCGATACCTTCTTCTCTGTAGTCAAACAGGTATCCGGCAGGAGTCTCGAATGTCTCAACAAAGGATGCCTTTGCCTTCTCTGCCATCTTCTGAAGATTTGCGATAACCTTCTTGTCGCCGCCATTTGCCTCCAGCATATCGGCACAGAAGCAGAGAGCATTATACCACAGAGCATTAAACTCAACGATATATCCAGTACGAGGAACAACAGGCTTGCCATTAGCCACAGAGTTCATCCATGTCATAGGCTTCTCCCTGCCGTTAGTCCACAAGAGACCATTATCCTTCAGCTTCAGGTATATGTGTTTGTTCTTGCTGATATAGGTAATCATATCCACTACCAGCTTCCCATAATCCTTATAAGTCTGCTCCTTGCCCACCTTCTTTGAGTACTGCTGAATAGCCCAAATGCACCACAGCATTATGTCTGGCTGCTCTATCTCGTAAATATTTACTGATAAAGGTTTGCCATCCATAAAGTCATAGAGTGCCTTTGCTGCAGTTTTCATGGTAGCGCGGAAATAATCTTCCTCATCCACAGCAAGAGTCAGTCCTGGGAGAGATATAAAGGTATCGCGTGCGCGAACCTTGAACCAAGGATAACCAGCCAGCAGGTAGTGTTCCTTCTTATCCTCTGGCACAGGGCCTTTTGCTCCCTTCGGAGTCTCCTTATAGTGGAATTGATGAGCTGCTGCCACGAGAGTGTTGTAGAAGTTATCACGAGGTCTGCGAACATCAACCTCCTTCTGGAAGAGTTTCTTCAGATTAGAGACATTGATACTATCCAGAGAAGCAGTGAAGATAACCTCATCACCCTTCTTCATGTCAATCTCGAAATAACCTGGTACGAACAAATCCTCGTGGAAGTCATAGCCTCTGTCTGCCTCCTTGTAATATTCAAGGTTCTTATTCCAAACAGGGTTATACTTAAACTCAAATTTCCTTGACAGCTGCATGTACAGGTCAGGATATTCCTTATACATACGCATTGTTATGCCACCATCAACTTCCTTGTAAGAAGTGTTGGCCTGCCAGTTTTCGTGAGTCAGTTCGTCACATCTGCGGAAAGCTAGGAACGGACGCAGACGCAGTGTTACAGGTGAATGGGCATCATCGATGGTATATCTTACCATCACCCTATCATCATAGTTCTGGAGTATTACCTCCTTACGCAGCAACACACCACCTACGCGATAAATCGTTGTAGGTACTTTGTCGCAGTTAAATTCTCTGATGTACTTGTGACCGTTTGGATTAAATACGCCACCCTGATACATGTGCAGTCCGAGGTTGAATTCAGCCCCATGCTGCACAACAGAAGCATCCAAAGAAGAAATCATCACATGATTCTCCTCATCAATGCTTGGGATAGGTATCACGAACAGGCCGTGATACTTTCTCGTATTACAATCCACTACGGTACTTGAAGAATAAGCACCAGAACGACTTGTACGCAGAACTTCCCTTCTAAGAGACTCCTGCAAGTTTGTCATTAGTGCCTTTTCAAACTTTAGGTAACTCATAGTTTGTATTTAGGTTAATAATATTGTTTATGGTTTGTTTACAATTTGTTTTTGCAAAATTATTAAATAATTCCACAAACGCCAAATAATTAACAAAGTTTAAGAAACTTGTAACGTTTAAAGATTAACGGTTAGCGGTAAAAGGCCTTCTTCCTTTGACTCCTTATTCACAATAATTATGATATATTACTATGGTGTCTTTGCCTGTTTTGTATTAGCATTCTTTGTATAGTCAAAGTTCGCCAAGGTTCACATACCCGTTCATGACGGCATATATGATGATGTCTGCCAATGAGCGGGCATGCAGTTTTTCCATGATGTTCTTGCGATGAGTGATAACCGTTGTAATACTGATGTTCATACGGTCGGCAATCTCCTTGTTGATGAGTCCCTTGGTCAGCAGGATGGTTACCTCCAGTTCACGGGGTGACAACTGGACAATACCGTTGTCTGTAGACATACGATGACTGGAATCGGAGTGTCCTTGCCTTTGCAAGGTTATGATAGATTTGACCACCATCTTCTCGCTCTGGCAGACGTTGAGTGTAGCAACTCCCTGTATCTGCATGTCGCCATTGACTAACACGATGGTTTGCTGAAGTCGGGTACGGAAAAAGGCGGAGTGCTCGAAATATATACGAGAAGCCACGAAATAATGTACGAACTGGTTATTTGCCACTTCCATCTCACTGAAGGTGACAAAAATCCTAATATCCACCATCGGCGCCATATCCTTCAGAATCTGCTGAAGCCCAAGTGCCGAAAGTATATTAGAATCAACTATTGCGATAGAAAAAACTGGTCGCAGACTTTCCATATTTAGTAAAATATGGCACAAAGGTACTATTTTTTTTTGGAACTTTTGTCTTTTTATGTAACGTTTCCTCATAAATGAGGATATAAAACGAACAATTCATTATTTTTTAGGATTGTGAATGAAAAGAAATCGTAGTATCTTTGCAGCCAAAATTGCGAAACCAGACTTTATGCTGACACCAGATGTTATAAAAAAATACAATATACCTGTTCCACGATATACCAGTTACCCGCCGGCAAACTATTTCAGAGATTTGTCTGAGGAAGAATACATCAGTGCAGTTCTTCGTTCAAACGATGCGAAAGACAGAAACCTGTCCTTCTATCTACATATACCCTTCTGCTACCACTTGTGCCATTATTGCGCTTGTAACTCATACGCTATGCGAAGTAAGGTTGATGTGGATAACTACGTGAAGGCATTGCATAAGGAAATTGATTTGATAATTCCACTTTTACAGCCCGACAGGCAAGTTGCGCAGATACATTATGGAGGTGGGAGCCCCACAAGTCTTCAGCCAGCTGTCATCAAGTCGCTCAACCAACACATTCTAAATATTTTTCCAAAGATTGACAGTCCTGAGGTGGCCATCGAGTGCCACCCCGGCTATCTGTCGCTCTCAGATTGGAAAGGACTTGTAGAAGCGGGCTTTTCCCGATTCAGTATTGGTGTTCAGGACTTTTACGAAAAAGTCTTGAAGACCGTCAACCGACGCCATTCCAAAGAGAGAATGGAAGACATCTTTGCCGTGCTGCGTGACGGAGGTGCACACATCAACCTGGATTTTCTTTATGGTCTGCCTTACCAGACAGCAGAGAGCTTTAGTCACACCATAGAGCAGGCAATTCGTCTGCAGCCCGACCGGTTGGTGATGTTCAGCTATGCCCACGTACCCTGGCTGAAGAAACGACAGCTCATCTTGGAAAAGGCAGGACTGCCCACTGCCGAGGAGAAGGAACGGATGTTTAATGAGGCTGCTAAACTGCTTCTGGCAGCAGGCTACGTGAGAGTTGGTATGGATCATTTCGTACGTCCTGACGACGAGCTCTATACCGCATTGCAAGAAGGTCTTCTGCACAGGAATTTCCAAGGCTACTGTACCCGCAGAACGACAGCCCAGGTATATGCGCTAGGTGTGACAGGTATCACTCAACTGGAAACGGCTTACGCCCAAAATACGAAAGACATCGATGAATACATCCAAACAGTAAACAGCGGACATCTGCCTGTCAGGAAAGGTTATCTGTTAACCAGGGAAGAACAGTTGTCAAGGGAAGTCATCGACAGTCTGATGTGTAACTATGCCGTAACACTAACAGATAAGCAGCGGGCGGTGATGAATTATGACGAACAACGACTGGCGGAGATGCAGACCGACGGCATCATCACCATCGATGGTAACACTATAAGGATGGCACATGAGAGCAGTCCGTTTGTGAGAAATGTGGCAGCACTCCTCGATCCGCTGATGCAGCATACGACGAAAGCTTTCTCAAAACCCGTATAAGTGTTTAAGATTTCAAATAGTTCAAGTACAGGATGAAAACAGATATATTGATTATAGGAGCCGGCTTGACCGGTCTGACAACAGCCTACACTTTAGCACGTCGAGGACGTCAGGTGACAGTGTTGGAACAAATGGACAGAACCGGAGGACAGATACAGACACATACGGAGCAGGGATTTGTTTTTGAGAGTGGACCGAATACAGGTACCATATCCAACCCCGAAGTAGCAGAACTGATGGCAGACCTGGAGAAAACATCGGGTGGCAAATGCCGGATAGAGACTGCACCTGATGCCTCGAAGCGTCGTCTGATATGGAAAGGCAATCGGTTTTATGATCTTCCTTCAGGGCCTGTGAGTGCCTTGAGTACTCCGTTGTTCACGTTGGCAGACAAGTTCAGAATACTTGGAGAGCCTTGGCGCAAGAAAGGCACTAATCCTGACGAGTCAGTAGGATCTTTAGCACGTCGAAGACTGGGCAAGTCGTTTGTCGATTATGCCGTTGATCCTTTTCTGTCGGGTGTCTATGCCGGTAACCCCAATACGCTTATTACGCGCTATGCGCTTCCGAAGCTCTATCGTCTTGAACAGGATTACGGCAGTTTCATCCGTGGTTCGTTTGCCAAGATGAAAGAGCCGAAGAGCGACAGAGACCGTCTGGCTACAAAGAAAATATTCTCAGCGGTAGGTGGATTAGGACAGATTACCCATGCTATGGCCGATTATCTGGGTACAGCCCTGCTGACTGGGGTTCGCAATGTCAGAATAATGCCGACGGAAGACGGATGGGAAGTCGCATTTATAAATAAGGCAGGCGAGCGGCAGATTATCGAATGCCATCAGGTTGTCACGACTTGTGGTTCCTATTGTTTGCCCGAGTTGCTTCCCTTTATTGATAACAGTAGCATGCGCCAACTGAACAACCTGACCTATGCCCCTGTGGTAGAGATTAGCGTGGGAGTTCGTGATACCTTTGGGGGCGACTATCGTGCCTTTGGCGGGTTGATACCTTCGTGCGAGCAGCAGCCCGTGCTGGGTATTCTATTCCCCTCAGCATGCTTTACAGGCCGTGCGCCTGAAGGTGGTGCCTTGTTCTCCTATTTTATGGGGGGTGTCAGACATGCCGAGCTGCTCGAGAAAAGCGATGATGAACTGACTGCCGTAGTGGAGCAGCTTTTCTATTCAATGCTGAAGTTTCCTAAGCAAGCAAAGCCTGACCTCATCCGCATCTTCCGCCACCAACGGGCCATACCTCAGTATGAGATTACATCAGGTGAACGTTTTGATACCATCGAGCGATTGCAACGAAGCTATAGCGGTCTGACCATTGCGGGCAATCTTCGTGACGGTATAGGTATGGCTCATCGTATCAAGCAGGCTGTAGAAACAGCCGATAGGTGTTTAAATTTTAAAGTATAGAGATATGGAAAGTATTTTCCTGAACACATTACTTGGTCGGGAGTGTCATCGACCGCCTGTGTGGCTGATGCGACAGGCAGGTCGTGTACTGCCACGTTACCAGAAGTTGCGTGAGCAATACTCCTTTTCAGAACTCATCAATACGCCAGAGTTGGCAGCACAGGTAACACTACTGCCTGTAGAGGACCTGGGTGTGGATGCCTCCATTCTGTTCAGCGACATCCTAATGGTGCCGATGGCTATGGGTATGGAGATAGAATGGACAGAGCAGGGACCCAAGTTCCTGAATCCGCTGGCTACACAAAAGCGGCCTTCAAGCTGTCTGAAAGTGCAGCCGGAACTCCTCGACAATGTATATCGCGCCATCGACCTTGTAGTTGAACAGAGCGAAGTGCCCCTGATAGGATTCTGTGGGGCTCCGCTGACCACCCTCTGTTATATGCTACAAGGCATGAGCACCAAGCAGACCTTTCCTGAGGCCAAACGTTTCTTTTACGAAAACAAGGAAGAGACACGACGACTGATTGATGCCGTGACTGACATGTCGATAGAATATGCCATCAAGCAGGTAGAGCATGGCATCGATGCTTTCCAACTGTTCGATAGTCATGCAGGACTCCTGCCTGCCGACATCTATGCAGAACTGTTTCTGCCTGCTATTTGCAGGATTACTGATGCTGTGCGCTCTATGGGCACCCCCTTGATATTCTTCCCCAAAGGACTTGGTTGTGGACTGAAGCAGATTACACCAGATGTGTGTGACGTTGTTAGTATTGACTGGCAGACGTCGCTGACAGAAGCCCGACAGATGGTGCACCCTGAAGTAGGCCTACAGGGAAATATCGACCCACACCTGCTTTTTGCCTCGCATGAGGAGATTCAGCGGGTGATGGAAACCTACAAGCCATTCTTCCGCGAAAATCACAGGTGGGTGGTAAACCTTGGGCATGGGGTTCTTGCCGACACACCTTTTGAGAACGTGAAGTTCTTGATTAACTGGATTAAAGAAACAAACTGGAAATGATACAATATAAATCGATTAATCACCTCACCACCTCTTTGAAAGAACGAGAGGACTACTTCAGCAACATGAACCGCAATGACGTCGGTCCATCAGTGCTGCTGCAGACCTGTAACCGCGTTGAACTCTATTACGGAGAAGGTGAGGTTCCCGATGAAGTGGCACGACATCTCTTCCGGGTGGTGTGCGGTCTGGAATCTGCCATCACTGGCGAACGGGCCGTACAAGGACAGGTAAAAGATGCTTATCTGGCAGCCCTTCAGAGTGGCGCAAAACTCTCTGCAGGACTGAATAAACTCTTCGAGTGCGCCCTGCAGATAGGTAAGCGTGTACGAAACCAGACGGAGATATCTCATGGAGCCGTCAGTCACAGTCTGGCTGTTATCGAAATCATTGAGCAACAACACATCAATCTTTCTAATGCACAAATCACCATTGTCGGGGTGAACAAACTGACAGAAGACATCATCAAGTTCCTGAAAAACAAAGGGGCAAAGGTAATAATGCTGGCCAATCGTACTGAAGAGAAAGCCAGACGGATGGCTGCTCCATACGGTATTGATGTACGGCAACTCGATGAGAAAAACGATTTCCTGCAGCATACCGACATCCTGATTAGCGCAACCTCTGCCGACCATGCTATTATCTTTAAGGAAGACTTGAATCCAAATCGCAAACTGCTTGCTATTGACCTTGCCTTCCCCCGCGATATCGACCCTCGTGTTACTGAAATGGAGCAGGTGACTCTCTACAACCTGCAGGATGTAGAACGGAAAGTACAGGCTAACATCGCCGTTAGGGAGGATGAAGTGCAGAAGGCGAAAATGATGATTGAAGAAGAGATAGGACTGCTACACGAAATCATGGAACGACGTAAGAAACACAATACTCTCCGCATTGTGGCACGTGGAAGCCGACTCTCGCAGCTACAGGTTAAGGAAGTGATGCAACGTCTGCCTGAGGTGCCCTACGAGTTGAAGGTGCAGGCATCGCTAGGCGATAAGAATCAAAACATCTCGCTGCTCAACGGCCAGGCACCTGATGACTTCTTTACTCGTGAACTCGATCAGGCCCTGCTAAAGGGTGAGGCCGATGTGGCCATCCACTCTGCCAAAGATTTGCCTGAACAGTTGAATGGCGGTCTGGAAGTCATCGCCCTTTATGAGGCATTCGATAAGACCGATGCTCTTGTAAGTCGCGACAACCAGACACTGGAAACACTACCTGCAGGCAGTCGCATCGGAACCAGTTCACCCTTGCGCAAACAAGAACTGCTGGCTCAGCGCCCTGATTTGGAAGTCGTAGGTATTCGCGGCTGCATCGAAGACAGGGTTCAGCAAGTAAGGTCGGGACAGATTGATGCCGCCATTGTGGCCACGTGTGCCTTGAAACGTCTCGGCATGGAGAGTGAGATTGCTGAGATATTATCCTTTGCAACCCATCCCATGCAAGGCCGACTGGCAGTGACAGCAAGGAAAGGGCGCAACGATCTGAAAGCGATATTCTCGAAAGGAAGCATCCTGTGAGTTAATAGTAAAAAGTTGAGAGATGAAAACGCTCTATACTGGCATCACTTGTCCCAATCCTGCGTATGTGCATACGCCACTAATTGAGATTCTGCCTGTTCAAGACAACAGTACCCTCATGCAAGCTGCTGGTAGCGTGGATCGCTATGACTATGTGCTCTTTACCAGTCGGTTTGCTGTGAAGCACTTTTGTTCTCTTCTCCCTCAACCAACAGCCATCAGCCATCATCCCTCTATAGTGTCAATCGGGAGTGCCACAACTGTTGCCTTATATAATATAGGTGTAAAAGATGTACAGCAAGTAGATGAAGACAACTCTTATGGCGTAATAGAATGGTTCAGAAGCCAACCTTGTGGACGTATTCTTATCCCACGCTCCAATTTAGCATTACCCATCATTCCTGAGGGATTACGACAGATGGGCTTTGAGGTTGATACTGTGACAGCCTACATCAACAGCATGCCCCAGAATCCGCAGCGGACAGATCTGAGCAAGATAGACCGTATTGTCTTCACATCGCCCTCAACCATCGACAACTTCATCCGTCTCTATGGTTCTCTGCCCGAAGGAAAGGTGTTTGATACCCGTGGCCCGGTAACCGAACAGCATTTACATACAAAGATAAAAACAACATAATTTATGAAAAGATTTAGACCCTATCGTTTAACACCGGAGATACGCGACAAGTATGCCGACGTATCCATCAATGTCAAAGACTTTATAAATCCTTATTTTGTAGTAGAAGGAGATGGCGTCAAGGAAGAGATTTCCACGATGCCGGGCATCTACCGCTTCTCCATCGACACGCTCGTAGAGGATGTCAAGGAGATATATGCACTTGGTATTGACAAAGTGCTGCTCTTCGGTGTCATTGATGACAACCAGAAGGATGAGCGCGGCTCGCTGGCCTACGCTGAAGATGCGCTGGTCTGCCGTGCTGTGAAGGCTATCAAGGCTGCCCAGCCAGAAGTGTGTGTTATCACCGATGTCTGCCTCTGCGAATATACCAGTCACGGACACTGTGGCCTGCTCTGCAACCACGATGTGGATAACGACTCTACCCTGCCGCTACTTGCCGAGATGGCCTATGTTCATGCCAAAGCCGGTGCCGACTTCGTGGCTCCTTCGGCTATGATGGACGGACAGATTGAGGCGCTCGACAAGCGACTCCGCGAGGCTGGACTGCGTGATAAATGCAAGATATTGGCTTATTCCGCCAAGTATGCCTCAGCCTTCTACGGACCGTTCCGCGATGCAGCCGACTCAGCTCCTTCCTTCGGCGATCGCAAGACCTATCAGATGGACTACCGCACCCACGACCAGGGATTGGAGGAGATAGCTGCTGATATTGATGAAGGTGCCGACTGGACTATGGTAAAACCCGCCATGCCTTATCTCGATATGATTGCCCGTGGTGTGGAGCGTTTCCCGCAGACGCCGATGGTGGCCTATCAAGTGAGTGGTGAGTACTCAATGCTCAAGGCTGCTGCCAAACTCGGCTATCTCGACGAGCAGCGCGTAGTGTTCGAGAGTCTGATAGCCATCAAGCGTGCCGGTGCGCAGTATATCATCAGTTATTACGCTAAAGAGTACATGCAGCGATGGGCATGATGGAAGGTGGAAGGTGAAAAATGAAAATTGAAAAAATGATACAACAGAGAATATTGTCTGAAAAAGCTTTTGAACGGGCACAGCAGGTGATACCCGGCGGGGTGAACAGTCCCGTTAGGGCACTCCGCAGCGTAGGCACCACACCGCTCTTCGTGAAAGAGGCTAAAGGTGCTTATATCACTGATATCGATGACAACCACATCATCGACTTCTGCATGTCGTGGGGCGTATTCATCCTGGGTCACAACAACGAGCGCGTCTCTCAGACGGCTATCGATGCCGTCAGTCGTGGCAGCAGTTATGGCATTCCCTGTGAGAACGAGACAATACTGGCTGAAAAAGTCCGCGAGGCCTTCCCCACGATGGAGCGTCTGCGCTTTGTCAACAGCGGCACCGAAGCAACCATGTCAGCCATCCGTGTGGCTCGCGGCTATACAGGACGTAACATCCTCGTGAAGTTCGAAGGCAACTACCACGGTCATGCCGACCATCTATTGGTGGCAGCAGGCTCCGGCGTTGCCAATATCTCTAACGCCTCGTCGGCCGGTGTGCCCGATGGATTTGTGAAATATACAGTGGTGCTGCCTTATAACGACACCGAAGCCCTGCGCCAGTTCTTCAGCGAACATGGTCATGAGGTGGCAGCACTCATCATCGAGCCTGTGGCCTGCAATATGGGTGTGGTGGTGCCCACCGAAGACTTTCTGAAGGCTACCCGCGAGGTTACCGAACAGCATGGTGCCGTGCTCATCTTCGACGAGGTGATTACCGGCTTCCGTCTAGCTTTTGGCGGTGCCCAGCAGCGTTTTGGCATCACACCCGACATGACCACCGTTGGCAAGATAGTCGGTGGCGGATTCCCTGCTGCAGCCTTTGGCGGTCGTGAGGACATTATGAAAGTGCTAGCCCCCGAGGGTCCCGTCTATCAGGCTGGTACGCTGAGCGGCAACCCCGTGGCTATGGCGGCAGGAATCGAGACGCTGACCCAGCTATCGCGAGCCGATTTCTATGAGACATTAGAGCGTAAGAGCAATGCATTTATTGCTCAACTCGAGCAGATTATCGCCGGCAAAGGCATCCAACTAAACTGTTGTGGCTCTATGTTCACGCTATTTTTCAACGAAAATCCTGTGCGCAATTTCAAGGACACACAACGCTCTGACCAACAGCGCTTTGCCCGATACTTCCGCAACATGCTCAGTCGTGGCATCTACGTCAGTCCTTCGCAGTTCGAGGGCAACTTCATCTCAGAGTCTCACACACCAGAGATACTCGACTACGTCTTGGAGAGTATAGCACAGAGTATAGAATAACCGACCATGTATTTCACAGGAATTATCATAGCGGTTTGCACCTTCCTGACCATAGGCATCTGGCATCCTATTGTCATCAAGACTGAATATTATTGGGGTACGCGTCCTTGGGTCGTTTATCTGGTGATTGGCCTGGCAGCCATCATTGCCGCGCTATTCATTGAAAATGCCATCCTTTCCGCCATTGTAGGCGTATTCGGCGCCTCGGCCCTGTGGGGTATCGGAGAACTCTTCGAGCAGGAAAAGCGCGTAGAGCGCGGCTGGTTTCCTAAGAACCCAAAGCGGAAACAAACAAGGTGACTTTAAGCAGTTATATTTTCTTCATGCCCATTTGAAGTTTTCCTTTCCTGCGGCTATTTCGAAGTGATATTTTGCTATTCCAAGGTCCATGTGTGTATAGCCAATGAGGGAAAATCCCTTTTTGGCTATTACCTTATGGCGATTATTTTCTATACCAGCATATTCGAATGAGAACTTCTGCTGGTTTACTGCTGTCGGAGCGAGAAGAGCAGCTTCAACACCTTGTCTGAACCATTCTGGGGTACTGTCACTAACGTTGCTCACCTGTTCTATGGTCTTTATCTTATGTGTCACACCTTGTGTCTCTCCATATCCGATGGCGATATATGCCTGTATTGTTTCTCCTTCTTCAAGCACATAGGTACCAGATATCTTTTTGTAGCTTAGCCCAACCCAGCAGGTATTCAATCCCAGTGTCTGTGCCAGCAACACTAATGCCTCGCCATAATAGCCTATTCTATCGTCGAGGTCAGCAGCCTTTTTGCCAGCCATAACGATATAGTTCTGCACACCACGAAACCTTCCATATTTTGCAAGTGTTCCTAAGAAGGCTTTGGGTTCGTTCATTATCAATTGCATGTGCAACTGCCCCACCCTGTTCAGCTCTGCGATTTTCTGCTCAAGAACTTCTACTACATCCTTTGTCAAAGGTTGTTCTTTATATGCTCTGACACTATGGCGAGCCGAGATTGCTTCTTGTAAATTCATTTCTTCCTTACTCACTATAATTATGATCTATTACGATGGTGACATCCATTCCTGGTACGAGTGGTTTTACTTCCTCTTTGAGTTGGTTGACGAGAGCCTCTTCATCATGCACAGAATCGTCAGGAATAATGTCGAATGAAAGGCTGTTTTCATCTTCTGAATAAAGGAATCCATGCACCTGTACTATCTCCTTGTGATTAGTGAGAATATGCATTATCTTTGTCTGCAGTTCCGCCCTTCTGTTATCGCCTGTTGCTATAGCATATATTCCTATTGTGAGGACAATGTTATGTTTTTCTAATATCTTATTAAATATCTTGTGTGACAATATATGAATTTCATGTGCCGACATAGTATCATAGACATTGATATGCAATGAGCCGATGGTCATATTGGCACCATAGTTATGCAATATCAGGTCATACACTCCACGTACGCCTTCTACTTCCGACACCTCTTTCATTATCTGGTTTGTCAGTTCCTTTGGAATGCTTTTTCCCAAGAGTTCATTTACAGGCGATGCCAACATCTCGAAACCAGCCTTTATGATGGCAAGAGAAATAAGTGCTCCCAATATGCCGTCCAGTGAGAAATCCCACAACAGCATTACAACAGCCGAGAAGAGTGTTGCCAATGTGATGATAGCATCAAACAAAGCATCCGAACCAGAGGCTATCAAGGCATCGCTCTTCAGTTCTTCTCCTTTATGCTTTACATATCGTCCCAACACTAATTTTACTGCTATGGCAACCACTATGACGACGAGTGTTACTGTGGTATAGTCTGGCTCTGTTGGGTGAAAGAGTTTCTTTACTGATTCAAACAACGATGTGATACCGGCCGACAATACAATGACAGCAATAATGATGGCGCTGAAATATTCTATGCGTCCATGTCCGAAAGGATGCTCTCTGTCAGCAGGCTTCATAGAAAGTTTTGTGCCTACGATAGTAATGACACTCGACAAAGCATCACTAAGGTTATTCACTGCATCCATTACGATGGCGAAACTGCCTGCGATAACACCAACAGCAGCCTTGAATGCTGCCAACATCACATTGGCTATGATACCAACCCAACTGGTACGAATGATTTGTGAACTTCTATCCATTATGGCAATTTTGAATTATGAATTTTGAATTATGAAAATCTTTATTACTTTTTCAGCGTAAATTCAAACATGAGCCCTCCTGTTTCCGGGGTACTGATTTCTATATTTCCACCATGCAACAGCACAGCATTCTTTACTATTGAGAGTCCTAAGCCTGTGCCACCCATATCCCTGCTGCGTCCTTTGTCTATGCGATAGAAACGTTCAAAGATACGAGACAAATGTTCTGAAGGAATTCCTATGCCATTATCCTTAAACGTAAATCGCCAGCTGTCCGACTGTTGTGTGGCATTAATCTCTATGGTAGTACCATTGCCGGCATAGTTTATACTGTTGTCTGTCAGATTACGAAAAATGCTATATAACAATGAGCTGCTACCATGTATGATGATATTTTGTGGCAAGTAGTTCTTTATGGTCATCTGGCGAGATTCCATTGCAAAAGAAGTCTCTTCTATTATATCAGCAATGAGCACAGAAACATCCACTCGTTCCATTGGAATCATATCCTTTGCATAGTCCATACGATTAAGGGTCGAGATGTCATGCAGCAATGTTGTCAGACGTTGAGCCTGCTCATTTGTTCTGGTGATAAACTGATTCTTCACATCTTCAGCAATATCAGGACTCTGCATTATCGTTTCTGTATATCCGAGAATGCTTGCAACAGGTGTCTTCAGCTCATGCGCAATATTTTGTGTCAGTTCCCTACGCATACGATTTTCTTTTTCTGCCTGTTCTCTGCTGATGCGTTCGTCCATCCTTTTGGCATAGCGATAGAGAAGAAATCCGAGCCCTGACATTACTATCAGTGAAAAGAGCAACAGATGCCAGTCGCTAACTTCATTGAATGGCATGATGAATTTTCTGTCATAGTCTTCAAACAGTATAAAAACTATGGCATACACCAGGAATACTGCCATTACGCTAAGCCACATCTTATGTCCTTCACTCATGATTTAAGGGTTTAAGGGGTTTAAGAGTTTAAGGTTCAAAGCTATAGCCGAATCCTGTGCGGGATATCAGGCGGGTAGCATAATGGTTCAACTTCTTTCTCAGTCGTGTGATGTTCACATCCACTGTGCGCTCTGTAACAATAACATCCTTTGGCCACACCATTTCGAGCAGCTGCTGACGACTGAATGTCTTTCCTTTGTTGGAAAGCAGTAACAGGAGCAACTCATATTCTGTCCTTGTGAGAGCTATCGGTTCGCCATCAACTGTTACGTTTTTGCTGGAGACATCCACGACGAGTCCCTCAAAAGCCACTTCCTTACCCCTTGTATTTATTCCCCTATTCAGGACGGCCTTCACTCTTGCCATCACCTCACGAACAGAGAATGGTTTCGTCACATAGTCATCAGCTCCCAATGAGAAGCCTTGCAATGTGTCGTCCTCAGCATCTTTTGCAGTAAGAAAGATAATTGGGATATTATGGGTTCTGTCGTCGGATTTCAGTTTTTCTGCCAATTCAAAGCCTGACATACCAGGCATCATGACATCGAGCAGCAGAAGGTCAAAGGGATTTTGCAACTTCTCCAATGCTTCTTCTGCAGAATATGCTGCCTCTGCATGATAGCCTTCTGCATGAAGATTGAACAACAGAATGTCACACAAATCCCGTTCGTCGTCAACAACTAAAATCCTTTTCTTTTCCATAACTTTGGGCAAAGTTACGAAAAATAATTAACATACCTAATATTATCGTCAAAAAAAGTATAAAAAAGGCTTTTTATTGCTATTCGTATTTCTTTCCGAAGCGTGCCTGAACTACATTGACAACATAGTCGCCAAGTCTCTCCATTTCGCTTACCATATCTGTATATAATGTACCCACGCTATAGTCATACTCCTGCTCATTGACAGACTTTATATTTTCTGCTTTCAGTTTCTTACGTAAGGTGTTGATGTTGTTTTCTATGCGGAAGGTCTCACGAATCTTGTGGTCTCTCCTATGTCCATGCATTACAACATTCATTTGTGTAAGGGCTTCTACACAGAGTCTCATCAATGCCTGCAGTTGTTCTGTCTGATGCTGAGTGAATTTCTTATTGGTGTCATTTTTTCGCTCCACCATTCTTGCCAATTTATAGCAAGCATCGCCAATAGATTCCAGTTCACTGATTTCACGCATCATCTGGCGAATCTTATGCTTTGTCTCACCACTAAGATGATCGTCGCCAACCTGCTCTAAGTAGTTTGCTATTTCTATCTCTATTCTGTCTGTTGCGTCTTCCTCAAACTCTATCTTGCTAAAGAGTTCTGCAAACTTCTTTTTGTCTGTTTCTGCAAACAATAGGCACACCATATTGAACATCTCTCCTACTCTCTCAGCAAAGGCAGTAGTCTCTTTCTGTGCCTGAAGGACAGCAATTTCTGGCGTCTGCACCAAACCAGACTGAATATACTGCAGGCGGAATTCTCCCTTCTTTTCTTCCTGCTTTTCTGGCAGCAGGTAGCAGACAGCATGCTCCATCTGCTTAACAAGTCCGAGAAGAATAGCAGTATTTATGACATTAAAGCAGGTGTGGAACATAGCCAGCACAACAGGCAGTCGCATTGTCTGTCCTCCTGCTGATGGATTATAGCCTACAAAGCCACACACCATATCCACAAAAGGATAGAATACTATCAGCACCCACACCACTCCGAAGACGTTAAACAACAAGTGTGCAAGGGCTGCCCTACGAGCTTGGGTATTAGCACCCAAGGCTACAAGGTTGGCTGTTGCTGTAGTACCTATATTCTCACCCATCACCAATGCTATGCCAAGATATATGGGCAAGACACCTGTGGAACAAAGCAGAATGGTGATTGCCATAACTGCTGCTGATGATTGCACTATGCAGGTTATCAGAGTTCCTATAGCCAAGAAGGCCAGAATGGTAAGATGACTCGATGTGTCGAATGATGCAAAGAATGAGATTACTGCATCATTGTGTTCCAAATCCATCGCTTTTCCTGTAGTACTGAGCATCACCAGTGACAGGAACATAAAGGCCGTACCAAACAAAAAGTCACCAATATAGTTATGACTCCTCTTATATATCAGGACCATTCCGACTAAGAAAGACGGATAAACGATATTTGTCAGGTCAACACTATATCCTAACGACATAATCCATGCTGTCAGAGTGGTTCCAATATTCGCACCCATGATAACTGATATGGCTTGTGCCAATGTCAGCAGTCCTGCTGAAACGAATGATACAGTCATCACTGTAGTTGCTGACGAAGACTGTACAGCACAGGTGACGAGCATACCTGTCAGCATACCAGTAAAGCGATTGGTTGTCATCTTGGCAAGAATATGCCTCAACCCAGGACCTGCCATCTTCTGAAGGGCTTCACTCATCATACGCATTCCGTAGATGAGAAGACTCAAAGAGCCCAACAGTTGAAAAGCAATAAAAGTGTAATTTTGATTTGTTTCCATATTATACTGAATTCTGGGCACAAAGGTACGAGTCCTTTCTCTATTGGCCAAAGAATTCGTGTTACAATATGGTTACATTTTCAAGTTAAGAGTTAAGAATTAAGAGTTAATAATTTTCAATGGTCAATGCTCAATGTTCAATTTACGAAAATCTCGCCTGTACTACATTTACTACATAGTCGCCAAGTCTCTCCATTTCGTTTACCATATCTACATATAGAGTACCCAGGCTGTAGCTGTATTCCTGTTTGTCAACAGACATCGCATTCTCATCCCTCAGTTTCCTACGCTTCTCATTGATTTTGTTCTCTATGCGATAAGTATCGTGGATATCATGGTCTCTTCTGTGTCCACACATTACTACATTCATCTGTGCAAGGCTCTGAGTACATAGTGCCATCATAGCCTGTAGCTGTTCTGTCTGATGCTGAGTGAGTTTCTTGTCTGTCTCATGTTTGCGTTCTATTATCTGAGCCAACTTGTAGCAGGCATCACCAATAGATTCCAGCTCACCAATCTCACGCAGCATCATTCGAATCTTATGCTTTGTATCGCCACTGAGATGGTCATTGCTGACATGCTCCAAGTACTGGGCTATCTCCAGTTCTGTCTTGTCTGTAGCCTCCTCTTCCTGTTCTATCTTTTTGAAGAGTTCTGCAAACTGCTTATCACTATTTTCTATAAACAGTTGGCACACCATATTAAACATCTCTCCTACCCTGTGAGCAAAGGCAGCCGTTTCTTTCTGTGCCTGGAGAACTGCAATTTCTGGTGTCTGCACCAAGCCTGACTGTATATATTGCAGGCGGAAAGCTCCATCTTTTGTTGTCTGCTTTTCAGGTATTAGCCAGCATACAATGCGCTCCATCTGCTTTATGGGTCCTATGAGGACAGCAGTATTGGCAACATTAAAACAAGTGTGGAACATAGCCAGCACAACAGGCAGACGTGATGCCTGACCACCCGCTGCAGGATCATAGCCTACCAAGCTGCATACCATATCAACAAAGGGATAGAACACTATGAGCACCCACATAACTCCAAAGACATTAAACAGCAAGTGTGCAAGGGCAGCCCGACGAGCCTGGGTATTTGCACCCAAAGCAGCAAGATTGGCAGTTGCTGTAGTGCCTATATTCTCACCCATCACCAATGCTATGCCAAGATATATGGGCAAGACACCTGTGGAACAAAGCAGAATGGTGATTGCCATAACTGCTGCAGAAGACTGCACTATACAGGTTATCAGGGTTCCTATTCCCAAGAATATCAGTATTGTGAGATAACTTGATGTATCGAAGGAGGCAAAGAATGATATCACCTCTTGGTTATGCCCCAAATCCATTGCCTTGCCGGCATTGCTCAGCAACACCAATGACAGGAACAGGAAGGCTGTGCCAAACAGGAAGTCACCAAAGATATGATGACGTTTTATATAGATAAGAATTATTCCCAACAGGAAACAGGGATATATAACAGTTGTCAAATCGAGGCTGTATCCCAATGACATAATCCAAGCAGTCAGAGTGGTTCCGATGTTGGCACCCATGATAACAGAGATGGCCTGCAGCAATGTCAGCAGTCCTGCTGATACGAAAGAAACAGTCATAACAGTAGTAGCCGACGATGACTGTACAGCACAGGTGACGAGCATACCAGTCAGCATACCAGTAAAGCGATTGGTAGTCATTCTGGCAAGAACATGTCTCAATCCAGGGCCAGCCATCTTCTGAAGGGCCTCACTCATTACTCGCATACCATAGATGAGAAGACTCAAAGAGCCCATCATCTGTAATGCTATCAACACATAGTTATGATCTGTTTCCATGTTTCAACTATCAATTATCAGTTGTCAACTATCAGTTATCAATTGTCAGTTGTCAGTTATCAGTTGTCATATTTCGAATGCAAAAATAAGAAAAAATATTCTATCTACCAAGAAAAATGTTCCAAACAGTTAACAAGGTTTAAGAAAATGGCAGTAATGTTTATCATAGTTTAAAATTCGTGCCACTTTGTCTTTCGTTTTTGACATTTTGTCACCCCACCCTGAGTAGGCACGCCCTTTGCACTATGGTAAGCAGAAGCTGAGGCAAGAAAAGCCAAGGCAACAACAAAACATACGTTTAACTTAAAATATAATTGGAGGTAAAAATTATGTTGACATTAATGAAAAACAACGATTGGTTCCCAACAATGTTTGATGATTTCTTTAACAATGGTTTTATGCCTCGTGCCAACAGTACAGCACCAGCAGTAAATGTCAAGGAGACTGATAAGGAATACACTATGGAGCTTGCAGCCCCTGGCATTAAGAAAGAATATTGCCGCGTAGGCATCAATGATGAAGGCTTCCTCACCGTTGCCATTGAGAATAAGCAAGAACATAAGCATGAGGACAAGAACCATCACTATCTGCGTCGTGAGTTCAGCTATTCTAACTACGAACAGAACTACACCCTGCCAGATGACGTACAGAAAGACAACATAAGTGCTAAGGTCGAAGATGGCATCCTGACAATCACAATGCCAAAGACAGCACCAAAAGAGAAGGTAACAAAGTCTATCGAGATTTCATAACCGTGGATTGTTTAACAACTAAAAAAATGGAGCAGCATCGCAATGATGTTGCTCTTTTTTTGTTATTTGATTACTCAAGTCCGTCTGTCAAGAAACGTCTCAAGTGGAGATGGATAATACCATTAGAATCCTGCCTACTAATAAGCGGAGTCATTGAGATGACATATTTGGGATAATTGTCTTTGATAGCTTGAAGGTTGCCAAACTCACGCTCCCTTGTGTATTCATCAGCAATGATGTACGATGCCTGAACATATAGACTTTGTCCATTAGCTTTTACCGACACGTCGCTGTCCTGTCAGAATAACAATGGTATCCTTGCCAAGATAGCGCTCTATCTTCTCCAAATAATTTTGTCTAAGAATTGCACCCATAGCACCCACTAATTTATCTTCTATAAAAGAAATTTTGTGCAAATATAATAGTTTTATCTTTTATAAAAGACAAAAACAAGTTTTTTTTTCGTAATATCTGCTTTTTAATAGTTTTTTTGGTTATTAAGGAGTCTTATTTGGGTATTTTCCGTAAATTTTCCGACCCTTACGGAAAAACTTTTCGCTCGGGACGGAAAAATATTTCGTTAGTTACGAAAAAAAACATACCAGCGATTACGATTACAGCGATGACACCCACCCTAATTTATTATATTAAAGATTAAAAATTAAAGATTAAATTCGGACTTGCGGTCCTCAAACCTTGGACCTTTGACGAAAATCTTGTCCGCCAAAGAAAAGCCCACTCCGAAGAGTGAGCTGGATGGGATAATTCAATAAATCAAAGGATATTCTCTGTCATATTTATTCAATCTTGATACCAAGTATCTTTATTGCCTCTTCTTTTACCCTAAGTAATTCTTTGTAATTATATTTATTCTTAACAATCAGCTTAAAGATACGAGTTGCTTCACTATTCAATTCTGCATCAAATTTGTCTGGGTGACATTTCTTTTTAAGTTCATCATATAGTTGTTTATTCTTTACCCAATCGTGTGTAACACCAGAAAAATCAATGTCTGCTGTATCTTTTAAAATTTTAGCTTTCGCATCTTTGAATTTTGTTCGGTCTGACGACGTAAATAATGATTTAATAATTGTTTTCAGACTCTTTGCTATGTTGGAGATATTATTCATTATTTTTTATTTTCTGTTGTTCACCAAAAGCTCCTATAAGATTAATCTTACTGGTATATTCTATTAATTTCCATTTACAGCCATAATTGCCTGTAGTGCCACATACTTCTAACGTGTCCCAACCAAGAACTATCAGTCTCCTAACTAAAGACTCGTTTGATATAATAATATTACCAATATACATAATTTCATCCTTGGTTAGTTGACGCCCAGTAAATGCTTTTATGCGAAAACCAGAACTAAACCATTTAGAAAAAGCATGCCTGTATTCAGGTGTTCCTTTAGACACACTTGCTGTCAACCATACAGGGACTTCACCTGACACATATCCATCACGAGCATCAGCATTGAATCCATTTATCAATTTAACTCTTTCGCTTCTGTCTCTGAACCATCCAACGATTGCGTTCCATATTCTTGTAACCATTGTTCTATAACAGCTATCTTTGAATTTATTGTATTTTTATTTTTTTTATATGATATGAATTCCAATATATAACAAGCAATTAATATAATGGTGCAAATGACAATCCCTCTTTCGAATAATTCTTTATTATTCTCATAAATCCCCTTTAGAAGTGCACCTAATAAGACTGGAATTATGACTGCTATCATTCCATACAATCCATCATTCATATCAAGTTCGTCGATAAGACTAATGCGTTCCTTCCTTTTTGCATTAATCTCTTCTCTTAACTTCTTTTCTTTTTCCTTCCATTTTTGTTTTTCCAGTTCCTCTTCTTTACGCCTTTGCAATTCAGCAACCAAATCTCCAGTTTGTGTATCTATTTCTTCCAACTTCTCTATGTCATCTGCGTATTTCTTTATTTGTCCAAATAGAGTGTTAGCTAAATTGACAAAATCCTGGTTATAGTTGTCACCTGTGTAATTTTGTACATTACATATCTTCTCAAGTTTTTCATATAATT
Source organism: uncultured Prevotella sp. (assembly GCA_905233165.1). Taxonomy (GTDB): domain Bacteria; phylum Bacteroidota; class Bacteroidia; order Bacteroidales; family Bacteroidaceae; genus Prevotella. The sequence goes on from CAJODL010000005.1 coordinate 26,864, forward strand.
CTATAGTTGAAAACTTTATACCAAGTTCTTTGATTGCTCGTTTACGGATTTCTTTTAATACCTTTTCATCATTTTTGTTTTTAAGCGTTTTACTTTTACTATATAATTCATTCGATATTCTTACTTTTTCTTGATCGTAAGGATTCAAAAAATTGGCTGGATCGCATCTTTTTATAATTTCATCATACAACGATTCAAAAACTCCAGGTATAGGATTAGGGTGTTCTAGTTTATCGGAAACGCCATCGATATTTGAGAAGAGCTGTTGGGGATTACTTTTTACTTCTTCAAAATCATACTGATCATCGTTTTGCTGTGTCATATATTTGGTTTTGTTTTCGATTAAAAGTTTCATCGGTTTAATTTGATTTCAAGTTCTTTTAATGCTAAAAATATTGCAATCTTCTCATAGTTACTTAATTTTCTAACATCAACTCCTTTAATATAGATATTCGTAGAGTAAATCGTTGGTGTATTTGTAAAGCCAATACGAAAATCTGAACCTAACCCCGTCGAAGACAAATAAATCTTTTTGTCAGCATATAAAGCATTCTCTACAAAACAAAACCGATAATCAGCTTCAATAGTATTATATTCATATTCAACTTCTATTGCACCTTCTATAGGCTTGTTTGTATAGCATACAAAAAAGTCTGGAAAACTATTTGTTAAATAAATATTATTGTCCACCCCTAAACTATTAGGGCTGATATATATTTTCATATCAGCAGATGGAATATGTGGCGTTAAACTTAATTGAAAGGACCTTGCTTCCAAGAAAGTAGATGTAAATATTAAAAATATGAATAAGGCCCTTCTTAACATTGTATTATTTTTTAATATAGTTTATTTCCTTTGATTTCGCTTCTTCTACAGGAATCTCTTTACTAACCACATACATTCTTGCAAGTCTATCATCTCCTGCAGACATATTCACTGATTCCAATTTCCAACCTTGACTTACGAACCAATTAACTGCTCCCATAACAGTGTTAAATACTATGACTTCGCCTTCTTCTGTTTTATATTGTTCAGAGTATTTTCCATTACCTGTGTCAATCGTTGGTGTTGCCCCCCTTTGAACTGCTAAAATTTCAATATAGGTTTTCACGGTTTTTCGTTCTGTCGACTCTGCCCTCAATCCTGTTGTTAGTACACTTAATGTTAAAATCAAAAATAACTTTTTCATAATCTTAAAGTTTTAATAGTAACTATTAGTTATTGGTATGATATACACAAAAAAACGTGGACAAATTACTTCGTCTACGCTTCCGAGGTATTGGGGATAACCTAGCATTCTTAAACGAGTAAATGTCCACGCTGAACAGCGTGAACTATCTACTTCAATTCTTGAATGCTTCTTCTAATTCCCCAATTATCGGATAGCAAGAATCAAAAGTGGATGTTCAAATCCTATATGTCTTTAGTTTATTTCGATTATGTCATAAGCATTTGCTTTTGAGTTGTTCAACATTATCTGATGGTTTATACTTGTTCATGGGCATAGTTCTGATAGTTGCCCAATATCTGCTCAATATGTATGACCTCAGGGCAGGAGTCCCATGTTACGCCTCCACCCATGAGGTACCACTTTTCGCGCTCTTTCGCTGGCACCTTCTTTAGTGAAGGGAAGGCAGAAATAGGCATCATTACAGAACGCCCGTCCTGCAAATCAACTTGAAATTTTCCTCTACGGGGAAATGACAAGCGCTTAATCTTCGGCTTTACATTCCAATATCCTTCCGTCTTGTACATAATGCTATTTGTTTTTATTAATCTTGATTATTCTAATTGTCTCACCCTGCTTGAAGTGGTTCCATTGGCTGAGCAGTTTGGCACAGTATTGTCTAGCTATTTCCACCACTTCTTTTGCCTGTGCATCCGTCAAATCCCCTTTGTCCGCCAATTCCACGTTCGGTTCCAACCAAATCTTGCATAGATGCTCAGTACTACGTTTACCTACATGAACGTGAGCACGGTTTTCATGATAGTCAGTATTCCAGAAAAGGAACTGCCATATGACTTTTGCTGTAATGTAGAGTAGTATTTTGGGCATATACTGCGATGTTTAGGTATTATTTGCATTAATCTGCCTGCAAAGGTACGATTAACTGAGCAAAATACCAAACAAAAAGGAAAGATTTTTCATTTTTGCTTGTATTTTCTAACGAAAGTACCTTAGACCGACAGGTCAAAATTACAACTATTTTTCAAACTGACAAAGAAAATTGTAATATTTTTCAAAAATAAGTTTTCTCTGTAGAAGGGATTATTAATTCTTGAGACCTCCGGAACAAGCGTCCCCTTGAGCCGGGCAGACAGTTTTCGTTAGAGGCTTTGAAAGGTGACGGTCTTTTTATGTTTTTAAAGATACGCCGTCTCGTTTTTTGCGCTCTCTTGCTTTTAATGCCATGGTGAGAAAAGTCGGATGAAATCCAACGAAAATATGAGAGCAAAACCTACATAACGTGTATATAAAAAATTATAAGCCCCTATATACATATAAGTATATATAGGGGCATGTATTTAATTTTGTTTATACACGTTACCTTTGCTCAACGTAAAAGACTTTTTTTTACTGCAGTGCACAGGAAAACTTTTTTCAGTGCACTGGAAAAATTCCTACTCTGCACTCCCGTAAATTGGGAACCCTAATAAAAAACGCAGATGTTAGCGACACATTCCCAGTGTGGGAACCAAATGTTCCCCCGCAGGGAATATAATCTCGTGAGCAGTGAGCCGTAATCTCACTAAGGACGAGCCGTAATCTCGTCATGAGTAACTTTGACTTAGCAGTCGAAGGTACTCCGTCATGGAAAAAAATAAAAAAAATTGTCTTTTTATTTGCATTTCTCATAACTTATTCGTACCTTTGACATTGCAGTCGAAGGTACTTTCGTTCGAAAATACAACCAAAAATGAAAATAATTTCACTTTTGTTTGGTATTTTGCTCACTTATTCGTACCTTTGCAGCCAATTTGTGAGAAAATTAAAAATAATACAATCATAAAATTATGAACATTTCATTTGATAACACAGAAAAGATTAGCGGCGTACTTACTATCGTTATAGAGGAGGCTGACTATCAGGCAGATGTAAAGAAACAGCTGAACGACTATCGCAAACGTGCAAACATTCCTGGATTCCGTCCTGGTATGGCTCCTATGGGTCTCATCAAGAAGCAGGTTGAGCCATCAGTCAAGGTTGACGTCATTAACAAACTCGTTGGTAACAAGATTTACGAGTATGTTCGTGAGCAGAAGATTAATATGCTGGGTGAGCCAATGCCACATGAGGGTGAGGCTCCTGTAGATCTCGACCAGCCAGCTCCTTATACTCTGAAGTTCGACATCGCTGTTGCTCCAGAGATGGACGTAAAGTTATCAAAGCACAACAAGATAGCATACTATGACATTCAGGTTGATGAGAAGATGGTTAACGACCAGATTGACGCTTACGCTTCTCGTGGCGGTAAGTATGAGAAGGTTGACGACTACAAGGAAGGCGACATGCTGAAGGGCGACCTTCGCGAGCTCAATGCTGACGGTTCTACAAAGGAAGGTGGCATAGAGGTTGCTGACGCTGTAATGCTGCCTGGATATATGAAGAATGAGGATGAAAAGAAGAAGTTCGGCAAGTGTAAGGCTGGCGACATCATCTCTTTCAACCCAAAGAAGGCTTTTGAGTCTGAGATAGAGATTTCTTCTCTCCTGAAGATAACAAAGGAAGAGGCTCAGAACATTGAGGCTGACTTCTCATACCAGATTACTGAAATCACTCGCTACGTAAAGCATGCTATCGACCAGGAACTCTTCGACCAGACTTTTGGCGAGGGCAATGTAAAGAGCGAGAAGGAATTCAAGGAAAAGATTGAGGCTAATCTGAAGGAGCAGCTCGCTATGAATGCTGAGTACAGATTCCTTGCTGACGTTCGTGCTTATGTAGAGAAGAAACTTGGTAAGGTAGAGTATGCTGACTCTATCATGAAGCGCATCATGCTTGCCAACAACAAGGACAAGGATATGGACTATGTTGAGAAGAACTACGAGTCAAGCATCAAGGAACTCACATGGCACCTGGCTAAGAACCAGCTCCTTGAGCAGTGTGAGGTGAAGATTGAGGATGCCGACGTTAAGGAGGTAGCCAAAGAGATGACTCGCATGCAGTTTGCTCAGTATGGTATGTCAAACATCCCAGAGGAGTACATCGAGAACTATGCTGAGGAAATGCTGAAGAAGCCAGAGCAGGTTGACCAGCTCGTTAACCAGGCTGCTGACCGCAAGCTGATGAAGGCTCTGAAGGATGTTGTTACTCTGGAAGAGAAGCAGATTAGCTTCGAGGAGTTTAATAAGCTGGCTCAGTAGTTTCAGGTTTCAAGTTTCAGGTTTCAGGTTAAGACCTTTGACCTTAGACCTTTGACCTTTGACCTTAAGATAAACACATTATTTATATATAAAAGCACCAGTTGGGGACTATCCAATTGGTGCTTTTGTGTTAAATTATGCTAAAAACACAATATTCTGCAAAAGTTACACAACAGGTTTAAATGTTTTTTTATACCTTTGCATGCAGAAAAGCAATTATTATGGCAAAACAGATACTTACGATATTATCATTGACTATGGCACTGACATTTATGCCATGTATGCAGAATACTGCTTCTGCACGCATTGAGCTCAGTGAAATAGAACAACCCGTAAAGATAGAACTGACGGGTAACACTTTAGCGGTATCTGGTGCTCAGGGCAAGGTGCTGCATATATACAATCTCATTGGTGTTGAGATTTTGGTAGCAAAGATTGACAGCAACCTGAAATATTTCGACCTCACCAATCTTCCAAAGGGCATCTACCCCGTTAAGGTAGGTAATATCTCAAAGAAGATAAGCATTCAAAGATAAATTCTATGGATGAGCAGGCGCTCCTACAAGCTCTGCGCAATACTGAGACGCGGCATAGAGCGTTCACCCAAATCGTAAATCAATATAGCGAGAAGGTTTATTGGATTGTGCGTCATATTGTCGGCACCCACGAGGATGCAGACGATGTGGTGCAGAATACCTTTATAAAGCTATGGAACAAGATTGACGATTTTCGTGGTGACTCAAAGCTATCTACATGGATGCATCGTGTTGCAGTAAATGAAGCCCTCGATTTCCTGAGACGTGAAAAGAAACACAAGGACAACCTTACTGACGACTCTGTAATAACAGATCGCACCTCTGGAGAGGTCTCTTTGGGCGGTTTCTCTGACATATACTTTGATGGCGACGAACTGGACAAGGTGTTGAGAGACATCATCGACACATTGCCCGAAGCACAAAGAACAGTATTCTGCATGAGATACTTTGACAATATGTCGTACAAGGAGATTTCGGAGATACTGGGAACCTCGGAAGGAGGTCTGAAAGCCAACTATCATCATGCAGTAGAAAAAATAAAATTAAACCTTTCGCAACGCATGACGTCAATATGATGTAACTAACATATTAAAGAAGTATAAAGGATGATGAACGTAAATCTTGACAAATTCACGGACAAAGGCCAATATAAGGTGCCAGAAGGATATTTCGATACCCTTGCAGACCGTATTATGGCTAACATTCCAGAAGCTCCGATACAAGAGAAGAAGCAGAAGAAGTCAGCAAAAATCATATCTCTCAATACCAGAGTTAAAATTGCTGTTGCAGCAGCTATTGCCGGTGCTCTCATCAGCAGTATAACAGTACGTCTGTACCAGCAAGACAAAAAACTTGCCGATGTTAACACAAAGACAGAAATGACAACAACCCCTGAAACATACGGCGAGGAGTATGTAAATGACTACATCGACTATGCTATGGTTGATGAGGATGATATTTACAAATACTTATCTGAAAACTAATTTTCTTAAAATACCCACTTTAATGAATATAAGACAATTTTTCTTTATATTGGCGCTGATGCTCACCACACTTACTGTGAGTGCACAGTCACCAAAGCATCATGACCGTCCTGACAAAGAACATAAATTCAACCCTGAGCAGTTTGCACGCGCCCAAGAGGCTTTCATAGTGAAAGAGGCACAGCTGACACAACAGGAGACAGCAGCATTTATGCCTGTATTCAGGGAGATGTTGCAGAAGCAGAGAACTCTCTTCAGACAATATCGTCAATTCGCCCATGCAAAGCCACAAAACGACAAAGAGGCTGCAAAGCTGTTAAAGGACGTTGATGACCTGGATTTGCAGATAAAGAAAATCGAAATTGATTATCATGCAAAATTCTGCAAGGTGATATCACCAATGAAGGTGTATCAGGTGCATAAGGCAATGAACAGGTTCAAGCACATCACAATGGAGCGTGTGGCAAAGCGCAAGAACTAATAATCCCTGCTAATAGACTCAGCAAAAAGACGATATATTTCACGTGTCAGATGGTCTTCAATCATGGCCATCTGTTTTTTTATCACCTCCTTGTCGCCACGCCTCATAGGACCTGTCTGTGCATCCTTTGGAGACATGATGCAAGCCTTGGATGCTGTCTCACGAATGAGAGGACCAAAGAGTTTGAAATCAAGCCCTTCCTTCTCTACGAGTTTCTCTGCCAGACGATAGCAATGATTTGAGAGATTGGAAGCAAAGACAGCAGCCAGATGCAGCTTCTTACGGGTTTCGGAATCAGCCTCTGTGACATGTTGGGAAATGCTATTGGCAAGTTCCTCAACGACCTTCTTGGCATCAGCATTGGCAGCCTCTATAAAAATAGGAATCTCAGAGAAATCAACCCTCTTGTCTTTTGAGAAAGACTGCATAGGATAAAGCACTCCAGAAAGACTACCCATAGGCACACTGCCGGCAGTATGGACGACAACAGGAGAAGGAGTGGCTTGCAGTACACCACTCTGCTCTATCTGACTGAAAACTATGTTGATAGCATCATCCTTTACACAGATGATATAGACATCAGCACCAGCAACAATCTTCTCATTGCGATGCCACACCTGAAGTATCTCATGACCTGCATCCAAAAGAGCATAACGCAACTGGGTGCCAAGATTTCCTGAACCTAAAATTACTACTTTCATAGCCCCAAAGGTACAAAGTACCTTAAATATTTCGATTATATTTCCGCTTTTTTATACCAAAACCCACGCATTTAACTTCTTTTAACCCATATATAAGATTTAACTCCTTAAAAAATCGTACCTTTGCACCCCGTATGAAAAAGACAATATTTGATTTTCTAAGTCTCAAGGGTAAGAGGGGGCTCAGTGTCCTTACTGCCTATGACTATCTCACAGCAAAGACGATAGATGAAGCTGGTGTTGATATGATACTTGTGGGTGACTCATTGGGAAATGTCATAATGGGATATGACAACACCCTTGCCGTTACTGTGGAAGACATGATACATCATGGCAAAGCCGTTTGTCGTGGTGCACAAAATACTTTCGTTATGGTTGACATGCCGTTTATATCATACCAGACATCTGTAAGGGATGCTGTCATCAATGCCGGACGCATAATAAGCGAGACCAACTGTCAGGCAGTAAAGCTGGAAGGTGGTGTGGAATATGCAGACAGAATAAAGGCTATCACAGAAGCCGGAATACCTGTTGTAGCACACATAGGAATGACTCCACAGAGTTTCAACACCCTCGGAGGTTTTAAGGTTCAGGGAAAGACAGAAAAATCTGCACAGAAGATTCTTGATGATGCCAAAGCAGTTGTAGAGGCTGGTGCCTTTGCTATAACGCTGGAGTGTGTGCCAGAATCAATTGCAGCACAGATAACAGAATCTACAGATGCCATAACCATCGGAATCGGTGCCGGCAACAAGTGCGATGCACAGGTATTGGTTTGGCAGGATATGGCTGGTTACAGCAATGGATTCGTACCAAAGTTCGTGAAGCAATATGCCAATGTTCATGACACCCTGCTGGAAGCATTCAAGCAATACAAGGAGGAAGTAGCGAACCACACTTTCCCAGATAAAGAACATACATTTCACTAAACACAGTTACTAAACAAGATATGCAACTCGTACACACAATAGCAGAGGTTAGAGAGATTGTCTCTTCATGGAGGAAAGAAGGACTCTCTGTAGGATTGGTGCCTACTATGGGATACCTGCATGAGGGTCACCAGAGTCTGATAAAGAAGTCTGTAGAACAGAATGACCGCACAGTGGTTTCTGTTTTCGTTAACCCAATACAATTTGGCCCTAACGAGGACCTGGCTACCTATCCACGCGACATCAACCGCGATATGGAGAAAGTTAGCGAAGCAGGCGGCGACCTTATCTTCAATCCAGAACCAAGTGAGATGTACCCAGGACATTTCACATCATTCATCGACACAACAGAGACAACAGAACTGCTCTGTGGTGCTGTGCGTCCGATACACTTCAGAGGTGTCTGCACAGTAGTTGGAAAACTCTTCAACATTGTATGTCCAGACCGTGCCTACTTTGGTCAGAAGGATGCGCAGCAGCTGGCAACGATAAAGCGTTTTACAAGAGACCTCAACTTCCCTATTGAGATTGTAGCATGCCCAATAATCCGCGAAGAGGACGGCCTGGCTAAGTCAAGCCGCAACACTTACCTCTCACCAGAAGAGCGCAAGGCTGCCCTGATTCTCTCACAGAGCCTGAAGTTAGGTAAGAAGGCTATCGAAGAAGGCGAGAAATCAGCAAAGAAAGTAATCGACATCATTACGACAAACATAAAGACAGAGCCATTGGCACGCATTGACTACGTTGAAGTGGTAGATTTTGAGAATATACAACGTGTCGATACTATCGAAGGCGAGACACTCGTTGCCATAGCTGTTTACATTGGTAAAACAAGACTCATAGATAACTTTATATGCAAATAATACTATTGAAGTCTAAGATACACAGGGCTACTGTTACACAGGCAGACCTTAACTATGTCGGCAGTATCACTATCGATTCTGACTTGCTCCGCGAATCGGGAATACAGGAATACGAAAAGGTGGAGATAGCAGACATCACAAATGGTAACCGCCTTGAGACATACGCCATTGCAGGAGAAGCCGGCTCTGGTATAATATGCCTTAACGGTGCTGCTGCCAAGCTCGTAAACCCTGGTGACAAAATCATCATCATGGCTTATGCTAATATGACTCCCGAAGAGGCAAAGAGCCATAAGCCGACAGTGATTTTCGTGGATGACAATAACGCCATTACGAGAAAAGCAAACTACGAGAAGCACGGACTGTTATGTTAGCAGGAAAGACCATAGTACTGGGAGTAACGGGAAGCATTGCGGCATATAAGATTGCCAACCTGGCGTCTATGCTGGTGAAGCAGCATGCTGATGTGCATGTCATCATGACAAAGAACGCATGTCAGTTCATTACTCCTATGACTTTCGAGACGCTGACAGAAAACAAATGCATCGTTGACACCTTTGACAGAAACTTCTCTTTCGACGTAAAACACGTTTCACTGGCAAAGGCAGCAGACCTCATCCTTATTGCCCCATGTACAGCAAACGTAATCGGCAAGATTGCCGGAGGCATCTGTGACGATATGCTGACGACAACAGTGATGGCGACAAAGGCTCCCGTCATCATCTCTCCTGCAATGAATACCGGAATGTGGGAGAACCCAATACTGCAGGACAACATCAAGAAGTTAGAGAATTACGGCTACACCATCATCGAGCCTGCTTCCGGACGCTTAGCTTGTGGCGATATCGGCAGCGGCAAAATGCCTTCCGAGGAAATTCTCATGCAGCATATCATGTTGCAGGTGGCCAAGGAGAAAGATTTTGCAGGAAAGAAAATCCTCATCACTGCAGGACCGACCCAGGAAGCCATTGACCCAGTAAGATATATCACCAACCACTCTTCAGGCAAGATGGGATATGCCATTGCCAAGATGGCTGCGCTACGTGGTGCCGAGGTGTCATTGATATCCGGTCCGGTAGCAATAGAGCCTTATATGGGAGTACACCTCGTAAATGTCACCTCGGCAGAAGATATGTACAACGTAGTGACAACCCACTACGACTATTTCGACATCATCATAGCATGTGCTGCCGTTGCTGACTATACCCCAGCGGAATACAAAGACCAGAAGATAAAGAAAGGCAACAATGACGAGGAGGCAAAGATAGCACTGAAGCGCACCAACGACATCCTCGCTTTCCTCGGTGAGCATAAGAAGGAAAACCAGTTGCTTGTTGGTTTCTCTATGGAGACAGAAAACCTCATCGAGAACTCACGCAAGAAACTGCTGAAAAAGAATGCCGACATTATCTGTGCCAACACTATCTCTGCCGGAAAGAGCGGATTCCAGTGTGACACCAACGAAATAACCATTATCACCCCAACAGCAGTAACCGAATTGCCACTGTGCAGCAAGGAAGAAACTGCTGACAAAATCCTTGACTCATGCATTTGCTAATTGACATCGGCAACTCTACTGTTGTTGTTGCCGTAACAGACGACAGTGGCGCAATCTTCAAGACATGGCGCTATAAGACCCTTAAAGACCAGACCATGGCCTACTATCGTCATGAACTTTATACGGGTTCGAAGAAATACAAGATTGATTTCTCACAGATATCAAGGGTGTTTATTTCGTCTGTTGTCCCAGAGGTCAACGACGACATAGCACAGGCCATCTCAGACCTTACAGGAGTAACCCCGCTGTTCTTCTCCATAGAGCATGCCAAGCGTTTTATGACCTTTGACGTGGAGTCTCCGTCACAGGTGGGAAAAGACAGGCTGGCCGATGCGATAGGCGCTATATGCCATTATGGTACTCCTGCTATCATCATCGACATGGGAACAGCTACTACCATCAGCGTTATTGATGAGAACAGACGTTTCCTCGGAGGTATGATAATCCCAGGCACGAAAACATCTCTTGCTGCCCTTAGCAACAGAGCATCGCAACTGCCATCCATCACCATAGAGCATCCAAACGATGTCATTGGCAAGAATACCCTTGACAATATGCTCAGCGGCATAGTATATGGTACTGCTGCCATGATTGACGGAATAATTGAGAAGATTATCTCGGAGCTGCCCGACAGCGCGTCTTACAAGTCTCCGAAACTGATAGCCACCGGTGGTATGGCAAAAACCATCATGCCATATTGTGAGCATGATATTACAGTTGATGACCACCTTATATTTAAAGGACTGGACATCGCCTGTTCCACCACCCTCGGCATAGAGGTTAGTGCGTAATCGTATTTTAGAAATTCATCCCTCGCAGCGAGGGAAGACTTTCTAATTTGTTTTCTGCGGTCTGTGCCGCTTGGGTCTTGGTTTTTGCTCAGGCTTGGGGGCAGACTTGTGTGTTGGGGTTTCCTTAACAGCAGGTGGGTCTGCTACTACCCTACTCTGGAACAGGCGCTCGGGGAAAAGATTATCCGTCTTACGCTTATCGCCCGGAACGAAGGCATCGTCGCACATTGTCAACGGTGTCACCTTCTCACGATGCATAGCAGGCTCAACGTCACACATCCAAGGCTGACCTGATGCCATCTGAATGAAGTGATACTGACGGGTATAGCTCTCCAGCAGGCGCAAATCCTCGAACATGAAGACCATCGGACGAAGAGGAGCATAAAGCCTGTTCCATTCCTCGTCGGAGATATTATTATAGCGCTGCAGGTCGTCACAAACGCCCATAGTGCGTATTGCGACGGAAGCATCGTTGGTGAGCAGTAACACCTTCTTGCCCTCGGCAAAGAGTTCTGTCACCCTGCGCACGATAGCGGGGTCGGCAAAAGAAGCATGATGCGACTCTGCCCCGATGCCATCGATACGCAGGCGGTTCTCACGCTGCTGCTGCAGGATGAGACGCTTTGCCAAACGTGCCGCCGCATTGAGGCAGACGCTATTGTCAGAAAAATCTGCATCCTTATAGTTCTGAGGATCAAGGAGACAGGCAAAGCGGTCTATCTCCTCATAGGTCTCGGACATCATCATAAAACGTCCGCCACGATAGGCACACATCTTTGAGATAAACTCCAACTGGCGTTCGTACAGCAGTCTCTGAGGCTGCGCTGCAGGCTTTGCATCGCCACCAGCAGCAGTCTGTCCCGACGGTGCTTTGCCGAAAAGCAGTTCCAGCCATACATTAGTGTCGGAGATGACAACATCATAGTCGAGAACATTTGCAAGGGTCTCCTGCAAGAACTTGTGGCGCTTTATAATCTCATCCATAGAGAGCAGCTGTATCTGCGCATCGCTGAGGATGATGGCACGCATCGGAGCCTGCTGAAGTTCTATGATATTGTGTATGGCGATGTTAGGCAGCGGCAGCGGTTCAGGAATAATCTGCACCTGCACATCAGGCTGTTGCTTTGGCTGCGGCTCTACTGCCTGCGGCTTCTTCACAGGCTCCTTAGGTTGTGCTTTCACGGGCTGCTGTTTAGGCTGCGGCTCTGCTGCCTGTGGCTGCTGTTTCTTCACAGGCTTCCTGCGTACAGTCTTCTTTGGCTTTACTTCTACGTTAGACTCTGTCTTCACCTCTGCGTTTGCATTGCTATCTTTCACATTCTTTTTTGTTCTTGTTGCCATAATTACTTTAACTTTGGTTTGAGTTCATCAGGAGAATCATTGGTGTACATATTCACCTCTCCTGCTACCTTTACAAATAGATCTTTTATCAGTTGCACGTCAAGACTCCACTGCGGACGGAAATTCTCTGACTGCATATAGTTAATTATTGACTCCCTCATCTGGCGAGCCACAAGTCGTGAGTCGAGATTATTGGTTATGTCCATCGTAGTCATCACGAGGCGGCCTTTGCCGATATTACACTCGAACAGCATACCAATCTTACGACTTACAAACCATGTGTCGATACTTTGTACCAAAGGCTGGAAATCAGCGGGAAAATCCGTAAACTGCATCACCTGTGCCTTATTGAGAAGTTCCCACCACTGAAGGTCGCTATGATAATCGGTTGGAAAATTGCGGAATATAGGATGCTCATTATTTATATATACGCCTGTGGTATGAGGAGGGCGCATCTTGAACCATGATGTATTCCAGAAGACAGGAGTGAAGTATTGCTTCACCTCGCGGCCATAGGTAACCTTTCCTGCTGCACACAGCAACACCTTGCCGCCCTTCTCCAAAACCTTAAGAGCCTTCTTGTCGAGGGTGTCGGTAATAAGGAAATTCTTTCCAAGGTTCTCGGCTGCTGGGATTTGCGGATAAACCCAGAAGTCCCAATGATTCCTTGCCTGCATCTCAGGATTATAGACAGAGAGGGTCAGCTTTGCAGGCTGTGAGACATCGCTGAGCGAAACAGAGACATGTCCGACAGCATTGTTCTGACCAACAGGGAAACGGAGATTATCCCACTGGCCTTTCTTTACGAATGAATTGTCAGAGGAAGTAACGGTCCAATACAGGTTGCCGCTCAATTCCTTACCCGAGAAATTATTCAGTGTTATGTCAGCATCGAAACTCTCTGCTGGGGTATATGTGAATTTAGGGAATTTTGCCAAAGGCACCACTTCTGAGCAGAATTCCTTAAACTCGTTGTTGGTAATATAACCCTTAGGGTCGAAGAACACATCCGTCACACCCACCAAAGCAGTACCCTGACCGCTGTAGTCATTCAGCGACAGCAGTTGAAATCCAGCATAATTTGGAGTGCGCAAAGTACGTTCAATCTCATACTTATAACACAAGGCCTGTAGTTTTCCGGATGCAAGGAGAAATTTCTTTGCCATCGCTCCCATGTTGTTCTCGGTAAGGATGTCTCGGAAAATCTCAAAGTTCTTGGCACGATTAACACCTGTGTATTTAGGTATCTCGTCAAAGTTCGGGAAAGCACACCACTGACCTGTCTCATGGCTCACGAAAGGCATCGTGATAGGTGTTCCGGGCATATCCTTTCCGTTGTAGGTATTTATCTTCGCCGAGAAATCCTTCACTGACTCAGGCATAGAGCGACTCCACTCATCAAGTCCTCTGGCACCAGCCTTCACGGCAAATTCGCTACCAGGCTGCCAAGCCCATCCGCCACCGACACTGAAGCCACAATACAGATGACGGGTATCATACTGCTTTATCATAGCTGTCTTTTCTGTGGACCATTTCACCCAATTTCCTGCAGGCTCGTTACCAAAGGCAAAGAATGTGAAAGAAGGGTGATTTCCGTAGGTATCACAGATGCGAATAGCTTCATCATAAAGGTAATTGTCTATGAACTCTCCCCTACCCAACTTCACGCCATGATTAGGCCAAGATGGTCCTTCAGGCTGGATATACATTCCTACCATATCAGCAGCTAAGAAAGCAGCTTCAGGAGGACAATAGGTATGGAAACGAACATGATTGAGTCCCCACTGTTTGCATTTTTCATAAAAAGAAATCCATGACTTCAGGTCTGTCGGAGGATAACCGGTATTTGGGAAATCACAGTTTTCCACTGTTCCACGCAGCTGAATTTCCTTACCATTAACATAGAACATCTTTCCACGGATTTCAATCTTCCGCATCCCGAAACATGTCTCACTTGTGCGAGCCACATTTTTCTGTGTCAATGTTGCTGTTAGATGATATAATTGTGGAGAGTGCTCATCCCACAAAAGCATATCATCTCCCATAGAGAGTATCACCTCCTGAGTGTCTGCGTCTTTCACCTGAACAGGCACAGACTTCACAACGTGACGTTTGTCAGTGTTGAAAGATACGGCCTCCAACACCAAGGTACCGCTAACCTTCTTGGCAAATTTTATCTTTACCCTCGCCTCCTTCCTGTCGATATCCGGATAAACGGAAACAGAACTTATCGGGTTGTATTCGCGCAGTTCTATCTTTCCGACAATACCGTTCCAGTCGCCCTGAGTCTGGTCCGAAACAGAATGAGAGTCCTTGCCTACATTCGCTGCCTCCAAACGATTATCAACACAAATAACTATTGTGTTTTCTTCAACACCTTTATTTAAAGGGATATTGTATACGTGTGGCTCAGACAAGGAATTCTTCTCTCCGATAAGCTTTCCATTTACCCAAACCTTTGTTGCTATATGCGGACGCTCAAGATACAAAACAGCATCATTGGAAGACCAGTCTTTATCACATCTTAGGGTGTACTTATACCACGCCTTGCCCACATAATGTTTTACGGGAGTAAGGAAAAACGGTACCTTCACATTACCAGCTACACGATATTTCTCCATGTAAGGATTGCGATAATAGGAGGAGTCGTACAAGCCGCCCACCCATTGAGTGTTGACAGTAACATCATCACCCTTCAGGCGTTCTGGCATAGAACCCGGAAGCTGTATTTTATCATTAAACTGACAGCCTGGCTCATACCATTTTTCCTTCTCTCCGACATCTTTTCTGTCTATCTGGAAATCCCATAACCCTGACAAATCACAAACATGATAGCCATTTGCGTCTATATTCAATTTTGCAGCAAGAAAACTTGAATATATCAATAAAGATAGAATTAATACTTTTCTCATAATGGCAACAAAAGTACAAAAAAAATATAAAATGCAAAAACTTTTATACTGTTATCTTTGTTTATTGACGATTTTTTTGTACCTTTGCACGCGTTAAATTTAACGAAAACACCTAAATAGATATGGATTGGCTAATTAATCTATTTACAAATACTGAAAGCATAGCACACATTGCTCTGCTATACGCTCTCGTCATTGCCGTCGGCGTATATTTGGGTAAAATTAAAGTTGGTGGCATTTCACTTGGTGTCACCTTTGTTTTGTTCGCCGGTATCGTAGCCGGGCATTTTGGGCTCACCGCTCCATTGCCTACTCTGAATTTTGTTCAGGACTTCGGCTTGATACTGTTTGTCTTTATGATAGGACTGCAGGTAGGCCCGGGCTTCTTCTCCAGCTTCAAGGAAGGAGGCGTCAGACTGAACCTTATGGCAGTATCCATCATACTGTTGAACATTGCTGTGATGTTCGCTTGCTATTTCATTTTCTTTGACACAAGTGATCCACGTAACCTCCCAATGATGATTGGTACTTTGTATGGTGCTGTCACAAATACACCAGGTCTTGGTGCTGCGCAAGAAGCTCTTACAAGCATTATGGGGAACGCCACTCCTGCAATAGCAAACGGATATGCCTGTGCTTATCCTTTAGGTGTTATCGGTATTATTGGTGCAACAATTGCTGTCAGATATCTCTGTCACATAAAGTTGGAACAGGAAGAGGAGGCACTAAATTCCAAAGAGGATGATGCTACGTCAAAGCCGCACTTTATGCATCTTATCGTAAAGAACGAATTCCTTGCAGGACACACCATCCTTGAAATTCACGACTTTCTAAAGCGTGACTTCATCTGCTCAAGAATATTGCGCGACGGGGAACTGATTATCCCAAAGAGCAGCACTACTCTTGAACTCGAAGACAAGATATTTATAGTTTGTCCTGAAGCTGATGCTACTGCAGTACAGGCATTCATCGGAAGAGAGACTGTCGTACCAGAATTTGCCGAGCAGGAAAAGACAAAGCAGATGGTTTCCCGCCGCATTCTTATTACCCGACCAGAGATAAATGGTAAGACACCAGCAAAGTTACATTTCTCAAGCGTATATGGTGTCAATGTCACCAGAGTAACTCGTCAGGGAATGGAAATCTTTGCACGCCCAGACCTGCCACTTCAGGTTGGTGATAAAGTGATGGTCGTTGGTGACAAGGTAAGTGTAGGACGTGTATCTTCTGTATTGGGAAATATGGAAAAGCGCCTTGATACTCCAAATATAGCAACCATATTCGTAGGTATTATCATCGGTCTTATCTTTGGTAGCATGCCATTCGCAGTTCCAGGTATTCCTGTACCTTTGAAACTGGGTCTTGCAGGTGGTCCGCTGATTATTGCCATACTGATAGGGCGCTATGGTTACAAGGCCAAGCTGGTGACATACACTACAACATCTGCAAATCTTATGCTCCGCGAAATAGGACTTGTTCTATTCCTTTCTTCTGTAGGCATAAAAGCAGGAGCCGACTTCGTAAAGACTGTTGTCGACGGTGACGGATTGCTCTATGTTGGATGCGGTTTCTTAATCACTATCCTTCCACTCCTTATCATGGGTGTTATCACCAGAAAGATATACAAGTTCAACTATTTCACAATAATGGGTATGATGGCAGGTGCTTGCACCGACCCACCAGCATTGGCTTTTGCAAATGCCACTTGTTCTAAGGATGCTCCATCAATCGGATATTCTACAGTTTATCCATTATCAATGTTCTTGAGGATCTTTACAGCACAGCTGATAGTCCTTATCTGCTGTTCATAATATCAAGAAAACAATAATTTTATAATTCACAATAATGAAACGTTATCTATTTACATTACTTGCTTGCGGAGCGATGGTTACCAACGCTCTCGCTTATGAAGGAGCAAATTCCGACATAATGGCAAGGCTGAAGCAAGATGACCCTTATGGCATTGGAATATCTATTCTATGCATGAGTGTCGTTTTCCTGTGCCTTACATTATTGTTTGTATTCTTCAAAATCTTCGAATTCGTAGCAGATCGTCAGAAGAAGATTGCCAAAGTTCAACCTATCAAGCCTATCATTCAGACAGGTAAGAAGATTGAAGAGGTACGTCAGATTACTAAAAACATCCTTCAGGACGGACTTGAGACAAGAGGACGCGACAAGGAGATTTACATTGCAGTCATCTCTATGGCCCTGATGCAGTATCAGGAAGATGTTCACGATGTGGAGTCAGGCGTTCTGACAATTAAGGAGCACCAAACCCCATGGGCTGCTCATCATTTTAACAACATATAAAAAATACTATTCCTTTATTAGATTATGGCAAAATATGAATATACAGTACAGGGTGTTGATTATGAAGTAGAAATCCTCGAAGTAGAGGGTACCCTGGCAAAAGTTACCGTTAATGGTATTGATTTTGATGTAGAGATGAAGCAACCTATCTCTGTTGGTAAGACAATTGCTAAGCCTATTGCTCCAAAGCCACAGCCTGCAAAGGTTGAAGGTCCTGCACCAAAGGCAGCAGAAGAGGCTAAGCCAGTTGTTCAGGCTGGTGAAGGTACAAAGGTTTGTTCTCCATTGCCTGGTACTATTACAGCTATTCCTGTAAAGGTTGGTGATGCTGTTGCTGTTGGTGATACTGTATGTATCCTCGAAGCAATGAAGATGCAGAACAACATCGAAGCCGAAAATGCCGGAACAATTACAAGTATTATGGTTAAAGAAGGAGACACAGTAATGGAAGGTGCTGTTCTCGTAACAATAGCCTAACTCTTAAAAATCTTAATAATTCACAACATTTATGAGTATAGGTGATTTTATAGTTAACAACCTTGAGACTTTCTTAAATCTCACAGGTGTTGCGCAATGCCAATATGAGAACTTACTTATGATAGCAGTAGGTGCTCTGTTTATCTGGCTTGCAATAAAGCATAATTTTGAACCTCTGCTGCTTGTTCCAATAGGAATGGGTATCATCATTGGTAATATACCATTCGTTCCAGGAATGGAAGTAGGACTATATGAAGAAGGTTCTGTATTGAATATATTCTATCAGGGTGTCCGCCAAGGATGGTATCCCCCACTCATCTTCTTAGGTATTGGTGCAATGACAGACTTCTCTGCACTTATCAGTAATCCAAAACTGATCCTTATCGGTGCTGCTGCTCAGTTTGGTATCTTCGGAGCATACATGATTGCTTTGGCACTTGGTTTCGAACCTAACCAAGCAGCCTCTATAGCAATAATTGGTGGTGCAGACGGTCCTACAGCAATATTCCTTTCAAGCAAACTGTGCCCAAGTTTCCTTGGAGCTGTAGCAGTATGTGCTTATTCTTATATGGCACTTGTTCCTGTATTACAGCCAGTCGTTATGCGTCTGCTGACAACAAAGAAAGAGCGTGTCATCAAGATGAAGCCAGGTCGTCAGGTTTCTCAGACAGAGAAGATTCTCTTCCCTATCATCGGCCTGCTGCTGACAACCTTCATCGTACCTTCCGGCCTCCCTCTGTTGGGTATGCTGTTCTTCGGTAATCTGCTCAAGGAAAGCGGAAAGACAGACCGTCTGGCAAAGACTGCGACAAACGCTTTGAACAATGCTATCGTGATACTTCTCGGTCTTACTGTCGGTTGCTCTACACAAGCAAGTGTATTCCTCACCATTGATACCATCAAGATTTTCTTCCTCGGTGCTTTGGCCTTCATCATTGCAACTGCCAGCGGTGTACTCTTCGTGAAGTTAATGAACCTGTTCCTGTCAAAGGATAATCAAATTAACCCACTTATCGGTAATGCCGGTGTTAGTGCCGTTCCAATGGCAGCACGTATATCCAACAATCTCGGACTTGAATATGACCGCCACAACTTCCTTCTCATGCACGCCATGGGACCAAACGTAGGAGGTGTCATTGGTTCTGCAGTTGCAGCAGGTGCGCTGTTGGGATTCCTGTCATAAGAATAATTACATAAATAAGAATAACAAACTAAAAATTATTATACAACAATGAAAATTTCAAGAATTGACCACCTGGGAATAGGTGTAAAGAGTATCGAAGAAGCACTTCCATTTTTTGAGAATGTCCTCGGACTTAAGTGTTATGCAGTTGAAGAAGTAGCAGACCAGAAGGTAAAGACAGCATTCCTGAAGGTTGGCGAAGTAAAATTGGAACTTTTGGAGCCAACATCTCCTGAGTCAGCTGTAGCAAAGTGGCTTGAGAATGGTGGTAAGGGCGTTCATCACGTAGCATTCGCTGTTGAAGATGGTGTTCAGGAAGCTCTCCTTGAGTGTGAGTCAAAGGAAATACGTCTTATCGACAAGGCTCCACGTCCGGGTGCAGAGAATATGATGATAGGTTTCTTGCATCCTAAGTTTACAGCAGGTATCCTGACAGAGCTCTGCGAACCAAAGAAGTAAAATTGTATAATAAAAGGTATAAAGTACAATATTAACTATGTCAATACAAGCAAATAAGATAAAGAAGCTCATCGAGAATCGTGAAAAGGCACGTCTCGGTGGTGGCGAAAAAGCTATTGAGAAGCAACATGCACGTGGCAAATATACTGCTCGTGAGAGAATAGCACTACTTCTTGATGAAGGTTCATTTGAAGAATATGACATGTTCAAACTCCACCGCTGCACTAACTTCGGTATGGAGAAGAAGCAATACCTCGGAGATGGTGTCGTAGTCGGCTCTGGTACTATCAATGGCAGATTGGTATATGTCTTTGCACAGGACTTTACCGTAAACGGTGGTTCTCTTTCAAAGACAATGTCTGAGAAAATCTGTAAGGTAATGGATATGGCAATGACAATGGGTGCTCCAGTTATCGGTATCAACGACTCTGGCGGTGCTCGTATTCAGGAAGGTATCGACGCTCTTGCCGGTTATGGTGAGATTTTCGAGCGTAATATCCTTGCTTCCGGTGTTATACCACAGATTTCTATGATTTACGGTCCTTGTGCAGGTGGTGCGGTTTATTCTCCAGCCCTTACCGACTTCACACTGATGATGGAAGGTACATCATATATGTTCCTTACAGGTCCTGCAGTGGTAAAGACCGTTACAGGTGAAGACATTGATGCAGAGCATCTTGGTGGTGCTTCTGTTCATAGCTCCAAGTCTGGTGTTACACACTTTACAGCAAAGACTGAGGAAGAAGGTATCGAGATGATTAAAACCCTTATGTCTTATATTCCTTCCAATAATATGGAGGAGGCTCCACGCGTGGAGTGCAATGACCCTATCGATCGTCTTGATGACTCTCTGAACGAGATTATCCCAGAAGATCCAAACCAGGCTTACGATATGTACAAAGTCATCAGCGCCATTACCGACGAAGGTGAGTTCTTTGAGGTACAGCCAAAGTTTGCTAAAAATATCATCGTAGGTTTTGCACGCTTCAACGGTCAGTCAGTAGGTATCGTTGCCAATCAGCCTTCTGCTTATGCCGGAGTGCTTGACGTTAATGCTTCTCGTAAGGGCGCACGTTTCGTACGTTTCTGCGATGCTTTCAATATACCTATTGTATCACTCGTTGACGTACCAGGCTTCCTCCCAGGAACAGGTCAGGAATACAATGCCGTAATCCTTCATGGTGCAAAACTGCTCTATGCTTATGGTGAGGCTACTGTACCAAAGGTGACCGTTACTCTGAGAAAGAGTTATGGTGGTTCACACATCGTGATGGGTTGTAAGCAGTTGCGTGCTGACATCAACTTCGCATGGCCATCAGCAGAGATTGCTGTGATGGGTGCAGCAGGTGCAGTTGCAGTACTTCAGGCAAAGGGAGCAAAGCAGGTAAAAGAAGAAGGTGGTGACGTTAAAGCATTCCTTGCAGAAAAAGAACAAGAATACTCTGATCTTTTCGCTAATCCTTATCAGGCAGCGAAATATGGTTATATCGATGACGTCATCGAACCACGTAACACCCGCTTCCGTATCTGCCGTGCATTAGCACAGTTGCAGACAAAGCAACAGCATCTGCCTGCTAAGAAGCACGGATGCATACCAATGTAAAAACAACCTTTAATGAAAAAGATTCTTTTTATTAATCAAGACATAGCGCCTTATGTAGAAGAGACGCCAATGTCTATAATGTGCAAAGAAAACTCTTGTGGCATGCAGGATGCGGGCTTTGAAACCCGCACCTTTATGCCGCGATGGGGAGTCATCAATGAACGACGCGGACAACTACATGAGGTAATACGACTCTCTGGCATCAATATCTCCATTGGTGAACTGGACCTTCCCTTGCTCATTAAGGTTGCAAGTATCGTAGGCTCTAAGGCACAGGTGTATTTCATTGACAATGAGGAACTCTATGGTAAGAAAAATATCAAGAAAACTCATGCCAAAGGTGGAATACATGCAGAATTCTTTGCCCGTGGAGTCATCGAAACTGTAAAGAAACTGAGATGGGTTCCTGATATCATCCATTGTCAGGGAACGATAACACACATGGTACCATACCTGCTCAAGAAACTCTATGCCGACGAACCAGTAGTGAACCGTGCAAAAGTCATCACTACTCTCTTTGAAAAAGATTCTATTAAGACAGCGCATTTTGCCATTGACAACTCTAATGGTATCATTCTCGCTTCAGACACTTACAACAAGAATCTGCTTAAATATCTCTCAGAGTCAAATGTAAAGATTCTGAAGAAGGTTGAACAAGAAGACATTATTAAGAAATATACTGATTTTTACAATAAAGTATAGGACAACATCTAACAATGAGACAGCGTTTCATACCCTTATACCTTTTTATATATATACTTCTATTAGGCTCTTGTACAGAGAATACTGATACCATTGGTACCACACTTACTGACACAGAGAGGACATATAGTGAAACGGCAGTAACCTATCCCGTTACTTCTAAATCAGTCAAATCCGTCAACGTTTTCTCACGTGGTAGGAATGGCTATTTAGGTCAAGCAAAGGACTTGGAGACAGATTGCTACCTTACTTGTAATTATATGACTCAGATGCGTACCATAGGAAAGCATCAATTCCCTGACGTTATGAGTGTCAACATCAATCCTGCAAAATATGATCCTTCTATAGAAAGGTGGAAGCAGGTTGAAGCAGACTCTTGCTGGCTGGAGTTGTATATTCTTTCCTCTGTCGGTGATTCCCTGACACCTATGAAGGTTTCTGTTCGTGAGATGTCAGAGCCATACGAAGAGGGTGTGACGTATTATGTCGATTTTGATCCTGAGGCTCTTAATATGATTCGCACTGGTAAAGGGGCTGTCAATAGTTACATGACTTACACTACCAGCAACCATGTTTTTAGCGATGCAGAACGTGCTAAGACTAACTTTGCAAACTATATCAGCATCGGATTGAACGATTCTATTTATGACAAAAATGACCCTACAGTAAAATACAACAACTACGGAACATACCTCATGAGGAAATTCTATGACCCTGCAACACATGACAATTTCCTCAATCAGTATAAGTTTACCCATAACATCTGTCCAGGTTTTTATATCAAGCATGCCGGAGGTATCGGTAACATTGCTACCATATATGCCGCACGACTTGTTGTCGCCTACGTTGGCGCAGTCCATGAACAACCCTTGTATTCTGCCTTTGGCGGAACGGAAGAGGTTATACAGAAGAGTAGTCTTTCACAAAGCGATACAGAACTGCAAGACCTCATTGACAACAATACATGTACTTATATCAAGTCTCCAGCCGGTATATGGACAGAATTAGAACTGCCCGTGGAGGAAATCATGAATGGACACGAGAATGACACTCTAAATACTGCACGCATATTCATTCCAAGACTCAATAATGAACACATGAATGATTATGCATTCAAGGTTCCACAAACACTTCTAATGATACCTACAGATAGTATTTCCGACTTCTTTGATAACCAGAAGGTTGCAAATTTCCGTAACACCTATTTGGCATCATATGCTTCAAAGACCAACGGATATACCTTTAATAATATATCTATTCTCATTTCAAATCTATATCGTAAGAAGCAGGCTGGAAATGTATCGGCCAATTGGAACAGGGTGACACTCATTCCGGTTGAGACAACCTACTCTACTGTCTCTTCGACAGCGTCACAGGTGCTGACAAAAGTCACCCACGATATGTCAATGTCCAGTACGCGACTTATCAAAGATGGTCTGAAGGTCAGCGTTATCTACTCAAATAAATCGAGGTAGCGATGGCCGACAACTATTTAGAATATCACCACGACGAATACGAAAAACGTAAGGCTAAGTGGCTCGCAAAGAAACAAAATAACAAATTAATATATAGGAACAATGATAAAAATTAGTTTTCCTGACGGTTCTGTCCGTGAATATGAAAATGGTGTAACTGGTATGCAGATTGCAGAGAGCATCTCACCTGCTCTTGCCCGCAACTGTGTAGCATGTGGTGTTAATGGTGAGACAACAGAGTTAAACCGTCCTATCAACGAGGACGCAAAGATAAATCTTTATCGCTTCGAAGATAAAGAGGGACAGCATGCCTTCTGGCATACATCTGCTCACCTCCTTGCAGAGGCTCTGCAGGAACTATTCCCTGGCATACAGTTTGGCTTTGGTCCCGCTGTCGAGAATGGTTTCTTCTATGATGTTCTCCTTCCTAACGGAGAAATGATTAAGGAGAGCGACTTCAAGAAGATTGAGGATAAGATGTTGGAATTGGCTCGTAAGGACGAGGCTGTCGTACGTTGCGAGGTTTCAAAGGCTGATGCAATAAAGCAGTTCAGTGCTCAAGGTCAGACATATAAGGTAGAGCATATCGAACAGGACCTCGAAGATGGTTCTATCACTACTTATACTCAGGGAGCCTTCACTGACCTCTGTAAGGGTCCACACATAGTTTCTACAGGTATCATCAAAGCCGTGAAGCTGACATCCGTTGCCGGTGCTTTCTGGCGCGGTGATGCTACAAAGACACAGCTACAGCGTCTCTACGGTATCTCTTTCCCAAAGAAGAAGATGCTTGACGAATATCTCGTAATGCTCGAGGAGGCAAAGAAGCGCGACCACCGTAAGATTGGTAAGGAGATGGAACTCTTTATGTTCTCTGACCGCGTAGGTAAGGGACTGCCTATCTGGCTTCCAAAGGGTACAGACCTCCGTCTGCGTCTGCAGGAGATGCTCCGCACCATACAGAAACGTTTCGGTTATCAGGAGGTTATCACTCCACACATCGGCAGTAAGAATCTATATGTCACCTCAGGCCATTGGGCTCACTATGGCAAGGACTCTTTCCAGCCTATCCATACTCCTGAAGAGGACGAGGAATATATGCTGAAACCAATGAACTGTCCTCATCATTGCGAGGTGTTCGCTTCAAAGCCACGTTCATACCGCGAGCTGCCTTTCCGTTGTGCAGAGTTTGGTACTGTATATCGCTATGAGCAGAGCGGTGAGCTCCATGGTTTGACTCGCGTACGTTCCTTCACACAGGATGATGCACACATCTTCTGCCGTCCAGATCAAGTAAAGACAGAGTTCCTCCGTGTGCTCGACATCATACAGGCTGTATTCTCCATCTTCGGCTTCAAGGACGACCAGGTAGAGTTCCAGATTTCTCTCCGTGACCCTAACGACAAGGAGAAGTATATCGGTACTGACGAGATGTGGCAGAGTGCAGAGCAGGCTATTATCGATGCTTGTGCAGACCGCGGTTTGAATGCAAGAACCGAGACAGGTGAGGCTGCTTTCTATGGTCCTAAGCTCGACTGTATGGTGAAGGATGCCATCGGTCGTCGTTGGCAGTTGGGTACTATTCAGGTTGACTACAACCTTCCTAACCGTTTCGAATTGGAGTATGCTGCAGAGGATAATACCAAGCAGCGTCCTGTTATGATACATCGTGCGCCATTCGGTTCTATGGAGCGTTTCACAGCTGTGCTCATCGAGCATACTGCAGGACACTTCCCACTATGGCTCACACCAGAGCAGGTCGCTATTCTCCCAATCTCCGACAAGTATATCGACTATGCGGAGAAGGTGCAGGATTACCTCGAAAGTGTCGGCGTACGTTCTGTCATCGACTCACGCAGCGAGAAGATTGGTCGTAAGGTGCGTGATACCGAGGTAAAGCGCATACCATACATGGTTATCGTTGGTGAGAAAGAAGCAGCAGACGGTACTGTGGCAATGCGTCAGCAAGGTGGCGGCGAACAGGCTGTTATGTCTATGCAGGACTTCGCAGCACGCATCAACAAGGAAGTGGCAGAAATGCTACAGGCCATGAACATACGTCCGAAAGAATAAAAGAGGTCAAAGGTCTAAGGTCAAAGGTCTGAGGCTTTCAATTTTCAATTATCAATTATCAATTAAAAAACGTGTTTGAAAACTTATCAGATAGATTAGAACGCTCGTTTAAGATTCTCAAGGGTGAAGGTAAAATCACCGAGATAAACGTAGCGGAAACCCTGAAAGATGTACGTCGTGCATTGCTTGATGCCGATGTTAATTATAAGGTTGCCAAGACATTCACAGACACCGTGAAGAAGAAGGCTCTCGGCATGAATGTGCTCACCGCCATCAAGCCAGGACAACTCATGGTGAAGCTCGTCCACGACGAGATGGCAGAGTTGATGGGTGGCGAGGCTGTAGAACTCAATCTCACTGGCCGTCCTACCGTCATTATGATGGCAGGTCTTAACGGTGCCGGTAAGACAACGATGTCAGGCAAGCTGGCTCTTTTCCTCAAGAAGCAGAAGAACAAGCGTCCTCTCCTTGCTGCCTGCGACACCTTCCGTCCTGCTGCTATGGAACAGCTGCGCGTATTGGCAGAGCAGGTTGATGTGCCTATACATATCGAAGAAGGTGCAACAGACCCTGTACAGGTAGCTCTCAACGCCATTGCCGAGGCGAAGGCAAAGAGCTATGATGTTGTCATCATCGATACCGCTGGTCGTCAGAGCATTGATGAGGAACTCATGCAGCAGGCTGAGGATATCAAGCGTGCCGCAGAGCCACAGGAGACCCTTCTCGTGGTTGATGCCATGACGGGTCAGGATGCTGTGAATACCGCAAAGACCTTCAACGAACGCCTTGAGATTGACGGTGTCATCCTCTCAAAACTCGATGGCGACACACGTGGCGGTGCTGCATTGTCTATACGAAATGTTGTCGATAAGCCTATAAAGTTCATCGGCACCGGTGAGAAGATGGAAGCCCTTGATGTCTTCCACCCAGACCGTATGGCAGACCGCATCCTCGGCATGGGTGATGTAGTGTCTCTCGTAGAGCGTGCACAGCAGCAGTTTGACCTTGAGGAGGCAAAGCGTCTTCAGAAGAAGATGGCGAAGAACAAGTTTGACTTCGAAGACTTCCTCAACCAGATACATCAGATACAGAAGATGGGTAATATCAAGGACCTTGCCGGCATGATACCCGGTGTAGGCAAAGCCATCAAGGATGTTGATATCGACGACAATGCCTTCAAGGGCATCGAGGCCATCATCTTCTCTATGACACCAAAGGAGCGTCACAACCCTGAAATTCTCAACCTTTCCCGCAAGCAACGTATTGCGAAGGGCGCAGGACGTGACATCAAGGAGGTCAACCAGCTCATAAAGCAGTTCGACCAGATGCGAAAGGTGCTCCGCATGTTCTCCGGTCCTGGTGGCATGGCAAATATGGCAAAGATGGCCGGCATGATGAAAGGCGGCTTCCCAGGAGGAATGCCGAAACTTTAACGGTCTAAGGTCAAAGGTCAAAGGTCAAAGGTCTAAGGTCTAAGGT
The DNA here is from genome assembly GCA_905233165.1 of uncultured Prevotella sp. Taxonomy (GTDB): domain Bacteria; phylum Bacteroidota; class Bacteroidia; order Bacteroidales; family Bacteroidaceae; genus Prevotella. Next base: position 54,088 of record CAJODL010000005.1, read on the forward strand.
CTAAGGTCAAAGGTCCAAGGTCAAAGGTCTAAGGCGGCTTCTGAGTATTCTGATTACTCCGAAAAACCAGCCGCCTATAATTATCAATTATGAATTATGAATTATCAACTTATCGACGGAAAGGCGACAGCCACAGCCATTAAGGCAGAAATAGCTCAGGAAGTAAACGACATAGTAGCCCGTGGTGGCAAGCGTCCCCATTTGGCAGCAGTTCTCGTAGGCCACGATGGTGGTTCGGAGACATATGTCAAGAACAAAGTCCTTGCCTGCGAGGCATGCGGCTTTAAGTCAACACTCATACGTTATGAAGACGACATCACGGAGGCAGAGCTCCTTGAGTGCGTCAATCGCCTCAATAACGATGCCGACATCGACGGCTTCATAGTACAGCTGCCGCTGCCGAAGCATATCGACGAGCAGAAGATTATCGAGGCCATCGACTACCGCAAGGATGTTGACGGCTTCCATCCAATCAATGTAGGACGTATGTCTATCGGACTCCCTTGCTTCATCTCCGCTACCCCACTGGGCATCATAACGCTCCTGAAGCGTTACAACATCCCTACCAGCGGAAAGAAATGTGTTGTTCTCGGACGCTCCAACATCGTTGGCAAGCCAATGGCACAGCTCATGATGCAGAAGGAATATGGCGACGCTACTGTCACCGTATGTCACTCCCACTCTGCCGACCTGAAGAAGGAGTGTCGTGAGGCTGACATCATCATTGCTGCCATCGGCAAGCCAGGTTTTGTCACTGCCGATATGGTAAAGGACGGTGCTGTAATCATTGATGTGGGTACTACCCGCGTTCCCGATGCTACCCGCAAGAGCGGTTTCCGCCTCTCGGGAGATGTTGACTTCGAGAATGTTGCCCCAAAGTGTTCCTTCATCACCCCCGTTCCAGGCGGCGTCGGTCCGATGACCATCTGCTCACTGATGAAGAATACGCTGATGGCGTACCAAAGGAGGAATGCATAATTCATAATGCATAATTGAAAGGTTTCAAATGAATAGTTTCCGCACCTTTTTGGTTTTCGTTATCGTTAACGTTATCGTTTGTTCCGCCAACGCGGAACAGCCGTTCAAGTGCATTGTTACCAATAAGGAATATAATGTATTCCTGCGCCTGAATCTGTACGAAGAAACCATTCCTATTCCCGGACAGGATGTCCTTGGCAATACCTTCGGTTATCTGAAGAAGCCTACCGACTCCCGCGTATGGATTATCACAGGTGTTGATATCAGTAAAGACGGCAAGAAGGCCAATCTGGAGATGGTAAACGACTATGGTTCAGAAGACCTCAATGCCGAACTCATCATAAGCAACGACAGCACCTATATCCTGCGCCAACTCGAAGGTAGCACCATCAAGGTTGCCGGCAAGAGCAAATGGATAAAACTCCCCAAAGAACTGAAGTTTATTAAAAACTAAATAAACAACACAAGCATAGCAAAAAAGTGATTTTTCGCCTAAAATCACACAAATCGAAAACAGAAACAATGGCGCAAGATGCTTTTGCATCCTGCGCCAATTTCAATCAAAGGTCAAAGGTCTTTAACCGTTAAACGTTAACCGTTAAACGTTAACCGTTACTTAACCTTCTTCCCAACCATCGCCGGTGCCGCCTCCGGTGCTTGGATTGTCCGGTGTTGTTGGCGTTGTGGTTCCGCCACCCTGGTTCTGACCGTCGTTCTCACCAGTTTCGGTAGTGTTGTCCGGCTCCTCTACGGTGCCGTCGTCGTCACTGGTGACGCGCTTCACTTCCTTGCCGGTGCGGTCGTAGCAGGTGATGACAACAGATGTCTCCTTCAGTTCCTGCTTCAACTCAACAGCTGGTGTGAAGACGATGCGACGTGTGCGGATTAAGCCTGCCTTGACGTCGTTGACGTCAGCAACACTCTTGGCACTCAAACCAAAACGGGCACTGCCGAGACCAGGAATAGGAATGCTATGTCCCTCAGGAAGCCATGCCTTGATAACCTCTCCGGCAGCATCCCAGCATGCTTTCATAACTCCCTCAGAAACCCCGCTTCTGAGTGCGGCCTCACGGATAACCTTGTCTTGTGAGAGCGCCGAGTACAACTCAGGCGCCATCACGTAACGATACTCGCCGGCGTACTTGCCGACCTTGAACTTGCGTTCTTTTGCTTTAACTTTTAAAGCCATAAATGTGTGTTTTTAATGGTATTAAACCTATTCGGCCAACTACATCGGGTGACCGATCCCGCGTTATTTATTGAAAAATCTCTGTCAAGAGATTGCAGACAAACTTGTTTGTATGCCTTGAGACCACTGTCTCTCATCTATTTGCAAAGGTACAAAAAAAATCTGACATGTGCAAATATTTAAGCAATTATTTTTCAATAAATTGTATTTATTTTTGTCAAGTAAAATACAGAGATGTTCTTCGTAATAAATTTTGTTGTTTCAGAGAAAATTTGTACCTTTGCTCACCGAGTATGGAAGCACTATCCTATCGTCCACGTAATGCAGGTCACGACTACTATGGTCGCGGCACTTATCTCATCACCCTTGTGGTGAGCGGCAGAGAGCAGCTACTCTCCCATTTCGTGACCGATTTCGGTCGCGAACACCCTACCTCCGGTCGCGAACACCCCACCTCCGGTCGCAAACAACCCCGCCTTGCCCTCACCCCTCTTGGCGAAGTGGTACAGGAGACATGGCTAAACATTCCCGCCCATCAGTCGGCTCATGGCAACAACGTAGCAGTGCATGCGTGCGTATGTATGCCTGACCATTTTCATGGTGTCATAGAGGTGCTTGAGCCCATGCAATGGAGCCTTGGCGATATCATTCAGGCCTTCAAGGCCGTCTGTACCAGCCGCTGGCAGCAAGGGCAGGGCCTCCCCTCTTCCACCAATCGGCCGATACCGGTTGATTGCTTCACCGACAGCGCCCCAGCCTGGCTGTGCGAGAAAGCCACCCGGCATTATAATGAGGGAGCCTTGATACGCGCCATGTCAAAGAAACAGCGGCAGGAATACTACACCTTCGTAGGACGTAGCCAAAGGCCTCTTTTCGATGACAACTACGACGATACCGTATGCCTCAACGAGCGCCACCGGCAAGCAATGATAGCTTATGTGCATGACAACCCGAGGCGTGCCATATTGCGACGACTCCTGCCCGACTACATGCGCAGATGTCTGCATGTGCAGATAGGCAACCGCAGCTATGGAGCATTCGGCAATCTGTTCTTGCTCAGATGGCCTCGTAAGGTGCAGGTGATGTGCCACAGAAACCACCCCGTGAGTCGTCAGCCATACGAAACAACTGACGACTATGTCCGTGAACACGACCAATGGGTAGCAGAAATCATGGAAGGCGGCACAGCTATCGTCACCCCAGGCATATCACGCGGTGAACTGATGATGAAGAACGAGTGTATAGAACAGGGCTATCCGCTGATACACCTGCAGAAGGAACCCATCGGTCAGTATTGGAAACCCGAGAAAAAACGCTTTGACGCTTGCGTAAACGGAAGTCTACTAATCTTAGCCCCTTGGGACCTCGACACAATGGGCAATGTCGGCAATGTACCATCAGACAGCGACTACAGCCGTTTTCACAACCTCAACACACTGGCAGCAGAGATAAGCACCTTCAACAGCGAGGCAAAGATAATCAGATAACCCTCCCCCGTTTTTTTGACTGCACAGTAAAAAAATCTCCACTGCACAGGAAAAAGTTCCCGAGTGCAGTGGAGGAAAAAGGAGTGTGTGTGAAATGTTCCTGATAACTTATCGGGAACAAATCAGGAACAAATCAGGAACAACTTAGAATCACACATAACTATTTGACTTTTAGTGCTTTCCTCTTACTTTAACATTCTTGTTCCTGATGTTCCTGATAAAATACAAAAAATTGGATATTAAAGAAAGAATAGAAGAATTAGCAGGGAAAGAATAGAACCTATCAGGAACAAAACCTATCAGGAACAAAAACAATGGCCTGTTCCATATATTATGAAACAGACCATGAATTATACACACTATTATCAATCAACTAAAATGGCAATTCCGGTTCTTCCGGTTCCTTTGGCTTTTGACTTGCAAGAAACTCTTTTTCTGACTGTACGTAGTAGTAATATTTCGGATCACCATTTTCGTCCCGACAGCGCCACTGCTCACCATCCTTCTCCTTCTTCGTTATGCTGGCAGGATTGAGACAGTGCAGATGGTCTGCAAATTTGCAATACTCCGTCAAGTGTTGCTTCAATATTCGCGGTATCCATACGAACTTTGTTTCATTGGTGAAGTCAGCGAGTACTTTTTCAACCTTTATCATTGTATCCACATTACCGCTGCCGTCACAGAAATAGTCATCGGCCCACTGTTTGAAGTCCTTACCGACTGACATCAGCTGTTCGCGACGTTCTATGCGATTCAGTGGTGGCAGTATGCGTCTCTTTCCCTTTGGTAATGAGAGGTGGAACTGCACGCACTGCAGCATAAAGGCAAAGTCGAGCTGCCAGTCGTGTTCACTATACTCCGTGCCCATAAGTTCCATACCGAAGTCGTCGCGTATAGTGCGCGTCTCCTGGTAGTCGTTATTTGGAGTCTTGACGTGATAGTAGTCACTGAACGGCAGCTGCCATATACGGCCCTCTGTGCTTGGATCGTGACGTGACAACACATAGTTTGTAGCCAACACAAACTTCGGGCTCTGCGTAAACGGTATGACGTAAGAGTGTCGGTTTTTCTCCTCCACACGGAAGTCACCCGTCACCATGCCGTAGATGAAGTTGTAGTCGAACTTATTTGAACACTCATCAATGAAGACAATGTCTGTGTCGTTCGTCACTCCGTCAAACAGAAAGCGAGGCTCTCTGAATGACGTATTGCCTGCGTCTATCCTAAAGTGCTTGCGCATCGTCAAGATAGCATTAACATAGAACGACTTTCCGCTGCGTCCGTTGCAATCATCACTATTCTCCGTCATAGTGCTATCCAGACAGATGGTAGCATAGGCTTCCGATTGCGACTTCTGGTTGTAGAGCAGATAACCCACATTGTCTATCTTGCTCACCTTGTTAAGGTCCTCCTCAGCCTTCTCTTCATCAGTCAGAGGCAGTTGCCCTTCGTCGGTCTTACGCCAATAGATACGTGAGGTATTCAACACAAACTGCATGAAGTTACTCCGTTCTATACTGTCATTGACATCAACGTGATATGTGCCATCCTCGTCGGTGGTTATGGTAAACATTTTCGGCATCTCCCGATAGTCATGCTCTATGATGTTCTCTTCCCACACGTAGTGTCCGGCACCCTCGTTGTAAGAGTGGCGTATGATGCTGTCTGCCGTAACCTCTACCCAGCAATTTCTGAAGAAGAAATACTGCGATGTGGAGGTAGCCTTACTGAAGTCCAAATCATCACGCTCACGCAACGTGCTCATGTGCGCTGTAGGTAAATCACGGCTACGAAGCACTCTGTCCTGCAATGCAGCAGGAAGACCATGCTTCTCCATCCAGCCTTTGAGGAACGATGCTATAGCCTTGTGTGTCACGCGTTGCACCTTTATACCTTGTATGCGTACATACACGGGGTCACTCTGCGTCTCGTCCTTGATGGTGAAGAAGCCGTTAAGCTCAAGGAAGTAGTCAAGCGACGTACGCGAAATCTCATACGTCTTCACGCCGTTCTGCTTTTCTGCAATGTTCCAGAACTTGGCACTCTTGGCACGAGCCACAAGTTGGTCCATAGCACTCTTCTGAGGATGCAGACGACGGAAGTCACGTAGGTCTTTACGCACGCGTCCTCTTTCATCATGCAATCCTCCCATGTCTTCTTGTGTAAGCCACGCTGTGGAGATGTCAAGATGCTCAAGTGCCATACGCTCCCCCGCCCTGATGCCGGTAGAGTCGATATCAGGAATGTTGACAATACGCTCGGCATACTTCTTTAATATGCTCAAGTCATAATCTGTCAATCCCTTTACCTCGCTATCCAGCCATACGGCGTAATAGCCAGCACTGAGAGCACTGATAGCATCAGAACCGCCACTGACAATAAGCAGCACGGGCAGTTTTTTCTCACCACCCTCGTTATACACTTTCCGCACGGCATCGAGTCCGTAGATGTAGTTACCATCCTTTGGCTTTTTGCCAGAAATCAGAAAGCGATGAGCCTTGTCAGGATTCTTCGGTTCATAAACCTTATAGAACACCTGCTGCTGTCCCTGTTCGTCGGTGTAGCAACACTTCTGGGCAAAGATAGGATACGTGTCCGTAGGCTTGCGTATGGTCATTTTATCACCATACACTATGCGCACCTCCTTTACGGCACACCAGCCGTACGTTTCCAAGTGTTCAGCCTTTACACCTGCACCCCAGCAGCTGAGGTCAACATTTCCGAAGCCCTCACAGAGTTCTACTTTAGGCGCACTACCCTTCTCTTCTGCCGCAGCATCACGTTGCTCAACGACAGGCTTATTGACACTCTTCGACAGCGTCTCCTGCACGCCATAGCGTTCAGCAAGTTCTTCCAGCGCCAAGCGGAAGTCGCCCTTGCCATAGCCATGCACCCACATGTAGAGGTCGATAGGCGAAAAATATCCGCCACCGTCACTCATACCATAGTCTTTCACATGCCAGCAGTCTTCTCCATCCTTTGGCGGATAGAGATATGCCGATGGCGTACGCTCATCAGAGCGAAGGCGAAAAGCCTTCTTTGTGTTGTTTACAGAATCACCGATGTTCGGAAACAATTCTGCGATAATTTCCAGACCTCCGTTTGTATTTCTATAGAGGTCGGTTAACAATGTATTATTATACATATTAATAATTTTTAATTTTATGTGGTCCCAAATCACTTTGCCGTCGGTTATTGTTTTGCCACCCCTTCATAATCGGCACGCGGCTTCGTACCTAAGAAGTTGGTGCAAAGGTAATGTGAAAAACATGGTAAAAAAAATACCGCTATTTTCCACAGACCATAAAGTGTTGTTTATCAGATGTTTAGCATTAGCCCTGCACGTTACAGAATTAATCAACACTTTATATTGGTATTTAAATTAAAGAATTTAAGAAAACGTAATAAGAGCGTTTTAGTTGAGATTATGCAATCAGAACAAGGAAAAAGTCTTAAAAAATACGCAAAAGTACGCAAAAGTACGGAGTATGACAAATTAGGGTCTATCGTAGTAATATTTTTTTTTTTTGAAAAATTCAACACTTGGGCATCTCTTCCGGCATCAACCCTTATCCATACGCGCCAAAAGTGTTTTCTCAAAAAAACGTCTTTTTGTTTTGTTAATAAAATTATTTTTCATACCTTTGCACTCAGATGCTGGCGATAGACCTCAGCGGAGGTGCTGGCATGACTTTATTGGTAAAAAATTAACAAGCGTTTGCTGTTATTCGGAACATCTTAGAATCTACCACATTCAAAAGACCAAATACCGAAGAGTAAGTTGCAAACGTCTGTGCGCATAGCATGGGCGTGACTTATCTGGTATTTGAGGCTTGTGGTAGAGCCGTAGGATGTGGATTAGAAACGTCCATGTCTTTTTGTGCTCTGTCCATAGTCTCTTTCCTCCGAAGATAAGCAATACGCATTTATGCATAGCGTATGGCAAACAAAAACCTAAATGCGGCTAAGACTGCAAAGAAGGATGAGTTTTACACGCAGTTGACAGACATAGAACGGGAGTTGCAACATTATTGGCAGCATTTTCGTGATAAGGTAGTGCTCTGCAATTGCGATGACCCTTATGAGAGTAACTTCTTTAAATATTTCGCCCTGAGATTTAACCAGTTGGGGCTGAAGAAACTTATATGCACTTGCTATGATGGTTCTCCTCTTGCAGGTACACAACTCTCATTGTTCTCACTTGATACTGATGGTAACGAAAAGAAAACAGCATACAAAGTAGAGATAAGTGAAGTAAAGGACTTGAATGGTGATGGGGCTGTAGATTTGGCAGATGTAGAATACCTTATAAAGAATGATAAGAATGTATTATCTATCCTTCGTGGTAATGGTGATTTTCGTTCCGAAGAATGTATAGAACTGCTGAAACAAGCTGACATTGTTGTAACCAATCCCCCGTTCTCGCTGTTCCGTGAGTATATAGGGCAACTGATGAAGTATGAAAAGAAGTTCCTGATAATAGGGAATCAGAATGGAACATCCTACAAAGAAATATTCCCTTTATTAATGAATAATGAGATATGGCTCGGATATAATTCTGGACACACATGGTTTGCTGTACCAGAGCATTATACAATTCCTGACTTCTATGATTTAAATGATGTTCAAAGGCTTCGTTCTAATGGTTATGCATATAAAGATGGAAAATTATGGAGAAACCTTGGTAATATCTGCTGGTTTACTAACCTTGACCATAAAAAACGACACGAAGAAATTGATTTAATTAATCACTATTCTCCAGAAGAATATCCTACGTATGTAAATTATGATGCAATAGAAGTGAGCAAATATACCGATATTCCATGTGATTATGATGGCTATATGGGAGTTCCTATTACTTTTTTAGATAAATATAACCCTAATCAGTTTGAAATATTGGGAATAAGTACAGTTATTGGAACAAACAAACCTAAAGATTTACCTAAATCAAAACAAGGAGGTCCTGCATTCTATATAAAACAGAATGGTGAATACAAACGAATGTACACGAGAATCCTCATCCGCAACAAACACCCTCAAAAGATATGATGACAATAAAGCAGATAGAAGTAACCGTTGGTGAAATCACAAAAGGTTATCTAAACAACGACGAACAAGGCGTTCGTGGATATGACGGCAGACTGGATATCCGGCCGCCATATCAGCGTGAATTTATATATAATGAGAAAGAGCAACAGGCTGTTATTACAACTGTCCTTAATGGCTACCCATTGAACGTGATGTATTGGGTGAAGCGTAGCGATGACGCCGAGTGTCCTTATGAAGTGATGGACGGACAACAGCGTACACTTTCACTATGCGAATACGTGGACGGCAAGTTTGCATATGACTTTAAAAACTTCTTTAATCAACCGAAAGATATTCAGGAGAAGATACTGAACTATCCTCTGACAATATATCTCTGCGAAGGTGAGCCAAGCGAGAAACTGGAGTGGTTTAAGACCATTAACATAGCAGGCAAACCTCTGAATGAACAGGAGATAAACAACGCCATCTTTGCAGGGCCTTTCGTGAGCGATGCTAAGCGACATTTCTCAAAGTCGAATTGTGGTGCTTATCGTTTAGGAAAAGACCTCGTAAACGGAACTCCTATACGTCAGGATTTTTTGAAGAAAGCCCTTGAATGGATGGCTGACCACGAGACACGAGAGGGCCACAGAATGAATGCCGTACAATATATGGCAGACCACCAGCATGACCCTAATGCCAATAATCTTTGGACGTATTTCCAGACAGTATTGAATTGGGCCATAACGAACTTCGATATGAAGAAGTTCAAGAAGATAATGAAAGGGCTTGACTGGGCCTTCTTATATGACAAATATGGTTCTGAAACTCTCGACACAGCAGAGTTAGGAAAGCGCATATCACAACTGATGCGCGACAGCGAGATACAAAAGCAACAAGGCATCATACCTTATGTGCTGACAGGTGATGAACATTATCTCGACCTGCGTAGTTTTCCTGATGACATTAAACTGGCTGCATGGGAAAAACAGAATCATATCTGCCCAATATGTGGTAAGGAATTTGACTTTGAGTTCATGGAGGGTGACCACATCACTCCGTGGCGTGACGGAGGACGTACGGTAATTGAAAATTGCCAGATGCTCTGCCGAGAATGTAACAGAAGAAAGGGAGCAAAATAAAGCACACAAAAAAATACCGGAAGGATGTTGTCATCTTTCCGGTTTTTCATTTTTTTATTCTTTCATTCTTTGCAGGACTCGCTGATGGGCTGCTTCGTAGGAGTCGTCCTTAATCATCTTTACGGAATCAACTGCTTCTCCGTCGCTGGAGCGAACGCGAGCGCGCCAGTTTCCTGTATGGGTGTTGTAGTAATAGCCATCTACACGATACAGGTCGAAGTCTGCCAGATATTCTCCGCTGTAGTAGTCATTGAAAGTGCCTGAGAAACGCGTACCGGACAGTGAATAGCGTGATATCACTACGCGAGTTCTATCATCATAGTCCATGTAAATTCTGCCATTCCTTACCTCATACAGGAAACGGCTCACATAATAGTAGCAGTTGCCATGACGGTCGTAGCCGGTGTAGTCATACTCAATGCCATCGCCCTGGGCGTAGCGATAAGGGTTCTTGTAGAACTCTATATCCACAGACTGATAATCTACCGCCGTGGAGTAACGGTTGAGAAAATAGGCCTGTGCCACCTCGCCCTCCCAGATGCCTGCGAGGTCTTCTGCTATTTCATCATCGCGGCAGGAGCTGAGTGTCACCAATACTGTCACTGCCAAAAGGGCTAAAGTAAAAATCTTCTTCATAATCTATTAAGTTATAAAAGTTTCGCATGTACACATTGCTCACCTCTTACCTCTATAGCGCCCTTATCACCCACACGCCTTGTTGGTATCTTTGGGTTGCCATGTATTTATGTATTGGACGGCTGTCGAGGACAACTTTCTTGAATATCTTTGAGGCATGGAGCAGGTGCAGGTATCCGTCGCTCCCCCACTCTGCTATGCCGATGTGCGAGGTGTCGAGCCCCTGACGCTTTGTCACGATAGCGAGGATGTCACCGTCTTTGATACATGAAAGTTCCTTCTTGCTCTTGCTGAGCTGCGAGACGGGAATGTAATACATCACCTTTCCGAAAGAAGCCTTCTCATAATCACGAATAGACTTCTGTACCTTTGCACCGCCGTCCTTCAGCATGCGATAACTATTCACATGCGTGGACATATAGTTAAGGTTTATGACCTGACGCTGACGGAGAGCTGCTGGTATCTCGGGAAGGGTGACGAGGTTCTTCTGCCTGTTATTCTCCACCCACCACAGAAAGTAATGGTTTCGTGAGTGATAGCCCTCGGGCTTGCCATTACGATAGCGTATGAGGGCGAGATTGCGACAATAGTCGCTCCACTTCACAGAGCCTTGCCTTGTTGTAAGTGCCAGGGCAAAGGCGTTCTCGACGAGCGTTGTGCAATCGAGTTCGCGGAGGTTTATGATGAGTTTCTCTACCTTGCTTATCTCCAATGTCTGCGCCACGTATGGTATGCCCTCCAGCTGATGGGCATAATAGAGCATGAGATTCGAGGGCTTGTCAGCCTGCGCCTTACGCAGCAGAGAAACAACCTTCACTGAGTCAGACTTCAGGTAGAAAATGTCCTGAGCATTCGCTCCCAAAGAGCAAACGAAAACCAAAACGAAAACTATCCTCTTTACACTTACCACTGACTCTAAACTCTAAACCTTAAACTCTAAACTTTACTACTGCAAGAAACTGATAAGCACACCGGCAGCGACGGCAGAGCCTATGACGCCAGAGATATTAGAGGCCATGCAGTAGTTGAGGACATGGTTCTTTGGGTCGTAACGGGTAGCAATTTCATTTGCCACACGGCTTGCCATAGGAACAGCGCTGAGACCCGTAGCACCAACGAGCGGATTGACCTTCTTCTTCGTAAAGAGGTTGAATATCTTTACCATGCAGATACCTGCTGATATGGACAATGCGAAAGCAAGGAAACCGCCAATTACGATGCCGATTGTCTGCATGTTGAGGAATGCCTCACTCGTCATGGTAGCACCCACTGACAGGCCTAAGAATATTGTTGCAGTATTCATGATGGCATTGCTGGCAGCATCGAAGAGACGGCCCGTCATAGAACCGAGTTCCTTCAGGAGGTTACCAAACATCAGCATACCGACAAGGCTGACAGCCGTAGGTACAAGGAGAGCCACGATAATGGTAACAGTAATTGGGAAGAGTATCTTCAGAGCACGGAGATTCTTTATCTCTGTCTGATTAGGATACTTCTTATCCTGCTCCTTCATGTTGATGAGCAGTTCCTTCTTGGTACAGAGCAACTTCACCACAAGAGGTATGATGACAGGCACAAGGGCCATATATGAATATGCTGCAATAGCGATAGGGCCGAGCAATTCCGGCGCCAGCTTTATGGTTGTAAAGATAGCCGTCGGTCCGTCAGCACCACCGATGATGCCGAGGGAAGCAGCCTGCTGTGGCGTGAAACCCATTGCGAGGGCACACAGCAGTACGGCAAAGATGCCAAACTGTGCTCCGGCACCGAAGATAGACAGACGCAGATTTCGAAGCATAGGACCGAAGTCGGTAAGAGCTCCCACACCCATAAATATAATAGGAGGTATGAAGCCCGTCTTGATGCACATATAATAAATGAAGTTCATCAAGCCCAGTTCGTGTGCTATCTTATGGAGAGGCATATCCCATATCACTTCCTTCGTACCGTCAGACAGTGTTACGAGACCTTCTGATGTTGCCTGTGACACACCCATGCCACCGCCAGGGAAATTGGCAAGCAGCACACCCATGCCGATTGGTATGAGCAACAGCGGCTCATACTTCTTTACGATGCCCAGATAGAGCAATACGCAAGCAATGGCTATCATGATGAGGAACGTATAATCACCACCCGTCTGCGCAAAGGCGGTCATGTTCCATATATTCTGTAGTATTTCCAATGTAATGTTTAAAGTTTAAAGTTGAGAGTTGAAAGACAGTTTAAGAAGTTTAAGAAGTTTAAGGAGGGTAAGAAGTTTAAGGCCTTTGACCTTAGACCTTAGACCTTTGACCTTATTTAATTGTCATGAGCACATCATCTTCAGCTACGGAGTCGCCGCTGTTGAAGTTGATAGATGTGATGGTGCCGGCCTTTTCTGCCTTGATGCGGTTGAACACCTTCATGGCTTCAATGTAGCATATCACATCACCTTCCTTGACGTAGTCGCCCACCTTCTTTGGTGTCTCTGAGGTAGATTGTACGAGATAAGCCTTACCCTCCAATGGAGCAAGAACCTCTGTTCCCTCGCCAGCAGCTGGTGTCTCTGCAGCCTTTGGTATAGCACCAGCAGGAGCTTCGTCACCATAAGATACTGTCACCTCGTAAACCTTTCCATGAACAGCCACCTTCACCTTCTCTGGCTTAGCAGCAGAAGCGGCAGCCTTTGCAGTGCGGCGTTCCTCAAGGTCTTTCTCGAAGGCTGCCTTCGCAGCACCACTCTTGTAGAGTTCATACTGCTGTGGATGCATGGCATATTCGAAGAGTTCTTCATCATCTTCGCCAAGGGCCCAACCATTCTCGGCCATCTTAGCACGATAGACATCGAGGTCGTCAGGATAGTTGTCCTGTGGGTCGGTAGTAATGAATTTACGGCCCTCACGCGTTGCCATATCTTTGAAGACAGAATCCACCTCGCCAGGCAGTTTTCCTGACTTTCCGAGAATCATGTCCCAGATATTCTCTGCTATCATAGACCAGCGGGCCTTACCCTTCTCCATCTGTATTACATTCATCAGCGCAAGATTCTTGACATACTGTGAGAATGGTGTCACAAGGCAAGGATAACCCACCTTAGGCCATACGTAAGCCACCTCGTCGAAGAGTTTTACGAGAAGCTGGTCAGTAGTCAGCTGTGCCTCACCATGTTTCTCTTTCCAGATATTCAGAGAGCGGAGGTTGTCCTCAAGGTCTGTCATGAGCGAACCCATCATGCCACCAGGCAATCCCGGCTTCACGAGCAGTGAGTTATTGAGGTGGTTGAGAGAAGGGATATAGTATCCGAGGAAGTCATCCATCATCTCCTGCATCTGGGTGCGTACATCCATGTATGCCTCCATATTTATCTCCTTCACCTTGAAGCCGGCATCCTTCAGCATCTCCTGTACAGCAATGACATCAGCATGTCCTGTGCCCCATGCCAGCTGTCCCATACCACAATCGATATAGTCGCAGCCGCCACGTGCTACCTCAAGGATAGAAGCCATATTGAAACCAGGTCCGGCATGAGAGTGATACTGTATGATGATATCCTTCTTATAGTTCTTGATACCAGCACAAATCTTTCCAAGAGTATCAGGACGTCCGATGCCTGCCATATCCTTGAGGCATATCTCGTCAGCTCCAGCATCGATGAAGGTCTTTGCGAGGTTGATGTAATACTCTACGGTATGTATTGGAGAATGGGTGATGCACAATGCAGCCTGTGCTATCATGCCAGCCTCGTGAGCATATTGTATAGAAGGAATAACATTGCGTGGGTCATTAAGTCCGCAGAAAATACGTGTGATATCAGTACCTTGCGCCTTCTTAACTTTATAGAACAGCTTTCTGAGGTCTTTTGGACAAGGACTCATACGCAAGCCGTTCAAGGCACGGTCGAGCATGTGGGTCTGGATGCCTGCCTCATGGAAAGGCTTTGTCCACTCACGAACACTCTTGTTGGGATTCTCACCATAAAGGAGGTTTACCTGTTCGAAGCCGCCACCATTGGTCTCGACTCTGTCGAAACATCCCATGCGGATGATAGCAGGAGCTACTTTTACTAATTGATCTACACGTGGCTGGTATTTGCCGGCACTCTGCCACATATCACGAAATACCAAGCTGAATTTAATCTCTTTACCCATCTATATAATTGTGAATTATGAATTTTGAATTAAGAATTAAACTTCCTTTATCTCTGCTACTTTTCCTCTTCCGCCAGTTATCTGGAACACTGTCTTGTTGATAACCTCACAGATGTCATCAGGTATCTGTGGTTTCTGTTCTAAGGTTTCAGGGATTGTATTGTTTACAATAAATATCAGTCCCTTGCTGACAAAGATGATAAACAGCAATACTGCAAATACTGTCACCATTCCGATAACCATTAATGTTATTCCAGTAGTCATTTATTTAATTTTGAATTTTGAATTTTGAATTTTGAAACCTTTAATCGTTACTATCACTCCTTCTCTGTCTCATGTAGACGGTCGTTCCAGAGATAGTAGTTAGTATCCTTCACCAACACCTTGCTGAGCAGTATGAGTGCGCAGAGGTTTGGAATTGCCATGAGGGCATTGAAGATGTCAGCCATTGTCCATACTGTGTTAAGACTGATGGCAGAGCCAAGGAACACAGCAACGAGGAACAGCCATACATACACCTTTGACAGCTTATAGCCCCCGATATACTCTACAGCACGCTGTGCATACAGGCTCCATCCGAGGATGGTGGAGAAGGCGAAGGTGAACAGACCGAACAGCAACAGCGGTGCTCCGACATAAGGTATTTGTCCGAATGCCAGTCTTGTCAGCGCTCCGCCGTCAAGTGTCTGAAGTTTGTTCTGGAGTGCCATGTCAAAAACAACTCGCAATACCCCATTCTCTATCATTGACACATCAACATAAGAGAGGACACAACTTACTATTACGATACCTGTTATGGCACAGATGACAACAGTGTCCCAGAATGTTCCTGATGCTGATACCAAAGCCTGGCGCACAGGATTTTTGGTCTGTGCCGATGCTGCTACGATAGGAGCAGAACCGAGACCGGACTCGTTGGAGAACAGACCTCTGGCGATACCATAGCGCGCTGCTATCATGATGGAACTACCCAAGACACCGCCACCGACGGCATGCTCCGTGAAGGCTGATGTAACGATAAGCTGTATTGCAGGCCATACGTAAGCATGGTTGATACACAAAATAACTATACATCCGACAACATAGACAACAGCCATAAAGGGAACCAACGCAGAGCATACTCGGGCAATGCTCTTGATGCCACCAACGAGCACCAATCCCACAAGGAAGGTCACTATTACTCCTGATAGCCAAGGATTGACACCCAACACATCATCTGCAAGAGTAGAGATGGCATTTGCCTGTACCGTAGAACCTATTCCCAGAGCAGCTATAGCCGTGAAGATAGCGAAGAGCATGCCAGCCCATCTGGAATGTAAGCCCTCTTGAAGAACATACATAGGACCACCTACCATATGGCCTTGCTCTGACTTCTGACGATACTTCACTGCCAGAAGACCTTCACTATACTTTGTAGCAATACCAAAGACACCTGTCAGCCAACACCACATCACAGCACCAGGGCCGCCAAGGGCAATAGCGGTGCCCACGCCAATGATATTTCCTGTGCCGATAGTGGCAGCAAGAGCTGTGGCAAGAGCACCAAACTGGCTCACATCGCCATCGCCATCCTTATCTTTCGTAACAGAAAGCTTGATGGCAGTAAAAATCTTTCTCTGAGGAAACTTCAAACGAATGGTGAGATAAATATGCGTTCCAATCAGAAGTATTATCATGGGGTATCCCCACAGGAGATCTGAAATGTAATTTAAGATGTCGTTCATTGTTTTTATAAGGATTTATCTTAAAACTCTAAACTTTAAACTATACTCAGTACCACTTCACAGCATTGCTATATCCTGAGCGTTTGTCATACTTCAGGGCATCGGCCAATGTTGCTGCATTACAACGGAAAGAGAAGTTATATGATGTATATGGAGATAGTACCACAGAGCATGACATTGAGAAGCAGTGAAGGTCTCGTGCCAGCGAAGCAGTGGTCATTGAAAGTTTGTGGTAGTCAAAGTCATAACCCGAAGTGAAGGCGATGTTCCAACCGTCAGAGATGCGTATGTTTCCAGAGAAGTTAAGGTTTTGGCTGTACTTATACGGATAGCGCATCTTTTCCTTGTTGAAAGTGCCAGAGGTGTTCTCACGCATAGTAATACCGTAAGAGAACGTGAAGCTCCAAGGCATAGAGAATTTCATATATCCGTCGTCATCCACCTCAGCCATTCCTGCATTCTTCTTCGTAGCGCCATGTTTTGCAGCTTCCATAGTAGGGTCGACATTTGTCTCTACACCAGTGTCTTCTTTTCCCATTGCTGGTGTATCCTCGTCGTCCTTGTTCTTTTTCTTCCTGAAGAGGTTTCTTATCTTGTCAGGAGTGATGGTATATGACACATTTTGCGACATACCCTGGAAACGTCCGAATCGACCCTTACTGTATTCTGTGCGAGTGCCTACATAAGGACGTCCATTCTCGTCAAGTTCGTAGGCATAAGTAGCAAAAACAGCATTCATGGAGAATGTGTAGCTCTTGGTAATCTTCAGTCTCAGACGTGTATTTAGGTCACTCCAAGGGCGTGTCTCTGCTGCCATATTGTATGACATAGAAGCACCCAACTGGTCAATGATGCTTATTTTCTTAAATTCTGCTGTATCATTGTCCGATGCCTTTACCTTCATCTCAATATTATTGTCAAGGTCGAAGGAGATGCTACCAGTCTTTCCCTTTCCTGGAACACCAAAGATACCACTGCTGTATGGAGAATAGCTGACGGGCTGTCCGATAGGAGTACCTGATAGGTCTGTCTTCTGATAAGACTTCCAATAACCATAGCGGTTGGAACCGAAATCTGGAGCATACGAGAAGCTGATACTTGGTGTCAGGGTATGACGAATAGCTTGTATCTTCTCACCAAAAATCTTTCTGTTAGGAACAAAGAAGCCGTATATCTTTGTGTTGGCACTAATGCTGCTGCTCCAGTTATAGACATTATAGAAGCCATAGACAGTATCATTGCGCACTTCCTGATTCTCCTGATCCCATGACTGGTTTATCTTCTTCATGTATGTTCTGTCAGTGAAGTTGATGCTTGGCGAGATGTTGATATATTTAAACAGTGAGAATGTAGCTCCGATAGGGATATTATGCTGCCATCCATTTCTCCAGTCCTTTATGAGGTTTGACTTCATCAGTTTATCCTCCTTAGTGGTGATGGAGTTGGAGATGTGTCCGCTATAACTCATGTGAATCTTCTCATACCAGCGTTCCTCCCCCACTTGCTTTGAGCGGCGGAAAGGATAGAAACGTGAGATGTTAATATTCAGGTCAGGCAATGTGAGAGCCACAGATGAGTCACGCATATTCTGTGTGGCATTGGCTGTTGCCGAGAGGGTCATACCAATACTGCTGAATGTTGTACCCCATGATACAGAAGACGTTCTGGTACTCTGCGTCATCGTGGTAGGGTTATACATAGAATTCAGGTTATTCCTCTCATACTTAGTAGATGCATAGTTCACACTTGCTGAGAAGGTTCGATAAGGATTTGCCTTAGCATCCTGACGATGACTCCACTGCAACTTGAAACTCGTTGTCTCCGAATAATCAGGGAAGCCCTTTTCGCCATCTTTTGTATTCTGATAGGAGAAGAAAAACTGTCCAGCATACTTGTAGCGGAAGTTATAGTTCGATGCAGCAGAAATGGCCCATGAACCCTTGGTGTATATCTCACCAAGAAGCTTCAGGTCTATGTTGTCATTGATAGCAAAATAATATCCGCCATCCTTCAGGTAGAAGCCACGAGCCTGCTCATCACCATACGTTGGCATGATAAAGCCGCTGCTGTAACTCTTTGAGAATGGGAAGAAGCCGTATGGTATGGCGAGTGGTAGTGGAACATCCTGCACTACGAGGTATGCAGGTCCGAATACCACATCCTTACCTGGACGCACCTTTGCACGAGAAAGGGCCAGATAGAAGTCTGGCTCCGGGTCATCACAGGTGGTATATCTTCCGTGCTTTACATAAAAATTACCATCTTTGTCACGCTTTGACTTTTCCGAAACAAGGAAACCATCCTGCTGCTCAGTATAGGCATTCTGAATGAGACCCTTCTTCGTCTTGAAGTTAAATGACATAGTGTCAGTCTCATATTTGTCTGAACCCATAACAAAGACAGGCAGACCATAACGTTCTTTCTGTAATTTTGAAGAGTCGATACGTCCAGAGTCCTTAGGCAATGGCGGCAAATCGTCCTTCACATAACGCTCAGCACCAGTAGCATGTACCAAAGACGAATCCATCTGCACATCAATGTGCTCCGCTGTGAGGTCCATATTATCATACTTCACATTGGCATTACCAAAGAGGAATGCCTTCCTGGAGTCAGCATAATAAACCAAGGAGTCGTTGGAAGTATAGTTAACAGGAAAATCAATACCATTCTTTCTCTTGCGATTAGCAGAATCAGCAGCAATAGAATCATCCAGAGCCTTATTTCGGAGATAGATAGCCCGATGGAGCGAGTCAAGTGTATCAAGAGGATTGATGGAATCAAGAGAGTCGATGATGGACGAATCCTTCTTAAGCAAAGAATCCAGGCCCATAACAGAACCAGATTTCAACAAACTGTCAGCTATTTCCATGCCCTTTTCAGCAAGGCTGTCAGGAACCACATCATCACTCACATTCTTCTGCACAACCTGCACTATATTACCAGCCATCACAAAGATGATGGCGAAGAATAATATATAGATGGTCGTACGTGCACGCATAAAATCGGCCGCAAAGTTACAAAAAAGTGAGCAAAATACCAAACAAAAGTATTATTTTTTAATTTTTGTTTGTATTTTCGAGCGAAAGTAACTTTTGTTTTCCGTAAAATTTCCGACCCATACGGAAAAACTTTTCGCTTGAGACGGAAAAAGATTTCTTACTTCTCACCTCTGCCACTATGTACTCAGAGCGGGTGCCAATGCGGAACTTGCCACCCCAGATGCCTAATCCGCTGCTGATATAATAGCGGGTGTTGCCACGCTGATGGCTTCCAAAGGCACATTCGTAGATGCTTTCCGTAATCCACGAAATGGGCCATATCTGACCATAATGGGTGTGACCGCTAAACTGGAAATCAATATGCTGCTGCTCGGCTTGTTCCAAATGATAGGGCTGATGGTCTAACAGTATGGTATATGAGGAATTGGAAATGAGCGATTTGTTTTCGTTCACTATCTTGCCCAATGATTTGCGATGGTGATTGGTACGGTCGTCACGCCCGATGATACACAGGTCGCCAATGGTGACGACATTGTCGCGCAACAGGTGGATGCCTGCATCACGATAGAACTGCTGAGCACCAGGTTCGCCACTATAGTATTCGTGGTTTCCTAAGCAGGCATATACTGGAGCCGAGAGTCGTTGGAACTCTTCATGCATCCGTTCCTCTTTCAGGGGACGCATGCTCATATCGATGATATCACCTGCAATAAGTATCAGGTCTGGTTCCTCTGCATTTATCATATCCACCCAGCGATGGAGTTCTTTACGAGGATTGTGATAGCCAATGTGCAGGTCGCTGACCATAACAAGTTTCAGAGGACGAGCCATAGGACGGCTTGTGGTCAGCGTCAGTTCCTGACGATATTTATGCTGATAATGCAGATTACCATATACGAAAATGCCTACCATCAGGATGGTGATGCCAAGAACAGTGTACCAGTTATTATATAGAAAAGTACGAGGAATGATATGGCATAGTCGTGCGATGTCGAGAACCAGAAAGAGTATGACCAGATACATCATAACAAAGATACTTGATGTACCTGTTTCATAAAGTGCTGTGCCAACGGGGAGCGGCATACGATCATAGAGTCCTCGCATGCCAAACATCATGGTCAGGAATGAGCCTGCCATCAATGCTATAGCTAACACCTTCCACCACCACATGCATGGCAACAGACACCATACATGCCAGGCTATATAGGCGATACCCAACAGGGGCAACAATAGGAATATTATCATCCACATGATTTTCAAGTTTTAAGTCAAAGGTCAAAGGCCAAAGGTTTCTGAGCGAAGCGAATTTAATGTTTAATGTTTAATGTTTAATGTTTAATGTTCAATGTTTAATGTTCAATTATCTCTTAAACCTTTCTCCCCAGAGTTTGAGCATTTGCTGATATAGTTTCTCTTCTGATGGGGTGTGCTGGGCGTGCCATAGGCGTTTGTCTTTCAGGGCATCGGGCATGTATTGCTGTGTAGCGAAATTGCCTGGATAATCATGAGGATATTTATAGCCATCGGAATACCCTAATTCTGACATGAGTTTTGTGGGGGCATTACGCAGATGCAGGGGTACTGGCTGATTGCCTGTTTCTTTAACAAGGCTAAGGGCATCATTGATGCCACAGTATGCTGAATTACTCTTGGGTGATGTAGCAAGATATACACAAGCCTCAGCAAGGGCTATGCGGGCCTCGGGCCATCCTATCTTCATTACAGTATCGAAGGCTGCATTGGCCAACAGCAGGGCATTGGGATTGGCAAGCCCTATGTCTTCAGAGGCACTGATGACAAGGCGGCGAGCTATAAACTGAGGGTCTTCCCCACCCTCTATCATACGTGCCATCCAATAAAGGGCAGCATCAGGATCGCTGCCCCTGATACTTTTAATGAAGGCTGAAATGATGTCATAGTGCATCTCTCCGTCTTTATCGTATGCCAAAGGATTCTGCTGAAGCCTGCGAGCAACGAGTTCGTCAGTAATAACGACTTCTTCCGAAGACTCTGACTCCACCATCAGCTGCAGTATATTGAGAAGCTTGCGGGCATCACCACCAGAATATCTCAACAGGGCATCTGTCTCTGCCAGCTTTATATTGCGTTCCTTCAGTTCTACATCAGTGGTGATGGCCCTATCTAACAACTCTAACAAATCGTCTTTTCCTAAACTCTCCAGCACATAGACCTGACAGCGGGACAGCAAAGGACGAATCACCTCAAATGACGGATTCTCTGTTGTTGCACCAATGAGGGTCACCACGCCTTGCTCCACAGCTCCCAGCAGCGAGTCCTGCTGGGACTTGGAGAAACGGTGTATCTCGTCGATAAAGAGTATTGGGGAGGCTGTGGAGAAGAATCTGTTGTTCTTGGCCTTGTCAATGACCTCACGCACCTCCTTGACGCCACTTGTCACAGCACTCAGGGTGTAGAAAGGTGTATCGAGTTTATTGGCAATAATCTGTGCCAAGGTGGTTTTTCCGACACCAGGAGGGCCCCACAGAATGAATGAAGAGATGTTGCCTGATTCTATCATTCTGCGAAGTACTGCACCTTCTCCTACGAGGTGCTTCTGACCTATATATTCGTCAAGTGTACGTGGACGAAGACGTTCTGCTAATGGGGGCATGGGTAACGTGTAACGTTTAAAGTTTAAAGTTTAACGTTTAAAGTTTTCGGCCTTTGACCTTGGACTTTTGACCTTTGGCTTTTTTATATTCAAAGAAATAGTCGTTTTGCTTTTTCTTTTTCTGCATGTCGTGTTCTGTGAATACAGGTTTAAGGGTGTATGGGTCGTAACCTGTATAGAACATCTCTGTAGCAGTGGTCATAGGTGTTGGAGTAAAGTCTTGCACTTGTTCAAGGCGGTATCCCATTCTGCGAGTGACTTCTGAGAGGTGTCGCATATCCTTCTCCGTGCATCCAGGATGGGAGGAAATGAAATATGGTATCAATTGCTGCTTTAATCCGCACTCACGATTTATCTTGTCGAAAATGCCATTAAACTGCTTAAAGAGTTCGAAAGAGGGTTTTCGCATGATATTCAGGACATAATCCGAGGTATGCTCCGGAGCAACCTTCAGACGTCCTGACACATGATGCATTATCAGTTCTCGGGTATATTGACGGGCTGCCTTGTTGGTCTTTTCGTCCTTGCTATGATGCAACAGCAGGTCATACCTCACACCAGAGCCGATGAAGGACTTTTTTATCTCGGGCAGAGCATCCACCTCATGGTAGATATCCAGCAGAGCAGAATGGTCGGTATTGAGGTTCGGACATATCTGGGGATGGATACATGAAGGGCGTTTGCATGCCTCACAGGCCTTCAGGTTATTACCATGCATGGAATACATATTTGCCGATGGACCACCAAGGTCTGACAGATAACCTTTAAAGCCATCGAGTTTAACAACCTCACGAACCTCCTTCATGATACTCTCTTTGGAACGGGAGGCAATGAATTTTCCCTGATGGGCAGAGATAGTACAGAAGGCACAGCCGCCAAAGCATCCACGATGGAGATTGACAGAGAATTTTATCATCTCATAGGCAGGAATCGTCTTACCTTTATACTTTGGGTGTGGCACACGCTGATAAGGAAGGTCAAAGGAAGCATCTATCTCTGCTGTCGTCATAGGAGGATAGGGAGCATTGACGACAACATACTTCTCTCCCACCTGCTGTATGAGGCGTGATGCATGCATCTTGTTTGATTCTTCCTCAATATGCCTGAAATTCTCTGCCTGGGAACGCTTGTCCCTGAGGCATTCTTCATGGGAATGAAGGATGATGTCACCATCTTGGGACTTTATGCTATCAGTAAGGAATACTGTCTGAGGTATGTTTCTCCACTCTTCCCGAGGTGTCTCACATAATGCTATAGTAGCCTTTTCACCCATACCATAAGTGATAAGGTCGGCACCTGAGGAGACGAGCACTGAGGGCATCAGTTTGTCCTGCCAGTAGTCATAATGAGTCAATCGACGCATAGAAGCCTCTATGCCACCAAGCACGACAGGTACATCAGGAAACAGTTCCTTGAGAATCTTTGTATAAACAATGGTAGGATATTCCGGTCGGCAATCATGGCGTCCGTCAGGAGAATAAGCATCTTCTGAACGCAGACGCTTTCGGGCCGTATATTTATTCACCATAGAATCCATTGCTCCTGGCGAAATGCCAAAGAACAGTCGCGGCTTACCCAGTTTCTTGAAGTCCCGGAAGTCACCATGCCAGTCAGGTTGTGGCACTATGGCAACCTTATATCCGTGACCCTCTAATGTTCTACCTATTACTGCAGCACCAAAGGAAGGGTGATCTACATAAGCATCACCTGAGAACAAGATGACATCGAGTTCATCCCATCCTCTTAATTGACATTCTTTCTTTGTTGTAGGCAGGAAATCAGTCAGCATCATGGTGTAATGAGGAATGCAAGGATACCACCCATTATGGTAGCCTGCATAGCTCTGTCATTAATACATTCAAATGGGAATCCCATAACAAAGGTATGGAAGCCGACATTATTTGCTACAGCAGCAGTCTGTCCGTCAGCATATTGCATAGCAATAAAAGCGCTGTCTTCTGCTTTCAGAACATCACTCTGGGTAGTAGCATAATGCTTGTCATTAATCATGTTTATCAGATACATCTCCTGCTGCAAGCCGTTAACCTTGTAATTAGAGCTACGGATTGTTCCAGAATATGAGGAATGGAATATGGTATGCATGAAATCTATCTCCTTTTCTTCCAACATATCTGATGCCACATATGAACCACTACAAAGAAGAGAGCCTCGTCCATTTGCTACATAGCTGTACAACTTTTTCTGAAGAGCCTCTGAGAATGTCTTGTAATATTTCAGGGAATGTCCATCATTCTTCTCATTGCCAAGGAGCAGGTCAACGACTTTATAGTCAGACAGGTCAAAATTGCCCCACTCTACGGCCTCTTTGGATGTGCTGACTACATTATAGTAGTTTGAAGCTGCTATGGCACGAGCATGTTCCAGCGAATAGTTGAAATCATTTCCTGCCACCACCTTGCCTGTCAGCCCCGCTGTTGCCCAGCATGCAGTAGGACCATACGACAATCCAGGGTCTGCTTCAAGCGAGAAGGCGTTTTTTCCTTTTGAGCCAGCAATAATAGCAGGGGAAGAAAGACGCTTGAAACCATTCACTATAGCCACTGTTGGTGTTCCATTAGCATGCCACATACATACCAATTCCTCTGTAGGGAAGCTCTCGCCACCATCATTGACAGCAGTAATCTTAAATCGATAAATGATATCCGGATATATAGGTATCTCAGTCCATGTTTTTGAAACATTTGTACCATTATCGTAGCCCAAACTTCCCATCGCCATATATACATTATACGATGATGGTTTAGCAGACGATTCCGCTTCATCCGACTGTGCAACCCAGGAGAGAGTTGCCATGCCAGAATTATCCTCTGAGGAACCTGGCTTCAACGTAATATTAAAGCCCACAGGTGCAAGAGGTTGTACTACCACCTTCTCTCCATGAGCCTCAGCTTCATAGCGAAGGATTGTCTTGTATATGGAGCGTGCCAGATTAAATTTGAAATCAGGGTCGTGACCATAGCGCATATCAGCAAAACTCTCATGAGAAAGAGTCTCAAAGATAGCTGACGGCATACCAGGAAGGCGTGTCTCGGAATAATTCCTGTCATATAAGTCTCGCCAATTCCAATAGCCATATATCTTTTGCAGGTCACGCTTTGAGTTATCGAGAAGATATTGAGCCAAATCACGTGAATGTAATCTCGTCACTCCACTGCTCAGGCGACCCTCATTGAAGTTTGTAGTACAAACAGCAAGAGAGCCAAAAAGGGTACCATCATTATTATAGCCAGCATCCGAATGCACAGCAAGGGCGAGGTCGATAGGAACCTTCAGTCCTTCTTTATCTGGAACATAAGAAGAACCACCTGCAAGCCAGTTGGTCATTAGAGAACGAACATTTATGTCATCCTTATAATCATCATCACCTTTATACCCAGCATAAACATTATATGGAGCGCCTGCCCACTGAGCATAGTAGCGAGCACCCTCAAGAGAACGCATCAAACCGCTTGTACTGCCACCTCTGGAGATATTTCCCATACCACCGCCAAACCTGACAGCACGGGATGTTACGATTCCTTTGCCAGAAGACTGTGATGATACTACTATCTTGTTGTATTCAGAACTTCCTCTGCCAAAATAGAATGTTCCGAGATAAACCCATGTACCACCACCCATGCGTTGGTTAACATGAAAATCAGTACGCATGCCATCATGATAGACACTATAGAGAGCATCATCAACACTCTTTTCTTCTGTGGTATATGAGACATAGACTGCATAGTTGCCTGACTCTGGAATATTTGGCTGATAGGTCACAAATTCCTCCTCATGCTTTGTAGCATGTGTCTTCTTAACACTTCCCTCGCTGAAAGGATTATACCCATCATATATCACATCACTTGGAACATATGACCCCTTGTCGTTATCGACAATCACCTCATTAGGCTGCCAGTCACGTTCACGTGGAGTAAAGACTACAGCTCCTGCATTTTCCAACATCGGAATGAGATATGGCACTACAATGGTTTGGGTGAAGAGGTCTTCCGTAGTAGAAAAAAGCAGAGGTCTCTGCCATTTCCAAAACCCTTTTTGTTTGTCATAGTAACTACCATGACTCTGCCATACAGAAAGATGTTTACCTGCCAATGCAGCAGCAGGTTGTTTAGGACGAGAAACATTCTTTACCCAAGGTTTGCCTTCATAAGAATGTTTTCCCCACCAACCATGACTGTAAGACCTGTCTTTCTTGGTTTTATCATCAATCTTTTCCTTCCTAATATCGATAGGAATCTTTCCTGTATCTTTCACTACATGTTTACCACATGAAGCGAACAGCACAAGAAAAGCTGTGAATATATATACGACAATATGCCGACTCATCATAAATTATATCGAAAAATTTTCTGGATGTTTTCCTTTAAAATCTTTGAAATACTGTTTTATATCCTGCAATTCTTTATCAACGTCTCCTGAAGGTACTATACTCTTGGTACACTGTATCAACTTCTTTTGGTAATCCACCCCATATAGAAGAATGGGAATACCAGCCTTTTGTGCAATAAAATAAAAACCTTTTTTCCAATCAGGATTTAAACTGCGGGTTCCTTCTGGAGTAACACAAATCCGGAACTCTGGTGACTTCGTAGCCACTTCTGCAAGGGTATCTGTCATCGAAACATGTTTCTGACGATATACAGGTATTCCACCAGTCTTCCTAAAGATGTAACCCAATGGCCAGAAGAACCATTCTTTTTTCATGAGATACTGTATCTGTACTCCTTCAGCACGAGAATAGAGCATTCCAAGAACGAAATCCCAATTACTTGTATGAGGAGCAAGGCAGACAACACATTTCTGAGGGAAGGCTACAGTAACATCCGTACGCCATCCCATCTCGCTATATAACAACCAGCGACAGAATGCTTTAAGCATGCAGATTCTTTATATGGTCAACAATTTCATTGACGCTATTATTAAAATCAGCAATCAATGACTTGTAATATTTCTTTGCTGGCATTCCTGGCTCTGGATGAGATACTCTCATTATATAGTCAGAGTGTACGCGCATTATGCAACGCAGCAAGGTATCCGCATTCTGCTTATCACTATTGTAGTAAGCTGACACTGAAATACATTCAGCAAACAATTCACCACAAATATAATTAATACAACGCTTTAATGATCTTTTATTTGCCATAACAGTTCATTTTTATTCACCGCAAAAATAATAATTTTCATACACATTCAACACAACTTAAAATATAGTTTATGTTTTTTAACACTTTTTTTGTATAAATGTGATACATTATATATATATTCTCACCTTTTTTTATTACCTTTGCACTCGCTTTGCTCGTGCGAACCTGCTCACGCTCGGCATAACTGATGCGAGCACCGTTCTGCACTTGCTTAACCGCAGCTTTGCGCACTGAAAAATTTAAAGAAAGAATGGCAGAATTAAAGGACTTAACGAAAAGAGCTGACAACTACAGCCAATGGTATAATGATTTGATTGTTAAGGCGGACTTAGCAGAACAGAGCGCTGTCCGTGGATGTATGGTAATCAAACCATACGGATATGCAATATGGGAAAAGATGCAGGCACAGCTTGATAAGATGTTCAAGGAAACTGGTGCTGTTAATGCATACTTCCCCCTCTTGATTCCAAAATCATTTCTGTCACGTGAGGCAGAACATGTTGAAGGGTTTGCTAAGGAATGTGCAGTAGTAACCCACTATCGTCTGAAGACAAATGAGACACATGATGGTGTTGTCGTTGACCCTACAGCAAAGTTAGAAGAGGAACTGATTATACGTCCAACCTCCGAAACAATTATATGGAACACCTACAAGAATTGGATTCACTCTTGGCGTGATTTGCCATTGATGTGTAACCAATGGTGTAACGTTATGCGCTGGGAAATGCGTACTCGTCCATTCCTGCGTACCTCAGAGTTCCTGTGGCAGGAAGGTCATACAGCGCATGCAACTCGTGAAGAGGCAGAGCAAGAGGCACAAAAGATGCTGAAAGTATATGCAGAGTTTGCTGAAAAATGGATGGCAGTACCTGTAATGCAAGGTGTAAAGAGTGAAACAGAACGCTTTGCAGGAGCATTGGACACATACACCATCGAAGCTATGATGCAAGACGGAAAGGCTCTGCAGAGTGGAACATCCCACTTCCTCGGTCAGAACTTTGCAAAGGCCTTTGGCGTACAATATCTCACAAAGGAAAACAAGCAGGAATACGTATGGGCTACTTCATGGGGTGTTTCAACACGCCTTATAGGAGCACTCATCATGACACACTCTGACGATAACGGCTTAGTACTTCCTCCTCGCCTTGCACCACTGCAGGTAGTTATTATACCAATCGGAAAGGGAGAACAGCAGGAACAGATTTCAGAATTATTCCAGCCTGTTATCAAAACCCTCATTGCAAAAGGCATCAGCGTGAAATATGATGATGCTGACAACAAACGCCCAGGATTTAAATTTGCTGACTACGAATTGAAGGGTGTACCTGTTCGTATCGTAATGGGAGGACGTGATCTTGAAGCTAAGACTGTAGAAATTATGCGTCGAGACACTCTTGAAAAGGAAACAGTACCATTCGAGGGGCTTGCAGAACGCATAGAGAAGTTGCTTGAAGATATACAGGACAACATCTTTAAGAAAGCAAAGGACTTCAGAGATGCCCACATCTTCGAATGTGACAACTACGAAGAATTCAAGGAAAGAGTAAAGGACGGAGGTTTCTTCCTTTGCCATTGGGACGGCACGCCTGAAACAGAGGCACAGATAAAAGAAGAAACGCAAGCAACAATACGCTGCGTACCATTTGCCTTTGAGCAGACACCTGGCATCGATATGGTATCAGGAAAACCATCTAAGTGCAGAGTTCTTATTGCCAGAAGTTATTGATCAAACAAAAAAACATAAAGAGAGATGGAAGAGCAAAATAGACAACATAATCATTCAAGCCAAGAACACCACCATCATCATCATGACAAAACTCATGAGTATCGTAAACATAATATAAATAGGATTCAAAAAAGAAAAGTCCTTGCAAAAGTTGCATATTGGTTTCTTTTCGCGATGGCAATATCAAGTATAATCATGGTCATTATTGTTTATAAATTCCTATAAATTACAGGCTTTAAGGAACATACCTTTTATACACAATACAAGCAAATTTAGGCAAAACATCAAAAAATTATATTTTTATTTGGTGTTTTGCTTATTTTTTTGTACCTTTGCACCCGCTTTGTGTAAAAACAGCACATCGCGACACATTATTTTATTATAAATTTTTAAACAAGAACTAATGATGAATCATTACGAAACCGTTTTCATCCTGACTCCCGTTTTGTCTGATGACCAGACAAAGGAAACGGTCGCTAAGTTCAAGAAAGTACTCTCTGACAATGGTGCCGAGATACTGAACGAAGAGGCTTGGGGACTCAAGAAAATGGCTTATGCTATTCAGAAGAAGTCAACAGGATTCTATTTCCTCTTTGAGTTCAAGGCAGAGCCATCAGTAGTAGACAAACTCGAGACATCTTTCCGTCGCGAGGAGAAAGTAATCCGTTTTATGACCGTCAAACTTGACAAGTATGCAGTTGCTTACGCAGAGAAGCGTCGTGCCAAGTATGCTAAAAAAGAGGAGGCTTAAACATGGCAGAGAACAATTCAGAAATCCGTTATCTTAACGCTCCAACAATCGACACTCGCAAGAAGAAGTATTGTCGTTTCAAGAAGAGCGGTATTAAGTACATCGACTATAAGGACCCTGAGTTCCTGAAGAAGTTCCTCAATGAGCAGGGAAAACTCCTTCCACGTCGTATTACCGGCACATCTTTGAAGTATCAGCGTCGCGTAGCACAGGCTGTTAAGCGTGCTCGTCAGATCGCATTGCTTCCTTATGTAACCGACATGATGAAATAATTTTAATTAGGAGGATTACACAATGGAAATTATACTGAAAGAAGATATTATCGGTCTTGGATTCAAGAACGACATAGTTAATGTTAAGTCTGGCTACGGACGTAACTACCTCATCCCAACAGGAAAGGCTGTTATCGCTTCTCCAGCAGCAAAGAAGGTATTGGCAGAAAACCTGAAGCAGCAGGCTCACAAGCTTGCTAAGATTCTCGAAAATGCAGAAAAAGAAGCTGCAGCACTTAATGGTGTTTCTCTCGAGATTAAGGCAAAGGTTAGTGCTACAGGCGTATTGTATGGTTCTGTAAACGCTGGCACCGTTGTTGAAGAGTTGGCCAAGAAGGGCATTGAAATTGACCGCAAGAAGGTTGTCATGAAGGACATCAAGACTGTAGGTGAATATGCTGCAACAGTTATCTTCCATAAGGAAGTACGTGTAGAAATTCCTGTAACAGTACTTGCTGAAGACAACATCGCAGAGCAGCCAAAGGCTGTTGAGCCAAAGCAGGCTCCTGCTACTGAACCAGAAGAAGCTCCTGCCGTTGAAGAAGAGCAGACAGAAGCTGCAGAATAAAGGTATACCATAAAACATCATAAAAATCGCGCTAAAGAACTATTTCTTTGGTGCGATTTTGTTTTTGTGTACGCACAAAAATTGATATAGATTATTTTAATATTTATTTTTATAAAATAAATTCCAAAAACAGAGATTTTTTATTTATTTTTTTTTACCTTTGCACACAGAACAATAGGAATATTTATATACCCACCAGAAAATTTGAATATTGGTCTTTATGGTAAAACCTGATTACATTTTCGAGTCTTCATGGGAAGTCTGCAATAAAGTTGGTGGCATTTACACCGTGCTTTCAACTCGCGCAAAGACACTCCAGGAAGAATTTCCCGACAAAATCATTTTCATTGGTCCTGACTGCTGGGGTGACAAGAAAAATCCATTCTTCATACCAGACAGCAGTATTCTCAAGGAATGGCAAGAATCAACAACTTTAAAGGTAAAAGTAGGCAGATGGGATATTCCTGGTAAGCCAATTTCCATCCTAGTAGATTTTGCCCCATTCTTTGCCGAGAAAGATTCTATCTATGGTAATCTGTGGAATTATTTCCAGGTAGATTCTCTTCACGCTTATGGCGACTATGATGAAGCAAGCATGTTCTCTTACGCAGCCGGTCTTGTTGTAGAGAGTCTTTACAAATTCCTAAAACTCGAAAACAAGAAGGTTATTTACCAGGCAAATGAATGGATGTGCGGTTTAGGCGCACTCTATATCAAGAAAAATATTCCAGCAATAGGAACAATCTTTACAACCCACGCAACAAGCATCGGACGTTCTATCGCAGGCAATAACAAGCCTCTGTACGAGTATCTTTGGGCTTATAATGGTGACCAGATGGCTGGAGAACTGAATATGCAGTCAAAGCACTCTATCGAAAAGCAGACAGCATGGAACGTAGATTGCTTTACAACTGTTTCTGACATTACCGCCACAGAATGTAAGGAACTAATCGATAAGCCCGTTGATATTGTTCTTCCTAACGGCTTTGAAGACGATTTTATTCCAAAAGGATCAGAATTTACGAAAAAACGAAATGCTGCCCGCAAGGCGCTCCTCAAACTTGCAAACGTTTTGACAGGTAGCCAGTTCCCAGATGATACGCTTATTGTTGGTACATCAGGACGTTACGAATTCCGTAACAAAGGCATTGACGTATTTATTGAGGCAATGAATCGCCTTAACCATGATGAGAAACTACAGAAGCCAGTTTTGGCATTCCTTGAAGTACCAGCATGGGTTGGAGACCCACGTAAGGATGTCCTTGAAAGACTCCAGAAGGCAAAAGGCGTAAATACATACGACACCCCACTTGACCTGCCAATGATAACCCACAATCTTTATAACATGTCTGATGATAAAGTCATCAACATGATGAAGAACTACAATATGTGGAATCGCAAGGAGGACAAGGTAAAGGTAATATTTATCCCAAGCTATCTCAATGGTGATGATGGTATTCTCAATATGCCATATTACGATGTCATTATCGGTAAAGACCTCACCGTTTATCCATCATACTACGAGCCTTGGGGATATACTCCACTCGAAAGCGTTGCCTTCAGTGTGCCATGTATAACAACAGACCTTGCAGGCTTTGGAGTATGGGCAAACACTATAAAGGGAGCATACTCAGAAATTGAAGATGGTGTCAAGACTATTCATCGTACCGACTACAACTACTCTGAAGTAGCAGATGCTATAAAAGATACTGTTATAAAGTATTCGGGATTCACACCAGCCGAAGTAAAGAAATGCCGTGCTAAGGCATCACAACTATCTAAAAAGGCGCTTTGGAAAAAATTCATAAAATACTATTATCAGGCATACGACATTGCACTACGTACAAAATAACAACAACAAACCTTATTAAAAAATTATACAAACTATTATGAAGATCAAGTCAGATTATGCAAACACTCCTATTTGGAAGGAGTTTACCGTAAAATCAACCCTCCCAAAGGAATTAGAGTGCCTCGATGAGATTGCACACAACATGTGGTGGGTATGGAACTATGATGCCCGCGAGTTGTTCCGCTCTCTTGATGAGGATATCTATGACGAGGTTGCCCACAACCCAGTACAGTTGCTCGAGCGTCTCTCTTACGAGCGTAAGGAAGCAATTGTAAAGGATAAGAAGATTATGGCTAATGTTAAAGCCGTATATAAGCATTTCAAAGACTATATGTCAGTAAAGCCTGACAAAACTCGTCCTTCTGTAGCATACTTCTCTATGGAGTTTGGTATCCACAACTCACTGAAGATTTATTCTGGTGGTCTTGGTATGCTTGCTGGTGACTATATCAAGGAGGCATCTGACTCTAACGTTGATATGTGCGGTATTGGTTTCCTCTATCGTTTCGGTTACTTCAAGCAGAGCCTTTCAATGGACGGACAGCAGATTGCTAACTATGACGCACAGAATTTCAATTCTCTGCCTATCACAAAGACACTTGACAAGGATGGCAAGCAGGTTGTTGTTGACGTACCTTATATGAATTATAATGTACACGCACTTGTATGGCAGGCTAATGTAGGTCGTGTAAAGCTTTATCTGCTCGATACAGATAACGACCTGAACTCTGAATATGACCGTCCTATCACTCACGCTCTTTATGGTGGTGACTGGGAGAACCGTCTGAAGCAGGAGATTCTTCTCGGTATCGGTGGTATGCTGATGCTTGAGAAACTTGGCATCAAGAAGCAGGTTTATCACTGTAATGAGGGACACGCAGCACTCTGTAACCTCGAACGTCTTGTTTCATACGTCAAGAGTGGCTTGACATTCAATCAGGCTATGGAAGTTGTTCGTGCTTCTTCACTCTATACAGTACACACTCCAGTTCCAGCAGGTCACGACTACTTCGACAAGGACCTCTTTGGCAAGTACATGGGTGGCTATGCTGACATGCTCGGTATCTCTTGGAAAGAGTTCATCGGCATGGGTCGTATCAATCCTGATGATGATAACGAGCGTTTCTGTATGTCAACATTCGCTTGCAATACATGTCAGGAGGTTAATGGTGTATCTATGCTTCACGGCTGGGTATCTCAGAAGATGTTTGCTAATATCTGGAACGGTTATTATCCAGAAGAGAACCACGTTGGATATGTCACCAACGGCGTACACTTCCCATCATGGTGTGCTACAGAGTGGCGTGAGGTTTATGATAAGTATCTGAAGCCAGGCTTCTATGAGGACCAATCTAACGAAGACTTGTGGCATGGTATATACGACTGCCCAGATGCTGAGATTTGGAAGACCCGTATGGCTCTTAAGGAGAAGCTCATCAAGTATATCCGTGACAAGTTTGCTGAGGCATGGTTGAAGAATCAGGGTGATCCAGCTCGTGTAGTATCTCTGCTTGAGCGCATCAATTCTAATGCGCTGATGATTGGTTTCTGCCGTCGTTTTGCTACATACAAGCGTGCTCACCTGCTCTTTACAGACCTTGAGCGCCTCTCTAAGATTGTTAACAACCCTGAGAAGCCAGTATTGTTCTTCTTCTCTGGTAAGGCACACCCAGCAGACGGTGCAGGACAGGGACTTATCAAGCGCATCTACGAGATTTCACAGCGTCCGGAGTTCCTTGGTAAGATTATCTTCCTTGAGGACTATGACTATCAGCTGGCTCGTCGTCTCGTATCAGGTGTTGATATCTGGATGAACACTCCTACCCGTCCTTTGGAAGCATCAGGTACATCTGGTGAGAAGGCTGAGATGAATGGTGTTGTAAACCTCTCTGTCCTTGACGGATGGTGGGTAGAAGGTTATCGTAAGGGTGCCGGCTGGGCTTTGAAACAGGAGCGCACATACGAGAATCAGGCATATCAGGATCAGCTTGATGCTACAACAATCTACAACCTCCTTGAGAACGAAATCGTTCCTATGTACTATGACAAGGACAAGAAGGGTCTGTCAAAGGATTGGATTCAGGTTGTGAAGAACTCTATAGCAACTATCGCTCCTCACTATACTATGAAGCGTCAGCTCGACGACTACTATTCTAAGTTCTATACAAAACTGGCTGCCCGTTCTGCAAAGATTAATGCAAATGACTACCAGTTGGCAAAGGATATTGCTCAATGGAAAGAAACTGTGGCAGAACGCTGGGATTCCATCAAGGTCGTTTCGTCTGACACTAATGTGCTGCGCGACGGTGCCGATACGGGTACTAATCCAAAGATCACCTACGTCATCGACGAACAAGGTCTTAACGACGCTGTAGGTCTTGAACTCGTCAGCCTCAAGAACGATCAGGAGACCACCGACCGCAAGGTTAACAAGGTAGAGCAGTTCAAGCTCGTGAAGCAGGAAGGCAACCTCTACACCTTTGAGTGTCAGATGGATGTAAAGCGTGCCGGCAGCTACAAGACCTGCGTACGCATGTATCCTAAGAACGACTTGCTCCCACACCGTCAGGACTTCTGCTACGTTAAGTGGCTTGACTAAAAAGTAGTATTTTCCCCAAATCCATAAATATTCAGATTCTGCATGAAGACACTTTGGAATACCATAAACGGAATACGTCGCATTGAGGCATGGGAGCCTAATTGTTGGATGCAGTATACATGTCCCTCTGATGCAGACCAGAAGGAGATGGTTGACAAATACCAGATCCCTGAGTACTTCCTTTCGGACATCAGTGATGCTGATGAGAGGGCACGTTTCGAGTATGAAGAAGGATGGCAGCTCGTCATCCTTCGAATACCATACATGAAGGAGATAAAGTCACGTACGCCCTATACTACGGTACCGTTAGGTATCATGCATAAGGGCGACGTGCTCATTTCTGTCTGCTTTTTCGAGACAGACATGATGATAGACTTCGTTTCTTATCAGGAGCGTAGAGGAAATGGTTTTACCGACTATGTCGATATGATATTCCGCCTGTTCCTGTGTACGTCAGTGTGGTATCTGAAACGTCTGAAGCAAATCAGTTTCCTCCTCAACAGGGCAAAGCGCAATATGGATCATGGGGTGGACAATACTTCTCTTGTAAATCTGTCTCGTCTGCAAGATTCCCTGACATACTTCGAGACTTCCATCAGAGGCAATGAGACTCTGCTGCAGAAGCTTAAGTTCAAACTGCCTTGTGACGAAATCGACGTTGACCTCATCGAAGACGTCACCATCGAGATGGCACAGGCACGTGAGACGGCACATATATACTCTGAAATCCTTGAGTCAACGATGAATACGTACACTTCTATTATCAACAATAATATGAATACTATCATCCGTACTCTTACGTCGTTCTCTATCATTCTGATGTTCCCTACCCTCGTAGCATCGCTATTCGGTATGAACCTTATCAATGGTATGGAGTCGAGCCATTACGGATTTCCTATCGCCATCGCCATCAGTATTGTCATAAGCCTTGGAATGTGGTGGATATTGAGGAAAAAGAATCTATTGTAAGAGAGATGCATTTACAGACAACCGTTACAATTAAGAAAGCAGATTTTGAAATAAAGCCCACGGACAAGTTCTTGTTCGTGGGTTCTTGCTTTGCCGATAAGATTGGCGGCATTTTCAAGGACAATCACTTCCGGACCACCGTCAATCCGTATGGAGTGATGTATAATCCTGCCAGCGTTCTGCATACTATCACAAAGGAAAAGGAGGCTGGTGCAAGCTATGATATAGCAATAATCACACTGGGCACCAACCACGTCTATATCCTCAACGAGACGGGCGAGATTGTTGACAACTGCCAAAAGCGGCCTGCGAGTCTTTTTACCGAGAAGGAACTCTCTGTCGGGGAATGTGCTGACTATCTCAGGCAGTGCGTAGAATTGCTTCAGGAGATGAATCCCGCTGTTCACGTCATTTTTACCGTCAGCCCCATCCGCTACGCCAAGTACGGTTACCACGAAAGCCAACTCTCCAAAGCAACCCTCCTTTTGGCGGTCGAAGGTCTAAGGTCTAAGGTCAAAGGTAACTTTTCACCTTTCACTTTTCACTTTTCACTTTCCTACTTCCCCTCCTACGAAATCATGATGGACGAACTGCGTGACTACCGTTTCTATGCCGACGACATGCTCCATCCGTCCGACCTGGCGGTGCAGTATATCTACGAACGTTTCCGTGAGACATACTTCTCTGTCAATGCCAAGGCAATGGAGGTGGAATGGCAGCCCATCAAGAAGGCCCTCAGCCACCGGCCGTTCAATGCCGATAGCGAAGAGTATAAATCATTCATAGCAAAAACGAAGGCTGACGAAGAAGCCTTCTGTAAGAGATGGAAATTATAAGACTCTCCGACACTGCCTCCACCAATGACTACCTTCTTGGTCTCAATACCGACCAAGACCTTTGTGTCGTGGCCGACTATCAGAGTGCCGGCAAGGGCATGGGGACTAATACGTGGGAGAGCGAGCCAGGGAAGAATCTGCTCTTCTCTATCCTACTCCATCCCACATGGCTGCCAATCAACAAGCAATATCTGCTCTCTATGGCAGAGGCCGTTGCTATCGTCGAGGTATTGGGCGACGGCTTCGAGATAAAATGGCCCAACGACATATACTATGGTGACAAGAAGCTGTCCGGCACACGCATAGACATCAATCTGCAGGGCAGCACTCTGAAAGATGTCATCATCGGCACCGGCATCAACGTCAACCAGGAGGTGTTCCTCAGCGATGCCCCCAACCCTGTTTCCCTGAAAAACATCACCGGCCAGGAACACGACCGCGACATCCTGCTGCGCGACATTCTCAAAAGGTTTTCCGTTTACTATACTAAACTTCAGAAGGATTTCTTGCGTCCTTCACTTGACGGTATGAGGTCCTGGCTTGACTATCAATATCACAAGCATCTTTATCGCCGCACAGGGCTGCATGCTTATGCTGACAAGGACGGTACGTTTCAGGCAGAGATAGTCCGCGTAGCCGAGAACGGCATCATCACCCTTCGTCGCAATGACGGCGCTCTCAGCAACTACGAGTTCAAGGAACTGCGCTTCTGCTAAGATGTTCTAGTGCGAGGTAAAGCCATCCGGGCACTCCAAGTGTTTCACATTTCACGTTTCACTTCTAAAACGTATATCCCATCCGCCTGAGCGGATATGGATTACAAATCCAAATATTAAGTGCAGCCGGATTACAAATCCGCCTGAGCGAGACTATAAACTCTACTCGTCCGGGAACTTGCCGTTGAGAATCTTGTTCACGATAAACATAGCGTCAGGCATATTTACTGTGCCATCACCATTCAAATCACCACGAATGCCGCTTGTGCCCAGGTCCTTCTCCTTCTTCTATAAACAAGAAATCTTTCCATCCATCAGTTGCTTTATATTTTTCTATAGTACCTTTTGGCACATATAGTGCCGCGTTAAGGAATGTGTTTTGAGTAAATGTTCTAGAATACGATGTCTTTCCTGTTATAGCAAAAGGATTCTCTATCAGAGAAACGACAGTTGGAAAATCAACTCCATCGAACGCTTGACTTCCAATGCTCGTCACGCTGTTTGGGATGGTAACGGAGGTAAGGCCGGAGCAATCATCGAAAGCATAATTTCCAATGCTCGTCACGCTGTTGCCAATGGTGACGGAGGTAAGCTTATAGCAATCAGCGAACGCACCTTCTCCAATGCTCGTCACG
The DNA here is from genome assembly GCA_905233165.1 of uncultured Prevotella sp. GTDB lineage: Bacteria > Bacteroidota > Bacteroidia > Bacteroidales > Bacteroidaceae > Prevotella. The sequence goes on from CAJODL010000005.1 coordinate 92,116, forward strand.
CTGTTGGGGATGGTGACAGTGGTAAGGCCTGAGCAATCACTGAACGCCCAATCTCCAATGTCCGTCACGCTGTTGGGGATTGTGACGGAGGTAAGGCCAGAGCAATCAGAGAACGCATCTTCTCCAATGCTCCTCACGCTGTTGGGGATGGTGATGGAGGTAAGGCCTTCGCAATAATAGAACGCATAATTTCCAATGCTCGTCACGCCATTTGATATTTCAACGGTTTTGATGTATGACCTATTGGAATACCAAGGAGCAGAGGAATAATAGCTGTAATCTTTCATCGCACCTGTACCAGTGATACTAAGAACTCCTGTACTTGTGTCAAGAGAATAATTTACATTATCTCCACATGAGCCTTCATAAACTTTTGCATTGATGTTTAATGCACTTAAAATGCAAATGAGAAATAGTAATGATAGTTTCTTTTTCATAATAGGTTTTTACTTCGCGAGCGCAAAGATATAAAAAATTCCTAAATCCGAGCCGTTTAATTGTGAAAATCGCATAAAATTCGAGCGTTTTAGTCATTTTTTCTTGCTTGGTGTTTCATGTTTCTAGAAAATTATATACTTTTGTAGTCGCAAATTTTATTGAATTGGAACTGAGCCAATAGTTTATCGGTGCAACATCGAAATTCCACATTATAGAGAACACATGATAAATCGATGGCTACTAACTCATACCTATAGAGGCGTGAGCATTAGTGGTATTCGGCAGTATGAATTATCATGTTGGGCGTGGAATCCCAGGTGTTGCAATGTTGTTTATCATGAGTGCTCATTACCTCTTTTTAAAAACGAAGTAAATGTCTACTAAAGATAAACAACGTCATTATGAATCATTTTAACACAAAAAAACACGGTCGCCCTCCGCCGGAGGTCTCGCAAGCGGCTTGCGAGAGTGAAAAATCCTCTTGACTGGCTCGCAAGTGGCTTGCGAGAGTGAAAAATCCTCTTGGCTGGCTCGCAAGCGGCTTGCGAGGGTGAAAAATTCTCTTGACTGGCTCGCAAGCGGCTTGCGAGAATGAAAAATCCTCTTGGCTGGCTCGCAAGTGGCTTGCGAGAGTGAAAAATCCTCTTGGCTGGCTCGCAAGTGGCTTGCGAGCGATATAAGAAAACAATTTAATCAATATAAAACTGAAAATTATGAATATTAATGCTAAACAATTGACGATTTTTGACATCCACAGGATGGACATCACCACTGCACTTGGTTTCTTCGGACAGATGCAGACAAAGTTTGAAAGCAACGGCACCCTTACGGCTGCTATGGGAAACGTGTGGACCGACTACACCTCTGCACGTCAGGCCCACGTAAATGGGAGCAGACAGAGGATATAGACAATCTGGACAAATTGCGTGATAATGCGCAGTCCGCATTTCTCAATGCCCTGAAGGCAATGCTGGCATCGCCAAATGCTGCAAAGGCACAGGCTGCCAAGAAACTGGCATTCATACGCGACAAATACTCGTTCAATAACACCGACGAGTATATGAAGCAGACAACTATGGTGGCGCAGTTTATACAGGAAGTTGAGTCTAATGCCGACGCTATGGCCGCCCTCACCACTACAGGACTGGACGACTGGTTTACGGACCTGAAGCAGAAGAATGCGGACTTCCTGGCAAAGATGAATGAGCGCACTGAGGCACAGGCTGGACTGGAGAAGGGCATCGTTCGTGAGAAGCGACTGCTGTGCGAGGCAGCCTATCGCAATGTTGTGAAGCTCGCCAATGCAATGTCTATCTGCGAAGTGCCTGCTGGCTTTGATTTCACTACAGCCTTCAACCTGCTCAACGCTGAAATCGAGCACTTCCGCCAGATACTGGCACGCAAGGGCATCAGCACAGGTTCAAATTCTGGCGGTGATGGTACAGACACCGGAACAGGAACAGGGTCCAACGATAACGATAACCAAGGTGGCACGAACCAAGGTGGTGGCACGGGAACAATAACTCCGACGAATCCTGATACACCTTCTGACCCTGGCACCGGAGGCGGAGGAGCCACCGGAGATGGATGGGAGGAAGGTTAAATAACGGTTAACGGTTAAAGACCTTCGGACTAAGAACTAAGAACTAAATTGGCGCAAGATGCAATCGCATCCTGCGCCATTGCTTATAAAAAAGTTTTCGTTTTCGTTTTGGTTTTTGTTTTATTTTCGTACCTTTGACCCTTGGTCGAAGGTACTTCGTCACGGAAATTAAATAAAAAGCAAGCGTTTTATTTGTATTTCTCATAACTTAATCGTACCTTTGACATTCGTCGAAAGTACTGTCGTTCGAAAATACAAACAAAACTAAAAAACTTTTCTTTTTGTTTGGTATTTTGCTCACTTAATCGTACCTTTGTCCCCGAAAACTTTTGACTATAAAGAAATATGAAACAAGAACAGATATTAATTCGCATTACGGGACAGGACCGGCCGGGACTTACTACGAGTATCATGTCAATATTGGCGCAGTATGACGCGCAGATTCTGGACATCGGCCAGGCAGACATCCACTCTACCCTATCGCTGGGCATCCTGATACGCATGGACGACCAGAAGTCGGGCTTTGCCATGAAGGACCTTCTCTTCAAGGCGACGGAGCTGGGCGTGAACATCGGTTTCTCTCCCATCAGCGACGACGAATATGAGGACTGGGTAGGTCATCAGGGAAAGAACCGCTACATCCTCATGGCGCTGGGACGCCAGTTAGAGGCACGGCAGATAGAGGCTGCCACTCGCATCCTTGCCGACCAAGGGCTGAACATCGACTCCATAGTACGCCTGACAGGACGTAAAAGCATCAAGACACAGAGTTCACACACACGTGCTTGCATACAGTTCTCGCTGCGCGGCGAACCTATCGACAGGAGCGAGATGCAGTCGAAACTGATGAAGCTGTCGAGGGAGATGGAGATAGACTTCTCCTTCCAGCGCGACGACATGTTCCGCCGTATGCGAAGACTCATCTGCTTCGATATGGACTCTACGCTGATTCAGACAGAGTGCATCGACGAACTGGCAGAACGCAACGGCGTTGGCGACCAGGTGCGTGCCATCACGGAGAGTGCCATGCGTGGCGAGATAGATTTCAAGGAGAGCTTTACACGTCGTGTAGCATTGCTGAAGGGGCTCGACGTCAGCGTGATGCAGGAGATAGCGGAACATCTTCCCATCACAGAGGGCGTTGATCGCCTGATGTCTGTACTGAAGACCTGCGGCTACAAGATTGCCATCCTCAGCGGCGGATTCACCTTCTTTGGCGAATACCTGCAAAAGCGTTACGGCATCGACTATGTGTATGCCAACGAACTGGAGGTGGGCGAAGACGGCAAGCTGACAGGCAGGTATGTGGGCGAGATTGTTGACGGCCAACGCAAGGCAGAACTGCTGAAACTCATAGCACAGGTAGAGAAGGTGAATCTGGCACAGACCATTGCCGTCGGCGACGGTGCCAACGACCTTCCAATGATTAGCGAAGCGGGGCTCGGCATCGCCTTCCACGCAAAACCGCGTGTGGTGGCAAATGCTGAACAGAGCATCAACACCATAGGCCTCGACGGTGTGCTCTACTTCCTCGGCTTCAAGGACTCATATCTCGGAGAACAGGGGAAACTGTAGCCTTTGCCTATTGGTCCTATAAGTCCTATTGGTCTAATTAGTCTCATTGGTCTCATTAGTCTCATTAGTCCCATTTTACAAAAAAAGATGCGTCAAGTGATTTGACGCATCCTTTTTATTTATATAAGAATTATTTCTTACTCTTCGCTCCAATCCATCTTAGTCTGACGAACGTAGCTCATGTAGCGGCGCTTAGCCATCTTCTGAGCCTCTGCGAACAGCTCGTCAGCCTCGTTTGGATATGCCTTCTTCACTGAGAGGTAACGAACCTCACCCATGAGGAAGTCTTCGAACTTGCTCCAGTCTGGCTCCTTAGAGTCGAGAGAGAATGGGTTCTGTCCCTGCTCAGCCAGTTCTGGGTTGTAACGCCACAGGTGCCAGTAACCGCACTCAACAGCGCGACGCTCCTCTTCCTGTGAGCGACCCATGCCACCCTTGATCTTCAGACCATGGTTGATACATGGAGCGTAAGCAATAACGAGAGATGGTCCGTGATAAGCCTCAGCCTCGCGGAATGCCTTCAAGCACTGTGCATTGTCAGCACCCATAGCAACCTGTGCTACATATACATAGCCGTAAGTAGTAGCAATCATGCCGAGATCCTTCTTCTTAATACGCTTACCCTGAGCAGCGAACTGTGCGATAGCGCCGAGAGGAGTAGCCTTAGAAGCCTGACCACCAGTGTTAGAATAAACCTCTGTATCGATAACGAAGATGTTGAGGTCTTCACCAGAAGCGAGTACGTGGTCGAGACCGCCGTAACCGATATCGTATGAAGCACCGTCACCACCGATAATCCACTGTGAACGCTTTACGAGATAGTGGTCGAGAGTCTTCAGCTCAGAGCATACTGGGCAACCAGCTGCAGCACCCTTAGCGATTTCTGGCTTCAGGATTTCTGCAAGACGTTTTGTCTCGTCAGCATCCTCGCGCTTCTCAATCCATTCAGCAGCAGCAGCCTGATATTCAGCGCTACCCATCTTCTCGTCGATAACCTTCTGCAGGAGGAGAGCAACGCGCTCCTTCATCTTCTTGTTACCGATTACCATACCAAGACCGAATTCGCAGAAGTCCTCGAACAGAGAGTTGTCGAATGCAGGACCCTGACCCTTAGCATTTGTAGTGTATGGTGTAGAAGGAATAGAAGCAGAATAGATAGAAGAGCAACCAGTAGCGTTAGCGATTACCTCACGGTCACCGAAGAGCTGAGAGATAAGCTTAACGTATGGTGTCTCACCGCAACCAGAGCAAGCACCAGAGAACTCGAAGAGAGGCTGAGCGAACTGAGAGTTCTTAGGACTCTGCTTGATGTCAACGAGATCCTGCTTAGAAGAAATGCACTTCACGCTGTAATCCCAAAGCTTAGCCAGTTCCTTCATATCCTCTGCATCTGGGTTGTAAGGTACCATAGTAAGCGCCTTCTCACCCTTCTTGCCAGGACAAACGTCAGCACAGTTACCGCAACCGAGACAGTCAAGCGGACTTGGCACGATAGCGAACTCCATACCCTTCATAGCAGCAGGAGCCTTAATTTCCTGTGTAGGACCAGCGAAGCCAGCCTTCTCCTCTGCTGTCATTACGAATGGACGGATAGCAGCGTGAGGACAAACGAATGAACACTTATTACACTGGATACAGTTCTCAACATTCCATGCAGGAACGAAAGCCTCTACACCACGCTTCTCGTAAGCAGCAGTACCATTCATCCATGTACCGTCAACAGTGCCGTGCTTAGCGAAGTCAGAAACCTTGAGCAGGTCACCTGCCTGTGCATTGATAGGACGAACGAGTTCCTTAACGAATGCTGGTGCATCGTCCTCCTTGACAGGATCTGCTGGGAGGTTCTTCCATGCTGGGTCGATGGTCAACTTCTTGTACTCGCCACCACGATCAACAGCAGCATAGTTCTTGTCAACAACATCCTGACCCTTCTTGCCGTAAGACTTAACGATGAACTTCTTCATCTGCTCTACAGCCATCTCAACAGGGATAACCTCTGTGATGCGGAAGAATGCACTCTGGAGGATAGTGTTGGTACGGTTGCCAAGACCTATCTCCTGTGCTATCTTTGTAGCATTGATATAGTAAACGTTGATGTTCTTCTCAGCGAATACCTTCTTTACCTTGTTAGGAATGAAGTTAACGAGTTCCTCGCCGTCGAAGATAGTATTCAGAAGGAATGAACCGTTCTCACGGATACCACGTGTAACGTCATACATGTTCAGGTAAGCCTGTACGTGACATGCTACGAAGTTAGGTGTGGTAATCTGGTATGTAGAGCGGATTGGCTCGTCACCGAAACGGAGGTGAGAACATGTGAAGCCACCAGACTTCTTAGAGTCATAAGAGAAGTATGCCTGGCAGTACTTGTCTGTATTGTCACCAATAATCTTAACTGAGTTCTTGTTAGCACCAACAGTACCGTCAGCACCGAGTCCGAAGAACTTAGCCTCGAATGTTGACTTGCCACCCAGAGCCATCTCCTCTACCTTTGGCAGAGACAGGTTAGTAACGTCATCAACGATACCAACTGTGAAGTGGTTCTTTGGTGCTGGGAGCTCAAGGTTGTTGAATACTGAGATAACCATAGCAGGTGTAACCTCAGCAGAACCGAGACCATAGCGGCCACCAACGATAGATGGACGGTTCTCTACATCATAGAATGCAGACTTTACGTCGAGATAGAGAGGCTCGCCTTCTGCACCTGGCTCCTTAGTACGGTCAAGAACAGCAATCTTCTTAACGCTCTTTGGAACAGCAGCAAGGAGATACTTCACTGAGAATGGACGATAGAGGTGTACGTTGATCATACCAACCTTCTTGCCCTGAGACATCAGGTAGTCGATAGCCTCTTTTGCAGCCTCACATGCAGAACCCATCAGGATGATGATATTCTCAGCGTCAGGAGCACCATAGTAGTTGAAGTTGTGATATTCACGACCTGTAATCTCAGAAATCTTCTGACAGTACTTCTCTACTACGTCAGGAATATTCTCATAGTATGGGTTGCTTGCCTCGCGGTGTGTGAAGAACTCGTTGGGGTTCTCAGCAGTACCACGTGTAACAGGACGCTCTGGAGTCAGGGCACGATTACGGAAATCCTCAACGAACTCCTGTGGAGTGATAGCCTTGATGTCCTCCATGTCCATCAGCTCTACCTTATGATACTCGTGAGAAGTACGGAAGCCATCAAAGAAGTTGATGAAAGGCACCTTTGTCTCGAGAGTTGAGAGGTGAGGCACAGCTGTCAGGTCCATTACCTCCTGCACAGAAGCAGAAGCGAACATAGCGAAACCTGTCTGGCGGCAAGCCATAACGTCCTGATGGTCACCAAAGATACACAGAGCGTGAGAAGCCAGTGTACGAGCAGATACATCGAATACGCAAGGGAGCAACTCACCGGCAATTTTGTACATGTTAGGAATCATGAGCAACAGACCCTGTGAAGCAGTGAATGTTGTTGTCAATGCACCAGCCTGCAGAGAACCGTGTACAGCACCAGCTGCGCCACCCTCACTCTGCATTTCCTGTACCAATACTGTCTGTCCCCACATGTTCTTACGTCCATGAGCGGCCCAGTCATCAGTGTGCTCCGCCATTGGAGACGATGGTGTGATAGGATAAATAGCAGCCACCTCAGAGAACATATAGCTCACGTGAGCAGCAGCCTCGTTACCATCACAAGTGATAAACTTTTTTTCTTTAGCCATTTTCTTTTTGTTAATAGATAAAATGAAAAATTAATACTTTATATATGATTAGTACTTTCTAAATTTCTTAACTCTTAGTTCTTAACCCCTAATTCCTAACTCCTAATTCCTAATTTAATAAAGGAACCCCAGCAGCCACAGCGGCACAACATTGTCTGAAACCTTATTCGTGTCATACTGGCAATACAGCGTTCCCCTATTCTTTGCATTCAGCTTCGTCAGTTCCGATGAGCGGCATACCTTAAACCTATGACTGCCGTCTATAGTATAATGTATGTCCTTGCTGCTTTGGTTCACCTTATGGTCCTTCCACAGAGTGTTCACCATGAATGTCTCCATCAACTGCATTCTGCTCACTTCCATCTCCGAGAAAGCCTGATAGAGGTTCGGATTGTGCAACATCACCTTCGTAGGCTTCTTAGGATAGTCCTGCCCTACTGGGTAGATGATGTTTATCAGACGAGCATCTGCCAAGTACTTTATGTAGTTCATCACAGTAGCTCTCGATGTCTGTATCTCCTTTGCCAGAAGGCTGATGTTAAGGCTATGCAACTCGTTTGTCGCAAGGAGGTAGAAGAGTTTCTTAATCTTCGTCAGATACTTCAGTTCTATCTGCTTAATCATCAGGATATCCACCTCTGTCATCATATTCATCGACTTCAGCAGATTCTCTGCGAAATCATCATGCTCACGGAACAATGGGTAGAAGCCATGTTTTATGTAGCCTTCGAAATACTCCAGCGGATTCACCTTTGCTGTAATCTCCTGTACCAGTTTCTCCTTGTCGCTCAATATCTCGTCGAGAGACATGCTGCGGAATCTGAGGCCAGTCATGAGATTAAGGTACTCGCGAAACGAGAAGCCCCTGAGGTTATAACTCTTTGTAATGTCACACAGCTCAGGATTCTCCTGTTTCAGACGCATCACACTCGAACCCGAGAATATAATCTTCAGCTTCGAATACATGTCATAGCATGTTCTGAGTTCCTTGCTCCATTCTTGCTGCTTATACACCTGGTCAATGAGCAACACCCTACCTCCCTGACGATAGAACTCGCCAGCGAAGTCAGCAATACCTCTGCCCTGGAAGTAGAAATTGTTCATGTTGATATAGAGGCAGCGTCTGTCGTTAGGCTGGAAACGCTCCTTTATATATTGCAGCAGGAAAGTCGTCTTTCCCACGCCACGCGTTCCCTTGATGCCTATCATACGAGCACTCCAATCTATCTCGTCCATCAAACTACGACGAACGGGAGCATTACATTGCTCTACCAAATAGCGGTGTGTACGATAAAATCCATCCATGCGAAGTGCAAAGTTACATAAAAAAGGTAGAAATGCAAAGCAAGCATTGCAATTCTACCTTTTTTTTAATATCTTTTAACTCAGAAACCTATCTAAGGCCCTTACTTTATACCGCCACCGAGGGCAATATAGAGTTCTATAACAGCTTCTGCGCCATCATACATATTCATAGCCTCATCAAGTTGTGCGTTAAGCAGTGTCTCCTGTGCTGTGAGAACCTCAAGGTAATTTGCCTTACCATTGTCCATCAGCTCGTGAGTACCTTTATATGCTTCATGTAGCACCTGTATCTGACGATTGTAGTACTCGTACTTATCACGTGCAGACAGACAGTCGGCCATAGCTTCATTAACCTGATTGCCTGCATTAATAACTGTCTGGATATACTTCTGTGCCAAGTCTTCTTCTGTGAGTTGAGCAATCTTCTTTGCAGCACTCAGTTTGCCTTTTGCGAAGAGTGGCTGTGTAAGAGTTCCTATAAAGTTCAAAAGGAGCTTTCCTGGATTGGTAACTAAACCTCCTGCAGAATTAGTCCATCCAGCAGCACCATTGAGTGTGAGGCTTGGGAAAAATGCAGCACGGGCAGCCTGAGTATTATAGAAGGCCTCTTCCATAGCGTGATTGGCAATACGGATATCAGGACGGTTCTCCAACATTGTTGCTGGCACACCTGTCTTCAGGTATCGGGTGTCAAACATACGCTTGCCAGTATCTCCCAAGGCATCTGGATGATGCAGATCGTCACTACCATATCTGCTACGGCTTATGTGCTGTGGTGTAACAGCGAGCAGACGGCAAATAGCATTCTCTACTGCAAGAATCTCCCTACGAACATCAACTATAGAAGTCTTTACGTTAAGATAGGATGATTCCATCTGATTTACAGATGTACTGTAAGCCTTACCATTCTCCCACAATGCTCTCTGGGTATCTAACGATGCCTTCCATAAACTGTCTGTCATAATGAGTATCTCCAGTTGGCGGTCGAGAACCTGAAGCATGTAGTACTGACGGGCTGTTGTAGAGATTAGGTTTGAGAATACTGCTTCCTTGCGTATCTGAGCCTGTAGCAGTGCAGCTTTAGCAGCACGCTTCTTATTGGTGATACCACCAAACATCTCCACATCCCACGACATCTGCAAAGGCAGGTTGTATGTCTTAGACCATGAACTGCTGCCAAACTTACCAAGAGTACCTTGTGGAGCAAGATTAAATGATGGCAGATATGCCATCTTTGCCATCTTCAGTGAAGCCTCACTCTTCTCTACTGCTATGCGAGCAGAATTGAGGTCGGTATTGTTGGCCAACACCTGCTCAATAAGGTTCTGTAGCACAGGATCAGTGAAGAACTCACGCCACGACATCTGAGCTATAGAAGTACCATCCTCTGCAGTCTTTATCTCTTGACTGGTGCCAAAAACATTCGCAGGGGCTGTTGTCTTCTGCTCATATTTATCATATAGGCCACAGCCAGTGAGCAAGGAACCCACTGCTGCAGCAACTAATATATTTCTGATTTTCATATTTTTCGCTTTTTCGTTATTACGATATTCCGTCATTACGTTACTCTGTCTTTGCTGGTTCCTTGCCTTGGAATCTTTCGTGCAGGCCTTGGAATACTATGAAGAATGCTGGTACGACGAACAGCAGAGCGACAGTACCTACTGACATACCACCTACTACACCGAGGGCAAGGGCACGGTTACCATTAGCACCAGCACCACCTTCTATAATAAGAGGTATCATACCAATAATCATCGTTGCCACCGTCATCAAGATAGGACGCAGACGTTCCTTACAAGCCTCAAAGGCTGCATCTGGGATACTCAAGCCTTGAGCACGACGCTCTGAAGCAAACTCTGTAATAAGAATGGCTGTCTTTGACAACAGACCTATCAACATGATTACACCCGTCTGCAGGTAGATGTTGTTATCCATACCAGGCAGGTTGAGCAGTGAGCCAAGATATGCCATAATGAAGGCACCCATCAGACCAAATGGTACAGAAAGGAGCACTGCCATTGGGGTAAACCATGAGTTATAGAGTGAAGCAAGGATAAGATAGATGAGGATTACACATATTATATATATAAGGACAGTAGCGTTAGAGCCTGCTGCCTCCTCAAGTTCACGCGACATAGAGCTATATTCGTAGCTATATCCCTTTGGCATCGTCTCCTTAAACACCTCTGCTATAACCTTATGGGCATCACCCTCAGTATAACCACCAGCAGGCTGAATATAGCAGGTGATACTCTGGAACAGGTTGAAGTGCTCCACACTTGCTGTACCTACGATTTCCTTAACAGAAACGAATTCTGAGATAGGAGCCATCTTGCCACCCTGTACCTTTACAAAGATATTGTTAAGGGATGAAGGATCTAGACGATATTCTGGTGAGGCACTTGACATAATACGATATACCTTACCAAACTGGTTGTAGTTACCAATGTATGCTCCACCGCAGTATGCTCCAAGAGTATTCAGCACATCAGCTGGTGATACACCTGAGCGATCACACTGTGCAGCATCTACATCAACCTGATATTTTGGGAAACGGTCAGAATATGATGTCATCGCCATACTGATTTCCTCTCGCTGGCTCAACTTATGCAGGAAGTTCTTTGCTAACTTTGCAAATTCTGTAAGATCGCCATCGTTAAGGTCTTCAAGTACGAGGTTCACACTATTGTTAGAACCATAGCCAGGTACCTGTGGCATCTGGAATGGTGTTACCTGTGCATTCTTTATCTCCTTGCAGTCATAGTACAGACGTCCGATAATCATGTCGATATAATGATTGAAGCCTTCACGTTCGCTCCAAGGTTTCAGACGTATAATCAGCGTACCATAGTTAGAGCCAGCTCCTGACATCATGCCATATCCACCAACAGAAGCAAAGCTTTCGAGCTCCGGAATCTTCTGTACCTTCTCCTCTACCCTCTTTATTATCTCACGAGTTTCATGAAGTGTAGTTCCTTCTGGAACAGCCACATCGACAAGGATAACGCCCTGGTCCTCCTGAGGCACAAGACCTGAAGGAAGATTCTTCATGAAGAAGATGAACAAAGCAGCTGCACAAGCCAACAATGTCCATGCAAGAGCAGGATGGCCGAGGAATTTCTTTACTGCATTTGAGTACTTATTATATATGGCATTATAACTTGCGTTGTAAGCCATCTTTGTGTAATATGTAATACCCTTGCCTTCCTTCTTGCCTTCCGTAACTCTCAGCATGATAGCACACAAGGCTGGACACAATGTGAGGGCTGATATACATGACAGACCTACTGATGATGCTATGGTGACGCCAAACTGTGTAAAGAATGCGCCTGATGTTCCTGGCATAAAGCAGACAGGAATAAACACAGCCATGAATACCAAGGTACAAGATACAACAGCTACAGATACCTCATTCATAGCCTGACGTGTTGCCTCCCGGGCATCGCTGATGCCATTCTCCATTTTCGCCATTACAGCTTCTACTACCACGATGGCATCATCCACCACAGTACCGATGGCAAGCACCAATGCAAAGAGTGTCAGGATGTTGAGTGAGAAGCCTGCCAGCATAACGACAGCAAATGTGCCCAACAGTGACACAATGATTGAGATAGAAGGAATGATGGTTGCCTTGAAGTTCTGGAGGAAGAAGAACACCACGAGAATCACAAGGATGATAGCAATAACAAGTGTCTCAACCACACTGTCGATAGCTGCATACAGGAAGTCGTCAGAGCTCATCAGCTTCACAAACTCCAATCCTGCTGGCATCGAAGGCTTCAGATCTTCAAACAGTTTGTTGATGTTTGCATTCACCTCTGTAGCATTAGCACCAGGAGCCTGGAACACCATAAACATACAACCTGGCTTACCACCGATGTTAGACTTATAGTTATAGCTCATAGCACCAATTTCGATATCTGCCACATCACTCAAGTGGAGTAAGTGACCACCATCGCTGGTACGGAGTACGATATCATTGAATTCCTCAATAGACTTCAAAGTACCCTTATACTCCATAGTATATTGGTAGCTATTCTCTGACTGGTCGCCCAAAGAACCTGTAGCAGCCACAAAGCTCTGACCACCAACAGCATTAAAGACATCATTAGGCTCCAAGCCATACTGTGCCATAACGTCTGGCTTCATCCATATACGCAGGGCGTAGGTATTACCCAATGACATTACTTCACCCACACCAGCAATACGCATCAGACGTGGCTTTACGTTGATGTCGATATAGTTTGAAACGAAGTTGTCGTCATACTTGCCGTCAGCACTCTTTACAGCAACAATCTGCAAGATACTGTTCTGTTTCTTTGCTACCTGCACACCAACCTTTGTAACGTCTGCTGGCAACATTGATGTTGCACGTGTTACACGATTCTGCACATTGACAGCAGCCATATCAGGATCTGTGCCGCCCTTGAAATATATGTTGATTTCTACTTCACCATTTGATGATGCCTTACTGGTCATGTATGTCATATCAGGCACACCATTAATGGCTGATTCGAGAGGCTGCACCACAGACTTCATGATGGTATTAGCATCAGCACCTGTATAGCTGGTGGTAACATTTACTGTTGGTGGCGCAATGCTCGGATATTGCTCAATTGGCAGGGTGCTCATACAGATATAGCCCACCAATGAGATGACAATAGAGATGGCACATGCCATCACATATCTATTGATAAATATGTTATTCTTCATAATTTACTTCTTCTTCTCTTCTGGGAAAAGTACACGTTCTCCTTCCTGTACGTTGTTAGCACCCTCTGTGACAATCTTGTCACCTACGCTAAGTCCTGAAAGGATGATGACATCCTTACCATTACCTGTAGGAGCAGTTGTTACAGTAACAGACTGAGCAGTGCTGTCTTTCTTAACCTTATATACCAGATATTGGTCCTGCAGACGCACTACAGCATTCTGAGGGACAATCATCACATTCTTCTCTGTGAAGTTGATGACAATAGTTCCCTGTATGCCAGAATACAGATTGCCGTCAGGATTTGGGAATGTAGCCTTTGCAGCTAAAGAACCCGTAGCATCATCTACGACACCTGTCAAGCTGGTGATACGACCCTTGTATGGATACTCTGTACCATTCTTCATCATGAATGTAACATCTGGAAGATTGGCCATATATCTTTCCTTGTCGAAGTTCTTATTACCCTCCTGAACTATTTCCTCGATAACATTTTCTGTTACAGAGAATTCTGCTGTCATTGCTGAGTTACCACTTAAGATGGTCAGCTCAGACATAGGGCCAACCTGGTCGCCTGCACGAACAGGAATCATACCGATGATACCTGATACTGGTGCTTTGATAGTGCAGAAGCCCAAATTTACCTTTGCACGATTTACAGAAGCGCGAGCCTGTGTTACAGCAGCTTGTGCCTGATGGTAAGTATTCAGTGAATTGTCGAGCATATAGCGGCTCACAATCTGCTTGTCAAAAAGGTTTTTGTTTGACTCATATTCCAACTTGGCACTACTCTCCTGTGCAAGAGCAGCATTCAGATTAGCCTGAGCAGCCTCCAGTTCCAACTGTGCATTACGCTGGTCGATGATGAATAGGGTCTGTCCCTGAGCAACTCTCTGACCTTCAGTTACACATATCTTTACCAGCTGGCCGCTAATCTGCGGAGTAATGGTAACATCTGTCTTACCCTTCATCTTGGCACTGAACTTTACAGGAATTTCAATGTCAGACTTTGTTACAGTCATTGTCTTGTAAGATGATGGAGTCTCCTTTGGAATATCAAGTCCACAAGAAGTAAACCCACCTACCACAGCAGCTACAGCTATGGCCCATGTCATTACGCTTTTCTTTTTCATGTTTTTTGTATTGTATATAAAATTATGCATTTATGATTTTGCGGATAATACGTAAGATTGTGCAAAGATAATATATTTTTTTTAATTCCCAAATGCAGAAGAAGAAATAATGGTATATTTTTGCAGTTTATGAGACATTTTTGCAGATTTTGAAACTAAATAATTATGATTCTCCCCTTCGAAAATAGGGAAAACCCTAACTGTATTTTGTTTAACTGTTGTACTTTTGCAGCGGAATTAGAACTTCTTACGAAAACGTAAACGTAAACGAAAACAAAAACAAAATATTTAAAAAGTCATGAAAACAAACGAGAAGATTATTGCTGCCTGTGTTATAGGTTTTGCAATTATTGTTATGGGATTTGCTCTTCGTAGCGGTATTGTGGCATTCAAGGATATGGATCGTAGTGTCACTGTGAAGGGATTGGCTGAGAAGGAGGTTAATGCTGACAAGGTTACATGGCCCTTGGTTTACAAAGAACTGGGTAATGATCCTGCTGAAATGTATGACCTTCTGGCACAAAAGAACAAAAAAGTATTGGCTTTCCTGAAGTCTGCTGGCATCAAGGAGTCAGATATCAGCGTCAACCCTCCTGTTATCTCTGACCGTCAGGCAGATAACTACAGCAATGAGATAATGAATTATCGCTACAAGGCTACGAGTGTCATTACTGTCACCTCGACAGAGGTCGATAAGGTTCGCACTCTTATGCGTCGCCAGTCGGAACTGATGAAACAGGGCATTGCTTTGGTGAGTGAAGAGTATGGCAACAACAGTGTGGTTTATGAGTTTACTGGCCTCAACAAGGTTAAGCCTGACATGATAGAAGAGGCAACAAAGAATGCTCGCAAGACAGCACAGAAGTTTGCTGACGATTCTGGCAGCTCTCTTGGGGAAATCCGCAATGCCCAGCAGGGACAGTTCTCTATAGAGGATCGTGATGCGAATACACCTTATATAAAAAGGCTGAGGGTTGTGAATACGGTGGAATACTCTATTAATTAAGAATTAGGAATTAAGAATTAAGAATTATTAGGCGTGGAAAAATATTTTTCTGCGCCTATAATTTTATGTTCAAGGGCCTGAAACATATGTTCAAGGGCTGTGGACAGTAGTTTAAGGGCCTTGGACAGGTGTTTCAGGCCCTTAAACATAAATTTCCCTTAGGGGAAAGAAAAAATTATGCGAGAGGAAAAATAAAATCGTTTTATTTATAAAATAAAAAAGTTATGCAATAGTTTGGTATATTGCTATATTTTTTGTAATTTCGCGGCGAAATAAATAAAACATTAAAAATTAAACATTATGTTAGACAAATCAAGTAAGATATATGTTGCGGGGCATCATGGATTGGTGGGTTCTGCAATATGGAACAATCTCAAGGCTCGTGGGTATAACAATCTCGTAGGTCGTTCTCACAAGGAACTGGACTTGACAGATCAGGTTGCAGTAAAGGCTTTCTTTGATGAGGAGAAGCCTGATGCAGTAGTGTTGGCAGCCGCCTTTGTGGGTGGTATTATGGCGAACAGCCTTTATAGGGCAGACTTTATCATGATGAACATGAAGATACAGTGTAATGTCATCAGCGAGGCTTATGCTCATGGTGTGAAGAAGCTGCTTTTCCTGGGCAGCACCTGCATCTATCCAAAGAATGCTCCACAGCCAATGTCAGAAGATTGTCTGCTGACAAGCCCTCTGGAATATACCAATGAGGAATATGCCATAGCAAAGATAGCTGGCCTGAAGATGTGCGAATCGTACAACCTGCAGTATGGCACCAACTATATTGCTGTGATGCCAACAAACCTGTATGGTCCGCAGGATAACTTCCATTTAGAAAACTCACATGTTATGCCAGCCATGATGCGAAAGATTTATCTCGCAAAACTCATTCACGATGGCGACTGGGACGCTATTGTTACAGATATGAACAAACGCCCTGTTGAAGGAGTTAATGGAGATGCTTCACATGAAGAAATAGAGGCTGTTTTGGCCAAGTATGGCATCGAGAACAACAAGGTAACTCTCTGGGGAACAGGCACTCCTCTCAGGGAATTCCTTTGGTCGGAGGATATGGCAGACGCTTCTGTTCATTGCCTGTTGAATGTAGATTTCAAGGACATCATCGGAATCGAGAAATATTCTTCAGTACACTATGGTGTCTCTGCTGACGGACAGGTTGACAGAAACCACTCTGCAGGTCGTGGTGGCGCAATACCTTCTTTGGGAGAGATTCGCAACTGCCACATCAATGTTGGAACAGGAAAGGAGCTCACCATTCGAGAACTCTCAGAATTGGTTTGCAAGGCTGTAGGCTTCGAGGGCGAGGTGGCTTTCGACAGCACAAAACCTGACGGAACAATGAGAAAACTCATCTCTGTTGACAAACTGCATCGCTTAGGATGGACCCACAAGATTGAGATAGAAGATGGAGTGAAGATGCTGTTTGAATGGTACAAAGAGAGTTTAATGGCTTAATGGCTTAGTAGCTTAATAGTTCAATATTCAATGGTCAATGTTCAATATACTAAGGATATCGCTGAGGCTGTAAAGGTGATGCGGGCTGGTGGGGTGATACTCTACCCTACTGATACTGTTTGGGGCATCGGATGTGATGCTACGAATGCTGAGGCTGTTGCCAAGATTTATGCTATAAAGAAACGTGCTGAATCGAAGGCTATGATTTGTCTTGTGGATTCCGATAATCGCATACAGCGATATGTGAGGAATGTTCCAGAAGTAGCTTGGGATGTTATGACAATGTCAGAAAAGCCTACCACAGTGATACTGGATGGAGCTGACGGATTGGCCAAGAACCTCATAGCAGAAGATGGTTCGATAGCAATGCGCATTACGCAAGAACCTTTCTCGAAGGAACTCTGTTACAGGATGCAGAAGCCTATCGTCTCGACAAGTGCCAACATCAGCGGCGAGCCTGCAGCACAAAACTACTGCGACATATCAGAAGAGATAAGAAATGCTGTAGATTATATCTGCACCTCTCGTCGTCAGGAGCATCAGCCACACAAACCATCGTCTATAATCCGCATAAGACAGAATGGCGAATTTGAAATTATCAGATAATATCCTTACTTGGAGGCAGAAGCACTTTTCGGACAAGAGATTCATCCTTGTCCTGGCCTTCTTTGTAGGCATCTTTGCTGCCCTCGCAGCTTTTGTGCTCCACTCTCTGATACATATCATTCAAAAACTTCTTACTGTAGAGATTGGTGCCAATCAGTATAACTGGATGTACCTTATACTTCCAGTAATAGGTATATTCATCACTATGCTGTTTGTGCATTATGTGGTTCGAGACAATATCTCTCATGGTATCACCCGAATACTGTATGCCATATCCTCGAAGCGTTCCCGACTGAAAGCCCATAACTGCTGGTCTTCTGTTGTAGCCTCAGCAGTCACTATCGGCTTTGGTGGTTCTGTAGGTGCCGAGGCGCCTATTGTGCTTACCGGTTCTGCAATAGCAAGTAACCTGGGACAGCTGTTCCGCATGAACAACAAAACGCTGATGCTACTCGTAGGATGTGGTGCAGCAGCAGCTATTGCAGGAATCTTTAAGGCACCAATAGCAGGACTCGTCTTTACCATCGAGGTGCTGATGATAGACCTCACTATGGCATCGATATCTCCTATACTGATAGCATCAGTAACAGCAACCTGTTTCACATACGTCCTTGTGGGAGATGCGAAGCTGTTCACCTTCACACTCGAAAACCCTTGGGTGGTAAATCGTGTGCCATCAAACATACTGTTAGGTATTGCCTGCGGATTGGTATCGCTATACTTCATAAGGATGATGACCTTCTGCGAAGGAATTTTTATCAAGATACACAATCGCTACATAAAACTGATACTTGGCGGCATAGTGCTCAGTTCGCTATTGTTCCTCTTCCCAGCCCTTTATGGCGAAGGGTATTCATCAATAAACATCTTGCTCAGTGGTGACACAAACAATCTCCAACAGCTTACCACAAAGACATTCTTTGCTGGCGGAGGAACCATGACACTGTTGGCATATGTAGGGTGTGTTATCCTGACGAAAGCCTTTGCGACAGCAAGCACAAACGGCGCAGGAGGATGTGGCGGAACATTCGCACCATCACTGTTCATAGGGGCCTTCGTCGGATTCCTCTTTGGAAGCCTTTGGAACCTTTATGAGCTGGGCCCTTTCTTCCCTGTAGAGAATGCCACACTATTGGGTATGGCTGGAGTGATGTCAGGAGTGATGCATGCCCCATTGACTGGTGTCTTCCTCATAGCAGAACTGACAGCAGGATATGACCTCTTCATGCCTCTGATGATAGTCAGCGTCTTTGCTTATCTCACCATTCTGCTCTTCGAGCCCCACTCTATCTACGGAATGCGACTGGCTCGACAGGGAAAGCTGATAACACACCATACAGACCACTCGGTACTCACCCTGATGACCCTCGATAGCGTCATCGACAGAGAATTCACGCCAGTAGAGCCTGACATCGAAATGGGACAACTGGTGCACGCCCTGAGCAAAAGCTATAGCGAGGTGATACCAGTATTGGGACCAGCCAATAATCTGCTTGGAGAGATAGACATAAACAAGATAAGACACATCATATTCCGCACAGAACTGTATAACCACTTCAAGGTGTCGCAGCTGATGCAGCAGCCAAAGACAAAGCTGAGGTTGGGCGACCCTATCGAAGAAGTGATGCAGGCTTTCGACAAATATAACTCGCAGTATCTGCCTGTAATAGATGACGAAGGACAACTGTATGGATATGTATCAAGAACCCACCTGCTGACACAATATCGCCAGATGGTGGCAGACTTCTCAAACGAATAGTATGGCAAAGATAAATGTAAACATCGGGGCTCTGAGCCTCAAGAACCCAGTAATGACAGCCTCTGGCACCTTCGGATTTGGCACAGAGTTTTCTGACTTCGTACCTCTTGAAGAAATTGGAGGCATCATAGTAAAAGGTACGACCTTAGAACCACGACAGGGTAATGACTATCCACGTATGGCGGAGACAGCAAGTGGTATGCTCAACTGTGTAGGGTTGCAAAACAAAGGTGTAGATTATTTCTGTAAGAACATATACCCTACTCTCTTCCCAAAAGATGGCGCAGCAGAAAAGAAACCAACCATCATAGTAAATGTCTCAGGTTCCTCACCTGAAGACTACGCAGAATGTGCTGCCCGCATTGATGAACTGGAGAATGTGCCTGCAATAGAATTGAACATTTCCTGCCCAAATGTAAAGCATGGAGGAATGGCATTCGGCACCACCTGTGCTGGAGCATCAAGTGTGGTGAAGGCAGTCAGAAAGGCTTATCACAAAACCCTCATCGTAAAGCTGTCTCCAAACGTAACAGACATCACAGAGATAGCGAGAGCCGTTGAAGCAGAAGGTGCTGATAGTGTTTCGCTCATCAATACTCTGATGGGAATGGCGATAGACATAGAGAAATACAATCCCAACAAGCCATCAACGCTAAAAGAGTTGTCACTACTCTCGATAGGCACTGGAGGTCTGTCTGGTCCTTGTGTAAAACCAGTAGCACTGCGAATGGTATATCAGGTTGCAAAGAGTGTAAAGATACCAGTAGTAGGACTGGGTGGCATTATGTGTGCAAAGGATGCAATAGAATTCCTGATGGCAGGAGCAACAGCAATAGAAATCGGAACAGCAAACTTCATTGACCCAGCAGTAACAATAAAGGTACGCGATGGTATCAACAAATGGCTGGATGACCACAATATCAACGACATACACGATATCATAGGAGTTCTGTGAAGCACGTCATAAGAACTATAATATGGTTTATTGTTGCAGTATATGCAATTGTCTTCATAGTACCTAAGATTCCTTGGGTACAGAAGACCATTGCAGAAAAGACCCAGACGCTATTGTCACAAAAACTGGGTACGAAGGTAAGCATAGGCAATATCGACATACGCTTTCCTAATCGTATTATCATAGATCAGGTATATATCTATGATCAGGCAAAGAAGGAGATGTTGCGTACTGGTCGTGTGGCAGCGACGATAGACCTGTTACCGCTTTTTGAAAGCAGATACTCCATAAGTGCTGTACAGTTGTTTGGTACAAATGTAAACATTTATCATAAGGCCGACTCAACGCTGAACTGCCAATTTGTTATTGATTCCCTGAAATCGAAGGAGAAGTCTTCGACGCCTTTAGACCTACACATCACATCAATAATAATACGCAATGGAGAAGCCAACTTCGACAGCATCGGAATAAAGAAACTGTCTGCCAATATTGTTCTTAATCGTCTTACTGACGACTCGCTGAATGTGACAATAAAGCGCACATCGTTTATAGACAATTCCGGAATGATAGTAAAGGAACTAAACGGAAATATATGGGCAAATTTCACAAAATCAGATTTCGATATACCATACTGGCACCTAAAGCTACCATCATCTGAGATAAATCTTGACAGAATTCATATAAACAGGAATGCAGACAAGAAATATGACTTTGATGGTTCGATATATTTTCCGCAACTATCCCTGGATGACTTCACACCAGTATTGTCATCATACGGCATAACGATACCAGACATATTACAAACCATAAAGCTGGAAGGAAAGGTAAACGTTGAGAAAACATCAACATCATACCAAGCAACACTTAACCTTAATTCTAAAAATACAGACGAAATCACCATTAGTGCTTCAGCAACATCAAAGGACAACAAACATGATGTTTTGATAAGCCGTTTTCACGTAAAGGAAAACATACTATCAGCAATAAACAATATCACAAAACTGCCAAATGAAGTACTGAGGCTTGGCACCTTAGATGCTAAGGGACGTCTGACTGCAGAAGGTGATGTTAATCATCTGACTCAAATGACGATAGATGCTGACGCCCAAGCTTCGAGAATAGGTTCTGTTGATGTGAATGGTGCATATAAAAACGATTATCTGAAACTGAGTATCAAGACGCCTAATCTGAATCTTAATGAAATAACAAAGAAGAGTCTCGGGAAAGTGGTATGCGACCTGAATATTGGTGCTGACATCATACAGAAAGATGAGATATATGACGTCAGGGCCATAAAAGTAGAAGGAAAGATACCCGAAATTACAATCCAAGAAAGAATATACAGGAACATCTCCGTAGACAGCAAATATGACAGAGGGCGCATCAAAGGTTTGTTTGCTATTAACGACTCTAAGGCAAGAACCAATATAGACATTGATGCACTGCTGAACCAAAGGAGTTTTCAGATACATGTTCCAAAAGAAGGCAACAATAAAGATAAGAAAGTCAGCATCAAGGGTATAGATTTTGCTAACATATTGCCCAATATCCATAACCTGACAGCAGACATTACAGGCACCCACTTTGTAATGAAAAATGGTAAGGAAGTGGATGTTGACAATATACATATTGACAAGACATCCCCCAGTCGAGACAGTACAAAACTGATAGTATCCACAGACTTTGCACAATTGGAACTTTCTGGGGCGATAGACTTCAAAACCCTTCCATATTCTATTGCCAACATTGTATCTCATCACCTCCCATCTGCCCCAGGACTTCCGAAACAACGCAAGGTTAACAACAACTACTATATCGATGCACATATAAAAGATTTGCATACTATAAAGCAGTTTGTGGACATTCCATTAGAGATTACACGTCCGATAGATATAAACGGATATGTCAATGATAAAGAGGAGCAGATAAATATTGCTGTTGATGCTCCTATGCTGAGGTACAACAATATAGAACTTACAGGAACACGTTTGTCAATATGGACTCCTGAGGATGGTATTCATGCAGCATTGGAAACCTTATTGAATACAGAAAAAGGAAGGGTAAGTCTGAATACCGTCATGAAGGCAGCAGATGATAAGATGCTTACAGAATTCACATGGGATAATATGCGAAAAAATATTTTTCGCGGAAAGTTATCAGCAATGTCAGAATTCTATCCTACACTTGGAGGCGGAAAGGCTATGCGCACCAACATACCTATTTCGCACTTTGAGGTAGGAGACACACTATGGAGCATAACATCAAAAGGTGTGGAATACCATGACGGAAAACTAATCATCAACAACCTTGTTGTGGGTAATGATAATCAAAGCATTAACATCAATGGAATAGCATCAAAGGAGATGGAAGATTCGATGACGGTAAACCTGCATAATATAAATGTAAGGTATATTACCGACCTCATAGATTTCAATCCGAAATTCTTTGATGGCTATGCATCTGGACAGGTTACAGCACACAGTGTTTTCAGCGACATAATGGCAAATGGACATTTGGAAGTTGCAAAGTTCAAATTCAATCATGGAGACTTTGGAACGTTATATGCTGATGCCAGTTATTCCAACCTTTCACGCTCAATTGATATTGATGCCGTCTGTCTTGACGAAGGAGACAGGAGAACAAAAATCGATGGCTTTATCTCACCGCAAGAGAATACTATAGACTTAGCCATAAATACTCACAATACTCATTTGGGATTCCTCAATGCCTTCTGTAAATCATTCATGAAGAATGTTGATTTGCAAGCCAATGGAGATGTACGTCTACATGGAACATTTAGCGAACTGAATCTCACAGGACAGTTGGTTACTGATGGAGACTTTTCTATCATTGCCAATGGATGCAGATATAATATGCCAAAAGATACTATCAAGTTAGGTATCAACGAAATACTCTTTGACGGCATTCCTATCAAGGATAAAGATGGTAATATAGCACGACTCTATGGAGGTGTATATCATAACCACCTGAAGAAAATTTCTTACGATTTGCAAGCACATACAGATCGTTTCTTGGCATACGATTTCCCAGAACTGAAATCACAAAAAGCTCCAGATGCATCAAATATTTATTGTGGTGTAGCATATATTGATGGAGATATAAGAATAAAGGGTAATGACAATGATGTATCACTCAATGGAGAGGTGAATGCCCAAAAAGGTACTTTCATAACTTATAACAGTACATCTCCTGATGCCATCACATCGAAGGATTTCATTAGCTGGCATAGTATGACAGATGCTGATAATCCCGATAATCCTGATATTGTCAAGACTAATCCTTCTACAACATCGCCAAATGTTACAGGAAACATACGCTTCACCTTCCTTGTTACAGTACATCCAGAAGTAAAACTTCACATAATGATGGATGCTATTACGGGTGATTATATAGACTTTTATGGAGGTGGCAACCTGCGCATCAGTTACTACAACAAGGGGGCTTTTGAGATTTTCGGAAACTATGGAATAGATAATGGTATCTACCACATGACTATACAAAATCTCCTCAGGCGAGACTTTGACTTTATTAAGGGTAGTGTCATAAACTTTGGTGGTCCACCAAATCTTGCAAATCTAAATCTGCAAGCAATGTATCGTTTGAATAGCGTACCACTCTCCGATCTTGGTATCGGTTCTTCATTCAAAGCGAATAATGTCCCTGTCAACTGCTTGATGAATATAAGTGGCACACCAGATAGACCATTGGTAGAATTCTCTCTCGACCTGCCATCTCTTTCATCTGATGCAAAACAGATGGTTAGTTCTGTGATAAACAGCGATGAAACAATGAACCAACAAGTTCTCTATCTCCTTGCAATAGGACGATTCTATTCACAAAGTACTTCTGGCAATGCTAATTCTATGGGTACCACCACTACAACTACGACAGGCACCAGCCAGACTTCACTTGCTATGCAAAGTTTCTTGAGTGGCACACTATCGCAGCAGTTAAATCAGATAATAAATGGTGTAGTGAAGAATAACAACTGGTCTGTTGGTGCCAACGTAACACCAGGAACAGATGGATTCAGTAATGCAGAGTATGAAGGATTGTTGAGCGGAAAGATGTTCAATAACCGACTCATCTTCAATGGACAGTTCGGTTATCGTGACAATATAATGAAGAACACTCAGAACTTTATAGGCGACTTCAGCCTGCAATATCTGCTGACACCTAATGGCAATATATCATTAAAGGTATATAATCAAAGTAACGACAGATACTTTACACGTTCCTCACTCAACACCCAAGGTGTTGGTATAGTTTTCCAGAAGGAATTCGGAAAGTAGTTGAGAGTTGAAAGTTGAAAGTTGACAATTAAGACCTGAAACCAGCTATAGTTTAGAGAAACAAAAAAAGGAATGCCCTAAGGCATTCCTTATCTTTCTGCTTGCAAGCAACAATATTATTACTCAGCAACTGTGTCGTTAGCTACTGTGTCAGCTACTACTGTGTCAACTGCAGCTGTATCAACTGTGTCTGCTGCTTCTGTGTTAGCTGTCTTGTTACCGCAAGATACCATTGTCATAGCAACCATGGCTACGAACATGAAAACTAATTTCTTCATTTTTTCTAAGCTTTAAATTAATTGTAAAACAATCTTGTTCATTAAAACGGTTGCAAAGATAAGTACTTTTTTCATATCTTGCAAGGATTTTTCACTATTTTTTTACTATTCTTTTGTAACTTTTTTGTAATTTGTTGTTTTTCAGTTATTTACATAGTGTGAATAAATGTTAAATTTATTTTGTGTTCGTACACAAAGACGAAAAAACGTACTTTTTAAGGATTTTTATTGCATATTTCGTAGTTTTTTTTTAATTTTGCAAAAGTTTATGATAAACACACCGATATTTCAAGGCAAGAAAGCAGCTTATTATACATTAGGTTGTAAGTTAAATTTCTCTGAGACATCCACTTTTGGTAGGATGTTAGAAGAGTATGGTGTAAGACGTGCCAAGAAGGGCGAGAATGCCGACATTTGTATTATAAACACCTGTTCTGTTACAGAAACAGCAGATAGCAAGTCACGCCAACAGATAAGAAAGACCATAAAGAATCACCCAGGAGCATTTATTGTGGTAACAGGATGTTATGCACAACTGAAGCCAGAAACGATAGTACAGATACCAGGCGTTGACTTGGTATTAGGAAGTAACGAAAAAGCAAAGCTCATCCAATTCCTTTCAGATAAGTATACAGAAAAAGAAGACGGCTTAAAGCAAAAAGCCGAATATAAGGTCACATCCCAGCCAAAAGAGATAACATCCTTCCAACCATCATGCTCTAAAGGTGAGAGAACACGTTACTGGCTTAAGGTGCAAGATGGTTGCAACTACTATTGTACATATTGTACTATCCCATACGCACGAGGAAATTCCCGCAATCCAAGCATAGAGTCTTTGGTAAAGCAAGCAGAACAAGCTGCCAGCGAAGGTGGTAAAGAGATAGTGCTGACTGGTGTCAACATTGGTGACTTTGGCAGAACGACAGGAGAATCATTCCTCGATCTGGTAAAAGCTCTCGATAAAGTGGAAGGAATAAAACGCTATAGGATATCATCATTGGAACCAGATCTGATTACTGACGAGTTGATAGACTACTGCGCTCACAGCAGAGCTTTTATGCCACACTTCCATATTCCGCTCCAAAGCGGCAGCGATACTGTATTGAAATTGATGCATCGTCACTATGACTCTGCATTATTCAAAGACAGAATACTACGCATCAAGGAAGCGATGCCCGATGCCTTCATAGGTGTTGATGTAATGGTAGGATGCAGAGGGGAAACACCTGAATGTTTTGAGGAAACATATAACCTGCTGAAGGAGCTCCCTGTTTCACAGCTTCATGTTTTTCCTTATAGTGAACGCCCTGGTACATCAGCCCTCAAGATACCATATGTTGTATCAGAAAAAGAGAAACACGAAAGGTCACAGCGGCTGCTGAAATTGTCCGACCAAAAGACAGAAACTTTTTACTTATTATATATAAATAAGGTGAGAGAGGTACTTTTCGAGAAGGCCTCACGAGGAAAATCTATGCACGGATTTACAGACAACTATATACGAGTAGTACTTTCTCCATCCAACGCATCTGATGCTTATGACAACGAAATAGTAAAAGTAAAAATAACAAATATAAATCATGACAGAGCAAGCACAACAGCTATCATTGTTTGAGCAAGAAAGCATAGAACAAGAGAATACCGAACAAGAAGAACAAACTGAGCAGGCAGATACTCAAATTAACATGTCTGCTACAGACAAATATACTGACGTTTCACGTATCGCGATAGTAATCCTAAACTGGAATGGTGCTACTATGTTAGAGCATTATCTTCCAGGCATCTTGAAGTATTCGGCAGGAGCAGAAGTTATTGTTGCAGACAATGCTTCCACAGATGATTCTGTAAAGATGCTGAAAAGAGATTTTCCTGATGTAAGAATCATCCCATTGTCCAGAAACTGGGGCTTTGCTGGAGGCTATAATCAAGCTTTCAAGGTGATAGAGACGACCAATGAGAGAGAGAACAAGAAATCACCAGAATACTATATCCTTCTTAATAGCGATGTTCGCGTAGAAGAAGGCTGGCTGCAACCTCTTGTGGAATATATGGATCAGCATCCGGAAGTAGCAGCCTGTCAGCCAAAGATTCTCAGCGATGTCTTCCCTACCCGATTTGAATATGCTGGAGCCTGCGGTGGATTTCTTGACAAATATGGATACCCTTATTGCAGAGGCCGTATCTTCAACACTATCGAGACCGATGAGGGACAATACAACGATGTTAAGGAAATTCTATGGGCATCAGGAGCATGCATGATGGTTCGTAGCCAGGATTATTGGGATGCTGGCACGTTAGACCGCAAGTTCTTTGCTCATCAGGAAGAAATTGATTTCTGCTGGCGACTGAACATCATGGGAAAGAAGGTTGTCTGCATCCCCAGCAGTAGGGTATATCACCTCGGAGGTGGAACACTGCCAAAGGGGAACCCTAAAAAGACATATCTGAATTTCCGCAACAACCTTACAATGCTTTACAAGAATCTTCCTGAGAAAGACCTTGACCATGTTATGAGGGTAAGACTTTGGCTTGACTACATCGCAGCTATAAAAGAACTGCTGACAGGAAAATTCGGAGATTTCAAAGCTATCATAAAGGCTCGCAGGGATTTCTGCAAATGGAAGGCTGAATACACAGTCGTCCGTCGTCAGATACAAGCTTTGAGGCAGACAAAAGAAGACCAAAACATCTCCAATTTCAGCATACTGCAGAAATACTATATATTCCGCAAAAACACCTACGATAAAATAGTCTAAAATGCTTTGTGATGACCAATGAGGAATTCATAAAACAGCATAGGAATGAAAACTCACTCTCTTTGGCGCTGAAGAAAGCTCCAGAAGGTGTTGACCTGCAATGGTGTCTCAGGCAAATCGAGGGATATAACATTGCCAAGAAGAAACTTCCCGAATGGGCAGAAAAAGAAAACATCTGGTTTCCTCCCAAGCTTTCTATGGAACAATGTTCCAGCGAGGCAACAGCAAAGTATAAGCAGACTATAGCAGAACGTCTCGGAAGCAAGATGCTAATAGACCTTACAGGTGGTTTGGGCATTGATTTCAGTTATATGGCAAGGAATATGGAGACAGCCAGTTATGTGGAGCGACAAGAGGTGTTATGCAATATTGCAAGCCACAACTTCCCACTGATAGGACTGCAGAATACAAAGATTTCAAACATTACGTGCGAAGAATTCTGGAAGCAATACACTGCGGATACAACAATAGCAAAGACAAATAAGGAAAAATGCCTCATATATCTCGACCCAGCAAGGCGTAACGACAAAGGTGAGAAAGTATTCTCTATCAGCGACTGCACCCCAGATGTAACACTTCTTCAAGATAGTCTGCTGGAACATTCTGCACATATTATGCTAAAACTATCCCCCATGCTCGACATAGTGCAAGCACGGAGAATGCTGAAAGGGATTACCGAGATACATGTAGTAAGCGTTAAAGGAGAATGTAAGGAACTGGTTTTTGTGATGTCAAAGGAGATAGATGAGCAGCGTTACTTCTGCGTAAATCTTGAGACCGACGAAGAATCCTTCACCTCTTCCCTTTCTGCCATAACAGAACAGGCAGACATAGCGAATCCAGTTGAGATATCAGAAGGTGCCATCATCTTCGAGCCCAATGCCAGCATCATGAAGGCAGGAGTACAGAATGCCTTTGCAAGATGGTATAATTTAAAGAAACTCCATCCAATGAGTAACCTATTCTTGGGAAACAAACCTATAGAAAACATCCCAGCACGACAATTCGTCGTTGAGCAGAGGAGTGATTTCCAAAAGGCAAACCTAAAGAGTTTTATGCAAGATATCAGACAGGCAAACCTGACGATAAGAAATTTCCCTTCTACAGTAGATGATTTGAAGAAGCGATTGAAAATAAAAGACGGAGGCAACATCTACCTCTTTGCCACCACTCTGTCAGACGACACTCATGTGCTTATTCGCTGCAAGAAAATATAAGTAAAAACAAAAATATAAGAAAAGAATGAATTATATCACAGAACAAATTCTCTCAACAGAGATAACAACATTTGGAGCCATTTTCAAGCTACTTCTGAGTCTTTGTCTTGGTGCACTGATTGGTACAGAACGCCGTCATAAAGGTCAGGCAGCAGGTATGCGAACATTTGCCCTCATCGCAATGGGAGCCACTCTCGCTATGATTATCTCCATATACATTCCGCAGGAATATATGGGCCTGAAGAATGGTGACCCGGGACGTATCGCTGCACAGGTAATATCTGGTATTGGTTTCCTTGGTGCTGGTGCCATAATCCAGATGAAGGGTTCCGTACGCGGTCTTACTACAGCTGCCGGCATCTGGATGACAGCATGTTTAGGCCTCGCCATTGGTGCAGGAATGTATATAATATCTATTTTCTCATGTCTCTTCATCATCGGAGTACTCAAACTATTCGAATACTTTGAGAAGAAATTCCTGAAAGGTGCAGAAATGAAGATTATCCGTATCAAGGTTAACAATATCATTTCCAATACGGATTCATATCGTGAATGCTTGAAACAGTATAACGTGCATATCTCTGACGAATTTCTGAGATTTGACTACAACAGCAATGTCACCACTATCAACTATATGATAAGAAGCAACGATGCCACCAATTTCGTGGGGCTTTTTGCTTCCATCCACGAGATTGATGACATCGCATCACTTACCCTCACTAACGAGGTAAATAACTAAACAGCCTTAAAACTCATATCCAGTCCTTTTACGGAGTGTGTCAGGGCGCCGAATGATATGAAATCTACGCCAGCCTTGGCGTATGGTATCATATTGTCAAATGTAATGCCGCCTGATGATTCCGTCTCACACTGGTGGTTTACTATCTGTACCGCCTTTACGGTATCTTCTGGTGTAAAGTTATCAAACATTATACGATCAGGCTTTTCAAGAAGAGCTTCTTCCAGTTCCTTGAAGTTCCTGACCTCTATCTCTATCTTCAGATTCTTTCCGTTCTTCTTGCAGTATTCCTTTGCACGAGAGATGGCATTATGTATGCCACCGGCAAAATCTACGTGATTATCTTTCAGAAGAATCATGTCAAAGAGCCCGATGCGGTGATTTGTGCCTCCACCTATCTTCACAGCCTCCTTTTCCAGCATACGCATTCCAGGAGTTGTCTTTCTTGTATCAAGCACACGAGTCTTCGTGCCTGCATCTATCAGGGCCTGCTGATACTTGTGTGTCATCGTAGCAATGCCACTCATACGTTGCATGATATTCAGCATCAGACGCTCTGTCTGCAAAAGGCTTTGTACCTTACCGGTAACAATCATCGCAACATCTCCCACCTTAACGGGTGAGCCGTCACCAATGAGCACCTCCACCTGAAGTGTAGAGTCAAAGCGACGGAACACCTCCTTTGCCACTTCTACACCAGCAAGGATACCATCTTCCTTTATTATCAGACGGCTCTTGCCTACTGCATCCGCTGGAATACAGCACAAGGTGGTATGATCGCCATCACCGATATCTTCAGCAAACGACAGGTCTATAAGCCTATCTGTCAATTCATCTACTGACAGCATAAAACTGATTCTTTAGAAATAGACTCCCATAGTTACTCGCAAACCAACACCTGTATAGTCCTTGAAACTCTTGGTGCTTATGTCAAAATACAGTTCTGGCTCTATGGTAACATAGTGATTGAGGAAGTATGCATAGCCGACGTTAATGTTCGGTACGAAGTCGTTATATTCACTTCCTTGACGTGCATATCGAGCTCCTGCACCGAGGTACAGACCATTCTGAACGATGTAGTAACGGGCGCCAGCACCAAGCTTGAATGAATTGTCTGCCTTCTGACGTATTCCCCACATAAATTCTCCGAGCAGCATCCAGTTGTCCTCAATGAAATAACCGCCTCTTGCATTGATATCAAAATTCCACTTGGTGTTTGAGTTGTAGTTCAGGTTAAGACCTGAGAAACCGGCACCAACATAAACTTTACCTTTAGCGAATGGTGTGTCACTTGACTGTGCACTTGAGGCCAGCGTCATAGCCAGCATGGCAATAGCTACAAAAAACTTCTTCATAATTTTCTTTGTTTTAATTTAATTATTTGTTTTATGATTATATTTGTATTCTAAGTGGAATTTCCTATGATGCCAATTGAAGAATATTATAGCAAATAACAATGTCATTATCAATCCTGCAACATATCCGATGGTGATATCAAGTCCCAATGCCACTCTGCTTGATACGAGGAATGTAGTACATACAAATGTCATAAACATTGCAGGCAGTAGTGTTATGGTATAGAATTTCTTCTTTAAGGCAAGGTAAACCGTTATGCTCCATAGTGTGAATACACTAAGTGTTTGATTTGCCCATCCAAAGTACTTCCATATTGTATTAAAACTATCTGGATTATCCATCTGCCAAGCCAGAAGTATAAAGGTAATAACGAATATTGGAATACTTATCATCAGTCGCTTTGCAATAGGCTTTTGGTCCATATTAAAGGCATCAGCAATAATCAGTCGGCAAGAACGCAATGCTGTATCACCACTTGTTATTGGTGCTGCTACTACACCAAGAACAGCCAATATACCACCAGCTACTCCAAGCCATCCCTTACATACCTCCATCACTACCTGTGGAGCAGTAAAGAATTGTGTGACAGTCTTTTCTGACTGTGCCAGGAATGCATCTGGACATAATTCGCGCCATCCCTCATAGAAGAAGAACCAGCTACTTACTGTTGCCCATATCAAAGCGACGATACCCTCTGTTATCATTGAGCCATAGAAGACGGGACGTCCA
Organism: uncultured Prevotella sp.; assembly: GCA_905233165.1. Classification (GTDB taxonomy): domain Bacteria; phylum Bacteroidota; class Bacteroidia; order Bacteroidales; family Bacteroidaceae; genus Prevotella. Next base: position 123,781 of record CAJODL010000005.1, read on the forward strand.
AGATGTTCACATCTCATACAGCGTGCCATCAACGGACTCTGTGTAGCGTGGAAGCCACTGATAGCGCCACAAGCAATAGTGATAAACAATGCTGGGAATATTGGCTCAGCATTAGTGATACCAAGACGTTCCTTACCCATATCATGCAAACCATCCCATATCTCTGGCAATGCAGGCATCTTAACATATAGCATTACGAGAAGGGCTACAGCCATGAATAACAACGATATAGCAAAGAGCGGATATATCTTGCCTATTATCTTGTCAACTGGCATCAACGTTGCAACAATGTAATAGAGTAATATTATGCCAATCCAAAATATCAAAGGACCAATTCCTATATCTACTGGCAACATACCTGCAAGCAATGTTGCAGGACTGAGTACAAAGACAGCACCTACCAACATCAGAAGCACAACAGTAAAAATCAGCATTATCTTTCTGGCATTGGGGCCAATATACTGTCCCACGATGTCTGGCAACGAGATACCACCTTTTCTCATGCTTATCATACCTGAAAGGTAGTCATGTGTCGCACCTGCAAAGATACATCCGAGGACAATCCACAAATATGCTACAGGACCGAACCACATACCCATAATGGCACCAAAGATAGGACCTGTTCCAGCTATATTCAGGAACTGAATCATAAACACTTTCCAGGCAGGCAACACCAAGTAATCGACGCCATCGAATTTTCTTATTCCAGGCGTCTTGCGTTTGTCATTAATGCCAAAAATGCTCTCTACGAATTTTCCGTAAATGAAGTAACCTAAGATTAAAGCTACAAGACTAATTGTAAAAGTAATCATCGTTTCTATATATAAATCCACCGCAAAATTACAATATTTTTTTGTAACAACCAAATTTTTTTGTACCTTTGCAGCTGTTATGCTAAAAAATATTCTATTTTTATTTTTTTATATGGGAATTAGTATTTCTGCCATTGCCAATGAAACAAGAGCAGTATGGTTAACTACCATTGGTGGCATCGACTGGCCTCATTCCTATAGCAGCACTACTCAGAAAGAGGAATTAACCCAGATTCTTGACGACTTGGCAGCAGCCGGTATCAATACCATACTTCTTCAGACACGCATTCGTGCCACCACTATATTTCCTTCCAGCATGGAACCTTTCGACGGATGTCTTACAGGTCATCCTGGCAGCGGCCCTAATTATGACGCCTTACAATTTGCTATTGATGAATGCCATCGTCGCGGAATGAAGCTTCATGCGTGGATTGTCACCATACCGATAGGAAAATGGAAAGGCGAAGGCTGTCGTAACCTGCGTTCTACACATCCGAAACTGGTAAAGAAAATTGGCGACGAGGGATTTCTTAATCCCGAAGCCTCTGGTACAGCAGACTATATTGCCGACTTCTGTAAGGAGGTGACTGAGAAATACGACATCGATGGCATACACCTCGACTATATCCGCTACCCCGATACATGGGGCAAGATACGCAATCGTTCCAAAGCCCGCGATAATATCACACGCATCGTTGAGGCTGTACATCGTGAGGTGAAGGCCCTGAAACCTTGGGTGCAACTGTCTTGTTCTCCTGTTGGAAAATATGCTGATACAAAGCGTCAGAGCAGCGTTGGCTGGAATGCCCGAGATGTAGTGTGTCAGGATGTAGCCTTATGGATGCAGGAGGGACTCATGGATGCTATATATCCTATGATGTATTTCCGCAACCAGCATTTCTATCCTTTCGTAATAGATTGGAAAGAACGCTCCAATGGTCGCATAGTAGCCCCGGGGCTTGGCGTCTATATGCTTCATCGCAGCGAACGCAACTGGCCACTTACCGATATCACTCGCGAGATGTATGTACTGCGTCAGTATGGTATGGGAATCACCATGTTCCGCTCTAAATTCCTTACTGACGACACAAAGGGTATATATCAGTTCACCAAAGACTTCAACGCTCTGCCGGCATTACAGTCTGCTATGACTTGGTACGATGTAGCCCCGCCTGTTGCGCCTGAGAAGGTAAGCTTTTCTGATGGCATCCTCTCGTGGGAGGATGTTGGTGGTGATGTGACATATAATGTATATTGTTCCGAGACATCCCCTGTTGACACCCATAATCCCCAAAACCTCGTAATGGCCGATTATCACGGCACCTCTATCCAGTTGCCGCCTCTGAAAACAGCACAATACTTTGCTGTTACTACAACAGACCGCTATGGCAATGAGTCCCTTCGCCCTGTCAGCAGTCCGAAGAAGGCCTCCGCAAGAGCTGCTCATCCACAAAATATCGACACCTTCCTCGCTGATGTGTCACCATCCCAGATGATTCTTGTGCGCACCCTTCAGGGAACAGACATCTTCATGGGTTACAAGAGTCAGCTCCCTACCCTGTCCCCAGGACATTATAAAGTATTCTCACAAGGAAAAAAGATGAAAAATCGGCACATGCTCGGATGGGTAGAAGTACCCATAAAGTGAAAAAATAGCGCATTTTGTTGCATATTTCGTAAAAAAAAACTAAATTTGCATCCAAAAATAAGGTCAAAGGTCAAAAAGTCAAAGGTCTAAGGCTTTAAACTTTCAACTATACACTATACACAAATGCCCAATTTAAGATTTCAGGTTGTTGGTGATGCCTTTAAGAAGCATCCTCTCTATGTACAGTATCCCAAAGAGCGTCCTTCAGAGTTCTTTGCCAAGTACGTCTTCAACAAAGCAAAGATGTCCAAGTATCTTGACAAAGACACCTATACCAAGATGCTCGATGTCATAGACAATGGTTCCCCACTCGATCGTCAGACAGCCGACAAGGTTGCCGATGGTATGAAGCAATGGGCTATGGAACTTGGTGTGACACACTGTACCCACTGGTTCCAGCCTCTCACCAATACTACTGCCGAGAAGCATGATGCCTTCGTAGAGCATGATGGTATGGGTGGTATGATAGAAGAATTCTCTGGCAAGTCGCTCGTTCAGCAGGAGCCAGACGCCTCTTCCTTCCCCTCTGGTGGCATTCGCTCTACCTTCGAGGCTCGCGGCTATTCCGCATGGGACCCCACATCTCCTGTCTTCGTAATTGGTGACACCTTGATGATTCCTACAGTCTTCATCTCTTATACTGGTGAGGCTCTTGACTATAAGACACCATTGCTGAAGGGTCTGCAAGCCATCAACAAGGCTGCTACAGCAGTAGCACAATATTTCAATCCAGAGGTGAAGAAGGTCATCACCAACCTCGGTTGGGAACAGGAATACTTCCTCATCGACGAAGGTCTCTATTCCGCCCGCCCCGATTTGCTGCTGACAGGACGCACCCTGATGGGTCATTCTTCAGCAAAAGACCAGCAGATGGACGACCATTACTTTGGTGCCATCCCAGAGCGTGTTGCTGAATTTATGAAAGACCTTGAGATACAGGCCTTGGAACTGGGTATTCCTTGTAAGACACGTCATAATGAGGTAGCACCAAACCAGTTTGAGTTGGCTCCTATCTATGAAGAGTGCAACCTTGCTGTTGACCATAATATGCTCATTATGTCATTGATGCAGAAGGTAGCCCGCAAGCACGGTTTCCGCTGTCTGCTCCACGAAAAGCCCTTCGACGGCATCAATGGTTCAGGAAAGCACAATAACTGGTCCCTCGCAACAGATACAGGCATACTGCTCCACGGACCTGGTAAGGACGATTTGGGCAATCTGCGCTTTATCACCTTCGTGGTAGAGACCCTCATGGGTGTTTATAAGCACAACGGCCTGATGAAGGCTTCCATTATGAGTGCCACAAATGCTCACCGCTTAGGCGGACATGAGGCACCTCCTGTTATCATATCCTCTTTCCTCGGACGACAGCTCACAGAAGTGCTCGACCATTTCGAGAATAGCACCGACGACACCATATATATCGCTGGTAAGGCAGGCTTGAAGCTCGATATCCCTTCTATTCCGGAACTGCTTATCGACAATACCGACCGCAACCGCACATCACCATTCGCCTTTACTGGTAACCGCTTCGAATTCCGCGCACCAGGCTCTGAGGCCAACTGTGCCGCTGCCATGATAACCCTAAACGCAGCTGTTGCAGAAGCGTTGGTAAACTTCAAGGAACGCGTTGATGCCCTCATCGCTTCTGGTAAGGAGAAGACCTCTGCCATCATTGAGGTGCTGCGTCAGGACATCAAGACCTGCAAGCCAATACGCTTCGACGGCAATGGCTATTCCGACGAATGGATGGAAGAAGCAAAGCGACGTGGCCTCGATGTCGAGAAATCCTGTCCGCTTATCTTCGACAGATATACCGACCCAGAGACCATCAAGATGTTTGAGAGTCTCAACATCATGAATCGCAAGGAGTTGGCAGCCCGTAATGATATCAAGTGGGAGACATACACCAAGAAGGTGCAGATAGAAGCCCGCATCTTTGGCGACCTCTCCATCAACCATATCATACCGCAGGTAGTAGGTTATCAGACAAAGCTGGCAGAAAATGTAGCCGCCCTGAAGGCAGTTCTCTCAGAAGAGCAGTTCCAGACGGTAGCACAGTCAAACCTCTCCCTCATCAACGAATTCTCTTGCCGCATAAAGGCTATTGAGGAAGGATGCGAAGCCCTCACCAATGCCCGTCGCGTAGCCAATAAGATAACATCTATCCGTGAGAAGGCCATTGCCTACCACGATACTGTAGAACCCATCATGGAGCAGGTGCGTTATCATATCGATAAACTCGAAGAGAAAGTCGATGACGAAGTTTGGACACTTCCTAAATACCGCGAAATGCTGTTTATGAGATAATTTTTTTGAAAAAAGTCCGAAAAAATTTGCATATAACAAAAAAATATATTACCTTTGCACCGCTTTTCAGACCAAAAGCCGTCAAAACAAGACGTTCGGAGAGATGGTAGAGTGGTCGATTACAACGGTCTTGAAAACCGTCGTGCTGAGAGGCACCGGGGGTTCGAATCCCTCTCTCTCCGCAAAGGAACTAACAAGAGATACCCAATCGGGTGTCTCTTTTTTTTTGCTGACGCCAATCAAACTTGTTTGAAATTGGTGTCGGTAAAAAAGAAGAACAAATAGCATCGCTATTCTCTTGTTATTTCCTTTGCAAGGGCCCCTGCGGCGAGCAGTGTAGGGATGGACGCAGTCAATTCCTCTCTCCGCTAACAGCAAAAGAGTTCAGCAATTAAAGCTGAACTCTTTTTTTGCGTATTATGAGTAGGCTTACTATTAGCAATATTGGGAATATCGATGCTGCCAAGAGACCACTCTGAATATTGTTTTCTGCAGAACCGGTACAGATTCCTACGATGGATGGTCCTAATGTTCCGCCTGCATCTCCTGCAAGAGCGAGAAGTGCGAAGAGTGCTGTTCCGCCACCAGGTATGCTGGCTGATGTGAGGCTGATAGAGCCGGGCCACATGATAGCGACGGCAAGACCACTTAATATACATCCTATGAAAGAGAGGAGCGGAATGGGTGACAGAGATGCCAACAGATAAGAGGCAAAACACAGGATGCCTGCCCATGTCATATACGTCGAAAGGTTGAGATTCTGTCCTTTCTTACCATACCACAGTCGTCCCAATCCCATACAGAAGGCGAAACCGCAAGGGCCTGCCAAGTCTCCTATTGTCTTATCAACGCCTAATGATGCTTCTGCAAAAGCGGATGCCCACTGTGCCATAGAAGCCTCAGAAGCGCCTGTTGCCACCATCAACAGCAGGAAGGGCCAGAACATATTCAGCTTAAACAACTGACTCATACTCATGCCTTCGGAATCCTCCACGATAGGTTCGATGGGGCAAATGGCGAAATTGATAATATTATATAAAGGTATCAATGCCCACAGGCATGTCAGGATGCGCCAGTTCTCAATTCCGAAGAGGGCAAAGAAGAGCGTAGAACCTAAGATAACCCCTACAACACCCCAGCAATAGAAGGAATGGAGCAGACTCATCATGCCTTCCTTGTCAGGGAATGGGCATGCCTCAATAATAGGGCTACATAGCACCTCTATCAGTCCGCTACCGATAGCATAGATGGTAACACAGACAAGGATACCTACCAAAGGGTCTGGGAATAACGCAGGCAAGAACGCCATACCGGCAAGTCCGAGGGCTGATGTTACTTCAGAGACGATGATACTCTTGCGATAGTCGATGTTTTTGAATTTGGCACACAGGAAATCCACCAACAGTTGCACAGCATAAAAGACTGCGGGGATAAGTGCAAGACTTCCGATAGGAATTTCATACTCACGATGAAACACCATAAACAGCAGCGGAGTGAAATTTGCTACAATAGCTTGAGTCACAAAGCCCAAGTAACAAGCCAGTTTCGTTCTACTATAATCTTTTGTTTTTGTCATAATGGCTGCAAAGGTAACAAAAAATTATGAATTATGAATTATAAATTATGAATTTCAATGTCATTTTCGTTGAAGATAATTGGCTGTTCGCTGAAAAAATTTTATGTAGAGCAGTTCTTTCCGTACTTTTGCAAACGAAAACAATTCATAATTCAAAATTCTATGAAAGAAATGACAAAGTACATCATGTTCGTAGCAGCTATGACTATGATGATTATGACAACAGCATGTTCAAGTGATTCTCTGGATGATGAAACCACATCAGACAGCAGTTCTTCAGAAGGAGATACTACTGATGGTGCAGTGACGACTACTACCCTATCTACAATGAAGACTTTCTCGATTGCTGTCGATAAAACCACAGCAGAGCCTGCCGCTACTGTGGCGGCTATATATCCAGAAGATGGAGACAGCCCAAGTGAGAATACGTTTGGCACAATAGTAAATATAGATATGGCTAATCCTGTGGCAACTACTATCAATGGCGTAACAATAACGGTTAGCGGTAATGACATCACTGCCAATCATGGTAGCACGGAAGGCATCTGCTACGTCGTTACGGGAACAACGGCAGACGGCTCGCTGACAATTGAGGGTGATACGAAATACGGGCTGAACCTTAACAATGCCAACATCACAAACCTCAGATCTACGGCAATAGATTTGCAGAGCAAGAAGAATGCCTACCTGACCCTTTCTGGCACAAACAAGGTAACTGACGGCATTACGGCTGACGACAGCCATAAGGGTGCTATCTTCGCAAAGGGCAAACTGTTTATCAGCGGAACGGGTTCGTTGGATGTCTATGGTAAATATAATAATGGTATTCACGGCAAGAGCAACGTAGTGATTGAGAGCGGTGTGAACCTGTATGTCAACTCTACTGCCAATCACGGCATAAAAGGTGGCAGCGATATTATTATAAATGGTGGCATCGTGAACGTTGAGGTTTCGGCAGCTGGTGCTAAGGCTATCAACGGCGATGAGTGCGTAAAGATAAATGGTGGTCGTACAACGGCTATTGCTACAGGTAACGGCACATGGGACACAGAAGATTTGGAAACAAAGGCTGGGGCCGGCGTAGCATGTGACAGCATTTTCTACATGAATGGCGGTGAACTATATGCTAAGGCTACCGGTAGCGGCGGCAAGGGTGTCAAGGCCGACTTGGAGGCATACATAACAGGTGGTAAAATTCGTATCATCACCGAAGGTGGTCTGTACTATAGCAACGGAACGACCGAAAGCCACAACTATACCGGTAATACGGACAATCTGCCCAGTGCTTACACTTCTTCACCAAAGGGTATGAAGATAGGTTATAAAGACGACACCATTTCTCCAACAAAGACCTACGGAGTACTACAGATTTCTGGTGGCGACATCATGGTACGCACCAGCGGCTACAATGCTGAGGGTATAGAGAGCAAGGGTACTTTTGATGTATCGGGTGGAACTGTTATGGTTTACGCTTACGACGACGCTCTGAACTCTACCGGCGATATGACGATAAGCGGCGGCAGCGTGGTAGCAGCAGCAACCAATAACGATGCTATAGACTCTAACGGCAATATGTACCTGAAGGGTGGAACAATAATAGCTTGCGGTGGTAGCGGTGCAGAGACAGGCATCGATATCAACGAGCAGAAGAAGCTATATATCTCAGGAGGCAACATCTTTGCCATCGGTGGCAGAACAGACGGCAGTCTTGGCAGCACTACGCAGGGTATCATCACAACATCGGGCTCTGTAACAGAGAATGGTTCTGTAAGCATCAGCAGTAATGGTACAACACTTTGTTCGTTCCTCATGCCATCATCTTTCAGCAACGGCACTATCATCATTAGTTCTCCAAGTCTCACAAGCGGCAGCAGCTATACCCTCACCAACGGCAGCAGCTCTACAACAGTAACGGCTTCAAACACCATCAGCGGAAGTTCTATGGGAGGAGGCGGCCAAATGCCTGGCGGCGGTATGCCGGGAAGGCGGTGAGAGTAGTGAAGAGTGAAGAGTGTAGAGTGTAGAGTGTAGAGTGTAGAGTGAAGAGTGAAAAGTGAAGAGTGAAGAGTTAAAAGTGAAACAGTATAAGCAATATGAAAAAGACGATTATCCTAACACTGCTCTGCATCGTCAGCAGTATGTCGATGCGAGCCGCTGACTATCAGTATTTGGTATTCACCATGAATAATGGCAGCACATTAGCGGTGACGGCAACAGACCTCACCATATCCTTTGCCAACGACAACCTCATAGCTACCAGTGGCAATGAGACATTGGCTACTCTACCCCTCGCAACATTGGCGAGTATGGAGTTCTCTAACGACAATGGTACAACGGCAATAAATGTGGTGAGTACTGACAGAGCCGTTATAGACGTCAACAGCATCATCACCGATGCCAATACAGCCATCTACGACATGCAGGGACGCATGATGCCGCAGGACTCTGCGTTGCCAAAGGGCACATATATTGTGAAGAACAATAACAGAACAATAAAAGTGAACATCAGATGAAAAAGATATTTTCAACTATAGTTGCAATACTGACGATAGCAGCAACAACAACAGCACAGACGCTTAACGTCACCACGAGCGGCGCCACATATCAGTTTCCCGCAACCCAAACGGGAAAGATGACCTTTGCTGATGGTAGCACGACAACCATAATGGGCAAGACATTCAACGTAAGCGACATCACAACGATGTTTACCGATAACAGCGACGTCAGCGACAACGAGGTCAACATAACATATAACGGCACAGGAGCACTGGTTTTCGTAGCCGGCAACATAGCACAGTATGTGGATGTTACCGTGAGCGGTGCCCATGTTACGATAACACAGAGCGAGGCTGTGACCAACGACCTCATCAACGACGGCACGCTGCCTGAGATAACATACAATCTCGATGGTGCTTCTGACGATGGTTCGCTGACTCTCGGAGGAAGTGCCAAGTGTACTGTGACGCTGAATGGACTGACGCTGACAAATCCTAACGGCGCACCTATCAACATCACCAACGGCAAACGCATCGCGATGAGTGTGAAAAAGGGTACGGAGAATACTCTGAAGGACGGCACCGCCAGCACAGCAAAGGCTTGCCTGTATTGTCAGGGACACCTGGAACTGAAGGGCAAGGGTGTGCTCAACGTATATGCTTACGGCAGCAAGGCTCACGGCATCAAGAGCGGCGACTATACGGAAATGAAAAACTGCACAGTGAATATCCTCGCTGCTACGAAGGACGGTATCTCATGCAACGAATACTTCCTCATGGAAAGCGGTGAACTGAACATCAGCGGTGTGGGCGATGACGGCGTACAGTGTGACATCGACAACGATGAGGGCACTCCTATCGCTGCTACCGATGCTGCTGAGGGCGGTCATGAGGATGAGGATACAGGTAACATATATATAAATGGTGGCACTTTCAATGCTAATATCACTGCTGCTGCCTGCAAGGGTATCAATAGCGAGGGCGACATAATCATCACTGATGGTACTATCACGGTGAATACCAGCGGCGGCGGTGCTTGGGATGCTGATAAGCTGAAGACAAAGTCCGCTTCCTGTCTGGGTGCTGACGGCAATATGACCATAAGCGGCGGCACATTGAATCTCACCAGCACAGGAGCTGGCGGTAAGGGCATCAATGCCGATGGAACTCTGACCATAGATGGCGGCACAACAACAATAAAGACATCCGGTAATGCAGTTGTGGCAAGTTCTACGGGAACGCTGTCGGTAGTATCAAACTCACGGCAGTTAGACAGTTATGACTCCGACTATAAATCGTCACCAAAGGGCATCAAGGTAGATGGTGCTGTAATTATCAATGACGGCATAGTCAACGTTACTACCAGTGGTGCCGGAGGCGAGGGTATAGAGTCTAAGACCTACATCACCTTCAACGGAGGACAGACATACGTCAGTTCATCCGACGACGGCATTAATGCCTCTTATAATACTGACACTAACGGTACGGGCGACCTTACTGTCAATGGTGGCTATATCTACTGCATCTCATCTGGCAACGACGCAATGGATTCTAACGGCAATTTCTATGTAAAAGGCGGAGTGGTATATGCTGTCGGCACAGGCAATCCAGAGAAGTCACTTGATGCTAATACAGAACAGGGTAAAAAACTCTATATCTCAGGTGGTACATTGATAGCAGTAGGCGACCTTGAGAGTGGTGTCAGCATCACTAATGGTACATGCAAATACACCTCTTCATGGTCAAAGAACAGCTGGTTTGTACTATATAACGGCGGCACATTAGCAGCAGCCTTCAAGACACCGGCAACAGGCAGCAACACTGGTGGTGGCGGCGGTCCTTGGGGCGGCGGCAGCAGTTCTCTGAAGCTCATCGTATATACCTCATCAACCCCTATCCTCACCTCAGGTGTTAGCATCAGCGGTGGAACAGATCTCTGTAACGGCACGCTGAACATTGGTGGCACAGTAAGTGGCGGCAGCAGCGTATCGCTCAGCAACTACTCTTCTGGCAATGGCGGCGGTCAGAGATGGTAACGGTTAAGGTTAAAGGTTAAAGCCTCTTGACCTTTGACCTTTGACCTTTGACAATAATTGCTAAAAATCTGCGTTATATGAAATGGATGCAGGAACATAATAAATATGAGAATATGACATACTTGGCACTGTGGGGAATGCTCTTCACAGTGCCAGTGCTGAGTCTTTATATCAGGACGGTGGAGGATGCAAACTACGCCTTCGATTGGGCAGAGGTGTTTATGATTTGGGGAAGGTTGGGAATATACCTCGTCATCTTCCTGCTACATAATTTCCTAATGGCTCCACTGCTGGTGTTTAGGCAAAAACGCGCTCTCTATTTGAGCACCATCGCGGTTATCGTCGCAGTCTTTGTTGCCTACCAATGTTCCCACAAGCCAAAACACACTTTCGAGCCTCCACGAGAGAGGATGGAGATGGTTGAGAAGAGAGACGGACATCACGATTTCCATCGCCCCCCACGCCACGAGGAAAGAAAGCCACCCGTAATGTTTGGGGAACATGACATCGTTGCCATCATCGTTATGCTGTTGATGTTGGGTGTCAACCTGGGTGTGAAATTCTACTTCAAATCCCGCCACGATGCTAAACAGCTGATGATATTGGAGAAGGAGAACCTGCAGCAGCAGTTGGAATACCTGAGATATCAGATAAATCCGCACTTCTTCATGAATACCCTCAACAACATCCACGCCTTGGTGGACATAGACCCCGAGAAGGCGAAAGACACCATTGTGGAGTTGTCGAAGATGATGCGTTTCGTGCTTTACGAGGGAGACAAGAAGGGTGTTTCCATCAGTCGTGAGTTCGACTTCATACGCCACTACATCACCCTAATGCGGCTGCGCTACACGGAAAAGGTGGATATGAAGGTTTCTCTGCCAACGACAGTACCCGACAAAGAAGTGCCCCCGCTGATGCTCATCACCTTCATAGAAAATGCCTTCAAACACGGCATCAGTTACCAACAGGATTCCTTCGTACACATCACTGCTGAGGTAAGAGACAATAGACTATATTTCGAATGTAGCAACAGCAAGTGCGAAAGGCCTAATCAGGAGAAAGGCGGTGTAGGACTGGCTAATGTGAAGAAGCGCCTGGACCTGATATACGGAGAAAACTATTTGCTGAATATAAAGGACGAAGCAACCACCTATCACGTAACACTCGAAATACCACTCGTATGATAAGATGTATAGCTATAGACGATGAGCCGCTGGCACTACAGCAACTTGCCGCATACATAAAGAAAACGCCATTTCTGGAACTTGTAGCACAATGTCAGAGTGCGCTTGAGGCACGACAGTTCTTAGAGCAGGACACAGTCGATGCAATCTTTTGCGATATCAATATGCCTGACCTCAACGGAATGGATTTTGTAAAGTCGCTGCAGGCGCCGCCACTGATAGTCTTCACTACAGCATATAGCGAATATGCCGTTGAGGGTTTCAAGGTGAATGCTGTTGACTATCTGCTGAAGCCATTCGGCATGCAGGACTTTCAGCGTGCCGCAAACAGGCTGAAAGAGAGAGTTCAAGGTTCAAGAGTTCAAGAAGTTCAAGGGTCACCTCTCACTGCTGAAAGTGACGACGTCATTTTCCTAAAGACCGACTACAGGGTAGTGAAAATCACCATTGCTGACATTCGCTATGTAGAAGCTATGAGCGAATATCTCAAGATTCACATAGAAGGAGAAGAGAAGCCAATAGTCACCCTACTCTCCATGAAGAAAATGGAGGAAAGACTGCCACAGAACTTTATGAGGATACATCGCTCATACATCGTAAACCTCACAAAAATTCAGGAGGTGAACAAGAACCGCATCATCATGGATGCGGAGACATATCTGCCCGTAGGTGATATGTACAAAGATGCCTTCCAAAGATTTATTGATGCGAAGTTCTTGGGAAAAGCGTGAATTTATAGTGTTGTCGAAATTTACCTTTGGCTTTAGACATTAGACCTTATCAGAAAGCTTTCTTCTTTCCGTCAATAATATATATACCCTGTGATGGCGTCTTAACTCTGCGCCCTGTCAGGTCATAAACCTCAGATGACTTGATATGCTTATGCCGGGTAACATCTTTGATAGATGTTGGATTACTTGTTAGTTCTATATTGTCGAAACCTATAATCTTTTCCGAACCATTGTAGGTATGAACGGCTGAAAGAAGTATTGTTGTAGATGCTATGCCATCGCTTTCAAAAGATGACGTAACATGTTGCCATGCTTCCTTATTACCAGGCGACGGTACTGTTACTGTCTTACCGCCTTCTGTCTGTATCTTTATATCTACATCACCTCCGCTACCACTTTTCCAGACATCAGCATTGAATGTATATGCACCTTTGGGCAGCCTTACCTCCTGTTTCAGGGTGATAGTGCTGGTGCCCCAATTCTGTCGCACCCAATAGGTCTGTTTACTTCCTGTAACTGACGCAGGACGAGAAGCAAAGAAATTGCTGAAATACATATCTCCAGACTTCAAGGCAGTAATGTCGTTATTATTACCATTTGAATAAGCAACTGTCCATCCTTTAGGAAGATATATGGCACGATCAGAGTTGACACCCGTGCCTTGCATTATGCTATAAGACTCCTCAAAATCTCCATTCACAAGAGCCGTAGGCAGTTCGCTCTCTTCGTAAGAAATTCCCTGAATGTCACATATCTCCTTACGGGTAAGCATGACATCATATAGTTTCAGGTCACTGATAATGCCACGGAAGTCCTGATTGTCGTTTGCAACGTTAGAGTCCCACCATTGTGTACGACCTATGTAGTTGCGAGAGTCTTTTGCCACCTCATAAAGCATGTATGCCTCACTGACGTTTGTGGTACCAGAGACGTTTTCCTCACCATCGATATATATTCGAGTGGTATGAGTGGCAGCATCAAAGGAGACTGCCAATTTTGTCTCCTTGTTGAGCGACAACTGCTTAGTTGCATTTACCATAGTGGTAGCACCGCCATTATACTTGATGCCGGCAGATAACGGGTTAGCTCTCAGGAACAGGCTGTTGCCAGATGCTGAACCGAAGTCGTAGATGCGAGGCATCGCTGTCAGCGCACTTGGTTTCACCGTTACAAGGAAAGTGAAGGAGCGCAATCCCTCAAGCAGTCCGGAAGGGGCTAAAACAAATTTGTTTGTATTGAAGCCAGTGGCTGAATTTGACGTGAGGTCAAGGGGGGACGTTTGTTCATAGCGAATACTCTTGGCTATGTCACGAGCCAGCACCTGTATTTCAAACTGACGGCTTTTGGTTCCGACGTTAGCAGTTAATACTAATGAAGTGTTCTCTTTCTGCGGAGACAATACTCCAACAGAAGAAAGTACATCTTCCTTGGAAGAATTCCACTTCACCGTTTGCCCCAGAGAGGTAGTAGGCAGGATAATATCGGTATGTATCTCGTCAGGCAACGACAATGCTGAGAGAGCAGTCTCTTCCAATGCAGCATCGATTTTCTCCTGTGACTCCGCAACAATCTGCTGCACCTCCATAGGAGTAGCAGATACGCCATAGGCAGAAGCAGAAATACACTGATGATTGAAATCGCTGCCGCTGACATGTATATTATCCACGTCAAGGTTCTTAACCTCAACTACCTGATCTACCAGCCCATTACGGTAGATAGTAAGTGTTTCGCCATCATACGTCATTGTCAACACCCATGTAGTGACTTTTGTAGGATGGTTGTCACCGCTGGTGCCAGAACTTTTCGTTGCCCAGTCGTCACTCGTCAGAAGACGATTCTGACTCTTGTATGTAGTGCCGTTGACAGTAAGTTCAGGATACTGAGTGCTACCATTAAGCGAATAAACGAAATTGCCGTCATCAGAACTTAAAATCACACCTTCATACTTTGCTGTATTCATGGCAATAGCCATATTAAGTGTCTGATTAGCTTTCAAGCAGGTACAGTTTACGACAGATGCTGAGACATCCGAGACATTTTCCTGCCAAGCATAATTACTATGTATGGCAGTAGGATAGCCCTGAGGATATCCTTGACGTACTATCCAATAGTAGTAATCGCCCTGCATCCAGACGAGGCGCAGCGGGCAGTTCTTTGAACCTGGAATAATATAAGGACGAACATTGTTCTTAGGAGAATTGGTAGTAATCTGTGTAGAACCAGCCACCTCGCCAGCATCATTGATGGTATATTTCCATATCTCATAGACACCATCCTTATTATATACGCCATTCTTCGTCGGTATGCTGAGATATAGGTCGTTGATATTCTCAGGATCTATCGCCATACCACCGCTGTAGCACTTCTCGGTAGAATTCCAGTTCTGGTGGAATGCATGACCGCCATACTGCACCCATGTATTCTTCCATGAAGAGCCGTTCCAACGGGCATACCAATATACGTGAGTTGTCTTTGCATCGTCTATATGTGGATAAGCCACGACAGGATGCTCTTCCTTGTCAAGAGCTATCTGCCATACCCAGTTGCGGATGTTGGCAGACTTATCTACGATGGTAGCGGGATAACTGCTGGCGTATGAGTCTGTCTTGCTGACATTAAAGACACCATTATTGATAATACTCAGTTGTTTGCCATTCAGGTCACGCAGGATAGGACCATTACCTTTATTTATATCTATAACATTGAAATACAGCCAGTCAGGCATTTCATTGTCTGGGTGTCCCGTTGTATATGACACATATATCTTATCGCGTCCATTGCTCTGATACTTTGCATAAGGGCGTGCACCTGTTGACTGAACAATCTGCTTGGGTCCGAAATCAAAACTGCAGTTGTCATTGGCATCTGGCATGGTGAGGCGGGCAATGGTAGGATGCCAGTTGATGCCGCGCCAGCAGAGATAGATATGCTGTGGGTCGTCGCTAAGGATGAAGGGCGACGGATATGTGGTATTATTTGCAGTAGCAAGATATTTCTCATCACCAAGCTGGGTGATGTCACCGGGCTTCTTGGAGATGCGGTACCATATCTTCGGCTCGTCAGTATGGCGTGTATAGAATATCATCACTCGCTCATCAGGAAGCACGATGAAGGTGGGATTGTTGTGATCGTCTGGTTGGAAATAAGAACGTATAAGCACTTCTGTCTTACGCTGCTTCAACCAATCGTACTGTGTAGCCTTTACATTGCCATGAACATCTATATAACCTATGTAGGTGGCATTGATAGTTCCCGAGGGATTTTCGTAGTGTACTGCACGAGGGTCGGCAAACCAACACCATGCACCTTCATCGGCAACAACATTATCAGCCTGAATCATTAGAGCCATGCAGAGCATAGCTACTACAGCAAAACATTTTTTCATAAATTAATTCGTATTTAGTTAGTTATTTGGTGCAAAAATAAACAAAATATTTTAAATAGTAGCAAATAATGACAGAATTTATAATATTTTTTTGTCAACAATGACATAATTCCGTCTTATTTCGTACATTTGTATGCGAATTACTCACTCTCCAATAAAGATTATGGCAAAAAAGAATTTAGACAGACGGGAATTTTTGAAGCGCCTCGGCATAGGTGCTGGTTCTGCAATGGTAATGATGGGGCTGGACCCGATACAAAGTTTGGCAAGCCCTTTACTCAGCAAGAAATCTACAAAGACAAGTGATGCGTCTAAGAATGCAATGACCTATCGTGTGCAGCACAATTCCGGAAAGCACATCTCGCTACTTGGCTTCGGAATGATGCGTCTGCCTAACGACCAGACTGCCGTCAACGAGATGGTTGACTACGCCATCAGTCATGGCGTAAACTATTTTGACACCGCTCCTATGTATATGGGAGGGCAGTCGGAGGTTCTGACGGGCGAGGCACTCAGCCGTCATCCAAGAGAGAAATTCCATATTGCCACGAAGATGTCGAACCAGAATCGCCGCCTGTGGTCTTTCGATGCTTCAAAAGAAATGTATGAACGTTCGTTCGAGAGATTGAAGGTTGACTACATCGACTACTACCTGCTGCATAGCATCGGTGGTGGTATGGATTCGCTGAAGGGACGTTTCCTTGACAACGGCATACTCGATTTCCTGATGAAGGAGCGTGAGGCAGGACGCATAAAGCATCTTGGATTCTCTTATCATGGCGATGTCCGTGATTTTGACTGGCTGCTTGACAGACAGGACGAATACAAGTGGGACTTTGTGCAGATACAGATGAACTTCCTCGACTGGCGTCATGCCTCTATAAGACAAGGCCGTCGCCATGATGCTGATGCGGAGTATCTGTATAACAAATTGGAGTCGTTGGGAATACAATGCGTCATCATGGAACCTCTTCGCGGCGGTGCCTTCGGAAGGATGGCACAGGAACTGACAGACCAACTGAAGGCGGTGCGTCCTGATGACAGCACAGCACGTTGGGCCTTCAGATGGGTGGGCTCCTACCCTAACGTCCTGACGACGCTCTCGGGCATGAACCGAATGGACCACCTTATAGATAATGTAAAGACCTTCTCACCACTGGAGCCTTGCACGGAGGCTGAGAACAAGCTGCTGGAGAAGATTGCAGACCAGATGGCGGGCTACCCAACAATTCCTTGTACCACATGCGAATATTGTATGCCGTGCCCTTATGGCGTAAACATTCCGGGAAACTTCAGCTTCCATAATAATGCCGTCAACAATCACCTCATACCGCTGCCTGACAAGGATGCTGCGAACTATGCTGAGATGAAGGAAAAATTCACGGCACAGTATTTTGAGGCTCTCCCAGCAGAAGCTCGTGCCAACCAGTGTATGGACTGCGAGGAATGTCTGCCGAAATGTCCGCAACAGATTCGCATACCAAACCAATTATCACGCATCGTGGAGTTGCTGAGGAAATAATGGTTATAGGTTATAGGTTATGGGTTATTGACGTTGAGGAACTTCTTCAGATGACGGATATAATCTGCCCTGTGATTCCTATAAGAGTGAGCATGATCAGTATTCTTTGTTATCCATAGTTCCTTAGGGCCCTTCTTAGCTGCAAACAGACGATAAACCATTTCAGTAGGTACGAAAGTGTCGCTATCACCATGTATGAAAAGCATCGGGTAGCGACATTTTCTTATTTGATTTATAGACGAAGCCTCATCGAAGCCCCAGTCATACAGCAACTGACACAATAGACTGGTGGAATGCATAAGAGGAAATTCAGGCAAGCCGAACTGATTCTTTAATTCTCCAGCAAACTCGTCCCACACGCTGGTATATCCGCAATCGTCAACGAAACGGATATCCTTGATGCCAGAAGGCATCTTCTCACCAGAAAGCATCATTGTCGTTGCTCCACCCATAGAGACACCATGAACCACCATAGTATCTGTCTTGAAGGTTTCAAGCCAGCGGAGCATATCAAGCCTGTCGAGCCACCCCATCCGAATCATGTCACCATCACTCTTTCCGTGGGCATATACATCGGGAATTATGACATTATAACCAAATTCACGTTCATAGATGCGTGCCAGATAGAAATATTTTATCGGAACATCCCTCCACCCATGAATGACGAGGGCTGTACGATTACTGCCCGTCAGGATATAATAGGCATGACACTGATACCCCTGCGGCATAGTGAGGACAATATCGTGCAAGGCATCAATACGACGCAGACTATCCATCCACTCAACGGTTTCAGGATAGTCTGAAAAAAGTTCTTTATATGCTCTGTTTGCATCTAATCTCGCAGGATTAGATCCAAGAGAATATTGCAACATATAAAAGCTGCCACCAATCAGGATGACCACAATTATTGCAAGAGCAACAGAAATATAGATAACAGCTTTTTTCACATTGAACATTGAAAATTGTACATTGAAAAGCCTTTGACATTTGACCTTTGACCTCGGCAGCGCCGAGCGGTCCTTAGACCTTTGACCAGTCAACGAGACAACTGTCGAGTTCTTTCTTGATGGCAGCTTTGTCGAGTTTCTGACCGATAAACACTAGTTTCTGCATGCGGTCGCCATATTGGTCGTCCCAATCACGGTTAACGCCAGGATTATCTATACGGAACTGCTTCAACTCGTCCTCCGGCATTGTAGCATACCACTGACCGGCATTCTCGAGTTTCACCTGACGTCCTGCCTGCTCGAAGATATAGCAGAGATGCGGCTGGTCAACAAACCAACAGAGACCTTTGGCACGAATAATATTCTTAGGCCATTTGCGGGCTACAAAATCGTCGAATTGTACGATATCGAACGGTTTGCGGGCATAATATACATAGGTTCCTATACCATATTCCTCTGCCTCACCAGTCTCCTCATTGTTATGATGATGCCCACAGGTACACTCTCCACCATGATGTGACTCACAATGCTCATCATGCTCATCGTGATCGTGATCATGATGGTGATGATGATGATGGTGCTCATGCTCATGTTCGTGATGATGGTGATGCTCTTCGTTTTCGTCTTCGTTTTCGTTATCGTTTTCGTTATGTGGGTCGTGTTGTTCTATCTCTGAAATCCATGCTGCGGAGGTAGCGACAGAATCAAAGTCGAACATTCCTGTACCAAGAATCTTATCGAAATCAACATCACCATAGTCACAAGGAATTATCTCAGCCTTTGGCTGTATGGCGCGAACTATCTCTGTCACACGCTTCAGTTCATCAGGAGTAACCTCGGATGCTTTATTCAGAAGAATGATATTACAGAACTCTATCTGCTGAATAACGAGATTCTCGATATCCTCCTCATCGCGCTGGGCACCAAGCAGGGACTTACCACACCCGAACTCGTCCTTCATACGAAGAGCATCAACAACCGTCACGATACAGTCAAGACGAGGTATGCCACCTTGACAGAACTGGTCACCCATACTTGGGATAGAATATATCGTCTGTGCAATAGGTGCCGGCTCACATATACCGCTGGCTTCAATGACGATGTAATCAAACTTCTGGAGCTTTACAATATCATTAAGCTGCTGAACGAGATCCATCTTCAGAGTACAGCATATGCAACCATTCTGCAAGGCAACCAGAGAATCATCCTGCTTATCTACTACGCCACCTTTTTCTATAAGGTCGGCATCAATATTCACCTCTCCGATATCATTTACAATAACGGCAAATTTTATACCTTTTTCATTGTTAAGAATACGATTGAGGAGTGTTGTCTTACCACTTCCCAAATAACCTGTCAAAAGTAAAACTGGAACTTCATATCTACTCATAATGCGTGCAAAAATATAAAAAGTGAAATTATTTTTGCTTTTTACACAACAAATTACGTGCCACAATAATTATTTTAAAAACTTTATTTGGTCATTTCAAGGATTTTTATTACCTTTGCACGCAAAATTAAGTTTTTTTATAAAAAAGTATGTATTTCACACTGTTTATTACCGTAATCATAACAGCTGTTTTTCTAGTTGTTGCGGCATACATCATGGCCAAACTACTTGGTCCTCGTACGTATGCACCAGTAAAGGGTGAGCCTTTTGAGTGTGGTATTCCTACTCGCGGTACGTCGTGGTTGACGATGCACGTAGGATATTACCTCTTCGCCCTACTCTTCCTGATGTTCGACGTCGAGACTGTATTCCTATACCCATGGGCAGTTGTTGTTAACAAATTTGGCGTGATGGCGTTAGCTTCTATCGGCTTCTTCATGCTAGTGTTAGTATTTGGCCTTGCATATGCATGGCGGAAAGGAGCGTTGGAATGGAAATAAGAAAGCCAAGTATCAAGAACATTCCATATAACGAATGGAAGGACAACGAAACGTTGGAGAAACTCATCAACGAACTTAACGAAAACGGAGTAAACCTTATTGTCGGCAATCTTGACTCACTCATCAACTGGGGACGTAGCAACTCACTATGGTCACTGACCTTTGCCACATCATGCTGCGGTATTGAGTTTATGGCATGCGGATGTGCACGCTACGATTTTGCCCGTTTCGGTTTCGAGGTAACAAGAAACAGTCCACGTCAGGCAGACCTGATAATGTGTGCAGGCACCATTACTCACAAGATGGCTCCAGTACTCAAGCGTCTGTATGACGAAATGGCTACGCCAAAATATGTCATTGCTGTCGGCGGCTGTGCCATCAGCGGCGGTCCTTTCAAGAAGAGCTACCACGTAGTAAAGGGCATAGACGAATTCCTGCCGGTAGATGTTTACATACCAGGCTGCCCTCCACGTCCGGAAGCAATCCTATATGGTATGATGCAGTTGCAGAGAAAGGTGAAGGTGGAGAAATTCTTCGGTGGTGTGAACCACAAAGAGGATAATCCTAATCCACTCGTTATTAGCGACATACCAAAGAATTTCATCAACAAGATGAAAAAGACTGCCGGTGAGGTGAAAGACTTTGTGAAGAAAGAAATTAACGATACATTCAAATAATCAGGGAGGCAAGGACAATGAAACTAAATCCAATTGAATTTTCATTTCGTGAGTTCGCCTCTGAGATGACAAAACTGAAGAACGAGAAGAATTTTGACTATCTCGTAACCATCATCGGCGAAGATTTCGGTACTGCCGAGGGTGAAGAAAACAAAGACGATTATTCCCTGGGTTGTATTTACATTCTTGAAAACACCCAGACACACGAGAGAATAAGCACCAAGACAATGGCTGAGAAGATAGACGGAAACTATTACATTCAGTCTATCAGCGGTCTTTACAAGTGTGCAGAGATGTTGGAAAGAGAAGTTTATGACTTCTACGGCATCCGTTTCCTTGGTAACAAGGACATGCGTCGTCTTTTCTTGAGAAACGACTTCAAGGGCTATCCTTTCCGCAAGGATTTTGTTGCATCAGAAGAATACTCACTGGAAGACGATACAGAGGTATCTACCACAACAGAGTACAATCTTGACGCCAACGGAAAAGTGGTTGAAACTACTCATCCACTCTTCAAGGAGGGAGATTTCGTAATAAATATCGGTCCTCAGCACCCATCAACACACGGTGTGCTACGCCTTGAGACAATCCTTGACGGAGAAACCGTTAAAAAGATTTACCCACACCTTGGTTACATACATAGAGGTATCGAGAAGATGGCAGAGGAGATGACATATCCACAGACTCTCGCTATGACAGACCGTATGAACTACCTCTCAGCTATGATGAACCGCCATGCTTTAGTAGGTGTCATAGAGGAAGCCTTGGATGTAGAACTTAACGACCGCATCAAGACCATCCGCACTATAATGGATGAGTTACAGCGTATTGATGGTCATCTGCTATACTTAGGATGTTATGCACAGGACCTTGGCGCTCTTACAGCATTCCTCTATTGCATGCGTGACCGTGAGTATGTCCTCAATGTAATGGAAGAGACAACTGGCGGACGCCTCATTCAGAACTACTACAGAATTGGCGGCCTGCAGGATGATATAGATCCAAACTTCCAGGAGAACTGCAAGAAACTGATAGAATACCTGCGTCCAAAGCTTGAAGAGTATGTCAATGTCTTCGGTGACAATGTCATAACACATCAGCGTCTTGAAGGTGTCGGCGTATTCACAAAGGAACAGTGTATCAGCTATGGTATCAGCGGTTCTAACGGTCGTGCTTCACAGTGGGCAAACGATATGCGAAAGAACTATCCTTACGGCGTATATGACAAGGTAGATTGGGATCAGGTAGTGCTTGATGGTTGTGATGCACAAGACCGCTATTACCTTCGTGTGAAGGAGATTGAGCAGTCCCTGCGTATCATAGAACAGCTCATCGACAATATACCAGAGGGTGAATACTACATCAAGCAGAAACCAATCATAAAATGTCCAGAAGGTCAATGGTACTATGCTGTTGAGGGAACAAGCGGAGAATTCGGTGTCTATCTGGATTCGAGGGGTGACAAGTCTCCTTTCCGCCTAAAGTTCCGTCCTATGGCCCTGACACTTGTCGCTGCACTTGATGAAATGCTGCAGGGAACAAAGATTGCCGACCTTATTGCCGTTGGCGCAGGATTGGATTATATTATCCCTGATATTGACAGATAATCACACACCTTTATTTATATAAACTATAATTATGTTTGACTTCTCAATAATTTCAACATGGTTCCATGACCTGCTGATGAACCTCATCGGATGTCCTGAATGGCTCACGATTCTGATTGAGTGTATCGTCGTTGGTTTACTGATAATAGTTGGCTATGCCCTCCTTGCAATCGCGCTGATATTCATGGAGCGTAAGGTGTGTGCATACTTCCAGTGCCGTCTTGGCCCTATGCGTGTAGGTCCTTGGGGACTATTGCAGGTGTTCGCCGATGTCCTCAAGATGCTCACAAAGGAGATTTTCTTTGTTGACAAAGCAGACAAACTGCTTTATGCCTTGGCTCCAATACTCGTTATTATGGGTTCTATAGGCGCTTTTGCATTCTTGCCTTGGAACAAGGGTGCGATAGTATTAGATTTTAATGTAGGTATATTCCTATATACGGCACTGAGTGCTATCGGCGTTGTAGGCATATTCCTTGCAGGATGGTCATCAAACAACAAATACGGCGTGGTATCTGCCATGCGTGGTGCTGTTCAGATGATTTCATACGAAATGTCTCTTGGACTTTGTCTCATAACCGCATGTATCCTGACTGGAACAATGCAGGTGAGCGGCATCGTAGAGGCACAGACTGGTCCTTTCGGATGGCTGATATTCCAGGGACATATTCCTGCAATAATTGCTTTCTTGATTTTCCTCGTCGCTGGTAATGCCGAGGCTAACCGTGGTCCATTCGACCTTGCTGAAGCCGAGTCAGAACTTACTGCCGGTTACCACACAGAATATTCCGGTATGGGATTCGGATTCTACTATCTTGCAGAATTCCTGAATCTCTTCATCGTATCTGGAATAACAAGCTTGGTATTCCTTGGTGGATGGTGTCCTATACACATTGGCATAGCAGAATTTGATGCTGTTATGGATTACATCCCAGGTATAGTATGGTTCTTGGGTAAAGCCTTTGCAATAGTATGGCTGCTGATGTGGGTAAAGTGGACATTCCCACGTCTGCGTATCGACCAGATATTGACACTGGAATGGAAATACCTCATGCCAGTAGCACTCTGCAATCTGGTACTGATGACTGTCTGTGTTGCGTTCGACATCACAGGAATACAGTATGTCAGCTACATCGTGCTGACAGCAATCGTGGCTTTGGCAATATTAATCTGTGTACGCGCTATGAAATTCCGCTCTGCTTTCGCAAGAGACCAGAAGTTGGTTGGCGTTGACATTGCAATAAAGAAAGACAAATAATACACAATGGCTAACAATAAATCATACTTCGCTACTGCTCTGGCAGGAGTAAAGACTCTGCTCACAGGTATGGACATTACCATGGGCGAGTATGTTACTCCGAAGATAACCGAGCAGTATCCCGAAAACCGCAAGACACAGCACGTGGCAGAACGCCATCGCGGCACTTTGGTAATGCCACACGATGAAAATGGCAAGAACAAGTGTACTGCTTGTACGCTGTGCGAAAAGACATGTCCTAACGGCTCTATCAAGATTACATCACAAATGGTTGAAACAGAGGATGGCAAGAAAAAGAAAGTATTGGTTGACTACCTTTACAATCTTGGTGACTGCATGTTCTGCCAACTATGCGTAAATGCTTGTAACTTCGGTGCTATTGAATTTCGAAAGGACTTTGAGAATGCAGTGTTTAACCGTGATGCTTTAGCATTACACCTCAATATTCCGCCAGTACTTCCAGAGGCAAAGCCAAAGGCTGACGAAGAGGTAAACAATAAGGAGGCATAAACATGGCAAATATAATAGTATTCGCAATATTGGCAGCAGTAATACTCTGCGCAGCCATATTCTCCGTAATGACAAAGAGCATCATGCGTTCTGTTACTGCATTGCTTTTTGTGCTCTTTGCAATAGCAGGTCTATATTTCCTGCTTGACTACACCTTCATCGGTACTGCACAATTGAGCATCTATGCAGGCGGCATGACAATGATATATATCTTTGCCATACAATTAATTTCCAAGCGTAGCCTTCAGGGTATAAAGGAAAAAATCGACTGGAAGCGTATGACAATTGCAGGACTGGTAGCCCTCACAGGCTGCCTGACAGTTATCATAGCACAGTTGCGTACTGCTTTCTTTGACAAATTCTGCTCTGTGCCTGACGTAGAAGTTCCTATGGAGAGAATCGGTGAGACACTGATGGGTTCTGAGAAATATCAGTATGTACTGCCATTCGAATTTATTTCACTCTTCCTATTGGCTTGTATCATAGGAGGACTTGTTGTATCACGTAATCAGAAGGAGGACAAATAAATGGTACCAGTACAATGTTTCTTCGTGCTCAGTGCACTTCTTTTCTTCATCGGCGTATTCGGCTTCGTAACTCGTCGTAATATGATTGCAATGCTTGTTAGCATAGAATTGGTGCTCAATGCTGTTGACATAAATTTCGCTGCATTCAACCGCCTTCTCTATCCGGAAGCATTGGAGGGAATGTTCTTCACACTCTTCTCTATCGGTGTCAGCGCTGCAGAATCAGCTGTTGCAATAGCAATTATTATCAATGCTTACCGTCACTTCAAGAGTGATTCGGTAACAAGCATACAAAACATGAAACTCTAATCTTCAAACCCTAAAAAGAAAAGAACTATGACTTTCGAATATACAATCGGTATACTTCTTCTGCCTCTGCTCTCATTCTTGGTAATCGGTTTGATAGATTACTTTAGAGGTAAGAATGGTTGGTCACACAAGATAGCAGGCCTGATGGGAACTTGTTCTCTTGGTATTGTGACAATACTCTGCTATATTACTGCATTCCAGTATTTTGGCATGGACCGTCTTGCTGACGGTACCTATGCTACCGTAGTACCTTATAACACTACTTGGTTGCCATTAGGTAATCTGCATTTCGATCTTGGTATATTACTTGACCCGATATCAGTAATGATGCTCATTGTCATCTCTACAGTATCGTTGATGGTACATATCTATTCCTTTGGCTACATGCACGGAGAAAAGGGTTTCCAACGCTACTACGCCTTCCTTTCGCTGTTCACATTCTCTATGCTGGGATTGGTGCTGGCAACAAACATTTTCCAGATGTATATGTTCTGGGAGTTGGTGGGTGTCAGCTCATATCTGCTCATCGGTTTCTATTACTCTCTCGCAGCAGCCGTTCACGCATCAAAGAAGGCATTCATCGTAACCCGTTTTGCCGATATGTTCTTCCTTATCGGTATATTGATATTCGGTTTCTATACCCAGAGTTTCAACTTCTCATTTACGGGTACAGAGATAATCGGTGCAGCAGCTAACACCTTTACCAACTGTAACGCAGACAAGGCATTCCTCGCTGGTGGTATGATACTTCCGACAGCACTTGTACTGATGTTTATCGGTGGTGCTGGTAAGTCAGCAATGTTCCCACTCCACATATGGCTGCCAGATGCTATGGAAGGTCCAACACCAGTATCTGCACTTATCCATGCCGCTACCATGGTAGTAGCTGGTGTATTCCAGATAGCACGTATGTTCCCATTGTGGATTGACTATGCACCCAATCAACTTTCTATCGTTGTCGTGGTAGGTGCTTTTACTGCATTCTATGCAGCAGCAATAGCATGTGCCCAGAGCGATATCAAGAGAGTATTGGCATTCTCAACAATATCACAGATAGCATTCATGATGGTTGCATTAGGTGTATGTCTGCCAGGACATGACGGAGATGCATATATCAACAACCACTCTTCGCTGGGTTATATGGCATCCATGTTCCATCTGTTCACTCATGCTATGTTCAAGGCTTGTCTGTTCCTTGGTGCAGGATGTATCATTCATGCAGTACACTCAAACGAGATGTCAGCAATGGGTGGTTTAAGAAAGTATATGCCTATCACACATGCTACATTCCTTATTTCATGTCTCGCTATTGCAGGTATTCCATTCTTCTCCGGCTTCAGTTCTAAGGATGAGATTATTTCTGCATGTTTCGCATACTCACCAATCTGTGGATGGTGGATGACTGGTGTTGCAGCTATGACTGCATTCTATATGTTCCGTCTTTACTACGGCATCTTCTGGGGTACAGAGAACAAAGAACTACATGCACATCACACACCACATGAGGCTCCTTGGACAATGACATTCCCACTTATATTCCTGTCATGTGTAACAGTTGGCGTAGGTATCTTCACCACCCTTGGCGGTTTCCTACATTGGGATTGGGCATCATTTGGCTCATTCGTAACCGCTAGTGGTACAGCCTATACCATACACTTCGACCCACAGATAGCAATTACATCTACATTAATCGCCATCATATCAATCTGCCTTGCCACCTATATCTTCAAGGGTGAGGAGCAGCTGATAGCTGATAAGATGTACTCCCTTGCACCAAACCTACATCGTTGGGCATACAAGCGTTTCTACATGGATGAGGTATATCAGTTTGTGACTCATAAAATACTCTTCCGTTACGTTTCTGTCCCAGTACAGTGGATTGACGAGCATATCATCAATGGTTTCATTGACTTCACGGCATGGGGAGCCAATGCCGGAGGTGAAAGCATCCGTACAACACAGGATGGTGATGTACGCAGTTATGCCGTATGGTTCATAACAGGTGTCATAGCAATAACATTACTTCTAATCTGCTTATAATATAAAAAAATGAGTATATTATCAATATTTGTACTGATTCCCGTACTGATGCTTCTCGGCCTTTGGTTGGCAAGAAACATCAATGAAGTACGCGGTGTGATGGTAGCAGGAGCCTCTTGCCTTGTAGCACTCTCAGTATGGCTCACCATCGATTTTATAAGCCAGCGTGCCGCAGGCAATACAGCAGAAATGCTTTATACCTACAGCCATGTATGGTTTGCTCCACTGAACATTTCTTATGCCGTAGGTGTTGACGGCATCAGCGTTGTGATGCTTCTGCTTTCAAGCATCATAGTATTTACCGGCACATTCGCTTCATGGAAATTGCAGCCGCTGACAAAGGAGTTCTTCCTTTGGTTCACACTGCTTTCTACTGGTGTATTCGGATTCTTCATCAGCATCGACCTCTTCACCATGTTTATGTTCTATGAGGTTGCCTTGATTCCTATGTATCTCCTCATTGGCTATTGGGGTTCCGGCAACAAGGAATATGCTGCTATGAAACTGACCCTGATGCTGATGGGTGGTTCTGCCCTCATCATCGTTGGTCTTGCCGGTATCTATTTCTTTAGCGGTGGCCAGACAATGAATCTGCTCGACATTGCCCACCACACAAATGGTGCAATGATGATACCTGCAGAAATACAGAAGGCTTTGTTCCCATTCGTATTCATTGGTTTCGGTGTACTCGGAGCATTATTCCCATTCCACACATGGTCTCCTATCGGTCACGGATGTGCGCCAACATCTGTATCTATGCTTCATGCTGGTGTGCTTATGAAGCTTGGTGGATACGGCTGCTTCCGTATTGCTATGTTCCTGCTTCCTGATGCAGCAAATGATCTCGCGTGGATATTCCTTATCCTTACAACTATATCTGTTGTATATGGTGCATTCAGTGCTTGTGTACAAACCGACCTAAAGTTTATCAATGCATACTCTTCTGTGTCTCACTGCGGACTTGTACTCTTCGCACTCCTTATGATGACAAAGGTATCATGCACAGGTGCTATACTGCAGATGCTTTCTCATGGTCTCATGACAGCATTGTTCTTCGCACTCATCGGTATGATATATGGACGTACCCACACACGTGATATACGTGAGTTGGGCGGTTTAATGAAGATAATGCCATTCCTCTCTGTAGGATATGTGATAGCAGGTCTTGCAAACCTTGGTCTCCCAGGTTTCTCTGGCTTCATCGCAGAAATGACAATCTTCGTTGGTTCATTCGAAAATCCAGATACATTCCACCGTTGCTGCACAATAATAGCATGTACCTCTATTGTAGTAACAGCTGTCTATATTCTTAGAACAGTCGGATTTATCCTCTTCGGAAATGTTACCAACCCACATTATGAAACACTTACCGATGCTACTTGGGATGAGAAATTCGCAGTATGCTGCCTCATCTTCTGTGTAGCAGGTCTCGGTTCTTTCCCACTTTGGGCAAGCAATGTCATTGAGACAGGTGTTATTCCAATTCTAACAAACATAGGAACGCTATAAGATATGAATTACGGTCAATTTCTATATATGATACCTGAGGCAACCCTCGTTGCTTTCTTGGTAATATTGTTCATAGAAGACTTCTGCTCTGCTCGCGATGCAGAAAGGAAATGGTTGAATCCATTTGCCAGCGTCTGTTTCCTGGCGCAGACAATAGTATGTCTTCTTCCTACCATCATGGGAAACAACAATACAATAGACCTCTTCGGTTCTATGTATCATGCAACCCCAGCAGTAAATATGATGAAGGCTATCCTTACATTTGGTACCTTTATCGTTGTACTGCAATCACGCAATTGGCTCAACAATACAGAGTCAAAGATGGTAGAAGGTGAGTTCTACATGTTGACAGCATCAACTCTTCTGGGTATGTATATAATGATGTCAGCAGGCGACTTCCTGATGTTCTTCCTTGGTCTTGAGATGGCTTCTGTGCCTATGGCATGTATGGTAGCTCTCGACAAATGGCGCAACCAGTCAGCAGAAGCAGCAGCAAAGTTCATTCTTACTGCCACATTCTCTTCAGGAGTAATGCTCTATGGCATCTCTTTCCTCTATGGCGCTACAGGACATCTGTATTTTGATGATTTTAGAATGCTTCTCAAGCCAACAAATCTGTCTGTAATGGGAATGGTATTCTTCATCGCCGGATTAGGCTTTAAGATTTCGCTCGTTCCTTTCCACTTCTGGACTGCCGACACATATCAGGGTGCTCCAACAACAGTAACCGGTTACCTCAGCGTAATCTCTAAGGGAGCAGCAGCATTTACTCTTGCTACCCTACTCTATAAAGTGTTCATTGCTCTACTTCCTTTCTGGATGTTTGCAATGATGTTGCTTGTCGTGCTGACAATCACAATCGGTAACCTCATGGCAATACGTCAGACAGAGCTAAAGCGATTCATGGCATTCTCTTCTATCTCTCAGGCAGGTTACATTATGCTTGTAGTGATAGGTGGTGACAGCATCATGTCTGTAACAGCCTTGATGTACTATGTTTTGATTTACATCGTTGCCAACATGGCAGTATTTACCATCATTGCTTCTGTTGAGAATGCTAATGACGGACGTACCGATATGGCAACTTACAACGGACTGTACCGCACAAATCCAAAGATGGCCTTCCTCATGACACTAGCTCTCTTCTCTCTTGGCGGTATTCCTCCGTTTGCAGGTATGTTCTCTAAGTTCTTCGTATTCCTTGCAGCAGTAGATGGCAGACCAACATTCTGGCCATATTTCATCGTATTCATAGCACTCGTAAATACCGTAGTGTCACTATACTACTATCTACTGATAGTAAAGGCTATGTATATCCGCAACAAAGAAGAGGATGGAGAACCAATTCCTGCCTTTGCGATGGATTTCAACACAAAACTGACACTTGTCATCTGCACCGTCGGAGTAGCATTCTTCGGAGTTTGCAGTTGCATCTACGAAATGCTTCATACCGCTGCAGCACAGTAAATGTCTAAAGTACAGATTATACCTGTTGATACGAAGAAGGCAATGGATGATTACGTTGCCCTTCCTCACCGACTCTATGAAGGATGTGCGGAGTATGTTCCGGAATTGGATATGGATACCCGCAACTTCTTCAACCCAAAGCATAACGACAGCCTTAAATACGCTGATGTACAATCGTTCGTTGCTTATCGGGACGGAGAATGTGTGGGACGCATAACAGGTGTTATCTCTCATAAGACAAATGTAAAATGGAATGTACGCCGCGTACGTTTCACAAACATAGAGTTCTATGACTCTCTCGATATTTCCTCTGCTCTGCTGAATGCTGTCGAGCAATGGGGAAAAGAGAAAGGAATGGAGGCGATAGAAGGTCCTATGGGCATTACCGACTTCGACAAGGAAGGTATGCTTATGGAGGATTACGAATTAGGAGGTTCTGCAGCGGAATTTTGGAACTTTCCCTATTATGTCCAGCACATGGAGAAATTGGGCTATACCAAAGCCGTTGACTGGTTGCAGGTACGCATAAATGTTCCGGAGGAGATTCCAGCACGTTACCATCGTGTATCAGAATACCTGAAAGAGGAACTCCACCTTCGTGTTATCAAGAAGACAAAGAAGGAAGTAAGAGCAGGTTACGGACATGTGCTCTTCGACCTCTTCAACGAAGCCTTCGCCCCACTCTATGGCACATCAGTATTCGATTACAAGCAGGT
The DNA here is from genome assembly GCA_905233165.1 of uncultured Prevotella sp. Lineage (GTDB taxonomy): Bacteria > Bacteroidota > Bacteroidia > Bacteroidales > Bacteroidaceae > Prevotella. The sequence continues at coordinate 154,940 of CAJODL010000005.1, forward strand.
TGATGACTATATCAATATGTATCTTCCCCTGCTCGATATGGACCTGATACCATTCATCGTTAACGAGAAGGACGAATTGGTTGGTGCTGCAGTAACATTGCGCGACCCGTCAGAGGGCTTGAAGAAGTCAAAAGGCAAATTCCTCCCCTTCGGATGGTTGCAGCTAATTAAACACATCTATGTCAAAAAGAGCGAGAAGGCAATGCTTCTTCTCATCGGTGTGAAACCGGAACTGCACGGCATGGGTCTCAATGCGATGTTCTTCGACAACCTGATTCCAATCTATAATAAGAAAGGTATTAAATGGTGTGAAACAAATCCGCAATTAGAATATAATGTTAAGGAATTGGCACAGTGGAAGCCTCTCCATCCTCAGATGGTTAAACGTCGCAGATGCTGGGAGAAGTCTCTCTCCGACAAGCCATTAACCCCTAACACAATGATAAAAAATCTTTCAAATGAATAGAGTAGTAATTACAGGAATGGGTATCTGGTCATGTTTGGGCCAAACCCTCGACGATGTTCGTCAGTCACTTTTTGAAGGAAAGAGTGGTATTATTTTCTCACAGGAGCGTAAAGACCTTGGTTTCCGTTCAGCACTGTGTGCTAATGTTCCAAAGCCAGACCTCAAGCCATTCATTTCCCGCAATCTGCGTCAGTTCATGCCAGAAGAGGCACAGTATGCGTATATGGCAACAAAGGATGCCTTGGAGGCAGCAAAGATAGATCAGGATTTCCTCGACAGCCATGAGGTAGGTATTATCTATGGCAATGACTCTGTTGCAGAGGCAACGATGAATGCCCTCGATAAGTTCCGTGAGTTCAAGGACACCTCTGCCTGCGGCTCTGGTGCTATTTTCCAGTCAATGAACTCTACCATTACCATGAATCTGGCTTGTCTGTTCCGTCTTCGTGGTATCAACCTTACCTCTTCCGCAGCCTGCGCTTCAAGCTCTTTGGCAATAGGTAACGCCTATCTGCTCATCAAGAATGGTCTGCAGGATTGTATCATCTGCGGCGGTGGTCAGGAGGCTAACATGTATTCTATCGCATCCTTCGACGGCATCCAGGCATTCTCTACCCGTGAGAGTGAGCCAACGAAGGCTTCTCGTCCATTCGACAAGAACCGTGACGGCCTTGTTCCTGGTGGCGGTGCTGCTACCGTTATTCTCGAGAGCTACGAACATGCCGTAAAGCGTGGTGCTCCAATATTGGCAGAGGTAGTCGGCTGGGGATTCTCAGGCAATGGCGACCATATTTCTACTCCAAACGTAGCAGGTCCTGCACGTTCTTTGGAACTGGCTCTGAAGAACGGTGGCGTAGATCCACGTCAGATCGGTTATATCAATGCACACGCTACATCTACCCACGCCGGTGACGGACGTGAGGCAATGGCAATAGCACAGGTATTCGATGACTACAAGGTGCCTGTAACATCTACCAAGTCACAGACAGGTCACGAGATGTGGGCTGCCGGAGCGGCAGAATGCATTTACTCTATGCTCATGATGAAGAATGACTTCATTGCAGGAAACATTAACTTCGAAGAACCTGACGAAGAGACAAACTGCATCAACATCATCCCTGAGACGAAATCAGCACACTTTGATATGTTCTTATCTAATTCTTTTGGTTTTGGTGGAACTAACTCAACTTTAATTATAAAAAATCTATAAACATTTTTCAAGATGACAAGAGAAGAAATCGTATCTAAGATTAACTCTGTTCTTGCAGAGGAGTTTGAAGTAGAAGAAAGTGTAATCACTCCAGATGCCAATATTAAGAACACTTTGGCTCTTGATTCTCTTTCTCTCGTTGACCTCGTTGCTCTCATCCAGCACGAATACAAAGTAAAGATTCCAGCAGAAGATCTGCCAAAGGTGCAGACTTTCAATGACCTTTACGACTACATTGAGTCTCATGCTTAACATTAAGCAACTAATACCACAACGCTCGCCCATCATGATGGTGGACGAGTTGTTGTGTGTTCATGGCGACGAAGCACAGTGCCGCCTTGCTGTCAGAGAGGATAATTTCTTTCTGGAGAAAGACTGTCTTATTGCCGAAGTAGGTATCATCGAGCATATTGCGCAGTCAGCGTCTGCCTTTGCCGGCTATCGTGCCGTAGAGGAAGAAGGTGCTACAGAACCTCCAGTCGGATATATCGGCGAAGTAAAGAACTTCCATCTTACCGAGCGCCCTGCCGTGGGTGATGTCCTCATCACCACCATTATCATGGGTCCTACCGTCGATGGTGTTACCATCATCAGCGGTGAGTGTAAGAAAGAAAGTGGAGAACCTGTTGCCGACACAAGAATGAAGATATATGTTCCTTAAAGATAAATTCTATAAAGTAACAAAGGAAGAAGTTTCCGGCACGAGTGCTACATACACCCTCGCCATTCTTCCCGATTGCAGTGTGTACGACGGCCATTTCCCCGGCAATCCCGTATGCCCTGGAGTCTGCAATATGCAGACCATCCTTGAGTGTGCCATGATGCTGACAGGAACAGACCTCCACTACAATACCATCAAGCAGTGCCGCCTGACGGCTATTGCTACCCCGGAGGTATGTCCGGAAGTAACGGTATCTGTCTCCGTTGACGAGAGCAATACCATTCTTGCTGAGATAAAAGACAGCAAGCAGACATACATGACCTTAAAAGGTACAGTACAATGACCAGAATTTTTTCCAACATCTACCAATATTTTAAAGGCCATCAGTACCAAATGTGGTTCTCGATGGTTTTATTGTTTTTAGTCACAGGCTACGGTGCTGCCTGCATACACCTTGAGGAAGACCTCAACAAGCTGATGCCATCATCGCGCAATGCTGACGGCTCTATCAAGACCGCATTTGCTGACCTCAGGATTAAAGACAAGACATATCTGCTCTTTGAGATGACCGGCAATTCCAAGGAGTCGAAGTCAAAAGCCGTGAGCCGGCTCATCAATACCTGCGACGTCTTTTCCGACTCGCTCCTGGCTCGCGATACTACCGGCATCGACATTTTCCGCAGCATCCCTGACGACATGATGTTCGAGGGTGTATCCTTCCTTGTAGAAAATCTGCCGGCATACATCGACACCAGCGCCTATGCCCAGTTCGACAAGCTGCTGACGCCGCAGCATCTCCGTGAGCAGCAGGCCATCAACGCTAATGATAAGGAGAAGGCAATGGAGAATGACGAGGAGACAGGCGAGATGCTGTCTTCACTCATCGACATGGACCCTATCGGCATGCGCGATATTCTGGCAAAGCAGATGGAGCCGCTGCTCTCTACCGGCGGTAAGTACACCACCATCGACGGCCATTTCTTCGTACCCGATTCTACGGTGTGCGTTGCATTTATCTCTCCTGCGTTCTCTTCTACGAATACAGGACAGGGCTCCGCTCTCTTTGAGCATCTCAACAACCTCATCGACAACTTTGCCAAGACACATCCCGACGTCAAGATATCCTACTACGGCACTCCGGCAAGCGGATACTACAACTCTTCCACTATCAAGAACGACCTTGTCTCTACTGTCGGATGGTCAACGCTGATAGTGCTGCTGGTACTCTTTCTCTGCATGCGAACATGGAACACCATTCCTCTCCTGATGCTGCCGGTTGTCTTCGGCACATTCTTCGGACTCTCCGTGATGTATCTCATCCGCGGACAGTTCTCACTCCTTGCCCTCGGCATGGGAGCGATAGTGCTGGGCGTCGCAATGTCATACGTGCTGCATATCATCATACACTACAAATACACCGGCGATGCCAAGAAGGTGATTAGTGACGAGACAATGCCGGTGCTGTTGGGATGCATCACCACCATCGGTTCCTTCATGGGACTTATCTTCATCAAGACCGACCTGCTGCAGGACTTCGGTTTGTTCGCTGCCCTTGCAATCGTCGGCACAACGGTATTCTCGCTCATCTATCTGCCACACCTCATGGAGTTGGAGGGCAACAAGATAAACAAGCGTGCCTTCGCCGTGGTAGATAAGATTAACAACTATCCTATAGACCGAAAGAAGCCGCTCCTCGTCCTTGTTATGGTTATCGTTATCGTTTTCGTTACAGCATACGCCATCAAGGGCACCGACTTCGATGCCGACATGAGCCACCTTGGCTACCTCGCTCCGAATACGGAATATGCCGAGCATCTGCTGGACTCTAAGACAGCTTCCACCGGTGAACTTACCGACACTACGAGATACTTTGCTTCTCAGGGCAAGACAGCAGAGGAAGCCCTTCGCAATTTTAGCCTGCTGCAGGCGAAACTCGATTCCCTGCATAAGTTAGGACTGGTGAAGAACTATACCCACACCAATTCCATCTTCGTGCCCCTCACTCAGCAGCATGAGCGCATCGACGCATGGAAGGCGTTCTGGACACAGGAGCGCATCAACAAGGTGCGTCCTTTCGTTCCTGCCGATTCTCCTTTCTTTGAGTTGGTAGAGGGTGACTATCTGCCTACCCCACTCTATAATGTCGATATCATTCCTGTTGGTTATCAGTCAACGCTCATGGAGCAGACAATGGCCGGCGACTGGCTCATCTTCACCAATGTCACCATGCCGCGCGACCTGAAGACATACACTGCCGTCTGCGATGCTATTGCCAACGAGCCAAATATGATGGTGCTCGATACCAATTATTACACCAAAGACGGTCTGACAACCCTCAACAGCGATTTCAACGTGCTGCAGTGGGTCAGCATGGCATTCGTCTTCGTTGTATTGCTGCTCAGCTTCCGATTCAACTGGCGCTATGCCCTGCTGGGTTTTGCGCCAATCCTCATCTCGTGGCTCATCGTACTGGGAGCAATGGCACTCTTCGGCATCCGTTTCAATCTCATCAACATCATCATCTCTACCTTCATCTTCGGTATTGGTGTTGACTATTCTATATTCATCATGTCAGGACTCATCGGCGAGAAGAACCATACCACGGCACACATGCTGGCATTCCATAAGACGGCCATCCTCTTCTCGGCTTTCATACTCATCACTACGGTCGCCTCCATGCTCCTTGCCAAGCATCCGGCCCTCCAGTCGGTAGGCTTCGCAACCCTCGTGGGCATGATATCCGCAGTAGCCCTGTCATACATACTACAACCAGCGGTGTTTAGGATGTTAAATGTGAAACCTGAAACTTGAAACCAACTGTTCTCATAATCGGTTCGGGCCTTGGTGCCCTTGAGTGCGGTGTTCTCCTGTCACGGCGGGGGATGCACGTGCGTATTCTGGAGCGGCAGCATCAGCCCGGCGGCTGCATGCAGAGCTATCGCCGCAACGGCATGGACTACGACACTGGCCTGCACTATGTCGGCGGCATCGGCGAGGGACAGGTGCTCCACGACGTCTTCCAGGAACTCGGGCTGCTGTCCCTTCCCTGGCAACGCCTCGACCCTGACGGCTTCGACCGCGTCACCATCGGCGGCGAGACATTCCCGTTCGTTGAGGGCTACGACAATTTCCTCCGCGTCATGTCCGAACGCTTTCCTTCACAGAAGGCCGGGCTGCAAAAGTATATCGATGTCCTACGCGACAGCGACACGGACACCAGCATGCACTATGCCGACGTCAATGCGTGGCAATGGCTCAACGAGACCTTTTCCGACCCGCTACTCATCGGTGTCCTTTCGGGAACATCCCTCAAGATGGAACTCAACCGCGAAACACTGCCGCTGTTTAACTTCGCCCACGGCAATGCCTCATTCATACAAAGCAGCTGGCGACTGAATGCTCCGGGCAACGTGCTCGTCAACCGACTCATAGAGCAGATTGAGAGCAACGGCGGCGAAGTGCTTTGCAACAGCGAGGTAACAGAACTCATAGAGCGCGACGGAAAACTCTGCACCGCCGTCTGCAAGAATGGCGAACGCTATGATGCCGACATCTTCATATCCGACATCCATCCCTCGCTCACCATCAACCTTATCAAGGAGAGCAAGGTTGTCAAAGGCATCTACCGCCGTCGCATGACGTCACTGGAAAATACCTTCGGCATGTTCACATGCTCCCTGCGTCTCGACACTGACCAGTTCTATGCTAACCACAACAAGTTCCTCTACTCCACCCCTTCCGACGTGTGGGACAGAAACGGCATACTCATATCCTTTGCCGGGCCCAACCAAATAGACATCCTCACCCCGATGCTGTGGAGCGAGGTGTCACAATGGCACGATACCACCCTTGGCCATCGCGGTGAAGACTACAAGGCCTTCAAGGCTGCTAAAGCACAAGAACTGATAGCAAGGGCTGAAACGCTCCTGCCGGGACTGCGTGATGCCGTAAAGGAAATATATTGCTCTTCCCCTCTCACGTGGCGCGACTACAACAATGCGCCCGAGGGGAACGCATACGGTATCCGCAAAGATTTCTCAAACCACCTGATGACCATCCTCACCCCGCGCACCCCACTGCCCAACCTGCTCCTCACCGGCCAAAGCCTCATGATACACGGCATCCACGGCACCACCATGACGGCCTACTTTACGTGTAAAGAGTTAGGAGTTAGGATTTTGACGAGATTACGGCTCGTCGGCAATGAGATTACGGCTCGTCGGCAATGAGATTACGGCTCATTCCTCACTCCTCATTCTTCCAAAGCTCGCCGAAATTGCGGTTTATTGCCTCCACAATATTCGAGAACTGACCATTATTACAGCCCGAATCGCCCACAAGATTGGCCATCATGCCACACAATTCCTTCCAAGTGTTGTCAGGATACTTAAATTTAGAAGCACTCACATGTGCGCCAAGTACTGGGAAAAGCATCGGAACAAGGGGTTCATGCATGTCTTTTGAGGCCTGTGAGAGCAGTAATTTGATACATTCTGTCCCTTTTCCAAGGGTTGGCATCTTAGGTGCCATTGAGTTTGGAATGTCGTATTTCATTGATTTTCTGCTTTTTAGATGAATAGTTATTGGTTCGTCATTACAATTACAGTTATTACAGTTTATTTTTAAGGGGTATCCTCTTTCTTTATTATATATATATATAACTTATTAATTATTAATTAGTTATATAATATATACAGAGGAGTGCATACCTCATTTTTTAATTGTAATAACTGTAATCTGTAATTGACTACAAACCTTTAGCCGTTACAAAGTTCTTTAACCACCTTCTTTGCTATCTCCGAGGCTTGTCTTACCAGTTCCTCTGGCAGTTCCTCCAGGCGTTTCTCTTTAAGAGAGAATACGAAGTAGTATCTGCCATTCTTACCTTTTGACAGCGTGCTATTGTCATCGCGGAACAGAGGTGTGTTCTTTACGCGCTTCGGCTTCTGGAAGAAATAGACATTACCGTCTCTCATGTCCTGCACCTTGAAATTTCCACTAAAAGGCTCCATCAGCACATCCTCGCAGCACATAAACTCCCCGTGGATAAATTTCTTTTGGAGTTTCGGAAATTTTTACTGCAACAGAAACTGCTGATGTGAACAAGGATGGAGAAATCAATATGCCAGATGTGATGTTCATCATCAATTACATCAAAAACGGCAAGTTCCCAGACGAATGAGCAGACTTTTTACCAACCCACCCCTTTAACCACTTCGGGAGGATTCGCACACAAAAGCGAATCCTCCCGAACGTTTTCGTTAAGCCACCTATCAACTGTCAACTATCACCTGTCACCTAACAAAGTTCGTCCATTCTGGAGACTCTGCTGTAGGGTGGCCTTCTTCTGTTACGTTCAGGCGTTTTATCATCCACGCCATGTTTTGTCCCAAGGTGCGCATGGTCTGCATGCCTTCTTCGTCCTTAGTCACCTCGCCCGGGTTCATGCCGTATGCCATGTTCCAATACTGCGAACTGACAACGGGCATCTTCATAATTGTGAAATACTTATTCAGGCGGTCGAAGGCTGCTGACGCGCCACCTCTGCGGCATACCACAACGCTGGCAGCAGGTTTATACTGCAGGTCGTTGCCAAGGGAATAGAACACCCTGTCGAGCAAGGCACACAGAGAACCGTTTGGACCACCATAATATACCGGCGAACCAATCACCAGACCGTCGATGCCATCTTTCACGGCACGCCAAATCTTGTAGTACAGGTCATCGTTGAACGTACACTTCCCCATCCTGCTGCACCATCCGCAGGCAATGCAACCTTGTATGGCACGCTTACCAATACCAATGATTTCCGTCTCGACGCCCTCTTTGTTCAAAGACTGCACCACCTCATTAAGTGCCAGATACGTATTTCCGTTATCGTGCGGACTGCCGTTGATGAGTAGAACCTTCATTTCTTTTTATTGAACATTGACCATTATTCGCTAACCTCTAACCTATTTCTTCTTCTGTGCCTTCGAGAGGTTGCTCAGCGAAACGCTTTTTACTGCCGGTGCCGGTGAGGTAGAGACATCAGTTACGGCCGCTGCTGACGGATTATAATACTTCCTTGCTTCTGGCAGCCATGCCTGTATCTGTTTTATTCTCTGCTCGTCAGATGGGTGGTCACTGAAAATAGAGTTGGAACTGTTGCCGACTGCTGCCATGCGCTGCCAGAACGATACCGCAACATCCGGATTGTATCCCGCCATAGCAGCAAAGATGAGTCCTATATGGTCTGCTTCACTCTCCTGCTTTCTTGAGAAACCTGACGACCACGCCTTGGCACCGACGCCAAGAGCAGCTGACGCTATTGACTGCAATCCGGAACTGACACCTGCAGCACCTGCCACACCGCCGATGACCGACATTGCCGTCTGTTGCTTATAGGAATTGCTGATGCGTTCTGCAGAGTGTTTCGCCACAGCATGCGCTATCTCGTGACCAAGCACGACGGCAAGCGATGCCTCGTCTTTCGTAACAGGCAGAATGCCCTCATAGACAACAATCTTACCACCAGGCATACACCATGCATTAACCTGACTGTCCTGCACCAGATTGAACTCCCACTGATAGTTTGCCACCTCGTTGCCCATGTTGTGGGAATTAAGATAGGACACCACAGCTGTTGCCAAACGCTGTCCTACACGTTTTACCATTGCTGTAGCAGCTGCATCGGTAGAAGGCGTCGCCGACTGCATATACTTATTATACTCCTGACTGCTAAGGCCAAGAACCTGTTCGTCACTGACAATCAAACGTTGTGTCCTGCCCGTAATAGGCACTTTACTTGCAGTACCACAACCAACCAAGATAGCCCCAGCTATCACAACAAAAAGGAATTTTATCTTCTTCATAGTAGTAATTTTTTGTTATTTACAGGTGCAAAGGTACGATTAAGTGAGCAAAATAGCAAACAAACAGAAAAGTTTTTTTATTTTTGGCTTGTATTTTCGAACGATAGTACCTTCAACAAAGTTAAAGGTACAAAAAAAAATCCGTTTTCTTTACAAATAATCAGAAGTTTTTTATATTTTTGCACGCAGAATACGCAAGTATTGCATACAAAAATTTATACACTAACTTAAAATTATTACGAATAATGAAAAGAATGATGTTTTTGATATGTATGTTTCTGATGATGGGAACAACATATTCTATGGCAGGTGATGGTTATGTAGTAGGCGTTCAACAACTACCAGCTACAGCACAGGAAGTAATGACAAAATGTTTTGCAGACAAAACGATACTGACCATATTGAAAGAGAGGAATGAGTACGAAGTGATATTCAATAATGGAGAAAAGATTGAATTTAACAAAAAGGGTGAATGGACGGAGGTCTCATGCCACACCACCCAAGTACCTGACATCCTTATTCCAAACCCAATAAAGATGCGCATTATGGCAGACTTTTCGAATACAAGAATCGTAAAGATAGACAGAAGCCGTAACGGAAAAAAATATGAGGTAAAGCTGAGTAATGGGTTGGAAGTAGAGTTTGACAAGAAGTTTAACGTAATAAAGGCGGACGATTAAACGTTAACGTTAACCTTAACGATAACAGTAAGATATTTAATGGAATCGATAATGTTTTTAGGTTTCGGCCTTGATGCATGGATTACCATCGTGACGGTGGTGGGCATGTTTACTATACTTCTGTTTACCAAGTGGCGCAGCGACGTTGTATTCCTCGGAGCTATCGGCACGCTGTTTGTTACTGGTGTACTTGATGCGAAGGAGGCTTTCTCGGGCTTCAGCAGTTCTTCGGTAATTACTGTCGGAGTGCTGTTTGTGGTAGTAGCAGGTTTAACACGTACAGGAGTGCTGTTTGTGGTTGTGAGATATCTGCTCGGCACACCTAACAGTTATTCAAAAGCGGTAACCCGACTGATGCTGCCAGTAGCGGCATTGAGCTCGTTCCTGAGTAACACAACAGTAGTAAGCCTCTTTGTCGGCATCGTGAAGATGTGGTCTAAAAAACTTGGCATATCGCCATCGAAACTACTCATTCCATTAAGTTATGCCTCAGGCATGGGTGGTGTATGCACACTCATCGGAACACCACCAAACCTCATCATTAGCGGTCTCTATGAAGAGAAAACGGGTGTGGCAATGAACATTCTGACAACAACAATTCCGGGACTATTCTGCCTGGCTGTCGGCATACTGTCTGTCATCGCTATGCGTCGTCTCCTACCCGACCGCAAGGCTCCTGAGAGCGCTTTCGAACAGACAGGAGAATATACCGTAGAACTGAGAGTGCCTTCGGATAATCCGTATATTGGCCAGACACTTAACGAGGCTGGACTATACCACATCAATGGCGGCAGCTTAATAGAGATGTATCACTACGACCATGCTCCACTGCCTATCAGAGAAGATGAAATAATCATGGGCGGCGACCACCTGATATATGCTGGACACATCGACGAGATATACGAGATAGCCTTGAGACATGACCTTGTGGCTGCTGACCATCATGTATTCTCAATGAGCGAGCTCGACATGAGCAGCACATTACGCACGGCATACGTCAATTTTGGCAGCAACCTGATAGGCAAGAGAATCGGAGATATTGGATTCGAGAAGGACACCAACATGATTCTGGCTGCCGTATCACGACGCGGCGAGCGTATCAACAAGGCACCGCGAGAAGTGGTGTTAGAAGCTGGAGACACACTGCTTTTGGTGTGTCCTGGAAATTTTAAAGTGGACACATCAAAGAGCGACCTCTGCTTCTTTGACTCTGACGATGTACCTGCCATCGGATATGGCACACTTATCTCTACAGCCATCATGATAGCAATGGTAACACTCTCGGCTCTCGGAGTCTTACCGCTATTGCAATGTGCTTTCCTGGCTGCTGCAGCAATGTTACTATTCAAATGTTGCAACATGGATCAGGCTATGAAGGCTATAAACTGGGACATACTGATGGTCTTTGCAGGAAGTGCCGTTCTTGGTATTGCCATCCAGAAGACGGGCATTGCAGAATGGATGGCTAACGGCATCCTCGACGTTTGTGGCACCAACCCTATCGTGGTAATGACTGCTGTATGCTTCGTAGGCACCTTCATAACAGAATTTATCTCAAACACAGCAGCGGGTGCTATGTTCTTTCCTATAATGTATGAAGCAGCAGAAAAGCTGGGGTACGACCCGTTCCCGTTCCTTGTTGCCTTGATGATTAGCGTCAGCAGCAGTTTTGCAACGCCTATCGGCTCACCAACACATATGTTGGTTTATGCCCCTGGCGGATATCGATTTAGCGACTTTATGAGAATAGGTTTGCTGATGAACATCATCATACTGGCTGCCAACATACTGATAGTGAATATTGTCTATCCGTTGACACCATTACCATGAAGATAGTTGATAGCTGATAGTTGAAAACGATAATAAATAAACCCACACAGAAATCTGCGTGGGTTTATTATATTATATAAGATATATTATTACGCCTTCTTGATATAGTCAACAATCCACTGACCTACTTCCTTTGTGCCATACTTAGCACCGCCTTCTACCTGAATTTCCGGTGTGCGGACATTCTGATCGAGGGAAGCATCAACAGCCTTACGGATGAGAGCACCTTCTTCCTTGAGGTCGAAATACTCATAGAGCATAGCAACAGAAAGAATCTGCGCAAGTGGGTTAGCAATATTCAAGCCCTTACCCTGTGGCCATGAACCGTGGATTGGCTCAAAGACTGGTGTAGAAGAACCTGTTGATGCTGATGGGAGAAGACCCATAGAACCTGTGATACAAGAACCCTCATCGGTAAGGATATCACCAAAGGTATTTTCAGTTACCATAACGTCGAAGAATGTTGGCTCCTGAATCATGCGCATAGCAGCGTTGTCAACATACATATAGTCAGTTGTTACATCAGGATACTGAGGAGCTATCTCCTGTGCAATCTTACGCCACAAACGTGAAGAAGCAAGCACATTAGCCTTATCTACAACAGTAACATGATTCTTACGCTGACGGGCATACTGATATGCTACCTTCAGAATGCGCTCTACCTCATGACGAGTGTAGTAGTTGGTATCGAGAGCATCTTCTTCGCCAAGTTCTGCATTCATCTGTGGCTCCTGTTTCTTACCAAAGTACATACCGCCAGTAAGTTCACGGATACAGATAAAGTCAGCACCCTTTACTATCTCGTCTTTCAGAGGTGACTTATGAACGAGGCAATCGAAAGTGGTTACAGGACGGATGTTTGCAAACAAACCGAGTTTCTTACGCATAGCGAGAAGGCCCTGCTCTGGACGTACCTTTGCAGAAGGGTTGTTATCAAACTTTGGATCACCAACGCTGGCAAAAAGTACAGCATCAGCTTCCTCACATACTTTGAATGTCTCCTCTGGGAATGGGTCGCCTACCTCATCAATAGCATGAGCACCACAGAGGGCTTCCTTGTAACTTACTTCGTGACCGAACTTCTCTGCAACAGCAGACATTACAGCCACACCCTGCTCCATAATTTCTGGGCCGATACCATCACCAGCCAATACAGCAATTTTCAGTTTCATAAGAATTTATTTTGAATTATGAATTTTGAATTATGAATTAAAGAAGAGGAAACTTCCATCTCTGGATGCTTCCTCTTTCAGGGTCGGGGTGACAGGACTCGAACCTGCGACAGCCTGGTCCCAAACCAGGAACGCTACCAACTGCGCTACACCCCGGTGCACTTTTTCTCAAATGCGGATGCAAAGGTACAAAGTTTTTCTGATATAAACAAATATTTTAAAAAGAAAAGTGATAATTTTATTTCAAATTACCACTTTCCTTGATATCCGTCAACTTTACTTAGCAAATTTTCCGAGAACCTTGTCCTATAACTACATTATAGACCTTTGGTTCGTGACCATACTTGGCATTGAATTTCTCTTTTGCAGTCTTGATGAAATTATCGTAAAGTTCATCCTTAACGAGATTGATGGTACAGCCACCGAAGCCACCACCCATAATACGTGAACCTGTCACACCACATTCTTTTGCGATATCGTTGAGGTAGTCGAGTTCTTCACAACTTACTTCATAATCCTTTGAGAGTCCCTTATGGGTAGCATACATCAGTTCGCCAACCTTCTCATAGTCACCAGCATTGAGAGCATCGCAGACACCGAGTACACGGTCTTTCTCACCAAGTACGAAGGTAGCACGCTGAATATCTTCTGCAGAAACATCACCCTTCACTTCCTCAAGGTCTTCCCATGTGCAGTCGCGAAGAGTATTTATAGAACGTTCTGGATGCTTTGCCTGAACAGCCTTTGCTACATTCTCGCAACTATTACGACGGTCATTATAAGGAGAACCAGCAAGTTCATGCTTTACGCAACTATTGAGCAACACCAGTTTATAGCCAACAGGCTTGAATGGGAAGTATTCAAACTCGCGAGAGTTGCAGTCAAGACGCATCAACTTACCCTCTTCTCCAAAGACAGAAGCAAACTGGTCCATGATGCCGCAGTTGCAGCCTATATACTTATGCTCTGTTGCCTGACCAGCGAGAACTATGTCCCACTTTGACACCTTATTATTAGCAAAAAGGTCGTTCAGGGCACAGCCAAAGCAGCTCTCCATAGCAGCAGAAGATGACATACCAGCACCAAGAGGAACATCTCCAGCAAAGGCAATATTAAAGCCTTTCACGTCAACACCAAGGAGTTGGAATTCTTTCACCATACCATAGATGAAACGAGCCCATGTGGCATTTGGTCCCTTAGGGTCATTGACATCAAACTCTACACGATCCTTGAGGTCAATAGAATATGCCATAACCTTGTTAGTGCCATTAGGACGGAGCTCTGCCATAACACCTGTATCAACAGCTCCGGGAAACACATAACCGCCATTATAATCGGTATGCTCACCTATGAGGTTGATACGTCCTGGAGAGAAATAAATATTACCTGTCTGTCCATCAAAATGCTTGATGAAACGCGAACGAACAAATTCTATATCTACCATTTTTAAAAGTTTATAGTTTATAGTTTAAAGTCGGTTTAAGAGTTTAAGGAGTTTAAGGAATTTTAGCCTTTGACCTTAGACCTTTGACCTTTGACCGTTATTTAAAAGTTAAAATAATTCTTTGCGTTGTTGTAGCTAACATCCTCTACCATCTGGCGGACGCGTTTCTCCTCATAGCCTGTGAATGGCACCATACCCTTCTCGATGTCGTTGCCGAGGAGGTTACAGAAGGTTCTGCGGAAGTACTCGTGACGAGGATATGACAGGAATGAGCGAGAGTCTGTCAACATGCCAACGAAACGGCTGAGCAGACCAAGCAATGAGAGAGCATTCATCTGCTTCTCCATACCATCCTTCTGGTCGAGGAACCACCATCCTGAACCCCATTGTATCTTACCTGGGCAAGAACCATCCTGGAAGTTACCAAGCATAGTAGCAATAACTTCGTTTGCGCATGGGTTAAGGTTATAGAGAATTGTCTTTGTGAGTTTTCCTTGAACATTCAGTTCATCGAGGAAGTGTGAACAAGCCTTTGCTGTTGTGAACTCACCGATAGAGTCGAAACCAGTATCTGCACCCAACTGGTTGAACATCTTCGTATTGTTATTACGGATAGCACCATAGTGGAACTGCTGTGTCCAGCCAGCATTATAATCCATAATAGCCATTTCCTTCAGGAAGGCATGCTTGAACTGACGCTGCTCAGCAACAGTTGGTGTCTTGCCAGAGAGAGCCTTCTGCATGATAGTATCAATCTCTGCATCGGTATATGGCTCATCATAGAACTCCTCGATACCATGATCAGACAACTTACAACCCTTTGAAGCGAAGAAGTCATGACGCTTCTGGAGAGCATTCACCATATCGGCAAATTTCTTAATCTCTACGCCAGAAACCTGCTCCAGTTTTTCAATATAGCCCTTCCATGTAGCAGCCTCAATATTCATAGCAGCATCAGGACGCCATGCAGGAATCATACGTGTCTTGCAAGAAGCATCAGCAGCAACTATATCGTGCCACTCAAGGGTATCAACAGGATCGTCGGTAGTACATACTGTCTCAACGTTATAATGCTCCATAAGTCCGCGTGGAGTGAACTTTGGATCATTCTTTATCATGTCGTTACACTTATCAAAGATAGCACGAGCATTCTCAGGATTCAAAGTCTCAGTAATACCAAAAGCAGTCTTGAGCTCAAGGTGTGTCCAATGATAGAGAGGATTACGGAAGGTATATGGCACAGTTTCTGCCCACTTCTCAAACTTCTCCCAATCGCTGGTATCCTTACCTGTACAGAAACGTTCGTCAACACCATTAGAACGCATAGCGCGCCACTTATAATGGTCGCCCATGAGCCATATCTGGGCTATTGATTCAAAACGCTTATTCTCTGCCACCATCTGAGGAATCAAATGGCAGTGGTAGTCGATAATCGGCATCTTTGCCGCATGGTTGTGATACAAATCCTGCGCAGTTTCTGTCTCAAGCAGGAAATTCTTGTCATTGAATGATTTAATCATAACAGGTTAGTATTAAAATTATATTAAACTTTAAATTATTTGTTTCATGTTTCAAGTTTGACTTCGTCGATACCCGTAAGACTCCCCGTTTTGTCTAAGCCTCCCCGCAGGGGCAACATCGGCTTGACATCACTGGTCGCTTTGCGTGCATTCAGGTTTCAAGTTTCAAAGACCTTTGACCTTAGACCTTAGACCTTAGACCTACTCAAACACATCTTCTATACTGAAGTCATCTTCTTCAAGACCTATGTCAGTATCTTTGGCACACGGATTAAAGAACTCAGGTATTTCGAATTGTTCTTCTGGCCGGTATGGCAATGTGGTATCTGCAAATACCTTCTTTATATAGTATGCAAATATTGGTAATGCCATTGTAGCACCCTGTCCCATATAAGTGTTGTCGAAGTGGATATCACGATCCTCACCACCTACCCAACATCCAGAAACAAGGCTTGGAGTAATACCCATAAACCATCCGTCAGACTGAAGGTTAGTAGTACCAGTCTTTCCCGCCAATGCTGCTTTGATGCCGTGAGCATATCTCAGACGGCTACCAGTACCACCGTCTATAACACCCTGAAGCATATCGAGCATCTTATATGACGACTCTGCAGAAATAGCTTCGTTGACACGAGGTTCGAAACGAGCCAAGACCTGTCCAGTCCTGTCTTCTATGCGTGTTACCATTAATGGAGCACAACGTATTCCCTGATTGGCAAATGCTGTATAGGCACTGACCATCTCAAGAAGAGATATCTCACATGAACCAAGACACAACGTAGGAGTTGGATCAACACCTGGGAGGTTTATGCCATAGTTTCTTGTTAGGAATTCCTTGAATACTCTTCCATCATAAGAGAAGCGTTTCATCAACTGTGTAGAAGCACCATTGAGAGACCTCTTCAGAGCGTTTCGTATGGGCAATGTGCCACCACCAGCTCCCTTAACATGCCAGTTGGCATAAGCAGATGAATTGGAAATAGGGTCGCATGGTGTCAAACCATTCTCCATAGCAAGAGAATAAAGATAAGGTTTGATGGTAGAACCTACCTGACGCCTACCCTCTCCTACCATATCGTATTCGAAGGTAAAGAAGTCAACACCTCCCACATAAGCCTTTACCTGTCCTGTCTTTACCTCCATAGAGCAAAAGCCCGAACGCAGGAATGACTTGATATATCTGATAGAGTCGAAAGGAGTTATCGTAGTGTCTATCATTCCCTTGTAAGAGAATAGAGATGTCTCTGTCTTCTTATAGAATGATTCACGTATTTCCTTCTCGCTATATCCGGCATCCCTCATTCTGTACCAACGCGGACTGTTTCTTATGCTTCGCTCCAAAATGGCGTCAACCTGTGCCTGGGATGTATAGCGTGAGAACGGAGCATTGGGCTTTAATTTATTTGCGCTTCTAAAAGCTGGCTGCAAGTATTTTGCCAGATGCTCAAGCATAGCCTGCTCTGCATATTTCTGCATTCGGCTGTCAATAGTAGTGTATATCTTCAAGCCATCCTTGTGAACATCATAAGGTGTGCCGTCTTTCTTAAGATTCTTGTTACACCATCCTGCCAATGGGTCATTAGCCCATGCCACAGAGTCGATGTAGTACTTAGTATAATTCCACGAAGGATAGTTCTCTCTGCGTGGATGTTCCATCATCATATATTTACGCAGGTACTCTCTGAAATATGGTGCAATACCGGCTGTAACCTCCTTTTGTTTGAATTTAAGTCCGAGAGGTTTTTCTGAACTTTCACGATACTGTGCATGGGATATATATCCAGCTTTTTCCATCTGCTGGAGCACCACATTACGACGCTCTCTGCAACGCTCTTCATAACGTCTTGGATTGAAGTATGAAGGATTCTTACACAATCCCACCAACATTGCCGACTCTTCAAGTGTCAGGTCTTTTGGTTCCTTGGAGAAATATGTATTGGCAGCATTCTTAATACCGACAGCATTATGCAGGAAATCAAACTGGTCGAGATACATCGTAACGATTTCCTCTTTAGTGAAGTTACGCTCCAGTTTTATTGCGATAATCCATTCTATAGGCTTCTGCATCAGACGTTCCTTTGTGCTATGAGCCCTTGACGAATACAACTGCTTTGCCAACTGCTGCGTAATGGTAGAACCACCACCAGCACTCTGCTGACCCATAATACCACGCTTTACCAATGCTCTGCCAATGGCAACAAAATCAACGCCAGAATGTTCATAGAAACGAGCATCCTCAGTAGCAACAAGCGCTTCTACGACATAAGGACTTATCTTATTGAAATCAACATGTATGCGATTTTGGTTTCCTACATTCCACATTCCCATCAATCTACCATCAGCGGTATATACCTGAGAAGCAAAGCGGTCAACAGGATTCTGTAGGTCTTCCATATCAGGCATATATCCTATAATACCGTTCCATATCAAAAAGACAACAACACCGACAAAACATACAATGCTTGCCAGTATTGACCAAAGAGTTATAACGAATTTACGTCTCATCAATTTTTGAAAAATTATTTTGTTGCAAAGATAATAAAAAATGAAGAATGACATAGGTCAAGTACCACTTTCACCCCACTTTTCCTGTTAAAAAAACTAAAAAGATGGCAGCCCCAATCCTATTTCCTTAATCTTTTAGTATTTTTGCACGAAATTTATGACAACAACATGGACTTTGTAACCATTTCAAACTTTACCAAAGAAGAACTCCTCCATCTGATTACAATGGCAGAGGAGTTTGAAAAACATCCTAATCGTGAATTACTAAAAGGCAAGATTGTCGCTACCCTCTTTTTCGAGCCAAGTACCCGTACACGTTTGTCTTTCGAGACAGCAGCAAACAGGCTTGGAGCTCGTGTAATAGGCTTTGCTGACCCAAAAATCACAAGCGGCACAAAAGGCGAAACGCTAAAAGACACACTGCTCATGGTGTCCAACTATGCTGACATCATCGCCATGCGTCATTACATAGAGGGTGCTGCACAATACGCCTCAGAAATAGCCCCGGTGCCTATTGTAAATGCTGGAGATGGTGCACACGAGCATCCTTCACAATGTCTGCTGGACCTGTATTCCATATATAAGACACAAGGGACATTGGAGAATCTGAACATATATCTCGTTGGCGACCTTAAATATGGCAGAACAGTACACTCGCTGATAACAGCGATGCGTCATTTCAACCCAACGTTCCATTTCGTTGCGCCAGAAGAGTTGGCTATGCCACAAGAGTACAAGTTATATTGCCAGGAGCACGGAATAAGATATATTGAGCATACAGACTTCAATGAAGACGTTATTGCCGATGCAGACATTATATATATGACACGCGTGCAGAAGGAACGTTTCTCTGACCTCATGGAATACGAGAAGGTAAAGAACGTATATGTCCTCAATCGCGAGATGCTCCATAAGACAAAGGACAACATGAAGATTCTTCACCCCCTGCCTCGTGTCAACGAAATAGCATACGACGTAGATGACGATCCACATGCATACTACATACAACAGGCACAAAACGGCCTGTATGCTCGTGAAGCAATCTTTGCACATTGCTTAGGAATAACCCTTGAGGAAATCAAAAACGACAAGACAATAATTTAACTTTCCCTTTAACTCCCCCTTTAACTCCCTTTTTAACTCCTTACTTTAACTCCCTTTTTAACTCCCAATTATAAATGCATACACCACAGAAACAACTACTGGTTGCTGCTATTGAGAACGGCACAGTAATAGACCATATTCCAGCTGAGAAGACTTTTCAGGTAGTATCGCTCCTGGAACTCGATAAGATGGAAACCCCTTTCACCATCGGACAAAACTACAGTTCAGAAAAAGTAGGCAAAAAAGGCCTCATAAAGGTATTCGACAGATTCTTTACCGACGAAGAGATTTCACGACTCTCTGTTGTTGCTCCAAAGGTAGTGCTGAGCAACATAAAAGGTTATGAGGTAGTAGAGAAGAAAACAGTAGAGACACCTGACGAACTGAAGGGTATCATACGCTGCAACAACCCTAAATGCATCACCAACAACGAACCCATGCAGACAGTCTTTCGTGTAGTAAACAAGCAGTTGGGAACTGTTAGATGTCACTATTGCGATAAGGAGCAAGACATAAAATTCGTGGAGTTGGTATAGAAAAATTTGCACATTTCAAAAAAAAGTAGTACCTTTGCACGCGAATTTGAGAAAAACGAGGTTTTCCTCATGCTGGCGAAATATGATGGTCTCGTAGCTCAGCTGGATAGAGCAACAGCCTTCTAAGCTGTGGGTCCGGGGTTCGAATCCCCGCGGGATCACCGAAAAAGGAAGAAAGTTTGATGCTTTCTTCTTTTTTTTCTCCCCTCTGAGTTCTGAGCTCTTAGTTCTTAGTTCTTAGTTCTTAGCTCTTAGTTCTTAGTTCTTAGCTCTTAGTTCTTCCATCTTCCATCATATCCACACTCTACCCAGTTTCTAAGCTCCTCCGTGGAGCATAGGCGTAGGATAGGCGTAGGATAGGCGTAGCATAGGCGTAGGATAGGCGTAGCATAGGAGAAGCCCACAGCATTTTTCAGGGCAAAAAAGGTGCCTTTTTCACTATTAACTCTTATCTTTTAACTCTTAACTGAATCAGGCCCACCCCGGAGGGTGAGCCCTATTTTTATGCCACTTTAAACGTGAAGACTTCGTTATCTTGAAGGTCTGGACGTTGTGTGATGTTTCTTACATAGTCGCGAATCAGATGCAGCCATTCTTTTTGCTTCATGCTGAAATATTTTTCCTGAAATTCCTTCTGACATTCTGCAACAATCTTCAGTATTGTTGTTCCTTCATCAAGTGCCATCATATTATGTATCAGGCGACGCTCATCCGTATCAGGAAGAATCTCTGTCAATACCGAGCCTTCTGGAACAAGCCTCAATTCCATCGCTTTGTTTGAATCTACAGTGCCATGATAATGGTTATGAACATTCAGGTTTATGACAGGTTGGAAGTTTCCTTCATCATCAGCCCATCTGTTACATTGAGCCATTACCGTTTGAAGAGCCTGTTCCTGACCCTCTGGTGGATAGTGATATTTTTTCAGCAGTCGCTTCACCATCACTCGCATCTTGGCACGTGCAGAATCCTTGTGATTCCAGTCTATGGTTCTATTCTTGCGAAGCTGCTCTGTCAGTTCTTTTGTGAGTTTTACGAATTCCTCATTTGAATATGCATCCTTTACTCCCTGAGGTGACGACAATGCATCATAGAAAGCCTTCTCTTCTGTTGTCAGTCCCAACTCGTTGCCTTCCTCTTCACATCGTCTTATTTCTTCTGCCATCCTAAGCAGTTCTGCTATCACCTCTTCATTGGTTAGCATACCTTTTAGGTAGTTAGACAGAGCATTATTCATCATTTCGCTGAATTTCAGACTTTGTACGATATTGGTTCGCTCAAATTTCCGTATTTTATCCCGAACAAGATTCTCCAAAAGTTTCAGAGCCAGATTACGTTCTTTCATCTTCTTAATCTCATTCAGGAAACTCTGGTCAAATAGTGAGAACTTCACATTGGGGGTCAGCACCTCCACACCCTGACTTTGCAGACTCTGTTCCAATAAGCGAGATATTCGCTCGTTTATGTCATGTTTCGATATGGTGGTTCCCTTTGCATCCAGTCTTAGAAGCATAACCCTCACTGCATCCATGAAGGTGACTTCCAGCTTATCATGATCAGGAATCAACGACTTACACAATGTCTGTGCATTATGCAGTAATTGGCTTTCAGTAATAAAGTTTTTGCGTCTTTCCTGCTTATCCCCCTCCAGCATGAAATTCACTCCACTTGTAATCAGTTTGCTGCGTTCTGGGTCTGTACCTTCATACCATCTGCTATAATCAAATCCATGCAACAGGTCGCGACATATCTCTAACTTCTCTTGGAACTTTACTAATGCAGTCTTTCCAATATCAGGGTCACCAAACTGCTTCTTGTCACGACTTGTATAGTCCTGCATAGCTTGTTTCAAAGCGCCTGCTATACCCACATAATCTACAACCAAGCCACCTTCCTTTTCAGGGAACACACGATTTACGCGAGCTATAGCCTGCATCAGATTGTGTTCCTTCATAGGTTTATAGACATACATGGTTGCAAGACTTGGTACATCAAAACCTGTCAGCCACATATCTACAACAATGGCAATCTTCATTGGGCTGTTGTCATCCTTGAAGAGGGCTGCATATTCTTTGTTCCGCTTGGCATCTATCACATCGTGCCACTCTTCTTTATCCGTATTTGCAGCACTTGCCACCACATGAATCTTCTCAGTCCATCCTGGGCGCATCTCCAGTATCTTCCTGTAAATCTTCACAGCAGCCTCTTTGTTGTATGCCACTATCATCGCCTTACCTGTCAGTTCATACTGGCGATTCTTCTCGTAGTGTTCTATGATGTCTTTACAGAGACTCCCTATCGTATCAGGATGACATAATATCTCTTTCAGTCCGCTATTCTCCTGACGTGCCTTATTTATCTGTTCATCAGTTGCTCCTTCGTCTGCCAGATTATCAAACTCTTCATCCAGTTTCCGCAAGGCATCTTCATTCAGATTCAATTTGATGACACGGCTTTCATAATAGACTGGTTTTGTTGCGCCATCGGCAACAGCCTGAGTCATATCATAGACATCAATATAGTCACCAAACACTTCCTTTGTATCTCTATCCCTTTGAGATATTGGTGTACCTGTAAAACCTATAAACGAGGCATGAGGCAATGACTCGCGCATGAATAGCGCAAAGCCTTTCTTCATCTTCTCTGCTTTCGCATCCCAGTGTTCATCACCATATTGTGAACGGTGTGCCTCGTCTGTTATTACTATGATGTTATTCCTGTCACTCAGCAGCCCTGTTCCCTCTTCAAACTTCTGAATGGTAGTGAAGATAACCCCTCCTGTCTGTAAGTCTTTCAATTTCCTTACGAGGTCTTCACGTCCTGCTGTCTTGGTAAGCTTTCCCTTTTCATTCAGGTCGAAGCCAACACGTTGCGGTTCCTGTCTGATAAACTTCTGGCATCCTGCAAACTGCTCATATAGCTGCTGGTCCAAATCGTTTCTGTCTGTCACCACAACAATGGTGCATTGTGGATAGAGCTGTATCAACCTATGCACATAAAACACCATTGAGAGACTCTTTCCTGAGCCTTGTGTGTGCCAGAAGACGCCAATCTTACCATCGCCACCTATTGCCGTATCTGTCTTTACCAAAGCCTTATTCACAGCAAAGTATTGATGATAGGCTCCCATGATTTTTGCTGTCTTTCCGTCCTTATGGTCAAAGCAGATGAAGTTCTGTATGATGTCAATAAGTCTTTCTCTCCTGAAGATACCATTGAAGAATGTTTCGTAGTCAGCTATGGCATTTGTCTCTACCGTCCCATCTACACTCTTCCATTCCATGTAGCGGTTTTCCTTAGCTGTGATGGTGCCAGCCTTTGAGGTCAGTTGGTCGCTGATAACTGAGAAAGCATTATATACAAACAGAGAAGGACATTTCTGCTGATACTGCTTTATTTGCAGATAAGCATCCTCATCACTGGCTTCTTCCCTTGTAGGTGATTTCAATTCTATCACAACAAGGGGCAGACCATTGATAAATACCACCAAGTCACAGCGTATTTTATCATATTCAACGACAGACCACTGATTCACCACCTTGAAATGATTCTGCAAGGGGCTTTCATAGTTTATCAGATTGACAAGGGCTGTCTTTGAACGTCCCCCTTCTGCATACTTTACCTCCACACCATTCTGCAGATAGTCCATAAGCTGCTCGTTACGCTGCTCCAGAACACCCTCATTCACATGAGTAATCAAGCGAAATGCCTCATTCAGCACCTCTTCACTCAACATGGGGTTCTGCCTACGTAACGCTTCACGCAAATCCCTCTCATAATAAGGATTCCTGTAGTCACGCTCCACGTCATATCCACACTCATACTGATATCCCAAATCTTGGAATAGCTGTATCAATGTGTTCTCGTAGTTTGCTTCAGAATGGTGATAAGTTGTCATATTCTATTCCTCCTATTGAATTTCTTTCGACAAACCTCTCGTTCGGCAAAGCTCAAACGAGTTTGGCTCTGCTCTCTCTTAATCGGTTTGTTCATAATAATATGAATAGTCAATGCCCTTCATAAAGATTTCGCGGTCATCAATCTTATCCGTCATAGCCCCATGAAGAAGTGATTTTATCATGCGAGCATCCGTCGTGCTACGACGCATAGCTTCCAGATACTCCTTTTTGTCTATCTTACTCCAGTCAACACATAACTTCAGGCGCTTCTTGAATATCAAGTCAAGCCAGATGCGGGTACTACGTCCATTTCCTTCCATAAAAGGATGGGCTACATTCATCTCTACATATTTGTTGGCAATCTCATCAAAGGTTGTCTCAGGCATCGCCTCGATAATTCTCAGATTCTTCATCAGGTACTCTGCACGACAGAACAGTGTGCCATCTTTCCAAATGGTTTTTTGACGAATCTGTCCTGCAAAGTCGTAGAGCCCACCAAAGAGATAGGCATGGATCTGCTGTAGGCACTTTATGGTTCCTGGTTCCATACTATCCAACAGCCCGCTCTCAATAAGAGTATAGGCCTTTTTCTTGCTTTGTCCGTCGATGCTATTATCACTATAGGTAAACCATTCGAGGAATTTACTGGCACGATTGTTGGGGTAGTTTTTTGCTACTGTCTGAACACAATCAGCATCAAGAGCATCAGCCGCACGCTGTTTGCCATCTGGAGCCAGGAATTTGAAGTGGTTAGTCACACTAACCAGTTGAATGCCATCCTTTGCCATCTTACCCTTCAGGTATTTCCAGTAGTTACGACATTTCTTGTAATCTTCCTCGTCGTTGATAGCTCGCACAATATCCGTAGCTGAGAACCACCACTTGTTGTTGGCATCGTCCCATACGGCTCGCACTTCGCGATCGTTGAAAAAGCGGATAGATTTCTTGCTCATATAATTTTATCTAACTATTTCATTTACTTTTAACTCTCCCGACATCAGCTTTGGAAGGAGTGTGTCGCGAAGCTCTGCAAGGCGACTAATAGTTTATACTACTTCCCTTTTAACATTTTGATATCTTTATCCAATTCTTTTATACTCTCAAGATGTGTCTGTGCCTTTTCTTTTTCCTTATATTTGCTATACTCTGTTTCTGCTTTCTCCTTAGCCAATTCGTGGGAAATCTTACCAGGACCTTCCAATACATTGCGTTCATTCAGTTTCAGAATAACATCCAGACGTTCTTTCCAGTCTCGCATATACATTGGTCTATGGGCCAATGCTTGTGTCTCTGCGTATGCCAGATACTGTTCCACTATGAGTTTTAATGCTTGCATCTCATCTTCCTTAAGATAATTCTTTCCTATCATAATATCCTGTTTCCTTACTTTCTCTATGTCACTTGTAGAAGTCAATCCCATCATAGGGAGTGAAGCATTGGCACGATAATATACCAGCTCTGCTGCAGTCTTCTCACTCACAGCCCAGAGTAACTTATTTTGTACTTCCTTAAAGAATTGTATTGTCATCTCGTCTGATGGGTCATAATCTATGCTTGTCTTGTAGATGTCCTTAATCTGCTGATAGAAAACTTTTTCTTCCAAACGTATTTCCCTGATTTTTTCTATCAGTTCACGGAAATAGTTCATAGAAGAACCTTTCTTGAATCGCTCCTCATTCAAAGCATAACCACGAATGATGTAGTCGCGCAGTCGTTGTGTTGCCCAAATACGAAACATCGTACCCTGACGAGATTTCACTCGGTAGCCAACGGAAATGATAACGTCAAGGTTGTAGTAATTAGTAGGTTTCATAGAAAATTCGGAATTTCCGAATTTTCTCATACTATTACCTTCTTGTAACTCCCCCTCTTGATAAATATTTTGAATATGTTCATTGATAGTTGACCTAGCTTTTCCGAACAACATTGCCATTTGTTCTTGTGTTAACCATACTGTCTCGTCTTGAAACAGCACATCGACTTTTACATTACCATCTTCCGATTGGTAAAGGACTATCTCATCTTGTATTGGTACAATATTCTCTTTCATCACTTTATCATGCTATTTCATTTACTTTTAGTTCTCCTGACATCAGCTTTGGAAGGAGTATATCGCGGAGGGATGCAAGTTTTTGGGATTCAGAACCATTCATCTGTAACTTCATTTGAAGTTTGTCTATCATTGATTGGAATAATTGCAGAGATGGTTCTGATGGTATAACAATCGGCTCCAATGATGTAAAATCTTTAATTCTAAAGTTTTTAATACCAGATGTTCCATTTTCATAGCCAAACATTACTTTATTATTAAATTTGTAAAGCCATGAATAATAAAGGTATGCTCCATATGAAGGTTTAGGTCTTACCAACCTACAGAAGTTTGTACATACAATATCCTCATTAAATTTATCTATGAGCAATTGCGAAACAGGACAAACTCTACCAGTAGATACTGTTGCTGTTCCACCAGAGATTTCCACAAGTACATCTTTATCTTTAAAGTGCTTTGTCAGGAAGTTCTTTTCCAAAATATACCTTTCAGGAGTTTTTCCTCTTAACCCATTTTTTATATCTTGAAAATCGCATCCTCTTATACAAGCAACCCTGTGAGTATAATTACCTTCTGGTTTTTCTTTGCCCCAATCACCAGAAATAGTGGATTCAATTATATCATCATATCTTCCCACTCTCCACCCTTTCGGAATCATTCCCAATTCAGACTCTACAAACTCTCCATTTTTGAGGGGCTCAAAATCTACAAACCAAGACTTAAACAAAGCCTGTGCCTGCTGCTCCAAATTCGCATTTATCTTACGATTAACTTCTATTTTATCATCAAGAGAAGAAAGGATGGAAGCAATACGCTTTTGAGTTTCGAGGGAAGGTGCTTTGATTGAGATAGACTGAATATTTTTAATAGGTAGCTTTGCTTGAACAGCTCCAACAATTCCCCTTTCAATTTCTTGCTTCCCACAATCTGAAATCAGATAATAATATAAATAGTCCCTATTTAGTCCTTTAATATTTATTAATTTAACGCAGTTCTCTGTTAGATTTGCATAATTTAAAGACTCACCTATGATTGCTGTTAACCCAATGGTCCCAACTATTGAAATGATAATATCTCCGGTATTAACGATGTATCTGGCAATTGATTTTTGTGTCTCATCATCAACATATTCATAAGTACAATCTAATTCTAAAAATCTCTTTGTTCCAAGGTCGCGAACACGAATATAAGGATGTGTATTTGGTTCCTTAACCAAATTCACCCCTTTAGGCAGTCTTTTTCCTCCTTTTACTCCTGCGACATCCCCTAATTTATATTCTTTCCACTCTTCCATAATGTTTGTTTAGAACGCTATTTCAAAAGAACCTGTCTTTACCAATTGAGTTATTTGTTTTTTTACTTGATTCTCCCATTTGGCAACGTTAGGACGATGTTTCTCCTCAAAACAGGCTAATATCTTATCACGCATCTCTGGTTCCAAAAGACCTTCTAATACATATATTTGCTCATCTGCAAAGAAAGTTAATGTATCTTTGTGAAATCTCCGAATCAGCCCCACAGCTTCTCCAACTACTCCATCAACATTGTGCTGATTCATTTCCATAACAAGGTTGCTCATACTAAGAGAATGAACGTATTGCGAAATATAGGTAAGTAAATCAAAGTTCTCACATCTACCTATCTTTTCATACAAATCATGCCAACTATATTGATTATCCTTGATACGCTTGTAATACTTGAATTCCTTGAATTTCCAATTTCTGTCTTTGACTATTTTATTAAAGGCTGCCTCGTCTTGCTTAACCAGAAGTGATTTGTCTATTATACACTTGGCTTCTTTCTTTAATCTCTCGCGATGCTCAACATTTAATTGTGTAGCCTCCTTCAATATTTTTAATTCCTCCGGTGGCATTGTTCCATCATTTACACCCTCTAAAGTCAAATTTTCTATATTTTTCTCACATCCTTCCATAACATAAAGAGCATGGCGGAGCCTACAAAGTTCAATATCCTTTTCCATGTAAACTAGGTGAAAGACTGACACACTGTCACCAAGCATTCTTAGAAGGCAACAAGCAGAAAGATAATCTTTTTGCTTTAAGAGAACCTTAATCAAAGTATCAAAAGATTTGAATCTTAAATAACAATAATGAGCAGCATACCCTTTCAGATTAAGAACAGAAGCTTGGTTATACAGATTCGTTATTCTCTTAACTGTATTCATATACATGTAAAAAGAATAAAAAAATCTGTTGACTGTACTATAGCCAAACTCCTCTGTCCCGTCTATGTGATATTTATGCTCCATTATTTATTCTTTCCACTCTTCCATCATTCCTTTTCGTCTAAATTGTTTTCGAAGCGATCTTTGGCTGCTTCAAGGGATTTCTGAATCTGACGCATCAAAACATCGCGTGGAGGCAACTCTGTCATGTATTGTGCAACCTTGATGCCTGACTTGTCGAGTTGGAGCAGTTCAATTTGCTCTTCGCTGCCTTCAGTACAGAGTAGCAAACCAAGTGGAGAGTCTTCGCCTGGCTCCATCTCGTTCTGTTCCAACCAACGCAGATAAAGTTCCATCTGTCCTTTGTACTGCGCTTTGAAGCGTCCCAACTTGAGGTCAATAGCTATCAAGCGATGCAGACGACGATGGTAGAACAGCAAGTCGAGATAGAAGTCTTCACCATCGATAATCATCCGCTTCTGACGGGCTACAAAACTGAAGCCGTTACCCAGTTCGATGATGAACTGCTCAAGATGTGCCACAAGACTATCCTCAAGGTCTCTTTCGCTATACATTCCTTTCAAACCTGTAAACTCCAAGAAATATGGGCTCTTGAATACGAGGTCAGGCGACATCACATCATTATCGCGTAGCGTAGAAAGATCTTTCTTAATCAGTTCGTCGGGTTTAGTGGCAATAGCTGTACGCTCGAAAAGCATTCCGTCGATTTCCTTGCGTAAGCGATTCCTTCCCCATCTTTCAGATGCAGCAAGCGTAATATAGAATTCTCGTGCAATGACATTTTTTAGAGGTAAGACTTCCACAAAATGAGACCAAGTTAATTGTCGCGCCACTTGCGCAACAATTTGCCTATCAGGAAACAACTTGGCAAATTTCATCATTCTCGTGATGGAACTTTTTTCAAATCCCTTTTCTCCATACGTTATTTGTAATTGTTGCGCAACTTGCGCCACAATTTGTTTACCATACTCAGCGCGTTGATTTCCAAGTACTTCGCGATTGATGCGTTCGCCAATATGCCAATACATCATGGTCAATTCATAGTTGGCTGTTGATGCCAAATGCCCACGCGCATCCTCAATAATCTGACGCAGGTCTTGTATCAGGTCTTGCGAGGTCATCATCAACGCATTTGTCATGTTTTTTTTCTCTTCCATACTCTTACTTAATTGCAAATCCTATACTTTCTAACTGCTTCTTAATCTCATCTTCAAGGCGATGGCTCTCTGCAAAGAGACCACTCAGTTCTGAGGTCAGACGACTCATCTTCTCTGCAAATGGCTCTCCATCATCTTCTTGCTCTGCTATGCCTACATAGCGTCCTGGAGTGAGGATGAAGTCTTGTGCTGCGATGTCTTGCAAAGTCTTGACTGCACAGAAGCCTTTTTCGTCTTCAAGGGTACCATTGCGGAAAGCCTCAAAGGTAGAAGCAATCTTCGTGATGTCTTCTTGCATCAGCTCACGAACAGCACGAGTCACCATAGTACCCATATTTCTGGCGTCAATAAACAATACCTTGCCTGCCTGTTGCTTGTTGCGAGACAGGAACCAAAGAGAGACAGGAATACCTGTACTATAGAACAACTGCGAAGGCAAAGCAATAATGCCTTCCACCAAGTCTGCTTCTACAATATTCTGACGGATGGTTCCTTCACCTCCAGTCTGCGAACTGAGAGCACCATTAGCCAATACCAAACCAATGCGGCCTGTTGGCGAAAGGTGGTGAATCATGTGCTGCATCCAAGCAAAGTTAGCATTGCCTGCTGGTGGGATACCAAACTTCCAACGTACATCTTTCTCCAACTTGTCTGCTCCCCAGTCGCTGAGATTGAAAGGAGGATTTGCCATAATGAAATCTGCCTTCAAGGTAGAGTGCTGGTCATCAAAGAAGGTATCAGCATATGACTTGCCCAGATTGGCTTCCAAACCTCGTATGGCTACATTCATGTGCGCCATCTTCCATGTGGAAGGGTTTGCCTCCTGACCATATACGCTGATATTGTTGATATCCTTCTGATGGTTCTGTATAAACTTGGCACTCTGTACAAACATACCGCCTGAACCACAGCAGGGGTCATAGACACGACCTGCATAGGGCTGGAGTATTTCTACAATGGTGCGGACTATGCAGCTGGGGGTATAGAATTCTCCTGCATTCTTACCTTCCATAGAAGCGAATTTCTGAAGGCAGTATTCATAGACTCTTCCCAACAGGTCTTTCTCATCACCTGATGCCAACATGTGGATATTGGTAAACAGGTCAACCACATCACCCAAGCGGCGTTTATCAAGTTCAGGACGAGCATAATTGGAAGGGAGTACACCTTTCAGTTTGGTATTCTCACGTTCTATTGCCTCCAAAGCATCATCTATCACCTTACCAATCTGTGGGGTGTGTGCTGCCTGAGAGATGACACTCCATCGTGCATCTTGTGGGACAAAGAAAACACCATCTGCTTCGTATTCGTCTTTATCCTCAACGTCAGCATATTCGTCTTCGGAAAGTTCTTTAAACTTCGCCTCAAACTTATCGCTGATATATTTCAGGAAGATGAGTCCAAGCACCACACCTTCATATTCAGAAGCATTCAGATTACCACGAAGTTTATCCGCAGCCCTCCATATCGCATCCTCAAAACCTATCGAGGTAGTATTTTCTTTCTTTTTTGCCATCGGTTAATAGATTTATTGCGCCTATCTTATAATCATTTGCAAAATTACAAAAAACTTCCGATACCTGCAAGAAATCAAGCAATTTTTTTCAAGGAAATCGACTCCCCTAAAGACTGAGCACAAAAACTTGCCGTTGAGTGCATATATAATATAATAATTAATAATTAGCCCCTATTTATATATAGGGGCTTGTATTTAATTTATTATTTATTACATACACGCACTTTCGCGGCGCGCGCGACGCCCCAAAAAAGGAGTTTTTACAGCTGTGCACGGGAAAACTTTTTTCAGTGCACGGGAAAAATTCCTACTCTGCACTGCAGTAAATTGTAGAATCTAATCAAAAAAATTAATATGACAAGGACAATCCCCTGTCATAGCTAGGAAAATACGCTAAAAAGCGGTAACGTGACATCGTGTCATCGTGTCATTTGGTATTTCAATAATCGTGACATTAAGGGTCTATTAATTTTTATATATATTATATATGTATATAATATATATAAAGTTTAAAATATAGTATTTGTCACGCTTTTCGTTGCTCTCTAATACTGAATATGGAAAATGCATTTGACACGATGACACGATGTCACGAACCACAAGTAATGTGTACTACCCTAGAAAAAGTTGAATAAAAAACAACGTTTTTCAGGGTAAGACAAGTATAACTAAAACATTTAACAGTTTTTAACTCACCAAAATACTCTTCAAAACCTATTGCACGGGTGCAAAATTTGTTGTAATTTTGTACCCAGAAAACAAAACGAAAAAGTATAAAAATTTTGCTACAGGCGCATAAAAAAAATTTTTAGGCGCGTAAAACAAAAAAAAGCGTTCTTTTCTTATTGATACAACAAATGAAGCAGTTTAACGATTTTAGTTGTTAACCGTTATCAGACATGATGTTTGTCCAACCATTGCAGGAATTTCTCTGCATTGGTATTCATTATCAATTCCTCTGGGAAGTCGGCTTCCTGAAGCAAGGGATAGAGATATGTGTAGTTGGCTATATCATAGTGTATATGGGCATCGCTACCAAGTATGACAGGGACTTCATATTTCTTGCATAATTGCAGTATCTCGATATTATTAGGATGTGCCTTGGGCCATTTTGTCCTGTTGGGATTCATACTTGAATTGTTTATCTCAAGCAATGTTCCTGTTTCTTTTGCTGCCAATACTACAGGCTCGAAGAACACATCTGCTGTACCATCGCCAGGATGTGAGATGATATCGGTCCAAGGGTTTCGGATAGCATTTACAAGACCTTCTGTATTCTCTTCCTTCGTACCCTTCTTCCAACAAAGCCTGTGTATGCCTGCAATGCGGATATCAAGACGCTTATAGTAGTCATCATCTTCATCAAGAGTACCTTTCGTATCCATGATATTCAACTCTGCTCCAAGCAACAGCCTCATATCACCATATTGTCTCGGTACTACATGATAGTTCCAGAAATATATAGGTTTGCACGTACCTGGAATATTTGGGGCGTGCTCTGTAATGCCATAAACCTTCAGGCCTTTCTTTTGTGCCTCCGTTACCATTTCGGTAAGGCTGCTGAAAGCGTGGCCAGACATTACGGTATGGGTATGTACGTCAAGTTCGATCATTATAAATAAACTAAAGTTTCGGAAGTTAAAATGGAAGTTAAAATGGAAGTTAAAATGGAAGTTTATTCGCTTCGCTCATGGAAGTTAAAATGGACATTACATTTACTATTAGCAGTAGTATTGTCCTGCACGCAGTGCATAACTCCCTATTTAACTTCCCCTTTAACTCCCTGCGCAAAGCGCATAACTCCCAGCAAGCAGAGCTTGCTAAAGTTGAATCAATGTTCAATGAAAAAGAGGGATCACTCGGCGAGCGTCCCTCTATGTTGTTTGGAATAATTTGTCGCAGTTTTCTTATGCTTCTGCAAATGGTATTACAGATACGACGCTCTTTGAGAACTTTCCTTTGTGGAAGTTTACAGTTCCGTCGATGAGCGCATACAGTGTATCATCCTTACCCTGTGCTACACCTGAACCAGGGAAGTGCTTGTTACCACGCTGGCGAACGATGATGTTGCCTGCAGTAACTGCCTGACCACCGAAGATCTTGATACCAAGACGTTGTGACGCTGATTCGCGTCCGTTCTTAGAACTACCTACACCTTTCTTATGAGCCATTTCTTAGTCCTCCTTGATTTTAAGCCACTACTGACTTGATTACTACTTCAGTGAACTGTGCACGGAAACCATTGCGCTTACGCTCGTCCTTACGACGCTTCATCTTGAATACGATGACCTTGTCGCCCTTTACGAGTGGGTTCACCACTTCACAAACTACCTTTGCACCATTTACAGTTGGTGCGCCTACTGTTACTGTACCGTTGTTGTCAACGAGTAACACTTTGTCAAACTCAACAGCCTGGCCTTCCTTAGCATCCTTCATGTGATGCACGAAGAGCTTCTTGCCCTCTTCAGCCTTGAACTGCTGGCCCTGAATTTCTACAATTGCGTACATTGCTTTTTAATGAAATTTCAAGTTTCTCTGCTGGGCGGAATTTCTTCACGAAACACACTTACTCGTGCCCATAACAGACTAAATCGGGCGCAAAATTACAAAAAAATGCTGACATAGAGAAATTCAAGCTGTCGCAGAACTTTATTTTTAGCATTTTTTAACCTTTTGCGGATATATTATGGTTCTTTCGCAAAACTCTGTGTTTAGCTTTCGCGCAGAGATTTAGAAAAAAAACCGCAAAAACCCTGTCTAATTTTAACAAAAACCACAAAAACCCCTGTCAATGGCATAAATCTTTTCAGACTTTTGTAGGACTTCAAGCAAAAGTGCCATTATAAGTAAACTTCTATGTCCCTTTTACTTAAATTCCTACACCTTCCTTCGTCAGGTTATGCCCTTGCCAGGCAAAAACCTTAAAAACATTTTTGTTCAACCTTAACCTTAACGTTAACCTTAACTATTAAGCTATATTCTGTTTTTTAGCGAAGCGGTGTTTTTGCTTTCAAGGGATTGAAACCACGATAGTGGATGTGAGAAGTGGTGTGGAATTGGCGTAAAAGCTCGCTTTTAAAGACAAGTACATAACACTTAGCACAAAGGCTCTGAAAGAGCTTCAATCCCGAAGAAAGGGTTACTTTCCCAAGCGTATTACTGCCATAGAATATGCTGGTAAATTAACAGAAATATTATTGTCTGCTTTTATCTTCTGGCTGTCCATCGATTCCCACTCCTTTATAGCATCTGGGGACTGCATTCCTGAGATAGCATCATAGCCAGATTTCAATATTGTCATATTAGCCTTTGGAAAAGATTTGCCAAGAGCGATATTAACATCAGCTTCTTCAGGGAGAAGGCTCACGAGCTTTATGATAACATCACCTGTCTTAGAATCGATGACCACAGATTTGTCTATTCTGTTTTCTATGGCTTTGACGGACCTCTTTGGAAGAGGACGACCATTTCTGTCCTTAGCCTCAACAACTGGTGTATAGTCGGCTTTTAAAGAAGAATATACATAGGTATCACCACCATTCTGACCAAAGGCCTTCTGAACATAATAGTTTGCTGTTGGCCTTATCTCTGTATTATTAAAGAATATCATATCCGGCGTCCAGGAATAGTGTCCGTCTTTTGCAAGCAAAGGAGCATACGAAGACATAACTACGACATCTGCATTTTCCTCAAGATGTGTAAGATAAGCTGCTTCGATAAGTGCATTGGAAACATGATTTCCCTTTGATGCCCACTCTCCGAGATATACCTTTGTTCCATTGCGGTCATAGTTGTCATAGAAATCGCGATGATGGAAATACCATCCAGGGGTGTTGTAATAGTGCTCATCCACTATTTCTGTATTGCTTTCCTTTGCACCTTTCCAACCATATTCATAGTCGGAACCCTCCCAGAATGGTCCTACCGTTCCTATGACAGTGATTTCAGGATGCTTCTCCTTTATCCCTTTCGAGAGAAAATTATATCTGTCGAAGAAGGTATCACCAAGAAGGTCTTCATTTCCTATCCCGAGATATTTCAGGTTAAATGGCTTTGGATGTCCCGCCTTTGCACGCATTGCTGCAAAAGGAGATTTCTTTGCATCACCATTAGCCCACTCAATAAGGTTGAGGAGTTCCTGCAGATAGCTTTCCATAGTAAGGTCTTTTCCCATATATTTATATGGTGAGGGTTTTCCTTCCAGGTCTTTCAGGAACGGAATGCCACCTTGCTGCCCATTCTGACGATAACCTTCTGCGCCACCACGACTGGAGTTCTGACAAGGTACGCCAGCAGAAAGCACCGGTACTGGCTCGGCTCCGATATCTTCACAGAACTGGAAATATTCATAGAATCCCAATCCACGTGTCTGATGGTAATTCCATATATTGAAATCACCCTGACGCTCCCACAGATTTCCTATGGTAGCCTGCCAATGGTATATGTTATTGATACCATTTCCATGAGAGGCACATCCACCTGGGAAGCGAACGAATCTTGGCTTGAGGTCTGCTATTACTTCTGCCAAATCCTTACGCAAGCCATTAGCACGTCCTTTGTATGTATCTTGTGGGAAGAGGGAGATAAAATCGAAGTCGAGTGTACCTTGCTGCAATGGTTCCAACACCAAAGAAGCCTTTGCTGCATCTGCGGTAGAAACCAAGACAGCCTTCTTCTGTTTCCATTCATTAGAGGCAGAAATAACAACAGAAGCAAGCTGTTTGTCACCATTTACCAATGATACCTTCACACGACCTTCACCCTTTACGAAAAGTGACAGGTTGTACCTTGCCTTTGCTTTGACAGCAATACCATCCCAACCTTCATTGACAAGTTTTGCTCCAAGAGATTTTGTCTCGAAAACGGCATAGTGAGCATTGTTTGCGTGAATAGGATTTGTCGTAGAGATATCAAACGAAGCGTCTCCTTCAACCTTCCACGATGTCTTTGAATTCCACTCTCTGCGATCATTAGTTGAATATTCAAAATCACGATTTTGTACCAGTTCCGCATACAAACCGCCATCAGCTGCATAACTGATGTCTTCAAAAAAGATGCCCATGAGGTTTGGGGAAATAGCTTTCGTATCATCCCAATTAACCTTCATATCAACCTTTACATCCTTCACATCCTTAAAAAGAGCTGCACCAGTACGCACATAGTTCTCACCCTCCCAGGAAGCATTCTGGTCAGCTACGCGCTTGCGGGTAATTAGCTTTTCAATATAACAATATGGTACACGAATGGGCTTTTGCCAATCTGCTTTTGCATTCTCTACTATTTTGTCAAATGTTTCCTGATTGTCAACATATTCATAATCCTGTGGCTTCCAAAGCACAAAATCATCAGACTTTGTGCGACCAACTTCCTTTACCTTCGGATTAGGAATAAAATAAGCCTTGAACTGCTTTCCATCAAAGAAAATATTCGGATACCACATTTTCTTCTCACGCCCCCATGCTCCATAATCGGAAGAGAAGATAGTATAATCCACATGAGTCCAATGTTTCTTGTCATGAGAATAAGCAATCTGAAGATGCTGGGCACCATCCTTGATGTCCGGTTTTATCCAAACAGAGTCAACACGGTTGGCATGAGCACATAGCATTGTGACTGATGCTAAAACTAAAGCAGAAAACAACCTTTTCATATCTTAAAACAATTATTTTTTCGAGATTCCTTCATAAAAAAACATATTTCGCCTGCAAAGATATGCAAAAAAAACATAAGTTTCCGTTTTTTTGAGGTACAGATTTGTACATTTAAGTTTTTTTTTGTAATTTTGCGCGCAAAATGTTTAAAAAGTAACAATATAATTTATTCCAAAACTATGAAAATTCTTTTAACAGGTGGAGCAGGCTACATTGGTAGTCATACTGCTATCGAACTTGACAAAGCTGGCCACGAAGTGGTTATTGTTGACAATTTGGTAAATTCAAAAGAGGAGGCTGTTCGTCGTGTCGAGAAGATTATCGGCAAGGAAGTTCCTTTCATCAAGGCCGATGTTCGTGATCGCGAGGCAATGGACAAAATCTTCAAGACATATAAGATTGATGCTGTTATACACTTTGCTGGTTTGAAGGCTGTTGGCGAGAGTGTTGCAAAACCTCTGGAGTATTATGAAAACAACATGAATGCCACCTTCGTACTTGTTGACACTATGAGAAACAACGGATGCAAGAACATCATCTTCTCATCAAGTGCTACAGTGTATGGTGACCCAGCTATCATACCTATCACAGAGGAATGTCCAAAGGGACACTGCACGAATCCTTACGGACAGACAAAGTCAATGTTGGAAGAAGTGCTGAGCGACGTTCAGAAAGCTGATAAGGAATGGAATGTTGTACTCCTGCGTTATTTCAACCCAATAGGTGCTCACAAGAGTGGCCTGATTGGTGAGAATCCTAATGGCATTCCAAACAACCTGATGCCTTATATCACCCAGACAGCAATCGGCTTGCGTGAGGAGCTGGGTGTCTTTGGTAACGACTATGACACTCCTGACGGCACAGGTGTTCGTGACTATATCCACGTTGTTGACCTTGCAGCAGGCCATGTAGCAGCCCTCAAGGCAATACAGAAGAACTGCGGACTTGCTATCTATAACCTTGGTACTGGTCACGGATATTCTGTTCTTGATGTAGTAAAGGCATTCGAGAAGGCAAATGGTCTGAAGGTACCTTATGCTATCAAGCCACGTCGCCCAGGTGACATCGCTACCTGCTACTGCAACCCTGCAAAGGCGAAGGCTGAACTGGGTTGGGAGGCTCAATATGGCATTGAGGATATGTGTAGGGATTCATGGAATTTCCAAAAGAACAATCCTAAGGGTTACGAAGAATAAAAAGACATCCGAATGAAAGAACCGCTGATTGGTAAAACGCTCGAAGAGCTCAAGGATATTGCAACAAGCCTTGGGATGCCAAAGTTTACTGGAGGACAGATAGCTAAGTGGCTATATTCCGACCATGTAATGAGCATTGACGATATGACAAACATCTCAAAGGTCAATCGCCAAAAGCTCTCCGAGCAGTTTACTATCGGGGCAATGCCTTTCAAGGAGGAACTGACAAGCAGGGATGGCACGAAGAAATATCTCTTTCCCGTCAGTTGTAAGGATGATAACGGAGATGGGCACAACAAATGTGTCGAAAGCGTATATATTCCTGATAAAGAGAGAGCCACATTATGTATCTCATGCCAAGTGGGATGTAAGATGAACTGCCTCTTCTGCCAGACAGGCAAACAGGGATATGAGGGTTCGCTGACTGCCTCCGACATCATCAATCAGATATACTCCCTACCCGATCAGGACAAACTGACAAACATCGTCTTCATGGGACAGGGAGAACCAATGGACAATCTCGATGCTGTTATGAAAGCAACAGAAGTGCTGACAGCGGAATGGGGATATGCCTGGAGTCCGAGACGAATAACAGTAAGTAGTGTGGGAACACCAAAGCTGAAACATTTCCTCGACAACAGCGAATGCCATGTGGCAATATCCATGCATACTCCTATCCACGAACAGAGAGCACAGATGATGCCGGCAGAGAAGATGTTCCCAATAAAAGACGTTGTAGAACTGCTTAGGAGATACGACTTCTCAGGTCAGAGGAGGTTGAGTTTTGAATACATCGTTTTCAATAACTTCAACGACACTATGACTCATGCCAGGGAAATAGTAAAGCTGCTTGAGGGACTTGACTGCAGGATGAACCTGATTCGTTTCCACCAGATACCTGGCATAGACCTGAAGACAAGCGATGAGAAGAAGATGGAACGACTGCGTGACTACCTAACAGCCCACGGAATATTCACCACAATACGTGCTTCACGAGGACAGGATATATTCGCTGCATGTGGATTACTAAGCACTAAAGACAAACAGATATGAAAAAAAATAATGTTGCTATAGTTGGCAATGTGACAGGTGATGATGCTTCCTTACTCAACAATATGCTGGGTGCTGAAGGAATGTCGGGGTTATACACCTTTACTCTATACGGAGCAGACGGACAACCAGAACAGGATGCCCTGAAGGATGCTATAGATGATTGTTTGGACGAAGGCATTGATATCGATGCCATCGTTTGCCTGCCTTTGGCCCAAGCACCACACAAAGCTGTGAGACATGCTTTGGCTGATGATTCCGCTACTATATTGCCAGTCATGATTTGTGACGAAACACGTTATATCAGTGCAGGACAGGAAGATATAGCGAAAAAGGCTGCATTGTTAGAACAGTGTCTGAAGCGCGACCTCAACATCCTCATGCCAAGGATTGCTATCATCTCTTCCAATAGCGAACAGGCTGATACCATCAAGAAGATGCAAGAGGAAGGAAACAGTTTCTTTGGCCCTTTCTCTGACGAGATGTTAGAAAAAGAAGAAATAAGGGCTTTCGATGCTTTCATATTTGCTGACAAAGAGAATCAAGTTGAAGAACAAATCAAAAAACTTCTTGATGACAAATCTCCTGTCACTCTGCTTACAGGCATAACACCATCTGTTGTGGCAACAGAGCCAAGCAACATTTATGATGCTTTGGCATTAGCAACAGATGTGGTAAGGAACAGAATATCTTACGACCTTCCACTGAAGAATCCTTTACCAAAACTCTTTGTGGAAAAGAAAGAGGATGGTGACAAGGCTCGCTTTGCTAAGAAGAAAGGTGGATTTGATCCTGCAGCGCACAAGAGAGAGAATGTAACATACAACACCAAAGCACCTGCCGCTGAGGAAATACTCAGTGAGGAGCCGATGGTGGAAGAGAGCTAAATTGAGAGGAACGACAAATGGACGTAAAAGAACTTCAAAACATAAAGCAAAGATATAACGTTGTAGGCAATTGTACAGCTCTCAACAGGGCTCTCGATATTGCCCTGCAGGTTGCACATACCGACCTCTCCGTACTTATCATCGGAGAAAGTGGTGTGGGTAAGGAGATTATACCTCGCATCATCCACGACTATTCTCCACGCAAACGTGAGAAATATTTCGCAATAAACTGTGGCTCTATCCCTGAAGGTACCATCGATTCTGAACTCTTCGGACATGAAAAAGGTTCCTTCACAGGAGCTATTGGAGAGAGCGAGGGTTATTTCGGAGCTGCCAACAAGGGAACACTGTTTCTTGACGAAGTAGGCGAACTGCCTCTTGCTACTCAGGCACGCCTCCTACGTGTTCTGGAGAATGGAGAGTATATCCGCGTTGGTGGACAGGAAGTCAGAAAGACTGATGTCCGCATCGTGGCTGCTACGAATGTAAATATACGCAAAGCAATTAGCGAAGGACGTTTCAGGGAAGACCTCTACTATCGTCTTAATACAATACCTATTCAGATGCCTCCATTGAGGGATCGTGGAGAGGATATCATCCTTCTCTTCCGTCTCTTTGCTATGCAGATGTCCGAGAAATATCATCTGCCAAGAATACAGCTTTCAGAAGATGCCAAACAGGTGATGCTGAAGTATAAGTGGCCTGGTAATGTGCGTCAGCTGAAGAATATCACAGAGCAGATGTCTGTCCTGTGTACAAAGAGGGATATTGATGTAGAGGATATCCTGAAATTCATTCCTATGAATGAGGAGAGTACCCAACTGGCAACTATCCCATCTCAAGGCGGTGGTAGCAAGACCTACGAAAGCGAGAGAGAGATGCTGTTCAAGATTCTCTATGAGATGCGAGGCAATGTCAGCGACCTGAGACGTGAGATAAATTCCTTGCGCCAGAAGATTGACGACGGAGCAGCAACAACATATGTTCCCTACCCTGCTGCAGCAGTTCCCAGATATAATCAGGCACAGGAGATTGCAGAACCAGAGAACCTGAATATTGCTGACGTAAATCGTGCTATGCTGGAAAAAGCTCTGGAACGTAATGGTGGAAACAGAAAGAAAGCAGCAAGGGATTTAGGTCTCTCTGATCGTACACTTTATAGAAGACTGAAAGAATATGGACTTTAAGAAATACATCATACTGTCATTCATCTGCGTGGTTACATTGACAATGATTACGGCTTGCTCCGTATCATACAAACTAAATGGTGCCAGCATCGATTATACAAAGACAAAGACAATACAGATAAACGATTTCCCTATTCGTGCATCTTATGTATGGGGACCAATGCAGACCATCTTCAACAATCAGTTGAAAGATATGTATGGCTCATATACGAAACTGACACAGGTAAAACGTAATGGCGACCTGAAGGTTGAGGGTGAGATAACACAATATCAGCAGAGAAACAAGTCCGTATCGGCTGAGGGATATTCTGCTCAAACAGAATTGTCTATGACAGTCAATGTGCGCTTCACGAATACAAAGAACCACAAGGAGGACTTTGAGAGAAGCTTCACAGCAACAGCATCTTACGAGACAACCCAAAACCTCAACTCTGTTCAGGAACAGTTAGTGACACAGATGTCGAAAGACTTGTGTGAACAGATATTTAACGCAACAGTAGCAAATTGGTAATACATACACTCATATCACATCCAGAACGTCTGAATCGTCAGACCTTGTTGGACCTGCGCAAGATAACAGCGGAGCATCCATACTATCAGCCTGCTCGAATAGCATTGCTGACGAATCTCTTCTTGCTGCATGATCCGACATTCGATGACGAATTACGTCGTGCTGCCATCTTCCTGACAGACAGGAATGTACTCTTTCAACTCGTAGAAGCTTCTCACTATGGCATAAAGAGTAAGCAGAACAATAAAGAAGAATTGCAGGAAGAGATTGATTCTCCAAGTCGTGCTGCATCGCTCATCGATAAATTCCTCAACAATATTCCTGTTGATGACACAATCAGTTCTTCTTCCAAGAAGCCTACTGAGGCTGATGCAAGAAATGACTATATGAGTTATCTGCTGTCAATAGATACAAACGTAAAAGAAAGCAAAGACCCCACCCTCGACATTATCGACGACTTCCTCACAAATGCTGGTGGCAAACTGACCCTCAAGGAGAAGACTGAATACACCCCTGAGGTAGAGATGGCTAACGATAGCGAAGAGAGTCCTATAGAGGATAATGAGGTAGTAACTGAAAATATGGCTAACATATATATCAAACAAGGTAACTACGACAAAGCCTTGACCGTTATGAAAGCCATCAACAAAAAGACCAAAAAGAAGAATCCTTATTTCGAAGATCAGGAGAGATTCCTTAAAAAGTTAATAATTAGTCAACAAAAATAATAATTTAAAATTTAAAAAACAATGTACACATTACTTGTAATTCTTATTGTGTTAGCAGCATTGCTAATGATTGGTATCGTTCTTATTCAAGAGTCAAAAGGTGGTGGCCTGGCATCAGGTTTCGCCAGTGCTAACAGCGTTGCTGGTGTTCGCCAGACAACCAACTTCATCGAGAAGGCTACATGGACTCTTGCTGCTGCTATGGTAATTATCAGCATCGCATGTGCTTATACTGCTCCTCAGTCAGCAACAGAAGGTTCTGTAATCGAGAATGCTGCTACAGAGCAGGCTAACACAAACCCTCAGAACGTACAGGGCTTTGGTGCTGCTCCACAGAAGCAGGCTACAGACAGCGCTGCTAAGAAGTAAAGCAACACTTTTACTTACCAACCACACATTCACAAACCCTTATATAGTTTCCCATACATACCGCTATGATAAATCTTATCAAAATCCTGATGCCTTCTATCATTATCGCCGCAGTATTCGTACTGTCAATATGGGGTGCATACAAGTTGCTTCGTGCAAAGGTGATGTGGAAGAAATGCCTGGCATTGTTTCCATTGCTGCTGCTATATATAATAGTATATGGCCTCACCTTTGGTTTCTGGCAACTGAATATCAAAGAGGTGACATACGAGAGTCCTGATATCCCAGAGGCTTTCGATGGCTATAAGATAGTACAGGTAACAGATGTTCATTGTGGTGGTAGCTTCTGGGGACCATATAAGGGTTTGGTGAAAGATGGTTTTGAGAAAATCAATGCCTTGCAGCCTGACCTCATCTGCATGGTGGGTGATATACAACATTTCCTGCCATCAGAACTGGAGGAGCTCAAGGAGGAAATGTCTTCTTTGAAGGCAAAGGATGGAGTGCTTTCAGTTATGGGCAATCATGACTATTGCGCGTATTCCAACTTCTCTCCTGCAAGACAGACTCAGGAGATAAAGCGTACCCGCAATGTGCATAGGTCATTCGGATGGAAGATGTTGGAGGATGAACATTTTTATATTCATCGTGATAGCGACAGCATCCTCATAGTAGGCGAAGAAAACTGGGGCCTGAAGCCTTTCCCACAAGTGGGTAATATCAAGAAGGCCCTCAAGGGAGTTTCCATCGACCCTACCACAAAGACTACAAACACTTTCTCTCTCTGTCTCTCTCACGACCCTAATGCATGGAAGCATCATATCATGCCTCTCTTCATCCCTAACATAACACTTGCCGGGCACACTCATGGAGCACAGTTCTCTATCTTCGGATGGTATCCTATACAGTATGCTTACGACGAATGGGGAGGTGAATACTATGTTCCAATGAGGAATGGCTCAAACTCTAAGGCTATGCTGAGTGTCTCCACAGGCTTTGGTGGCAATCTCCCCTTCCGCTTCGGAGTGCCACGCGAAGTAGTCGTAATAACACTAAAGAAAAGTAAATAACGGTTAATGGTTAACGTTTAAAGACTTTAAAAACTATCAACTGTCACCTATCAACTATCAACTGACTAAGAACTATGAAAGCAAAGCTTTTATTTTTACTTTTTCATTTTTTCATTCTTTCTGCTGCGTCAGCACAGAGTAAATACTACCCTGTTTCCGTATGGCCGTTTATCTACGAAAACTTTACTGATGCACGCATCTTCGTAGGAGAAAATAATAAGGTAGTAAGGGCAAAGGCCAATATCCATCTTCGCCAAACCTCCCTATGGTTCATCAGCGGTAAGGACAATAAGACTAAACTCGAAGCACAACCTGGTACTATAAACAAAATCATCTTCTCTAATGGCGACACCTACTACAACATCAACAACAAGATGTGTAAGGTTGTCAGAGAAGACACTATCAACGGAGACATCATGCGCCTCTACAAGTGTGCACAAGTCGATATAGACGACTTTAACAAGAAGTACCAGATGACACACATGGGAACTGTCGAGAGTAGCGTCTTGGGAGCAGGCTTTGCCGACTTCACGGCATCTGTTGCTAACAACAATGCCCTCACACGAGAAGATATGGAACCCCTTCAGCTGCTATACACCTTCTATTTTCTGAAGAATGGCAAGACCTTCGAGGCCCGCGAAAGCGAAATCCTAAGCCACCTCGATGACAAAGAAGAAAGAAAAGTATATCGTGCCTATACTCGTTCAGCAGAAATACTCTACGGTAGCGAAAAATCAATGCTCAACGTCTATAAAACATTCTTCTTAAAACAATAGAAGGTCAAAAGTCAAAGGTCCAAGGTCAAAGGCTTAAACTATTAAACTATTAAACTATTAAACTATTAAGCTAACATGAAACATTTTCTCATTCTTTCATTTTTTCATTTCTTCATTCTTTCTGCCGCATCAGCGCAGAAGAACGATGACATCTGGCTCGACATCAATGGCGTTCGAGACCTTACTGCCGACTCCATAGCCTTTGCCAATCAGGCACGTCCTGTACCTGGCTCTTCTCGCAAAGGCAACAACCCTGTACTCTTCCTCATCGGCAATAGCACTATGCGTACCGGTACCATGGG
Organism: uncultured Prevotella sp.; assembly: GCA_905233165.1. Taxonomy (GTDB): domain Bacteria; phylum Bacteroidota; class Bacteroidia; order Bacteroidales; family Bacteroidaceae; genus Prevotella. Next base: position 199,477 of record CAJODL010000005.1, read on the forward strand.
AAACGGCAATAATGGTCAATGGGGATGGGGATATTTCGAACATGAATATTTCGACGAAAACAAGATAACAGTAGAGAATCACGCCCTCGGAGGTACTTCTCCACGTACATTCTATAAAAGCCCCGACCTCTGGAAACGTTCCCTCAGCGGCGTTAAGGCTGGCGACTATGTCTTTCTTGAGTTGGGACATAACGACAACGGACCAATCGACGAAATCCGTGCACGCTCTTCTTATCGTCCAGACGGAAAACTGAGCATCGCTGACGACTCTATTATTATATATAATAAGGTGACACAACGTCAGGATACTGTCTATACCTTTGGTGGCTACACACGCCGTTTCATCAACGAGGTGCGTGCAAAGGGTGCTACACCTGTACTCTTCACCCTCACACCACGTAATACCTACGAGGCTGATGGCAAGACAATACAGCGAAAACTCACTGACTTCACCCCTGCCATCTTCGCCATCGGTAAGGAGATGAATGTGCCTGTGATAGACCTCAATGATATCTCGGCAAAGAAGTTGGAGCAGTATGGCCCTTGGAAGACCGACTACCACTTCTTCCTTGACAAGATACACTCTTCTGCCTTTGGTGCCAAGATGAATGCTGCCTCTGCTGCAGAAGGGCTTGCTAAATGCGACGACCCTCAGGTGGCTGTTCTGAAGACATATCTCATACCTGAGAAGGTATTTCCTAACTATGAGGAGAAGCTGCTGGCATGGGAGCCAAACAACTATAACAAGAAGGGCGAAGTGATACCAAAGACGAAGACAGCAGAGCAGAAGAAGTCTGCTGTGCGTATCTTCCTCTGTGGCGACTCTACAGGCAAGAACGAAGACAAGAATCCTGACGGCATGTGGGGATGGGGCTCACAAGGCTATACCATCTTTGATGAGAGCAAGTGTACCTTCATCAACTGCGCTAAAGCAGGCCGTTCCACACGCACCTATCTCAACGAAAACCGCTGGGAGGAGGTATATCAGACCTTGCGTCCAGGTGACTATGTCCTCATACAGTTCGGACATAACGACATCGGAGGCATCGATAAGGATAAGGAACGTGGTGTGATACCATGTGCTGAAGACTCTTGTAAGGTCTTTAAGTCAAAGAATTCTGGTAAGTACGAAGTTGTATATTCCTTCGGATGGTACATCCACAAGATGATTGTTGATGCCAAGGAGAAAGGTGCTATCCCAGTCATTCTCTCCTTCACCCCACGCAACGAGTGGCCAAAAGGTAAGATAGAACGTCGCAACAACAACTACATACCACAGTGGGATGCAAAGGTTGCAGAGGAGAATGGTTGTGAATTTGTTGATGTCCACAACATCTCTGCCGACTTCCTCGATAAGAAATTTTCTCGCAAAGATGGTGATGCTGCAAAGGCAAAGCAAGAAGCATCCATCTACTTCAATCACGACCACACCCACACCTCATTACTCGGAGCCCGCAACAACGCCCAAAGCCTCGCAAAAGGACTCAAAGCAATCAAATCACCACTATGTCAGTATCTGAAGTAAGAGGTAAGAGGTGAGAGATTGAGAGATTAAAACTTAAAGCTTAAAGCTTTAAGCTTAAAGGTAAACGCTATGAAACATTTTTTCATTCTTTCATTTTTTCATTTCTTCATTCTTTCTGCTGCGTCAGCACAGAAAATCTCCATCCTCGGAGACAGCTATTCCACCTTCGAAGGATGTGTGTCAAACGACACCAATGAAATCTGGTATTTCAAACCCGAAAACCCACTGCATCATAAGAATAACGACGTCACGAAGGTGGAAGAGACATGGTGGCATCAGCTCATCAGCAATACCAAGGGCTTCAGCCTTGAGGTGAACAACGCCTTCTCTGGCGCCACTATCTGCTATACAGGCTATAGCAAGGGCAATGAGCCACGAGTGCCCATAGCAGCGTTGTCGTCACATCGTGACTATAGCAACCGCTCCTTTGTTAATCGCAGCAACACCCTCGGCAATCCTGACATCATCCTCGTCTGTGGTGCCACCAACGACTCATGGTGTGGCGCACCCATCGGCGAATATGTCTATGGCAACTGGACAACAGAGCAACTTTATTACTTCCGCCCAGCGATGGCCAAGCTGCTCTACGACCTCAAAGGCAACTACCCTACTGCACAGATACTCTTCATTCTCAATAGCGAACTGAAGGAAAGCATCAACGAGTCCGTCCACACCATCTGCAAGCACTACGGAGTGCAATGTCTCGATTTGAAAGACATCGAAAAGCAAGGCGGTCACCCTTCAGTAAAAGGCATGACCGACTTCAGCAAACAAGTCCGCAAAGCTTTAGGAAGGTAAGGGTTACATCAGCACTACAAAGAGTAGTGTACACATGAATATTATTGCTGAGAGGTAGAGGTCTTGCATTTTGAATCCTGTTGGGGCGAGGGGTGTTACCTGGAGTTCCTGATGTGAGTATTTCTTATATACTCGCCAGCCGATATATCCTGAGACGATGCCCCATAGCATTCCGACGCAGATGTCGGAGAGGTAGTGTTGTCCGAGATATAGGCGTGTCCACATATTTATCAGCGCAAGGGCTACCATCAATGCTGTCATCACCTTATGACGCACAAGGAGTATGAAGAAGGTGGCAATGGCTGTATAGTTAGCGGAATGGGATGAGAAGAAGCTGTAGTTGTTCTCGGCATATCCTTTCACTACATGGAACATCTCCCTCAGTTCTGGCACATTACAGGGGCGCACACGACAGACAAGTGGCTTTACTATCAGGTTACACACTCCTGCTGACAGGGCGAGTGTGACGCATACTGCTGCCAGGCATACGAGGCGCTCACGTTTGTTGCTGTGGTTGTGCAATACGATGTATAGCAGCGTCAGGAAAAACGGTATCCACGCCAATGGATCTGTCAGATTTATTGCAAGGTGGTCTAACAGGGAACTTTCACTGCCCCAGAAGAGCATTATTCCCATGCGGTCAAAGAAATTTATAGAGTTCATATCAGCTCCACATAGGAGGCTCTTACCCAGCCTTCTCTGCCATCGGAGAGGCGGATGCCGAACCATCCTTTCATATCTTTATCTGTTATGCGGACACATGTTCCTTCGTGGATGATGGCTGTCTCTGGTGCCTTTGTTGATGGCAGATTCTTTATGGCGACAGCTTCCTTCACCACAATAGCGGTGTCGTGGGTATTGAGTAGGTATTTTCTGTTCCACGCAAAGAAGACGGAGAAGCAGAAGGCAAGGAACAATACTACGCAGGTATAGAAGGATACCTTTCTGACTGCTATATTGCTGACGAAGAGGTATGCCAGGAACAGCAGCAGGGCTGCTATGAGAGATACTATAGATATCATTGCCCAGTTGTCGATGGTGTTTGTCATCACAAGGGCTTTATACCACTCCACGAAAAAGATGTTACTCTCTGGCGGCATCTTATCGATGGTCTTCGAACGGGTGATGTTGATATTGTGCTGGATGTCCTTATTGAGTGGCTCTGTTTTCTGCGCCCTCATATAGCACACCATAGCATGGGCATAGTCGCACTGTTTGTAGAAGGCATTGCCACGTTGGAAGTATTCCTGTGCGCTGTCGGGGTCAGGACTTACTGCTGGAGCAGTCTTCCCAGCATAAGCACAAAGGGCAAATGCCATTAGGATTATGATGAATATCTGTTTCATTTTCCGTCTTCGATGTTTTCTATTGCTTCGGAGGCTTTATCGTAGGTGTGTTCCATTGCTACTGCCGGGTCGCCTGGGGCATAGCGTGCAAATTCACACTCATCGAGGGCCTCTATGAATTTTCCTATTGTCTCGTCACTGACTTTTCGTGTGGTGAGTTTCTCGGAGATATTCTCGCGTGTCAACTGCTCTACAGGTATAGCGAGTTTGTCACCCACATATCCCCACAGGGCACGAAGCACTTCGTCATAGAACTCATTCGTCTTGCCGGCCTTAAGCAACTTGGCTGCTATCTTCAGGCGTTTTGTTGCCACCTTGTTGGCCTTTTTACCACGATATGCTGTGATGTCTGCCAGTTCCATAGCACGACGGCGGAAGATTATCAGCAGTACGATGAATATTGCCAGCACAATGCCGTTGAGGGCGAGATATGCCGTACTGCCAAAGAAGGTATTCTGTGGGTCTTCGGCTTCGTTGCCACCAATCATGAAGTTATGGATATCCTTATCACTTTGCTGCGAATAGTCTGCTGCAGAGCCCCCACCCCTGCCTTTCGTTACTTTCAGCGTCATAGGTTCTGTGGTAAGAGTTTTATAGGATGACGAGCGGGTATCGAAATATACAAAGCTGATGGCAGGAATGGTGTACTCACCTTCTGAACGTGGAACGAGCAGAATGTCATACAACATGCTGCCAGAAACGCCATCACTGGTGAGACTTGTCTTGTCTGTCACCTTGGCGTCATATTTCTCAAACACCTTTGGCAGGTCAAGCACTGGTTCCTTGATGAGTTTCATATTGCCCACACCCTTTACTACGAAATGCAGATTGACGGGGTCGCCTGCTCCCACTTGATTCTTGTCGAGGGAAGCCTCAACAGAGAAGACACCTACGCCACCAGAAAAGTTTGCCGGTTTCTGTGGCAGAGGGTCAACCTGTATGCTGACACTTGGTGCTTTTATCTCTTTGTTCACCTCCACATAGCCAGAACCACCATTAAAGAAGGCTTCAAACGGATCTACGTTAGGGTCTTCCTGCACCACGATGCCCTTGAAGGTGATAGATGGTATCTCCAGCTTTCCTGACATCTGTGGGAACATCACATACTGACTCCATGTGACGCAGTTGTATGGTCTGCCGTTGACATTCTCTACGTGAAACCTCTTCTGCTGCGGCAAAGGAATCTCCTGTGTATGGAAGCCGTTAAGGTCAGGCATCTTTCCTTGCAATTGGGTGAGCTCTACCTGAGTATAAACCTTATATGTCAGGAGTATTGGTTCCTGCTCATGTACGTGCGACTTGTTGGCAGACACCTTTATGAAGAGGTCATTTCCCGTTATGCGTGTTCCGGCACGATTTACGCGGGCAGGACTGCGTTGCTGCTGTTGTGGGCGACCACCCTGTCCGGCATTAGGATTAGGGTTTGCAGTAACCGTTATCTTCAGGGCTTGTGATGTAGCATTCGAACCTGCCACAGTAGCATGGGCAGCAGGAATTACGAAAGTACCTGTCTTCCTTGCCAGAAGAACATAGGTATATGTTACTGACGAGGTGTGTGATGTCTTGCCGTTTACCATTGAGAAACTCTGCTGCGTAGATGTCGATGGTCCCATGAGCACCTCGAAGGCATCAGGAGTGTTTCCCATACGAAAACCCTTTACGTCAGTAGTGTTTACAACGTATCGTATCTGAAACTGCTCACCATTATATACTGCTGTAGGGCCCTCAACCCTAATGCCCTGTGCCTGCAAACTCAAGGAGAGCATCGATAACAGTGTGCATAATAATATCGTTAGTTTTCTTTGCATTTACCAATTCTTTTCAATGTTGCGACGAGATGGTTTTGCCATTGCCTTCTGCAATCTCTGCTGTGTTGCTTTCTCTTCCTGTACAGCAGCATTAAGCAACTGCTCGGCATTCTCCTTACTCATCTGACCATCCTTAGGACGTTCCTGATTCTGGTTGTTTTCCTTGTTCTGGTCTTTGTCCTTATTTTGGTCGTTTTTATCCTTATCCTTATTCTTATCTTTGTTCTGGTCTTTGTTCTTATCCTTGTTCTGATTATTCTGATTATTTTGGTTTTGGTTCTGATTGTTATCCTGATCCTTCTTCAGTTTCTTGCAGAGCACATAGTTATACCTTGTCTGGTTGTCGTGTGGCCTCAGTTTCAGCGACTGCTTATACTGCTCCATAGCAGGACCATATTGCTGCTGTCTCTGCATAATCACTCCCATGTTATGATATGCCATTGCCTTTCTCTGTTTGCTTGTTTCCACCTTGGTGGCTTTCTCGAACATCTCGTATGCCATCGAATCCTTATTCTGTGCCAACAGCGCACATCCAAGGTTATACATAGCCTGGGCATTCTTGTCATCTGAAGCCATCGCCTTGCGATATTTCAGTTCTGCCTTTGATGCAGCCCCTTCTGCTCCACCACGCATATCCCTATTGCCGGAACGTATATGTGAGCGCACGCCTTGGGCATTTATCTCAAGATGTATTGGGGCGATTAACAGAAATATTATGAGTAGCCTGTATAACATTTATTTCTTCTTAAACAATTTCAGATTCTTAAAATATGGGCTCTTTGCCTCGCTTATGAGCACCTCGATAATCATGAGTATGATGATAAGCACACCCACCCATTGATACTGCTCGTCATATTCGTCATAGACAACACTCTGCATCTCTCCCTTCTGCATTTTTCCCACCTCGTCGTTAAGGCGTTCCTGTGCAGCAGTGGTATTGTCAACATGAATATATACACCACCGCTGGCAGATGCGATGTCGCGACACATCTGTTCGTTGAGGACAGTCATAATGGTGTTGCCCGTGTTGTCTGTCATATATCCCCCACCCTGTTGTGGTATTGGTGCGCCAGTAGTCGTTCCGATGCCAAGAACAAAGACTTTATAGCCCTTCGACTTTGCATCCTGAGCTGCTTCCATAGCACCACCTTCATGGTCTTCGCCATCGGTGATGAGAATGATTGCTTTACCTACATTCTGCTGTTGCGTAAAACTCTTTGCTGCAAGATTTATGGCCCCAGCGATATCTGTTCCCTGTGTGCGTATCAAGGATGGTGACACATTGTTCATGAACATCTTTGCCGACACATAGTCACTCGTTATAGGCAGCTGAACAAAGGCATCGCCAGCGAATACTATCAGCCCTATCTTATCCTTAGAGAAGTGGTCCACCATATTCTCGATAAGCATCTTACTCTTCATGAGACGGTTGGGTGTCACATCTTCTGCCAGCATGGAGTTAGAGATGTCGAGACAGATGATTGCCTCTATGCCGTTGCGCTTTTCGTGAGACACCTTTGTACCCATCTGCGGACGTGCCAGCATCAGGATGGTAAGGGTCAGTATAAGCATCAGAAACAGGAATTTCGTCCATCTCCTCTTTCCTGAAGAATCGGGCATCAGGGCTTTGATGAGTTCCTTGTCAGCCAGACGCTTCAGCATGCGTCTGCGATGCCACTCTGCCCACATCATTATGAGTGTCAGCAGAGGGATGACGCTAAGGAGATATAAATATGTAGATGATTCGAATCGCATTCTATTTTTGTCAAAGGTCAAAGGTCAAAGGTCAACTCGGCGTTGCCGAGGTCTAAGGTCTAAGGTCAAAAGTCAAAGGCGATAACCGTTAACCGATAACCGATAATCGTTAGTTCCTACGCAATATTGTATATTTCAAAAGTATTTCTAACAGGAGCATCAACAGGGCGCCGAGGACGAAGGGTTGGAAGGCTTCGTAGCGCTTTGAGAATTTCGTCACTTTCAGGCGGCTTTTCTCCAGTTTGTCGATGTCCTTATATATCTGTCTTAACTCTTTGTTGTTCGTAGCACGATAGTAGTTGCCATCACTTGTGGCAGCGATGCCTTTCAGGGTCTTAGCATCTATCTCAACAGGAATATTGACATACTGTATTCCACCAGCTACAGGCAGCGGATAACGTGCCACTTTGTTTGTTCCGACAGCGATGGTATATACACGCACGCCGAGACTCTTGGCTATCTGTGCTGCTGTCATTGGCGAGATGTCACCCATGTTGTTAGAGCCATCGGTAAGTAGTATCACCACACGACTCTTTGTCTTTGAGTCCTTCAGGCGTGAGATAGCATTTGCCAGTCCCATACCGATTGCGGTACCGTCGGATATCAGGCCGTCAGCAGCAATGTCTGTACGTACATTCTTCAGCAAGTTCAGGAGCGAAGCATGGTCTGTCGTCATAGGACATTGTGTGAACGCCTCGCCGGCAAAGATGGTGAGTCCGATATTGTCGTTTGTCCTGTCTGCTATAAACTCTGCCGCAACGTCTTTCGCAGCCTCTATACGGTTAGGACGCAGATCTTCTGCCAACATAGATGTCGATACATCCATTGCCAACATTATGTCGATACCCTCAACGCTACGTTCGTCCCAAGCGCTGTATGTCTGTGGGCGGGCCATAGCAACGACGATGAGGATGAAGGCGATGCAACGAAGTATCATGGGGAGGTGTATCAGCCTTACTCGCCAGCTGACGGGGGCCTTCTTATAGGCAAAGGTGTCGCTGATGATTACCGATACCTCCATCTTTCTTCTGCCACGATTACGCCATAGTGCATACCATAATATATACGGTATGAGCAACAGCAGCAGAGAGAAGTATATGGGTTGTGTAAATGTCATTTAGAATCGTAGGTCATAAAGTTGCCAGCACAGGTAAGCCAATAGGGCTACGATGACGATTATCATAATGCCCATAGCCCATTTCAGGGAGATACGCATGCGAATTGTCTGCTTCTCTTTTTCGGAGATGGTAGGCTCTATGCGCTCTTCTGTCGGCACATTCTCTTGTTTTGTCTCGTTGATGAATGCTATTGCCGAGAGCAGATTCTTGTCGTTCTCACTTACTCCTGCTGTATATTTTGCAAATTTCACGAGGTCGGCGGTTTCAAACAGCGTCGTCAGCTCCTGTAGTTCCGTATCACCATGATTGCGCAGTTCTGCTACTATTTGAGAGCTGGTCATCTCCATAGCATTGAAGCCGAAGCGCTCTTCCATATACTGACGCAGGGCATCCGTCACCTGGGTGTAGTACATCTTTTGGTGGGCATAGTCGGCCATCTCGGGCTTTTCGTTCCTCACCTTTTCTATTATATTCAGCGCCTTCTGGTGCGGAGGCACAATCTTCCTTATCCTTACCTTGAAGGTGATAGGCTTCCTGCTCTTCAGTCGCAGATATGCCAGCCAGCAGGCTATGTACAGCAATGCTATAGCAATTGCCATCCAGAACAGACCCCTCCATTCTTTCCATGAGAAGGGATTGTCCTGCACATCGTTCGGACCATAGAATTGGTTGGTGTGTACGGTATCCACTTCTACTGTCAGCACTTTCAGGGCCAACGACTTGGTGGTATATTCCTTGCCGTCAATCTTTATCTTCTGTGCGGGAATATAGTATAGAGAGTCATCCCACGCCGTCAGTACGAGGTTTTGGGTCACCTCCATATATCCGTTCTCCAATGCTACGGTATCCAATGACGGCGTTCCCACGACCTCCAGCGTTGCCGGTTTCGGATTCAGGTTCTGAGGATTGGGGAACTGCACTTTCTGGCCATCCTTCAGCGTTGCCGTCAAGTGTAGCGTTGTCTGCTCGCCAATCATCATCTGTACAGAGTCGATACGAGCCTGCACCGTCTGAGCCTGAGCCTTACCCAAGCCAAACAGCATCAATAATCCTATTATATAACTTTCAATTTTCAATGTTCAACTATCAACTTTCAACTTTTCAACTGCCTCTCAACTCTCAACTATCAACTATCTCCTCGCAAACATCTGTTGCAGGTATTTCACATAGTCTTCGTTGGTGGCTATCGAGACATAATCCACACTATTCTTCTGGAACGTGTCCTTCAGCTTTTCCTTTCTCTCCTGCCAATACTGGCTATGTGCCCTTCTGAGTGCCTTGCTGGAGGTGTCGATATATTGCTCATAACCTGTCTCCGCATCGTGTATTCTCAGTATGCCGACGTCAGGCAGCGCCTTCAGTATGGAGTCATAGAGTTGTATTCCCATGATGTCGTGCTTTGAGGTGCATATCTGCAGAGGCTTCTCGAAGTCTTTTCTGTCGTAGAAGTCGCTGATGACGAATGCCGTGCAGCGTCTCTTTTGCATACGGCCCAGGTATTCCAGCGCCACGCCGACGTCAGTACCTTTTCGGGATTCCTTGCTATCGGTCTGCTGTTCGTCGCTGTCGTATGCCAGCATTTCGCGGATGATGTAGAGGATGTGTTTCCTGCCCTTCTTCGGGGGAATATATTTCTCTATTCTGTCCGAGAAGAACAGCACTCCAATCTTATCGTTGTTCTGCATGGCAGAGAAGGCCAGTGTTGCAGCAATCTCTGTTGCCATAGCATTCTTTGTCTGCTTTCTGGTGCCAAAATTCAGGGAGCTTGACACGTCGATGAGCAGCATCACCGTGAGCTCGCGTTCCTCCTCAAACACCTTCACGTAAGGTCTGTGGAAGCGTGCTGTCACGTTCCAGTCGATGTCGCGCACATCGTCGCCGTACTGATACTCCCTCACCTCAGCAAACGCCATACCACGCCCCTTGAAGGCAGAATGGTATTGTCCTGCGAAGATGTTGTTGCTCAGTCCGCGAGTCTTTATCTCTATGCGGCGAACCTGTTTAAGAAGTTCTGAAGTTTCCATTTCTTTTTGTCTAAGGTCAACTCGGCGTTGCCGAGGTCTAAGGTCAAAGGTCTAAGGTCAAAAGTCAAAGGCGATAACCGTTAACCGATAACCGTTAACCGTTAACCGTTATCAAGGTACTTCCACCTTATTGACTATCTGTGACACAATCTCCTCTGCGGTGATATTGTTTGCCTCTGCCTCGTAAGACAGGCCGATTCTGTGACGCAGCACGTCGTGTGCTATGGCACGGATATCCTCTGGTATCACGTATCCTCTGCGCTTTATGAATGCAAAGGCGCGAGAGGCCTTCATCAGATTGATAGAGGCACGTGGGCTGGCACCGAAGGTAATCATCGGCTTCAGCTCTGCCAGTTCATAGTTCTCCGGAAAACGTGTAGCAAAGACGATGTTTGCGATATACTGTTCTATCTTTTCGTCGATATACACCTGGTTGACGATGGTGCGTGCCTTTGTTATCTCCTCCGGACTTGTCACAGCACCATACTGTGCGCCGTCTTCTCTTGGCACAGAGTTCTCACGCATGATGCGCTTCTCCTCCTCCAGTGTTGGGTAGCCGATGTTCACCTTCAGCATGAAACGGTCCATCTGTGCCTCAGGCAGTGGGTATGTACCCTCCTGCTCCACTGGGTTCTGTGTTGCCATTACGAGGAAAGGCTCTGGCAGTTTGAAGGTCTGTTCGCCGATGGTCACCTGATGCTCCTGCATTGATTCCAGCAATGCACTCTGCACCTTTGCCGGAGCACGGTTTATTTCGTCGGCAAGCACGAAGTTCGCGAACACGGGGCCCTTCTTCACCTGAAAGGCTTCCTCCTTCTGCGAATATATCATAGTACCGATGACGTCAGCAGGCAGCAGGTCAGGAGTAAACTGTATTCTGCTAAACTTACCGTCAATCAAGTTCGACAGTGTCTTTATGGCAAGAGTTTTTGCCAAACCCGGCACACCCTCAAGGAGGATATGTCCATCACTCAACAAACCAATCAGCAGCGACTCTACCAAGTGCTTCTGTCCCACGATAGTCTTGTCCATCCCGGCAGTGAGGTTTGTCACGAAATTGCTGTGCTGCTCTATGAGAGCATTCATTTCTCTAATGTCAACCATATATATTTTAGTTTCACGTTTCAAGTTTCTAGCCCTTAGCTCTTAGCTCTTAGCCCTTAGCCCTTAGCTCTTAGCTCTTAGCCCTTAGCTCTCAACTTTACAAAGCCTCAAGGCTTTTACGGCTTGCAAAGGTATAAAACTTTGTTTTTATCTCGGCTAAGATTACATTTTCTTGCGCTTTTTTCATATATTTTTAATTTAACAATGTTAAAATCGCGCGTGATATGTTAACTAATTCATAATGCAATGGCGCAGGATGCTTCGAGCATCTTGCGCCAATTAGCTATTATATATTATCTCTTAACTATCAACTTCTCCCGCTTTGTAACGGGGAAGTGGTCAATTATGGAAATTACGCTTGTCGTTGACGTGCTTTGCTTTGCCGATAGAACGCTGTATGGCACCAGGCTCCTTGATGTGGATGTTTGGCTTGATGCCGACCATTGATACGATGCGGTCGTAGAGAGGCTTGATGTAAGGCATCTGCTTTGACGGATTTGGTGAGAAATATTCTGAACGCAACTCTACGTCGAGGTCGAAGGTGTCTTCGTTGTTCTTGCGGTCAACCGTGATGAAATACTGCGGTGTAAAGGCAGGGAACTCTGTCAGACAGGTCTCTATCTGGCTTGGGAAGACATTGACGCCACGTATAATCATCATATCGTCAGAACGTCCGAGGATGCGGTCCATGCGCACTGCTGTACGTCCGCACTTACATGGCTCATAGATGAGACGTGTGAGGTCACGGGTACGATAGCGCAAGATTGGCATTGCCTCCTTAGTGAGCGATGTGAAGACAAGTTCGCCGAATTCGCCCGGAGCACATGGCTCAAGGGTGTCAGGATTGATGATTTCCGGATAGTACATATCCTCCCACAGGTGGGTACCGTCCTGCATCTCACACTCACCGCCGACACCAGGGCCGCTCATCTCTGTGAGGCCGTAGATGTCGTAGGCCTTGATGCCGAGTTTCTCTTCAAGCTCTTTACGCATACCTTCTGTCCAAGGCTCTGCACCGAAAAAGCCGCACTTGAGGTTCAGGTCCTTACGGTGTACCTCATCAGATTGCTCTAATACCTCAGCAAGATGCAGGGCATACGATGGTGTGCAGGCGAGGACTGTAGAGCCGAGGTCCTTCATCAACATTATCTGCTTGGCAGAATTACCGGCAGAGGTAGGCAGCTGTACTGCTCCCAGATATCCTGCAGCATCGTGGGCTCCAAGACCGCCAGTAAAGAGGCCGTAGCCGTAGCTCACCTGTACTATATCTCCCTTTGAAACGCCACCGGCAGCAAAGACGCGTGCAGCACCCTCGGCCCAACGCTCCAAATCACCCTTGGTATAGGTGCCGACAACGGGTTTGCCAGTAGTGCCTGATGATGCATGGATGCGCGTAATCTCAGACATGCGCACAGCATTGAGACCGAAAGGATATTCGTCACGAAGGTCATGCTTGGTTGTAAACGGCAGACGGTGGATATCTTCTATACCCTTGATGTCCTCAGGCTTGATGCCCATCTTGTCCATCTTCCTGCGATAGAAGGGCACCTTCTCATAACATGTCTTGACTGTTTTTACCAGTCTCTCGGACTGTAACTTGGTCATGGACTCACGGTCCATGCATTCCATTTCACGATTTAAAATCATTTTTATCTTTATTTTGTTTTTAACTTTAGACCTTTGACCTTAGACCTTTGACCTTACTGCAGTTTCTCAAACTGCAGAATATCCTTCTTCCTGTATGCAGAGCCGGTGACGATGCAGAGGAGTTCTCCGCGCTGGTTCGTGACACGTGTCTCGCAGAAGGGCAACCTGTGATGGTTGAACACCTCTGTTGTTTCTGCCACAAGAGTATCGCCGAGCTTTGCTGACTGCAGGTATGTGATGCTGTTCTGCACACCAAGCGACACCGGGCCGTGGGAATTGGTGACAGCAGCAAATGTAAGGTCGGCAAGGGTAAAATATACCCCACCCTGACAGACGCCGGCTGCATTGAGATGTCGTTTCTCAACAACACATGTAGCCTTGGCAAAACCCTCACGGATTTCTGTCAACTGCATACCATTCTCGGCAGCAAACCTGTCGCCGTTGTTCAGGAAATCCTTAAGCGTCATAGCATTTGAATATCTGTTCTACCTTCTCACTATCCATCTTTGGCGTCATGAGGCTCACGAGTATCACGACTATGAAACCGCCCAGCATTGCCACAGCACCGCAGTCGATAGGATTGAGAATAGAGTTGCCTGCCAGCATATTCACTACTGTAAGACCAACGCCCCATACGAAGCATGCCCACACAGAGATGCGTGTGACACCCTTCCAATAGAGCCCCAACATAAATGGAGCAAGGAAAGCACCTGCAAGGGCTCCCCATGAGATACCCATCAGCTGGGCAATAAACTGTGGAGGATTGAGGGCTATCATCAGTGACAACGCTATGAAGAAGACGATGAGCACACGCATGATGACAACCTTGCGGCGCTCTATCTTTTCTGCTATCTCGTCATTTATTTCACCTCCCTCTACTTCGCCTTCAATGGATTTCTTATCGCGATAGATGAGGTCGAGAGTCATAGTGGATGATGATGTCAGTACCAATCCAGCCAATGTTGACATTGATGCTGAGAGCACCAGAAGTATGACGAGGGCGATGAGGAAGTCAGGGAGAGTTTCAAGCATTGATGGCACGATATTGTCATATACGAACTTTCCCTTTTCGCTGTTAAAAGCCGTAGCGACAAACAGACGTCCGAAACCTCCGAGGAAATAGCAACCGCCAGCCACGATAAAGGCAAAGATGGTGGAGATAATAGTACCACGACGTATGGCAGCCTCGTCGGTAATAGAATAGAACTTACCAACCATCTGTGGCAATCCCCATGTACCGAGAGATGTAAGGATTACAACGCCAAGGAGCGACATAGGATTAGGGCCAAACCACGAAGCGAAGTCACCTGGTTGGAAATTAGCATACAATGCAGCCCCCTTTTGTGTCAGGTCATCGGCATTTGGCACCATCATTGCCATCTTTTCTGTTGCTGCCACTAATCCGCCTTGCGAATTAAGAACCACGGCAATGACCGTAGTAATACCGAAAAGCATTATGACACCTTGTATGAAGTCGTTGATGGCTGTCGCCTTATAACCACCCAGAATGACATATACTGCCGTCAGCGTTGCCATTATCACTGCACAATATTCGTAAGGAATATCAAAACCCATCTCAAAGAGTTTCGAAATACCCATATAGACTCCTGCTGTATAAGGGATAAGGAATACAAAGGCTATGATGGAAGCTATGACACGAAGCCACTCATCATTATAACGTGTACCGAAGAAATCCGGCATGGTACGACTCTGAATGTGCTGGGTCATCAGCTTTGTACGCCTTCCCAATACGAGCCAGGCAAGCAGCGAACCGATGACAGCATTGCCGACACCTATCCATGATGCTGACATACCATATTTCCATCCGAACTGTCCTGCATAGCCTACGAAGACTACTGCAGAGAAATATGATGTGCCATAGGCGAAGGCTGTCAGCCAACCACCTACATTACGGCCTCCCAATACAAAGCCATCTACATTCTTAGCTGAACGGCGGGAATAGAATCCGACGCCTACGGTGATGGCAAGGAATATTACAGTTAAAAGTATTTTGATAAGCATGATAAAAAAGAATTAGATTTGTGCTTTGTGTTATTTATACATTTACTTCCCACCCCCAGGGCTCAGAATGCTATCTGAACCTGAGTGAGAATTGTGCTGTAGTTTTTGCTTCCTGTAAGATTCTTCATACCGTTACTCTTGGCACTGTACATATACTGCGCCTGCAGGCGACACTTCTTGTGTATCCAGTACTGAACACCAGCCATCAGATTGGTCTGCTTGGCACCAAGGTCTGTATTTTTATTAAAATAGTCAACCATAGCAACCGCATCAAGCTGCTTGTAAAGAGGTATGGCAGTAGAGCCATAGACACCAAAGGAGCCGACATTGCCGTCACGTCCGCCGAGAACCTCGCAACGAACCATAGCGCAACGGTTCTTGAAATAATCAGTACCTGTTACCTTTGACTTCCATTCGAAACCTGCTGCATAACGGTCCTTACGATAGGTTTCGTCAACCTTGATATTAGGATTGAATACTGACTTCTCAACAGCGCAGCCATAACCTTTCTGACCAGAAACAGAAACCCTGAAATTAGGAACAATGCGATATTCAAGTTTTGCAATGACATCCTTCTGGTTGTTACGGTCATTCTTGTTTATCTGACCGCCATTGATAACCTCTACAACATAGCGTAACTTGTTATTAAAAAGATCACCATAAGCCATCAGACCCATATCACGACCTGAGCCATTGCTCATAAGAGGGTCGCCACCACAGAGCCATCCTACACTCTGCGACATAGGAGTGATACTTTCGAGCACCGTAGGAGACATCGGGTTCTCCATTGACAGTTCTGTCTTTGACTGACCCAGTCGCAGATTGAACGCCTTTGTAGGACGGTACTCCATGTAGTACTCCATAACATTTCCACCTTTGAATTCGTGCATAAAGAAGGCATAGAACTCCTTGGTAATGTTTGCACCCACCATGAGGATGATACGCTTCATGTCAAATGTATTTGTGTTTGCACTGCTATTGCCTTCTTGGAAAGTAGCTGTATAACCACCTTGTGCATAGCCAGTTACCTTCAGGCGTGAGCCAACGGCTTCTGCCCAGTACTTGGCATCTTTCTCAGAACCCTCTGCAGGGGCTTGTAACAATGGTTGATGAGCTTCAAGGAAGGCAGCATCGGTGTCACCGCTGTAATCGGATACTGCTGGTAGGATTTTGTCAAGACCCTTAGGCTCTTCTGCCAAGACTGCTGCTGAACATAACAGAGCAGCAAGCATGGTTGTTATTTTGTTCATATAGAGTATTATTTTGTTTTGTATATCAGCATACCCTTACCATCTTCAAGATAAGAATACATGTATGCGATGTTAACGCCTGAGTCAGTCAACTTCCTCAACACATCAGCAGCAGCACCAACTTTGTCTTCCACCGCTACGGCATTGACGTCTGTCAGCTGGAGGTTGATACCTGCCTCCTTCAATATGATAAATGCATCCTCCGGCTTGTCACATATAACACGATAGATGCCATAGTCTTTTGTATCAGCTATAGTGGATGCTATAATCTGAATACCTGCTTTACTGAGGAGTTCGAGAACCTTGATGAGGGTACCCTCTTTGTTCTCAATAAAAATGGAAAGTTGTTTCTTTGTCATGATATAATCAATTATAAACGGTTCTTTTATCAATTACACGTACAGCCTTACCCTCTGAAACAGGAAGGCTTCCCTTTGGCACGAGCTTCACAATAGGTGTCAGAAGTATCTCATCCTTCAGGGCACGCTTAACGTCCTTTTGAAGCTGGATGAGTTTCTGATAGTCATCAGTGAAGAGTTCTTCGAGTTCTACCTCGACAGTCATATTGTCGTTATTGTCATCGGTGGTGAGAGTGATGAGGTAGTTACTTGCGAGTTCCTTGAACTGCATCAGAATCTTCTCGATCTGTATTGGGAAGATATTCACACCACGAAGTACCATCATATCGTCAGAACGTCCCTTCATACGATCCAGGCGAACATGGTTACGACCACAAGGGCAACCACGACCCAATACTCTCGTGAGGTCACGGGTACGATAGCGGAGCAATGGCATAGCCTCTCTCCTGATAGAAGTAAGGATAAGCTCACCAATCTCTCCGTCAGGAACCGGTTCGAGGGTTTCTGGATCTACTATCTCAACGATATAATAATCTTCCCAGAAGTGCAGACCATTCTGCTCTTTACACTCGAAGCCGACACCAGGGCCACACATCTCTGACATACCGAAAGAGTTATAGGCCTTCACACCAAGCATCTTCTCAATACGCTGGCGCTGTTCTTCTGAATGAGGCTCAGCACCGATGGCAAGCACCTTCAGCTTTGTATCCTTGCGTGGGTCAACGCCCTGCTCCTGCATCACTTCATATAGACGTGTAACATAGGAAGGAACAGCATGAAGAGCTGTAGTACCGAAGTCGGTCATAAACTTTATCTGACGCAAGGAGTTACCAGCTGCAGCTGGAACTGTAAGCATACCGAGACGCTCTGCGCCATACTGGAATCCCAAACCGCCGGTAAACATACCATAACCGCTTGAGTTCTGGAACACATCATCAGGACGCAGACCTACCATCCACAGATTACGTGCTACCTGATTAGCCCACTCGTCGAGGTCCTTCTGAGTATGCAGTATAACAGTTGGATTACCTGTTGTACCAGAAGAAGAATGAAGGCGGACACATTCTCTCAATGGCACTGATGCCAAACCGAAAGGATAGTTCTCACGCAAATCCTGCTTTGTGGTAAAAGGAATGCGACGAATATCATCAATGCTGGTGATACTCTCTGGTGTCACACCTGCCTTCTCAAGGCGTTCTTTGTAAATAGGATTATTCATACAATGAGCAACAGTAGCCTTCAGACGTTCTACCTGCAGAGCCTTTATCTGCTCTGTGCTCATGGTTTCAAGTTCTGGATCAAGATATTCTGATTTCCAGTCAGGAAGTTCTCTTCTGTATGCCATTAGTGTACATTGGCACCCATATCGAATGCCTTTAAGTTAGATTCTACGATTTGCTCTCCTTTTTTAGAGAAGATAGTTGCTACAGCATCACGCAGAGCCTCTGGTGATACTATCTCAAGAAATTTTGCTGCCATTCCGAGGAGCACCACATTGGCAGAACGTACAGAACCGGCATCCTTTGCCACCTCTTCAATGTCGAGCTGCACAACATGGTTTAGAGATGAAAGTTCTGCAAACAGTTCTTTCTCCTCAGGGTAGTTAGGCACATTGACAAGCGGTTTGTTGGATGTTACAACTACACCATCTTTTGAGAGATAAGGGAGATAACGAAGTGCCTCCATTGGCTCCATAGAAATTATCATATCGCAGTTACCTTTTGGAATAAGGTCGGAATAGATAGTGCCAGTGGAAAGGCGCAGATTTGACTGCACATCACCACCACGCTGACTCATTCCGTGTACTTCTGCCTGTTTGAGGTTAACACCGGCACGTGTTGCTGCCTCACCTATGATAGTAGCGATAGAGAGGATACCTTGTCCACCCACACCGCAAAGTATAATATCTTTCTTCATTATTTTGCCTCCTTATTATTACGAGCTTTCTCACGAGCATGGCGAGAAGCTGTTTGAATACATTCACGACGTGGGATGATGACACTGACTCCTTCATAGTCTATCTCATCCTTTATAAGCTGTGTTATAGCAGGAATATTCTTTGGAAGAGGTGTCACTACATGCAGATGGGCTGGGTCCATACCAAGTCCAAGACAGATAGCTTCAAACTTATTGGTACCAGCACTGTCCTGACCACCCGTCATACCAGTTGTGAGGTTGTCGGAAATAATAACTGTTATAGCACTGTTATCATTGATGGCATCCAACAGTCCTGTCATACCAGAGTGTGTGAATGTAGAGTCACCTATCACAGCGATAGCAGGACGCAGACCTGCGTCAGCAGCACCCTTTGCCATAGTGATAGAAGCACCCATATCGACACAAGAGGCAAGAGCCTTGAATGGAGGCAATGCGCCAAGTGTATAGCAACCTATATCACCAAATACACGTGCATCAGGATATTCGTTGAGGATATTCACCAAAGCACCATATACATCTCTGTGACCACATCCCTGACACAACTGTGGAGGACGAGCAACGAGATTCTTTGCTGGCTCAAAGAGTTCTGGTGCAGGAATGCCAAGTGCGACAGCAACAGCATCAGGTGTCAACTCTCCGGTACGTGGCAGATTACCTGTCAGACGACCTACTACCTTTGCCTTGTCGCCAATGATATTGCGAACACCTTCCTCAACAACAGGCTGACCATCTTCTACAACGAGTATCTCATCGCAGTCTTCAGCCATACTGAGTATCTGCTTTGCAGGAAGAGGATATTGTGAAACCTTCAGGATATACGCATCATCACCAACAGCTTCCTTAACATAGTTGTAACCTATGCCGCAGGCAACAATACCCAGTTTCTTGTCAGCTTTTTCTACTTTGTTAAATGAAGACTTCTCACTTGCCTCAAGCATCAGAGGCTGTTTCTCGAGAAGTGCAGCATACTTCTTCTTTGCAATGCCCGGAAGCAGTACCCACTGGTCTGTAGAAGGAGAAAGTGCATTCTCTTTCTGTGGCTCCTGAACAACAACGTTTGCGCGAGAATGAGCCAGACGTGTTACAACACGCAACAACACTGGTTCCTTGATAGCCTCAGACATCTCGAAAGCAACCTTCATCATATCATAAGCCTCCTGCTGTGTGCTTGGCTCAAAAATTGGTATTAAAGCGAACTTGCCATAAAAACGGCTATCCTGTTCGTTCTGTGAAGAGTGCATTGACGGGTCGTCTGCTGCCAACACTACCAATCCACCACCAACACCTGTGATAGCACTGTTAACGAAAGCGTCTGCACAAACATTCATACCGACATGCTTCATACAAACCAAAGCACGTTTACCGGCATAAGACATACCAAGAGCAGCCTCCATAGCAGTCTTCTCATTAGTACACCAACGAGAATGAATGCCACGCTCCTTTGCTAGAGAATTGCCCTGGATGAATTCAGTAATCTCAGTAGATGGAGTACCTGGATAGGCATATACACCAGACAGGCCTGCATGTATAGCTCCTAACGCAATGGCTTCATCTCCAAGAAGAAGTTTTTTTTCCATGTTTTTGTATATTTTTAGTCTTAAAATTCATAAATTGTGGCAAAGGTAACACTTTTTCCCATAATATCCAAAAAAAAATATTCAAAAGTTTGACAATAGTCAATAATTTAAAGGTATTCAGCGTGTTTATGGATTTTTTTTCGTGTAAATCGCTAAATATTAGTACATTTGCACTCGAAAATTAAAACGAGAGAACATATTCTCTAATTTAATATTTTATTTTTAAATTTTAAAACAAAATGGCAGAAAAAAAGACAGTTAAGGCTGCAGCTCCTAAGGCAGCACCTGCAAAGAAGGCTGCTCCTGCAAAGAAGGCTGCTCCTGCAAAGAAGGCAGAGGCTCCAAAGAATGAAGTTTATTTTGACGCAGTAAACGCTGGTTTCAAGGCTGGCGAAGTTTATCAGGTTCTCGCAGCTACTGGTAAAGCAATGACAGTATCTGATATTGCAAAGAAGGCTAAGGCTACTAATGAAGAGGTTATCCTCGGTATTGGTTGGCTCCTCAAAGAGGGTAAGGTAACAAGCGTTGACAACAAGATTATCCTCGCTTAATATTATCTCACTAAGAATAAAAGCGTGAAGGATGGCAAATCATTCTTCACGTTTTTTTTATCAATATTTTGACCTTTGAAAACGAATAAGACCACTACCTACAAACTAATCCTTGACTACTTCCGCAAACAAGGAGAATTTGACACAGAACTGGAATATGGCAGTGTATTTCAATTACTCATTGCCGTAGTGTTATCAGCACAGTGTACTGACAAGCGTGTGAATATGATCACACCAGAACTGTTCTCAAAATATCCTGATGCAAAATCTATGTCGGAAGCAGAAGAAGTAGAGGTTTACGAATATATCAAGAGTGTCTCCTACCCTAACGCAAAAGCGAAACATATCGTTGAACTTTCAAAGATGATAATGTCGGAATATGGCGGTGAGGTGCCATCTAGTATGGATTCTTTACAAAAACTGCCAGGTGTAGGTAGAAAGACGGCAAACGTTATGTTGGCAGTTGCATTCGGACGTGATGCTATGCCTGTCGATACACATGTTTACAGAGTATCACACCGATTAGGATTGGTAGGGAAAAACTGTAATACTCCGCTGAAAGTAGAGAAAGAACTTTGTAAACACATTTCTAAAGGCGAATTAGGCAAAGCGCACCATTGGCTTCTGCTTCATGGAAGATATGTATGCAAGAGTCTTAAGCCACAATGTAATAAATGCCCCTTTGATTCTTTCTGTCCAAAGATTTTGGAAGATAGTAAATTATAATAAAAGTAAGTGAAGAAGGGAGTAAAAAAGAGTGAAAGAAAAGAGGTGAACACCTATTGGTGCCCACCTCATTTTTGTTATATCTGATATAATCTTTTAAACGATACCCTGTGCCATCATTGCGTTAGCAACCTTCATGAAGCCAGCAACGTTTGCACCCTTCACATAGTTGATATAGCCATCAGCCTCTGTGCCATACTTAACACAATTAGCGTGAATGTCATTCATAATCTTGTGCAGGTAGTTATCAACCTCCTCTGATGTCCAAGACAGACGCTCAGAGTTCTGTGACATCTCAAGACCTGATACAGATACACCACCAGCATTAGCTGCCTTACCTGGAGAGTACAGAATCTTTGCATCCTGGAACACCTTGATTGCTTCAGGAGTTGTAGGCATGTTAGCACCCTCAGAAACAGCGATAACACCATTTGCAACAAGAGTCTTAGCTGCCTCTTCGTTAATCTCATTCTGAGTAGCAGAAGGAAGTGCGATTTCACAACCCTTCTCAGCCCAAGGCTTCTTACCCTCAACATACTTTGCAGAAGGATACTTCTCAGCATACTCCTTGATACGTCCACGCTGTACGTTCTTCAACTCCATGATAAAGTCGAGTTTCTCACGATCAATACCATCTGGATCATAGATGTAACCGTTAGAGTCAGAACATGTCATTGGAATAGCACCGAGCTGGATAAGCTTCTCCATTGTGTACTGAGCAACGTTACCAGCACCAGAAACGAGAACCTTCTTACCCTTGATATCGATGTTACGTGTCTTCAGCATGTTCAGCAGGAAGTAAACGTTACCATAACCTGTTGCCTCAGGACGAATCAGAGAACCACCGAATGAGAGGCCCTTACCTGTCAGCATACCTGTGAACTGGTGTGTGAGCTTCTTATACATACCGAACATATAACCTACCTCACGGCCACCTACACCGATATCACCAGCTGGAACGTCTTCGTCAGCACCAACGTGACGATAGAGCTCTGTCATGAAAGCCTGGCAGAAACGCATAACCTCTGCATCGCTCTTTCCACGAGGAGAGAAATCAGAACCACCTTTTGCACCACCCATTGGGAGTGTTGTCAGAGAGTTTTTGAAAGTCTGCTCGAAAGCCAAGAACTTCAGGATACCCAAGTTTACTGACTTATGAAAACGAATACCACCTTTGTAAGGACCAATAACGTTGTTGTGCTGGATACGATAACCCATGTTTGTCTGAACGTTACCCTTGTCGTCAACCCATGATACACGGAACTCTATCACGCGATCTGGAATACAGAGACGCTCGATAAGATTTGCCTTGTCAAACTCTGGGTGCTTGTTGTACTCTTCCTCGATAGTTGGAAGTACTTGAGATACAGCCTGAATATACTCCGGCTCATTTGGAAATCTCTGCTTGAGATTTTCGATTACTGCTTGTGCATTCATCTTCTTTACCTTTTTTTATTTTTAAATAATGTGTACCAATATTCATTCCTTTAATAAATAAGGTACGTTAACTATCATTTTGTTTGCGCTTGTGTTGTTGTTGTTGAATTTGTGGCACTTTTTCAACGCTTTTTATACCACTTTATTGATTTACGGATGCAAAATTACACATTTTTCCTGAAACAAACAAGAAAAAGTTGCAAAAAATGCAACTTTTTCTTTAAAATCTTACACTTTGCTTAATTTTGTTTGTTTTCAAGTACAAAGTGTCAGCAATTTTGTCTAATATTGTGTGCGTTAACAATTATTTTTCCATTACTATACGCAAACCAACTGTTACAGCCTTAAATTCTGGGCCATAATTTTCGCGAGATGCAGTACGGCACTCTGTTGTTGTGCTGATAAACGAACCTCCACGTGCTACGTGTGCTATAGCATCACCGCTCTTAACAACAGGGTCAATCTCAAGAGTATCTCTATATTTCTCAAAGTTATCCTCTACCCATTCTGACACATTGCCATTCATATCGCGCATATCCAATTCGTTTGGCATATACTGTCCTACAGGATGAGGAGTACCATTTGACGTTGCACGATAGCAAGCTACATTATCAAGATACTTAGAACCGCTATACTGGTGAGAATGTGACTTTGCAGCACCACGAGCAGCATATTCCCACTCTGCTTCTGTTGGCAGACGGAATTTGTCACCTGTCTTTTCTGAAAGTTTCTTAACAAACTTCTGAGCGTCGCTCCATGTGATATTCATTACAGGCAGTGTAGGATCATCCTTACCATCATACTGTTTGATATCTGAAGGATTGTTTCCCATCACCTCATCCCACAATTCTTGTGTCACCTCAGTCTTACCAATCCAATAACCCTTGGTAAGCTGAACATCATGTGCAGGCAGTTCTGTGAAGTTATCAAAGCCGTCTTGCTCAGATGTTGCTCCCATGCGGAAATTTCCTGGTGCCACATATACCATATCAAACTTTGCGTCACCAACTTCAACTGTCTTTGTATCCCCCTCATTGGGTTCTTCATTACTGCCACAAGAAGTAAACATTGCAGCAGATGTAGCCATCAAAATGGCAATTGTTCTAATTCTATCCATAGACTTAATAAGGTTTTCGTCATGCTTTATTCCCTTGATGGCAAGCAGATAAGCCACAAATGCCACAATAGGTATCAAGCTGGGAGGCCAAATATAAAAGCGTCCATGCCAATATACATAGTAACTGTTATAACAATAATATGCAAGCCAGGCAATGATTAATACAATGCCAAACTTGCATAAAGTTTTCTGCAAAGCACGATTCTTAAAAAAGAATATCGTGATAAAACTGAATAATGCTGTTACTCCAGCGACACTGCTGAGGATATTTCCTTCTATTCCATTCTTGGGAACATAGGCTGCCAACGCACCCATCAGTAATGTTACCACTAACAGATATATTGTTTGTTTACGCTGCCACATAGTTTTTTAGAAATCATCATCGTCGTCATAGACTTCCTGTGAAGGATCCTTCCAATATATCTCATGATTCAGGAATTCCTCTGTTGCTATGAGCGTTGGCTTTGGCAACTTCTCATAATATCGGCTAATTTCTATCTGCTCGCGATTCTCAAACACCTCCTCAAGTGTATCGTTGTAATTGGCGAACTCAGAAAGTTTCTTACTCAGTTCTTGCTTGATATCCTGAGCAATCTGGTTTGCACGCTTGCCGATTATTGCAACACTCTCATAGATATTATCTGTTGTGTCACAAAAATCCATCAGGTTACGTGTAACTGTGTTTGTAGGTGCTTTACTCTTCTTGTAATCCATCTTTTAAAAATCTTTTACATTTTTCAATATATTTCTCTGCCAACTGGCGATCTTTCGAATCGGGGTATTCATTTATGAAACCATAACACTCATCTTCTGCATCCTGATAGCGCTCCGTTTGTTTTGCATGAACACTATGATAAGCTAATGCATATTTACTTTTCATAATGAGTGATGCAAATTCCTCACGATATTTTGAGAAGGGATAATCCTTCATAGCATTCTGCGAAGTCACTATGCATGCATCGTAATTATTACCACCGCTGGTGCAGTTACCAAAATATGTTCCGAGGTTGTAGTATAACTGTGCATTGATTAGTTCCTTCTTCACCAGAATATCCTGCAGTTCATAAAGTTTAGTCTCTGCCACCTTGCGATGAGAACTTTCTGGATACATATCCATAAAATCCTGATAAGCCTTCATTGCAGCATATGTTGGTGTCTGATCCAAACGTGGTTCAGGAACTGTATTATACAAACTCTCACCAACAAAATATGAAGCCTCTTCTGCAAATACGCCCTGCGGATAAGATGTGGTATATTTCTTAAAAATCTCTGATGCTGAATCATAATCCTTGTTGCGATATGTTGCAACAGCATATAGGAACAAGCACTCTTCTCCTTTCGAAGTTCCCTTCATAATTGTCACAAGGTCACCCAGCAAAACAGATGCCTGAGAGAATTTTCCTTCCACAAAGCATGTCTTGGCATACTCATACTTGTAGAGGTAGTCGTTTGACTTATATACGGCATTGAATTCTCTTTCACAACCACTCAAGAGAACTACCATTGCCACTAATATGATATATATATTCTTCACGCGCATACGCAAAAATTCGGCACAAAGGTAATAAAAAAACATGAGATACGAACCGTTTTACTACTTTTTCATTGGAAAATTAAGATTTTTTTAACAAATACCCCCTTCCAAACTTATATATCGGAGAAAATCCTTACCTTTGCATTTATGAACGAGTACAAACTTACCTCAAAATACAAACCGACAGGTGACCAGCCTGAAGCCATAGCACAATTAGTTGATGGTGTTAGAAGTGGGCTTCCCGCACAGGTATTGCTGGGTGTCACAGGTTCTGGAAAGACATTCACGATGGCGAATGTAATCCAGCAGATTGGTAAGCCGACTCTCATTCTGTCTCATAATAAGACTCTTGCAGCACAGCTATATGAGGAGATGAAGGCATTTTTTCCTGAAAATGCTGTAGAGTATTATGTGTCCTATTACGATTATTACCAACCAGAATCCTACCTTCCCTCTACTGATACATACATTGAGAAAGACCTCGCCATCAATGAAGAAATTGACAAACTGCGTCTCCGTGCTGTGTCAGCTCTGCTTTCAGGCAGACAGGATGTCATTGTAGTAAGCTCTGTATCATGCATTTACGGTATGGGTGGACCTTCTACTATGCAGGGGTCTGTCATAACTATCAAAAAGGGACAGAAAATCGACAGAAATGATTTCCTACGCAAACTGGTGGATGCCTTATATGTCAGAAACGATTTGGAACTGAATCGTGGAGAATTTCGTGTAAAGGGAGATACTGTTGACATTGCTATGGCATACTCCGACGGCGTCTTGCGTGTCACGTTCTGGGATGATGAGATAGACGATATCTCAGAACTCGAAGCGACTACATATCATCACATAGAGTCTTTCGATGAATATCAGATATATCCTGCCAATCTCTTTGTTACGACAAAGGAGCAGCAGGAGTCAGCAGTACGTGCCATCCAGGATGACCTTGTTACGCAGATAGATTACTTTAAGAGTATTGGGGACGAGCTGAAGGCGCAGCGCATCAAGGAACGTGTGGAATACGACCTTGAGATGATTAAGGAACTTGGGCATTGTTCCGGCATTGAGAATTATTCCCGCTATTTCGATGGCAGAGCTCCTGGCGAACGCCCATATTGTCTGTTCGATTTCTTCCCCCATGACTTCCTCATGATGATTGACGAGAGCCACGTTTCCATTCCTCAGATTCGTGCTATGTATGGTGGTGACAGGAGTCGTAAGCAGAATCTCGTGGAATATGGTTTCCGCCTGCCTGCTGCATTTGACAACAGACCTCTTCGTTTTGAGGAATTTGAGCAGATGCTCAACCAGACAATATATGTCTCTGCCACTCCTGCAGAATATGAATTGGAACAGGCTGAGGGCGTTGTTGTGGAACAGGTTATACGTCCTACTGGGCTGCTCGACCCTATCATTGAGGTTCGACCTACCGAAAACCAGATTGACGACCTCCTTGAAGAAATACAGGTATGTACCGAGAAGCATCAGCGTGTTCTCGTCACTACTCTCACAAAACGTATGGCAGAAGAGCTGACAACATACCTTCTTAATAATGGTGTCAAGACCAGCTATATACACTCCGATGTCAGCACCCTCGACAGAGTGCAGATACTCAGCGATTTACGTGCTGGCAAATATGATGTCTTGGTGGGTATCAACCTTCTTCGTGAGGGTCTCGACCTGCCGGAGGTTTCTTTGGTTGCTATTCTTGATGCTGACAAAGAGGGATTTCTGAGGTCTCATCGCAGCCTTACCCAGACAGCAGGACGTGCTGCCAGAAATGTTGATGGCAGGGTTATAATGTATGGTGACACCATTACCGAGAGTATGCAGCAGACAATCGACGAGACAAATCGCAGACGTGCAAAGCAGATAGCATACAACGAGGCTCACGGCATTGTGCCACAACAGATACAGAAAGACCTCAACCGTAAGACTATTCAGGCAGTTGTCAAGAGTGATGAGACATTGTCAAAACTCAAGATGACAGGTCGTGCTTCCGGCACTCTCGGAACAGCTACTGTTGTTGGAGCAGAACATGCTGCTATGGCTTATATCGAACCAGAGTACGATTCTTCTATGGCAGCAGATCCTATTGTTGATGTTATGTCGAAGGAACAGATAGAAAAAGCCATCGAGACAGCAACAGCCCGCATGAAAGAAGCAGCCAAGAATCTCGACTTCCTCATTGCAGCACAATATCGTGATGAAATCATCGCACTACGAAAGAAAATTGACAAATGAATTCCGGTTTTCAGTTTCAGCAGTTTTATGTCCGTCATGACAAGTGTGCCATGAAGGTTGGCACAGATGGTGTATTGCTTGGAGCGTTGGCAACTGGAGGTAGGAATATCCTTGATATCGGCACTGGAACAGGTCTGTGTGCTCTCATGATGGCACAACGTTTTCCCGATTCCTACATTACTGCTATCGACATTGATAATGATGCCTGCAAACAGGCAACAGAAAATGTTGCAGAAAGTCCTTTCTCTGAACGCATAAAGGTTCTGCATATATCGCTGAAAGACTATGCTTCTGAATCTGATGGACACTTTGATTCCATCATCAGCAACCCACCATATTTTGAGGAAAATATAAATTGTCCCGACAAGTCACGCAACGATGCCAGACACACATCCTCCCTACCCTTTTCCGAACTTATCTCTTGCAGTAAGCAATTGCTTACCGACGATGGCACTTTGACACTCATCCTGCCCACCACAGCCCTTTCACGCATAGAGTCAGAATGTGCCTATGCCAGTATGTTTATAGTCAAGAAAATCTATATCCGCACAACAGAAAAGAAAGCTCCCAAACGTATCGTAATATATATAAGGAGACATTCGGCCCCAGTTCAAACCGAGATACAGACTTTGATGGTCAAAGGTCAAAAGTCAAAGGTCAAAAGTCAAAATGCCTTAGACAGCGAAGCGATAGCCTTAGACCTTAGACCTCAAAGAACCCCTTGGTACGAGGATCTGACAAAAAACTTCTACCTTTCTCATACCCCATCTGATAAACAGCCTTGATTTTCTTCTCGCTCAATTCCGTGCGACCGATGCCAAGAGGTTGATCAGGAGCTATTATTAGAGTATTGCCCTTCTTCTCTTCCTGAGCAATATACTCCAGTTCTTCGTTATACATCAGATGCCTTTTCTCCATTATCTTGCCAACCATCGGATATTTCTTGCTAAGCAGTTTTATCAGCCACGTTATCTTCATCTTCTTTTTGAAATAATCCCTTGGCTGCGTCAGGACGACAATATTCCTGTCATATCCCATTTCCTGGAATTTCTTCAATGGTATAGCATCCACCATACCTCCGTCCAATAATGTATAGCCGTCTATCTCCACAGGTGTTGACACCACAGGCATTGATGCTGTTGCCCTGCACCACTCCATTTCGTGGTGGCTAAACTCCTTCATCTTGTGATATACTGGCTGACCAGTAAGGATGTCAGTACAAACCATCCAAAAATCCGTAGGATTAGTATCAAATGTCTCTTTGTCAAAGATATCTATCTCGAATGGCAGAATGTGATACGAGAAGTCTGGCGACACAATATTTCGCGTCTTCAGCAGACATTTCCATCCCATGTAACGCGGTTCGTTGCGCATAGCGAGGTTATACCTCAAAGCACGTCCCCTTTGGCGAGACTTATAGTTCACGCCAAACAAGGCACCAGCCGATACCCCTATGATGCCATCAAACTTCAGTCCAGCTTCATCAAAAGCATCCAGCACACCACTGGTAAACATACCTCTAAGGCCACCGCCTTCCAATACCAATCCGTTCATATCTTTAATTTCATGTTTCAAGTACCTTTGACCTTTGACCTTTGACCTTTGCCCCTTCATTCTTCACTCCTTCCCTTGGGAAGGTCGGGATGGGGTCCCTACTTGCTTCCCAAGTACAGCAATACCATTGACAGAATAACGAGGAGGAGGTCAACAGCTTTGGCACGAAGATTCTTCTCGTGGAGAATAACGGCACCACACAGGAAACTGACAATAACACTACCCCTGCGTATCATGGAGACAATACTTATCATAGCGCCATCGAGACCGAGGGCATAGAAATATACGAAGTCAGCACAAGAGAGGAAGATGCTTATCAGCGGAATGCCCCAATGCCAATGGAAGGGTGTCGTCTTCTTGTGCGTAGGCCACCATAGGAACAGCAGCATGGCAGCCATCATAAAGAACTGATAAATGTTATACCACGACTGCACAGCCATCTTATTTAGCCCCACACCGCCATTATCGGGAGATGCCATGAGATACTTGTCATAAAGACCGGAAATGGCCCCCATCACATTGGCGAGAATAACAAAGTATATCCATTTGTTTCGGGCCCAGCTGATGCCCTCTTTCTTGGAAGTATGCTTAAGAAGTTCTATACCTAACAATGCCACTATGACACCAGCCCATTGCCACAGGTTAAGATGTTCGGCAAAGATTATCATGGCACCAATGAGCACCATAACAGGACGGGTGGCATTGATAGGACCTACAATGGTCAGCGGCAGATGCTTCAATCCGAAATAAGCCAGCAGCCATGAGGTGAGAACTATGACTGACTTCAGGATGATATATTTCTGGTCTTCCCACTGAAAGGGAGCACAATAGAACATGCTACCCTCTCCTATCATATTCTGGGAAGAGAGGATGATGAAAGGCAGGAATATGAGTGACGAGAATAGAGTATTGAGAAGCAATACCGGAATAACAGCATTACCCTTAAGAGACTCTTTCTTAAAGACATCATAAAATCCCAACAGAGCAGCTGAGAGAAAGGCTAATATTATCCACATATTACCAAATAGTTTTCAAATTGGGTGCAAAATTACGAAAATTTTGTGAAAATCATCGTTTATCCGATATTATTTTATATTTTTGCAGACGAAAATCATCTTTGGCCTTAGACCTTTGACCTTAGACCTTTGACAAAATTTAATGTTCAATAAAATAAAAACAAAATGAAAGACTTTATCTATTACGCCCCTACTGAGGTAGTGTTTGGCAAAAGTGCAGAAGAACATGTAGCATACATGGTAAAGAAATATGGCGGTACGAAAGTGCTTATCCACTATGGTGGTCAGAGTGCCATCCGTTCCGGATTGCTTGAAAAGATATGCACCATTCTCAGCAATGATGGCATCGAATATGTAAAACTTGGAGGTGTCGTTCCCAATCCACGCCTTTCCCTCGTACACGAAGGCATCGCCTACTGTATTAAGGAAGGCGTCAACTTTGTCCTTGCCGTTGGCGGCGGCAGTGTTATCGATTCCGGCAAAGCCATCGCTATGGGTGTTGCCAATCCCGACGTAGAGGTTTGGGACTATTATCTGGACAAGGCGAAACTCACGAAAGCACTCCCCGTTGCCTCAGTTCTCACCATCCCTGCTGCAGGTAGTGAGATGAGCTTTGCTTCTGTCATCACTAATGAGGACGGAGATGTAAAACTCGGATTCCACAGTGACCTCATACGACCGAAATTCGCTATCATGAATCCAGAGCGCACATTCACCCTGCCCCCTTATCAAACTGCAGCCGGTGTCACAGACATGATGATGCACACCATGGAACGCTATTTCACCAAAGACGACGATATGGACCTCACCACAGACCTTGCCGAAGCCGTTCTGCGTCGCATGAAGACAGCTGTCTTTGACGTACTGAAGAATCCTGAGGACTACCGCCAGCGTGCACAGATAATGTGGGGCGGCAGCATAGCCCATTGGGGACTCACCGGATGCGGTGTCTGCGAAGACTGGGCTACCCATCAGTTGGAGCACGAACTAAGCGGAATGTTCGATGTCACTCACGGAGCAGGTCTTGCAGCAGTATGGCCCAGCTGGGCACGCTATGTGATGCATGAGAATCTCAGCCGTTTCGTACGCTTTGCAGTAAATGTAATGGATGTGCCAAATGATTTCTCCGACCCGGAAGGAACAGCCCTCAAAGGCATTGAAGCCATAGAGCGATTCTATCACGCCATCGGTATGCCAATAAACATCAAGGAACTCATAGGCCGTGACATCACCGACGCCGAGATAAAAGAGATGGCCCGCAAGTGCAGCCGCAACTACACCACCACCTGTGGCGTCCTGAAAGTCCTCGAAGCAAAAGATATGGAAGCCATCTACAATATGGCCAGAGGATAAACGAGGTGAGAGGTTAGAGATAATAAAAAAGGTGAGCATCTTGCCCACCTTTTTTCGTTTTCGTTATCTGATGAATAGCAGTTCCCTGTACTTTGGCAGTGGCCAGAGGGAATCATCGACGATGAGTTCCAGTTTGTCTATCTGATAACGTATCTCGTCAAATTTCGGTTCTACCTCGTCGTGATATGCTATTGCCTTCTGATGCTCGTCTTCTATCTTATTTGCTTTCTTGCGGGCATTGACAAGGTCTTCCACCATCTTTTCTATTGCGCTGGTGCGTTCCGCAATCTCCTCAATGAGTTTGATGTTGCGGGCAGAGAGTTGCTGTGCTTTTTCGGCAGAGAAGATGGCAGTCATATTCTCTACGTTCTTCAGCAGAGCGCTCTGATAACTTGTCGCAACAGGTATGATATGGTTCATTGAGAGGTCGCCCAGGAGACGTGCCTCTATCTGTATCTTCTTGGTGTATGTCTCCCACTTCACCTCGTTGCGTGCTTCGAGTTCCTTCCTGGTCATCACGCCAAGGCTTTCAAACATCTTTATGCTGCTCTCGTCGAGGTAGCGTTCGAAAATCTTCGGACAAGACTTCTCGACATCGAGGCCGCGCTTCTCTGCCTCAACGACCCATTCATCGCTGTAGCCGTTGCCGTCGAAGCGTATCGGCTTACAGGTCTTGATGTCCTCGCGGAGCACATCGATGATGGCATGGAACTTTGCCGTATGACCAGTGCCCTCTGAATATTCAGGCAGCTTTGAGTATTCCTCAATCTTCTGGTCCACACGCTTCTTGAAATCCACGAGGGCCTCAGCAACGGCACTGTTGAGGGTTATCATGGCCGAAGCACAGTTAGCCTCAGAACCTACGGCGCGGAATTCGAAGCGGTTGCCGGTGAAGGCGAATGGCGACGTGCGGTTACGGTCGGTATTGTCGATGAGCAGCTCCGGTATCTCCGGAATATCCATCTTCATGCCCTGCTTGCCACCCATTGCCAAGGCGTCGTTCTTGTCGGCCTTCTCGATGTGGTCGAGCATTTCGGTGAGTTGTTTTCCGAGGAAAGAAGAGATGATTGCAGGAGGTGCTTCGTTTGCTCCGAGACGATGAGCATTTGTTGCCGACATGATGCTGGCCTTCAGCAGGCCGTTATGTTTATACACGCCCATCAGCGTCTCTACTATAAAGGTAGCAAAGCGCAGGTTCTGCTCCGGTGTCTTGCCGGGAGCGTGCAGCAGGATGCCGTTGTCGGTGCTCAAAGACCAGTTGTTATGCTTACCCGAGCCGTTGATGCCTGCGAATGGCTTTTCGTGGAGCAGCACGCGAAAACCATGCTTACGAGCCACGCGCTTCATCACTGACATTATCAGCATGTTGTGGTCAACGGCAAGGTTCGTCTCTTCAAATATCGGTGCCAGCTCAAACTGGTTTGGTGCCACCTCGTTATGACGTGTCTTGCAAGGTATGCCCAGTTGCAGAGCCTCTATCTCCAATTCACGCATGAAGGCAGCCACGCGCTCCGGTATGCTTCCGAAGTAGTGGTCGTCCATCTGCTGGTTCTTTGCAGAGTCGTGTCCCATCAGTGTGCGGCCCGTTAGCAGCAGGTCAGGACGTGCGGCATAGAGGCCCTCGTCAACAAGGAAATACTCCTGTTCCCAACCGAGGTTTGAGGTCACTTTCTTCACCTCTGGGTCGAAATAATGACACACCTCCGTAGCAGCCACGTTCACGGCATGCAGTGCACGCAAGAGCGGTGCCTTATAGTCCAGTGACTCGCCGCTATATGATATAAATACGGTAGGGATGCACAACGTGTCGTCGATGATGAAGACCGGTGATGTAGGATCCCACGCAGAATATCCGCGTGCCTCAAAGGTAGAGCGGATGCCGCCTGATGGGAATGAGCTGGCATCAGGTTCCTGCTGCACGAGCAGTTTTCCCGAAAATTCCTCCACCATGCCGCCTTTGCCGTCATGTTCCACAAAGGAGTCGTGCTTCTCGGCAGTGCCCTCCGTCAGAGGCTGGAACCAGTGGGTATAGTGCGTTACGCCATTCTCCACAGCCCATTGCTTCATGCCGGCAGCCACGGCATCAGCCACCTTGCGGTCCAGACGTGCGCCGTTGTCGATGACATCGACCATTGCGTTATAGACATCCAGAGGAAGATACTTATACATCTTCTCACGGTTGAACACCTTGCAACCGTAATACTCTGAAGGTCTCTCACTTGGTGTTTCTACAACGAGCGGCTTTTTCTTGAAAGCCTCGCCTACTACTTGAAATCTTAATGTTTGCATTGTTGTGTTGTTTTTATTGATTGAACATTGACCATTACATCTTTTCGAGTGCAAAATTACGACATTTTGATATTATATGCAAGGATTTTCTCGCATTTTGTTTGCGCAAAACATATATAACTAACATTTTGTAAACTTTATCGGTACTTTTACTTTCCATTTGTTTACACTTTGCGTCATATTCCCGCGTTTCCTTTACAAAAAGTCATTTCGGTTAGCGGTTAAAGAAATTGGCGCAGGATGCGATTGCATCTTGCGCCAATTCTTCATTTTTTCATTTCTTCATTTTTAATCAAAGCGCCCGCGGCGCTTTGATTAACCTTCCTCCCATCCATCTCCGGTGGCTCCGCCGCCGCCTGTGCCAGGGTCAGAAGGTGTATCCGGAGTCGTTGGCGTTGTCGTGCCCGTGCCACCACCACCTGTATTGTCACCAGTTCCAGGATTATCCTGATTGTCCGGTGTCGTCGGTGTGGTTCCACCATTACCTTGCGTGCTGCCGCCGTTGGTCATGGCGTGAACGCGAACGTAGTCGATGTTATTGTTCAGCGTGGAGATAAGCGCATCAAACTTGTGCACGTCGCTATCCACAAGAGCGTAGGCGTTGAGCAACTGAATGAGCAGACGATATTCGGAATAGATAGCCTCGCGAGCCTGCTTCATGGCCTTCTGCGCAGGCAGTTCGCCAGAGCGCTCGGTCAGCTTGTCACGCAGCATTGTCGTTATCTCCGTCAGGCGCGCCCACATTTCGGTCAGGCCCAGTGTGGCAAGGTCGGCTGTCAATTGTGCTGAGTTGTTTGCCTCCTCAGTCATCTGCTGCTGCTTAGACCACTCCGAAATCATATTCTCCTTCACGTCAATGCCATATTTCTTCATGAATACCCACAGGCGGTCGCCAGCCTGTTTGCGAGCAGGAACAGCAGTCATGCGACGTGCACCCTCCACAGTCTCCTTCATACCGATAAAGAGCTGGTCGCCCTCTTCGTCAAGGCCCTGAATGTCGAGCGTTATCAGACTCTCGCGCGTCAGCGCATAGGCTGAGTTCAGAGTGTTATACCTGTCGCGATACTCCGTAAGTTGTGCAGCGAGACGGGCAGGAGCAGCATTCTGCGAATTAAAATTGGCATCGAACTGGTCGAGCGTGAACTTCATAGTGCCCACAAGCACGGAATTGGTCATGCGAACGATGGGGGCTTCTTGTACTAATGTTGGTGTAGAAATCATAATTGATTGATTTTAAAGTTATTAAATTATTTTCAGAATGGCGTTGACAGCGATCAACAACGATTTCCTCACGGGAAAATGGTATTGACTGCGATCAGCGGTGTTTTCCACACAGGAAAATGACATTGACCGCGATCAGCGGTGTTTTCCGCATGGGAAAATGACATTGACTGCGATCAGCGGCGTTTTCCGCACGGGAAAATGACATTGACTGCGATCAGCGGTGTTTTCCACACGGGAAAATGGCATTGACTGCAATCAACGTCATTCCCCCTCCGGCGGAGGGCGACCTCCTTTTTTAGTAAGATTCTTTTTCATGTTGCTTCACGTCTATATAATAGTTTAAAAACTTTTCAAAAAAGAGGCGTGAAGCATCCGAGGAATCAATAACACACCATTTTGGTCTAAGCAATACCAAGCGTAAATATATTGAATACTCCCAATGCCCACGCCTCTTGTAGGTGTGAGCTGGCAGCCTTCGTTATTCGCGCACTATTTTTGATTGCTTAGTTCAATGGTGTGTACCGAAAAACTGTTGGCTCTCTTTTTCCAATAAAAAATTTTCGACTACAAAAGTATATAATTTTCATGAAACATGAAACACCAAACTCGAAAAAATGACTAAACCGCCCGAATTTTATACGATTTTTACAATTAAAGGGCTCGGATTTAGGAATTTTTTATATCTTTGCACCGTGTTTCGTACGAGACACGACATTTTATTTGCTCAATCGCACGTCGAATTAGGCCCTCGAAAAGTGAACGAGCAATGATATCATCCAAGAAGCATGCGCTTTAGCGTAGGTTTCCCCATAGGATGATATAGGTTGGCCTAAACCTGACGTGCGTATGGTGTGAGCCTACGCTTTTCTTATGCCCATAAGTGGCGTTGACTTAAGCCTAAACAAGGAAAGAATCTATTACTATTAATCAAATAAAAATGTTACAACTATGAAAAAGTATTATTTTAGTTTGCTGTCTGTTTTTTTTGTAGCAGCATTGTGTGTTGGTTTCACTTCTTGCGGTGGTGATGATGATGAAGGAGATTTTAATATATCACCTTCAGAAGTGACAATAAAATGTAAAGAAAGTTCGCCAACTATTAAAGCTAATGTTGTAGCAGATTCTTGGACTATTGAAGATGATTTTGTAGCAAGAATCTACGCTACTCAGCGTAATGCTTCTTCTTGCTATGTAGTTGGATATCATATAGGAACAACGAGAATCAAAGCCACAAAGGGAGGGAAGACCGCTTACACTACGGTAACGGTGGAACCCACTTCTACCCTGTATGATACTCCTATTTTAGACTTTTCAGCTTCAAAAGCATCTATAAAAAGCAAGGAAAATCATGTTTTTACGGATGAAGATGAAGAAACTCTTCAGTATAGATATCTATCTGGAACTCATGAATGTATAGTCACATATTATTTTAAGGAAAATAAAATGACCTTTGTATCGGTTATTATCATAAATTATAATGAAAGTGAAATACAAGACTTTTTGTCACAAAGATATCAAGCTGATAATGATGTCGAGGGGTTATACATAAACGCCAGAAGTCGTGAAAATGCAACTTTGTTTGTCATGGAAGGAACATCTACATCTAAGGATGGCAAATCACAGTTATCACTTATTACCTATTTTCCAGATATTTCTACATATAAATCAATCTCAAAGTAAGAATTATTCGGCTCGTGCTGATTTACCGCTCGGTGATACCTAAATCCGCCCGAGCTGACAACCAGTAAGAAATAATTCAGACACTTTAATACAACCACTTCGGGAGGACCCGCACAAAAAATAGTCCGGAAGGCGTACTTCCGGACTATTTATTCTTTAACCTTTGACCTTAGACCTCGGCAACGCCGAGCAGACCTTTAACCTTTTATATATACTACACCGCCACGCATCAATGCGCAGGGATGTTTTGGCGTTAATCTATTTGAGCAAATAATTCTGAAGGAGTCAGCACAGCAATGGTACTGGCTTTAAAGTCTTTCTTGTTGCGGGTGACGATACAATCAGCCTGTTCATCAACAGCCGAGCGGTACTGAGTGGCATCCTCATAATCTTTCCAGTCACTGCTGAGCATATCAACCACATTTTGACCACGCAAGTCTGTAACATCTACAAAGTCTGCTATCATGCGGAGTTTCGAACGCACCTCGCCCATCGGAAACTTATATTTCTGGCCCAGATAAACAGTGTTGATAAAGGACAGGGCTGAGACCATGAGATGTATCTCTCCCGCATAGCCTAAAGCGAAAATGCGCTGTGCATCAGACAAAAACTCTTGGCGTGAAAGCACCAAGTCAACTAATATGTTGGTATCAAGGTAAACTCTCATCTTTTATCGTATTTCTCATTGACAAGAGCATCAATACCACGTTCATCAGCTGGTACGGGCTGGCCACCACGCACGGAAAGATTCTTGACGAAAAGCATTGCTGCCTCACGCTTTTGTGAGGCCGAGACGGCACGCTGTGGTTGGCGCGTACGACGGCTAAGACGCCTCACATAATGCGATACGCTTTCGAGCATCTCAACACTCATCTTGTCGAGATCTGCCATGATAGATGTTCTGAGTTCTATGGTTGTCATGACTATAATAGTTAGATTGTTTCGGCTGCAAAGGTAAGAAATTAATTTTTAACCGCCAAAGGAAAACCGAAAAAATATTTCCCGCACCACACCTTTACAACCACTTCGGGAGGACTCGAACACAAAAGCGAATCCTCCCGAAAGCAACTATCACCTGTCAACTATCAACTGTCAACTATCACCTGTCACCTGTTCAAATACGCCTTACCTTTATATATTATAAGTCCTTTGGCGTTTTTGCTGACGCGTTGGCCGAGGGTGTTGTAGCAGTTGTCGTCAACTTCATACATCGTGGCAGGGGTAGCATGGCGAGGGCCGTCTGCGCCTACCGTATTGATGGCGGTGGTGCCCACGAGTTTCTGCAAGCCTGCGAGGGCGTCTATCTTGCCGGCACCGGCCTGCCTCACATCATGCGACGGTATCAGCTCGGGATTGGTGGTGTATTCGTCGTTGTAACTGGTCTCCTTGATAAGGGCACGCACATCATCGCTGGTCATGTCGGGCTTGGCCTGCAGCCAGAGGGCGATGACGCCCGCCGTATGCGGGGCTGCCATCGACGTCCCCTCCAT
The DNA here is from genome assembly GCA_905233165.1 of uncultured Prevotella sp. Taxonomy (GTDB): domain Bacteria; phylum Bacteroidota; class Bacteroidia; order Bacteroidales; family Bacteroidaceae; genus Prevotella. The sequence continues at coordinate 237,960 of CAJODL010000005.1, forward strand.
GGCGCCGTAGTAGTTGTTGCGCCCGTAGAGGGTGACACAGTCTGTCAGCTCTGCAGTCGTCGAACCGGACTTGTGTTTCCCTTCTTCGTCGAAGTAAGTCGTGTCGTAGATGTTGTAGGCGGAGCACAGCATGGACCCCGGTGCAATGACATCGGGGCGGTTGACGCCGTTGTCGTCTATGCCCCATGAAGAGTAATCGTGAATCCTGTCCAGATAGGTGTTGCCCCAAGGACTCTGGGTATCTCCGTTGATGTCCGTGTACGAGGTCGCAGAGTGGTAAAACCCTACCCCGATGACCTCATCACAACATGTATGTGCGTTGAAGGCGCCGTTGTCTTCTCCATCCGTATATCCTTCCAGGTAATCGGAATAGAATCCCGAGGTCATGGTCGTTCTCTCGTCCATAGCCCTGAAGGTCTTTCCCTTCTCGCTCTTCACGAAATACGCCAGCTTCAGGTTGGGCTCGTGAAAAAGGATGGTGCCGCTCTTGAAGAACTCAACGTAATGCTTGTTGTTATAGGTGGAGACCCTGTTGTTCTTAAACACTTCCGACTTGTAGCCGCTGGTGGTGTATACGGGCTTTTCCTCTAGAGTGTATATCTGTCCCGTATTGACGTCCACCACCTTCACATCGACGTCGAATTCGCTGCCGTCCAGGTTGTAGAAGAAGTTGTAGAGATTTGTGTAGCTGTTACACTGCTTGCCGTCCCAGCTTCTTTTTTTCGATTCTCCCAGTACGGTCCTGAGGTTGTATCCGTCGCTGTCGGCTTCTGGCAGAACGGTGTAGATAGCAGCATGGGCATCTCCGGAGTTGCCTGCAGAGAAGACGCAGATTCTGCCTTTCCTGTCATCTTCCGTCTGATAGTACTCCTGCAGCCCGCGCACTACTGCCGTCGATGTGCCGTCGTGGAAATTGCTGACTTCGCCCATGCTGGCGTTGACCACGCAGGGCATGCCCTGCTCCTTGGCATAGTCGAACATCCGCGTTATGGCCGTCAGGAGTTCCGATTCATAGAGGTAAGTTCCCAGGCCGCAGAGCATCAGGTCTGCTTCGGGCGCCACGCCCTGCCTGTTGAGGCCCTCGATGAGACTTCCCGCCGCGATGCCTGCAACGTGGGTGCCGTGCGACTCGTTGGTTCTGTCTGCCGTCAAGTTTGCTATCGCTTCAGGAGTAGTATATTCTACTAATTCACCTGATTTTATAGCCATCGCCAGTCTGACGCGTGTAGAGCCGTCGGGGTTGCGGAAGGCAGCGTGGTTGAAGTCGATGCCCGTGTCAACGAGACCTACCAATACGCCCTTGCCGGTGTATGCCTGTGGCAGGTTGTTCTGCTGAGCCTTCTCAGGAGTAGCAACCTCATCTACCCTACTCTTCTCACGGGCAATGTTGTTCATCAGCTGATTCATCTGGTCGGCACTGACGCTTTCTATCTCGTCAATGTCATCAAGGGCCATAAGACTCTCGGCAGGAACGGTGAGGATGAGCATACGGCCTATCGCGTCTCGTATCTCCACGCCAAGTTTCTGCAGCAATGCCATAGGACACTCTGCTCCTTCCTTCAGCATAGCAATTACGCTGAAACTCTTTATAGTGCAGTCGCTATTGAAACTGACATTGATTCTCTGCTTCACGGCAGCAGTGTCTATCACTTGCTGCTGACCACGCATAGTGCTTTTAGTTTTTGACACCCCATTTGCATCTGGCAACAGGTTTGTCAGCCTTGCATCAATCTTCTGCGCCTGAATACCGGTAGCAAACACCAAAGCTACCACAAGATATAAAAGTCTTCTCATATCATTGAAACATTAAATTTTACTTTTCGCGCACAAAATTATAAAATATCACACTAACCACCAACAATTTTAAATAAAAACTTCGCTGAACAAAAAAAAAGCAACCGTCCATGACTGAACGGCTGCATATGAAGAACAACTATCACCTATCAACTATCACCTGTCAACTATCACCTGTCAACTATCAACTATCAACTACCCTCTCCCCCACTGCTTTATTCTCTCTAATGCCTCGGCTGTTGATTCGTGGCTGCCGAAGGCGGTCAGGCGGACGTACCCTTCTCCACTCGGTCCGAAGCCGGAGCCTGGAGTGCAGACCACGTGAGCACCGTAAAGCAATTCCTCGAAGAACTGCCATGAGGACTTGCCGCCAGGGGTGCGCATCCAGATATACGGGGCATTCTCGCCGCCGTAACATTCGTAACCAAGAGAGCGCAGCACGTCGAGCATCTTGGCAGCATTCGCCATATAGTAATCAATGGTCTTCTGTATCTGCTCCTTACCCTCAGGAGAATATATCGCCTCCGCAGCACGCTGGGAGACATAGCTGGTGCCGTTGAACTTGGTACACTGGCGACGGTTCCACAGCTTATTGAGCGATATGCGCTCGCCCTCAAACGTGGCAGCCGTGACGTCCTTCGGCACAATGGTATAGCCGCAGCGGATGCCGGTGAAGCCGGCCGTCTTGGAATAAGAACGGAACTCTATGGCACACTTCCGGGCACCGCGTATCTCGTAAATGGAATGTGGGATGTCGGGGTCTTGGATGTAGGCCTGATAGGCTGCATCATAGAGTATCAGCGCATCATTCTTCAACGCATAGTTGACCCATTTTCGCAGTTCCGTCTTCGTAATCACCGTGCCGGTAGGGTTGTTGGGATAGCACAGGTATATGATGTCAACATGATGGTTCTTCGGAATCTCCGGAATAAAACCGTTCTCTGCAGTGCAAGGGGTGTAGGTGACGTATGACCAGCGGCCATTCTTGTAGGCACCACAACGGCCTATCATCGCATTGGAATCGATATACACGGGATATATCGGGTCGGTGACGCAGATGAAGTTATCCCAATGGAGCAGCTCCTGGAAGTTGCCGATGTCTGACTTTGCACCGTCATTAATGAACACCTCGTCAATGTCGAGATGTATGCCACGCGGAACATAGTCGTTCTTCAGTATGGCATCGCGCAGAAACTCATAACCCTGCTCCGGACCATAGCCGTGAAAAGTGGACGCATCGGACATCTCCGTCACAGCCTTCTGCATTGCCGATATCACAGCAGGGCAAAGCGGTTGTGTCACATCGCCGATTCCCAAGGAAATGACATCAGCCTTGGGATGCATCACCTTGAAGGCATTCACCTTCTTAGCAATGTCAGCAAACAGATAGTTATCTTGCAGATTTAAATAGTGTACGTTTACTAAAGCCATATATGAATTAAGAGTTAAGAATTAAGAGTTAAGAAAAATAGCCTTTGACCTTAGACCTTTGACCTTTGACCTCGGCAACGCCGAGTTGACCTTTGACCTTTGACATTCTATCTCGCCGTCAAAGACAAACTCTGCCGGGCCTGTCATATATACATGATTGTCTGATTCTCTCCATTCTATCTCTAACGCTCCGCCGTCCATGACGATGCGCGACTGGCGTCCTCTCCTACCCGTTACGGCTGCTGCCACGGCTGTAGCACACGCTCCCGTGCCGCACGCCATAGTGATGCCGCTGCCACGCTCCCACACCCGGGTGCGTACAGAACCATCGTCCATCACATGGGCAAACTCTATATTGCAGCGCTGCGGAAAAGCAGGATGGTTTTCCAAAACCGGACCCGTCACACCCACCTGTTCCACGTTGTCGGTGAAGATGACATAATGGGGATTGCCCATCGAGACAAAACAGGCCTCTCCTTTTATATTTATATCTACGCCCTCCACAAACTGCTGCTCTACGTGAAATTTTGGTTCCAGCATATCGACAGTAACGCTATGCACTATGCCATCCTTCTCATGCAGCAGCAGGGTCTTTATGCCCGACAGCGTCTGGAGACGTATTTCCTTCTTACTGGTCAGTCCGCGCTCAAAGAGATACTTCCCGATGCAACGGCTCGCATTGCCGCACATCATAGCCTCCGAACCGTCGGCATTGAAGATGCGCATGGAGAAGTCGGCATCCGGAATAGTGCTGTTATCTATCAGCACAAGTCCATCGCTGCCGATACCCTTATGGCGGTCGCTCCAAAGAACAGACACCCCGCTCGGGTCGGCAATAGGATGGCGTGACACATCGACGTAGATGTAGTCATTGCCACAGCCGTGCATCTTGGTAAAAGGGATTTTAGTCATTCTTTTTACGTTATAACGTTATTACGACATATCGTCATTTCGAAAGAAAACGGTGAACGGCAGCGGCTGTCTCTATGCCACTCGCCATTGCCCACACCACGAGACTGGCACCGTTGGCGCTGTCACCACAGACAAAGACATTCTTGGGATATTCAGGATGTTCTGGCTTCATGAAGCCCATTGCAAGGAGCACCAGTTCGGCCTTGATGATTTCAGGCTTACCCTTCTCAACCATTATAGGACGTCCGCCGTCGGGATTGGGTTTCCAATCAATCTCCTGCACCTTCACGCCGGTGAGCTTTCCGTTCTCACCAAGAAACTCAAGTGTATTGATATTCCAGCGGCGGGTACATCCTTCCTCATGACTCGAAGTGGTCTTGAGAGTACGCGGCCAGTTAGGCCACGGGTTCTGCGGGTCTTCCGGACCTTCCACCGGTTTTGGCATTATCTCGATTTGCATAACGCTCTTGCATCCCTGACGATGTGCAGTACCGATGCAGTCGGAACCGGTATCGCCACCTCCTATCACGAGCACATCCTTATCCTTTGCCGTCACACGTTCGTCAACACTGAACTCCATGCCGGCAAGAACACGGTTCTGCTGCGACAGCATCTCCAATGCCAGATGTACGCCCTTCAACTCACGTCCCGGAACCTTCAGGTCACGTGCCGTCGGAGTGCCGGTGGCAATGATGATTGCATCAAATCCGGTAACTCCGGATATTCCGGAAATTCCGGAGTTATACTTAAACTCGATGCCTTCCTGTTCGAGGAGAGCTATGCGGCGGTCGATGACGGCCTTGTTGAGTTTAAAGTTCGGTATGCCATAGCGCAGCAAGCCGCCGGCAGCCTCGTTTTTCTCGAAGACGATAACGCTATAGCCTTTAAGGTTCAGAGCATTAGCAGCAGCCAGACCGGCAGGACCGGCACCAATGACGGCCACCTTCTTGCCATTGCGTTTGATGTCCGTACGAGGCTGGATATACCCCTCACGAAAAGCACCCTCCGTGATGGCACACTCATCTTCGCGGTTGGTGGTAGGTTCGTGATTGAAACGGTTCAGCACACACGCCTTCTCACAGAGCGCAGGGCAGATGCGTCCCGTGAACTCAGGGAAGGGATTCGTAGCGTTAAGCAGACGATATGCCTTTTCCCACTCACCTTTATACAAGGCATCATTCCATTCAGGCGCTTTATTACCCAACGGGCACGCCCAATGGCAGAAGGGAACACCACAGTCCATGCAGCGCGATGCCTGCAACTTACGTTCACGAGTGCTGAGGGTCTGTTCCACTTCGCCAAAGTCGTGAATCCTATCATGTATGGGGCGATAACCCGCCTCCTGACGATGTATCTCTAAAAATGCTTTTGGATTTCCCATGATTATTATTGAACATTGAACATTGAACATTGAAAGCCGCAAGCGGCTAACCTTAGACCTTAATAATCCCTCTGGATGTCTGCAATTTTTTCGTGCAGCTTTTTCATTTGCTCTTCCTGCAAAACTCGTTTGTACTCGATAGGCACTACCTGAATGAAGTCTTCGATGTAGCGATGCCAGTCATCGAGCATACGTCCTGCGAGGGCAGAGCCTGTATGGAGATAGTGCTGACGGATGAGTTCGAGAAGTTCCTTGCGGGAAACAGAGTCTTCGACAAGCGAAAGTTCTACCATATCCATATTACAGAAGTAGTCAAACGTATGGTCGGGGTCATAGACGTATGCCACGCCGCCTGACATACCGGCAGCAAAGTTACGTCCTGTCTTACCGAGAACAACGACACGTCCGCCCGTCATATATTCGCAGCAGTGGTCGCCGGCACCCTCGATGACAGCGATGGCACCAGAGTTACGCACGCCGAAGCGTTCACCCACCTTACCATTTATATATAGCTCACCACTGGTTGCACCATATAGACCCGTATTACCGGCGATGATATTCTCCTCTGCCTTGAAGTCGTCACTACGACGGGCAGGCGGCAGAATAGCGATGCGTCCGCCAGAGAGACCCTTGCCGAAATAGTCATTGCATTCGCCCTCAAGTTTTATGTTGAGACCGCGAACGGCAAAAGCACCGAACGACTGCCCCGCAGAACCTTTGAACTTGATGTTTATAGTATTGTCTGGCAAACCTGCTTCACCGTATCTCTTTGCAATCTCACCGCTGAGCATCGTCGTGACAGCACGGTCGGTATTCTTGATGGCATATTCGAGGGTTATCTCCTCCTGGTTATCAACAGCCTTCTGTGCCGCCTTGATGATTTCCTCATCCTTAACACCCGTCACCTTGGTATATGCGCTACGATCCCAGTAGAGATTCTGATTTGTTTCAGGCTTGTGAAGCAGACGTGCAAAGTCGATGGTCTGCCACTTTCCGACAGCAGAGCCATCGGGCATACTTATCTCAATCAGATCTGTTTTACCGATAATATCCTTCAGGCTCTTGACACCCATCTCGCTGAGATATTCGCGCACCTGTTGTGCCAGGAAGGTGAAGAAGTTAACGACATACTCGGCACGTCCCTCGAAGTGTTTGCGCAACTCCGGATTCTGTGTTGCCACACCCATCGGACAGGTGTTGGTATTGCACTTACGCATCATGACACATCCTAATACTATCAACGGCAGCGTACCGAAAGAGAATTCGTCGGCACCTAACATCGCCATGATGATGACGTCCTTGGCAGTCTTCAGCTGGCCATCTGTCTGCAGACGCACCTGACTGCGAAGACCGTTTATCACAAGGGTCTGCTGTGTCTCTGCCAATCCAATCTCAGGCGAAATACCTGCAAAGCGCATACTTGAAGCAGGGCTGGCACCAGTACCGCCTTCGGCACCGCTTATCACTATCAGGTCGGCCTTGGCCTTTGCAACACCGGCAGCGATGGTTCCCACACCACTCTCGGCAACAAGCTTCACGCTGACGGCAGCAGTCGGATTGATATTCTTCAAATCATAGATAAGCTGTGCCAAGTCCTCAATAGAATAGATATCATGATGCGGTGGCGGCGAAATCAGCGAGATACCAGGAATGGCGTTTCGCGTCTTGGCGATGATGTCGTTGACCTTGAAGCCAGGCAACTGTCCACCCTCACCAGGCTTTGCACCCTGCGCCACCTTAATCTGTATCTCCTCAGCATTGACGAGATACTCTGCCGTAACGCCAAAGCGTCCGCTGGCAACCTGTTTTGTCTTACTGCTAAGGCTCACGCCATCCACTTCTGAGTGATAACGGGCATTGTCTTCTCCACCCTCACCGGTGTTGGAGCGTGCACCAAGTTTATTCATCGCAAGTGCCAATGCCTCATGAGCCTCGATGCTCAAAGCACCGAACGACATCGCACCGGTAACAAAGTGCTTCACGATGCTTTCTACGCTCTCTACCTCATCGATTGGCGTAGGCGTGGCAGCCTTCTTGAAGTGGAAGAAGTCACGGATAAAGATAGGAGACTCTTTCTCGTCAACCATCTTCTCCCATTCCTTGTATTTCTTATAGCTACCCAAACGTGTTGCCAACTGAAGGTTAGCAATCGTCTCCGGATTCCATGCGTGCCTGATGCCATCCTTGCGCCATGAGAACTGGCCCTGATTTTTCAACATGGTATGCTCCTTTGCAGCCTCGTGCAGACGGATGGCATCGCGGGCAATTTCCTTCAGACCAATACCGCCGATGGTGCTCACCTCCATACCGAAGTAACGTTTCAGCAATTCTTCGCTCAGGCCGATGCTCTCAAATATCTTTGCACCGCGATACGAGCGAATAGTCGAGATACCCATCTTCGACATAATCTTCTTCAGACCTTTGTCCACAGCCTTGATATAATGCTCCTCAGCCGTAGCATATTCCTCTTGTATCTTACCATGCTTCACCAAGTCATCGAGGATGGCGAAGGTCATGTATGGGCACAATGCCGATGCGCCATAGCCCAACAGCAAGGCTGCATGCATCGTCTCACGAATCTCACCGCTCTCTACTATCAATGCCGTCTGTACGCGTTTGCCAACGCTGATCAGATGATGATGCACCGCGCTGACTGCCAGCAATGATGGTATTGCAGCATGCTTTTCATCGATATCCCTGTCTGAGAGAATGATATAGTTTACACCTTCATCAACACTTGCCTCAGCCTGTTTGCAGAGGTCGTCGAGGGCCTGGCGCAGGCCTTCCTCGCCTTTCGCTATCTCAAACACTATCGCCAGCTTTTTGGTGTTGAAGCCTTTGTAGCGGATATTGCAGAGTATATCGAGTTGTGTATTTGTCAGCACTGGTTGTGGCAAGCGCACCATCTTACAGTTCGATGCATCGGGCGTCAGGATGTTTGTACCTACGGCACCGATGTACTCCGTTAACGACATCACCAGTTCCTCGCGGATAGGGTCGATGGCAGGATTCGTCACCTGTGCAAACTGCTGACGGAAATAGTTGAACAGCACCTGCGGACGGTCCGAGATGACAGCCAACGGAGTGTCGTTACCCATAGCAGCAACAGGCTCCTGACCGGCAGTGGCCATCGGAATGATTGTCTTGTCGATATCCTCCTGGCCATATCCGAACTGTACCAGTTTACGCTCATAATCGCTCACAGAATTATCTACCTTACGGCCGCTCTTCAGTTTCTCCAGCTGCACACGGTTTTCGTTGAGCCATTCACGGTAAGGATGTGCCTTCGCCAACTGCTCCTTTATCTCGCCGTCATAATATATCTTTCCCTCCTGCGTGTCGATAAGAAGAATCTTTCCGGGTTGCAGACGTCCTTTGCTGACGACATCCTCTGGTTCGAAATCCATCACGCCCACTTCTGACGCCACTACCATCATACCGTGTTTCGTAATGGTATAACGTGATGGGCGCAAACCATTTCTGTCGAGCATACCACCGGCATAGCGTCCGTCAGAGAACAGCAATGCAGCAGGACCATCCCAAGGCTCCATGAGGATAGAATGATATTCGTAGAAAGCCTTCAAATCCTCTGATATCGGATTCTTGTCGTTAAAACTCTCCGGCACGAGTATCGCCATCGCCTGCGGCAATGACATACCGCTCATCATCAGAAATTCAAAGACATTATCAAGGCTGGCAGAATCACTCATGCCCTCCTGCACGATAGGCGATATCTCCTTAATGTCGCCCAATGCCTCACTGCTGAGCACACTCTCGCGTGCCTTCATCCAGCCACGGTTGCCGCGGATGGTGTTTATCTCACCGTTGTGTGCCAACAAGCGGAAGGGCTGGGCCAGTGACCACGTAGGGAATGTGTTTGTGCTGAAACGTGAGTGAACCAGCGCCAGCCCGCTTGTCAGGTAAGGATTAGACAAATCCGGGAAATACCGACGCAGCTGTCCGCTGGTCAGCATTCCTTTATATATAATGTTAGTATTAGACAGTGAACATATATAAAAATCAGGATGTGTTACCCTGCGCTCAATCTTCTTCCTTATAATATATAGCGAGCGCGAAAGTTTGTCAGCATCATCTTCACTTACACCCGTAACAAAGATTTGCTTGATGGCAGGTTCCACCAGACGTGCCGCCTCGCCCAACACCTCAGGACATGTCGGCACAGTACGCAGATGCATCAGCTGCAAACCCTCACGTTCTATCTCCTCAATCATCACAGACAGAACCTCCTGCTGCTCCTTCTCCTCCTTCGGCAAGAATACAAGACCCGTACCATACTTCCCCTTTTCAGGAACAGGAATGCCCTGCAAAAGAATGAATTCGTGAGGAATCTGCAACATGATACCAGCGCCGTCACCTGTCTTGTCTCGCGTCTCAGCACCGCGGTGTTCCATATTTTCCAACACACGTAAAGCTTGATCTACCAATTCATGACTCTTGCCACCATGAATATTCACCACCATACCAACGCCGCAGGCATCATGTTCATATTGCGGTTGATACAATCCTTTATGTTTACTTTTTGTCATATTTTTCTAACTTAAAGTTACATTTGGTTTAAATTCGGGTGCAAAGATAATACAAAAGTTAAAAACAACAATAAAAATATGACAATAATTTACCTTGAAAACGCACACAGGTGACATATTGAATATTTTTAGCACGTTTTTATAACATTGTGTAATGTATTTTACAGTTTTTGTAAACTTTTTGTTTACATTTTGTCATTTCATATAATTTTGTTGATGTAAAAACAGAGATTTATGCTTTATTTTTTGAAAATCGCAGTACCTTTGCATCCGAAATTATTTAAAATGCATGTTTAATCATATATTAAGGTATGAAGATTAAGAAACGTTGGATAATTTTGATGACAGCAATGACGATAATCGCTATTGCTGGAGTTTTTGTTGGCGAACCAACCTTTGAGTGTGATTGGTCTGTCATTTCTGCAGCAGATGTAGCATGGCTTATTACTGCTACAATCTTTGTGCTGATGATGACACCAGGACTTTCTTTCTTTTATGGTGGCATGGTGGGGGCCAAGAACGTCATCAGTACCATGTTGCAGTCATTCATTGCTATGGGCCTGATTTCTATCCTATGGGTAACGATAGGTTTTTCTTTATGCTTTGGCGATGACATCGGTGGTGTAATCGGTAATCCTCTTACCTTTTTAATGTTTCGTAATGTAGGAGCAGAGGTTTATACGACTCCTGCTGGCAACGTCTTGGGCGGTGCTTCTATTCCTTTGGCACTGTTCGCATTGTTTCAGATGAAGTTTGCCATCATCACGCCTTCGCTGATTACCGGTTCTTTTGCTGAACGAGTACGTTTTTCCGCGTATATGTTCTTCATGATTTTCTTCTTTTTTATTATATATTGCCCCTTGGCTCACATGACATGGCATCCGGAAGGTCTTTTCCTTCGTTGGGGCGTGGTTGACTTTGCAGGAGGAATCGTTGTGCATGCTTCCTCTGGCATTGCAGCCCTTGCCGGAGCGATTTATCTCGGTCGCAGAAGCACAGAAAAGAGCGAACCGGCTAACATACCATTCGTGCTTCTCGGAGCAGCATTGTTATGGTTGGGATGGTTTGGCTTCAATGCCGGCTCTTCACTCCATGCTGACGGACAGGCTGTAAAGGCATTCCTAAATACAAATACCGCTTCAGCTACAGCCATGATGACATGGATATTCTTCGATTGCCTACGTGGTCGCAAGCCTTCTGCTATGGGAGCTGCAGTAGGTTGTGTAGTCGGTTTGGTTGCTATCACACCATCTGCCGGATATGTCATAGTCGGACAGAGTATCTTCATTGCTTTCATCATTACGCTTATCTGTAACGTTGCAGTTTATTGGCGTTCTCACACCAGTATCGATGATGCTTTGGATGTATTTCCAACCCACGGAACAGGTGGTATCTTCGGCACTGTCCTGACTGGTATTTTTATACAGGAGGGACTCATTGCCGGAACATGGGATGGCTTTATCATTTTCCTGTATCATCTGCTTGCAATCGTGATTGTCTTTGCCTATACATTCTGCATGAGTTGGGTAGGATACAAACTCATTGACAGCCTTATCCCGATGCGCGTTTCTCCCTACAGCGAAAAGGTAGGTCTTGACTTCTCACAGCACGATGAGCATTATGGTCTTGCATACATCGACGAACGTGAGATTGCAGAATACGAAGAACATATAAGGTCAAAGGTCTAAGGTCAAAAGTCAAAAGGTTATGCAAACAAAATATATTTTCGTCACAGGCGGTGTTGTTTCTTCTTTAGGTAAAGGTATTATCTCTGCCAGCATCGGGAAGTTGTTGCAGGCGCGGGGATATAAGATTACTATTCAGAAGTTCGACCCCTACATCAATATCGACCCGGGTACACTCAACCCCTACGAGCATGGGGAATGTTACGTAACGGCTGATGGCATGGAGACAGACCTTGACCTGGGCCATTACGAACGCTTTACCGGCATAGAAACCACTCGTCACAACAGCATCACGACAGGCCGCATCTACAAGACTGTAATAGACCGCGAGAGGCATGGTGACTATCTCGGCAAGACAATTCAGGTCGTACCCCATATCACAGACGAGATAAAGCGTCGGATGCTACGGGATGATGATGAAACCTTCGACTTTATCATCACAGAGGTCGGTGGCACCATTGGCGACATCGAGAGTGCACCGTTCATGGAGGCCATCCGCCAGTTGCGTTGGCAGTTGGGACACGATGCTGTATGTGTACATTTGACGTATGTGCCTTACCTGAAAGCGGCTGATGAGCTGAAGACAAAACCTACGCAACACTCCGTGAAGGAATTGCAGTCGATGGGTATTCAGCCCGATATTCTTGTGCTCCGCACAGAACGCCACCTTGATGATGCTATGCGTCTGAAGGTGGCATCGTTCTGTAATGTAGATTTGGAGTGCGTGGTACAGAGCGAAGACATGCCGAGCATTTACGAAGTGCCTGTCAATATGCAGCGTCAGGGGCTCGACGCTGCCATCTTGCGCAAGATAGGCATCCCTGTCGGCGAAACGCCACAGATGGCTCCTTGGCATAAATTTCTGGAAAAGCAGCGCAAAGCCACACGCGAGATTAACATTGCGCTGATTGGCAAATACGACCTACAGGATGCATACAAAAGCATTCGCGAAAGCCTCAACCTTGCCGGCATTTATAACGAAGTGAAGACATGCTTGCATTTTGTGAACAGCGAATACATAACTACAGAAAACATCGCATCAAAACTCGACGGCATTGCTGGTGTAATAATCTGTCCCGGCTTCGGCCAACGTGGCATTGAGGGCAAGATAACGGCTATAGAATATTGTCGCAACAACGATGTGCCTACCTTCGGCATCTGTCTAGGCATGCAGATGATGGTGATAGAATTTGCAAGGAATGTACTTGGTCACAAAGATGCCAACAGTTGCGAGATGAATGCAAACACGACACATCCTGTCATAGATCTGATGGAAGAACAGAAAGCCATCAAGGAAATGGGTGGCACAATGCGACTGGGTGCATACGATTGCGAACTGAGAGAGGGTTGCAAAACCTACAAGGCTTACAACGGAAAATCATCTATCAAGGAACGGCATCGCCATCGCTATGAGTTTAATAACAAATACCTCTCAGAATTTGAAGCAGCAGGCATGAAATGTGTCGGCATCAACCCTGCCACCAGCCTCGCAGAGATAATAGAGATACCAGAAAAGCAATGGTATATCGGCACCCAATTCCATCCGGAATATTCCTCTACCGTACTGCATCCTCACCCACTGTTTATGAGTTTTATAAAAGCATGTATCGATGGAACAGCTGAAGCATGAATGTGGCATAGCAATGATCCGGCTGCTGAAGCCTTTGCAGTACTATGAACAAAAGTACGGCACACGCAGTTACGGCTTGGGGAAACTATGCCTGATGATGGAGAAGCAGCACAATCGTGGTCAGGAGGGTGCCGGCATTGCAGGGGTGAGCCTTAACACTCCTGCAGGACAGGAATATATGTTTCGCGAAAGGGCTGAAGGTAAGAATGCTATTTCAGAAGTATTCAAACGAATCAATGATGGGAGATTAACGATTGACAGCTATTCTGCTCTCACCTCTCAATTATCAATTTTCAATTGTCAATTATACATGGGTCACCTCCGCTACTCCACAACAGGCAAAAGCGGTCTTCAGTATATACATCCATTCCTGCGTCGCAACAACTGGCGTGCAAAAAACCTCGCCCTTTGTGGCAACTTCAACATGACAAACATGGAAGAGGTTTTCACATTCCTCACCAACCAAGGTCAGTCACCACGCATGTGTGGCGATTCTTATATCACACTTGAGCTGATGGGGCACCGTCTGGATCGTGAAGCAGAACGTCTCTTCCACATAGCAAAAAACAAGCATCTCGAAGGAGCTAATATCACTCGTTACATAGATGACAATATAGAGATATCAAATGTGTTACGCACCACGATGCCACATTTTGATGGGGGCTATGTGATGTGCGGTATGACGGGGAGCGGCGAGATGTTCTCCATTCGTGACCCGTGGGGAATACGTCCTGCATTCTGGTATCAGGATGACGAGGTCGTTGTCATTGCTTCTGAACGCCCCGTTATCCAGACTTGCTTCAACCTTGCAGCAAGCGATATCAAGGAGTTATCCCCCGGACAATCCATCATCATCCGCAAAAGCGGTGATATGAAGTTAGAACAGATAATGGAACCAAAGCAGTTGAGTGCTTGTTGTTTTGAACGCATATACTTCAGTCGTGGTAATGACAGAGACATCTATCTGGAGCGCAAGCGTTTGGGGGAGCAGCTGACGCCGACCATCATGAAGGCCATCAACAATGATGTTGCCAATACTGTATTCTCATACATCCCTAATACCGCAGAGATTGCCTTCTATGGCATGACGGGCGGTGTGCGCCAGACACACAATGATGTAAGGACGGAGAAGGTTGTATGGAAGGACATAAAGCTGCGCACCTTCATCAGCGAAGGTAATGAACGCAATGACCTCGCTGCCCATGTATATGACATAACATACGGCTCGGTTAGGGCTGGGAAGGATAATCTGGTTATCATTGACGACAGCATTGTGCGTGGCACGACTCTCAAGGAAAGTATCCTGAAGATTCTCGACCGCCTGCATCCCAAGAAGATTGTTATGGTCAGCAGTTCGCCACAGATACGTTATCCTGACTATTATGGCATTGACATGTCGCACCTCGAAGAACTCTGTGCTTTCCGTGCAGCAATAGCATTAATAAAGGAGCGTGGCATGCAGCAACTCATTGCCGAGACATACAACCTGTGCAAGACCAGCCCTTTGGCTGCCAATCATGTACGAAGAATTTATGCACCTTTCAGCATTTACGAACTAAACAGGAAAATCGTAGAGTTACTTCGTCCAAAAGATATGCACACACCTGTGGAACTGGTCTTCCAAAGTATAGAAGGCCTGCACAATGCCTGCCCCAATCACCCTGGCGACTGGTATTTTACAGGCCACTACCCTACCCCCGGCGGCATCCGCTTAGTAAACAATGCCTTCGTACATTACGTAGAAGACATACTGAAATTACAATTATGAAATTATCAATTTTCAATTAGATATGTGTGGAATTACAGCAATACTGAATGTAAAAGAGCAGACGCAAGAATTGCGTAATAAAGCTCTGAAGATGAGCCAGAAGATACGTCATCGTGGTCCTGACTGGAGTGGTATATATTGTGGCGGCAGCGCTATCCTTGCTCATGAGCGATTGAGCATCGTTGATCCCGAGAGTGGTGGTCAACCGCTTTACTCTCCTGACAGAAAACAGGTGCTAGCTGTCAATGGTGAGATATACAACCACCAGGAGATACGACGCCTGTATGCTGGCAAGTATGATTTCCAGACAAAGAGCGACTGTGAGGTTATCCTTGCCCTCTACAGGGAGAAAGGCATCAACTTCCTTGAGGACATCAGCGGCATTTTCGCCTTTGTGCTTTATGACGAGGAGAAGGACGAATTTCTCATTGCCCGAGACCCTATCGGCGTTATACCTCTTTACATTGGTTATGATGACGACGGAACAATATATGTCGGCTCCGAACTGAAAGCCCTTGAGGGTTTCTGCCAACATTACGAGCCATTCCTGCCAGGACATTACGTTACAAACATTGATAACACACCAACCGTCAACGCTCAACTTTCAACACTCAACTTTCAACTTTACTACCAGCGTGACTGGATGGAATATGATGCTGTCAAGGACAACGAAGCCAGCGTTTCTGCCATCCATAATGCTTTGGAAAGTGCAGTAAAACGTCAGCTCATGTCTGATGTGCCGTATGGTGTGTTACTGTCAGGTGGCCTCGACTCTTCTGTCATCTCTGCTATTGCCGAGAAATACTCCGAGATGCGTATTGAGAACGACTCTCGCACCAAGGCTTACTGGCCACGTCTGCATTCTTTCGCTGTAGGACTGAAGGGTGCTCCAGACCTTGCAAAGGCAAAGCTGGTGGCAGACCATATCGGCACTGTTCACCACGAGATAAACTACACCATTCAGGAGGGTCTTGATGCTATCCGTGATGTCATCTATTACATCGAGACATACGACGTAACAACTGTCCGCGCCTCTACCCCTATGTATCTGCTGGCACGTGTTATAAAGTCTATGGGCATCAAGATGGTTCTTAGCGGAGAAGGGGCAGACGAGATATTCGGTGGCTACCTATATTTCCACAAGGCACCTGATGCAAAGGCTTTTCATGAGGAGACGGTGCGCAAACTCTCAAAGTTGTTTCTCTACGACTGCCTGCGTGCCAACAAGAGTCTGTCAGCATGGGGTGTGGAAGGACGAGTACCTTTCCTCGATAAGGAATTCCTTGACGTAGCAATGCGTACCAACCCTTCTGCCAAGATGTGCCCGGGCTCTGTAATGGAGAAGAAGATTGTTCGCGAGGCATTCAGCAGTTTGCTCCCTGAAGAGGTGGCATGGCGTCAGAAGGAGCAGTTCTCTGATGGTGTGGGATATTCGTGGATAGATACCCTGAAACAGATTACCTCTGAAGCCGTCAGCGACGAACAGATGGCTCACGCAGCAGAACGTTTCCCTATCAATCCGCCACAGAACAAAGAAGAGTATTACTATCGTTCTATCTTTGCCGAGCACTTCCCCAGCGACTCTGCTGCCAAGAGTGTACCAAGCGAAGCCAGCGTAGCATGTTCTACGGCAATAGCCTTGGAATGGGACGAAGCATTCAAGAATATGAACGACCCCAGCGGAAGAGCCGTAAAGGGAGTTCATGAACAAGCGTATTAGTTTCAAGTTTCAGGTTTCAAGTTTCAGGTTCAATAAAACAAAATGAACGACGCAAAGCTTATATTAGATAATGGAGTTGTCTTTTATGGAAAGAGTTTTGGTTATGAGGGCGACACCTCTGGTGAGGTAGTCTTCAATACCGCCATGACAGGATATCCCGAAAGCCTTACAGACCCCAGTTATGCCGGACAGATACTGGTAACGACATATCCCCTTGTGGGCAACTATGGTGTTCCGTCAACAGAGATTGCCGACAACGGACTGCCACTATTCATGGAGAGTGACAAGATACATGTCAAAGCACTCATCGTAGCCGACTATAGCAACGACTATTCCCATTGGAATGCCCAAAATTCATTAGCATCATGGCTGAAGAAAGAAAAGATTCCAGCCCTGACAGGCATCGATACACGACGCCTCACAAAGATAATCCGCGAACACGGAGTAATGAGGGGAAGGATAGCCTTTGACCTTGAACCTTTGACCTTTGACCCTTCATCAGAAGACTACGGCAGCGTAAACTGGGTAGAGAAAGTCTCATGTAAAGAGGTCATAACCTATCGTCCAGATAGCGCAGCTAATAATTATCAATTGTCAATTGTCAATTGTCAACTAAAAAAGGTTGTTCTCGTCGATTGCGGAGTAAAGGCCAACATCATCCGATGTCTGTTAAGGCGAGGTGTTGAGGTGATTCGTGTGCCTTGGGATTATGACTTTAACCAACTGGAGTTTGATGGTCTCTTTCTTGCCAATGGTCCTGGCGACCCGGAACGTTGTGATATGACAGTACAGCATATCCGTACTTTCCTAGAAACAGAGCAACATAAATGTTCAATGGTTAATGTTCAATGTTCAATGGAAAAAGTACGTCCCTGCATGGGAATATGCCTGGGTAACCAGTTACTTGCCCGTGCTGCAGGTGCAAAGACATACAAGCTGAAATACGGACATCGTTCCCACAACCAACCAGTGCAACAGGTAGGCACCACAAAATGTTTCATAACATCCCAAAATCACGGATATGCCGTAGATGACACCACCCTGCCAGAAGATTGGGAACCACTGTTCGTGAATATGAATGACGGCTCCAACGAAGGCATACGCCACAAGACGAATCCCTGGTTCTCAGCACAGTTCCACCCAGAAGCCTGCTCAGGCCCAGTGGATACAGAATGGATGTTCGACGAGTTCGTGAAACAGATTTAGTTTCAATTTTCAATTTTCAATGATAAAAAAGGTTTTACTCCTCGGAAGCGGAGCATTAAAGATAGGTCAGGCAGGAGAATTTGACTATAGCGGTTCTCAGGCCCTGAAAGCCCTCAAAGAGGAAGGCATCAAGACCATCCTCATCAACCCTAACATCGCTACTGTCCAGACATCGTCAGGCATAGCCGACAAAGTATATTTCCAACCCGTACAGGCTGAATTCGTAGAGCGCATCATTGCCAAAGAACGTCCTGACGGTATCCTGCTGTCATTCGGCGGCCAGACAGCTCTCAACTGTGGTGTGGAGCTATACCAGCGGGGTGTGCTCAGTAAGTATAATGTGCAGGTGATGGGAACTCCTGTTCAGGCCATCATCGACACAGAAGACCGTGACCTGTTTGTAAAACGTCTCAATGAGATAGATGTCAAGACGATAAAGAGTGAGGCATGCAATACTGTTGAAGAGGTGAAGCGGGCTGCTGATGACCTCGGCTATCCCGTTATCCTGCGTGCTGCATACGCCCTCGGAGGATTAGGGTCTGGCTTCTGCGATAATGAAGAACAGCTGCTCAAGCAGGCTGAAGAAGCATTCTCGTTCTCTCCGCAGGTGCTTGTTGAAAAGTCTCTGAAAGGATGGAAGGAGATAGAGTATGAAGTGGTGCGCGACAAGTACGACAACTGCATCACTGTCTGCAACATGGAAAACCTAGACCCTCTCGGCATCCATACCGGAGAGTCGATAGTGGTTGCCCCCAGTCAGACGCTCAGCAATAGCGAATACCATAAGCTGCGTGCCATCGCCATCAAGATAATACGTCATATCGGCATTGTGGGTGAGTGTAATGTGCAGTATGCCCTCGACCCAGAGTCAGAAGACTATCGTGTCATCGAGGTCAATGCACGTCTCAGCCGTTCCTCTGCCCTGGCATCAAAGGCTACGGGATATCCTCTCGCCTTCGTGGCAGCAAAATTGGGATTGGGATACGGACTCTTCGAACTGAAGAATTCTGTCACCAAGACAACAACAGCGTTCTTTGAACCGGCCCTCGACTATGTGGTATGCAAGATACCACGTTGGGACCTCACCAAGTTCCAGGGCGTCAGCCACCAGTTAGGTTCTTCCATGAAGAGTGTCGGAGAAGTGATGGCAATAGGACGCACTTTCGAAGAAGCCATCCAGAAAGGCCTTCGTATGATAGGACAAGGCATGCACGGCTTTGTAGGAAACCACGTTGGGAATGAGGAGTTAGGAGTTGGGAATGAGGAATTAGGAGTCGATAATGTTCAATCTTCAATCTTCAATCTTCAATCTTCCCTCAAGAATCCTACCGACACACGTATCTTTGCGGTGGCACAGGCGCTCCAGATGGGATATACCATAGAGCAGATACATCAGCTCACGATGATAGACCGTTGGTTCTTGCAGAAACTGAAGCATATCGTCGATATCAACCACGCCCTGCAACAGTATTCCTACCTGTCGGAGCTGCATCAGTTCCTGCCACAAAATGAGATGATGGAATATGTTGAAGAAGAAGGTTTCCTCACCCTCCTTTACGAAGCGAAGGTATATGGTTTCTCCGACTTCCAGATAGCGCGAGCCCTTGGCTTTGAGCAATATTTTAACATGGAGAAAGCGGGTCTCATAATCCGTCAGTGGCGCAAGGAATATGACATCCTGCCCCTCGTAAACCAGATAGACACCCTTGCTGCAGAGTATCCCGCACAGACCAATTATCTGTACCTTTCATATACGTAAGAATTCAGTACACGTCATACCATATACAAAAACAATACACAGACGACAAAAAACAATTATTTTTGCCATTTAGGTAAAAAATGCACACTTTTATTTGCGAGTGTGCAAAAAAAAATATACCTTTGCATCCGCGAATCTCCTAACGTCCGGCATACAAAAACATATTTTTATCTGCTCTCACTAAAACGGAGCTTTGCACAGAATTTAAAATTTTGAGCAACTAAATCGACCAAATGGAAGAAATAAAAAGTTTTAATCAGTGTATTGAAGACAGTATCAAGAAAAACTGGGAACTGGACGCACTGACTGATTACAAGGGTGCCACTCTGCAGTATCATGATGTGGCAAGAAAAATTGAAAAGCTACACATATTGTTTGAGAACAGCGGTATTCAGCGTGGTGACAAGATAGCCCTCTGCGGACGCAATATGAGCCATTGGGCTGTTGCCTTCCTGGCTACCCTGACATATGGCGCTGTGGCTGTGCCTATACTGCATGAATTTACGGCTGACCAGATTCACCACATAGTAAACCACTCTGAGGCTCGCCTGCTGTTCGTGGGCGACGTAGTGGCTGAGGAGATAACGCCAGACAAGATGCCTGCTCTTGAGGGTATCATAAACATTCCGGACTTCTCGCTGATGGTGTCTCGCTCAGAGAAACTATACTATGCTCGCGAGAACCTCAACAGGCTGTATGGTGAGAAATTTCCAAAGTACTTCCGTAAGGATGACGTAAACTATTATAAGGAGCAGAGTCCTGAGGAGTTGGCTCTTATCAACTACACCTCTGGAACAACGGGGTTCTCAAAGGGTGTGATGATTCCTTACCGTGCTATGTGGTCGAACCTCGACTTTGCATGCGAGGTGCTGGATGCTCATTTGCATCCTGGTGACAACACCATTTCCATCCTGCCTATGGCACATATGTACGGAATGGCGTTTGAATTTGTGAAGGAGTTTATGAGCGGATGTCACATCTTCTACCTTACACGCATTCCTTCGCCTGCTGTCGTAGCACAGGCTTTCAGGGACATCAAGCCTGTTGTCATTATTGCTGTGCCTCTCATCATAGAGAAGATAATCCGCAAGAAGGTGTTCCCGAAGCTTTCTCCTGCTATCCGCGTGCTGATGAGCACTCCTATCTTGGGAGGTAAGATAAAGGAAAAGATTAAGAATCAGGTATATGACGCCTTTGGCGGCAACCTTTACGAAATTATCGTCGGTGGCGCTGCCCTGAATCAGGAGGTAGAGCATTTTATGAAGTGGATAAAATTCCCTATCACCGTTGGTTATGGTGCTACAGAATGTGCTCCTATCATCTCGTATGCTGACTGGACAACGCACAAGACTGGTTCGTGTGGCAGACAGGTAGTACACATGGAGGTGAAGATAGACAGCAAGCATCCTCATCGCCAGCCAGGCGAGATATTGGCTCGTGGCATGAATGTGATGTTGGGATATTACAAAAACGAAGAGGCTACTGCAGCAGCTATCGACAAGGACGGATGGTATCATACCGGCGACCTCGGCATCATGGACCGCAAGGGCAACATCTTCATCAAGGGTCGTTCTAAGAACATGCTGCTGGGTCCTTCAGGACAGAATATCTTCCCTGAGGAAATAGAGGATGCCTTGAATTCTTTGCCTCTCGTTAACGAATGTATCGTAGTGCAGCGTGACCAGAAACTGGTGGCTCTCGTACATCCTGATATCGAGACCTGTGCTGCAAGAAATATGTCGAGTGAGGACGTCATGAACGTGATGAACCAGAATCTCCAGACCCTCAACGAGTCACAGCCTGCATACTGCAAGGTGGCAAGCATAGAGATTCACGACGAGGAATTTGAGAAGACTCCAAAGAGAAGTATCAAACGTTATCTCTATCAATAACCTGATTGTCATAACGGGTCCTACTGCCTGTGGCAAGACACGCATTGCTACAAAACTGGCAGCACAAATCGGTGGCGAGATTCTTTCTGCTGACTCCAGACAGGTGTATCGACGCATGGACATCGGAACAGGAAAGGACCTGAAGGATTATGAGGTGGATGGAAAGAAAATCCCTTATCACCTCATAGACATTGCGGAGCCGGGGGAACGCTACAACCTGTATCGCTACCTGCAGGATTTTCACAAAGCATACGAGGACATCGTAGCACGTGGCAAGCAGCCTATCCTATGTGGTGGCACAGGACTGTATATCGAAGGGGTGCTGAAGGGTTACTTGGGAAGTAATGAATTTAACGGATATACCCTGATAGGCATCAGCATTCCACGCGAATTAAGAAGAGAACGCATCACACAACGACTGTATGCCCGCTTAGAGGAGGGAATGGTTGACGAGGTGAGAGGTCTGCTTGACGAAGGGGTGCCTGCCGAACGACTCATAGCATACGGACTGGAGTATAAATATTTGACGAAATACATACTGGGTGAGTATTCCTACGACGAAATGGTCCACCTGCTGGAAATCGCCATACATCAGTTTGCAAAAAGACAGATGACATGGTTCAGAGGAATGGAACGTCGGGGATTTACAATAGACTGGAGAGCGTATGATGAAGAATTAAGAATCGAAGGATGATGGATGATGGATGATGGATGAAGGTTTGTTTGTACTTGATGAAGGTTTATGGATGAAGGATGAAGGTTTATTTCTTCTTCCTTCCACCTTTCTTCTCAATTAAGCTATCACCTTTCTTCCTTTCACCTTTCTTCCAATAAAACCATAAATGCATTAAATTGAAGACTGGTATCATATATTGCCCTTTTCATAGTCCTTACGAGAATGCTGCAAAGCGACGCGAGAGGATTGAGACTTTACTTCAGGAATATGAAGTAGAGTATGACATCGTGCAGAGCGAGAAGCAGCAGAGTGTATCACGATTGGTGACTATGATGATAAACAATGGTTATGAAGATATCGTAATCATTGGTGGCGACAGCGCTTTGAACGATGCAGTCAACTGCCTCATGAAAGTAGAAAAGCAGGTGCGTGAGAAAATCAGTTTAGGAGTTATTCCGAATGGTATATTCAACGACTTTGCTACTTTCTGGGGTTTCTCTCGCAAGAATATCGAGCAGGCAGTAAAAGCCATTCGGAATCACCGCATACGTACTGTTGATGTGGGATGTCTGAGATATTGGGACAGAGAGAATCAGGAACAGCAGCAGTACTTCCTGAACTGCGTAAACGTAGGACTCCTGGCACGCATTCACACCCTCAGGCAGAATACCCGAAAGGCTCTGTTCTCAAGAAAACTGTCCTTTGCCGTTTCGCTGGTTATGATGCTCTTCCAACGTATGGCATACGAAATGAAATATACCATCAACGGAATAACAGAAAACCATCGTGTTATGACGATGTGCATAGGTAGCGCATGGGGATATCACCAGACACCAAGCGCTGTGCCATATAACGGTATGCTGGATGTGACGATAGTACGTCGCTCAGGACTGACACAACTCATCAACGGCATATACCTGTTTCTGAAGGGTGAGATGCTGAACCATAAGCGCATCAGACTGTATCGCACCACAAGGGTGGAGATAGAAGGCAAGCACCTTCCCGTTTCTGTTGACGGACATCCTACACAGGTAGGCAATTCCCCACTCCGCATCGACATCGAAAAAGAAGAGATAAATTTCATCATTGAATAGTGTCAACACTATGGAATCATAATTACATAAAGGTATGGTCAGCAAATTTCATGATCTTCTTTTCGTTCATGCTGATTATGCCGATTTTACCTCTTTACCTTTCTGAAGAATTTGGCTCTGGCAAACATACTATCGGAGTAGTATTGTCAGGATACACCATCATGGCCCTTTTGGCACGTATCTTTTCAGGATATATCGTTGACACATATAACAGAAAGACTGTCCTGCTATTGTCATACGGACTCTTTGCCACCTTCTTCTTAGGGTATCTCATTGGCGGTTCGCTGATTCTCTTTGCCATAATACGCACTCTTCATGGAGCGCCTTTCGGTACTGTAACAGTATCAAACAGCACTGTTGCCATCGACGTACTGCCAGCAGACAGACGTGCTGAGGGAATAGGTTACTATGGACTTTCCAACAACCTTGCTACTGCCATCTCCCCGACTGTCGGTATATATATATATGAGGTGTGGGGAAATTTCCAGGCTATCTTCCTGCTATCATTCCTTATGGCTGCAGCAGGGTTTCTGATTAGCACTACAGTAAAGCACACCCCTCCTTCGAAGATAGCAGCAGGCCTCGTGCCGCCAAAGAAGAGCCCTGTCTCTCTTGACCGATTCTTCCTCGTAAAGGGATGGTCAGTAGGTTTGATGCTTGCTATGCTGTCGTTCTCATACGGAGTATTGTCAACATACCTTGCCATCTATTCAAAAGAAGAGTTGGGAATGACACAAGGGGCAGCTGCATTCTTCCTGATTCTCTCCGTCAGCCTTATGGTATCCAGACTTACCGGCAGCAAATCACTGCGCACAGGAAGAGTGGTGCATAATGCCACCGTCGGAATGTGTATCTCTGTTTTCTCATACCTCGCCTTTGCTGCCATACATAACTATTGGGGATTCTTCGGATGTGCTGTAATATTAGGTCTTGGCAACGGACATATGTTTCCTGCCGTACAGACGATGTTTGTGAATCTGGCACCAAACAATCGCAGGGGAACAGCAAACTCTTCGATGCTTACATCATGGGATGTAGGCGTAGGAGCAGGAGTGGTAGTAGGTGGTATCGCATCAGAGCTGTCGGGATATAGTGCAGCATTCTGGATTGCTGCTATCGTGAACATCGTTGGGGTGTTATTCTTCTTTGCTTACGTAAAGAGGACCTACAACAAGAACAAACTGCGTTAGCGAGAAGACTGCATATTCTGAACCTCCTGAGCCTTACGTTCCATATCAGCTCGGCTACGCGATATAGTTACCAACCATACTCCGCTGAACACAAGCACTACTGCCAAAGCATGACTGGGTCGTAAGACGCCAATACCAGTAAACACGCTGACAACCACTGAAACAAGAGGTTGGACATAGTTATATACTGAGACTACTGTCGGACGCAGTTTCTTCTGACCTATCATAGTAAGGATATAGCTGATGTATGTACCAAAGAATACCACATATCCTGCTTCCAACCACGACCTTGAGGGTATGGAGTGGCTTACGACTTCGCTGACATGACTGAAAGTGAAAGGAGTCACAAAAACCGTCGCCCAAAGAAACATCCACTTATTGATTGTAAAGACAGAATAACGCTTTATCAACTTGTTGAACAAAGACAAGTAGAGCGCAAAAGACAATTGCGCCAACAGGCATAGCAAATCACCCCGAATATCTCCTATCTTATCGCTGCTATGAGCCGCAGAAGTAAGGATGAGTAACAATGCTCCGCTACATCCCAAGAAAACCCCGGAAGCCTTTTTCCCTGTAATAGGTTCCTTAAGAATAATTGCTGCCAGTATCATTGCGAAGATAGGCATTGACGTAGTTACTATCGAGGCATTGATTGGCGACGTTATAGAGAGGCCTATGGTATAGCAGCACTGGTTGGTAACCAAGCCCAGGAATCCAGCTCCGATAAACAGCATCTTATCCTTGAAAGGAACGTGTTCGTGCTTGACAAACAGCGACGTAAGCCAAAACAGCAGACAACCGCCAGTCACTCGGAAGGTAACCATTGTAAGTCCATCGAGGCCGTTTGTCATAGCATCCTTGCCAAGTGGAGCCATAAGTCCCCAAAAGGCACAGGCAAAAAACATCGACAAGTGAGCGATGACTTCTCCTGAACCCAATATGTTATGCCTATTCACCTTTGCGTTTTGTTTCAATACATTTTTCATCATTTTCGGCCGCAAATTTAGTGATTTTTACTGATTTATAATGAAAAAACTTAAAATTCTTGCAATTTCAGGAATTTATTTCTAAATTTGCAGCATGAAAGATGTAAGAATCAACATTACAGATACATTTTTATGGTATTAAGAGAGAACTATATTGCGAGTCCTGAGAGATATGCTAATGAAGACAAGATGTATCAGCGCTGTGGATGTTCTGGCATTCTGCTCCCAAAGATTAGTCTTGGTTTTTGGCATAACTTTGGTTATGATGCCCCTTGGGATCGTCAGAGAGAAATAACACATTATGCCTTTGACCACGGCATCACACACTTCGACCTGGCCAACAACTATGGTCCTCCATATGGTGCTGCTGAAGAGAATTTCGGAAAGCTGATGCATGATGACTTCCGCCCTTATCGTGACGAGATGTTCATTGCCTCAAAGGCAGGATATGACATGTGGCAGGGACCTTATGGCAACTGGGGCTCCAGAAAGTATCTGATGGCAAGCATCGACCAAAGCCTGAAACGTATGCAGTTGGATTATGTGGATTTATTCTATTCACATCGCTACGACCCCAACACGCCGTTGGAAGAGACGCTGCAGGCTCTCGTTGACATAGTACGTCAGGGAAAGGCTCTCTATGTAGGCATCTCACGCTGGCCATTAGAGGCGCTGAAGGTGGCAAGAGAATATCTTGCAGCACACGATGTGCCACTGCTGATATATCAGGGACGACTGAACCTCATCGACAGAGCACCACAGGAAGAGGGCATATTGGAATATTGCCATAAACACGGCATCGGATTTATCTCCTTCTCACCTTTGGCATCAGGAAAACTGAGAGACAGATATGAGGAGGCTCTTAACTGGATATTGGAACAGCAAGGGGTGACATCCATACTGGTTGGCGTCAGCAAGGTGGAGCAGTTGCAGAAGAACATCGACTGCATAATGCATACTTGAGATGTGAGATGTGAGATGTGAAATGTCAAATGTGAAACGTGAAACCTTGAACCTACCAGAGTATAAAAACCTACGGATGAGGGTGACGGAAGATGGTAAGCATCAGGTGCTTGACATCTTGAGGCAACGCTTCGTAAACCTCACACCAGAGGAATGGGTGAGGCAACATTTCATTCACTTCCTGATAACAGAGAAAGGATATCCGCAAGGATTACTTGCCAACGAAGTGGAACTGAAAGTGGCTGACAAGAAACTGAGATGTGACTCTGTACTCTTCGACCATAATCGACAACCAAAGGTGGTAATAGAATACAAAGCAGAAAGCGTAGAGCTGACACCAAAGGTAATAAAGCAGATTACAACATACAATATGCTTCTCAACGTAGATTACCTGATGATTAGCAACGGACTGATGCATCTCTGTCTGCACTACAAAAAAGATAACGACAAATGGATTTTCCTGGAAGAAATACCAGAGTATGAAAAACTTTAATCTTTTATAATATAAAGACTATGATTGACGTAAAAGAAGTTCTCAATGACGCTGAAGAACGAATGGAAATGGCTGCAATGTTCTTAGAGGAACAGTTGTCACACATTCGTGCTGGTCGTGCCAACCTTGCCATTCTCGATGGCATCAAAGTAGATTCTTATGGTATGAAAGTGCCTCTGAATCAAGTAGCAAACCTCAGCACTCCCGATGCTCGTACCATAGCCATCAAACCTTGGGACAAGAAGGCTATCCGAGATATCGAGAAAGCTATCATGGACAGCGATGTCGGCATTACTCCTGACAATAACGGAGAGGTAATTCGCCTTGCTATTCCACAGCCTACAGAAGAACGTCGTAAGGAGCTGATGAAGCAATGTAACAAGATTGCTGAAAAGGCAAAGGTAGAGGTTCGCAATGTGCGTGGCGACATCAAGGAAAAGCTTAAGAAGGGCATCAAAGACGGTCTGTCAGAAGACCTCGAAAAGGATGCCGAAAATGATCTCCAGAAGGTTCATGATAAGTTTATCGCGAAGCTCGACAAACTCATCGAGGAGAAGACAAAGGAGATAATGACGGTGTAACGGTTATCGGTTAACGACTTTTGACCTTTGACCTTAGACTTTATAATGAAGGGATTAGTAATAAAGAATACCGGGTTCTGGTACACAATACTCACTGATGATGGTGCTACGACTGACTGCAAGGTGAAGGGAAACTTTCGTCTGAAAGGCATTCGTAGCACTAACCCTGTTGCCGTAGGAGACAGAGTGGTGATAAGTGAGGACAACTGGATTACTGACATAGAAGACAGAAAGAACTATGTCATCCGAAAATCCACTAATCTCTCGAAGCAGAGTAGCATCATTGCTGCTAATGTTGATCAGGCAATGCTTATTGTCACTATCAACTATCCTGAGACATCTACCACCTTCATAGACCGCTTCCTTGCCTCAGCAGAGGCTTACCGCATTCCTGTAGTACTGGTGTTCAATAAGATTGATATGCTTGACGAAGACGAGCTACGCTACCTGAAAATGATGCAGGACCTATACACCACTGTGGGATATGAAAGCATTGCCGTTTCTGCCACAGAAGGAACAGGAATGGAAGAACTTAGAGCTAAACTGGAGGGAAAGATAACACTATTCAGCGGACATAGCGGAGTAGGAAAAAGTACCATCATCAATACCCTCATACCAGGTGCTAATCTGCGAACAGCAGGAATCAGCGATGCACACAATCAGGGCATACACACCACCACCTTCAGCGAGATGATTGCCCTACCCCACAACGGCGATGCCACAATACAGTCTCAACAGCAGTCATACATCATCGACTCACCAGGAATACGTGGCTTCGGAACGTTTGACATAGAGAAAGAAGAACTGACAAGTTATTTTAAGGAGATATTCCAATTCTCCAAAGAATGCCGTTTCTCCAACTGTACCCATACCCACGAGCCAGGATGTGCCGTACTGAAGGCTGTAGAGGAACATTATATAGCCCTTTCACGATACAACAGTTATCTCTCCATGCTGGAAGACAAAGATGAAGAAAAATACAGAAAAGGATACTAAGATAGCATTACTTCTCTCAGGAGGAGTGGATTCTGCTGTTGCCTTGCACGTATTATGCGAACAGGGTAACAAGCCTGACTGTTTCTATATCAGGATTGCTTCGCAGGAAGATGCCGACCTTGACTGTACAGCAGAGGAAGATATCGAAATGGCAACAGCTCTTTGTCAGAAATATGGTGTCTCACTGGAGATTATCGATTGTCACAAAGAATACTGGGAGCAGGTGACAAAATATACTATGGAGAAGGTGAAAGCAGGTCTTACGCCAAATCCTGATGTGATGTGTAACAGGCTCATAAAATTCGGAGCTTTTGACGAGAAGAAGGGACACGAATACGACATCATTGCCACAGGTCACTATGCCACAACAGAAGTGGATGAGGAAGGTAATAAATGGCTCTGCACCTCTCCCGACCCAGTAAAAGATCAGACAGATTTTCTCTGTCAACTATACCCTTGGCAACTGAAGAAGGCCATCTTCCCAATAGGCCACATGAAGAAAGATGAGGTTCGCGAGATAGCAGAACGTGAACACCTCATCAATGCCAAGAGAAAAGACTCGCAGGGCATCTGTTTTCTTGGAAAGATAAACTACAACGACTACGTAAAGAAATATCTTGGTGAGAATCCTGGTCTCGTGATAGATATCGAGACAGGCAAGAAACTTGGTACGCACAAGGGTTTGTGGTTCCACACTATAGGCCAGCGACACGGATTAGGATTTGGTGGCGGTCCTTGGTTTGCAGTAAAGAAAAACATCAAGAAAAACATACTCTTTGTCTCAAAGGGTTATAATCCCAAGGAAGCATACAAGCAGGAATTCAAGATTCATGGGATGAACTGGCTGACAGTCCCCGTGGATGCAAAAGAAATCTGCTTTAAGATACGGCATACATCCGACTATCTTAAAGCAGAGATGAGAGACAATGGTGATGGTTCTTTTACCCTTGTTTCAGAGCAACCTGTTCATGGTGTAGCGCCAGGACAGTTCTGCGTCATCTACGACACCAACCATCATCGTTGTTATGGTTCGGCTGAGATTACTGTTTAGTAAGTCTCACACCAATCTTCATTCCGTCCATTTGCTTCATGGCAGCTACTACAGTAGATAGCTGTGACACCTGAGCACCAATATTCTGCATAAACTCCTTAAACTTTGTAGCATCCATCACAATGACGAGGGAGCCATTGTCCAACTGTGGTGTTACGTTGCAAGGCTTTGTCTTGCCTGTAAATGTGAGGATTACCTCTTGGTTCTTCAGAGTATAGGTACCTTTCTTTACTGGCTTTGTACCATATTTTACAGAGAAGCTTTTATCCTCGTTAAAGGTAATGCTTCCCTTGCCTTTCTTCAAACCAACCTGTGAGAGATATGACTGCAGTTTCTGTTCCAGACTCTTTGTAGCAGCAGAGCTGGCAAGTTGCTTCAGACTGTTGTTGCTTGTCAACATTATGGCAGGCTCCTGATAAACCCATGTTCCGACAATCTGCTTTTCGTTAGGAACGAGTTTTGAAGATATTGTAGCAATAGCAGAGCTGAGAGTAGAATTATTTGAGACAGCACTCTTTGCCTTATTCAACAAACCATCAAGTTGCGCATTAGCCACGCCACAATTCAAAGCAGCCGCAGCAAGAATAATAAATAACTTTTTCATAATCTATTTTTATTTCATTTTCAATTTATCTACGCAGTTAGTAAGCCTTACGAACTCCTCATGTGTCAGTTGTTCTGGACGTTTTGTCAAGTCAAAATCAGGAATCATCTCCTCATTAAAGCCAGGTATCAACTGCTTCAGACTTACCCTCAGCATCTTTCGTCGCTGATTAAATGTCGCCTTCACTATTTGTATGAACAAGTCCCAGTCACATCCGATATCTGTCCTGCTGTTTCGAGTCATTCGAATAACAGCCGACTTCACCTTCGGAGGCGGATTGAATACATTCTCGTCAACAGTAAAGAGATATTCTGTATCATACCACGCCTGAATCAAGACAGACAATATGCCATACGTCTTGCTACCTGGTTCTGCAGCTATACGCAAAGCCACCTCTCTCTGTATCATTCCAGTGCAGCAAGGGATGAGCTCTTTGTTATCGAGCATCTTGAAGAATATCTGCGACGAGATATCATATGGATAATTTCCTGTCAGTACGAACTGTCGTCCTCCAAATACCTCTTTCAAATCCATCGTGAGGAAGTCACCACCAATGATGTTCCCGTGCAACTTTGGAAAATGTTCTTCCAGATATTCTACTGACTCCCTGTCTATCTCCACACATTTGTAGTCACGGTCTTTCGGATAGAGATACTGCGTCATAACACCCATTCCCGGACCTATCTCCAGCACAGGAATGTCTGGGCACGCATCAACAGTATCAGCTATTCTGCGAGCTATACTGAGGTCAGTAAGGAAGTGCTGACCAAGATTCTTCTTTGGACGTACTGATTTCATCTCTTGTATTGCTATTCCAAATGAATCTCATGCTGTTCGCTCTCGTTGAGAATCTTCTGACATACCACATCCTCCACCTGTGTCTGTATAGCACGACGCAGAGGTCTTGCACCATATTGTATGTCATAACCCTTCTTGACAATCTTAGACTTATAGTCATCAGAAATCGTCAGAGTATAACCGAGATTCTCTATTCTCTTATAAACACTCTTCAGCTCTATGTCGAGAATCTGCCTTACAGCATCCATATCCAACTGATCGAACATGATAATCTCATCCAGTCGGTTGAGGAATTCTGGTGCGAACTGTTTCTTCAGTGCTTTTTCTATAATACCATTGGTAAAGGCCCTTGTGTCTGTTATCGGAGCAAATCCTACACCATTACCGAAGTCCTTCAGTTGTTTAGTACCAGCATTTGATGTCATTATGATAATGGTATTTCTGAAGTCCACCAGACGACCATTTCCGTCTGTCAGTCTTCCTTCGTCCATTACCTGCAGCAGCATATTGAAGACATTGGAATTTGCCTTCTCTATTTCGTCGAGCAATACTATGCTGTATGGCTTTCTGCGTACACGTTCTGTCAGCTGTCCGCCTTCTTCATATCCCACATATCCCGGAGGTGCTCCGACAAGGCGTGAGGTATTGAATGACTCAGAATATTCTGACATATCAATACGTATCAGAGCATCCTGACTGCCAAACATCTCCTCTGCCAGTTTCTTTGCCAGATATGTCTTTCCGACACCTGTTGGACCGAGGAACATAAACACACCGATTGGATGGTTTGGATCGTGCAGCCCTACCCTGTTGCGTTGTATGGCTTTCACCATCTTTTCTATGGCTTTATCCTGTGCCACGATAGAGCCCTTCAGTCTGTCTGCCATACTGCGAAGGCGGGCACCCTCGCTCTCTGCAACACGTTGTACAGGAACTCCTGTCATCATTGACACCACATCAGCTACAGCCTCTTGTGATACTTGGTTGCTACCCTTCAAGGCACCACTCTCTTCTTTCAGCTTTGCTGCCAACTCTGCCTCCAGACGGTTGCTCTGGTCACGATAGTTTGCTGCCAACTCAAAGTTCTGGTCTTGAACAGCCTGCAACTTCTTCTCCCTGATATCACGAATCTGTTCCTCCAACTTTGCCACATCCGACTGAGGATTGCTGTCAGCAGAAGCCAGATGCATCTTTGCACCCACCTCATCCATTGCGTCGATAGCCTTATCAGGGAAAGCACGGTCCGTTACATAGCGTTGTGTCAACTTGACACATGCTGTCAAAGCCTCGTCTGAATATGTCACCTTATGGTGGTCTTCATAACGGTCCTTTATGTTAAAGAGTATCTGAATAGTCTCCTCTGGAGTTGTCTGTTCCACAATGATTTTCTGGAATCTGCGCTCCAAGGCACCATCCTTCTCTATTGTCTTGCGATATTCGTCAAGAGTGGTTGCACCAATACATTGTATAGTGCCACGAGCCAATGCTGGTTTCAACATATTCGCAGCATCCATACTGCCTGACACATTACCAGCTCCAATGATGGTATGTATCTCGTCAATGAAACAGATAATGTCAGGATTTGTTTCCAGTTCCTTGATGAGATTCTTCAAGCGTTCCTCAAACTGTCCACGATATTTTGTTCCTGCCACTAACGATGCCATATCGAGAGATACCAGGCGTTTGTTAAAGAGAATTGGCGACACCTTATTGTCAGCAATCAACTGTGCCAAGCCCTCCACGATAGAACTCTTTCCCACACCAGGTTCTCCGATGAGAATAGGATTATTCTTCTTTCTACGAAGCAGTATCTCCTGCAGACGCTGTATCTCCTTCTCACGTCCCACTACAGGGTCCATCTTACCCTCTTTGGCAAGTTTTGTGAGATCTGTAGAGAAAGCATCTATAACTGGAGTCTTCGGAGGAGTGTTACCACTTTGAGCCGTTGGTTTCTCAGACTCCGTAATGGTATCAGTCCCCTTCGGCTGCTGTTTGCCCCCCTTACCATCCATTGGTTCGAGAGTGTCATTATACTCGTCTTCGTCTTCTGAGAGGTTCATATTATTCAGAACCTCTGCCACATTGTCATAGTTCATATTATGTTGTTCAAGTATTTTCCTTGCAAGATTATCCCCTTCGTCATGAAGAATTGCAAGGAGTAAGTGATCTGTATCTATTACGTCCTGATGGGCCATACGGGCCTCCAGCGCTGCAAGCATCAGCACCCTAGATACATTTTGTGAATAGTTTTTTATCATCATATACAATAAGGTATCAGCAATAATTGTGCCAACAAAAACGACAGCGGAGTGTCACACCCCACTGTCGCCGAATTTTAATCCCTAATAAAAACTATAACAAATCAACTTATGAAGTTTCAAATTTCAAGTCTTTAGTTTCTAGTCACTTATCTTTAGTCACTAACAACTGCCTTTAAACTTTAAACTATAAACTTTATATTAACCTCTTCTCTGTCCTCTCTGGGGTCTCATCTCCTGATACTGCTTATATTGCTCCTCAGTAAGGATGCCTTTAAGTTTCTCTTCATACTCCTGGCGCTTCTTCATGCGCTCCTGCCACTGTGCTCTCTGCTCTTCTGTCAGTTGTGGACGCTGTGGGCGCTGTCCCTCGCCAGCATTCTCATTGCGCTGAGGTCTGTTGCCACCATTACGGCCGCCCCATCTTGGACCTCCAAGGACGTCTTTATATTCTTTATTCAACTCCAGCAGTTTTGCCTTCTGCTCATCATTAAGATTCAGTCTGCCAGCAAGATTTTCTACCATCTGTTCTGGAGTAAACTGTCTTGGACCGCGATTACCATCTCTCCTTTCACCATTCTGTGCCATAGCAACTGTCATTGACAGGATGGCAATCATTGTTAACACAATCTTTTTCATTTTTTATTACAATGTTTATTAATTATTGAAAATTGTGAACCGGTTACATTTGCTTTGATGAAAGAAAAAAGAAAAAGTTTAACAAATATCTCATTTTTCTTCGTTTTCGTTTTCGTTTTCATTTTTGTTTTTGTACCTTTGCATCCTCAAACAAATAAATTCAATACAACAATATGACTTCAAAACATGCAGATTGGTTTGAAACCAGTGTAAAATACGACAAGATGGGTGATGCAGGCACCCCAATAACCGTTAAGGAAACATATACCGTAGAGTCATTCACCTTTACTGAGGCAGAAGAGACCATAGCCGAGGAACTGAAGGTATATATCAGTGGAGAATTCGACGTGGTAGATATGAAGAAAGCTGCATACAAAGAAGTTTTCTTCTCTGAAAACCCTGCCGACGACAGATGGTATAAGGTAAAGGCACAGTTCATCATCATCGATGAGAAGACAGAGAAGGAGAAATATTCTACCGTTACATACCTTGTACAAAGCAACAGCCTTCAAAATGCCGTGAAGGGCATCTGCGAGGTTCTCGACAAAGGCATGCAAGACTGGAAACTTTCTTCCATCACAGAGACAAAACTGCTTGACGTTTTTGAGAAGAAACCCTCTGAGAATTAAAAATTAAAAATTAAGAATTAAGAATTAAGAAATTGATTAAGGATAATCTTAAAGAAGTTCTGGCATCATTGAAGCCTGGTGTGGAGTTGGTGGCAGTCAGCAAGTACCATCCCGTCGAGGCAGCACAGGAGGCGTATAATGCCGGACAACGTGTGTTTGGAGAATCACGCGAGCAGGAGCTTCGTGTCAAATATGAGACGCTGCCAAAAGACATCCAGTGGCATTTCATCGGACATCTGCAGACCAACAAGGTAAAGTATATCGCGCCATACATCTCTATGATAGAGGCTGTCGATTCCATGAAGCTACTGCAGGAAATCAATAAGCAAGCTCAGAAATGTGGGCGCACTATCGACGTACTTCTTGAGCTCCACTTAGCACAGGAAGAGACAAAGTCAGGAATGACGCCTGCAGAGTGTGAAGCCCTCCTGCAGGAGTTGGCACAACGTAATGCCTCAGCAGAGACACGTCTTGCCAACGTTCGCATTCGTGGCATCATGATGATGGCATCGAATACTGATGATGAACAGCAGATACGCAAGGAGTTCTTGCAGGCTAATGACTTTTACAACAAGGTAAAAGATGAATACCTCCCACGTGAGGAATACCACTTCATCAATCCTGCCGACTTCAACGTAAAGTCCTACGGCATGAGTCACGACTACCTGCTGGCACAAGAATGCGGCTCCAACCACGTCCGAGTCGGGTCGAAAATCTTTGCCAATTGAAAATTGAAAATTGAGAATTGAAAATTATAATCAGATTCGTAGATTGGCTAAACCTATATTGAAGAGATATTTTTTAGAGTGCACTCGAAAACTTTTTCCTGTGCACTCTAAAAAGTTTTACTCTGCACTCAAATTTTATTTGTTGAGGAAACGGGCTATTTCTGGGTAGAAATCGTTAAGTGTCGGATACTGCTCACGATGGGTGGAGTAATAGCGTAAAGCAGAAACGACGTCAAGCATCCACGGGAAACCATTTTGCATTGTTTCAACGTTCAGCATGCTTGATACAAACTGATTGAAGCCGTTCTCGTAGAAATAGACAATGACAGCAGCACGAACAAGACTTTCATTGATGACGATGTGCCAATCATTGTAATGTTGCTGCATCATCGTTGATTGTGAGAGTTGGAAAAGTCTTTGTCCCACTTCTTGCATAGCTTTTTCATTCTCATTTTTCTCCAATAGCGGGTTGACAAAGGAGTGATTGAACTCATGGAGCGGAAGGCTGCTGTCGAAATTCGGGCGACCAGTTTGAGGATTCAGATTGTAGCCACAGACGGCAAATAGCTCACGTGGCTGACCAGGCAGTTGTCGGGAAGCACCATTGTTGGTCGTTCCATATGTGAAACCTATGATGATTCTGAATTGCTCTGTAGGTGCAGTACCATTATAGAAACGCCCATACCATTCAGGCTTGATGGCGATGATATTTTTATCGTATGCCTTCAGAAAGTCGTTGTAGAACGTCCGGTGTTGCTCAAAGAACTCATGAAAACGTGTGTCCGCATAGAATTTGTTAAGACGTTTCACGAAGTCATCAAGGTCAATGTCCTGCCAACCACCAGTGAGTTCCGAGCGATTACCGATAAGTTTCACCTTGCCTTTCTCTATTTCCAAATGAACAGCCATATTCGTTACCCGATCGTAAGCGATGCCGTTTTTAGCACGGAGTTCCTTATAGTAAGTGACAGTCGGATGTTCACGATATTGTGCAAACCATGCTTCGGTGTCTTTGGAATACTGACCAGCAAGGTCGTTGCTGAATTCCTGAAATCCCGCAGTACGTGAAAGGATACCCATCAGTTCTACAGTCTCAGAGACTTCCGATTTGATTTGTGCTGTCGCAGAAATTGTCAGCAGGGCAAACAGTATAGTTAAAATTGTCTGTTTCATTTTGTTTGTTATGTTATTGTGACTGCAAAATTAAACAAAATATTTAATACTCCAAAAGAAAAACGGATTTTTATAACAATTCCTCCAAACCATGTATAGCAACACTCCAATACTTGTTATGCCGACCTTAAAAGCAAGCAGTAAGCAACTTATATGGAGTCTCTATGGAACTCCTATTACTGTGCGGTAGAAGTCCGGTACTTGTTCGGTATATGTCCGCTTTTTAACCGGACATATACCGAACATATACTGAACACATACTGGACATATATTGAACATCCATTAAACAAAGAGCGAAGAAGGAGCGAAGGTAGATTGTGGGTTTAATGGAGATTGATTGGAGATATGTTAGAGATTATCTGGTGATTTATTAGATTTTACGTCTCTTAGTTCCAATTTCTCAGCCATTAGACATCTTACATCTTACTTCAGCCATCAGACTCTTACCCTACCCAGCCTCTAAGCTCCTCCGTGGAGCAGCTTAGGAGGAGCCTGCAAGGAGGAAAGGAGGAGTCTACAGCATTTTTAAGGGCAAAATAGGATGATTTTGGGCATCAGACATCTTCCCTCATACATCTTACATCATATGTCAGCCACCTGTCCCTGTGGCATCCTCAAATGTCTGTACCTGTGGCATTTTTATTAAAAATTGACAAATCAAAATTCATTAATTCTATAGAATTAAAATATTCATCATACGTCTGAAGGTTATCATTGCAAATATCTTGAGCTATATAGTTCTCATCAATTCCATCTATTTTCTCTAATATGGTTTCATCCGACACAACTTTCAAATTTGATCGAATCACTTTAAAAAACATGATCTCGCTATACTTTATACAATTATCAGCTCTAATTGTCTGAACAGCTACATCTACAACCTGTAATTCTTCTTCTTCAGTCAAGTTATTTTCAGCAAGAATATTCAAATATTCTTTTAAGAAGCTCTTACCCTTTATATTTATTTCATTTACAAGTATGTCTAGTTCTTTGTCTATCTCTATATCGCCAAAAAGATGTTTTTTTCTAGCCATCATTTTTATCAAATCCACTTCTTCTTGCGCGATTTCACCATCACATGCCATACAACACACGCTGGTTAATAACAATACTTTATTAAACTCTTTCATATTTATAATGATTAAAAACCTATTTTCCTTGGTTTCTTGCCAATAAATTCATCCCTTATCCTTTCACACTTTCTAATTTCGTCAGGACTTACTGTCGGCTGAATTTGAGTAATAGCTTCTTCTATGATAGCCTGTGTTATCTTCTCAATTTTTTTTCTAAATACAATACGAGCGGCCGTATCAATAATTAACGTAATGTCGGAAGACACTCTGTTTTCTGTTAGATCAGCCAAGCGATCGTAATTGATTCCCAACTCTGTATTACGTCCTTTGAGTCCTACCTTGAAAAGCTGAATTCTCGTTTCCTTATCTGGCTGTGGTATATAATATTTCAATTCCAGACGACCTGCACGGAGAGCTGCTGGATCAATAAGGTTTGGCTTGTTTGTTGCAGCAATTACCATGACACCTTCTGAGCCACAATTGTTCAACTGACCAAGAAACTCATTCACCTCTCCCTGCTCACTCACATTGTTATGTTTACTGCGATCCATTATCATCGCTTCTACCTCATCCAAAAATAATATGGTTGGAGCATTCTTTCTTGCTTCCTCAAAGAGATTAGCAATTTTCTCTTGTCCACCATGAATATATGGTGAAGCGACATCGGAACAAAGAACATACATGTAGTTACAGCCGATTTCTTCAGCAAATCTTTCTGCAAAAAAAGTTTTTCCACATCCTGGAGGTCCATAGAAAAGTAGGCCATTGGGTATTGACAACCCAAGTTCCTTTGCTCGAC
This sequence comes from uncultured Prevotella sp., assembly GCA_905233165.1. Taxonomy (GTDB): domain Bacteria; phylum Bacteroidota; class Bacteroidia; order Bacteroidales; family Bacteroidaceae; genus Prevotella. The sequence goes on from CAJODL010000005.1 coordinate 276,416, forward strand.
CTGGATTTTTGAGCAAATCTATTACGTCAGATTGAAGTTGTTCTTTTAATTCGCTCATTCCGGCAACATCTGCAAATCCATTCCCGATTTTCTTTGTCTTTTTCCCTGATGGGGTTTCCTTAAATGATGCCGTCTTTGGTTTCTCGACGTTGACAGCTCCATCTAAAGCCTTGATAAATTCGTCTGCTGTTTGGAATCTATCATTAATATCATAGGCCATTGCTTTACCCATAATATTTATAAGCTGTTCATCCAACTCAAAAACATTCATAGAAGGAATCTGTAGAGGCGAACATTTTCTTGCAAGAATTGCACGTACTCTATCTGCAGATTTGTATTGTGATAGATCAATGAACCAAGGCAGCATACCAAAAATCATCTGATACATCATTACTCCAACGGAATACAAATCAGACAGAACAGAGCAGACCCCATTAAAACGCTCTGGTGCCAAATAGAAAGGATTGATATTTCCAATATCATCTTTAGATGGCGGTAAATCCAAAAATCTTGCATGACCAAAATCTATCAGTTTCGCATCTTTTAATTCACCAGACAAGTCTATCAACACATTCTGTAAAGTAACCTCATTATGTATTATAGGACGCTGCAACGAATGAACAAACGACAGAGCACTAAGAACACTCCGAGCAATCTGTTTTGTTTCATATACAGTTAGAGTTTCCTCACGCCCCATCTTATCAGCTACAGTCTCACCACTAATGAAATCTGTGACAATGTAAGCATATTGTTGACCTCTATGAATCATAGTACCAGTATCAACAAAACCACATAAATTGTTATGTGATAATGATTTTGCGACCTCTACTTCTATGATTTTGCCATCGGCACTATATTGTGAAGCATTAAGTTTGGCAAAGCTAATTAACTTTAGGAAAAGTATTCTCCCATTATCATCTTTAACGCGGTAGGTTTCAGCATAAGCGCCCTGCTTATGCGGAAAAGCTACTGTGTAGTTACCTATTTTTTGTTTCTTCTCAAAAATCATATTAACCTTTCTTTAGTCGGTTCTTTGCACTTTCAGGGACATCATTTGGAGGCAGAAGGGCAACCAACTGTTCAATGTAGGGTTTTAAATTTTCAGTTGTTGGAGAATCATTGATAATACCAATAGCGCTATTTATCAATTGTCTTGCACGCGCTCTATCCTTCCATACAATACTATCAAAGCGTTTGTTCCAACTTCCAATCCAAGCTACGAAATACTCAACAAGAGCTAGTTTATAGTCAAGAGCTTGAACTTGATCTAACGCGTCTTTTGCCAACTTAACATCCCTCTTTGCGATAGCTTCATCTACTATACCACGAAGTTGATCAAGAACCTGACCTGTTTGAAAACTGCCATATTTCTTTTGGTCTTCTTCAGTCATCTTGAATACACGCTTCAACTCCTTTTCTACACGGTCAAACTCTGACTCAGAATCACGCTTCTCAATTTCACGCATAACCTCCTTTTGGTGTTGAAGCACCATTTTTGTTTCTGTATTATTGGAGTCCTCAGTTTTAACCTCTTGAAGTTTAGAACGCAAATCAGATGTATCAATTCCTTGTTTTTCAAGTTTAGAGATATTTCTTTCTGCTTCTGCAAAGTTATCTGCAATTGTTTTCTTTGCATCATCAAGAGATTGTTTCTTATCTGTTTTCAGTTCCTTTGTAATAGTCAAATCAAGAGAAGGGAAGTACGCTTCAATTGTCATCATCTCGGACGAATCTGCTTTAATGGTCAAATCCACATTAGCATCCTCTTGTATGAGTTGGTTAACATCTCCTCCGTCAATGACAACATTGGCGACATACTCATAAAGTTTTGAAGAAGTCCCTTCTTCGCACTCATCAGCTTGGTAAACAGGAATAATCAAACTGTCAGAAACGTTTCCTGGCCTCAATTGAGAGGTCGTTTTCAGATTGTTCAAAGCTCCCGTAGCTGGAAGTGGCTTGTTTTTTTCCAATCCCTCAATTGGCTGGAAAACAAGCTTCTTCTTATCTTCATCCCAAATCTCTATACCAATAAAATATGGCAATGGAGCAGCCCCAACCTTTGAGCCTTGAATTATCGTAATCTCATTAGGGAAGCAATCTAAGGCGGTTCCTTGCTCATCATAAGTTAAAATAGAAAATGAGTTGGCTTTCCCTTCTTGCAAGTGCGCTTCAACTACATTACCATTCGTATCTATTTCGGTTTTTCCGCTTGACCAAGTATTGTCACTACTTACAAGTTCTACAAATACCTTATTAGGACAATTCGCACCTGTTGAGGCCTTATCCAATTGGATGCTCACCCATTCTGTAATCTCAACAGAAGTAGACTCGTAACCAACATTAAGCCGAATCGTTCCAACTTCTACGTCATCATTTTTGACATCCGCATCAAGTGTTGATGCAAAGAGCGCAGCACCAGAAGCAACAGCGGTCATTGGGTCAATACTTGTATCAACATTTTCTGTAATTTGTTCACGAAGCATCTGACGAATATGTGGTGAATGTGTTGGACCGCCAACCAAGATAATCTTGTCAAGCTGGCTACCTCTCATGCTATTTCTTTCAAGAAGGGTTTTGCAAATATCAACAGCTTTTTGGAAGAGTGGTCTCATAGCAGCAAAAGCCTGTTCTTGTGTGACTGTGAGATCAAGTTCTATTTCTTCACCTTCCTCGTCTTCACCGAGTTCACCAAGATTTGAAATAATGTCTTCCTTATCTTGGAAAGACAATTTGTTCTTCAAGTCTTCAGCGTAAGTCTTCATTGCATCACGAAGGACTTCTTTTCTATTCTCGTCATTCAAAATAGAGTCAACAGCATAGTTTTCTCTAAGATAGGGAATAATTATTTCATCAACAATGGCATAATCCAAGTTTTTTCCTCCAAGATAATTGTCACCTTCAGTATCAAATACTTGCATGATACCATCCTCAACTTTCAGCAATGCTGCATCAAAAGTTCCACCGCCAAAATCAAACACCATCCAGTAACCATTCTTCTGATCGGACGATAGTCCATATGCCATAGAAGCAGCTATAGGCTCTTGGAGTAATTCGCAATGTTCAAACCCAGCCAACTTAGCAGCCTGTTTGGTTGCCGTCTTTTGATTAACGGTAAATTTAGCAGGAACAGTAATGACAACAGAGCGGAATGTCTCATCTGTCACAAATGATTTAAGTGCCTTCAAAACTTCTGCTGATAACTCTTCAGAAGTATAATCGGCTTTTAGGCCTTTATTTTCCATATTTTTACTATGGTAGACCTTATCGGTACCCATCGTTCTTTTGAACTCCACATAGGTATTAGAGTCTTCTATCTTCCATGACTTCGTGGCGCTCTTTTTATCACTCTTCATAGAGCGGTAGGCACTTGCACCTACAACTGTTCCACCTCTACGATTGAAGAAAACACATGATGGCATAGTGTCATCGGTAACTTCGATTTTTTTAATCACTGGCTGACCTTTTTCCATTCTGCATATAGCAGAGTTGGTTGTTCCAAGATCAATTCCATAGTCAATTTTAATTCTTACCATAATATCAAATATTTTGTGTAACAGTTACAATTGCTTTTTGAATTAACTCTCCGTTATAAATTACTTGTGGTTTGGTTATTGAAGTTATGATTCGTGTCCCTGGCTCAAGGTTCTCATCAAGAGCGAAATCGGCATTAATCCTCATACCTTCGTTATAAGGTTTATTGAGCATGTCTGCAATTTCATACCCTTTGGCTTTGAAATTATCTTTGATTCTTTCTATGCCCTTTGACAATTGTTTGTATCCTTTAATAGAAGGATCCATACGCGATAAGTTCAACTCTATTCTCACAATCTCATCAGCCACTTTTAAAGCCAAAGTATGGTCTATCTGTTCATTCATTTTTTTTGTTGAAGTTGTATCAACTTTCTTGTCAAGCAACTCAACCAATTTGTTATCTAATTTTATAGATTCTTCTTGTAACGACTTTTGCGCTATTTCTAGTTGTTCCTGAGCAGCACGAATAGTATTAATTGTGGAGGCTCCATTACTTACCCTTCTCCTTAATACATATATGAAGATTAGAGCAATTATAGCTATTAGGATACCAAATACTCCTAGCAAAGTGCGACTATTGATACTATCATACAATGTGTTTACATTGTTATCAATTTTCTGATTCGCATCTAAGATTTCTGTTCTTACCTTGTCTGTAAGTTTATCCAATTTTTCTGCTTGTTTATCTTGAACTAAACTTAAACTATCTATTTTCTTATTCTGTTGCTGTAATAATATTATTGCATCATCATATTGCTTCCCAAGTTTTGATATCACGGTTTTTAGATGAGAAACTTCTGTTTGAATTTCTCTTACTTCCAGTGAATCATTTGTGTTACCATAAGTAAATATTGGAACACAAACTGTTAATATTATAATCAGTCTTTTCATTTCTAATATCTTGTTGTAATTATATAATATTCTGCATTATAATCTCCACCTGTTAATGTTTCTGTTCCATAGAATGGCGTGACACCAAATGCTGTGGCAACAATTTTATAACGTCCAGATGCAATAGTGATAGTTCGTGACTCATATGGAGAAAGTTCTATTTTTTTACTTACTGCACCACTATACATAATTGTGATATCACGATCACACCTGCTCCTAATATGTATAGTGCTTGTACTACCTGTTTCTTGAGACATTTTCTGAGAAGGTGGAAGTTCACCATAATTTCCACTATTAACAATCTGCTGTACTTCTAAATCTATTATCCTTTTATTCGCTGCGTTTACATATCTACCACGAGGATATCGTTTTAAGTATTCATTATATGCTTCCACCGTATTTAAAGATTTTGTAGTTTTCCATGCTCTTTCATCTGTACCATACATTTTTTCATCAGCTTTTTGATGTTGTATTTTTTCGTTTTCTGTTGCTAATTCATGCCGTCTATTTTCCACCTTGTCAACAGAATTTTCTACATTAGCATATGAAAAATATGTATATTTTTTTACAAATCTTTCTAATAACTCTAAATCGTCATAATGATTTAGAAGTAATGTATCCGCCTCTGTTTCTACTGCTCTTTTAAGAACATTCTTAACAGAATCCCTATACTCATAACTGCTATGAGGGTATGTTGATAAAAACTTTATACATTTATCTGTATCTGAGGATTTAACGGCAGTTTCAAACATACTCCTAATTTCCTCATTCCTACGTTCACTTTCTTCAATACCGAGATGGACAAAAACTCCTATGATAACAGCAATTATTCCTATAACAAAAGCCCAAATTGCAATTTTTGTTTTTTTCCGATGTTTTAATATTTTCTTTACTTTTTCAAAATTTTTTCCAGATGCCCCCAATATTTCAAGATATTGTTTGTAATCATCGGAACTACTACATAAAATGAAGAACTGATCGTCAAATTTTGTATTCAGTAAGTCCGATTTATATTCTTCTAATTTTTGTTTTATAGCAACACAATCTCGGATATTCTTGCAATTAGCAATTTGCAAAGAAAATTTCTCTATCTCAACTAATATTTTTTTCTTTGCCTCTTGTACATATCTTCCATTTGGATATTTTAAAAGGTAACCATTAAGAGTACTAATAGTATTTGCACTCACAAACTGAAAATGTTCTTTCAGTTGTTCTAGTTTTGCTCTAACAATACTAATATGTTTACCTTGAGGAAATTTTGCAATATATTTATCGCAAGCGTAGATTGAATTACATACTGCAAACATTTCTTCTTCAGTAAAATACATATATCTATCAACATAGACCTTGCTTGCACACCCTCCAAATACCGAATAAGAGGCGCCAATAAATTTTGCAAAGGTAGTAGTCTTAGAAAAAGCGTCTACATCATCTAAGATCTTTTTTAAGGTAGCTTTATTAGGTTTTAAACGATTATTTTTGAATTCTACATCTGTATCAATAAGTTCAATCCATAGCATTGTTTGCCACGAAGCAGCAAAAGCATGACTGATTATCTCTATTGCTTTGCTTCGTTCAATGCCGTTCAATTTAGGAAATTCTTCTTCCTGAACTTTGTTTAAAGCATCTATTGACTTACTTAATGCAATTTTTGCAATAAGAGTTGCTTGTCGTAAATAAAATGTGTGTTGTTTGCCTAATTTTTCTTTAATACTTACAAGATCTTTACAAGTATCTTCCAAGAATTTTAATATACTATCAACATCTGCAGATTGTAATCCCAACAAAGCTATATAATGTAGTATGTTTTTTTGCTCATTTATTACTTCTGTTGGCGGAAGCTTATCTATTATTCCCTGTAATATTTTTATATTTTCGTTACAACGCTGTTTTGCAAGATTTCCAACTACAATTGAGGATGCATATTTCTGCATTTTCATTGCAGTTTGATGTTTTCCTTCCTCATCTGAATTATTAAAATAATCAATACCACATTGCAAGATTTCGAGGCCAAGTTTGTCAGAAATTATTTGGTATTGTGGGGCATCACTTGAAAGTATCTTTTTCAATTGTCCGAGCAATCCTCGTGTTTTTGTAACAAGTGTTCTTGCCGCTTCTATTCTTGCTTGTGCATCTTTGTGGTTTACTTTCTTTGTCTTTTCAACTTCAGCAGATATTTTGCTAATAAGTGGTCCAATGGTCTTATTACTTATATAATCTTTGATTTCATCACCCAGTTCATATTCCAGCATTTCAAGCAGCCCTATTTCCTCTCCTAAAGAATCGACAAAATTATGCAATAAGTCTGTACCAGACATTTGAATAGTACAATTTGCATCTATTTTACTTATATACGAATCACCAAATTTATCATATAATTGTTCTGCGTACTTCAATGCCATCTGAGGCTTACCCATAATAAGATAACACACTAACTTGTTCTGTAGTGATGACAGAGATTCATGTTTTGACCATATATCAATGGCACGTGACACATTGCCTGCTACGAGATTATTAAAGGCGATTTCGTCAATTGGAGTCATCTTCAAAAACCAAAACTGAGCATATTTAATTTGCTCTTTGGCTATTGCAAGATGAGACTCCGCTTCATTAATAAATTCTATGGTTCGTATCGGAGGTGACAATAGGGTCGTTAAATCTAAAGGATACTCAACGGATTTATTAACTTTCAAAAATGCTGTTGCTTTTCCTTTATTAGCTATGATGTCTTTTTTTGTTGAATTAGCATAGACACCAAGTATCCTATAAGGATTTTGTATTATAATTTTAAGTATAGAGTCCAATTCCTGTTTATTCAATAATAATGTCAAGCAGACTCCCGTACTTGGTGATTAGTTTTTAGGTTAGTACATACAAACAAAAAAAACGTGGAGCCAGTTCTGTGCCCGGTCCACGCTTTGAAGGTCTTCGCATTACCCTGTTCGTCCAACCGAGCAACGCTGAAAGCCCCACGCGATGTATATACCATAATACCATCATTGCTGATGGACATAATGTTCTACACCTCTAAGGGGCGTTCCCGTTGCTTTGTTTTTGACGAACAGTTTGGGAGGTTGCGAAGTTCTCAAAGCGTCAAACCCAAAGCGTCCAGAAAACGCCTTTTGTATGTATGAGGTATCCATTATGGAAACCTGCTGCAAAAATAGTGATTAGTTTTGAAAATACAAAATAATTGGAAATTTTTTTTCATTCATTTGTATGAAATGTCTTCCTGAATGTATGAAATGTGTCAAGTGTAAATGTCATTTTTATTCCTGACAGCATTAAATATCTTTCAAAAAATAAGTTTTTCGCGTTTTACTCCTCCCCTATAATTTAAAGTGTAGAGTGGAGAGTTTATTGAAAATATTTTTATGAATTCACGTTTTTAACTACATAACTACATAATAACACGCAAAAGCACTGTAAATAAATAAGTTACAAAATTTTTCACCTACATTCTAACTACATAACAACTACATAACAACTACATACTAACTACATACTAACTACATAAAAACAGCGTTATAGTTACTTTTTGACAGGGGTGTAGCAATTTTTTGACTACGATGTAGCAGATTTTCTATTACTATGATGCATCATAATTCTCTAGAGAATTTACCAATTCCCTAGTAAGGGAAATTTTGTTGCGTAGTTATGTAGGCGCAAAATTCTCTAGAGAATTTCCAAACAGGTATTAGGAGGAAATTTTGTTACTCCCAAATAATGTTTTTGCTTCATCCCTATGGAGATATTTTTTGCTGGGTAATGGAATGGTTTTACCTGATTTATGCAGAAATCATGTAGTTTGTATGTAGTTAACATGTAGTTAACATGTAGTTATTATGTAGGTCAGTGTACCACCTATAGTATTATATATCAACAAGATAAACGTGTTTTATGTAGTTATGTAGGTATATTTGTATTTTTTCAAAAAAAATGTTTTTCGCGACGTTTTATTTTGCAACTTAGGACGAGCCGTCGCTCGGGCTTTGCACGCTTGCTACTGAAAGGACGCAAGAATCTCGTCATGAGTGAGCCGTAATGTCCTCTCTTTTGCAATAACCCCTCCTTATTGTAAAATAACCCTTGGTTATTGCTCAATAACCTTCCCTTATCAATTTACAGACCTTTGACTTTTGACCTTAGACCTTTGACCTTAAACTTTAATCAGCTCCGCCATTACGTCGTTTGAGACGTAGAGTCCCTCGCGGGTGAGGGATATATGGGTGCCGTTAATTGAGAGGCGGCCGTTTTTTATTTCTTTTTCGGCACACTGTGAAAGGTATGAACGATAATCTTTTCCCAAATAATTCTCCACAATGTCGAGGTCGATGCCATCCTTGGTGCGCAAGGCTGTGGTGATGAGGTCATTATAACGCATATCGTCATCAAGGATTTCCTCTCCTTCCATATAATGGCCCTCGATATAACGCTTTACATCACACACATTCCAATAGCGACGCTTGCCGTCGTAGGAATGTGCTCCTGCTCCCAGACCGATATAATGCTTTTCCCAGGGACGCCAGTAGTCGCTGTTATGCTGCGAACGATAGCCCGGCTTGCAGAAGTTACTTATCTCATAGTGTTCATACCCTGCTTCCGTCATAGTGTCAATAAGGCTGTAATACATCTCGCGGCAGGTCTCGTCATCAAGGGCTACTATCTTACCTTCGTCAAGCATTCGGGTAAGAGGTGTTCCGTCTTCATACATCAGGGAGTATGCCGATATATGCTCCACATCGAGGGCAAGGGCCTTTTGCAGGTCATCTCGCCATTCGTCGATGGTCTGACCAGGAAAGCCAAATATCAAATCAACAGAGATATTCTTTATGCCAGCTTTTCGTAGGGCTTTTACAGCAGGGAGTATCTGATTGCTCTTATGGCGACGATGAAGGAAACGAAGCCTTTCATCCGAAAACGTCTGCACACCCATAGAGACACGATTGATGCCACCATTAGCAAGAAGCTTTGCAAGCTCTTCTGACATATCATCGGGATTACATTCTATTGTCCTTTCTCCAGAGGTAAGAGGCACAAATACGGTAAGCAGTTTCCGCAGGTTCTCGGAAGACAACACAGAGGGAGTACCGCCACCGATGTATAGTTGAGAGTTGAGAGTTGAGAGTTGAGAGGCAGTGGAAAGTTTAGAGTTGATAGTTGACAGATGACCTTTGACTTTTGACTTTTGACCTTTGGCCTCTTTTATCAGCGCTTCTACATACAAATCCTGTTGCGACTTCCCCCCAGTAGTAGAGAAGAAGTCGCAATAGAGGCACCTCGAGGTGCAAAATGGGATATGTAAATATAAGTTGATAGTTGACAGTTGAGAGTCGGTTTAAACTTTACTTTCTCAATGCTGCATTCTTGCGTGCCAATTCCTCACGTTTCTTCTGCAGTTCCATCTGCTGCTGTTGCATAGCCTGCAGACGTGCTGCCAGTCCTGACATCTTCTTCGGATTCTTCTTGTTCTCCTCACGGCGTGCCTCAAGGTATGCCAGAAGTTTCTCGTCGTTGGTAGTCTTCCTGAGAGTCCACATTATAGCGGCAGAGAAGAAGAGAGAAACGAAGTAATAGAAGTTAAGACCTGAAGAATAGTCATTGAACATGAAGAAGAACATCAGCGGCATGAGCATCATCATCCACTGCATCATCTTCATCTGCTCTGCCTGCTGACCTACCATCTGGTCCTTCTGCTGACGCATTGTCATCCAAGAATACAGGAGGTTGGCAACACAGAAGAGGATACATGTCAACGACAGGTGGTCACCAATAAGCCATATATTTGTGCCCCACTCTACTATTGGGTCGTATGTTGAGAGGTCGTCAATCCATAGGAATGACTCTCTACGCAGCTGTATGGCATTAGGCACGAAGTTGAACATCGCAATCCAGATAGGCATCTGTATGAGCATTGGCAGACAGCCGCTGAGAGGACTCACGCCATACTCTGAATAAAGCTGCATCATAGCCTGTTGCTTCTGCATAGCATCTTCTGGCTTGTCGTACTGCTTTGTTGCCGCATCGAGTTTTGGACGCAACACACGCATCTTGGCACTCGACATATAACTCTTCTTCACCATTGGGAAGGTGATAGCCTTCAGCAGCAATGTGATGAGAATAAGGATGAAGCCCATAGGGATTGCCATCTCTCTGAGGAAGTCGAAGACATACAGCGTGAACCATCTGTTGATATATCTGAACAGAGGCCATCCGAGATATACGAGTTGCTCCAGTTCCAGGTCCTTGCCGAAAGAACTCTCTGCCTCTACCGACTGCAGCAGGCGGAAGTCGTTAGGACCATAGTAGAACTCCAGCTGTGTAGGCTTTACACCTGTTGGATCGAAGGCAGTCTTCAGTTTTGCCTGATAATACTTCAGGAAGCCTGTCTGCTTCTCCTGTGGAATGCTGGTGAGTTTCACAGCATCACCAGAGCCGTAGCCATCCTTTGCTATCATAACGGCAGAGAAGAACTGATTCTTGAATGCTACCCAGTCGATAGCCTCGTCAACAGTCTCATCTGTCTTCTCACTTGTCTCATTAAGATAGTCTGTACCGCCATCTGTGAAGTGGTATGTCAGAGTAGCATAACGGTTCTCGAAACTGAAGCCTTTCTCCTGCTGCTTACAACGCTCCTGCCAGTCGATGTCAAGGCTTGTAGTGTTTGGAGCGAAGAGTCCGCTCATACCGTTTGCAAGGATAGAGCAAGAGAGAATGTAGTCTTTGTCAAGGCTGTAGGTGACAGAGATATTCTTGCCTGCCTCGTCGCCAGCCACAAAGACGAGTTGCTTGCCGCCATTGCCCTGCTTTACGTCGAAGTAGAGGTCTTTGGTGGCAATATTCTGTTCTTTTGTTGTGAAGATGAAGTTAAGGCTCTGGCTGGTCTTGTCGAATAGTGTCAGGTCCTTGGCACCATTGAGGTCCTCAAAGTTCTTTATCACCACCTTCTCTACCACAGCACCCCTGGTGTTGAATGTAAGAGCCAGCTTATCATTCTCCAGAGTAACACGTTGCTCAACACCCTTCATATTGTTGTGGAACAATGAAGTGCTGTCCTCTGCCATTGCCTTAGCAACAGCAGCCTGTCTCTGTATCTCGGCAATCTCTGCCTGTTCTTTCTTCTGTTGGTTTACAACAGCTAATGAATCACTCTTGCGCTGTGCCTCTATATCCTCTGCAGTAGGCTGGTTAAACCATGTAAAACCAAAGAGTACAGCAGCAATAAGTGCAAAACCGATTATAGTATTCTTATCCATATTATACTTTTTTGAGCTGCAAAGGTACAAATAACTGAGCAAAATACCAAACAAAAATGGATTTATTTTAACAAAAACCTTAAAAACCCTCTTTCTGAGATAGATACTCTTATTAGAGTATTTTAATGTTATTAGTTCTAATCTTCCTTGTGTGCGAGCACCCAGATAAGCTTATCCCTAATACCATTATTCCTTTCAGGAACTCTATCTCATCAAGAGCAAAAACCTCGCTTCGCTAAAAAACATTTTT
>CAJODL010000006.1 GCA_905233165.1 uncultured Prevotella sp.
ATGTGTGGGATGTATTTTTCAGCTTTTACTGTAAGAGGGCTTACAGATTTGCCTCGAATTTTGCCTGAAGGGTTGCCTTGTTACCAGCTCCAACGAATTTGTCAACAATCTCACCATTCTTGAAGAAGATGAGTGTAGGAATATTGCGAATTCCTAATTCCATAGCGATATCTTCGCAATCCTCTACATTACACTTGCCAACAACCATTTTGCCGTCATACTCTTCAGCCAACTGAGAGATAACTGGGCCTATCATCTTACAAGGGCCACACCATTCTGCCCAGAAATCAACTACGAGAGGCAACTGACCGTTCTTCAGTTCTTCGAAGTTTTCGTTTGTGATTCTTACTTCCATAATTTTAATGTTTTAAAGTTAATAATTTGATTATCTCAATATGTCTTAGAAACCATCGAGTTCGAAGTATTCATCCTCCAAGTCTCGAGTAGATTTCTTCTTTTTGTCATCATTCTCTTCTTCTATGATAAACTCCTCCACCTCTTGAGTTGGGGTTTCTGTCTGATTTTCTTCTATCTCTATTGTCTCAAAATCTTCTGTCTGCTTTGTTGCCGCCCCATTATCTTCTATGATAAACTCATCCTGGGTTGCAGGAGTCGTTGGGGCAGTTTCTGTTGGAACTGCTATCTCCATCTCTTCTGTCGCAGGAGTCGTTGGAGCAGTTTCTGTTGGAACTGCTATCTCCATCTCTTCTGTCGCAGGAGTTATTGGAGCTGCCTCCGTTGGAACTGTTATCTCCATCTCTTGGGTCGCAGGAGTTGTTGGAGCAGTTTCTGTTGGTACTGCTATATCCATCTCTTCTGTTGCTGGAGTTGTTGGAGCAGTTTCTGTTGGAACTGCTATCTCCATCTCTTGGGTCGCAGGAGTTGTTTCTGCAGGAACAGCTATCTCTGTTTCTGCTGGAGCAATAATAGTATTGCCATTATCTTCTGTTTCCTCCTCAGGTTTCTGTTCAACAGGCAAAGCCAAACCTGGAGCCACATCTTCTGTTGGAAGTATAGGCTTCACAGGATCTGTCTCTTCCTCCTTCATCGCTTGGCGTTCTGCCTCACGTTCATCATCTGAAGCTTCCGATTTCTTTTCCTTCACCTCTACAGGTAATGGCTCATAGAGTTTTTCCGCATTAACTGGTGGCAAAGGTGCAAAATTGGCAACATAGAAGGAGTCATAGTCATTGTATGAATATCTGCCATTTATGAGAACCAGATTATCATGACTGATGACAATCGGACGAGCCTTCTGCGATGCCTGCTTTATACCTTCTTGTTGCAAGAGCAGACGAGAATACTGGCGAGCCTCATCAAAATTTCTGAATCCATCGACTATCATATGGTGCATACCATAAGAGTCTTCGATGGTAATATTGAAATTATATATCTTGCCATTTGGAAGAGCAGACGATTCTCATCAATAGAATCAGGAGCATAAGCAAAGAGGAAAGCGAAATCAGTATCTCGCTCTTTCGACAATCCTGCCTCAGCTATGCTATCACCTTCATTGAGGGTAATATTTCGTCTGTCCCACATATTTGAAAGGTCAAAGCCAGCACTTCTCAATTGACGGCCAGCCTTCACACCATTTATTATCATACCTGCCATCTCGCTGACCTTGCTTTGAGGGTATTCTTGCACAACCAGTTGCATAGCCTCAAGACAGCCTTCAGGATTTCCATCATTAAGCTTTGTCAGACCTTCTATAAATATGAAGCGGTCTCGATTATCACCAAGTGGGAAACGCTTTTCCGAAACCTCAGCATTTCCATAAACCTCCTTGAAACGATCACCTCGGAATGCCTCATAAGTAGCACCATAAAGGGAGTCTTCCAGTTCTTTTCCGAATCGCGCATTATCAGCAAAATAAGGATCTGTCAGAAGAGTTGTCCACTTCGATTCTGGATAATACTGACTCAAACTGTCCACATAGCTTTGTGCTGTCGCAGGATCATCTTTTCGCGAATGAAGCAGGAAGAGATGATAGTACAACTCATCCTTTGGGGAATAATCTGGATAGTCTCTCATAAGTCTGTCGAACTGCTTCTGGCTTAGGGGCAGATTATCGAGTTTATCCTTAAAAATAACACCAGAATTATACAATCCGTCCTTTATCACCTCATGGGCAGCAGCCTTCGCTTCTTCAGAGAATGGTATCTGGGCCAGATAGTATTCTCGCTTATGAGGATCATTGACAGCAGAATCCAAACGCTCTTCTTCCTGCTGCTGGGCTTCTTCAACAGCAGCCAGGGAATCGCGTTGCTCATCTGTCATAGTTTCGAGGCTATCTGTTCCAAAGACATCTTGTACAACAGTCTTATTATAGCGTCGCCAATCATCGACATTTTCGCGTTTACCCCACAAACGTTGGAAACTTTGCTTTCCCTGCAATACTGCCTGAGGATTATAGAAATACCAAGTGGTAGAACCTCCCCTATTCATATTCGCAACAGGCATAGTGGGAGTAGTATTCTTGTTGAGATTACTGTTGTTGGAATATTTCTGTTGCAGTTGTGCAACCTTCTCTTCCGCCTCCAAAGCCTCTTGTTCTTTCTCTTTCTTTCGAAGTTCCTCTATCACCCTATCGATAGCAGCATTTCGAGAATCTTCATCCATAACAGAAAGTTCGAGAAGTGAGTCTTGCAACTCTATAGCATCAGTAAAAGGCACCAGCTCATCGAGCACCTTTGAGCGATTTGACAACTGCTCGTAATCTGGGCGGTCCTTATCCAACAGGCCTATTGCCTCACCATAACATCTGCGAGCATCTCCATACTTCTCCTTTGCCCAATAAAGGTCACCAAGATGGAGCAACAAAACACCTTTTTCTATACCTGATCGAGTAGCTTTCTCATTACCTTTCTCATAAGCTGATATCGCATTCGCTGTATCTTTTTCTGCAAGATATATGTTTCCGATAGCATAATACACCTGGTCGAGATATTCGCTATTATTCCTGTTGCGAGCCATCCTTTTCAGGCGAGAAATCATCTTCTTTGCCTGTCCTTGAGCCATCACCTCTGTCATAGAAATGCGGGCATTAAAGGCCAACTCATAAGGAGGGTTTTGGCGAAGTACCTTTCTGAAAGCTTCATAGGATTCCTGCTTATGCCCCATACTACCTTCTATCTGTCCCAGCAGATAGTATTCGCGAGCCCTTTGCTTGCTACGCATTTCGTGCTTTATGACTTTGCGGAGATACTCTGCAGCCTTATCAAGCTCTTCTGTATGAAGATAGTAGTCACAAAGGGTATAATCCCATTCCTTCTGCGCTCTCCAATCGATACTGTCGCGTTGCATATTGCGAATCACATCTTCAGCATCATAAAGGAAATTATTCTCTATAAAACATTTTGCCAACCAAGCTCTCGCCTTACCATAAATGGCTGGCTGGCCTTTGTAGAGTCGAGACATATAGGAAAAGGTAGCAGCAGCTTCTTCAAATTCGCCCTTATAGAACTGGGAGCGCCCCATCAGCATCCAGGCGCGCCAAATAAATGGATTGTATTCTTTTCGAGATAGCCACTCTATGTCTTTTTGAGTCTTACGACGATTCTTATTCCATTCTGGCTTCGCCTTTATACTATGAAGATGAATTGTCTTCTGCGACTTAGTAATAGCAACATCATAATTCGCCTTTCCCAAATCTCGAGAAGCCTTATTGCCAACAGTATATAGAGGCAATCTCTCAGTAAAGTTATCCTTATTGCCTTTTTCCTTCTCAAGCGAAGCATCAATATATGCCACAGTACCATTATAATAGGTATTATAACGGCCCGTAAAAGCGTGCCACTGGCGAGTAATGCTCGTATTCTTCTTTGTAGAACAGGAGGCAATCGTCAGCAGTACCAAACAAATGATGGCGATATATTTAATTAATTTCTTCAATCTGGAATCCTACTTTTCTCAAATCATTCCAAAAGTTTGGATAGCTCTTGCTCACCACTCCTGGATTATCAATCTTCAACCCAGGAAACATAATGCATGCTGGGGCAAACGCCATCGCCATTCGATGGTCCTCATAAGTATCTATGACTGGCTCAGCCATTGGTTCACACTTGGTACCATCCCAAGAGAGAACGCCTTCCTGAGAGTCGTCAAGCACATACCCAAGTTTTGCTATTTCTGTCTTCAAAGCTGCAATACGATCTGTCTCCTTGATGCGAAGACTCTTAAGACCTGTAAAACGGAAAGGTATATTCATCAAGGCTGTTGCGACAACAGCTGTCTGTGCCAAATCAGGATGATTGACAAAATCGATATCCAGACGAGGAAGTGTTCTCTTATGAGGAGTAAGTATGGCGGCATTGTCCTCAAAACGAGTCTTAACACCAAGCATACTGAAGATATACCGTATAGAAGAGTCACCTTGTCTTGAACCATCCGAAAGACCTGGTAGCACAACCTTACCCATACCTTCATGTTCTGCATCTGCTACTCTCTCCTGCAAAGCAAGAATCTCATACCAATAAGAGGCAGCACTCCAATCATTCTCTATAACAAAAGGAACAGCCTTGTATGGTTTTGATTTTATCGCAATAGTTGCAGCATCCTCCCACTCCACTTCTGCCCCAAACTCCTGCATGGTGCAGATAGTCAAATCGATATATGGACGCGAAATTATCTCGCTCGTAAGATGTATCGTAAGACCATTTGTAAACACAGGTCCCACCATCAGCAAAGCAGAAATGAATTGTGACGAAATATGTCCTGGTACAGAAATGTGTCCTCCTTCAAGATTACGTCCAACAATCTTTAATGGAGGGAAACCTTCTTCCTCAAGATATGTGATGTCTGCACCTAAGCTACGCATAGCATCCACGAGCAAACCTATAGGTCGATGCTTCATGCGTTCTGTACCTGTGATAACATGTTCACCACAAGGTGTTGATGACAAATAAGCTGTCAAAAAACGCATTGCTGTACCACAGGCCTTGATATCTATTTCATAAGGCATATCACGTAGAGCAGCAACTGTAACATCTGTATCATCACAACAACTGAGGTTCTCAGGAACACAGTCACTTCCCGCTAGAGCATTGATAATTAATGCCCTATTACTTATACTCTTCGAAGCCGGAAGAGTAATTACTGAATCGATATATTTTGGAGCTGATATAGAAACTTGCATACTGCAAAGTTAAGTTTTTTATCTGGGTTACACAAACATTCAATAGAAAAAGCGTACTTTTTCACACTTTTTCACGAAAAAATAACAATACATACTTGTGCGCATCGTTATTTTTTAGTAACTTTGCACTTGATAAATTCCACCATGCTGCATAGCATTATCGGGATGTAGCGCAGTTGGTTAGCGTACACGTCTGGGGGGCGTGTGGTCGCCGGTTCGAGTCCGGTCATCCCGACAATACAATCGATCTGTATTTATTCACCTGCTATGATGTCAGCATAGCAGGTGTTTTTACTTAAGAGAAGTGAAGAGGCAACTAAAAATAGCTCTGATAATTGCAGCAATAGCCATCGCTGCTGCATCATTAGTGGTAAGCCACTACTTAGTACGCGACCTGGAGAACGAGGAGCGTGCAAGGATGGAGATATGGGCCGAAGCAATGCACACTTTGAATACTGCTGATGAAAATGCCGACCTGAATCTGGTATTGAAAGTTCTGGAGCAAAACCATAACATTCCTGTTATTGTGACAGATGATAACGGCGAAGTACAGATATCACGAAACATAGATTTATCCTCAATCACTAAAGGCAGCGACAGCATAGTGATATTGAAGAAAATGGCCGCAAGTATGGAGGCACAGAAGAGGGTGATAAAGGTGCAGATTGGAGAGAACGACTTCCTGAAGGTTTGCTATGCTGACTCCCTTTTGTTGACAAGGTTGGAATACTACCCATACATACAATTGGCGGTAGTAATGCTCTTCATTATTATTGCTATCTTTGCGCTACTCACTTCTAAACGCGCAGAACAAAACAAAGTGTGGGTAGGTTTATCAAAAGAGACAGCTCACCAACTGGGAACCCCCATCTCATCCCTAATGGCGTGGACAGAAATATTACGCGAGAACTACCCTGATGATGAGTTAATACCCGAAATGGATAAGGACGTAAAGCGTCTGCAACTCATCGCTGATAGATTCTCAAAAATAGGTTCTGCACCAGAAATCCAGAATGTTGAATTAGGCGAATTGCTTGAGCATGTTGTGGAATATATGAATCGTCGTACTTCACAAAAGGTTGAGATAACCTACTCTACCCCAGAAATAAAAGTTCAGGTCAATCCACAACTCTTCGAATGGGTTTTTGAAAACCTTTGCAAAAATGCTGTTGACGCTATGGAGGGTAAGGGTTCTATACATATCTCTGCACATGCTGATGAGCATCTTACCATAATAGATGTAGCTGATACTGGCAAAGGCATCACAAGCCCGAACCTACAAGATGTCTTTAACCCTGGATACACAACAAAGAAACGCGGATGGGGATTAGGACTATCGTTGGCAAAACGTATTGTAGAAGAATATCACAATGGAAAGATATATGTCTTAAATTCAGAGAAGGGCAAGGGAACCACTTTCCGAATAGAACTGCATTTCAATCACAGAACTAAGAAAAACAGAAAACACTTTAGATAGATGACAATACTATATAACAGCCCAATATTCGGCCCAGTTCACTCAAGACGTCTTGGAGTTTCGTTAGGTGTAAACCTGATGCCTGCTGATGGAAAAATTTGCTCCTTTGACTGCATTTATTGCGAATGCGGCCTTAATGGTGATCATCACACGAAGAGCAAAAGGCCAACTCGCGAAGAGGTTTGTGAAGGATTGACAAAAGTTCTTCGCGAACGCCACGAGAAGGAAGAACCTTTAGATGTCATAACATTTGCCGGAAACGGAGAGCCTACAGGACATCCTGATTTTGCAGGCATCATAGATGACACCATAGCAGCAAGAGACAAATATTTCCCTTCTGCAAAAGTTTCAGTATTGAGCAATGCGACAATGTTACATAAACCCGATGTCTTTGAAGCCCTAAAAAAAGTAGATAATAACATACAGAAACTCGATACCATTGATATGGAATACATCACGAAGGTGGACAGACCTTGTTCTCCATTATATGATGTGAGAAAAGTTATCGAACAACTGAAAGCCTACGACGGCAAGGTTATAATACAGACAATCTTCATGCGAGGAGAAGGTGTTGACAATACTGGCGAGGAATATGTTGCCCCTTGGATAGAGGCTGTCAAAGAAATTGCTCCTGAACAGGTAATGATTTATACTATTGACAGAGAGACGCCGACAAAGGGACTTAAAAAGGCAGAACCAGCCGTATTGGACCAGATATGTGAAAGAATAACAAAACTTAATATCCCATGTACAGCAAGCTACTAACTATTGCAACAACATTATGCCTGACCATCGGAGCCTACGCACAAAGCCCGATAGAACTGGCACAACGTGCCAACAACTATTTCATGGCGAAATGGAGTGATCCAACGACTCCTACAAACTTTAAGAAACTACGCCCCAGCAATCTTTGGACAAGAGGGGTGTATTATGAAGGTTTGATAGCACTTAATGAAGTTTCACCAGAAGACAGATACATAGAATATATCGACAAATGGGGACAATTCCACAAATGGGATGTCTATGGTGGAAAATACACAACAACTGATGCCGACCACCAGTGTTGCGCCCAAACATATTTTGCACGCTACAACATGGTTGGTGGAACAGAAAAATATACAGCTATTCAGAAGAATTTTGACTATCAAATAGCACAAGGCAACACTCACCATTGGACTTGGATTGATGCCATACAGATGGCAATGCCCGCATACGCGATGTTGACACAAATCACCAAAGACAGGAAATACCTCGACTACGCCATAAAGTCCTATCTTTGGACACGCGACAGTTGTGGCGATGGACTCTTTAATATAAAAGAAGGCTTATGGTGGAGAGATAAGAACTTCGTACCACCATACAAGGAGAGCGACGGAAAGAATTGCTATTGGAGCAGAGGAAATGGTTGGGTATATGCTGCATTATGTCGTACAATGAGTACTATGGATAAAAAGGACAAATACTACAAACTCTTAAAAAAAGACTACCTTGCTATGACTGCTGCTTTAGAAAAACTGCAAAGAGAAGACGGCTTTTGGAATGCCAGTCTTGCTTCACAGGACTATGCCGGTCCAGAGCTGAGCGGTACAGCATTGTTCTTGTATGGAATATCATGGGGAATAAATAACGGAATATTAAAGCGAAGCAAATATCAAGCACTTATCAACAAGGCATGGGAAGCATGCGCATCTTGTGTACATAATGATGGATTCCTTGGATACGTGCAAGGCTCTGGCGACAGACCTGCCTCATCACAACCCTGTACATACGTCAGAGAACCAGATTTTGATGATTATGGATTGGGATGTTTCTTACTTGGAGTAACCGAATACTACAAAACAACAAAATAAAGCTATGAAAACTAACCTTATTACTTGGGCATTGATGCTTTTAGGCATCACCGCCAACGCTAACGAAAAGGTTTCTTTAAATAGAAACTGGACTTTTACATCTGCTGACGGAAAGAGCAAGACAATCAATGTTCCACATGACTACCTAATAGAGCAGCCTTGGGTAGCTCCTGCTGCAGATGAGAAAGCAGACAACAGCGATGCTGGAGCAAACATAAAGAGTCGTTTGTCTGCACGCGGATTCAAAGAACTTGAAAGCGGTACTTACACAAAGACAATAACGGCAGAAAATGCTTGGAAAGGGAAGAGAGTCGTACTCGACTTCCAGGGTATTATGTTTGTTGCAGATGTATTTCTAAATGGAACGCAAGTAGGAAAGACCGACTACGGATATTTAGGTTTTGAGATAGACATTACAAATAAACTGAAATATGGTCAGGATAATGAGTTAAAGGTGGTGTGTGGACAGGGTTCTCCAAAGGATTCACGTTGGTATACAGGTGGAGGATTATTCCGAGATGTCGATTTATATATTATGGATGCACAACTTTATTTCAATCGTCATCCGCTATATATCACTACAACAGACAACAAGATTGTAAATATCTCTGCCAACATACAATGTAACACAAAGCAGAAAGACTACACCATGCAGGTTAGCATTACCGACCCTAATGGCAACATAGTAAAAGAGGAGAAGCAAACCATCAATCGCAATCGCAATTATCGTTATGGCGAAGAGGTAAAGCTACCTGCTATCACCATTGACAATGCAATGCTATGGGATTGCGAGCATCCAAATCTGTATACAGCAAAAGTGACACTTTACAAAGAAGACGGTAGCATTGCTGATGAAACGTCTTCAACATTCGGCATACGCACCATAGAAATCGTTCCAAATAAAGGATTGCTTCTCAATGGTAAAAAGATTTTGCTGAAAGGAAATGCGAACCACCACACCAATGGCGCTTTGGGCGCAGCTGCTTATCCACGAGCAATCGAGAAGCGTCTGCTGATGTTAAAGGATTTTGGTATGAATCATATACGCAGTTCACACAACCCTTACTCAGAATCATTCCTTGACATGTGTGACAAGCATGGTATCCTTGTAGTTGACGAACTATATGACAAATGGAACAACCAATACGTTGGTGCAGGACGAGCAGAATTTAAAGACCTGTGGCAAAGTCATGTACCAGAGTTCATCACACGTGATAGAAATCACCCTTGTGTTGTAGCATGGTCATTGGGCAACGAACTTCAATCCTATAACGACCAGCCTTATAACGACTTTGGTGTGACACAGTTCAAACTTATGAAAACTCTCATACAACGTTATGACAGCACACGAAAAGTAACCGTTGCTATGCACCCAAGATATCGCAACTGGGAAACAGATTCTTTGCCATGCGATCTTGCTATGGTTACAGACTTCCAGTCATACAACTACAGATATATGTATTTCCCTGGTGATGGAAAGAGGTTTCCTTGGATGACATTCTACCAGAGTGAGGCCAGCGTTTCTGCTATGGGAGAAAACTACTTCGGGATGGACCTTGATAAAGTCATCGGCCTTGCATACTGGGGAGGAATAGATTACCTTGGTGAAAGCCAAGGATGGCCTAACAAGGGATGGACACAAGGAGTTTTTGACATTTCGCTGGAACCAAAGCCTAAAGCATACTATATGCGTTCATTCTTTAAAGATGAGCCTATGGTACATATTGCCGTCACAGATTCAAAGGGTAACATGATGTGGAATGGTGTACAAACAGGCAATGAGGGACAGAGTGATCATTGGAATCGTGTTGCAGGAACCCAACTCGAGATTACTACTTACACTAATGCCGATGAGGTTGAGTTGGTAGTTAATGGCAAGAGTTACGGTACAAAGCAAAACGACAAGAAGTCTGCAAAAATGCGCAACCAAATCCGTTGGAAAGATATAACCTATCAGCCAGGCTACTGTGAAGCCATCGCTAAGACCAATGGAAAAATTGTAGCACGCCACAGAATTGAGACTACGGGCAAACCTGTTGCCTTGAAGATTGAGAGCGACAATAACGAATGGAGGGCTGACGGAACAGACCTTCAACATCTGCGCATCTATGCGGTTGATTCAAAAGGTCACAGAGTATATACCGCCACAGGAGATGTAAAAGTTACCATAGACGGACCATCCGCTACATTGGTTGCCATGAGTAGTGGTAATCAGGCTAGTGATGAACTTAATGTAGTGGATCATCGTATGCTATACAATGGTAGCGTACTTGCTATATTACGTTCCGACATCAAAGCTGGAACAATTACGGTAATAGCAACATGTGATGGACTAAAATCTGCAAAAGCTAAGTTTACAACAAAATAAATGTATTCAATTAATCAAATCACAACACTTATTGGTGCCCACCGCTGTGGCACAGCAGAAAGGAATGTTTCTTTTCTGTTAACTGACAGCAGGTCATTGGCATTCCCTGAAGAAACATTATTCTTTGCACTTCGTTCAGAACGCAACGATGGGCACAAGTACATTAACGAACTCTATAATCGAGGCGTACGAAACTTCGTTGTAAGTAAATCGCCCACAGAGGAGTTTGCTGGAGCTAACTTTCTCGTTGTAAATGACACACTTGAGGCTCTGCAAAGATTGGCTGAACGACATAGGGACAATTTCAACATCCCAATCGTAGGCATTACAGGCAGTAACGGCAAAACCGTAGTAAAAGAGTGGCTTTATCAGATTCTGATGCCATCCATGCGTGTTACACGTTCTCCTCGTTCATACAACTCTCAAATTGGAGTACCTCTAAGTGTTTGGAGATTAAACGAAAATAGCGAAGTAGGCATCTTCGAGGCAGGAATCAGTAAGCCCGATGAGATGATACGGTTAGCAGACATAATACAGCCCACTACCGGTATTTTCACAAATCTCGGACAGGCTCACCAAGAAAACTTCCATTCCCTGGAAGAGAAATGTGCCGAGAAAATGCTACTCTTCAAAGATTGCAAGACTCTCATCTATCCTGCAGACGATGATGTCATATTCCGCACATTAAAGAAGAGTGAATTCAAAGGTAATAAACTCGCTTTCTCATTTACAAATCCTGATGCTGCTTTCTTTGTAAAGAAGGTAGAACCATTAGATGGCACTACACGCGTACATTATATGTATGATGGCAAGGAAAACAACTTCGACTACCCTTCTTTACTATCGCCTATTGATTCAATAATCATTACAGCTCTGGCAGCACTTCACCTTGGCATCTCTCCAAAAGAGCTTTCCGAACGCATGCCGCAATTGGAGCCGATAGCAATGCGTCTGGAGGTGAAAGAGGGACAGAACAATTGTATTCTTATCAACGACTCTTACAATAGCGACCTTGCTTCTCTTGACATAGCACTCGATTTTATGAATCGCAGGCAGGACAGGCAGGGACGCGAAATGACTCTTATCCTCAGCGATATTGAGCAATCGGGTATGAACAATGATGAGATTAGCCGCGAAGTGCTCAATATGGTGCAGAGACGCGGAATAACAAAGCTTATCACTATCGGAAAACAGATTACATTCGCAACAGGAGGCATACAATTTGCCAACTACGGAGATACAGAGTCATTCCTTATCTCCAGCACTTTCGGAACGCTACGTAACGAGATTATACTCATCAAGGGAGCACGTCGTTTCAGATTCGACCGTATCACAGATCTTCTCGTCGAGAAAGTGCATGAAACAACTCTTGAAATAAATCTTTCTGCACTTATTAGCAACCTCAACTACTATCGCGACCTAATGGGCGAAAAGAAGATTGTATGCATGATTAAGGCTGATGGTTACGGAACAGGAGCTATAGAAGTGGCGAAGACTCTCCAAGAACATCGTGTAGATTATTTGGCGGTGGCAGTAGCTGATGAGGGAGTGGCATTGCGAAAGGCTGGCATTACGGCAAACATCATGATAATGAACCCCGAGATGACCGCTTTCAAAACCATGTTCGACTATGACTTAGAGCCCGAAGTCTATTCCTTCCGTCTGCTCGAAGCTCTTTGTCACGCGGCTACGAAAGAAGGCATTACCGGGTGGCCTATACATATCAAGCTTGACACTGGCATGCATCGTCTTGGATTCCACCCGATTGACGATATGCCACGTCTCGTAGAATATCTGACACATCAAAGTGCGTTAATACCTCGTTCCATATTCTCTCACTTTGTTGGCAGCGATGGTGATGGTTTTGATGAATTCTCAAAGATGCAGTATGCTCTTTTCACAAAGGGAGCGGATGCTGTTCAGGCAGCATTCTCACATCATATATTACGCCACATCTGTAACAGCGCAGCCATAGAACACTTCCCTGAATATCAAGAAGACATGTGTCGTTTGGGCATTGGACTTTATGGTGTCAACCCTCGCAATAATAGTATAATAAATAATGTAGCAACCCTGAAGACCACTATCCTACAGATTCGACACGTGAAAGCTGGAGACTCTATCGGTTATTCACGTCGTACCATACTTGACAAAGACAGTCTCATTGCAGCCATCCCTATAGGATATGCTGACGGACTGAACAGGCATCTTGGCAATCATCATGCCTATTGTCTCGTCAATGGTCAGAAAGCCGAGTATGTCGGAAATGTCTGCATGGATGTATGCATGATTGATGTTACAGGTATCGATTGTAAAGAGGGTGATAGCGTAGAAATATTCGGCAACAACCTACCTGTCACAGTACTTTCTGACATCCTTGACACCATCCCCTACGAACTACTTACGGGTATCTCAAATAGGGTAAAGCGCGTATATTATAGAGAATAATTGCCAAAAAAATTTGGTAGTTTCAAAAAAAAACAGTACCTTTGCACCCGCTTTCGTAAAAAACGAAGCTGCATTCGACGATGCCGTGAGTGTTTTAGTGACTGGCTTCACAAGCATTCGAAGGATGTAATGAGAATTACTCACACTACAGTCACCTCAACAAATTATTATGTATTTAGACAACGAAAAGAAGGTCGAAATTTTTGGTCAGTATGGTAAAGGAACAACTGATACAGGTTCAGCAGAGAGCCAGATAGCACTCTTCACCTATCGTATCAAGCACCTCACAGAGCACCTGAAGGCTAACCATAAGGACTACAAGACAGCACGTTCTCTGACAAAGCTCGTAGGTAAGCGTCGTTCACTGCTCGATTACCTCTACGATCGCGACATCAACCGTTATCGTGCTATCGTGAAGGCACTCGGCCTGCGTAAGTAAGATTACAAAGACGATTAGATAATCCCTCATGAGCATGCAATGCTTTTGAGGGATTTTTTACTCTAAATTCTCAACTTTAAACTTTCAACTTTATATATGTACCTTTTTACATCAGAATCTGTTTCCGAGGGTCATCCCGATAAAGTCGCTGACCAGATTAGCGATGCCCTACTCGACCAATTCCTTGCATACGACAGTACTGCACATTGCGCTATAGAATCATTCGTCACCACAGGACAGGTAGTTCTTATGGGCGAGGTATCTTCTGAAGCATACATTGACCTTCAGACTATTGCACGCAATACTATCAATCGCATCGGTTATACCAAGTCCGAATATCAGTTTGACGGCAATTCATGCGGCATTCTCTCTGCTATCCATGAGCAGAGTCAGGACATCAATCAGGGTGTCAGCCGCGAGATAGAAGAAGAGCAGGGAGCCGGTGACCAGGGCATGATGTTTGGTTATGCTACCAACGAGACAGACCGTTACATTCCTGTAACACTCGACATTGCCCATCTCATCATGAAGACTCTCGCCGACATCCGCAAGGAAGGCAAGCAGATGACATATCTGCGTCCTGACAGCAAGTCACAGGTAACGGTGCAATACAGCGATGCTGGTGTACCAGAGCGCATTGACACTATTGTTGTCTCAACACAGCACGACGAATTCGATGCTGATGCCCCAATGCTTGCAAAGATCAAGGACGATGTCGTCAACATCCTGATACCTCGTGTCAAGGCACAGCTGAACGACCCAAAGATGCTGGAATTGTTTAACGACGATATAAAATACCTCGTCAACCCTACAGGAAAGTTTGTCATCGGAGGTCCTCACGGTGATACAGGTCTCACAGGTCGTAAGATTATCGTTGACACCTACGGAGGTCGTGGTGCTCATGGTGGCGGTGCATTCTCTGGCAAGGACTCTTCAAAGGTTGACCGCTCAGCCGCCTATGCAGCACGCTATGTCGCAAAGAATCTTGTGGCAGCCGGTGTGAGTGATGAGATTCTTGTACAGCTTTCTTACGCTATCGGTGTTGCAGAACCTGTTTCCGTGTATGTCAACACCTACGGTAAGAGTCATGTAAAGATGACTGACGGCGAGATAGCAGCAAAGCTCAAGGATTTGTTTGACTTCCGTCCGAAGGCAATCGAGCGCACCCTAAAGTTGCGTCAGCCTATGTATGTTGAAACAGCAGCCTACGGACATATGGGTCGTCAGCCACATACTATAAAGAAAGTATTCACTTCAGCCTATCATCCTACTAAAGAGATTGAAGTAGAGCTTTTCACTTGGGAGAAACTCGACCTCGTAGAAAAGTTTAGAAAAGCATTCCTGTAATGCGTGTCGAAGGACTTTCTGTTCCCTATACCATATCCACAGACAATACGTTGTCACTGGTGCTACTATTGTGTTCGTTGCTATCGATAATGATAGTAATGCGCTCAAGGAACGTCCTGTCACTACGCATACGCTCATTGTTCATTCAAACGACGAACCTCAGCAACTATCGTCGTACAAAAAACAACGAACGCGAAGAATTATTTCTGTCCGCCCTGTCGGTATTTTCCCTGTCGCTGATAGGCTATTCTGCTGAGCTACATTACTTCGGAAACGCTCTCGCTATCAATCACTACCTCGTGATGATGTCATATGCAGGTATCTTCATTGCCTATCTGCTAATGAAGCGTTTCCTGTACATGATCAGCATTCCCATGTACAGCAACATACAGCAATGGCGTGCATGGCGACATCTCTTCAGCTTTACAACAGCACTGCAGGGACTATGGTTTCTGCCTATAGCAATTATTAATATTTACTTAGGATTAGGCGCTCCAACGACACTCATTCTGGCAATAATAGGCGTTGCAATCACCTTTTTTGTTAGAATTTATAATGCATGGAGCATCTTTTTTAAGAAAAAAAAGTTGTATGTCCCATTTTTTTTGTACCTTTGCACCCTTGAAGCCGTACCCTTGGCTTTACTCGCTGGCACTTTAACAGGTGTAGCACAAACATTAAAAGGCACATAAAAACAGTAACACTTCTGACATAAACACGATGGTAAAAAAGATTTTAGTTTCTCAACCCCAACCCACCAGCAATAAGTCGTTGTATTACACCATTTCCGAAGATTTTGGTGTCGAAATCGTCTTCCGACCTTTCATCAAGGTAGAAAGCGTTTCCATTCAGGAATTTCGCCAACAACATATTAACTTCAACGATTACACAGCCATTATCTTCACCTCCCGCCATGCTATAGACAACTACTTCGCATTGGCAAAGGAAGCACGCTTTAACGTGCCTGAGACGATGAAGTATTTCTGTGTCACCGAGACTATCGCGCTCTACATCCAGAAATACACCCAGTATCGCAAACGCAAGATCTTCTTCGGTTCATCCGGTAAGATAGACGATCTCATCCCTTCTATGGTGAAGCATAAGAATGAGAAATATCTCGTGCCGGTCAGTGATGTTGCCAGCAACTGCATCACGGAGCTTCTTGACAAGAACGGTCTCAACCATACCGAGTGCATAATGTATCGCACCGTCAATAATACCTTCTCAAAGGAAGAGCTTAAGGCTTTCGACTACGACATGGCCCTCTTCTTCTCCCCTACCGGCATCAAGGCCCTCAAGGAGACATTCCCTGATTTCAAAGATGGTGATATGAAGATTGGCACCTTTGGTCCTGCTACTGCTCAGGCAGCACGCGATGCAGGCCTCTCGCTCGATATCGAGGCTCCTACAGAGAAGTATCCTTCCATGACGAGTGCGCTGCGTCATTACCTGCAAGAGATAGCGGAGTAACGCCGGAGGAAAGAGAAAAAGAGATTGAGAAATGAAGAAGAACGGTTTTCCTAAGCGCGAACATCTGTGCAGCCATCTGCTCATCGAGCGTCTCTTTGAGCCAGGAGAAAGCAAGAGCCTGCAGGCATATCCTATAAGAATGGTATATAGAGAAGCCGACAGTACACAGGTGCTCATCTCCGTACCGAAGCGTCTCTTCCACAATGCCGTTGACCGCAACCGCGTCAAGAGACAGATACGTGAGGCATACCGCACCAACAAATCTCTTCTTGTCACATCGAAGCCGCTCTCTGTAGCATTCCTTTGGCTCGACAGCAAGCATTATCCTACCAGCGTAATAAACAAGAAAGTATGCAACCTATTGCAACGTGGCTCAGAACAATTGGCACAGCAATCCTGTTAGCCCCCATCACATTCTACCAGGTCTGCATCTCGCCCTTCACGCCGGCCTCGTGCCGCTTCACGCCGACGTGCTCACAATACGCTAAGGAAGCAATAATAAAACACGGTCCCATTCGCGGACTGTATCTCGCAATACGACGTCTCCTGAGATGTCACCCCTGGGGCGGTTCGGGATATGACCCGGTGCCATGAAGAGTTAAGAGTTAAGAGTTAAAAGTTAAGAGTTAAGTTTTTAAGAGATAATATGAAAAACTTCATTGAAGAACTCAAATGGCGCGGAATGCTCGCGCAGATTATGCCTGGAGCAGAGGAATTGCTTCAGAAGGAAATGGTAACAGCTTACTTGGGTACCGACCCTACAGCTGACTCACTCCACATCGGTCACCTTTGTGGCATCATGATGCTGCGCCATCTGCAGCGCTGCGGCCACAAGCCTATCATCCTCGTGGGAGGAGCTACCGGCATGATTGGCGACCCATCAGGCAAGTCACAGGAGCGCAACCTCCTCGATGCAGAGACTCTCTATCACAATCAGGAGTGCATCAAGGCACAGGTGGCAAAGTTCCTCGACTTCAATTCCAACGAGCCTAATGCTGCCGAGATGGTTAACAACTACGACTGGATGAAGGACTTCACCTTCCTCGAGTTCGCACGCACCGTCGGCAAGCACATCACCGTAAACTATATGATGGCGAAGGACTCTGTCCAGCAGCGTCTCAACGGAACAGCCCGCGACGGTCTGTCATTCACAGAGTTCACCTATCAGCTGCTGCAGGGCTACGACTTCCTGCATCTCTATCAGACCAAGAACTGTAAGATGCAGCTCGGCGGTAACGACCAGTGGGGTAACATGACCACCGGTACAGAGCTTATCCGTCGCACCCTCGGCAACGACAATGAGGCATACGCCCTCACCTGTCCGCTCATCACCAAGGCAGACGGCAAGAAGTTCGGCAAGACAGAGAGCGGTAACATCTGGCTCGACCCAGCCCGCACCTCTCCATATAAGTTCTATCAGTTCTGGCTCAACGTTTCTGACGATGATGCAGAGCGTTACATCAAGATATTCACCTCCCTTGAGAAGGATACCATCGATGCCCTCGTAGCAGAGCATCAGCAGGATCCGGGCCGTCGTGTGCTCCAGAAGCGTCTGGCAGAAGAGGTTACCATCCTCGTCCACGGACAGGAGAACCTCAACACCGCCATAGAGGCTTCAAGCATCCTGTTCGGCAAATCTACCAAGGAAGGTCTGGAGAAGCTCGACGAGCAGACATTCCTCGACGTCTTCGAGGGCGTTGAGACATTCACTCTGCCAAAGGATCAGTTAGGACAGCCAGCCATCGAACTCCTTACTCGTGACGACGTAAAGGTATTCCCGTCAAAGGGTGAGATGCGAAAGATGGTACAAGGCGGTGGCGTATCTATAAATAAGGAGAAGCTCACCGACCAGAATCGTCCTCTCACTTCCGACGACCTCATCGGCGGCAAATACATCCTTGCACAGAAAGGTAAGAAGAATTACTACCTCATAACGGTTAAATGACGCTCATTGTCATAATAACCTATTTTCTTTTACTCCTTGGGGTGAGCCGCCTGGCTGCTTCAAGGAGTAATAATAATGTCTTCTTCCGTGGCGAGCGCAAGTCGCCGTGGTACATGGTGGCTTTCGGCATGGTCGGTGCCAGCATCTCGGGTGTTACGTTTGTCAGCGTCCCGGGCATGGTGACACATTCCGGCTTCTCGTACCTCATGGTATGCGCCGGCTTCATACCGGGCTATATCATCGTGGCCTACCTCCTCCTGCCCTACTATTACCGCCACGGTGTCACCTCCATCTACACCATTCTGAAGCCCCTCGGCCAGTCCGCCTACAAGACGGGCGCGTCGTTCTTTCTGCTCTCGAAGCTCCTTGGGACGGGTGCGAAGTTCTTTGTGCCCTGCTATATCATCAGCCTCATGCTCGGCTGGCACATATCCCTCACCATTCTCATGCTCTTCGCCCTCGTGTGGCTCTACACCCGGCGCGGCGGCATCAAGACGCTGGTATGGACCGACACCCTGCAGACGCTCTGCATGCTCGCTGCCCTCATTACTATAATATGGCAGGTAGGGCAAAGCCTTGGGAACCTTATTGGTCCCATAAGTCCAATGGGACTAATTGGACCAATGGGACTAATTGGACTAATTGGGCCAATTAGCCCCCTGAGCCTTGTGCTCTCCTTTATCTCGGGTGCATTCATCGTCATCGTCATGACGGGCCTTGACCAGGACATGATGCAGAAGAACCTCACCTGCAAGAGTCTCCGCGATGCACAGAAAGATATGTGCAGCTACGGCATGGCATTCCTGCCCGTCAATGCGCTGTTTCTGCTGTTGGGTGCTATGCTCGTGATGCTCTCCAATCTGCAAGGCATGCCCCTGCCCTCCAATCCCGACGACCTGCTCATCCACTATGCCCTGGAGCACGTTCCGGTCATCTTCCTTCTCGGCATATTGGCGACATCGTTCTCTACTGTTGACAGTTCGCTGACAGCCCTGACCACCACTTTCTGCATAGACATCTGCGAGCGGCCCGACGACGAGCGTCTGCGCAAGAGGACGCATCTCACTATGGCCCTGCTCCTTGCCCTGTGTGTCTTCTGCTTCAGCCTCAGCGACACCACGTCCCTCATCGATGTCATCTACACCCTTGTCGGCTACACCTACGGTCCGCTGTTAGGACTATTCTCCTTCGCCCTGCTCCACAGCAACAGGCAGAGCCGCTATGCACCCGTTGTATGCATAGCAGCCCCGATCCTTTGTTTCGTCATCAGCACCGCCGTCAGCCGTTACACTTCCTACCACATGGGCTACGAACTGCTGATGCTAAACGGCCTCCTGACCTACTGCGGGCTGTACGGGACTTCGTACGAAAACGATAACGATAACGAAAACGATAACGATAACTCTTCGCAAAAAACTTAAATAAAAATTTGGTGATATCGGAAGAATGTCGTAATTTTGCAACCGGAAAGGTTTTTAACTAATCAGATTATGACAGCAATTGCAATTGAACGAGAGACCAATAGTTACTGGAAACTTGTGAAAAATGCCAGCTCAGAAATCAAGCTCGCTCTTATTGCCCGACTGAGCAATGCACTTGTTACGGAGGCACAGCAGAAAAGGGCTAAAGTTGCCAGTCTCATTGCAGACATTCAGGCCAACGCACCTGTGAATATTCCTATTACCGACGAGGAAATTCAGGAAGAGATTAACGCTGTGAGGCATGGACAATGATACGAGTATTGTTCGACAATAATATCTGGATTTCGTTCCTCATTGGAAAACAACTGAATACGTTGCTTGACGTTTTTGGCCGTCCCGATGTCGTGGTGTGTTATTGCGATGAGTTGGAGCAAGAATTTCTCAACGTGGCTCACCGTCCTAAAATTTTACGTTACGTCAATGAGGCACAGATTGAGCGCGTCCATCAATTGATGACGCAATTCTGTGAGCTCTTCGATGTTGGCGATACTACAAGCATCACCAATCGTGACCCGAAAGATATTTATCTCTTAGCTCTCGCCGAGAGTGTTCCCGTTGATTATATCGTCAGTGGTGACAAAGACCTTACAGACCTCCATCAGCATGCGGGCATTCCCATTCTGAAATATGTGGAGTTGTTGGAAATATTGAACGTATAATTTTAAAAAAATCGGTGTAGCATATATATTATAAAGGTAAAACAATAAGCGGATAGTCCGGTGGCGGTGCTATCCGTTTTTTCAATTTAAGAGAGAACGAAACTATGGAATATAACTTCGGGAGGATTCGCAAAGTGTGCGAGTCCTCCCGAAGTGGTGTTATGCAGGTGTCTGAATTATTTTACGGGCTCTACGGTGTAGCCTTCGCGGCGTAGGATAGCGATGAGTCCGTCGTTGGACAACAAGTGGCGGCAGCCGACGGCTATCATGGTGGGCTGGGCAGCCATATTCTTCTTGATTGCCGGAAGCCACGCCATGTTTCGGTTGCGAAGTAAGAGGGTGTCGCTTTTTTCTTCGTCACTAACTTGCACCATAGAATCCATAGCTTCAATATGGCTGTGCATCTTGCATGTGTCATTGGACAGGTATGCTTTAGTAAACTCACCCAAGAAACGCATCATCTCGCCATTTAGCATCACCTTGATAGTGCCATAGAGTGTGTCGGCCTGCTCCTTCATGGATAATTTATCAAGGAAGGCATTCTTCTTGAACAGGCTGTCCAGCGAACCGCTGATATCATTCGTCCCCTCCAGACCGCCGGTCTTGTAGCCACGCTTTACCGTTTCCTCGAACAATACTGCTTCTACGGTCTTTGCCATACGAGTGGCTGTGAAAATAACGATTTTCAGTACAGAGAACCAATATCCCGGCGTCTTCTTCCAATATTCCATATCCTTCTTTGCAAGGAACTTATCAACCTCATTGAAGTGGGCAATGCTGTCGAAAAGCGGTTTGTAGTAAACGCCTTCGGGCATCATGTAATTCGGGCCCGGGTTCTTAATCCACTTCTTCAGTTTGTCATTGCTCTCTCTCGCAGCTTTTATTTCGGCAGAGTCCAGTTTGTTGGGATCCATTTCCATTTCAAACAACACCGTTTCCACATTGTTAAAAGCGTTCTCCAGCCCCGTGATGCCGAACACCTCTTCCCTTGTGAAGCTATGTCCGTCGCCGTGGCAGGTGCCGAAGAGATATGACTTCTGCGTCAGCCCGTTGCCGCTGATTTCCCACAGCCAGCCGGGATTGCCGGATTCCTGTGCATTAGCAGCTATCGCCGCCAAGATGACTAAAAGTGACAGGAAGGTTCGCTTCATAATCGTTTTCTTTACAAATGTCGGCTGCAAATGTAGTAAAAAATCCTAAATCCAAGCTATTTAATTGTGAAAATCGCATAAAATTCGGGTGGTTTAGTCATTTTTTCGAGTTTGGTGTTTCATAATACATGAAATTTATATACTTTTGTAGTCGAAAATTTAATGGCAAGAATAGAGCCTACAGTTTTCTGTTAAGACCAACAAAAACCCCATAACAAATAAACAGGAAAAACGAAGGCTGTCTGCTCACTCTCATAAGAGGCGTGGGCATAGATGGTTTATTGTCTTCCTGTAGGAAAGGGGTTTCCTCGTTGGTCTTCAATATACTATACATGCTTCACGTCTCTTTTTGAAAAGAATTTAAATATTATATATAGACGTGAAGCAATATGAACAACAATCTAACTAAAAAAGGCGGTCGCCCTCCGCCGGTGATGAAAAAGCCTCCGGTGCAGGGACGTTTTCCGGTCCCTTAGGAGAGTATGAAAAAGTTAGTATACTAAGTATGGGTAAGATAGTATACTAAGTTAGGATAAGATAGTATACTAAGTTGGGGCAAGATAGTATACTAAGATTTTTACCCCTTATATTTAACCTTTTAATTAAGACAAAACTATGGCTAAAAACAAATGGCGCGCTCGTGAATTTAAGCCTACGAGCAACATGCAAGGAAGGACCCACAGCTTTTATGCTGAGGCAGTGATTGACAATGAAATCGAGAACAGGGACTTGGGTGCGAAGATTGCGGCCCGTACCGGTTTCAAGCCTTACGAGGTGCAGGCAGTAGTGGCTGCCATTGCCGACATCGTGTTGGAGGAGGTGATGGAGTCGAACCGCGTAACGCTTTCTAACGAACAGGGCACGAAGATGGTGACTATCTATCCGAAGGTGTCGGGCTCCGTAAACGACGAGCAGATACTGCAGGAGACGACGGCGGCACATGCACAAGACCCCTCCGTTGACATTCGCAATGTGGCTCAGGAAAGCGACCTGACGCCCGACCGCCTGACATGGACACTGGGTGCCACCATCGGCATCAAGTTCTCGAAGGAGTTTGCCATGCATAAGCAGGCACAGAAGGTGAAGTTCGTGGCTACCGACACGGCTATACCAAGCGATGACGAGGGCGGCACTACACCGACACCAACTTCTGACCCAGGCACGACGCCAACGAATCCGACAAATCCTGACACTCCTTCTGACCCTGGCACCGGAGGCGGTGGAAGCACCGGAGATGGATGGGAGGAAGGTTAATCAAAGCGCCGCGGGCGCTTTGATTAAGAATGAAGAAATGAAAAAATGAAGAATTGGCGCAAGATGCAATCGCATCCTGCGCCAATGTCTATTAAGCTGTAAGCCGTAAGCCGTTAACCGATGAACGTTATAATATCCTGCGGCTTTTCGGCGAATGTCTTTGCGCCGTGGGCCAGGAGAAAATCTTTGCTACGGAAGCCCCAGAGGACGGAGATGCAGGGCAGGCCGGCGTTGCGGGCTGTCATGAGATCGACGTCGCTGTCGCCGATATATACTGCCTCGACGGGGGCATCGGGGGCGATGCCGAACTTTTCCCTGAGGGCGACGATGGCTTTGTTCACCATATCGGGCGCGGGCTTACGCTGCACGTCGGGAGTCTCGCCGATGGCAACGTCGATGATACCGCGGAACCATTCCTCATGGAGCTCCGTCACCCCACCCTGCAGCTTGTTGCTGACGATGGCCTGCCGGACGCCGCGGTCGTGCAGCTGGCGGATAACATTCACGATGCCGTCGTAGGGCTTGGTGGTGTCCTTGCAATGCACCATGTAGTGCTGCTTAAAGGCAGCGAAGCATTTTTCGACATCCTCCGGAGAGCCATTGCTGCCCACGGCACGCTCTATCAGTTTGTGCACGCCGTTGCCCACAAACTGCCGCACCTCGTCGTAAGACCGCGTCGGCATGCCACACTGCGACAAGGCGTAATTAGTGCTGTTCATCAAATCAGTCAAGGTATCCATCAAGGTACCGTCTAAATCCCAGATAACAATTTTCATAGTTAAAAAAATGGGTCCAATGGGTCCAATAGGTCCAATGGGACTAATAGGACTAATAGGACCAATTGCTCTTAATTCATATTATAAGTGTGTACACTCACCGCGTCGGGCAGGTAGTTGATGCCCCACCAGCACATCTGCAGACACACAAAGCCTGTCACGAGGAGCCATAGCGCGAGGCGATGGCGTTGCGGACTGGCAAGACGGGCATGGAGATAGGTGAGGTAGATGGTCCATGTGGCAGCCGCCCACGTCTCCTTCGGGTCCCACGACCAGTAATGGCCCCACGCCTCCTTTGCCCACAGCGCACCGAAGAGCATGCCGAAGGTGATGAAGCAGATGCCCGTAGAGGTCAGGTCGTCCAACAGCTGCGCATGCTGCGAGAAGAGTGCCGAGACATCCCTCTGCCGCCTGCCCTTATAGAGCATATACACCGCCACAAGGAATGCTGCCCCGAGGATGGCGTAGGAGAACATATAGATGATGACATGGGGTGCGAACCACGGGCTCTGCAACGCCGGCATCAGCGTCTTGCTGTGTATCTCGGGTTTGAAGATGTTGATGCACACAAAGACGGTCGCCATCAGCGTAGAGAACGACAGCAGCCACCGGTAACGCCACCGCATGTAGGTCACAAAGCCCACCACCGGCATGAAGAAGGAATACCACAGGCGCGTCTCGCCCATAGTACGCAGCGGAGGCCGCTCCAGCGACATCCACATCAGCGCGATATAGGCAGCGAAGACCGCAATGCCAACAGCCGTCACGGAAAGGGCCGCAGTACGCTTATCCTTCCACGCCAGCCAAGCACCGCACGCCCACAGCACCACCGCCGGAACAGCGAAATATACGAAGTCAAACCAAGTAATCATTAGTTTCAATGTTTAAAGAAGAGAAGGATGGCCCCGAGGAGCAACATAAAGATTCCGACATAGACATACGGCAGCCAAGGGTCGCGGACCAGTTCGAGGACGCTGCTCTCGCTCATCCCGCCCATCGCCTCGTTGTACGACAGCTGATAGACCTTCCACCCCATGATGCTGAGGGGCTTGTTCACCAAAATGGTATCGCGCAAGGAATCGCCGTCGGCAATGAAGAGCGTGACGTCGGAGGCATAGCGCTTCGGGCCGCCGCCAAGCTCTGCAGGATACATCTCGATGGAGAAGTCATTCAGCCGTATCGCAAAGTCGAGCTTTTGCGGACGGTTCTGCATGTCATACGCCAACTGTTCCCTACCGCCTTCCGGTATCGCCACGCGCAGCTTCTGTATGTCGGCATTGCCGAGCGTTCCGCAGACGAGGGCCATGAAGAGTCCGACATGTGAGAACAACGCCCCCCAACGTCCCTTCCTACCGCCACGCCACGACCGCAGTGCCAGCAGCTGACGTAATGACACCGCACCGACGATAAGCGTCATCCACAGATATGGCAGCACAAACACCCACGACGACAGCAGGTCGTTGCCAAAGCCCATGACGACGGTGACGATGCTGACATACACAAGGGAGATGACAGCCGCCTTGCCGCTGGTGAGGTATCTTATGGCGTTGCTTCTATTGCCGAAGAAGACCAGCGCGACAACCAACGCTAATACCACCGCCAGCGCTATAATATTAAAAGGAAAGGCAAACAGCGCCCAGTCGATGGCACCGACAGATAACTGGAGCAGGATGCCCACAACAGCAAGTCCCGCTCCAATCACTAAACCTTCTCTATATGACCAAGGATTTTTCAATTATGA
Source organism: uncultured Prevotella sp. (assembly GCA_905233165.1). GTDB lineage: Bacteria > Bacteroidota > Bacteroidia > Bacteroidales > Bacteroidaceae > Prevotella. The sequence continues at coordinate 25,544 of CAJODL010000006.1, forward strand.
ATTTTTAATTTTGAATTAAGAATTTTGAATTAAACAAAAGCCTTTGACCTTAGACCTTTGACCTTTTACTCCCAAATATGATCCTTCGGGAATGGTTTGCCGCCCCAGGCTTTTTCCTGTGTTATATCCTCGGCAGGGTCTGTCCAGAACGGGTCATCAGCAGGCAGGCCAAGTGGCAGCAATACCTCAGAAGTGATATACAGCGAACCGTTGTTAGTGTACCAGTCAGCCACCTCCGGCTGTCTGCCGCAGAAGCCGATAGTAAGGAATCCCTTTTCGTTAAAGTTGCCCGGAGCGTCCCACATGCGGTGCATCACCTTTGTGAGGGCGTTTCTAACCTGTCCGTTGCTTAAATCCTTCGGCAGCGTCTTCTGCCACGCCACCCACGCTAACGGTTGCATGGCAGCGAGACGGTAAGGGATGCTGCGGCCGAAAACGGGGAAAGTGCCCTCGGGAGAGATGAAGCGCTCAAGGATGATAGAGAACTTCTGACAGCGCTTCAGGGCACGGGCGTAGAAGTCTTTGTAGTTTATCTTCCAACCGTAGCCGCGGACATCGCGCATCGTAGCGAGCGTCTCAAGATACATGGCATGGAAGACGTAGCTGGAGTAATAGTCGAAGGCAAACGTGCCCTGACCGTCAGAATACCAGCCGTCACCCACATACCATTCCTCACACTTGCGGACAGCACCATTTACGCGGTAGCTGTCATAAGGCGCACCGGCCTTGGCGAGGAACGACTCTATCTCCGCAGCAAACAGCAGCCAGTTGGTATAAGGCGGCTCTACGCGGCGAAGACGGGTGAACTCATCAATATAACGTGCCTTCGTAGTCTCATCAAGAGGTTTCCACAGCGCATCAAAGCCGCGTATCAACGACTCAGCGATATATGCCGCATCCACCAATGGCTGTCCTTCCTTACGCCACAGCAGATAGTCCTTTGAGTCAGGATTCACAGCCTCTGCATACGCCTTCAGGGCCCATTCCTTCACCTTCCGGCGCTCCTTACCTTCGGGGGTATCATCATCGGGCAACGAAAGCCACGGAGCAATACCGGCCATCAGGCGACCGAAGCATTCCATGTAGGTGACGCGCTTGTCACGCGAATCGAAAGAGGGACTGACCTCTATCTGCATCTCCGTGGAGAGCATACCACGCGACATCGGTTCAAGAACTGGCGCCGCAATACGGTAAGCCTGAGAAGCCCAGTATTCACGGTCGGACATTACACGCAGCTGCTTCTTTGCAGCGAAAGAGGCAGCAACACCAAAGACAACAAGTGTCAGGATAAGAAACGTGATTTTCTTCATAATATTCAATGTTCAATGTTCAATGCTCAATGGTCAATGTTCTATCAGCGCCACCGCATACGCCGAGATGCCTTCTTTACGGCCAGTGAAGCCGAGCTTCTCGGTTGTGGTGGCCTTGATAGAGATATTGTCCCTATCAGTCTGCATCACCTCCGCGAGGCAATCCTTCATCGCCTCAATGTGCGGATTGAGCTTTGGCTGCTCGGCACATATCGTGCAGTCGATATTGCCCACCTTATATCCCTTCGTAGCGATGAGCTCTATCGTCTTCCGCAACAATATCTTGGAGTCAATGCCATCGGTTTCTGCGGCAGTATCAGGGAAGTGGTACCCGATATCCCGCATATTCGCTGCCCCAAGGAGAGCGTCGCAAATAGCATGTATCAACACGTCAGCATCACTATGGCCCAACAGACCGTGTGTATGCTCTATCTTTATTCCACCCAGCCACAGGTCGCGACCTTCTACAAGCTGGTGGACATCATATCCCATTCCTATTCTTATCATCTTTTCGTTTTCGTTTTCGTTATCGTTATCGTTTTCGTTGCGAAAGCACATACCTTGCTTATTATCCATGCTATCGGAACGCTGATGGCGAGGGTAATGAAGAACCTGGGCCAGTATGACAGGTGGTATGCATGCTGCAGGGGTTTGAGGACGTACTCCACATGAAGCAGGTATATCTCCAGAGAAATGCCGCCCACAAAACCTATCGCGGTATTGATGCCCCGTATGTGTGACAGTGCGTCGAACACCTCGCTCATGATGATTACCGTCGTGATAGCGAGCACTATGTACAGCATTCGCTCGGTATAAAGCGGGAAGCGTCCGTGGCGCATCTGCTCCAACCACACACATGCTCCAAGACTAAAGATGAAAGCAGCGATGACGAAAATCCATGAATCAGCCGACAGCCTCGTCTTACTGCGTATCGCCTCTGCCAGATTGATACCAAGACAGAATATCGGCACACGGCTCCAGAATATCTCGATATGTCCGACGGCACTATGTATCGGCGTGATATACTGCACCATGATACACCACATCAGCGGGAAGGCAACAAGCCAACGGCAGGCTGGGTTGCGACGCACCACCTCCATATAGAATGGTGCGAAGAAATACATCATCATCGTGGCAGGAACATACCAGAACGTCAGTTGGTCATAGCGCCAGAAGTTCCAGTTGAAGAATACCTGCATGATGAGATTCACCCATCCATCGAAGGTGGCATGCGCAAAGTCGAAGCGGCTCACGAAGTAATAGCCGGCAATGATGAGCCATGCAGGGTAGATGCGGATAATGCGGTTGAAATAGAACCGCCTCAGGTCGGGATTCTTACTCCAACTATACCACAATCCCATTCCCGAGAGAAACAGGAAAATATCAACACCCAGATTGCCCATGCGGACCAATCCATACCACGAACTGCTGCGGGGCACTCCCATGTGGAATAACATGACGATGATAATGGCAAAGCCCATCAACTGACCCCTATAAGTAGATATCTTACCTAAATTCATGCTCGCAAAAGTATGAATTTTGTGGGAGACTATGGCATGTTTTCCTATTTTTTTTCAAAAAAACGCAAAAAATACTATATTATAAGTAATTGATACATTGCTTTTTTGTACATTTGCACCGGTTTTTGACAAAAACAGATTAACAATTTGATGAGCATCTTTCTACGTCCCATAATGACGCGAATGTTTCTGTTCCTGTACCTGGTAGGTATAATGAGCAGCATCCTGACCGTTCCTCCATACAAGACAGCACACATGTATGAATGGGCTCCATACGAGCTCTTCGCGGATGTATTTATCATAGCCGCCATCTGGCTGGTGATAAAAAGACTATTATATAAAGAAGGAGCAACGACGGTTGGCAGAAAGATATGCAACTGGGCTTACCGCCTGCTGCTGGCAGTCTTTTACATTGCCGTCTATGTGCTGTATATTGCCGATATGTTCTGCTTTGTGAAGTTCGGCAGCACGCTTAATCCCTCGATGCTGTTGCTGATAGGTGAGACGACAAGTAACGAAGCCGGTGAATTCTTGCAGAGCTACGTAACGTCCGACATCATATTCAGCGAAGTAGGCGTCATAGCCCTTGTGCCATTGCTGCACGCAATCGTAGCAGGCAGTTGGAAACATATTTCCCATTGCTCTCATCTTTCCCATCTCCCCTACAAGCCCATCCTTGGCACCGCTGTTGCTATTGCTGTCGGAGTGTGCTTCTACCTCACCTACCCTAACAAGCAGATGTACCTGCATACCATGTCGCTGGAGACAATAGGACAGGTGGAGCATTCGCTTGCCTATCGCCCTCACACAGAGCTATACCAGCCGCCAATGCGCTTGGCATTCTCCATACGCTGCAACCAACTCATCGGTCAACAACTGGGCAAACTGAAGGCCACCATCGGTAAGGTGGAGGTGGATAGCTGTTCGGTGAAGAGTCCTGAGATTGTCCTCATCATCGGTGAGAGTTTCAACAAACGCCACGCACAGCTGTATGGCTACGACAAAGAGAATATGCCAAATCAGGTGCGCATGGAGAAGGAAGGACGCCTGACGAAGTTCGAAGATGTCGTATCGCCATGGAACCTGACGAGTTTTGTCTTCAAACATTTCATGACGACCTATTGCGTCGGTGACAAGGGCGAATGGTGTGACTACCCATTGTTCTGCGAGATATTCCGCAAGGCTGGATATAATGTCAATTTCCTCACAAACCAGTTCCAAACAAAGGCAAAGCAGGAGGTCTATGACTTCTCTGGCGGCTTCTTTATCAACGACGAAGAGTTGTCATCAGTGCAGTTCGACCACCGCAACAACCGCCTGCATGTCTTTGACGAAGGATTGCTGAAGGACTATGATGCTATGGCTGACATGCAACGCAGCAAGGGTATGGACAGCACGAAGCAACTGCATATCTTCCACCTCATGGGAATGCATGTCAACTACCGCATACGCTGTCCTAACCGCATGAAGAAATGGGGAGTAAGTGAATATCCTAACGATACCGACATTCCCACAAAGAAACGAAAAGTGCTTGCCGACTACGACAACAGCGTATGGTATAACGATAGCATCGTAAACCAGATTGTGGAGCGTTTCAAGAACGACGATGCCATCATCATTTATATTCCCGACCATGGTGAGGAAGTCTTTGGCCCCGGTGCCCGGCATTTCTTTGGCAGGATGCATGATGCCGTCATCAACAAGCGCCTTGCCGACGAGGAGTTCCGCATCCCGATGTGGATATACACCACCCCACTCTATGCTAAGAACCACCCCGACGTAGTGGCAGCCATCAAGGCGGCAGCGCCAAAGAAATATATGACGGACGCCCTGAGCCATCTGCTCATGGGACTGGCCGGCATCCATACCAAGTACTACAAACCACAGTACGACATACTCTCACCACAATATGACGAGTCGCGTCGTCGATTACTGAAAAACAACACTGACTATGACACTCTTAAGTAGAGCAGAATGTTCAGCATTGCGAGGCATTGCCATCATTGGCATCTTCTTGCATAACTACCTCCACTGGCTCGGTCCGATGGTGAAGGAGAACGAATACCAGTTCCACATGCATAATGCAGAGCGTTTTTGGTATATCCTCACCCACCCCGACCAGAACCTGCTATACCATCTCTTCTCGTTCTTCGGCCACTATGGCGTTCCCGTCTTCGTGTTCCTCAGCGGCTACGGTCTTTATCTGAAATACGAAAGCGGAGTAGAGCAACGGAATGACGGAGCAACGGGATTACGGATTAACGGAATTTGGGAATTTATGAAGAGCCATTACCAAAAACTCTTCCCAATGATGTTCTTGGGGTTCTGTACGTTTGCAATGGTTGACTGGATGACACCCGGCCGCCACCATTGGACATGGGATGCCATCATAGAGCAGCTTACGATGACCATCAATATATTCCCCGACCCCGACCATCGCATCTGGCCCGGCCCGTATTGGTTCTTCGGACTGATGATGGAGTTATATCTCGTCTATCGTCTGTTCCTCTACCGCCGCCATTGGGGATGGAACGTGGGGCTCATCATCTGCTGCATGGCGATACAGACCCTGTGCTATGACAGTCCCGAAGGCGATGCCATCAACCGCATACGCTATAACTTCATGGGCAACATGATGCCGTTCGGAATGGGACTGCTCTGCGGTAGACTGACGCAGGACTTCGGAACAACTGAATTACGAAATTACGGAATTACGGCCTTTTTGTTGTCCACAGCCGCAATTATACTCCTATCCTTCAACTTCTGGACGTGGCTGATAGTGCCTTTCTTCGTTGTTGTTGCCCATGTTGCCTTTATCAAGATGCTGTCCGCCATTCCGGCAGCCGACATTCTGGTGCGTGGCATAGCATGGGTGGGAGGCATCAGCGCCGCCATCTTCGTGTGCCATCCCATTACGCGAAAAATATTTATTCCTATCAGCAGAAGCGGTGACATCCTTGACGGCCTGACGATATACATCATCGCCACCATCCTGCTCGCAATAATATTCAAGAAAATAATAGCCACCCTGAAATGAAAAGCGTTTTACAAATTCTGCGCCCTTATCAGTGGGTCAAGAACTTCTTCGTCTTCATGCCCTTGTTCTTCGGGCATCAGTTGATGAATGTGCCGTTGCTTATAAATAGCATCATAGCCTTCTTCGCCTTCTCATTCGTCGCCTCCAGCATATACTGCTTCAACGATATCATCGACGTAGAAGATGACCGTCGCCACGTAGAGAAGTGCCACCGTCCCATTGCCAGCGGCAAGATATCCGTCGCTATGGGCTATGCCTTGATGTTAGTGATGCTCGCACTGAGCATAGCACTGTCCTTCGCGCTGCCATACGATGTTGTCTCAACGACACTGCCGTTGCCATACATTATAATAATATATTGGCTGATGGAAATGGCATACTGCATTCGCCTGAAGCGTATCGCCATCATCGACCTCTGCATCCTCTCCATGGGCTTCCTCCTACGCATAGCAGCAGGTGGTGCAGCGACGGGCATATTGCTGTCCCACTGGCTCATCATGATGACCTTCCTGCTGACACTGTTCTTAGGGTTTGCAAAGCGCAGGGATGACGTACTGAAATTCCAGAAGACCAAGATCCCGCCCCGTCACAACACGAAGCGCTACAACCTCACCTTCGTCAACGAAGCCATCACAGTGACAGGCTGCGTTATGCTCGTCTGCTATATCATGTACACCGTATCGCCCGAGACGATAGCCAACTTCGACAATCGCCACATCTATCTCACCACCATCTTCGTCCTCCTTGGAGTGTTGAGATACATGCAGCTCGCCGTTGTTGACGAAAAGAGCGGCGACCCCACGAAGGTGCTCCTCCGCGATCCCTTCACCCAAGTCATCGTCCTCTGCTGGGCAGTCGCCTTTCTATTCATTATATATATATTATAAAAGAAAACTTGCAGCCGGAATGACTGCAAGTTCTTTTTTAGTTCCTAAACTCTATCTCACCATTGTTGCTATCGACGGTGATAGGCTTATCCTTTGACACTGTGCCGGCAAGGAGTTGCTTGCTGAGGGCGTTGAGGACATCGCGCTGGATGGCACGCTTTACAGGACGTGCTCCGAAGTCGGGGTCAAAGCCTGCCTCGGCCAGCGTAGCAACGGCAGCGTCGGTGACGTTCAACTCAAATCCCTGTGCCTGAAGCATCTTGGCAACACGGTTCATCTGCAGACGGACGATGTCGCTGATTTGGTCCTTCGTAAGCTGACTGAAATTGATGATTTCATCGATACGGTTGAGGAACTCCGGACGGATTGGGGGCTTCACCATGCCATTGCCGTCAAGGATTGGAGCCTTGCCATAAAGCTGATCTTTGGTGAGGTTGGAAGTCATGATGATGATGGTATTCTTGAAGTTCACCACCCTACCCTTCGAGTCTGTCAGACGTCCGTCGTCAAGCACCTGCAGAAGGATGTTGAAGACGTCCTGATGGGCTTTCTCTATCTCGTCGAAGAGGACAACGGAGTACGGCTTACGTCGCACTGCCTCGGTAAGTTGTCCGCCCTCGTCGTAGCCTACATAGCCCGGAGGCGCACCAATCAGGCGTGACACAGAGTATTTCTCCTGATACTCAGACATATCAATACGTGTCATCAGTGACTCGTCATTGAAGAGATAGTCTGCCAATGCCTTTGCCAGTTCCGTCTTTCCGACACCCGTAGTGCCAAGGAATATGAAGGAGGCAATAGGACGCTTCGGGTCTTGCAGTCCGGCACGTGAACGGCGCACGGCATCTGAGACGGCCGTGATGGCCTCGTCCTGACCGATGACACGGTTGTGGAGTTCCTGCTCAAGGTGCAGCAGTTTCTCACGCTCACTTTGCATCATACGAGACACTGGAATGCCCGTCCAGCGTGAAACCACCTCTGCGATATCGTCGGCAGTAACCTCTTCCTTCAGGTATTTATTCTCGGACGTTGCCGTGGCATTCTTCACCTTCGCCTCAAGGTCTTTCAGCTTTCCATAGCGTATCTCGGCCACCTTGCCATAGTCCCCTTCGCGCTCAGCCTTCTCGGCCTCAAAACGCAGGCGCTCCATCTCTTGCTTAGCCTGCTGTACGGATTCTGCGGCATTCTTCTCCTTCACCCACTCAGAGCGCATGCGCATCTCCTCGTCTTGCAGTTCGGAGATGGTTTTGTTGAGCTCCTTCAGTTTCGCCTCGTCCTTCTCACGCTTGATAGCCTCACGCTCTATCTCAAGCTGCTTCAGCTTTCGTGTCAACTCGTCCAGTTCCTCCGGCACGCTATCGCGCTCCATACGCAACTTGGCAGCCGCCTCATCCATAAGGTCGATAGCCTTGTCGGGCAAGAAACGATCAGAGATATAACGCTCCGAGAGAGTAACAGCAGCGATACAGGCATCATCCTGAATACGTACCCTGTGGTGGTTTTCGTACTTCTCCTTCAACCCCCTGAGGATTGAGATGGCAGACAGTTCGTCTGGCTCATCAACCATGACGATTTGGAAACGACGCTCAAGGGCCTTGTCCTTCTCGAAATATTTCTGGTATTCGTTCAGCGTAGTAGCACCGATGGCACGCAGTTCGCCACGCGCCAGTGCTGGCTTCAGGAGGTTTGCAGCATCCATAGAGCCGTCGCCGCCACCGGCACCAACGAGGGTATGTATCTCGTCGATGAAGAGGATTATCTTACCCTGCGATTGGATAACGGCATTGATGACGCCCTTCAGACGTTCCTCAAACTCTCCTTTATATTTCGCACCGGCAACGAGGGCACCCATATCGAGGGTGTATATCTCCTTCTCCTTCAAGTTTTCAGGCACATCGCCTCGCACAATACGTTGTGCGAGACCTTCGGCAATGGCCGTCTTACCAGTACCCGGCTCACCAATGAGGATAGGGTTGTTCTTGGTGCGTCGTGACAATATCTGCAGCACACGACGAATCTCGTCGTCCCTGCCTATAACTGGATCAAGCTTACCGTTCTTGGCATCGCTGACCAGATTCTTACAGAAGCGCTCAAGGGCTTCCTTCGGATTCATTTGTTGTTCTTGATTAAACATAGTCTCTTTCTCCTTTTTATTTAATTATGAATTATGAATTTTGAATTGACCTTCGCATTCCTCCTCGCAAAGGTCATACCACGAACCGCAAATGCGCCAACATGGCACCTTATTGCGACAATCTGTCACTCGAAATTCATCATATTTTACGAAAAAAGAAACATTTTACTATTTTCCTTTGGATATTTGCCCACGAAATTGTAACTTTGCACGCGGTTTTTTTATATTTATATGATTAAATTCTCGATTGTAACATGTACCTATAACGCAGCGATGTTGCTGGAACGCACTATGAAAAGTGTAGCAGAGCAGGTATATCCTTACTATGAGCATATCATAATGGATGGTTGCTCCAACGACCGCACTGTGGCTGTTGCAAAGGAATATGCCGAGAAAGACGAACGCGTCATAGTACATAGCGAGAAAGACAATGGCTTGTATGACGCCATGAACAAGGCTTTGAATCTCGTAACCGGTGACTATGTCGTATTCCTGAACGCTGGCGACAAACTTTTTAACGAAGCCACACTCGAAGACATCGCCGAGAAACTGAAATATGGCAACAAGCCATCCGTGATATATGGCTACACCGATATCGTGGACAACGCTGGAATCTTCCTACATCCACGCCGTCTGCAGCCACCACGCAACCTCACATGGCGAAGTTTTAAGTGGGGCATGTTGGTTTGCCATCAGGCTTTTTACGCAAGAGTTGATTTGGCAAAAAAGACGCCGTACGACATCACATACAAATACTCTGCCGACGTAGATTGGTGCATCCGCGTCATGAAAGCAGGAGAAGCCGAGGGAGCAAAGACCTTGAACACCAACCTCACCCTGTGTGACTATTTGGACGGCGGCATGACAACGGCAAACCAATGGAAATCACTAAAAGAAAGATTTAGAGTGATGGTGAAACACTACGGCATCGGAACAACACTCCTCACCCACGCCTGGTTCTGCCAGAAAGCATTGGGAAGAGCACTAAACAGAAAGATTAGGACGATAAAGAACAAAAAACATAAAAAAACAAACAATAAAAAGTGACACGATTAGTATTTTTAGCATTATGCGCTCTTCTGCCTTTAGCATCGCTGAATGCTGAAACGTTGTCCCTCGACTCATGCAGAGCACGGGCATTGAGGAACAACAAACAGCTGAGCATGGCAAAGGTGAAAAAAGACATCGCAACAAATACGCGAAAGAGCGCAAGAACTAAGTATCTTCCGCACATAGACGTGACAGGAGGATATATGTACTCCTCACGCTCCATATCACTGCTGAACGAGGAACAGCAGGCAATGCTGCCGCACATGGGTACCATCGGTTCACAGGAAATGCTGCACCTGATTGGCAACACCCTCACGCCCGCCGATCGTGCCGCAGGAAGACAGATAGTCACCAACCTCCTGACAAAGATGACCTCGCAGGGACTGATAAACCCTGCGGAAGCACAGGCTCTGCTATCCATGGGACAAAGACTTGGCGGACTGATAGGAGTCAGCGATGCCCTGATGAAGGATATAAATGCCACAGGGCAGTCGATAGTTGATGCCTTCAACACCAACACCCATCATATGTTCATGGCATCGGCAATGCTGACACAGCCTATCTACATGGGCGGCGCCATAACCGCTGCCAACAAAATGGCAGACATAGGCGAGCAGATGACGGAAACAGGCATCGAGAAGACTGAACAGGAAATAATATACAACACCGACAACACCTATTGGCTCGTGGTATCGCTGAAGCAAAAGCAGCGACTGGCAACAAACTATCTCGACCTCGTGAAGAAACTGAACAGCGACGTGCACAAGATGATAGACGAAGGTGTTGCCACAAGAGCTGACGGACTGAAGGTGGATGTCGCAGTGAACGAAGCCGAGATGACCCTGACAAAAGTGGACAACGGACTGGCACTGGCAAAGATGTACCTATGCCAGATTTGCGGCATGGACCTCGAAAGCGACATCTCACTGGTTGACGAGGAAGTGGCACAAGACATCACATATAGCGGCAACCCCGAAGAAATAGGAAAAGACTTCTCTGCCCGCCCGGAATTGGCTCTGTTGTCAAAGAGCATAGACCTTTCAAAAGAGAAGACAAAACTGGCAAGAGCCGGCTACCTGCCACAGATAGCACTGACAGGCGGTGCAGTATTCTCAAACCCCAGCGTATATAATGGTTTCGAAAGAAAATTCAAAGGTGCCCTCACCGTAGGAGTGATGATGAGAGTACCAGTTCTTGACTGGGGCGAGACAGCATACAAGATACGCGCCTCAAAAAACTCTACCAAAATGGCGGAGCTGACTTACAATGAAGCAGAAGAGATGATAAGTCTGCAAGTAAGCCAATGCTCCTTCAAACTGAAAGAGGCTCACAAACACCTCGCAACAGCATTGGGAGACATCAGGAGCGCAGAGGAAAACCTACGCTGTGCCAACTTAGGCTTTAAAGAAGGCGTAATAAGCACTACTGACGTAATGGCTGCACAGACAGCTTGGATGAAAGCACAAACAGAAAAGATAGACGCAGAGATAGACGTCAAGACAGCAGAGGTGGCAATGAAGAAAGCCATCGGAAAACTATAAAACGAAGAAAGGAAAGAAAAATGACAAAGGGAAAAGCAAAAAATAATAGTGTATTGATAGCACTTGGAGCATTCATAGTAGTAGTGCTTATAGTCGGTATGATAGGTTTCTTCGCCATCGGCAGGGATGCAGAAATCATCCAGGGCCAGATTGACGTAGAGGAATATCGCGTTTCCAGCAAGGTGCCTTCACGCGTCCTTCATATCTTTGTAAAAGAAGGTGACTACGTAAACGTCGGCGACACACTCGCCATCCTTGAAGCACCAGAGTTGTCTGCAAAGGCTACTCAGGCACAAGGTGCCATTGATGCAGCAACAGCACTCAGCAACATGGCAAACAACGGTGCCCGCAAAGAGCAGATAAAGGGTGCATACGAACTATGGCAGCAAGCCAAGGCTGCAAAAGATATTGCCGAAAAGTCATACAACCGCGTACAACGCCTCTTCGACGAAGGCGTCATGACAGCCCAGAAGCGTGATGAGGCATTCGCTATGTACAAGGCATCAGAAGCACAGGAGAAGGCTGCAAAGAGCCAGTATGACATGGCAGTAAACGGAGCACGCGAGGAAGAAAAAGCAGCAGCAAAGGGACAGGTAAAGGCATTCTCCGGACAGATGGACGAGGTGAAGGTTTACGAAAAGGAAACAATACAGATTGCACAGATAGCCGGAGAGGTTGCAACAATCTATCCAAAAGTCGGAGAGCTCATCGGCAGCGGTTCGCCAATAATGACAATATCCATCATGGACGACCTGTGGGGAGCCTTCAATATGCGTGAAGACCAACTGAAGGGACTGAAGAAAGGCGATACATTCACAGCATATCTGCCTGCTTTTGATAAAGAAATAGAAATGAAAGTGTCAAGCATAAAAGACCAAGGCAACTATGCTACATGGAAAGCAACAAAGAGCAATGGTCAGTTTGACATGAAGACCTTCGAGGTTAAGGCACGTCCCACGAAAAAGTTTGACGGTCTGAGGCCAGGAATGAGTGTTATAGTAAGGTAATGCGCGAACTCTTCGTCAGGGAAATACATATATTGTTGGTACACCCTATATACATCATGTGTATGGTGGTGGCACCGCTATTGATAACGTTCTTCTTCACATCCTTGATGGACGAAGGAGCACCGCAAAATTTACCGATAGGCGTTGTTGACCTCGACCAGACTACGACAACTCGCAAACTGACCCGCATGATAGATGCGTTCCAGAGCACAAAAGTAGTAGCCCACTACACCTCAATGGACGAAGCCCGTCATGCCATACAGAAGAATGACATATACGGTTTCTTGCTTTTCCCGAAAGACCTGACGAGTGACATGCTTGCCTTCCGGCAGCCAAAGATGTCATTTTATTACAGCAACACCTCACTGACAGCCGGTTCACTGATATATAAAGACATGAAGACAGTCTGTACACTTGCTGCTGCCGGCGTAGGGCAAGGTATTATGCAGGCAAAGGGAATGACCCCAGAACAGATTAAGGCAACCCTCCAGCCAATAGCTCTTGACACACACCTTATCGGCAATCCGTGGGTAAACTACAACTTTTATCTCAGCGCAATGCTGATACCTAACACCATCATATTGCTCATATTCCTTGTAACGGTATATTCGCTCGGAATAGAGATAAAATTCCGTATGCGACGCGAAAACGACAGAGATAACAAAGGATGGTTAGAGATGGCACACGGAGACTTCGGTATGGCAATATTCACAAAGATACTGCCGCAGACACTTGTCTTCATCTGTGTATTCATACTGGTGTACTCTTATCTGTTCGGCTGGCTACACTTCCCACATCCTGGAGGATTCTGGAGAATAGTGTTGCTCGCTTTCCTCAGCGTAGTATCGGCACAGGGATTTGGAGTCTTCATCTTCGGACTTATACCATCTATGCGTATGGCGATGTCCGTATGTTCTCTTTGGGGAGTCCTGAGTTTTTCGATGGCTGGAACTGCATTCCCTGTCTTCGCTATGGATGCACCGCTGCAAAGCATATCGTGGATGTTCCCAATGAGGCATTACTACCTCATATACCAACTCTGCATACTTAACACTTATCCACTGACAGAGGTACTGATAAATATCTTTGCGATGCTTTCCCTCGGATTCTTACCACTACTCGTCATAAAACGCATAGAACGTGCTTTTGTCAACTACGCCTACGAACCATAAAAAATCCGCACTTATACAGAAAAGGTATTGAAAACACTTAACACCATATTTGACGCATGGCTGGATGAGCTAAAGATGATTTCCAAAGACGAAGGCGTTTTGCTATTCTTCTTGTTCCTTCCCATTGCCTATCCCCTGATTTATTCGTGGATATACAACAACGAAGTAGCACGCGAGGTTCCTGTTGTACTGATAGACAATTCACACTCGGCAAAATCACGTGAATTTGCGCAGAAATACGATGCCTCTCCTGATGTCTGCATCGCATACCGTTGCGGCAACATGTCGGAAGCTAAGAGCCACATCGGAAGGGAAGAAGCCTACGGCATTATCTATATACCTCACGACTTTGACAAATGCCTTGGACGACATACCCAGGCACACATCAGTATATACTGCGACATGAGTTATATGCTGGCATACAAAGCCATTTACCAGACAGCCACAGCAGTATGCAGCGATATGGGAGCAACTGGACTTACTCCATTGTATTTTGAGGAAGTACCGATATTCAACACCACAGGCGGATATGGTAACTTTATTATTCCGGGAGTCTTGGTTCTCATCATACAGCAAGCTCTGCTGCTCGGTGTAGGTATGATTGCAGGAACACGACGAGAGGAACGCTACTACAAAAAAATACCAGACCAGGAATGGAAGATTGCGGGTATGCTGGGACACAGTTTTGCATACCTCATGATATTCAGCGTCATGCTGGCTTGGATAACCCTCATAGTACCAAGAATCTTCGGATTCGTCAGCCTCGTTCACGGCTCTACCCTATTCCACTTCCTGGTACCATACCTTCTGGCTTGCGTATTTTTTGCCATTACGGTCAGTTCTTTTGTAAGATACCGCGAAAGCGTAATGCTCATAGTTGTCTTCACATCACTGCCCATGCTATTCCTTAGCGGCGTCAGTTGGCCGCTGAGCAGCATCTCTGGTTTCTGGCAAGGAGTGTCATACGCATTCCCCAGCACTTTCGGAGTAAGAGGATTTATACGAATGAGCAGCATGGGGGCAGAACTTGCCGATGTACAACATGAATACTTTGGCCTATGGATACAAACTATAGTGTATTTCCTACTTTCGTGCACAATATATCAAGTGCGCGGACGTTTTCTTTATAAAAACCAAGATTCAACAACAAAATAATTATGCATAAATTCCTTTCAACCATCCTATCTATTTTTCTACTGTTTTTTTCACTTACCTTGTCAGCACAAAGTATGTCTGACGACCAGGTACTGAAATATATCATTAAAGAGCACAATGCTGGTACCTCCCAAGCACAGATTGTATCCAAACTATTGGCTAAAGGTGTAAATATTAACCAGATACGCCGCATTAGAAAAAAATACGAAAAGGAAATACAAGAAAAACAACTTGGCGCTGTTGCAGATAATGCCGTTGACAATGCTGGACAGATGATGCGTCAGAATAACGGAAATGAGAGGAATTTCTCTAAGATGGATTCTGATGGTCCTGATGATGCCAATGAGAATGACGGTTTCATAGAAAAAGATGAAAAGTCCTTGAGCGAGAAGACGTCAGAAAACAAGGAAATGCTCTTCAACGGAAACAAGGTCTTTGGACGAGACATCTTTAATAACACCTCCCTAACTTTTGAGCCAGCAATGAACCTTGCTACCCCACAGAACTATGTTATTGGTCCTGGAGACAATATCAAACTCGATATTTATGGTGCATCTCAGAAGAGTGACGTATATGTTGTAAGTCCTGATGGAGACATTACGGTAGAAGGCTATGGCCCTATCCATGTCAGCGGCATGTCAGTAAGCAGAGCACAGGCACATCTTCGCTCTACATTAGGCTCACGTTACTCTTCTTCCAGCATAAAGATTGGTTTAGGACAGACACGCACCATTATTGTCAACATAATGGGTGAAGTGCAAGCTCCTGGAACATATACCCTATCAGCCTTTGCCAGCGTTTTCCACGCACTTTATATGGCTGGTGGTATTAGCGAACTTGGTACATTGAGAAACATAAAGGTATTCCGTCGTGGTTCTCTCGTTACCGTTGTCGATGTCTATGACTACATTCTCAACGGCAAGTTAACAGGCAATGTCCGTCTGCAGGACAATGACGTTATTGTTGTCGGGACATATGACGCTATGGTATCTATCAAAGGAAAGGTAAAGCGTCCAATGTATTACGAGATGAAGAAGACAGAGAGCGTTGCTTCCCTTTTGAATTATGCTGGTGGCTTCGTACATGATGCATACAGAAAGTCTGTCCGCGTAATACGCAACAGCGATTCTAAGCGTACGGTATTTAATGTTGGAGAATTCGACTTCAGCGCCTTCAAGATTCATGATGGAGACGATGTCAGTGTTGACTCAATCATTGACCGTTACGAAAACATGGTAGAAGTAAAAGGTGCAGTCTTCCGTCCAGGCATGTATCAACTTGGTGGCGAGATTACTACCATTAAGAACCTTCTTGAGCAATGTGATGGTGTTATGGAAGATGCTATCACTACTCGTGGTGTGATGCATCGTATGAATCCTGACCGCACCCTTTCTGTTCTCCCTGTTGATATCGGTGGAATCCTTGCAGGCACATCACCTGATATACCTTTGCAAAACGAGGATGTACTCTTTGTTCCTTCTAAGACCGACCAGCAGACAGAACGTACCATCACCATACATGGAGAAGTGATGTACCCGGGTGAATATCGTTATGCAGATAATGAAACCCTTGAAGACTTTGTACTTCAGGCTGGTGGTTTAAAGGAAAGTGCCTCAACAGTTAAAGTAGATGTTTCACGTCGTATTATTGATAGCAAAGCAATTGAAAGCAATGGTATAACAGCCGAGAACTTCTCTTTCTCACTGAAGGAAGGTTTTGTTATTGATGGCGAACCCGGCTTTGTCCTCAAGCCATATGATGAAGTGTATGTGCGCAAGAGTCCTGGTTACCAGACGCAGCAGAATGTATCTATTGAGGGAGAAGTAAACTTTCCTGGCACTTATGCAATGTCAAAGCGCGAGACACGCCTTAGCGACATCGTAAAAGCAGCTGGCGGTGTGAATGCTTTGGCCTACGTCAAAGGAGCAAGATTGGAGAGAAGAATCACTCCAGAAGAACGTATCCGCATGAAGCAGGTAGTAGAAGTCGTAGAACATCAGACAACAGATGAAGACTCTTTAGATTTAAAGAATTTGAATTTCGGTGACATCTACTACGTCGGAATACAACTTGACAAGGCTATCGAGGAACCTGGTTCTGACTATGACCTCGTGATGCGTGAAGGTGACAGAATCATTGTACCAGAATACAATAATACTGTTACCATCAGCGGAAATGTCCTATATCCTAACACTGTTGCCTACAAGAAAGGAAAGAAGGCCAGCTACTACATCAACCAAGCCGGAGGATTTGGCAACAGAGCACGCAAACATTCAACGTATATTGTACACATGAATGGTACTGTTAATCAGGTTGGTGAAGGAGACAAGCCGACACCTGGTTGTCAGATTATCGTACCAACCAAGCCAAAACCAGATCCTACAAAGGTTACTCAATGGCTCGGCATAGGCTCAACCACAGCAGCTATAGCAACAACAATAGCAACAATAGCAAATCTAACCAAGAAATAATTATAATTAAAATGAAAATAGCAGTAGCAGGAACAGGATATGTTGGCCTTTCAATGGCCACCCTATTATCACAACATCATGAAGTAACAGCAGTTGATGTTGTTCCTGAGAAAGTCGAGAAGATTAACAATCGCATCTCTCCTATTCAAGATGATTATATTGAGAAATACTTTGCAGAAAAGGAGTTAAACCTTAAAGCCACTCTCGATGGAGCCGCAGCATATAAGGATGCAGATTTCATTATCATAGCTGCACCTACCAACTACGACCCAGTACAGAATTTCTTCGATACACACCATATAGAAGATGTCATAGACCTTGTGTTAAGCGTTAACACCAAGGGTGTAATGATAGTAAAAAGTACTATCCCAGTAGGCTATTGTGAGAAGCTATATAACAAGTACGGCAAATCCCTACGCCTACTCTTTGCACCAGAGTTCTTACGTGAAAGTAAGGCTCTTTATGACAACCTCTACCCCAGCCGTATCATTGTCGGCTATCCAAAGCTCTTCGAGGTAAACAATCTTGAGGAATTAAAGACAGCAGCCCATACCTTTGCCGATTTACTCATTGAAGGAGCCGAGAAGAAAGATGTGCCTGTACTGTTTATGGGATTGAAGGAAGCTGAAGCAGTAAAACTGTTTGCTAACACATACCTTGCTCTTCGCGTATCCTATTTCAACGAATTGGACACATACGCAGAAGTGAAGGACCTTGACCCACAAGCTATAATACAAGGCGTAGGTCTTGACCCACGTATTGGCACACACTACAACAACCCATCTTTTGGCTATGGAGGCTATTGTCTTCCTAAGGACACTAAGCAGTTGCTTGCCAACTATCAGGATGTGCCACAGAACATGATGACAGCCATCGTGGAGAGTAATCGTACACGTAAAGACTACATAGCCGATACAGTATTAAAGAAAGCAGGCTACTACGCATACAGTCAGGACAACTCTTACGATAATTCTGCTTCAAAAGAAAAAGAATGTATCATTGGTGTCTATCGTCTCACAATGAAGTCCAATAGCGATAACTTCAGACAAAGTGCCATCCAAGGAATAATGAAACGCATCAAAGCCAAGGGAGCAACAGTAATAATATACGAGCCCACCCTCGAAGATGGCACCACTTTCTTTGGTTCAAAAGTTGTCAACGACCTTAATGCCTTCAAGGCAAAGAGTCACGCCATCATAGCAAACCGCTACGACAGCATCCTTGACGATGTAAAAGAAAAGGTATATACCCGCGATTTGTTTAGAAGAGATTAATTTGCGAGCAACTATGAATTGAAGTAGTATAATTAATCTAAATATTATAGAGCTCACGAAGTTATTGAAATAAGGCAAGAAAAGACCACAATAAGTACGTACGAAAAAATTCGAAAATCGAAAGTATATATATATGGAAAACCATAGACAGACCATAGATTTCGAAAAGGTCATCAAGGACCTTTGGAGCAGAAAAAAAATGTTATTCAAGATCTGGACAATAACAGTTATACTTGCTTGTATATATATATATCCTCAGCCTAGATACTATGACGCGAGTGAGGTCTTGGCGCCAGAAATAGTAGAACTTCCTTCAGGTGGCGGGCTTGCATCTTTGGCCAGTAGTTTCGGTTTAAACCTTAACATGGCCATGAGCCAAGACGCTATATACCCTGTATTGTATCCCGATTTGATTATGTCTAAACAATTCCTGGTATCATTATTTGATATCAAAGTCAAGACTCTGGATGGTAAAGTGGAATGTGATTTGCATACTTATCTGTTGAAACATCAGAAAGATGCTTTCTACAATTATCCAAAGACATGGCTGCTTCAGAAGATAGCAGAATGGAAGAACCGCAACAAGCCTGCAGGCAAGACAAATGGACAGATAAATCCATTTATCTTGAGTGAGCAGGACATGATGCTAACCGAAGCGTTGGAGGGCATGATACGTTGCTCGGTAAACAAAAAGACAGACGTGGTAACTATATCAGTACGTTCACAGGACCCATTGGTATCAGCAACTCTAGCTGATAGTGTCTGTCAGCGATTGCAGGCTGTGATAACTGACTACAGAACAAGCAAAGCACGTACGGATGTCGAGTATTATACAAAGATTACAGAAGAAGCGAAGGTGGAATATGACCGCTCAATTGATATATATAGCAAATATTGTGACACACACGATAATGTAATCTTACAGGTCTATGCGTCCGAGCGTGACAAACTGGAGAACGAGATGTCAATGCGCTATTCCACATATCAGGCCATGCAGGCACAGTTGGAAGCTGCCAAGGCTAAACTGCAGGAGCGCACTCCGGTATTTACCATATTACAGTGTAGCACGGTTCCAATAAGGCCTACAGGACCTAAGCGTTTGATATTTATCATTGCGATGCTATTCTTATCTACGATATGCACTACGCTATATGTAGGAAAATCAGAATTCAAGAAGGCATTTTCTGCACGCTGATTATAGAGTGTACAGGAAAATACAATGAGTGTAAAAAGGAATTTTGCATATAGTTTTGTACTGACGGTAAGCGGATATGTCTTCCCCCTGCTGACCTACCCCTACGTGTCACGCGTACTGGGTGTGAGTGGCATCGGAATATGCGACTTTGTTGACAGTATCATCAACTATTTCATATTGTTTTCCATGATGGGAATCGATGCATGTGGAATTCGTGAAATAGCAGCTCACAAGGATGAACCTGCAAAACGTTCCAGTTTGTTCCGAAGCATAATTTCGCTTAACATCATCAGCACCGCTATCGCATTGGTTGTATTGTTGACAGCAATGTATACCGTACCTGCACTGGCTCAGTATCGTAAAATGCTATACATTGGTGTTATGAAACTGATTGCAAACATATTCTTGATAGAGTGGTTCTATACCGGTATGGAGAACTTTGCATACATCACCAAGCGCAGCATTGCTATCAAGTTAATATACGTAGCAAGTATATTTTTCTTTATCAGAAAACCAGATGATTACCCTATATATTATATCCTTACGGTTACTACAATTGTGCTGAATGCAGGATGGAACCTAATTTATGCCAGAAAATTTGTTACGTTAAGCCTGAAGGATATATCTATTAAACCCCTGCTGGCCACTTTTTTCTCGATAGGACTTTATAAAATCATCACATCCATCTACACCACTATGAATGTAACGTGGCTGGGATTTGTAACTAACACTGATCAGGTAGGATATTACACATCTGCTACGAAGCTTTATACAATTATCATATCAGCGTTTACAGCTTTCACTAGTGTCATGTTGCCCAGATTGTCAGCTCTACATGCTCAGGGCAACGAGAAGGAGTTTTGGGACAAAATAAGACTCTCGGTAGAGGCTTTGGCTTTTTTTTCTTTCCCTGTAATAGTATTTTCTATTATATATGCACCCAACATTTTGCATTTACTATTAGGGGACGGCTTTGAAGGGTCGTATCTGCCTTTCCGTATTATAGCTCCTTTAATATTTATTATTGGATATGAGCAAATTCTAGTTTTGCAGATTCTCATTCCACGCAAATATGATAGGATTGTCTTGTGCAATTCTATAATAGGTGCCACACTGGCTGTCCTGACAAACCTTATGATAGTAAAATCATATGGTGCAACTGGATCTGCTATTGTTTGGTTTATATCCGAAGTGGCAGTTCTAACGGCAACACTGCTTTTTGTCTGCAGGAACACCCTTTACACATTGCCATTACGAATTATTGGGCGATATATGGTATGCTATGTACCTTTGTTCATTGTCCTGCATCTGATACACAGAACATTGGAAGTAGGTGATTTAACAATACTTCTAATGACTGGTTCAGTGGTGCTGCTGTATACATTAGTTATTCAGAAGTATTATATAAAATCGCCTGTAGCAGTACAGATTATAGACAAGTTACGATTAGGACGTTAGACATATGGCAACAAACAATATAACAACAGGCAAATATGACTTCATGATGATTGTTAAAAATATCATGATAGTCATAACTATGTTTATATTGGCTGCAATACTTGGTAATGGGTTCAATCTGATCGGCTGGTCATACATTGTACAGGTACGATACTATCTGTTAATGGGCATGATATGCATTGGGCTGGCAACATTATATTTCTTCCAATACAGAAATCAGCCCATCACATTCAAATACTATACTGCTTTTATTACTCTATGGCCGTTCTGTGTGATCCTGTCGTCGTTTTTGCAAGACGGCATTCTGATTGAGGAGTTTTCACAGATAATTTCGTGGACATTCGTCGGATCTTTCTTTTTCATTTTCTATCGGTTTAGGTTCAGTGAAAAGATGATTTTGTGGATACTGGGATTGTATGCACTCACCACTGCCGTAATACAGATAGCGCAACAGATGGATCCGTTATTTGCTATTTTTGGTGGTAATCCTGAAGATGTAGGGGATGTAGTCAACACTGAGGAGAGAAACGGATTGGCACGTTTTTTTGTAGGATGCATCCCTGTACAGATGGTGGCTCTGTACTATTCATGGTGCAAGATGCAGAAAACTTTCAGCATATATTGGGGAATATTAACTGCGCTTATGCTCGTATCCATTTATCTATATCTGACCAAACAGGTATTAATCTCTACGATATTTACTATTGGGGTATCCTTTTACATGATTAAAGGTCGGAGAGTTAAGATACAGGCTTGTGTGTTGGCTGTAGTATGTCTTTTGGGCTTAGCATTGTTCTGGGAAGACTTGTTTGGTGAATTGATTCAGGATAGTAAGGATGAAAGTTTCTCACATGCCATACGATTTGAATTTATCGAATATATTGTGGATTACAACCTAACAGATCCAATAGGAGTGTTGTTTGGTCATGGAACCTCAAAGCCTTGGTTTGCTGAATTAGAGCACATGCTGTATTATCCTTCTGATATTGGTTTTTTCGGTGAATCTATCTATTTCGGCTGGTTGTGGGCTTTAGCTTATTTCTATGTAGTATTCCGTATAATGGTAACATACCGACACAAGATTCCCACATATATCAAACTATTTATAATCTGCTCGGGGATGATTTCCATATTTATCTTTCCCTACAGAAATCGTATTGAGACATTTAATTGGATATGTATGATATATATATGTTCATTGTACATTGATGACAGAAAAGATCTTGTATTGGATAAAGAAACAGAACCTAAAATTCCCAAGATATGACGTTTTCTATAATCATTCCATCTTACAAGAGGCGCTATCTCGACGAAGCGATAAACAGCGTCATTTCCCAGACGTGCGATGATTGGGAACTGATTGTGGTAAACGATTGTTCGCCAGAAGACATTGACACAGTTGTCAATCCTTATTTAAACAACTCTAAAATAAAATACCACATTAACAATTATCATTTTGGAGCAGAACGCCTATGCGAGAACTGGAACAGTTGCTTAAAATACTGCACTGGCGACTACATTATATGCATGGGTGATGATGACAAACTGGCGCCATGCTGTTTGGAAGAATACAAAAAAATGATTAATAAATATCCTCAGGTGGAAATCCTACATGGTCAGACTGATATCATCGACGAACATGGTGAAGTCTGTGAATTGTTGGAGCCTCGATATGAGTACGAAACTGCACTACAGCTGATATATTATCGATGGGCAGGATTAGGCCGTCAACAATTTATCGGTGACTTCTGCTATAAAAGAGAACCTCTTGTAAAACGTGGCGGATTTTATAGTTTGCCCTTTGCTTGGGGTAGCGATGATATATCTGCTGTAATGGCAGCTACAGCAGCAGGTATAGCAAACACGGAAAAAATCTGTTTTATGTATCGGAAGAACCGCTTTTCCATTTCATCAGACACAAACAACAAGCGTAAAGCTTATGCGCTGATTCTGCAGTGGAAATGGTACAAAACTTTTTTTAATGAGTATAGGATAGGAGCGCCCCAAGATATGCTCACCATCGACCTACTGAAAGAAATGATGCCATTACATTTTAGATTTAAGATTAATGACACGATATGCAAAGACCTGCGTGTTGGAAGATGTAATGTGTTGTATTGGCTGAGAAACAGAAAATTCTATAATGTCACAGTAAAAGATATACTAATCCAACTTGTCAAATCTCTAAAACGATAAAGTCATGAACAGGAAAATAGCTTTTATAACGGAGGGATTCATGGGTAGTACCCTACCCTTGATACGTCAGCTATGTTCAAGAGGATATAACGTTGATTTGTACTATTGCAAAAGAGAAATACACGAACCAGAAGCATGCGAGTTGGAATATTGTGCAGAACATTATGGGATAAACACCATTCCAAGAGAGATGTATCACGGCATCACACAATATGTAGGTACTAATAACCTGACAATATACACATTTTCACAGATAAAGCCATTCCGTTCTGTTCCTGTAGTTCGAAACATTACCCAGTTGATTATGAAATATCAGTCATACAAGGCAGCGCAGGTAATCAACGCTGAAAATTATGATGCCGTTAACCTGATATGCAACTATGATATGATGCACATGATAGACCTGCTTCATTATCTTAATGGTAATGCGATTGTATCAATGCACGAGGTCTGGAATCATGCCAAGCCATCTATCAAGCCTTCTAAACTATTGGCTGAAATTATACACAAACGTTGTAAGATTGTGCTATTTTCTGATCATTCCAAAAGCGATATTACCCAGATAGATGGTATTAACATGGATTTGGTAAAGGTAAATCCCTTCGGTCTATTTGACTCATATGCTTCATTGTCTGAAAGTGAACTGCCAGAAAAGCTTCCAGAAAAATACTTATTATTCTTTGGTTACATCAGACCATATAAAGGCTTGGGTATTCTTCACGATGCAATAAAGACGATGGGAGATGCATTAAACGGCTACAAGATTGTAATTGCAGGTGAGGGGGATGATCCTGTATTAGAAGAAATAAAAAACGACGACAGGTTTGTCTTAATTCCGCGTTTTATCCATAACAGGGAGTTAGTTACCATGATTAAGCATGCATATGCTGTAGTATGTCCATACCTGACTATGTCGCAAAGTGGAATACCACAAACCACTTTTCCGTTTGGAACGCCGATAATAGCATCTGATTTGGACGGATTCAACGAAATTATTACACATGAGGTTGGGATGTTGTTTCCTACAGGAGACTCTCAATCATTGGCCCAATGCATCTCCGATTTGATACAACATCCCAACAAGCGCGAACAAATGCATCGGCATATTGCCTCCTTCAGCCAACGTTATCCCAAATATGATTGGGGGAATATCTGTGATAATTATTTAAAAATCATAGTGAATGGCCACGAATAATAGAACCGCATACCTTGACAATGTCGCTGGCATATTGATTGTACATATGATATATACCTATCATATTGCATATGCCTGCTCTTTGCATGATAACACATGCATTCAAGCAATCAACAACGTTCTATTTTTTTTCATGGCATGGTTTTTATTCAAAGGAGGAATGACTTATAAAAATAAACCGACAAAAGATATGTTCAAGAAATCTGCCAAAAGGTTGTTAGTACCTTATGCATGTTTCTGTCTTATCGGTATTGTCATTGATTTTACATTGAAATATTTTAGTAACAGTTTCCCAGGATTTATATCTTTCATAAAAGATGAGGCGTATACTTTTCTTACAACATCAATTGTATGGTCAACAGGAGCTTCGTGGTTCCTGCTCACATTATTCCTTGTAAGAAATGTATATAACTATATCTCGGATAAGTTATATAGTTGGCAAATTGCATTGCTATGCCTACTGGCATCTTTCACGCTAACATTTGTCAAAGATGTCATCCCATGCTATATCAGTAATTTCTTTCATGGAATGGCATTATTCAGTATGGGTAACTCGCTAAAAAACACAAGATTCAACAAGCCTCTCCTGTTCATATCCATATGTATTTTTACTCTTAGTTTTTACATCCCTTCTAAAATAGACTTTCGAGACAATAGCGTGATATGCGGCCATTATCTGATGGCTGTGGCATACGAAATTGCCGGTTGTATCATCATCAACAATTTTTTCTCACAATTTTGCAACAAGCATGTCATTCTGCTCACCTATATTGGCAAAAACTCAATGGTGTTTTATTTAGTACACTATCCTGTAATGTATATAACGATACACATCATTTCGCAGATTATGAATCTGAAGGATGATATGGTAGTAATGTTTGTGATAACTGTACTGATTGTCACTGTATCGCTGATTGTTGCCGACAGGATTTTCAAGCATGACAAACTTAAATTCGTTATAGGAGGATGAAATGGGGGACTATACAAAACTAATATATTGGATTGTTGGCATATTAATGTGCATAGCATCATCTAAGGTCTATTCTAAACAGGTTATAGAAATCAGTACACAAAGTAGGTTTGATTCCCTGACATCTATCATCACTCATCAATTGGAGAAGGGAGAAAAGGATATATATATACAACTGGCACCTCAAAGGTTTAAATTCTCTGAAAATCATTTACACCTGAAGGACCTCTCCTACCC
The DNA here is from genome assembly GCA_905233165.1 of uncultured Prevotella sp. Taxonomy (GTDB): domain Bacteria; phylum Bacteroidota; class Bacteroidia; order Bacteroidales; family Bacteroidaceae; genus Prevotella. The sequence continues at coordinate 51,353 of CAJODL010000006.1, forward strand.
CAAATCCTCTGTAACAATCTCCGGAAAAGAAGGAACAGTGATATTCTCGGATGGTATGGGATATTCAAAAGGGGATGCATACAGATATGGCTTCAACCATCAGAATACATTTTTGGATGACCAACTGCAGGAATTGCCCATATGGAGTGAAAGCATGATAGCAAATGACACCATACGTATTATTGACCCGAGTGTCAAAAGCTGCTTCATACCATATCGAGGACTAGAACCACAGGCAGGTAAACTATGCCACTATACCTTTGTGCTTGTTACTATGTGGTTTACCAGCAGCATTTACAAAGTATCAGAGATTACTGACGACGGTGTATTCTTTGAGTGCACAGATTTGAACGATGGCAATTGGCTGAAGACGTATAATATCAACTTGGATTATGCTTATACAAAACATTGCGATATCCCTATTCAGATGCCTCGTTTCAGACTATGCAACACAGTTTTTGCGACGAACACAATAGCTGATGGGTATGTCAGATTCAAGAAGGAAAGGATACACGAATGCAGAAATACTACATTTGTTTGTTTGGAAGGTTGCAGGTTAAAATCATTCAACATTGACGGAATCTGTTTCAATGGCAATGCCTACAATTGGGACAAACATTTGATTCAGACGTCTAACTGTAATTTTACAAAAGGCCTATATATCACTAACAATATGTTCAGATACCTGAAAAGTCTGGCAGTAGAAATCAAGGCGACAGAAAACTTGACATTCTATGGCAATCATGCCATATTTTGCTCGTCTGGTATTATACGTTCCAACAACAACTGCAAGAATACGAAGGTTCTGAACAACCGCTTTGAACAATGCGGAACAGGACTTACGAATATTCCTATTGTCCAAACAGTAGGCACAGAGTTTCTAGTCAAAGGTAACGTCTTGTCAGATTTTGGATACTCAGGTTTGAACAGTGGTGTATTCTGGGGTGAAGAAATGAGGTATAAGTGCTCTGGCATCATAGAGGACAATGAACTGTTTTATACACACCGAACCCTTGACAACATTAATAAACTGACACTTATTGATAGTGGAGCCATATACATCTCGACTCAAAACTATAAAATAATAATCAGAAACAATTACATACATGATTATATCGGAATCTGGCATTACAGAGGTATATATATGGACGATGGTGCCAATAACTGTCATGTATATAATAATAAGGTGCGCAATACGCCTACAGCCTACTGCATTCAGTTCAGTAGTCAGGGAAAAGAGAGTGATCCTAATAACAAAGCGCCCTTCTTCTGCAGAGGGAACTTAGAGACTAACAATGACTGTGATGGTAAGATATATTTAAAACAACAAGAATAAATGATACATATTGCTACAATAATTACATGTTATAACCGTAAGGAGAAAACAATTTCTTCATTACGACACATGTATGCTGCTCAGGAATACTATAATTCTACATCGAAAGAAAAAATTGACATCGTATTATATATGACCGACGATGGTTGCACAGACGGCACATCCGAGGCCGTACAGAATACTTTTCCCAACAAGAAAATACATATACAGAAAAGTAACGGAGATCTGTTCTGGGCACGTGGAATGAACTTCTCATGGAAGGTGGCGGCAAAGGATAGAGAATGGGATTATTATCTGCTACTTAACGATGATACTGACATGACTGTAGATTGTTTCAACCAACTTTTTGAAGCGGAGCAATATTCTATGGGACATCATGAAAAAGAGGCATTGGTTGGCGGAATAATTGCTTCAAAAGAAAATCGTAACAAGATAATATATGGTGGTGAGAGTTTTCTGACAAAGTTTACTGCCAAACTTCAACTTATGTTTCCTTCAGGTAAGCCACAACAGTGTGACCTGCTCAATGCAAACATAATGTTTGTGCCCAAAAGCATCTTCCAAAGAATAGGAATTTTCTACCCATATAGACATGGTTGCGCAGATTCAGATTATTCGGCAATGGCGAAAAGAGCAGGGTTCTTAGTTTTCGTAACCTCAGGGATCTGTGGATATTGTGATTTTGACCACTGGACCAAGGCTGATGACAAGGTAAATATCGTCAAGATGACACTTCAAGAACGAAAGGCTTATTTCAACCATCCGCTTCATTCAAATAAAGACTATCTGACATTAATAAGACGTATAACACCTTGGCGTTATCCGTTTGTATGGTTGTTCAGGAACATGGTCGTGTATTGTCCTTCGTTATATTATAAAATTACATTTAGAAGATATAAAAAATGAATCTCATATACGTAGGGTATCTATATCCCGAAACATTATTACGGGAACTAATAGACTTAAAGTCTTACATTGATTTTCCAGCCCACAGTTTTCAGACGGCATTGTTGAAAGGTCTTTACAAGGCATTCTCGCAAACCAAAGTTATCTCTGCTGCACCTGTTTCTGCTTTTCCTAAAATAAAGAAATGGTATTTTAGGAAACAGGCATTCTCGCATCGTGGTGACAACATAGCAAAGGATGTGTATGTAGGATTACTTAATTTTCCAATAATTGCCCTGCTGTCACGTTTTTTGCGCGTGCGCTCCGAGATAAAGAGTTCCATCAAGAAGGGTGAGAAAAACATCATATTATCTTATGGGCTTCATACTCCGTTCTTATTAGCCGTATTGTCCATGAGAAAGCATGTAGAGAAAACCTGCATCATTGTGCCTGACCTGCCACAATTCATGACAGGAAAGAGCAACCCTCTATATCGATTTGCAAAGGCTATTGACCGTTGTGTCATCAACTACTGTATAAAACGCATGGATTCGTTTGTGTTGCTCAGCCCACACATGGCAGAGTTATTGCCAATAGATGGAAAACAAACAGTCGTTGTGGATGGCATATATGGTGGAACACCTGATGAAATTTTTTCAACATCAAAGGATGAACACAAGACAATTCTATATATAGGCAAGGCCGAAGAACGTACTGGTATCTATGACCTGATTGAGGCATTCAAGCAGATTGATGATCCAGACTACAGATTATGGATAAGAATGTACGGAGATAAGAAAGAATATCTGGATAATGCACGTGAGCGCATAAAGGATGACACTCGGATATCCCTTCTGCCACCGATGTCTAGAACCGAACTGTTACAAATTGAAAGAAAAGCTACTGTGCTGGTAAATCCTATCCGTCCTACACAAACATTTACACGTTACTATTTTCCATCAAAAACTATGGAATATTTGGCATCTGGAACACCAACCATAATGTATAGGCTTGACTGTCTGTCCAAAGAGTATGATAAATACATACATTATATACCAGAACTCACTATACAATCATTGCGTGATACCATTGTGGACGTGTGCAGTCAGTCTAGTGAAGAGCGTAACGATTTCGGAAAAGCAGCAGAAAAATTCATAACAGAACACCGCAATTCCGATGTTCAGGCTGCAAAAATTGCAGACCTAATTTGTAACTTTTAATTGTTTAGATTATTAGTGTCACGTTAAGATTGGAACGAGCTAAATATTAATCAAATAGCCCTGAAAAGAGAGGATTGTAGTGAGTTTAGATTTTTAATTCGAAAATTTTATAGAGATATTTCATGCCAATCATAAAAGCATTGGTGTAAATGCCATTTTCCCGACAGCCACGTATATCATCCTTGATTAATTGAAGACGACTATTTATGTCTCTTGTACTGGCACCACCTGTACGCATAGTAACAAAGTCTACATGGAGGTATTTCGCCCGAATGTGGTGTACCAGAAACAAGCGTACCATCATCTCGTAGTCTGCACCAATCTTATAATCTGTTTTATATAGTCCGACCTTTCCGAATACCTCGCGTCGACAATAGAAAGACGGATGAGCTGGCATAAAACCAAAGCGAAGCCATAGCGGACGAAAAAGTTTAGAACTATAGTATCGTATGCATTTATGTGGTTGAGTATCATTAATGAAATGAACGTCCCCATAAACAGCATCAACATCTGAATCAACAAAAGCTTTAACCATCCGTTCTATAACGTCATCACTTGTAAAATAGTCATCAGAATTTAGAATACCCACAATATCACCTGATGCCATCCTTATACCTTTGTTCATTGCATCATAGATACCATTATCTCTCTCTGATATCCATTTCATACGTCCATCAAACAAAGGTTCATTTTTTCTTATAACATCCAATGTACCATCTTCTGAACCCCCATCTATAATGATATACTCAATATCCGAATATGTCTGTGACAGAACAGACTTTATGGAGTCATATAGTGTTGAAGCACTATTATATGAAACCGTAATTATCGAAACTTTCATGTTGGATTGATTTGATAAATCAACGCAAAACATTACAAAATATTGCCCGATTTTTATTCCCTTACCGGGAACGTTTTGTTCCCATACTGGGAAACAATTATTCCCACGGCGGGAACAAATTCTTAACTGGAGAGCTGGGGCGTAGTTCCTTATTTAAAATAAGACATTCAATAAGGACTGGTTATTGAACAATAAGCACTGGTTATTGAATGACAAAGGCAGGTTATTCAAAAATAACGACCGGTTATTGAAAAAATCCCTCATCTCTCCCTTATACCCTCACAAAGCCCCTATATATGGGGAGTCATAAAATTCATCTCCCCCTTCATCTCTCCCCTATTCTCCCCCTTTTAGGATCCAATGATTTTTTCTATTTTTTTCCCTAAAAATGTCACCAAACTTTTTTGGAAAAAACTTGCGTATTTCATTATTTTTTTGTACCTTTGCATCGTTCTAAGGAACATCTCGGCTAACATGCCATGAGAAGCACGAAATACACTAAGAAAAAAGAATAAAGGAGTTAGTTTAACCTAATTAATTTAATTTATTATCAATGACGAAAAACACCTTAATGAATGGGGAAATTATGGATGTTTCCCTCGACACAACGCTCGTTATCGAACTGTTTCTCAATGAGAATCATCTCTCCCGTCCCAAACTCCCCTATTTTCGGGACATCTCGAGGGTTGACGGGAGAGATGAGAGATTCTTTGTAAAATTATTAATTTAATAATAAAATGGATCAAGATTTAGAAATTAAAAATATTCCGTCTGGGTATAAACTTTGCTTCAACGAAGCATGCCAATTACGTGAAAAATGTATGCACTATCAGGCTTATCTGCGCAGGCCTGAAACGGTGCTTGGCGGACCAGCCATCTATCCTGATGCATGGAAGAACGGCCAATGTGAGCGATACAATGAAGTCAAGATGGTGAGAAAAGCGTGGGGATTCACGCGTATTTATAATAATGTGCCACAATATCTGAGGGCTACAGCACGCCGTGAGGTCAGCAATTATTTCAGCAGAGGTTGCGGACCTTATTACCGCTACCATAGTGGTGAAAACAAACTCAAGCCCAAACAGCAGGCGGACATTATGGCCATTCTCGCCAAATATGGCCCTACAGAAGGCTTAGCCTTCGACCATTACGAAACGAGTTGGGACTTTGACTGACAATTCTATTAAGGTGCGACCTCAAAGTTGCGCCTTTTTTTTGAAATATGTGGTTTTTCTTGCGTAATTGAAAAATTATTTATAATTTTGCAGCCACTATATGAAAAGACCAGATACTAATAAGGAATTTCAGGCTGCTATGGCAGAATGTCGTGAGATTTTCTCGAAGAAACTATACGACTACAAACCTTCTTGGCGCATGCTGAGACCATCGTCGCTGACTGACCAGCTCTTTATCAAGGCGAAGCGCATCAGAACGCTCGAAGTGACAGGAGAATCACTGGTGGGCGAAGGTATTCTGCCTGAGTTTATGGCGTTAATCAACTACGGCATCATCGGCCTCATCCAACTGAGGAAGGGTTATGCCGACAAGGTGGATATGACGAACGACGAGGCTATGGCGCTCTACGACGAGCATGCCAGAGAGTGCCTGGAGCTGATGCAGAAGAAAAACCATGACTATGGTGAGGCCTGGCGCGACATGAGGGTCAGTTCCTATACTGACATCATCCTAACAAAACTGGAGCGCATAAAGGAGATTGAGGACAAGAATGGTGTGACCATCGCATCGGAGGGTATTGACTCCAACATCATGGACATCATCAACTATTCTGTCTTTGCTGTCATAAAGCTGTCGCCATTGCCACAGAAGGCTTGATGAAGAAGGCTGTCGTAAACATATCGAGATTTATCGTTGCCGCAGTATTCCTGTTTTCGGGATTTGTAAAGGCTGTCGATCCACTTGGCACACAATACAAGCTGCAAGACTATCTGGAGGCGATGGGAGTCTCGAACGACTTGATAGCTGACTGGCAGACACTTGGAGCATCAATCCTGCTGTCACTGACAGAATTTGTCATCGGAGCGATGTTGCTGTTTGCAATCAATCGCCGAGTGGTTTCAAAGCTGGCCCTGCTCTTCATGCTCATCATGACAGGCCTGACAGTGTGGATATACATCGACGACCCTGTGAGCGACTGCGGATGCTTTGGCGACGCAATAATACTGAGCAATGGGGCAACCTTGCTGAAGAACATCATTCTTCTGGCTGCAACAACAGCAATAGCAGCATATCCTCTGCTGATGCCAAGGTTCATATCGCTGAAGAAGCAATGGATGATATTCAACCTATCTGCCTTCGGAATACTGACACTATCGGCATACTCGCTGTACTATCTGCCACCGATAGACTTCCGCCCATACCACATAGGGGCCAACATTCCAGAGGGGATGAAGATGCCTGAGGGAGCAGAGCAGCCGGTACTGGAGACAACCTTTATACTGGAGAAAAATGGCGAGAGGAAAGAGTTCACGCTGGACAACTATCCTGACAGCACCTGGACCTTCATCGACTCGAAGACAAAGGTGATAAAGAAGGGCTATGAGCCGCCAATTCATGACTTCAGCATCGTGAGGCTCTCCGACGACCAGGATATCACAGAACAGGTATTGGACCACAAAGGCTATACCCTACTGCTGATTGCTCCGCACTTGGAAAATGCCGATGACGGGTGTTTCGGAAAAATCGATGAAATCTATGAATTTTCACTCGAAAGGAGCGTTCCTTTCTACTGTCTGACGGCAAGCATCGGAGAAGGCATAGAACGCTGGATAGACACCACAGGAGCAGAATACCCTTTCTGTAATACGGACGAGACGACATTGAAGACTATAATAAGGAGCAATCCGGGACTGGTAATGCTAAAGGACGGAACAGTCGTTGGGAAATGGAGTCACAACAGTCTTCCGGGGAAAGAAGAACTTCTGGTGATAATTAAAAATTAAGAATTTTGAATTAAGAATTAAAGACCTATAAGGCTTATAATTATAAAACATTATTAATAAGAAAGAAAACTATGAGAAAGAAAATCGTAGCAGGTAACTGGAAAATGAACAAGAACCTGCAAGAGGGTATCGCTCTCGCAAAGGAACTGACAGAAGTAGTAAAGAACCCTAACTGTGGCGTTATCATCGGCACACCATTCATCCACCTTGCAAGCGTTGCTGACGTTATCAAGGGCAGCTGCATCGAGCTCAGCGCTGAGAACTGCGCAGACAAGGCTTCTGGTGCTTACACAGGTGAAGTAAGTGCTGAGATGGTTAAGTCAACTGGTGCACAGTACGTTATTCTGGGTCACTCAGAGCGTCGCGAATACTATCATGAGACACCAGAAATCCTGAAGGAAAAGGTTGAGTTGGCTCTCGCTAACGGCCTGAAGGTTATCTTCTGCATCGGCGAATCTCTCGCAGAGCGTGAGGCTAACAAGCAGAACGAGGTAGTAAAGGCAGAACTCGCTGGTAGCGTATTCCACCTCTCTGCTGAGCAGTGGAAGAACATCATCATCGCTTACGAACCAATCTGGGCTATCGGCACAGGTAAGACAGCTACAGCTGAGCAGGCAGAAGAGATTCATGCCTACATCCGCTCTTGCGTAGCAGAGGTTTATGGTGCACAGGCTGCTGACGACACAACTATCCTCTATGGTGGCTCTTGCAAGGCAAGCAACGCTCCTGAGCTCTTCGCTAAGCCTGACATCGACGGTGGCCTTATCGGTGGCGCATCACTCAAGGCTGCTGACTTCAAGGGTATCATTGATGCTTGGGGATAAAAAAACAATAATGAAAAAAATAATATCTATATTTTGTCTGGCATTGGTGGCACTAACCACCAATGCACAGACTTTTCTTGACAACCTACAGAAAGAACAGGCCGGACAAGGTTCCGTTACTGTCATAGAAGATCCAGAAATTGACTCACTCGTCAACGGCAATGGAGGACCTGTTATACCAGATCCTGTCGTACAACGACCAGTCCGCAAACAGGAGGCAAAGAAAACGCTTACACCTGAAGAGGAAGAAGCAGAAAATCTTGCACGAGTGCTTGACACCCGCAAGAAGATAATGAGCAACTCTTACAAGACACGGGGATATCGGGTTCAGGTTTATTCTGGAGGTAGCACACGCACAGACCGCCAACAGGCAGAGACGACTGGTGCTGTCATGAAGACAAACTTCCCTAACGAGCCAATTTACGTACACTTCTATTCTCCCTCATGGAAATGTCGCATGGGAAACTACAAAAACATAAATGAGGCCCGTGAGGTTCTGGCAAAAGTTAAGAAATTAGGCTACAAAGATGCCTGCATAATAAAAGGAACCATTACCTTAAGAAGACAGTAATAGTATCTTCGATGAAATCAATGAAATTCATATCTTGGAATGTCAACGGCTTAAGAGCCTGTGTAGGAAAGGGATTTGATACCATTTTCAACGAATTGGATGCAGATTTCTTCTGTCTGCAGGAAACAAAAATGCAAGCCGGACAGCTCGACTTGCCTTTCTTAGGATATGAATCATATTGGAACTATGCCGAGAAAAAAGGATATTCCGGCACCGCCATATACACCAAGCACAAACCTCTGTCAGTACGCTACGGCATAGGAATAGAGGAGCATGACCACGAGGGAAGAGTCATAACCTTGGAGTATGAAGACTTCTTCTTCATCACAGTATATGTGCCAAATGCGCAAGATGGCCTGAGGCGTCTTGACTATCGCATGAAATGGGAGGATGACTTCCTTAACTACGTCAAAGAGTTAGACCGTCAGAAGCCAGTTATCTTCTGTGGCGACCTGAATGTAGCACACGAGGAAATAGACTTAAAGAATCCCAAAACTAATCACAACAACCCAGGTTTTACAGACGAAGAGCGAGGAAAGTTCACTACCCTACTGCAATCGGGCTTCAAGGACACATTCCGCACCTTGCACCCAGATGACGAGACTTATTCGTGGTGGTCATACCGTTTTCATGCCCGCGAAAAGAATATAGGGTGGCGCATCGATTACTTTGTGGTATCAGAAAGGCTGATGCCACAAGTGACATCAGCCTCTATACATACGGAGATTATGGGCTCCGATCATTGTCCTGTAGAATTGATACTCGGCAAGTAATAGCTGAGGTGTGGGGGTTGGTTGTATGCTACATTCTGCCAACATATTCCCATTCTGTATATGTGATCGTGCATCAATGTTACTACACGATATTCTGTAGGAATATTGGTCGTAAATATATTAAGGTGTGAGTTGTCACTTGCATCATACAGTATAATCTCTTCACGCCAATCGCCAAACAAATCGGCTTGCAGACAAGGTGTTGCCTTTGTGCCGTTGCACGAAGCTGAATTGCCGTAGCTGCTGAATGAGAATATACTTTGCGTACCATCACCCATCCACTTTGCTACATAATAGTTCTGTTGGCGACGCTGCATTCCTCGTCCCTGCATCATTCGACTCCTAATAGAATCTTGTCCCATCTGCGGACGCTCTCCACGTTGTCTGTCGCGCCCCATACCACGTTGGCCTCCACCCCATTGGCCTCGCTGACCTCCTTGTCCGCGGAAAGCGTCATTGCCCCATGTGCCTGGCTTCTGACCGGCGCTACCGTTACCTATCAGCTCATCCAATAAATCACCGTCCCAATATATACGGAAGTTCTGTGGAGTCCAGCCTTGTGTCTCAGCAATAACAGAACCATCAATACTATGAATCTTCTTCTCTGCAGAGCACCAGAACTCGCTACCTCTGTGGAAACCATCTATATCTGCTGCTATACCACGACCAGTATCTTCATCAGCAAAGGTACGGAAGAGTATCTCTCCTGTTCTTGCATCACTCAAAGCAGAGCCGTGTTGACCTGATTCATACACCATGAAATACTCCAGTCCCTTTCTGTCTGGGTCTAAGTCTCCAAGATGCTGGGCATCTCCGTGTCCCAAACCAGTATTATACAGGGTCTTACCATCATCGTCTATTGCTGCAGCTCCGAAGATAATCTCATCCTTGCCGTCATTATCCACATCGCCAACAGCAATGCTGTGAGCGCCCTGTCCGTAAACAGAGTGAGGACCTGGCGTCTCACTCTTATGGAGCCAACGGGTCTTGAGTTCTTTTCCGTCGAAGTCAACAGCCCACAGATATGCTCTGGTATAGTATCCACGACACATAACAGCAGAGGGGTTCTCCTTCTTGCCTCCGAGGAATGCTACGCATGCGAGATAGCGCTCTCCCCTATTGCCTTTTCCGTTCTTGTCGCCCCATTCATGACTCGCATATTTTGGAGAACCGCCAACGCCAAAGGCTCTATTTGGATTATAGAAGACAGTATGAACCGCATGACCATCTTTGCCAGAGAAGACCGTCAGATACTCAGGACCATCTATAACATGTCCTGTTCTGTGACGATAGTCAGCGTCATTATCTGCATTTCTGATTTCGTCATCTGTGGCTGCTAAAGTAACGAAGTCTCCTTTACCATCTTTGCTACCAGGTGCTGTCTTACATATCAGTTCCGCCTTACCATCGCCATCGAAGTCATATACCATAAACTGAGTATAATGGGCCCCTGCACGGATGTTCTTACCTAAAGAAATACGCCACATCAGTATTCCTTCAGGCTTATAGCAATCGATATACACTTCACCAGTATATCCTGAATGAGAATTATCATGAGAATTACTTGGATCCCACTTTAGTATTATCTCATAATCGCCATCTCCATCCACATCAGCAGTAGAGCAGTCATTTGGAGTATAGGAGCATGTGCTGCCATCAGGCATTTCCTGCTCTAATGGACGAATCAGAGGTACAGAGAGATAGGGCTTATCCCAAGGTTTTACCTCATCACTTGTTTCCTCGACAGAACCTTTAACTATTGTCTGAACACAATAGTGACTGTCCTTTGTACCAAAGGAATCTGTAAAACATGTCTCACGAGCAAGATTTTCCGCTATAACTTCTCCATTACGCAAAAGATTAAAAGTCGTCTTGGGAGCATCCGTTGACAAGAAACGCCAACTGATAAAATTGCCCTTTTCTGCAGGCACAGCAACGACTCCACGAGACAAACGCTCTATATACGTTTGGGCAGAAATTCCTAATGAAGAAAGTAACAGAATCGCTAAAAGTAGGTTTATTTTTTTCATCATTTTAGGATAGTGTGTTTGATTTACATTTAATATATAGACGCACGAAAAGATAAAAAGGTTAAGTTAATTTTTCTTAATTAAGAAAGAACATACCTTTAAGTTAGACGTCATTCAACTTTTTTTTGTACTTTTGCAAAACCGAATTCAAAAAGCAATTAACTAAAACAATAAAAATATGAGTCCTGTAACAACAAACAAAATGACAAACTACCGTTGGGTGATTTGTGCCATGTTGTTTCTCGCCACAACGGTAAACTACATGGATCGTCAGGTACTATCCCTGACATGGAAAGATTTTATTGCTGTCGATTTCCATTGGAATGACAATGACTATGGAACCATTACAGCTATTTTCTCACTATTCTATGCTTTCATCTCGCTCTTCGCTGGTCGCTTTATCGACTGGATGGGAACAAAGAAGGGTTACATCTGGGCCATCGTAGTATGGAGCCTCGGTGCTTGCCTGCATGCTGGCTGCGGATGGGTAACAATGTATGTAGAAAACATCGGCACTATTGAAGAGCTTCGTAATATCGCTGCTGGTTCTCAAGCTGCTATTGCTGTCAGCACACTCAGTGTATGGCTGTTCCTTGCTTGCCGTATAGTACTTGCTGTCGGTGAATCTGGCAACTTCCCTGCTGCCATTAAGGTTACAGCAGAATATTTCCCAAAGAAAGACCGTGCCCTTGCAACATCTATTTTCAATGCCGGTGCTTCTGTCGGTGCACTTGCTGCTCCACTAACAATACCTGTTTTGGCAGAACACCTCGGCTGGGAAATGGCATTCATAATCATCGGTGCTATCGGCTTCATCTGGGCAGGCCTATGGTTATTCCTTTATGACAAACCATCTAACAGCAAGTTCGTTAATGAGGCTGAGTTGGCATATATCGCACAGGATGAAGACGAGAATAATGCTGCAGCAAAGAAGGAAGAAACAAAAGCAAACGAGCCTACCCTATCCTTCCTACAGTGTTTCGCTTATCGTCAGACATGGGCTTTCATCGTTGGTAAGCTGATGACTGATGGAGTATGGTGGTTCTTCCTTTTCTGGGCACCTGCATACTTCTCCGAGTTAGGATATCCTTCTTCTTCTGGAATGGGACAAGCACTGATTTTTGTCCTCTACTTGATTGTTACAGTGCTTTCTATCTATGGTGGTTATCTGCCAAAGCTCTTTGTAGAGAAACTGGGACAGAATCCATACGCTGGACGTATGAGAGCAATGCTTATCTTTGCCTTCTTCCCTATCTTTGCTATGTTTGCACAGCCATTGGCACACATCAGCCCATGGATACCTTGTATAATAATCGGTTTGGCTGGTGCAGGACACCAGGCTTGGTCTGCGAACCTGTACTCTACAATTGGTGATATGTTCCCAAAGAGTGCTATTGCCACCATTACCGGTATTGGCACAATGTTCGGTGGCCTTTGCTCTTTTGCCATCAATAAGGGTTCCGGTATGCTGTTTACTTACGCTGACGGTATGGGAGATGCTTTCTCATTCTTCGGACAGACAGGTAAACCTGCAGGATATATGATAGTATTCTGCTACTGCGCTGTGGCTTACCTCATCGGATGGGTAATAATGAAGGCGCTCGTACCAAAGTACAAGCCTATCGTATTAGAATAAAATGGGAATAACAATTATAGCCTGAAATCCTTAGGTACATAATTATCTAAAGACTGACATACAACGGAGGAGAACTTCTGACCTGAGGCAATAAACCTCGAAAAGGCAGCAAGTTCTTCTTCTTTTTTTATGCTTTCCAAAGATACAACGCCATCTTTATATATTGCATAACAGAAACCAGCATTGAAATTATCTCCTGCCCCAATCGTACTTATAGTATCAACCTGTTTTACTGGGAAAGATGCCTTCAGATTAGGGGTACGCAGTTCTACGGGTTTATCTGCATGAGTGTATATAAAATATGGGCAGTATTCCTTTACTATATTGTATGCTTCCGCACAGGTCATTGCTCCATACAGTATCTCAAAATCTTCATTAGAACCTCTCACAACAGAAGCAAGACGCATATTCTCCGTTATATTCTCCATAATATCGGGAATATCTTCTTTGTGGGATGCCCTGAAGTTGATATCGTAATACAGAAAAGCTCCCTGTTCGTGTGCCTTTTCGAGAAAACGTCTTGAAAAATCGCGTATCTTAGGATTTACGCAATAGAATGAACCATAGATAACAATATCTCCTCTATCTATCTGTGGCATCTCCTGCGGCATAGCAATATTCCAATGGTCCTTGTAGAATTGGTAGTGTGCATCGTTATTAGAATCAAGAAAGGCTAAGGACAAATGGGATTTCGTTCCCACATGTCTGTAGACATAATCGGTATTGATGTTATTATCTATTAGGAAGTCACGTACGATATCTCCAACATGATCATCCCCAGTCTCTGTAATCATTACACCTGAGACTCCAATACGTCCGAGAGAAATCATGGCATTAAATGTAGAGCCACCTGGAACAGCCTTTTGTGGCTGGTCGTTCTTAAAGATTATGTCAAGGACCGTTTCACCAAAACCGATTACTTTCATTTTTATTATAGTGTATAAGTGAGTTTGATTGTTTCTCAAAATAAAAAGACTCCTCAAGGTCTTAACCTTAAGGAGTCTTATTATCAGTTAAGTATTAAATTTACTTTGTAACGTCGTTGAAGAGAGCAACGCGGTTGAACTCAACCTCATCGAAGAGCTTGTCTGTTGCACCGAGGCCTTCTGTCTGGAGACGGTCAGCAGCAATCTTATACTTCTTAACGAGGATGTTCTTACAAGCCTCTGCACGCTTCTCAGAAAGCTTCTGGTTCAATTCCTTAGAACCTTCTGGAGATGCATAACCAGAGATCTTAATCTTAGCGTCCTTGTTGTTCTTCATGTACTTAGCAATCATCTCGAGGTTAGCCTCCTGGCTGCGCTCTACAACTGACTTACCCTGCTTGAAGACAACTGATGGCTGGAGATTAGCCTTTGCCTTCTCAACTACTGGAGCTGGCTTGTTCATGCAATCGTTGAGAGCCTTCTGGAGCTCAGCAATCTTAGCAGCCTTAGCAGCAGCATCTGCCTTAGCAGCGTCAGCCTCAGACTTAGCAGCGTTAATCTTTGCATTGAGAGCGTCGATCTCAGCCTGGTCACGGAGCTGCTCCTTAGCGAAGTTGTGAGTACCATTAGAAGTACCGAACTTGTAGTTAACACCAGCCTTCAAGCTGAAACCAGCTTTATGTACATCATACTGGAAATTATCTTCAGTTTCTGCATTCTCCCACTTCTGAAGTGCATAAACAAGAGCTGGCTCAATGTAAACCTGCCATGCCTTCTTCTCACCGAGATTCAGTGCGAAGTCAAGACCAACTTTAGAATTGATTGCATTAGTCTTTTTAACACCGAAAGCATGAGTCCAACCAAAGCCACCGAGAGCGATGATCTCAAAAAAACGTGGCTGACCTTTGTAACCTGCGAACATATTCATCAGGTTTGCTGTACCAAGCAGATCAACATCAAGGCCCTGAACGAATGTCTTAGTTGCATAAAGGGGGCAATCCTTCTTGTGAGCATTGAAATAAAGATTTGCATCAAGAGCAAGTCCGAATACTGTTGTGAAGTTCTTACCTACGCGAACACCGAATTCTGGAGTGAATGCCTGAAATGCACTCTTCTTAGCAGGATTGTTGTTCTTAAGACTTGTGATAGCACCACCATTGATACCAACATAAATGTTATCACCTGCCTTGTTAGCTGTGATAGTTGTTCTTGGCTGTGCGCTTGCAGAAACTGCTATAGCAGCTGCTGCGATAAACATTGCAATTTTTTTCATTGTGAATAAACTTGTAAAAGTTAAAAATTAATAATCTTGCTTTAAAACTGCTGCAAAGTTAATTGTATATTTTGAACTGACCAAACTTTTTTCTATATATATTGCAAAAAAATGTTATTTTCTTGACATATATCAATTTTGTGCGCGTACACTATCATAAAAACTTATAATTATATATAAATAAATAAGGTGTGTACATGTTTTTCTAACCAAAAGAAGTTATTGTAAACAAGAATATCAATACAATCTCATGCTTAAAACAAAAAAACATGCCGGAATTCGTATTATTCCAGCATGTCTATGACTTTAAATATCAATGATATTCTTACTTTGTAATATCATGGAAAAGTGCGACTCGGTTGAACTCAGGTTCCTCAAAGAGTTTGTCTGTTGCACCAAGACCTTCTGTCTCAAGACGGTTAGCGTCAATCTTGTACTTCTTAACGAGGATGTTCTTACAAGCCTCAGCACGTTTCTCAGAAAGTGTTTGATTAAGTTCCTTAGATCCTTCTGGGGATGCATAGCCAGAGATTCTAATCCTTGCATTCGGATGGTTCTTCATGTATTTTGCAATCATATCAAGATTTGCTTCCTGGCTACGATCTACAGCAGACTTACCTTGTCCGAATACGACAGATGGCTGAAGGTTTGCAGCACTTTCTTTCACTACTGGAGGAACCGGCTTGTTCATGCAAGCATTGAGGGCCTTCTGTAGTTCTCCTATTTTAGCAGCCTTAGCAGCAACGTCCGCATTTGCTGCGTCAGCATCAGCTTTTGCTGCATTGATTTTTGCGTTAAGAGCATCAATCTCTGCTTGATCACGAAGTTGCTCTAATGCGAAGTTGTGGGTATCATTTGACGTACGGAACTTGTAGTTGACACCAGCCTTCAGGCTGAAACCAGCCTTATTAATATTGTATTGGAAAGAGCTGTTGCTCATCACATTTTTATATTCTGGTTGAGGTGCTACAGTTCCAAAGCCTAATACATTATATGTTATAGAAGGCTCCAAATACACCTGCCACTGCTTTTTAGAACCAAAGTTTACAGCAAAATCAAAAGCAATCTTTGAATTAATACCATTATATCTTGTTGCTGTTCCAAAAGCATGTGTCCATCCAAAACCGCCAAGAGCTATAACCTCAAAGAAACGTGGCTGACCTTTGTAACCAGCGAACATATTCATAAGGTTTGCTGTTCCAAGCAAATCAAGGTCAAGTCCTTGGATCCAAGTCTTGCTTACTGCAAATGGGCAACAACATCTATGGTTGGTGAAGTATAAATTACCATCAAGAGCAAGTCCGAATACTGTAGTGAAGTTCTTACCTACACGAGCACCTACCTCTGTAGTGTATGCAGTAAACGCATTATTTCTCTGTTTTGCACCATCTTGAGTTCTATAGTAATTTCTGAACCCCGTAATAGCACCAGCATTTATACCTACATAGATATTGTCATCCACCTTATTGGCGGTGACAGTCGTCCTCGGCTGAGCGCTTGCAGAAACTGCTACGGCAGCTACTGCAAAAAACATTGCAATTTTTTTCATTTCTAGAAATTCTAAATAATTACTTAAGTAATTGGATTTAAATCTTGCGCAAAGTTACATCAACATTTTGGATTTTCAAAATTTTTTTATACATATTACTAAAAAATGTTATTTTTTTGATAAATATCAATTTTGTGTACGCGCACGTTCTTGTTGTCATAAAAAAAAAGTACCTTTGCACGCTGAAAAGAATACATAGATAAATAAACAATAAAGTAAAAACAATAAAAAAGTGAACACATTAAAACGATTCCTACCAGATGTTCTTGTCATCTTTTTCTTCGCAGCAATATCGTTTGCATATTTTTACCCTGCAGACATAGAAGGCAGGATATTATATCGTCATGATTCTGCTGCAGGTCGCAGTATTGGACAAGAAGCACGTGAATATAGAGATAGGACTGGAGACGTAACACTTTGGACGAATTCAGTCTTCTCTGGAATGCCAACATACCAGATTGCTATATCCTATAAAAGTGCGAAATTTCTTAGCGAGGTGATGGATGCGTATCATATGTGGCTACCAGAAAACGTATGGTATGTATTTGCATACCTTTTAGGTTTTTACCTCATGCTGCGGGCATTCGACTTCAAATGGTATCTAGCAATGTTGGGATCCATCATATGGGCATTTAGCAGTTATTTCCTAATCATCATTGCTGCCGGGCACATTTGGAAAGTGATGGCATTAGCATACCTACCTCCAATGCTGGCTGGCATTCTATTGACATACAAGGGAAGATACCTGTATGGTCTTATTGTGACTGGCATCTTTACAGCATTTGAGATTAATGCCAATCACATGCAGATGACATATTACTACTTCTTCATTATCTTCTTCATCGTATTAGGATATCTCTTTGATAGCATCCGCCAAAAGCGCATAGGACATTTCCTTAAAGCAACTGGCATCTGCATAGTAGGAGGTTTGCTTGGTTTGGCAGCCAATCTTCCTAATCTGTATCATACATGGGAGTACCAGAAAGAGTCTATGCGTAGCAAGAGCGAGCTTGTCAAGGCAAATTCTGCAAACCAGACATCATCAGGCTTAGAGCGAGACTACATAACCCAATGGAGCTATGGCATTGACGAGACATGGACCTTGTTAGTTCCGAACACTAAGGGAGGCTCCAGCATGACACCCGTAAGCCAATGCTCAGCAGCTCGCGAGAAAGCAGACCCTATGTATATGCAGATATACCAGCAGATGGGCCAATATTGGGGAGAACAGCCTGGCACATCAGGTCCCGTCTATGTGGGAGCCTTTGTATTGATGCTCTTTATACTTGGTTTGTTTATCGTAAAAGGCTCAATAAAATGGGCTCTTTTAGCAGCTACCATATTGAGTATCACGCTTTCATGGGGACGCAACATGATGTGGCTGACAGACTTGTTCATAGACTATATGCCGATGTACGCAAAATTCCGTACAGTGGCTTCCATTCTCGTAATAGCAGAATTCACAATACCACTTTTGGGTATCATGGCATTAAAGAGACTCATCGACGAGCCTGACTGCATAAGAAGTGCCAGATTCACTATTAAGGGCAAGCCTGTCAACTGGTTATATGTTTCCTTCATACTGACAGCAGGTACTGCAGCCCTATTTGCCATCTTCCCCACCCTATTCTTCGACCAGTTTATCTCTGCCGCAGAGATGCGGGCATTAAGCCAGATACCACAAGATCAGTTAACACCACTTCTTAACAATCTTCGTGATATTCGCATAGCAACATTTGTATCTGACTGTTGGAGAAGCGTCCTGATAATAGTTCTTTGCACCATTGCTGTTATCACTTATCGCATGCAGAAAATCTCTGCCCCAGTAATGGTGGGAATTGTCGCTGTAATATGCCTTTTCGACATGTGGCAGGTTGACAAACGTTACCTGAATGACGATATGTTTGTCAGCAACACCTTGCGCACAGCACCTATAGAACCTACTGAAACGGACCTTCAGATACTCAAGGACAAGACACTCGATTACAGAGTTCTTAATCTTGCTTCAAATACTTTCAACGAAAACGAAACAAGTTACTTCCACAAGAGTATCGGAGGATACCATGCTGCAAAACTACGCAGATATCAGGAACTCATAGAAGCACACATATCTCCAGAGATACAGAAGATATTCCCTGCTATAGTAGAGGCGCAGGGTGATATGAGCAAGATAAATGGCGACAGCATTATGCCTGTCATCAACATGCTCAATACCAGATACCTGATATTACCTTTGCAGGGAGGTGCGACAATGCCACTTCAGAACCCATACACTATGGGCAATGCTTGGTTTGTCAGCGATATACAATATGTTGACAATGCAAACCAAGAACTGGAGGCCATTGGAAAAATCAATCTTCACACAACAGCCGTTGCAGACAAGAAGTTTGAGGAAATCCTCGGAAAGGCATCGAAGAAGGCATCAGGTTCTATTAATCTAACCAATTACGAACCGAACAGGTTACAATACTATGTCAAGTCAAATACAGGTGGCATAATAGTATTCTCTGAGATATACTACCCAGGTTGGACATGTACTGTCGATGGAAAGCCTGTAGAAATAGGACGAGTAAATTATGTATTGCGAGCCATCAACATTGAAAAAGGAAACCACAAAGTAGTATTGACTTTTAAGCCTAAGAGTGTACAGGCGACAGAGTACATAGCATATTTTGCAATTGCAATTCTTGCCATTTGTTTACTCCTCGTTATAATAATAAAATTAAGAAAGAAAGCATGAAATACGCATTCGTAACTGGCGGCTCAAGAGGTTTGGGTCGCGCCATATGCCTGAAACTCGCAGAGATGGGCATACCTGTAGTGATTAATTATCAGTCCAGCGAACAAGCTGCACAAGAAGTCAAATCTGCCTGCGAAGCCCTCGGCGTACAAGCAGAACTCCTGAAATTTAACGTTGGTGATATATCTGCCGTTGATGCAGCCATTGACCAATGGGAGGAAGCACATCCAGAGGACTATATCGCGTACCTTATAAATAATGCAGGCATCACACGTGATAATATGATGTTCATGATGCCAGCAGAAGACTGGGCTGCAGTAATTAACACTTCCCTGAACGGATTCTACTATGTCACACGAAAAGTACTTCCCAAAATGATGATGCGCAAGCATGGTGGTTCCATCGTCAACATGGCATCCGTAACAGGTCTCAAGGGAATGCCTGGCCAGACCAATTATGGAGCAGCAAAAGGCGGCATCATAGCAGCTACAAAATCACTCGCCTTAGAGGTCGCTGCACGCAACGTAACAGTAAATGCTGTTGCACCAGGATTTATTGAAAGCGACATGACGAAAGACCTTGACAAAGACTCTCTCGTACCATTGATACCTACAAAACGTTTTGGCAAACCCGAAGAGGTTGCAGCCCTTGTAGGTTTCCTCGTTTCTGAAAACGCACGCTATATCACAGGTGAAGTAATCTCCATCAATGGAGGACTTTACACATAAAGATTATAACATAACAATTTAAATACTCCCATGTGATTACTCATCGCATGGGAGTATTGCTTTATATACCTACTTAATTTACCTAAATTCGAGTATTTGCCATCTTTTGCAAAAGCTGTAATTTTGCACCCGAAAACATTAATCGTTAACCTTTTTTATATATTATATGGCAAATAAAACGATACTCTCATTTATGCTTGCATGTAGCATAGGCAGCGCATTTGCACAGGGTAATACTGATGCTACCACTGGTGCTACACCTATTCATCATTCGCAAGATTCTTTATGCATGCCCGAGGATGCTCATACTATTTATGGTGACCTCAACAGTTTCAGCAAATGGCGCATTGGCGGCTACGGCGAAGTGGTTGCTGCATTCAAAAAGTATGGTACTAACCGTTTTTACGGAAACTCTGAGGGCAATCCCAAAGAAAACCGAAATACCATAGCAATACCACGAGTGGTTATCGCTGGTGACTATAAGTTTAACTCAAAGTGGATACTTGGTGTCGAGGTTGAGTTCGAAGCTGGTGGCACTGGAACGACATATGAACTGGAGAATACTGAAAACGGAGAATATGAAACGGAAGTGGAAAAAGGTGGCGAAGTAGCATTGGAACAACTTCACATCACACGCCTCATCCATAGAGCCTTTAATGTGCGTGCAGGACATATTATAGTACCTGTAGGTCTGACAAACAATCATCATGAGCCAAACCAGTTCTTCGGAACAGTACGACCAGAGGGAGAGACAACAATAATCCCTTCTACCTGGCATGAGACAGGACTTGAGTTCTTTGGTAATTTCGGAAAGGGCTATGCAGCCTTCGATTACGAAGCAATGATAGTAACAGGTCTCAACGCCAATGGTTTTGACAGGAACAAATGGGCTGGCGGTGGAAAACAGGGTAAGTTTGAGGTAGATAACTTTACCTGCCCTGCCTTCGTGGCGCGTTTGAACTGGCATGGTGTCAAGGGACTTCGCTTAGGCACTTCTTTCTACTATTGCAGCAATGTTGGCGGCAATGCTGACAAAAGTCAGACGTATGCCGGCTTTGGAAAGACTCCTGTACGTATATATACCTTAGACGGACAATATCGCAACCAATGGGTTGAGGCACGCACAAACTTTATGTGGGGAAACCTGACAAATTCTGCTGTACTGTCAGCAAAGAATGGTAAGCTATCAAACAAATCAGGCTACTCTCGCCTTACCCCTGTAGCACACAAGGCTGTCAGCTATGGTGGCGAAGCAGGTCTTAAAATAAAGGGATTCTTTAACAGTTGCCCGAAATTCCCCGACATAATACCTTTTGTCAGATATGAGTATTACAATTCTCAGGAGAATGTAGTGGCTCCCTACAATGCTGACGATAGACTTAAAGTGGGAATGTTCACAGCTGGTATTAACTGGCGTCCCCTACCCTGTCTCGTTATAAAGGGCGACTACACCACTCGCAGGATTGGCAGCGGAAAATACAACAGCGAAAACGAATTCGCCATTGGTATAGCATATACAGGATGGTTCGCGAAGAAATAATTCAAAATTCTTAATTCAAAATTAACTATACACGACTATGAACAAGATTTTCAAAAGTGCAATGTTTTTTGCAACAGCCGTATTGCTCGGCTTTACATCATGTGGTAGTGACGATAACAACAATTCTGGTACGACACCACCACCAAGCAGCGAGGTTGATCCACAGAATCTGGACTACACCCCAGAATTAGCTGCAGCATGGGGCAACTATTCCATCAATGTTACAATGCTTCTTGAGGATGATGCAACAAAGCTTCTCAACACATGGCAGAGCTCTTATGCTCAGGCTTTCAAAAACCATGACGCAAATGTTACAGGCTTCAGCACACACGAAGCATGTGTAGAGCAGATGATTGACGGATGTATCGACATCGCCAACGAGGTGGGTACAGCAAAGATTGGTGAGCCTGTTGACTATTGGAATGCTGGTAATAAGACAAAGGCCCTTTATGCCGTAGAATCTTGGTATAGCTGGCACTCTCGTGACGACTACAAGAACAACATTCTTTCAATCGCCAATACACTTGTTGGCAAGTGCCTGACAATAGACGAGTTCAAGAGTTACAGCAGTTATAGCGATATCAGCGCTGCAATAAATAATAACAACCTGCCTTCAAACTCTATTATGGGTTTTGTAGGGGAAAATGCTAATGATGTATGGCAGAAGACCGTTGCAGCATGGCATGCCATTGACAACATCCCACAGCCTTTCCGTAACAACATCGGTTCAACAGAAGCACGCACTGCAATGGATGCTTGCGCAGAGTTGAACCAAAGCCTTGAGGCACTGAAGACCTACACCAGCACACTCTCTGAAGAAAATAATGGCAAGATTACAGCGCAGTTTGTTGACTATGTTGTGATGCCAACATACCAGAATTTGGTAGCCAAGAACAAAGCACTGCTGGCTGCAGTAAAGGCATTCCAAGTAGCTCCTTCCAACACCACCTTTGCCAGTGCATGTGAAGCATGGCTCGCAGCACGTCAGCCTTGGGAGACATCTGAGGCATTCCTCTTTGGTCCTGTTTCTGACTTAGGACTTGACCCAAATATGGACTCATGGCCACTGGATGCAGATGGTATCTACCAACTATTGAAGACACAACAGTGGGCTGATATGCAATGGGGTGAGGGCGATAGTGATGAAGCCATAGAGTCTGCACAGGCTCTCCGCGGATATCACACACTGGAGTACCTGCTTTTCAAAGATGGTCAGCCACGCAAGGTGAGTAACTAATAGTAATGAAATTTAAAACGACAATACAAGCACCGGCAGGGTATAATATTCTGCTGGTGCTAATAACGCTTATAACAGGGGGCATATTACTTGCTTCCTGCTCTGCCGATACAGAGGGTACTGACAACTTTGAAGAGAAGCATGTTGCAGAGTTGGAGAATATGGCTCTCTCTGCTGGCACCTCCACCATCTTCCTCGATTCCTCAAAGTCGTTTGACACTGATGCCGAATGGTTGAGTGGTTCGTATGCCACTCGTTTTAATACTGGCGACCGTCTTTATGACAACGTCACTGAGAAATATGGTCCAGTATATGCCGGATACTCCTGCGGCTCTTGCCACCTCAATGCTGGCCGCACCACTCCTGGCGTATGGAATAACATAAAGACAGATGCTGACGGCACTCCCGTTTATGGCTCTGGCACCAATGGTATGTCAGCTATGCTGGTGTATGTATCACGCAAAAATGGTAAGTTCTTCCAAAACTACGGTCGGGTATTACACGACCAGTCTATCGTTGGTGTTACGGCAGAAGGAAAACTGGAGGTGCGATATAACTTCGAAAAAGGTAAGTTCCCCGATGGCGAAGAGTATGAATTGGCACACCCCAACTATACTGTCACAGAATGGTATATCCCGATGTGGGATGATGTTCAGAAGAAATATGTTGACATACAGCCTGAAGACCTTTTCTGTACTGTCCGCATACCACTTCGTCATGTCGGCATGGGACAGATGATGGCTCTTGACCGCAGCGAGATAGAGATGTTAGCTGCACAAAGCAACTACCCGGAATATGGTATCTCTGGCAGATGTAACTATATCACAGAAAGAGGTGTTACAGGTGTCGGCCTGTCTGGCAATAAGGCACAGCATCTTGACCTTACGGTAGAATTAGGATTCTCTTCTGACATGGGCGCAACGAACTCCAGATATCCTGAAGAGATTTGCGAGGGCCAGCTGCAAATGGTTGAAGGTTCTATGATGGGACTGACCTATGACAAGCTGGACGTTTCCGCAGAAGATATGGAGTGTGTTGACCTATATTTACATGGTCTCGGAGTACCTGCCCGACGCCTCGGAAGCAGGACTCGTAAAGTAACCCTCGATGGTACGCAGGTGACAATGACAGAGCGGGAAGCCATTTCTCTTGGTGAGAAGAAATTCTACGAAGCAAAATGCCATCTGTGTCACGTTCCGACCCTTCATACAAGACCACGTGGTGCTACTCTCCTGTGTGGTACAGAGTTACCTTGGTTGGGCAGTCAGACAATACATCCTTACAGCGATTATCTCCTTCATGATATGGGGTCCGAAATCATGGGGGTAGGCCTTAACGACAACTATGTCAGCGGCCTTGCCCGTGGTAACGAATGGCGCACCACTCCACTGTGGGGCGTCGGACTGCAGAAGAAGGTTAATGGACACACTTATTTCCTCCATGATGGCAGGGCACGTAATTTCAAAGAGGCAATCCTGTGGCACGGCGGAGAAGGCGAAGCATCCAAAAACCTCTTCAAAGCCATGAGGCGACAAGATCGTGAAGCCTTGATATTATTCCTAAGTTCACTTTAAAAAAATGAAAACAACAATTTTGGCTGCATTGGCAGCACTAACAACAACAAATATATTTGCAGAGTCACTATTTACAGACTCTCTGGCAGTAACTGAGGCAGCAGCGCCTACAGAAGAGACATACGATGCTGACAACGGCATCGTGACGATAGGTAGCGACCGTATGTTCCAGATAGAGTCAAAAGACCATCGTTTCTCTTTTAAGCCATACCTGATGCTTCAGACTACCGTAAACTTTAACTACTATGACGACGAAGGACTGGACAAGGCCTACAATCAGGACAATGTTGCCAACAGTGGCTTTTCTTTTCCTTATGCCATCTTAGGTTTTACTGGTAAGGCATTCAATAACATCACATACAACCTCTCTGTCAATGCGGCAGCATCAGGTGCTGACATCCTCCAGCAGGCTTGGTTTGATGTTTATATCAGCAAAGGCTTGGCTGTGAGGGCTGGTAAATTCAAAACACCATTCACAAGTGCATACCTGACAACTCTGGGCGAAACACTTTTCCCTATGCTTCCTGTTTCCCTCACCTCTGCTGTCATCATGCCCTACTCTCTTAATGCTGCCAATCCGAAGATTGGAACAGGTTTCGACCTTGGTGTTATGCTGCACGGAAAGATATGTCCTGTCTTAGGTTATGAATTTGGCATCTTCAACGGTAATGGCTCAGGCTCTAACAAAGCCACCAAGACATTCTCTGATGATTGGCACATCCCTTCTCTGCTCTATGCTGGTCGTCTGTCGTGGACACCATACGGCAATATGCCACGCACTCAGGGCAACTATAAGATGCTCAATGAGCACAAATTGGAGGTTGCTCTCTCTGGAAGTGTTAACGTAGAGTCTGAGAGTGAAAGCACCAATGACACTCGTGTCGGTTTGGAGGTCAGCTACCTCAGTGGCCGATGGTTCCTTGGTGGAGAATTCTATTGGATGAATGTGGGTTTCACAAAACGTCAGAAGATTGACAAGAGCTACAACTTCCTTGGAGGCTATGCCCAGGCTGGTTTCTTTGTTGCAAAACAGTGGCAGCTGGCTGCTCGCTATGACCTCTTCAATCGCAATGGAACAGGTTCGGACGGTATTCTCAATAGCCCTGCTGTAGGTTGCAACTACTTCCTCAAGAATACAGGTTTGAAACTCTCTGCCATGTATCA
Source organism: uncultured Prevotella sp. (assembly GCA_905233165.1). Taxonomy (GTDB): domain Bacteria; phylum Bacteroidota; class Bacteroidia; order Bacteroidales; family Bacteroidaceae; genus Prevotella. Next base: position 77,160 of record CAJODL010000006.1, read on the forward strand.
GTTCGTAGGCAGAACAGGCCATAAGACACAACTCGACAGAGACAACGATGACCTCGGCATTGCAAAACACAGCGCCATCATAATGATGCAATATACATTCTAAAAATGAAAGAATGAAAAAATGAGGAAATGAAAAATAATTATGCATTATAAATTAACAATTATCGCCTTTTTGGCGGCTTTTATGACATCATGTGACGATGGGCATGTTGATGAAAAGACGTATGTGTATGATAACGATTCGTACAATGTGCAACTGACGGGAGACTTCTCTAAGTCTAACACCTGGAGCGGTAACTATACCCTTGCCCTATGCGGATTTGGCGAAACAGACAATTATGCAACGATAGCAAAGTCACTCGCCAGCATTGATGGCAAGACAACAATAAAGCTGTCTAACATACCTCCTGAAACAAAAACTATAGAAATTGCTGTCATCAACATACTACGAGAGCGTATGGCTACGTTATATAAGTATGACATCGACAATACCGACAATGTCAATGACACCATCAAGATAGATGTTGGCGAGATGAACTTAGGCATGTATGCCCATCTCAACAACAATCTGTTTCAGGGCACAAAGACAAACTGCTCCAAATGCCATTCAGGCACCAATCCGCGTGCAGGGCTGGACCTCAGCACTGACAAGGCATACAGCAGTATCGTTGGAGTGGCATCCACAAAATCTCCTGACAAGCTGTTGGTGAAGGCTGGCGATGCAGAAAACAGTTTCCTGTACAAAGTCGTCTCCATAGGTGATGAAAACGTACACTACTCCCATACGCAGCTCATGACAGATGAACAGACCATGCTCGACATCCTGAAACAATGGATTGACGCAGGAGCGAAAGAATAGAGGTAAGATGTAAGATGTAAGAGGTAAGATGTAAGAGGTAAGCCTTTGACCTTTGACTTTTAAACGTTATGAAACTTTTCATTCTTTCATTCCTTCATTTTTTCATTCTTTCAGCATCTGCTCAGAAGTTATCGGTACTTGCACGTGAGGACGCTGACGAGGCGAAGACGCGCCCTATACTATATAATGAACGTGTGTGCCCTCTCAACACCCTCGCACTGGACTTCACACGAAAGCTCACTGGCAGCAACACCTACCAAGGGCTCAGCGCAGAACAGCTGCTGTTGTCTATTCCCTACGCCCCTGAGCAATGGTCTGAAAGGGAACTGCTCCACATCAGCAATGCCACCCTCAAGGAAAAGTTAGGTATCACAACACAAAGGGCAAGGGTCAAGGACTTCTTCACACAACGTGGTGAATACCGCCTGAAGCAATTACTCGACGAGGAAAACAGCAAGCCCACTGCTGCACAGGATGCGTCACTGATAGAGGCAATACATACTGCCGACGAACAGATAGCTCTCTTTGAGTCTGATGTAAAAGGCAGGCTGATACAGCCATACAACGGCACAGATGTCAGCACAACTCGCATAAAAGCAGAAATAATATACAACAATATAAAAACCCTCATACCACCGATATACATACCCAAAACGGCAACAGCCATGATATTCCCTGTGGGAATGAGCATGCTACTGGCCCTCCTTGGGTTTATCACAATATCGAATCTATGGAAATTATGAATTTTGAATTATGAATTATAAAAATATATATTTCGACGACCTGGGAGTAACAGCAGAGTTTACTACCTTTGCTCCTGAAGGCAAGACAACAGAACGCCATGTGATGCTGCATGTAGAGCCGCGTGGAGAACTGTTCTGTCAGCAGATTCAACGTCTGCAGGATGCAGAAGAAAAGGTTCTTGCCCTTCAGCCGTCCCTCAAAAAGGTTTTTAAACGCTATTTTTTCAGCGACATCGTCAATCAGGCACCCCTTGTGCCGACGGATGACAGTTGCACCACCTGTTTCATACAACAGCCCCCACTCGATGGTTCTAAGGTGGCTGTGTGGATATACCTTCAGGAGGCAGAGGATGTCTCTGTCAAGGATGGTGTTGCCATAGTGCGGAATAATGGTTATGAACACTATTGGCAGATGGGCAGATATGAGACCCAGGGCAATAGCTATACGCAGACGCAGGTGATGCTCTGCGATTATGAGGAAATGCTGGAGAAACATGGTATGACGATCGAGCGCAACTGCATACGCACATGGTTCTTTGTACGCGATGTTGATATCCTGTATAAGGGTATGGTGGAAGCCCGCAAGGCCAATTTCTTCAGTCAGGGGATGAGGGAAGATACCCATTATATTGCCTCCACAGGCATTGGTGGTGTACCACAAGATACCAAGAGCATCCTCGTCCTTGATACATACGCCATTAAGGGCATTGCGAACAATCAGCAGCAGTATCTCTATGCCCGGACGCACCTCAATCCTACCAGTGAGTACGGAGTGACCTTCGAACGTGGTGTCTGTGTGGAGTTTGGAGATAGGAAACACCTGTATATCTCTGGAACAGCGTCTATAAACAATAAGGGAGAAGTCGTTCATGTGGGAGATATCGTGAAGCAGACACACAGGATGTGGGAGAATGTCGAGACCCTTCTGGCAGAAGGAGGCGCAGGGTTTGGTGATGTCACGCAGATAGTAGTCTATCTCAGAGACAGCGCCGACTATGATGTTGTTAGGAAGATGTTTGAGGAGAAATTCCCTGAGACGCCCTTTGTCATTACCCTCGCACCAGTGTGCCGTCCACAATGGCTCATCGAAATGGAGTGCATGGCAATAATCCCAAATAGCACAAGGGAGTATAGAGATTTTTAGGCAACGCCTCACCTCTTACCTCCAACAACCCAAATTTTAAAGCCCAAAAATAAACGTAGGCTGCAAATGTGCAGCCTACGAACTTTTATCTTTTAATTTTTGACTCTCAGCCTTCAACTCTCAACTCTACACTCTTAACTCTACACTTACAATTCGCAATCACCTTCTTCAAGGTGAGGCGCGAATTTACTACCATCCCCACAATCTTGTTCTCCCCTACCAGGATGCAGCCCTGAGTATCTTTGGCGGTGTTGCCGGCATGGATGCGGATGCCTTGCCAGAGGCTGTTAAAACGGCTATCACCCGTTATCAGCGGCAGCTGCGTTTTATACCTTGGGCTGTATGTCATACTGACCCTGTATTCCCCTTCCGGTATCGCACACGGTTTTATTGCCTTTAGCAGATTCCTGTCTGCCAGCACCTCTTCCACAGTCCTATCCACCTTCATTTCAATACACGGCGGCTCAAGAGTGTCGCAGATGTATTCATCTTTTGTGTAGGTACGAAATTCCTCTACCTCTTCAGTTCGTATATACAACCTTCCAATTGTATAACCTTTACGTTTTGCTATTCTTTTTAATATTAACTTCATAATCTTTAAACTTTAACCGTTAGACTCTAAACTCTAAACTTTCTTATTGATGTTTATCGGCGTGCTATTCGGAAATGCGATGCTATACGCCTTGTCGAGGGCTTTGAGGTTTACCCTGCGGATGCTGATGCCGAGTTTTATTGACACGATGGTGCGCAGGAGTTCCCGATGCTTTCGCGGATAGAGCGATGGCGGCTGCAAGAAATCATTTCCGCAGACGGGATTGTCTTCGTCAAGCAGCAGCGTTATCTGCCGACACGCATCCCATATAAAATTATCCGTTGCTTCGATGCCAAACCACGCTTTCAGGACGTTGCGTATGCAGAAGCGTTTGCACTGTCCTCCGAGGAGGCGCCTTGTGCGCTCCAGCAGTAGCCAGAGCTGCACAAAGCTTTCTTTATTGTTCTCGATATTCATATCTTTCTAAAAGCCTTAATGACACTTATGACCAATGACATTCATGACAACTTACGATACTTACCTGCTTCATCTTGAATGACAAGCCCTTGCTTTTTCCAGTTCTTCAGCATCTGTCGAACGCTGTTGTGAGTGATACCTGCACCTTTGATAGCAATACTTTGCTGGGTGGCTTGCTCAAAGGTGAACTGCGCATCCAAACGCTCGTATATAGAATCATTCTTACCTATTCGCCTACGGTCATTATTTCCAGCATAGTCACGACTTGCAAAAGCGTTCTCTATGCGTTCGCGGAAGAAGTAGAGAGCGTTTTCTATCAGCGAATCGGCTATCACATCGTAAACCTCCAACAGCGTTGGTGTCTGTGCTTTCAGAAGCATCTCCTTCCATAGGTTCGGATATTGTTTCAGACGTTCTTCCGCACCACTGAGGCCATGCTTCTGGATAAGTGTCTCACACACCTTGCAGAGCATCAGGCAACAAGTCATCCTCTGTGCCGTAACGCATACGCGGAAACGCTGACGGGCACGCACCTTATCGTCGTTCATCATCGTCTCGATACGGATGCGCTCTACCCACTCACAGCCCTTTGCTTCGAGCTTCGGCAGCACCACCTCACCATGCATCAGCGGCAACAGATGCGCTATATGCTGTATGCGCTCCGTCTGCCTGTCGGTCAAGACGTAAGGCTTATCCTCCAGCGGTGCAAACGTATTGTCGGGCGTGCGGGCAATGGCGATACGGCTCTGAAAACCATCGGTATAGTTGCTCACCACACGATACAGCGCATCAGGCGTTCCGCACATGCAGACGTTCCACAACAGTCTTTCGATATGCACATTCACGGCCTCTGCACTTTTGGCTTCGCGCTCATACTTCGTGCCGTCGTAGCTCTGACGCAGCATCACCGAAAAATCACACATTGCCGACCTCCACTTCTGCGCCACCGTATCAGCCTCTGGCGTAAACGAAAAGGCATGTTTGCCCTCGGTATTCGCCAGTCGTTCCGCGAGATTGGCAACAGTGTTGTTCAGCGTCAGGCAACGCACAGGCAGCTTCGGCTCTTCGGGTTGCTCCTTCTTGTTCTTCGCAGCACGTTTCTTGGCACGCCATTCTTCTTCCTGCATCTGGTACATCCTATCAAGAGCCTTCACCTCGCTCATCCACGCATCCACCACAGGGTCGATACTGCCTTTGCCGGAGGCAAAATCACCAGCGATGTAGGCGATGAGATTCAGACCCTTCTTCTGACCGTGAACATCGAGTGTCACACCCGTTGCCAGCGCACCGATAGCAGGACAGATAGCCGTCACCACAGGCATCGCCAGTTGCGGACCTACGGCATCAATACTTTCGCGAACGCCCTGGGGAAGTTTCTTAGGTGACAGTTGAGAAGTGACAGGTGACAGTTCTTCGTTATCGTTAACGTTTTCGTTAAGGTTAACGTTATCGTTTTCGTTAACAGTCCTGACAATCTCGTCCATCAGGCGCGAGCCTTTAGTAGGTTCTTTGCAGGCCGAGTGGATGATGCTCTTCATCTCCTGCTCTGGCAGACCGAATCGTGGCATTATCTCCAGCAGCCATTCCTCTTTGTCGTCGCAGATGGCACGCAGATTCGCTGCCAACTTGTGCAGACACTTGTTGCGTTCACCCTCACTTGGTTCCCCACCCGTCTGACGCCAATACTCTGCGATAATTGTGGTGTAGGGAATGCCCTTGAAGGTGGTGGGGAAAGAGGTTGAAGCCTTTGGCGTTTCAGGTTCACCTTTTACCTCTTGAACCTCTTGAACTTCTTGAACTTCTTGAACTTCAAAGACCTCGTCTTCGAGATAAATGAGCTCCGCTGCCGTTGTTGTAAAGAACACTCGTGTGATATCCTTGGCTCCGTCGTCGTACTTCACTCCCAGCAGGTCGCTGGCCCATTTGAGGTTTTCCTCCTGTGACAGCTCCGGACGGCGTTTGAACACCAGGTGATAACCCTCACCACGGGCACTCACCTCCAGCATCAGCAGGTTCAGTCCCTCCTTCTTATCCAGAATGCGTTCCTTCACCGCCTGCATCTCCTCCTTCGCGATATGGTCAACATCCATGCCGATGGTGCTGCTCATGCGTGTAGAGCCCTTTAGGCTTCCGTCCTCGTTGGGCAGACACGAGTAGTTCATCTGTTCAAGACGTTGCTTCTGCTTCCCGTCACCCTCGCGCACAGCCTTTAGTGTTGCCTTCTGCTTGCGGCTGTCGCGCAACTTTAGATACTCCTCTTTGTTGAGGACAGGGCGCATCATCTTCGCCCCATCCTTATAATATATTATATGTACACTCACTTTACTTTAATTGATAATTGAAAATTGAAAATTGACAGTTAAACTCTCCACTCTACACTTTCAACTGCCTCTCGCTCGGCTTGTCCGCTTGCACCAAGGGTTTGTACGCCCGACTGCAAGAAACTCTAAACTATAAACTCTAAACTTTACAAATTCGGGTATCCTAATTTTGCGTTCAGATAGCGCAGTCCGTTGAGTGTCCATGTCATGTAGGTGCGTATTTTCTTTACGCCCTTCAGCGAGTAGCTCACATGCGTGCGGAAGCGTACGAAGTCGCGCCCTTCCAGTTCCTCAGATATGTTCCAGCGTCCACCCTTGCGATACTGTATGCCCATGTCGCGCAGCACAGCGTTAAAGTCATACACCGACATGTTGAAGGTCTTTGCCACCTGCGTTGCCGTCAGAGTGTCCTCAGCACCTTCGTTAATCATACGCAGCCCCTCACCGATAATCTCATCAGCCAAGGCCAGAATCTTCTGCGGCTCCGGCAGGCATCTTACATCAGACATCTTCCTTCTTACATCAGCCATCTCTAATTCTTCCCATCTCAAAACCAGTTTTGCACGAGCCTCGTCGTTGAACTTTGTGGCGATATAAAGGCACTCCGTCTTGGTGAGAGAATAGCAAGGGCGAAGTTGTCCTTTTTTGTCTCGATATTCAACCAGGGAAAAATTTCCCCCGTTGACTTTCAGCCATGCTGGTTCCATCTTTCTGATGGCCTTCATGACATCATTGTGTGGTTTACCTGTCAACTCTGCAATTTCGAGTGACGTCATGTGTTGTACGTTGCCGTACATGTTGTTTTGTTTTTCGTTTTGGTTTTCGTTTTTAAATAAAACTATTGTTGTTGTTTTCATTGTTGTGAGTCTTTTTTATGAGCATCCGAAAAGCGAAGTTTTTAGTTTGAGCTCAATTACATCCGGTTACATTTCTTCGCCCATCATCAGACTCGGGGTTAATAATTAGTGTAACGTGATTCACGTTCCATCTGCAAAATTACGCATAAAAAAGAGGCGCATGAAACAATGTCATGCACCTCTGTATGTTATTCTGTATGTTCTGTATGTTATCCTATCGGTATTATGCCGTCATCTGGTCCTCGACAGCATTTCTGTACGCCTCCATCAGTCGCAGCACCCTCTGTTTCACCCCCTGCTGCCCCCATTTGCCGATATTCATGCGCATGTAGGGATTGTTTCTGAAGGCATTCGACAGCAGTCCGTCGTGACAATGGAAGTCACGCTCAAACTGGCTCATGTTGTTTGCATATCCGTAGCAGTCGCGGCATACGCAGAATACTACCGCCAGTGCGCTGTCGCTCCAGAAGTATTCACGCACTCGCTCCACGCACGCCACCAATGCCGCCACATCAGGCTGCGGGGCATCACATTGTGGCACGGCAGGCTGGTGTTGACATACCGTCGAGCCCGACATGGCAAATACGCAGCCCGTGATGTTGCCGTTAAACACTTGGCAGTTCGAGCCTGCCGCAAAATGGTTCACAACATTTTTCTTACAAGTTTCTTCCATTTTTTCTTCTCCTTCTTTTTCTTAGTGAATCTGCCTGTCACCTTGTCATTAAACACCTGTGCGCTGCATCCTTGCTCAAAGTGGTTGTGAATCTCCGTAGGTTTCTGATTGCAGCCAGCCTCAAGGTTCTGCTCCCGGGCGTCCAACAGTTCCCCACGCAGCGAGTCAATTTCTTCCTGCTTCTGTTCCAGCTGTGCCATCAGGTCGTCAATCTCTGCCTGCTTGTCAGCCAGTTGGTCGTTAAGGTTGTCAATCTCAGCGCACAGCTCGTCCGTCACATCCAAGGCACGCATGTAGTTGCCAATCTGCTCCATCTCATCCCTCAGCGCATCCTGTTTAGAGCTGAGCTCACGCCTTGCATTGCTTTGCCATTCCTTCAGTTCGTAGATATTTGTATTCATAGCTATTTATTTTATCAAAATCGGATGCAAAGGTAACACAAAGGGCGTCCCAAAGGTCAGGACATCTCATAAACATTTAATAATATTTAAGAAAAAGGCCCACCCCGAAGGGTGAGCCCTATAGTATAGAGGATGGGGGTTTTGTTGGCCTGTCCCCTTTCGGGTGTTCCTGTTTCATCTCCAGCCTTACGGTGTGGAGCATCCTCTAAATTATTTTAAACTACATATTTATATACAATACAGGATTCGCTGAACGACCATAGTATTCTTTTACGCTTTTGCCTATATAGCCATTATTTGCATCCTCCTCTCCAACAAATTCATAGCGACCTGCATGTTTGATGTTATCTGTCAGCTTCCATTTTTCAGGAAGATAAACAGTCTTTACCACTCCATTCATTATTGCAAGTACATGAGTTGCTTTTGATGCCCTCTTTATATCTACTTTCCAATATTTACGAGCCATCTCATAAAGGTTTTCACGCTTTATTTTGCCAACCTTTACACACATGATTCTATCTTGTGGATTTGGTATTAACTCTTCTGTTATTAAATTTTCTGCCATATCGGAATTATCTTCTAAAAATGGTAATTTGACAATGATATTTTACAACATCTATTCGGCTGCGAAGGTACAAAAAATTTTGATATTATAAGAAAAAAATCAAAACTTTTTCTCCTTACACTATACGACATTTCCTCAGAAGAGTGTCTGTCTCTTTTAGTGGCTTACAAAATCGAAGTCTTTTATGCGAGTTCGATAATTATCAGCAATTAGTGGATTATCAATCTCTTGCCGTCTTCTTTGACTCATTTCTATATATTCACATTCACGTTCTATACCTACAAAATTGCGCTCTAAAAGGTTAGCAGCAATACCTGTAGTACCAGAGCCGCAGAAAGGGTCAAGTACCTTGTCACCTTGTTTTGTGGAGGCAAGTATTATACGACTCATCAATGATAATGGTTTTTGTGTTGGATGCTTACCACAAGTCTTCTCCCATGGAGCGATAGCTGGCAGCCTCCACACATCAGTCATCTGCTTATCACCATTGATGTGTTTCATTAATTCATAGTTGTAATAATGTGGCACCTTTGCCATCTTCCTTGCCCAGATGATGAACTCTGTAGAGTAAGTAAAATATCTGCATGATATATTGGGAGGTGGATTTGTCTTTGCCCAAGTTATAACATTGAGTATCTTAAATCCAAGCGAAGTAAGTGCATTTGCAACAGAGAATATGTTATGGTATGTTCCACTCACCCATATAGTTCCATTATCACTGAGTATATCACGGCAAAGACCTATCCATTTCATATTAAATGCATGCATTTCATCTACAGGGATTCCTTTATCCCATTCACCCTTATTGACACTGACAATCTTGCCGCTCTGCACACTAATACCTCCATTGGATAAAAAGTATGGTGGATCTGCAAATACCACGTCAACTTTTTCTTTCAATAGTGGTAACACTTCTAAACAATCACCATAATATAGAGTAAAATCTTCAGACTTTGACTGATAGAACGGATGTACTTCTTCAATACAAACATCCACATCAAAATAGCAGAAATCAGAACTATCAAGTACAATTTCATCTTCACGATAGAGACTGCGCACATGCTCCTTGGCAATATTAGCCGATGGAGCATCTACGTTGATTGTGCGCGATAAAGTCTCTGTTATTGTTACTTGATATTTCATTTGCAACCTATTCGGCTGCAAAGGTATGATCAAATTTTGAGAAAAACAGGATTAGATCAATGTTTAACTTTTGTGATCAAAAAAGATCAATTCAGCGGATAATTCTATGGGGTTATTGGGTGTTTTAGGCTGATTAGGCATTACCCCATAACCCTATTTTGCCCCATTACCCCTGTTATATCCATGTCCTTCATAAGGTATTGATCCATAGGCCCCGTTTTGCTTTTGCCAGTTTTTTCTTGCCTTGTACATTTCTTCTTTGATTCCACCTTTTTCAATGAAGTTGCGTTTCTTCCATTCAATGAGCCCTTTTATCAGTACATCGCACTGACGAATCAATGTAATGGCGATGTTGGCTATGGTCTCATCTGAACGTTCTTTTATTTTTTGCCGAAAAATAGCAGAGTCGAGGTGATTCTTGCAAAATTCGCGCGTCTGCACACAACGAGGGTCATCATATTTCCACTGCTCCAAATCACGTACACGCAGATAATCCTCATAATCCAACAATAACTCGTGAAGTGAGGCTCTATTAACATTTGTCAGCGACAACTCCATTTCGCGTGAGGTGATTCCATCAATATTCCCCTCTGCCAGATTCTGTTTTCCTGAGCGGGCAGCCTGAATCATCTGGTCAACAGTCCTATCGTTAGATTGCAGAAAAGTATGAGCAAAATAATACGTGACATCATAGATACATTCTGCCTTCTTAAAAGCCTTTAATGTCCGGTAATTATTGTCCTGCCGTAGAAAATTCTTATCTTCGTCCATAGTTAAAGTTTTTTATATTTTCCTCCCCCTTTAAACTCTATAAAACCCTTATCGCGAAGGAATTGTAGTTGCTGACGAATTTTGTCTGGAATATGATTGTTGTCAGGGTGCTTCAATTTTAGTTCTTTTTCAAAAGCATATAATTGGGCTAGGGAAAATGTTGTATCAAGACGCTCAATAAGATGTAATGTATCCATCAACCATCCACGACTTTTCACAGATTTTGTTTGGAGACTATACACTTTCTGATACTGAGTTACTACATCTTTGATTGGTCGAACCACACCATTCTTTATTACTGGAATCTTCGCAGTAGCCGGTATTGCTGTCATAAGAATATTACAACCTTCCCAACCAGCTCTTCGTGCGGTGCTTGATAAGGCGGTTCTTTTCTCGATGATAGAAGGAGTAAAAAAACATTTGGGTACTACTACCAGATTATTAACTTCATAATGGTCGTAGTGCAGAAAAAAGAAGCTGGGATTGTCAAGCGATGTGATACGTCCTATCATCGTTCGATAAACCCCATCCGCTACAGTTGCTTGAAAGCTGTCACTTCCTGTCTTCTTGCTTTTCAACTCATATTGTGACTTGCATTTTTCACAAACGTAATCTTTCACGGGTGCATTGGGTTCTGCACGGCGAATTGATACCTCACCACAGATAGGACAATACATATTACGTGCCAACCAGTCCTCAGTCAACACTCGTGCAATCTGCGTTTGACTTTTATATCCTTCTGCCAAAGAAATATCAAAACGTAAATTCATATCTTCAGAATAACAACGTCATTTTCAGATTTAGTCAGCTGGTATAAACCAGTTGTCCGTTACATGAAATCTTTGCAAATTTACAAAAAACTTCCAACTCTACCAAACATTACCTTGATTTATTAAATATTTTTTGCTAATGTGTAAGTTCTCTTTATGCCATCGCGCCATAGGCGGTTAATGACAGGAAGAACAGTACCGCTCCAAGTCCTACGATTGCAGCACCTTCAAAACTCTCTCTACCTCGTCCTGTTTGGTGATGTCGGCTGTTGCGGTGATGGTGCATTCTGGTTGTTGTTGGAGTTCATCCAGCAGGTGTGTTCGTCGCCCAACGATACCGATATGGTTCCCGTCAGCTGCATATTTCTCATACAAGGCCTTGCCAATGCCTGATGTGGCTCCAATGATGATGATATTCATAGAATTGTTCTTATTCGTCCTCCTTGGGCAGAGTGTTCTGCCCTTTGTCCTCAATTGGCCTTATGTAGTCTGATGCACGCTCAGAAGAAACAAC
>CAJODL010000007.1 GCA_905233165.1 uncultured Prevotella sp.
AGGACAATACTACTGCTGATTGCAAATGGTAATGTCCATTTTAACTTCCATTTTTACTCCCATTTTAACTTCCATTTAAACTTCCGAAACTTGAGTTAAGCTCTTAAGCCGTAAGCCGTAAGCTATTCCGCAGTCACCTTCATTTCGGGGGCATTATGAGTGACATTGGTATCGGTGCAGTACCACTTGATGGTGAATTCTGAGATGCCAAGGTCTTTGGCATAGCCCTTCAGCGTCTGCAGAGCATTAGGGTCGTTAAGCATAGCCTTCGATGTATTAACCAAATAATTGATTGTATTCTCGCTATCTGGTGTCTTGTCTGCCAATACTATGGTTGGCTGGTAGAGGTCAGGGAACTGCTGCTGCAGATAGTTCGTCAGTTGTCCCTTCTGTCCCTCATGACCAGGCTTTCCCAACTCTGGGAAGTCCACATCCATGCGCCACGTCTGTTTTGAGCGGTTAGGCACCAAGAGCTCGTAGGAAACTGTATTGTTGTTGGCATCCGTAGAAGAGGTGGAACATAATTTACTGTCACCAAGAAGGAATAGCGGTTCAGAAAAATCACCATCACCATCTGTACAGCTTGAAACAAGTGAACACATCGTTGGCATGTGGTATGTCTCTAAGGTGTATGCTCCTTCAGGATTGGCAACAGACCAGCATGCCTGATTGTCTATATTGACATCTGTGGTAAGAGCATCTGGTGCTATGGCATGTGTGGCATCTCCTTTGTCAACATCTCCCATATCTGTCTTGCCACATTCGTAGGTCCATTTTACCTTGTTACCATCTGTATTCTTCACACATTTCAACTCCTTTGCATTTTCCATAGTTGTCAAAGTATATGATGTGCCTGTTGTCCATCCATGAGAGAAACTGAATCCGATGCTTCCACCAGGACTGGCGCCGAACACAGCACCGATAGTAGCACCGATGGTATTGGTTTCTGACTCTGATGTACCTACGGCAACTGAACGGGTAACATTGTTGTTGTCGGTATCAGGGACAGCATCTTCGAGCTGTATGCTGCCATTGCCTGTAAGGTTAAGCGAGAAGTCGCCCTTGTTAAACCATGCACCATATACGGCACAGCCAACATCATCTCCATATATCCCCATCGCCCATCCCATTTCTTCTTCCATTTCGGAAAAGTCGAAGCCTAATGTATTGTCCGGGTCACTATATCTGCTTTTTCCTACCCCTATCCACTTATCTTTTTCATACGGACCTCTATAGAGTGTCTTTGAGGCATCCCAGAGGTCATCGCCTTCACGCTTACCGCCAACTGAGGCTACGACCTTCTGTTCTGTGTAATAATAGTCCTTGTTGGTCTCCATATTATGAACACCCCATACGCGGATGATTTCCTGATAGGCATTGTCCTTCTTGAGAGGATTGTTCACCTCAAGGATTTTATTGCCGTCCTTGTCTTTGCTAACCAAAACAGCAGAGAGCGTATTCTGATAGGTGTGCTCCTCGCTGGCACTCATCAGGCTGTTGATGACATCACCACCATCGGCACGGGTAACGCTTCTGGAGAATGGTGCTTGGGCACTCTTTACGTTTAGCCAATAGGCTGCACCATCGGCAAGGTAACCACTGCTGCATTGGTCATATTCCTGCGTTATAGTTTTTGTCTTGGTGCTATTCGAACCATCTTTGTTTGTTACAGTATAAGTAATAGTCCTGGTGCCATAAGGAGCACACTGGTAATAGCCCTTACGGGAGAAGATGACCATCTCGGCAACTGGTGCTGCATCACCTACCCCACTGCGAGTGGATGCCAGAGCATTGATGTTTGCAATGCGAGTCTTCATCTTCGCTGCATCAGCATTGATAGTATTGCTGGAAGTCAGGGTGTTTGGTGGAACAATATTGACAACAACACCACTGCCATCATCTTTTGTAAGGATATCGTATGTTGCCTGCTCAAATTTTGCCGACAGCTGCTCCATCAGATGTACCAGATGTGCATTATGAGGCTTCTCTATTGCGATATAGCCACCTGTCAGGTATATCTTTGCTGCCTCCAGCCATTCTGTCAGAGGACGGCTTAAGATGTCTTCACCTTTGATGAGTATCATCTTGGTATTATCATTGACACTGGTGGTGGTATTAGACAAACGACGCACAAGGGCTGCACCCATAGAACTGTCGTCAAAGGAGCTCATCACCGCTGTAGGAAGATCGGCTATCACCCTTGTCTGCATCTGGTCAGCATTGGGGTCGAAAGAATTAGAAAAACTCTCGTCATCACAACATGATGACAGCATTGTCATAACAGCGCCAAATACAAAGATTGCTGAAAAACGAAGAAATTTACTTTTTCTCATATAGTTGGTTGTTTAAGATAGGTTAGCACCATTTATGGTGCAAATATAACACTTTTTTCCACATATCGTAACAAAAGAGGCGTTTTTTTTCGTTTTTTTTGCATTATTCAAAACTTAATCGTAACTTTGGATAAGTTACTCCGTCATGATAATGCCCAAAAATAAAAATAAATTCTTATTTTTTTTTGCATTATTCAAAACTTAATCGTAACTTTGCAGCTTGAAGTTGAAAATGAAGAAAATAAGATTATGGTAAAACACGTAATTTTGTGGACATTGAATCCTGACCTCTCTGAAGAGGAGAAGAGTACTGTTAAGGCTGGTATTAAAGAGGGTTTAGAAGGCCTTGTCGGTAAGGTGCCGGGCCTTATTGATGCAAAGGTGAATGTTTCAGGACGTTTGGAATCTTCAAATGCTGATGTGATGCTGGACAGCACCCTTGAGAGCGAAGCTGCCCTGAAGGCTTATGCTACTCACCCGGAGCATGTGGCTGTAGCAAACAACAAGGTGCGTCCTTATACCGTACAAAGAACTTGCCTCGATTTTGAGATTTAAAAGAATGGAAGCAAGAAGAATATTTACGACACTACTTGTGGCTGTTGCCGCTGTGGTGGGTATCTCGGCCCAGAAGGCTGTATATCTTACTACAGAGCAGTTGCCTAATCTTATAAAGAGTCTGCCTGCACCTCCTGCGTTTGACAGTCCTGAGTTTGCTTACGACATAATACGCTATCAATGGGGAAAGCAGCAGCGCAAAGACCCTGAGCGTGCTGCTATCGCAAAGGGGGATGCTATATGGGACTCTCTCGACTCATTGTTTCACCAGTTTGCTGTTCCTTTCGGCTTGGAGGTGACACCAAAGGGTACTCCAGAGATTTACAAACTGCTTACTACGGCAATCTACACCATCGACCAGATGCGTGTAGCTCCAAAGGCATACTATAAGCGCCAGCGTCCTTTTGAACGTTATGACGAACCGATGCTGACGGGAGAAGAGGATGCTTTGCGTGGTGAGGGCAGTTATCCTTCAGGACATGCCTTGCGTGGACAGGCTTGTGCCTTAGTGATGGCGCAGATAGCACCAGAGAGGGCTGACACTATCTTCTATCGTGCTTATATCTATGCTCAAAGCCGCGTCATTGCCGGAGCGCATTGGCAGAGCGATGTGGATGCCAGCAGAAATGGGGCGTCAATAGGTTTTTGCGCCTTACAGGGCTGCCCTGCATTCATCGAACAGATGAAAAAGGCGAAGGAAGAATATAAGAGGGTGAACATTAAACATTGATAATTATGCATTATGCATTATGCATTATATTGTTTATGACACTGGGTGTCAGTGGTGTGTGGGGACAGACGGCGAGTTTTAAACTGTTCTCTCCGCTGAAATATTATCCTGATATAACAAAGGATGTCATGACTTGTGACAGCGCTGAGCAGACGCTGGAGAACAGGATATTGATGGATATGTATATCAAGCACCCGGAGCTGGTAGAGAAGGATATCGAGACGGGGACTGCTGTCGGCATCGGCACTACTCCCGATACACCGCCTTCGCTATCGCTGACAGATACTACAAAGATGCTGCCTATTGCGACTATGGGGATACCAATGAAGCATCCGACACAACCTGTAGATCTGTATGTCACAAAACCTCGCTTCTGGACCTTCATGGGTGACTACTTCCTGCAATTTATGCAGAACCACGTTTCTGACAACTGGTATCAGAGCGGTAACAAGAGTTGGGCAATGTTGGGAACAGTAACCCTGCAATATAACTACGACAACGCAAGGAAACTGAAGTTCAACAACAAGCTGGAGATGCGATTAGGGTTCCACACCTCGGATGCAGATACTGTAAATAAATTCAAGACATCGGAAGACCTGATACGCTACACGGGAAGATTTGACCGTCAGGCACACAAGCAATGGTATTATGCCTTACAGGTGTTGGCATACACACAGTTTATGAGGGGGTTGAAAGATAATGACAAGAAGACTTATTCGGACTTTATGTCGCCTTTCACTCTTAACGTCTCTTTAGGTATGGATTACTTTGTCGAGACAAAGAACAAGAAACTGAAAGGTGTCATCCACCTCGCACCATTGGCGTTTAACTTCAAATATGTAGATAGGAAGAATCTGGCAGCAGCTAACGGCATAAAGACAGACCATCGCACGTTGGAGGACTTTGGTTCGCAGACAACAGTAGAATTGGAATGGAGACCTATTGTTGACATGCTATCGTGGAAAACACGTTTTTATGCTTACACAACATACCACAAACTGCTCGTGGAATGGGAAAACACTATTTCGCTTAAGGTAAACAGATTCCTGTCAACAAACCTGTTCTTGTATCCACGCTTTGACGACAGCGTAATGCCGATAGAACCAGGACACACCTTATTACAATTCAAGGAATACTTCTCCTTCGGGTTTAGCTATAGTATGTAGGAAGAGCTAAGAGCTAAGAACTAAGAACTAAGAACTAAGAGCTAAGAGCTAAGAGCTGAGAGCTAAGAACTAAGAGCTGAGAGCTAAGAACTAAGAGCTAAGAAGGATGAAGGATGAAAGCTTAAAGTTTACTGTTCTGCATCAACGGGATCGTCTTTGGTGTAACCACGTAGGATGTTGACGTCTTTCTTAATCTTAAAGACTTGTCCGTCGGCACCTTTGGCTGTACATAGAACAAAATATGTACCTTGCTTTACCTGGTGTCCATGATATGACCCATCCCAGCCTTCACCATTTACGTCATTCCACTCATAGAGTTTCTGGCCCCAACGATTGAAGATAATGGCACGAAACTCCACAATACTCTTGAATGACTTTGGCTTATAGAAATCATTCACACCATCTCCATTAGGAGAGAAGGCATTAGGAAGTATCAGTTCACTCTCACTGGCCTTAATGGTAAGAGGGGCAGCATCAAGGGTGTAGTACTCGCGTTTGAATTCTATCACCTCCATCTGGCCAGTCGATGTATTCCATCTTTCGAAAGTAGCATAGAGCGCAATGGAATCAGTGCCGGCAGAGGTAAACTGTATTGTCGGATTTTCCTCGTATCGGGTGATATAAGGAGCATCGAGAGTACCACCTTTATGGCACACACGCCATTCATATTTCATATCCCAGCCTTCGCCATTGATAACATTCATATAGAAGGTTGCATTGATAGGGGCAGAACCCTCATATTCCGTAACATGCTCAACAGTAGCATTATCGGCACCAACAGCATCAAACCATATCTCTAAGGATGGCTGAGCTTTTGTTTCAACGCCAAAAAACAAAAAAATAACGGAAAAGAGGAACGAAAAGAGGGAGTATGATAATATTTTATTCATAAAGAAAGAGAATTTTTCTGCAATTTTAATCTTTTTATTGTCACTATCTTTGTTTTATGGACTTTTTTTTCTACTTTTGCACGCGGAAATGAAAAACCCGTATATTTAATGAAACGTTTAACTTCATTTTTTATTGCATTAATCATCTGTTGCAACCTGTTTGCACAAGATACTTTGAAGGTTGGCGTTATGTTGCCACTTCATAAAATTGATGGCGACGGCAGACGTATGTTAGAGTATTATCGTGGTTTGTTATTAGGCATTGAAGACTTGAAGAAACAAGGTAAGAATATCGCTGTCCGTGCTTGGAATATGCCAGCAAATAGTGACGCAAGAACAGTTCTTGTGAGAGAAGGGGCTTCTAACTGCAACATTATTTTTGGTCCGCTATACTCCAAGTACGTAAAGGTGATGGCAGACTTCTGTAAGGCATACAACATAAAACTCGTCATTCCTTTCTCTATAACAGGTGACCATGTGGACCATTATCCTAATATCTATCAGGTTTATCAGCCACAGTCATGGATAGACGAAACTACGGTGCAACGCATCATGATAAACTTTACAGGATATCATCCAGTCATCGTCAATTGTAACGACACTCTTTCAAAAAAAGGTTCTTTCACCACTTTGCTGAGACAGGCTTACGAGACAAGGGGAATACAATATAATGTCACAAATGTGCTGAATCCTGATGACACTTTTGAAAAGGCATTCTCAACCAAGAGGAAAAATCTCGTTATTCTCAATAGCGGACGTTCGCCAGAACTGACAAAGGTGATTACAAAGCTGGATACCCTAAAGGCACATAATCCGGAAATAGAGGTAACAATGTTCGGATATAACGAATGGCTGATGTATGCAAAGTATAACAAGGCAAACTTTGAGAAATATAACGTACACCTGCCATCAAACTATTATTACAACGAAAACGGCAAACAGGTGCAGGCACTTGAGAATAGGTATTTCCGCAACTTCCACGAAAATATGCAGTATGCCTTACCCCGCTTTGCTCTTACCGGTTATGATCATGCTATGTACTTCTTGGGACACTCCACGAAATGGCTACAGACACCACTGGACTTTGAGAAAGTACCTGGCGGAGGATATCGCAACAAAGCGTTTTATCTCATACACTACAAGCCAACAGGAGGTGTAGAAGCGGTGAAGTATTAAACGAAAACGATAACGATAACGAAAACGGAAACGATAACGATAACGGAAACGAAAACTACCCTGCATGCGCAAACTGTTTAGCATTATAATAGCTTTCAGCCTCTTCGCCCTTAACACAAGGGCACAGGTGGGGGATTATCGCAACACCTTCAGTGTTGGTGTCAGCGGAGGATATATCCTGACGAAGATGAGTTTTGTCACTGCTGTACCACAGACAATGCTGGGAAGTATGACAGGAGGTGTGTCATTCAGATATACCTCAGAGAAATATTTCTCTACACTATGCGCCATACAGGCAGAGGTAAACTACACACAGAAGGGTTGGAAGGAGAAGATAGAAACGTATGACAATGGTCCCGTCATAAATCCTAAAACAGGTGTAGCAGAGTCATACCAGAGACGCATCAACTATATTGAAATCCCTATCTTTGCACACCTATCATGGGGAAAAGAGAGCAAGGGTATAAATGGTTTCGTGAACCTCGGACCACAGATAGGTTTCTGTATCGGAGAATCAACAAAGAAAAACTATGACATCCCTTATACGAAAGCCAACACAGACAAAGGCGCTTTCGCTGAACAGGGCATCACCAAATTCTCAAGTCATCAGGGACGCATCAGCATCATAGAGGCACAGGAGACGATGCCTGTGGAACATAAATTCGATTATGGTATCACCTTGGGCGCTGGTGTGGAAGCGTGCATCAACAAGGTTGGACGCTTTGACTTAGAGGGACGTTTCTACTACGGACTCGGAAATATCTATGGCGACTCGAAGAAAGACTACTTCGGAGCCTCTAACCATACTACTGTTTACATAAAACTTTCTTACTTCTATGACCTCAAGAAAAACAAACATTGAAGTTTTAGGAGCAAGAGTGCACAACCTCAAGAATATTGATGTTACAATACCACGAAACAGCCTGACCGTTATTACGGGTCTCTCTGGTTCTGGTAAATCATCGTTGGCTTTCGATACCATCTATGCCGAAGGACAGCGACGATATATCGAGACATTTTCGGCCTACGCCCGCAATTTCTTAGGAAACATGGAACGTCCCGATGTGGACGAGATAAAGGGGCTGTCGCCAGTCATCTCTATAGAACAGAAGACGACAAACAAAAATCCCCGCTCTACCGTTGGTACTACAACAGAGGTATATGACTTCCTCCGACTGCTCTTTGCAAGAGCTGGTACAGCATATAGCTATGCCACAGGAGAGAAGATGGTGAAATATACCGAAGACCAGTTGGTAGAGATGATTCTGGAACGCTATGCCAACAAGAAAATCTACATCCTCGCCCCATTGGTAAGAAACAGAAAGGGACATTATAGGGAACTCTTCGAGCAGATGATGAAGAAGGGGTTTCTGCAGGTACGCATTGATGGCGAACTGCAAGAGATGACTCACGGCATGAAGCTCGACAGATACAACAACCACAATATCGAAGTGGTGGTTGATAAGCTAAAAGTCAGCGATGACGAGCAGCGTGTCCGCAAGAGTGTAGAGGTAGCGATGAGACAGGGTGAAGGCCTCATCATGATTATGGATAAGGACACAGAGGAAACAAGATATTTCTCGAAGAGGCTGATGTGTCCCACCACAGGAATGGCGTATCGGGATCCAGCTCCTAATGTCTTCTCATTCAACTCCCCGGAAGGGGCTTGCCCATATTGTAAGGGATTAGGATTTGTCTCTGACGAAGACCCATTGGCAGAGATAGATAATAAAAAGGACATAGAGGAAGAGGAAATGAGAGAATATGCTGTCTGTCCTGCCTGCAACGGAAAGAGATTGTCACAAGAGGCTTTGTCATATCGCCTGCATGATAAGAATATTGCAGACCTTGCAGATATGGACCTTGACGAACTCTATGACTGGTTAGAGAAAGTGCCACAATATTTAGAGCAGCGTCAAAACGAGATAGCAGGAGAGATACTGAAGGAAATCCGCACCCGATTGAAATTCATGCTTGATGTGGGTTTGGAATATCTTGCCCTCAGCAGACCATCATACACATTGTCGGGAGGTGAGAGCCAACGTATCAGATTAGCAACACAGATAGGTTCGCAACTGGTGAATGTGTTGTATATTCTCGACGAACCATCAATAGGACTACACCATAGCGACAATAAGAAACTAATCAGCTCTTTACAGAAGCTACGCGACTTGGGAAATACCGTCATCGTCGTGGAGCATGATGAGGAAATGATGCTGGCAGCAGATTACGTCATAGATATTGGTCCCGGAGCAGGCAGAAAAGGTGGTGAAGTGGTTTTTCAGGGTACTCCGGAGCAACTGCTGAAGACTGATACACTGACAGCAAAATACCTTAACGGAACCATTAAGCGTATTGATAAGACGAAGACGAAAACGAAGACGATAACGAAAACCAAAACTGAGACGAAAACGGAGTCAGGGAATGCTATTACCCTGAAGGGTTGTACAGGTAATAATCTGAAAAATGTCTCTGTCAGTTTTCCACTTGGGAAGATGATTCTCATCACTGGCGTCAGCGGTTCTGGAAAATCGACCCTCATCAACGAGACACTACAGCCGATTCTGTCACAGCATTTCTACCGTTCGGAGAAGAATCCCCTACCCTATGATTCTATAGAAGGTATAGAATATATAGATAAGGTGGTAAGCATCGACCAGTCACCAATAGGCAGAACGCCACGAAGCAATCCTGCCACATATACAGGAGTCTTCTCAGACATCCGCTCGCTATTCATAAATCTTCCAGAAGCAAAGATTAGAGGTTACAAGCCTGGACGCTTTTCCTTCAACGTAGCAGGAGGACGTTGTGAGACCTGTAATGGTAATGGTTACAGGACAATAGAGATGAACTTTCTGCCTGATGTCTATGTACCATGTGAGGTATGTCAGGGGAAACGCTATAATCGTGAGACCCTTGAGGTGAGATATAAAGGCAAGAGTATTGCTGATGTGCTTGATATGACTATCAACCAGGCAGTGGAATTCTTTGAGAATATGCCAAAGATACTCCGCAAGATAAAAACGCTTCAGGATGTAGGCTTGGGATACGTAAAACTGGGACAGTCATCAACCACGCTCTCTGGTGGAGAGAGTCAGCGTGTAAAACTGGCTACAGAATTATCAAAAAGAGATACAGGAAAAACCCTCTATATACTTGACGAACCTACTACAGGACTGCACTTTGAGGACATAAGAGTATTGATGCTGATATTACGCAAACTTGTTGATAAAGGCAACACTGTTATAATAATAGAGCACAACCTTGACGTCATACGCCAAGCCGACCATATCATCGATATGGGTCCTGGAGGAGGAAGAAAAGGGGGACAAGTAGTGTCAGTTACTGAAATTCCTTAATGCGCTGCTCTTCTGACAGTTTACAGATAAGCAGTTTTCCATCACGTTCAGCAACAATATATCCGTCAAGACCCTGAACGACAACTTCTTTGAGACCACCTACATTGATGATACAATTTACGGTATCAAAGGTTCTGACAGCAGCCTGACTGATTACACCATTCTTATTGGCATCCTTCTTAACAAGAGTATGAAGAGAGCCCCATGTTCCGAGGTCACTCCATCCGAAGTCTGCAGGACAAACGAATATCTCTTCTGCCTTTTCCATAATGGCATAGTCAACAGAGATATTGTCACATTCTGCATAACGCTGGGAAATGATTTCTTTCTCTTTTGGAGTGCCAAAGACACCATCGTCAAACATCTGCTCAAAGATGCGGGCAATGCCTGGCTGATACATCCTGAAGGCATTAACAACGGTGCTGACATTCCACACAAAGATACCAGCATTCCAGAAATAGTTGTTATGCTTGATATACTCCTGTGCTGTTTCCAGATTTGGCTTCTCGCGGAAACTCTCCACACGGAAAATCTCCTTATTACTCATGCTCTGAGCCGAGAGATTAGCCTGAATATATCCATATCCTGTTTCAGGACGTGTCGGTTTCATACCAAGAGTAACAATAGCATCCGACTCTGCAGCAAACTGCAATGATGCTTTGATAATTCTCTGAAACTCCTGTATATCAGTAACGATGTGGTCACTTGGAGTAACACAGATGCTTGCCTTTTCGTCTTTCGCCTTTATGCGGTAAGAGACGTAGGCAATACAAGGAGCTGTATTCCTGCGACATGGTTCAGAGAGAATGTTTCCTTCTGGTATCTCAGGAAGCTGTTCGTGCACCTTCTGTGCATACACCTCTCCTGTTACCACCCAAACATTTTCCGGAGCACAGATACCTTTAAAACGGTCGTACGTAAGCTGAATAAGCGAACGACCAACTCCAAGAACATCAATAAACTGCTTTGGATTCTCTGTGGTACTCATAGGCCAGAATCTGCTGCCTATACCACCTGCCATAATCACAAGATGATTCATAATATTTCTCCCTTAACCTAAGTATTTTATCAATATCTTTGCATTACCTGAATCACGAAGTTTCAGGATTGCTTTCTCACGAATCTGACGAACACGCTCACGTGTAAGACCCAGTTCGTCACCAATCTCTTCCAAGCCTTTTTCAGGGCATCCTATGCCGAAGCACTCACGAATGATTATTATCTCACGATCCTTCAGCACTCTGCCGAGTACAGCATTCAACTCGTGTGCCATTGACTCGTGGTCCACACCCTTATCAGTACGAGTGTCATCACCACTTGCCATAACATCCAGCATACAGTTTTCCTCACCATCCTGGAATGGTGCATCGATAGACACATGATGTCCATCAGCCATAAGACTTTGGCTTATCTTTTCTTCGTCGATATTGGTAACCTCAGACAGTTCTCCAACACTTGGATGGCGCTGATTCTCTTGCTCGAACTTGTTGATTTCGTGATTTATCTTATTCAGTGAGCCAACCTGGTTCAAAGGCAGGCGCACAATACGGCTCTGCTCTGCAATAGCCTGAAGAATGCTTTGACGAATCCACCATACGGCATAAGAGATAAACTTAAAGCCACGTGTCTCATCAAACTTCTCGGCAGCCTTTATCAGACCTATATTACCTTCGTCAATAAGGTCGGTAAGTGACAATCCCTGATGCTGATACTGCTTTGCCACAGAAACGACAAAGCGCAAGTTGGCAGTAACGAGTTTTTCCTTAGCACGCTCAGCTGCAGGACCACCCTTACGGATTATCTGTGCCAACTCAATTTCCTCATCAATGGTAATAAGTGGTGCACGACCAATTTCCACGAGGTACTTGTCAAGTGCCTCACTCGAACGATTGGTAATACTCTTCTGAATCTTTAACTGTCTCATCTATAAAAACTTCTTATTGTTTTTCTTTCCTTACAAAAATCCAGTGACCCCGATGGGATTCAAACCCATGACCTCAGGAACCGGAATCCTGCGCTCTATTCAGCTAAGCTACGGAGCCTTATACAATAACCCGTGTGCGCTCACATACGCTGCGCAAGGGAAAATCAGGTGCAAAATTACAAAAAGAAATCGAAATACATGCATAAAACCTCAAAAATAATGTTATAAAATGATAAAAAGCAATTTTGCAGCATATTTTTTTATATCTTTGCACGCGAATTATGTAAAGAAAATTCGCTATGAAGAAAAGACTTGGTAAGATAATTGCATTAGCAAACCAAAAAGGTGGTGTCGGTAAGACCACTACTACCATAAACCTTGCCGCATCATTAGCCACATTAGACAAACAGGTATTGGTAATTGATGCCGACCCGCAGGCAAACGCCTCCAGCGGATTGGGAGTCGATATGCAGTCTGTTGAATGTTCACTATATGATTGTATATCTGGAGAAATAGACATCCGAGAGGCTATCTATACAACAGATGTTACAGGTCTCGACATTATACCCAGCAACATAAACCTCGCTGGTGCAGAGATAGAGATGATAAAGATGGAGAAAAGGGAATTTGTCATCAAGGATGCCCTTGAACCATTGCGTCAGGAGTATGACTATATCCTTATTGACTGCTCACCATCTTTGGGACTCATCACCGTCAACGCCCTTACGGCAGCAAACTCTATCATTATTCCTGTACAATGTGAATATTTCGCACTCGAAGGAATAGGAAAGCTTCTCAACACTATAAAGCTCATTAAGGGACATTTGAATCCAAAACTCGAAATAGAAGGTTTCTTGCTTACTATGTACGACAATCGTCTGAAGTTGTGTAACCAGATATACGATGAAGTAAAGCGTCACTTCCAGGAGTTGGTATTCAAGACCGTTATACAGCGTAACGTAAAACTTGCAGAATGTCCATCTCACGGACTTCCTGTAATCCTTTATGACGTTAATGCTGCCGGTACCAAGAACCACTTGGCATTGGCAAAAGAAATAATCAGCAGGGAAAAGCAAAAATAAAATCAAAATATGGCAGTAAGAAAAAAATATAACGCATTGGGCCGCGGACTTGACGCCCTTATTTCTACCGACGACATCCACCCTCAAGGTTCCTCTACCATCAATGAGGTTGCAATAGATCTTATTGATGCTAATCCAGACCAGCCGCGTCGCGATTTTGACCAGCAGGGACTTGAGGAGTTGGCATCTTCTATAAAAGAATTAGGCATTATACAGCCTATCACCCTCCGCGAGATGGAGGGAGGACGTTTCCAAATTATTGCTGGTGAACGCCGTTGGAGAGCTTCGCAACTTATTGGCATGAAGGCAATACCTGCCTACATCCGTACAATCTCCGACGAGACAGTGATGGAGCTGGCTCTCGTAGAAAATATACAACGTGAAGACCTCAACGCCATAGAAATAGCATTAGCATATCAGCATCTGCTCGATACAGAAGGCATGACACAGGATAAGGTTTCTGAACGCGTAGGAAAGAGTCGCGCAGCAATATCAAACCACCTGCGTCTCTTGCGCTTGCCAGCACAGATACAGCTGGCATTGCAGAAGAAAGAAATCGACATGGGACATGCCAGAGCACTTCTCTCTCTCGACTCTCCTTCTACACAGATTAAGGTGTTCAAGGAAATTCTGAAGCACAATTTCAGCGTTCGTCAGGTTGAGGAATTTGTTACTCGTCTGAAGAATGGCGAAGATGTGCAGTCAGGAGCCAAGACCATAAAGGGAAAAGCCCAGATGCCTGAAAAATATATCGTTATTCGCGACGCAATCTCAAAAGCTCTCGGTGCTAATGTTTCTATCTCATGCACTACCAGCGGCAAGGGAAAAATCACAATCCCATTTGCCTCAGAGAAGCAACTGAAAGAAATCATGAAGGCTATTGAGTAATGCGAAAGGTATTCATTCTTTTTACTCTTTATTCATTACTATTTTCTTTCCCTGCCCTCGCGCAGAGCGAAAGGAAGGATTCCGTCGTGTCTGCCGTTACTGAAGTTGCCGACACTACATCCGACAATATCGGTGCCGCAATAGCACAGCAGGCTGATTCTGCCCTCTATGCAGAAAAGCCTTTGAAGAAACTCAAGATAAAGAAGAAACGCGATTGGTCCACATGGAAGCCAGACCCCAAGAGGGCTCTTTGGCTCGCCCTCGTATTACCGGGAGCAGGACAGATATACAACAGAAAATATTGGAAGTTACCTATCATTTACGGAGGTTTCATCGGGTGTGCCTATGCTATGAGGTGGAATAACCAGATGTATTTGGATTACTCACAGGCTTATCTCGACATCATGGATGACGACCCTAATACCGCCAGCTATACTCAGTTCCTACATCTGGGCAATCAGATAAATTCCTCCAACATAGAACGCTACAAGGAAGTATTCCGTTCACGTAGAGACCGCTATCGCCGCTGGCGAGACCTCAGTTTCTTTGTTATGTTGGGAGTATATGCTCTCTCCGTTATTGATGCTTATGTCGATGCCTCGCTATCGACCTTCGACATCTCTGACGACCTATCACTACAAGTGCAGCCGGCCATCATAAACAACAAGATGACAGTTTCTCCGAATTCGCCTCTCAGCAACAACGCCATCGGCATACGGAGCGCACTGAATTTCTAACCTTGGCCTATCTAAAAAATACTCTACTATGCTAAACAAAATTCTCTACATATTCCTAATGGTGCTGGTCAGCAGTTCTGCTTTCCCGCAAAGCGTGCTGTCAACATCTTCCGATACTCTTCGTGCCCGACAGAGTGGCCTCAATGCTTTGGACTATGTCTTTAATGAAGACGAGATTCCCGAAAGCATGAACCAAGAGATGGAAGACATGCTGAGGGATTATAACGCCCAGCACTACCTCTTTGTCGATTCCGACTGCGTACAGATGCCCACCGGTCCTATCTTCACAAAGGAAGAGACCATCGAGCGTCTTCGTCGTATGCCGACAGTTATCGAGATGCCTTGGAATGAGGTAGTACAGAATTACATTGACCGCTATGCCAACAAGTTGCGCCGTCATGTGAGCCTGATGTTGGGAGCACAGAATCTTTACATGGAGATTTTTGAGGAGGCTCTTGAGACCTATGGCCTTCCTCTCGAACTGAGATACCTGCCCGTCATAGAGTCAGCCCTCAATCCTAATGCTGTCAGCCATGCTGGCGCTGGTGGTCTGTGGCAGTTTATGGTGGCAACAGGACAGCGTTATGGTCTTCGTGTAAACAGCCTTGTTGACGAACGCCGTGACCCTACGAAGTCATCCTACGCAGCAGCGCATTATCTCTATGACCTATACCAGATTTTCAACGACTGGCATTTGGTTATCGCCGCATACAATGCCGGCCCCGGCAATATACAGAAGGCAATCGCGCGAGCTGGCGGCTCCCGCGACTATTGGGAGATATATCCTTTCCTGCCGGCAGAGACACGAGGATATGTGCCTGCATTCATTGCGGCAAACTATATCATGACATTCTATCGCGACCATAATATCTGCCCGATGAAGACAACTCTTCCGCAACAGGCTGATACTATTGTCGTAACAAAGAATCTTCACTTCAAACAGATTTCAGAGGTTATCGGAATACCTATCGAAGAGCTCCGCGCCTTCAATCCGCAGTATCGTCACGATATCATAACAGGATATACGGAACCGACCGACTTCCGCATGCCGACAGAATATGTGAAACTCTTCATTGCCAACGAAGACTCCATCTGGGCATACGATGTCTCAAACCTCATGAAGCGCGACCAGGTAGAGGTGAGATCTTATACGGCTACAAGGTCTTATTCCCGCCACTATTCCAAGAGGTCTTCACGCAAAGCCACTACCCGCAAGACAACACGCAGGAGGAGAAGGTGATGGATGAAGGATGAGAGTTGAAAGGTGAAACGTGAAAGGTGAAACGTGAAATGTTCAACGTTCAATGTGAATCATGCAAACAACAGACGAATTATATGAATCCTTAGTAAAGGGCTACATGGAGTCAGCTCACCGTAAGAAGGTGGACCTGATACAGAAGGCATACAACTTTGCCTGCCACGCCCACGAAGGCGCGACACGTCCTTGCGGCGAGCCATATATGATACACCCCCTCTCTGTTGCCATCATAGCATCACAGGAGATGGGACTGGGCTCTACCAGCATCTGTGCCGCTCTGCTCCATGACTCTATCAAGGATACAGACTATACCATTGATGATATTGAGAATATCTTCGGCACAAAGATAGCACAGATTGTTGACGGACTGACAAAGATTTCCGGCGGCATCTTTGGTGCACAGGCCGAAGCACAGGCAGAGAATCTCAAGAAGCTCCTCCTCACGATGAGTGAAGACATCCGCGTCATCCTCATCAAGATATGCGACCGCCTCGACAATATGCGCCACATAGAGCGTGAGGAAGAGGAGAAGCGTAACAAGATAGCAGGCGAGACGCTCTATCTCTATGCGCCTCTCGCTAATCGTCTCGGATTAAATGCCATAAAGTCCGAACTCGAAGACCTCGCCTTCCGTTATGAATATCCGAAGGAATATGCCAAGATAGAGAAGAATTTGCAGCATACCAATGCGCAGCGTGAGACATTGTTCGAAGCCTTCACCGCTCCCATCCGGGAAGCTCTCGACAAGATGGGTATCAAATACACCATCAAGGCTCGCGTAAAAAGTCCCTACTCTATTTGGAATAAGATGCAGAAGAAGAATGTCTCTTTCGACGAGATTTACGACATCCTTGCTGTCCGCATTGTTTATGAACCAAAGTCTCGTGAAGACGAGGTTGACGAATGTTTCCGCATCTATGTAGCCCTCAGCCGCATGTATAAGTCCCATCCGGGACGTCTTCGCGACTGGCTCTCCCACCCTAAGGCCAACGGCTACCGCGCCCTGCATGTCACTCTCATGAGTAAGCAGGGACAATGGATAGAGGTGCAGATACGTTCTACCCACATGGACGACATCGCCGAGCAGGGCTTTGCTGCACATTGGAAGTATAAGGACGATGCCGACCCGATGAATACCGAGAAGGTTACTGAGGACGAACTCAACGGCTGGCTGCAGACCATCAAGGAGATACTCGACGACCCACAGCCGGATGCGATGGATTTCCTCGATGCCATAAAGCTCAACCTCTTTGCCTCCGAGATATTTGTCTTCACTCCCAAGGGCGACATCATCACAATGCCCGCAAACTGTACGGCACTCGATTTTGCCTTCCAGATACACACCTTCCTCGGCACCCATTGCATCGGTGCAAAGGTGAACCATCGCCTCGTGCCGCTGTCACAGCAGCTAAAGGGTGGCGACCAGGTGGAAATCATCACATCGCCTTCGCAGCATGTGCATCGCGACTGGCTCAACTATGTCACCACCGCCAAGGCACGCAATAAGATACAGTCGCTCTTGCGAAAACAGGAACGTGAGCAGGCCCGTGCCGGAGAAGAAATCCTCAAGGCGTGGCTGGAGCAGAATAGTCTCACCATCACGACACAGTCCCTCGACCGTCTTCGCGAGAGTCACATGAGCGGCACCAACGAACGCCTCCTCATTGATATTGCCAACGGCGACATCACCCTCGACCAGCGCGACCTCAACTGCGTACTATATGGTCCGAAGAATGCCGACGACAAACTCCGCAAGAAGGGATGGCGAAGGTACGTGCCGTTTATGAAGGCTAAGGCGCCAAAGATTACCGAGCGCGACATGATATACACCATCTCCCTGCGTGGTATCGACCGCAAAGGAATGCTGAAGGATGTATCGACATTGCTCTACGAACAGTTCGACATCAACATCCTGAAGCTCAACATCCAGACCAACGACGGCATCTTCTCCTGCGAAACGGTCTTCAAGGTGCGCGACAACACCATCCTCGATACCATCATCAAGAAGATGAAGGACATCGAAGGCATCAAGAAAGTACAGAAGAAGTAACGGTTAAAGGTTAAAGGTTAAAGGTTAAAGCTCAATGTTAAATAAATTTCATTTTTTCATTTTTTCATTCTTTCATTTTTTCATTCTTACTGCGTCAGCGCAACTTGATACTATCGTAGTGGCTCGTGATGGCACTGGCGACTTCCGTAATATTGCGGAGGCTATCGACAAATGCCGTGCCCTGATGGATACCAAACGCGTTATATATATTAAAAAAGGTGTCTATAAGGAAAAGCTCGTCATTCCCTCCCACCTCACTAATATCCAATTGTGGGGAGAAAGTCGTGATTCAACTATCATCACGTACGATGACCATGCCAACATCAACAATATGGGCACCTTTAACAGCTATACCCTCAAGGTGGCAGGAAGGGATATCTTACTCCGCGACCTCACCATCGAGAATAATGCTGCGCCACTGGGACAGGCTGTAGCACTCTTTGCCGACGGCGACGGACAATACTATTACAACTGCCGCTTCCGTGGTAATCAGGACACCGTATATACCGGTCCCGGAAAGGCGACGCAGCATTTTGTTGACTGTATCATCGAAGGCACTACCGACTTCATCTTCGGTCCTGCAACGGCATACTTCGAAAACTGTACTATCATAAGCAAGAAGAATTCATACATCACCGCTGCTGCCACTCCACAGGATGTCGAGGTAGGCTATGTCTTCATCAACTGCCATCTGCAGGCAGCCCCGGGTGTTACGAAATGCTATCTCGGACGTCCGTGGCGACCCTATGCCTACACGCTCTTTAAAGACTGCTACCTCGGTGCTCACATACGTCCGGAGGGATGGGACAACTGGCGCAATCCTGAGAACGAGAAGACAGCCCGCTATTTCGAAGCCAACAACTTCGGTCCGGGCGCCGACACATCAAAACGCGTGAAATGGGTGAAGACAGCCAGAAAATAATTAGGAGTTAGGAATTAATTCCCATTAGTCCCATTAGTCCCATTAGTCCTATTAGCCCCATAAGCCCCATTATATTATTCAATTTTCAATTTTCAATAAATAAACTATGGTAAACAGATTTATTCTTAACGAAGTATCTTATTTTGGAGCAGGGGCCCGCAAGGAGCTTCCTGAAGTTCTTAACCGCATGGGCGTGAAGAAAGCCCTCGTATGCACCGACAAGGGTCTGCTGAAGGTAGGCACTGCACAGAAGGTCACCGAAGTGCTCGACCAGTGTGGCTTCCCTTACGAAATATTCTCTGAGGTAAAGCCAAATCCTACCGTTACCAACGTGAAGGATGGCATCAAGGCATTCGCTGACGCTAAGGCCGACTGCATCATCGCCATCGGTGGCGGTTCTGCTATGGACACCGCAAAGGGTATCGGCATCGTTACCAACAACCCAGAGTTCTCTGACATCGTAAGCCTCGAAGGCGTTGCACCGACCAAGAAGAAGAGTGTGCCCATCATCGCGCTGCCTACTACTGCCGGCACTGGTGCAGAGGTAACTATCAACTACGTCATCATCGACGAAGAGCGTCAGGCAAAGATGGTATGCGTTGACCCTAACGACATCCCAGCCGTTGCTATCGTAGATGCCGAGCTGATGTACAGCCTTCCAAAGAGTCTCACCGCCGCAACCGGTATGGATGCCCTCACCCACGCCATCGAAGGTTACATCACCAAGGGCGCATGGGTAATGAGCGATATGTATGAGCTGCAGGCCATCAAGATGATAGCAGAGTTCCTGCCTCTCGCTGTTGAAGAGCCTACCAATCCGAAGGGCCGCGAAGGCATGGCACTGGCACAGTACATCGCTGCACAGGCATTCTCAAATGTCGGTCTCGGCCTCGTTCACGGCATGGCACACCCAATGGGTTCTCTCCACGACATCCCACACGGCGTGGCAAATGCCCTCCTCTTGCCAACCATCATGGAGTTCAATATGCCAAAGTGCATTGAGAAGTTTGGCGTCATTGCTCAGACCATGGGTGTAGATACCACCGGCATGAGCGCCCAGGAGGCAGCCCAGGCAGCCGTTGATGCTGTCAAGGCCCTCTCTATCCGTGTCGGCATACCACAGACACTCACTGCCCTCGGCATAAAGGAAGAGGACATCCCAGCCCTCGCTGCACAAGCCATCGCAGACGTCTGCACACCAGGCAACCCACGCGATGTAACAGAAGCAGAAATCGTTGAGCTCTACAAGAAAGTGCTGTAAAACAGCTTAGTAACTTAATAGTTAAATGACGCAGGATGTTCATTGCATCCTGCGTCATTTTTACCTTTCAACTTTCAGTTTTCGACCTTCACTCAACATCAAAGGTCATAAGTAATAGATTTTGCTGCTTGATATTCCGTCATAAGTAGGATATAGCTCCCGATTTTAAAGAGGTAACATAACACCTAACATAAACCTAACATCAAATCGGCATTGTTTAGAGGTGTTTCTTTCTGAGATTCCCCTTGTTCCTATAAAAAAACAATAAAAGATGACATGCAACGAGAAAGTAAAAGCACTGCGCACACGGCATGAGGCGCTGCTGATGCGCAAGAACGAACCATGCCTGACACACTTATGCCTGCCACAAACATTTATGACATGCGTCTTACGCAGCATGAGGACGGTTGGATATATGGCGTTTTCTGTGCAGAGCCACATTCCTCACCGCCACAATGCCATAAGACACAAGGAATGACATCGGCCATTCACTTTACCTTCACCGTATCGTAACGCAGGAAGGGGGTGATTCTCTCTACTGTCCTGGCATCGAAGGATGGCAGGGCTGAGATGTCGGAGGCACGTGTTATGGCACCTGAGAGGCGACGAAGGCTCATTATGTCACGGGCTTGGGTGTAGTTGAGAAGCGGATGGGCAGAAAGTTCCTTCTGCGACCACAGGTTGATGAAGATGGGAGGGAAATTCTGCGATGCCGTCATATACGTCAGCGCTGTCTCGGGAAAGTCGCGAATGGAGAGCAGCTCCTCGGGCGACGTGAATGCCTGCTTGCGTTTGCGTAACTCCACAATGCGCATGGCAAAATAATCACCAATGCCGGGGATGCGCTTCAGCATAGCAGTGTCAGCAGTGTTGATGTCAACAGTCTCGCCAAAGCGGAGCTTTTTGGGGTTGTTTTTATTCGGAATGATCCGAGTATCTTGAGCACTCCGAGTATTCTGAGTATCCCGATTGCTTTTCTCTCTTTTCACAACATCTGCTGCCATCACCTCTGGCGCGATGGTGATATATGGTTCCAGCTGACGATATTTCTCTAATGTCAGCCCATAGAGGCGTGCAAAGTCTTCCTTTACACGATAGCGCCCGCCACAGGAACGGTACTTCAAAATGTTGCGTACTTGCCACTGCGCAAGTCCCAACGACAACAGTTGCGCCTCCGAGGCAGTGTTAGGGTCGAAGGGGGATAGTTGAGAGTTGATAGTTGAGAGTTGAGAGTGATTATCCCCTTGAACTTCTTGAACCCTTAAACTTCTTAAACTCTTTGAACCCCTTAAGCTCTTTGAACTCCCATTGTCCTGTTCCGACAAATGGGGGAACAGGATAATGGACACTATTATCACCAGAGCGAGGACGATGACAGCATCGCGCTCGCTACTACTGAAACGCCTCAGGAATTTCATGTTTCCATGTGGGATATGATTCCTTGAGCAGATGCTTATTATAGAAATGTGGATTGCCGGTCACCTCCGGACCAAGGAACTCTGGCTTTGCAAAGTCTTCATCGGCACTACCCAGTTCCACCTCCGCAAACAGCAATCCCTCATTCGCACCGTGGAAATCATCAACCTCAAAGGTATGGCCCTCGTAGGGTATGAGATAGCGTGTCTTCTCAATCAGGCCGCCGCGACAGAGTTTCATCATCTCCTTAGCATCAGCAACGGGTATCTCGCGTTCGAACTCATAGCGTGACAACCCACCATCGAGAGAAGGCCCCTTGATAGTCAGGAATGCCTTCTCGCCATACAGACGCACACGAACCGTCGCACCCTTGACATCCATGTAACCCTGACAAATGAGGGAACGGGACACCGACTGGGTAACGAAACGAGAGAAGAAACACTCGCGATGAACCAGAAACTTACGCTCTATCTCTTGCATACTAAGAAACCATCACGATGCTGTATATGGCATAGATAACGCCAAGAGCGATGAGGATACCGAATATCCAGTTGATGACGTTACGACCTTCTTGTTCTTGTTTTGCTGCGTATGCCTCTTTCTTGGCATTACGAATTAACTTTTTTGCTTTCATAGTTATTATACCTTTTTATATTATATATATTTACCTTTGACCTTAGACCTTTGACTATTTATTATTAAGCGCCATAAGATAGGCTTTGATGAAGCCGTCGAGCTTTCCGTCCATGACAGCATCGACGTCTGTTGTCTGATATCCTGTGCGATGGTCTTTTACGCGGCGGTCATCAAAGACGTAGGAGCGTATCTGACTACCCCACTCTATCTTCAACTTGCTGGCCTCTATCTCTGCCTGCGCTTCCATGCGCTTTTTCATTGCGCGGTCATAAAGCTGTGACTTCAACAGACGCATAGCATTCTCACGGTTCTGCTGCTGCTTTCGCGATTCGGTATTGGCGATAAGTATCTCCTCTTCCTCTCCGGTGTCAGGGTCTTGGTACATATAACGCAGACGCACACCGGTCTCCACCTTGTTGACATTCTGTCCACCAGCACCGCTGGAGCGGAAGGTGTCCCACGATACGCGGGCAGGATCGACATACACCTCAATGGTATCATCTATCAACGGCGTTACAAAGACAGAGGCGAACGATGTCATGCGCTTACCCTGGGCATTATATGGCGATACTCGCACCAGGCGATGCACACCGCTCTCGGACTTCAGATATCCGTAAGCATTGTCGCCTGTGGCATTCTCTATCTGCATAGTGACAGACTTGATGCCGGCATCGTCTGCCTCCAACAGGTCAACGATGGTAACCTTATAGCCACCCTTCTCAGCCCAGCGCATATACATACGCATAAGCATCTGTGCCCAATCCTGTGCCTCTGTGCCACCGGCACCACTGTTAATCTTCAGCACTGCATCCATAGAGTCTTCCTCCTGACGCAGCATATTCTTCAGTTCGAGAGCCTCAACAGCACGCAAAGCGCGATCGTAGGCAGCATCGACCTCTTCTTCAGTGACCATCTCATCGCGATAGAACTCCATAGACAGCTGCAACTCATCAGCCGATGAACGCACCTCGTTATAGCCCTCTATCCATTTGCGCAGCTCACCAACCACCTTCATCTGAGCACGAGCCCTCTCTGGGTCGTCCCAAAAATCCGGTGCCTGCGTGCGAAGGTCTTCTTCTTCAAATTCTATCTTTTTGCGCTCTATATCAAGATAGGTATAGAGCGCTTCAGCGCGGTCTATTATATCCTTAACCTGTTCTTGTGTTACCATTTATGAGATAATATTTGTGTCTTCTTCATACATGCGGTCAATGATATCCTTATAGTGTTGGCATATCACAGAACGCCTTGTCTTAAGTGTGTTTGTTATCTCTCCCTTCTCCATTGAGAATGGTTCGGTGAGCAGAGTGAAACGCTTCACCTGCTCATATCCTGCCAATCCCTGCTGTAAGGTATTGATGCGATTAAAGAGCATTCGTGTCACAAGCGGATTTTGGCACAAGTCTTCACGTCCCTTGAAAGGAATGTCGAATTCGCGTGCAAACTCTTCCAGCAACGGATATGACGGTACTATCAATGCACTGACGAACTTACGCTCATCGGCAATGACAGCAATCTGCTCTATGTACTTATCCACCAACAGCTTTGACTCCACTGCCTGTGGCGCAATATATTTTCCGTTCGAAGTCTTATAAAGGTCTTTTATACGCTCTGTAAGGAACAACTCGCCATCACGCAAGTATCCGGCATCACCAGTGCGGAAATAGCCATCCTCGGTAAACGCCTGCCTGTTGAGTTCATCACGCCGGTAATAACCCTTTGTGATGGTAGGACCCTTGAGGAGTATTTCCCCATTATCATCGATACGAATGTCGATGGTGCTTATAGGACGTCCCACAGAACCGATGGTATAAGGCTCATCACGATGGTCGCACGATACTGTAGCAAGACTTTCGGTAAGGCCGTAGCCAACTATCATATTTAGTCCTATAGAGTGAACGAACTCCTCTACCTGCTGTGACACCACTGCCCCTGCTGTAGGGAAGATGTTTGGGTTCTCAAGCCCCAGGCGCTTGCGTACTATTGAGAGAATGGTGTTGTTATACAACTTATACTTCATCGCCAATGCCAAAGGCGGTCTCTTACCCTTAGCCCGATATTCTATATTATATTTCCGTCCAATCTTCAGGGCATTCCTAAAGATGGCAGCATGAACCGGTGATGCCTTGTCGACAGTATCCATCACTCCGGCATACACTTTTTCCCAAAAGCGCGGTACTGCCGACATACTCGTAGGATGTGTCTCACGCATAGACTGCTGTATCTCATGAGGGTCAGTATTTATTATCAGAGTACTTCCCATCGTCATTGCCAGGAAGTCCCAACCCCTCTCAAAGATATGAGTGATAGGCAGGAATGTTATTATCCTATCCTTTTCATTGATAGGCACGCACTTGCTGTTATCCTTGAAAGCAGCAGCATACTGTCCGCAGGTAAGAATAACCCCCTTCGACTCGCCTGTAGTACCAGAGGTATAGAGAATGTTAGCAATATCACTGTTATTCAGCTTTTCACGTGCATCCGCCAGCTGCTCCTCCAATTCCGGAGTCACCTGGGTATTATTCAGGAAGTCATCAAAATAAACCGATGTCACATCATGCTCTGCCAGCGTCACTGCCCTGTCATAGATTACGATACGCTCCAAAGAAGGGCACAAAGCCTGCACCCTGCGTGCCTTGTCATACTGTTCCTGTTCACCCACAAAGATGATACGTATCCGTGCATCATCAATGATAAACTGCAGCTGCTGCTCAGAACTCGTGGCATAGAACGGAATAGATACTGCTCTGACACCGAAAGCGCCAAAGTCAGTATATATGTATTGGACAGCATTTTGTGAAAATACACCAATATTCTCCTGTGGCTGAACACCATAACTAAGAAGTGCCAAAGAAACTCTATCCACATTCTGTGAGAACTCTATCCATGACACATTTTTCCACTCTGCGCTACCGAAATCCTTGTATTCCAACGCAATGCGTGAACCATATTTCTTGGCTTGTTCGTGGGGAATCAAAGCCAAATGACAAACTGTTTGCATGATATAGGTTTCTAAATTTTGATGCAAATTTAAGCAAAAAATTTGTACATTCCAAATTTTTTACTTACTTTTGTCCCGAAAAAAACTAAAACACCCTATTGATATGGTAAAAATACTAAGTGTTGACGACGAATTAGACCTTGAATTGCTTTTAACGCAGTATTTCCGTCGCAAGATTCGCAAAGGAGAGTATGAGTTCTTCTTTGCACACAATGGCATAGAAGCTTTACAGACAATGTTAGAGCATCCTGATATTGACATCGTACTTAGCGATATCAACATGCCAGAGATGGATGGTCTCACACTATTGAAGAAGATAAATGATCGTCACAATCCTGCTCTGAAAGTTATTATGGTGAGCGCCTACGGTGAGATGAATAACATCCGCACAGCCATGAACAACGGTGCCTTTGACTTTGCTACAAAGCCCATAGACCTTGATGACCTGCAGCTAACTATTGATAAGGCTGTTGCCGAGATAGAATTTGTCAAGCAGACACAGAAGGAGCATGGACAGCTGGTGGACATAAAGAGCGACCTGGCTCTTGCAGCAGAAATACAGATGGCTATCTTGCCAAAGATTGATGCTGCAAAGAATCTGGATTCCAACATTGACCTATATGCCTTCATGAAGCCAGCAAAAGATGTAGGAGGTGACTTTTATGACTATTTCCGCATAGACGACACTCACATTGGTTTCTGCATCGCTGACGTCAGCGGCAAGGGTGTGCCAGCTGCTATATTCATGGCAGTAAGTCATACCCTACTCCGTATGGCAGGAAAGAAAAATCCAAATGCAGTAGAGGTCATCACCGAGAGTAACTCTGTGCTCGCTGGAGAGAGTTTCAACTCTATGTTCGTCACATTGTTCTATGGAGTACTTGACACCAAGACTGGTGAGATAAAATATGTGAATGCCGGTCACAATCCTCCATACATACTGAAAGCAAATGGCAGTGTCGAAGTTCTTCCTAACTCTACTAATATCTGCTTGGGCGTGATCGAAGATTATCAGTACAAGGGAGAAACATTAAAGTTGGAAAAAGGCGATTGTATAGTAACCTTCACAGATGGTGTTACCGAGGCATGTTCACCTAGCGAAGAATTATATGGTGAAACACGGCTTGAGGAACTTCTAAAGACTCATGGCGGTGATGATTGCGAAACAATTGTTAATGCCATCAGCGATGCGGTACACCAGCATGCAGCAGGCGCCGAGCAAAGCGATGACATAACCATATTGATTGTTAAAAAAGCGTGAACCTAAAGAAAAAAAACAAAAAGAAATTGGCTGACAACATCAGCGGGGTGGCATCAGAAGTTGGCACCCATATTGCTATTGCTGTTATTGCAGGTCTCATCGTTTATGTCTTTGCTTCTTCCGGTTACGAATCCGAGATTGCAGAATTAAATAACCGCATAGAAGAGATGAAGTCAGCAGAACGCAATGCCCTCATCACAAAACGCATCAGCGAACAGATGGAGGATATTGCCTATGAGCAAAAGGCTCTGTCTGACAAACAGAGGGAGCGTGCTGAAGAACAGTCACGCCTTGCTGACATAGAAAGAGGCAAAGCCGAATTGGAAAGAGAAGCAGCAAGAGAGGCAGAGCGAAAGGCACGCGCATCAGCAAAAGAGGCAGAGACTATGAGGGCCATAGCAGAACAACAGAGCACATTGGCAACACAAAACATGGAAGAAGCTTTGAAAGCCCGTTCACATGCTGATACTCTGTTCTATCAGTCATTAGCACGTTCACTGGCACAGACTTCCATCACACAGTACAAATCTGGCGACAAAAGTTTAGCAGCATTGTTGGCCTATTCTGCTTGGTATTATACAGACAAATTCAAAGGAAACGTTTATCATCAGGATATATACACCGCATTGTTGGATAACGCACCCAGAGCAAGAATGCGTATCGGAAGGGTTTCTGGAAATCCACGCGTAATGGCTAAGATACCCGATTCCTACATAAAGGATTCCAAAATGGGATATGTCATTGCTACCGATTACGGAGAAATATGTAATCTCATACCAAAACTTAATTCAAAAGGAATTGTTGATAGGTATGATGAGCAAATAATTTTCAACGACCCAAACTATCTATTTAGAGATGTCTGTATAGTAAATGGTTATATCCTGGCACTCGACGTAAGTGGCACACTGGTGAAGACCAGTCTTACAAGCACAAATGACAAACGCACCAGTAACGACTTTGTGGGAAAAGGCCCCCGTCCTGCACAACGTATAAAAGAAGATGCCGTTATAAGTCGCAAATATCTTCCTATGAGCAATATGCCACAGGAACGTTGGCGTCACCTGTTGCAAAACGACGAAAACAAAATCATTGCTGTTGGAGAACACCAAGTGGTTTGGCTTGACGCTAACGGAAACAACATTCTCCACACCCATAGTATTACTGATGAAATTAGTGAGGCAGGTGTCGTTGATAATACATTAGTTATTTTTACAAAGACAGGCAACCTGCTTACCTTCAACGACGGAAAGCCTTCCGTCAACACACGCATCTCTCTGCCGCGAAACAATCCTGTCAGCTATTACTATTATATGAAAGACAAGGGTATGCACATACTGGGTACCGAAGATGGAGATGTGTTGTTGTATGACAAAGACCACAAATATATCAAGTCTCTCGTAGGACATTCTGGTGCCATAACACATATGGAACAATTGGGATGGTGTCTGGCAACATCGAGTTATGACCACAAGATATGTCTGTGGAATCTTAATGACCTAAACACCCAGATAGCTCCTATAGAAGTGTACTATGACAAGTGGCCGCTTAGCTTTACGACAAACAGAGATAACTGGACACTGATAGTAGGTCTTGCTGATGGTGACATAGAGTCTTTGCATATTTCTGTTGAAGATAATAAGGATAATGTGCATGACCACATAGAACGTAATTTCACCCCACAGGAATGGGAATATTACATAGGTGAAGGAGTAAAGTATAGGAGGTTTAAAGAATGAAAAGAACTTTGATACTATCCCTTCTGACATCTTTACTGCTTCTGAATACAGGAATAGTAAAGGCGACTCCTTTCATTCGTAATTTCACTACAAAGGAATATAATGCACACAACAGATGTTTCGATGTTCTCTGTGATAAATACGGCACTGTATTTATTGCCAACTTTGAAGGTCTGCTGTATTATGACGGAGCCACGTGGCGAAAGATTCACACTCCTGGCATTAACAGGGTAACACGTCTCATTAAAGGAAAGAACGGAAAGATTTATGTCAGCGGACATGATTTCTATGGTTACATCGCTGCCAATAAAACAGGAAGTCTTTACTTGGTACGTGCTACCGACAAGGATGCAAAACGTCTTGAGGGACAGGAAGTGGAGCATCCTAACACATTGCAATTAAACTCTGTGAGATTAGCTGTCATTCCTAACAATGGTTTGACAATAAAGAACGAAGATATGGAGTTCCACGTCACAGAAGATGATGGTTTGGCAAGTAATAATGTTGCCAACATTGCTTATGATGGTGGACAAACAGTATGGGTAGCAACCAATCGCGGTATCACAGCTATCAACACCCCATCACCTTATTGGAGATATGCTGAAGGACAAGGACTTAAAGGCGAGGTATATGCCATTGGGAGAATTGAGAATTCTATATTTGCTGGTACCATGCAGGGACTCTACCGCATAAATAACAACGAAGCCATCCCTGTGGGAAATATAGATTGTGCCTGTTGGACACTGACTCCTGACGGCAATAATGCTCTCATAGCTCTGACATCAGAGGGAAGATACCGTGTTACCCTGAATGGTATTCAAGCATTACCTGATGACGGCAGTCTAAAAAAATATCTTGATGCTGCCAATATGAGAAAAATGGCAGATACTCGTATACGCTATTCGGTAGAATTTAACAGAAATTCTCTCACACGTCCGTTTACAGCATATTCTTCTGCAAATATCGTGTATCGAGACAAGAAAAACATTATGTGGGTAGGTGGCGACTTCGGCATTGTAGCTTGTGATATGAGTTATCCTCTACAGAAAGAGAAGCCACAGGTATATCTTCGCGAAATATCCATCATGAACGACTCCATATTGTGGGGCGGATATATGCAGAAAGACCTGCGTCCGATTTCTAAAATGGATAATATCGAAATACCAGCCGACTGCCGCTCTATGGCAGTCAGGTATTCAGTAGGTAAGAACTCTATATTCTCACCTGCAAAATATCGCTATCGCATCAATGGTGGAAACTGGAGCGCATGGTCTTCGGAAACTGTGGCACGATTCAACAATATGCCTTACGGCCCTACCCTTCTTGAGATAGAAGCCCAGGACCTTTATGGTAATATCAGCGATGCAGCAAAAGTATCATGGTTCCATCAATTGCCACTCTACCTGAGATGGTGGGCTATACTATGCTACATCTTCTTCATCATCATGATAATCAGAGGACTTATTAAATGGAGAATGAAGAATGTAGAGAAGGCAAAGATAGCCCTTGAGAGAATTGTCAAGGAACGCACCAAAGACCTCAAGAATGCCCTTGATGAAAAGGAACGCATGCAGGCAGATATGGTACGTATGGAACGTAATGCCACAGCAGGTAAACTGACCCAGGGACTCATTGATCGAATACTGAATCCTATCAACTACATCAACAACTTCTCAAAACTCACCGGTGGTTTGGCAAAAGACCTGTCGGAGGATATAGAGGACGAGAAGGAAAACATGTCAGAAGACGGTTATGAGGACTGTATGGATATTCTGGATATGATGAACCAGAATCTCGGAAAGATTGAGGAGCATGGTGTGAACACCACCCGCACTTTGCGTGCTATGGAGGCTATGCTCAACAATAATATCGGAACACCTCGCGACACTAATATCTCTACTTTATGTCAACAGGCTGCTGATGTCACAAAGGAATATCACAAAATGGATATAACCACCGATATCACTCCTGACATACATATCAGCATTGACCCAGAGTC
Organism: uncultured Prevotella sp.; assembly: GCA_905233165.1. Taxonomy (GTDB): domain Bacteria; phylum Bacteroidota; class Bacteroidia; order Bacteroidales; family Bacteroidaceae; genus Prevotella. Next base: position 30,381 of record CAJODL010000007.1, read on the forward strand.
TGTCAACAAAGCTCTGTTATCATTACTCAGTAATTCTGTGTTTGCTGTCAACAAGAAGGCAAAGAAAGCACAGTATAAGCCAGAGGTAAAGCTATCGTTGAAAACTGTTGGCTCTAATGTCGAGATACGCATCTATGATAATGGTATCGGCATTGAAAACACTATTATAGACAAAGTATTTGACCCATTCTTCACCACCAAGACAACTAGTGAGGGAACAGGTGTCGGACTATTCCTTACACGTGAGATAATACAGGCTCACGGAGGTACTATCACACTCAACTCCGTAAAGGACGAACATACAGAATTCTTGATTACCTTAAAAAAACTATAACCGCCATGACAGAATCAGAAAAACAACAGCAGAAACTCGCTGCACTGGGAATGCTTTCGGCAGGTATTGCACACGAAATACAAAACCCACTGAATTTCGTCATCAACTTCTCTAAGATGTCTGACAAACTGCTGAAAGACCTCAAAGAGATTATCAATGATGTTGCTGACACATTGGATCCGGACGATGCTGCAGATATCCAGGATATTGCAGACGATTTATCTACCAATATGCAGAAAATCCAGGAACATGGTGAACGTGCCATAAGTATCATACAGGGTATTCTGCTCATCTCTCGTGGCAATGAGGGTGAACATCTTCCTACCGATATCTCGCATCTGATGCACGAATATGTGTGGCTGGCGTATCATGCTAAGAGGGCTAATGACAAGTCATTCAACGTCAGCATTATAGAAGACTATCAGGCAGAAATGCCCAAACTGATGGTAATACCACAAGACCTCTCACGAGCAGTACTCAATGTAATGAATAATGCGGCATATTCTGTAAAGGAACGTACTACGCAAGAGGAGGAAAAGAAAAATCCGGATTACAAACCCGAGATAAAGGCATCTGCTGCATACGAAGGCGGCAAGCTGACCATTAAGATTAGTGATAACGGTACTGGTATTCCTGAGGAGGTGCAGAAGAAGTTATTCCACGAAAACATTACCACAAAGCCTGTGGGACAGGGTACAGGACTCGGCATGCAGATAACACACGACATTATTGTCAACACCCACAAAGGTGAGATAAAAGTTGACTCCAAGGTTGGGGAAGGTACCACCATTACTTTTGTCATACCAGTAGAGAGTGTGAAGTAAATGGTTGATATAAGGATGAAAAAAATGACCAATATATTACGACATACCAGAATCATAATAACGACGCTTTTGGTAACTTTTTCTGTACTTACCATTAATGCCCAAGCCTCCCCTGCTGATGTCGCCCAACTTTACTCAAAGGCACAGACAGAATATAACAACGGGCAGTTTGACAAGTGTAAGGAATCGTTGTATGCTATGCTGCCATCCGCCAAAGGAATGCTGAAGACAAGTGCCTATAGGTTGCTGGCTCTTTGTTCTCTTGAACAAGGTGATATCGAAGGTGCAAAGAATAATGTGGCCTTACTGCTGAAGTCCGACCCTTATTTCACACCATCTCTTGGTGACCCAATGCGTTTTCTTGATATGGTCAGCGAGGCAAAAGACCAGTCAGCAGGTATCACAACAGCATCCCGACAGGCCGAGACGATAGAAGAAGCCCCTGTTCCTGTAACATTGATAACAGATGAGATGATTCGCCACTCTGGAGCACAAACACTGCAAGAGGCGTTGTGTCTCTTCGTACCAGGTATGACAGTTGCTGAGGGTATGGAATCCAACATCGCCATGCATGGAGTATATTCCACTGCACAGGACAAGATACTCATAATGGTTGACGGACATAGGTTGAACAGCTCTTCTACAAATGCTGAAGCACCCGATTTCCGTACTAACCTCGACAAAGTGAAACAGATAGAGGTACTTCGTGGTCCTGCTTCGTCACTTTATGGTAATGTAGCCCTCACCGCTGTTGTAAATATCATTACTTATAAGGGAGCGGAACTCAATGGTGCACGCATTAGCGGAACAGCCGGCTCACAAAATTCCTTCGGCGGCTCGATGGTTGTTGGCGGTGGTAATAATGTAGTCGATATTATGGGATGGGGTTCTATCTATAACACTCAGGGATTTGCACATGATGTTAATAACGGTTATGGTGGCAACACCCGGCTATATTCCCATGCCACAAGCGGTCGCCCTTCCTATGACATTGGTATAAAAGGACGTTGGCAGGATTTCACCATCGGCATTAACATGCAGCGCTCTAAACGTGTACCATATATTAATGTATTACAGGTTAGCAGCAAGACATCCCTGCAAGAGATCATAACAGGATTAATACCTAATTTTGCAGATGGAGAAGATCTTATGGCCTTAAAGGCTTATGGCATAGAGCCTAACAACGAACCAGACGTTACTGCATTCCGCAATTTCAACTATGACCGCTATGGAAAGTTGAATGGCGAGACCCCTGGTATTGTGCGTTCCAACAACCGCATAAATGTGGACTATGCACATACCTTCGGAAAAATAGATGTACAGGCTTCTGCATACATCAATTTCGAAAACACATCTTTATATAATGTCTTAGGCGACTCTGTTAATAGCGAAGTCATTCCAGATGCCACCGTTGACTTTATGGAATACCTTGTTTCACAAAGTTTCCCTGCCGGTTCCCCTGAGATTATGTTGTATAATACTGTCTTTGAAACCCTCATCCGAGGTAAGACAATAGGAGATGTTCTAAAATATACCATAACACCATTAAGTGATGACCCGCAGAGTGTCCGGCTACGAAATGTTATGAATATGATTCCTGCTTCTTATCAAGGTGTCTTCCAGAAACTTGACTGGCAGAATACCACCTATGGATTCCAAGCACAGGGTCTCACCAACTATAATTTTCTTGGTCATGGATCCTTTATTCTTGGAGCTCAGATGGAGCATTTCACTTTGACAGGTGTGAACTTCAGCATGGGTGGTGGTTTTACGACTCCTGCCACTATGTCATCATCATATGTTTTCAAAGAAGGAAAAGAGACATCCCTGTCCGGTTATATGCAGGTGAAGCATTTCTTCTCTCCTCGGTGGATTCTCAATGCAGGTTTGCGTTATGACAACAAACGTCGCTTCAATGGCTCACGTCTGAGAAGACTATCACCACGTTTCTCTATAATACACAAACTTGACAAGCATTGGACGCTGCGTGGAAATTACAACTATTCCTTCGTAGATGCTCCATACCTCTATCGTGTTTGTGTATTGCCTATCTTCAGCGGTGGAGAGGATATGCAACCAGAAACCATGCATGGAATAAATCTTGGTACTGAATACCATAAGGGTAGTTTCCGTGCTGAGCTCGGTACTTTCTATAATCTTCTCAACGACCTCGTAGTACTCAATACTGCTATTGCACAGAGTTTTACTTCCTCTGATGGTGAGGCATATCTTTTCAAGAATGCCGGTAAGGTACATATCTTTGGTGTAGAGGGTGCAGCACAGCTTTATCGTCGCAACTTCTTTGCCAATATCAATGCTACATGGCAACGTGTGGTAAAGCATGAGAATTATATAGTTCATAACTCACAGACATTCTCTACTCCAGCCTTCCATACCAACCTCATCGTAGCAGGTGCGCCATATCGTGGTAGAGGTACCGGATTCCTCAAGGGTGGCACACTATGGGTGCGTGGTACCGGTCAGTTCCAGACAGCTACATACTATCGTACTGTTGACCTTCTGCGTACCGTCATCATGGGTGACTATGCTTCTATCTTCAATCGTGTAGCACCACAGTTCGTTATGGGGTTAGGAGTTGACTATGAATGGAAGTATCTCGACCTGAACCTTTCTCTGAAAAATGTCTTCAATAATAAATATAGTATTGGCTCTATGCTTGCTGATGGTACTCCGCGTCCCGGACGCTCTTTTGTTGCCAAACTTACAGTAAAATTCTGATGACAAACCAGGAAATACTTTCTGAAGCCCTTTCTCTGCTTCAGCAACTGATAGCGATTCCTTCTGTCTCACGTGACGAAGCTGCTGCTGCTGACCTCCTCGAAAAGGTTATCAGCGGCTATGGTCTTCATCCCCAGAGGAAGGGTAATAATGTGTGGGTTATCTCCGACAAATGGGATAATACAAAAGATATCATCCTGCTGAATGCACACATCGATACCGTAAAACCTGTCAGTACCTGGACACGCGATCCTTTCTCTCCTGTTATTGAGGATGGACGCCTTTATGGTCTTGGCAGCAATGATTGTGGTGGTGGTTTGGTGACACTTCTTCAGGTGTTTCGCGAACTTACCAGCCGTCCTGAGCAACGTTACAACTTTGTTTATCTCGCCAGCTGCGAAGAAGAGGTTAGCGGCATTGGTGGCATACGTTCTGTCATCAGCGATAGCCCTCTCTCCTCTTTCTTCTCAAAATCTTCCGGCATCACCGCTGTTGTTGGTGAGCCGACAGGTATGCAGCCTGCTATAGCAGAACGAGGTCTTATGGTGCTCGATGGTATCTCTCATGGAAAATCGGGACATGCGGCTCGTGGTGAGGGTATCAATGCCATCCATGAGGTTTTAGACGACTTGCTCTTTATACGTGATTATCACTTCGAAAAGACATCTCCGCTTCTTGGTGATACCAAGATGCAATGCACAGTCATCAATAGTGGTACACAACATAATGTGGTGCCCGACGAATGTCGTTTCATCGTCGATGTGCGCACAAATGAATACTATACTAATGAAGAGGTGTTAGAATTCTTGCAGAGCAAACTAAAGAGTTCCATTTCAGCTCGCTCTACCCATCTGCGCTCATCACATATACCAGAGAGTCATCCTCTCATCCGGAAGTGTATCGCTATGGGAATGACACCATTTGGTTCTCCCACATTAAGTGACCAAGCCCTGATGCCTATACCGTCGTTCAAACTCGGCCCAGGACAATCTTCTCGCTCTCACTCCGCAGATGAATATATCTGTATCAGCGAGATAAGCGACGCAATAGAAAAATACCTGTACCTATTTTCGTAAGTACAGGTGTTTTTAGTTTCAGGTTCCTGGTTTTAAATACAAAAAACCGATAAACATTTCTGTTTACCGGTTTTCTTTGTACACCCTCAGGGATTCGAACCCTGGACCCACTGATTAAGAGTCAGTTGCTCTACCAACTGAGCTAAGGGTGCAACAACCATTTTTCTCAATTGCGGGTGCAAAGGTAATACTTTTTTTTCAAACTACCAAATTTTTCTCAAAAAAAACTAAAAATAATTGTCAAAGGTCAAGAACTCATTACCAATAACCATTAAACGTTTAGCACTATTCCACAGAATAAAGTCTTACTTTCGAGTTCAAGCCCGATGGCACAGGAGCCCAATTGTTATATTTAGTCTTCTGGTATTTTATATCCACCACATTAATTTCCTCAAACTTTCTCCACTCTACCCCTTTTCTGTCAAGGTCTGCAATACGGTTAGCAGGCAGGTTTGTCACCTCGATGCGAAGAGTGTTCTTACCCTTCTTCAACACAGAGCTGTCAAAATTCAGTATGTATGGCACACTCCAAGCACATCCTACGAAAACATTATTTATATATACGCGAGCCGACTCTCTCACGTCACCCAGGTCAATAGCATACTGACCCTCTGGCTTACCCATCTTGAAGGTTGTCTCATAGATACCCGTTCCCATTGTTACAGCAGTTTCCTGAGAAAGTGTCTCCCACGTCTGCGGAGCATCGAGGGTAAACGTACCATTTACCTTTGGTGCCTCCTCAGTAAACCTCAGCGTCCATTTTCCATCCAGCGGAATCTCTGAACCGAAAGTCTCCGTAACGCAACGTTCTGGCAGTTCTGCATTCTGTGGTGTAGAGAAGGTATGCAGGATGATAGATTCACCCGAGCGGAGATTTATCCTGATGCTGTTTTCTTCTATATTTGCAGCAAACGATTTCTCTGTCAGCGGTTCAAACCATTGTGCATCCTTAAATGGTACTGCCAATGTTACGAAACCATCAACATCTTTTGGTGTCAGGTTGGCAATGAAATAATCATATCCTGCATCCGACTTTCTGCGTATCATCTTCAGGCCATATTGTGTCTTCATCATCTCCGGCACAGCCACCTCTCTCAGCTTCTTTTCGTCATTACCATATATGATGCTGACACCCTGCTTCTGCAATTCTGCAATATGCTCCTTCAATGCTAGTGTCAGTATAGCACCATCAGGAATCAGCAATGCCTTATACTGTATTCCAGCCTCCGTCATGATGCCACAGGCGCCATTTGCAAGTGCTGCTGACTGGCAAGCCAACAGCTGGCGGTCTGAGATATAGTCGCAGTCATAACCCAGCGAGTCGAGTTCCAAGATAGAACGTTTGAAGGCAGGGGCCAGTTCTCCGAGATTATGAATGGCAAACTGCATCAGCAGTGTCTTCGTATTATCCCTCCAGAGGTTTCGCACGGGGAAATATACCAGCACATCATTATCTGGCTTTCCGCTCTGCAACATTGTCTGGCAGTTCTTTACGTAGCGATTGAAATATTCCGCATCGCGCCAGATGCTGTTTGTAGGCGACATATCTATAGAAGCATAGAATTTCCATCCTGGCCAAGGGTCGTCCTTTGGAGAATAGCAGATGCCATGAAAATACATTCTGTTTACACCAGCACAGAACATCAGGTCCAAGTCAGGCTTCATCTGTGACAGTGAGGTACGGAAATGCTCCGTCAGCCAAGTGAAGGTCTCTGACGATACCAGGTTCTTACCACTCACATGGGCAGCAGATGGAGCATATTTAAACATCGAGTAGTCAGAGTCATTCAGCTTTGTCATACCCGGATCTACACGCAATCCCTTGATACCAAATTCCGAAAGTCCGAAGCCTTCTATTTCTGGTATATCCACAGCAGCATAGAGGTCTAACAGGTTCGCTGGTGAACCATGTGCCTGATTTCTCACCTTCATATTATGGCTGTGAGCCCACGCTACCCACTGCTTTGTGAAGTTATCCAGCAGCATATCAGAGAGAGTCTCTCTATAGTCGCTCACCACCTGTGGGTCTCTGTCCACCAGTTTGTTGATATTCTCTTTCAGGGAGTACCCTCTGCGTTTCTCAAATTCTGCCGGCAAGGTAGGTGTCCAGTCAGCACCATACACCTCATACGAATCATTAAAGATGGTATTTGGCCAAGGTGTGTTTGTCTCGCTGAAGGCCTTGTCAAATTTCTCCAAGTAATGCTTTACGGCATCTTTGTCAAAATGGTCTATCACATATCCCTGCCCACCTGGTGCAGCACGCTTTACCTGCTGACGGGTGCGGCTGACATAAAGGGCTATCACACGAACCTTGTCTTTCTCGTTTGTAGGATAACATTGCACAAAGTCCAACTTCGCATATTTCTTCTCCTTCGCAGGAACAGCGAAGTCTATACCCTTGTCAAAGTTCGCCTTCGTCACTATGGTATCTACCACCACAGCCTTGCAGGCAGCCTCCTCAATAGGTGTCGTCGGACCACCGAAAGGCCATCCTGTACCATTATTCATATCTATCTGAATACCCAGACGCTTTCCTTCGTCTTCCACAAACTTCAACATCTCCATCCATTTCGGAGTGAGGTAGTCGATATTGTTTGCCTCATTGCCCTTCACGCCATATAGCGGAGTAATCTCCAAGGCTCCGATGCCGTGACTGGCATACTGCTCCATGTTCCATTTCAGGTTTTCCTTATCTACAGCACTTCCTAACCACCACCAGCGAGCACCAGGGGAAGTGGTGTTTTGGGCAAGTGAAAAGTGAAAAGTGAAAAGTGAAAAGTGAAAAGTTAATAGAAAGAAAAGTTTCTTATTCATGATGGTATGGTTCGTTTTTGTTAATAGTACATGCTCGGTATAGTTGTTCTGCAAAAATCAGTCTCACCAGTTGGTGTGAGAATGTCATCTTCGAGAGTGATATCTTCTCATTTGCTCTTTCGTAGATTGCCTCCGAAAAGCCGTAAGGCCCTCCAATGAGGAACACCAGCCGTCGTGCTGTCTGCTGCCGTTTTGCTAACCACGAGGCAAATTCCACAGAGCGGTATTCCCTACCCTTCTCATCAAGAATCACCAGCGTGTCCGAAGGCTGCAATAGCTTCAGTATCGCCTCTCCCTCCAACGTCTTCTGCTGCTCTTCTGAAAGCGATTTCGTATTCTTCAGCTCTGGGATGACAGTAAGCGCAAAAGGCATATAGTGCCCTATGCGGCCCACATAATCATCAATACCTGCCTGAAGATGTTTGTCTGTGGTTTTACCAACTAAGAGTAATTCGGTCTTCATCTATCGTGCAAAAATAACAAAAAAGTATAATTCTACAAGGCAAATAGAAAAAAATTATAAAAAAATAACAAACATATTAGGTTACTATGATTTTTTTTCATATCTTTGCAAACAGCGTTTAATTTAAATTTTTTCAACCTAAGCACATAAAAAACAATGGAAAACAATGAAGCTTTGATAGCCCAGTGTCGCCAAAAAGCACAGGAGTGGCTGTCCCCCTCTTTTGATGAAGAAACCCGTAAGGAAGTACAGGCAATGTTGGATAACAGCGATCCGACCGACCTCATTGATGCCTTCTATCAGTTGCTGGAATTCGGTACTGGTGGTCTTCGTGGCATCATGGGTGCTGGTACCAACCGCATGAACAAATATATCGTAGGTATGGCGACCCAAGGTTTTGCCAACTACGTGCTGAAGGCTTTCCCAGGTCGTAAGGATTTGGCTGCTGTAATAGGACACGACTGCCGTAACAACGGACGTATGTTTGCTGAGACAGTAGCAGCTATCTTTACTGCCAATGGCATCAAGGCATATCTCTTTGAGAGCCTGCGCCCAACCCCAGAAATCTCTTTCGCTATCCGTCAGCTCGGAGCACAGTGCGGTGTTAACGTAACAGCATCCCACAACCCTCGTGAGTACAATGGCTATAAGGCTTACTGGGAAGACGGTTCACAAGTGCTGCAGCCACATGATGTAGGCATCGTAGAAGAAGTGAAGAAGGTGAAGATAGAAGACGTTAAGTGGGACCTCAACCCAGACCTTCTCCATATCATCGGTGGCGAGATGGACTACGACTATATGTGTGCCGTTAAGGAGGGTATGATCGATCAGGATGTCATCCTTCGCAACAAAGACCTCAACATCGTCTATTCTGCTATGCACGGCACAGGACGTGTCCTCGTACCTCTCTGCCTGCGTTCTTGGGGCTTCCAGAATATCAATGTAGTACCTGAGCAGATGGTTATTGATGGCAACTTCCCAACAGTTGTTTCTCCAAACCCAGAGAATGCCGAGGCAATGACTCTTGGCATGAAGCTCGGCACAAAGCTCAATGCCGACCTCGTAGTGGCTACCGACCCTGATGCTGACCGCCTCGCTATAGTATGTCGTAACGATAAGGGCGAGTGGCAGATACTCAATGGTAACCAGACAGCATGCATGTTCTATTGGTACACCATCAAGAACAAGAAGGCCCTCGGACAGCTCAATCCTTCCGACTTCATGGTGAAGACAATCGTAACCTCTGAGCTCATAGCAAAGATAGCTCGCGCTAATGGTGTAGAATGCTTCGACGAATATACAGGCTTCAAGTGGATTGCTTACCGCATTCGTGTCAACGAAGGCAAGCGTAAGTACATCGGTGGTGGTGAAGAAAGCTTCGGCTATCTGCCATATGATAAGGTACGCGATAAGGATGCTCCTGCTTCTATCTGTCTCATCTGCGAGATTGCTGCATGGGCAAAAGATCAGGGTAAGACACTCTACGACCTGCTCCTCGACATCTATAAGGAATATGGCTTCCAGAAGGAGGCTGCTGTTAGTGTCACCAAGCCAGGAAAGAGCGGTGCCGACGAGATAAAGAAGATGATGGAAGACTTCCGTGCTTGCCCACCAACAGAGATAGCAGGCAGCAAGGTAGTATGTATCAAGGACTATAAGAGCCTCAAGCAGTATGCTGATGGCAAGGAGACTGCCCTCGATATGCCAACAACAGCAAATGTGCTGCAGTGGTTCACAGAAGACGGCATGAAGATATCTGTACGTCCTTCAGGCACAGAGCCAAAGATAAAGTTCTACTGCGAAGTACCAGTACCAGGCTTCGATGGCAACTACGAAGACGCCAACGCCAAAGCCGATGCACGCATCGCAGAAATAAAGAAATCACTCGGACTGTAACGGTTAAAGGTTAATGGTTAATGGTTAAAGGTTAAAGACTTTTGACCTTTGACCTTTGACCTTTGACTCTCAACTCTAAACTTTATAAAAGAATGTTCTCTCTAGCTTTCAACGAAGTGCGCACCTACTTTTGGGCCGCTGTCTTCATTCTTAGCAACCTTGTGTTGCCCCAAGTATGTCACCTCATTCCGCAAGGCGGAGTGATGCTTGCTCCCCTGTCGTTCGTCATTATGGCAGGCGCATATCAGTTTGGGTGGAAGCCAGCCCTTTTGGCGGCAGTCCTCTCCCCGTTGGTAAACCACTATGCCACAGGCATGCCAGCATGGGGTGTACTGCAAGTGATGACTGTTAAGCTCATCATCCTTGCCCTCGCAGCAGGTCTTGCAGCACAGTACTTCCGTAAGGTGACACTGCCAATACTCGCAGGCGTCGTTATGTCAGCAGAAGTCCTCGGAGGTCTTGGCGAGTTCGCCCTCACAGGCGGCATCGCAGCCACCATAGCCGACTTCACCATCGGTTGGCCCGGACTCCTCCTCCAAATTCTCGGAACATACTTTATATGTAAGAGGTGAGAGGTAAGAAGTAAGAGGTAAGTATAAAAAGGTAGGGTGAGCGTTTTGCTCACCTTATTTTTTACTTACTTCTTACATCTTCCCTCAACCATCAGCCCTCAGACATCATTCTTTCATTTTCAAACTTCCCTCTCACCTGTCACCCATACTCTACCCATACTCTACCCAGCTTCTAAGCTCCTCCGTGAAGCAGCTTAGAAGGAGCCTAAGAGCAGCTTAGGAGGAGGTAAGGAGGAGCCTAAAGCATTTTAAAGGGCAAAAAAGTATGGCTGTTTACATCTTACTTCAGCCATCTTCAGCCCCTCCCAATCCCTGTACCAACTTTGCACGTGCCTCGCATTCACACAAGTGGATAGAGAAGTCCAATGGAAATATGGCCAGAAAACCTGCCTCAGTAGGCGAGAATACCCACTTGCCAATCTCTGATGAGTTTAAACCTCTCCTTGATGCAATAGTCAAATTTAACAAAAAGAAAAATAAATACCCAAAGAAATGATAAATAAGATTGAAAGGAAAATCGCCATAAAAGATTATTATGGCAAAGGCAAACATGTTTACGAAGACGAGATGGGATTTCGCGATAGGATGAAATCCGAGGCTCGTTCCTTAGTTGCGCGTGAGGTGTTCCGTTATCATGTTGAGGAGGTAGGGCTCAATCTGGGCTTCTATTATCCTCCCACTGATACATTCTACGGAATTCTCACTGAAATGAGACCTGTTAAGGTTAAGACCTTACCCCGTGACAGAAGGCGTTCCGACTTTGTGGGTTGACAATGCGACTGCGACCCTCATGATGAAGACAAACTTATTGCCACCTTCGATGACATTACAGACGTCTGGGATGGCTTAAAGATTGATGGAAAAGATTTCGAGGAAGTCATCAACCATTCATACATTGTAGCATTAAATTAACCCAAACAAAGATGCAGGACTTTTTCATAGCCCTGCATCTTCTTTATTCATTACTTCCCAAGAATGAAATCCGTTTCAATGGTAGCATATTCTTATCTTCATCAGACATCTTGTCATAATACTCCTGCCACATTTCGATAAACTCGTCACCATCTATAACCATCTATAAGACGTAAGAACTTTTCACTACCTGTTGCAGCATTTCGAGCATCTGCTGAATATGTGCCACTCGTAACAAATAGTGCTATATCACCTGTTTTTAGCACACCTAACAAGGCTCTAACCTCAGAAGCGCCAATCGCAGTTTCAGGCTTATGTTTTACTTGTACCTTTATTCGTGGAGTCTTTGCACCAAGTGGGTCTAAGTATGCAATGATATCAATACCTCCATCCTTGCCTTTTGGAGCAACAAATGGTGTATAATATTCCATTGCTCTTAATAATGCAGCAACCAAGTCCTGAAATTCATATGGACTTTTTGACGCAATGTAACTCTTAATACGTTCTCTTGCATCCGATTCAAGCAAATCAAGGTTCATAGAATTGTCTTTCTCTGCTGTCTCATCTGTAGGCTCTTTATCATTATTCTCTTGTTTAGGATTTAACTTTCTCCATTCGTCATAGGCTTTGTTGGCTGTAGTCATCACTTCCTCAGCAGACTTTTTTAATGCTTTCTCACCTTCGGGAGTAATATACCATGTTCCATTTTTCTTAATGATAAAACCTGCCTTCTGATAATCTATGGAATAGAATTGAAAACTATTGGTCCAACGAATATATTGCATCTTTCCTGCTGGTTCTTTTTCCCAATCTGTTAAATTCACATTTTGGTTCACCCAGGGATATATCTCCTTAGCGGGAATACTCCCACCACGCTTTACCATTTCTTTCATTACAGCGTACAACGTTTTAGTTGCACAGGCTTGAGTTCTACTGAATTGTACTTTTGCCATATCTTGTGTCGTTTTTATCTATTTCCTTTCGCTCTATTATGTGTTTTGCATAACATCTGACAATTTTCTATTGAAGTGCTCCCACCATTGCTCCATGCAGTCACGTGGTCAGCATCCATATCTTTCAAATCCCATATCTTTGTGTGGTTAGCATCATGTCCTATAGCACATAGTGGACAGTTGCTCTCGCCTTTTTCTTTAGCGACAGCAGTCTGTTGGGCATAAACAGTCTTTTTTGTTGGTTCGTCAAATACACGAACATTCAATAACTTTGTATTCTGGCAACCATCAAGAATATACTCATAAATACCTTTTTTCTCCTTTACGTAGAAACTTTCATATAGTTCACGCACCTTTGCTGCCACTTCCGTAGGATTATATGGGTTCTTATGAAAGCGTTCATATAATTCTCCCCACTTCAGGCCACACATCTCTTTCTCAGGGTTGAAGTCAAATACAGAAGTTATCCAATCGATAACAGAGGTAAAATAAGCTTTCAATTCGATAATGTTGTCATCAAATCGATGGGCAGCCATATAGTCCTCTATACGTTTGTTATCGCCAGTATCTTTAGATATCCATGCAAGAGCTGTATGTAGAAAATCCTGACGCTTTGCAGTGCCTGGAATAAAACAACTCCATTTGTTGATATTGTTATTGTTTGAGTTTGAAAACTCTTCTTTTGCCTTGCTTACAAATGGACCAGAATATACTGCATTAAGTGTTTCTTGAACATTCAGCGGGATGCCCACAATATTGATAGTACGGAACCAATCTTTTATTTCCTTCTCTGTTCCCTCACAGACATAAATAAGCAAAGGAGTATTCAAGAATTTATCTTGCTCATCTTTGTTCAAAGCAGTAAAATACCAAGGTCTGCCATCAGCATCTATCCATGCAAATTTCTCAGTAATAAAACGTCCTAATGAAGTAATGCGCTGCTGCCCATCAAGCACCTCATACTTATCTTCGCCCACTTTAGAAAAGTAAATCAGGCCAAGAGGATAGCCATTGCGTACAGATTGTATTACATCCACTTCTTTCTTGCCTCCATTCTCTGCATAGAGATAGTGGCGTTGAAACTCTGGCTGAATTGTCAGTTTACCAGAAAGACCATACAAGCCTTTCCCTTCATATTCGTTATATTGGAACCCTTTGCATATGTCGCCAATAGTCCAATTAGTAATGAGTGTAGGTTTCATATTTTACGAATTAGAATACGTTTATAGAGCATTTCATATACACCATTTCTTAAAACAACGGCACCTCTATTTAAGTCACCAGGATTGGGGGCATCCTCCAAAGTATATTCTTTTGTTTTTACGCCCCATTCATTTCCTCGGTCTGCTATGCCAACTATTTCAAATTGTTCAGGACAGTATTTGTCTAAAAAGGTGATTGAGACTCCCATAACACCATCGAAATCAGAAGGAATTGCATCAGGATATTTCACCTCAATGGCATCATAGTTATCCATTTTAAGATACCCATACTCACGGATATCTTTATGTTTACCATATCTTATATTATCTTGCATTGACATTAATTTCATGGGTTCATGACGACGACCATGATCAAGATTAGTAAACCAACAAGAATTTCCTAGTCTTGTATAATCACCAATATAACCCAATCGTTCCGCTTTTGCTTTATCTTTTGGATCAACATCTGTTCCTTTGGGAACGCCGAATACCATATCAGACATAAACCCTGTTGCACCCAACCATAAACAATTATCCTTTACTAGATGAAAAAGTTCTTTATAACCAATTGCATTTTGATTTCCAATTATCAAGAAACCTTTTTTACATTCGATAATCCAATTTAAAAATTCTCTGAACAACGAGAATGGCGGATTGGTGACAATAATATCTGCTTCGTCTCTGAGCTTGCATACTTCTTTGCTACGAAAATCGCCATCTCCTTCAAGGTAATGCCACTCCAAGTCATCTATGTCTATGCGACCATTCTGATTAGTGTCGTGAGTCAGTTCAAATATCTTTCCTTTGATGCGAGTTTTGTCAATGTCAAATAAAGGGTTCTCTGTTTCAAAAAGTGTTGGCTGATAGTTTTTGTACTTCTTACTCTCTACTGCATAGCTTGTACTGATAAGACGTTTCAGTCCCAGGCGTTCAAAATTCTGTGCAAAGAACCTTGTAAAGTTACTCCACTCTGGGTCATCGCATGGTAACAATACTGTCTTATCTCGAAAAGTGTCAGGGTTGTATTCCAGATAAGCATTTATTTCTTTCTGGATATCAGCATATTGAGTATAAAACTCATCATTCTTAGCAGCCTTTGCTGCTCCAAGATTACTATTATTTGCCATTATTCGATTGATAGTTTAAGTCAGTATAGCATCAACTATCAATCTCACCAAGACGCAAAAAGTGTGATGCACCTTTTGCGTTCAGCTTTGAGGCAGCCTCGGATGGAAACCTCAGCAATCTTAACGAGTATGCACCACACCTATGTGTGAGTGCATTGCTACATAAGATTGCTAAGATGCTTCTTACCGAACACCTTATCACATATTATCTCTGTGCGTTTTTATTTCCAATAAGTTTCCGAGGCTTTTGGCTGAACGCGAAATAATAGCGAATGCTTTTTTACCAATAAAGTCATGCAGGCACCTCCGCTGAGGCTTTTCCCGCATTCGAGTGCAAAAATACAAAAAACTTCCAACAATACAAAAAATCGGAAGTTTTTTTAGTTTAGAGTCAGTTTTTAAGTGGAGAGAACAAGAGTTTTAGTTTTCAAAAAATAAGTTTTTTGTGACCTTTCCTGATTTAGGTTGACTGTCAGTATGTCCAAACCCTAAGATTAGTTGACTTGGTTAAACATTAAAACTTATTTAGGTTGACTCTCATCTTTTAACCCTGCAATAGGTTGACGGATGTTGTCATAACCCTAATCTTAGTTGACTGGATGCAAAAGTAAACATATTCTAGGTATTATGCAAGAGAAAGTTGATATTTTTTCTTATATTCCCTATATATGTCCTTTTTTGTTTTTCTTTAATATACATTTCCCTATAGCTTGTCCAGTGCTTTTTCAGTTCTCCTGTACAATTGCAGGCCTCCTTTGGCGTCATCATATCGATACTCATATGCGGCCGTTCCTCGTTATAGAAGGAGACGGCCAGTATTACAGCCTCTATAACCTCTGCAAGAGACGTGAAACGCATGCCTTTCAACAGTTCGTTCTTCATCGTGTTATTGATTCTTTCTGCCTGAGGATTCTCTTTGGGGTTTCCGTCCTCTGTCATACTGATACGGATACCGTGTTTCTTCAAAAGTTCCACGTAGCGGGCACTTGCATACTGTACGCCTCGGTCTGAATGATGAATCAGCGTAAGCTGCTCCTTATCTGTGTTTTCTATACGCTCCAATGCCATCTGGAAGGCACCCAGAGGATATTCCGTATCCAACGTAGGGCCTATTGCCCAGCCAACAATCTCCTCAGTATAAGCATCCAGTATCATGGACAGGTAGCAGAAGCTGTAACGGGTCTCATTCAGCCAGATGGGAATATAGGTAATGTCACTTACCCACAACTGATTGGGGGCAGTCGGGATAAGGTCTTTGATGAGGTTCGGATAGAGGGGCAGGCCATGCCTTGAGTCTGTTGTACGAGGTTTGCGTATACGCTGCTTGAGCTTCAGACCATATCTGTTTATAAGGGCTTCAAAACGGTCACGGCCCATAGGCCTGTTGCCTGTGAAATCACGCTTATACATGTGCCACAACTTTATGCCGCCAAGACCTGGATCCTTCTTGCGTATCTCAAGAATATATGACAAGGCAAACTCTTCCTGGATTATTCTCCTCATCAGAACTTCCTCGTCTCTCTGAAAATAAGCCTGCTTCGATACACCAAGCAGTCTGCACTGGCTTTCTATAGGATACTTGTCCCTGTCCTGTGCATGCAGGTTAGTCACTGCTTGGTACCAGCTTTTTTTCGGATGGAGATGTTAAACTGCTTCTCGGCTACATTTATCATCTCATCATAAAGGTCGGCACGCATGGAGGCTTCGCGGAGAGCCTTTCGCAGACGAACTACCTCAGACTGCAAGGATTGCTTGTCGTTTGGCAAAGGCGATTGGAGAGAGTCTTCAATCGATTTCTGTTTACGTTTTTCTTCTGCCATTTTCATGCGTTTGTTCTTGTATTTCGGGTTTTCGGCTACAAAGGTACGAATCCAATTTGAAATAGTCCAATCCGAGACAGGAATAATTTTCGCAATTCTTGTTTTTCCCATGTGTTGGTCACGAAAAAGAGCAATTACTTTCTCGTAATACAGTCTTTGTTTTTCTGAACGATAATACTTCATCTTGTTGACTTTTTATGAGTCAACTTTTTTCAGGGTAAGACAAGATGAAATTTATAAAATCCCCATAAATATGGACTTCAGGAGGGTTTGACGGGAGAGATGGAGATGTTTTCAATAAATGGCGTTTAATTTTCAATAACCAGCCCTTATTAAACATTAAACATTCTTTCAGTCGCTTCGCTTGGTGAAAGCGTGCTAAAGATACGATTTCCCACCATGGGAATAATTGCTTCCCAGTGCGGGAACAAAACTTTCCCACGCTGGGAATACATTCGTTGCTGCTCCATCGCCCAAGCGGACAAGTCGAGTGGAGAGTAATTAGCTTAACAGCTTAGTAACTTAGTGGCGAATGAAAGAATGAAGAAATGAAGAAATGAAAGAATGATCAACTTATTCAGTACACTACAAAGTGTAATTTGAAGATTTTTTTGTGGAGAATTTCCGTTTTTACCTACTCCCCTATGGAGTTGTTTTGGCTATGTAATGGATGAAGGTGAACATCTCTTTGTAGGCTTCTACTTTCTTATCGAAAGCGAGGGGATAGGCCCTTGAGGATGAGGGCAGACGATAGAGGAATAATGGTTCACCGTTTCTGCTTACAGTATGGGGTATATCAACGTGCGTATTCACTTTTGGCAGATCTGGTATGCCGAGTGATGAACAGATGGTTTCTGTGGCTTTCTCGCCTGTGGTAACGATGACCTTCAAATGCGGCAGACGGGCAAGAAGTGCTTTAATATCAGTCGATTCCACAACCTCAAGAAATTTGTCTGATGCATTATCCTGTAATCGTCGTACTGCTGTTGAGGTATCGAAGAATGCAAGTCCCTTGTTGCGACAGAAATCAACTATCTCTTCGAGCTTGAAACGCTTTGCGGCAGTATCTACAAAATGGTTTTTGTCGCCAAAGAATATCTGCCCCTCTATTCTCCAATGGTCGTTGATAAAATTAGGATAATAGAAGTCCATACACCAGCGTTTTCGCTGTGGCGGAAAACTTCCGAGAAACAGCACGACGGCATTTTCAGGCAGAAAGGGCAGCAAAGGATGATACTCTACCCCACCCTTACTACGAGCTATATTATCTTCATTAAGGAAAGACAATATATATATAGGTCTAAGGTCAAAGGGCAAAGGCTAACCGCTAACCGTTAACCTTTAACCTTTAAACGTTACTAATAGTACCTTTCCTGATATAGTTGGACGGAGGTAACGCCGTTTTCTTTTGAAAAACTAACTTTTCCTTCGCGGGCAAGCCAACCCAAACCTGCGACTACCTCTATCAGGTCCAAGCTTGTAATTGCCTGCAACTCCTCAAGATTAAGTTTTCCTTTACTCTCCAACGTACGCCAAACGATACCAGCGAGTTCTCCAATTTGTGATGCTTCAAATGCCATAGTTCAGATAATTTTTAGGTTGTATTAATATTAGTTTATGCTTAGTTAAAGCAATTAGTTTTTCAGCACAAAAATACAAATATAAGTTGAAAAAAACACAAATACTATCGTTTTGGTCATTTTTTTTACAAAAAAAGACATTTTTCTTTGGTTATTTGTTCTCTTTTTTGTACTTTCGCCGGGAAATAGTCTTTTTTATGACCGAACAAGAACGCATACTATATCTCAGGGAACAATTACACGAGCATAATCGCAGGTATTACGTAGAAAATTCCCCTATTATCTCCGACCAGGAATTTGACCTCATGATGCATGAACTGCAGGATCTTGAGGCCAAGCATCCGGAGTTATACGATCCGAACTCTCCTACTATGCGTGTGGGTAGCGACATCACAAAGGAGTTTAAGCAGGTAAGACACCGCTATCCTATGCTGTCGTTAGCAAACACTTATAACGAGCAGGATGTGGAGGAATGGTATAACCAGGTGAAGAAAGGTCTGGAGGGAGAGGATTTTGAGGTTTGTTGCGAAATGAAATATGACGGTCTGTCAATATCCCTCACCTACGAAGACGGACGTCTGGTGCAGGCTGTTACGAGAGGTGATGGCGTGCAGGGTGACGATGTGACCACGAATGTGAGGACAATACGTTCCATTCCCCTGATTCTGAAACAGGGCCTCGGCTATCCTCGCAACTTCGAGATAAGAGGTGAGATACTGATGCCCTGGAGTTCCTTCAACCGCCTCAACGAGGAGCGTGAGGAAATTGGGGCACAACCCTTTGCCAACCCACGAAATGCTGCCAGCGGAACGCTGAAGAGTCAGGACTCACGAGTAGTGGCTGAGCGTGGACTTGATGCTTACCTGTATTACCTGTTAGGGGACGAGGTACACTATGATGGTCACCTTGAAGGACTGGAAGAGGCTCGCTCATGGGGCTTCAAAATCAGCGAGGGAATGCGAAAGGTGCGCACGCTGCAGGAGATTTATGACTTCATAGATTATTGGGACAAGGAACGTCGCAACTTGCCTGTTGCTACTGACGGCATAGTGCTGAAGGTCAATTCGGCACGTCAGCAACGCAACCTCGGATTTACTGCCAAGAGTCCACGATGGGCTATAGCATATAAGTTCAAGGCAGAACGTGTCTGCACACGACTGCAGGAGATAACATATCAGGTGGGACGCACAGGTGCCATTACGCCAGTTGCGAATATGGATACTGTACAGCTGTCAGGAACAAAGGTGCATCGTGCCACATTGAACAACGAGGACTTTATCAAGTCGTTCAACCTGCATGAGGGTGACTATGTTTATGTAGAAAAGGGTGGCGAGATAATACCAAAGATTGTTGGTGTTGACGAGAGCAAACGTGCTGCTGATGCCAAGCCGATAGAGTTTATCACTCATTGTCCTGTCTGTGGTACACCACTACGCAGAAGAGAGGGAGAGGCTGTACACTACTGCCCTAATGATTCCGGCTGCCCGCCACAGATAAAAGGCAGGATAGAGCATTTCATAGCACGCAAGGCGATGAACATTGACTCGTTAGGGGCTGAGACGGTGGACACTTACTACGAAAGAGGACTGATAAAGAATATCGCAGACCTTTATGAGTTGAAGGCTTCACAACTGAACTATGAAGGAAACAGGGAGAAGTCGGCAAAGAAGGTGGTCGATGCCATAGAAGCCTCAAAACAAGTACCTTTCGAACGTGTTGTCTTTGCTCTCGGCATACGCATGGTGGGCGAAACGACAGCAAAACTGTTAGCGAGACATTTCAAGAACATCGAGGCCTTGCGCAATGCTACTGTTGAGGAACTGACAGATGTGGAGGGTGTAGGAGAAATCATCGCCGTCAATGTGGTGGAGTATTTCCAAGATGAGAAGAATCGCAAGATTGTTGACAGGCTCATTGGCTATGGCCTACAGATGAGCATAAAAGAGGAAACAAAAAAGAGCAACATCCTCGAAGGCAAGATAATCGTTGTCAGCGGTGTCTTCTCAAAGCATGGTCGCAAGGACTACGAGGAACGCATCATAGAACAATATGGTGGAAAACGCTCTTCGTCGATAAGCAACAAAACAAGTTTTATCCTGGCTGGCGACAACATGGGACCATCGAAACTGCAAAAGGCGGAGAAATTAGGCATCCCCATCGTCAGCGAAGATGAGTTCTTAGAGATGATTGGGTACGAAGAAAGCCAAGGGCTTTCTGTCGAAGGTCAAAGGTCAAAGGTCAAAGGCGATAACGAAAACGATAACGATAACGATAACGATAACAATAACGATAACAATAACGATAACCTTAACGAAAACGATAACGATAACCTTAACGATAACAAAAACAAAAACCAAAACGATAACAACAATAGCACAGAACCTGAGGAGAAGCCACAGGAACCTGTGCAATTAAGTCTATTTTAACAAAATGAAAAAACATCTTTTCTTTACACTTCTTACTGCATTCCTATGCATTACGACAGGGCAGGCAAAGAGCATCCTGTTCGACCTTGGATGGAAATTCTATGATGGTGACATCCCTGAAGCTAAATCTGCTGACTTTAACGACAGCAAGTGGAAGACTGTAAACCTGCCACACGACTGGGACATTTATCATGCTCCCAACACAGATGCTGCCACAGGCAATGACGGCGGATACTTCCCTGGTGGCATAGGATGGTACAGAAAGGAATTTAAGCCTGATCAGAAGGCTGGCGAGAAAGTAGTGCTGCATTTCGAGGGCATTTATCAGAAGACTGAGGTGTATGTAAACGGCAATCTTGCTGCTACACACGCCTATGGCTACACTCCTTTCTATGCTGACATCACATCATTCGTAAAGCAGAACCAGAAGAATATCGTAGCAGTAAAGGTTGACAATTCTCTGCAACACAACTGCCGTTGGTACAGCGGTTCGGGTATATATCGCCACGTATGGTTAGAGACCCATAAGGATGGAGCGAAGGACGACGCAACAAGTGCTTTCGTAACAACAGAGAAGGTGTTTGGCATCTCTGCTGACGGCCTGAAGGCTGACTCTGCAAAGGTACGTCTGACATACGACGGAAAGACTCTTGAGGTCGTAACACTGAAGGATGTAAAACTGTGGTCACCAGAGCAACCTTATTTATATAATATAAAGGTGGGCGACGTCAACGTAAAACATGGTGTCCGCACTTTCACATACGATGCAGAGAAAGGTTTTGTGCTGAATGGTAAGTCAATCATCCTCAATGGTGCCTGTGTTCACCACGACAACGGAATACTGGGAGCGATGGCGTTTGATGCTGCAGAAGCAAGGAAAGTGAAGCTGATGAAACAGGCTGGCTTTAACCTCATCCGCACAGCACACAATCCTACCAGCACAGCATTCCTCAATGCCTGCGACTCTATCGGTATGCTGGTCATCGGAGAGGTCTTTGACGGATGGTATAAAAGCAAGACAAAATATGACTACTCAACAGTCATCGACTCATGCTATAAGGAAGATATCAAGGCTATGATACTTCGTGACAGAAACCACCCAAGTATCATCAGCTGGAGCATTGGCAACGAGGTTATGGAACGCAAGGAGATTCGCGTGGTGCAGACAGCAAGGAAGTTTAAGGCTGAGATACTGAAATATGACACCACACGTCCTGTTACTGAGGCCCTCTGTGCATGGGATAAGGATTGGGAGATATATGACCCACATGCTGAGGTACTCGACATCGTGGGATATAACTACATGCTTTTCAAACATGCTACCGACCACCAGAGAGACCCAAAGCGTGTTATGTGGCAGACAGAGAGTTATCCTCGTGATGCCTTCAAGAACTGGAGCACCGTATATGACAACAGCTATGTCATTGGCGACATCGTATGGACAGGTCTTGACTACTTGGGAGAATCAGGTATCGGACGTTATTACTACGAGGGTGAGACTCCTGGAGAGCACTATACCCAAAAGCAATTCCCCTGGCATGGAGCATATTGCGGAGATGTGGATTTGACAGGATGGAGAAAGCCTATATCACACTATCGCAGCATTCTTTGGAACAATGACGAACCTGTATATATGGCTGTTAAAGAGCCAAGCGGCTACAAGGGTGTAATAAAGGAAACCAACTGGTCTGTATGGCCTACATGGGAATCATGGACCTGGAACGGTTGGGAAGGCAAGGACATCACAGTAGAGGTTTACACAAAGGCACCATCAGCAAGCCTGTATCTCAATGACAAACTGATAGCAACAAAAGACGTAAACCGTTCTACAGAATACAAGGCTGTCTTCACCCTCCCCTATCAGCCTGGTACTCTGAAGGCTGTTGCAGGTAATGCCAGCACAACATTAAAGACTGCCGGCGAGGCATACGCTATCCGCCTTACTCCTGACAAGAAAGTCGTAAAGGCTGACGGAGAGGATTTGGCTTTCATCATTCTCGAGATAATAGACAAGGATGGCAACATAGTGCCAGAGGCTGCTGTTCCTGTTGATATACAGATAAGCGGAGCAGGCACACTCCTTGCTGCCGGCAGCGCAAACCTGCAAGATACGGAGGCTACCACATCATCACACGTTACTACTTGGAAAGGACGTGCTATGGTTGTTGTACGCAGCACACAGCAGAAGGGTAAGATAAACGTTACTACAAAGAGCAAACTGAAAAATGCAAATTCACTTCTTCAATCCCGACCATGATATAGCTTTAGCTCTGAACCAGAGACGTTTCGCTACGCCACATGTAGGGAGACAGATGCGTTCTGACTTAGGGTATATCCCCGCTCTATGGGCGGAGGATGGCGACGTGGTTGTTGTTGAAGATATTGATGCAGCAGAATTGCTGTATAAACGGCACAAACTGACATCTCGGGCAAGGGTGGAGTTTGTCACCACTGAACAACTGGAGAATACTGTTTCGGGAGACAGCTATCGCTTTGCTCCTTGGGGATGGAACAAAAGCATTAGGAGCACCTTTCTTGATGCCAAGATTCCCAAAACGATGTTGCCATCTGAACTACAATTTGACAGCATCCGTATGCTTTCTAACAGGGCACTCGCAGTAAAGCTGCTGAGCTCTATGAAAGGGATGCAAGGCGTCATCGGTATCTCTGCTGTCTGCAATACTGCCAAAGAGGTGGAAGAGGCGTTGAAACAGCATCAGGACATCGTTGTAAAAGCCCCTTGGAGCAGCAGCGGACGAGGTGTGAGATACATCAGTATTGATGATGGTCCAAACGAGAATGTCCAGAAATGGATTAACAACACCTTAGAGAAACAGGGTTCCATCATCGTAGAGAAAAAATGCAGGAAGATACAAGACTTTGCTATGGAGTTCCAGGCAAAGGCAGACGGCAAGGTGGTTTATGACGGACTGTCGCTATTCACCACAAAGAATGGGGCCTATACAGGAAACATCCTGCTGCCAGAAGACGAGAAAGAGGAATACCTGCACAGGTATCTTTCCCCCACCCTGCTCGACGAGGTGAAGAAGCAGATAGAAGTCTTCCTCACAACAGAGATAAATGGTGCATACATCGGTCCTCTTGGTGTTGACATGATGATATGCAGCCCTTGGGAAGAAGACGAAACTTCTGCCGTAGTGCTCAATCCCTGCATCGAGATAAATATGCGACGCACTATGGGGCATGTAGCGTTGGCTCTCACCAGAAGAGGACAGCGTGGCATAATGTCGATAGATTATGATGGAAAAAACTATAGACTTCACATTCGCCAATAGTCTCCTAAAGCCTCGTCCACAAGACGGACACAAAGGAACTTTCGGACACGCTCTCATCATAGCAGGCAAGTATGGTATGGCGGGAGCTTCCGTTCTTGCGGCGAAGGCTTGTCTGCGCACAGGAGTCGGCAAGGTGACGGTACTCTGTCCGCATAAGAATAATGACATCCTACAGATTGCTGTTCCAGAGGCAATACTGAAGCACGACCCTTCTGAGACACTATTCTCTGAGGCAATAGATATTGAAGCTTACGATGCTGTCGCCATAGGACCAGGAATTGGTACTTCCACAGAAACAGCTCTCGCCCTGCACGAGCAGATAAAAATAATTAAGGAGTCATCACGAAAGCATCCCCTATTGATGGATGCTGATGCTTTGAACATTTTAAGTCAGAATCCCTCTTGGGCAAACGATATTCCCGATGGTACCATCATCACTCCCCACAAGGGAGAGCAAAAACGTTTGAAGAATGCAGGCATCAGCCTTGACAGATTCATTCTTGTCGATAAAGGGCATCCAACCAAGATTATCCTGCCTTCCAATAACGTTTATACTTGTCCTTATGGCAATGACGGAATGGCGACAGCTGGCTCTGGCGATGTCCTCACAGGTATCATAACAGGATTATTGGCACAAGGGTTTGAGCCACAAGATGCAGCCATATTGGGAGTCACCCTTCATGCCCTTGCAGGCGATGCCGCAACAGCAGCATTAGGTTCACATTCCGTAATCGCCTCCGACATAATAGAATTCTTGCCAGAAGCATTCAAAATAATTCGAGGTACCTCACATTGAGATACCTCGAAATTCGTTTATTCTATCGTTGTTATCTTACTCTTCTTCGTTATTGTTAGCATTCTCTGCTATCAACTGCTGCTGCAGGTCGCTTGGCATGAGTTCGTATGAAGCAAAGCTTGCATTGAAGCTTGCACGGCCACCTGTGAGAGAGCTGAGTGCCACAGAGTAGTTGGACAGTTCCTTGAGAGGTATCTTTGCCTGAAGCTTCTGATAGCCATTCTCCATATCCATACCCATTATCATAGCACGACGGCCCTGAAGGTCAGACATCACATCACCTGTCATATCAGCTGGCACATAGACCTCAAGGTCATAGATAGGCTCCAGAATCTTTGGATTAGCCTTCTTGAAGGCCTCAGAGAAAGCGTTACGTGCTGCAAGCATGAATGACAATTCGTTAGAGTCAACCGGGTGCATCTTACCATCATAAACAATGACGCGTACATCGCGTGCGTAAGAGCCTGTCAGCGGACCACGTTCCATCTTCTCCATAACACCCTTCAGGATGGCTGGCATGAAACGCATATCGATAGCACCACCAACAACAGTATTTATGAATACGAGTTTACCACCCCACTCCAGGTCAACTTCTTCACGTGACTTGATATTCATCTTCACATCCTGACCATTGAGCTTGTATGTTGTAGGATCTGGCATACCGTCTGCGTATGGCTCTACAATCATGTGTACTTCACCAAACTGGCCAGCACCACCTGACTGCTTCTTATGACGATAGTCTGCCTGAGCACTCTTTGTGATTGTCTCACGATAAGGAATGCGTGGCTCAAGATATTCTACCTCAATCTTATCGAGATTCTCAAGACGCCACTTGAGGGTACGCAGATGGAACTCTCCCTGTCCGTGAACGATTGTCTGGCGAAGTTCCTTTGACTGCTCCACAACCCATGTTGGGTCTTCCTGACGCATACGGGTGAGGGCACTCATCATCTTCTCTGTATCTGCTTCCTTCTTTGCCTTGATGGCACGAGAATACTTTGAGTTAGGATATTTCACGAAGTCGAATCGGTTTTCGCAGTCCTTGCCATTCAAGGTATTTCCTGTCTTGACATCTTTCAGTTTCACTGTACAGCCAATATCACCAGCCACCATCTCGTCAACAGGTACACGCTGTGCTCCAGCACATGTGAATATCTGTCCGATGCGTTCCTTTGTTCCTCTGTCGGCATTTGTAAGGTCGTCACCTGGCTTTACCTTTCCGCTCATAACCTTGAAGTACTGCACCTCACCAATGTGTGGCTCAACACCTGTCTTGAAGAAATAGAGAGAAGTAGGGCCATTAGCGTCAACCTTCACTTCCTCACCACGAGTGTTGTGAACCTTTGGCATCTCGTCAACGAAAGGAACGACATTACCTAAGAACTCCATAAGACGACGAACACCCATGCACTTGCCTGCACAAACGCAGAAGACAGGGAAGATGGAACGAGTTACGAGACCCTTGCGGATACCCTCACGCAGTTCGTCTTCAGAGAGTGTCTCTGTCTCGAAATATTTCTCCATCAGTCCCTCGTCATTCTCAGCAGCAGCCTCAACGAGAGCCTTGTGCATCTCCATTGCCTTATCCTTCTCTTCTGCTGGGATATCCTCGATAGTAGGAGCACCACCTTCAGGGCCCCATGAATACTTCTTCATCAACAGTACGTCGATGAGGGCATTGAAATTAGGTCCTTCATTGAGAGGATACTGAATAGGAATAACCTTGGGGCCATAGATATCCTTCAGTTTTTCGAGAGTGCCATGATAGTCACATTTCTCACCATCCAGCTGGTTTACGAGGAAGATGACAGGCTTCTTCAGTTTCTCTGTATAGCGGAAGTGGTTCTGAGTACCCACCTCTGGTCCATACTGACCATTCAGCAGCAGTACGCAGGTATCTGTCACCTCCAATGCTGTAAGGGCTGCACCAACGAAGTCATCACTTCCTGGGCAGTCAATCATATTCAATTTCTTATTGTTCCATTCTACATTATATACAGTAGAGAAGACAGAGTAACCATACTCCTGTTCTACTGGGAAGTAGTCAGAAACAGTATTTTTCTGAGTGATGCGACCACGTCTGCTGATAACACCTGCTTCATAGAGCAGACTTTCTGTCAGAGTGGTCTTACCTGAGCCATCATTGCCAAGGAGAGCAATGTTTTTGATTTCGTTTGTTTGATAAACTCGCATAGTTCTTAATTATTTAGGTTGATATATTAAATATGGTTATTGTTTATCGTTTATCGGTTATCGACCTTTGACCTTAGACCTTTGACCTTTGACCTTTGA
Organism: uncultured Prevotella sp.; assembly: GCA_905233165.1. Classification (GTDB taxonomy): domain Bacteria; phylum Bacteroidota; class Bacteroidia; order Bacteroidales; family Bacteroidaceae; genus Prevotella. The sequence continues at coordinate 57,506 of CAJODL010000007.1, forward strand.
CCTTTGACCTTAGACCTTCTAAAAAAGCGTCGCGATTGCAAAGATACGTTTTTTTCCTGAAAACACAAATAATTTCACATTTTTTAAAAAAAGAAACTCTTTTTGGTTTCAGGTTTCAGGACTTTTGACCTTTGACTTTTGACCTTTGACTATTTTCTTCACTGGGAATGTGAAATAGGTATCAGGGAACGGTTCGTTCTTCAAAGTAAAGTGCCACCACTCTGTATCAATAGGTTTGAAGCCGTGGGCGAGCATCGCACGACGCAATATCATACGATGTGCAAACTGCTCAGCAGTAATGCTGCGGTTAGCAGGCGACTTATGGTTGTCACCTGTATATTCTCCTGTCTCTGGATTGCCGCAGAAGTCCGGATGACTCTCAGGACCGAACCAGTCGAAGGTGCCGCCCATGTCGAGTTCCTTCTCCGTCGCCATATCAAAGAGGGTCAGGTCAACAGTAGAGCCGCGTGTATGGCCGCTGCGCTCGTAGATGTACTCCTGCTCAAAGAGCACGCTTTTGTCAAGGTCAGGGTAGAAATATTGCTTCATCTCTGTTGCTGTCAGGTCTGCTGCCCAACGCACAAAGTGGTCAACAGCCTTCTGTGGGCGGTAGGCATCATATATCTTCAACCTATACCCCTGCTTACACAACTCGTCACTGACAGCCTTCAGTGAGTCAGCTGCCTGACGAGTCAGCAAAGCCGTTGGTTCCTCATAGCCATCGATTCGCTGACCAGCAAAGTTATACGTGCTGAAATAGCGAATCTCCAAGATAGCATCTGGCACTACATCCGTAATATTCACGAACGCACTATTATCATCAGTAGGACTAACCTCAGCGGAGGCAACTGGTTTTGCATCATCATTACAACTTGTCAACGCTCCTGTTCCACAAAGCAAGAATAGTGTTGCAATAAGCAACCAGAGTTTTGTCTGTTTCATTATATAATTCATCATTTATTTAGGTCATTCGGGGAACAAAGATACGATTAAGTGAGCAAAAAACCAAGAAATATCAAAAAAATTTGTTCAATTAAAAAAAAAATCGTACCTTTGTGGCCTGAATGTCCAATTTCGAGATGCTTGATATTGACCTGAGAGCTATTACAGAGGACTCGAAAGAGTTCACTTTAGTGCTTGATGACAGATATTTCAAAGCTCTTGACGATGCTGAAATACAGCATGGAACGGTAACTACGACAGTGCTCATCAGCAAAATGCCGTCTGAACAGTTTGCCTTATCATTCTCTATTGAGGGCAACGTCACTATTCCGTGTGACCTTTGTTTGGACGATATGGAGCAACCTATTAAGGGGCAGTGCCGTTACATCGTAAAGCTGGGCAGAGAATCTAGCGTTGATGACGAGGTAATAGTGGTGGATGAGAATCAAGGCATCCTCTCACTCCCTTGGATAATCTATGAGACAATAGTATTGGCAATACCCATCAAGCACGTTCATGCACCTGGAAAATGCAATGCTGCGATGACACAGAAGCTCGAAGAGCTGTCAGCCACCCGAAGTGGTGATGAGGATGCCCCTATCGACAATGGTGACAACACCAATGGAGATGATACCATTGACCCACGCTGGGCAGCATTAAAACAGTTTAAAGATTAAAGTTAAAAGTTTAAAATTTAAAGAAGAAAATGGCACATCCTAAAAGAAGACAGTCAAAGACTCGTACTCTCAAGCGTCGTACTCATGACAAGGCAGTAGCTCCAACACTCGCTATCTGTCCTAACTGTGGTGCTTACTACGTTTACCACACAGTATGTCCTACTTGTGGTCAGTATCGTGGAAAGCAGGCTATTGAACAAGCAGAGGAGGCATGAGTAAAGTAAATGCTGTTATAACAGGCATTGGCGGTTACGTTCCTGAATATATCCTGACCAACGAGGAATTATCTCGTATGGTAGAAACCAATGACGAGTGGATATACACTCGCGTAGGTATCAAGGAACGCCGTATCCTGAACGAAGAAGGTTTGGGATCGGCTTATATGGCACGTAAGGCGTGTCGCCAGTTGTTGGCAAAGACACAGGTTGACCCACAGACTATCGACTGCGTCATCTGTGCTACTACAACAGGTGACTACCACTTCCCTTCTAATGCCTCTATTATCATAGGAAAACTTGGACTGAAACAAGCCCACGGCTTCGATGTTTCATGCGCATGCTGCGGATTCCTATATATTCTTGATATGGCATCAGCCATGATACAGTCTGGACGCTATCACAGAATCATCTGTGTAGCAGCAGAGAAGATGTCATCAATGGTTGACTATCAAGACCGTCAGACCTGTGTTCTGTTTGGTGACGGAGCAGGAGCTGTAATGGTTGAAGCAACAGAAGAAGAGGGCGTCGGATTCCAGGATTCTTTCCTCAGAACAGACGGTTTAGGGCTTCCATTCCTCCACATGAAGGCTGGTGGCTCTGTTTGTCCGGCATCTCACTATACCGTAGATCATAGAATGCACTACGTCTATCAGGAAGGACGCACAGTATTCCGCTATGCTGTCACCTCTATGGCTGACGACATACAGGAAGTGATGAAGCGTAACAACCTCACTATGGATGACGTCAACTGGCTCATACCACATGAGGCGAATATGCGTATCATTGAGGCTGTTGCAAAGCGTCTTGAAACTCCGATGGACAAGATTCTCGTGAACATAGAACATTACGGCAATACCAGCGCTGCTTCTATTGCTCTTGCTCTGTGGGACTTTGAGAAGAAGCTCAAGAAGGGTGACAATGTCCTTCTGACAGCTTTTGGTGCAGGCTTCGTACATGGTGCAAGCTTCTATAAATGGGGCTATGACGGTGACAAGGTCGGAAAGAATGCATAAAGCAGGTTTTGTAAATATCGTTGGTAATCCCAACGTCGGTAAGAGTACGCTCATGAACCAATTGGTTGGTGAGCGTATTTCTATTGCCACCTTCAAGGCACAGACAACACGCCATCGCATCATGGGAATAGTGAATACTCCTGAGATGCAGATAGTATTCTCAGATACTCCTGGTGTGATAAAGCCAAACTACAAACTGCAGGAGTCGATGCTGGCCTTCTCAGAGTCGGCACTGACGGATGCTGATGTGTTACTGTATGTAACAGATGTTGTGGAAGACCCTGAGAAGAACAGGGATTTTCTCGACAAGGTGGCAAAGATAGACCAACCTGTAATCCTGCTTATCAACAAGATTGACCAGTCGAACAACAACGACTTGGGAGCAATCGTAGAAAAATGGCATAACTTATTGCCAAACGCAGAAATACTGCCCATCTCAGCAAAGAATAAATTCGGCACAGACATCTTACTGAACCGAATAAAGGAACTACTCCCCGACTCTCCCCCATTCTTCGATAAAGACCAGTTGACAGACAAGCCGGCACGTTTCTTTGTCACTGAGATTGTCAGGGAAAAGATATTACTTTATTATGACAAGGAAATACCTTACTCTGTTGAGGTAAGATGTGACTCGTTCAAGGAGGATGACAACCGCATTCATATCATGGTGACCATCTTTGTTGAGCGTGATTCACAAAAGGGTATCATAATAGGTCATCAGGGTGTTGCCATAAAGAAGGTAAGCACTGAGGCCCGCAAGGCACTTGAAAAGTTCTTCGATAAAAAAATCTACCTTGAGACATTCGTCAAAGTAGATAAGGACTGGCGCTCCAACGAAAAAGAACTCAACGCCTTCGGATATAATCCGTCGTAGAGGCTGTTTCAAGTTTCAGGTTTCAGGCTTTTGACCTTTGACCTTTGACCTATCTAAGGTACCACACATCATTTTTCAGCACCATTGGGACTAGTATCTCTTCTTTGGTACTATCAGCAAAGCTTAATGCTACAAATGCACGGGCTGTGATAGCTTCTATCTCGTCACTATTATGTGCCTTCAGGGTATCTACCTGAGCACGCATAGCCTTCACAGAACGTATGCCTTGATGCTCGTTCTGCATTCGCTCTACATACATCTTGGCATTGAGCACTAACTGCTCCTTATAACCAGCAGGAAGAGAGTCCTGACTGTTTATAGTGCCCTCAACAAAGCCTTCATAATTACCAGCCACCAACTGCTCATAATATTTCTGGGCAGTAGTCATAGCACGCTCCTCCTGATTAACATCAGAAGAACATGCAGCCATTCCTATCAGAGAGATAGCAACACCCAAAAGAACTATACTTTTCTTCATTTATTTCTGACGAACAAAGACGTTTATAGGAGTTCCTGTCAGCGTCCAGTGATCTCTTATCTGGTTCTCAAGGAAACGTTTATACTGCTCCTTCACATACTGAGGCAGGTTGGCATAGAACACGAAGGTAGGTATCTGGGTATCAGGCACCTGTGTGCAGTATTTTATCTTGATATACTTACCCTTGATACTCTGTGGAGGAGTTGCCTCGATGATAGGCAGCATCACCTCATTTAGCTTACTGGTACCAATACGCACCTTACGATTCAGATATACCTCCTTCGCTGTTTCGAGCACCTTGAAGATGCGCTGCTTGGTAAGCGCTGAAGCAAAGATAATTGGGAAATCCACAAATGGAGCCATTCTGTCCCTGATGGCAGCAGTAAAGGTATCTATTACCTTCTGGTCTTTATTCTCCACAAGGTCCCACTTGTTGACAACAACAACCAGCGACTTCTTGTTCTTCTGAATCAGTTGGAAGATATTCATATCCTGCGCCTCAATGCCTCGTGTGGCATCAATCATCAGAATGCAGACATCACTGTTCTCTATGGCACGAATGCTACGCATCACGCTATAGAACTCCAGGTTTTCGCTGACTTTGTTCTTCCTTCTGATACCAGCAGTATCGACAAGGTAGAAGTCAAAGCCAAACTTGTCATACCTTGTATATATAGAATCGCGCGTAGTGCCCGCGATATCTGTTACAATGTTTCTATCCTCCCCCACAAAAGCATTTATGATGCTCGACTTTCCTACATTTGGTCTGCCGACAACAGCAAAACGTGGAATATTCTCCTCTGCATCATCCTTCTTGTCAAGAGGAAGTTTCTCAATAATCATATCGAGCAAGTCTCCTGTACCAAATCCTGATACAGCAGATATGCACATTGGCTCTCCTAACCCAAGGCTGTAGAAATCAGCAGCATAGTATTGTTGTTCGTTATTATCCGTCTTGTTAGAAACAAGGATAACTGGCAGTTTTGTCTTTCGCAGAATCTGTGCCACATCGCTGTCAAGATCTGTCACACCTGTCTGCACATCGACAAGAAACAGCACGAGGTCGGCTTCTTCTGTTGCTATCCTCACCTGGTCACGAATGGCTCCCTCGAAGATATCGTCTGAGTTAACCACCCAGCCACCAGTATCTACGACAGAGAATTCCTTTCCTGCCCACTCGCACTTGCCATACTGTCTGTCACGGGTAGTACCAGCGACTTCGCTGACAATGGCATGACGGGTTTTTGTCAACCTGTTAAACAGCGTTGACTTACCAACATTTGGTCTTCCTACTATTGCTACGAGATTTCCCATTAAATTATTTTTTGAAAAAAGGGAGGTACCTATAGAAGATACCTCTCTTTTCTATAATAGCAAATATCTTATTTTTTAAAGATTTGGATTAAGCTCGTTCCACTTGCTTATTTCAGGTATGATGCCAAGTGTTACCAACTCATCGCGCATCTTCTGCAGATGCTCGTATGATGATGTCAGAGCAGCCATCTCCTCTGCTGTTCCTTCTGGAGCAGTGAAGTGTACACCAGTCTTGTCGATTGTTGTAGGCATAGCCATCATAACATTCTTATAGCCACACTTGTCACAGTTTACATAGCATCCGGCAGGCAGAGTGAATGGCTCACCGCCCATAGCGCCCTCTATCATCTTCACAGCCTGGTATGCAGGGCTCTGGAAAGAAGAGCGGCCACGAAGTTTGATGATGTTAGAACCACCCTGGATAGTATTGTGCTTTATCTCCTCCCAACGCTCTGGAGAGATTGTGAACTCAGAGAGAGGCTTGCCATCAATCTTCACCTGAGAAGCGAATACAGCCATCTGCTCACCATGTCCACCATAAGTGTGAGCACCAGTAACCTTATCCTGCTGAACACCAAATTCCATAGCGAGCTGCTGCTGCAGACGTGTAGAATCCAATGCTGCGAGAGAGGTCATCTGGTTTGGCTTCAAACCTGAGTGAATCAATGCTGTCAGAGCTGTCACGTCAGCTGGGTTGAAAATAACTACTACATGCTTTACGTCTGGGCAATATTCCTTGATGAAATCGCCAAACTGTGCTGCTATCTGGCAGTTACCTTTCAGCAAATCTTCACGTGTCATACCCTCCTTACGAGGAGCGCCACCAGAAGAGATGATATATTTTGCGCCAGTGAATGCTTCCTTTGGATCTACCGTCCAAGAGATGTTAGCACCAGGGAAAGCACAATGTGCCATCTCGTCTGCTACACCATGAACACCTGGCTCAAAGATATCATACAAACAAATGTTTGGAGTTAAACCGAGCATCAAAGCTGACTGAACCATGTTAGAACCGATCATTCCGCCAGCACCTACAATCAAAAGTTTTTCGTTGGTTAAAAATTGCATAATTACAGTATATATATTTTTTAAGTTCTTTATCCCCATTCTGGGGAAGATATTACTTCAACATTTCGCTACGAGCCTTCTCAATCTGAGGTCTCATCTTCTCAACCTGTTCCTTGAGTTGATCTACGCTGATGGCGTTGAGCTCATTCAATGGAGCCAAGATGTCAACCAAGCCCTTGATGTTTGGGTCATATGTAGCGAGGTCGTCAAGAGCCAGCTTCAGAACTGCAATGTGATAAGTCATGTCAGATGCAGTCTGATCGTCGAAAGCCTGAAGGAACTTCTCCTGATTCTGAGACAGGATGTAGAATGTCTCGATAAGGCCAGCAGCACTTGTCTCCCAGAAGAAGTTGATTCTTCCAGCTTCTTTCTCAGCAAGATAGAAAGCCTTTGCGTCTGACATATCGCCGTTAGCAGCCTCCTGAAGAGCGTTATCGTTAACGTCTGTTGCTATCTTTGTTATTGTTGCTGTGTAAGCGTCGGTATCCATCTTGTAGAGAGAAGCAACCTTCTTATCAACTACCAACATACCCATAGCACGATATTTCTGTGAGAGCAGTGACATATCATCAGCGATAGAAGCAGGAAGCAGATAGTTTGGCTTAACCTTTATTTCATCTTCAGAAAGCTGTATCTTACCATTAGAGAAGATACCATCAACAGGACCGAGCTTATGCCACTGGTCGATGATAGAATCAAGCTCAACCATAATCTTCTCCTCAATCTGTGACTGCTCAAAAGAAACCGAGTCACCATTTCCTTGATTTGCTGCTGTCTTATTACCACAAGAAGCAAAAACCATAGCTGCAACAGCAGCAACTAATAAAGAAAACTTTTTCATAATTCTAAATTTGTTAAAGTTAATATTGTTATTTATTTATTCTTTTCTCATCCATTGTCCAGGAATATCAAGCAGCAGGCATGCTATGACGATGCAACACATCAGGAACATCACTTCCATATTGAATGTCAAAGTGGTGAATTCCACATCCCCGAGCCGTTTCTTACTTGAATAGAATGGTGCATTGCCATTGATGCTGCGAGGTGTGAGGAATACGAATCCTGCACGTGGAACGATGTGTCCGTCAACTACTTCGCACAGTTCCTTTGCCCCATATCCTGCCAACTGTTTCTCAAGCTGGATATTTACATTGTCTCTCTTCAACTGCTGCAGTTTCTCTCTGCCATATCTGTTCACCCTCTCCTGCAGCACACGGTCTGCTGCCAAAGTAGCCTTGTTGCCACGCTCCCTGAGCACCTGCTCTGCGCTGTCGAGATATTCCCTGACTGAGATATAGTCATAGTTGCCTTTGTAACGTCCTAAGTTACATAATTGTCCGATAAATGGCATTTCGTTCTTCAGCAGCTTCAGGGCCTTGTCCTTCTCTTCCTTTGTGGAGTATTTCGCATTCCTGCGTTCTACAGCACTCTGCAGCTGATATAGGAAACCAAGTCTGTAATACTGCTCCTCATACTTCTCCTTGTCATAAGGGAAGATGTCCTCTTCGTAGTCGTTATCCACATAGCTGGTAACAGCCAATGCCTCATACGACCACCTTGAAGGTATTATATTACCTATCAACGGTACATTTCCTGTTGTGCTGTTAGGAGTCAAATCAGTAAAGCTTACCACCAATCCGCAGAGCAATATCTGTGGTATCAGGAGTACAGGAATACTTATGTATATAGACACTACCGACGACAGGCTCTGCGACAGCACCAATCCTGTCAGGTTCGCCAGTATCGCCGTGACGGCAAGGACAAACCACCATAGGAAGAACTGTCCACTGATGCCCATTATGAAGTTGCCTACCACCACAAACAGGAAGGTCTGCAGTATGGAGACAACCGCCATCAGCACAATCTTTGACCATATATAGCTGCCATACGACAGCTGAAGGAATTTCTCTCTCTTCAGCAATGCCCTGTCCTTGATAATCTCCTCGGCAGATGCCGACATACCCACGAAGGTTGCCACTATCACTGCCATAAAGATAAATGATACAAGGTTCTTGTTCTGCATGATGCTATACTCCTCTCCAGCAGGAGAATAGTGTGTCAGCAAGGCACAGACGCCAGCCAGCAATGGAGCCTCGAGCAATGCGATAGCAAGGAACTGCTTGTTACTCAGTTTTGTCTGCGCATTACGTTTCATGAACAGCATAAACTGCGTAATGGCATTAGGCTTCTTCTGTTCTGTTACAGGCAATGCCTTCTCTTTCAGTTTATTAAACTCCGGACGCTTCTCGAGATACATGTTATGCCATGCCTCAGGACTCACCTTGCGCTCGTCAGAAAGCTGCCCCTTGCTGTTCATGGCACGCTCCTCGATAATGTTCAGCATTATCTCCGGATTCACATTGCCGCAGGTTGGGCAGGCACTTGTCTCAGCGTCAGCATAGTTGGCTGCTGTCTTGAAATATGTGATAGCCTCGATAGGATTACCGTCAAAGATAGGATATCCGCCTCTGTCGAGCATCCACAGTCTGTCGAAGAGTTTATACACATCGCTTGATGGCTGGTGGATATTTGTTATCACAAGGCGACCATGATATGTCTGCTCCTTCAATAGCAATATCACCATTTCCGTATCAGCCGATGACAGACCTGATGTCGGTTCGTCGAGGAAGAGGACTTCCGGTTCCCTTATCAGCTCTAAGGCGATGTTCAGGCGCTTTCTCTGTCCTCCTGAGATGAATTTGTTTATCGGAGAACCCACCTTTAGGTCCTTTGCCTGCTCCAGCCCCAAGTCGCGGAGCATCTTCATCACCCTCGCGTTTATCTCCTCTTCCGTCATACCCTCGAAACACAGCTTCGCAGTATAGTAAAGATTCTGATACACCGTCAGTTCCTCGATAAGCAGGTCATCCTGTGGCACGAAACCAATCAGTGCCTTTGTCTCTGGGTCATCAATGCTGTGGCCGTTTATTGTAATCTGGCCAGATGTAGGCTTGATGTTGCCGTTGAGGATAGACACCAAGGTCGTCTTTCCTGAGCCGGAGCCGCCCATGATGGCTATCAGTTCGCCATTATGCAGGTCAAACGAGAAGTTATGAATACCATTGTTGCTGTTTGGATAGGTGAAGTTAATATCCCTTCCCGAGAACACTATCTCATTCTTCTTCTTGCGGCTGCGATATTGCTCCATAATAGTGGAGTAATACAATGGCTTTCCCTTGTGGTTACGCAGTATTCCGGAACTGTCCCACACCTGGAACATACCTTTTACTATTGGTACGCCATTATACTCTGCCGCATCCTCGCCATCGTAGGTGAAGACAACAAGGTTCATCTTCTCAAGCCACATCGTTTTGACAGGAGCGCTAAAGCCGTCAAACTTTGTCAGCTTGACATGTCTTGATTCTTGTCCCAGCACGAAGTGGGAAAACAGCTTGCACAGATTCTCTGGCACACCCATTCCTTTTGCTGCTGCAACAAACAAGGGGTCATCCGGCTTAAACTGGTCAGGAGTCTTGACGCAGCAGAACTCCATCAGTCTCAACAAGCCCAAGGCGCGTTCCTCAAGGGTTATCTCGCTCTTCAGACTTTTGCAGATATTATCCACCACATCCTGAGTATCCATATCCGGCATCTCGGCATAGAGATGGCGCAGTTCCAGATAAAGATTTATGTATTCATCATGGTTACGAATACCAAAATGCCTGCTGAGGTAAGCCCTCAGCATATCCGACGAAAAATCCTCATCTACATCCGTCTTGGAGCAGAAGAGCGCAAAAAGATTCGTCAACGCCGATATGATAGTATCTGTAACCACGCGAGCACAAAGGTACTAAAAAAAGTGGAGAGTCTGCGGTGAAGATAAAGCAGAGTGCTTATTTTTAATATTTTTTAACCAATATCACAACTCGCTCAGCAAAGGTGAGGGAGTTTGCTTGACAGCAATATCACTCCTGTAATTTTTTTCGCGCAGTTTCAATTATAGTGTCTTCCCCCTTCTGAAAGTCTTCATCAGTAATGCCGACTGCGACATCTGGGGCGACGCCATTTTCTGTACATACTCCATTGACATCGTACATGGGACAGGCAGAGAAACGCACTCCCCACCCATTGGGCAACTCGGCAGAGAAGGGCATTCCTGACCCTCCGCCCGTTGCATCTCCGACAATGGTGTGCCCTAATGCCTTCATATACTTTACAAATTCGTTGGCAGCGCTATAGACACTTCTGTTTGACAACACACAAACTCCCTTCTGCCACCTCAGCCCTGCTGACGGCTCCAGCCACTGCTCTTCCTTTGCAGAGAAATCGGAACGTCCTGATCCTGTCTTATGTGACATATATCCCACAAGTGTCCTCTCATTACAGAAACGCGACGCAAGATGTTGTGCCTCAGTGAGTTTCCCACCCCCATTATTACGCACATCGATTATCAAACCATTGCACGGAGCAAGGGCATACAACACCTCATCGAGATTTCCATCACCAAAGGAATCCTCAAAGCTGCCGACATACATATAGCCGATATTGTCATCAAGCGCACAGTAATACACCCCAGAAGCGATGCGATATTTGGTACCAAGATATTTGCGTTGCAGGGTGTCGGAGAAGTTCTTGGGATAGTCTTCTTTCCACGACCAGTTGCGGGCATAATCAAAGGCAGCAGAGATATTCACATGTCCATCGCGAAGTTCTCCCACCATATTACCCAGGAATTCGAACAGCTGATAGCGTGACATCTTATTGTTCACATTACGACGATAGCGTTCATGCACCTCGTCCCAGTTGACACCCAGCTCAGCCTCCTTTTCTGCAAAGAAGCAATAGTGTTCATCCATAATGGTCCACAATGCCTCCATGTTATTCTCCACATCCGACTGGTATTCATCCACATCGACGCAGCTTGTCAATAACGTTAGTACTAACGTTATTGACAACGATAACGATAACGAAAACGAAAAAACACTTTTCACTTTTAACTTTTAACTTTTCACTTCCTTATCACCACACCTATTGTGGCGGCGTTGTAGTACTGATGTTGCTTCAGGTTGTTGGGCTTTGCCTGACGGATATCTGAGATGTATCCGATGCGGAGGGAGGTTCTGTTTTTCAATGGGATATCGAAGCTCACCTGCTGTCTCATCTGGAATGTGGCAAGGGAGGTGAACACGATGTTGTGGTCGTAGTTACCACGAGAGAATATCTCATAGTATGACTGCCCATAGTTTGGCGAGAACATCATTCCCAACCAAGGCATCCTCATCTGATAGTTTACTGTTATTGTAGAAAGAAATTTCAGGAACTTTCTTTCTGGTTGTTTCATTATGGCTGACAACTTATACGAAGCCATTATCTGTGGTCCTATAGCCAATGACGCATACCCCTGTGCCGGATTGTTCGTGTTTCGGGTGTTGTAGGCAAACCCCAACCAAAAATCGGCCATTCCACCGGCTCTCAGTGTCAGTTTTTCATCACACCACGACCACTTATGCATCATAGCAAAGGTAAAGTCATAGTGTCCTGAAATCTCATCTGCATTTTTAGCGCGATTATGGGTAAAGGACATATCTCCCTCATGTTGAAACATCACCTTTGTCTTCAACACTTCGGAGATAAAGCGTATTTCCACTCCCCTGTATTTCTCAGGCGAGAGATAGGTATCAAGATGGTTTGCGTGTCCCACGGCTATCTGTGTCGCCACCTCCTGTGCGAAGGAGTGTTGCCAGAGTGCCAACAGGAATAATAGCGAGTATAGAAACCTCTTGCTACTCATTATCAAAGATTCTCAGCTGTCCGCTCAGTTCGTCTATCACCTGCTGCTGAGACTTCCCTGCATCAGGATCAAGATTCTCCTCTTCCTGCTCTTCACCCTCTGCGTCTTCAGGCTCTTCTTTCACCTCTGGGAAGCGTGTCGGCTCCAACTCTTCTACCTCACTGATGTCAAAAGTAGAGATACGCTTTCCTTTCGCCTTAAAGCCTTTAACGCCGATAAACTGCTCACAATCAATCTCCTGTGCCTCGCGGAAACTGTCATTACCACCAAAAGAAACCTTTATGCGAGGATAAACGGTATCTGTCAGCAGCAACAGTTCTGTGCCATCATCTATGCCATTATCGCCAAGGAAGTTACGATGGTTCTTTACAGCCTCCATCTCGAAGCGCTTGATATATCCGAACATATTGTTTCCGGCATCCTTGAGGACTGCAGTCCACACCTTGTGGGCATCCCATTTCTCTATGCGCAGGATATTCTGTTCGAAGTGGTTGTTCGGGTCTGCCGTAGTGATATAGAAATCACCATTCTTGAGAACGACGAGGATATAGTCATCATCGTGGAACTTACCCAGCAATTCCCCATGTCCATCGACATTCAGGCGGTTTACATCTGCATCCCACCATATCTCGCGACCTCCTAATGTAGAGTGTCCATGAGACTTCAGGCCAATTCTGTGAATAGGATTCTTAGAGAGCTGGTTTCCGCGTGCAGACTTTCCCTTCACCTCAAGGGTTGAGAAGTCATAATCATAGAAAATCTTCTTTATCTTCGGACCTGGTTCCAGTGTCACCTTTATCACCTCTGCCTCACCATTAGCATTTGCTGTGAAGTATATCACGCGGCTGCCTGGTGTGCCCATAGTGATGTCGTACTCCTTATCACGTGTGCTGGAATCGACGCAGAATCTCTTGACATAATATCTGCCAGCCTTTCCGTCACGATATACGCAGTTATAGATGGTGCGTTTATCGCCCTTCTTCCATACCTGCAGATGGAGCACATTCTTTCCGACATCCATCTTTTCTGCCACCTTGGTGACCTTATATTTACCATCTTTATAGAAGATGATAATATCATCGATATCGGAGCAGTTGCAGACATATTCCGCATTCTTAAGGCTGGTGCCTACAAATCCCTCCTGGCGGTCTATGTACAGTTTTTTGTTTGCCTCAACAACCTTTGTTGCCTCGATAGTGTCGAAGTTACGTATCTCTGTCAGTCGGGGATGTTCTGCGCCATATTTCTGCTTCAGGTGTTCGAACCATTCGCATGTTATCTCGACCATCCTTCCGAGGTCTTTCTCTATCTCTGCTATCTCAGCCTGTATCTTTGCTATCAGTTCGTCAGCCTGATCCTTTGAGAATTTCAGGATGCGTTTCATCCTTATCTCCATCAGCCTCAGGATATCCTCCTTGCGCACCTCGCGCACAAGCTGCGGATAGTAAGGTGTCAGTCTTTCGTCGATATGCTCACAGGCAGCATCCATATTCGGAGCATTCTCATACTTCTTATCCTTATAGATGCGTTCCTCGATGAATATCTTCTCCAAAGAGCAGTAGAAGAGCTGTTCCAAGAGTTCGTCACGTCGTATCTCCAGTTCCCTCTTCAGCAATGCCATTGTCTGGTCAGCAGAAGCGGCCAGCACATCGCTGACAGTAAGGAATTGCGGTTTCTTATCCTTTATGACGCAGCAGTTTGGCGATATGCTTATCTCACAATCAGTAAAGGCATAAAGGGCATCGAGAGTCTTGTCAGACGAAGTGCCTGGTGTCAGATGCACAAGTATCTCAACATTGGCAGCTGTCAGGTCTTCCACCTTACGCACCTTTATCTTTCCGAGATTTACCGCCTTAGTGATAGAATCGATAAGCGTTTCCGAAGTCTTTGAGAAAGGAATATCCCTGATGACGAGAGTCTTCTGGTCCAGTTTCTCTATCTTCGCGCGTACCTTGATACTTCCGCCTCTTTGGCCGTCATTATAACGTGACACATCGACGCTGCCTCCTGTCGGGAAGTCAGGATACAGGTGGAACTCCTCCCCTTTTAGGTATGCTATTGCCGCATCGCATATCTCGTTGAAGTTATGCGGCATTATCTTTGAGTTCAAGCCGACAGCAATACCCTCTACTCCCTGTGCCAAGAGCAACGGGAATTTCACAGGCAACGTAATAGGTTCCTTATTGCGTCCGTCATATGACATCTGCCACTCTGTCGTCTTGGGATTGAATACTGTCTCAAGGGCAAATTTACTCAGTCGCGCCTCGATATAACGTGGAGCAGCGGCAGCGGAGCCTGTCAGTATGTTTCCCCAGTTACCCTGTGTATCAATGAGCAGGTCTTTCTGTCCCATCTGTACCAAGGCGTCACCAATAGAAGCATCTCCATGTGGGTGGAACTGCATGGTGTGTCCGACGATGTTTGCCACCTTATTATAACGTCCGTCATCCATGCGTTTCATAGAGTGCAGGATGCGTCGCTGAACAGGTTTCAAGCCATCCTCTATATGTGGCACAGCACGCTCAAGGATTACGTATGAAGCATAATCCAGGAACCAGTTTTGGTACATCCCACTGAGATGGTGTACTGCGGAGGCGTCAAAGCGGTTACTACTCATTGTACTTTAGGCATTTTTTTACCTGGCCGACCAATATAGGTCAGCATAATATCAAAACGCAGAGTGCTATAGGCTGGAATTGAAGAATTCGATGTTGATGCGCCATATCCCAATTTATTTGGTATTATGACCTCAAACCTATCCCATTCGTGCATATTCAGCAGTGCTGTCTGGAAACCATCCACCAAATCCTTTATAGCGAATTTTACAGGAATGGCTGTTTCCGTATTCAGTTCTTCTCCATAATAAGACGTATCAAATATCACACCATCCACTGCATACTTTGTAGTGTCCTGCACATAAGCATCACGTGGTATCAGCTTACCACGATAGTGCACATAGACAGAGTCTGTCACAAGTGGTTTCTGGATGTCATCAGCATGCTGACAGTTTATTACATGAGCAATGATATAATCTGTTGGAGCTGCTGATGCTGCATCTTTATATACAGACTTTATCAGTCGCCAGTTCTTACTGCCAGCAGCGATAGAATCCTGCGCCTGCTTGAATTTCTGGTTGAAATATTCCGTATTGCGGGTTTCCCAGTTATCGTAATTCGTCTGCTCATTTTTCTCCTCCTTACATGATGTCATCACCATGAGGAGCATCGCACAACAGGCGGCCAGTATGATATGTACTTTATTATGCATTATTTCTTTTTTACTGAAGTTTCTTGAGTAGAGAGGTGATAGAAACCTTATCCTCTATAATACCTTGCAGGTCAGCAATGTTCACACGCTCCTGTTCCATTGAGTCGCGATAGCGAAGTGTAACAGTATTATCTTCGAGGGTTTGATGATCTACTGTTACGCAGAATGGCGTACCAATAGCGTCCTGACGACGATAGCGCTTTCCTATCTGGTCTTTCTCCTCATATTTGCAGTTGAAGTGGAACTTCAAGTTGTCGATTATCTCACGTGCCTTCTCTGGCAGTCCGTCCTTCTTTGTCAGAGGGAATACAGCCAGCTTCACAGGAGCGAGAGCAGCAGGCAGATGGAGCACTGTACGGGTCTCGCCGTTCTCCAGTTTCTCCTCCTCATAAGAGTGACACAATACAGAGAGGAACATACGGTCAACACCTATTGATGTCTCGATGACATACGGAGTATATGACTCATTCATCTCTGGGTCGAAGTATTTTATCTGCTTGCCAGAGAATTTCTCATGCTGTGAGAGGTCGAAGTTAGTACGAGAGTGAATACCCTCTACCTCCTTGAATCCGAATGGCATATGGAACTCGATATCTGTTGCAGCATTTGCATAGTGAGCCAGCTTGTCGTGGTCGTGGAAACGATAGTTCTCTGCGCCCATACCAAGGTTCTGGTGCCACTTCATACGTGTTTCCTTCCACTTTGCGAACCAGTCGAGTTCTGTTCCAGGCTTGATGAAGAACTGCATCTCCATCTGCTCGAACTCACGCATGCGGAAGATAAACTGACGTGCTACAATCTCATTACGGAAAGCCTTACCAATCTGTGCTATTCCGAATGGAATCTTCATACGACCAGTCTTCTGCACATTGAGGTAGTTTACGAAGATACCCTGTGCTGTCTCTGGACGCAGATATATCTTCATGCTATTGTCAGCAGAAGCACCCATCTCTGTAGAGAACATCAGGTTAAACTGTCTTACGTCAGTCCAGTTGCGGGTTCCGCTGATAGGACATACTATCTCCTCGTCCAGAATTATCTGCTTCAGCATATCGAGATCCATCTTGTTCATAGCCTCAGAATAGCGTGCATGAAGGTCGTCAAACTTCTTCTGATTCTCCAGCACACGAGGATTTGTCTCGCGGAACTTTGCCTCATCGAAAGCATCACCGAACTTCTTCTTTGCCTTCTCTACCTCCTTAGCAATCTTATCCTCATATTTCGCCATCTGCTCCTCAATGAGCACATCAGCACGATAGCGCTTTTTTGAGTCGCGATTATCGATAAGAGGGTCATTAAACGCATCTACGTGACCTGATGCCTTCCATATTGTCGGATGCATGAAGATACTTGAGTCGATACCCACAATATTCTCATGCAGCAATACCATTGACTGCCACCAATACTGCTTGATGTTGTTCTTCATCTCTACGCCATTCTGACCATAGTCATAAACAGCGCCTAATCCATCATAGATGTCACTTGATGGGAATACAAAGCCATATTCCTTACAGTGACTCACAATCTTCTTAAAAACGTCTTCTTGTTGTGCCATTTTTTATATATTTTTTATTATGTATTTTCTATAACCGATAAACGATGACCTTATTTATTTATATATATATTAGTTCGCATTCTCGCTGATATACATCAGTCTGATAAGCCTTACCTCCTCATCGGTATATGCTCCAGCGAACTCCTCATAAGCCTTCTGTAGGCTGTCAGTCTCAGCTTCTGCGAAGTAGCCATAGATGTCGTCTATCTGTTCATCATCCATCACTTCCTCGATATAGTAACTCAAATCCACCTTCGTACCACTATATACTATCGCCTCCAATTCGTCAAGCAATTCCGGCATCTTGAGACTCATAGAACTGCATATGTCGTCGAGGGAAATCTTTCTGTCGATACACTGTACTATCTTCAGTTTGCCCATAGAGTTCTTAGCCACTGTCTTTACGCGGATATCCTCTGGGCGTACTATATCGTTCTCTTCGCAGTATTTCTTTATGACCTCAAGGAAAGGCTTTCCGAAACGTTTTGCCTTACCCTGCCCCACTCCTTGTATTGTCTGCAGTTCTTCGATGGTAGTAGGATACATCGTAGCCATCTGTTCAAGAGAAGACTCCATAAATACTATGTATGGCTGCACCTTCTTCTCTTTCGCCACATCACGACGCAGATTCTTCAGTATGTGGAACAACTCTTCATCAAGAGCTCCTCCTGTTGCAGAACTTTCAACCTCATCGTCTGAATAGGTATTATCTTCCGTGACATAGAACTTGGTATCCTTGTTGTATTCCTTGAGCCATTTCTTTCCAGCAGAGGTAACCTTCAGATTTCCGTAGCTCTCTACTTCCTTCTTGATATAGCCTTCCACCATCGCCTCACGTATTATTGGGTGCCAGAGTTTTTCGTTCATATCCTCTCCACAACCAAATTCTGCGTGTTGGTCGTGTTTGTGAGATACGATATCGTCTGTAGCACGGCCCTTTATGAAGTCTATGACATATCCCATTTTGAAGTTCTGCTTCACAGCCAGTATTGCTGTCAATGCAGCCTTCAGTCCTTCTGCAGCCTCCACCTTCACCTTCGGATGTTTACAGTTGTCGCAGTTTCCGCAGTTGTCATGTGGATAGTCCTCGCCAAAATACTTGAGTAGCATCTTACGGCGACATATAGAAGACTCAGCAAATGCAGCAGTCTCCTGCAACAAGTGCTTACCTATCTCCTGCTCCGCTACCGTCTTCGAATCCATGAACTTACCCAACTTCATCAGGTCTCTGTGCGAGTAGAATGCTATGCAAATACCCTCTCCGCCATCACGTCCGGCACGACCTGTTTCCTGGTAGTAACCTTCCAGCGATTTTGGAATGTCATAGTGTATCACAAAGCGCACATCAGGCTTGTCGATACCCATTCCAAAGGCTATCGTTGCACATATCACATCGATACGCTCCATCAGGAAGTCATCCTGTGTCTCATTACGCACTGCTGTATCGAGACCAGCATGATAAGCTGCTGCCTTTATATCGTTTGTCTTCAACACCTCAGCAAGGTCTTCGGCCTTCTTTCGAGACAGGCAATATACTATACCGCTCTTGCCCATGTGCTGACGTATGAACTTTATTATCTGTTTGTCGATATCTGGAGTCTTTGCGCGAACCTCATAATAAAGACTTGGTCTGTTGAAGGAACTCATAAAGTCCTTCGCCTTTGGTATGTCCAGATTCTTCTTTATGTCAGCCCTCACTTTCTCTGTTGCTGTTGCTGTAAGAGCTATTATCGGAGCTCTTCCTATGGCATCAACAACAGGTCGGATGCGTCTGTATTCAGGTCTGAAGTCGTGTCCCCATTCTGAGATACAATGTGCCTCATCAACTGCGAAGAATGACACCTTTATCTCCTTCAGGAACATTATGTTCTCTTCTTTCTGCAACGATTCTGGTGCAAGGTACAGAAGTTTTGTGACACCCTTCCTCACATCCTCTTTTACCTGATCTATTGCAGCTTTGTTCATTGAGGAGTTCAGACAATGAGCAATGCCATCATGCTCACTCATGCTATTTATCACATCCACCTGATTCTTCATGAGGGCTATCAATGGTGATACCACGATGGCTGTCCCCTCCATGATGAGTGATGGCAGCTGGTAGCACAACGACTTTCCACCGCCTGTTGGCATAAGCACAAAGCAATCCTTCCCATCAAGCAAATGCTTGATGATTTCCTCCTGCCGACCCTTGAACGAGTCGAAGCCGAAGTACTCCTTAAGCGGTTTTAGCAAGTTGACTTTCGGCATATTCCTTTGTCACTTCAAATTTTGCAAGATTCTTTGATGGAGCCTCATACATGGCATCCGTCATAATATTCTCTACTATCGAACGCAATCCGCGAGCTCCGAGCTTGTATTCTACAGCCTTATCAACGATGTAGTCCAACGCCTCTGTGGTAAACGTCAGCGTTATCTTATCCATTTTGAAGAGCTTGATATACTGGCGTATGATGCTATTCTTTGGCTCTACGAGAATGCGCCTCAGAGCATCATGATCCAATGGGTCCAGATGTGTCAACACAGGCAGACGGCCTATTATCTCTGGTATCAATCCGAATGACTTCAAATCCTGTGGTGCAATATACTGCATCAAGGCATTCTTATCTATCTTTCGCACATTCATCACACTCTGATATCCCACAGTATGGGTATTCATTCTCTGTGCTATCTTACGCTCTATGCCATCGAAGGCACCACCACAGATAAAGAGAATGTTCCTTGTATCTACATGTACATAATCCTGATCAGGATGCTTGCGTCCACCCTTTGGTGGCACATTTACCACAGTACCCTCCAACAGTTTCAACAGACCCTGCTGCACACCTTCACCACTGACATCACGGGTGATGCTTGGATTGTCGCTCTTGCGTGCTATCTTGTCTATCTCGTCGATGAATACTATGCCTCTCTGTGCAGCAGCGAGGTCGTAGTCGGCAGCCTGTAACAGACGACTCAGGATACTCTCCACATCCTCCCCTACATAGCCAGCCTCAGTGAATACTGTAGCATCCACGATGGTAAAAGGCACATTCAGCAGTTTTGCTATGGTGCGTGCCAAGAGGGTTTTTCCTGTACCAGTAGAACCCACCATGATAATGTTTGACTTCTCTATCTCCACGCCATCCTCATCCTCTGGCTGCGACAGACGCTTATAGTGGTTATATACAGCCACGCAGAGATATTTCTTTGCCTCGTCCTGACCAATGATATACTGATCCAGATACTCCTTTATCTCCTGTGGCTTTGGCACCTGCGCCATATTCATGCCACTTGGCTGACTTGTCACAACACCATCAGCTGGATTCTTATCAACAGTTTGTATAATGTTATATGCCTGCTTTACGCAATCAGAACATATAAAGCCATCCATGCCTGTAATCAGCAGGGGCACTTCATGTTCATCTCTTCCGCAGAAGCTGCATCTATTTAGTTTCTTCCTCGCCATTTGTCTGTTTTTTCTTCAATACCTGATCTACCATACCATATTCCTTTGCCTCTTCTGCCGTCATCCAGTAGTTACGATCGGAGTCAGCCCACACCTTATCATAAGGAGTGTGTGAGTGGTCAGCAATGATGGTATATAATTCCTTCTTAAACTTCTGTATCTCTCTTGCCTCTATCTCTATGTCAGATGCCTGACCCTGCACGCCACCTAAAGGCTGGTGTATCATCACCCTTGCATGAGGCAGAGCAGAACGCTTACCCTCCTGACCTGCTACCAGCAGCACAGCGCCCATAGAGGCAGCCAAGCCAGTACACATAGTAGCAACATCAGAGGTGATAAACTGCATTGTGTCATAGATGCCCAATCCTGCTATCACGCTACCGCCAGGGCTATTGATATATATTGAGATATCCTTACCAGGGTCGTTAGAGTCCAGGTACAGCAACTGTGCCTGTATTGTATTGGCAGTATAGTCGTTAATCTCTGTTCCCAAGAATATGATGCGCTCCATCATCAGGCGTGAGAACACATCCATCTGGGTCACGTTCAACTGACGTTCCTCCAAGATATAAGGATTAAGATACTGACTCTGTGCTCTCAGCACATCATCCACCACCATACCATTCATGCCAACTTTGCCAGTGGCAAACTTTCTGAAATCACTCGTAATATTATTCATAATCATATATACTTTTCTTTCACATTATGTCGCAAAACACGATTTTCCCTACAAAATTACGAAAAATCAGCGACAGCCACAAATATTTAAGAAACTTTAACTACTATAAGCCCTTAAGCTATTAAGCTACTAAGCCATTAAGCCATTAAACACTTGCAGCAGCAAAAAGTATAAAGATGATGCCAATAAAGAAGGTGGGCATCCAAGTGTATTTTGGCTCTATTACTTTCTCGAAATGGAGATAATGACTATGCAACCACGTTATTATGTATACGGTGAGGGCTGCCAAAACGAAACCTCCCAAGATATCGCCTGGATAGTGATAGCCTAAATACACTCGTGAATAACAGATAAGCAGCGAGAAAAAGGACATAGTGATAATAGTCCATCTGTCTCGAAGCCAATAGTATAGCATAAAGGTGAGCATCCAGTTATTGGCAGAATGGGCCGACGGAAAGCCAAAGCCCCCTCCCCTGACATCATTGACACGATAGAGAAGCGAGAAGACGGGACTCTCAGGATTATTGGGACGCAGACGGCCTATGGCAGGACGCAGGAATTGGGAATTAGCCCAATCGGTAACGAGCATACCAAGGGCTATCATAATGAGTATCTGCAACGCTCCATGCCAACCATAATTGCGCCATACTACATAGAGCATAGAGCAATAGAGGGGTATCCAGATGGTCTTCTGCGTGAGAAGCCACATGAAACTATCAAGAAAGGCTGTATGATGCCCGTTGACTAAAAGCAGCAATTGTTCATCCATCGGCTGCAAAGGTACAAAAATATTATGAAAACCAAAACGAAAACGAAAACTTTTTTATTATTACAAAAAACAATATTTTGCAAAAAAACATAAAAAAATCGACGTTTTCTTTTGCAGATTACATCTTTTTTGTATCTTTGCCCCTTGAACCACAATAGAGGTGAGAGGTAAGAGGTGAGAGGTAAGACTTCAAACTACATGTAAACTATTATAAAATTCTAACTAAACATGAACAAGTGTTTTTTTGCGGTAGATTTAGGTGCTACCAGCGGACGTACGATTATTGGTGGAATAAACAACGGTAAGATAGAGCTGAAGGAACTTACCCGTTTCCCCAATAACCTAATTGAAATCAACGGGCATTACTATTGGGATATTTATGCCTTGTACTTCGAAATCATAAAGGGTCTGAAAGAGGCGAAAAACCAAAATATCACCATTACCTCTATTGGTATCGACACATGGGGTGTGGACTTCGTATGTGTTGCTGACGACAATTCTATCAGCCAGCCAATAGCATATCGCGACCCTCATACCTTCGAGGCGATGGAAGATTACCTCAACAACGTTAAGACAAGGGATCAGGTGTATAACATCACAGGCATACAGTTCCTGAACTTCAACAGTATCTTCCAGCTGCATGCTATGAAGAAGGCTGGCAATGTGGCACTGAAGAATGCAAAGAAGATTCTCTTCATCCCTGATGCTCTGAGCTATATGCTGACAGGCGAGATGGTATGCGAATATACCATCGCTTCTACAGCACAGCTGCTCGACCCTCGCACAAAACAACTTGACCCAAGCCTGCTGGCATCAGTGGGTCTGTCACAGGATAAGTTCGGCAGAATGGTGAATCCTGGTGACTTCATCGGAAACCTGCGCCCGGAAGTGCAGAAAGAGACAGGACTGGGAGCCATTCCTGTTGTTGCTGTTGCAGGACACGACACAGCAAGTGCCGTTGCTGCTGTACCTGCTGCAAACGAGAATTTCGCATACCTCTCATCTGGCACATGGAGTCTAATGGGTATAGAGACAAAGAATGCCATCATCAATGAGGTGTCATACGACAGAAACTTCACCAACGAGGGTGGCATAGAGGGTACTACACGATTCCTGAAGAACATCTGCGGCATGTGGATTTACGAGCGTTGCCGCAAGGAATGGACAGATGCTCCTAAGTCGCATACAGAACTGATAGCAGAAGCTATGAAGCAACCTGCTTTCCGCAGCATCATAAATCCTGACGACCCAATGTTTGCTAATCCTGTCAGCATGGTGGATGCAATACAGGAATACTGCAAGCAGACAAACCAGTATGTGCCACAGGGATATGCTGAAATATGCAGAATAATTTTTGAGTCATTGGCTTTGAGATACCGCCAGGTGTTTGAGTATCTGAAGGAAATGGCAGAATTCCCTATCGCCGTGCTCCACATCATCGGTGGTGGTTCGCTGAATGCTTACCTGAACCAGTTTACTGCCAACTCTTGTGGCATAAAGGTATTGGCGGGTCCACAGGAGGGCACTGCTCTTGGAAATATCATGGTACAGGCAAAGTCCGCGGGCGAAGTAAAAGACCTTTGGGAAATGCGCCGAGTGATTGCTAATAGCCTTGAGCTGAAGGAGTTCACACCTACTGACAAGGAGGTATGGGATGAGGCATATTCAAAATTTCTCGAAATTTTGAAAGTTAAGAGTTAAAAGTTAATAGATAAAAGTTAATAGATAAAAGTTAAAATCGTATTTTCTAAACTAAATAATTGATCAATTATGGCTAAACCATTAGTAGAAACCAAAGCAAGGGTGGGTGTCTTCAGTATTGCTCTGCAGGCATACCTGCCACAGTTCCCACAATTAGTACCAGAGTTTGAGGCTCAGTATGCTGCTTTCAAAAAGACTTTACCTGACAGTATCGAGATTATCGACGGCGGTATGGTAACGACAAAGGAGCAGTCAATGGCTGCCGGAGACAAGTTCCGTGCTGCTGATGTTGACCTTGTAATACTGCAGATGCTGACATACTGCACATCGTACAACATGCTGCCTGCAGTTCGCGACCTCGACGTTCCAGTTGTCATCGTCAATGTACAGAAGAAACTGGCTCCTGATTATGCAAAGACAGATATCCCAACATGGTTGGGCGAGTTGTATGCTTGTGGCGCCATCGGCGAGATGGTAGCTGACCTGAATCGTGCAGGCAAGCGTTCTGCTGTCATCACAGGTGTTGTAGAAGGTGGTGACCCAGAGGTGCAGGCAGAGATAGAAGACTGGTGTCGTGCTGCACAGGTGCGCCGTCGCTTCCGCGATACCAATATCGCACAGATCGGTCGCCCATATCCTGGCATGATGGACCTCTATATCGACGAGACAAACCTCTACCATCGTATGTTTGTATATACCAAGCAGTTTGACTGGGAGAAGATGTGGGCTATTGCTGACAACATCACTGACGAAGCTGCTATCAAAGCAAAGGCGCAGGATATCCTCGACACCTTCGACATCGAGGGTGGCGGCACCATCGAGAAGGTATGGGATATGGCAAAGTATGTTGTTGCCTTCGAACAGTGGGTAAAAGACGAGAAGTTGGGACTCATCGCAAGCCACTACGATGGCTTTGCACAAGGTGTAGCAGGAAAACTCGACTCTATGCTGATACCAGCCTTCTCAATGCTTATCAAGCAGCACACAGCATGTGCCGTAGAGGGTGACATGAAGGTGGCTATGGCGATGTCTATACTGAAGACAATCTCTGGCACAGGAACACTGGCTGAGATGTATTCTATCGACTTCCCTAAGGACATCTGCATCATCGGTCACTCTGGTTCTGGCGACTTCGACATCTCACAGGCAAAGAAGCCTACAATGAAGATTGTGCCTGTATTCCACGGAAAGAGCGGTGGCGGTTACCTGACACAGTTCTATCCTCCTACAGGTCCTGTGACATATCTCGCTATCACACAGGATAAGAACGGTGTCTTCAAGTTTGTCGCTGCTGAGGGTGTTAACGAGGAAGGTCCTATCTTCACATTCGGTGATACAAATATGCGTACCAAGTTCTCTCTGCCTTGCCGCGAATTTGTGAACAAGTGGAGCGAGGCTGGTCCTACACACCACATGGCTGCTGCCGTAGGTCGTCATATCGACACTATACTGAAGGTTGCCAAGATTTTCAATATTGAGTGCGACGTTATTTGCAGATAATGCATAATTCATAATTGACAGTTATGGCAAAAAGTAGTTTAAAGAGTACCCTTGCGGTATCTCTCAATAATTATCTGGATGCCGGCGCTATCGTTGCCGGCTCCAGCGGTATAACACTATGGCAGAACTATCTCGGTTTGTCAGAGATGCATCTTGGATGGCTCAACGCCTTGAGTGCAAATGCCCTTGGTGCTGCCATCGGTGCTATCATTGGTGGATTCCTGGCTGACAAGTTCGGCCGTAAGTTTATCTTTACCTACAATCTGTTGGTATATATGCTGGGTGTACTGATAGTGATGTTCTCTGTCAGTTTCCCAATGTTGCTGTGTGGATTCCTCATCACAGGTATCTCTGTAGGTATCGGCGTTCCTGCTTCTTGGACCTATATCTCTGAATCATCGGAGGTAAACAACCGTGGACGAAACATCTGCATCTCGCAGATGTCATGGGGACTGGGTCCTATGTTCATACTGTTCTTCGGAATGTTGCTGGCACCAGGCGGCATGCTGTATGCTCCTGTAGAATCTCTTGCTCACGCCATTTTAGGTGCTGATGCAGCACAGGCAGCGGCAGAGGTATTCAGTTCTCGTGTAGTTTTCTTCACGCTGTTTGTAGTAGCATTCATAGCATGGAACCTGCAGCGCCAGCTGGAGGAGAGTGCAGAGTTCACGGCACAGAAAGCAGAAAAGAAGAACAGCAGTATCGTGGACAATATCAAGTTGCTGTTCACCAACGGCATTGCAGTAAAGACTGTTTGCTTCCTGGCTGCCATATACCTCACATGGAACCTGGTTGCTTCGGTAATGGGATTCTTCATGCCTCATATCTACGAAACTGCAGGCGGTCTGTCTAACGAGGATGCCAATATGCTGAGTTGCGTAAGTTGGATATTTGTTGTTGTGACAACATTCATTATTTCCTTCTTCGTGGACAAGGTAGCTCATCGTTTCTTCTATGTATTCGGACTGGCAGCAGCCCTGACAGCATGGATACTGATTATCGGTGGCGGCGTCACAACCATCAGCGGCATCTGGCTCTTCACCATTCTGTGGGGTATCAACAATGGTAGCTCCGTGCAGGTGTTCTATGCCCTATGGGGTTCAGAGCTGTTCCCTGCAAAATTCCGTGCCGGTGCCCAGGGACTGATGTTCTTCATCGTTCGTGGTCTCTCTGCAGCATGGGGCCTCGTCTTTACATATATATATGGTGACAATGGCGAAGGCTTCACCACAGCCGCATTCTGTATGGTAGCCCTGCTGGCTGTCTCGCTGATAGTAGGTTTGATTGGTATGCCAAATACCAGAGGCAAGTCTCTCGAGGAGATTACCAAGGAACGTTACGGGGAAAATTATTAAGAGGTTAATGGTTATAACGTAATAAAGACATAACGTAATAAAGAAACAATAAAACAACAATATGAAAAGTATATTAGAAGGCCGCGAGGGATTGAAAGCGGTAGTATATCAGATTGCCGAGGTAACAGGTTACCTGTGGCAGAAAGGTTGGGCTGAACGTAATGGTGGTAACATCACCGTTAACGTCACCGAGTTTATGGACGATGAGTGCAAGGCTATGCCAGCAATTGCTCCTGTGAAGCAGATTGGTATGGTGCTGCCACACCTGAAGGGTAAGTATTTCTACTGCAAAGGTACGGGCAAGCGCATGCGTGACCTCGCTAAGGAACCAATGCAGAACGGTTCTATCGTTCGCATCTGCGACGACTGCGCCAGCTATGAGATTATTGCTGACGAACCAGTTGCTCCTACCAGCGAACTGCCAACACACCTGGCTCTGCAGAACTACCTGTTAGAGACAGGCTCTTGCTATAAGGCAACTCTGCACACCCACCCTATCGAACTCGTTGCTATGAGTCACATCAAGCGTTTCCTGAAGGGTGACGAGATGACAAAGGTACTGTGGTCAATGATTCCTGAGACACTCGCTTTCGCACCACTCGGCATAGGCATCATTCCTTACGACCTGCCTTCTTCCGTAGAACTTGCCAAGGCTACTCTCGAGGGCATCAAGAAGCACGATGTAGTCATGTGGGAGAAGCACGGCACAGTTGCCGTAGGACAGGACATTATGGATGCCTTCGACCAGACAGACGTACTCTGTAAGGCAGCAAACATCTATATGTGTGCGAAGGCAATGGGCTCAGAGCCAGACGGCATGACAGACGCACAGATGAAGGAAGTGCAGAATGTCTTCAACCTGCCAAAGACTCGTCCTTGCTAATCTTTAGAGGCAAGAATTTAATACAATGGCGCAAGATGCAACCAAGCATCCTGCGCTTTTTTCGTTGACCATCAGAAATTATAGTTGTATATTATTTCGATTTTGTCCCCTCGCAGCGGTGGAAGACTTTCTAACGTTTGATTTTGTCTATGCTCAGACAGAGCCGTGATGGTTATTCCAGCCCGTTTATCCAATCTGCGATGTCGCTGAGCACTTCCGGTGCAATGGTTTCCTCTATCTGCCGGTACTCCCTGGGCTGCCCCGTGACGCTATGCTGGAAAAGGTGGTTCAGTCCCGGATATTCTTTCGTAAGGTTGTTCTTCGACTTTGGCAACAAGCGCTCTATGGCTGTAAGATTGAGCGAGGAAATGACCTGCCAGTCGCGGTCGCCATTGAGGGCGAAGACGGGGCAGCGCGTGGCTACGATGTTGGCAGATGGGTCGTAGTCGAGAAACCATTGAGCCCAACGAATCTTCTGGGCTTGCGCTTCTTTACGAATCTGTTCAACCGTCACAGTGCCTGACAATCCCGACATCTCTAAAAAACGGTTTCTCTGGGAAGCGATAAGCGTGTCGCCCTTCACACCAGTACCTGCTAATGAGACGAGAAAGTCGGTCTTCTCCTGTGCGCCAAGCAAGAAGCCGATAAGTCCGCCCTCGCTGTGACCGATGATGCCTACCTTGGCGAAGGCATTGCGCCCACGCAGATATTCCAGCCCAGCGGCAGCGTCACGGGCGAAGTCTTCACTCGTGGCGTTTCTCAAATCACCGCCCTTGGAGGCTCCAGTGGCGCGGTCGTCGTAGCGCAACGAGGCAATGCCATGACGTGCCAGATAATCGGCAATAACGAGAAATGGCTTGTGGTCGTAGATTTCCTCGTCGCGGTTCTCCTGACCGCTGCCCGAAACGAAGAGTACGACAAGAGGCTTCTTCTTCAACGTGGGATTATAGCCGACTGGCCACATCAGCGTTCCGGCAAGCGTGGCGTTGTCCTGTTCGTTGCGGAATGTCACTTCCTCGGTTTTGTATGGGAACGGCGGTTGCGGGTTCTGCGGACGTTTCAGCTCTTCCACGCCTTTCGTCAGTACCAGCGGGAACGACTTGCCCATTTGCTTGAACGTGCCCACAATTTTGCCATCCTTCAGTCGTCCGCTGTATGCAGCGCCTATGCTTCTAACACTCACTACCAGCGAGTCGTACGACAGAAAATCATTCGTGCACGGCATGCCATTAACACTCTGGTCAGGGCTGTCCATTGTCACTTTCACACGGCCGTCAACTTGCTTCAAGTGGAGCACTATCGTCAGCTTCGTGACACCTAAGTCAAGCTTACCCGTCCACGAACCGATTAGGTCAACTTGCGCCTCTGCTGCCAGGGAAAACATGGCGAGGATAAGCGACAGAATATTTTTCCTCATATCGCTATTGTTTTGGGAATGGTGTTTATCGAATATAAGAAATTCTTATACTACCATCAATCAGTTTGTCGGAACAACGGGGATGATGTTTCCGTCTTTGTCGAACTTCATGACATCGATGCACACCTCTCTATGCGTACCAGGAACACCGTTGCCTGCATTTACGAATTGTGGATTGATGCGATGATATACTATGCGCCAGTCGTCACCATAAGACACCTTATTGCCCTTCTTGCCCTTCTTAAACTTTGATGGCAGGAGGATAACAGAGTTGTGTGCTGTACCGTATATCTTCTGGTCAGGAACCTGAGAGATTACCATATAGTGGTTTTCGTCGATATTGATTGGTCCCAATGGAGAAGTGCTTGTTCCATAGCAGACATGATAGTTTGGAGAACCGGTATCGTCAACAGACCACATGAAGTAGTATTTTCCCTGGCGATAGAAGACATACGCGCCCTCTCTGTATGCCCAGGTCTTAAGGCTGCCGCCTTTTGGCGTGAGATTAACCTTTGTCTCGGGCTTGATACTTACCATATCGTCATTGAGTTCTGCACCAGCCATAAAGCCATTACCCCAATAGAGGTAATACTTACCAGAAACAGGGTCTTGGAACACATCGACGTCAATAGCCTGTCCACCGACACCTTCAGGACGGTCAGCATCTGTAATGATAGGATTATCGAGAGCCTTGAAAGGTCCGACAGGGTTATCGCTGATGGCACAGCTTATCTCCTTGCGGTTTGACTTCGGATTATGGGCAGAGAAATAGAAGTAATACTGATATTTCACACTCTTATCTGCTGCAACAGTCTTGCGTTCTATGATGCAAGGAGCCCACGCATTGCCAGTAGCCCAAGGCACCTGACTGCTCTTAGCATCGAGCATCACGCCTTCGTCTTTCCAAGTCTTCAGGTCTTCGGAAGAAAATACGCTAAAAGTCCATCCACCCCAGCCTGGCAGACCGTCGGTAGTGCTATAGATATAATACTTTCCTGTCTGTTCAGCAAACAGAACTTCTGGATCTGCATGAAAACCCGGCAAGACAGGATTGCCAGCATATAGGCTTAATGTCGCCAAAGCAGAAAAAAGAGTTGCAAATAATCGGTTATGCATAATATAAAGGTTTAAGGTTTAATGGTCAATACTCATTCCTCATCGTCAAACATTTCGTCGTCATCATCATCCCAGCCAAACATTGCGGGGTCAACAAAGGCATCGAGAGCTCTGCGGTCTTTCTTTGTAGGACGTCCTGTGCCGCGTGCTCTGTCTATGAAGCCACTGATGCGTGACATCTCAAGGAGTTCATACTGCTTAGGGTCTGTGACATTCTCATATACCTCGCTGATGAGCTTCGCCCCTACCCTCGTCTCAATAGCGTTGAGAATCTTGAAGGAATAGGTAATGGGAGGTTTCTTGACAGAAACCACCTCTCCCACCTTAACAGTCCTTGCAGGTTTGAGAGTCTGTCCATCAACAGTAACCCTGCCATTCTTACAAGCGTCAGCAGCGACGGTGCGGGTCTTGAATATGCGGGCAGCCCACAACCACTTATCGAGGCGGGCTGTCTCCTGATATTTCAGGCTAACTGCCATAAGTCCTATTCTTTAATCTCTCCCAAGCCAGCTCCTCATATTTCGTACCTGGGCGACCATAGTTGGCAAAAGGATAGATGCTTATGCCGCCACGAGGAACAAAGAGTCCCAAGACCTCTATATATTTTGGGTCCATGAGTTTTATGAGGTCCTTCATGATAATGTTCACGCAGTCCTCATGGAAGTCACCGTGATTTCTGAACGAGAAGAGATACAGCTTCAAGCTCTTGCTCTCCACCATCTTCTTGTCAGGCATATACATTATCTTTATCTCTGCAAAGTCAGGCTGTCCCGTAATAGGACACAAAGACGTAAACTCTGAGCAGTTAAACTGTACCCAGTAGTCATTGTCGGGATGCAGGTTGTCGAAAGTCTCAAGTACATCAGGATTATAATCCATCATGTACTCGGTCTTTCTTCCCAAGGCTTTAAGGCCACTATTCTTCCTGTCTGTCATCGATATTATCTCCATTGGTTGGTTTCATTATCTCCTCGAAGTTGGTAACGCCAGCCTCAACGAGGATATTGTACCACTGCAGCAGTTTCTTAATATCAGAAGCATGCACACGCTCTCTGTCGAAGTTTGGCAGGAACTTTGCCATATACTCCTGCAGTTCTGCACCGCTGGCTTTCTTATAGTCGAGGGAAGACTTCTTGCCACCTTCCATATCACGAAGGGCGCAAAGGATTTCTCCCAGAGGTTTGTCATCCTCTTCTGTGTACATACAGATGTCTGCAAGAGACGTAACGCGGTCTGTTACGAAAGCAGGAATACGCTTATGGTCAATGAGGCCCTCTACGATAAGGTTACCCTTTGCACGTGATACAAGTTCATATAATCCAGGTTTTCCTGAGATAGCTAAAATAGTCTTTGCCATAATTCTTCTATTTGTTTTTGTAAATCTTTATTTCCATCATTAATTATTACGAAATCTGCTCTCTCTGCCACTTTCTCCTGCGGATATTGTGCATCAATCCATTGCTCTGCCTCTTTTCGGGTAATGCCGTCACGAGACATTATTCTACCTATTCTCACCTCTCTTGGAGCTGTTACAGCGATCACCTTGTCAACATACTGTTCCAGATGAGCCTCATATATTATGGCGCACTCCATCCATTCAAAACCGGAATCGAGGAAGTCTTCGATGACAGCAGGGTGTACTATACTGTTTATTGCCAGCTTATTCTCTTCCGATTTCAGTAGGAAGGCGGCAATGGTCTGTTTGTCGAGTCCTCCTATCAGTTCCTTCAACTGCTGCCTTATCTCCGGCGACTGTGCTATAAGTCTCTTCGCAGCATTATCGGTATCATATATCTCCACCCCCCTTTCGCGAAGCAAAGCACAGACATACGATTTGCCGGCCCCTATGCCTCCTGTCAGACAATATCTCATTGCGTACGCTCTATTACGTAGTCAACAGCTGTTGTCGTAAGCCAAGCCTTGAGAACATAGTCAGGCTTTGAGGAAATGGACAGTTTCAACTTATCCTTTGTCGCACGCTCTGCAAGGTCTTCAGCATTTACCGTTACGGAGAATTGCTCTGGCCTTAATCTGCTTGCCATTGATGCTCCGACAGACACCTTTACATCCACTCTTCCAGGGAAGGTCTTCAGCAATAACTGAGGGGGCAGATTGATAGCTGTTACAGGAACATTGAGAACCTTTTCTGTCAGTCTGTCAACAACTACGCGAACCTTTGCCTGATTAATCTTTGTCTTTGCACCCCAAATGCGAGCAATAGGTACGATTTTTGTTACCGAATTATCTACGTCCTCGATATCCTTTGGCTCTGTATATACTGCATTGATAGTATCAAGAGCACTCTTTGACGCCATCACTACTACGCTGTCAGGACTTATTTTTACATCCATAACGTAAAAATTTGTCTTGGCAGTAGCAGTACCACTATATATCAGCGGCACCTTCTTTTGCGAGCCGTGACTATAGAAGAAATCAAGATGATCCGCCTTTATGGATAATATGGTACATGTCTCTCCAAAGCGTGAGCGAAGTAGTTTCTGTAAATCGGAGGGAGATACTACCCCTTTACTCTGCTGACCAGAATACAGAGCAAACGGAATACGGACTACGCGCATATTGTCGAAATAGAGATATTTGACAAGATAGTAGCCCTTATCTCTCACCATCACCTTTATGGTATCAGGGAGAGGTTCTGTTATAACCGTGTTATTTGGAATATCAACTAACTCCAGACGCACTTCAACATCTGTCTCATACGTTTCGTTTAATGTGGTGAGAACCCAAAATATGGCACTCATCACAAGAAAGGTGAGAAAGACGAAAAAATCTTTGGAAAGAAGGCGTTTCATTTACTTCGTCTGTTGAGCGGCAGCGTTTGCAAATACATAGTTTTTGTCAACGTTGATAACAACACCCTTAGATATTTCTACATCAACACTACCATCTTCCATGTTTACCTTCTTGATGGTGCCATACATGCCACCGGCAGTAATAATCCTCATACCTTCAGAAAGAGAATTCTGGAAATTACGGATTTCCTTCTGCTTTTTCTGTTGTGGACGAATCATGAAAAAATACATAATGGCGAAGATAGCCACCATCATTATAATCATAGAGTAGCCACCGCCTTGTGCTGACTGTGCAGCAAGAATTACATTTGTCATAATATTTTCTTTAATTTAAGATTTTTCTCTTTTGCTATTGCGTCTAATATACCGTTTACAAACTTTCCCGATTTTGGTGTAGAATATTCATTTGCCAACTCTACATATTCATTGATGGTAACAGGGATTGGAATCTTTGGGAAGTTTATCATTTCGGCTATTGCCAATTGCATGATGACGATGTCCATCTTGGCCAATCTTGAGAAGTCCCACGCCTCGCATGCATCCTTTATGTATTGCTGATACTCCTCAGCATTTTTTAATGCTGTGTACAATAACTGATGGGCATATTCCTCATCATCATTTTCCTTGTACTCCGGCAACAGTTCCTGCTCACTTCCTGCCTTCTCGTCAAAACGGCTTATTGTTTTCAGCACGAAGGTATCGATGATATCCTTGTCGCCGTTCCAATAGAGGCTTTCTGATTCCAAGATATCATTAAGACCCTCGTTATCCAAGATATGCTTTTTGTAAAGCTGTTTCCACATCGCCTTGCAGTCTTCATAGCTGGAGCCGATATCACATTTCACCGTCTCGTCCTCCTGCATCTCAAGGAGCAGGTTCTTCACAAATTCGGCCTTCTGTTCCCATATATCCCCATTTGTCTCTACGAAACTGCGCAACTGGGTATTCTCTTCCAGCTGTAACGCAAATTTATTGTCAATAAAAGCATTTTGAGGTATTTTCCTACCCTCGCGCTCTGCTTTGGTATTGATAATATCATAACGCTTGCGAGCCATCTTGGTGACAGCACAAATGAGTAGGAGAAGGTTATTGTATAATTGGTATGCCTTAGACAATGATATTTTCAACTCATTGTCTGCCTTTGTCACATTACTTTCCCCATTCTGGGAGTAAGCATACGCTAACTGAACTACTTTAATACGTATAAGATCGCGATTTACCATGTTGCAAAGGTACGAAAAAAAAGTGAAAAGTGAAGAGTGAAGAGCGAAGAATTTATATGCACTCTGTTAAAAAAACCTAAAAATCTCACTTACACCTCTCACCTTTCACCTCATACCTCTTACCTCTAAACTTTTTTTTGTACCTTTGCACCCACTTTTAAAGAAAAAGTTGCTTTTTGAAGCATCCGTGTGATGGTGAATTAAGCATTTTATCAACTTAATTTAGAGTAACACAAAGTTATGTTAGAAATCACTCTTACAGGTACTAAGCGTACCGAAACAGGTAAAAGAGCATCACGTTTGATGCGTAAGGAAGGTCTTGTTCCATGTAACCTTTATGGTGAGAAGAAGGGCGAGAACGGTTTGCCAGAGGCATTGGCTTTCTCTATTCCTTTCTCAGAGCTCCGCAAGGCTATCTACACTCCTCACATCTACATCATTAATCTTAACATCGATGGTGAGAAGCATATGGCTATCTCTAAGGAGATGCAGTTCCACCCAGTAACAGACGCACCTCTGCACGTTGACTTCCTCGAAGTAACTCCTGAAAAGCCAATTACAGTAGGTATTCCTGTTAACCTCGTTGGTCTTGCTGCTGGTGTACGCCTCGGTGGTCGTATGTCACTCTCTATCCGTCAGATTAAGGTTACAGCTCCATACAGTCAGATTCCTGAGAAGCTTGACGTTGACGTTACAGCTCTCGAAATCGGTAAGTCAATCAAGGTTGGTGACCTCTCATATCCAGGCATCACACTTGCTACTTCTCCAGAGGTTATCGTATGCTCTGTGAAGATGACACGTGCCGCTATGTCTGCAGCTGCAGCAGAAGCAGAGGCTGCTTCTTAAGTGTTTGATTAGTGGAGAAATATCTCATAGTAGGTCTCGGTAATCCCGGACCCGAATATCACGAAACGCGTCATAACGTCGGATGGATGGCTATTGATGCGTTTGCAAAAAGCCAAGACGCTATGTTTGAGGACAAGCGTTTTGGCTTTCTTGCACAAACTTCTGTGCGAGGACGTAAGCTTCTCCTGCTGAAACCTACTACATTCATGAATTTATCTGGTAATGCAGTACGTTATTGGTTGGAGAAGGAAAATATTCCTAACAATCATCTTCTCGTTATTGTTGATGATAAAGATCTTCCTCTCGGAAAATTCCGCCTCAGGGGAAAAGGTTCTGGCGGCAGTCACAATGGTTTGGGACACATCCGACAGCTCATAGGTCAGGACTATGCACGCCTCAGGATTGGCATCGGTAGTGATTTCTCACGTGGGCAGCAGGTTGATTATGTTTTGGGGAAATTCTCTGACGAGGAGAAAACCACTCTGTCACCAGTTTTCGACACATCGCAAGAAATCATCAAGTCGTTTGTCCTTGCAGGAGTTGATGTCACGATGAATCAGTTCAACAGGAAATAACAAAAGTCCGATGCACTTGCACCGGACTTTTTGTTTTCATCATATTGGTTTAAAGCTCTAAGCTCTTACCTCTTACCTCTCACCTCTCTTAGAATCTTCTTCCTCCGCCGAAGCCACCGCCACCGAAGCCGCCTTGATTACCTCCGCGCCAGCCGCCTTCTCTGCCGCCAGGTCCACCACTTTCTCTGCCACTTTCTCTGCCGCCTTCACGTTGTTGCTGGCGAGCCTGCATGCCGCCAAAGGCAGTGAAGCGATAGATGACATGCAGCATAGCGTAGCTGTTAATGCTGTTATACCAAGTATCACGTCTTGAGTTAGCATCGATGGCTCTTGAGAAACTGCTTCTCTGATGCAGGATATCGAAGAACTGCAACGAAATAGTCAGAGGTCTGCCATCAAGGAGGCTCTGAGATATCTGGGCATTCCATATAAATTCGTTCGTATTAGCAGCAGCATCAGCATATCCGCGTCTTGACGACATATGAGCACTCGTAGAGAATCCCGTACCCCAAGGTGCAGTAATGGTGATATCAGTACCATACTGGAAATTCCAAGTGTTCATATTTGAATTTGGCTGCAACTTATTCTTATTTATAGTATAGTCAACATTACCATTCAGTTCTACTTCAAGCCATCCGTTTCTGTAACTAAATCCCAAGCGCTGTCCCAGAGTTGTGGTACGAGTGTAGTTCTTCTCTGCTGTATCGTCTCTGTCGAGGTTAACATAGTTCACACTGTTTACATACCTCACACTAGTGAAGGAGTTTACGTTCCATACATTAGCAGTATCTATAGAGGTATTATACATAAATGCCGAGTTGATATTCCAGTTGCCGTTGATATTCTGTGGCTGTACAAGGCGTCCACCCGTCTTTTCGTCGTATGTCACCATATTTGAAACGCTGTTTCGGGTGTTGCTATAGTTAATAAACGCCATGATACTATTGAAGTGTTTCTGTATGTAGTTGTTATACCTCAGCGAGAAGTTCTGTGTAAACGATGGCTTCAGGTAAGGGTTACCCATGCTGATGTTCAGCGGGTCGGTATCATCTACTATAGGCAGCATATTCTCCATTGACGGTTGGCTGGTACGTCCGCGATAGTTCAGCCTGAGGCTCTTCTGCTTGTTGAAGCGGTATCTAAAGTCCAGGGTTGGAGTGATGTTGCTGACACTTCTCTTTGCCACTGTGTCCAATCCCAGATGCTGATAAGTCAGTTTCTGGCTCTGTGGCTGGAACATCACACCCAAGTTGAGGTTATAGTTGTTTGTTGTCCTGCGCCAAGTAAGTTCCAGTTCGTGGGTATAGTTGTCATACTCTGAATAGCGGCTCTGATCCTTGTCATAGAACACAGAATTCTTGTTCAGAGGCTGATACATTCCGACATAGTTATCGAATGAACGATACTCCATCATACTGGGGATGCGAGCCATAAAGTCATTCGGGTCGAAAACAGGCAACGGAGTAGCATCGTATATAACTCTGCTGAAATCGTAGGTAGATCTCTCGCTGGTTCTGTTGCTATATCTGTACATATAACGGAATACGAGGAAAGAGAACTTTGACAGTCTCTCGGTATATGACAGTGAATTTTGGAACTCCCAATTCTTCGAAGGAGTCACATTATATCTGTTTCTGTAGTATGATGAGTCATTCTGCAGATACAATTCCACATACTGCGTGCTCAACGATTCGTTGTCGCTTTTACTGGTAGAATAGCGTCCCTGCCAAGTAATGCTGTTGTTACGGGAAGAAAGTCGTCTGTTAACAGTAGCATTAACGTTGAATGAAGTGCTGGTGCCATAACTCAGAGATTTGTTTTCTCTGCGGTTTACGCGGAACTTATAGTCTGTAGCCCTCTCTATGGCATTCATCATTACACTGTCCATAGGGTCTGTAACGCCATCAAAGCTGTAAGGGTCTCTGTTAAAGGTAGCATTGATACTTTTTGACCTGCCGTCGTTCTTGCTTGTGCTGAAAGACGGACGTATCTGGATAGTTGTCATCGTATCAGGTTTCCACTCCAGTCGTCCACTCATGTTCCAAGAATTTGAACGACTGTAGTTCTGGCTTATGCTATTGCCGAACGAGCCTGTCTTGGAAACGAAGTTTTCAGTTGATGTGATTGTGTTGTTGTCTGTATCATTATGATTGTATCTTGCAGAGAAGTCCACCTTCAACTTATCCTTTATCTCGTAGTTGTAGTTCAGTCCGAACATCTTTGGAGCAGATAATCCTTGGCCACCGCCACCGAAGCCGCCTCTACCGCCAAAGCCTCTGTCGCCAGTGTTGTTCATATTGCCGAACACCATTATTCTGCTGTTATCCTTCATGTAGGCACCCATCACACGCTCGGCATATCTTTTTTTCGTACCTACTGCCAAGTCTATGTTTGTCAGGAATCCTTTGTTCATTCCTTTCTTGATACCGAAGTCCAACACTGTCTGTTCTTCGCCGTCATCAACGCCAGTCATCTTTGCGAGGTCACTCTTTTCGTCATAGGCCTTCACCTTTTCTATTATAGAGGTAGGAAGATTCTTCAGTGCCGTCTGTGTATCGCCAGTCATGAATTCCTTACCGTCCACCATTATCTTCTTTACCTCCTTACCGTTGATGGTAATCTTTCCGCTATCATCAATCTGTGCACCCGGAAGACGTTTCACCAGTTCTTCTATCACAGAACCTTCTGGTGTTCTGTAAGCAGCAGCATTATAAACGAAGGTATCCTCCTTTATCACCACCTTTGCTGCAACACCATTGGCAATAACCTCCTTCAGCATTACAGCATCCGTCTCCATATTCACTCTTCCGAAGGTAAAGTCGTTGTCATCGCTGATAGCCACATCTCTCGTCATTGTCTTGTAACCAATGGCACTCATTTTGAGGATGTACTTACCATTTTCAGGTGCTTTGACAGAAAAATGTCCGTCCATATCGCTGACACTTCCTGTTACAAAAGTAGAGTCAGTCTTCAGCAACTGAATGGTTACCTGCATAACGCCCTCCTTTGACTCCTTGTCAATGAGAGTACCAGTAATGGTGCGTTCCTTAGCCAGTTTTGTTACCTGAACAGAATCTGCCTCCTGCGCCGATATCACCATCGGACAGAGCATAAATATAAATGATAATAGCGTAATAATTTGTTTCATAACTGCTTTCTATGACGCAACTCTACGGAAGAGGTTTAAATGTATTTCCAAAAACCATCAAAACAAAAAAGAAAAAAGTTTATCGGCGCAGTTTATCTCTATAATGCAACAAGGGAAAAACTCCAACATATCAAAGGAAGAATTCCAACATATCAAGGGAAGACCTCCAACATATCAAGTATAGAGCCCCAATGGAACAAGCATATAACAAGTCAGTATCTCCTATACTTGTCCGGTAGATGTCCGGTAGATGTTCGGTAGATGTCCGGTAGATAAGCGGACAAGTACCGAACAAGTAGCGAATAAGTAGCGGACAACGATAGGAGGAACATAGGAGATACATAGGAGATACAAGGGGGCTACTATATGGATAGAATGGAGAGTAGTATGAGATATGCTGTAGGGTTTCATGAAAAGTTATAGAGAGTAGCATGAGATATTTTTGCATCATTTGCCAACAGATTGCCAATAGTATTACAGAGTAGACTTATTGTTTTGTGGCTTTAAATTGGAAAGATATCCCTTTTTCTTTTTTGTTTTTAATTGTTTTTTTCATAAAACTTGCACGAATAAAAAAAAAATAGTAATTTTGCACCTCGGATACTTCGTACGAAAACGAAAACACTAATTATCAACTATAGAAAGTGAAAAAGATATTAGCATTTGTAGGCATCGTCAGTCTGCTGTTCTTCAGCTGCTCTAAGAAAGAGCAGGGCAAGGAGCAGATGGCTGCCGGTTTCCCAGACATAAAGGTGGACATCAAGGGCGACTCTATGGTATATGGTCTTGTCTGCGACGGCACTACCGATTCCGTTATTGTCCTGTGGCCTTTTACTGGTGACCCTGTGGTATATGACTGCATCGATGCTCACGACAATCACCGCATCATCGGCAAGCCGTCAATAGGCGACTGGGTGGGAATAATACGCGACTCTATCGACACCACCGTTGTTGCGATGGCAATAGACCTTGACCAACTGAAGGGTACGTGGACCTATCCCGTCATCCCTGTAATGAAAGACCTGCAGCACATGAGTCCACGAATGCAGAAGCGTATGATGGCCGATATGCCTGACTCAATAAAGAACACCTTCATGGTGCCTCGCGAATATGGCTTTACCCTGAAGCGTGCTCATCAGGCACAGGCAGTGGGATACGTCCGCTCAACAAGCACGCTACAGTCAGACTCTCCGGTAGAATATCCGAAGGTGAAGCGCTACGTACAGTGGCACATGCTTAACGGAAGACTCATCCTCGTTTCTGCTGACATGAAACCTACCGAGGGGCCTGATATAGATGCACCGGTAGAGGTAAAGATGGATACTTTGGACTTCGTATATATGGATAACGACTCGCTCATAATGACGCAGAACGGAGTACGCATTGGCTTCCACCGCAAGGAAAGCGCTATGGAGGCCAACAAGGAGGCCAACAAGGCACAGGCTAAAATAGATTCTATTAAAAAACAAGAAAGATGAGAATACTTATGATTGGTGCTGGCGGCGTCGCTACTGTTGCTGCCCACAAGATTGCACAGAACGCAGACGTCTTCACCGACTTCACAATAGCAAGCCGCAGAAAAGAGAAGTGTGATGCGCTGGCAAAGGTGCTGAAAGACAAATATGGCGTTACTGTCAAGACGGCACAGGTGGATGCTGACGATGTAGAACAGCTGAAGGAACTGTTTAATACCTATCAGCCAGAGTTGTGCCTGAATTTGGCTCTGCCTTATCAGGACCTTACCATTATGGATGCGTGCTTAGCTTGTGGTGTTAACTATATGGACACCGCTAACTATGAGCCACGCGACGAGGCACACTTCGAGTATTCTTGGCAATGGGCTTATATGGACCGCTTCAAGGAGGCAGGTCTGACAGCAATTCTCGGTTGCGGCTTCGACCCAGGTGTGAGCGGTGTATATACGGCGTATGCTGCAAAGCACCACTTTGACGAGATACAATATCTTGACATCGTAGATTGTAATGCTGGCAACCACCATAAGGCTTTTGCCACAAATTTCAACCCTGAAATAAATATTCGTGAGATAACTCAGAAGGGTCTGTACTATAAAGACGGTCAATGGATAGAGACAGAACCGTTGGAGGTCCACAAGGCTCTCACCTACCCTAACATCGGTCCGAGAGAGTCATACCTGATGCACCACGAAGAACTGGAGAGTCTCGTAAAGAACTATCCAACCATCAAGCAGGCACGTTTCTGGATGACCTTCGGACAGCAGTATCTGACATATCTCGACGTGATACAGAATATCGGAATGTCAAGAATCGACGATGTCACATACGAGGCACCACTTGCAGACGGCTCTGGTAAGACAGTAAAGGTGAATATCGTTCCGCTGCAGTTCCTCAAGGCTGTGCTTCCTAATCCACAGGACTTGGGCGAGAACTACGAAGGCGAGACAAGTATCGGTTGCCGCATTCGTGGCATCAAAGACGGCAAGGAGCAGACCTACTACGTCTATAACAACTGCAGCCATCAGGCAGCCTTTCAGGAGACTGGCATGCAGGGTGTGAGCTACACCACCGGTGTACCGGCAATGATTGGTGCTATGATGTTTGCAAAAGGCCTGTGGAAGAAGCCTGGCGTATGGAACGTAGAAGACTTCGACCCGGATCCATTCATGGAACAGCTTAACAAACAAGGCCTCCCTTGGCACGAAGTGTTCAACGAGGACTTGGAACTGTAATCAATTCATAATTCTTAATTCATAATTCATAATTACATAAATGGCAGACGAAAACAAACTTAAGGCCCTCGCCGCTGCGATGGCGAAAATAGAGAAAGACTTCGGTAAGGGTGCTATCATGAAGCTCGGTGACGAGAAGATAGAGAATGTCGATGTGATACCATCTGGTTCTCTCGGACTCGACATCGCCCTCGGAGTAGGTGGTTACCCACGAGGACGTATTATTGAGATATATGGTCCTGAATCATCGGGTAAGACAACCCTCGCCCTCCACGCGATGGCAGAGGTGCAGAAGACTGGCGGTATTGCTGCTTTCATAGATGCTGAGCACGCTTTCGACCGCTTCTATGCTGCTAATTTAGGAGTGGATGTCGATAACCTCTTCATCTCACAGCCCGACAACGGAGAGCAGGCATTGCAGATTGCTGACCAACTCATTTCTTCGGCTGCCGTTGACATCATTGTCATCGACTCAGTTGCTGCTCTTACACCAAAAGCAGAAATAGAAGGCGAGATGGGTGACAACAAGGTAGGTCTGCAGGCACGTCTAATGTCACAGGCGCTGCGAAAAATGACATCTACCATAGCAAAGACAAACACCACCTGTATCTTCATCAACCAGCTGCGTGAGAAGATTGGTGTGATGTTCGGCAATCCTGAGACAACAACAGGTGGTAATGCCCTGAAATTCTATGCTTCTGTCCGTATCGACGTCAGAAAGGCATCACCAATAAAGAGTGGTGACGAGGTAATCGGTAACCTCACAAAGGTGAAGATTGTAAAGAACAAGGTAGCACCTCCTTTCCGAAAGTGTGAATTCGATATTCTGTATGGCAGTGGTGTCAGCAAAGTGGGCGAAATTCTCGACCTGTCAGTAAAGAAAGGCATCGTAAAGAAGACCGGTTCATGGTTCTCTTATGGTCAGTCAAAGCTGGCCCAAGGTCGCGAGGCATGCATCAGACTGCTGAGAGACAACGTAGAGCTTTGCGACGAATTAGAAGAAAAGATAAAGGTAACGCCAGATCTTCCTCAAACGAAAGAAGCTAAAGACAAAGCCAAAGCTGAAGAGGAAGAGAGTTAAGCGGTCAAAGGCCTAAGGTCAATGTTCCGCTCGGCCCAAAGGGACGCTTTTACAAAGCAAAGCGACTAAAAGAATGTTCAATGTTCAATGTTCAATGTTCAATGTCTCCCCTCGTAGATAGGTTTATCAAGTACACCACGTTTGACACGCAGTCAGACGAGAATGCACAGACGACACCCAGCACGGCAAAGCAGCTTGTCTTTGCACGCTATCTTCGCGACGAGATGATAGCAGAGGGGTTGGATGACGTGGTGCTCGATGATATGGGGTATCTGTATGCTACCCTACCAGCGAATATAGAGACGGAAGGAGTGCCCGTAATAGGCTTTATTGCCCATTACGACACTTCTCCTGATTGCTCTGGAGCAGAAATAAAAGCATACATCACACACGACGACAAGACAGGCGAAGATATTATTCGGGCTAACGCTCCTGGTTCTACAGAGCAGACCCTTCTCGGTGCTGACGACAAGGCCGGCATAGCGGAGATAATGCAGGCAATGTGTTATTTGCGTGACCATCCGGAGATACCTCACGGCACAATACGCATCGGCTTCAATCCCGACGAAGAGATAGGTCTTGGAGCTCACCATTTTGACGTGAAGCGCTTCGGTTGTGACTATGCCTACACCATTGACGGTGGCGCAGAGGGTGAGCTGGAGTACGAGAACTTCAATGCTGCTTCAGCAAAGATAACCATCAAGGGTTTCAGCATACACCCAGGATATGCCAAGGGCCGTATGATAAATGCCGGACGCATAGCGACAGAATTTGTCAGCATGATGCCCGCAGAGCAGACGCCTGAGCAGACGGAGGGTTATGAGGGCTTCTGGCATCTTACGAATATCGAGGGCTCTTGTTCTGAAGCCCATCTCAACTACATCATCCGCGACCACGACCGCAAGAACTTCGAAAGGCGCAAAGCCTTCATACAAGGCGTTGCAGAGGTGATAAACAACAGATACGGCGCAGGAACCTGCGAATGTGTTGTTGCCGACCAATATTACAACATGCTCGAAAAGATTGCCCCCCATATTAATATAATAGAACGTGCCAAGCAGGCAATGCTCGATGCTGGCGTAGAGCCCAAGGTGCAACCCATTCGCGGCGGCACTGATGGGGCGCAGCTGTCATTCATGGGACTCCCCTGCCCCAACATCTTCACCGGCGCTATCGACTTCCACGGACCCAACGAACACATCAGCGTACAGACAATGGAAAAAGCAATGATGACGATTGTAAATATCTGTCGTCACATTTAACCTTTCACCCTTCAACTTTCACATTTAACATCTCACATTTTAACTCTCTTTGCACCGAGGTAACGTTGGGCATAGTAGGCGTCTGTAGAACGGGATATCACGACGCCGCCACGACTGCTGGAATGAATAAAAAGAAAGGTATCAGCAGACCTATCTACTTCTGTCACTATCCCCACATGACCGACATCGGAGCCTATTCTGGTACCCGAGAAGAATACCAGGTCACCGGGGCGTATCTGGTTGCGATTAATGGGAGTATTCTGGGCAAACTGGTCACGCGAAGAGCGCCCGATGGAAATGCCATTCAGGCCATAGACATAGCTCGTAAACCCTGAGCAGTCGAAGCCGCGAGGGTCTGCCCCGCCAGCGCGATACTTCGTACCAAGGAGTGACATAGCCTGAGAAAGGATGACATCACTCTTTACCTTACCACTGCGGACAGGCTGGCTGTCATTCTTCCGGTACTTCTGCTCACTACCGACACCATAAACATCGTCCTTTGCCACCTTGGAGGAGCTGTGACAGGAAGTTAGTGAAAAGTGAAAAGTGAAAAGTGAAAAGTAAAAAATTAGAGGTAAAGGTGACGACTTTTTCTGTAACTTTATATTTGACAGGGCGAGGCAACCGAGGGCGCAGGCGAGCATAATTGTTCCTTCAGCATAGCTTTGCACCAGGCCCAACACGAGGAACAGCACCACACAGCCAAGAATTATCTCCCAGCGACGCTGCACCTGACACTTAGGATAGGCAAGCCAAAAGAGCAGCGGATTGAAGATAAGTATCTGGAAATTCAACGATACCGTAGGATGCTGGGAGAACAGCATGCACGTCAGCAGCAATCCCGGAATAGCGTAGAGACAGCAGAGGGCGTAGTCGATGACAGTTGACAGTTGATAGTTGACAGTTGACAGTTTTGTGAAGAATTTCTTTGCGATGCTCCAGATGATAATGAGGATGGAGAGGATGCTAAATACCTCGATGGGACTCAATGAAAAACCTTGCATCGGCTCAAA
The DNA here is from genome assembly GCA_905233165.1 of uncultured Prevotella sp. Classification (GTDB taxonomy): domain Bacteria; phylum Bacteroidota; class Bacteroidia; order Bacteroidales; family Bacteroidaceae; genus Prevotella. Next base: position 102,173 of record CAJODL010000007.1, read on the forward strand.
CTTCGGTGTTCCAGACGGGAGGACTACCTTGTCTTCATCTACGAGCCTGCGCCTGTTGCCATCAAAATCAACTACAACAGTTTTGTTAAAGTCACTCATGAGGCGGTCTGGAATAAATTCCGCCTCGTAGTTTGTAGTCTTCACATCTGCCAACACACCGAGTAGGAAGTCATTCCCCCACTCTGCCCACGGAGAGCCAGCAGTCTTCAGATGTATCAGCTCACGATATGTCAACGGATTATCGTCAGAACGTTCCAACACCTTCTCACCACTGATAGCACCGAAGATGATGTCACGAGCCTTCGTAGTGCAGTTGTTGTAGAAATAATTGTAGCGATATTTTATATTCTCAGGCTGGGCACTCTCTGCCAATGCCGCCATAAAGACACGCTTTTCCTCAGACGTCATATTGATGTGCTGCTGATGGACAGCGCTACCGAAATAGCGATACTCAGCAAGGAAATCACTATAGTCATACACCATCATCATATAGTCCGTCAGGCCAAAGACAAAGCGGAGTACGAAATTACTCTCAGAAGAATCGAAGGCACCGTAGTTGATGGCAATATCCATATCATTCTGAGGATTAACAATTCGTATCGCCGTATGACCATAGAGACTATATATCTCATCATGCGGCTCACACGTCATGAGATACACCTGAATAGAGTCATACGACTCCGCCTTTGCTGTACAATTGAAGCAAAAGCATATAAAAAAAACCTTAAAAAGTAAAATAAATCGTTTCACGGCTGCAAAATTACGCTTTTTTTTTGTACTTTTGCGCCAAATTGTAAAAAAACAACTCAAAATAATGAAAAAAAGTGTTTTTTCGTTTATAACAACCATAACGCTGCTACTCACATTTCCAGTAGCATCACTTTACGCCCAAGGAGACACTAGTTCGCCATATTCGCAGTATGGTGTAGGTCTGTTGGGTGACCAGTCTGTCGGCATGAGCCGCGGTATGAACGGCGTTGGCATCGCTCTCAGGGAGCAAGGACAGGTAAACTATCTCAACCCTGCCTCATACTCACAGATAGACTCTACGACATTCATCTTTGACGTTGCGATGACAATGCAGACAGCCAACTTTAAAGAAACAACTGCACAGGGAAGCAGAAGTCTCAACAGCAGGGATGCTTGTTTCGAATATGCCGTAGCATCATTCAGAGTAATGAAGCACCTCGGTATGTCATTCGGTATCATGCCATATAGCGTTGTGGGATATGAATACACCACAAAGCCAAGGATTATCAACGACTATGTGCAATACCCTACAACAGAGACTAAGACTACCGTTTCAACACAAAATACTGGTGCTGGCGGTTTGCGTATGGTATATATCGGTGCAGGATGGGCTATAAGTAACAATCTCTCTATCGGTACGAACGTCAACTATATGTGGGGCACATTGGACAATTTTCTCGTTACCACATATACCGACTCGTACGTCAAGTCGTTATCCAGATACTATACAGCAACGATAAGTACCGTAAAACTGGACTTCGGCGTACACTACTCCCTACCCCTCGACAAAAACAACTTGCTGACAATGGGTCTCACCTACTCTCCCGGATACGGCATGGGAGCCAGCCCACGTTGTGAGGTAGTAACATCAAACGCGCAATCTGCCGTAAACGACACCACACTATACAAGGCACAAAACGCCCTGAGACTGCCTACCAGTATCGGTGCGGGTGTTTCGTGGAAGCACAAAGACCAATGGATTGTAGGACTCGACTACACCTATCAGGGATGGTCGAAGATGAAGGCTGTAGATTACATAAACGAGAAGACCGGCAAGAAAATGGGTGACGACACCGACGGCTTTAATGACAGACATAAGATAAACGTTGGTGCACAATACTGCAAGAATGCTAGCGGCCGCTCGTTTGGAGACAGGATAAGATATCGTTTCGGTATGGGATATTCTACATCATACATCAAAATCAACGACCAAAAGGGACCGAGAGAAATATCCGTGAGTGCCGGCATAGGCCTTCCAATCGTCAACGTATATAACACCCGTTCTATGCTCAATGTCAGTTTTCAATGGGTAAACACGAATGCCACAGGAATGATACGCGACAACACTTTTCGCATAAATCTGGGATTGACATTTAATGAACGCTGGTTCGCAAAATGGAAGTTCGACTAAATATCTCCCATTATACCATATCACTACTATTTATCGCCCTTTCTGCTTTATGCGCTTGTTCCGAGCAGAAAGAGCATACGGCAGCTGCCATCAATCCGCAAGACTCTGTTTCGGTGATGATATCCTACGGCATCAACACCCTCGTTTCAGACTCTGGCGTCATGAGGTATCGCATTGTGGCAGAGAAATGGGAAGTCAACGAGATAAAGAATCCCCCACGATGGTACTTTCCAAGAGGACTCTTTATGGAGCAGTTTGACGAGAAATTCCACGTAGAGACATACATACAGGCTGACACCGCCTATAACTACACCCAGCAAAAACTATGGCATCTTATCGGCAATGTACGCGTAAAAACCGTTGACGGCTTGCGTTTCTGGAGCGAAGAGCTGTGGTGGGACCAGAACAGACACGAATTATATTCAAACCTGTATTCACATGTTATTACTCCTGAAAGAGAAATAGAAGGAGCATACTTCACGAGTGATGAACACATGAGGCACTACAAGGTTACAAACACGAAGGGCAACTTCATAAGAGAAGAAGAAAAAGGCCCCGATACCACAGCAACAGCAAACGACTCAACAGCACCCGCAAAGAGAAGTCCGGCAAAACCGACTCTACCGAAGATAAACAGATAAACATGGACATAAATCTTGTCATATACATTTTTATCGCATTACTATTCTCCGCATTCTTTTCAGGAATGGAGATAGCGTATGTATCGAGCAACAGGATGCTTGCAGAAATGAAGGGTGACGACAGCAACCTTAACCACCGCATCGTGGATCATTTCTATATGCACCCAAGCACTTTTGTTACCACAATGCTGGTGGGAAACAATATAGCTCTCGTCATATACGGCATTCTCATTGCAAAACTATTCGATAGCACCATATTTGCTAACGAGCCGGAAGCCTTCAAACTGATAGCAGACACTATACTTTCGACCATCATTGTGCTCTTTGTGGGAGAATTCCTACCCAAAACAATTTTTAAGAATAACGCCAACTTCCTACTGGATGTGATGGCATTCCCGACAAGTATTTGTTACATCTTGCTCTACCCTATCTCGAAAGCATGCGTTCTAATATCCAAGGTTCTGCTGAAACTGTTTGGAGTAAATATGAGTCAGGAGAAGCCTAAAGAAGAGTTTTCGAAGGTAGAATTGGATTATCTGGTACAGCAGAGCGACAACCCGGAGGTACAGATATTCCACAATGCCTTAGACCTCGCTGACACCAAGGTAAGAGACTGTATGGTGCCAAGAACAGAAATAAATGCCATAGAGAAATCAGCACCCCTGAAGGAACTGAAGGAGAAATTCATAGAAAGCGGTAACTCCAAACTGCTTGTCTATAACGAAGACATCGACCACATCATAGGTTACATACACACCCAAGAGCTCTTCCGCATCACAAAGGAGTGGAATACACACATACAACAGATATCCTTTGTGCCAGAGACAATGGCAGTAAAGAAACTGATGGAGAACCTCTTGGCACAGAAGAAGAGTATAGCTGTCGTAGTTGATGAATTTGGCGGCACTAGCGGCATTGTGGCTTTGGAAGATATTGTAGAAGAGATTATTGGTGAAATAGAAGACGAGCACGACAATACCAACTATGTATGTCGCCAAACAAACGACGGAGGATATCTCGTCTCTGCACGTCTTGAGATAGAGAGAATTAACGAAACACTTGGCATAGAGCTCCCTGAAAGCGAGGACTACAAGACATTGGGAGGACTAATCCTCACACAATATCAGAATTTCCCAAAACTCAACGAAGTAATAGCCCTTGAAGGATGGAAATGTAAGATTCTGAAGAATACAAAAACCAAAATAGAACTCGTTAAACTTACAAAAGTTGACGAAAAATTTGGTGATTAGAAAAAAAAGATGTACCTTTGTGCTCGATTTTATGCACGTACACGCGCAAGGACAATCATTTTAGGACAAGAAATAAAAACAAGAACAATATAAAATCATGGCAGTATTAGGAAAAATCAGAAGCAAAGGAGCACTGCTGGTAAGTATTATCGGCTTGGGCTTGTTTGCATTTATCGCAGAGGAAGCATTCCGTTCATGCGAGTCAACAAAAAACAATGAGCGTCAGCAGATTGCTGAAGTATTAGGCGAGAAGCTCACCTATCAGGAGTATCAGGACCTCATTGATGAGTACACAGAAGTTATCAAAATGACACAGGGTCAGGAGACCCTCAACGAGGATCAGCTCAATCAGGTTCGCGACATGGTGTGGAATCAGTACATCCAGAACTTACTCATTGCTAACGAAGCAGAGAAACTCGGTCTGAAAGTTACTGACAACGAAATCCGTGACATCCTGAATCAGGGCACAAACCCTATGTTGATGCAGACACCATTTGTCAATCAGCAGACAGGACGCTTTGATGCAAATATCCTCAAGCAGTTCATGAGTGAATACAAGAAGGCGCAGACCTCTAACCCACAGCAGGCAGAGCAGATGCGTACCATCTATCGCTATTGGACATTTATGGAGAAGAATCTCCGTCAGCAGATTCTTGCTCAGAAGTATCAGACTCTCTTGGGTGCTACATTCTTCTCTAACAAGATTGAGGCAAAGCAGCTGTTTAATGAGGACAACACAGAGGCAAATATCGAGCTCGGCGTATTCCCATATGCAAGCATCAACGACAAAGACATCGAGGTGTCTGAGTCCGACCTCAAAGCAAAATATGACGAGTTGAAGCCACGTTTCAAGCAGACAGAGGAAACTCGCGACGTTAAGTATGTTTCTGTTAAGGTAACAGCATCTGCTAACGACCGTGCTGCAGCATTCAACGAAGTTAAGAACTTTGCTGCAAAACTCGCTACAGAGAACGACCCATCAGAGATTGTACGCAAGTCCGGTTCAGCTATTGCATACCTTGGTGTTCCAGTATTGAAGACAGCATATCCAATGGATATCCAGAATCAGATTGATTCAGTTGGCGTAGGCTCTACAACAGCTATCAAGGAGAACACACAGGACAATACACTCAACGTAATCAAGCTTATCTCTAAGCAGGAATTGCCTGACTCTATACAGTATGCTATTATCAATGATGGTAAGGAAGGTGAGCCACAGTGGATTACAACAGCACAGTATCAGAACGCTCCTTCTATGGATGTTAATACACAGAATTACATCAACGCTCTGAACAATGCTGCTGTTGGAGAGACAAAGACTCTCATCCTTACTGGCGACACTCTGACATTCAAGGTTCTCGACCGCAAGGCAATGAAGACAAAGTATGTTGCTGCTGTTATCAAGAAGCCTATCGACTTCTCTAAGGAGACATACTCTGCTGCATACAACAAGTTCTCACAGTTCGTTTCTGGCAATCAGAATGTAGAGGATCTTGAGAAGGCTGCAAAGAAGTTCGGCTATCAGGTATTGGAGTCACCAAGCCTTCGTAGCGGACAGCACCTCATTGCTGGCATTCATGGTTCACACGATGCTCTGAAGTGGGCGTTCGAGGCAGAAGATGAGAATATCGTTTCTCCTCTGTATGAGTGTGGTGACAATGATAACCTCCTTGTTCTTGCTCTGACAAAGATTAACAAAGTGGGTTACATGGATATCAACAATACCATGCTTAAGGAATACTTGAAGACAGAGGTCATCAAAGACAAGAAGGCTGCAAAGCTTATGGAGAAGGCAAAGGGTGCAAAGAGCATTGCTGATGCAAAGAAGCAGGGCGCACAGATTGTACCAGTACAGCAGGTTACATTCTCTTCACCAGCATTTATAGCTTCTACAGGTGCTGCAGAACCAGCACTCAGCGGTGCCGTAGCAGGTACACAGAACGGCAAGTTCTCTAAGACTCCTGTTAAGGGTAACGGTGGCGTATATGTCTTCAACGTAAAGAACAAGCTCAGCCGTGCTATGCAGTATAATGAGAAAGAATACATGCAGCGTCAGGCACAGCGCCAGATGCAGATGGCTGGCAACTTTATGCAAGAGCTATATTTGAAAGCAAAAGTAAAAGACAACAGATATATGTTCTTCTAAATTAAAAGGGGAGTACATCACTCCCCTTTTTAATTAAATAAGGTACAATATACTATTTATATACTACAATACAATACTAAAACAATTTTATGAGTAACACAAAAGAGAAACTCTTCAGCGAGTTCCAGGCGCCCACCAAGCAAGAATGGCTTGACAAGATTGCTGTGGATCTGAAAGGTGCAGATTTCCAAAAGCGCTTGGTATGGAAGACTCCCGAAGGATTCAGCGTACAACCTTTTTATCAGAGAGACGACGTAGAAAAGCTTTCTACTCCCTACTCTATGCCAGGTGAATTCCCATTCGTTCGCGGTAACAAAAAGAATGACAACACATGGTACATCCGTCAGGAAATTGAGGCTGGCGATGCTAAAGCAGCTAATGCAAAGGCTCTCGACATCCTCAACAAGGGTATCGACTCACTGTCATTCACTATTCCAGGAGACTGCGTTTCTGCAGAATTCGTAGAGACACTCCTCAAGGATATCTACTGCGATTGCGTGGAGCTGAACTTCAACACCTGCAAGCGTCACTCAGTAGAACTGGCTGAGATTCTGGTAGCATACTTTGAGAAGAAGGGCTATGACAAGGAGAAAATCGTCGGTTCTATAGACTGGGATCCAATGGACAAGATTCTTCAGGGAAAGCCTGTTGACCACATCATGGAAGTAATGAACACCTATGCTGTGCCATTGGTAAACACCTTAAAGGATTATCCAAACTTCCGCTGCATCACCGTAAATGCTGTAAACCTCAGCAACAAGGGTGCTTACTGCATGCAGGAATTAGGTTACGCTCTCGCGTGGGGTAACGAATATATGCAGCAGCTGACAGACGCTGGCGTTGATGCTACTCTGGCAGCAAAGAAGATAAAGTTCAACATGGGTATCTCAGAGAACTACTTCATGGAGATAGCAAAATTCCGTGCCGGACGTATGCTGTGGGCTGAAATCGTTAAGCAGTATGAGCCTAAGTGTGACTGCGCTTGTCAGATGATTGTGAATGCTATCACAACAGAGTACAACATGACTATCTTCGATGCTCATGTTAACCTGCTCCGTTCACAGACAGAGACAATGTCTGCAGCTCTTGCCGGTGTTCACTCTATCGTAGTAACTCCATTCGATGCTGCATATGAGAAGCCTGATGATTTCTCTGAGCGTATAGCACGCAATCAGCAGCTTCTGCTGAAGGAAGAATGTCACTTCAATATCGTTGTTGACCCTTCTGCCGGCTCTTATTATATAGAGACTCTTACAGAATCTCTCGCTAAGGAAGCATGGAAGGAATTCCTCGCTGTAGAAGAGAAAGGTGGTTTCCTTGAGGCTATCAAGAGTGGTGCCGTACAGGAGGATATTGATGCTACAAATGCAAAGCGTCATACCCTTGCTGCACAGCGTCGTGAGTTCATCCTCGGAACTAACCAGTTCCCTAACTTCAATGAAAAGAGTGAAGGAAAGCGTCCTCTCAATAATACACGTCTTGCTGCTGACTTCGAGAATCTGCGTCTCGCCACAGAAGGTGCAGCAAAACAGCCTGTTGCCTTTATGCTTACCATCGGTAGCTTGGTATGGAGACAGGCTCGTGCCCAGTTCTCATGTAACTTCCTCGCTTCTGCCGGATACAAGGTTATTGACAACCTCGGTTTCCCAACAGTAGAAGAAGGTGTTGAAGCAGCAATGAAGGCTAATGCCGACATCGTAGTGCTCTGTTCTTCTGATGAGGAATATGCTGAGTACGCTATTCCTGCTTTCAAGGCACTCAACAATCGCGCTATGTTTGTTGTTGCTGGTGCTCCTGAGTGTATGGAGGACCTGAAGAAAGAAGGTATCGAGAACTTCATTCATGTAAAAGTAAATCAGCTTGAGACACTGAAAGAGTTTAACGCTAAACTGGGAATATAATCATGGCTAGAAAAGATTTTAAGAATATAGATATCTTCTCTGGCATAGAGAAGAAAGACGGTTCTGCTTGGCAGAAAGAAAATAATATACAGTATGTATGGAAGACTCCTGAGCACATCGAGGTAAAGTCTGCATACACCAAAGAAGATCTCGAGGGTATGGAGCATCTCGACTACACAGCCGGTATTCCTCCATTCTTGCGTGGTCCGTACTCAATGATGTATCCATTCCGTCCTTGGACCATCCGTCAGTATGCCGGTTTCTCTACGGCTGAAGAGTCAAATGCCTTCTATCGCCGTAACCTGGCATCTGGTCAGAAGGGACTTTCTGTTGCCTTCGACCTTCCTACCCATCGTGGTTACGACCCAGACAACATGCGTGTTGTGGGTGATGTGGGTAAGGCTGGTGTGTCTATCTGTTCTGTAGAGAATATGAAGGTGCTCTTCGATGGTATTCCTCTTAACAAGATGTCTGTCTCTATGACGATGAATGGTGCCGTTCTTCCTATTATGGCATTCTACATCGTTGCAGGTCTGGAACAGGGTGCAAAACTCGAAGAGATGGCTGGTACTATCCAAAATGATATCCTCAAAGAGTTTATGGTGCGTAACACTTATATCTACCCACCAGCATTCTCAATGAAGATTATTGCTGATATCTTCGAATACACATCACAGAAGATGCCTAAGTTCAACAGCATCTCTATCTCCGGCTACCACATGCAGGAGGCTGGTGCTACAGCAGATATCGAATTGGCATACACTCTTGCAGACGGTCTGGAATATCTCCGCGCAGGTGTCAACGCAGGTATTGATATTGATGCTTTTGCACCACGCCTGAGCTTCTTCTGGGCTATCGGTGTGAACCACTTCATGGAGATTGCAAAGATGCGTGCCGGACGTCTGTTGTGGGCAAAGATAGTAAAGAGCTTCGGAGCAAAGAATCCCAAGTCAATGGCTCTCCGTACCCACTCTCAGACATCAGGATGGTCACTCACAGAGCAGGATCCGTTCAACAACGTCGGACGTACAGTTATCGAGGCTATGGGTGCAGTATTGGGACACACACAGTCTCTGCATACCAACTCTCTTGATGAGGCTATCGCTCTGCCTACCGACTTCTCTGCTCGTATTGCACGTAATACACAGATTTACATCCAGAACGAGACAAAGGTTTGTAAGGAAATAGACCCATGGGCTGGTTCTTATTATGTTGAGACTCTCACTAACGAACTTGTTCACAAGGCATGGTCTCTCATTCAGGAGATTGAGTCTCTGGGAGGTATGGCAAAGGCTATCGAGACAGGCGTTCCAAAGATGCGTATCGAGGAAGCAGCAGCTCGTACTCAGGCTCGTATCGACTCTGGTCAGCAGACTATCGTTGGTACAAACAAGTATCGTCTTGATCACGAAGACCCAATCGATATCCTTGAGGTTGATAACTCTGCTGTTCGTAAGGAGCAGGAAGAGAATCTTGCAAAACTCAAGGCTAATCGTGACGAGGCAGCTTGTAAGGCAGCTCTCGATGCTATCACAGCATGTGTACAGGAATATGCTGATGGCAAGAAGTCAGAGAACAACCTCCTCGACCTCGCTGTCAAGGCAGCACAGGTACGTTGTACCCTCGGAGAAATCTCTGATGCGTGTGAGAAAGTAGTAGGACGTTATAAAGCAGTAATTAGAACTATTTCAGGCGTGTATAGTGCAGAAGCAAAGAGCGACAGCCAATTTGAGAAGGCATGTCAGCTCACCGAAGAGTTCGCACAGAAGGAAGGTCGCCGTCCACGTATCTTCATTGCTAAGATGGGTCAGGATGGTCACGACAGAGGTGCGAAAGTAGTAGCAACAGGTTATGCCGACTGCGGCTTTGACGTTGATATGGGACCATTGTTCCAGACACCGGCAGAAGCAGCACGTGAGGCAGTAGAGAACGACGTACACATCGTGGGTGTTTCTTCCCTCGCTGCCGGTCATAAGACCCTCATCCCTGCCCTCTTCGAGGAACTCAAGAAACTGGGACGTGAGGATATCATGGTAGTAGCAGGCGGTGTTATACCGGCTCAGGACTACGACTTCCTCTATCAGGCTGGCGTTGCAGCTATCTTCGGTCCTGGTACTCCAATAGCAAAGTCTGCTATCGAGATGATGAATATCCTACTGGATAAGGAATGATACTGAACTCTATATCGATACTGAATTATAGAAACATAGAAGCGGCTGAACTTGTCTTTTCCGACAAGTTCAACTGCTTTATTGGAAATAATGGTGAGGGAAAGACAAACCTTCTAGATGCATTATATTTCCTTTCTTTCTGCCATTCTATGTTTACCAATGTAGATTCGCAGATGATAATGCATGAAAAAGATTTCTTCATGTTAAATGGCAAGTATGATACTGGCGACGAAATCTCTGTCGGTATGAAACGCGGCCACAAGAAAACCTTTAAACGCAACGGGAAGGCTTACCGAAAGCTTTCCGAGCACATCGGTCTTATCCCCCTGATTTGTGTATCTCCTGACGATGTCTCCATTATCTCTGGCGGCAGTGAAGAGCGCAGACGGTTCCTCGATATTGTTATTTCCCAATATGACAATGCATACATCGAATACCTGAACCGCTACAACAAAGCGCTACAGCAACGTAACGCTTTATTGAAGCAGGCTGCTGAAGAGGACATTCCCTGCGATATGTCGCTGATGGAGTTATGGGAAGAAGAGATGGCATCAAATGGTGAGGAGATTTATAACAGGCGCAAAGACTTCGTGGAACGTTTTATCCCTGTCTTTAATAATATATATAAGGAAATAAGCGGTGAACATGAAGAAGTATCCCTCCGATACCAGTCACATTGCCAGCGCGGGCCGCTTTTGGAGGTGATACAACGTGACAGACACAGAGACATTGCTGTAGGATATTCCCTACACGGCATACATAAGGATGACCTCGAAATGCTCATTGGCGGTTTTCCAATGAAACGTGAGGCCAGTCAGGGACAGACAAAGACATACGTCATATCCCTCAAACTGGCACAGTTCGACTTCCTCAAAGAGAGTCCTCTGCTACTGCTCGATGATGTGTTCGACAAACTCGACTCCCACCGCGTGGAGAATATCATCAGGATGGTATCCGGCAAGAATTTCGGACAGATATTCATAACAGATACTAACCGCGAACATCTTGACAAGATACTGTCAAAAGGTCATTTCGACTATAAACTATTCAACGTGGAAGGAGGGCATTTTGTTTAAACGTTATCCACAGAATATTAACGACGTCACAAAACAGTTTATGCGTGAGTATTCTCTCGAAGTGCCACTTCTTGAGAGACGCCTTATTGCCTCTTGGAAAGATGTGATGCCTGCTGCAGAACCCTATACCGAAAGCATTGAGATACGCAACCAGACGCTGTGGGTTAAGATATCATCACCGGCACTGAAAAACGACCTCCTCATGCAACGCACAGAACTCACCCAATTATTAAATAGCAAGGTGGGAGCTAATATAATTAATGATATACGCTTCTTTTAAACATAGTTACACATTTGCAACTATGTGGGAGTATTTTTGTTAATTTCCCTAACACCTGTTCATCTTTTTAAGAAAAATCTTGTGTATATAATTCTATTATCTTAACTTTGCAGCAGAATTTTAATTAACACAGGATGAAGAAATCAACAATTTGGATTATTGCAATCATCATGGTAGTGTCTTTTACGGCTCTACTGTGGCTTCAGTTTTCCTACATCTCCGAGATGGCGAAAATGAAGAAAGAGCAATTTGACGAATCTGTTACCCGAGCCCTATATACAGCAGCCCACAATCTTGAACTCAATGAAACACTCACCTATCTTGAGAAAGATGTCAACGAAACTGAGCGCAAGGCCCAGAAGGCCGACTCTGTAATGACGAGCAACAGTCTTGGAGGCCCAGTACAACACTCACATCAGTTCTCGGTAACAGGTGATGACGGAACAATATACTCTTCTTTTGAGCTGCAAACATTCACCCTTTCTCCCCGCAAGAGTCTCATGAAGAGTGACAAAAATGCATGGGCAGAGGCACAGAAGTCTATGCAGCAGATCATCCGCAATCGTGTCATTTATCAAAAGGCACTTCTCGATGAGGTAATATATACCATATTATATACGGCCAGCGACAAGCCTCTGAGACAACGCATCAACTTCAAGCAGCTTGATCAGGACATCCGCACCCAACTGCTCAACAACGGCATCGACATACCTTACCACTTCACTGTTACCACATACAACGGCACTGAAGTATTCCGCTGCTCCGAATATAGCGACCAAGGTAAAGAGATAACATATTCACAGCAGATATTCACCAATGGCCCTGCTGCAAAGTCTGGCTATCTGAATGTTCACTTTCCCGACATCAATGCCTACATCTATTCCAGCATCCGCTTCATGATACCGGCACTTATCTTTACGGGAATCCTGCTGTTGACATTCCTCTTCACCATCATTGTCATATTCCGTCAGAAACGTTTCTCCGAGATGCGCAACGATTTTATCAATAATATGACTCACGAATTGAAGACTCCAATCTCAAGCATCTCTCTTGCTTCCCAGATGTTGTCTGATAAGAGTGTTACGAAGAGCAACGATATGGTGAACCATCTGGGTAACGTCATCGGTGACGAAAGCAAACGTCTGCGTTTCCTTGTTGAGAAGGTGCTCCAGATGTCTATGTTTGACCGCAAGAAGGTTGCTTTTAAAATGAAGGAACGCGACATCAACGAACTGGTCGAGAACATCGCCAACTCCTTCTCCCTGCGCGTAGAACATACTGGCGGAAAGGTATATACCGAGATAGAGGCTGTAGAATCAGACATCTTCATTGAAGAAACTCATTTCAGCAACGTCATCTTCAATCTCATCGACAATGCAGTGAAATATCGCAAGCCGGACGAACCACTTAACATCTACATACGCACTTGGAATCCTTCTGCCGGCAAGGTGTCTGTCTCTATCAGGGATACCGGCATCGGCATCAAGAAGGAAAACCTCCGCAAAATCTTCGAACAGTTCTACCGCGTACACACAGGCAACCGTCACGATGTCAAAGGCTTCGGACTCGGTCTGGCATATGTAAAGAAAGTAATAGACCTCCATAAGGGTACCATAACAGCCGACTCCGAATTCGGCAAAGGAACGACATTTACAATAACAATTGATACAATTAATTAAATTTTAACTATTATGCAACTCATGGATGACAATTTGAGAATCCTCCTCTGCGAGGACGACGAGAACTTAGGCATGCTGCTTCGTGAATACCTTCAGGCTAAGGGTTACAATACCGATTTGTGCCCTGATGGTGAAGCCGGCTATCGTGCATTTCTCAAGACCCATTACGACATCTGCGTTCTTGATGTCATGATGCCAAAGAAAGACGGTTTCCAACTGGCAAAAGAGATACGCCAGTCAAACACCGACGTTCCTATCATCTTTCTGACTGCCCGTCAGATGAAGGAAGACATTCTTGAAGGCTTTAAGATTGGTGCTGATGACTATATCACAAAGCCATTCTCTATGGAGGAACTCGTTTTCCGTATTGAGGCTATTCTTCGCCGCATGCGTGGTAAGAAGACCAAGGAGGCTACACAGTATCAGATTGGTAAGTTCCTCTTCGACACCCAGAAGCAGCTCCTCACTTTCGAAGGCACGGAGCCACGTAAGCTCACTACTAAGGAGAACGATCTTCTGGCACTGCTCTGCAGTCACGGCAACGAAATCCTTCAGCGCGACTTCGCATTGAAGACAATCTGGATTGACGACAACTATTTCAATGCCCGTTCTATGGATGTGTATATCACCAAGCTACGTAAGCACCTCAAGGACGACCCAGAAATAGAAATCATCAATATCCACGGTAAAGGATACAAACTCATCATCCCTAACTCAGGAGAAACGGAAGAATAAATGCAGGCAATGATATTTGCTGCCGGAAAGGGCACACGACTAAAACCGCTCACCGATGTCATACCAAAGGCATTGGTGCCGGTTGATGACGTGCCTCTTATCCAAAGGGTTATGCAGAAGATTGTAGATAGCGGCGCAACAAGAGTCGTTGTCAACATCCATCATCATGCACGTCAGTTGGAGAACTACCTGTCATTATTACAGATGAAATTCCCCTCTGTCGAGATACTCATCTCTGATGAGAGCAATAACCTCCTTGATACCGGTGGCGGCATAAAGCATGCAAGGGAACTCTTTTCCGATGTCCCTCCCACCCCGGTGCTCATACACAACTGCGACATCCTCAGCAATGTCAATCTTGCCGACTTCTACGCCTCCCATCAAGGCGATGCCACACTCCTCGTTTCTCAACGCGAGACGCAGCGCTATCTTTGTTTCGACGACGATATGCGCCTCGTAGGATGGACCAACATCGCTACCGGAGAAGTGAAGGGCACCAAGACTGACAGGCTCTATGCCTTCAGCGGCATACATATCATGTCACAACAACTGATGCAGCGCATGGACACCTATCCTGACATCTTCCCTATCATGGACTTCTATCTGCACGAATGCGCTACGGCGGACATTCGTGGATGCCTGAAAACCGACCTCCGTCTGCTGGATGTCGGAAAAACTGACACATTAGAAAAAGCAACAGAATTCTTATGCAAAAAATAATCATTTTAGACTTTGGTTCACAGACCACTCAGCTCATAGGCCGCCGTGTGCGCGAACTCGATACCTTCTGTGAAATCATGCCTTACAACAAATATCCTGAAGACGACTCCGACGTTATCGGCGTCATCCTCAGCGGTTCTCCATTCTCTGTTCACGACCCTGAGGGCTTCAAGCCCGACCTCTCACGTTTCGTGGGCCGTCTGCCGGTACTTGGCATCTGCTATGGAGCACAGTATTACTCATACTCTAACGGCGGAAAGGTTGAGAAGACAAACACTCGCGAATACGGACGTGCCAACCTTGCCTTCATCGACAAGGAGAATCGTCTCTTCAAGGGTTTTGACGACAACTCACAGGTATGGATGAGTCACGGCGACTCTATCACCGCCATCCCTTCCGACTGCAAGTGCATCGCCTCTACGGCAGATGTAAAGTATGCAGCTTATTGTTCCGAGAAGGCACCAGTATGGGCAGTGCAATTCCATCCTGAGGTATTCCACACCTTACAGGGCTCTCTGCTCTTGAAGAACTTCGTTGTAGATATCTGCGGTTCCAAGCAAGACTGGTCAGCAGCCTCTTTTGTCGATACCACTGTCCGCGAACTCAAAGAGCAGTTGGGTGACGACAAGGTCATCCTCGGACTCTCAGGAGGTGTTGACAGCTCTGTATGTGCTGTGCTTCTCAATAAAGCCATCGGCAAGAACCTCACGTGTATCTTCGTTGATCACGGCATGCTGCGCAAAAATGAGTTCCGCGATGTGATGCACGACTACGAGTGTCTCGGCCTAAACGTTATTGGTGTCGATGCAAGCGAGAAGTTCTTTGGCGACCTTGCAGGCGTTACCGACCCAGAGCAGAAACGTAAGATAATAGGTCGCGACTTCGTGGAGGTCTTCAATGCTGAAGCCAAGAAACAGACAGGAGCCAAGTGGCTCGCACAGGGTACTATCTATCCTGACAGAATAGAATCTCTCAACATCACGGGAAAGGTTATCAAGTCCCACCATAACGTAGGCGGTTTGCCAGAAGAGATGCATCTCTCACTCTGCGAACCCCTCAAGTGGCTCTTCAAGGATGAGGTACGCCGTGTAGGACGTTCTCTCGGAATGCCCGACCACCTTATCAACCGTCACCCATTCCCAGGCCCAGGTCTTGCTGTACGCATACTTGGTGACATCACTCCAGAGAAGGTACGCATCTTGCAGAATGCCGATGATATCTATATCCGTCACATGCGTGAATACACTATGCCCGACGGTACAAAACTCTATGATAACATCTGGCAGGCAGGCACCATCCTGCTCTCTACTGTCAAGAGTGTCGGCGTTATGGGTGATGAGCGCACCTATGAGCATCCTGTTGCTCTGCGTGCTGTTACCAGTACAGACGCTATGACAGCAGACTGGGCACACCTGCCATACGACTTCATGGCGAAGGTATCCAACGAAATCATCAATAAGGTCAAAGGGGTCAACAGAGTATGTTACGACATCTCTTCAAAGCCACCATCGACAATAGAATGGGAATAAAAAAATAATAGTTCCATAATTAGTACCTTTGGCTCTGCCAAGGGTACTTTGTTATGGAAATAAAATAAAAAAATGTTTTTTTATTTGTATTTCTCAAAACTTAATCGTACCTTTGTAACCAAAATAGTATAAAATAAGGTTTCTCGACATGAAGAAAAATATTTTTCTTTTCATACTGATGTCGCTGTTTAGCATCGCGTCGCAGGCTGTAAACCCTCAGAGGGGTAACTATTTTCTTTATTGCCACATGAGTGACAAAGGGCAATGGACTGCTTATGCCATTAGTAAGGATGCTGAGAATTGGGAAGACATCATTGGTGGTGACTCCATCTTCTCTTCTTTCAAGTTGGCTGGCATCGAGGGAGGCACCCGAGATGCATACATAAGCCGTTCCTGGGACGGAAAGAGGTATGTTATGGTGACAACCGACATGAATAATTCCAAGACGAAGGCTCTCGGAAAGAAGAGCGAGTGGCATAATTATGGCATCAACCTCCTCACCTCTGACGACCTGATACATTGGAAGTCCACCACTTTCGATTTCCGCAAGGGACCTTCTGTTTTCTGCGACCCAAATGCTCCGAGCGCATATACCGATTGGGCTTCTACCGTTCGGGTATGGGCTCCACAGATATTCTGGGACCCAAGCTATGTATGGCCTGACGGCAAGAAAGGCGGCTACTTCATATACTACTCTATTCTGAATAGTGCAGAAGACAAGTATGACCGCATGTACTACAGTTATGCAGACAAGTCATTCACCAAACTCACACAGCCTCGCTTGCTTTTCGATTGGGGATACGCTACCATTGATGCAGACATCAACTATGTTCCTGCCGATGGTTTATACCACATGATGATAAAGAAAGAAGGTGGCAAGAAAGGTCTCTTCACAGCTACAGCACCAAGGCTGACCGGTCCTTGGGGCGAACCTGTTGAAGACGATTACGTAAGCTTCGAAGGTAATAAAAACTGCGAAGGAGTGAGTGCTTTCCAGGTACCAGGCGAAGACGGTTGGCGCATAGCATATATCGAATATTCTTCCAAACCGAAGCACTATCGCATCTGCAAGGCTGACAAGTTCATGCGCAACTTCCGCGATCCGCAAGATATCAAGGGGGTCACAGCCCCGCAGCATGGATCTTTCATGCGTATTACGAAGAAAGAATACAACCGTCTGAAGGCGTGGAGTGCAGCGCAACAAAAGAAAAAGTAATAAGAACACATCCGTAATAAAATATTACACACCAGCATGAAAACAATGATTATCACCGGTGGCAGTTCTGGTATTGGCAAGGCTACTGCTGAATATTTTGCTGACAAAGGTTATAAGGTTTATGAACTTTCCCGACATGGTGTAGATCATGTTGGCATCCGACATATCGACTGCGATGTCACCAATCCACAGGACTGCTCTGCTGCTATTGAGCAAGTCATTGACGAACAGGGAGTAATTGACGTTCTCATCAGCAATGCCGGAATGGGTATTTCTGGTGCTGTGGAATTTACGACTCAGAAAGAGCTCCATCGCATTATGGATGTAAATTTCTTCGGAGCAGTAAACATCTCTCAGGCAGTTCTTCCTTATATGAGAAAAGAACGTAGCGGAAGCATTATATTTGTCAGCAGTCTTATGGCTGTGTTCGCTATTCCTTTCCAAGCATTCTATAGCGCTTCCAAATTTGCTGTCAACGGCTATGCTATGGCATTGAGAAACGAGATGGCTCCATTCAACGTCAATATATCATGCATGCTCCCTGGAGATGTAAAGACAGGCTTTACTGGAGCTCGCGAAAAGAATGAAAAGGGAATGGTTGAATATCCTGCTTTGCAGAAAGCTGTCAAAACAATGGAGAATGACGAGCAGAACGGTATGAAACCTGAGGACATTGCCAAGACCATCTTCAAGATGGCTGAGACAAGTTGTCCTATGGCAATGTACACATCAGGATTCAAGTATCACCTCTTCCTATTACTCAACAAACTTGTACCCCAGACATTGGCTTACAAGATAATATCCTTAATGTATTAATGTTCGACTGCGGAAAAATAGCTATCGTAGGAGGCGGCAGCTGGGCAACGGCTATCGCAAAGATTATCGTTAATAACACCCATCATATCGGGTGGTACATGCGTCGTGATGACAGGATTAACGACTTTAAACGCTTAGAACACAATCCTGCATATCTTACGTCAGTTCATTTCGATATCAACGAAATATATTTCACATCTGATATCAATGATATCGTAAAGAATTACGACACCCTCGTATTGGTAACTCCTTCCCCATACCTCAAGAATCACCTCCGCAAACTACGTGTTCCAATACGTGACAAATTTATTGTAACAGCCATCAAGGGTATTGTTCCAGATGAGAACCTCGTATGTTCTGAATACTTCCACGAAGTCTTCGATGTACCTTACGACAATCTCGCTTGCATTGGTGGGCCCTCTCACGCAGAAGAGGTTGCCCTTGAGCGTCTGTCATATCTCACCGTTGCCTGCTCTGATAAGGAGAAAGCAGAATCCTTCACCAATGTTCTGAAGGGACGATATATCAAGACCAAGACCTCTTCCGACGTCATCGGCATAGAATATGGTTCTGTTCTTAAAAATGTGTATGCTATTGCTGCGGGCATCTGCGCTGGTTTGAAATATGGTGATAACTTTCAAGCCGTATTGATGTCAAATTCTCTTCAGGAGATGTCACGCTTCCTTACCTGTGTACACCCTACACAACGTAAGATGGAAGATTCTGCATATATTGGTGACTTGTTGGTTACAGGCTATTCCAACTTCTCACGCAACAGAACCTTCGGTACTATGATTGGTAAGGGTTATTCCGTTAAGTCCGCACAAATGGAGATGGAAATGGTGGCAGAAGGATATTATGGTACGAAGTGTATGAAAGAGATAAACCGCCACATGCATGTCAACATGCCTATCCTTGATGCCGTTTACAACATACTCTATGAACGCATCACGCCACAGGTAGAGATAAAACTGCTTACCGACTCGTTTAGGTAATTGAGCATTGAACATTATTCCTTCATTACTCTATCACTCCCCTATATTCGTCTCACCTTTCCAACTTCAGCCCCAACTGCTTCTGCATCCTTGCAAAGGCAGGATTGGTTTCTACTATCTTGTCGAAGATTTCCTGAGGAGTGAGTTTCTTTACTATCTCCTCTTTTCTTGCCAGCCTTGTAGTAATTGTCAGTTTCCCGTTGTGCAGCAGCTTTGCAAGTTCATTCTGCACTCGTGGCAATATATTTTCCACATCGTCCTTCAACATGGTATTCTCGAATACAGCCTCAACCTTTGGCCATTCTACCATCTTGACGAGAACATTATGCATACGAGACGCTAATGCCACATCTTTTGCATCCTGAGCCATGTAGTTACACATCCTCAGCCATTCTCTCTTAGCATCATCTTCTGTAAATTTTTCATTCTCATTGGCAGTCTCTCCCAATGAATACACCTCTTCCTTTCTCTCCTTCTTTGCTTTCAAAGAAGCGAAAGAACCTCCGAGTGAGTTAATGTTAAGTTTCTTTGGCTTTACGTCAGCAACCTTCTTTGGCTCTGCCGTAACGGTAGGCTTTACTGCAACAACACTTCTCTCTACACTCTTCTGCACCGTTCCCTGAGGGAGCGTGAGCAGGTTAAACAGGGATTTTAAACGCTTCTTAGGGCTACGCCCCGCGCTTTCCCCATCTTCCTCCTGTGTTATCTGGGCTACCTGTATCAGGGTCAGCTCCACAAGCAATCGTTTGTTACTGCTCTGCCTATAGCTGAGGTCACATTGGTTGAGCAACTTCAGGGCATTATATAAGAATTTCGGAGTACAACGTTTTGCCTGTTCAGCATATTTCTGGCGTTGTGCCTCACTTGTTTCTATCAGCTTTGTAGTCCTCTCGTCAGATGACATCAAAACGTTTCTCACATGCGAAGCAAGACCGTTTATCATCAGTCCTCCGTCAAAGCCATGCGAGAAGATATTGTTTACAATCAGCATCACCTCACTAACCTTATTTTCAAGCGCCAAATCAATAATCTTGAAATAATTGTCAGCATCGAGCATATTGAGGTCCTCCAACACCTTCTGACGTGTTATATTTCCCTGACAGAACGATGCAGCCTGATCGAATATTGACAACGCATCTCTCATTCCGCCATCAGCCTTCTCGGCAATCACATTCAGCGCCTCTTCCTCGTACGTAATGCCTTCATTCTTCGCTACATATTTCAGATGGTTCACCATATCCTGTACAGACATACGCTCAAAGTCATATATCTGACAACGTGAAATGATTGTAGGCAATATCTTATGCTTTTCTGTTGTAGCAAGAATAAAGATGACATGTGCTGGCGGTTCTTCCAAAGTCTTCAGGAAGGCATTGAAAGCTGCTGTTGACAACATGTGCACCTCATCAATGATAAACACCTTATATTTACCTGTCTGAGGTGGTATATGCGTCTGTTCCATCAGGTTTTTGATTTGCTCTACGCCATTATTGGATGCAGCATCCAATTCGAAGATGTTCAGAGAACGTCCTTCTGCAAATGCCTTACAGCTTTCGCACTCTCCACAGGCATCTCCTGTAGCAGTTGGTGTAAGACAGTTTATCACCTTTGCAAAGATGCGGGCACATGTGGTCTTTCCTACTCCACGAGGTCCGCAGAACAGGTATGCATGAGCCAGTTTTCCGCTACTCACAGCATTCTTCAACGTTGTGGTCAGCGAACTCTGTCCAACCACGCTATCGAATGTCAGCGGACGATATTTTCTTGCTGATACTATGTATTCCATTGTATCTCTAAACCCTAAACTTTAAACTCTAAACTTTATTAGCTGCATCAATGTATGCCTGGAACTCCTCCACCTTTGGATTTTCCAATCCCAATTTAAATTTCTTGTTTACTCCGCACACATCCATCTGCAGCTTCTGTGCCTTCACATCCTTCAGGTCACTCAGCAGGTAGTAACCAGCCTTGTTGAAAAGTGGTATCCACTCTTTTGCCACACCAATTGCTGTCCATTCCTCTTCGCTTGCCTTTGGCTGCTTTGGTTCTGGCTTCATCTGTGGGAAGAAGAGCACCTCCTGTATGAATGCATTACCCGTCATCAGCATCACCAGTCGGTCGATACCGATGCCGATACCTGATGTTGGAGGCATACCATACTGCAGGGCACGCAAGAAGTCGTGGTCTATTATCATCGCCTCATCATCACCCTTGTCAGCAAGTTTCATCTGGTCAATGAAACGCTCTTCCTGATCTATTGGGTCGTTGAGCTCTGAATAAGCATTTGCCAACTCCTTACCATTAACCATCAGCTCGAAACGTTCTGTCAAGCCAGCCTTTGAGCGGTGCATCTTTGTCAGAGGCGACATCTCAACAGGATAGTCAGTAATGAAGGTAGGCTGTATGAAGGTACCCTCACAGGTCTCGCCGAATATTTCGTCAATCAGCTTACCCTTACCCATTGTCTCGTCAACCTCTATCTCCAGTTTCTTTGCTACCTCACGCATTTCCTCCTCCGACATCTCCGAGAGGTCATAGCCAGTCTTTTCCTTTATAGCTTCCAAGATAGGCAGGCGGCGGAAAGGAGCCTTGAAAGAAATCACCTTGCCGTCAATCTCCGTCTCTGGCTTACCATTTACGGCAATACATATTTCCTCAAGCAGTTTTTCCGTAAATGACATCATCCAGTTATAGTCCTTGTATGACACATACAGTTCCATACACGTAAACTCCGGATTATGGTTTTTGTCCATACCTTCATTACGGAAGTTCTTACCAATCTCATATACGCCTTCGAAGCCGCCCACGATGAGTCTCTTCAGATACAGCTCCGTTGCTATACGCATATACATTGGTATGTTCAGGGCATTAAAGTGTGTTATGAAAGGTCTTGCAGAAGCGCCACCGGCAATAGACTGCAGAGTTGGTGTCTCTACCTCTGTATATCCAGCATCGTCGAGCACCTTTCTGAGGGTTCTCAATACTGTAGCACGCTTCAGGAAGGTATCCTTCACACCCTCGTTAACCACCAAGTCAACATATCTCTGGCGATAACGCAGTTCCGGGTCATCGAACTTATCATAAGCCACACCATCCTTATACTTTACTATAGGCAATGGCTTCAGCGACTTTGCCAGAACAGTCATCTCCTTGGCGTGAACAGATATCTCACCCATCTGGGTACGGAACACGAAACCCTTGATACCGATAAAGTCACCGATATCGAGCAGTTTCTTAAACACCTTATTATACAGTTCCTTGTCCTCGCCTGGGCAGAGGTCATCACGAGTGATATACACCTGTATGCGGCC
This sequence comes from uncultured Prevotella sp., assembly GCA_905233165.1. Lineage (GTDB taxonomy): Bacteria > Bacteroidota > Bacteroidia > Bacteroidales > Bacteroidaceae > Prevotella. The sequence goes on from CAJODL010000007.1 coordinate 124,800, forward strand.
CTTTGAATCCTGCAACTCTATGAAAGCAGCTTTACCCATGATGCGTTGTGACATCATACGACCAGCAATACATACATCACGCTGTGGAGCATCGTCCTTAAACTCCTTTATGATATCTGTTGAAAAAGCATCTGTTGGATACTCAGCTGCTGGATATGGGTCAATACCCATGTTCCTCAACTCCTGTAGGCTCTCTCTACGACCTATCTCCTGTTCTGAAAGTTCTAATATATTCATTACCTTATCATTTATTTTGAGTGCAAAGGTACGATTAAGTTATGAGAAATACAAATAAAAAAACATTTTTTTGATTTTATTTCCATGACGAAGTACCTTCGACGAAGTCAAAGTACAAAAAAATAACGAAAACCAAAACTAAAACCAAAACTTTTCATGCTCAAAGGAGCTTTTGTGTGCAGAAAAGTAAAAATTTTTCGGATATTATTTGGTAGTTATCGGGATTTTGCATACTTTTGCAGCCGCTTAACGCAAAATTTTTATCACATAATCAAAACTGTTTAACAAAGAAAATGAAAGAAGTAACGACAACGATGTTATGCCGAGCGGTTATAAGACGAAGTTAACACTTTGACTTGTGACTCAACTGGTGCATTGCGTTCGTCGCTACCGATGCGTTCTTTGAGGCTCTGCCTCGAAAAACAAGAGCGTTCTTTGACCTATTGATACAGTTGTCCGATTATGTGATAGAGAAATCTCAATCGATGACTCTATAATTTTATTCCCAGACATTTGCATTACCGCAAGTGCCTGTAATACTCTCGTGTTTTATTGAGTTGACAATTGATAATTGACAATTGATAATTTAAACGTTAAATAGAATTATGGAAAATATTTTTGATATTACAACTACTGATTTTAGTTTATATAATGCGTTTTGCAAACAGACAAGAAGAACTTTTGGGACATTTTTACACACTCTTGCACAACAAGAAGACATTTATTCCACCCACCTTACTGATTTCGGACCATATAAAGACACCCCTGTTGACTATTATGTCTTTTCCACTGGTAAAGAGATTGTCCTGCTGTTTGTGGAGAAATACACTCTTAAGCAGGAGAAAATCGACAAGGCGAAAGGTACATTCTGCAGTTCATGTGTTGACGACCTGGTACCCATTATTGATGCTACCCGTTTCGTCAAGAGAAGAGTCGATGTCGTTGCTCCGGGAACAAAGGTACAAAGCATCATGCTGTCCGATCGCGAATGCTTTGCCGACCTGATGGAATGTATGGAAGACATCGAGTTTCCCTTCCACATCATCGACAACCTCCGCACCCTCAGCAAGAGGTCCATTGAGGTGAATGAACAACATGGAGAAAAGGGCAAAAGCCTAATGGACGCCGTAATACATTGCGACTGCATTCTCCCTGAAGAAGATGAAAACACAGTCATGAAAAGCTTTGACGATGACGATGATGAGGAGGATGACAAAGATGATGAGGAAGAGGAAGAGGAGGAGAAAGAAGAAGAAGCTCAAGATGATAAGGAAGACAACTTCGACAATGAACTTGATGAATTTATCAAGAGGATGGATGAATGTTCCCCATATTGCGGTCCCACTTCTTCAGAGGAAAATAATGATGACAATGATGAAAAGGAGGAGGATTACGACTTCGACCAAGCCCTCCAAGATTTCCTCGAACGCTCTGCGGAAGAGGATAGGAAAGAGAGACAAAGCCCCTTCTCCACCTCCCATAGTGATATTGAGATGAATGAAAACACTCATGTGAATGTGGAGATACTGCGTCTCAATCAGGAACCACAGCTTGCACTTCTGAAACTCGTGGGATGTGACGAGATAAAACGTCGCATGGACGAATTACTGTCGCTTGGCATCTATAACAATCTCATGCGTAAGCACTTCCCTGACAGCAAGCAGCACGACATCTCCCTGCATAGCATCTTCTACGGTCGCCCAGGAACCGGCAAGACGACAGTTTGCAAGATTTACGGTGCCCTACTCCATCAAGCCGGCGTCCTTTCCTCCGGCCATGTCGTAGTATGCGACCGTGGCACCTTTATCGGTCCTCTCTGGGGTGATGAAGAGCGCGCCCTGCGAAAAGTGCTTGAGATAGCAAAGGGTGGAGTGCTGATGATTGACGAGGCATACCTGCTAAACGGCAAGAACGAGCGTGACCCGGGAAAACTCGTCATACAACTGCTGATGAACATCCTTGCAGACGAGAGTCAACGTGATATTGCTGTCGTACTGTGCGGATACAAAGAACCCATGAAGCAGCTTCTCGCTGTCAATCCGGGACTCGACTCACGATTTCCCAATAAGTTTGAGTTCCCTGACTTCAGTGTCGAAGACCTTCTTAGGATTACCCTGCGTCGCATCGACGAGTACAATTATGAGTTCACCGACCAGGCGTGGGAAAAATACTGCGACATACTGAAAAAGGCCTACCAGCAGCGCGACCCCGACACATGGGGCAATGCCCGCTTTGTAGCCAATCAGTTAGACAGGATATACATACAGCACGCCGCCCGCTGCGTACACCATATCCCGAAAGACATCTCCGAGATGCGAACCATCACAGCAGATGACATCATGCCCATTGAAGTTCCCAAACCAAAAATGAAAATAGGATTCTGATTATGCGAAAAAGAAGTTCTTATTGCGTGTGCCATTGCACACCGACAGATGGTATTACCCATATCGAAGCGCGTATGCTTCACGACATGATAAACCGTCAGATACATGCACTATTCAGCCTGAAAGACTGCCGCTGGAAGTATAAACGCGGTTTGTATATGGGCGACCTGTGCGCCTCTTCAGGCCACCCCTGGTGGGCCATGAAAGTGTGGTGCCTCGCTATGGCCCTTATAATAGAAAAGGACTATGACGACTGGATAAGTGAATGGATAAACCCCAAGTATGTCAGCATTCAGGGAGTGCTGTCCGAAGAAGAAAGCCTCATTCTGGCACGTCGTATCGACGATTTGTGGCGTAAACTCGGACATCCCGAAAAGGTAGGTATGGAAGAAGTCGCCAAAGGCCAATATGACGACTTCTGGTATGAAAAATATGACTACGACCGCAACTGCTTCGCTGAAGATGAGGCAGAAGAGCGAGAGTACGAAGAATGCCAACAGACCGCCGCCCTGTTCCGTGAAGGACAAGGCGGCGATTGGTTAGAGGCAGTTTGTTAAAGATTAGAGGTTAGAGAAAAAAGTTTTCGTTTTCGTTTTGGTTTTCGTTATTTTTTTTACCTTTGTACCCAAAAACAAAACCCATACATTATATATGAAATACATAATACATAAAAACCTCTGGCTGCTTACCCTAATCCTCACCCTATGCAGCTCAAGCGTTTTGGCTGCGTGCGACAACAATGCAGACGCCGCCTCTGATAAGGTTGCCGAGATTATAGCCCGAGACACCCTGCTCGTCGGCACCACTGGCGACTATCGCCCCCTCTCCTTCTATGAAGCAAAGACAGGCACATACTGGGGTTTTGACATAGAGGTAGCCAGCGAGATAGCAAATGCCCTTGGAGTAAAGGTCACATTCATAAAAACCTCATGGCCCACACTGACATCCAACGTGCTGGCAGAGCCTCAGACATTCGACTTTGCCATCGGAGGCATCACCATCACCGACGAGCGAAAGGAACAGATGCTGATGAGCGACGGCTATCTGGCAAACGGCAAGACCATCCTCTGCCGGGCAAGCGACAGCCACCTCTACCAATCCCTAGCAGACATCGACAAACCCGAGGTACGAGTGATGGTCAATCCAGGTGGTCTTAATGAGAAGTTTGCCAACACAAACCTCCCCCATGCCACTATTCTTGTCTATCCGATAAATGAAGACATCCCCGCCCTCATTGCCGAAGGGCAAGCCGATGTAATGATAACAGAGATAACAGAAGCCCCCTACTATGTAAAGAACGACAGCCGTCTGGCAGCGCCCCTACTCGACAAGCCCTTCAATCATGGAGAAATAGGCATCCTGATGCGCAAGGGGCAGGACAACCTCCTGCAGATTGTCAATGCTACCCTTCAACGGATGAAATCCGACGGCAGCCTCCGCCGCCTCCGAGAAAAATACGGGCTGATATATTAGCCCTTAGTTCAGCCCTCATCCCTCATCCATCAACCTTCATCCTTCAACCTTCAACCTTCACCCTTCTTCCCTCTCACCTCTCAACTATCACCCATACTCTAAGCTTACTCCAGCCATACTCATGAGTAAGCTTAGAAGGAGCCTGAAAGGAGGCTGAAAGGAGCCTACAGCATTTTTAAGGGCAAGAAATATGGATAGAAAGAGATAAAAGAACCTATGTTCATGCCCCGACGAAGCGGGGTTACTTGGCCCACTAAGCCAGTATAAAAGCCCCACGGACATAGGTTACTTTTCCAGGCCATCTGTGGTAATGGTTTTAGGGGCAAGAAACTATGATGTTAACAACTTAGATATCCTCTTATGAATGCTTCCGGGAATTGGAATTTCTTTTCATATGAAGGGAATCGGACAAAAATATACTTATCATCTATTGAAACGATTTCTCCCAGACCAAAACTCTTGTGTGTAATAGTCTGTCCAACCTGCAAATGCTCCCAAGGATTTTCGTATGTCGGAGTTTCCTCAACTGCCGTTTCTGTCTCTTTCTCATAAATATCTTCCTCAATATCTTTGTCCTCAATAGCAGTTTTCTCAATTACTGTGTCCCAACCGCCAATAACAGTATTGGTATGAGTATTTATTCCGGTATATTCAAGTGAAGCATCCTCATACCTCTTAAATTTATATACAGCATCGTTCATCAAGTCACTATTGAATACACCCAGACTTACGAGCAGACTGAAGTCCTTCAAAGTAAGGCCAGTAACCTTTCGGAATAGTTCTGGTTCCAACTGCATTATCACATCTTTCAGACAATATTCTCTGAAGTCAGTAAGATACATGAAGACAGGTATTCGAGTAGCAAACTTGATGAGTTTCTCCTGTATTTCCCTGCGTTTGCTCTTGTATTCCTTTTCTTCCTCAGTCAGTTCCTTCTTCTCTTTCTTTGTCATCCGACTTGGGTCCTTTGTCTTCTTGGTCTGCTTTACATGTTCAGACTTGTTTATGATGGTCTCAATGTCTGAATTCAGACTACGGAAGCCTTCTATATTCATAAGAGCCTTCATCGCCTCAGGATTGTTAAGAAGGCGTTGCAGGGTCACATTATCAACGTTTACCAATACAGCACTTTCCCATCTGCGGGCAAGCAGAGTCGCTGTTGTGCCACTCATCGCCATATCAAGCACACCAGCAGCATCAATCTCCTTCATCGAAGAGCCATCATAAGCCAGAATCGGTAAGAACTTTATAAACTGCTCAACCTTCTTTTCCGGATTACTTTCCTCAACATTCAGCTGACAACTGTATTCCTCCACCTGACGCAAAGCCCTGTTAGGGGCAAAGTCAAATACATAGCAGAGTGGTTTCAGTATCACCTCCTTGCCCTCTTCATCTTTCGTTGTCCAAGGAGACTGCACTCGGAAAGCTGCTTGGAAATATGTTTCTGGAGATGTGGTATTCCTTAGCATCATAATGCCAGTCCAAGGCTTTACTGTAACACCAGTTGACAGCTTTCCGCATGACAGGGTTATTGTCTTTGATTGCTGAGGGTCACCCATAGCATTATAAACTGGGGTTACTGCCTTTGCTCCCATACCAGCCTCATTTCCTGCTGCTACTATTACCTCATAGTCATCAAAGAATCTGTTAGCCCTCTTCCTTAGCAATTCAGCCATAGCCTTGCATGCTGCCACACTTGGCAGGAACCAATAGGTGTGTTGTAAGTAACTCAGCAAACGGCTGTCAGAGAAAGGCATTGGCGGTTTCTCTTTGCCTTGCTTCAGTTCTGTTACTATATTCTCTGTGTATGAACCTCTAATCAGGTCCAGCCATTTCTGCACATATTCCTCATGAATGAAGGCATCATCCTCTGCACGAAAGAATTCATTAAGGTCAAATTCGTCGAACTCTCCTTGTGATGCTATCTCGCTGATGCTCTCAGGCATCTGATAGGTCAGCATTACCATCTTAGGCAATTGGGCATAAGGATTGTCATCCCCCTTCCATTCTTCTTTGGCTGCCTGTTCGTCAGAATATGTCCAGTTGAATATCTGTTCCTCTATAAACTCTCCTGTCGATATAGCCCTGAATGGTGTGCCAGACAGATAGAGGTAAGCATTAGTCTTCAGAGGCATCAATTCCTCATCATATATCTCTCGCGCCTCTATCTCGCCTGATGAGTCAGCATCCTCCGTAATAATCTCTCCTGCCTCTGTAGCACGTTGCAGGGCTGGGTCTTTCTTGTCATAGAAATTCTTAGCATTCTTGCCCCATGCACCATAGTGATATTCATCGAGTACTATGCAATCCCAATCTATCGTCTGAATCCATTCGTTGGTAGCCTTGATGCCTCCCATAGCATTTCTGCCCAATACGTCTTGGAAAGAAGCAAAGCAGACGAATGGTTTCCTTTCATTGACATAGTTAAACTCCCTGTCCTCCTGTTTCTGGCAGAACTGCCATCCCTCGAAGTCTTTGTGTGTTATGAGGTCTTCCTCCCATGCAGTCTTTACGGCAGGTTTGAATGTGAGCACCAATACCTTTGTCCATCCCATCTTCAATGCCAGTTGGTATGTGGTAAAGGTCTTGCCAAAACGCATCTTAGCATTCCAAAGGAAGTGAGGTGTCAGCCCTCTGTTGTCAGGATCTTTTTTAAAAGCATCGAAATATTTTGCTGTCTTCTTTACTGCCCGTTCCTGCTCTGGTCGCATGGGGAAATCATAGATGCGTTCCGTCATGCTGTCGCGTCTCTCCATAGCAGCATGAATAGCCTTTTCCACATCCTTCACATCACAGCGGAACCATTCACCAAAGGGGTTAGCAAATCTTGCTTTTCTCAGATAGTAGTGTACTCCACCAAGTCCCTTATCCATAAAGAAAGTACCATCAGGACGCATAGAACTTCGCTTTAGTACAATCTCCTTGTCTAAATAAAGCTCATGTCCCTGTTCCTCGATGCGGATAGTACCAGGTCGTGAGGTATAGCCAACCTTCAACAGTCCCCTATATTTTGGAACATCAGGCAAGCTATAAGCATAGATAGTTGGTGTCTCTTCAACCCTGTTTCTCAGTAAATCCTGTGCTGCCATAAGCTATTCCATTGGTCTTATCATAGATTCTATAAATGCTATCTCTTCGCCTGTCAAGCCATACTTCTTATATAGCATCTCATCAGTCCAAGGGTGAGAGAAGTCTTGGAGAGGGACGAACTGAAATACGTTTTTTGTGATATGTATTGATGTCAGAGCTTGCAACAATAGAAAACGAACAAACATAGTTTTAAGGTATGTACAACAATATTCCGCATATCCCTTCTGATTAAACGAATCAATAATTAGATATGTTTCTGTACATACATTTTTAGGAGCTAATACCATTAAGGATGAAAGGATTTGGTACTTTCCATCGCCTCCAGGTTTATTACCACCTGACATAGCATACGTCACTATAACCTTATATTTGTTAATAAGACTGTCTCTATCAAATATTTCTTTGCTATCTATGTACGAAACTCCTTCACTTGAAAGTAAAATATAATCGCTTGCTTTTTTGTTTTTGTGACCTCTTTCATTGCTTGCTATATTAAACGCGTTACGAGATGCTACAACTGTATCCATATTCTTCTCCTTATGAGACATAACTTTTCTTACAATATGAACAGCTATATTATCTCTAACAAAAACAGAAAACTCATCCAAATTTCTTTTTTCTAAGTTTGCATGCTTTTCCCCTTTTACGTTAGTTACAATGCATTCTCCATATTCATTTATTGCCCATAGGAAATAACAAACACCTCCTGCAATATTTACGCCATTAAAACAGTCTGCTGAATTAGGATAATCTACTATATTGCATATTCTTTTATCTGATAACATCTTTGAACGAAATTCGTCTAATCCCTTACCACCTGCATACCAACGTGCTGGAATAATTGCACAAATGAATTTCGGCTGGATTTTTATGGATTGTTCTACAAACAAATGATACAAAGGCTTGGCACTTGCTGAATTTCCTCCATCACTCAACTGATACGGCGGATTTCCTATGATTACATCGAATTTCATGTTCTTGAAGAATTGTTTTGGATTGTCTGTATGGATAAACATATAGGCGTATTGCTCCGCCTCTGAGCCTCTGTCATATACACTCTGGCTGGCACCACAATATTTACATTTGCCATTAACCCAAGTGTGCTTGATATTCTTGTAGAGGATGTTTCCCTCTTGTGTTTCAAACTTTGAGATACAGTATTTTCCATTAGCAGTCTTGCTGCAATAAACTGAACGACGAGCTAACAACGAAGTCAATTCTGTACAAGCTATGCCAAACACCTGATTGTGCAGAATATGGTCAACACGCTTTTGTCGGTCAGGTATTTCATCTGCAAGTCCTCTGTCAAGGCGCTTAACTATCTCTCGAAGAAATACACCACTCTTGGTAAAAGGGTCAAGGAAAGTAGTCTTTGAACTCTTGAACAACTCCTGTGGCAACAGGTCAAGCATCTTGTTTGCCAATTCTGGAGGCGTAAAAACCTCGTCATTGCTTAGGTTTGCTATACAGTTTAGTACATCTGGGTTGTAGTTGTTATTTGCCATCTGTTCTGGGTATTAGGTCAACAAAACGTATTTTTCTATTATCTTCTCTGGTTCTAAGGTCTTTTACACCCCATTCTCTGATGAGGCAGTAAATGCCATTATGCTTGTGGATGTTTTCATCATGACATCCTTGACAGACAACCTTGGTTTCTTCTTCACCAAAGAGTGTTTGAATCTTTTCCATCACTCCATCTTTGCAGGAGTCAGGAACAACACATCTCAAACCATCCATCTGCCATAGGTTCCAACTGATGATATAAGCCATAAAGTTTATGCTTTTCAGCAAAGGACGCTTACCAAACTTTTCCTGGTAGTATTCTATGAAAGTCCACAGCAAGGCTTCTCGTGCCAATAGCAGATTATCCCCTTGCCATTCGTAGCCATAGGTGTGTTTGTAAGCCGCTTGTGCCCATTCCAACCAATCCCCGCTGGTTTCTGTATTCTCGCTTACTACCCGCAGTTTTCTGTCGAGCAGTCCTATGCGTTGCTGAATGGGTATAGAAACACCTGTTGTGGTATCATAGCGACTGACAAGGTAAGGAGCCTCGCCACATGCTATCTCCATGCGAGTGGCTCGCACATAGTCCTTCCACGTTTTTCCTTCAGGGAACTCTATTTTGTTGGGATTTGTTTGCCAGGTATGGGTGGTGGTGTTTTCAACATTGAAGACATCCTTCCTTCCAAACCAAGCTTCATCCACAAGATTGTTCTGAGCATTACATATCCACGATGGAGTGAATACCTCAGCCATATCCTTTGAACGCCCTGTTTGGTTCTCCTTTGATTTAAGCACACGAGGACGGATTATCATACCTCTTTCGCCTGTTATCAGTTCAGGCATAATGGGGGCATGATAATCATATTCTTTTCCAAGCGACTCATAATCATGAGTAGCCCAGAAGATGTTCTTTCCTGTTGTATGGTCGCGAAGAAGGTTCTCTAACACCTCTTGTGACAATTCCAACAGATAGTCCTCCCTAATATCTACTAAGGAGGAAGCTGATTCTTTGTCAGGCATTCTTTGCGCTTATAGTTCAGACAATAAGCACTTATCGGACTCTCTTGGGCTTAAATACGTCAAGACCTCTATACACGATAAAAGCGTGTCCGCTCTTATCGAACATAGAGGCCGTGAGATTGCCCAATCAGAATGATAAGTGACGTCCACGCTATAAGCGCAGACATTCACAATTATCGTTATTCTGATTATTAGAAATTTCTCACGTTTCTATGTTCACCAAATAACTGCTAATGTCGTTATATTTTTACCAATAAAAATCATGCAGGCACCTCCGCTGAGGCATATAGCCCGCATTCGTTTGCAAAATTAAGAATAAATTTCCATTCTGCAAAGAAAATCGTAATATTTTTCAAAAAATAAGTTTTTCGCGGTTTACCTCTCATCTCTCCCATGAAACCTCGGGAAGCCCTGCTACATGGACGTTTGAGCATGGGGGAGATTCTTTTCATCTCTCCCTTTTTATTCTTACTTTAAACTATAAACTTTTAAACTGCCTCTCAACTTTCAACTCTACACACTAAACTTTAAATAAATGGGAGAGATGAAGGGAGAGATGAAATTTACAAAGTTGCCATAAATAGGGACTTCAAGAGGGTTTGACGGGAGAGATGGAGATGTTTTCAGTAAATGGCGTTTAATTTTCAATAACCAGCCCTTATTAAAAATTAAACATTAAACATTCTTTCAGTCGCTTCGCTTGGTGCAAGCGTGCTAAAGATACGATTTCCCGCCGTGGGAATAATTGTTTCCCAGTGCGGGAACAAAACTTTCCCACGCTGGGAATACATTCGTTGCTACTCCATCGCCCAAGCGGATAAGCCGAGCGGACATTAGACCTTTGACCAATTATGCATTATGCATTATGAATTAAATAAACGGTGCCGGGCTTTCGATGGTGATGGTTTCGTTGGTGACGGGGTGAATGAAGGAGAGTTTTGTGGCGTGTAGGTACATGCGGTCAGCTGCTTCGGAGCCGTAAAGCGGGTCACCAAGAATGGGCATCCCTAAGCCGTCAGGATGGGCGCAGTGTACGCGCAACTGATGGGTGCGACCTGTCAGAGGACGCAGCTTCACAACATTGGGGGAAAGGAATTCATATTCGGTTGTGGCTTCCTTTCCTTTTTTATAATCTACCACCTGCATCGGACGGTTGTAAAAATCGGGAGAAAGGGGCAAGGCGATTTTTCCAGTTGACAATTGACAGGTGACAGGTGACAAAGATTTATCGTTAAGGTTATCGTTGGCTCTGCCGCTTAGGACTGCGACGTATTCTTTCTGTACGTTTTCGTGGAGGGCGAACTGGCGTTGCATCGCCTTATACACCTCTGGGGGCTTGGCAGCAAGGAGGATGCCGCTGGTGTCCATATCGAGGCGATGGACCATACGAGGGTTAATTGACAATTGACAATTGACAGTTGACAGTTGAGAGTTGACAGTTGAGAGTTGACAGGTGATAGTTGATAGTTGATAGTTAAGTTGGTCGTGCAGTATCTTTTCGGCACAGTGGTTGTCTCGTTTGCCTGGGACGCTGAGGAGTCCAGCGGGCTTATCGACTGCAATGAGCCAGGGGTCTTCATAGAGTACCTTCAGATGTGTCACAGGAGGGGGAGCGGGGCGGCTGCCTATCACCTCCTGAAGGCGATTGCCCAAAAGAAAAGGGAGTATGGGTTGACACTTCGCCTGACAGGGTTCGTAGGTCATACCGTGATGGCGTATCTCGCCCTTGGGGGATTTGCCGTACCAGAATTCTGTTAGGGCAAGGGGTATCATATTATGGCTATTGGCATAATGCAGCAGCTTGGGGGCGCAGCACTCCCCTGTCCCACCTGGTGGCTGTGTCTGCTTGGAATGGTTTGCTGTAGCCCAATCGCTAAAGACATCGCGGACAGAACGTCTTTCGCCATTTGGGGAGCACAGCACGAATTTTGAGAACAGCCATCGCTGCAGGGCGGCAGAACGTTCGCGAGTGGGTTTGCCGGCATCATGCAAGGCAACTATCTCTACCTCATGACGTTTGAAATAGCCTTGTGGCTGGAGATAGTCATAGATGGGTGGCACATAGCCTTCCCAATCGCTCCTGCCGCATATCTGTCCGGAATAGGCTTTCAAGACATGCCCATCAGTGGTGACGAGGATGCCAAACATCTTGCCCTGAGAGACTTCTTCATGCCATTCTGCATGAGCCTCAATATCAGCTAAAACGTCGTCTATGTAAGGTCTAAAGTCTAAGGTCAAATGACTAAGAACTAAGAATTGAGAACTAAGAACTGAGAACTAAGAACTAAGGTCACAGGTCTCCGAGGTGGCGTTCTACAGGGATGCCGCGGTTTTTGTCTTCGTTATCCTTATTAAGGTCTATCCAATGGCGGAGGGTGTCCATCGAGGTTTGGGTGGCGTGTTGCAGGGTGTCACCATCCTGCAGACGGCCGACAATGATAGACGAGAAGATGTCTCCAGTTCCGGGGAATTGGACTGGGGAGGCGGTCCCTCCCCTGCCCTCTCCAGTTAGGGAGGGAGTATTTGTGGTGTATATTACTTCGTATGGAAGGAGCAGGTATTCGGCTGAAAAATGATTGTAGCCTATGACAGCTGGTTTGCCATCAACGATGCAACTGGTGACGAGGACGGACATAGAACCGATGCGCCGCAACTTGTTTATCAAACCTTTGGCCTCATCCCATGTGATACCCTCATGGCGATATTCCACGCCTGCCAGCAGACAGGCCTCGGTATAGTTAGGGAAACACAGATGGGCTGCCGACAACATCTCACGCATGCAACGGATAGTACCCTCGTTGGCACCAGCATACATCTTGCCATAGTCGCCCATAACAGGATCGACATATATCTTTGTACCAAGAGAGGCCTGCTCACGACAATAGTGTGCCACCAGCTGCGCCTGACGTTCGGACGCCATAAAACCGGTTACTATAGCATCGAAGCTGAAGCCCAGCTCATTCCATTTGGACATCGCCTCCTGGATGTAGTCGGTGCTCTCGAGAATAGCGAACTTTCCATAGGGGAAGGTGTTGGAGATGAGCATAGTAGGCAGGTTGAACACATCGTGACCCATATAAGAGAAAATGGGCATCTGACATGCTGCCGCTACCTTACCATAGCCGCACATATCGCTGATGAGAAGTATTTTGCTTTTTACCACGCTGCAAAGATACTGAAAAAAAATGAAAAAATGAAAAAATGAAAAAATGAAAGTTAAAAGGTTATTAAAGAATAGAGAAAAAAACTCTATTTTCTTTTTGTCTATCACATTTTTTTTATATCTTTGTGCCCGTATGGCAAAACCCCTAATACTAATATCCAACGATGACGGCTATCATGCTAAGGGCATGAAATGCCTCATAGACTTCATTCGCGATATCGGCGACATCGTTGTCTGTGCCCCTGAGAGCACTCGCTCCGGCTATTCCATGGCGTTCAGCGCCACTACCCCGCTGACATTGAAGGAGCGTGAGATAAGAGGTATCAACGACACCCCACAGGATTCCAGAGAAAACATCTGTAAGGTATATTCCTGTTCAGGCACTCCTGTAGATTGTCTGAAGATGGCCTACAACCGCCTTTGCCCCCGCAAACCCGACCTTGTGTTGGGAGGCATCAATCACGGCGGCAACGAGAGTACCAACTGCCACTATAGCGGCACGGTGGGCATTGTGATGGAGGGAGCCCTGAAGGGTATTCCGAGCATAGCCTTCTCACTCTGCGACTTCGACGACGAAGCCGACTTTGAGCCGATGCGACAACTGGTGAGGAAGATGGTGAAGAAGGTGTTGGAGGAAGGCTTGCCGACATACGTATGCCTCAACGTCAACGTTCCAAAAGAATGGAACGGAGAGACGAAGGTATGCCGCATGGCGCATGGGCATTGGAGGCAAGAGGTAGATGCACGGGTGCATCCAGGCAATGGAAAGCCATACTACTGGATGACAGGCTACTACCAGAATGACGAGCCACATGCAGAGGATACTGATGCCTGGGCCATAGCGCAGGGATATGCAGCAATAACACCGCTGACAGTTGACCAGACAGCGGATATAGAGTTTAAAGGTCTAAGGTCAAAGGTCAAAGCTTAATGCTTAAAGAAAGATGAAATACTACTTAATAGCTGGGGAGGCGAGTGGTGACCTTCATGCTTCACATCTTATCACGGCGCTGAAGAAGGCTGACGATGAAGCGACATTCCGCTTTATCGGGGGCGACAACATGATAGCGGCAGCAGGACAAGAGGAAGCGTGTTCCAGACACTATAAGGATATCGCTTACATGGGATTTGTTCCTGTGCTGGTACATCTGCGCACTATCTTCAAGGCAATGGCAAGGTGTAAAGAGGACATTATGGCGTTTCAGCCCGACTGCGTCATCTTTGTTGACTATGCAGGATTCAACCTCAAGATAGCAAAGTATCTTCGAAAGAGAATAAACCAAGGGACTCTTTCTGCAAAACTGTTCTATTATATATCACCCAAGATATGGGCTTGGAAGGAATATCGCATAAAGAACTTCAAACGCGACATCGACGAGATGTTCTCTATCCTACCCTTCGAGAAGGAATTCTTTGAGGAGAAGCACCACTACCCCATCCACTATGTGGGCAACCCTACTGCAGACGAGATACGCAAATGGAAGGAGGCAAATCCTTATTGGGAGACAGAACGTGAAACCAGTTTGCCGACGATAGCCATCCTGCCCGGCTCGCGAAAGCAGGAGATAAAGGATAATCTGCCCACTATGCTGGAGGCATTGAAGGGAATAGAGGGATATCGGTTTGTCATAGCAGGAGCACCTGGCATAGATGCTGACTACTATAACCAGTTTTCGGACTATAAACATCATTGCTACACGATACTCTTCGGACAGACGCACGACATACTGAACTCTTCAACAGCTGCCCTCGTAACATCCGGAACAGCAACACTGGAGACATCGTTATTCAACGTGCCACAGGTGGTTTGCTACAAGACACCAGTGCCACACGTTATACGTTGGGCCTTCAACCATATCATCAAGTGCCCATACATATCACTTGTAAACCTGATTGCCGACAGAGAGGTGGTACCGGAACTCTTCGCAGAACGTTTTTCAGCAAAAAACATTCACAAGGAACTGCTCAACATACTACCAGGAAATCCAGGACGCGAAGCAATGCTGGAGGGTTATAGAGAGGTGCAGGAAAGGCTGGGCGACACCCCTGCAGCGGATAATGCCGCAAGGAAGATGGTGGAGGAGTTGAGAGTTAAAAGTTAAAAGTTAAAAGTTAAGAGTTAAGAAAAATACTTTTGACCTTTGACCTTAGACCTTTGAATAAAGATTATGCATCATGAAAATAGGTTACGACGCTAAGCGATATTATCACAATAACACAGGGTTAGGCAACTATAGCCGCACCCTTATAAATGCTATCCATACCCATTATCCGAAGATTGATACGAAGCTTTATGACGAGAAGGCTTTGGTACGCACTTTCTGGTTGGGCCACAAGGCGAAGGAGGACGGATGTGTCTTGTTTCACGGACTGTCTAACGAACTGCCACGAGACATCAACAAGGTGGGCATCAAGAGTATCGTCACTATGCACGATGTGGCATGGAGGACTTTTCCAAGGATGTATAAGCCGATAGACATTTTCCTGTATGAACAGAAATATGGCTGGTCGGCAAAGAATGCTACCCACGTAATATGCATCAGCGAATCGACAAAGAAGGATGTGATGCAATTCTATGGGGTTCCGGAAGAACGCATCAGTGTCATCTACCAACCTGTGCAACAGCTCTTCTATACCCCTATGGAAAAGCAAAAGGCTGCGGATATCGTGAAGGAATATGTGGATGACGACTTTATCCTGACAGTAGGCAGCATCAATGCCCGCAAGAATCTATTGGGTATGCTGAAGGCATACGCAAGGTTGGAGAAGCGTCCGAAGTTTGTCGTGATAGGCAATGGGCATGAATATCGCAAGCTATGTGAGAAATTCATACAGGAAAAGAATCTTGAAAATGATATCATCATAATAGACAACATTCACGAAGGATATGTACTGCAAGCCTTCTATACCTGTGCAAAGGTTCTGATGTATCCATCATATTATGAAGGATTTGGATTGCCCGTAGTAGAGGCAGCCTTGCAACGCTGCCCTATTATCACAAGTAATGTCTCTTCACTGCCAGAGGCAGCAGGAAATGGTGCCATACAGGTAGCGCCGAATGACATAAAAACAATGGCATCATCATTACACAGGCTGCTGACAGACCCACAGGAATGCACCTACTTAGGACAGAAAGCCTATGAGCACGCAACGGAACATTTTAATTCGGAAGAACTGACTAACGACATTTATAAACTTTACAACTCTATCCTATGAAAAAGAATTCGTTCAGACTGAAGTTTTTGGCAATCTTCTCACTGCTATGCTGTTACTCCTATGCAGCAGGCGTAGTGGACATCACAAGCAAACTCACCAACCCATCATTTGAGGTTGACGACATCACAGCCCTCACCCAGAAGACAGAAAGTGCTGACGGCCTGCGTGGCTATATCCAGCCCCAGCCTGTCGGATGGACTTATGGTGGTTCTGCTTTGGACAAGCAGCTGATTATTACAACCAACTGCTTTACCGACAACAACTTTGGCAAGGTTACAACTCTTACCGATGGCACACAGGGTTACTATCTCCGCATGGGATGGAGCGCAGGATCTTCTACCCTGAACCAGACCATCACATTATCTGCAGGAAAATATCGCTTTGCTGCCGATATCCGCTCTGCATACAATGGTACGGCTACCTCAAGCATAAAGATTGTGGCAGGAAGCGACAACTCCAACACCCCTTTCACAAAAGGCAGCGCCCCTTGTTTCCCAACAATGGCGTGGTCAACAGTAAGTGTTGATTTTACTGTTACGGAAGAGAAACAGATACCTCTCGGATTCGCCATCACATGGGTAAGCGGTGGTTCTTGTGTCATGATAGATAATGTAAAACTCTATGATGTCACAAACGAGACAGTTGACCCCGACCCAACAGAAGGAGATGTTCCTTCGCCAACAGAGGGTATCATCGACAATACCTTTGTTCCTGAAGGCGAGATGATGACAGACCTGCTGAAGATGCTGGCTCGCTTCACTCCTTATATGAAGAATTACTGGTTCCAGTGTGCCAGTCCTAACAGCATCAACGAAAGCTGCGGTTTCTTCTATAATACCGAAAACGGCACTTCCCCATCATGTCCCAGTGGCGAGAGAGGTGTTCGCCCTAATGCCGACCTGTCGATGGTTGCAGCATTCCTGGTAAAGTATGCGAAGCCTGCCGGCATAGTACTGCCACAAGGCATCACATACGACCTGCTGGAAGAATATGCCATGAAGAGTCTTATATATGCCTACTCTACTCACAAGGCCAACAAACTGAAGATATGTTCTGGTGGCGACTACTGGGGTTCTACCTCTACATCTGATGCCGTATGGGAATCGAGCCTGTGGGCGATGTCTGTAGCATATTCCGCATTCTTCCAGTGGGACAAGCTCTCGGATGCCCAAAAGGGATATATATATGCCCTGTTGAAGGCAGAGTGTAACTACGAATTAGGTCGCACAGTACCAACTGGCTATGCTGGCGATACGAAGGCAGAAGAGAATGGTTGGGAAGCAGATGTGCTGGCTGCCACACTCGGACTGTTCCCTGATGACGCTTTGGCAGAAAAATGGTTTGAGAGAATGAGACTCTTTGCCATCAATTCATACAGCCATTATAGCGATGCATCAAATGCTGATGCTATAGACCCCGACTACAACGACACCTCTGT
Source organism: uncultured Prevotella sp. (assembly GCA_905233165.1). Classification (GTDB taxonomy): domain Bacteria; phylum Bacteroidota; class Bacteroidia; order Bacteroidales; family Bacteroidaceae; genus Prevotella. The sequence continues at coordinate 142,324 of CAJODL010000007.1, forward strand.
AGCAGACCTTTATAAAGGTAATAACCTATATTCTGACTATACCCTGCAGAACCACAATCTCTTCCATACATCATACCAGAATGTAGTAATGCAGGAACTTGGTGAGGCTGCATTGGCTCTAAAGCTATTCCAAAGCGGTAACAGCGGAAGCAAAGTATGGGCATCAAACGCTTTGCAGCATAACAATCAAGAGGTTATGGACAATGTGCTGAACTGGCTCGCCCTTGCTGATGGAGAACTGGCTATGCCTAACGGAAACGACTGGTCGCTGTTCCTATATGACCAGATTACATCATACTCTACTCAGGCATGTTTCCAAAGAGACCCTAATGCCTTGATGTTGGAGAATCTGGCATACAAACAGATAAAGGCACGCCAGACAACAACATTAGACGGCTCATGGCTGTTGCGTCCTGATGTAGCAGCACGTCGTATGGGTGTGGAGGCACATCGTGTGATGATGACATACCTCATGCACCTCACAAACTCTACTGCCGACATCACCCCGACATCATGGGAGGAGTTCCGCAATGCTCACAGCAAGGCGATGGTACTTGAGTGCCAGAATGTAGTGAGAGCATACACCCCAGAACGCTTCTCATGCTTCTCTTGGTCAGACGGTCTGAAGTCATACACGGGATATTTTGCTGCCGACAAAGCCGACAAGAACAAAATCATAGTTCCCTATCGTGCCAACAACTCCGGAAATATCACAGGATGGTATGAGGTAAGCGGCAAGGGCCTCAACGCATCGCCTGTTGTCAACGGCATATATCAGTTGGACGAAAATGCATGGGTGATGAATGGTGAGTTGAGTGTTAATGACAAGGCATTGGACAATCGTTTTGCGATATATTCTACAGCAGGTAATGCCATAATATACCTCGATTATGTTAAAGCAAATACTGCTTGTACCATAACAGCAGAAAAGGGCGGCTTGCTGGCAATATCTACTGATGAGCTGACAAAGCAAAAGCGCACCCTCTACTACGATGATGGCGAGGGAGACATCACATGGAAGCAGACAGACGGAGTCAGCCAATCTACCTTCTCATCAGACTGGGTGAACATAGATAACGAAATAGGTGTTGCTGGCCATAATGGCAAGAAGATAGCATTCGGAGATCGCAATGCGAATAATTCCATATACACCTCAAAGCTCTACCCGATGTACGACAACAACAGCCGTTCCGTAAAGGCAGGAGACTATGTTGATGCACGCCATCTGGTTTATTACTCTAACGTAACAGCAGAGACTACGAGAGAATTATCTGACGCCATCACAAAACTGTCGTTTAAAAATGACGGATGGAACGGCATCATATCTCTCGACCCATCTGGAAGGTACTATGTAATGGTGGCAAACTTCTTCGGAAGCACAGTCAACTCCGCCTCAACAGTTGTCAGTGTCGCTGGTATGGGAGCGCCCATATATGCTCCTGTGATGGTGGTAGAAAATAACCAGTCCGTATCGGCTGCCTACGAACTTTCCCAAAATAATTCATTTGCGAAACCGATAAATTTCTTTATCGATAGCGAGGCAAAGATGAGGGTGCAGCTCCTCTCCGACAATAAACTCTGCATCATACCTGATGCCGACGCAGAGATTACAATACGGGGCGTCAATTCCAACGGCACCTTCTCCGAGAATGTTCAAATGATTGCAGAGAAAGTCGTCAAGGTCACTCTGACTCCAGAGGGGCTGGAGATTGAGAAAACAGGAGTTCTCGTTCCCGACACCCCACAGCCTGGCGATGATATGACCGGCTACATAAAGAATCCACACTTTGCCGGCAACAGTACAGACGGTTGGAAGATAACAAACACCTTAGGTAGCGGCGCTAAAAACACCAACTATAATTCGCAAGAATTCTGGCAATGCACCTCGTTCGACATCCAGCAGGTTGTTACAGGTTTACCACAAGGTCAGTATCATCTGTCCTGTCAGGGATTCTATCGCGACGGCTCATATACACAGGCAGCTACCTCATACAAGAACAAAACATTTGCAGCAAATGCAAAGATGTATGCCAACAATGCTATAGTTGACCTTCCAAGTATATGCAGCGAAGCAGGTAAAATGGGTAATTTGGGAGTCTCTACCTCACTCGGCTATGTTCCCAACAACATGGAGCAGTCGCAGCAGTATTTCCTCAGCGACTACTATGACTTCGGAACAGATGTAACTGTTGACGAATCAGGAACGATGACAATCGGGATAAAGAAAGAAAGTGTTATTAGCAACGACTGGACCATTTTTACGAACTTCAGACTAACATATTTAGGAGGTCCGACAGGGATTAATAAGGTTAAAGGTGAAAGGTTAAAGGTGAAAGGACAGGGAGATACCATATATCGCCTTGATGGCACCAAGGTATCAACAATGTCCGAGCCGGGAATATATATATACAATGGTAAGAAAGTAACCAGATAATGCAGACGGTAGACACCATATTACATAGTGATGCCGGCAAAGCGCAGTTTATACGTTTTGTCCTAAACGGCTGTTTCTCTGCCAGCATACACTATGGCATATACTTTCTCTTGCAGCTATTCATAGAGGTTAATGTGTCGTATGCCATCGGATATATCGTATCATTCATAATCAATTATATAACAACAACCTACTTCACATTCCATGCTACGCCATCGATGAAGAAATTTCTCGGATTCTGTGGCAGTCACGGAATAAACTTCCTACTCCACATCATCCTCTTCTGGTGTTGCATGCAGATAGGCATAAACCGTTACATAGCCCCCATTATCGTAATGGGCATCGCGATGCTGGTACAATTTACTATACTACATTTAATATTTAAACCCAAAGCAAAAGAATAAAACAATTTTATTATTAACTCTTTTTATAAACCTAATTTATTACTAACTATGAAAGATTTGAAAATGTACATCAATGGAGAGTTCGTTGAGAGTAGTAATGGAAAGTACATCGAAGTTCTAAACCCCTCAACAGAGGAAGTTATCTCACGTCAGCCAGAAGGCACTTTGGAAGATTGCGACAGAGCCCTTGATGCCGCTCGTGCAGCACAAAAGAGTTGGGCTCAAACCCCAGCATGCGAACGTGCAGTATATCTCACAAAGATGGCAGAAGGTATTCGCAAACGCGAAAAGGAATTCGTAGAAATCATTATGCGTGAGCAAGGCAAGACACGTAATTGGGCTTCTATTGAGGTTGGTGCCACAATAGCATATTTCGATTATATGGCCTCTTTTGCAAGACATATTGAGGGCGAAATCGTTGAAAGTGACAACAGAGGCGAATCTATTCTTATCTCCAAGAAACCTATCGGTGTCGTTGCAGGCATCCTTCCTTGGAACTTCCCATTCTTCCTTATTGCCCGTAAGGCAGGAGCTGCTCTTATTGCAGGCTGTTCTATCGTTATAAAGCCAGCACAACTGACTCCAGAAAACTGTTGTGAATTTGCGAAAGTAGTTGACGAGACAGGTTTACCAAAGGGTCTCTTCAATGTTGTTACCGGTAAAGGTTCTGTTATTGGTAATGCCCTCGCAGCATCTCCAAAGATAGATATCGTTAGCGTAACAGGTTCTATTGGTGCAGGAGAAAGCATCATGAAGGCAGCAGCAAACAACATCACAAAGGTATCTCTTGAATTAGGAGGCAAAGCACCTGTAGTAGTATTCCCTGATGCTGACCTGGAACTTGCTGCACAAGCTATTCTTGACTCACGCATAGGAAACAACGGACAAATCTGTAACAACGCAGAGCGTCTGTACCTGCACAAAGATATTTATGACAAGATGGTAGCTCTCCTAACGGAGAAATTCAAGGCCGTAAAGGTTGGCGATCCATTCTCTGCAGACGATATTGATATGGGACCATTAGTAGAACAGCGTGCCCTCGAAAGTGTTCAGGCAAAGGTAGCAAAAGCTATTGAACAAGGGGCAAAGGTTATAGTAGGCGGAAACAGAGTTGGCAACAAGGGCTACTTCTTTGAGGCCACCCTGTTGGGCAACTGCCGTCAGGATATGGATATCATACACGAGGAAACATTCGGTCCCGTTTTGCCTATCATACCTTTCGACAATATCGAGCAGGTAATAGAATGGTGTAACGATTGTGAATATGGTCTTGCATCATCTGTCTTCACCAACGATATCAATACAGCTTCAAGGATGGTTCGTGAACTGGAGTTTGGCGAGACATACATCAACCGTTTCCACTTCGAAGCAATCCAAGGTTTCCATGCTGGTGTCAAGAAGTCAGGTATCGGAGGTGCTGACGGCAAGCACGGCATTGAGGAATATCTGCGCACTCATGTAACATATCTTCAGACAAGATAAATGAAAATAGGACTATTTATACCCTGTTATGTCGATGCCCTCTACCCGGAAGTGGGGGTATTGACATACAGGCTTCTGACCTCTCTCGGATTAGAGGTTGAGTATCCGGAGAAACAGACATGCTGCGGACAGCCAATGGGAAATGCCGGCTTTCAAGGTATGGCAGACAAACTTGTTGAAAACTATGACGAATTGTTCCGCCCCTATGACTATGTCGTTGCGCCATCAGCAAGTTGTGCAGCATATGTCAGATTCTTTCATCAGGGCATCGTAAAACATGAATGTGAGGCAGCAAAGAAAACTATGGACGTTGTAGAATTCTTGCATGACGTCATAGGATTGGAAAACATGAAAGCCCGAGGCTTCAAAGCCTCTTTTCCCCATAAAGTCAGCCTCCACAACAGTTGTCATGGGGTTCGCGAATTAGGTCTCTCCTCCCCTTCCGAAAAATCGATACCACGATTCAACAAGATTCGTGACTTGCTTTCCATTGTCAATGACATAGAAATCGTTGAACCCGAGAGGCCCGACGAATGTTGCGGATTCGGTGGTATGTTTTCTGTTGAAGAGCCCGATGTTTCCGCCCGAATGGGACGAGACAAGATAGCTCGTCATATTGCTACTGGTGCAGAATATATCACCGGCCCGGACTCTTCATGTCTGATGCATATGAGTGGCATAGCCGCAAAAGACGGTGAGAAGAGAATAAAATTCATTCATGTCGTAGAAATTTTAGCACAAGGACTATGAGTACAAAACATTCTAAGGCAGCAGAAAAATTTCTAAGGGATTATGACAAGGTAACACGTCACGACCAGACCTTTTGGAGTGTTCGTGCAAAGCGTGATGTCCTTGCGTACGAACTGAAGGAATGGGAGCAGCTACGAGAAGCCGCCAGCAACATAAAGAAGCATACCATCACCCATCTGGCAGACTACCTGGAGGAATTTGAGCGCAATGCTACAGCTAATGGTGCTATCGTACATTGGGCAAAAGATGCAGACGAATATAACGAAATCGTTATGCAGATAATGCAAGCCCACGATGTGCACAAAGTAGTAAAGGGCAAGTCGATGCTTACAGAAGAATGCCATCTCAACTCGAACCTCATCAAACATGGTATTGACGTTGTAGAGACCGATTTGGGAGAACGCATCCTGCAACTTATGGGACTTCCTCCCAGCCATATCATTATGCCAGCTATTCACATCACACGAGAACAGGTGAAGGACAATTTTGCCCAACAGGGAATACTGGAAAAGAATGGCAAAATGGGGGCAGAGAGTATGGGAGTAAGCGACAAGACACAACTTGAAACGGAGGCAGACCCGACATATCTCACCCGTTGTGCCAGATACCATCTTCGTGACAACTTCATGGAAGCCGAGTGTGGAATGACTGGTGCGAATTTCGCAATTGCCTCAACAGGCGAAATCGTTGTATGCACCAATGAGGGAAATGCCGATATGTCAACATCTGTACCACTCTTGCATATTGCATCTGTCGGCATTGAAAAGGTTATCCCGAACTATGACGCAATGGGAGTCTTTCAACGCTTATTAGCCCGACATGGTACAGGACAAGCTACAACAGTTTACACCTCGCACTTCCGCAAGCCCCGTCCGGAAGGAGAATTCCATATCATACTGGTTGACAACGGCCGTTCCAACTTCCTTGCAGACCCGGAACACTGGCAGACGCTAAAATGTATGCGCTGTGGAGCATGTATGAACACATGTCCTGTATATAGACGTTCCATGGGATATTCATACACATATTTCATACCAGGTCCTATAGGTATCAACCTCGGAATGCTCAAAGACAAGGATGCTAACTATCACAACTGTTCTGCCTGCTCGTTATGTCTCTCATGCGAAAATGTATGTCCGGTACAGGTGGATTTAGGAACACAAATATACAAGTGGCGACAAAACCTGGATTCCATGGGCCATGCAGACCCTATGAAGAAAGCAATGTCACAAGGTATGAAGATTCTCTTCCAGAATCCGAAACTTTACACAACAGCTTTGAAATTTGCACCTCTGGCAAACAGCCTGCCATCTTTCCTTACCGGTATCAAGTTAAATGCCTGGTGTAAATATCATACGATGCCCCACTTTGCATCAAAGTCGTTCCACGAGATGTGGAAGAAAGGAGAAGTAAAATGAGTACACGAGAAAATATTCTAAACAGATTAAGGCAAAACGTACGTGAGACGTATGACATGCCAGACCTGTCTTTCGAAAAAACAACGTATGATGACCCCATAGCAGAGTTTATTCATCAGACGACAACTACTGCAGGAGCGAAACTGATAGAAGTGAAACCCGGTGATGACCTTAACGAACTCATCAGGCAGGCATATCCCGATGCCCATGTTATTGCCAGCAATCTGCCAAACATAAAAGCCGACAAGAATCCTGATACCGTATCATGTGCGCAGGATCTTGACGGAACAGACGTCGGAGTTGTTGAAGGAGGGGTGGCATGTGCTGAAAATGCCTGTGTGTGGGTACCGATGAATATGAAGCAGAAAGCCATTCTCTTCATTTCCGAGAGTCTTGTCATCATTGTCCATCGGGAGAGTATTGTCAGCAATATGCATGAGGCATACGAATGGCTCAAGGCAAAAGATGCCAGCCCGGAAGGAACATCGCTCTATGGATTCGGAACATTCATCAGCGGTCCTTCCAAGACAGCAGATATTGAGCAGTCTCTTGTGTATGGAGCCCAAGCTGCTAAGAGCCTTACTATTTTATTGATATAAGAAAATGGATATAACAATCAGATTAGCTACACCAGAAGATGCCGGGGCCTTACTCGGCATCTATTCTTACTATGTAGAGAACACCCCTATCACTTACGAATTAAAGTGTCCGACAGTAGAAGATTTCCGTAACAGGATAGCAAAGACCTTAGAGCATTATCCTTATCTCGTTGCAGAAGTTGCGGGCAAGCCTGCAGGGTACTGTTACGCCAGCCGCTTTCGCGAAAGAGCAGCATACGACCATTGTGTCGAGATGTCTATTTATATAGACAGGGATGCTCATCATGAAGGCATCGGGACAGCCCTTTATGAGGAATTGGAAAAACGCCTTTATGCGCAGGGTATTCGCAACCTTTATGCCAGCATTACCGCCAGCGCAGAGTCTTCTATACATTTTCATGCAAAGCATGGTTATACCAAAGTAGCCCATTTCCACAAATGTGGACGCAAATTTGACCAATGGCTTGACATGATTTGGATGGAAAAAATACTTGAATAAACCAAATATCCTGCAACTATTTTACGATTTCAGTGACTTTTTCTTTTTTTTATTTGCATTTCTCATAACTTAATCGTACCTTTGTCACGCAAATATAGAATATGGCTACAATATTACATATTGAAACGAGTACAGACGTATGCAGCGTAGCACTAACTAAAGACGGGCACTGCATATGGGATAAAGAAGACCATGGTGACGGAAAGTCATCCAAGGCAGCGGAGTTATTGCCTACTTTCGTGGATGAAGCAATGAAACAGTTGCTATCAAACGAGAAATTAGATGCAGTTGCTATAAGCGGAGGCCCTGGATCATACACGGGACTGCGAATAGGAATGTCAATGGCAAAGGGTATTGCATACGGCTCGGATGCCAAGTTGCTTGCCGTACCAACATTGGAAATAATGTGCGTCCCCATACTTCTCGGACGCGAAATGGAGGACGACGCATTACTGTGCCCTATGATAGACGCGAGGAGAATGGAAGTTTTCTCTGCCATATATGACAGGGCGCTAAAGCCTGTACGCGAGACTCAGGCAGATATTGTTGAAGAAGACACCTACAAAGAATTTCTCGACAAACATCCTATTTACTTCTTCGGCAATGGAGCCGGGAAATGCAAGGAGGTCATCAGGCATCCCAATGCCCACTTCATTGACCACATCGTACCCTTGGCACGCCACATGATGCCATTGGCAGAAAAGCATTATCACAAGGGAATATTTGAAGATGTAGCATACTACGTGCCGGACTACGGAAAAGAATACGAAGCGAAATTACCAAAAAAACTATTATAGAGATGAACATTGAAGGTTTGGATTACAATACCGACAGGAGAAGGATTCCTGTACGCCATTATGGGCGGCTGTTGTTTGAGGTTTTCGAGAAACTGATGGATATGCCAGAAGGCGAAGAGCGTGATGCCCTGACCCAGCTGACGGTATGCCAGATGTATCGTGACCTTATGACATGGGGAATGGGAACGGTTGATGCAGAAAAGGTTGCCAGTGACCTAGCACGCTACACAAACGGAAAGATTCAACTGACATCAAAAGATGTAGAAACCATGATTGGCTAAAGGGAATTATGAATTCTGAATTCTGAATTATGAATTGTCATGACCACAGACAAGTTTATCATAGAAGGAGGATGCAGGCTGAAGGGTGACATTACACCACAAGGAGCCAAAAACGAGGCTTTACAGGTAATATGTGCCACCCTGCTGACCAGTGAGCCTGTCACTATAAGCAATATTCCAGACATCCTTGACGTCAATAACCTCATCAAGCTACTAAAGTCCGTCGGAGTAAAAGTAAAGGGGCACAACCTCAAAGACTCACAAAAAAGGACATACACATTTCAGGCAGACAAACTGGACCTTAATTACCTTGCCTCCGACGAATTTGTGAAGAAATGTGCGCAACTGAGGGGCTCTGTGATGATGATTGGTCCATTGCTTGGCAGATTTGGAAGAGCGACTATTGCCAAACCAGGAGGAGACAAAATCGGCCGTCGCCGTCTTGACACTCATTTTATGGGTTTCAAGGCCTTGGGGGCATCATACACCAAAGTAAAAGGACGTGATGTCTTTGAGATAAAGGCAAAAAAACTCAAAGGATGCTATATGTTGCTTGACGAAGCCTCCGTAACAGGTACTGCAAATATAATCATGGCAGCAGTATTGGCAGAAGGCACAACGACAATATACAACGCTGCTTGCGAGCCATACATACAACAACTTTGCCACATGCTGAACAGAATGGGAGCAACGATAAGTGGCATAGGAAGTAATCTGCTGACTATCGTAGGTGTAGATTCTTTGAAAGGAACAGAACACAGATTGCTGCCCGATATGATTGAAGTCGGTTCTTTCATCGCAATGGCAGCAATGGTTGGTGACGGAATACGCATCAAGGAGGCTTCGATAAAGAACCTCGGCATCATTCCTGACACTTTCCGCAGACTTGGCATCACCGTTGAGGAGGATGGTGACGACCTCTACGTCCCCAAGCATGAGAAATACCAAATTAACTCGTTCATCGACGGCACCATAATGACCATCAGTGATGCCCCTTGGCCAGGTCTGACACCAGACTTGCTTAGTGTATTACTCGTGGTGGCTACACAAGCAGAGGGTAGCGTACTATTCCATCAAAAGATGTTTGAAAGCAGATTGTTCTTTGTAGATAAACTTATTGACATGAATGCCCAGATAATACTTTGCGACCCACATAGAGCTGTCGTCATTGGGCATAACCATAGCAGAAGTTTAAAAGCAGCACGCATGTCCAGTCCCGACATTCGTGCTGGAATTGCGTTGCTGATAGCAGCCTTGTCTGCTGACGGAACATCTGAGATAAGCAACATAGCACAGATAGACAGGGGATATGAGAATATCGAAGGACGTCTTAACGCGTTAGGAGCAAAAATACGAAGAAACTGACAAACAGAAGAAGCGGTGATAAAGGCAGACGACGTATATAGAATCGGACGATTAGGTAAAGCGCATGGCATAAAAGGCGAGATAACAATGCAGGTTGAAGACGACGTCTTTGACCGTGCAGACGCTGATTACCTTGTCTTGGAGCTGGATAATATCATGGTACCTTTCTTCATTGAGGAATATTACTTCAAAACCGACACAACCGCTTTGATAAAATTTGAAGGTATTGATACCCTTGAGAGAGCAAAAGAATTTGCCAACGTCAATGTCTATTTCCCCCGCAACATAGCAGACAACAATATCAAGTCAGAACAAGAGACACTCTCCTACCCCATGTTAGTGGGATTTCAGGTGAATGATATCGGGAAAATAGCATGTATAGACCACCAGACAGAAAACATAATGTTTGAATTGGAAGATGGTACATTGATACCTGCATCAGAAGAACTGATAGAAGACATAGATGTACCGAACAAACAAATAAAAATGACAATCCCAGAAGGATTGCTTGATATATAAAACAATTAGAATGACAAAACAAGAAATATGCATATTAGGCTCTACAGGTTCCATCGGCACGCAGGCGTTAGAGGTAATCTCTGAACATAGCGACCGCTTTGAAGCCTATTGCCTTACTGCTAACAACAAAATAGAATTGCTTGCAGAACAGGCACGCAAATACAAACCAGCTTGCGTAGTCATTGCTAACGAGGACAGATATGAAGAATTGAAAGCATTGCTCGACGACTGTCCTGACATAAAAGTCTATGCAGGAGCACAAGCTTTGTGTGAAGTAGTTCAGGCTGAACCGATAGATATGGTTCTAACTGCAATGGTAGGATTTGCAGGATTAGCACCAACAATTGCAGCGATCAAAGCAAGAAAAAAAATCTGCTTAGCTAACAAAGAAACTCTTGTCGTTGCAGGAGACCTTATCAACGACCTCATACAAGAATATTCTACCCCAAGAGGTGGAGTGCGTGGGGCTTCAATAATACCTGTTGACTCTGAGCATAGCGCTATCTTCCAAAGCATCGTGGGAGAAAGCGGTAACGAAATAGAAAAGATACTGCTGACAGCATCGGGAGGTCCTTTCCGTCTCAAAACTCTTGACGAGATGAAGACTATGACAGCAGCTGATGCCCTAAAGCACCCCACATGGGATATGGGAGCAAAAATTACCATAGATTCTGCCTCAATGATGAACAAAGGATTTGAGGTTATAGAAGCAAAATGGCTATTTGGAGTAGATGCAGACAAAATACAAGTCCTTGTACACCCACAAAGCATTGTACATAGTGCTGTTCAGTTTAAAGACGGAGCAATAAAAGCACAATTAGGAGTACCAGATATGCGTCTGCCAATACAATATGCTTTCACATATCCCGACAGACTGAGCATGAGCGGAGACAGGCTGGATTTTTTTAAGCAACCACTGGAATTCTTTGAGCCAGACCTTAAGAAATTTAAATGTCTTGCGCTTGCCTTTGAAGCAATCAGGAGGGGTGGCAACGCTTGTTGTGTAGTCAATGCTGCCAACGAAATAGTAAATCTTGCATTCAGACAGGGGCGTATCGGTTTTCTTGATATGGGAGACATTATCGAAAAGACTTTGGAAAGAGCAACAGTAATAAAGAAACCAACATACGAAGATTATATTAACAGTGATAACGAAGCTAGAAAGATAGCAACAGAATTATTATGATGAGTCCTTTTTTAATTAAGACACTTGAATTCATTCTCGCAATCACCATCCTCGTGGCTCTACACGAAGGAGGACATTTCTTTTTCTCAAAACTTTTTGGCGTCAGAGTAAATAAATTTTATGTTTTCTTTGATTATAAGTTCAAGCTCTTCTCAACAAAGTTTGGTTGGTGGAGAAAGCTACGCGGTCTGCCTCCTGCAAAGAAAAAAGAAGATGGAACTTACGAATATGAAGGAACAGAATATGGTATTGGATGGATACCCCTTGGCGGTTATTGCCAGATTGAGGGTATGATAGACGAGACACAACATGATGTGAACAAGTTGCAAGAGCCGGCACAACCATGGGAATTCAGAAGCAAGCCTTGCTGGCAAAGACTGCTCATAATGATAGGTGGCGTATTGGTGAACTTTCTCCTTGCCTTGGTAATATATTGCGCAGTATTCTTCGCATGGGGTGAAGACTATATTGCAGTAAAGGATATGCCATACGGCATGAAATTCAACGAGGATGCCAAAGCAATAGGCTTCAAGGACAATGATATTTTGACGGGATGCACCGATGCCGACGGGAAAACAATAGAATTCCGTGAGTTTGGTGCACAACTGTTTAGGGATATCGCTGCAGCAAAATCTGTAAATGTAATACGCAATGGTAAGAAAATAGAAGTTGCGACACCTGGCAATCTATCTCTGTTGGAAATGCTGAAAACAGATCCGGTATTCTGCAGACCGTTTGTTCCGGCTGAGGTTGACACTATTTTGGCAGGCACTCCAGCAGCAAAAGTCGGTTTGAAGAAGGGTGATAAGATTGTCTCGCTTGGCGGAAAACCTATTGATTCTTGGAACACATTCACCTATGAAACAGGACGCATGACGGACATGCTTACTGATTGCAATACTAAAGCAGACTCAATAAAGGTTCTCACAAAGCAGATTGTTTATCAACGCGGAACAACAACAGATACGGTCAATGTGACATTCGACAACGAAGTAAAGTTAGGTGTCGGTATGACAACTATTGCAAAATATGCAAACATAACACATATTGAACATGACATCCTATCATGTATTCCTGCAGGATGTGGCTATGCAATAGATATGTTAGGCGGCTATGTCAGTGACCTGAAATATGTAGCCACAAAAGAGGGTGCCAAGAGCCTTGGCGGATTCGGAGCCATCGGAAGCATGTTCCCTCCTGTGTGGGATTGGTACATGTTCTGGATGATGACTGCTTTCTTGAGTATCATACTCGCATTTATGAACATCCTGCCAATACCTGCTCTTGACGGAGGACATGTTATGTTCCTGCTTTATGAGATGATTTTCCGCAGAAAACCAGGACTGAAATTCATGCTGAGAGCAGAATATGTTGGCATGGGAATACTGCTTTTACTGATGGTTGTAGCAAATCTAAACGACATATTGAGATGGTTGGGAATGATGTAAAGACGCCTCAAAGAGGCAAGTTATTGATTTTCTCTGCTCCAAGCGGTAGCGGAAAATCCACCATTATCAACTGGTTGATGGAAGAACATCCTGAGTTGAACATGAAGTTCAGCATCTCTTGCACCTCCCGCCCACCACGTGGAAAGGAGCAGGATGGTGTGGAATATTTCTTTATCTCCCCAGAAGAATTCCGCAAGAAGATTGCTGATGACGAGTTCGTGGAATATGAAGAGGTATATGCTGACCGCTACTACGGCACGCTGAAGAGTCAAGTGGAGAAGCAACTGGAAAACGGAGAGAACGTCGTCTTTGACGTTGACGTGCATGGAGCAATGAATATCAAGAAAGCATATGGCAGCCAAGCATTGAGTCTCTTCATTCAGCCCCCGTCGATAGAAGAACTGCGCAAACGCCTCACAGGCAGAGCCACCGAAGCCCAAGAGGAAATAGAAAAGAGAATAGGCAGAGCAGAATACGAACTCACTTTCGCAGACAGATTCGATACCATAATCATCAACGATGATTTAAATGAAGCAAAAGAAGAAACATTGAAAATTATACAGGCATTTTTCAAGTAACAAAATGAAAAAAATAACAATTCTTCTACCTGCATACAACGAAGAACCATCCTTTCCTCTGATTAAAGAAAGTATGGAGAAAGTACTTAGGGATAATCCTATATACGAATGGGAATTTCTGTTTATAAATGATGGCAGCACCGACAATACATTACAACAAATTATTCGCCTACGCAACGAGGATTCTCATTATAGTTATATTGATCTCTCACGTAACTATGGTAAAGAAATTGCTATGATGGCAGGATTTGACAATGTATCAAGTGATGCTGTTATAATCATGGATGCTGATATGCAACATCCAGTAGATGTCATTCCTGAAATGATAAAATGGTGGGAACAGGGATATGATGATGTTTATGCAGAGCGTGAAAATTCTAATGAAACATGGTTCAAAAAAAAGTCTTCACAATGGTATTATAAGTTATTGCAGAGTTTAACACGAGTACCTATTCAGAAAAACACCGGAGATTTTCGACTTCTTGATCGTTCATGCATAGAAGCACTCAAGCAGATGCGTGAAACAGAACGCAATACAAAAGGCATGTATTCATGGATAGGTTTTCATAAAAAAGGCATAAAATATAAACAAAAAGAGCGCGAAGAAGGAAAAACGAAATGGAGTATCTGGGGATTGATAAATCTAGCGCTCAATGGTATCATGAGCTACACCATTGCCCCATTGCGCATAGTTTCAGTCATTGGAACATTCGTGTCACTCGTAGCATTTACTTACCTAGTATATATATTGATTACAACATTGATTTATGGAGATCCAGTAGCAGGATATCCAACTATCATGGTAACTATATTATTTTTAGGGGGAATACAATTATTAGGTATAGGAATTGTTGGCGAATATCTTGGACGTGTTTTCAATGAAGTTAAAAGAAGACCTGGATATTTTATTAACAAAATCGATCAAGGAACTAGTCACACGAAAGAAGATAAAAATGAAAAGGCCAACAATACTGCTAAGTTTTGATACAGAGGAATTTGACGTACCACGTGAGCAGGGTGTTGACTATGACACCTTGAAGGAGGGTATGGAAGTATCAAAGTATGGTACTAACCGCATACTCGACTGCTTGGAGGAATGTGGAGTCAGGGGAACTTTCTTCTGTACGACAAACTTTGCTACACATGCTCCGGAAGTGATGCAACGCATAATCAATGGAGGTCACGAAGTTGCTGCTCACGGATGTGACCATTGGAATCCTAAAGAGGATGACGTAATAAACTCCAAACACATTCTCGAAGACATCACAGGGCAAACAGTCAGAGGATACAGACAGCCCAGAATGTTTAAGGTTGACATAGCAGAGCAAGCACGACAAGGGTACATCTATAATGCAAGTTTGAACCCTGCTTTTATTCCTGGACGTTATATGCATCTCACAACGCCACGCACATATTTTATGGAAAAGGGAGTATTGCAGATACCTGCATCCGTTTCACCCATATTACGTATTCCAATGTTTTGGCTATCACTGCATAATTTTCCCTTGTGGCTATATAAAGCGCTGACATACCGAATACTGAAACACGACGGATATTTCAACACATATTTCCACCCGTGGGAATTTTATCCACTCGGGGAGCATCCGGAGCTCAAGATGCCATATATCATAAAACACAATGCCGGGCAAGGAATGTATGACAGGTTAAAAGACCTCATACTTAGCCTCAAATCAAGAGGAGAAAAATTTGAGACATATAGAGAATTTGCAGAGAGGATATTAAAGAATGAAATCCATTAAAACGTTCATAATAATCTTTGTCATATGGACAATGGTGGGAGTAATCAGTAAGATTCCTTTCCTACTACTTTATTGTGATATCATAAGCAAAGACAGCCTGCTCGTCCTTTGGCATGGACTAAGATTAGATTTTGCTATTGCGGGGTATCTCACTCTCATTCCTGGAGTATTGCTGATATTACAAGAAGCGAAGAAAGGTACTTGGTATCGTTGGTTATGGAAATTCTATTTCGCAATAATTTCTCTTCTATACTCTCTTGCAATTGTAGCTAATTTAGGATTATACAGATACTGGGGATTTCCGCTCGACAACACTCCCCTACTCTATCTTAGGACATCACCTAAGGATGCTTTCGCAAGTATTCCTGTATGGCAGACCGTAGCATTATTGGCTATTATCATTCTTGTTGCATGGATAATCTACAAAACTTTTATCAAAGTTGCCAAGCCATCAGAGTTAACCCATACACCAATACAGCGCCTATATTATGTCGTAGGATTACTCATTCTTACAGCAACAATGATAATCCCAATACGTGGCGGATTCAGCACAGGAACGAATCATACCGGTTCCGTATATTTCTCACCCGACATTAAACTGAACCATGCAGCCGTTAATCCTGCATTCTGCTTCTTTGAGTCAATATCTCACCAGAAACAAGATTTATCAACGATGTACCGTTTCATGGACAACAAGGAGGCTGAGAAGATATTCCAAGGGATGATAAAGACGACAAGTATTATGGGAGAGAGGAATGCGAAGAATGTACTCCTTATCATACTTGAGAGTTTTTCAGATTCAATCATGCACATTCCGGGTGCTACGCCGCAAATCAACAAGCTATCCACAGAAAGTCTTTACTTCCCCAATTTCTATGCTAATAGTACAAGAACAGACAGAGCATTAGCATCTATTCTAAGTGGAGTTCCTGCTCAACCCACGATGACCATTCTGGATGTTCCGCGTATCAGCAACAACCTGCCATCGCTTGCAAGTTCTCTTGCAAAACACGGATATAACACCCACTTCTATTATGGAGGTGATACAGATTATAGCAATATGCAGTCGTATCTTGTGGCTACAGGCTTTCAGAAGATAACAAGCGAAACAGACTTCCCTGCCAAAGAACGAATATGCAAATGGGGAGCACCTGATGAATATGTATATAACAGGCTGCTCAATGATATAAAAGAAGAGACAGATGGAAAAGGGCAAAAGTGGTTCAAGGCAATCCTTACAGAAAGTAGCCACGAGCCGTTTGATGTACCATACAAAAGCAAGGATGCGAACATAGCCTCATCCGATGTGCTTAACGCATTTGCCTATTCCGACAAATGTCTCGGAGACTTTATCAACGAAATGAGGACTCTGCCATGTTGGGGCAATACGATAGTAGTCATCGTTGCAGACCACCTTGGGGCATATCCAGAAGACATTGACAACTACAAGCAATGGAGATACCATATACCTTTTATTATATTAAATGCGGATACGGACATTGACGTCAACGTTATAGCTGGGCAGATAGACATTCCAGCTACAATACTAAGCATCCTCGGATATGACCACTGTGAATTCCTTTTCTCCAAAAACATGCGTGATGCTGATGCTCCTCATTTCGCTTTCTTCAGCTTCCCTGACGCAATGGGCATGGTAACAAATGAAGGTTTTATGATATATGACAACACCAGTAATCAACTGCAAGGAATACCCGAGTTAGAAAACATGTCAAAAGCATATTTACAAAAACTATACGACTATCTTTCAAAAATTCAAAAATATGAAAGCAATTATCCTCGCAGCCGGGATGGCATCCCGCCTCCGTCCACTAACAAATAACACTCCAAAATGTTTACTCAAAATTGGAGAACGTAGTTTGTTACAACGTTCTATTGATGCCCTGATAGGCAACGGTATCAAGGAAATAGTAATAGTAACAGGATATCTTCATAACCTAATTGAAGATTTCGTCAGGAAGCAATATCCCAGTGTAAACGTGTCATTTATCCATAATGACATATATGATTCCACAAACAATATCTACTCACTTTGGCTCGCACGCCCGAAAGCTGATGGTGAAGAAATATTACTCTTGGATAGTGACCTACTTTATGACCCTGAAATTATAACACGCATTCTCAGCACGAATGCAGAAAACGTTCTAACCCTCATACGCCATGATCTTGGAGAAGAGGAGATGAAAGTCGTTACTGATAGTAGCGTTATAATAGAAATCAGCAAGACATGTTCCCCTTCCGATGCCATCGGCGAAAGCCTTGGTATAGAAAAAATGGGAAAACCATACACGTCAGCATTGTACAAGGAATTAGAACCTATGATGAATCAGGAACATCTGGAGAATGTTTTCTATGAAAAAGCATTTGAACGTCTTATACCGAAAGGACACACATTCAAGATTCTTGATGTCACAGACCTGTTCTCTTGTGAATTAGATACTGTAGAAGACTACCAGAATGCGAAAGAGAAAATACCGACTACCCTATACTAAAGGAATCCCTATGATAAAAAAAGCGATAAACGAGGTAAAATGTTTTTTTTGTAATCCGACCTGTGTCTTCTGTTTCGGGCTACTGATAGTACTTCTTGCTACATCATTGGAAGTATTTAGAGGACGCAATACCAACTATTTTGTATACCAAGATGCAACTCGGATGTTTTGGGAGGGACTGAATCCATACAATCTTGAATATGCACAAGCACATGGAAGATATTTCCTATATTCGCCCGTATTTAGCGTTATTTTTGCACCTGTTTTTCTTCTACCATGGTGGTTAGGTCCCTACGTATGGAATATAGGAAATTATTGTCTATTTTCCTATGCAATAAAGGCTCTTCCCAAACAACTTGATAAATACAAGCATTGGATTTTTTTATTCCTTCTCTCAGTAGTTCTCCAAACAATATTCTGTTATCAGCATAACATCATAGTAAGCTATATCTATATATTTGCCTTTATCTTATTAGAACGAGGCAAAGGGTCCTGGGCTGTATTTCTCATTATGCTGTCAGCAACCACAAAGATATATGGAGCAGCTGAGTTAGCCATTCTATTTTGTTATCCTAAAGTATGGCGTAATCTGGGCTATGCTGTTCTTTGTGGCGTAGGATTTTTGTTGTTACCAGCCCTAAACCCAGCTTTTGACAATGTCTTCGTGTTGTATCAGGAGATGTTTGACATGATATCCAACCACCATAGCGATTCCGATTTTATTGGTATTCTCTTTGCACGTGGTCTAAAGCCTTTCCTATTGCCCAATTACCGAATGGTACAGCTCATCGTATTCACATTATTAGGTGTTTTATTTTTTATTCGATATAAACGTTGGTCAGAATTTCGGTTCCGTGTTCAGGCACTAACTGTGTTGACAGGTTTTATGATATTGTTCAGTGATTGCCCAGAAACACATACATACATTATCACTTTACCATTTTATGCCATGGCTTTCTTTTTACAACCCAAACGCACATGGATAGATTGGGGACTATTTTGGTTTCTTGTACTTAATTTCAGTATTTTGCCTACAGACATTCTCTGCCCGTCCTGGATTCATGATTACATACACCAGACTTTTTGGCTGGATGTATATACCTATTTTCTCTGTTGGCTACGCATAATATGGTTAGCTATCAGTCCACAGGGTCTTACACCTACTACCAAGAAAGCTGTTATTACATTAATGGCAATACTGCTACCTGCATACTTACATGCACAAGAAACGCAAGTTTTCAAGGTTAAGGGTGTAGAATTTAGGATGAAACATGTACAAGGTGGAACATTCGTTATGGGTGCATTAAATGGTGATAACGAAGCCGATGCTGACGAGATACAACACAAAGTAACCCTTAGGAGCTATTACATAGGAGAGACGGAAGTGACTCAAGAACTATGGGAAGCTGTTATGCCCAAAAACCGATCAAAGCACAAAGGCAAAGACTTACCTGTAGAATATGTAACTTACGACATGTGCCAGGAATTTATTGCCAAACTTAATAAATTAACAGGTAAAAGATTCCGCCTGCCAACAGAAGCTGAGTGGGAATATGCAGCACGCGGAGGCAAACATTCTAAAGGTTATCTCTATGCTGGCAGTAATGATATTGATGAGGTAGGACACACTCTTTCAAACTATACTGAACATGTACAAAAACCTGTTGCAAAACTAAAGCCCAACGAACTCGGACTTTATGATATGTCAGGAAATGTATGGGAATGGTGCGATGATTGGTACAAGAAGACTCCTAAAAGCAAACCATCAAGTAATTTTCACGTAATACGAGGCGGTGGATATGATTGTTCTCCACAATATTGTCGTTCCACCAATCGTTTTATGTATGACCAAAGAAGACGACGTGATTTAGTCGGCTTCCGTTTGGCAATGTAAAACGAAACTCAAAAATTGTTTTAGTGCAGTCTTCTATATAATTTGGCTATAGTACGTTTAACAAGTATCCATTGGTGAACTCGCTTAAGATTTGTGATTTTAATTCGTTGTACCTCATCTGTCACACTTGACCCCAATTTATAGGAGAGTACAAAGAATTTTGCGATGTATCTGCTCCAATAATATTTATTATGCCAGTAATGACCTATCCACTGATTGGCTTCAATCATTTCTTCTGTACATTCTTTTAGCGCGATAGAAAGGGCATATTGTTCTACAACTACTGGTTCTGCATGATCGTCCAACATACCATCACAAATTCTTAAAGCTAAGTCTGTCACTTTTGCCGTTAATGATGCAGGAATGGCTACTACTCCGGCATTCCACATGTGATGATGGATGCCTATTGTGATATCGCCGTAGGTGTTTCCTCCTACCGTCTGCCACATTTTCAGAGATTTGCCTTTCATTGCTGAGGGGCATCCCTCATCTTTATGCATCATACCACAATTATTGTTAAGCATATGTTTTATCTCTGTCAGACTACCAAAGAGGAAGGTGTCTCCATCTAAATACATTATAGGTTTTTCTGGTGACATTTTGACAATCTCGCATAATACCATAATCTTTACACGCCAGAAAAAATCGTGAGGGCCACGCCACTGGTTGATCTCTTCTTGAGACACGGTAACAGTTATTACCTTAGGTAGTCCAATATACATCTGAGGCGTATCAGTCACTACATAGATTGTATCGTCAACCGTCATCTGCGCCAGGAGGGTTCGTATAGAAAAACTGACTTGCATATGAACGACAATAGAATTGCCTATAACAAAATAGATGATATTCATAGGGCCGTAGATTATTAAATGATTATTCTAAAAAATAGTTGAACTGTTTATAATATATATTTATGTATATCTACATAGTCCGGTCTACTTATTTTTATTTTGGCGCATATAATCGGGGAATGTTAGAGACCAACGCGAGCCACTCCACCTGCGTTGTAATGTGGCATAATCAGCCATATTTTTATAAGGCAGCCGTTTCTGAAGCCAAGGACGGTACACCTTGGCTTTCACGAAATTACCATACAACTCAAATTCCGAGAATCCAGCATGACAACGACGGTCATAATTATTAAGAATATTATGAACCCAGTCAACACCAGCTTCCTGACTAAGCTTCTGTTGCAGCATTTCTATTTGCCGCTTGTCAAACAGCATCTTGTGATCTACGTAGGGAAGGGAGGCTAATTGCAAATCGGGCATCAACCTGTGGATATTGTCGTAATAGGGCTGATGCTCTTCATAACTCATATAGAATACCGTCTGCCCCATATCTGTGAGGAACACATGGGGTCTAAGTACATGGTCGGCATCTATACAAAGATAGTAGCGGCAGGTCCCCACCCTTCCGCTGAGTTTAACCAATTGTTGAAATAGCCAGCCGCTCCTATTTCCGAAATCTGTCTGCAAATTCAAAGTCTGAGGCCCAAAGCCAAAGATACTTGTCTCATCAACAAACTGTAAGTCATTATTACTGCAGAAATCTATTATCTCCTGTTGGGCAGGTGCTACAATGTATATCTGCTTTATAGGATGCCTAACACAATGGCGAACACCTTCCAGACAAAGAGGAAGGATATGGATATCCTTGGAGATAATTGGGATTACCACATCAATAGGTTCTTGGGAAGGGTTCAGTTGGGGAAACCTTCTCCATAAAAATAGTCTGTATCTTATTTTTCGTAACTGAGACATAAGAGAAATTTCAAATTATTCTTCTAAACCAGTAATCAAATAAATGGAATGCTTCAGCATCCATATTTTCTGCATCGACATTATCCATTCGACAGAGAGGAATATCCTTGTACATTGATGCGACAAGAGAGAATGTGCTTGGAGGTCCCATAAGGTAATCACACTCAGAAAGCATAAACAGGTCCTCTGGTGCGCAGCCTTGAAGATAGTGGATGATAGCATTAGGACATAACTGCTGGAATTTTTCCATTGTTACCTTACAATCATTTGTAGACAAATAGACATGAACACTTTTGTCAGCATACATACTGACGAAACAATTGACATATCGGGCATACGTTTCATCGTCATAACAATATATTCCGTCTTTCCACAGGGCGTAGTCACCTCGACGGATATGTACTCCTAACCTGACGACATTGTTATCACCTCCTTCTGCCTTCAACATCTTTTCCCTTACTGGATTTGTATATATATCATCTATGGTGAAAAGATCGCATATCTCAGAACGATACTTTAGGAATAAGTCATAAAAACGGACATTCCATCCACTTACCACAATATGTTTATGACGAAGCATCTTGCGCTCCAATGCCTCATGGTCACACTCTGCACGCTTAAAGTCCGCAGTTGGCAGAAGTCCTAAGGCTGCCAGATACTTAGCAAACAGATACCAACCAAAGCCCGTCAGGGGGGTATGACATATACGGAAATACTGATACTTATAGCTAAAACGCATTGATATGACCTTCCGTCCGTGTTCCCTACCCCATGCGTAAACATGAGCATATTGCAACAGATTGTTGCACATCTGACTTTTATCTCTTGCGAATATCATATCCTATTATCGTTTATCTAAGTCATCATACAACTTCTGAAGATACGCCTGCGACTTTCTTAGAAGCATTTGCGTTCCCTTTCCTGAAGAATACTGTATGCGAGCCGACGTATTGTCATAGACTATGCAGTTGCTATCTGTAACCATTCCCATCGCATCTGGGAACGTGAAATAAGCGAAATGGGGAGCAGATTCATCCAATAGATCCTTTGAATAAACAAATTCCGAGTGGTCAATACCAAGCATTCCCAAAAGAGTGGCTGCAATGTCAATTTGTGAGCCAAATACATTGCACTCCATTTTATCCACAGATCCTCCAATAATTATAAACGGAGTTTGATATCTCCATAGCACATAATTATCAGCAATGTCAGGATAGGCACCAAGATGGTCAGGAACAATGGCCACAATGGTATTGTCCCACAAAGGAAGTTTTTTCAGTTCCTCAACAAATTTACCCAAACAATAGTCCGCATATGAAAAAGAGTTAAGCACAGGATTATTCCTTATCTTATTATAGTCTGGTACGTCAAAAGGTTCATGACTACTCTCAGTCATAATACTACGGAAAAATGGTTTACCAGACTTGTCCAATTTAATATCGGTCAGCATGCGGTCGAATACATCACCATCGGCGACCCCCCACTTACTTATTCTCTTCTTTGAAGGAAAATCAGACTCCGACACCACCTGTTGGAAGCCTGTTCCCATAAAGTAAGAACGCATATTACTGTAATTGATGTCACCGCCATAATAGAAAACTGTTTTATAGCCGTTCTTTGCCAACTGTCCAGCAATAGACGGCAATGAAGTACTTTTATGAGGGATATCCATTACGCTCATCGTAGGTTGTGCTGGCAAACCGCTATGAATAGATACAAGTGCTCTGTCTGTACGAAAGCTATTAGCATAAAAATTGGTGAACCAGATACCCTCCCTAGCAAGTCTTCTCAAATTAGGAGTGATGCCGTAAACATCCATAATGGTATCTGAAAAACTTTCCAAGGTTATCAAAATGACATTAGGGTGCTGATTTATATATTCCGAATTTTCTCTCAGCCTGCTATATGTTAACTCCTTGAATAGTTTTTCCGCCTCAACATTTTCCATGAACCGATATTTCGTTCCTATCTCCTCATGATGGTTAACAGACTCCACAAAACTGAATATAGGATTCACTGCCGCATGATTAAGACGATTATTATCCGAGAAATATACACTGCCAGTATGATTCGTTCCTGTTCCGACGCCACCTCGGATAGGCAACAACAACATTGTATCCATCAACAGCAACAATATACTAAAGGTAGTACGATTACCTATATTAGAATTATTCTTATTACAACATGCCATACGGTGCGGAATCTTGTATAATACTATGCAACAAACAACAAAAGCAACAATCGCTCCAATTAGCTGCCACATCGTAAGACTTGCCATAGCATCAACAGGAGAGGTCCTAATATACAGAATAGGAGTATTATCCAATGGAAATCCCCAATAGCCGTACAGTCCAATATTTGAGATGAATGCTAATGAGGCTAAAATGGCAATCAATAAAAAATAGCCTTCCCATATCCACCTTAAAAGTTTTCCTTTAAACCATAGACCTACAATAAGCAACAGACCGGGTATTATCGTAACATAGCCCGCAACGGCCATATCCAGCCTCAGTCCATACCACAACACAGCCAACTTGTCGCCTAATGGTACATCAGCAAGTAGAGAATGGTACACCAATAGGAACACCACCTTGCTGACCACCCCAATTAGTGTCCATATCAAAAATAACTTTATGAAAGAACAGATGCTCCTCACTTAACTTTTCGGTTTTATACCACCATGTGTTATTTGTAACCACTCTTCCTTTGTACGCTTCCACCGCCTATGACTCCATAACCAATAAGCAGGACCACGTCTTATCGTTTTCTCCAACATGTCTGCATACTGCTGAGTCAACCAGAACTGTTCCTTATTCCTCGGTTCTGTTGTAATCAGTTTATATTCCGCAATATAATAGCCACGTCTAATTCTTCGAACATCAAGATAAAAAACATCCATATCAAGTTTCTGCATGATTCGCTCAGCTCCTGTAAACCAAGGAGTCTCATGATGCAAAAAATCAGACCAATAATAGATATTGTCCCAATAGGGGGTTTGATCAGCGATGAAACCTGCAAGAATAGGACGTCCTTCATTGCGATATTTTACCATTTCTTTAATCGACTGATTGACCTCAATATTAACACCCCCAAAACGACGACGAGTATATAGTATTAATTGGTCGGTAACGTAATTCTCCAACTGATGGTACAACTGCGTGCAAGTTCCAAGTTTGGGGTCTATCCATAACGGCATGCTACTAATCCATTCCCAATTACCATAATGTCCCAAGAATACACCGCACGATCTTCCTTTGCGCAATGAATCCTCTATCAACTCAAGACCTTTAAAACGCATACGTTTTTTTATTTCCTTTTTGGATATAGAAAAATACTTTACGCTTTCCACAATCAAATCACAAAAATGCATATAAAAACGTCTTTCTATCATCCATTGCCTACGAGATGACAACTCCGGGAATGAACTACTTATATTCTCATGAACGATATCCCGCCTATAACGTATAATATAAAACAAGATTATTGACACAATATAGGAAATACTATGCAACAACCACATCGGAAGACACGAAACTACAAACCACACACCAAAAAGTATGTAATAAGCTGTTTGTTTCAATGAATGATATCTTTCCTTATTATAGCTCATCTCTTATCTTGGATACTATATCTTTTGCTAATTCCTAGTAATTTGCGAAATTTCTCCCATGGCGAGAGATGCCAACTATGAGCACACATATGAACAGCATAGCTATTTGGTGAAACCTCATGTTTATTACCTGCGAATATTTCCGAAGGATAAATATGTATACCTCCTGACAACTTTTGTTCTATGTCTTTATATATGAAGCCAAACTCCTCCGCAACACGGGCATAAATATATGGAGAAAGCACATCAGTGCTCAATGAGCCATCTGCATTTATAAAATGTTTATCTTGATACCACTCTAACACTCTCTTAACAAAAGGATTACCCGCCTCAGCCCCCATAATCGCAGCCTGTATTTGTATTCCTTCAATGTATGAACCATCTACACGATTGCCATTTTGATCCAAATGTGCCATCGTACCACATTTATCAATCTGAATAGGATGATATTCCATACTTGAGAAGAATCCGTTATCTAAAAAATCATCGAGTTTCTTCAACAACAAAACATCTGTATCAAGATATATTCCTCCCTCAACATACAGGGCATACATACGAATATAATCTGCAGCGAAGGCCCATTTTTGAGCTCTATATGCTTCATGGACATATGGTACACCTGTCACATCAAAATTTTCTGTATTCCATCGTTTAATTTCATAATCTGGATGTGTACTATACCAAGAATCCATATATTTAAGCGTTTCTTTGGGAATAGGATTATCGCTTAACCAACAATAATGAATTTTTTTAGGAATCATAAACTTTTTTATATATTATCGTCTGCAAAATTAATAATAACATCGCAAATTACAAAATTTATTCACATTTATTTTGTCATTACATTAGTTTTTTTTATTTTTGCATCAAATAAAATTTTGCTTATGAAAGACGTAACGGTTCTTATCATACATGTAAAAGGCAATAAAGAACGAGAAAAATTTATACAACGCCAGTTGGATAAATTAGGGTTTCCATATCATTACATATTAGATGGTAATATATCAGACCTCACCCCAAACATTCTGGCCCAATACTTTACAGACAATGGACGTTCAGATACGATGTATGGGCTATTCCCAAGGACAAGTTGTGCATACAAAGAGTTTTTAGCCTATCAGTATATCATCAATCACCAACTTAATGGGGCTTTAATTTTGGAAGATGACATTCGTCTATTCCGAAATTTTCGTTCTCTTTTTTTAAAAAGTCTTGACGAATATTACCATTACCATTCAAATGAGGCTTTTATATCAAATTATGAAGAAAGCAGTCTATTATTAGTACCCCACAGTAAAAGGGAAAAAGGGAAACTATTATATTCAGCTATGCGCGACCGCTATACTGGTTGCTACTATATTAACAGGAAGGCCGCACAAAACATAATTCATTATCTTAAAGAGCACAAATGCGATTGTCCTTTAGATAGATTTCATTCCAAACTAACAGATTTAGGAATCATTAACTACTACTGGAGTCATCCCTGTTTAGCATGTCAATGTAGTTGTGACGGAACAATGCCAACGATGATACCCACACGCCCACGTCCTTTTAAAAGACTCAAATGGCTATATAAACGATTATATAAACACCTACTCTATTTCTTTCGATAAGATCATGTTAAGACATATTTATAGATTCATGTATCGTACGTGGTACATTTGGGGACGCGGTACACGGAAAAACAGTCATTTTGTTTTTTTTCTAAAGGGTTTCTTGCGATATCTTACACCTAAACATATCACACGTAATCAACTCAAAACCAAATTACATTCTTTCTATAAACTAGATAAGGACGAACAACAATACATACAAAAACGTGTTGATTACTACTGTAAATTCACTGATAACATTCACTTGCCAGAAGATGCGCCATGCCTGAAAGATTTTACATACAATAAAAGGACTTCATACATACACGATTATGTAAATAGCACCTATTTCTTTGATGCAATTGAATATACACGTTATTTTTCAGGGAAACTGCGTTGGGCATATAATCCTGGGGATATCAATTATCTCTTTCCTCTGCCAGAAATCACAAAAAGCCGACCTATTAGCCCCTCGGACGAGAATAAAAATAACATTTTGCTGAATCTTGACAAAGTTCGCCATTTTACATGGGTAGCCGATCCATACGAATGGGAACAGAAGGTATGCAAGATTTTATTTAGAGGTGATATCAAAGGAAAACCTCATAGGCAGCGATTCATAGAAATGTGGAAAGATTATCCATTATGCGATCTTGATTACACAGACCACATGTCCCTTTATAATCATCTAGCCTATCGCTACATCATTACCATCGAAGGAAATGATGTGGCATCAAACCTAAAATGGGTAATGTCAAGCAACTCTGTTGCAGTCATGCCAAGACCATCCTTCGAAACATGGTTTATGGAGGGTTTATTGATACCAAACTATCACTATATTGAAATTGCTGCAGACTACCATGATTTGATTGATAAAGTAAACTATTACGAATCACACCCAGAAGAGGCAAAGGCCATAATAGATCATGCTCATGAATGGGTTAAGCAATTTCAAAACTCAAAGAGAGAAGATCTCATTTCTTTAATGGTACTTAATAAGTACTTTAAATTGACGGGACAAATAAACAAGAAAAAAAATAAATATATAATCAATGAAAAAGTAAAGCTTAGCATTCAACAAAAAGTTAATGCCCAAAACAAAGCCCGTATTGACGTAACGCAAACTGCCAACAAACTAGGATTCAAAACACACGAAATAGTATATCACAAATATGCGTATACCACAACCTCACGCCCACACCATTACCCCTATTTTTCCGATTTAATCGCTAATATACAAAGTAAGTCGTTTATCGAAAGAATTGATGAGGGAGACATAATTCTTATTCAAGACTTTTATCTTGATTACATGCAAAAAATTGCGATTGAAAGTTTGCGACGTGGGGCAAAAGTCATATTCATCATACACGACATCCACTGCATACGATTTAACAAGCACACGGATGAGATAGGTAAATTAAACAATGCCTCATACTTGTTAGTACATACAAATGCGATGAAACAAAAACTCGAAGAAATGGGAGTGAATACTCCTATGCATGTAATGACTATCTTCGATTACTACTCATCCACACCTATGGTAAGTATTAATGATGTTGTATTACGAAAACACGAAATCGTATTTGCAGGCAATCTTGATAAGAGCGGATTCTTAAAAGAACTGTTCAATAATGATTCTAACAAAAACATCAAGTTCCAGCTATATGGTATTCTTGGAAATCTCAACATCGATGACACACCTCATATTATTTATAATGGAATGTTTTCACCAAATGCAACTAATAATATCCATGGTGGATGGGGGCTCGTTTGGGACGGGCATGACATATATTCTTGTACAGGTAACTATGGCAACTATTTAAGATATAATTCATCCCATAAATTATCCCTATACCTTGCTTGCGGAATGCCAATTATCGTATGGGAGCACTCATCGCTCGCAGATTGGGTAAAAAAAGAAAACATCGGTATTACTATAGCTGATCTCAGACATCTTAGCACGATAATCAACTCTATTACCAATGATGAATATCTACAAAAAGTGCGTAATGCAAGATCTGTTGGAAAGCAGATTAGAAATGGATCCTATCTGACAACTGCATTAAAAGAAATAATAACAAAGTTAACTGTTAATTGTTAACTGAACACTATTTACTGATACAGTCTCTCTGACTATGGCATAGAAGCGATCTTGTGAGAAGTTTGCAATGCCTATTTCGTAGGCATTGTGTGACAGTTCGTTGGATAATTCCACCGACTTAAGAAGACGAATAACATTGGCTGCAAACGTTTCGTCGCTGTCTGCAGACAGATAATGCACCTCGGGTTTGCATAAATGTTCAAACCCTCTTGCCCCCATTGGGGTGGAAACGATAGGGCGATTGGTCATCAAGCCCTCAACGAACTTCACGCTTGTTCCAGCTCCTTGATAGACAGGAACAAGGAGCACACGGCTGTTTTCGTATTCTTCTGAAAGATTCTCAACGAAGCCGAGGGCTGATACGCCAGGGAGAGAGTTGAGATGCTCGAGGAAAGCGGCATCCTTTGACTTGCCTATGATATGCAGTTCTGCATCCGTCACATCCTTCCTGACGAGCGGAAAGACCTGTTCCGTAACACGCAAGGCGCCCTCTCTGTTAGGTCCGAAATCAAGCCACCCTACCATCAGAAGGTGCTTCGGCGTTGACTCTGTGATATTGGATATCTTATAGCTTGTGGCATTGACGTTATGCAGAAATACAGACTTATCGTATGGTGGCTCTGTTATGCAAGAGTAGAAGGAAGTATGCACACGGCTGAGAAAGCTTTGCGACATCTTCTCAATCTGCCTGGCACGCAACAGCATGCGCCATTTACTGAACAGCTTGCGATGTTTCTTGTGCTCCAGGTCGCGGAGCGTGGCATGCCTCAGGTTGTCGTCAACGTCAATTACAAGTTTGTCCATGTATGGCATAAGTCCACACGACCATGCTACGTCAATGTATCTGCATGCCACAAGGTCATAATGTTTCTTCTCGTAGCATGCCTTTACGATGTCAGCCCTCTGCGGATAGTATTCGTAATATGTGGCAGGTGACGTAGGACAGAAGAATAGTTGCAACCAGTTGTTGATGCCATGGAATATGTTGCGAATGAACTTCGGCACAATACTCCTTTCTCCAGCCTCAGTCTCACTGCCATCGGTGGTATATATCACGTCGCAGTCGGGGATATTGGATATCTGTTCTCCCGCGCCGAATGAAATGATATCCACATGACCTAACCCCGCCAGGGCACGGATAAACATAGTGGAACGGTTTGATGCTCCACAGTCCATCCGGTCAAAGAGATTCCAGTTTACGTTGACAAAAAGTATATTCATGGTATTATGTTCCTATTTCTTTAGATTAGGAGAGAATGTATTTTCTATTCTCGAGCCTTTTACAATTATTTTTCTTAAAAAACGGATATCATAGCCAACAGGTGTTAGATATAAAAATATCAAGAGAGAGGTGGGCCATATACCTTTGAATACTAACCACCAAAGGTATCCTTTTAGTATTTTTCTTAGCTTCTTATCTTTACAACTTGAATAGTACTCGTGAAGGTATCCCCAGAACATCTTGACCTGCGTTTTTTTCCATTCCTCTGAAAATCCTTCTTTAATTCCTGCCCATACTCCTAATAATGTTCTCGCATTTGCTTCTGTTGTATAGATACTATTTGTTATGCTATTTTCTCTGATACGATAATAATAGGTATCACGTTTACAGAACGCAACATTAGAAAGTTTCAGTGCCAATTGGAAATTCCACAGTTCATCTTCATGAAGTATTCCTTCTTTGAAAAACAAATTGTTCTCTACGAGGAAAGATCTTTTTACGAGTCTGTTCCATGCTGTCACAGGAACTCCCTGCCACCCTCCCCTTTTAAGGAATGTATGAAGTATCCATGCTTTGTTGTCTGCATAGTCTGGAAACACTTTCTCCATGGTATGAAATTCTGTTCTCTCTCCATTTGATACTTTCGCACCTGCCTGTATTAATTGCGAACAAGGATATTTCTCCAATGTCTCTATGAAGGAAGAAATACAATCCGGAGAAATTTTATCGTCACTGTCAATGAATAGTAAATACTCGCCCTTTGCTTCTCGTATTCCTGTATTACGGGCAGCAGAAAGTCCCTTGTTTTGTTGGTGCGTAACAATGCGAAAGTGTATGTTACCACAGTATTCTTGAATAAAAGTTTCAGTTATCGCTATGCTATTGTCAGAACCACAATCGTCCACAATGATGCATTCCAGCGCACCACCGTATGTTTGCTTTGCGACAGAGTCAAGACACTCTCGTATATAGTCCTGTACATTATATACAGGAATGATTATTGTAATGGTTTCTGGCGTCATATTGATTAGACTATCTTCCTCCAAGTTTACCTCACAAACTTTTAAATTCGTTGATTATATCTTCTTTTCTTACCAATTCGTATTTTTTAGGATCTGAATGATATATTTCTATATTTGTTCCAGTTACCTTTGCTACTGGTACTACAGTGTAATCTGTGTATATGTGGTGAGCTTGTTCTGGTGTAATGAATTCTATTTCTTGCTTACGAAGCGATCTTTGAAGACGAAGTATTTCTTTATAGTCTGGGGCATAAACCCACATTTTCCTTGACAGGTAGAACTTCTCTTCAGAATAGAGTGGAATGAAAATTCTTGCGAAATGACTATGCCTTGTTGCTATTTCACATAATATCCCACATACAAATAATGAATTGCCAAACTTATATCTGACAAGTTTTTCCCAACGAGCTTCTTATAATAATCAGCGTTGAAATAATCAGAATTAAGAATTTGTTGCACTTCAACCATTCTATTTTTCTTTATTTCTTTCCTATAAGTCTGAGCATCAGAAAGAAACATTAGACACAGCGCATATAAATCTTTATAAGCATGTATTAAAAATTTTGGTATCACACGTTTATGGCCCATAATATTGTATAGTATTTAGCAAATTAAAATTTACCCATAATATATCTCTTAAATATTGAGTATTTTATCTCCAATTAGCGCAATAAGTTTTCTTCCATTTTTAATTTCAGACAAATGAATTACGTTACAATGAACAAGATTTATACACAAATTTTATTATAAAGAAATTTGTTATGACACTGATAATCAGGGTTGGCACAAACGCCACTCCTTCTTCTAAAAAAGAGACATTTATAAATATCCACATCAGCGACATACGAACAACAAATATATTAAAGCAATGAGCAGCGAACACACCATTAGCAGTTCTTAATGAAGGTTTCTGCTGAAAAATACATATTGAGCAGGTGGTTAATCCCAAAACTTAGTGTATAACCACCAAATTTTAAATATGAACTCAGCTACTTCATTAAAACATTTTCAATATTGAATCGGGGCCGATTTTTAACCTCAATATAAATTTTACCTATGTATTCACCTATTACACCCATACCTATCAAAATACAACCTGTAGAGAACCATATCGATAATATGACAGATGCCCATCCAGATATTGCACGTTCAACCATAATCAAATATAATACCCATATAAAAATAAGGAATGCTATTATTAAAAATGTGAGTCCTATACAAAGAACCATTCTTATAGGACGGATTGAGAAACTCGTTATCCCGTCAAGCGCAAATCCTAGCATCTTTATCAAAGGATATTTACTTTCACCTGCGACACGTGATTTTCTCTCATAGTATACTTCGTCTGTATCGTATCCAATCATTGGAACAATACTACGTAGAAATAAATTTCTCTCTTTGTATTTCAACAATTGTAATATAGCCCGTTTACTCATCAAACGAAAGTCTGCATGATTATACACAGACTTAACACCTAAAAAACGTTGTACTTTATAAAAAGCCTGAGCTGTTGAGCGTTTAAACCATGTATCCGTACTGCGATCTGCTCTTACGCCATATACGATATCACATCCTTCATTATTTTTTATCACCATTTCCTTTATTGCATTCACGTCATCTTGCAAATCTGCATCAATACTTACAACTATATCACTGTGTTCTACGGCAACAGTGAGACCTGCTACAAGTGCATTCTGATGTCCGACGTTACCTGCAAGATTTAGTCCACATACATATCTATTACTATCGTAGAAATGTTGGATAAGTGGCCAAGTTTTGTCATCAGATCCATCATTTACATATAATATAAAACTTTCAGGAGAAATCAGATTTTCTCCTATTAGATTATCTAACACTTCTGACAGACTTTGGGTGGTTTTAGATAACACAGCCTCTTCCATATAACATGGAACAACTATTGCTAATTTCTTCATCTTTCTATTATCACTTTATATTATCTTCAGGTTGAAGGATTAATTCTATATGATGTGTAGATACGTTATATTTCTCATATGTTCTAATAATTTTGTTCCCCATCAACGTACTATAAGGCCAATTATCTGTACCATCAGTTCGAGGTACTTTAACTATAACAGTATCTATATTTCGAGTTTCTGCTTCCTGAATAGCTGTTTGTATCTTTTTATTAAACATTATTATTGTTTCTGGGTTAAGATCGTGACATTCACGAAAAGTATTACACGAAGAATTTGATTCCACACAGATAAGTATTAGTAACATGGGAAGTATCATAGACAATTTAGGGAAAGATTTTACAATATACCCCAAAACGCACATCATCATAAGTATCAAATAGAAAGCAACTGGAAACATTATATCTGTTCTCAATACATATGATGGATTGACCTTCACAGACAAAACAGAAACTAATATTAATGATATTATTGTACAGAGTAATGGGGTTCTAAATATGTCTCCGTTACAACTTAAAAACAAAGAATATTTTCTTTTCATCACATATACAGATATGATGACAAATATTACTAGAAGAGTCACAAAAAGACTATTAGGCATGGTACATAAAAAGATATTAACTGACATGATCGTCTGCAATACCCTATCATACATGCTGCCTTGAAAGCCACTCATACTATCTGCATTAGATGCCCTTCCGCCCATTGTTTCCAATAAAGCGCTAAATACCCATATAGTCAGAATTATAGCATAAACGATTTGATAATCCCGGTTTCTTTTTCGAATAAAATTTGTAAGTAGTGCTATAAAAACATATGATATTAATAATATGTTTGGATACAAATTAGAAAATATAGAGAAATACAGAAACACAATTTCTATTCCCAACACGATGGGACTTCTATTACTCCAAGCTTGCCCCGTATACTCCATAACCATATATATCATAACAATAGACGCACAAAGCATCAAAGGAATAATGTAATAATAATAACATGTGACATCTGCCTCTCCAAACATATAGTCATTGTTTGCCTCTTTTATCCTATATATCAAAAAATGCAAAGACAAAAATATAAGAGACAGGAAGAATGTTGTAGAAACTTCAATATTAAATCTTATCCGTATAAGTCTTTCAAAAGAAAGAATATATATAGAGGCGAAAATAGAGATTACAAAAGATGTAACATAACACATTGACATCGTCAAATCGCCAATAAATGGATATATGATTTTAAAAGCAATTATTCCACAAAAAGGCATAAGAATCTCAGGAAATATCCTAGATGGATTCCACGTAATAT
This sequence comes from uncultured Prevotella sp., assembly GCA_905233165.1. Lineage (GTDB taxonomy): Bacteria > Bacteroidota > Bacteroidia > Bacteroidales > Bacteroidaceae > Prevotella. Next base: position 176,797 of record CAJODL010000007.1, read on the forward strand.
ACGGATAAAAATGTCTATCCTGAACCATATATGTCCAATCATCTAAATCCAATATATATAATGGATGTATTAAGGTATAAAAAATAAAGAAAAAAGAAAAAGTTACTATTCCCAGTCCTATTTGATAATGATGCTGATTTTTTGTTCCCATTTTTATTAAATTAAAATACAATTATTCCTAACAATGAAATACATAAAACTAATAAGACAGCACATACAACAATCAAAATACGTATAGCTCTCAGGTGCTTCGCATTTTTCTTTTCCAACCTTTCCTTGCTGCAACGATATTCATTTATGGCTTGCACAACTTCTTCAGTGCCTGATCTAGTATCTGTGCTATTAATAATCATCTGCATCAAATATTTAACTACATCTATATCACCGGCCTTGTCACACCATTTCTTTATCCATAAATTAATATCTTCTTCCTTTGCATTGTTTATCAAGCGATTCCACATATTCTCCATCATTGATTTTTTGATGAAAGAAAGAGATCTAGTTATTATTTGTTCATCTCCTATATGCTCAATTGTTGTGAAATCACATAGTTCTTTATACAACTCGAAACAATTCAGTTTTACCTCAAATTCTTCCAATGTTTCTTTATGCATTGTAGATATACCAGTCCCCAGACGATAATGATACTTTTTGTCTCTTATATTGGTAAGATTGCTTGCATAAGAAAGAATATAAAACATAGCAATCTGATCTTCTGCGAAGTTACAGTGTATGTCAGGCATCTTTGCGAAAGCCTTTTTCGCAACATCTGTTCGGATGGCCTTTCCCCAATAATGCCACAAGATACCTTCATGGAGAAAACATTCTGCAATCAGCGCCTTATTACCTCCTTCAAGAACATCATTGGTTCTATCAAAAAAGGCCTCCATACCATCAACATAGCTAGATTCGTAATGCTGCCCATGTAACTCCAAGGCAGGAGCATACTGCACTATATCAACATCTCTCTCAGATAACTTTGCATTTATTTGCTCACAAAGATCCTGGTCAACCCAATCATCAGGATCAACGAAGAGAATATAATCTCCCTTGGCAGATAGAGCACCAACCTTACGTGCTACAAATGCCCCTTTGTTTTCCTGATTAATTATATGTATTCTTTTATCAATCTGAGAATACCTCATGAGGATTTCTAAACTATTATCTGTAGAACCATCATTAACGCATATTATCTCAATTTTTGATTCAGTTTGCCGTCGCACAGAATTCATACTACGATGTAAGTATTGTGCCACATTGAACACTGGCAGAACAAAGGAGAAAACAGGATCTTGACACGATTCCGAGATAATATTTGGAGTTGGTAATAATGACAAATTGGGGGTCTCTATTTTCTCATTTCCATTCAATTTGTACAATTTATCCAATTGTTGACGTATATCACTATCTACGTTAAAATCAATAATATCAGCAACTGAATTATAGTCAAGTCTGTGCAATAATGTTGAAACGACTCTATTCGTATAATCACCACTAAATTGCGCGGCTTTAGCGAGAAGAGTTTCCACCATATTGCGTACTAACTCATAACAACAGTCCCTTTTAACATATTCTATTAACAGAGGCCAAACTTTCATGAAATAATCTGGCAGTTCCTGTTTTTCCTCATACAATCTTTCTTGTTCTGCTATTATACCCTCACCATAACGCATATATTTATACCATCTCTTTTTAAGGAATGTAATATGCGTAGCACGAGAAAATACAAAATTGTGGAACACCTCATCCTCATTATTCATCCCCTCAGGAAAAATAATACCATTATTATCTAGTAAACTCTTACGATATAATTTGTTCCAACATGGTTTGTTTAGACTATAAAATTCACGTCTAACTTCATACTCTCCTTCCAAGTCAATTTTAAAATATTGGTCATATCCTCGGCTTATATTCTTGGGTACACAATATTCAAATATTGTTTCCACACCACACATGGCAATCTCAGACTGTTGATTCTTTTCGAGAGCGGCAGACATTTCTTCGAACATCTTACGATCCACCCAGTCATCACCATCAACAAATCCAATATATTTTCCCCTTGCTACAGCCATTCCTGAATTACGAGCCCTGCTGAGCCCCCCATTTTCCCGATTCACAACCACTATATTTGAAAATCTGGCTGCCAAATCATTAAGTATCTGGGGAGTTCTATCTGTAGATCCATCATTAACGCATATTATCTCATATTGTGAAGATTCAAGACTTTGATTAACTAACGAAAGTACACATTTTTCTATATACTTCTCTACATTATAAGCAGGAACAACGACAGAAACAAATATAGACATAAGAACATAAAATTTTAATAATTACGACATGAGATTTTTAGATATCATTAGATCAACTTTAACATCAATGCTTATTTATAAAACACCAAATATTTTCATTATCTTTGTAAATAAATTATAGGATACTATATTGATCAATAAACGATCTCACTTTTGATAATTCGCTTGTCTCTTGTTCTGACAAGCCTTCTCTCAGCGAAAGTTCCAGATTACGCAAAATAGCTGCTTTTAAATCTTCTATATTTGGAGCTTTCACATTAAATTGCACTTTATCTTCCTTTAAGTCATTTAGAGAATATATCTTAATTATTCCATCCATAGCCGAAAACCTGTCCGCCTCGTCCATCTCTGGATGAATAAAAATCACTGGTATTCCCATAGCTATACAGGGCTGTGCACAATGAAGAGCTGTTGTTATGACAAGTTTTGCATTTTGTCTGTACTCGTCCAATAAAACTTCGGCAGCAATACGGAGTTGATGCCAATCCATCCAATTTTCGAATGGAAAACAACGTTGAGTTATTATTTTTGCTCCTTCCTTAATTTCAAGAGGAAGATTCTCTATAATCTCATTTGAACAGTCAACAATATACACATCTTTTGCATTTTCATTTTCCTCACTACTTCTCCTTGGTAAGGTCAAAGTTAGGCATCTGCTGAAATAAGCTCTTGCCCCTAAACTCCTGCAAAATTCCAATGTTGATTTATCCCTACATCCAATATCATTAAAGCGGATATTGCTACTATCATATAAGGATTTAATCATAACCCTCGCATCCGCACAGAAATGAGTTCCAACCCATACAGGACGAGTATCAGGACCAGGCAAGAAGGTTAACTGCTTATGCTCATACCATCCTTGCATAACGCATGTACCACCTTGATGATCCGTCAATGCGCTACGAAGCACATTCTCAAAAACAACAGGACCTTTAACACATTTTTTTATTGCTTCTTCTGTTGCTATAGTTTGGATATAGTCTCCAAGGTTATTGGTATAGCCATAAGTTGCATAATAATAACTTACATAATGCGTCTTATAATCTTTCCCTAATACTTTACCATAATACTTCTGCAGATAAAGGTGTACGCCACTCAATTCCATCAACGAAAGAACTTTCGCACGTATCAACGTATCCAAATGACTCTTCGTCGCCTCATTTTCAACTTCAATCTTTTTCGTGATTTTCTTAGTCAAACTTTCTTCTACTTGAGATGTTTTCTGCTCTATGTCATTTCTAATATACTCTATATTATTTCCGATCTCACGACGCACGAAAGAACGAGTAACAAATAAATTCTTTATATTCTTACCAAATCCCATTGTTCTACTATACTTGTATTATTTTAACATGTTTGCAATTATATATATATATTGACTCCACCAAATCTTTGCTCTATTTTTTTTCACATATTGTTGTTTTTGTAACGTTTTCGACCATTTCAAGAATCAAATTCATTCAACGTTTTTATCACGTACATTACCTCTTCCTTTGTGATTGTTGGACCGATGGGCAAACTTAGTTCTTCGTCGGCGAGTTTTTCTGTGATGGGTAATGAGAGTTGTGGAGTATTCCACTTTTCCTTCGCATAGCACTCCTGTTTGTGAGGGGCTATAGGATAATGACAAACAGTCCCTACTCCATTCTGTTCAAGATAATCATGAAGGGCATCACGTTTGCCTTTTCCCACCAATACTGGGAACAGATGATATACATTCTGGGCATCATCCAAATGGTCAGGAAGGGTTATGAGAGGATTCTTGATGCCTTCATAATACATCTTTGCCACTTCCTGTCTGTGTCTGTTATCTTGCACTAGATACTTCAGTTTCACATCCAATACAGCTGCCTGTATTTCGTCAAGACGGCTGTTGCGTCCTGCATACTTGAAAACGTACTTTTTCTGAGAACCATAATTTGCCAATGCTCGTACTGCTGCAGCGAGTTCAGGGTCATTTGTTGTTACAGCTCCTCCATCACCAAGTGCGCCAAGGTTCTTACCTGGGTAGAACGAATGTCCAGCAGCATCGCCTATAGAACCTGTTACTCTTCCATCATAGAACTTACACCCATGACTTTGTGCACAATCCTCAACCAACTTCAGGTTATATTTCTTGCATAGCTCGCCAATCTTTTCAGTATATGCTATGCGTCCATACAGGTGTACTATGGCTATGGCTTTGGTCTTTGGTGTTATAAGCCCTTCAATCAGGTCGTCATCAATCTCCAGAGTATTTGCCTTTGGCTCACAGAGTACTGGCACCAAGTCATTCTCTGTTATAGCAAGAATGGTTGCAATGTATGTGTTGGCTGGTACAATAACCTCATCGCCTGGTTTCATCACACCCATCTCGATATACGCGCGAAATATCCAGATGAGAGCATCCAAGCCGTTTGCGCACCCAACGCAATAGTCAGTACCTATAAATTGTGCATAGTTTCTTTCAAACTTCTCATTTTCCTTCCCTTGCAGATACCATCCGGCATCTACTACCCGATGAACAGCCTCATTGATTTCATATCCATGCAAGGCTGTTACATCTTTTAATGATAAGAAGGGAATATTCATTGTTTAGTTTTTTACTGTTTGTAAATTTACATTTCCACCTCCATCGCACGTTCCATTGTCGGTGCCATATCGTAATATTTGTACTCTGCTAAACGGCCCCCGAAAATAACATTTTCTTCCCTCTCAGCAAGAGCTTTGTATTGCTCAAACAACTTTTGGTTGCGTTCATCGTTTACTGGATAGAATGGTTCCATTCCATTTTGCCACTCTGTGGAATATTCACGTGATATCACCGTCTTTGGATTCTTATATACTTCTTCGCCGAAGGATTCAAAGTGTTTATGCTCTATAATACGAGTATAGGGCACATCGCGTTCTGTATAGTTTACAACAGCGTTCCCTTGATAATTTGGCGTATTAAGAATCTCATTCTCAAAGCGTACTGTGCGCCATTCAAGGTGGCCAAAACGATAGTCGTAGAAACGGTCAATCTCTCCTGTATATACTATCTTCGTAGCTTTTGAGTTCCATTCTTCCCTATTGTCGAAATAGTCAACACCAAGACGGACATCACAATTTTCAAGAAGTTTTTCTATCAGTTGATTGTATCCTCCGATAGGAATTCCTTGGAAGCTATCATTGAAATAGTTATTGTCGAAAACCAGGCGTACAGGCAAACGACGAATAATAAAAGCAGGCAATTCCGTGCATGGGCGCCCCCACTGCTTTTCCGTATATCCTTTTATTAGGCTTTCATATATGTCTCGCCCTATCAGCAGCAATGCCTGTTCCTCAAGATTACGTGGTTCTTTAACTCCTTGTTTTTCCAGCATTTGGCGAGCTTCGGTACGTTGTTCTTCAAGTTTGGCAGTAGCCTCTGCTGGTGTATGCACGCCCCACATTTGGTAGAATGTGTTCATATTAAACGGCAGGTTATAGAGTTTTCCTTTATAACTTGCTACAGGGCTGTTAGTATAACGGTTAAAGGGCACCAAGGAATTGACAAATCGCCAGATTTTCTCGTTATTAGTATGGAAAATATGCGCTCCATAACGATGGACATTGATACCTTCCACATTTTCACAATAAATATTACCTGCAATATGATTACGTTTGTCAATTACCAAACATGCCTTTCCTGCCTGACGAGCACGCCAAGCGAAAGTCGCTCCAAACAAACCTGAGCCTACTATCAAATAATCATATCTCATGTTTTAGTTCATCTTTCAAAGTGCAAATTTACAAAATAAGTTTCATATATCCAAAAAAAATACTAATAAAATGAATAAAAAGCTCATAAACATTTTGTTATATCGTTAGGAATTTTTACTTTTGCAGGCAGAAAGTTTATGTTCAAGGGCTTGAAACACCTGTCCAAGGGCTGTAAACTACTGTCCAAGGGCCTTGGACATATGTTCAAGGGCCTGAAATAGAAACTCTCCTTAGGGGGAAGAAAAAATATATAAGGGAGAAAAAGAAAATCTCTCGAAGGGCGAGAAAAAAAATCACAACTAAGAAAAGATTTAAAACCAACTAAAAACAAATAAAAGACTATGGCAAATTACATTTTACAGGAACTCCCACAGGGAATGTCTGACGGAAAGAAGATTGTCTTCCCCAAAATGGATGCATACAGCATGCTTGAATACGATAAAGTTCTGGAGGAGATAGGCCATCAGGACAGCTCATTACGCGAAGGTACCATACGAAGTGTTCTGGATGCTCTTGCAAAGATGATGATAACCTGGCTGCCCGGATTGGGAGTCTTCTCTCTTTCTTTGGAATTTGACACCAGCACTCCTTCCGAAAACGAGATTGCAAAGCAACAGAAGAAAGGTACTGCTAGGGACGACCAGAAGATTAGTCATCGACATGTGAGAATAAAGAAGGTCAACTTCAAGCCTGACGCAAAGCTGATTGCAGAGATGAATAGGAACTCCAGCTTTGAGCGTGCTACACCTGAGGTTATAACTCCAAATAAAGAGGTGTATAGCCTTAAGGAAAGAATAGACATTGCGTTGGGCATCATAAAGGAGAAAGGCTTTATGACCTTGCCTGATTACACAAATGCCACAAAGCAAAGTCGTAGTAGTGCCTCAAATGACCTGAAGAAAATTGTTGCTTCTCCTGATTCACCAATTGGTGTTCAAGGCAGCCATTCCCACAAGGTCTGGATAAAAAAGGTCAATAAGGAATAGTTTTTCAGGACACCTTATATATATAATAGAAGCATCCCACACATTAGTTAAAATGTGTGGGATGTATTTTTCAGCTTTTACTGTAAGAGGGCTTACAGATTTGCCTCGAATTTTGCCTGAAGGGTTGCCTTGTTACCAGCTCCAACGAATT
>CAJODL010000008.1 GCA_905233165.1 uncultured Prevotella sp.
GCCAAGGCTCATAGTCATATTTCCCATCGTCATCATGTGCATCATGCCGTGGGTGATGCAGATGGAGGTGAAGAATGTCGTAGTAGATGTGGTGGACATAGACCATACAGTGGAGTCGCAGCGATTGATACAGCAGATTGCTGCCTCCAACTACTTTATTTTCGGTGGACAGAAGGATACCTATGCCGAGGCGATGAAGGATATTGAGAAGGGTAAGGCAGACCTTATCCTCGAAATACGTGATGGCAAGTATCTCATCGCTGCCAATGCCGTCAATGGTACCAAGGGAGCGATGGGTAGTGCCTATCTGAGTCAGATAGTTTCCTCAGACCTCTCACCTCAGACCTTAGACTTCAGACCTCAGACCTCTCACCTCTCACCTCTAACCTTGTACAACAAGGGTCAGGACTACAAACTCTTCATGATTCCCGCGCTTTTTGCCATTGTGATGATGCTGATGACGGGCTTTCTGCCCACCCTTAATATCGTTGGCGAGAAGGAGTCGGGCACTATCGAACAAATTAATGTCACGCCAGTGTCCAAGTGGTCGTTCATTCTTGCTAAACTCATTCCCTACTGGCTCATCGCGCTATTTATCATTACCGTGTGCCTGCTGTTAGCGTGGATTGTCTATGGCATTACACCTGCTGGCCCAGTATGGCTCGTATATGTGCTTGCGATGCTGCTGGCGCTGTTCTTTTCGTCATTCGGACTCATTATTTCCAACTACTCCGACACCATGCAGCAGGCTATGTTTGTGATGTGGTTCTTTGTGGTGAGCATCATGCTGCTTTCGGGACTTTTTACCCCTACGCGCTCTATGCCAGAGTGGGCTTATCTTACCACCTATATCAACCCCATGCACTACTTTATCGAAGCCATTCGTACTGTATTCATCCGTGGTGGAGGACTGCACGAAACAGCCCACCAGGTCTTAGCCCTTGCGGGCATCGGTACGCTGATGGGTTGTTGGGCCGTACAGAGCTATAAAAAGAATAGCTAACTGCGCGGATTAGATACCAGTTTTATTGCTTTCAATTACGTTACTTCAGATTCTTTTTGAAGAAATCCCCCAGTTTGTCCCAGGGAATCATGTTCTTAGGCTGTCCTTTGCCTGCCTTTTCCTCATAGCCTCCGTCGTAGAGGTCGCAGTGCGAGGCGTTGGGGATGATGAGTAACTGTTTGTTCTCTGGGTTGGGATTTGGTTCACCAACAAACTTGTACCCCTCAGCCTTGCCCTCCACCATATAGTGGTATGCCGCCTCGCCAAAGTATCGTGAGTGGGCATTGGCACCATGCATCACGAGCACGGCGGAACGTATTTCGTTGATGTAATACAGGAAACGGCTGTTGGCATATGCCTGAGTACCGATGATGCGCCAGCCGTCGTTCGAGTTGCCGCTGCGCTTGTGGTAGCCGCGTGGAGTGATGTAGTAGTCGTAGTAGTCCTTGACAAACTGCGGAGCGTCGTCGGGCAGTGGGTTTACTACGCCGCCAGCCATTGCCATGGGGTCATCCAGACGCTGCTTGGCAAGCGCTTCGCGAGCCGCATGGCGCGACTCTTCTTTGGCATCGCTGTCGAAGTAGCCGTTGCCGCTGACGCGGGTCATGTCATACATCGTAGAGGCTACTGTAGCCTTGATGCGAGTGTCGGCAGCAGCTGCGTTCAGGGCAATTCCGCCCCAGCCACAGATGCCGATGATGCCTATGCGATTGGCGTCCACGTTGTCTTGTCTCGACAGAAAATCGACGGCTGCCATGAAGTCCTCAGTGTTGATGTCAGGCGAAGCTGTACGACGTGGTTCACCGCTGCTCTCACCCGTATAGGAGGGGTCGAAGGCAAGTGCTACGAAACCACGCTCTGCCATCTTCATGGCATAGAGTCCGCTCGACTGCTCCTTTACGGCACCGAAAGGACCGCTTACTGCGATAGCAGCTAACTTTTCACCTTTCACATTTGACTTTTCACCTTCCTTCGGCGTATAAAGGTCTGCCGCCAGTGTCAGCCCATACTGTGTCTTAAATGTCACCTTCTCATGGTTCACTTTCTCGCTCAGCGGGAATACCTTGTCCCACTCTTGCGTCAATGTCAGTTCCTGTTTCATATCGTTGTCTGTAGTTTGTTTGTTGTTGTTACATGCTACGAGGATGCTGCTTATCAGTATTGTAGCAAAAAAAGAATTTTTCATTTTTCTCTACTTTCTATGTTATACCTTTTCTCCTAATTCAAATGCCTTTTGGAGTTTGGAATTACCCACTATCTCGCGAGCTTCGTTCACGCCGCCGCAGAAGAGTGTGCCTGCCAGGCGACTTTTGGGGTAGCATTCTATCCACCCTGTCAAGCCCATCTCTGCACGTTTTGGAGTCTCGGCCTCGTCTTCTGCTGCCGTTGACAGCATATAGACATCGCGGAACTGATAATCCTGTTCGTACATACCGTTCATGCGGTCTATGAGGGTCTTCATCTGTCCGCCCAGCATACTACATCGGCTTCCAGTACCTTTGCCATGATGTCGTTCACATCGTCGTTGATGACACAACGGCCCAGCTTTTGGCAACCAAAGCACCCCTTGCAGAACTGGATGTTCTTACCAACGAGAGAAATCTTCTCTACTTCGTTTCCGGCAGCCTTTGCACCTTCAACGAACTTGTCTGCTAACATGTCGCTGTTTGAGCCGTGACGCAGACTTGTGGAAATAACTATAACTTTTTTCATTGTTTTCTAATTATCTTTTATTCCTTTATGTCCGGCTTGAGCCAAGGTGCCTTGCAGAGTATAGCAACTTTTATCTTTTAACTTTTCACTTTTAACTGTATTGATGCCTGTTGGCTTAGCAAGCGATAGGGTAACAGTGGTGTTGTTTTCGCCTGCTTTCAGGAATGTGCGAAGTTCACTTTCTGACAGTCCGTCGATTTTGCCTAAACGTGTATAGTTCCAAGAATTTGAATCGTAGAAGATGCAGATGTTGCTGCCGTTATAGAGTACGATGTCTCCGGGCTGCGCAGTAATCTGCTCGTTTTTCGTTGTCAGCGATTTGCCCAATGAGCCCCAAATCTCAAAATTGTTGTCGTTGAGCGTTACCGTGATGGGCGCGTTCTGAAGTGCAGCAACCAACTCTTCTGTTGCAGTATTGTTCACCAGCGTCACGCTCTGTGTTTGTCCGCCGATGGTGATATATATATTCTGTTCCATATTCTGTGCATTTACATCGCTGTCCGTAGAACAGCAGCAGAAAAGCATTGTTGCTAAAAATAATAGTATCTGTCGCATCATTTATCTTTGTTTTGGTAGAGAATTGTCAATGTTTATCAGTGTGTATTGACGACTGCCAAGACCAATCTTGGCAGCATGCTCAATGGTGTGAATGCCATGCTGCTTGTCGATGCGCTTGAGCAGGTCGGTAGGGTCGTTTTTGGCTGTTACCTTCTGCTGATTGATGATGTCGATGCAAGCCTGATCAAGAGCTACGGGGTCTGTAGAGGCAAGGATGCCGTAGTCTTCAAGTTTCACAGGTTCGGGATGATTCACGCAGTCGCAGTCTATCGACATGTTGTTCATCACGCTAATATAAATGATTCCCTCCTGTCTCTTAAAGTAGTTTACGACGGCTTGTGCAGCAGCAGCCATACTCTCAAGAAATCCGTCCTGATTGCCAATGAATTCTAGTGTCCAAAGCTTGCTCATATCGATTTTTTCCATCTTGCCTGAAGAATGGATGTAAGCCTTGCCGTTCTGACTGGCACAGCCGATAGAGAGATTTTTCAGTGCACCTCCATAGCCTCCCATAGGATGCCCCTTAAAGTGATTGAGGGCAATCATGAAGTCATAGTTAGCTATGTGGCCTCCTACAATGTCGTACTTGATGTGCGTTTGATCCTTTACGGGGATGCGGATTTCATCATATTCGTCCATGATATCTACAGGGAAATATTTCGTGAAACCGTGACGCTCAATCACTTTCCAATGATTCTCCGATGTGTTGCGGTCATCCTTCTTGTCGGCAGGCGAGTTGCCGTATGCGGTGTTACATTCCACGATGGTGCCATCCACCTCGAATATCAGGTTCTTCACCAGTTCCGGCTTCAGGTAGTTAGGGTTGCTCCCCTCTCCAGTACTCATCTTAACGGCCACGCGTCCCTTAGCGGGAACACCCAAGGCTTTATAGATTCTCACCAACGACTCAGGACTGATTTCTCTTATCAGATACACCTTTGATTGTGCGAAAGCAGCTGCCGATGCCACCATCATCAATGCAACAATTGTTAATATCTTCTTCATATCTTATGCCTTTATATGTTTATATTCTTAGGTGTTATTTTGAGAGAGCATCGTACTGTTCGTTACTAACAGCCTCACACCACTCGTTGCTTGCTCCTTCCTGAATATCCTTATGATAGGTGAGGTGCTGAAGCCATGAACCCTTCTGCGCTCCATGCCAGTGCTTCACCTCAGCAGGGATGGCGATGACGGTGCCGGGAGTCATTGGGATAGGAGCCTTGCCCCATTCCTGATACCAGCCTTTGCCAGCGACACAAATCAGTACCTGGTTGTTGCGGCAACCCGGCTCGAAGGTGACATTCATCACACCACCGCCGACGTCTGCCAGATAGCTCTGACCAATGAAGTATTTGCCGTAAGGATTAGGCTCACCTTTGGGCCACTTGGTGTTAAGGGTGTAGCCCTCGTTACAGAGCCAAGTGCACAGTTCATCCACCAACTGCTGCGAGTTACCCATATTTACTGCACCTTGCTTGTGGGCGGCGAGTTGTGGGGCAACGCCTTCGAGACCGCTCAGGGCTGCTACGGTTACTATCTCGCGGTCGGCAGCAGAGAGCTGGTCGCCAGCGAAGATGTCACCAAAGAGGTGTGACTTCAGGTAGTAGTCGTCCTGTGGGCAGAATGTGTAGTTGAAGGGCTTGCCTGAGAGCTGTGTCTGATTCTTTGTGCCCAGTTCGTAGGCCTTCTTGGCATCGTCCCATTCAGCGGGGCGCTTCCAAGGCTTGCCTTCCTGCCAATTCGCCTGCTTGTCTTCCAATATCTTACTCAATACTCCGAGTGCATTCAGGCTTCGTGGGAAACCTGTGTAGGCATAGAGCTGCGAGAAAGCCTCCTTCAGTTCGTTGATGGTTACACCATTGTCGAGCGCCATACGCACAGCTGACTCCAAACGGTTCATATCTCCCTGTGCCATCAGGCAGGCACATGCTGCCAATCCCTTTTTACGCTCCGTAAGCGTCTGTGCATTTATTGTAGACATAGTCAATATTGCGATTAAAAATAAAACGATTCTTTTCATTTATCTCTGCTTTTTGAATATCAGTTTCATTGTCTCTGGGTCGAGTGGCTTCATGGTTGGCAGTTTCAGGTCTTTCACCATGTGGAGCGTGCCCTGCTTGTACTTCTGGAAGTGGTCTGTCTTCAGATGCTGCTGATAGGCTTCATCGGAGGCATAGATTTCGAGGATGCGAATCAGGCATGAGTTCTCGGCACTCTGCATCGGGTAGAGGCAGATGACGCCAGGCTCGCGCTCTATACTCAGGCGGTCCACTTCATTGGCAAAGGCCAGATATTCTTCCAAATACTGTGGATAGACCTCAATTTCTGCTATGCGGACAATCAGAGACCCTCCTCCTTGCCCCTCCCTTGTATGGAGGGGAGTAGATAGTGATTGGGTGAGACTTTTGGCATTCTTCCATAGTATCATCTCCTTGAACGGTGCCAAGTCGGGCTCTTTCGATAGATAGTCTTTCATTCTCGCCAGACTCTGCGTGAGCACCTGTGGGGCCACGTAGGGATAGTCGGAGCCGTAAAGTAGGTGGTCTGGTGTGGTGATGGTGAGCAGCATGCGGACGACCTCGGGAGAGTGTGCACCTGCAAGGTCGTAGTAGATGGTACGGAGGTTGGCCTCGTAGTCAATCTCGCCTACCATTTTGTTTGCCTGCATCACAGGAGTCAGCGACTTCATGCGTGGGATGGCCAAAGGCAGATAGGCACCGCAATGGGGCACTATTACCTTTATATTATTATAGCGAGCCAACACATTGCGTGAAATCATGTTCGACACGGCACGAGTAGTCTCTGAAAGATATTCCTGCATGGCCAGCGGTGTCTGCTGCATGACCTGACGGTTTACCGGCTCAGGACGATGGGGATGCAGAATCACCACAGCCTTTCGTTCGTTCAACACCGAAAAGAGCGTGTCGAGTTCTGGTGCACCCAGATACTGTCCATCAACGTTTGTTGCCAACTTAATGCCATCAGCCTTCAGTACGTCGAGCGCATATTTCGCCTCTTCAATAGCTTTCGATACATCAGGCAGGGGTAGGGCAGCACAGAACAGGAATCGTCCGGGGTGCTCCTTCTTGATGCGGGCGGCAGCCTCATTGTTTTGCCTCACCACCTCAGCTGATGATGGTTGTGGTGCAGCCAACGTCAACACCGATGTCTCCACACCTGCCTCGTCCATCCACTTCAGATGATTCTCTATATTATACTTCGGCAGGGGAAATCCCTCATCCATTAGTCGTCCCTCGCTTCCGAGAGCCGATACAAACTCAGGAGTGATAATGTGACTGTGCACATCAATCACGCCCTGAGCAAAACCGTTTGCTGCTATCATAAGACTCAGCAATAATACTTTAGTTTTCAAATCTTAACTATAATCTATCAACTATAATCTATCAACTATCAACTATCAACTATAAACTGTCCTTAAGTACCTGTACTACTTCATCGCGATTCAAGATGTAGTAGCCACCCTGACAGATGGGGCAGGCATCAGCCATTCCCTCAATCAGCTCGGGTTTGGCACCGCAGTCGGTGATGTTCATCGCCAGTCCAAGTTCACGCATCCACTGCTCCATCGTCTCTAAGCCTTCCATTGCAACCTGTTCGTCGGTCTTCCCCTCGGCAGAAACGCCCCAAACGTTCATTGCCAGGCGCTTGAACTTCTGTACGGCATCAGGTGACTTGCTGATGAGCAGGCGGTAGTAGGCACCGCTGACAGCTGCGAGTGTGTGGCCGTGGGTAGCATCGGTAAAGGCAGCAACAGCCTGTCCCAGCATGTGTACCATCCAGTCAGTAGCCTTAGCACGGTCGATGAGTGTATTCAGTGCCCAAGTTGCTGTCCACATGATGTTAGAACGAGCCTCGTAGTCCTCTGGGTTGACATTAGCCTTACGTGAGCTGACGATAAGTGAACGCATCAGACCCTCTGCGATATAATCGCTGGTATTGTCGTCTGTGCCAGAGAGATACTGCTCCAGAATGTGACTCATGATGTCGTAGATACCAGCCACCATCTGATACTTGGGAACTGTGAAGGTAAAGCGAGGGTTGAGAATGGCGAAATCAGGGTTGCGGAAGTTATAGAACATCTTGCGGTTCTCCGAGTGACTGGAGATAACAGAACAACTGTCCATCTCAGAACCTGTGCCAGCCATTGTGAGTACACAACCAACGGGAATCCAACGGCAGGTCATAGGCTGCCAGTTTTTGAAGTAATACTCCCAAGGGTCGCCATCGTACCAAGCACTTCCTGCTACGGCCTTACAATAGTCAACGGTAGAGCCACCGCCCACGCCAAGGATGAAATCGACATTCTCCTTGCGAGCCGTGTGGGCACCTTCTAATACCTTTTCTATAGTAGGGTTTGGCATAACACCAGCAATCTCTACCACCTCGCAGCCAGCCTTCTTAAGTTCAGCCATCACTTGGTCATAGATGCCGTTGCGCTTAATGCTTCCACCACCATAGCAGAGCATCACCTTCTTGCCATAGTTTTTCAGTTCTTCACCCAGTTTACTCAAGGAATCCTCACCGAAGTGCAACTTCGTAGGATTGTGGAATGTAAAATTACCTAACATTGTTTTTTAAATTTAAGTTTTGTATTTATGATTTCTGGGTGCAAAGGTACGAACATTATTATATATAGGCATTACACAAATTGGCTGATTATATACCAATTTCGCAGAAAATGCTTAAAAAGCATAAAATATCTACCATTATTAGATTATTTTATGTATATTTGTCCTCGATATGAGGAATATTTTGAAGGTTGAAAGTCCTAACGATTATGCAAAGTTTGTGGATGCGCCGGTGTTGCATCCGCTGATTAGCATCATCCACTATGATGAGTTGGCGCCCTTCCGTCATAGTCTGAACAGCTATGGCGTGTATGGTCTGTTTATCCAGCGGCAGTTCCCATTCAATCTCTCTTATGGTATGAGGAAATTGCAGGTGAGTGACGGCTCAATCATTGCTGTTGAACCGGGACAGATAGGCGGACTGGAAGACAATGGCGAACGCATTTCGTTGTGCGGTTGGGTGCTGCTATGGTCGCCCGAACTGTTGCATGGCACCGAACTGGAACAGGAGATAGACCGTTATCAGTTCTTCTCGTATTTCTTTGATGGATCACTGCGCATGGAACCTGACGAATGGCTCTGCATCACGCAGTTGGTGGCTCAAATGCGACAGGAACTACAGACGCACGAAGATTCCCCCTCACTCCGAAGTGTATTGCTGGGTTATCTGCGCCTGATACTGGAGTACTGCAACCGCATCTACCAGCGTCAGGTGTCCGAAGAGGATAGGGGAGAGAGTGACCTGCTGAAACATTTTCACAACCTGTTGCAAACCTATTTCCGAGAGAACCGCCAACTGTCGCAAGGCTTGCCCACCGTTGCGTGGTGTGCTTCCGAGCTGGCCTATTCGCCCCGTTACTTTGGCGATTTGATTCACAAGGCCACAGGCGGTACAGCCATCGGTTACATACATAATTATATAATAAATCAGGCGAAAAGTCTGCTGATGCAAGGTCATAACATCAGCGAGACTTCCCGCCTGTTGGGTTTCGACTTCCCCCATCATTTCACCCGCCTGTTCAAACGCATCACGGGCCTCACACCCAGCGAATTTATAGGGGATGGATGAAGGTTTATGGATGAAGGACGAAGGTTTGTTTCTTCAATCACCCTTTCACCCTTCTTCCAATTAAACTTTCACCCTTCTTCCTTTCACCTTTCACCCTACCTCCTAATTCCTACCCCATGGCTCCGAACTTCTCTTTCCCTTGCTTGCAGCGTGGGCATCGCCAGTCATCAGGCAGGTCTTCGAAAGCTACGCCATCGTGCTCGGCTGGGTCGTACAGATAGCCACAGACAGAGCAGACATACTTTCCTGAGTCTTCTTTTTGTGAGAAATCTATCTCTGCCAATACAGTCGGTACGGGATTGTCTAAATCCATCACACGCTTTGCCTCTAAGTTCTCATAGCCCTGTGGAGTATGGGTGCCGCAATATATGGTAGGCTGATTGCGAATGAACTCACGTACACGATCCATCGTCTCGCGAGCTGCTGGCAGGTCATCGAAGACAACAGAAAGCTTGTTCGCATAAAGAGCCTCGTCAACGTATGTGATATCTCCCTCGAACATATAGAACAAACCCTCGTCCTCTGCGATGATGAGGCTGTTACCGTTGGTATGTCCCTTGGCCTTGATATAGTAAACACCATCTGCAATCTTCTGGCTCTCAGGGAAGTTGTAATAAGCGCCGTCAGTAAACTCTACCGGCACTATGTTCGGAATATCCTTCAGCTCGTCAGCTCCAATCTCTTCTGCATTAACATAAATCTTCGCATTGGGGAAAGAACGCAACTCTCCTGAATGGTCGGCATGCTTGTGGGTCAGCAGTATCTTTGTCACCTGCTCTGGTTCGTATCCTAATGCTGCCAAAGCATCCATATATTCGCAGATGCTCTTACCGATATATATAGGTGCTGTCTCATCCGGTGCTCCCTCAGGGAATCCTGCGGGCAGACCAGTATCAACCAGTATCACCTCCTTGCCTGTGTCGATAACGTAGTTCTGCAGACTGCCACGATAGCGGATGTTCTTGTCAAACTTCTCGGCTCCCTCCTCGCCGCCAAATACGAATGGCTGAGAGTAGAATCCGTCTGTTCTGAATTTTACTGCTTTGATTTTCATAGTTAGTTTTGTTTTAGTTTAGTAATAAAAATACAACTTGTTGCTGCAAAGATATGAAATAATTATGAATTATGAATTAAGAATTATGAATTTTTATATTTTTACATCAACATGATGTTTAATAATGGAAAAAAATGTTACTTTTGCACTCACGAGAATAACTATAGGAGAATAAAAATATGTCATTTTTAGATTTAGTAAAGCAAAGGTATAGCTGCCGCAGCTATCAGGAGAAGAGTGTGGAACAGGAGAAGATGGACTACGTAATGGAGTGTGTCCGCTTTGCTCCTTCAGCAGTGAACAAACAGCCGTGGATGTTCCGCATAGTAAAGAACGAGGCTGACAAGGCAAAGCTTCAGGAGTGCTACAACCGTGAGTGGTTCCAGACGGCCCCGATGTACATCATCTGCAGCATACTTCATGATGAGGAGTGGGTGCGTGCTGACGGCAAGCCTCATGGCAACATCGACATTGCCATTGCCGTGGAGCATCTGTGTCTTGCAGCAACAGAGCAAGGTCTCGCCACCTGCTGGGTTTGCAACTTCGATGCAGAGAAATGCAAGCAACTCTTCGCCATTGCCGGGAATGAAGAGCCTGCCGTACTGATTCCCATCGGCTATGCAGCAGATGCGCCAAAGGAGAAAAACCGCAAGGAGATAGAAGAGATAATGCAAGGTGAAATGTGAAAGGTGACCCCACCCCGACCCTCCCAAGTGGAGGGGGAAAGGAAGAATGGTGAAAAGGTGATGGAAGAAATAAACCTTCATCTTTCATCCATAAACCTTCATCCAAATTCATAAAATTATGCACAGAATATTTAGTTTTTTCATCATAGAAGTTTTATTGTTAGTTAGTACTGCCACTTTTGCTGGCGACCGTTATAATTTCAACAGCGGTTGGCTGGTGAAGGTTGGCGAAACCCCTGAAGCCTCCGGCACTCATTACGATGATACCGGATGGCAGAAGGTCACGTTGCCTTACTCATTCAATCAGACTGAGGCCTATGGTAAGCATATCGCTGAACTGACTGACACTGTGGCATGGTATCGCAAGCACTTTGTCTTGCCAGAGGATATGCGCAATGCCAAGAAATTCTTCATCGAATTCGAGGGTGTTCGCTTTGGTGCCCGCTGCTTCCTTAACGGCAAGGAACTCGGCTGGGGCGAGAATGGCGTTATGGCTTTTGGTTTCGACCTTACGCCATATATAAAAAGGAATGGTGAGAATATCCTCTCTGTATATATTGACAACGACTGGCGCTACAAGGAGCACATCAAGACCTGGAGCGAGAAATCCCAGAAGGAAGTCCGCAGCGGTTTCCAGTGGAACGACAAGAATTTCTTCTGCAATTATGGCGGCATCAACAAGAATGTGTGGCTCCACGTGATGCAGAGCGATGTCTATCAGACACTGCCCCTTTACAGCAATCTCAAGACAACGGGAGTATATGTCTATGCCACGCAGCACGACGTGAAAGGTCACTCTGCTGTCATCAATGCCGAGTCCGAGGTGAAGAATGAATCAGATAAACCACAAAACGTTTCATACATAATAAAGGTTAATGAAAGAGGAGGCAGGCAAATAGCAAGTTTTGCTGGTCAGACGGTAGTTGTCGAGCCTGGCAAGACTGCTATCTGCAAGGCTTCCCAAAAAGTCTCAGGCTTGAATTTCTGGTCTTGGGGCTACGGCTATCTTTATGATGTGGAGACGAGTCTTGTAATTGATGGAAAAACCATCGACCGTACAGTGACTACTACAGGCTTCCGTAAGACGGAGTATAAGGACGGTATGGTGTATCTCAATGACCGTGTGTTGCAGCTGAAGGGCTTTGCGCAGCGCAGCACCAACGAGTGGCCCGCAGTCGGCATCAGCATTCCGGCATGGATGAGCGACTACAGCAACCGTCTTGTTTTGGGATGCAATGGTAATCTCTTCCGTTGGATGCATGTCACCCCAATGAAGCAGGATATAGAGTCCTTCGACCGCCTTGGTCTTATTCAGGCAATGCCAGCCGGTGATGCCGAGAAAGATGTCAACGACCGCAGGTGGGAGCAGCGCACCGAGGTAATGCGCGATGCCATCATCTATAACCGCAACAACCCCTCAATACTCTTCTATGAGTGCGGCAACAACCAGATTTCCGAGGAGCACATGGCAGAGATGAAGAAGATACGTGACCAGTATGACCCCAATGGCGGTCGTGCCATC
The DNA here is from genome assembly GCA_905233165.1 of uncultured Prevotella sp. Taxonomy (GTDB): domain Bacteria; phylum Bacteroidota; class Bacteroidia; order Bacteroidales; family Bacteroidaceae; genus Prevotella. The sequence goes on from CAJODL010000008.1 coordinate 12,198, forward strand.
GGTTCACGAAACATGCTTGACTCCAAGGTGGCTGAGTATGGAGGTGAGATGCTATATGTCAACAAGTCCGCAGGCAAGCCCATGTGGATGATGGAATACAATCGCGACGAGGGTATCCGTCGCTATTGGGACCAGTGGAGCTATCCTTACCATATCGAGGGTGAAGGCCCCCTCTATCGTGGTGAGCGTGCTGTTGCCTATAACCACAATCAGGATGGTCTGGCCGTTGAGAATATAATCCGATGGAATGAGTATTTTCTGGCTCGCCCAGGAACAGGCAAGCGTGTAAACAGCGGTGGAGCGAAGATTATCTTCTCAGACTCCAACACCCATGCCCGTGGTGAGAAGAACTACCGCACCAGCGGTGATGTCGATGCCATGCGTATCGCAAAGGATTCATGGTTCGTACATCAGGCCATCTGGGACGGATGGGTAGATATTGAGAAGGAGCATACCTATATCATAGGCCATTGGAACTACGAAGCAGGCGACAAGGATGGCAAGCCTGTCACCAAGCCCGTCTACGTAGCCTCTACAGGTGATGAAGTCGAACTCTTCCTCAACGGCAAGAGCCTTGGCAAGGGTGAGCGTTCCAATACCTTCCTCTTCACCTTCAACGATGTAGCATGGAAGGCAGGCACACTGCGTGCTGTCAGCTATAAGAACGGCAGGGAAGTCAGCTCCTACGAACTGAAGACTGTCGGCAAGCCTGTAGCCCTTCGCATGAAGTGGGTAGAAGCCCCAGAAGCATTCCGTGCCGACGGCAGTGATATCCGCATTGCCGAGGTTGAGGCTGTTGATAAGAATGGTCAGCGTTATCCTCTGGCACACGACATGATAACCTTTGACATAAAAGGCAATGGCGAATACCTCGGCGGTGTCAGCGGCATCGTCAGCGAAGAAGAGAAAGCCCTGAATGCAGCTGCCAAGCCAGCCACAGAAGGCGAGATAACATCTGAGGGTGGCCACAGCAAGGATACCAATGGCGTACTCTCGAAGGAACTGATGCTTGAGGCTGGCGTTATCCGCGTAATGGTACGCTCGACAACCCAAGCCGGTGGCATAACGTTGACAGCCAGCACGAAGGACTATAAGCCAGCATCGCTGACCATCACCTCTGTTGCCTGTCCTGAGAAGAACGGCTTTTATGTGGATGCCTCTGGTAAAGTCATCGAAGCCGACTGGGCATCACAGCTGCCTATGTATCTGGAGCGTGGCGAGACACCATCTACACCGTCATACCGCCAGCACTATGCTACCGTTGGCGTGAAGAGTGTCGAGGTGCCTGTAAATCAGGAGATGGCAATGCTGATGTTCGATGATAACGAGAATACGCAATGGAAGAGCGACGGTAATCTGGAGAATGCCTGTGTGAAGGTGACATTAGAGAAGCCAGCCGCCATAGAGCGCATAACACTCCGTCTGGACGGCTTCCGTCGCACCAGCTATCCGCTGCAGGTGTTTGCTGACGGCAAACTCGTGTGGGAAGGATATACCCCCAAGACCCTTGGCGACTGCTACATCACTATTGCCAACCCCGTAAAGACCGACAAATACGAGATACGCATGATAGGCCCCGCAACTGTCAAGGAAGCCTTTGGTTCTATGACAGAGCTTGCAGCCAAGAAGAATGTCAGCACCAAAGCCTCGAAGAGCAATACGCTAAGTATCATTGAAGCATCATTCAATGAAATGTGAAAGGAAGAAGGGTGAAAGGAAGAAGGTCAAAGGTGACCCCACCCCAACCCTCCCAAGGGAGGGAGTCTCCCCTTGGGGAGATTTAGAGGGGGGCGTCAATGTTCAATGTTCAAAGGTCAAAGGAAGGAGGCTGCATCCTTGCAGCCTCCGACTATTTTGGGGCGATGAAATGTGGGATGTGGGAATGTGGAAGGTAATTCTTGGTCAATTTTATGTTTAAGCAGATGACCCTGATTTACTAAACTATTTTAATATTTGTTGCAAAATTAGCATATTAATTGTAAAATGAGTAATTTTGCGCGAAGTTTTAAGATGTTTTGTGATTATGATAGACCAGATTATCGACTTTAATAGGACTTTTGTGGCACAGAAGGGCTACGAGAAGTATCTGACGGACAAGTACCCTGACAAGAAGTTGGCTGTGCTTTCGTGTATGGACACCCGACTGACGGAACTGCTGCCTGCGGCTCTGGGGCTGAGGAATGGTGATGCGAAGATTATAAAGAATGCCGGAGGACTGGTGATTTCTGCTTTCGACTCTGCCATGCGCAGCCTTATCGTCGCCATCTATGAGTTGGGCGTGGAGGAAATCATGGTGGTGGCTCATTCACATTGCGGTGCCTGCCACATGAGTTTCGACCACTTCCACCACGAGATGATAGCACGCGGTGTGACTGACCAGACACTCGACACCATACAGAAGTGCGGCATAGACCTGCATCATTGGTTGGAGGGATTCAAAGACACTCCGGAATCCGTCCGCAAGACCGTTGAGACCATCAAGACCCATCCGCTCGTGCCGAAGGATGTCGTAGTACGTGGCTTTATCATCGACTCTGAAACGGGAGAGTTGGAGGAGATATGGCAAGGTGAAAAGTGAAAAGTTAAAAGTTAAAAGTTAAAAGTGAAATGTGAATGCTCCCAAATGAATAAGATAAACATCATACGAGGATGTATTACGTCGGCATTCCGCCCAGCGATGCGTATGTCCGGGTGGTTGCTGAAGATAATGCTCCCCATATCATTGGCGGTGAGTCTGCTGCAATATTATGGGGTGATAGCATGGTGTGCCCAATGGTTGGACCCTGTCTTTCAATATTTAGGGCTGCCGGGGGCGTCTGCCATCGCCTTCCTGACGGGAGCATCCGTTACGACATATGCTTGCCTTGCCGTGATGTTGTCGATGACCCTCACACTGAGGCAGGCAACGATAATAGCCATAATGGTGTTGATATGTCATGCGTTGCCATTGGAGTGTACAGTAGTGAAGCGAGTCGGATCAAAACCGTTTAAGATGGGGCTGATACGCATATTGGGGGCCTTTGCTGCAGCTTTCTACCTGAACATGGTATTGCCGGAGATGAATGAGCCGTTCGGGCATGTCATGGCATCGGACGTGGAGGTGACGCTTGCAGAGGTGACGAAGGAATGGCTGATTTCATCGCTGAAACTGTCTGTCATGATAATGGGGATCATCTATTCGCTGATGGTGATACAGCGTGTGCTTGACGACCTCGGCATTATGTACAAACTGGTGAAACCGATAGAGCCGTTGATGACATTCTTCGGATTGCCCCGTAACGCTGCATACCTGTGGCTTGTAGGAAACGTATTAGGCATCAGCTATGGCTCGGCAATGATGATAAGTCTTGAGGAGTCGGGGCAGATAAGTAAGGAAGAGGCCAACGAGGTGAACTATCATCTCATAATGAACCACTCCATGCTGGAAGATACGATGGTCTTTGCAACAGCAGGCGTTTCAGCCGTCTGGATACTTACGACACGCATACTCTTTGCCTTTCTGCTGGTATGGGGGAGGAGGGCTTTTGTAAAGTTTAGAGTGTAGAGTTAAAAGTTTAGAGTTGAGCCCTTCCCCGGCCCCTCCCAGTTAGGAGGGGAGTAGTGTTAGGGGTTATATTACGTTGAAATGTCTTAGGGCATTGAGGATGCCGTTGTCATCTACGGAGGTTGTGACATAGTCGGCTTGCTGCTTCAGCGTATCGAGGGCATTGCCCATAGCCACGCCTATGCCTGCTTGCAGAATCATGGAACTGTCATTGCCTCCGTCTCCGAAGGCTATGGTGCGGCTGGGGTCGAACCCCTCGTGCTTTGCCATAATGATGATACCCTTTCCTTTATCAGCGCCATTGGCTGTGATGTCTGTGAATTCCGGATGCCAGCGGCCTGAGATACAATGTGGCAGACGTGTCAGAAGCTCTGCCTCGTACTTTGGGGTGAAGAATGGCGTCAGTTGCAGAATATCCTGCTTTAATACCTCCGACAACGGTGCGGCCTTGTCGAATTCTTTTACGGCAAGCATCTGGCGGAAAATGCGCTCGACATCACCCGCAGGGTCAAGTACCGCCACATCCCTTCTGCCAACCACGATAAGGCTGTAACCTTTTTCCTTCGCGTCTTCCACACACGTCATGACATCATCCTTAGGGATGGGCTGACAGCATACAAGTTCTTCGCCCACGTAGCACAACGCTCCGTTGGTAGTGATGTATCCGTCAATAAGATGGGCTATGGCGCCAAGGTTGGTTATGATGATGGGCGGCCGGCCCGTAGCGATATATACCCGCGAGCCGTTCTCCTTGGCCTGCGTCAGCGCCTGTATGGTAGATTCGGGTATCTCATGGGTCTTGAAACTCACAAGCGTCCCGTCAATGTCAAAGAATAATGCGTAATTCATAATTCTCAGTCGAATAGTTTCTTCCAAATCCACAATACCGTTACGGCACCAACTACGCAGAAGACAAAGTTGGTAAGATACCCTTTACCCAGCAGTTCTATGTTCAACAGATAACTGATGAAGGTGCCGGCATAGCTGCCAATGATACCGACGAACAGATTCATGCAGCATCCCTTGCCTTCACCGCTCATAATGCGGTTGGCAATGTAGCCGATGAGGATGCCCGTGAGTATCGGCCACGCAGTAAAAACTATGATATGATCAAACATAAGCTTTAAGTTTTATTTTTAAACCTTTAAAATCTATTCTTTCCCGCCTTATTTCTACCTGTGATACCGGAATTTCGTGCCGTTCTCCAATAACGACCAGGTAGAACGGGTAAAGATTACTTCCGCAGTGTCGCCTCTCAGGATTATTTCACCACCGATGGGATTGCCTGCTGCGTCGGTTGCGGTGAATTCCATTCCGTCGGCACCCATTGTTCCAATGCCATCGTCAAGGTTGGTCAGGCGGAATATGCCAATCTTTACGTCATATTTACCGTCGTCTCGGAGGGTGATATACAGATTCGGCTCGTTATTGTCCTCGTCAAGATAAACACCCTCGTATGAAGGGGCAGGCACTTGGGGCTCTTCCATCATACTCGTGTCATTATGATTGTCCGCTTTCTGACCCTTACACCCTGCCATCATTCCGCAGATGAGAATGGCACAACACACAAAATGTATTACTTTTCCTTGAGTCATAAGTTATTCTGTTTTTTCCAATCACCCCATCACTACGTCAAGAACCATCATAAGTACGAAGCCGATTGCGAAACCGATGGTGCTGAGGTTGGAGTGCTGCCCCTCAGAGGCTTCAGGGATGAGTTCTTCGACCACGACGTAGAACATAGCACCTGCTGCAAAGGCGAGCATATAAGGGAGGACGGGAACCAGCAGCGATGCCAGCAATAAGACGGCAACTGCCCCAATAGGTTCGACGGCTCCGCTCAGAGAACCAAGCAGGAACGAACACCAGCGGCTGTTGCCTGCTGCCCGCATCGGCATGGAAATAATGGCTCCTTCAGGGATATTCTGGATAGCAATACCCAATGAAACGGCAACGGCACCAGCCAATGAGATATGAGCCACTCCATTCTCTGCTCCGGCAAACACTACACCGACGGCCATTCCCTCAGGCAGGTTATGGATAGTGACAGCCAGGGCAAGCATCGCAGTCCTGGAGAGACTGGAACGGATACCTTCAGGTTTGTCTGTGCCTATATGCAGGTGCGGTATCAGTTCGTCGATGAGCAGCAGGAATCCCATTCCAAGCAAGAACCCCACGGCAGCAGGCATTACTGCCCACTTGCCGATATCAGCCCCCATATCCATGGATGGAATAAGTAGCGACCAAACAGATGCTGCCACCATCACGCCAGATGCAAAGCCCAAAAGCGACTTCTGCAATCGAACTGACATCTCTTCCTTCATAAAGAATACGAAGGCAGAGCCGAGCATCGTGCCCAGCAGCGGAATCAGCAGTCCTATAATCAATGTTGTTGTCATAATCAGGTGCAAAATTACTACTTTTTCTTGGATTGTGCAATACCCAAATCATATAAAAATTTATTTACCTTATTCTTCATGTATATGGAGGAAAAAATACTTTACTTCCACTTTTTTATCTTTTTTTTAGTACCTTTGCTCCCAATTCTCCTCAAAACCAGTAAAGAAATAATTCCAAACAACTAAACAAAATAATATCCTAATACAAAAATGAAACGGCTTACAATTTTATCGATTCTGATGTGCATGTGGCTGGGAGCCATGGCGCAGACAAAGCAGTTCTGCATTGCCAATGACGGCAAGGCGGCAACAATAGTGGTAGATGAGAACGACTGGAAAGGTGTTATTCGTGCTGCCAACGACCTTGGCGACGATGTAAGGAAAGTAACAGGAGTGGAGGCCCCCCTCTTATCCCCCCAGTTGGGGGAAAGAACCGACGTGGATAAACTCCTCACCCAACTGGGGGAGGCTGGGAGGGGGCTTATCCTTGTCGGAACCATCGGCAAGAGCAAGACTATCGACCGCCTCATCAAGCAGAAGAAACTCGACATAAAGCCTATCAAGGGTCGCTGGGAGGGATATGTCATCGATGTTGTGGATGGCAACTTGGTCATTGCAGGCAACGACAAAAGGGGCACCATCTTCGGCATCTACGAGATTTCGCGCCGCATCGGTGTGTCGCCCTGGTACTGGATGGCAGATGCACCAGTGATTCATAAGGATGAGCTCTACTGGCCCGTCGGACGCTATTATGACTGGCCTGCAGTGAAGTATCGCGGCATCTTCATCAACGACGAATGGCCCTCGTTCGGCACGTGGTGCCAGAAACACTTCGGGGGCGTTAACTCCAAGGCCTACGAGAAGATATTCGAGTTGTTGCTGCGTCTGAAGGCCAACTATTTCTGGCCTGCCATGTGGGCAACGGCATTCAACGAGGACGACCCAGAGTCGCCGCGACTGGCCGACGAGATGGGTATTGTGATGGGCACCTCTCACCACGAGCCGATGATGCGGTCACATCGTGAATATCTGAACCGTAAGGAACAGGTCGGCCCATGGGACTATGCCACGAACAAGGAGCGCGTGGATGCTTTTTTTCGCGAAGGCATGGAGCGCAATAAGAATTATGATAATCTCGTGACCATCGGCATGCGCGGCGACGGCGACGTGGCTATGGGTAAGGGCAATGATCAGGAGAATATGAAGACGCTGAAGGATGTCATCGACGGTCAGCGCAAGATTATCAAGGACATCTACGGACGACCCGATGCCGTGCCTCAGCTGTGGGCTATCTTCACCGAGGTGCAGCGCTACTACGATGCCGGCTTCACCGTGCCCGATGACGTGACCCTGCTGTTCTGCGACAATAACTGGGGCTATATACGCCGCAAGGGAACGGCAGCAGAACGCAAGCGTAAGGGTGGACTAGGCCTGTACTACCACATTGACATGAACGGTGGTCCGTGGAATGACCGTTGGATAAACACCACTACCGTGCCGAAACTCCGCGAGCAGTTGAACCTTGCATACAAGAGCGGCATCGACCGCATCTGGATTATCAACGTGGGCGATCTGAAACCAAAGGAGATGCCAATCTCGTTTATCATGGACTATGCATGGAGGCCTACAGACTTCGGACCGCTTGCCCCCGAACCAGGGTGGGTGCTGCACACGCGCTACGACAACGAAATGGAGTGGCTTTTCCAATGGACAGCCAGCGTGTTGGGTGGCAACTCTGCCACAGGGAAATGGCTCGGTGATGATTCCACCGGAAACAGTTTGCCCGCTGATGTCACCGACGAGTGTGCGGAGATTATCGCCCAATACTCAAAGCTCAACCTCCTGCGTAAACCCGAGGTGCAGGTACCTGGTCTCTTCAATTACGAGGAGATGCTCCACCTTAACAACCAGTGGCAGTCACTCGTACTGCGTTGTGAGGCACTAAAAGAACGTATTCCGGCTTCAGCACAGGATGCCTTCTACCAACTGGTATATTACCCCGCAGTAGCAAGTGCCGGTGTGGCTCAGATGTATAATGCTGCCACGATGGGCGACAGAGAGACCGTTAAAGAACTTATGGAGAAAGACCAGCGCCTCACCGACTTCTACAATAAGAAATTGGCAGGCGGCAAATGGGATGGTATGATGCTTGACAATCACATTGGCTACACAAAGTGGAGTATTCCCGAGAAGAATACAAACCCAATGGATCTCGACTACAAGGTAACCCACAACCTGAGCGCTTCGAAAGACACAAAGGAATATTCTATTGCCGCCCGTGACTTTTCATGTAAAGGCCTTGGATGGATGTTCTTGCCCGATCTGGGGCGCGGCGACGGCTGCATGGGAGCCGCTGACGTGATGAAAGAATATCCCAATGGTGACGGACCAGTATTGGAACACGAAATAGAACTGGCACCAGCCAATTCTCAACCTTCAACTCTCAACTCTCTGCTTTCGATTGCCATCGGCATCTTGCCCACACAGGACATCATGCCTGTCAGAGGTCTGCGCCTTGGTGTACAACTTGATGATCAACCCATGCAGACCATCGATGCCCGTCAGGGACTGCACGATGAATTCGGCGAATATACGAAGCAAAATCTTGCACAATCGAAGGTGCTGAAGCCCCTGCCTCCACATAACAACCTCCTGCTCAGCGGATGGAAAGACGGCCACAAGATGCTTCGTCGCGATGAGGTGTTCGACAACATCCGGTGGCTTGAGGTGAAGTTTGACACTACCCCCGGCAAGCACAAACTGAAGCTTATAATGATTGACCCGGAAATTGTCATTGAGCAGATTGTCGTCAACCCCGACAATAACCGCTATAGCTATTTCGGAAGATAATGGCTCTGGCACTTAGGGCAAATCCCCTTGATGACGTATTCTGATTCGTGTATCACGTATCCTTCTGGTATCGGAACTCTTGGTATTGGAACATCTTCAAGGCATATCGTCTCGTGACATTTTATGCAGGTAAGGTGAACATGTCCCTGATGCTGATAGTGGCATCCATGTTCGTTATCGTGAGTACAGTTGCAGAGACAATATTTCTGCATTCCGGAGCCGTCATCAATGAGATGCAGAAGCTGTTTTTCTGCAAAGAGCGTCAGCGCCCGGAAAATAGAAGACGAATCCATCGTAGGCATCTTGCTCTCCACATCAAGAAGGGAAAAGACACCATGAATGTCTTCGTGGATTGTCTTCAGAACCAGCAGACGATTGGCGGTAATCCTAATATCTGCATTGTTTAGAATGTCTTCGTATTTTTTATTCATTGTAAAATCCTTCTGCTACATGGTTGTATTTTATGCCATCGCTGCCCCTAACGAGGAATACGACCATGCTGACCTTGTCGCCTATCTGTGGCGCTCTTTTGCGGTCATCTTTTAGTATCTTTATTGGCGCATATCCTTCCTGACCCATCACTCCTCCGTCTGCGTGGGGGAGGGAACTTGTTATTTTGTATTGGAAGGTGCGTTTCTTATTGTCAATGGATATAATCTCCGCATCAAGGGTGCCGAATGATTCTCTGCCTGAAGAATGCTCCTCCTGCTTAATCACCACAGCAGACTTGAAACGGCTATTGGCAGGGATGATTGGTGTGAACCATACATATTCGCCTACGAGGGGAAGCACTTTGGGACTTTTAGCGACGAAATGGCGTGAGCCGCTGTCGAAGATGTGGAAGAAATCGTTCTTGGCGTCATAGCTGTTCACATATCCTATGATGGGAGGAAGAATCATTGGCAGTTCCGGGTCCTTCTTTAAAGGACAGTGTTCGGGGTGACGGTTCAGGTAATCTGCTACGACGCGTTCTGTCCTATCCTGAAGCGAGATAAACGACCTTCCGTCAGCAGATGTCTGGGCCTCTCTATCCTCAGGACGCAGAAATTGGATATATCCCCAAATGCGGATAAAGTTGAGCAGGTTAAAGTCGTCATACTGCTCCGACATCTTCAATGCCAGTTGCAGCATACAAGAGTGGAGTAGGGAAGGATGCTCCAATGGAATCTTCGTATATGTTGCTAACAACATTCGTGCCTGCTGCGAGCCACATTCCTGAAAATGGTCCTTCAGATACCAATATATGTCCCATGCAGTATCCCTTGGATGCGTCTTAGCAGCCTCCAAAGATACCAACAGTTCTTCCCAAGTTATTGTCTTTGCCATATTTTTATTTTTACGTTTTCACTCCACTCTCACTCCCTTCTCACTCCCCTTTCAACTAAGGATTCTTCTTCCAGACTCCTACGTTCCAGAATCTTTTCTGCGTTTTCTTCTTTCTATTCCATGTGTTGTAGTACTCATACTGCGACTCTACATCGAATGCATTCTCTTTATACTTTATCTCATATCCTGTTTCGGGAGTTCCTATAACGCTGATGGTATCATAGCGTATCTCCAGATGTTGCAGATGGAAATCAGAGATGTATGCCCTTGCTGCTCTGATGGTGTTGTTTTTCTTCTCTAAGTCTATGGCTTCATCTGGTGCACCCCATATCTCGGATGCTCTCGTCTTTACCTCAATAAACAGAAGGATGGTGGAGTTTTCGTCAATACATACGAGGTCTAACTCGTGATGCTTCTTTTGCCAGTTGCGGTGGCGTATGTACCATCCGTGCTGCTCCATATATTCTGCAGCACAATCTTCACCCCATCTGCCTAAGTCATTTTTCCATGCCATATTCTATATATGTAGGTGTTCTGTTGATTTCAAAGGTACAAATAATAGGTATTTGGAGGGCTTTTTCAGCAAAAGGTTTTAAAAAAAGCATATTTTTGTTGCTAAAAATTTGCACATCTCATTTTTTCTTATTACCTTTGCAGCCGTAAATTTGAAAAACGACCTCTTAATGGCGGGATAGCTCAGTTGGTTAGAGCGTCGGATTCATAATCCGGAGGTCGGGGGATCGTAGCCCCCTCCCGCTACATTAAAGGAAAATAAAATGAGTTACGCGATTCACGTAACTCATTTTTGTTTTTCTCTATACTTATTATTTCCTTTTTACTTCATTCCCATAACGGCTTTAGCACCTTCGTTCTCTGGGTCAAGCTCAAGCAGTTTTGCTGCAACCTCTTTACCCATCTCCATATTATCGATGCAGTTTACATAGTAATACAGGAGGGTAGCGTATGCAGCAGCAAGCATTTTGTTCTCACCAGTAGAACGGTCAGCCTTAGCACCTAAGATGTCTGTGAAGGTAGCATAGTGAGGACCTGCCAGTTTAACCTGCTCTTTCTGGTCGATAGGCAGTGAGAAGGGTAGGGTAGCACGCTTGTTAGCTACGTATGCAGCATTTGTTGGATACTTCTCTGCCAACTCTGCATATATTTTGTCAGCCTTCTCGTATGCAATCTTCTTGTCTTCTGGAGATGTCTTCTCGTCAGCTAACTGGTCAGCATACAAAGATGCAACAGCTTCTTGCAGAGAGAAAGACTGCTGTGACTGAGCCTTTACATACTTATCCAAGTATTCACCAGCCTTAGCATAGTCAGAGAGCTTCTTATAGCAATCTGAGATATCCTTATTTGCCTGTGCCTTTGTTGGCGCATCAACATTGTCGAGAGTCTGCAGCTTCTTGTACTGCTCAATGGCTTCAGCATATTTGTCAGCTCCTTTGAGGGCACGTGCATAGTAACCGTAGTCGAAAGATGATGCCTTGAGGGAATCAGAGTTGTTGAAAAGGTCATTTGCACCGTTAAGAGCTGCTTCATAGTTCTTCAACTCAGTATTGTTGAACAAAATAAGGCGGTTGAATGATGCATTGCGTGGGAACTTAGCATGTCCCTGCTGAGCAAGTGACAGTGATTTCTGATAGTCCTGAGAAAGGAATACGTTGGTAGCATAGTCAGAAATCTGGTAATCCTTCATATCATTCAAGCTAACCTTGTTATAGTACTCAATAGCCTTCTTCATGTTGCCGGCACTTGAATATATCTCTGCTGCAATGAGGTCAACAGGATAGCCTGGGCATTCTCTCTTCAGAGTCTCAAGAGCACCGACTGCATCCTGAGGGGCTGTCTTACTCATTATCTGTGCATAGCGACGGTATCCGTCAGGATTCTTTGGATCTGCATACATTGCCTGTTGGAAGTTCATTGCTGCTTCGCCACCATTGTCCTCACCAACGGCGATATTACCCATGAGGAGATAAGGGGTAGCATTGCCTGGCTTGCCCTTTAAGAGGTCAATAGCTTTCTGTGCGTACAACTTTGCGTTGGCATAGTCTTTAACAGACAGATATGCACGTCCGATACTTACAAGACCATTGACATCTTTTTTGTTTTCCTTAGCGATGTCTTTTATCTGATCTTGTGCCTCTTCCGTGCCTTTCTTTATAAGTTCAGATACTTGTTTCATAAGCTGGTCAGAGTCATTGTTCTGAGCCAGCGCTGGAGCTGCGATGAATGTCATCAGGGCTCCGAAAAGGATGTTTCTTAATTTCATATTCTTTCTTTAATTGTTTAATCTGATATTTTTACATCACGAACGGATATATTACCATATGCAGGAAGAAGTCCTGCTTTGAATATTATCATTTGACCTTTAGGTGCTGCAACGAATTGTGCAAACCCCCATGGTAAACCATATTTGCCGCGCTCATCATTAAGAAGAGCATAGATCTTACGGATGAATGGATAGAAATCATTGTAGATGTATCCCTGATATGGTTTGTATGAGTTTGCTGGTGTCGCATCATCACTACGTGAGATGGCAAGCACTCGGATATTCTTTTTCCACGTTAGATTCGTTGTGTCGCGTTTGTCGTTGAGCCAGTTGCTACCTATTATGCCGATAGCATTTGGAGTCTTCTCTACGTAATCTACGACTTCTGCTGTTTTCTTTGTAGCAAAGGCATTTTCTGCCGTTATAGGTTTTCCATTAAGGATGGAGTCTTCCACATAGTGTACAGCACTTGAGGTGGCGTTGTCAAAACATACTATTATTTCACCGGAACGGCTGTGGGTACCAACTTCTTTCCATGTTTTTGCCTCACCAGAAAGGATGCGCTTGACATCTTTTACTGACATACAAGAGTCCATATTCTCCCTGTTTGTTATAAGGGCTAAACCATCGTAACCAACATGTACTGTATATGGTTTACGCTCGCGTGCGATAAGATTATCATACTCTGACTTCTTGAAATCACGCGATGTAAACATCATAAGCAGTTTGTTGGCAAGCAACAGGTTCATGCCCTCTGACTCTGTCATGTATTTTGGAGTGCAGTGTGCTTGTACATAGATAGAATGGAACACCTCCAGTTCTTCTTCGATAATGGGTGCGAAACTCTCGTCGGCACCAAATGTAATAGAGCCGCTGGAGTACGTGTCAGTACGCGCATTAGGGTCTTTCTTGCGTGAGCAGGAAGTGGATATGCTTAATGCGAGTATTGCAACGATAAGGAACGTTAAGTGTTTCATTGTGTGTCTTTTAAAAAGAGGCCAAAAGGAATGCCCTTCTGGCCTCTTTGAGAATTTATCAGTTATTCTACTGTAGGCGGAATGTTACAGGCAGTGTGTATTTTACACGTACTGCAGAACCATTCTGCTTACCAGGAATCCACCTAGGCATCTTTGATACGACGCGCATAGCTTCCTTGTCGAGTGATGGGTCAACAGACTTCGCAATTCTTACGTCTGTGATAGAACCATCGCGTTCTACGACGAAGGTACAGATTACACGTCCCTGAATGCCATTTTCTTCAGCTATTACAGGATACTTGATGTTTGAAGACAGGTATTGCATCAGGGCTCCCATACCACCAGGATAAGAAGGCATCTGTTCTACAACGTCGAACACCTTGTTTTCTTCTTCCTTTGGTTTTACAGGCTCTGTAGCAATGACTTCCTTAGCCTTCAATACTTCACCATTCTCATCATTACCGACAACGTTCAAAGCGCCGACAGCAACTTTTGAGTTCATGATTTCATCCTGTGATTTCAGCTCATCTTCAGGCTTTACTTCGTCGTCCTTCTTGATGACAGGAGCAGTAAACTTCACAGAACTCTTAACCTTTTCTACGACCTGCTGCTGCTCTTGTTTTACAGGAATCTCCTTACGTTCTACCTTAGCTTCCTTCTTCTTCTGCTGTGTTAGGGCAGAGAGCTCGGTAACCTGATCCATTACTGCATGCTCCTTCTGATATGCTTCATAGGCATTCTTTGCTATCATGAAGACCATGACTGCAGCAAAGAGCAGTAATACAGCAATCATTGATATAACGTTACGACGACCTGTTTGCCTGCGAAGTACGTATGCACCGTATTCCTTGTTACGATTTTCGAACATCATGTCCGACCATTCGTTGGATATAAGATCTATTTGTGCCATTTTTCTTTTCCTTTCTTAAGTTAAAGTGTTACGCGCATAGACTTATTCCTTAACCCCAGCTTCTTCAAGAAGCTTGAGATCATCTGGAGTAATCTTGTCGATGACATACTTACCAACAGAACAAATCTGCATCTCATCCAGTGCATCAACAACGTTCAGGTAAGAAGCATTGTCTGTAGCCTTGATGATGATTGTCATTGTCTGAATCTTATTTCCGTCGATTTCACCGGCTTTAATCTTACGAAGCTCATCATCATACATCTGTTGTGTGAACTTCGGATTTTCATGTCTCTTTTGATCCAGCTTAGCCTTTGCCAGCATTACCTGCTGTATTGGCTGGGTGTTATCTTCGGTTACGTGAGTGATTAGGACCTTGCGGATACCATCTTTACCCCATGTAGTTTTTTTCAGACATGTAGGGTCATCATACTTAGGCATACCTTCTACATAATGTATCTGGTTGTCTGCTGTCACATAAATAGTGATAGTGTATGATGCTTTTGTAACAGACTTATCCTGGTCTTCCAAGTTCTTATCATTAGTCGGCATACTCAATTCCATTGTCTGTGGCTTTGCCAAAGAGGTACAGAGCATGAAGAATGTGATAAGAAGCATCATCATATCAACCATAGGTGTGAAGTCCACCCTGGTTTGTGACTTTTTCTGTCTGCTTTTTTTCTGTTTAGCCATTCTTAATCCTCCGATGTTTTGAGTGATGTAATGAGATAATAACGGTTTTCGTTAATATCCTGCAACTCCGACATAATAGTTTTAATCGTCTTATATGGTGTATCTGAATCTGCTTTTAAAGCAACCTTCAAGTCAGGATTAGCAGAACGTGCTGCCTTTACCCATTCTTGGAATTCAGAAAGACCACCATCTATACTATCCGTT
Organism: uncultured Prevotella sp.; assembly: GCA_905233165.1. Classification (GTDB taxonomy): domain Bacteria; phylum Bacteroidota; class Bacteroidia; order Bacteroidales; family Bacteroidaceae; genus Prevotella. The sequence continues at coordinate 27,376 of CAJODL010000008.1, forward strand.
GGGATACCCAGTTCCTTCAGTGCTTTAGCACGCTCTGACTCTTCCTTGTTAAGATAATCTTTAAGAACGTTCAGAGGTGTACCAAACATTGGATCTGCTTTGAAGGCAGCAAGCTGTGCACCGTTCAAGTCGATATTGAAATTGCCGGTCACTTCAAGAACTGCCTGCTCAAGGTAAATCTGGTTATCCATGCTCATGAACACCTTGCCAGTCTTGTCGACAAGAATGTTGAGAACATCTTTCTCAGGCACCTTAATCTCAGACACTGATGATGGTGTTACCACCTTCACTGGTTCAGGCTTCACGAATGTTGATGTCAACATGAAGAAGCACAGAAGCAGTGTCATCACGTCCGACATAGGCGTCATGTCGATCCAGATGTCTTGTTTCTTAAGTTTTACTTTACCCATAGCGATAAAAGTTTTAAAGGGTTAGAAGTAAAAATTAAGCTTCGTCGTGGTTTGCCTCGTAAGTCTGAGCAATTGTGTAACCTACCTCATCAAGAGCGTATGTAAGCTTATCGATACGGTTAGAGAAGAAGTTATAAGATATCACAGCGAGCCATGATGTCAAGATACCGAGAGCGGTATTGATGAGGGCCTCAGAGATACCGGTTGAAAGTGCAACAGAGTCACCACCACCACCAGATGCGAGGGCTGCGAATGACTTGATCATACCTGTTACAGTACCGAACAGAGCGGTAAGGGTACCCAGTGTAACGAGAGTAGCAAGCATAGGCATGTTCATCTGTAGAGTAGGCATCTCAAGCTGTACTGCCTCTTCGTGAGCTTGCTGAATCTTAGCAATCTTCTGAGCCTTCTTAAGGTTGCTGTCTTTCTCCATCTCCTCGTACATCTTCAGAGAAGCACCAACAACGTTAGCGATAGTACCACTTTGCTTCTTGCAAAGATCCTGAGCCTTAGCGAAGTCATTCTGCTTGAGGGCTGCTTTGATTTCAACAACGAACTTTGTTGTAGCCATCTTACCGAATGCTGTGCGCTGTGCGAGCATACGCTCAATAGAAAGACAAAGCACAGTGAGAATCAAAGTAATCAGGACAGGCACAACGACACCACCTTTATAGATAGTACCGAGCATGTTACCATTAAGAACTTCTCCTTCAGGATCACCACCTACGAAATTAGCTGGGTCACCGAGGACGAATTTGTAGATACATACTGCAATGACGAACATTGCCAAAATGATCCAAATTGCATTACGAACTCCCTGAAAACCTGCTGAGGCTTTCTTCTGAGCGGCTGGTTTTTTAACGTCTGCCATAATTTTTTGTTTAGTTAGATTAATGAATAATTAAAAAATTGATATAATTTGATATAATAAGTTTTTTTACTTTGAATGCACGATTAGGTTGCGATTTCGCAGCAAAGGTATTAAATTTTCTTGATATTGGATAAGAATTAAGAACTTTTAACATGAAAACCCTATCTTTTGTAGCCTTTAACTACCATTAAGGGGTATACTCTGCAATGTTTGTTTTATAATCATAACGCTATTTTGTATGTTTTATTACAAAAAAGTAGTAAAAAAGTTAGTTTGAGATAAAAAATATGGAGTCACGCGTGAGCGCGACTCCTTAATAGTTGTAATTAGACTTATGTTATCTTTAGTGTAATTTTGCACAGCATTCCTTGATACGACGCATTGCTTCTACGATGTTCTCATCACTTGTTGCGTAACTCATGCGGAAGCACTCAGGATCTCCAAAAGCATCACCACCGACAGTTGCTACGTGACCTACTTCCAAGAGGTACATAGCGAAGTCATTAGTGTCTTTTATAACGCGTTCTCCGTCTGTCTTACCAAGGTAACTCTTACATTTTGGGAATACATAGAAAGCTCCATCAGGTGAATTTACTTCCAGACCTGGAATCTCTTTGACGAGACTTACGATAAGATTCTTGCGACGTTCAAAAGCCTGACGCATTTCCTCTACACATGCCTGTGAAGCGGTGTATGCCTCAAGTGCTGCTTTCTGTGACACAGAGCAAGGACCAGAGGTATATTGTCCCTGTAGTTTGTTACATCCTTTGATAATCCATTCAGGAGCTGCCATATATCCTATGCGCCATCCTGTCATTGCATAAGCCTTTGAAACACCATTGATAATGATACTCTGTTCTTTCATGCCTGGGAATTGAGCGATGCTCTCATGTTTTCCTACATAATTGATGTGCTCATATATCTCGTCGGCAAGAACATATACCTCGGGATGCTTCTTTATTACTTCAGCCAAAGCCTGCAACTCTGCTTTGCTATATACGGAACCTGTTGGGTTGCTTGGTGAGCAAAGGATAAGCATGCGAGTTTTTGGGGTAATGGCTGCTTCTAATTGAGCAGGAGTAATCTTAAAATTCTGGTCGAAACCAGCTGGGATATGTACTGGTATACCGCCAGCAAGGAGTACCATCTGTGGATATGAAACCCAGTATGGGGTAGGGATGATTACTTCCTCGCCATCATCAACGAGCGCCATAACGGCATTACATACAGCCTGTTTTGCACCATTGCTTACGAGAATCTCGCTCGTTTTATAATCCAGGCCGTTTTCGTTCTTCAGTTTTGCAACGATAGCCTCACGAAGGTCTGCATAACCCGGGACTGGAGAATAACGTGACCAGTTTCCATCAATAGCTTTCTTTGCAGAAGTCTTAATGTGGTCTGGCGTATTGAAATCTGGTTCTCCTACACTGAGGTTAATTACATCAATTCCTGCAGCCTTCATCTCACTACTTTTTTGCGACATCGCAAGAGTAGCAGAAGGTGCCAATCTGTTTAATCTACTTGATAAATGCATTGTTTTTTATATATTTTTGGTTAATTGTTCTATTCGAGTTATCATGAGGTCATTGACCTTACGTATTTGTTTGAGTTCCCGATATAATCTTAAACGTCCCAATCCTTTTTCTGCTATTATAGGATATTTGTTGAGATATGATAGTATGAAGCGGTCGCGTGTATTGCTGAGGTCATCGACGATTGCTTCCAAATCAGCTATGATGTTGTCAAGCTCTGGATCTGGTTTATATCTGACAGAGGCAGCGATAGAGTTGAAGAGATATTTCAGTTTGTACTTCCTTGAATACCTTCTGACACTATCGGTAAGGAGTGACAACTTTCTGACATCATCAAAGTAGTTTGGATCGTGAATGATAACCTCTTTGGAGGTGATATGTCTCTTGACGCGTAGTCCCAATATTCGTATGAAGAACATCCTGTAAGCATCCATGTTGAACACTACGGAGTCTTTGTTTGCCTTATATGTCACCCATGTGGCAAGTGGTATCAGTACTGCTGGTGCCAGTCCCTTTCCAAAGGCAATAGACCATGATGCCTGTCTCGCCATGCGGAATCCGGTGTTGTCAAGAATGTAGAATAGAATAAATACTATGACAGAAATGATGACAGGTACTCCCAAACCGCCTTTTCGTATGATGGCACCGAGTGATGCTCCAATGAAGAAGAATACTATTACCATGAATGAAAGGGAGAACTTGTTTACGAGTTCTATCCAGTATTCTCGTACCATTCTGAAATTTAGTTCTGCTGCAAAACTGCGGAATTCTGTTTGCACATTCGCATTGTTTACACGGCTCCTTATATGTTGCATAAGACTGAGCTGCTTCTCTGGGGGCATCTTCTGAAATAGCGAGTCAACAGAGGCTTTTCCTTTTTCCTCATACTTGATGGCAGCAATGCTATCAGTCTTATTGATTTGTGGTGTATTGAATGCCATTGTGCGAAGTTCTCTGCGAACCTCTTTGCCCACACTATCCTGATATAACTTCAAGGAGTCTATATGATGCAGCAACTGTTCTAAACTTTGAGCTACAGCTGATTGTGATATGCCTGACGCCTCAGCCAAATTAAATCCGTTGTCGAAATCTATTACTATCTGTTTTTTCGAAAAACTCTCTCGACGGTAGGGAACATTAGCACTGCCAGCAAGCTCCTGTGACCGCATATTCTCAAACCATTCTCCGTTGTATAGGGTGAGAAGGAGATGTTGTTTTTCAGCGGTGGATTGTAATTTTCCGGAATCTGCAAGTATTATGGCAGCATCTTCGAAACTTTGTGTCATTCTGTATATCATGATGCCATAAAGCATTCCTGTTTCGAGATCTTTCTTCTGAACGTACAGGTTGCAGTTAGGAATGCCAGAATAGAAGATTTCTTCAGGGATTTCCAACTCAGGGCTCTTTTGCTTCATTGACAAAAGTAGTTGTCTCAGATTGACATTTGACTGTGGACCGATATCGTTTTGAAAGATAAATGAAACAGTAGCAATGAGTACAACGAATACAATCAAACCTCTGAGACTCTTCAGTAGTGATATTCCAGCAGCTTTGATGGCAGTCAACTCACTACTCTCACCGAGATTACCCATCGTGATAAGGGAGGAGAGAAGAACGGCCAGTGGCAAAGCCTGTGGTACGAGCATGAGTCCCATATACCAAAAAAACTTGGCTAATACTTCCAGCGACAGTCCTTTTCCAATCAGTTCATCGACATAACGCCATAGAAACTGCATCATCAGCACGAACAGACTAATGCAGAACGTACCTACGAAGAGCAACAGAAACTGTCGCACCATGAATATGTCAAGTTTCTTTAAGCCCCTCATTTATGCCTATTGGCCCGCTGTTCACGGTATTTCGCTTTTTGCTTTGCAGAGCCAGAACCATGAGCACCAGTGATGTATTTCTTCTTCTTCGCTTTGGTCTTTATTTTTTCTTCCCTTTTGGGTTTATCACCTCCGCGTCCGAAGTTAATACCGTTTTCGAGTATGAGTTGAAAATCGTCCATTAATGGTGGAATAATCTTACTCCTGTGAATGCCATTGTGATGTTATACTTATCGCAGGTGTCGATGACATTGTCGTCACGCACAGAGCCACCAGCTTGAGCAATATATTTCACACCGCTACGATGTGCTCTTTCTATATTGTCACCGAATGGGAAGAAAGCGTCAGAACCGAGTGCTACGTCAGTGTTCTTCGCTATCCATGCCTTCTTCTCTTCGCGTGTCATAGGCTCTGGCTTCTCGGTAAAGAACATCTGCCATATGCCATCTGCGAGAACGTCCTCGTAGTCATCAGAGATGTAAACATCGATAGTGTTGTCCCTATCAGCTCTGCGGATGTCTTTTTTGAAAGGCAGATTCATTACTTTTGGAGACTGGCGCAGCCACCATATATCAGCCTTGTTTCCTGCCAGACGTGTGCAATGAATACGGCTTTGTTGCCCTGCTCCAATACCTATTGCCTGACCATCCTTTACGTAGCAAACAGAGTTTGACTGTGTATATTTTAGTGTTATGAGAGCAATCATAAGGTCGCGTTTAGCTTCCTCAGTAAATGTCTTTTGCTTTGTTGGGATATTCTCAAACAGGGCTGGGTCATTGAGCTTTATTTCATTTCTGCCTTGCTCAAAAGTGATGCCAAAGCACTGCTTCGTCTCAACTGGATCAGGCTTGTAGTTTGGATCAATCTTTATGACGTTATATGTCCCTTTGCGCTTTTCACGGAGTATCTGTAGAGCCTCTTCGCTAAAACCTGGTGCAATAATACCATCGCTTACTTCTCGTTTTATGAGAGTAGCGGTAGCAGCATCACATTCGTCGCTAAGTGCGATGAAGTCACCATAAGAAGACATTCTGTCTGCTCCACGTGCTCTTGCATAAGCGCAGGCAATAGGGCTCAATGGCAGTTTGATGTCATCAACGAAGTATATCTTCTTCAAAGTATCACTCAGCGGCAGACCTACAGCGGCTCCAGCAGGAGAAACATGTTTGAAGGATGCAGCAGCAGGAATACCTGTTGCTTCTTTCAGTTCTTTTACTAACTGCCAAGAATTCAAGGCATCAAGGAAATTGATGTAGCCAGGACGACCATTAAGAACTTCTATAGGCAATTCTCCACCATTGGCAGAACCCTCTGCCATAAAGATGCGTGATGGCTTTTGATTAGGATTACAGCCATACTTCAGTGTTAATTCTTTCATATGATGAAACGTTTTTCTTACTTTTTTGCGGGCAAAGTTACAAAAAAACGAGCAAAGTACAAAAAAAATCGCTAAAATATGTAATTATTGACATTTTTTTGTATCTTTGCTGCCAAAATAACTAAGATATCAATATGGCAGAAGGATTTGTAGGCAGCTATCGTAAGCGCCCAGAAGTATTGGAATGTGATGTTGTTCGTTTCCAAAATGCAAAAGACAAGTGGGTCGCTTTTGTCGGTTTACTTGATGGTAAACCATATGAGATTTTTACTGGATTGCAGGATGATGATGAGGGTATAATACTGCCTAAGTCTGTAAATGTTGGCAAGATTATCCGTCATATTAATGAAGATGGAAGTAAACGTTATGACTTTCAGTTTGAAAACAGACGTGGATACAAGACGACAGTCGAGGGACTTTCAGAAAAGTTTAATCCAGAATATTGGAATTATGCCAAACTTATTAGTGGTATTCTGCGTTACGGAATGCCTCTTGAGAATGTTGTGAAACTAGTGTCTTCACTGGAAATGGATGGTGGCATTGACACATGGGCTAACGGTGTGGCAAAGGCTTTGAAAAAATACATTGAAGAATAATTTACTTCTATTTGTCCTATTATTTTTTGTTGTACCGATAGCGGCGCAAAATAAAGCGTCGTGGGAGAACTATCTCGAATATTTATATGGGAGCGGTGAACAATCCGCTGTTTCCTTTCAAGAGGCTTATAGTCTGTTGACAGAATTGGCATCCCAGCCTATGGATATCAATACTGCAGAGACGGAAGATTTTCTTCAGATTCCTGGTTTGGATATCAATCAAATTAGTGATATTATAGAATATCGTGAAAAATATGGAAAACTAAAGGATATTCATGAGTTATCACTGATTCCTTCTATCGATGACAGACTGCGAGATTATTTGTTCTCTTTTTTGTATGTGGCTGAGATAGAACCGCGTAAATGGTATAGTCGTGAGGCCTTGAAATATAGCATACGCCATTTGAAACATCGTATTCTTCTCACAGGCAGTTTCCCAACCTATGCAAAAGATAAAACATATTTGGGCGATAACACCAAACATAGTCTAAGATATTCCGTTGGAATGGGTGAAAAAGTGAAGTTTAATATCACTGGAGGTAAGAGTAACGGAGAATATTTTTTTACACAAAATAACCGCTGGGGTTACGACTCATATACCTATAATCTGTCAATTCGTCAGTTGGGTGTTTTCAAGCAAATAATACTCGGAACTTTTCGCGGGAAATTTGGTATGGGACTCACGATGAATAATACCTATACCCTAAATAAGCAGAATATGTTGTCTGCAATAGGTCGTATAAGTAGTGTTTTTAGCCCCTATAGTGGTACGTCTGACGAAAAATATTTTCAAGGAGGTGCTGTTGCTCTTCAATTACCATGTAACCTCTCTGTCTCTGCATTTGTATCCTATCGTGCTGCTGATGCAACACTAAATGATGATAATTCAATATCTACGATATTAACGACGGGCTATCATAGAACAAAGGGTGAGATCGAGAAGAAAAACAATATCAGCATTTTTACCACGGGTGCGCATGTAAGATATGGCAAGACTGTTGGTGGTGATTTTGATTGGAGTGTAGGAACCTCAGTTGTCTATACTAAGTTTTCAAATCCTCTAAACCCTATCTATACAAAGAAGAATACTCTTTCTACTTCGCAGTTATATCGATTTTACCATCCCAGCGGTAACAGTACCTATAATATCGGTGTTGACTATCGTTTGAGATGGCATTCTCTGTCTCTGATAGGAGAAACGGCTTATTCCGGACGGGCTGATAACACACGATATGGTAAATCAAAAGGCAATGGCACCCCAATAGCTACCCTAAATAGTTTGATATGGCGTACTAATGGTAAAATGACCCTGACAGCTGTGCAACGATATTATTCGTATCGTTATCAAGCTTTTTATGGCAATGCTTTTGGTGAAAATTCCGCAGTTACAAACGAAAGCGGTATATATGGTGGCTTACATTATGAAGTACTGCGTAATCTAACGTTGGATTTTTATACTGATTATGCCTATTTCGCTTGGTATAGGTATCAACATGGGGCAGGGACTTATTCCTGGGACAATTGCATACAGGCAACAGTAGATATGGGAAAAAACTGGACGTTGTCAACTCGTTACAGATTCAAGACGAAGGATAATGATAGCCATAAAATACGTATAATAGCAAACTATGCTGGAATGAGATGGCAGTTGAGAGGTCATATTGAGGGTTCAATCGTGAAAAAAACGAAAGAACATAGCAATGGTATAATTATTTCGGGTAGTGCAGGTTACAAGATGTCTGGTCGATGGAACGTTTATGGTATGGGGGCTTTCTTCAGTACCGATGGATATGATAGTCGTATGTACGCCTATGAGCAGGGCCTGATGTATAATTCCAGTTATCTTTCGTATTGGGGTAGGGGATTGCATGGTGTGCTGATGGTGAAAGGACAGCTAACGAAATGGCTTACTGCGGTTGGTAAAGTAAGTACCACCTATACCTCTGCCACATCAAAAAATAAATCCATTACAAAGACGCTGATAGAAACTCAGTTACAGGTAGTGTTATAAAAAATCCCCCAACTATTGTGTCAGTTGGGGGATTTTATATGATTTATTACTGCTTTTACTTATTTCTATAAGCTTGTCTTGCGTTCTCACCTTCTGCTTTGCCATCATCACCGCTGATGTCTGTATTTCCTGGTATGGTGAGTTCAACAGATGCTCCTGCCATCCTTGATGTTGTAGCAGCAACACGTACGAGTACTTTTCCTATTGGAAGTTCTTCTATAATTCCATTTTTTGTAGCGCTTTCCCATAATTCGCCGCCATCAATAGAATATTCTACCTCAGGAGTAATGGCATCACCTGTGATGTATCCCGTTGTACGAGTGACTATAATTTTTCTATCTTTTATTTCCGCTTTTATTACTCCTGTTGGTGCATGTGGAACCAAACCTGTGAGTGCAGGAGGACCTTCCAACTGTGGTAATGTGAATGAACCTTCATTGGCACGACTTACATAGTTTCCATTAGCATCATAGGCTATGATATGGTAAAAATACAGACTTCCTGGCGCAAGGTTCGTGAGATTGACGTGATACATATTGTCACTCTCAGAAAAGACGGCAGGAAATTCCGCAATTTTTTTACCATTGGCACCTTCAAGAACCATTGCAAATCTGAGGTTTTCAACATTGTTGGCTGTAAACCTTGCTGCCGCAGAAGTATAATCCTCGCTGAAGGTTATCAAACCATTTTCTTCCAGTTTATTAGCATTTACAATATTGTGTCGTGCATCATAAGTTGCAACTTCACTACTGTTGTCAATGGTATCATCGCTACCACAACTGGTTATAAACCCAACAACTATCAGGGCTGTGCATATAAATGGGAATATATTTTTCATATGTAGGTTCTCCTTAATCTTTCGTATTATTTTATTTCTGCACCAGAGATATTATATGTCTTACCGTTCTTGGCAATGACAATCTTTCCGTCTTTGACAAATTTACGATTCAACTGCGTTTTCTTATTTTGTGCTTTTACATCTTCGACTTCAGTGATAGAGTCGAAAGTAGATACTCTAAATGCCTTAGCCTCCGAATCGTTGACGTAGTGAGTCATGATACATGCACGGAATGGTGATAGGGTGTTCGCAAGAGGTGCAAACATATTGTCACTGTTACGTAAACCATAGAAAGGGGTGTTTTCGCTATACTTGAATGCTGAGGTAAGAACGTATGTTCCAAAGAATATCCCATCATCCCATCCTGCCATTCCGGTAGGTGTTTTCTCTATTCTTGCGTCATTCAATTCTATTGTCCACTCACATGCTTCAGAGGTTTTTAGCAGACATGGATATCCAGTGCTGACGGACTGAACTTCCACGAAATATATTTGGTTGTTTTCGTCATCTGTGGTAAAGAATGCATATAGTCCGGAATTTTCTGGTAAGTCGGCTTCACCTATTTCGACTGGCAAACAAACAGTATTATTACCTTCAACTAATTTACGAGTATATTTAAAAGAATTAGCAGTAAAAGAAACGGAAGAATAGAAATCTTCTTTGTCGGTCAAAGTGAAACTATTACAAGTGTTGTCGTTTTCGCTTTTACCCTCAACAATAATGTGTTTTTTATCCAAAGGCCACTTATCAAAGCCTTGTGGTGCTATGGCAACAGCATTTTTGAAGGTCTCCAGCAATGTTAGGAATTCAGGATATGTCATTTCTGTCTCCATATTGGGGATTTCCTGATTCCTATCATAATAGTTTACCATAAGCGAAGATGGTGGTACGGTGCCGCTGTCAATAATTTTGAAATCTTTTGTTGCAGAGCCCTTGTAATCTCCCTTGAAAGTAGCTTCTGCAGTTGCTGTTCCCGGATTAGTGTTTTTATTATATCTCAGGTCATAATCAGTGCCGCTTATTAGTTTTACGTTGCCATAATACAAATCTGAAGCAGCAGGCTCTTTAGCAGTGCCATCATAATTATATTCATACTTTTCCAATTCAAGTGTTACCTGCTTGTCCAAATCTGCAGGGTTAATTGTAAAAGTCATACTCTTTGTTCCAGAGTATCTGGTACCCTTAAAATTAATGGTAACAGTTGCTGTTCCAGCATGAATATTGTTTTCATAGCTGAGGTCGTAATCCTCACCTTCTACAGGGGTTGGTGTAACAGGTCTCCTATTGAGCATGAAATTTTTAACCTTCGGTTCTTTAGGACTACCATCAAAATCACACGTTGATGGATCGACTGTTACGGTGACATTTGATAAGTCTTTTGGGGTCTGGGCATAAACCGAACTGCTGAACAAGCATAAAAACAGCAAAATTGGTAAAGAGAAAATGTTCTTTCTCATAATGGGTTATTATTGTATAAGTTCTTAAATATAGGTTTGTCTGGGTGCAAAGTTAGTGTTTTTTTCTTAAAATGCAAATTTTTTGCAAAAAAAAAACGAATCCAATGTCGGTTTTGTGCTATTTTATTCATAAAATGTCACACAAAGTAAGAGTTTCGCAGGTGAAAAACACTTGCGAAACCTCAAATTATCCTTTTTTGAAGAAAATTATCTGCATGCTGCAGCAGCGATGGAACCGCCAATGAGTGCTCCTGCCAGTGCTCCTATTGAAATAGCAGCTGTTGCTGGTGTTGGCTCAACAACGACCACAGGTGCTGGTGGAGGAGGACAGGGGTAAGAATAAGCTACTGGAGCAGGTGTAACGATTACTCTCTCTCGGTAAACAGGACGTGGAGGAGGGCAATGGTGAACAGGCCTGTAAGGGCGATGATGTACATAGTTATGGTGTACTGGCCCCCTGTGACCATAGTTGTATTCCCTTACATAGGTCTCCCGATATCCTCCGCCACCATAATTCCTACATGCTTCAGTACGAACTACATCGTGCCGTCCACCCTGTATGTCGTGACTACCGTGACCGCTACGACGCTGTGCTAATGCTGTGCCTGTACCTAACATTGAGATAACGATGAGGCTAAATAACATCTTTTTCATGACTTTTCTCCTTTCTATAATAATTAATATGGTTTAATTTTTACGTTACTTCTTTTTCTGAGTGCAATGTTGCGGTTAAGCGAGTACAAAGTCAAGCTTGTTTGAACTTTGTCGAGCGTGAGCAACTTCGCAGCATGAATTGTTTCATGGTGCAAAGATACGGCAATAATAGGGATTCCGAAAGTATTTTTTCCTACTCGTTTGGGGAAAATGCCTACCCATAATAGGAAATTCCCGAATAAACCTTTTTTACATTTACTACGTCACATAAGTGAGTTCAATAAAAAATAAGGTAAAAATGAAAAAGACTATTATTGCATTAGTTTGCTTTACAATGAGTATGGTGGCATCGGCACAGCCTCAGCCACAGAAGAATCAGGAGTGTGGAAAGATGGAATGCTGTCAGGAGAAATGTTGCAAGGATAATTGCTGCCAAACAAGTTGCTGCCAGCAAAAATGTGGCATAGATTCAACAACTATGAAGACAGTAATGGAGTTGAGAAAGAAGTATCACGAGAATTTCCGTAAGGAACTCCGTCAGACCCTTGGTGATGAGAAATACATCCAGTATCTTGAGGCAAAGGTGTATATGCAGCAGCATCGTGCTATGCACAAGAGAATGAATGGACGTAGAATGGGTCAGTGGTCACAGCGTCGCAATCCTATGATGCATCATGGCTTCCGTGGTCAGCGTCCTGGCGTTGGAGTAAAGGCTGTTGATTGTAAAGACAAGAAAGAGTGTGACAAAGATAAAAAGAAAGATAATAGGAAAAATAAAAAGGATAACAAAAAGTAGAATATAGTAGGTTTTATTCCAGGTACAATCCTTTTGGGTAAAAAGACAGAGGATGGGGCTTTCCCCATCCTCAATTTTTTTACCTCTAACCTTTAACCTTTAACCGTTGCCCTATACAGGTTACACCCGATAAAGTTGCCTATGACGATGCTGACATAGAATATTAGTACCTCTACAGCATGTTCCGATAGGTATTCTACGGGTACACACATATAGTAGAAAGCATCTGCTACACAGTGTGGAAAACCACAGGTAATGAAGAGTGGTACTCCGAATAGCAGTGGCAGGTTCTGCTGTTTTCTTCCAAATGTAACTGCTGTTGTCATTATAAATCCACATCCTATAGCCAGGACTCCTCCTTTCAGTGGACCTGTTGCCAGACGTCCTGACAGGACCGCCTGTGCTGTTTCCTGTAGCGGCATAGGAGAACAGCGTGCAATAAGTGCAACAAATAAGCACCCTAATAGATTACCAAAAAGAATAAGAAAAAGCTGTCCTACCTCACCCTTTACAATGAATCCAGCTGTGCCAGTGTATAGCTTTAAGGCATAGTGAACAACTGTGAGAAGTCCGAAGGCAAAGAGTACTGCTCCTATGATATCCTTAGAAGCCAGATAGCCAAAACCTGCAATACCGATGCAGACACCGGCAAGAAATGATGAGCGGAGAAGTTGATTGATAGTCATAATGCTTTTGTTGTGGTAAATTTTCTAATATCAGAATCTATATGTCATACCCATGGTAAGTGCACGATTGTAATAGTTCTCTTGCATGTTTAGTATCGGAAACGAAGGCATTCCGGCAATATCGCGGAAGTCGGCATATACGTTGAGATGCTTTCCGAAATCCTTGTTTACTTTTACTGAAGCATAGAGATGTGATGGAATGAGAGATAATGACTGCTCATTGTTGTATAGCAATACCGATGAAACCCTAAATCCATGTCCCAGCAATAGGGTAGGAGCCAGTTTCAGGTTGATGCAGTTGTTGCGTATGTTTGTATCTTCATAACCGAGTTCCGTTTTTATGTGATAGTAGTCAGCCCCTGCTGTTAACCTAAGAATTCCGGCCCTCCATGTTACTGATGTGCGGAAACCTACCTTTTGCTCCTTTGGCAGATACGAATCATCCATCCATGAATAATATACACTGGATGAAGACATGATGTTCTTATGTTGGTAAGTGTACATGGCTTCAGTGTTCCAGATAGTGTTGGTCTTTGGATAGAATTTTCTTTTTTCTAAGGCAGAGATGTCAAGATATATCTCATCAGCAGTTGGTAGATAGAAGTCGTGACTGAACGACCCTTGTATTAAGTGCCTGTTGACTTTGTATCCCACACTGGCTTGAAAGCAGTTGATGTTTTTTGAGTTAGAAGTGCGGAACTCTTCGTCGCCTGGGTTGAATGAGTGACTCCAATGATTAAAGTGATTAAATCTGTCACCTATGGTGATACTCCACGGCCCATGGGCGTAGTTAAGCTGCATGTAAAACTGGTTTTCCAGATACTGCTGGCGATTATAGTCTATTACCCAGTAATTATCGTAATCTATTTCCCATCCGACCATCATTTGCAGGTCTTCAGTAAAAAGTGGGGAATTGAATTCTGCATAGAAATATGGGTAAGTATCACGTACCTTTACCGCTCCTTCTTTCAGGTTGAGATAGTCTGCTCCAACTTCAGTAAGGAATTCTGCACCATTGTCGCTGAGTGATCTGGTATATTTTGCTACGAAGTCTCCGTACCGTTCAAGTATGGGAATAGTGTTATTCTCGTCATCTTCAACTATGTGAGAACGTTCCTTGTAGTCATAAAACTGCTGATAAGCCTTTATCATCAGATTATCTTTAGGGCTGATATCCCATTTTAGGCTAAAGTGTGCATTTTCAACAGTTCGTCTGGAGCGGAAATAATCCAACTCGTCTGTCGTTGCCTTGCCGTATTTCAGACTGGTAAGGGCATATCCCTTTATTTCTACATTGTCGCTACTTGTCGTTACGTCGGCATATAGCTTTCCATTTCCGTAGGTACTGCCTTCCACTGCTACTTTTCCGCTGGTACCAGGCGCTGCAGGCTTGTTGTAATATACATCAATAACTCCGTACAGTCCATTGCTGCCTTGTGAAACAGAGCCAAAGTTATATACATGCACCTCTTTCAATTCGGAAGCCTTTACATTTTGCGTAAATGTCTCAATGTCCATAACGTGGGTGACATTATCTACGCACAGTTCATATTTTCCGACAAGATTCCTGCCGTCAGTAGTAATGAAATCAGGACATACCAGCAGTACATCCATCAGCGTCATCTCGCTGTCAGGATGCAGTGCCTCTACGTTGATGATGTAGTGATCGCTTTCGTACGAAAAGATTTCGTCATCTGCCTTTGCTGTGATGTTACAAAGGAAGATGAAGACAAACAGTAATAATATTTTTGCGTTTTCTTTCAAAATTGGGCGCAAAGTTACGAAAAAACGTGTGAAATGGCAAATTTATTTGAATATTTCCGAGTGCAAAGTAAGTTCGGCGGAGCCAAAGTTACGAAAAAACGTGTGAAATGGCAAATTTATTTGAAAAAAATAGTACCTTTGCAGTTGTTTATAATTATCAATGTTCAATTTTCAATGTTCAATTATAAGTTACTCGCTTTCGACCTTGACGGCACTTTGACAAATGACGATAAGGTAATCACCCCTCGTACTATGGAAGCCCTGCGTGCTGTACAGCAGCATGGCGTAAAGCTGTGCCTGGCTTCAGGGCGTCCTCCTTTCGGTATGCGTCCCTTGGCACGTGAGATAGGTGGTGAGGTATTGCTGCTATGCTATAATGGTGGATATATAGAGATTCCTGCTGTTGATGGCAAAGGTGCTCCAGAAGTTTTGGTGGAGAAAACCCTTCCGGAAGAGGTGCTACCCAAGTTGAAGGCATTTCAGGATGAGTCGGGCTTTACTCTAATGACATATTACGAGGACACCATTTATACGGAACATCCCGATAATCCCTATGTTGCTATCTCTTCCCGAAACAACAATATGAAGGTGCAGGGTATAAATGATTTTGTTGCTGATACTCCTCGTCCTCTTCACAAATGCCTTATGGTGGGGCCTCCAGAGGCTCGTCTTGCTTTAGAGGAACAGATGCAGGCATCCCTCAAGAATATGTATATCTGTCATTCTACTCCTTATTTCATAGAGTGCCTGCCGTTAGGCATTGACAAGGGGGCTGCTTTGGAAGACCTTGCTGCCCATCTTGGTATCCCTATGCAGAATGTGATAGCTTTTGGTGACAGCAATAATGATGTCTCTATGTTGGAGAGAGCAGGCATCGGTGTCGCTATGGGTAATGCTGAAGAAAGCATAAAAGCTGTGGCAGATTATACCACAGCTTCTAATAACGATGACGGGATAGCACTTAGTCTGCGTACTTTTTTCCCTGACTTATTTTGATACCTTTTGCCTTGGCATTAGTACGTTTCCCAGAAAGATCATAGAATGTTCCGTCGGAATTCTTACCTCTTACCTTATTATATACCATCTTCACACCTGTTGGCAGCGCATTCTGGTATAGTCTGAAGTTGTCAATCTTAAACCATGTCTCTGCTGGAGCATCGGAGGTGGCAACACCTAAGTCCATCGTCTCACTCTCGTCTTCAACGGTGAAGGTTACGTATATTGTCTGCATAGGGTAGTCATCTCCCACACCGGCAATACACTGATCCTTGAAATATCCGTTACAGTCCTTGGCAAAGACGCGCTGGTTTCCCAGACGTGTTACATTGCTGCGGTTTGAAGCATGCATATCTACGCTAAGTACATATTTTCCCTGTGGCAGGGTAACGCTTTGGGATATTGCCACTGGTACGCTGCTTCCGTTCCATACGCCAAAGAGATGTGTGCCGTCAGTAGGATTATCATCCCATGTATTCTTTACGTTAATACCATACCAAGTCAGCGATGTGGTGGAAAGTTTCCAATTCATAGGAACTTTCCCGCTCCCCCCTGCATTTGTAGTGTTGCCGTCAGCCTCAAAAGACGGGTTTTTGATGTATGTGGAGGTGACATCAGTACCAAGATTTTCCTTATCAACCTCTTTACAGTCCTTTGTAAGTCTTAGGTAATAGATTCCTGGGCATATAGTACCCTGATCAGCCTGTATGCGGAAGGTGAGTGTATTCTTTGGCGTTCCGTCGCTGTTCAGCAGTATTGACTGTGGTATAGCCCATTCCTTGTTGAAGAATCCGCTGCCATCCTGTGTGCTAAAAGAAGAAGGAATAGTATAGGTGTCAATCAGCTTGCCTTCTACATATATTGTAGCCTTACGTCCTGCGTCAGCTGTCTGGAAGCGACATACGAGACCTACATTCTCCTTTACCTTATCGTGGTTGGTGAGGATATACTGAATCCATCCACCTGCCTGTGCATCACGATATACCTCATCCCTGAAGGTACCGACGGTAGAACCTGCAGAATAACTCGTTACTCCAGCTTCTGACTGCTGCTCTCCTGTGCGTATGAAGTCGATAGTACGTTTTTCGAGTTCTTCCTTTGCCTTCTCAGCCTTTGCCCAGTCGCTGTTGTCATACTCCTCCTGCGTTGCCTGATACCAGTAGTTCATCACTCTGCAGTGGTGTATAGCGAAGTAAGGCTCCAAGGTCAGTTTTTCCCATGTGGAACCCTCTCTGCTTGCGTCAATGGTGAAGGTGAGGTCTCCCTTCGGAGTAATCTTTTTCAGCACTTCTGCTCTGTCTCCAATGAGGAGTGGGGCAGTAGCCAGAGACTTTGTCGTGGTATAGCTGTCCTCAGCATGTCCCATGCGTTCTCCTTCTGCATATTCGTGTTTCAGAGCCTCATAATCAGCATCCCCTGGATTGCTTGATGTTGTAGGCGCTCCCAAGAGGATAGGGCCATATTTGAAGGCGATATATTCCTTCAGGTTAGGACATTGCTCGTATCTCAGTGTCATAGGCAGGTTGACAGTTATTACATCACCCTTCTTCCATGTGTTGCTGATAAAGCAGTAACCATTCTTTACCGTCATATTTGCAACAGCTATCGGTGTTCCGTTGAGGCTGATGGCAAATCCTTCACCTACCCATGATGGCTTTCTGATAGCGATGGTGTAGGTAGCACTCTTGTCTATTGTCAGCTTCGTCTGCTGCTCATAAGGGAAATTCGTCTCCTGTGTCAGGGCAAAGTCTTTGTTTACCAGTGTTGATGGTGTGAAGAGGTTCACATACAGTGTGCTGCTGCCATCATGTGTGTAGATGAAGTGTCCATACTTTGAGTGATTCTCCATACCTGTTCCCACGCAGCACCACATATCCTGGTTCACCTTACTATATATACGGTAAGCCTGTGGACGCAGAGGTGTGAAATATACATATCCGCCTGTCACAGGGTCTATCGTAGAGAGGATGTGGTTATACATCGTACCCTCATAGAAGTCTGCATACTTGCTGTCGTGTGTGGCATCAAAGAGACTCTCTGAGAGTTTCAGCATATTGTTCGAGTTACAGCTCTCTGGTCCGTTACACTCGTTGACATATCTGTTTGCTGCTGATGCTGCCATAAACCATTCATTCATGGAATTACCGCCAATGCAGACAGTACGGTTGCTTGTCACATCTGTCCAGAAATTCCTTGCTGCTGTGGCGTAGTTCGTCATCGTAGCATCCTCCTGTGCTACTCTCTCAAAACCTATGTATTTTGGCACCTGTGTATTTGCATGTCTGTTATTCAGGAATGAGGTGCTGACTGTCTGCATACCGTTTATCATAGTGGTATGGCTGTATTTCTTTGCTGCGTCGAGATATTTTGCCTGACCTGTAATCTTATAGGCATCAGCCAATACCTCATTTACTCCACCATGTTCTGTATTCAGAATATCCTGCATTGCCGATGTGCTGAATTTTGCAACGAGGTTTATGGCCCAGTCACACATCTTTAAATACATCGCCTTTGCTGTCGTTGCTGTCTCTCCGTCGCCATACAGATAGGCATCTCTGAGACCTGCCATCACCTTATGCTGCACATACAAAGGCACATTTCCTCTGGCATTGTTGAATTCTGTCATATTTCCTGCATACATATCTGTCCACAGGGTGTTGCTGGGGTAGCCTCCTATGTAGCCATACAGTCCTGCTGTATTGTTATTGAAGACATCCTGACAGTCTTTCATCACCTTTAGCATATAGTCCATGCGAGTCTTCAGCAGTGCCTTTGTCTCACTCTCATGGCAAGCGGCATAAGCCAGTGCCAAAGCTGTGAGATAGTGTCCTCCAACATGTCCGTCGAGGCGGAAGTTGCCAGAACCCCAGTTCTCGAAGTTGGGGTGTAGGGTAGTCCAGTTGGCATAGTCGCCAGTGTTGAGGCCTGCCTGTCTGACGTATGGTGTCAGCAGTCTGTCAACATCGTATGCCAGCAGGGTCTTGAAGTTTAAATCCTGTGCCACCTTCAGTGGACCGTTCGTAACATTTACCTCGCTGAGGTTAAAGTGTTGCGGATAAATCTCGCTCTGTGCCACAGCTTTCTGCGAAAGCGGCAGCAGCATGCAACATGCAGCCAAAAAGGAAAACTTTTTCATAACTAGAGTATTTTTTTATATTATTATGGGTCTTATTGGTCATATGGGGCTAATGGGGCTAATGGGGCTAATGGGGCTAATGGGGCTAATGGGACCTATGAGGCTCACCTCTTACCTCTCACTCTTCACTGTCGTCTCTCCTGTTATTTTGCCATCCTTCGTGCTTGCTGTCACCTTCATCTTTCCAGCTTTGTCGGAACTCTGTACTGTCAGCACTAACATGCCGTTAAACAGCTTCATCTGTGGCTCAGTGAATACCTCCAACGAGGTGGCATCGCCGTTGCAGACGCACTTGAAAGCACCTTCTCCCTCCACCTTAAATGTCAGTTCGTCATTGGCAGTAGGGCATAGGTTGCCGTCTTTGTCTGTCATTGAGATGGTGATATAAGCAAGGTCATTGCCGTCTGCCTTCAGCTGTTTTCCTGCTGTCCATACCTCCATCTTCAGTTTTTCAGGCTTTCCAGCAGTCTTCACTACATCTTTCATAACGGCATTTCCGTCCTTGTCATAAGCTACCACCTTTATCTCGCCTGGCTCATACTTTGTATCCATCCAACGCAGGCGATATCTGTCCAGATTAGGTGCTGCAGCCTTCTTGCCATTAGGATTGGTGCTCTCCTGACCAGCATTCGGATTTGGAGTATTGTCCTTCTTGCGCTTTCCCTGTGACTTGCCGTTAATAAAGAGTTCTGCTTCGTCAAAATCGGTATAAACCTGCACAGGAACAGTCTTTCCTATCATCTCCTTGCCCCAAGACCAGTGTGGTGCAATATGCAGGGTATGCGAATCCTTGTTCCATACAGAGCGATACAGGTAGTATCTGTCTTTTGGCAGTCCTGCAAGGTCGCAGATGCCAAAGTATGACGAGCGGCTGGGCCAGTATAGGTCGTATGGTGTTGGCTCTCCCAGGTAGTCGATACCTGTCCACACAAACTGTCCTATCGTCCAGGACAGGTCGTCCATATTCTCGAAATCTACATCAGGCAGATTACTCCACGAACACCATTCGTTGTCATATGAAGAACACTGTCCGTCGTCGTAAACCCCATGATTAGTGGTTTTGTATGGCAGTTTATACACTCCTCGCGAGCTGACAGTAGAGGCTGTCTCGGAACCCAGGATAAAACCCTTTGTGGTTTTCTTGTATGCAGCATCATATTTGTGTGTCCTATAGTTCAGGCCCACTACATCCATCACCTCAGCAAAGCCGCTGTTCAGGGCGTTATCCACTCTGTCCATACCCTGTGTGACAGGTCGGGTAGGATCGAGTTTGTGGCACAGGTCCTGCAATCTTTTTGCCCATTCCACGCCAGCATTCTTGTCCCACTGCTCTGGTATCTCGTTACCAATGCTCCACATCACTATTGACGGGTGATTGCGATGGTTCAGTACGAGATTTGTGATATCTTTCTCTGCCCATTCCTTGAAGAATCGTGCATAGCCGTTCTTGCACTTAGGGTATATCCACATATCAAAACTCTCTGCCATCACCATCATTCCTAAGCTGTCGCAGACATCCATCTGCATTGTTGAAGGCATGTTATGGGACGTTCTTATGGCATCACATCCCATCTCCTTCATTAGTTTCACCTGGCGTATCAGGGCTGCTTTGTTGATGGCAGCACCAAGAGGTCCTAAGTCGTGATGCAGGCAGACGCCTTGTATCTTTCTTGAGACACCATTCAGCATAAAGCCGCCTTCTTTGCTGACGCTGACAGTGCGGACTCCAAGATTTGTTATTGTCTCATCCACCACCTTATTATCCTTCATCAGTCGGGAACGCACCTTATATAGGGTAGGGGACTCTGGTGACCACAGCAGTGGTTTGCTCATCGTCAGTTCTGTCTCTATCTTGCCGTCTTCCGGCACATCGAAGTGGTTGCCTGTATAGAACATCCCTTTGCTGTCGAGTATCTCTACCACAAAGGCATAGTCCTTCCATTGTGTTCCCACCTGTTTGCGCAGTTGTGTCTCGTATGTTATGACAGCCTGTTGCTCTGTTTCTCCGTGATTATCAACACCTTGGCGTAGTTCTTTTGTACGTATTGCTGTACTCCATGTGTCGATATGTGCCTTTGGGGTAATGATGAGGCTTACAGGTCTGTACAGTCCTGCTCCTGGGTACCAGCGACTGCTCTCTTCTCTGTTGTTCAGTGCTACTTCGATGACGTTGTTACCAGCCTTTATGAGGTCTGTCACATCAATTCTGAAGGCATTATATCCGTATGCCCAATAGCCTGCTGGCTTACCGTTTACTGATACTATTGGCTCTGCCATAGCACCATCGAATACCAGTTGGTAGCTCTTTTCTTTACCTTGTTTTATGGGTATGTTTACTGTTGTGCGATAATATCCCTTTCCAATCCAAGGGAGGGCGCCAGATCTGCCGCTTTTCTCCGTAGCTTCTTTCTCGCCGTTCTGTTCTATTGCCACCACCTGCAGGTCCCATTTCTTGTCGAATGGTCCGCTGATGGCCCAGTCGTGTGGCACAGCGACTTTGTTCCATGATGCTTTGTCTTTCGAGAATTCCCAGCTGTCGATATTCTTGACAACTCTCTGTCCCCACATCGCTGCAGGCATCATCCCCCATGCTACCACAGCAGCACAAAGCCATCTCTGTCCTCTTTTATTCATGTATAAGTAGTTCATTTTTAGTAGATATTTTTATGTCGCGTGCAAGTAAGTTCGCACTATCAGCCGCAAAGTTACAAAAATAATTTGAAATACAAGTATTTCTTTCAATTTTTTTTAAACAAAAACTCTAAACTTTACACTTACCACTGCCTCTCAACTTTCAACTCTAAACTCTAAACTATAGAATATGCACTTGATGTGAATATATGCATAAATATTCCAAAGTGAGAAAGTCTCTCGCCCTTCTCTATAGGAGGAAAAAATATTTCTTTCGGGGGAGAAATTTTGTTTCCTGCCTGGGAAACAATTTTTCCCTCGTATGGGAATTTTTGCTGCATATATAGCAAGTTTGACCTGAAAACCTGCATAAAAATGCAAAATACCTTTTGTTGGAATCCCCAAATTTTCCCTTACAAAATTCTCGATTCTCTGCTTTTTTTTTAAAAACAAAAACCTTAAAAATCCCTCCGAGTATGTTTAGGACTTTGTCCTTTTAAGTTATAAGTAAATTCTTTTTCCTTGTGAGCGAGCTCCCAGATAAAAAGCCTTCACTTATACCTTATCCTCTTTCAGAGTATTCAACATCCTCATCGGCAAAAACCTCGGTTCTTCGAACCTAAAAAATCATTACACCACAAACTCTAAACTCTACACTCTACACTCTCCACTGCCTCTCAACTCTACACTCTACACTCTACACTCTACACTCTACACTCTACACTCTACACTCTCCACTGCCTCTCAACTCTAAACTTTAAACTCTAAACTTTAAACTCTCCCTTGGGAGGGTCGGGGTGGGGTCTCTTCCCAAATAGAACACTGTGCTCATTCACATTTTTTTCACTTTCCTCGCGCACGATATATATAACAAAAGGAAATAGTGTGTCAAAAGGGTTAAAAAATAGTGCAAAAATACATGCAAACTGTTAAATGGTGTTAAAATGAAAAACAAATTTACGGGATTTTTAGTGTTTTAGCAATAAAATGTTTGGCTAATTGTTCAAAAAAGCTTACCTTTGTCCCACAATATATAATAAAAATAAAAATTAACGAGGAATGAAGACAAAGGTAACATACAAGATCTTAGCTCTGCTGCTGATGATGATACTCTCAGCACCAGCCTATGCTTATGTTCCTTTCCTCGATGCCGACACAAGCTTCTACAACAAGTACCCATACATCTACTTCGTTGGCGAGAAGGACAGTGCAGCATTGAGCGAAGACTATTTCTTCGATCATGCTGGCTATGTCATCTTCCCTGTTGGAAAGACAAAGTTGCCTCTCAACAGTCCTCTGCTGAAAGAACTCTCTGGCACAGTGCTGCCACAGATGAATCGCGACAGCCTTCAGCTTAATGGTGTCATTCTGAGAGGTGCCGCTTCGCCAGAAGGTTCTTGGAAATACAACAAATATCTCGGACAGGCTCGTACCAAGTCGCTCGTCAACTTCCTGAAGAGTCAGTCGGCATTCCCAATAAGTGACAGCCTCATGTCAGCAAAGTCAGAGGCGGAGGACTATCGCCTGCTCTGCAGACAGATGATGCTGAAGGGCGACCCTGACTATTCTCTCGTAGCAATCCTCTGCGATAAATATCTTGGCATAGGTCGCCAGGACATCCTGAAACGCAAGCTGATGCAGATTCGTGGTGGCAGGTTGTGGAGACGCCTCCTCAAGGAATACTTCCCAGGTCTGCGTGCTGCCCGCCTGATGCTGACAGTGAAGAAGTTTGAGCCGGCACCTGTTGCACAACAGCCCGTTGTCATCGCTCCTCCTGTTATGGTAGAGAAAGCAGCTCCAGCAATATTAGATACTGTCTATGAAGACTACAGGATTCCTCGTCGTGAGCTGTTGTCAGTGAAGACAAACCTCCTGTTCTACGGAGTCTATATGCCATTCGGATATGATCGCTATTGCCCAATACCAAATGTGGCCATCGAATACTACCCAATGCATGGACACTTCACATTGGGTGCTTCTCTCGACTTCCCTTGGTGGGTAAATTATAAGAGGCACAAGTTCTTCGAGGTTCGCAACTACCAGGTAGAGGGTCGCTACTACTTTAAGACTAATGAGTCCAATGGGACCAATGAGACTTATAAGGGACCCGCCTTCAAGGGATTCTATGTGCAGGCCTATGGTCATGTGGGAGTCTTCGAAATCGGACTCAATGTTGACAGAGGCTACAAGGGTGAAGGCTTTGGTGGTGGCTTTGGCGCAGGTTATGTGATGCCAATATCCAAGAAGGGCCACTGGCGCTTAGAGTTTGCGGCACAGTTCGGATACCTCTATGTCAAGCACGATCCTTTCCAGTTTGAATATCGTGGCATAGAACTTCACGATGGCCTCTACTACTACGACTGGGTACGCCCGGCAAGTGAATTCAAGAAGCGTCAGTATCGTTATACATACTTTGGTCCTACACGCGTTGGCGTAACGCTGACCTACGACCTGCTCTATCGTACAAACAAGAAGACAAAGAAGAAGCTCAGCTTCAAGAGAGTCAGCTTCAGGTCTTATGAGAAAGGAAGGAGGGTGAAGAAATGAAGAAGCTGCTCTACATATTCGTCTTCTCCGCTCTTCTGAGTATCGTGGGATGTATGCGTGAGCCAGAGCTGCACCTCTATGAGCCGCAGACCATAGAACACAACTTCCCAGTTGTTGACCTCGACCTCGAGGTATATTGGGATTACGAAATGATCTTCGATGTACAGTACGACTGGAAGGCAGAATGGTTCTATGGTTGGGATGCAGGTGATATCGATATGTTTGGTGAACTGGGTTACACACAGCCATCAGTCTTCAACCTCCGTCGCTACTTCACACAGGACATCCCTTATGCTCCACATACCACAGTCATTGCCTCACCACCATTCAGAGGCACACACTTCCAGGATCGTTTCGAATGGGGCTTCTGGGATATCCTCGTATGGAACGAGGTGCGTACCATCGATGGTGTGCAGAGTCTTATCTTCGACGAGCAGACATCACTCGACTCTGTCACAGCATATACCAACCAGTCAATGTATAGGTCACGCTATAATGCACCTCTTTATACGCACGCGTTCTGGGCACCAGAACCTCTCTTCGCTGCCTATGAAAGGGCTATCGATATCAATCGCAACCTCGATGGCTTCGTATATGACCCCGCCCGAAACGTCTTCGTTCGTACACTCGATATGACAATGTATCCTATTACATATATATACCTCACACAGGTGATACTCCACAACAACAGGGGACGCATCGCACAGACAGAGGGTAACTCAGTCCTCTCAGGAATGGCACGCTCTACCACCCTGAATACTGGTACTGCAGGCGTTGACCCTATCTCGGTATATTTCAACAACAACCTCAAGAAGGACTGCCCCCTCGTACCTTATGATACACCAGAGGATGACCCTTCTCGCATCATAGCAGAACATGCCGATATCATCGGTGGACGACTGATGACATTCGGAATGTGTGGACAGACACCACGAAAAATCGATGAAGGTACCAGTCAGATGACAGATAAGTACAAACACTACCTCGATGTAACTGTCCAGTTCAACAATGGTATGGACTCCACCATCGTGTTCGATGTCACTCAGCAAGTGAGGAAGCGCTACAAAGGTGGTGTAATCACAGTAGAGCTCGACGTTGACACAGTGCCAATCCCACAACGCTCGGGCGGCTCTGGCTTCGACGCAGTAGTAAAAGACTTCGAAGATGGCGGAACGTATGAGTTTGATATGTAATTTGTAAAGTTTAGAGTTTAAAGTTTATAGTCAGTTGAAAGTGTAAAGTTTAGAGTGTAGAGTTTAGAGTTTAGAGTCAGTTGAAAGTGTAAAGTTTAGAGTGTAGAGTTTAGAGTTTAGAGTTTATAGTCAGTTGAAAGTTTAGAGTATAAAGTTTAAAAGATAAATAAAAGAGATATGGAAACATTAACAGTAGAACAAGAAACGAGAAACTACTGGCAACTGCTGAAGGATGTCAGGGATCAGGTGAAGCTTGCGTTGATTTCACGTCTTAGTTCTTCTTTGGTGAGGGAGGCTGATGTTGAGAAACCAGCGAATGATGTTTCGCATATAACAATCAAGCCAGAGGACTTGGAGATAACTCCGTTTGTTGCCTCTATCGGTCAGAATATCAAACCATTACCTCAGGACTTTGATTACGATAAAGCCAAAAGTGACTATTTAACACAAAAGTACGGATGATAAAGGTCTTCTTTGATACTAACATCATGATTGATGTGATTGGACGACGCGAAAAGTTTTGTCTGCCATCGTTGCAGATAATGAGCCTTGCAGACAGAGGGCTCGTGAGTGTCTATGTATCTGCTTTGTCCTATGCAACTGCAAGTTTCATTCTGGGAAGGGACAATAAAGATCTGGATATACTTCGCGAATTCTCCAAATTCATGAAGATTACAAATACAACACCTGTTGATTATTCAACTATAGAAAAAAGTATTGAATCAAAATTTAAAGACTTTGAGGATGCAATGCAATATTTCTCTGCAAAGCATGAGGATATAGACTATATCATAACGCGAAACAAAAAAGACTATTCCGCATCAGATATTCCAGTTTTTGAACCTCAGGAGTTCATTGATTATTTATTAAAAAACAAACGATAAAATCAGAAAAAAAACTATCAACTATCAGTTATCAACTATCAGTTATCAAAATAAGTATTAACCCTTTTAAACAACATGAACGAAGAATTAGAAAGAGAAACGAAATTAGAAAACAAAACAAATTAATCAACAATTAATTATTTTTATTATTAACAATTTAATTTTTTAAAGTTATGAAAACAAAGTATTTTATCTTCGCAGCATCGGCGCTGGTAGCGCTCGCAAGCTGCTCGAATGACGAGTACGTTGGTGACAACAACGGTTTAACCGCTGCTGAGGGTGACGGTTCAATCCAGTTCAGTTACACAATGCCAAACGCAACTCGTGCTGACATTGTCGGTGAAGCTGCAGCAGACCTGCTCGGTAACGGCTTCTATGTTGTAGGTACCAAAGGTACAGAGGCAGAAACAAGTCCTAGTCCAACACTTGTCTTTGATGACTATCTGGTATACTTCAATGCGAATACTGCTGGTACTACAAAATCAAACACAGCAAACTGGGAGTATGCTGGTGTAACACCTGGAACAGACCCTTATGACGGTTGGGTGTATTTGACTTCTATGGACCCTGCACGTGTCGCTGCACCTCAGACTATCAAGTATTGGGACTTTAGCCAGCCTCAGTATGACTTTATGGCTTTCTCTACGGGTAAAAAGACCCCTGTTACCGGAACTCCTGCTAATGCTGGTGAAATTGGTGTAACAGCGATGAAGTACGGCACAGCTCTTGCAGGTGGTGCAACAGCTTACACTTTTAAATTATTTGATGCTACAGGTCTTGCAAACACCTATATCACAGATATCACAAAAGTGGTAAAGGCAAACTACAAGCAAGAGGTACAACTAGAGTTTAAGAACCTCGGTTCTAAGGTGCGTATCGCTCTTTATGAGACTGTTCCTGGATACTCTATACAGGCTTCAAGTGTAAACTTCTACACAGAGGATGATGGTACCAAGGATTTCACAGACGCTAAGAGCACGACTGCTGCTTTGATTAGTTCTGATACAAAAGGTTTTGCAAGCGATGGCGTAATTACTGTATTTTTCCCAAGTGTAGGTACAAATAATGCCAACAAAGAAAATTACAATAAGGCTTCAGCAACAGTATCATCTACTGCTGGAACTCAGAGCAAAACATTTGGCGATCTTGCAAATAAAGCAACAGCAGAAGGAAAAGAGCCTGCAGGCGCACTTTATCTAGGCCGCTCTCTTCCTAATGCAACTTATGCTGGCACAGAAGCAAAGCAGTATTATACAATAGTATTCCCAACTAGCTCTGCTTATCCTCTTACACTCCGTGTAGATTACACTCTGATTGCAACTGATGGCTCTGGTGAGACAATTAATGTCAAAGGCGCAAGAGCTGTGGTTCCTTCTACTTATACTACATGGCAGCCTAACTATGCTTACACATATGTCTTCAAGATTTCAGACAATACCAATGGTTGGACAGGTGCTAGTACTGACGATCCAGGCTTGTTCCCAATCACCTTCGATGCTGTTGTAGCAGAAGTTAAGGATGCAAATGGTCAGCAGACAACAATTACTACAGTTGCAACTCCTACCATTACTACCTATCAGCAACTCCATCCAAAGACAGCATCAACTGACGAGTATTCAAAATCTACAAAGGGTAAGGATAATCAATATCGAGACCTGTATGTTCAGGTGATGAATAACAAGGTAGAGCCTGCAACTCCGATAATTGATTTAAATGCGAATGCTACTGGTGCATCAACAAAGAAGTCACTTCTCTACAAGATAACAAAGGATGATGCAAATTATGTTGCTTCTGAGGCACAGGTTATGGATGCACTTCAGAATCAGTCTTCAGTAGATGGTGGTACAGGTGCTATCACAGGTCGCAACAGTGTTGTTCTTACTCCTGATGCTACTCATATTGATGCTACAGTAGAATCTATCGTTAACGGTGCTGACGATAAGGCTATTGATTTAAGAGACAAGGATGGTTCAGGAGATCCAATTGAGGATTCAGGCAAAGGTAAAGCAGCTAAGATTGATATCGATCAGCTTGCTACTGGCACATATGCTTATGTATATGATTATTCAGATGCTGCTAAGGTGAATACAACAATTTATCAGCCTGAAACTTATGCATTATCTGCTGCTATTCCTAATGGAAAAAGATATACCACAACTACTATTCTGAATGGTATAACTTATGAATCAAATAAGACGGTAGCCGATGAAGCAGTAAGTTCAAGTTATCTCTACTTCTCAAAGACTACAGAAGATGGTGAGAATTACACTTATTCATTCTATAGTGTAGACGATAAGACCACACTTCCTGCTGGTTTGCTGAAAGTTGAGATTACTGCTGGTAATCTTCCAACAACTTCATCAACCACATATGCTGCTGGTATGTTCGTATTCGATACTTATGTACATAACACTGGTAAGTATGCAGTTAAGGTCTTCAAGGTAGTTGACTAATCTTATCTAATATTTACCCCGATGGGAGTTCTATTCGATTAGCTCGATATTACTCCCTCGGGTAGAAAAAAAGCCTGAGGGACGTAGCATAGGCAGAGCATAGGCGTAGCATAGGCCGAGCATAGGCCGAGCATAGGCGTAGCATAGGCCGCGACTCCTTCGGATAGAAAAAAACTCTGATGCGTGTTCTTCGACTAGCGAAGCGAGCAAAGCTCGATTACGACTCCGCACAGGGTTAAAAACCAAAGCTCGACAGGGTTCGACTCCCTGTCGAGCAACAAAAGAAAAAAGAAAGGCCCGGAGGCCGTATTAAGACCAATAAGTCTAATAGGACCAATAAGTCTAATAAGACTAATAGGACTAATAAGACCAATAAGTTAAAAAGAAGACTATGATCAATGATACCAACAAGAAACCGTTAGAGTCGAAGCCGTTCTTGCCAAAGAAGGGCAACTATCGTGCTCTGCTGGTGTATCAGAAGGCAGAATGTCTTTATGATATCACTTTCTACTTTGCGCACCACTATTTCGTGGAGCGTAAAGACCGTACCATTGATCAGCTGATACAGGCGGCACGCTCTGGCAAACAGAATATCGCAGAAGGCTCGTCCGCTGCCACTACCTCCTCTGAAACAGAACTGAAACTGATGGGGGTTGCTCGCGCCAGCATGAAAGAGGTATTGGAAGACTATATTGACTATTTGCGTACTCGTGGCTTGGAACAATGGGCAGTCAATGACCCTCGTACCAAGCAGATACAGGAATATAGCAAAAATCATAATCGCCCAGAAGATTATACCACGGACATCGATAAGCGTTCGCCGGAGGCACTGTGTAACATTGCAATCACCCTTATCCATCAGTTTGACAACATGATGGGTAAACTATTAGACCGTCTGCAGAAAGATTTCGTCGAGCAGGGCGGCATCCGCGAGCGTATGACAGCTGCCAGACTGGGCTATCGCAACGACCAGAAAGCCCGCATAGTGGAGCTGGAGACAGAAAACAGCCAACTGAAGGCAAAGATAGCAGAGCTGGAAGAAAAGCTCAAGAAAGGAGGTGCCCAATGAGACTAATAGGACTAATTATTCTCTGCCTGACACTCGTCAGCTGCGGTGGGGGAGGGAGTGACGACCTGACTGCGGCGCCAGAGATGGCAGCGCCACAGGAGGAACTGGTGCCTATCACCTTTAATGGTTATCAGGGAAATGAGACTGCAGAAACACGTGCCAACAGTGGAACACCACTGTACGCATCAGGCGTAACCCGTTTCCACGTGTGGGGCTATAAGAATATGTCCTACTCAGCTGGCTCTTATGGCGAAACACAAACAGTATTCCCAACCTATCAGGTTGACTGGCGTGCTAACAGCGCTGCTACATCTGCGACAAACACCAGCAACTGGGACTATATATTGACAGAAAAACCCAACCAAACAATCAAGTTCTGGGACTGGTCAGCAAAGGCTTACCGCTTCTTCGCAGCAACAAAGTTTGACAAAAATGCTGCAGTACCAGCAACGGTGGCTGACTATGAGGCCAATAAGTCCTATGGGACCAATGAGACCGATGAGTACGAGGTCAGCATGCTGGTTGATGCTAGCAGTGCTAGTGCGATAGACGCTGCCCCATACTTCTCACGTCTGTGGTTCTCAACAGGTGATGCAGGAACTTATCCAGACAAGCAGTTCGGAAGACCAGTCACTCTGGAATTCATACAGCCCTTCGCACGCGTGCGATTTATATATACTTATGTGTACCCACGCGAGGGCGTAATAATAACAAGCCAGAGTTTCAAGCCTTCAGCTACTGGAGAGAAGATACCTCGCAGAGGCGTTGTCACAGTATCATACCCTCTGTCAGGAGCAGAGACTAAAGAGTCATACTCAATGACACCTCATCCATCTGATGCTAAGTTGCTTGACGCCTTCACTGAGGACTATGACCCAGAGGTGGATACAAAGGAATATACCACGTGCGACGATGGCTGGTACACCGTGCTCCCAAATACCTCGCAGGGCAGCTATACGCTGACGGTGAATATAAAAGGTCTTGGTGAAAGAACAGCCGTCGTGCCGGCAACATATATGCAGTGGAAAGCTGGCTACAGCTATACCTACATCTTTAAAATCACAGAAGAAGGTGGTATAGCGATAGGATGGGTTGACTACGCTGTAGTCCCCTGGATACCTGTAACAGGCAACAGAACGGTGTATAATTGGTAGGAATAAAGGAATGAAGAAATGAAAGAATGAAAAAATGAAGGAATGAAGAATGAGAGAATGAAGAAATGAGAGAATGAAGAAATGAAAACGATAACGACCATAATAAGTAAGGTAAGCCTCGTAAGCTTTATAAGCCTCATAAGCTTTGTAAGCTTCGTTAGCAGTTGCTCTAAGAGTGACGATCTTGACGGTGGAGAGGATCTGAATGCTCCTGGTGTGGCATTAGGAGGATTGAGTGGTTATTCTACTTATTTTGAGGAGAATATGGATCTCCAGATGACAAGATCTGGTGATGCCTCAACCCGAGCATGGGCAATACCATCAGGATATGTGAAATACGAGGGCGGTGTTCAGCCTATCGCTATCGCCTTCGCTGATACAAATATGGTTATATCAAAACAGATGGGGCACTTCTACAAGGTTGAAGACAAAGACCAGTGGCGCACCAATGTGGAATTTAAAGCAAACCACGACTACTACCTCTATGGCTTTATCCCTAATCTGCCTGTCATAAAATATAGCATCACAGACATAAATCCTGGTTTGGATGATGATTCTGACGCTAAAACAGTCACTGCACACGATGGATACAGTCATGGCGCCATCATGTCTCTGGAGGATGTGCCTGCTGTAATGCCTAACGACCTCTGCGTCGTGATAGGTGCAAAACATGGTACCGACAAAGAACACGACAGCGGCCTGCGTCGGGGTGATTTCAGCTTCCGCACTTCGCAAGGTGATGATGACAAAGACTATGTCTTCCTGCTCTTCGACCACCTCTATGCTGCCCTCAGCATCAATATGAAGGTGTATGCCGACTACGATGCAATACGTACCATAAAGCTGAAATCCCTGAAACTAAGTACTCAGGTAGGAGAGACCGTTTCAACAGATAAGACCAACATAACCATCAAATTACATACAACAGATGGTAGCACAAGTCCTATTGATACTGAGGATGGTATTGTCTTTGAATCAGCAGGTGAGCCTATCTCAAGTGATGGTATGGAATTCTGGTCTGATGGCGATGGCGAACAGTTGACTACTTCCTCAAAACAGTTTATCGGATACTTTATGCCTGATTGCATCACAAAACTCGTCCTGACAAGTGAGTATGATGTATATGACAAACAGGGCAACTTGATTCGTCAGAACTGTAAAGCTACGAACACAATGGAGCTAAAAGACTTGTTGACAGAACAGTTAGCAACAGAACGTGGTAAACGATATACAATAGATATGACAATCATGCCGACATATCTGTACATGTTGTCAGATCCGGATGTGAAGAACCCGGTGGTGATAAGTGAGTGAAGGAATGAAGGAATGAAAGAATGAAGGAATGAAAGAATGAAGGAATGAAAGAATGAAGGAATGAAGGAATGAAGGAATGAAAGAATGATGAAAATGGAAATTAAAAGAATGATATATAATGGCTATGGGAAAAATCTGTTCCTCTCTTTGACAAAAGAGTGGAAGGGAAGATACTCTTATGTTGGTATTTTCATTATTTCATTATTTCATTTCTTCATTTTCCCAATGGGATCGTTTGGACAGATTAAGATTGGGGGCAATGTGTATGGTGGCGGTAACCATGCTGAGGTACGAGGAAGCACAAGGGTAACGGTAAAAGCTGGCGATATAGGTGCTGTTATAGAAGATGTAGAACGTCCACTGTCAGACCCTGCTGGTAGGGTGTTCGGTGGTGCCCGTATGGCCAATGTCGGAGGAAACTCATTTGTTAACATCGATGGCGAACACGCTACCGACTATATACTTATTAATCAGGTCTTTGGCGGTAACGATATCGCCGGCACTATTGGTACGACAGATTCTATCCCTGCAGCGCTGACTGCAGTGAAAAATCCTGAAGTTCCAGCAGATGCTACAGATTATACAAAGAACGCTGTCGATAAAACTTTCAACAGTTTCGTGCGCATAAGCACAAAGATTAAAAAGGATGGGTCAGGAAACCCTGTACATTATACTGAAGAAGAAATTACCGCAGCATCAACAAATCCTGAGGCTGCTGCCTACGGTAAGAAAAAAACCGACATCAAGCCTGCTGACGATGCCAAGAAAGTTTATATCGGTCAGCTCTTTGGTGGTGGTAATGGTGACTTTACCTATACCGACGAAAACGGCGTTCCGCTGAGAGATGGCGACGATTATATTATCAAGCAAGGTGATGTTATAATAGCAAGAAGTAAGACACCATTCGTACTTCCCGAGCTGAACAAGACCTATCTTGAAATCAAGGGTGGCTCTATCGTATATGCCTACGGAGGTGGCAACAATGCTACCGTGAAGGAGCAGAACATCATCCACATCGATAACCCAAGTGCGGTGGTGAACAGTATTAAGGTTGATGCAACTGGTAAAGAAGTTACCAGTGGCGGCACAGAACTTCTTTCTGATGCCCGTTTCAAGGAAATGGGTATCAATACCACTTTCTCATTCCCAAGCAGTGGTGCTTATCAGGTAGGTCGTTTCTTCGGTGGTAACAACAAGGCCGAGATGTCCATCCGTCCTACGTGGAACCTGCTCGCTGGTAAGGTACGTAACCTATACAGCGGCGGTAACAAGGGTTCTATGACATCTCCTGAGGGCTTGCTCCTTGAAATCAAAGATTACTCAAGTCTCATTGTCGATAACCTCTATGGAGGTTGTCGTATGGCAGACGTGAAGCCAACGGTAAATGGTGAATATACCCCATGTGGCAATTTGGATGGCTACTACTTCCCGGCTGAGTTGTCGGCACGTGTGCTGGTCGCTGGTGGACATGTTAATAATGTATATGGTGGTAACGACGTAACAGGTAGCGTCTATGGCGGTAATGCTGTCGGCATCCATGCTACTGTCTATGGTGATGTCTATGGTGGTGGTAATGGTGCTTACCCATATACCGATTCGGAGTCCATGAAAGATGATGACACCTATGGCGATTTCTATTTTGGTGATACCGGTTTAGGTACTGACGGCCTTAACGCCTTCCGTCCAAATGCCGAGCAGGTATCTCTTCACTTGAAAGGTACAAATGCAGAACACAAGACAGTCATCAAGGGTTCTGTCTTCGTCGGTGGTAACTGTGCATCATTGGCTACCAAGAAGTCTCAGCCATTGGTAGAGCTGAAGATAGGCTCTCACGTCCAAGCTGACAAGGTGTTCCTTGGCAACAATGGTGAGATGATGGTTGATACAACGCTCCTCAAATTGTATAAGACAAACAGCACCATCGATCCTGCTTACCCAGGCGTGTTTGCCGACTATATGGAAGGTGTTGCAATGCCATTAAAGCCTGATGTCGTATTTGATAGTGAGAAGGATGGTGACCGTTCTACTTATGAAGACAATACGAGCGAGATAGGTTCGTTCTTCGGTGGTGGTAACAGGGGTAGTATGGCAGTAAGCGGTAAGACCGCTTTGAAATTCGACAGAAAACTGATTATCTTCAATAAAATTGTTGGTGGCTGTAACAATGCCAATGTAGAAGCGGGAAAGTACAATGCCGCCTACGAAGGCGGTCTGTTGGGCTCTACCGATGAACGAGAAAGCTATACTGATGTCAGTGGAAAGATCAAGGACCGCATAGAACTGAATCTTGATAATGTCGTCATAAGACCAAAACGTTGGAATGATACGTTTGAAAAGATAACCAGCGGCAAATTGGAAAAAGGCAAGGAGTATTACACGACGGACTTGCACGAAACCAAGTTTATTGCTAAAGGTACAGAGACTCCAACCGAAACCGATCCATATTATAAGCTAAAGACTATCGGTACGGAACTGGTATGGAATACTGTAAAGTGGGATATTGGTGAGGATGACTTTATCAGTACTGGAATAAAAAAGACGGGAAGCCCAAATGACTGTAAAGACATCGATCGCCGTCTGATAGAAGGCAGTGTCTATGGCGGTTGCTTCAATAGTGGTCACGTAAATGGTAATGTTATCATCAATATCAATCAGGATTTGATGGAGCGCGATGTCATCTTTGCAGAGCCAGATCCCGAGAACGAATATAAAATTAAAGACGAAAGTGGACGTCGCTCCGGTGTGCTTAAGGAAGCACAGGGTGACGACGTCCAGTCATCTGCCTTGGCTGTTTACGGTGGCGGTTATGGTGTTGATACCGAGATATGGGGTAGCACCACCATCAACCATAATAATGGCTATGCCTTCCAGATGTATGGAGGTGGCGAAGAAGGTCGTGTTGGTAAGAAAAACGACGGTGGTGAATATGTATATAACGCCGCCTACAGCACCACGGTTAATCTGAAGGGTATTAATGCCGGTTACTCAGAGGAAGAAAGCGGCTTGCCAATTCCTGAAGCAGAATATATCTATGGTGGCGGTAACGAAGGCGATGTCCTCGGTGACTCATATGTATATCTTGGTAACGGACGCATTTATGATGCCTTCGGAGGTGCTTCAAATGCCGACATCTATGGCGGTACCGAGGTGCATATAGGATATAACGGAGGCTTCCCATGGATTCGTGATAATGTCTATGGTGGTAACGACTTCGGTGGAATCATCAGGGGTAATAGAAACCATTACACGGTTACTACACGTCCTGTCTTCGATCAAGAGTTAAAACGATCCAGCACCTATGTGAAGTATATCCAGGGTCGTGTTGATACCATCTTCGGTGGTAACTATGGAAACTATGACTATGCAAACCCCGTCTTCAAAGATTACACCTATTATACCGGTGAGGAGGATATTCCTGCGGGGTGGGGACCTGGTGCTCCAAGAAATGGCAGCGTCTTCTCCTTCCCACATCTGAGTAACAACTCCTTCGTTCACTTTGTGCCAGAAGACAACTCAAATAATAGTGTCGGTTATATCTTTGGCGGTAGTGAAGGCTTCCCAGGCCATGCAAAGTTGTGTAATTCCATGCAGAAAGACACCTATGTGCTCCTTGATGATACTAAGACAAAGGATGTCAACCGCTTTGCTAATGTTGATGTTTACGGTGGTGGTGCCTTCGCTGGCGTAGGATCAGCGTTCGATAAATTGGGTCATGGACGTACCGCTATTGACTTATTTGCCGGTAGCTTCAATAATATCTACGGAGGCTGTAACCAGGAGGGCTTGGTAGGTTATACCCGTGTTAATGTACCGGCAGAATCCACAGCTAAGGTTAATGCCATCTTCGGTGGTGGTAAGGGATATAGTACTACGGCAACGCCTGCACTGGCAGCGCGTTTCTGCGACCACTACGTCACCTGTATCGACTATAAGGGTAAGAATGCCATTGTGAACGATGCTATCTATGGTGGTAACGAGAATAGCCGCATTTCGTGCGATACCTATATCAACATCGAAGCACCTGTGATGCAGAGCAGCGGCTATCAGGCTACTATCTATGGTGCCGGTTATGGTGATGAGACAGTATCTGGTCGTACCAACGTGTTCATGAACAACGGCTCAAATGCCTATAAGGTATTTGGCGGTGGACGCGATGGTAACTCAATGAACTATGCTTCGCTAACACGATGGCTCGCTCAGCAATATAGCGCAGCTGGAACACCAGAAGGAGAGATACCAGACACAGTCAAAGCTTATGGCGACATTCTGGAATCTTTCGCTACCTATCTTGAAACTAATCCTATCAGTCTGCCGACAAATATTGGTACATACCCTAACGCAGAAGGCTCATACAATGGTACCTATACCAATGATATTTTGACAAACACCAAGTACCACCAAACCAATGTCCGCATCATGAATGGTGGTAATGTAAGCGGTTATGCCTACGGCGGCGGTTATGGTGCTGAAGCATTAGTTTCCGGTACTACATATATTGAGCTGAAGGGCGGTAACGTTAACAAGGATATCTATGGCGGCGGTGAAGGAGGCCCGGTATATGATGAATACGAACTGGGACGAAAAGTCTTTACTGCCACTACCAACGTCTATATCGAAGGTGGTATGGCCCGTAACGTCTATGGTGGCGGTTATGAGGGACATGTGGGTAGGCACACCAAAGAAGCAGCTGGTAAAACCGTAAATGCTGACATCAGCGAGACAACAGGAACGACTGATATCCCTGCTGTTGCCAATGTTACTATCGGTAAGTTGAATGGCACGAGTTTCTATAATGGTGTTCCTGCTATCCAGCGTAATGCCTACGGTGGCGGTGAAGGCGGTTCCGTATATGGAAGAACCAACCTGACCATCAACAACGGTTACATCGGTTATCGCTATGAGAATACCTCTACTACCACAACTCCTAAATACGAATACGTACCAGAACTGGATGACCAGACACCTAATGCTATCGAGTTGGCCGGTAATGCCTTCGGTGGTGGATATGTGGTAAACAGCTTCGTGGATAGCACCTATGTTACGATGTATGGTGGTACAGTACGTGGCAGCCTCTATGGTGGTGGTGAGCTCGGTCCTATCGGACGTGGTACTATGAAGTCTGGCGCTACTGGCGGTTTCCCAAATGGTGATGCCCATATCTACAAGGGTGGTACTACCTATGTAAAGCTGTTCGATGGTCATGTGCTTCGTAACGTCTTTGGTGGCGGTCGTGGTAAGGATAGCTGGGGCGGCGACGGTACTAAATACATAGCTGCTGACATCAAGCCAACCCTGGATCTCAAGGCTAAAGGCTATGTCTTCGGTAAGACAGAGGTGGATGTCTATGGCGGTGAGGTAGGTACTGCCGA
This sequence comes from uncultured Prevotella sp., assembly GCA_905233165.1. Lineage (GTDB taxonomy): Bacteria > Bacteroidota > Bacteroidia > Bacteroidales > Bacteroidaceae > Prevotella. The sequence continues at coordinate 64,944 of CAJODL010000008.1, forward strand.
AGATGTCGCCTTAGGTTATGGTAACGTCTTCGGTGCCGGTGACGTCGGTTGCGTATATAGTGCAACAGGTACCAAGGCGAATGATGGTGAAGGTTACTACTATGATGGTGGAAGTAAACTCACTGAGGACTGTAAGGTACTCGTAGAGCCTTGGTGTAAGGCAAACTCTTCCGTTACTATCAACGACAGAACCTTTACTGCAGGCCAGTATGTTCCAACATCATACCTGCACTATTTAGGTAATAAGGATGCCAGTAAGACTGAATGGACGGCTATTGGCAAGACGGATATCAACAAGGAAGGTATCATTATCCACAACGCTGTATTTGCCGGTGGTAACACATCTGCTGGTTCTACTGAGGTATTTGCCAATACTCCTACTGTATTCGGTAATGCTACGGCATCTGTCCACGATGTTTATAACCGTGACCTTATCTCTGTCGGTAGGGGTCGTGTAGGTGGACTGTATGGTGATGGTAACCTGACGCTGGTAGATGGCTATCGCGAGTTGAATATCACCAACTATGGTACAGACTACTACCATATTAACAACGAGATTTCTCTGGATGATTATAATAAGCTTTCTGCACGAGAGCAAGCCTATTATGAGATTCGCTATAAATGTCTGCAAAGGTGTAAAGACAAGGATGGCAAGGTTTATCTCCCCGATAACAACATTACTGCCGATGAGATGCTGACTGTCTTTGAAGGTGTGACAGTGGGAGAACCTGCTGTGCCAATGTTAGATGCTGATGGCAAGCCATTGAAAGATTATTGGAAAGAAAACGGTGTCTGCTCACGCTATGCCGGTCGTCCGATGAACACTATCCAGCGTGCTGACTTCTGTGGCGTCTTCGGTAGTCGTATGGTGATGCAGGGCGCACAAGACCGTGTGCCAGAGGTAGTGGATTACACTAACTATACCATCAACCGTGTTGGTGAGGTGTCACTGAATAAGAAGGCATCTGTACGCTCTGAAGATACTGACCCTAAGGACAAAGAGCACGGTAACTACTTCGGTATCTACAGCGTCGTGAACTTCCTCGGTGCCCTCACGAGTGATGTCGATTTCCATAATGCGGTTCGTGAAACTGATAACAAAAATTACCAAACTGATACTGCACCATACAATGATCCTGACGGCGATGTTGCAGCTAAGAACTACGGCGCCGCTACTTACTACGATTGGAAAGCTGGATATATCAATGAGCGTAAGCGTAATAATGGTAACTCCCACAACAAGGTGGCTCTCGCCTCTGGTGTCTATCTGGAGCTGACCACAGAGAAAAGTACTGGTAAGGACCTCAATGATAAAGACTGGGGTTATATCACAGGTGTCGTAGAACTCGACCTGATTAACGTGCAGCCTGGTGTGGGTGGCGGTTATGTATATGCCAAGAATGAGCATGGCAAACGTGTACTTTCAGGAAAAACACAAACTATCCTGACCGAATTGAATAAGAATACCGCTACTGGTGAGCGTGCTGTTACGAATAAGATATATAGGTACGAACCTGGCACAGAAGAAAGCTACAAGAGAGCATGGGAAACCTCTGGCAATTTCATTCACAGTACGGAGACCATTATTGACGACTGTTATAATATAGGTGACAAGTATAAAGGTGGTGATGCTGTTCCTGCCCACTATTGGTATATCAGAGGTGCTGTCTATGTCTATGACCAGTATATCTCAGCTTATACCGGTTCTCCGAATGCCTTTAGTGAGGAGGTAAGCATTCCATTGACTATCACTTCAGCCTCTCATGGTAAGTTGACCTTGCTGAATGTGCAGCCAAACCACTATGCTTACTATTCTAATGGTTCTAAAAATACACCGCTTAAAGAAGGTGAGAAGATAACCATCCGTGATAAGGAATATGGTCTTAATGATGTCATCAGCTATTGGGATTACAGCCAGCTTACACCAACAGAGAAGAAGATATTCGTAGATTCAACGTATGTTGTTATCGCTGACTGCAAGATTGGCAATGATACTATCTACGAAGGCACTGTATATCTGCCAAGCGAATATAAAGAAATAAAGACAGACTCTGTCTATCATATCAATAGAGAACAGAATGTTGCTTTCGACTACGTCTTCCGTAAGTCCAACAATATCAGCCACAACTCTGGTTATATCCTGACATACAATGTTGACAACCCAGACCTGTGGAATACTTGGTATAGCAAGGCTGATGGTTCAGAAGCAAAGAACCAGACAGGTGGAACTGGCTTCGAAGATGGTCCTACATATACACCGAAAGAGTCTGGTATGTATGGTCAGAACGACTACGAGGTTGGTAGTATCATCTCTAAGGAAGAGTATGATACCTATCAAACAGCGAAGAAAGATCATTCATCTGCAATTCCTGCTTCTGGTCAGGCAACCTTCAAGCCTGCTTATATCGTAACTGCTGATCTTATAGAAACCAAGAACAAACAAGGTAACGACCAGCGTCTCCATGAGGGCGCTACCTTGGCTCGTGAGAATTATACTGATGATCAGTGGTCGGCAATGAGTGGCAAAGTTGATGAGGCTTACGTAGCTACCAGCACTGTTCAGCTCAGTAAGACCGAGTTTATCTATCGAAATACTTATATACCACAATCTAAGTATGACGAATTAGCACCTACTCATCCTGAGGTAGTGAGTGCCGTGCTGCCTGCATACTATTGTACTGAAGCAGGTAAGTATGGCGGTAACTACTATGCGCAAGGTCATAACTACCGTGCTTTGGCAGCTTATAGCGCTATGTCTCCAAAAGATCGTGCAAACTTTAAGTTCAACTACGATGCTCTTGACTTGCTTATTGATCCAAACTATAGCAAGAATCCTGCAACAGGTATCGTGATACATCCAGAGGGTGAGAAGTATCAGTATGACTCTGAGGCTGCAACGCTGGATGGCGCTAATGCAAATCCTGCACACTACTCACTTCCTACGTCAATAGATTATACTGCAACGTATAAGGGTACTACTGATTTGCCATACGAAAAAGATGGTGGCGCCAGTGCAATTGCGACCGAAGGCACCAATCTCACTCGTACCGAGTTTGAGCGTCTGCCTAATGAACAATGCCACTGGGCTCCAATTACTGTGGCCGCAGCAGGTACTTACTACGTGGTGAAGGAGGTTATCATCCTTGGTGATACACCATACGCTGCTGGACAGGTAATCACCGCTGAGACATACAATGGATTGAATGCTTCGGATAAGGCAAAGGTTGTAACTCTGAACTTCAGCAATACTGGTAAGTATTACTATTGTCATGAAGATTATACTATCAATGCCAGCGACTACACAGACTCTGGTAAAACTGGTGCTGTGACTCCTGTTGGCTCAGAGACAACACTCACAACTACTGTTCCAGCGGGTACTATAATTAATGAAGATAATGGTTCGGGTACTTATGGTTATAAGAATATAATCAACAAGCAGACGAACTTCTCATTCCACGGCAAGTCACCTACGGAGACAAGTACGCTGTATGTAACTCGCGGTTCAGATATCTTTGACCTCTCGAAGGAGAAGATTATCACCGTCATCTATCAGTATGACTACGTAGAGAGTGATATGGATGGTATGAACATCACACCGGTGAGCGAACGCCACATCCTGAATATCCACCTGAACTTCGAGAGTGGTATTCCAACTGTGGAGGATATCCGTCAACCGGACATCATCCTGCCGGGTACAGCACTGTCAATGCCTGAGCCATACGTAACACCTGGTGCATACGAAATCACCGGTGGCGGTTGGAAACTGTTCGATACACCGACGGATGCTGAACGTCATATCAATGGAGTAGAATATACTAACTCTATAGATCCGCTCTATCTCTACCAGCATGATTACTATCTTGCTTACTACACCAAGACATATCTGGGTGAGACATATTCAAATGCTGTACCTGTCAGCGTGGCTAACTACCACGACCTGAAGAAGGTAATGGGTGATAAGGAACATCACTATTACATCGACCATGCGGATATCTTCAACCGTCTGAAGGTAGAGCCAAAGATTTACATCAACGACTATAGTGGCGATGCGGAGGGCAGTAAGAACGGTCTCGACCTGTTCAAGAATTTGTATGACCTGAGTCTGCTGGAGACTCCTGCTCCATCTGGTGCCCTCAAAGACCATGCTCTGCTGGATAAACGCGTTAAGGCTGGCAATAAGCTCGAGTTCTTCATGCGTACGGATATCGATCATCCTGAGACATGGACATCTATAGGTAATGATGTTGAAGGCCAGTGCTTCAAGGGAACTCTCCATGGAGATGGACATACCATCAGAGGTTTGGATCACTCACTGTTCAATGACCTCTGCGGTAATGTCTATAACCTCGGTGTTACCGGTTCGTTCAACACTGCAGGTGTTGCCGATAAGGGTACCGGTTATGTGGAGAGTGCTTGGGTGAAGACAACGAATAAAACGCCATTGGGAACTAAGCCTTATGCTGTCTTTGGTGCTCCATCAGATGACAAGGGCTATCAGTTAGTCAACTCTTACTTCTGGGATGGCAACAAGAATCTCTATCAGGAAGTTCCTGCCGGTGGTGAATATTCATATTCTTCAGGTTCTAAGGGTACATCTCGTGCTATGACTGCTCAGGAGTTCTATAATGGTACTGTAGCATACAACTTGAATAACTTCTATCTCCATAAGCGTTATGCTAACGCGAAGGGTCCTGTGAAAGCAGAAATAAAGAGAGCAAGATACTATACCATAGGTGACGACGGTAAGTTGACCCTACAGTCATATAAGGACTATGTAGATGATCCGTCACTCTGTTCTTCCGGTTACGTATATATACCGACAGGCGAGACGAAAAAAGACACCGTAAGATATGTCGAGGAACGTTTCGCTGATGGTGACTTCCGCTTCGCTGCTGGTACAATACCTGACACAGAGGATGAACGTTTCCATACCGAGGTTATAAATCCGGGCACGGACGATGAAAAGGTTGAAAGCGGTTACTATCCAATCTGGCCTGATGACTATATCTTCTTCGGTCAGAAGCTGACATACGGTTGGGCTGTTGAAGAACATGACAGTCTGCCAAAGGCTGTGGCAAGGAGTGAAGGACGCATATCATACGGCAGTAATGCAAACCGCGTATATCGTGCTCCAGCATACTATCGCAACTCTAAGTTGGATATGGCACACTTCAACCCACATGCATACTTGGCACAGACCAAGAAGGATGCTCCTGATACGTTGGCTTATCCTAACATGACAGCTATCGACTTCAAGGGACATGACACCAACTTCCCATGGAAAGTAGGTAATACTGATTTGCCAAATGGTAAAAAGGCATTCTATGCACCATTGCTCGATGATGACGGCTTGAGAAGTATCATCAACTGCGATGAGACACGAAACCTCTTGGCTTATGCTCCTGCTGCAGATGTAAATGAGAAGACCTACACCGTGCTGAACGGCTACTTCACAGAGCCAGTATATAGTGATTACTATGACAACACTGGAGACTATGACGGTTATCGTATCGTTAGAGAGGCTCCTACAGCAACGGTTAAGGGTCACCTCGTACAGCACGATCTGAAGGTTGTCAATGACCATCTGCTCGTAGATATGAATGACTTCAATGCTCCGTTCGCTTATGACTTCGATGCAGACCACCTGATGTGGTATCAGCGTATCCCTGCTGATGAGGAATATGTTGACATTACAAAGGGTTGGCAGGGTATCAGCATACCATTCACTGCGGAACTCGTAACAACCAACCAGAAGGGTGAGATTACTCACTTCTATGGTGGCAGCGACGTGAGTCATAATAGCGATACTAAGAAGGGCCACGAGTACTGGCTGCGTCAGTTCGAGGATGGTGGCAAGATCGTTGGTAAAGAATATCAGGCAATCTTCAACTATCCAAGTGTAGCAGGTAATACGAAGAATGCTGCAAACACCTTCCTGTGGGATTACTACTACAAGAATGAGAATGTTCACGACCAGAAGGATAAGAATAGCGATACCTATCTGGAGTATCGTCAGTACTACAATACTGCTCGTTCTTATGCTGGGTATAGTTATCTGACAGCAGCGACACCTTATATCCTTGGTCTGCCAGGTAGTACATACTATGAGTTCGACCTCAGCGGTAAGTTCGAGGCAAAGAATACTGCAGCAGCTATTGCTAAGCTCGATAAGCAGATAATCAGCTTCGTTTCTGACAAGGGTGTCAATATCAAGATAAGTGATGAAGAACTGACAGACAATGCTGTAACATATGGTGGCTATACCTTCAAGCCAAGCTACTTGAACGAGACGCTGACGACAGATGCAACAAATTATGCACTCAACGTAGCAGGTAACAGCTACGATAAGGTAACAGCTGCAACGAATGTCAGCGCCTTCCGTCCATACTTCTTTGCGGCAGGCTCATCACCTGCAAAGGGTATGAGAGAATCCTTCGCTAAGAGGATTATCTTCGGTGGCACAGATAACGACCTGCGTGATGGTCCAGAGACTGTTCTCGATGGTTCACTTGAGATATACACTCGCGGATATAACATCGTCACTACTTCACACCTGAAGGAGCCTACTGTCATCCGCATCGCAACAGCTGCTGGTGCTACCTTCGCTAACTATGTGCTGCAGCCAGGCGAGACAATCGAGACAACTGTTCCAAACACAGGCGTTTACGTAGTCAACAAGAAGAAAGTGTTCATTGAATAAAAAACAGAAACGCAGATGAAGACATAGAGACAAAAACCGGAAAAACCCTTTGTAGGGATTGCTGCTCTTGTCAGAGCCATTGTGCTGTTATACCAAGT
>CAJODL010000009.1 GCA_905233165.1 uncultured Prevotella sp.
ATTTGCTAACTCCCCGAGGCAACACTTGCACACTCCCGGGAACCGCACGTGAAGACTCCGGAGGCAGTAAAAATGCTCTGAAAAATCTCCGGGGGTGGTATTTCTGACAGGGTTTTCAGACTGCATTCGGTGAATTCTTCATGAGCACCTCCTTCCAAAGTCGTTTTTCCTCCTTGAACGGCTTTAAAACTCCCTTCAAAAGCCTCCCAAACGTTGCATAAACCACACTGGATGCAGTCTGAACCCTATTCTTCACAAACAAAAGGAGAGGTAACTGTTGAGAACTAGCAGGAAAGTCGCCAAAGAATCGACACCTAGGCAGTCACCGGCGATGACACCTGAGGGTCGAGAGAATCAGATGATTGCATATGCCATAGATTTGGCAGAAGAGCAATTGCGGAATGGTACCGCTTCCTCTCAGGTCATCACACATTATCTCAAGCTGGGCTCAATGCGAGAGCGATACGAGCGAGATAAGCTGAAAAATGAGATTAAGCTGCTTGAGGCAAAGACTGAGGCGATTCGTTCCGCTAAGGAAGTCGAGGAACTCTACGCAAATGCCATCGAGGCCATGCGCAGATACAGTCCTCATGGTGAGAATGATGTTTAAGCGTTGCTATACGGAACTTAAACAACTAAAGACTTTCAGGGAGAGGTATGATTACCTTCGCTTAGCAGGAATTGTTGGACAAGACACGTTTGGATTCGATCGGTATCTCAATCAAAAGTTCTATCACTCACCCGAATGGAAACAGATACGAAGAGACGTGATAATTCGAGACGAGGGAAGAGACCTTGGAGTTGAGGGCTACGAACTCAAAAAGGGAATATACATACATCACATGAATCCGATTACACAGCAGGAGCTTTATGATGCAGATGAATCCATACTCAATCCTGAGTATCTTATCTGTACATCCAAGCTAACGCATGAGGCGATTCATTATGGTGATGAAAGTCTTCTTCCGCAATTACCAATCGAGAGAAGCATGAACGATACCTGTCCGTGGAAATAAATCGCGATTTCTAGGCCTTTATTTTTCGCAAATTCACAGAAAGGAGGATCTGCGTTTGATTGATAACGACAGTATTCTCATCAGTATCAAGAAACTGCTGAACATCGATCCAATCGATACGGCGTTTGATTCTGACCTGGTAATGCTGATCAACAGCGAATTCATGACATTACTACAAATCGGAATCGGGCCTGAAGCAGGTTACTCTATTTCTGGACCAGACGATCAGTGGCTGGATTTCTCATCGAACCAGAGATTGATCGAGGCCGTAAGAACTTTTATCTATTTACGAGTGCGAATGATTTTCGATCCGCCTGCTTCCTCTGTTGTTGCTGACGCAATTAACAACCGTATTGCAGAGCTCGAATGGCGATTGAATCATCAAGCTGAGGGAGATGCTGAAACAACATGAAATATTATGCTGTAACAGATGATCCTGCTGAGCTGATGCATTACGGCATAAAAGGAATGCGATGGGGTGTAACAAGAACCCCTGCTCAACTTGGTCATCCAACTCGTAGTGCTGCTTACCGAAGGGCAAGTGGCAAACTCAGCGCTATGATGCGTAATGGCATTGCAAAAGCTGAGACAAAATGGAAAACATATAATTCTCCGGCAAATAAGAGAGCCAGAGCTAAGGCAAGAGCTGAAGCTAAGAGTGAACATCAAGTAGAACGTGCTCTTTCTCAGATGCGTAAATCCGGCAGAGCTAAACTTGGCAATCTTTCTGACGCTCAGATTCAGCGTGTAACAGAACGTCTTCGTCTTGAACAGCAGGCTAGGAATCTTGGCGGCATGGAAAAGCGAGGTATGCTTGGACGTATTCGTGAAGCAGCTGGTGAAGGTGTTCTTCGTGGAATTACTCAGGGCACTGCTGGTTATATTGAAGCCAGGGCAAGAGCTCGTGGTGCGTATAAGGCAGCCAAGAAGTGGAGCAGGAAGGAAGCTCAGATTGAGGCTCGCAATGAACGCATCAAGGCTCGCAATAGAGCTGAGCAGGAGGCTGAAGACTTCAGAAACTACAGCGAAGAGCGAGCCAGGATTCAGGCTAAGAACAATGCTCTTGCTAATAATATTAAAGCTAAGAATGAATATCGGGTAATGCGCAAGTATGGTGCTAAGAAAGCAGAGCTTGCTGGTAAGAATGCTGCAATAGTTAAGAGACTTACCGCTGCTAATGATGATCAGCTTTCTAAAACCCAAAAAGCATCCTTGAAGATTCCTGAGTCTGCATCAGTTTCACCAGCTCCACCGCCGACATCAACGTCTTCAGCAAGGCCTCGGACAAGTAATGCTGGTACCATCGTATCAAGACGCTATCGGATGCGTGCAAACGGCCCTATTATTAATAGGCCCAGAACAAGTGGTATGACATCTGGCGGCGGAAGAAGGAAACATAGAGCATGATCTATCTATCCAACACAGCGACGCCAAGATATTATCACCAGTTTCGTGAATTAGTCCGAAGTGGTGATATTCCAGTCTGCAAAGAAATCTCCATGGAAATGCAAAGGATTGATGCATTGATTCGAAACCCTGGTGTTTACTATGATCCGCAGCCAGTAGAATGTTTTATTAATTTCTGTGAGGCTGAGATGACTCTTACAGATGGTAGTCCGCTGAAACTTCTGGACTCTTTTAAGCTTTGGGCTGAGCAAGTCTTCGGCTGGTATTACTTTGTCGAGAGATCTATTCCTGTAACAAGTCCTGATGGGAAATCCATTCATTACGAGAAACGCACTGTCAAGAAGCGACTCACCACGAAACAGTTTCTGATCGTTGGCCGAGGTGCAGCAAAGAGTATTTACGCTTCTTGCATTCAGAGTTTCTTTCTCAATATTGATCCTTCTACAACTGACCAGATTGTCACTGCACCAACTATTCGACAGTCTGACGAAACTTTGGGGCCTATACGAACTGCTATTACAAGAGCTCGTGGGCCTCTTTTTAAATTCCTTACAGAAGGTTCACTTCAGAATACTACAGGCTCAAAAGCAAACCGAGTAAAACTAGCATCCACTAAACTCGGTATCCAGAACTTTATTAATGGATCAATTATTGAGCCACGACCGATGACAATAGACAAACTCCAGGGTCTTCGTCCAAAGGTTGCTACGATTGACGAATGGCTTTCAGGAGATATCCGGGAAGACGTTATAGGCGCTATTGAACAGGGTTCTTCAAAGCTTGATGACTATTTTATTCTGGCAACAAGTTCTGAGGGTACAGTTCGAAACAGTAGCGGCGATGACATCAAAATGGAATTACTGTCCATTCTCAAAGGTGATTATTACAACCCGCATGTATCCATCTGGTATTACCGTCTTGATGACATCAAAGAGGTAAACAATCCTAGCATGTGGGTGAAAGCAAATCCAAATATTGGCAAGACGGTTACTTATGAAGCTTACCAGTTGGACAAGGAAAGAGCTGAGAAGGCTCCGGCAACCCGTAATGATATTCTGGCAAAGCGTTTCGGAATTCCTCTTGAAGGTTATACGTATTTCTTTACATACAAGGAAACGTTGCCGCATGCAAAGCGGAGTTTCTGGAACATGGCTTGCTCAATGGGTGTTGACCTTTCACGGGGTGACGACTTCTGTGCGTTTACTTTCCTGTTCCCGCTTGGAGATGGTTGTTTCGGTGCCAAGACAAGAGCGTATATTTCATCATCAACATTTGTCAATCTGCCATCAGCAATGAGAGTTAAGTATGATGAATTCATCAATGAAGATTCTTTGATGGTTCTCGATGGAGCAATCCTGGACATGATGGAAGTCTATGACGATCTTGACCAGTATATTATCAACCAGAAGTACGACGTACGGTGCATGGGATTTGACCCGTATAATGCAAAAGACTTCGTTGCAAGATGGGAAAGTGAAAACGGTCCATTTGGTATTGTGAAAGTTATTCAGGGCGCTCGAACAGAATCAGTGCCCCTTGGCGAGATTAAGAAACTTACCGAGGATCGTATGCTGATTTTTGACCAGGCCATGATGACATTTACCATGGGAAACTGTATCACGATCACTGATACGAACGGCAACCGTAAACTTTATAAGAAACGTAGCGAACAAAAGATTGATAGCGTTGCAGCCTTGATGGATGCCTTGGTTGCTTACAAGCTCAATCGAGAAGCATTTGAATAACAGATGGAGGACAAGAATAATGGCAGAATATTATGCGATTACAAGGTCTGATGATTTCCTTGAGCATTATGGTATCAAGGGTATGAAATGGGGCGTACGTAAAGCCATTCAGAGCGGTAATACAAGAGCTCTTGGACGGCAGTATCGTAAAGCCCAGCGTAAACTTGCAAGACTTGAGAAACGTGCAAATTCCGGAGCTAAGTATGCTCGTCGTGCTGCTGCTTTGGGTGCTGGGGCTGCAGCAGCAGGTGGTCTTGCAGCTCTTGGGACAAGTAGAACCGGTGCTCTTATAACAAAGGGTGGATACGCTGCTCGGAAGGGTTTGGTAAATGCCGGAACTGCTATTAATCGAGCAAGTGGTGCTCTTGGGCGGTATGGTAATAAAACAGGTAATAAGGTGCTTCGTAGAGCTGGCATGATTGGCGTAAACGCTGGAAATGCGATGAGTCGTGCAGGAAAGGCAATCGGTTCTAAGGGTCTTGTTGCTGGTGAAGGGCTTCGCAAATGGGGACAGGCCAATACGGTTGCAAAGAGAGCCGGAGAAGCATATGGCGGAGTTATTGGCAGAAATTATGCAACGTTGAACAAGGCTGGCGTTTACGACAGGTTAGCGAAAAGCTCTCGTAGTTTAAATGATGTAGCTCGAAAAACCTCTAACAACACTGTTGCTCGTATTGGTGCTGGAGCCGCTGCCGCAGGTCTTGCAGGTGCTGCTGGCTATAACGCTTATCGTGCTGCTACAACTAAGCGTGCTGCTCGTAAAGCTGCCGAATTCCGTTCTGAAATGAATAAGGCATTTGCTGGAACCCAGTATGCAAATGGTGGACGTGGTGGAAACCGTAGGCGTCGTCGGCGTTAATCACTGGGGGGGGGGTAATTGAATGACTTACAACGATGCATATTACGCTGTTGAACGCAGTGACGATTACCTCGCCCATTGGGGTGTCCTCGGCATGAAGTGGGGCAGACGCAAGAATCGTAATCAAAAGAAAAAGGCAAATTGGAAGAAAGAGCTTGGATATGCTACAAAAACCGCATTGCTCAGCACTGTCATGGGTCCCGGTGCTTCCATGTATGTGAATTCCAGGCGAATTGCGAATGATGACCACGACGAATATATGCCATCGAAGCAAAAGAAAAAGAAGAAACGTAGCTAATTGAAACCATAAGACTATATACAAATGAGGTGATGTATATTGCCCTCATTACGCGATCGGATCCAGCATGCCTGGAGTGCCTTTCGAAACAATAGAGATCCAACGGAGACACAGATAAACAGTTCGGTTACAGTAGGATATTCCAGCAGTAGCAGACCGGACCGTCTTCGCCTAAGTCGTGGAAATGACAGGTCCATCATTACTGCTATATATAACCGCATAGCTGTGGATGCTGCCGCTGTAAAAATCATGCATGTTCGACTCGATGAGAATGAGCGCTATAAAGAAACCATTCATTCCGGCTTGAACAATTGTCTTACTCTGGAGGCTAATACGGATCAGACAGGAAGACAATTCATTCAGGATGCAGTCATGTCGATGTTTGATGAAGGTTGCGTTGCTCTGGTTCCAATCGAAACAGATATTAACCCGATTCATCAGAATTCCTTCGACGTGTTGTCCATGCGAACTGCAAAGATTACCCAGTGGTATCCGGATGCTGTAAAAGTAAATCTCTATAATGAACAAAAGGGTATCAAAGAGGAGATCATTCTTCCGAAGAAGATGGTTGGAATCGTTGAGAACCCTTTTTATTCTGTCATGAATGAACCGAGTTCGACCATGCAGCGTCTTGTCAGGAAACTTAATCTGAAGGACTACATTGACGAGAACACCGGTGCAAACAAAATTGACTTGATTGTTCAGCTTCCTTACACGATCAAGACCGAAGGCCGTATGGTAGAGGCAGAGAGAAGAAGGAAGAAGATTGAAGAGCAGCTTGCACAATCAAAATACGGTATTGCTTACACAGATGCAACTGAAAAGGTTACTCAGTTGAACCGGCCTATTGAGAACAATCTTCTTGAACAGATCCGGGATCTTACGACTCAGCTATATTCACAGCTTGGCATTACAGCCGAGATTATGAACGGAACAGCTGATGAGAAAGCAATGCTGAACTACTATAACCGGACCATTGAACCTATTTTGTCTGCCATTTGTGACGAAATGAAACGCAAGTTCCTCACTAAGACGGGCAGAACGCAGGGTCAATCTATTATGTTCTTCCAGGATCACTTCAAGCTGGTTCCTGTTAATAATATCGCGGATATTGCTGATAAGTTTACTCGCAACGAGATTCTTACATCCAACGAAATTCGCAGCATCCTTGGCATTAAACCTTCTGATGATCCTAAGGCGGATGAACTCAGAAACAGTAATATGCCAATCCAGGATCAGGAGCCTGCAACAGATGAGGAACCCGTGGATCCAGAGGAAGTTAAAGAAGCCCGACAGACATTGTTAGATGCGGGGCTCACAGAAGAAGACCTGAAAGATTTGTCAGATCAGGAAATAGTGGATCTTGCCGAAAGATACAAAAACAACGATCTGGATGAAAAAGAGGAACAGCCTCAGAACGCATCCGGATAATTTTTTGGCATAAATGGAGGACATGAGAATGGCAAAAAACAGACCATATGATTTTTGTGGCTGGGCAACAGCGAACGATATTCTCTGTAGCGATGGCCGTATTATTCGAAAGAATGCGTTCATCGATAACGACGGTGAGGAAGTACCGCTTGTCTATCAGCATGTGCATAGTGATCCTGAGAACATCCTTGGTCACGCTCTACTCGAGAATCGTGATAAGGGTGTTTATTGCTATTGCTGGTTTAACAAGAATCCTAAGGCCCAGGCTGTCAAGAATGCCATGGGTAATGGGGATATCAATGCGTTGTCCATTTATGCGAACCAGCTTGTGCAGAGAGGTTCTGACGTTATTCACGGCATGATTCGTGAAGTCAGCGTTGTTCTCACCGGAGCGAATAAAGGCGCACGAATTGAGAATCTGAACTTTGCGCATAGTGATGGTTCATATGACGTAGATGATGAAGAAGCGATTATTTATTCAAATCCGCAGAGCATTCATCTATCGCATTCCGATGATATGGAGGAAGAAGATATGGATCAGGAATTCAACCCTCAGGAAGTGCTGGATGGCATGACTGAAGAGCAGCTTGCTGTCGTAAATGCTTTTTATGAGCAGGGTCAGATCGACGCACTCGATAGCCTCGACGATGAAGACGAAGAGGAATACGAAGACGACGAAGATCTGGACGAAGAAGACTATGACAATGATGAAGAAGACCCCGACGACGAGGACCTCGATGATGAGGACTACGACGAAGATGACGAGGACAACTTCGAAGACGAAGAAGAGTATGACGACGATGACGACGTCGAACATTCTGATTTTGGAGGATATGGATATATGAAGAAGAACGTTTTTGACGGCAGTATGGACGACATTGCTGAAAACACCCTTTCCCATGCGGAAACCGAAGCGATTTTTGCTGATGCAAAACGTGTTGGTAGTCTGAAGGAATCTGTTCTGGCTCATACTGCCGATTATGGTATTGACCAGATCGATTGGCTGTTCCCCGAATACAAAAACCTTAACACCCCTCCCGAATTCATTAAGCGGGAAATAGACTGGGTGTCCAAAGTCATGAATGCTGTACATCACATCCCACTCACCAGAATCAAGAGCACATTTGCTGATATTACTGAAGATCAGGCTCGTGCTCTGGGTTACATGAAGGGTAATCGAAAAAAGGAAGAAGTGTTCACGCTGCTTAAGCGTACCACCGATCCTCAGACAATTTATAAGAAGCAGAAGCTTGACCGTGATGATGTCGTGGATATTGTAGACTTTGATGTTGTCGCATGGATCAAGGCTGAAATGCGTATGATGCTGGATGAGGAAATTGCCCGTGCTATCCTTATCGGCGATGGCCGTGCAAGTGACAGCGAAGATGCTATCAGCCAGCAGCATGTCCGTTCTGTCTGGAAGGATGACGATCTGTTCACTGTTAAGGTACCTGTGACCGAAGTGCAGAACGAGGCACATGCCAAGACTCTGATTAAGACTATCCTGAAGAACCGTATGCTTTACAAGGGCTCCGGCGATCCTACCTTCTACACCACCGAGAGCGTCCTGAGTGAGATGCTGCTCCTTGAAGATGGCATCGGGCATTTCCTGTATCCGAACAAGCAGGCTCTTGCAACCATGCTGCGGGTAGCGGATATCGTGACCGTTCCCGTGTTTGAAGTGGCTGGCACTCGTTCCGAAACTGTTGGTAGCACTACAACTCAGTATGATCTGCTGGGTCTTATGGTCAACCTGCGTGATTACAATGTTGGCGCTGATAAGGGCGGTTCCATCAACATGTTCGATGACTTCGATATCGATTACAACCAGCAGAAATACCTGATTGAAACCCGGATTTCCGGTGCTCTGGTCAAGCCGTTCGCTGCTCTGGCAATCGAAGCCGTGCATGGTCAGAATCCCTTCATTAATATTACTCCTTCTCTTCCGCCCAAGCCCTGGCAGAAGCAGACCACTACCAACACCAATAGTTCCAACTCCAACACTGACAACGGTAATTCCTAATTCGTTCGGGGTGAATTAGATGGCTAGATTTCATGGAGCTGTCGGTTTCCTTCGGACTGAAGAGCAAGATCCCGAAAACCACCCAGGTGTATGGATAGAGGTTCTGACAGAGAGAACTTATTATGGGGACGTACTCCAGAACTCAAGACGTTGGGATCAAAATGGAACCTTAAATGAATCTCTGGTCATCAACAACCGAATAAGCATTGTCGCCGATAGTTTCGCTAACGAGAATATCGGTGCAATGAGATATGTGAAATTGAATGGGGAACTCTGGAAGATTACTAACGTAGAAGTCCAGAGGCCCCGTTTAATTCTCACAATTGGAGGGCTGTATCATGAACCGGAGAGTTGAACTGCATCACAAGCTTGAGGAAGTTCTTGGCTCGAAGAATGTTTATTTTCAGCCACCAGTGAGTCTTAAACTCAAGTATCCGTGTATCGTGTATAACCTGGAGACTGCAAATGATGCTAATGCAAACGATCACTTGTATCGCAGGTTATACAGATATACGCTGACTTATATTACAAAGGATCCGGATGATCCTAAGCGCGATCTCATAGACAATCTCATGTATTGTCGTATGAATCGCTTTTTTATTTCCGACAATCTCAATCACTTTGTATACGAGATTTACTATTAATGGAGGTAAATGTATATGGCGAAATTGGTATGGGACCAGACAGGCTATCGTGAGTTTGAATCTGGCGTACGTAACGTTGTGCTTTATCCGATGGGTGCTTCCGGTTATGAACAGGGTGTTGCCTGGAATGGTGTGACCGGTATCAGTGAGAATCCTGGCGGCGCTGATGTTACCGACCTGTTTGCAGATGATATCAAGTATGCTTCCCTACGTGCTGCTGAAACCTTTGGCTGCACCATCGAAGCTTATACTTATCCGGACGAATGGAATGAGTGTGACGGCTCTGCTGAAGCTGCTAACGGTGTATTCATTGGTCAGCAGACTCGTAAAGCTTTCGGTCTTTGCTATCGGACTGCCATCGGTGATGACGCGCATCCTGGCATGGATAAGGGCTATAAGCTCCATCTGATCTACAACTCTACTGCTTCTCCTTCCAGTCGTTCCTATGCGACCATCAACGACAACCCGGATGCTATCACTTTCAGCTGGGAAGCAACCTCTACTCCTGTGGCTACCACCGGTCGTAAGGCTGTTTCCACTATCGTTATTGACAGCACTAAGTGTGACGCTACTAAGCTGACTGCTCTTGAAGACAAGCTGTATGGTACTGCTAATGCTGAGGCTCAGCTGCCGTCTCCTGATCAAGTTATCGCTGATATGACTACACCCTAAGTTATTTTCAGAGCGCTCTTGAGTTGTCAGGGGCGCTCTTCTTTTCAGAAAGGAGTTATTTTTTCATGCTTAAGAAACTGATCACTTATACCGATTACGACGGTAAAGAGCGTAAGGAAAATTTTTATTTCAACCTGAGCAAAGCCGAACTCATGGACATGGAGCTCGGTACCATCGGAGGAATGAAGCAGCTTATTGACCTGATCATCGACAAGCAGGACATTCCGAAGATCGTTGAAGCTTTCAAGACAATTATTCTCAAGGCGTATGGCGAGAAGTCTCCGGATGGTCGTCGCTTTATCAAGAGTAAAGAGTTGTCGGAAGCTTTTGCACAGACCGAAGCGTATTCGGAACTGTATATGAGTTTGATTACAGATGCTGAAGCTGCAGCCGCATTTATCAATGGCATTATGCCGCAGGATCTTGTGAAGGCAATGGAAGAGAATCCGGAACCTGAAGCGCCTGTTGAAGTAAGCCTTCTCGGAGATGCTAAGCAGAGCACTTAATATACTTTGAAAGGAGGCAAGGGTAGTGCTTCAGATTGTGATGCCGGAGCGGGAATTGTTCAACGAAGAAACTGGTGAATTTATCACTTACAAGAAACAGCCTCTTCAGTTGGAGCATTCTCTTGTCTCCCTTTCCAAATGGGAATCAAAATGGAAGAAGCCTTTTCTGACTATGGAGCCCAGAACACGCGAAGAGATGATCGATTATATTCGCTGCATGACGATTAATCAGGGTGTCGATCCGAACGTCTATAACGCGATTGATCTGGATACCTTCAAGCAGATTGAGGCGTATATTGCAGATTCTCACACAGCCACAACCATAGTTGATAGGAGTGGCAGAAGCGGTGGCAGGCAGATTGTCACCTCAGAGCTTATTTACTATTGGATGATTGATTGCGGGATTCCGTTTGAGTGTCAGAAATGGCATTTGAACAGACTCCTGACATTGATCCGTATTTGTCATATCAAACAGGGACCCGAGAAAGCCATGAGCAAAGCCGGCATATTTGCTGAGAATCGAGCACTGAATAATGCCCGAAGGAAAGCTATGGGGACTCGTGGATAATGAAGGTCAATTTTACGCATAAAGGTAACTTCAATAAACTTGAGTCATTTCTATACAAGCATGTAAAGCTCGGGCCGGTTATTCGTTTGATATTGGACAAGTATGGTCGTTTGGGTGTTGAAGCTTTAAAGGAAGCAACACCTAAGGACAGTGGCAAAACAGCAGATTCCTGGAGTTATGAGGTTGTAGAAGAAAATGGTGCCTGGAAGATTGTTTGGTCCAACTCCAATGTGAATGATGGCGTAAACATCGCTATTATCTTGCAATATGGACATGGAACAGGGACTGGCGGATACGTTCAGGGAACAGACTATATTAATCCGGCAATTGAGAAGATTTTCCAGGGATTAGCAGACGAAGCATGGAAGGAGGTCTGTCATGGCTAATACAGTTGATACACGTATAGTTGAAGCGAAGTTTGACTCTTCTGACTTCGAAAAGGGCGTAAATAAAACTATCAAAAAGCTTGACGAGTTGAAGAAGTCACTGGAGCTTAAGGATACTGGTAAGTCAGTAACAGATCTCACAAAGAATATTGAAGAGTCTACTGAAAAGAGTACAAGCGCGTTAGAGAAGTTATCCAAGAGCTTTACCACATTTACTGGTTTGATCAAGCAGCAGGTTCTGTCTGGTCTTGCCAGTGAAGTTTCAAACGTGTTCTTAAATCTTGAACGCTCGATTAAGGGATTTGCAAGTTCTCTTGGCAGTCAGCAGGTAGCCGTCGGCATGAATAAGTATAACGAAATGCTTACTGCTGTCCGAACCATGGTTACTGCAGGACATTCTCAGGATGCTGCATACAATGCCATGGAGAGACTTGCTGAATATTCAGACCAGACTTCATATTCTCTCAGCCAGATGTCAAGCATGATGTCTAAACTTGTTGCAGCAGGTGCTGGACTTGATAAAGCTGAGAAAATGACAGAAGGTCTGGCAAACGCTGCTGCATCTGCAGGCGTTAATATTTATGACGCAAACAGAGCTTTCTATAACTTTGCACAGGCATACAGCAAAGGCACAATGCAGAATATTGACTGGAGATCTTTTGAGCTTCTCAACATGACGACAAAGGAATTCCAACAGGCTGCAATTGATGCTGCTTTAACTGTTGGCACTTTGGTTCCCGACAAGGTTAAAAAAGGTGCTGACGGTATAGAAAGAACCATTTATAAGACTTCAAATAAGGTCGACAAGAAAGTTAAAGCTAGCCAACAGGTTATTGCCGGACAAGGCTTATCTGACACTCTGAAATATAACTGGTTCAATAAAGATGTTATGCAGCAGCTTCTTGCCGAGGGATATTTCTGGGATGATCTTGCCATATCCACAGAAGAAGCTGGCGAGATGATTGAAACTCTTGGTTTGAAGGCATATTTGTCAGCAAAGGAAGCAAGAAGTTTTACAGATGTCATGGGCACTCTGAAGGACGTTATTGCTACTGGTTGGTCCAAGACATTTGAGCTTATATTTGGTAAGCTTGATCAGGCAACCAAGTTCTTTACATGGCTTACCGAAAGCAATTTTGCAGAGACCTTATATTCCATTGGCGAATATCGTAATGAGGTTTTTGAGCAGTGGAATCATATCGGTGTACAAGGATTTCATGGCAGTGAGATGTTCGAGGGAAGTCTCAAGAATGTTGACGAACTTCTCGGTATTGTAAAAAAAGCTTTTGCTGATCTTACTCCGGATGCGAAAAAGCTTGGTGGCGAATTGTGGTATGCTACTTTCCGTATTTATCGTGCTACAAACCAGGCTAAAACGTCTTTAAAGGAATGGCTTGAAGAAACTGACGGTAATGGTGTTTCAAGAGTCGAAAAATTCTCGAAGGTTCTTGGTGTTTTAGGAACAGCAATACGAATTGCAGGTCAGGCTATTAGCACAGGGTTTTCTTTGATCACAAAGACATTGAAAGCACTTGCTCCAGTATTTGATGGAGTTCTTACTGTATTTTCCCAATGGGCAGATAACTTCTCGAATTTCAGTGCCGATACATCCTTATTCGATGATCTTTCTAATGCATTAACCAATCTTCTTACAATAGCTGATCCAATATTAAAAGCTATTCCACCTGTACTTGAGATTCTCGGTCAGGTTGCATGGTTCTTCATTGATTCTGCAATTCAGGGTGTCGTGATGAATATCCAATTGTTCTCAGACGCTCTTGGATTCTTGATTGAGTTATTTGGTGGAACTTCAGCTCAGAAAGCAGAGAATGGTGTTGGTTTCCTAGACAGCATGTCTGAGAGTATTCAGTGGCTTAAAGATAAAGCTTCTGGTGCTATGACTACAATCAAGGAATTCTTTACCACACTGTTTGAGGATCTCAGAATTCTGTTTGGTCTTAAGGAGCCTGCCGAAGGTGATGAAGGTGGAGCTTTCTCAGGACTTAAGGAATTCTTTAATACAAATGAATTCGTAGCAAGCACTAAGGAATGGATTAACAAGGCTCTCGAAGATATCAAGGCTTTTATTATTAGTCTGCCTGATAGAATTACTAAACTTGGCGATGAGATTGCAGAAGCATTTGACAGCCTGTTCTATACCAAGCAAACAAGGCAAATTCTTGATGGCAATGGTAAACCTATCGGAAGAACTGAAACAGTAAAGATCAAGACAGCTCTCGGACAATGGGTTGACGACATGAAGAAGTCTATCGAGGAGTTTATTCCGACAATTCCAAGCAGACTTCTTGGTGCTTTTGAGAAACTCGGTGCAATGATTACCAGTTTGTTCTACACCGAGGAAACACGACAGATTCTTGATGGTAATGGTAAACCTATCGGAAGAACGGAAAAGGTAAAAGTTAAGACAGCTCTTGGTGAATGGGTAGATAGTTTTAAGAAATCTATTGAAGAGTTTATTCCGACAATTCCTGGACGAATTAAGAATGCTATTTCAGAAATTGGCAGAGTTCTTACAAGTATGCTTTACACCGAACAGGAAGAAGATGCTGTTGATGAGCAGGGTCGTTCTACAAATCAAAAGCAGAAAGTAAGAGTTTATACAAAATTTGGTCTTTGGGTTAAGAGTATTGCAGAAGGTCTTGCTGAGTATATTCCGACAATTCCAGGAAAACTTAAAGGATTGTTCTCTCAGCTTGGATCGCTCATTGAAGGCATATTCTTTGATACCGAGCAATACAAGGTTTTGGATAAAACTACTGGTGCTCCAACAGGTGAAGTTAAGACTCGTAAGAAACTTAAGAAAACATTCAGCACATTTATCAAGAGCGTTCTTGAGGAAATCACGAACTTTATAAAGAGCATTCCGGATCGTATTCAGCAAGGAATTAAGGGTGTTGGTAACATTCTGAGTTCCATCATCGGTGCTTTATTTGGTAAGAAAGATGGATCAGAAGTAACCAGTAATGAAATCGCAGAAGGCCTTGAGAAACCTTTCGAGGGACTCAGTCTTTCTGGTGTATTCGGTAAGATCAAGGAAATCGGCTCTACTCTTCTGAATACTGTTATCAGTGTTTTCAGCGGTTCCGATGATGTCAACGAGAATCAGGAATGGTTTGCTAATAAGGTTGCTTCCGGAATTGAGTGGATTCGCGAAAAAGCAGAAAACGCTTTCAAGACTGTCTCTGCTTGGTTTGTAGCGCTTCCTGGCAAAATAGCTGCCTTCTTCTCTGGAGAGAGAACTGCTGAAGAAGTTGCTGACGCTACAAAAGAAGCAGGACCTGTTGAACAGGCAGTATCAAACTTTGGCAAAACAATTGGTGAGTTTATTGCTTCAATTCCTGAGACCCTTGCAAAATTCTTTACTAATGTTATTGATGGAGTTACCAGTCTTTGGGATCAATTGTATACCGCTCTCAGAGGCGAGAATCCTGACGAAACTGGAACCAAGGAAGTTAACAACAAAGAGTCCCTTATGCAAAAGGCGATTGACGAAGCCGCTCCTACTGGTGAGCCAGATGTATCAAAATGGGAGGCGTTTGTCAGTAGCCTTGGTAATGCTATAAGTAATTTGTTCCAAAAACTTCCTAGCTTTATTGTGACTGGCATTGATGCTGCTGTAGTTCTGATTAACAAAGCTATACAGGGTCTTTCCACTATGCTTGCTGGAGATGCCGAAGACGAAGCAAGTAAAGCTATTGAGAATTCTGTTGGATCGGCTACTTCTGATGCTGTTTGTAAAATGGCAAAGGAAACAGACAAGAATGTTGATCAGATTACTCCTTTACGACAAGCACTTCAGAACCTTGGCGGATCTATCGAGAATCTTATTACAGAGACGATTCCGACGTTCCTTTCGAATGGATGGAATTATGTTGCGAACAATGCTGGTAACTGGTGGAACTCTCTGACTGGTATATTTGACGGTTATAATACCAGTGATCTGAAAGCTAAAGTTGACGGCATTGGTGAAACAATTAAAGGCTTTATTCTGAACATTCCGAGTTATATTACATCTGCGTTTGAAACACTTCAAAAGTTATTTGCTGCGGATTCTGAAGATCCGTATATCAATGCTCTTTCACCTAGAACTAAAGAAATTCAGCAAGGTGTAAAAGAGCATTTCGATGAACTTTCCGGTGTAGCAACAGAGCGAGAAGCTTCACCAATGGTCAAAGCTGTTCAGGGTATAGGGCAAGCTATTAAGCAAGCATTTATCGATCTTGGACCGATGATCCTTGACGGGTTAACTATAGGTCTCGGTGCTATTGAAAAAGGTTTTAACTGGTTTACAGATCTTTTCACTACAAAAGCTGAAGGTGAAAGTTTAACTGAAGCAATCTCGAAGAAAGTAACCGGAGATGATGAAAAGGGTTCAGAACTTGCACAAGCAATTGCACGGTTTGTAGAAAAGATCAAGAACATTTTCACAACGACAATCCCTGAATTCTTTAAGGCAGCAGTTCCGGAAGTCGCATCCACTGTATCAGGTTTCTTTAGTGATATATTTGGGCAGCTATTTAATAGTGGAAACGTTGAGGAGCTTGTAACACCAGCAGCCGAAGGAATGAAACAACTTGGTGAAGCAGCAGGTACCGTTGCCGGAGAAGCGAAACCTGAAGATGTTAGAAAGACAGACGATGTACTTGGTGCTCTTTCAAGTATGCTTGCGAATTTCTCATCTGGTTCATGGGCGAATGTTGCTGGCCAAGGTATTAAGTTTGCAGCCATTGCGGCTGGAATTATTGCAATAGCACATGCCATCGGTAGATTAGCGGATGTTGTTGATGTTGGCGGAAATATGACCGATATGGCTAAATGGAGCGCAATTAGACTGGCTATAGTTGGTTTGATGGGTATATTTGGTTACATCGTTTGGTTAAGTCAGCAACCTCAGGAAACAGTTGATAGAGCTGGACAAATTGTTGATAAATTAACTGAGTTTGTCATTAACATTGGAACAGCTCTTGGTCAGTTTATAGGATCCACGTCTCTGTTTAAGATCGGCAAAAATCTTACATCAACGGTTAAGGATCTTGGTACAGAAACAAAGAGCTTCTGGGGTATTTTAAAAGGAACATTCGCAGAAGGTCTTGGTGGTGTTATTCCAGGTATTCTTAGTTTTAGTGGAAAAGGATTAGCTGCACTTGGACTTGCTGATCTTGGTGGTAATGTTCTATCAGAGTTTATCGGCGGCCATATTCCAGTAGCGTTATCCGGATTTGCTGGCGGTATTACAACAGTTATTGGTGAACTTACACCAGCTATAGACAATCTTGTTGAAATTGCTCCTAAGATTGATGGCGCTCTGCAAGGAATTACTGGCATCGGTTCCATAGTTCTCGAGTTCGGCAAGATGTTCGCTCCAAGAACAGACGGTAGAGGTCATTGGAAGAATTCGATATTCAAAGATGCATTTTCTGACTTCGACACAAATATGGAACAGCTTCAGTCTTTAACAGGCGTGTTGGCGAATTTTAAATCTGCTATATCCGGTACAGATAGCACAGCAGTCGTTGATTCATTGCAAATGCTTATGGATATGCAGGGACAAATGGCTGAGTTTGCTAAGTTTGCGCAAAAAGATGAATTTGAACAGTTTAAATATGCAATAGTTTCACTTGGCGCTGCTTTGTCACTTGCAACAACTCAGTCCTTTGATAATTTGTCAACTGATGGAAATGCTGTAGAAACTGCTATAAGTGTTCTTAAGCAGATACTGGATAGTGATGAATTAAAAGAACTTGCCGGATCAATCGATGCTGATACAATTCCGGATGGCACTGAAATGTTTAAGGCATCTGAACGTTTGTCCATGTTCGCATCAGCACTAGCAGTAGTTGGCGATGCATCGACTGGAATAAAAGCAGATACTGCAGAGCATATAAACGAACTCGTCAAGGCAATCAGTGATATAACGATTAATGAATTAAGCGAAGTTCAAGAAATATCAATCCGGTTTGGTAGCTTAGGTACAGCCCTTGCATCATTCGCTGAGAATACTTCAGGACTCACGGATGATAATGTCAGAACAGCTGGACAAGCTCTTGGAATGCTTACAACAATCGCTGGTCAGATTAAAGACGTTGGCGAACAATCTGCTCTTGGTAAATGGTTATTCGGTGACAAGAGCATGACAATGTTTGGTCTTGGATTACAGTCTCTTGGCTATAATCTTAATCTGTTCTTTGAAAACATCGAACGTCATGATATTTCTGGTAATACAATTAAGCGTAATGAGGAAAACACAAGGGTAGTTGTAAACGCGGCGATTGGTCTGGCTCAGGCCGCTGGTCATATCATGAACGGAAATATGGACAACTTTGAAATATTCAGCAACAATCTTGAAAAAGCTGGACAAGGAATTGCGGCGTTTATCAGTTCAGTTGTGGGGCTGACAGAAGACGGCACATTAAGTTCTGAAAACATGAACTATATTCGAGATTCTGTAAAGGTGTTTGATGGTATTGCTTCTGCTCTTAACAAATTGAATGATGTTAACATTAACAAGATGCTTGAAACTTTGAATAAAGGTTTCTTTGGCGAAGATATTAATACTGGAAGATGGGATAATAACGGGCTTTGGATATATGAGCATAAAGATGGCTTGATCGATCGTTTCAAAGCTCTCTTTGTGTCGCTTAAAGATCTTAGTTCAGAAACAACGGGTGTCGATACAGGTTTTGTTACAAACATGTTTGCATCCATCAGCACCATGGCGGCTCATCTTGCAGATCTGTTCATGTCTGTAAACAAGTACGAAGATACAACTGCAAAGAATGCTTTCGAGAATTTCATAACAAGTCTTACAGTTCTTACGGATTCTAAAGACAGGCTTAGCGAGTTCTTCAATCTTGCAGCTTCTTTCAATCAAAATGGAATTACTGCAGCAACAAATCTGTTTACAGGTCTTAATCAGATTGGTCAGGCTCTTAACTATTTCAGCTACACTGACAAGACCCTAACAGGTTTAATGGGGTTACAGTCGTTTGATTGGTTTGGTTTAGGAACAGTTATCGCCAATTTCACTTCGCAGTTCATGACAGCCGAAAACGTAGCTTCTATGCAAGAAGCAGGTGCATTCCTTGCTGGTGGGTTGGCGAGTGGTATTTCAGGAGCTAATGATGTTATTTCTGAAGCCGTACAATCTGTACTAAATGCTATTAACGCGGCGTTTACTGAACAAGATATTCATCCGGTTATTACTCCTGTTTTGGAGATTACTGATGAATTCAAGTCAAATGTTGAAGCGATGAAAGCTATGTATGGTAATGGTCTTTCGCCGTTTGGATTTTCAGGCAGCATTCCGTACACTATGCCAGCGATTCCTGTTCCACCGGATGTTGACGAAATCGATTATACAGGCAACCTTAACACAATTAATGGTAGCGTGAACTCTGTTGAAACAGCAGTAAACAATCTTGCAACGGCTGTAAGCAATATGCAGATTGAACTAAACATGGGACTTATTTCGGCTGGCGTGAATTCAGTTCTTGGGAATAATTACAGGCATGGACTAAGAAGAAACTCTTAATCAGGAGGTGATAAAGTGTCAGCGGATAACCCTATAATTCATTATCCAGGTAAAGGAAGGTTTACACATGAGTGGCCCATTCCGATTCAAGACGGACAAGTGCTCCCGCATCATGGATCAGTTCATGCTGTAATATTCGGAGACGGTTCCCTCTACCCTGACAGTGCTCATTCAAAGCCTGGTCAGTTCGCTGGTATTCACTCATGGGAAGACTGGCACCTTATTGCAACTTCCAGACCTGTTATAGCTCCAGCAGAACCTGAGCAAAAGATGATCACAATTCCTGGCAGACAAGGCAACCTGGATCTGTCGGAATACCTTACTGGGGGACCTGTGTACAAAGACCGTACCGGGTCCCTCGAATTTATTGTAGCGAATGGTTTCGGAGAATGGACCAGACGCTATCAAGAGATTCTGGACACTCTTCATAACAAAAGAATCAAAATGGTACTAGAAGATGATCCAGGATGGTATTACGTTGGCCGTCTTAAAGTCGAGAGTTGGACATCTGACAAAGACTGGTCCAAGGTAACAATCGGATATGACCTGCAACCTTTTAAATACCATGTTAGAGATTCACTGGACGAGGTTGTATGGGACACTTTTAAGTTTGACGAGGACTATGACTATACCGTAGTTGTAGGTCTCAATCTCGCTAATGGGACAAGAACCTTCACTCTCTCGGGAAACGACGGAACCTTTATCCCGACGGCTACTTTTGCTGAAGGGTCAAGCGGAACGGCCACCGTAACCTTCAATGACAGCAAGATGACGATCAAGGGTATAGGCGATGATGTGGAGATTGAAGGGTCTCTTAGCGAGTCTGTTAAAGGCAATAATACCCTTACAGTCGAGGGTGACGGTATTGTCAACATTGGAATGAGGGGTGTTTCTGTCTGATGTATAACGTTTATATTTCTAATGCAAAAGGTGGAAGCAGTGCTGAAACTCTTATGTTTAGTATCCCTTATTCTTCTGCTGGACCGGTTGTTGAGAACCCGATCGTTAAAGGCGAAATGGGGAAATCAGAATCTTTTGACTTTGCTATGGAACCTGGTAGTCCGTTTTATAGTAGTCTGTTACCGATGCGCACAAACCTTCGTGTTGAGTATGATGGTGATACTATTTTCTCAGGACGAGTATTAGACATTACCATTGACTATTGGGGTAGGAAACAGGTTCATTGTGAAGGCGCCCTTTCATATTTGCTTGACACATTCCAGTCGCCTTCGAAAGAGGATAAGAGAGATAAAATTAAGCTTGGACAGTATATCCAGAACATTCTCTCTGCACATAATGAGCAAATCGCAGGAGATCCGACAAAGGTTATTTATCCCGGCTATATTCCAGGAAGTTATGGCGGATTAGATTCTGCTCAACAGGTAAGAAACGACGAAAAGAAATTCGGTGTAAGTAACTGGACGGCGAGTCTTAAAGCAATCGAAGAACAAATCTCGCAGTATGGTGGATACCTAAGAGTCAGATACGAGAACGGGCATAATTATTTAGATCTGATTAATCAGTATTTCAGAAAATGGGATGATTCCATGGATACGATGGATGTTGCCAAGAATATCATTGACCGTTCTATGAAACTGGATCCGAACAGTTTATTCACTGTGCTGATTCCATATGGAAACAAGAAAAGTTCAGATTTCCATCTCAATGCTGATAGTTGGCCTGCTGGTGCAGCACCAGGAAATCCGATGTATTTTCCTGTTCCGAGTCTTGTAGGAGTATGCTCTGGTTCGGAACTAACAACACCTTTCGTAACGCCTGAGCTATATTCCAAAGCAGTTCAGAACTATGGAACAATCTACAAGGCACAAAAGTTCGAGAACGCAAAGACACGACAAGATCTGTTTAAATTTGCAAAAGAGTTCATCAAAGATAATTATCATGGTGTCACTCCGGTTCTTACAGTAAAGGCCATTGATCTTCATCTGATTGGGCAGGCGGCAAACAAATATAAAGTCGGAGATGTTGTCAAGATTCGTTGCCAGAATGAAGACACTGATGAACAGGAACTCAGAACTCTTTGTATTAAGTCCATACAGTATGATCTTTGTAATCCTGAGAACAATTCCTACACCATTTGCATTCCATGGAACGAGCTTAACAAAACCTATGGCACTCCTGACAAAGGTGGTGGCGGAGGTGGCGGAGCTGGTATCACTGATCCAAAACCGGAAGATGAAGGTTACTATGAGGATTATGCATACATCACTGACTGGGGCGAAGGCATGTGGGAAATGATAGGAATCCTGGAAGAAAAAGAAGGTGGCGTAGATCCGGCATTGCTTACCGGAGAATTCCCTGAGAATGTAAAAGCTCAGAGCGAAGACGAGGATACAAAGGCGTTCCAGGAAGCCGATCTTGTTCCCAAAGCTCAATACTTTAGAGATAAATACGGGGAAGAAAGAGCTCTTGCGTTACAGGCAGACTTTATGAAGAACATGAAAACCAAAACAAATGTCATGATGACTCGGAAGCTCTTTTACGAAGATAATGAATATCATCCTGGTGCAATTGTTGATAAAAACGGAAACACACACATAGTTCTCGAACGCTAACAATCAAAATGGAAGTGAAAACGCATGACACATGCTGAAGCTCTTGCGGCTATTGAGAAAGTCCGTAGCGCTCCATATGGCAGGGATTGTCATCAAGCAATTTACGACAGCCTGATGTGGTGTCTTGATCGGGCGAGTGATCTGGCAATGTATTCGTTCAAGCTGATGTCCATGTGGCTCACAGTAGAGAATCAAAGGCTGTGCCAGGTTTTCAATCCGGACTTTGATCTTGATGAAGTTCTTGCTGGACTTGAGTGGAGAGATAGTAATGATCCGGAAGACATCGATATTCGTAGACATCTGCAGCAGTTGAAGGAAGCTCTTTATGGCAAGGAAACCCGACAGACTGTGCATGATATTCTAAAGTATTGTCTTGAGCAGGGACAGGCAGATCTTCTCGACCAATTCAAAGCTGACTTCAATAAAATTCCTGTAACCATTCAGGACGGACAAATGTACATTACATGGGAGGAGTGAACTGATGACTAAAACACAGATTGATCAGGCATTAGATGATATTCTGCATAAAGTTTACAATCGTCAGGTTCGCCCGGCTATGCATGATCTCATGTACGAGATAGACCACGTATCAGAGACGGGCGTCCAGGAAGCTCTTGACACAATCGACGATCTTTGTCTGACAAGTAATGGGATCAGCCTTTGTCTGATTATTACCGTTTGATAAGGAAGTGACAATATGGCTACAGTAATAAAACCAATAGTTCTTGACGAAACCATGCAAGAGCTATTGTCAATGATCGATGGTGTGCGGTCTGTCAACGGATTAACCGGAGCTGTGGTTCTTGATGGAAACAATCTCAAGATCAATGCAAGAAGCCAAACATCCAAGACATTACAGGAAGCTTTCTCAATGGCTGGGAGCGCTTCTGTTGAACTGATTGATGGGACCACAGACGATTATGTAATGACAGTTACCAACGGCATTATCAGTTAAGGAGGGCTATCATGGCAGTCAGAAGTATCAATGGTAAAAACTCAGCTCTTGCCTATAGCCCTGATACAGCAGCAGGTACAATAAAAGTTCCGCATGTAGTGATTATAGATTCTACAGACATCTACATGAGTGGTAGCAGTGGAAAGAAGCTCAGTCAGAGATTGAAGGAGTTTGCTCCCATGTGTGCTGAGAAGATTGAAGGAACGACGGACGATTACGTGCTGAACATGTCTGGATTCTCAGATTAATCAAAATGGAAGTGAAATTATGCCGGTAAGTAGCAAAGACCTGATCGAACTGTTCGAGAAAGCATATAACGAAAAATGGGGATATATCTGGGGCACTGCAGGAGAGCAATGGACTGAGAAGAAACAGGTAGCTCTCGAAAAGACGACAGATGTAAACAGAGCTTCCTCAAGGCAGTACGGAGCGAAATGGATCGGGCATCGTGTAAGTGATTGCTCCGGTCTTTTTTATTGGGCATTTAAGCAACTTGGTTCCTACATGTATCATGGAAGCAATACCATGTGGAATAAATACTGTATGTACCGTGGAAAACTTGCTAATGGTCTGAGAACCGATGGCAACTATCTCAAACCAGGAACTGCTGTATTCGCTGGAACTGACGATAACAAGTCACATGTAGGTCTGTATATTGGTGATGGAATAGTAATTGAAGCTTCTGGTGCAAAATTCGGGGTTACCATCTCCAAGATTACAAACAAGAAATGGAAATACTGGGGAGAGCTTAAAGATTGTGTTTTCTCAGATGCAGAAAAGGAGGATAGTCCAATGCCTCAGCCAGTTCAGTATCCAACTCTGAGAGAAGGTGCAAAAGGAGATCCTGTGAAAGTCATGCAGGAGCTTCTGAGCAAAAATGGCAGTTCACTGAAGATTGACGGGATTTTTGGAAGTGGGACTCGTAATGCAGTTAAGGCCTTCCAGAAAGCTAATGGTCTGACTGCAGATGGCATCTGTGGACCTAAGACATGGGCTAAACTCCTTGAAGCACCTGCGACCATACCAGCAGAACCTGAAGAACTGACTCTTGAACAGAAAGTGGATATTCTCTGGGAAGCCTATATCAAAAACAAGGGGTGATTGCCGTGCCAGCGATAGAGGGTATTACTCCTAACGATCTATGGACAACGATCTATACGATTCTTGCGTTATGCGTGTTGTTCATGGTGGTATACAAGGTATTTGACGCAATCCGCAACGAAATAGAACGAAGGAAGCGCAAGAAAGAAGCTCAGGCTCCGGATCTGGCAGACAAGATCTCACGCAAAGTTATAGAGAAACTTGAACCCAGATTTCAGGAGATTGAGAAGAATTTAAACAAGGACAAATCACGTCTGGACAATCACGATCTGATTCTTTCGGATATGCAGGCGGGTCAGCAGGATGTTCGTGATGGGCTTGTGGCAGTTTGTAAGACGTTACTTGTGATTCTGAGCTACGGTGACTTTGGCCAGAATTCCAAGGAGGTTAAGGAAGCTACCGCAGATCTGACGAACTTCCTTGCTGGTCGGCTGTAATCAAAATGGAAGGAGAATTAGTATGCAGATGAACTGGAAAGTACGTTTTAAGAACAAGGTATGGTTGACAAGCTTTATCTCGCTGATCGTGACTTTCACCTACACTCTTCTAGGGTTATTTGGTGTGGTGCCTTCGATCAGTCAGAACACGGTAATGCAGGTTGTGAATCAGTTTCTACTCCTTCTTAGCATGGTTGGCGTCATTGTTGATCCAACTACTGACGGTATTAGTGACAGCGATCGTGCCATGACATACGACGAACCCTGGAAAGATAAATAATGTGGATCAAATGCAACCCTAACCCTGGAAGAAAAGAAGTTCCTGATTGCGTTGTTCGTGCTATTACTCTTGCAACACACAGGACATGGTTAGGTGTTTATGATGATCTTTGCAATCTCGGAAGGTCTGAATACAACATGCCTTCTGCAGATCAGGTATGGGGCAAGCATCTATATTTGCTAGGTGCTGAGCCCTTTTTATTACCTGCGTCGTGTCCTCAATGTGTTACGATTCGTGATTTTGCAAGAATGTACCCAAGAGGAGTTTATGTAATTGGAACTGGTTCACATTCGGTTGCTGTAATTGATGGCAACTATTACGACAGCTGGGACTCTGGCAATGAGATCCCATCGTTCTTTTGGCGTTTAGCTTGAAAGGAGTAAATGACTTATGGCTTATCCATATATGTATCAGAATCCTTACATGCCACAGCAGTTGAGTTATGGCACAAATCCTCAGCTTCAGACTCCATATCAGCAGCCTATGCAGATGCAGCAATCCTACACTCAGCCACCTGTCAAATGCATGGAATGGGTCGAGGGTGAGATCGGAGCGAAGGCTTTCCAGATGCCTCAGGGATGGCCTGCAAACACTCCGATTCCACTGTGGGATTCAACAGATACGGTGATTTATCTCAAGAGTGTAAATCAGATGGGTGTTCCGAATCCTATGACCAAGATCAAATACACCATTGAGGAACAGCAGAATCAGATGATGTTACCTCAGGGGCAGAGTCAGCAGAATGGCAACATGTCTGGAACGAATCAGCCTGACATGAGCCAGTACGTGACAAAGAATGATCTTGAGCAGATGAAGAAAGAACTCAGAGACGCCATGAGAGGTGAGCAGAATGCCTAATCCTCTGTTCAACATGATCATGGGTGGTGGACTGCCTCAGGCTCCGGTTCAGCCACAAATGTCAGGTGGATCTCAGTTTCAGAATCCGATTCAGAAAGCAAACTACATCATGCAAGCGATTAGGAATCCGGCACAGTTTGTGAGACAGCAGTTTCCAGACATTCCGGACAATATTGCGAATGATCCAAATCAGATTCTGCAGTATTTACAGAGAACCAGGAATATTAGCAATGATCAGCTCAATCAGATCATGAATCAGTTTCCAAGGTTTTAAAACAATCAAAATGGAAGTGAAAAGTTATGGGAATGAAGATTGACTTCCTTGATATTTCCATCCATCAGCATAACGCTTGTGGAATTACTCTGACTCTGACTGGCGATGATATTCCTGAAGATGGCACTAAGGTTCTGTTTCTTGTAAAGCGGACACCTGATTATGTGAATCCTGTGATCAGCAAAGAGCTTACAGTTCATGAAAGCCAGATTGATATTAACTTCTCCAAAGAGGATACCAGTCTTCCTCCAGGCACATATTACTGGAACGCCTGCATTCAGTACAGTGACGGGAGCGAACCATGGACTTTGCTTGACGATGCTGCGAAGTTAATTATTCTTCCGGAGATCGGCCTTGCCTGATATTTCTATTGTTAGCAGGCATAAAGATGTCAAGATCGGAGTCGGAGAACGATCTAAAAATGTAGGGATTGAAATCAGTGGTCGAGGAATGGTCTATGAGAACTATGAAGGTTCTTATGTAGCAGTATCTATGCCTGATGAGAGCCAGGTGCTAGAGACAAAGGATAAGCATATGAACGATAACGTTCTTGTTTTACCGATTCCATATTATGAAACGAGTAATCCTAGGGGCGGAAAAACTGTATATATCGGAGGTAATTAATGAATGGCGAATGAAGCGATTAACAAAGTCATATATGGCGGCAGAACTTTGCTTGATCTGACGATTGATGATGTAACTGCTGCTGACGTATTGGCTGGTAAGAAATTCCATTTGCCGAGTGGTGTTCAGGGGACTGGCACATGTGAATACGATGCGGATACAAGTGATGCAACCGCTGTAGCTGCTGAGATCCTTACGAGTAAGACAGCGTACAAGAATGGTGCAAAGCTTACTGGTACTATGCCGAATCGTGGAGCTGTAGCAGGCGTAATCAGTGATGCAAGTAGTCCTTATACGGTTCCTAATGGGTACCACGATGGATCTGGTACAGTCGGAATTGATTCTACTGAGCTTACTAAACTCGTTCCAAATAATATTCGAGAAGGCGTAACTGTACTCGGTGTAACCGGGACAATGAGCGGAAGCGAAAGTGTTAAAGCAACCGCTGCAAATGTTACTCCATATACTACAGCCCAAACGATCTTGCCAGGTGATCTTGGTGATTACAACTACATTTCTCAGATTAATGTCGCTGCGATTGCTTACGTTGAAACTGATAATGCTGCCGGTGGCAAAACAGTTACTATCGGCACTGTTGCTCCTACATGATAGGAGTGATTGAATGGCTGTAAATAAGGTTGTTTATGGCGATAGGACGCTCATTGATATTTCGGATAGCACCGTCAATGTTAACAATTTAAGTTATGGTGTTATTTCGTACAATAAAGCTGGGGACAGAATCGTTGGTTCTTTAAATAAGGACACAGAAGTTATTGTAACTAATTTTTCTGGGTCCGTAAGTAAAATATCTGGAACCGCAAATGATTATCTTTTGACGATAAGTGGTTAATTTGCTCATATGAATAGAATGAAATTTGTAGGATTGATAGTGCTGATATGCATTTTTGCGTTATTAGTTATTATTCAATCAGAAAGTGAGGAAGAAATGCCAAGTATTCCGCAGATAAAAATTCAAGGTACAACCTATGATATTAAAGACAGTAATGCGAGGAATCAAACAACTCAAAAAATATCAGATCCTTTTGCAAATGCATGGGCCTATTATTTTGGTAATGGGTATTTTGATTCAAATTTTGTATTTACTAATAATGATTTAATAGTTACATTAAAAATTCCATTAAAAAATCCTTCATTTGTAATACTGTCTTCTCCGGACAATATGCAAAGCAGTATTAATATTGGCTATTGCTTTGCATACGAATTGGAAGATGGATCACTAGTAAGAACTCATGCAGCAGATGGTATATATTCGAGAAAAGCGGATAAAACTGATACCAACTATGTTTGTGTAGCATTATCATTTGAAAATGTTAAATACGTGTATATCGCCGTGATGCGATCAGTTATGGACACAACGACGGTCAAAAGAAATAGTCCATTATTTGAGTTCGCGCATTCTTACGGAATTCCATTAGGCATTTCCAGAATACATGCCGATAATACATCAAATGATATATGTTATATTGATAATTCCGCCATAGGGATATTGACAAAACGTGATTATCAAATAACGACATTATGGATGGTTGTTAATGCTGGTGATCAGATTACTGGAATCCAGGCAATTCCGTATTTGAATTTCAAGGGCGGATATTTGGCTTTTGACGGATCTTCTCGCGTAAAAATTACAGATGGATCATTTACATGCCCGAAAGACGGAATTGTATGCATTTTTTATGATGCGAGTCTTGCGTCAGGAACTCGCTATATTCCTGCGCGAAGACTTAATTTGCATAAAACGGACATCGATGATTTGGATATTGTTAGTAATAATCCTTATGATGGCATGAATGCTGTTGCGTTTGGAACGAGTCTTACATATAGATCACAAACAACTGGTGGTTATTTGCAATATCTTCCGACTCTTTCAGGAATGACGTTTGATAATCAAGGAATTGGCTCATCAAAAATAAAAGGAAACTTACTTACAGCAATAAAGAACTACGAAAATTGGGCAAACAAAAATGTTTGTATACTTGAGGGATTTGTTAACGATTTTTATTATGAAGGCAACGCATTAGGAACGTGGAAGGATAATACTGAGGCCACCGTATGCGGATGTGTACGCTCTGCTCTTAACTACATCCAAACACAAAATTCAAATCTTACAGTATTCCTGGTCCTAGATCATTATGGAAGAAATTATGGCGGTGTAGATTCGTCTTCTACAGCATTGAATGATGCTGGAGATACGCAATTTGAATTTAATGAAGAAATAGCCAAGGTTGCTGAAAGCATGGGCATACCTGTTATAAAACTTTATGCAATTAGTCAAATTAGTGAAAATACTCCGCAGTATTTAATGGATAATATTCATCCTACAGATCTTGGAGCACAACAGACAGCATATACTATTTGGTATGAAATTGTACGGCATCGTCCAAACGTCGTTTCTTCACAGTAATACGTTTTTTTTCTTTGTTTTAGTTATCTTTTCTCAACTTTCACAGCGCGCATGATTGTTGAGCATAGATAAACGTTACTTATTACTATAACGAACTATATTTATAGGAGATGTTAAGTATGACCAGCGAAAACAACGGGATGTATATGCCGGTAGCACCTGCTTATGGTGGATATGGCGGTGGAAATGACATGTTTGGTGGCAACGGTGCCTGGTGGATTATCATTCTTCTTGCTGTCCTTGGATGGGGCAATGGATTTGGTAACGGAATGGGTGGTAATGGTGGTTTTATGCCTTGGATGGTTGGCCAGCAGAACACGAATTCTGATGTGCAGAGGGGCTTTGATCAGGCCGCCCTGACTACGGGCATCAATGGAATCCAGACCAGCCTTTGCAATGGCTTTGCCGGAGTAAATCAGGCTGTTTCCAATGGTTTCGCTCAGGCGGAGATTGCTGCAAATTCTCGTCAGATGGCTGATATGAATCAGAATTTTGCTCTTCAGTCCGCCATGCAGAATTGTTGCTGTGAAAACCGTGCTGCCACCGCCGATCTGAAGTATACAGTAGCCACTGAAGCATGTGCTGACCGGAATGCTGTAAGTAACGCTCTCCGTGATGTACTGGCTGCAAATAATGCCTCTACTCAGAGAATTCTTGATCAGCTGTGCAACGACAAGATCGATGCCAAAAATGAGAAGATTGCTGAACTTCAGAATCAGCTCACCATGGCTCAGCTGGCTGCCTCTCAGAATGCTCAGACTGCTGCTATTCTGGCAAACAATGAAGCGCAGACCGCTGCTCTGGAACAGTATCTTGCTCCGACTCCTCGTCCTGCATATGTTGTACAGAATCCTAATTGCTGTCAGCAGAACTATGGCTGCGGCTGTGGATATTCTGCATAAGGTTTCTCATAAATCATCTTGGGAGTGGTCTTCATCATGGAGGCTGCTCCCATTTTTAGTTTAAAGCTAATTTTGATTAAAGGAGATCATGTAATATGGCTGAGTATATTTACAACGAAGTACAGACCGTTCAGCCTGGCGGGAGTGCTTTGTTGAATGATCGTATCGCATGCAATCACAGGCCTCAGTATGTTATTCATAGACAAGGGTCCGGTATCCTGACATTGCGAGGAATCGTGAATAATCCCTGTGCACAGTTTGCCAGATACAAAGTGATGTACGATGGTAACATTGCTATTCCTGAGGGAGGAACCCCTGGCGAGATTCAGCTTGCACTCGCTATCGGTGGTGAAGTCGTTCAGAGCAGTATCGCTACAGCGACACCTACAGCTGCTGAAGCGTATTGGAATGTGTCTGGTTTTGCTATCATCGACGTTCCGACAGGTTGCTGTTATACAGTAGCAGTGGAGAATGCTTCAGTGTCTGCAGACCCTGCAACGACTCCGGCTCCGGCTTTGCTGCTGAGAAATCTGAACGTCGAAGTTACGAGAATGGCATAAGGAGGATATTTTCATGGAAAAGATGCATAAAGTCCTCGAAGATAAAATGTGCAAAGAGCTTGAACTGATCGAGGAAAAATACAAGGGTGGCGCGGAAATGTCCGAGGTTGATCTGAAGCGTGTGGATATGCTTGCTCATGCGCTGAAGAGTCTTGCAACCTATAAAGCCATGAAGGAAGCCGACGAATACGGTTATGAAAACAACATGAGTGGTCGTGGACGTGATTCTATGGGCCGTTACACAAGTCGTGATATGGACCCGCATATGTCCTACGATGATGGATATTCCGGCTACTACATGCCAAGAATGCCTCGTCGGTGGTAATTAGATCATATTTGTGCGTTCCATGATCAATGGTGTTTATTCCTTTCTACATTGGTTGCATGAGTCGATGGAGAGCCCGATCAGCTCAGCCACAATAGGCGGTAGGGGTTGTGGTATATTTGCTACTATTTCGGAGTAGTCCTTTACGTGTCAGGATAAGAAATAAAAAAGCATACTAATAACTTGATAATAATCCAGCTCGAAACGGAGTTTTCTTATCCGGGCAGCGTATCGGCGGGACGGATGGATTTGGAGGGGATTCCATTATTATGCGTACTGTTACACTTGAACAGAATAAACTGCATGTGATAGGTAAGTTAGGTGAGAATCAGACGACAGAAGTGCATATTCCAGTTGACAAGTGGCTTGCATTGTTTCCTGGATGCAGCATAGATATTCTGGTGTTTACGCCTAAATCTAAATCAGCATATATTGCAGCAAACTGTGAACTTGTGGGCGAAGAGATTATTTGGACAGTTACCAATTCAGATCTCACAGTTGCAGGTGTCGGAAAGGTAGTTCCTTATATTCTTGTGGACGGAAACAGGATTGCAGTGGATGATGAGTATCCGTTCATGGTTGAGAAGTCTGATGTAGAAGTAACAAATCCACCTTCTCCATGGGTTGGTTATATTCAGGAAGTAGCCAGGAATGCGGAACGTGCAGAAGAGGCAACTAAGCATGCTCCGTACATTGAGGAAGATGGCGTATGGTATATCTGGAATGCCTTTACAGAAGAATTTGAATCTACTGGTGTTGTTGCAGAAGGTCCGAAAGGTGACAAGGGAGATAAAGGAGAAACCGGCGAGCAAGGACCTCAGGGAATCCAGGGGCCTAAAGGAGAAAAGGGAGATAAAGGTGACAAGGGAGATAAAGGTGATAAAGGTGATGACGGAGGAGATGCAGAAACAGCCAAGAGGTTATTTGAGCCAGTAACATTTGCACTGTACGGTGACGTAACAGGTTCTGTGTCTTTCGATGGTTCTCAGAATGTAATCCTTATAACTACTGTGGACGGATATTTAGATCTCAAGAAACAGGTTAACGCATTGCCTGATATTGACGACTATTATGAGCTTTATTTGCGCATGCAAGAGAAGGCCAACATAACAACCGTTAACCAGGCTCTTGAGAGAAAAGCGGACAAGATCCATACTCACATGACAAAAGATATTACAGACATCAAGTTGAATGAATTGAAGACGTCCGATAAAACATCTCTTGTAGCAGCAATTAATGAACTCGTAGACAGATTGAATGCGCTTTGAGGAGGTTACTTCGGTAGCCTCCTTTTCTTTTTATGAAAGGATTGAAAAATGGTAGGTAATCTGTATACTCAGGATGAAGTGCTTGGTATATTAATGAACCTTGTCAACGGAATAGGGCTGTATGCAAGGAGCGATAATATGCCGAAACGTTACAAGCAAATGATGACGATCAACGGCGAAGATCATTGGGTATCAGGAGCAACTTTAAAAGATCTGTTGGAAGGATATTTGCAGCTCTGCATTGATGAGGGCACGGTAGTTCCTGCGATTGTCATGAAAGTAGAGGACAAGAAAGATATTCCGATCTTAGACGACTACATGAAGAACTTCAATGAGTTGTATAAGAACAATCAGCAGAGTCTTACAAAAGTCGCCAGGCAGCGGAGTATAGACTTGCATATTTCTCCGAGGTTTGGACAAAAGAGGCTTGACGAGATTTCTACCAATGGCATTCAGAAGTGGTTTAATGAGTTGGAAGAGAAGGGATATTCTCATGAGTCGCTTTTGAAGATCAAGAATGTTCTGAGTCCAGTTATGGATGCTGCTGTGGAAGACGGGTATATTTCAAGGAATCCGTTCAAATCCACGAAGCTTGCCATTGGCGGTAAAGAAACAGTGCATCATAAGGCCATTCCTGAAGATATTATGAGGAAAATCCGGGAAGAAATTCCTGAGCTTTCAGATGTCAGGGTTCGGCGAATGATCACGCTGTTTACTTACACAGGCATGCGTATGGAAGAAGTTCTTGGTCTGAGATGGGAGGATCTGGATTACACAAACAACTGGATCTATATTCAGAGAGCCGTTGTACATCCGAATAGGAATCAACCAGAAGTTAAACCACCAAAGACCAAAACCTCGACAAGAAGAATTCCATTACCAGAAGCTGTGAGAAGAAATCTTGTGCCGACTTCGAACAAGGGATTTATTTTGCATGCAAGCGATGATGACACATGCGAGAGACCAATGAGCTACACTGAAGCCAGAAGAGTATTTAATAAGATTCGTTCAACGTTTGGCTTACAGGAATATTCTGCTCATGACTTCAGAGACACATGCGCTACTGAATGGAGAGAAGCAGGAGTTCCTTTGGACGTTATTTCTCACATGCTTGGACACGCGAAATCGGACATAACAGAGAACAGATACGTGAAGTACAGAGACGAGTTGTATCAAGGGGTTCGGGCCGTTATGAGCAAGCCTGACGGAACAAATTACGGAACAAATTGCTAGAGATGAGGTCGTCGGCATATTTTAGGACTATAAGAATATAAAGAAAAAAGCCCGAGATCGTAGTGATCCCAAGGCTTTTCATAACGAGCTGATGACCAGAGTTGAACTGGTGACCTCATCCTTACCAAGCACCCAATAATGCCAGTCCTATTCCGTATTTAGAGATGAGGTCGCGAAACCTACTAGGCCTTTTATTTTTTGTCTCGTGTAATAAACATGGGTTATAATGAAGGAGGTGTTGTCTATGTTTAGAGCAACGAGAAGAGAAGTAATAAAGTATTTTGATGAAGTAAATGATGACCCAGAGTATATTTCAAAGCAATTGGAAATATGGAAAAAACAAGAAGCTTTGAGTGAAGAATTACGGGATTGTCATAGAAGAGTATTTCAACGAATCGTGTTAAAGCATAGAGAAGAAAACCACGAAGAGTCCTAACAAGGGCTCTTATTTTTTGCAACGCTTAAAGTGAAGGAGGTGTTCTTATGGATGCTAAATGGAAAATGTACTGGTCTAAAGGAGCAAAGATGACAGTGAAGAAAATGCTCGAGGAACAGAAATCTAAAGAGGACAAGAAGGAAGACACCGAAGCTAAAAAGGAGTCCTAACAAGGGCTCTTATTTTTCGCATGATAAACATGGTGTATAGTAGGAGGTGATCCAATATGGATGACAAGTTTAAGAAATTAGGGAACTTTATTAAAAAGCATAAAGATTGCGTTACTGGTTGTTCTGATCTAGTATTTCTAGAGCAACAAATGATGTTTAATGAAATGCTTGATAAAGATCCTAAGTTACGTGAACGAATTGAATCTGTATTGAAATCTCGTAAAACTAAAGAGTCCTAACAAGGGCTCTTATTTTTTGTCACTTTCATTTCACCACATAATCTCGAAATAAACAAGTCTCCTTATAGATAGAAAGGAGGCATTCTTATGCTTAGATTATTTAATCGGAAACCTAGAAACTATTTTGCTGTGGTGGACACCATGGCGAATGAGCGGGACAAGAAACTGCTTGATATTTGGACACAATATCATTCGGTTGCTATATGCTCAAGTCGTATGAATCTACCGGTAAAGGTTGTTCAGGGTATTCTCAGATATTACGGTATAAAGGATGGTGACATGTATTGTTAAGGGCTCTAACAAGGGCTCTTATTTTTTACAAAGGCTATAGTGGAGGTGACGATTAATGGCTAATCGAAAAGTTATTAATGCCAGAGTCGCAAACGGTAAAGGAATGGATTATTTGAAAATCACGTATGACGATGGAAAGGGAGAGGTTACATATTATTGTGAACCATCTGACTATCCTACCCATACAATAGAATTTCTTGATCTTGATGAACTTATTGGTTTGGACGAGGAATATTTATATTTAACGGTTAGATCAGCGATGCTTTATTAGAGTCCTAACAAGGGCTCTTATTTTTTGCAACGCCTATAGTGAAGGAGGTGTCTATATGGCATGTAAAAATATTTATAAGATTTGTGTTTTGGAAGACAAATATGTTGACGACTTTATGCAGAGTATCGAATTAATTCTTAAAGCATCTAAAGTTAGTTTACAAGTATTTTGCAGTGACTGTGGAATCAATTATGTTACTTGGCGAAGAGTAAGAGAGCACAAGACAAGATTGAAGATTACATTAGTTAACGCAATAATATTTATACTGGCTGAGATAGCATATGATAATCGATCAAAGTATAAAGGCACAAAACTTGTTGACCAGGCATTTGACAAGATTAATGAAATATTACAGACAATAGATTATCGATCCTTTAGTAGGACAAAAGGGCTCTAACACAGCCCTTTTATTTTCTCGCAGATTTTGCAAGGGTAATATTGGAGGTGAGTAGTATGGCATATATTACTACAAAACAAGTGTTAAAGAAGATGGACGAATTGATTGAGAAGGTGAAAGCACACGATTGGTATGATGATCGGTTGTTTATTGCATCTCAAGAACTTATTACTATTGGTGAAACGAAATATGTGATTCATTCATGTGATCCTAAATGGAGACAGCTTGAATTACATTACGTAAAACCAAGTATGGATCTTGAACATGCTGACAATAAGTATGGCATAACATCGTTAGCGTATTTAAGACCTAATCGATTAGGTAAGGTTTTAACAGCAAAAGTAATAGCAAATATTATTAACTCGATGGATGGGACATAACAAGTCCCTTTTATTTTGCCACAAATTCACAGAATAAACAAGCCCTCTAGTAGAAAAAGAAAGGAGGGCATTGATTATGATGTCCGTATTTGCAACAGAAAACATGAATAATGGTATGACGTACTTTGTTTACGACGATGGAAATGAAGCGCCACATTTCATTATGGAGAGTGACAGTATAGGAAACATGTCTATACAGAACACTCATACATGCGAGAATGTTAGAATTGAAGTTCAATTGAAGTATTCAATGAGGAACGGAACTTGTAACATGCTACCGCTGTATCGAGCGTTATATATGGATCATGAGATTCTATATACTGGTTACAAACCGGTGGATATATGGAGTTTTTGTGACCCGCCAATGAAGACGGCATTGTACATGATAAGGAGTGTATACGGAATGGACGCAATGCGAATTTGAGGGCTCTAACACAGCCCTTTATTTTTTGCCTGAGCCACGACATAAACATGCTCTATTATAGGAGACGAGAGTCTTACTAACAAATTAATTGGAGGTTTTACTATGAAGAAACTGGTTGGGATTATTTTGGTGGTAATGATGATGGTTATCTGTGGTACGGTGTATGCTGATGCATATACAGACCTCGGGTTGTTTGTGGAAAACGACTATATGGCTTC
Source organism: uncultured Prevotella sp. (assembly GCA_905233165.1). GTDB lineage: Bacteria > Bacteroidota > Bacteroidia > Bacteroidales > Bacteroidaceae > Prevotella. The sequence continues at coordinate 35,749 of CAJODL010000009.1, forward strand.
TAGATGGTACAACGAAGATGTTGCAGCATTTGGAATCGAAAGGTGTCTTGGATACTTTGATATCCAGAATACTATCGAAAATGGAGATTACGAATTAGATCCATCGATAGTCAAAGAAGACCCTATGGATTGGTTCTACGATTGGTACGTAGAAGCTATAAAAAATATAGTTGAAGGTTCAGTACAAGTAACCTTCGGTCCGTATGGTGAGTATAACGGAACGCAGATTTATAGGCTGATCATCATTTCCGAAAACGAAATCGATCTTGACGAGTATGTTGATGGAATTCAGACGATGATTGATGGCTTAGTAGTGATTTTCTAAACTGAAGAACGGCTTTGGGCGAAATGCTCAAGGCCTTTTCTTTTAATCGCGACATGAACACGGTATATAGTAGAAGAGATGGCATGTGAAATTGAATTTAAGGAGGATTTAATAAAATGGCTAAGAAAGTATTTTACAGGATTTTTACTACAATTCAGATTGTATTTAATGTACTTTTCGGAGGAATTTGTGGAGTGGCATCGATTGTATTCACATTTGTGAACAGCAATCAGACGCAACTTGACGAAACAGCTTTCGGATGGTCGTTAGGAATGTTGATTGTATTTAATGTTGTAAATGCATATATTAGAAGATTAGTAAAGAACTACTGAGAGACATTTCACACATGCCTCTTCTTTTTTTTGTCTGGATCGCAGATTTTGCAAGGGTTATAGTGAAGGAGGTGCATGTTATGGAACATGTGGAAACTGAAGTAGGATATTATGTATCGGCAGCTTTGGAGAAACTTTTCGAAATTGTAAAGGACAACAAAAGGCATATTAGTGTTGATCTTGGTGATAACTATAGCAATTACAGTTTGGATTATTTGAGCTATGGCGAAAGTGAAAAATTGTATGTTGTTATTATGACACATGTAGATGGACATGTTGAGTGCGATGTTGTGATTGGCTCGATCAATTTGAAAAAATTTGATAAAGTTGACCTGGCAAATGTCATTGCGGAAGCGATTCAGAACTATAAAGTATAAGCACTTTTGGAGCTTTGGAAACAAGGCTCCTAATTTTTCCCAAAATAAACAACTCCTATAGTGAGGACTGGGAGTGTATAAACCCGTCGGAGGGCCGGGCGTTGAAAGGCGGAAAAAGAGCATTATTGCTTCTCGGTTTAACTAGCCGACTTAATCGTCTAATGGTAGGACACCACTAGATGTGGAGACGTAGGTTCGAAGCCTACAAGTCCTCTTATTTTTTGCAACGCCTATAGTAGACCGAAAGGTTACAAAAGATTTAAGGAGGATTTTATTATGTTAACTCAGAAAGAATTGGAATTTTTGAAGAAAAATCAGATTCCGGAAAAATTAAATCTTGCTCTTATTGAGTTCGTATTAAAAACCATATCAGTTTTTGATGATTGTGATCAAGACTTTGAAGAACTTGCGGGAGACGAATTCTTTGAGAAATATCCAGAAACATTAAGCGATGATTTTTCAGAAGAAGAGTATTTCAAGTTACGTGAAGAATTTGCAGGACAGAAAGCATCAGATTTAATAGCATGGTGTTTAAAGGACACAAAAGAGACATTTATGAACCCGGATATTGACTATTGGAAAAAGATAAAACACATAGTAAAAGAAAAACTTAAAGAGTCCTAACAAGGGCTCTTATTTTTTCAATCGCAGAAAATTCAAGCTTCATTATGAAGGAGGTGTTGCCTATGTTTAGGAAACGATGGCGAAACGTGATTCTCTTAGAAAGTGAAGCGGACACGGCAAGAGTCAGCAGTGAAGATCTCGGTGGATTAGTAAATGAAGCCGGAGACATCTATCCCTTGTCTGTAGAGTTGCCAAGATCGAGATCATTTTTGGGAGCAGTACGACGGAGTATCTATTATGGAAAGAGAGGCGTATTCAACATACTAAACCTTCGATGACGGATTTGGAGTCTGTGCAGAAAATGCATGGGCTCCTTTCTTTATCGCGAAAGAAACAAGCCTTTAAGTAGGGAGACACTTAGTGTGTGTTTCTCGATATTTGGAAAGGAGTTAGTTTTATGGCTAAGTACAAGGACGAACGGGATGAACTTGAAGAAGAGGATGATAGCTATTCTATTAAGGAAGCGATCAATGATATTCTTCGTCGAATGAAGAAGTGCGACGAGACGTCTGAGGAATATGAAAAGCTTACTAACAGATTAGTAGAGTTGGAAGATGCTCGAAAGAATAAGAATTCCTGGATGGGACAGGCACTTATTCAGGGAGGTCTTGGACTTATTAATACTGGATTAAGTTATTTCATGAATCGCAGAACAGTTAAGGACGTACTGGTTCATGAGGACAGAGGTAATATCTTGACGACGAAAAGTACATCGTTTATCAAGAAACCGAACGACGACAGACTTGAATTTAGAAATTTATCTAACAACAGTATGGCAAATAGAAAGAAAAATGATAAATGATTATTTTGGAGTTCATGGAAACATGGGCTCCTTTCTTTTTCACATATTTTTCAAGCCTTATTATAGACCGAAAGGTCAAAATTAATTTTAGGAGGAAAAACCTATGGCAAACAAGAAAGTTGTATTTGTGAGCGTCCCGATGGCTGGGAAAAGTGACGCCCTGATTGAACGAGCGATTCAGTTGGCAAAAGTACAATACTGTCATATCAATAAGGTGAACGTTAAAGAAGTTACTTTTATTGATGGTTTTCATGACGTTTATCAGAAATTTACTGATACGGAAAAGAAGATCATTAGTGAAAAGAAACACGAAAGCGTTAACTGGCTTGGTATGAGTATTGCTATGATGGGCAATGTTGATGAGGTCGTTTGTGGGATTAACTGGGAAAGAGCACGTGGATGCCGCATTGAAGTACAAGTGGCAGAAGAATATGGTATTCCTGTGATTAAAATTGACAAAGAAATTAGCGAAAAAATTCTCGAAGAAATGAGAGAAGACAAAAGAAAAAGGTCTGAATAATCAGCAGATTGCTGAGGAGACCGGATTCCCTGAAAGCACGGTTGAACGCCTGCTTAAGGAAGAGTAATTGGTATGGTCCGTGTGGCAAACGCTGCACGGACTTTTGCTTTCACATTTTTAGCAACGCCTTTATTGGAGGTGTTAAGTATGAACATTGTATCTGTTAACTGGTTAGAACTTTTAGGTATCTGGCTATTTGGTGGAGTGATGGATTGCATAGTGACAGCGGTGATATATTACATATCGAACGTAAGATATTATGGACGCGAACTTGTGAATTCGTATCTTAAAGAATTAGGCAAAAGCTTTAAAGATAGTTTTTACAAAAATGGCGCTCTTAGTATATACGAGGTGATATTTTTCAACGTTGTTGTCGTTATAAATCTATTCGTATGGCCGCTTGAGATACCAAAGTTATTTATTGAAAGTGACAAAGAATTGCAAGAAATTAGTGAACAGCTTTGAGACTTGAAGGAGTTTGTGGAAACACAGCTCCTTAGTCTTTTGCAAAAATCGCAGAATTTTCAACGGGTATAATGAAGAGATAGTTCTTCAACAATATTTTAAGGAGGATTGGCTTATGACAACTCTCGGAACGGTTATTGTGACATTGGTAATTGGACTGGTGGTAATGATTGACATGTCGGTGATTATCGGAATGTGTTTTGATAAGATAACTACATTTCGACGTCAAAAGGATATGGAATCGGCGAAACAGCTCAAAGAAGCTTTGGAAGTATGTAAACCGTTTTTCGATACGTTGAACAAAGCGATGCAGAATGATCTTAAGGTAGAGGAACCGAAGACAGATCTCTGATGAGAATTTAAGGAGTTTGTGGAAACACAGCTCCTTAGTCTTTTGTTTATTAGTTAGCCGTATTTAACCGCATGAAAGGAGTTTCTCGCATGATCATTATTGAGCCTTACTACAAGATCCTGACACCCATATCTGAAGGCGGAGTTAATGAGCTCAGACGTATTGAGGAAGCAGCTCGCACATGTTACAAGTCTTCTAACGACACTGGCGATATTCAGAAGACAAAAGATCTTGTCAAGCGTCTGATCGATAGCGGACACGAGGCTATGCTGGAGCACTCGCAGTTATCTGTCAAGTTCGTATGCGACCGGGGAGTTTCACATGAGATTGTGAGGCACCGGTTATGCTCTTTTGCACAGGAGAGTACACGATATTGCAACTATTCCAAAGCAAAGTTCAATTCAGGGATCACGGTTATCAGTCCATCCTGGCATACTGACAATTGTAGTGAGGCTGTTACGCAGGCATATTTGGCGTGGTTCTCGTCATGCCTGAAAGCCGAAGCAAAATATCTCGAGATGCTCAAGTGCGGATTAACTCCTCAACAGGCCAGGGGAGTATTACCTACATCACTGAAGACGGAGATTGTGGTAACTGGTAATTATCGTGAATGGAGACACATGCTCAAACTGAGGACGGCTAAGGATGCACACCCGGATATTCGGTTACTCATGTGTCCGTTGCTTAAAGAACTGAAAGAAAAACTTCCTATTATATTTGACGATATTGAGGAGGAATGATTTATGGAAGACAACCGCATCAATATATTAAAGTATAAGATGGAGTATTATTATGGTCAACCGATAGAGCCTAGAGACAAAGGAACAAAGTATCTGCTAACTATTCCGTTTCCTCTTGATGAAGAACAAATCAAAGTCATTTTAATGATTATAAAAGAAATGTGGCACACATATACACCTGCACTTAGTTCATATGAACTAGCAGCACTAGACCCAAGAACTGAGGAGGACTACTGACTTATGGAAGAGCACACATTTGACTGGATCAGATCTGGACACGGACCATGGGATAATTCTCTCACATGTCCTAAGTGCGGATTTAAGGTGTTATTACCAGAGAGTTATGAAGTTCAATACAAATACTGTCCATTGTGCGGGAGGAAGAACTCATGAGATGCCCGACACGAGATGAGAAAATGTTCAAGCATATTACTGTGCGTTGTAATACTGAAGATCTCAAGAAACTCCAGGCGATCGTGGATGGGAACGGGTGCGAGAACAAATCAGATGCAATAAGGGCAGCTATTAACTTTGCGTATATCTTCACGAGAAAGAAGAAGGAGGCGTAAAAGTATGGATAACCAGTTTATAAGTTTTCAGCGTCTTTCGCAGCTTGCATCAAATTTTCTTGCCCATAAGGCTGTGGATGATTACTCGACGTTAGAGAAAAAAGTTAATGCATTGTTTCAAGAAATATGGGATGACGGTTATGACTCTTATTTACAAGAATAATGATCTAAGGGAGGACTAATCATGCAATTTCCACCACCTCCAGGACTTGCGTTTTTAGCTTATATGAGCGGCAGCATTTCGAGAGAAGAATATTTGGAATTGGTTAGAATGTGGGAGGAAAAAGAATGACTGATGCGATAGTCGAACCTTGGTTTTGTAATCGGAATACTATTATGTTCACCACAATAACTGAATGGCATAACCTGATAAATAATCCTGTTGATTTACCGAATGAGAATGACTTGTGTGTGGTTGCTTTTCTAAAAGATGGTAGTGTCAGTATCGATAGCCATGGTCTATATGGTTACAGCGACGCAAAAATATCTTTTTATACCGATGACGATGAATATGGGCGCTTGTATTGTGATGAGGAGTATTCTAATCATTATGGACGAATAGTAGCATGGGCTATTCCACCAGCTTTTGAAAAAATGGAAACTGTACTGAATAAATGGCTTTTAGGTAAGGAGGATACCAAGAATGACTGACAACGTAAATCATCCGTCTCACTATGCGGATAAGGAAATTGAGGTAATTGATTATATTCGTGACACACTTGGTGCTGATGAGTTTGTTGGATATTGCATTGGTAATGTTCTCAAGTATACCTCTCGCTGGCGTAAAAAGGGCGGCGTGGAGGATCTTGAGAAGGCGAAAGTATATCTGGAATGGGGAATTCAGAAGCAGAATGAGATAGAAGGTTATACTGGCACATATCCGTGGGGTAAGGATACGAATGGAGATGAAGTTGACGTCAGATATTTTGCAGACCAGAGATTTTGTCGATTTGAGCATGGAAAGTTCGTTGACGGATGCAAAATCAGAGAAGAGAAAGGTTGCCAGGATTGTAACTGGTATATGACTGACAAAGAAGCGGAGGTAAGAGGACTGTGAAGTATCCTTGCTTGTATGTGACATATTGGCGTGATACTGGATATCCTGAGTATACGGAACTTGATGGACGACCTATCGAATACCAAGTTACCGTTGAAAACACTTATCATGATCGCAGAGTAGAACAAAAAGCCATATTTGATAAGAAGAGCACTTCTTGGAAGGTATTAAAATGGGACAATGAAACTGAGTCTTATAAGTATGATGATCTTGAAAAAGGAGAACTTGTGATTGCATGGGCGTACAATCCTTTTGCCTATATAGATGACTTAACAGAAAATAAACCATGCTTTAAAAAAGAGAATCGAAGACTATTGATTAGTTTCCTTGAAATGTCACAACGTTGGATTAGTAGTATTGGCAATTATTTTCTTGAACTAGAGGAAAAAAAAATAAATGAAATCATTTTTGCATGGAATTGAATGCTTACGATATAGAAACCAATAAAAAGATCGGAGTATTAACTACGTCCTGAAGAAATAGTGAATCAGGACAGATTACTATGACGATTCCTGAAAACCAAGGATTTTATGTAAGTTCTCTGGAGATTATAAAACTTGCGCGTTTAGCAAAGGAGACACTTGATTTATGAAATGAGATAATATATGGTAATCATGAAAGAACAAAAAAAACTAAATGAAATTATGTGAAGGAGATATTGTACGAATGATCGACAATAAAGAACGCATTATTAAAGCCATCAACAATGCAATAAATATGGCTATTTGGCATGGTGGAGATCCAGGAGGACCATATTTTACAGAAAGCGAAAATTTATCGGCTGCTATGAATGAGCTAGCTGAGTGTTTAAACGTTAGTTGGAAATGGTCGGACAAAACTCCTGACGGATACGAATGTCACGAAAATTATTATCCAGTGTTGTATTTAAAGGAGAAAACCGAATGAAAGAACTACGTGAAATGTTAAGGCAGGCTTCATTGGAGCTCTGCCATTTTAATAATGCTCGGGTTAAATTCCTGATGGAAGAACTGTCATCCATGGGTGTCTATAACAAGCAGACATTCATGGATATTTTTACGCCTTACTTCAGTGGGGATCCATGGGACAATCCTGCATATTCCAAGAAGACCTTCAGCATTATGGACAGCATGATCCTTGAGAAAGTGTTTAATCAGCTGAAAGAAGAGGAAGAGAAATGAAAGTAATCAAACATGGTAAATATTTCAGTTCTGGCTACGAAGACATCGATCACACCGATCTTTACGGAAAATGTGAAAACTGTGGATGCGAGTTTAAAACCTATTACAATATTGAGCGTGATAATCCTAAAAAAGGCGATATTAACATTATTCCAGATGCAGATTGCATGGCTATGGTCGTAGAACCGGATTTTGTATATGGTGGTTCTTCAAAAAAAAGTAATGGCCTCTGTAGCATGTTCTTGTTTATGTCCTGAATGCAGAGCAAAAGTTACGTTAAAATGGAAATGGGGATAACATGACTGAGCATATTGGATTCATGGTGGATAAACCGAAATACAAGAAATCTATTTTGTGTCTAATTGGATTACATAAAGCTTCTCGGTATATGATTGAACGCAAAGACGGAATTGATTACTTTATTTGCAAACAGTGCGGAAAGCGATACAAGATTCTGTAATTTGAATTGCTGCTTTATGCGTCTATTAAGGAGATTTAACATGCATATTCTTGACGAACATGACAAATGGATAGAGATAGATGTTAAAAGAGAAGATTACCAAGATAAAGAAATTATTGACATGATTATTGAAGAACGTCCATGGGATCTTAGAAATAGACAAAGAAACATTACTATATTTTCCAAATGGGCCGATGGAGAAAAAGTATCAGATCTTGCTAAAGAATTTGGTTTAACCGGCAATAGTATTTATTACATCATTCAAAAAGGTGCAAAGATATATAACATGATTGTAAGAAGGAGAAGAAAGTTAGTATGAACAGAAGTAACAGAGAAGATTATCAGGATGATGAGATTGTTAAGAAGATTCCTGAGACATATGAAAAATATGGTCATTATGCTGTAAGGAACTTCAGTATTTTTAATAACTGGCGAAAAGGTGAGACTTATGCGTCAATTGGTAAGCATTACGATTTAAGTAGGCAGTACACATATGAAGTAGTTGCTGCACAAAGACGTCTGTATGATTCTATTAAAAAGCATCGGGAATCTAAAGAGCAAAGTATTGCAGAACAAAACATCAAGAAAATTGTAGACCTCATTGATTATAACGTAAAAGAAAGCACACGAGTTTTTAACTGTCTTGCAAGACACTTTAGGAAAAATATACATGATCCGGCTTGGAATCCATACGAAACCATCTCAAAAATGAATGACAGAGATTACTTAAACATACGTAACGCAGGCGTGAGAACTTTGCCGATATTCCATGAAGTACGTGACGAAGCCAGAAGGAGGTTTAAAGAGGAAGATGACACAAGAGTGGATACCAGTGACGGAGAAGCTACCTGAGAGGGAAGGCCGATATTTAGTCACTGAGAAAAACAAGATCACATGTACAGTAAATGGTAAGCGGGACACGATCACTTACAGGCAGACCTTGCTTGGAGAGTACAGTCCCTGGAACGGCCTCTGGTATATTCCGAGCAATGGAAAGACTTCTGAGAATGTTACCGCCTGGATGCCTGGTCCTAAACCATATTACGACGGAGATGACTGATGCGTGAGAGTTGCACCATGTAAAGGATGCCCGAATCGTTATCCTGCATGTCATGATAAGTGTGAGCATTATATTTCATGGAAGAAGGAACTTGAAGTGTCTAAGCAGGATAATCGTGACCGTGTATCGTTTTATGAAGCAAAGAAGAATGCAATAGACTACACCAAGTACCGTTCCCGCAATGGATGGACAAGAACAGAAAGCCGATAAATCGCAGAAAATTCAACACCTATAGTAGAAGACGTTTGGAAGTCTTACTACATTTTTAGGAGGTTTGAATTATGAACTGGAGACTGATTTTGTGGTTTGCTGGATTTCTGGCGACAATCGGAGGATTGAAATTTGTATGGACATTTATGAGAGAAATGTTTAGCAAAGAGAACTTCGAGTGTTGGATAGATGCAGGAAACGAGAAATTGAAGTCGGCGGCGCATAACATGTCTGACCGAATGAAAGAACGTAAAGAAAGGAAACGCGCAGAAAAAGAAGGCAAGACCGTAGTCTATAAAATAAGGTAAAGCTATGAGGAGTTTGTGGAAACACAGCTCCTCAGCTTTTTATTTGGAGGTGATATTTGATGGCAGATCTTAAGCGAAAGCGTCCAATGTCAAATTACGATTTCACATTTGGCATGGGTGTGAACTGGGTAGATATGGATTCAGGTGTCATATACCACATACAGGAGTATAAGGAGGCTCTTGCAAAGGGAGAGAAGCCAAAAGGGATCCGGATGACCAAGGTAGGCAATGGTGCTGAGGTTGGTTACAAGGATCCTGTTATTGTGGCGGAACTCATGAAAGACCCTGATCCAGATCCACGATATTCTGAAGAACCTATAAGAAGGAGGAAAAGACTATGACACTCAAAGAACGCGCAAAACGGATGAAGAACTTACTTAAAGCTGAGGGTGAGTATGATCCTCGCAAGAACGAAAATGCTGAAGAGCTTATTGAAGCTGGTGTGGACGGACTCTGGCTTGGAGGTCTTTCTGCACTTACGGGTGTAGTTATTGGTGAACTGGTTACGTGGCCTTTTGAGAAGCGGTATATTCAGCACGTATACGACTGGGGCTTCAAAGATGGACAGGTTAAGGCTTACAAGAATTCTGTAAAAGCTTTTGGAAGAAATAATGCGAAAGAGGTAACGCTATCATGAGTTATATTGCAGACGGTTACAAGATCATGGGTACCTGGCTTGGCGATTGGGCAGAAAAGCATAAGGCAGACATATTTACTGGCATCAGCATCATTGGTACGGGTGCGACTGCGGTTATTTCTGCGATGGATACCTCTCGTGCCGTACGTAAGATCGATGCGAAGGAGCTTGAGACCGGTGAAGAGCTTGACTGGAAAGAGAAAGTTAAGCTTTGCTGGAAGGACTATATTCCGACTGGACTGACTGTGCTCGGAACAGATGCGGCTTCTATTGCAAGTAACCGTGTGAGTGCGAAGACTATAACGGATCTGAGTGCCAGTTATGCGATGCTTGAGAACCTGTATGAGCGCCATAAGAAAAAGACTCGTGATGTCGTAGGCGATAAGAAAGAGCAGGCCATTCGCGAGCAGATTGCGAAGGAAGAAGTCAATCAATATTTCTCATGGGTGAAAGTTCCGCCTCAGAGAGATCCTAACGATGACCTGTGGATGGACGGATATTCTGGAATCATCTTCTGGTCTAACGTTGATAAACTCAGGAGACATGAGGCAAGACTTCAGGAAATGATGGCAGATATGAAGCCTCGTGGTGATGAATATGATTATTACGACAAGATGATCGGTGTCAATTATGGTGAATGGCTGGCAGGTTTAAATTTGGAGAATCCTGACGAGTGCAAATCTGTGCGTAACAGACGTATTGGTTGGAACAAGGGATTTGCCAAAGATGGTTCAGATGATGATCCTATTATATTCTATACCACTGCGATGGAGATTGATCAGGGCGCTCGCGTAGTTCATGTGATAAATTGGGAAACAGAACCCACTGATATGAAACTTGGACGGTTGATTAAGAGCTCCGGATTTTAAGGGGCTCTTTTCAATCGCGAAAAATTCAACGCTTATGATAGGAAATGGCATCCGCTATTTTCAATACAAATTATTTGGAGGTTTGAATTATGGCTGACAATGAAAAGGTTGTAAAGACGACTGGTGAAGTGACTGAAGCGGAACAGACTCAGGTGGAAAAGACTGAAGAAAAGAAGCAGAAACTCACTAGGTGGCAGCGGTTCAAAAGAGGAGTAAAGAAACATAAGAAAGCAATTATTGGGACTGGACTCGGTATTTTGGGATCGGCTGGTGCTAGTGCAGGTGTTGCGTATTTCGTAGGTAAGAAACACGGAGAGCAGAACGCATATGCTCAGCAACAGTGGGAAATGGAACAGCAACAGAAGATGGACAGCTTAGACCCGAATATTGATTGAAAGGAGGCCGAGGGGAGTATTATGGAAACATGGTACTCCTCTTTTCTTTCTCCATGTTTGAAAAGTTTACTAAAAAGGTTTCAGCAAAAGCAACGAACCAGGCAGTTGAAGGTGCGAAGGAATCTCTGAACGACAAACTGGAACAATATTCGGGAATTATCAAGGTAGGTCTTGTCGTGGGAGTTATTGCGTTCGGCGGTAACAAGTTATTTAAGGGATCTGGCAATTCGAATCAGTCATATGGAAATGGACAACCGATCATAATTAACAATTATTATCAGGAATTTAAGGGAGAGGAGCGTACAACCCATGCAAAAAGACAAAGTTATCAAAACGGTCAAAGACGTCGGTGATGTTGCCATGTATATTGGTAGTGCATCAATCGTCAGACCTTTTGTGAGTAAAGAGAATGTTCAGTTGAACGGACCGCTGCAGTTGTGCGCTTACGGAGCTGGGGCGGTTATTTCTTTTGGACTGGGTTCATGGACATCCAATTGGTTCAATAAGATTGTGGACACTGTTGTAGACTTTGTTGAGGATATTTCGGAGGATGATGACACATGAACAACGATGAACCAATCATTTTAAAACAGGACAATGGCGACGTGAAGCTCATGTATCGGGATCCGAATAAGACCCAACTTCCGATGCCGACGAAGCCTGTTGTGGGAAACAAACCTAATGTAATTAAGCAGAAACCTAAGGCACCTGGATTTTTGCAGAAAGCTTCGAAGTATTTCTTTGGAGAAGAGGTTGAGGATCCAGGCAAGTATTTGTGGGAGAACAAGATAGAACCTGCAGGCAAGCGGATTATTTCCAATGCAACGAACGAAGCGTTGACAATGATTAAGCATGCCGTGCAGAGAAAACTGTATGACGGTCAGATATTTGACGATGGACCTGAGGACTACACCTCATACTCAAACGGAACGAGGTCGTTTACGCAGCCAAAGAGGAATATGCCGAAGACGTATAAAGCCCTTGCTCCGGTGAAAGAGCTGCGTTTTACGAACAGAATGGACGCAGTTAAGGTGCTTGCGGATCTCAAGAAGATCATTGTGAACGAGGGAGCAGTGACGGTTGGTAAATATTATGAGCTGTCAGATGCTGCTGATGAGGCAGAGTCGTCAGATTATTCGTCGGGTTGGATGAACTTAGACAGTGTTGTTGATCCTGTTGAATCACCTGGAGGAGGGTGGATATTGAAGCTACCTGATCCAGGAAATCTAACAATTAGATAAGGAGATATTATGAGAGAACGCTTTCATCAAATGGACCTATTTAATGACTATTCATTTTCGGACTCTATCAATGCATATTTGAATGGGTCTGCGTTTGTGTTCCCATTGGATGATGTCTCAGGAATAGACGAGGACGGCAATCCTTATATTGAGACTTCGGACCTGTGCGAAGAGCCTCCGATTGAGGATTTGCAGCCCAGGAAGATCATTTTCAGTCCGCCTGCGACCGTGGTTATCTGGGCAGATGGCATGAAAACGGTTGTAAAGTGCAAAGAAGGGACCGAATTCAACCCATATTATGGTTTCACATGTGCACTTGCGAAGAAAATTTACCAGTCCAATGAGAAAATCAAGCGAATGATTAAAGATGCTGAATATCAGAACGAAGAAAGGAAGTAAAAATTATGGAAATTAATCAGAAAATGGTATCTGACGGTGTGAAGGCCCTCGAATCCATCAGCAAAATCGTCTCGACAACGTCTGAATCTCGTGAAAAGAAGGACAAAGATACTGAAAAGTCTACTTCTGGTGCATATCAGGTAGTCCAGGTACAGACAAATCAGCCAAAATCCGGTAAAGAACGCCCGAAGGTTATTCATGAGAAGCCTGAATTCCACATGTATAATGCATTTCCTGACGGCAGAGCGCTCACACTCGACGAATGCAAGCTTGAAGAGTTCCGTATTAAGCTGGAATACGAAGAAAAGGACAAGCAGAGGAAGCATGAGATCGAGTTGATGGAACTTCGGAACAAGAAAGAGGAAGAAAATGAGCGCAGAAAAGAGAAGAGCCGTACAGTTGGCGATGTTATTATGGGTGTTCTTGGGTTTTTCGGACTTTTCGGTACCGGATATCTGATCCATGAGTCGATTAAAGCTGGGAAAGAACAGCAAAAGGTCGAATATGTGACGTATACGCAACCGGTAAAAGCTATTGAAGGCGAAGGGAGCACTGTCGAATGATCACTTTGACGGATTTTCGGACAGGAAAGAGAGTTGAAGTAGATCCGGAAACCATTTCCTCGATCGAAAGTGACGCTTGTATGGACAGAAACGGGCATTATTACCCATTTTCTACGGTCTATACGAGCAAAAATCCCTTATCTGTGGTTGAAAGTAAGCAGTATATCGAGATGCTGATACAGGAAAAGGAGTAAAATCATGAAATTCTTTGAAACTATTGCCAATGGTTATCGTTATATGTGGGGCCAGACGAAGCTTGGTTGGGAGAAATATGGACCGAAAATCTGCACGTGGAGTGGTACCGGGGGTCTTGTTGCCTCCGGTATTTTTGCATGTGTGAAGACTTCGGACATCCATGATCTGCTCCAGGACACCAAAAAACTGGTCAAAGAGAGCAAAGAAGAGGTCAAAAATGCGTCCGAAGAGACTAAAAAGGACGTAAAGAAGAAGTATCGGAAGGCCAAAATCAAGAAATATGGTCAGATTGCGATGAATTATGCGGGTCCTGCGGCAGGAACTCTTGTGTCTACTGGTTTGATTGCGTATGGACAGCATAAATGGGACGCAAAATATACGGCAATGACCGGTGCAGTGGCTACTCTCATGAAATATCGGGAGAACGTAGTCAAGGATTTGGGAGTTGAAGCCGACCGGAAATATATGTTGGGTGAGGAAACAGTCAAGAAACTGGAAGAAGATGCGAGTGCGGATATTTCGGAAGACGAAGAGGATTCTGAAGAGGTTGATGATGAGGAACTGAAGGAAGCTCTTGTGAAGAAGGATAGGAATGCTTTCTATCTTCTATATTCAAAAGAGACAACACCTGATGTATGGTCTCCGAACTGGTATTTGAGAATGGCAAACCTTAACGGAATTACAAAAGAGCTTAATTGGATGCTTACGGGTAATGGACATGTTTTCTTGAATGAACAGAGACGTAAATTTGGACCACCCAATAAAATGGATGTTGATGCAGGTGCTATTTATGGTCGTTTGTGGGATCCTCACAATCATGAGAATCCTAAAGGCGGACGTTTGATAGACCTCGGATATAAGGCAGACAAAGATTTCATGGAGGGTCGCAAGGACTGGTGCTGGATCAAGTTTGATGTGGATGATGTGCCTCTTGCTGGTAGACTGAATACTAAAAAGGAGAAGTAATCATGGATAATCAGGTTAATAATCAGACTAATTACGAAGTTCAACAGCATAAAAATGGCGGATTTATGAAGTTCATCTTCGGGTTACTCGTAGGTGGAGGAATCGGTGGAGTTGGTGGTTATTTCCTTGGGAAGAGCAGGGAGCAAGCAAACGAGACTAAGGAAGCTATTTCTCGTGGAAAGGAAGCCAAATCTATAGATGAACGTGTCAAGGAAGCTTATGAAAAGGGCCTTGATGAGGGTGCGACAGAGGCGACTAAGGCAGCTCGTGAGTGGATTGATGCGAATGTTGTAGTGGTTCCGTCGAAGGAGAAATCCGATGCAGTTGTGAGCAAGAAGCCTTATGTGGTGAAACATGAAAGCTCGGATATTGATGAAGAACCTGATGAGGATATTGATGAGTATGACTTGTCAATTGATGATGTAGAAGTGGATCCGGAAAGGGAAACAGAAAGGAGCAAATATTTAGACTTGATTGATCGGTATCAGGCTCATCCTGAAGAGGCTCCGACGAAGATTTCTCGTGATGATTTTCAGAATGAGTGTTACCTTGAGAAAGAATGGGTGACATATTATCAGAAAGACAATGTATTCGCTTACGACATTCATGATGACGAAAAGATTGATGATCCGTTCGAACTCTTTGGATGCGTAAACGGAAATGACCTCTTTAGCGAGACGGATGAGGATGATCCAGACTGTGTGCACATTAGAAACATGAAAGAAGGCACCGTTTATGAGATCACTCGTATGCCAAAAGCATGGTCCTCGCTAAGCGATGGAGGGATCTATTTCGACGATGGCGAGACAACTAATATTACCTGAAACAGAGGATTGCCAGACATATTGGCAGTGGCTTGTGGACAAAACGGGGTTCTCAGACAGGAAAATTCTTGCTGATTTGTTCATGATGGACTTCGAAACGATGCTTAAGGACGACGAAAATCGGGAGAAAGACGGCCTTTTATTGCGAAAAACGTATGCAAATGAGGTTGGTAAAGGCCGAAATTCGATTGAAAAAGACCGTATTTGGAAGTCCATTCATGGTAAATGCAGCTGTTTGGAGCTTATTTTAGGCGTTTCGAACAGCCTGAATGACATCCTGAATGAGGAAAATGAGTCCATGGTTCCACAATTTTTCGGAATTTTGATGGGAAATTTAGGGATTTTTAGTGGAAAATCGAGCCGAGATTGTTATGAAATTATATGGAAATTCATGTCCAGGGAGTACAATTTCGATGGAAAAGGTGGTCTGTTTCCTCTTAAATTTCCGAAAAGAGATCAGCGTTTGGTGCCAATTTGGTATCAAATGAACTATTGGATGGAGGAGCATAGTGATCAAAATGGCGCTTTCACGCTTTAGCACGCTAAAGTGAATTTCTAATTTTTAGGGGTAAAATGGGCATTTTTGCTGTGACACTTTTAAAAACAAAAACGTCACACTGTGACACTTTTCTGTCACACCGACTCATTTTGGCACTTTTGTCATGTAACAGAAGTGTTACGAAAATTGGCCTTTTCTGGTTGCTGTGACACTTTTCTGTCACTTTGTGACACTTTTTTTCAAAACTGTCACACCCCTCTAGCCCTTATGCCACAAGGGTTTGAGGCACTTGCTGTGACACTTTTACACTTTTTTACTATATTACGTGCGTGAGAAAAATTTAAAAAAATTAATTTAAAAGAAATATAAGAAAAAAGTGTATTTTTGTCACACCCATGGATTTTAGGCGAAAATTAGAACGGGGGATCAACAAGGTGACATGAGCAATGAACAAGACAATCGACAAGAAGTTTCAAAAAGAAAGGTGACGTCATTTTCTGGTAACCTGGACTTCTACTCAATTGTCGTCAAAAAGATCAAAGAAAATAAATTTGAAATTGTTCCTGAGTTTAAAGTTCGAGGATCTACTGTTAAGGATCTCATGATACGTGGTGGCGAATATTATGCTGCCTGGGACAAGGAAGCTGGATTATGGAACACTGACATCGATTTTGTCCGGTTGACTATTGATCGACAATTAGCATCCGTACGCAGAGAATTGATCGACGACCCTGTGAACGAAGCTAATGAATATCAAACAATGTTCCTTGAGAATTTTTCGTCAGGGCAATGGACGAAGCTTCTGAATTATCTGAAGAGCTTTCCTGATAATTTCAAACAGCTTGATGATAAACTGACGTTCCAGGACACGAAAGTTAAGAAGTCAGATTACGTCAGTAAGCGGTTACCATATTCTTTGAACGACGGAGACAGGTCCGCATACGAGGAACTTATTTCCACTTTGTATGAACCGAGTGAGCGTGCAAAGATTGAGTGGGCAATAGGTTCCATAATTGCAGGTGAGTCAAAGACCATTCAGAAGTTCCTGGTTTTCTACGGGCCAAAGGGAAGTGGTAAATCTACTATCCTGAATATCGTAGAAGATCTGTTTGGTGGCTATATTGATGAAGACAATGGATATTGTTCAAAGTTTGATGCAAAGAGTTTAATGACTGGCAATGATCAGTTTGTTCTGGAATCATTCAAGAACAATTCTGTTGTAGCTATCGATCATGACACAAATCTGAGTCGCATCGAAGATAATTCTCTGATGAACAAGATCGTTTCTCATGAGATGATCCGGATCAACGAGAAATTTGTAAAGCGATACGGAGTCAGACCTGGATGCTTTCTGATGATGGGCACAAATTCACCAGTCAAAATCACAGACGCAAAGAGTGGTATTATCCGAAGACTCATTGACGTAGAACCGAGTGGTCGGAAGATCAGACCGGAGTCCCATTACGATGAGCTCAAGGAACGCGTTAAATTTGAGCTAGGAGCCATTGCAAAGCATTGCCTTGATGTATTCCATGAAATGGGTGGAAGGGCTGCATACAGCGATTATGAGCCAAGAAGGATGATGTATCGCACAGACCCGATATTCAACTTCATGGAAGACAGCTTTGATCGGATTGAACAGAATGATGGTGGAGCAACTGCAAATGAAATCTGGGCATGGTATCAGACATGGTGCACAAATAGTAATGTTGATAACAAGAGAAAGCGCTATGAACTTCTTGATGAAGTAAAGAACTATTTTTCAGATTTTCAAAAGATAGCGCGAATCGATGGGAGACAGGTTCGATCATGGTATTCCGGATTCAAGAGTGACAAATTTATCGATAAAGGAAAGGAGGGAGATCCGGATCAGGTCCACGTTATTGTTGAATCAAACGAAGGAGATATTCCGAAGAAGGGAAAGTCGTGGCTGGTTCTGGATAATGAGAAGTCCCTGCTCGATGATATTCTCGCAGAGTGTTCAGCCCAGTACGAAGTTACCACAGAAGATGGCAAGACCAGACCAGACGTAAGTTGGAGTAAGGTCAGAACCAAACTGAAGGATATTGATACACACAAGATCCATTATGTGAAGGTTCCAGGTAATCTTATTGTGATTGATTTCGATCTGAAGGACAGCGAAGGCAACAAAGATGCAAAGAGGAATCTTGAAGCTGCCGGATCTTCCCAGTGGCCACCGACATATGCTGAGTACAGCAAGAGCGGTTCCGGTATTCATTTACACTACTGGTATGACGGAGACGTAAACAAGCTTAGCAGGTTATTTGATGAGAACATTGAGATCAAAGTATTTCCTGATGACAAGCTCAGTACACTTCGTAGAAAGCTCAGTAAGTGTAATGACTTACCAGTAGCGCATATCAGCAGCGGACTTCCTCTCAAGGAGGAAAAAGTGATTAACAAGAAAGCTGTTGAGGATAACAAGCATTTACATGCATTGATCATGAAGGCAGTAAGAAAGGAGATTGAGCCATATTCGACTAAGACCAGCATAGACTTCATCGATCATATTCTCAAAGAGGCACAGGTGCAGAATGTCAATTATGATGTAAGCGACCTGAGTGATGTGATATATGCGTTTGCAGCGAATTCTTCCAACAACAGTAAATATTGCATTGACAAGTATTATTCGATGGAGCTTGTATGGCCTAAACCGGAACCTGAGAAATCCGGACCAGAGTTTGTGGACAGTGTAAGGGATGAAGATGCTCCGATTATTATCCTGGATACTGAATGCTATCCGAACTTATTTCTTGTAGTATGGAAGGAACTCGGACCTGAGCACAGATGCTTCCGGTTATTCAATCCGAAGCCGAATGATATTGAGAATCTCATGAACATGAGGATCATCGGTTTCAACAACACAGGATATGATGACTTCATGCTGTGGGGTTGTTACTGCGGATTTTCTAATCAGGAGATGTTTAATCTAAGTCAGAGTATCATCAGCGGTAACCGATATCCGTTCAAGGGCATCAAGAATATAAGTTATGCTGACGTATACGATTTCTCAAGCGAGAAGAAATCTCTGAAGAAATTCGAGATCGATATGCATTTGCCTCATAAGGAGATGGATCTGGACTGGTCAAAGCCAGCACCTGAATCTGAATGGGAGCGGATTGCAGATTATTGTGAGAATGACGTACGCGCAACTGAAGCTGTATTTCTCAGCAAAGAACGTCAGGCTGACTTCAAGGCAAGAGAGATATTGGCTGATCTGACTGGACTTCCTATTTCCGAATCCACAAACCATCACACCGCTCAGCTGATATTTGGAGATGATCCTGAACCTCAGAGCCAGTTTAATTATCCGGATCTCAAGAAGGAATTCCCAGAGTACCGGTATGAGAATGGCAAGAGTTATTTCCTGGACGAAGTGATCGGTGAAGGTGGACGTGTATACGCGCAGCCAGGCATGTACGCGAATGTATTTACCTTTGACGTAGCGAGTATGCATCCGACATCTATAATTGTGGAACAGGGTTTTGGTCCGGTTTACACGAAGCATTTTCAGGAACTCTATGAAGCACGTATTGCAATCAAGCATGGTGATTTTGAAACAGCCAAGAAGTTATTTGGTGGAAAGCTCGCTAAGTATCTGGATGATCCGGAACAGGCGAGCTTATTAAGTTATGCTCTGAAAATAGCGTTAAACAGTGTCTACGGTATGACAGCAGCATCATTCAAGAATCGCTTCAAGGATCCGCGCAACATTGACAACTGGGTTGCTAAGCGTGGAGCGTTATTTATGGAGAAGCTTCGCAGAACTGTGCAGGCCATGGGAGCACAGGTGGTTCATATTAAGACAGACTCCATTAAGATTGTAAATCCTTCTGAAGAGATCAAGAAGTTTGTAATTGATTTCGGTAAGGAGTATGGATATACGTTCGAGATTGAGAGCATTTATGAACGCATGTGTCTTGTGAACAATGCAGTGTATATTGCGAAGCGAGCTGACGACGATCCTTCCTGGGTAAAGGAATGCAAGAAAGCGAAAGAGAAAGGAGAGCCAGAACCTACAAAATGGACAGCGACCGGTGCTCAGTTTGCTCATCCATTTGTCTTCAAGAAGTTATTCTCGAAAGAGAAACTGGACTTTTATGATTTCTGTGAGACCAAAACTGTTAAGACAGCCATGTATCTGGATTTCAATGAGAAGCTCGGAGAAGATGAGCATAACTATTATTTCATTGGTAAAGCCGGTATGTTCTGTCCTGTGAAGCCAGGAAGCGATGGTGGACTCTTATATCGTAAGAGTTCGGATGACAAGTATGGTTATGTGACAGGTGCAAAAGGATATCGCTGGATTGAATCAGAAACATTGCAGTCCATACCAAATTGGCGAGACAAAATTGACTTGAGATATTTTAAGGATCTGATTGACACAGCGATAGACACAATTGCCAAATTCGGTGACTTCGAGATGTTTGTGTCGTCTACAGCATTTTCTAACATAGCTGTGGAAGAGAACAAAGATCCGGAGCCACCATGTAAAACTGAACGATATTTCGATTGCACTGAATGCCCCTTCTTCTCAGACGAGAACTGGGGATATTGCTACAAACTGGGAACAAGCATTGAAGAATTCTTATAAGATTAAAGGAGATTAATTATGAGTTACGCAGATCTTGCACGTAAAGCTAACATGGAATCTAAATATCAAATTCTTGAAAATGGTAATCTGAATGTTGAAAACGCTGCTATCATGTTTAAGAACTTTAGTGGAAAGCCTACAAAAGCGAATCCTGTTGGTGGCAAACGGACATTCGATCTTTGTGTAAGTAAGGAAATTGCTGAAAAGCTCAAAGCCGATCATTGGAATATAAAGGCAGAGGACATTGATGGTTCCGATGACAAGCTGTACCATACCGAGATTGTTGTCAATGAGAATGGCAATCCGCCTCCTTGTATTTACAAGACCAGTGAATTTAACGGAAAGAAAACAAAGGTTCTTATGCGTCCTGAACATTGGGGTCGTCTCGATGGAATGAGAGACAACGGATCGGTCGGTGATAATTTGGTAAACGTTGATGTGATGACGCACCCATGGATACATAATCGTAATAGTGCAGACCCACTGGCTAAGAAGGGATATCTCAGTACAATGTTTGCTACGGTTGCTTCTGTGAATGTATTTGGCGGTAAGTATGATGAATACGAAGAAGTAGAAGAATGATAATTGAATTAGATCAGCCTCAACTTGACGCAATTGAAAAGCTGAAGTCCGGTAACATATTGTGTGGGGATACCGGATCAGGTAAATCACGTACGGCCCTCGCGTATTTTCTTAAGAGAGTATGCGGGGGCTCTCTTTGTGTTGAAGAGAATGAGCATCTTAAGAATCCTGTTCCACTGTATATTATCACAACAGCCAAGAAGAGGGACAACCGTGAATGGCATGAGGAGGCACGCCAGTGCGGTATATTCGAAGATGGATCTTTTTCAGGTATCAAACTCACAGTGGACAGCTGGAACAATATTGCCAAGTACGTGAATGTCGATCATAGCTTTTTTGTTTTCGATGAGCAGCGTCTCGTTGGTAAAGGCAAATGGGTTAACGCATTTTTCAAGATCGCAGCTAAAAACCAGTGGCTTATGCTTACCGCTACACCTGGTGATTGCTGGATCGAGTATTTTCCAGTCTTCAAGGCAAACGGATTTTACAAAACCAGATACGAGTTCACATCCATGCATGTTATCTGGAAGACATGGAGTAAGTTTCCCGACATCAAAGGATATTACAACGAAGGACTGCTTATGAAGCACAGACGTGATATTCTTGTCGAGCTTCCTGTCATCAAGCATACGAATCAGATTCACAAGACCATATATCTGCCGTATGACATGGACAAGAGCAGAATGGTTCTTCGTAACAGGTTCAATCCATATCTTCATCAGCCTATTGAAGACGCTGGTGAACTCTGCCGTGTACTGAGACAGATTTCCAATGAAGATCCAAGCAGACTTCAGAGTGTTGAGATATTGATGCACGATCATCCGAAAGTCATCATATTCTACAACTTCGATTATGAGCTTGAGATCCTCAGAAAGCTGCCAACGGTTATTGCCGAATGGAATGGGCATAAACATGATCCGTTACCTGAAGGCGATCATTGGGCATATCTGGTTCAATACAATGCAGGAGCCGAAGGCTGGAACTGTACAACAACTGACACCGTCATTTTCTATTCACAGAGTTACAGTTACAAGATCACCAAACAGGCAGCAGGACGTATTGACAGACGTAACACACCATTTACTGATCTGTTCTATTTTCACTTGTCCAGTAAGAGCAAGATTGATATTGCAATTGAGCGGGCACTGAGCAAGAAGAAGGACTTCAACGCAAGCACATTTGTCAGAATCAGAAAAACATAAAATCGCGAAAAATACAAGGCCTATAATAGAAGAGATACATAGAATAAGCATCTTTTGATGTTTTTCCTATTCAAATCTCTTCTTTTTTTGGTCTTGCTTAGATGATCCGGAAGGAGTTGCATATCTTGAAACGCGAGAATCAGTTTCAGTCTGAACTGATCAAAGAGCTGAAGGATGAGTTTCCAGGCTCTATTATTTTGAAGAATGATGGCTCTAACGTCCCTCAGGGATTTCCGGATCTGCTGATTCTTTTTGGCAAGAAGTGGGCAGCACTTGAATGCAAGAGATCGTCCACTGCACACAAACAGCCGAATCAGGAATATTACGTGCACCGTCTTAACAAGATGTCGTTCGCAAGGTTTATATCTCCTGAGAACAAGGAAGAGGTATTAGATGATCTTCGCAAGACATTCAGACATCGTCGGACAACACGCATTTCTGGGAGCGAGCAAGTGGAATTGGATAAACTACTCAGAGGACAAACTGAAGCAGGCATATCTGAACAACCTTGCAGTCCAGCGTGGTACAGAGTTGCATGAGTTTGCATCAGATTGTATTCGCTTAAAACAACCACTCCCAAAACTTAAAAAGACGTTGAACATGTATGTCAACGATGCAATTAAATTTTCAATGAATCCTGAGCAACCGTTATTCTATTCAAAGAATTTTTACGGAACAGCTGACGCAATCGCATTTGATGATGATCGGCAATTTCTCAGGATCCATGATCTTAAGACAGGGCATATTAAGGCCCATATTGAGCAGCTTGAAATCTATGCTGCTCTTTTTTGTTTGGAGTATCACCACAAGCCTAACGACCTGGCTATGGAGCTCCGCATATATCAGGGTGACGAGATTATGATGGAGATTCCAGATAGTGAACAAATCGCTAGAATCATGAAGACGGCCGTCATATTTGATGACGTGATCGAACAAATGAAAATGGAGGAATAGTTTATGCAACGCCAGGTCCCGGAAGAACAGGTTTATGTCGGTGAAGGACTGTTATTTGATGACAGTAACTTCAAGGAAGACTACGGTACACCAAGGCACTCAGGTCGATATCCTTGGGGTTCAGGTGAGAATCCATATCAGAGTGATGAGAACTTTCAGAAGAGAGTTGCTGATCTTAAGAAGCGTGGATTTACCGAAGTCGAGATTGCCAAATCTATGGGATTCAAGAGCACCTCACAGTTGAGAGCTAAGAAGGATATTCATGGCGAGAATCTGATTAAACAGCGTAACGCTTATATCTTTAAGCTCAGAGACAAGGGATATTCACCGGCAGCTATTTCAAAGCAATTGCAGATTCCTGACTCAACTGTCCGTTCTGTTTTAAAGAAAGTAGACGATGTCAAGAAGAAAGGAACGAGAGCAGTTGCTGATGAGTTGAAGAAAGCCATATCTGAGAAGAAGTATCTTGATATTGGCAATGGTAGTGAAGTTGCTATGGGTGTTTCCAAGGATAAATTGAGACATGCTGTAGCATTACTTGAAGAAGAGGGATATCAGGTAACCAAACATGAACAGCCTCAGATGGGGACAGGCAAAGTAACCACAATGAAGGTTATTTCCAAGTCTGATACACCATGGGTTGAGATTGACAGAGCCCGGAAGAATGGCGAGATTGATTTTCCAAACTTCAGATTTGAGCATAATTCCTACGAGAATCCTCACAAGCTTGAAACTCCTCGCTCCGTGGATTCCAAGCGTATTCAGGTTATTTATGGAGACAAAGGAGGAACTGATAAGGATGGACTTATTGAACTGAGGCGCGGATGTGAAGACTTAAATTTAGGTCGTAACTCATATGCTCAGGTTCGTATTGCTGTTGATGGCACGCATTTTATCAAAGGCGTTGCTGTTTATGCAGATGATCTTCCGAAGGGCGTTGATATTCGGGTTAATACAAACAAGGTTTCTGGTACACCTCTTAAAGCACCTAAAGGTGAAGAAGCTGTATTGAAGCCTATGAAAAATGATCCGGTTACCAACAATCCATTTGGTGCATCCATAATTCAGGACAATGAGAAGCTTCGTTATTTCCAGACTCATTATACTGGCAAAGACGGTAAAGAACATTTATCATGCCTGAACATCGTTAACGAACAGGGAACATGGGATGAATGGAACAGAACCTTATCTTCTCAGTTCCTTGCTAAACAGACAGTTCCGTTAGCCAAGCGCCAGCTGACCCTCGATGCCAGGATGCGGAAGGATGATTTCGACGAGATCATGAGTATTTCCAATCCTGTTATTCGTAAGAATCTGCTTGATTCATATGCGGATAATTGTGATTCGGCTGCAGTTCATTTGAAAGCAGCATCTCTTCCGCGTCAGGCTACACAGCTGATCGTCCCATTTCCTGATATCAAGGAAGATCGTATTTACGCACCTAATTTCCGTCAAGGAGAGAAGGTTGTGCTTGTGCGATTTCCTCATGCAGGACGTTTTGAGTTGGCTGAACTGACCGTTGATAATACATTTAAGCATGGCAAGCAGGTTATTGGTGGTGTTGATCCCACTGTTAAATGTGATGCAGTTGGTATTCATCCCAAAGTTGCTGAGAAGTTATCTGGTGCTGATTTCGATGGCGATACTGTTCTTGTTATTCCGAATAATGATGGCAAGATTAAATTGCATGATGCATTACCGGAACTGAATGGATTTGCTGAAGAGCTTCGTGTCAAGTATAAACGTGATCCAAATTCACCACATCCGCAGATGACACCGCATGAGAAGCAGATGCAGATGGGCATAGTGTCAAATCTTATTACAGACATGACTCTTAAAGGTGCCCCTGCTTCAGAAATAGCAAGAGCTGTTAAACATTCCATGGTGGTTATTGATGCTGAGAAGCATGACCTGGACTGGAGACAATCCGCAGAGGA
This sequence comes from uncultured Prevotella sp., assembly GCA_905233165.1. Lineage (GTDB taxonomy): Bacteria > Bacteroidota > Bacteroidia > Bacteroidales > Bacteroidaceae > Prevotella. The sequence continues at coordinate 60,988 of CAJODL010000009.1, forward strand.
TAATAATATTCGTCAGTTATATATGAAGTGGCAAGGCAAACCAAGAGGTGGTGCTTCGACACTTATTTCTCAAGCGAAAGGTGAGGTTCAAATTCCTGATCGCAGAGCTGGTGAATACAGAACAGACCCTGAGACTGGAAAGGTCAGGGTTTTTTATATTGATCCTAAAACTGGTGAGCGTTTATATACCAACACTGGCAAAATGACAAGCCGTCGTATTTTAAAGGATGTTATTGACCCAGCTACAGGTAAACCTAAGATCGATCCGAAGACCAAGCAGAAAATAAAGGAACCAGTTCTTGACGAGAACGGCAAGGTTATTTGGCAGAAGGTTCCGAAGATGATCAAATCCCAGAAAATGTACGAGGCGAAGGACGCTCTTGATTTATCTTCTGGTACACGAATGGAAACTGTTTACGGAGAATATGCAAACGAGATGAAAGCACTTGCCAACAAAGCAAGACTCGAGTCCAGTCATATTCATCCATACAAACAGAACCTTTCTGCTAAGCAGACATATCTGAAAGAGGTTAAAGAGCTCGATATTGCTCTTGCACAGGCAACAGCCAATGCGCCTCTTGAACGTAAAGCTCAGGCCCTTGCCGGAAAGTTATTTTCCATGATGAAACAGGATAATCCTGAGCTTCAGTACGACAAGGATAAACAGAAGAAGGTGCGTGGTCAGTGTCTTGAAGAGGCCCGGTATCGTGTAGGTGCAAAGAAACATCAGATTGATATTACTGACCGTCAATGGGAAGCAATTCAGGCTGGCGCTATTTCTTCCAGTAAGCTTGAAGAGATACTAAAGAACACTGATATTGACAAGCTCAAGAAGCGTGCACTTCCTAAGACACCGAAAGGCATATCTCCAGGCAAGTTGGCCACTGCTCGTATGCGGCTTAATAACGGTTATTCTTCTTCTGAAGTTGCCGACAGTTTAGGTATTTCTGTGTCAACACTCTATCGTGCACTCGGCAAGCAGGAATCAAAGAGTTAAGGAGGTGATGGTCTGAATGCCGAAGGAAACTGATATTCTTTTAACCACGAAAGACAACGAGTTCAATCCATTTACTGATTACGACAATTGGAAAGCTTTCGACACTGCGTATGAGCATCCATATTGTACAGAAGAGTATGTGGCACGTGAAGTTGGATTTCTGGATGAAGAGATGTCCGAATCTGAAGTTGCAAGAGCTCTAAACAGAGCTTACGACACGATCATCGCTCTTAACAAAGAGATTGGTTACGACATCTATATAAAGGTATCCAGGGATGGCAGTAGATTCGAGACCACCCCCACACAGGATTAACATATGATCTACCGGGGGAGGGGGTCTCCCAATACCTCCCACCCCTCTGCATCGCCGCCCTCGGTGAGAAGTCCCTTGTACTGGCCTTCCCGGACGGGCTTGGCGTACTGAATGCGGTTCTGCAGGAAGTGGTAACTGC
>CAJODL010000010.1 GCA_905233165.1 uncultured Prevotella sp.
ATGACTTTGTTTCTTAGCCAAAGCCTCACGGAAATTCTGTGCTCCCCAAGTTATAGCATACTGATGTGGGCCATGTGGTGCTATTTCTGCCAGACGATTTGTTATCTCCTTTGGAGGGTCGAAGTCAGGAAACCCTTGTGAGAGATTGATGGCTCCGTACTGATTTGAGATACGAGTCATTCTACGGATGATGGAATCCGTGAAGCCTGCCGTGCGTGTGGATAGTGGTTTCATATTTTACTTTCTTTCCCTTATTTTAACCGAATAATATCACTCCAACGAGTCGTTGGATTTTTACTCTTGAAATCATGCTTGATGGCATTAGCAAAGACATTAGCTTTTCCCTTGCCATCTTTTTGAGTGTATTGCTGACTGCCAAGCACAATGGTCTCGGTTCCATTGACCTTGTTGATGCGATCAATGACTGCATCCAGTCGCTTCATCTTCTCAAACTGTTCTGCATTTGTGTCAAACAAGTCTTGCTGAATTGGGCTGTTAGGCCCAATTCAGCAAGACTACTTCAGTTTCTTCTCAAAGTCACCTTGTATGATTTGAATGTTTGCCATTATCTATCTGTCTGTTCGATAAATTGGAATTTACATTTTTATTCAAGTCTGACTATCGTGTCCCCAATACCTATTATTCAAATAGCAGCACAGCATGATTGGAACTATAGAAAAACAACCATCAAAAAAACTTCCAGACAGAAACATTAATCCTGTCATTCCGTCATTAATTGTAATGTTAATCCAGTACAGCAATATAGCGGAAACAAATATAGACACACCTTGCTTCCACCATACTTTTTTCCCTACCCATGTCCAAATAAGAGTACCCACGATAATGTAGGTCAATACAATATGAAGAACAATGAACGGTGATTCCGTATAGAAATCAAGCCCAATAGTATGAAATAGCGGATGCAACACTAACGCAAAGAATGAGCAAAGAAGCATCAAAAATATTTTCCTTACAATTTCCATTTCGCTAAATTCCGATTTATCTATTTATTATTAAGCTTATGATTTCCATCGCCAAGTCTTTCTGACGATCGAGGTGATGGCATGACCGATAGTACGCAGATGGAAATTTTTGCCAAGCACAATCAGCAGGACGGCTGAAAGGATGAGTACGATTCCAACGGCAAGACGCAGGGTGAGCGATTCGCCAAACACCATTACGCCTATGGCTACCGCAGTCAATGGCTCCAAGGCTCCCATGATGGCTGTAGGCGTGGCTCCCACTTCGTGAACGGCAACGGTCATCAGCACCAGCGAGAGCACCGTCGGCACCAGCCCCAGCCAACAGGCAAAGAACCATGCCCGAGGCGATGGGGGCAACATCAGATGCAGGTCAGGCGAGGTGAACGAATAGGCAAGCAAGCACAGCATACATATCAGCAGCACATAGAACGTGAGCTTCAACGACGACATGCGGATGCTCGACTGGTTGACCACTACGATATAAATGGCGTAAGTCAGCGACGACACCATGACCAGAAGGATGCCTAAGGTGCTGAGCGAAACGCCTGCATCGCCCCTGTATAGCAGGCCGATGCCCACCAAGGCGAGGATGATGGCTATAACCGTTGAAGCCGTTACTTTCTCCCGGAAGCATGTAGCCATAATGACAGCCACCATCACAGGATAGACAAACAGGATGGTGGAGGCGATACCGGCATCCATGAATCGGAAACTCTGATAGTACGTAATGCTTGATGCGGCAAAGAGCAGTCCGAGTGAGCCGAGCGTCTTTATTTCTCCGCTGCTGACTCGGAATGACTTACGCTCTATGAGCAGCATGACGGCCAGCATCAGCACCGCCATGGAGAAACGGTAAAAGAGAACGGACGATGTATTCACGCCTTCCTCATAGAGCGGCAAAGCGCCGAACGGATTCGTTCCATAGCAGACAGCCGCCAGTATGCCGCAGATGACTCCTTTATGCTTCATTCTCTAACAATCATTACATCACCAAATGTTTCATCGGGTGGCCACCCCACGAGTTGTCGTTCACATAACGGAAACCGACGGAGACGTAAAGAGACTCGCCAGCCGGATTTCCCTTGTCAACCAGCAATCCCACACAGGGCAGCCCCATACGGTCTGCTTTCTCCTTAGTGGCTTTCAGCAGTCGCCGGGCAATGCCTTGACGGCGATAGTCGGGCAGCACGGCCAGCGAGTCGAGATAGAGTTCGCCTGCCTGCGTCTCATCGTCCATTCCCGAATGATCCTTGCCGATGCACGTCTTTGCGGCTTCGACGAAAGCCTGTCGAAGTTTATGCAAGCGACTGCCATCATAACTGACGGCAATCCCGACCAATCGGTCTCCATCCATGGCCACCAGCGTATTACGGAAACTATATTGCGAATCTTCACGCTCCACGAGCATGGTCATCATCCCCCGGAAGTCCTCCAGCCCATACCCCTCTCCACAAAAATGCAGACAGCAGTCGTCGGTCATTGCCGTCATAATCAGGCGCGCAATGTCAGGAGATTGCTCCTTCCGTGCATCCTTTATCTCAATCATCATTTCTTATATTAATTGTTCACGAATTGGATTTTATCCGATTTCTGGCTTCGCCATGGTATAGCTCAAGCAAGCTTGGCTCTGCACTCGGCTCGCACATAAATTGGAATTTAACCATTATCTCTCTCTACAAACGCCTTGATTTCTTGTCTCAAGAGGCGGAATACATTTGCAACCAGATAGCCATCAGCAATCGCATGATTCAGGCGAACAGTCACTGGCATGACAAGCCTGCCGTTTTCTTTCCTGTATTTCCCCCAGTTGACGATAGGCGCAAAATACAGATGTCCATCGGGCAGTTCTATGTTCAGCGAATCGTATGAGAGCCATGATATGAACGATGCATCAAACCAGTTCGGGTGGTTCGCCATATCCAGTCCGTATTCCCTTGTTTTCTTTGCCTCTTCAACATCCCGCAAAAAGTATTCTGTATAGACAGGTGTGCATGTTTCCGTATCTTCATGAAAAACATACTGTGTTGGATTTATCACGTCGTAGCAGATGAGTTCATCCGTCTGCCAAAGATACCCCATTCTGTAGTCTTCACGGGAATTCATCACCTTGGAGAGGACATACAGGAAGTTGATATAAAACTTTGTCCCTGTTTTCTTGGAATATCCAACAAGTTCTGTTATGTCTATCCTCGCTGTTATGGAAGTAGAGCATTTACAATCTTCTGAAAAGTGACGGAATACACCTTTCCTATAGTATTTATCTCTGTCAATTACCTTATAGTTTGTCTTCATCATTGTAAATTCCGATTTATCTATTTATATTTCTTACGCATTATACTTTATACCTCAGCGCATCCGACGGCCATCCCGTCACATTCCTGCCAGTATCAAGCAAGCGAATCTCTTGAAGGTCATCATCTGTCAGGGTGAAGTCGAAGAGGTTGATGTTCTCCATCATCCTTTCTTTATGTGTAGTCTTGGGGATAATGATAATGTCATTCTGAATCAGGAATTTCAGGGCTACCTGTGCAGATGTCTTGCCGTACTTCTCGCCAATCCGTAGCAAAGACTTGTTCCTGAAGATGCCGTGCTTTCCCTCTGCCAGCGGACTCCATGCTTCCAATGCCGTGCTTCCTTTGCTGATAGAGCACATGGGTCTCGCATTGGTTCACAACAGGCATCACCTTTGCATCATTTACAATCTTGGGGAACGTATTGGGATAGAAGTTTGATACGCCAATGGCTTTGAACAGACCTTGTTCATAGAGTTCTTCGAACGTGTGCCACATGACGGTTGGATTTCCTACTGGCCAGTGAATCAGCATCAAGTCCACATAATCAAGCCCCAACTGCTTCATGGAATGGTCAACGGTACGCAAGGTTTCATCCTTCGTATAGCAGGAATCGCATATCTTTGTCGTGATAAACAGCTCTTCACGAGGAACACCACATACCCGAACGGCATCGCCCACACCCTTTTCATTGTAGTACATGGCTGCCGTATCGATGCTCCGATAGCCTACCGATATGGCATCTTCCACAACTCTCCGCGTTTCTCTCTCTGAGATATTATAGACACCCAGCCCCACCATCGGCATCTTCAGACCGTTATTCAATACCTTGTATTCCATGACACTTTCCTTATTAGTATGTTGATGCCTTAGATTCAATGAACTGCCAACGGCCATCGGTCTTTACCAGTTTTGACTTTATCTGTAGTTTCCATGTATGACGGCCACCACCATAAACAGCAGCATTGACCCTACTGCGGCCCATCATTTCCGCTGTCGAGCCATTCACAGTGATGCTAATCTCGTCATCCTCTACAGAATAGTAGTTAAGCGTACCATTCTCTATCTCATGCAGATACTGTTTCTTTGGCTGTTTGGTTCCTGTCATGTGAATCAGAGCAGAAGTATCGTGTCGAGAGCCGCTATGTCCTTGGCAATCATAGCCTGGTACATCTGCTTGTAAAGCTGTTCTATTTGCTTCTTGTCATCCATATTATTGTTTTTGTTTTGTAAATATTTACGCTCTATCAATGGTTTTAACTCTCGTTCAAAGATACTTTTATTATTTTCTTTTAGTGATTTCACTTTCCCACGCAAAAATGTTTGAAGATATTGGCAAGGACTTCTGGGGTGGTGATGGTGCCTTCGCCGCCAAGGATGTCTGCAAGGTGTTGGATGCAGAGGCGGAGGTCTTCTGATACGAGGTCGCCACTAAGGCCTTGCTTTAGAGCTGCTATGGCACGCTGGATATCTGCCAGTGCCATAGTGAGAGCTTCTTTATGACGTTGGTTGACAACAACAGCATCGTCATTGGATGGTGCAGAATATACCAACTTCTGTTTCAGTTCGTCAATACCGATACCATTAAGAGCCTGGAAATGATCAGACTTGTTGTGAATTTTAATAACAACACAAGGGTGTTGGTCAAAAGTCAAAGGTCTAAGATCAAAGGAGGGAAGTTCTGGATAGTCGTGTTCATCATCACGCATGAGGATGATAATGCGAGCCTTTTTTGCGGCTTTCAGGGAGCGTTTGATACCAAGATTTTCTATTGTGTCATCGGTATGACGGATGCCTGCTGTATCAATGAAACGGAAAAGACGTCCTTCGATGGTTATGGTGTCTTCGATGAGGTCTCGAGTGGTGCCCTGAATATCACTCACAATAGCTCTGTCGTCACCAAGGAGTGCATTAAGTAGAGTAGATTTCCCAACGTTAGGAGCACCAATAATTGCAACAGGAATACCATTCTTTATGGCATTACCAGCAGAGAAAGATTCTAATAGTTTTGTTATCTCCTGTTCTATGGAATAAGCAACATCCTCCAGTTCAGAACGGTCAGCAAACTCCAATTCCTCATGATCGGAAAAATCCAACTCCAATTCTAAGAGAGAGGTGAGATGAAGCAGCTTGTCTCGCAATTCGTGCAGGCGTGATGTTATTCCTCCACGCATCTGGTTTATTGCAATGCGATGTTGTGAAGCATTGGATGATGCTATAAGGTCGGCAACAGCCTCTGCCTGTGTGAGGTCCATCTTACCATTGAGAAAGGCCCGCTGTGTAAACTCACCAGGCTGGGCCATCTGGCATCCTTTCTCTATCAATAATGAGAGAATCGTCTCAAGGATATATCTGGAACCATGACAGGATATCTCGATGGAATTCTCTCCTGTGTAGGAATGAGGAGAGCGAAATACGCTGACGAGGACATCATCGATGATGTGGGACCCACTCTCAGAAGTTTCTACTATCTGTCCATAGTGCAGAGAATATCCTTTGGCATCAAGAATGTTTTTGGAGAAGACACTATTGACGATATTTATGGCCTCAGTACCTGAAACACGGATGATACCTATTGCACCACCTGGTGCTGTTGCTATAGCTGCTATTGTGGACATGGAGGGAGTTGACAGTTGATAGTTAAAAGTTAGGAGTTATTGTTGCTTTTCCGTTTTGATATATGGCAGAGATGCCAGAATTGCGATTGTGGGTTATTTCTCCAATCTCTCGCATTATCTGTCTCATTACGAGATAATCTGTATGTGGAGTGTCGATGGTAAAGAGTTTTGATACCTGTTCTTCTGTGAGAGGGTCATCCTTATGACGCTTTATGAGAAGCCTGAGAAAATCACGTAATTCCTGTAAGGTATCAGAATTCATTGGCTTTTGCTTCAGCACCTTTGATGTGAGCATCAGACACAGTTCCCTATAATATTCTATGGCATTTGAGATATCCTCCTGTGGGGCATCATTGCTTATAAGTTGCAGTATGCGGGAAGGATAATACATCGTCTCATGCTTTACTGTTGATAATTGGTTATCTGTGATGCTGGAGGTAACATGCAGGCGTTCATTCTCCTGCTTCAATGCAGCTATTTCTTCCTCAAGATTATTCCTACGCTCATGTTCCTTTCGACGTTGTATGACGATAGGTTTTAAGTACAAATACCACACCAAAGGTATGAGTGAAAGAATAAGAATAAGAACTACTAGCATTGCCACATTGGCTTGCAATTCTGCATGCTGCATGCTGCGATAATAATCAGGCAGCGATTTGTCAGCTGTCAGTTCGCGATAGAGCAGAGTATATTGCCAATTACTGTTATAGTAACGTGTCCATTGATGCATAGCAAGTGATGCCACAGCCTCCTCATTATACACAGAAAGCATGACAATGGAGTCAGCATCTTGACTGAGGGCCCGACAGGAGTCAGCATAGAGTAGGGCATCGGAATATCTGCCCTCTATATTACAATTGTATAGGCTGTCAGCATATCTGTCTATCTCCTTTGCTTGCATGCTGATGCTGAGGAGGGAGACAAGAGCAAAGATAATACTTTTTACGAGCGGAAGACGGAATGATATTGTAGTACCTTTTCCGAGAGCAGACTTCGCACTTATCATACAGACAGAAAAGAGGGATGAAATCTTCTTGTAACGGTCTATGATTCCACGACAGTTCTGGAGTCCGAAGCCACCCTTGCCATCAATCTCTTTATATTCAAAGAGGTGAGCCAGTTGTTCTTCTGTCATTCCCTTACCATTGTCTGTGACACTTATCTCAGCATAGTTGCTACCTGTTGTAGCATTAACATCTATTTCTGTAGCACCACTTTTGCGGGCATTGTCAACAAGGGTGTTTACAAGGAATAGGGTAAGGGATTTATCTGCTTTTACTATAGCAGAATAGTCTGCCGTAATATTAGTTTTTTTTGTTGCTGTAGATGTCTTTTTTATTACGGAGAAGATATCGCTGAGGTTTACATTCTCTATGTGCGGACGGATGTCACCTCGTCGCATCTTAATCCATTCTGTCAACATGTTATTCTGGTGAACAATCTCATAAGCCAGTTCTTGACAGTAATCCATCTTTCCTGTCTTAGCAGCCTGCCCCATGCGTTCGATAAGTGGCAACATACCATTTATCACCTGAACACAGGCACGTTGTTCTACCATAGCACGAATTCCTTTGGAATTCTCTAACTTCATAAGAGCCAGTTTTTCTTCCAACTCTTCGAAGTCAGCCTTCTTTATTTTGTTTGCCTTATGATTGTGGATGAGGGTTATGATAGAAATCAGTAACAGCAGGAATACTCCACAGGCTATGTAAACCAGAATCCAAATACGACTGGTGGTCTGATTGAGTGCCAATGCTCGGGCCTCAAGTTGCCTGTCCTGTCGTGTGCTATCCTGCAAGTCGAGATACATGTTTCGATAATAGTCACTGTGGAATTTATCATCCATAGCAGAGTAGGAGAGAGACATCTGCTCTGCAATGGAAGTCTTCAGTTCCGGCATATTGTTAATAGCAGGATTGGCAAGTGCCATATTCAGGCATTCAACAGACTTCTGGGGTTCACCAATGCGAAAATAACAAGTACTGAGATTGCGCCAGGCATCAGCAATCAGATAAGCATTGTTGCCATTAAGAAGTATGCTTAGAGTACGTTCTGCAAGGTTTCCTGCCAATAACGAGTCTGGAACATTATATTCATTTATATATCGTATTGAAGGAGCATCAAAGGCGCGGACAATAGCAAAGATGCTATCGTATGAAAAATACATACTCAAGGCTTGCATAGAGAGTGCCCTGTATTCATCAATCTTTCTTCGTGTTGACAAGATGTAACACTGTACCAGCGCATCATAGCCTTTTTGTATGAGAGATTTGTTCTTCTGGATGTTTATGGGAACGAAACTTACTTTTCCCTGATGATAAAGATAATTAAGGAAGAGAAGGGAATCGGTATATGCCACATGTGGAGCAACAGAATCGACTACTGCACGGGCTTCTTGAAATTGTCTCATCTGCAACAGATAGTCAGCATAGATGAGCTGGGCCTGTATCCGCTCTGCAGGAGTGGCTTTGTCAATGTGTTTGTCGAAATTGTATTTGTGTAGGTAGAACTCCTTGCTGTCAGCTCTCATGCGACAGGAGTCCATCTGTAACACCTCATAGGCCGTTGTTCCCTTCTGAGCCATAGCAGGTGTACATAACAAAAGGCTCCACATAGCCAGAATAAGCCATGTGGAGCCAATATACTGCGAGATATTATGCCTTAGCTGCATTGCAGTAGCCAAGAGCTTCTTTACATTTGTCTGTAACGTACTTCCAGTCGCCAGCTGCCACTTTGTCTTTTGGGAACAGCTTAGAACCCATACCGACGCAGAAGACTCCAGCCTTGAACCAGTTCTCGAGGTTCTCCTTCTCTGGAGCAACACCGCCAGTAACCATAATCTTTGACCAAGGCATTGGAGCCATGAGTCCCTTGATAAGGTTTGGACCAACAACGTCTCCTGGGAATACCTTTGTGAAGTCGCAACCAACCTCTTGTGCCTTACCAATCTCAGATGGTGTGAGACATCCTGGGCAATATGTCACGCAACGACGGTTGCAAACAACAGCAATATCAGGATTGAAGAGAGGACCAACAACGAAATTTGCACCCATCTGGATATAGAGAGCTGCTGTAGGAGCATCAACAACACTACCGATGCCAAGTGCCAATTCCGGACACTCTTTGTTTACCCACTTAGAGAGTTCGTCAAAAACCTCATGTGCAAAGTCGCCACGATTAGTGAACTCAAAAGCACGAACACCACCGTCATAGCATGCCTTGATGACATTCTTACAAATCTCGATATCCTTGTTATAAAAAACTGGAACCATAGGTGCGGCAGCAATCTTTGCCATCACCTGAAATTTATCAAATTTTGCCATAATTTGTTAATTGTCAATTTTCAATTTGTTTTATCTCTGAACGCGTCCGTTTGCGTTACCACCAGCAAGAGCCTCTACCTCAGCAACACTAACAAGGTTGTAGTCGCCATTGATAGTATGCTTCAGAGCTGATGCAGCAACAGCAAACTCAAGAGCCTCGCCCTGTGTTGGCTTTGTCAGAAGGCCGTGGATAAGACCACCAGAGAAAGAGTCGCCACCACCAACACGGTCGATGATAGGATTGATTTCATAACGCTTTGACTGATAAAACTCCTTTCCATCATAAATCATAGCCTTCCAGCCGTTGAATGTAGCAGAGAAAGACTCACGAAGCGTAGAAACAACATACTTGAATCCGAATTCCTTCATCATCTGCTCGAAGATACCCTTGTATCCTTCTGCATTTGTCTCGCCACCTTCTACGTCAGCATCTGGCTTGAAACCGAGACAAAGTTCTGCATCTTCCTCATTACCGATACATACATCAACATACTGCATGAGTGGACGCATTACAGAGATAGCCTTTTCTGATGTCCATAATTTCTTACGGAAGTTGAGGTCAACAGAGACTGTTACCCCATGACGCTTTGCTGCCTCACAAGCCAATCGGGTCAATTCAGCAGCCTTATCAGAAATGGCAGGAGTAATGCCTGACCAATGAAACCACTGAGCACCTTCCATGATAGCATCAAAGTCGAAATCTGATGGGTTGGCCTCAGCAATAGCACTGTTTGCACGATCATAGATAACCTTTGAAGGACGCATTGATGCACCAGTTTCACAATAGTAGAGACCTACACGATCACCTCCGCGAGCAATGAACTGTGTGTTAACACCATAACGACGAAGAGAATTGACAGCAATCTGTCCTATTTCGTGTGCTGGTAGTTTTGATACGAAATAAGCATCGTGACCATAATTAGCACAACTGATTGCTACGTTAGCTTCACCACCGCCAGGGATGATGCGAAAAACGTCTGTTTGAACGAAACGGTCTTGACCGTTAGGAGAGAGGCGGAGCATAATCTCGCCCAATGTTACTACTTTTGCCATTTTTGATTTAAAAAGTTAGTTTTTGAAGTTTATGTAATTACGCATTTGCATGCAAAGATAAGAATAATCATTTAAATAATTGTAATACAGAGGTTACAATTAACATATTTTCACTGTGTGTACATCAAAATTTTACATTGTGTAATAAATAATTCATAAAAAATTACTACTTTTGACACGAATTTTTCTAAAACCATAACAACACTATCACAAAAGAATTGAAAAAAAATATTGGGACAATGAATGAACGTATTACGATAAAAGACATTGCTGAGAGAGCAGGTGTTTCGTCAGGAACGGTTGACAGAGTGCTTCACAACCGTCCCAGTGTCTCGAAAAAAGCTTTAGCCAAAGTAAAGACAGCATTGGAAGAATTGAATTATGAACCAAATGCGTATGCAAGTGCATTGGCCTCCAATAGACGATACGAATTCATATGCCTTATGCCTCGACATGACAGCGAAGCATATTGGTCGGAGGTGGAAGAGGGACAGAAAAAATGTTGCGAGTCACGGAAGGACTTTAATGTACACATCAATCATTTGTACTATGTGCGTAATGATGTGAAGTCTTTCAAAGAGCAATATGAAAAGATATTGGATTCTAATCCTGATGGCATAGTCATAGTACCATCAAAATTGGAATATACTCGTGTTTTTACAGATGAACTACATGAAAGGAATATTCCGTTTGTCCTGCTTGATTCATATCTGCCAGATTTGAGGCCATTGGCCTTTTATGGTCAGGATTCCTTTGCGTCAGGTTACTTTGCTGCCAAGATGCTTATGCTCATTGCTTCGAAGGAGACAGAGATAATGTTAATGAAGCAGACTCTTGATGGAAAGAATGTTGCATCAAAACAACAGGACAACCGCGAGGTCGGATTCCGTCACTATATGACAGACCATTTTCCTGATGTAAAGATAAATACACTTGATTTGCCATATTCGAATACGAAGAAGCAGAATCAATTGATACTGGAGAAATATTTCTCTTCTCATCCTAAGACACACCATTGTATCACGATGAATTCCAAAGCCCACCTGGTTGGTGATTTTCTGTTGCAGACAAACAGACGAAATGTTCAGATAATGGGCTATGATATGGTGGAGAAAAATGCAAAATGTCTTAATGAGGGAAGTATCTCTTTCATCATAGCGCAGCATGGATATCAACAGGGATACTATAGTGTGGATGCCCTCGTAAGAGCTGTCGTATTGAAGAGAAATGTTTCTCCTGTGAACTATATGCCGATAGAGATATTATCAAAGGAGAATATGGCGTTCTATCGCAGGACGCAGATATAAGGTCTAAGGTCAAAGGTCTAAGGTCAAAAGTCTAAGATCAAAAGTCGATAAACTATGCATAAATACTATAAACATTACAATATGGAACAGAAATTTTTGAAAATCAATCCTGCTGACTCTGTTGTTGTATGTCTGCAGCCAATGAAGAAGGGTGAAGTAATTAACGTTGACGGAAAATCCGTTACATTACTTCAGGACATCCCTCAGGGACACAAGGTATTGCTTACAGACAAAGCAGAAGGCGAGGATATAATAAAGTACGGCTATCCGATTGGTCATGCACGAAAGGCTCTGAAAGCTGGTGAGTGGGTTAATGAGGATAATCTCAAAACTAATCTATCTGGTACGCTGGAATATACTTACAATCCTGTTAACGAGAAGCTGACAATAGCAAAGGAGAACAGGACCTTTAAGGGATATGTCCGTAAGAATGGTGATGTCGGAGTACGTAATGAAATATGGATTGTACCTACTGTAGGATGTGTTAATGGCATTGCAGAGCGTCTGGCAAATACCCTCAAACAGGAAACAGGCTTGCAAGGTATTGACGGTGTTCATGCATGGCATCATAACTATGGATGCTCACAGTTGTCTGAGGACCATGAGTCAACACGAAAAGTTCTTCGCGATATCGTCCTTCATCCGAATGCAGGAGGTGTTCTGGTGCTCTCATTAGGATGTGAGAACAATCAGCCGGATGCTTTTATGGAGATGCTCGGCGACTATGACAAGGACCGCATAAAGCTGGTTGTTACACAGAAAGTGGATGGTGACGAAACAGAATATTGCATGAACGTTCTGCGTGATATCTACAATCTTGCGAAGGAAGACAAGCGCGTTGATGTTCCTGTTTCCAAACTACGTGTCGGACTGAAGTGTGGTGGCTCTGACGGCCTCTCTGGTATCACGGCAAATCCTCTCGAGGGAGAATTCTCTGACTGGCTCGTGGCACAGGGTGGTACGTCTATTCTTACTGAGGTTCCAGAGATGTTTGGCGCAGAGACAATTCTTATGAACCGTTGCGAGACAAAGGAACTGTTCGACCAGACAGTATCTCTTATCAATAACTTCAAGAACTACTTCCTGTCACATGGAGAGCCTGTAGGAGAGAATCCAAGTCCGGGCAACAAGGCTGGTGGCATTTCTACATTGGAGGATAAAGCCTTGGGATGCACCCAGAAGTGTGGTCGTGCCCCGGTTAGTGGTGTGCTGGAATATGGCGACCGCTTGAAGGTTAACGGATTGAATCTGTTGTCTGCTCCAGGCAATGACCTTGTTGCTGCTACGGCATTGGCATCTGCCGGATGTCACCTCGTACTGTTCTCAACAGGACGCGGAACACCATTCGGAACCTTCGTGCCAACAATGAAGATATCTACCAACAACGACCTCTATAACCGCAAGACGAACTGGATTGACTTCAATGCAGGACAGTTGGTTGATTCAAAGACCATGAAAGAGCTGACTGCAGAGTTTATCGACAAGGTCCTTGCCGTAGCATCTGGCGAGAAAGCCAAGAATGAGATCAACGGCTATCAGGAGATATCCATCTTTAAGAATGGAGTAACGCTGTAATTAAGAATTAAAAATTAAAAATTAAAAGTTAAAATAAGATTACAATTATGAAAAAGAATTTTATGACAAGATTATTTCTGATTATAATTATGGTTATAATCGGAGCAATGCAAATTAATGCTAAGAAAACATTAAAGATTACAGTTATTCCTTCTGATGCTCAGATATCAGTTGATGGAAACTATGTGGGTGATGGAGTAGTTGAAGTCACATTGGATAAATCAGACTTTATTGCAATAAAACTGGAAAAAGAAGGATATATAACACAGGAAACAAAATTCTACAGAACAGATAAGAGAAAGGCAATATCTTTTACAATGCGCCCAGATAAGTTCTATGAGGCATCTGTTCCAAGTGGTTTGGTAAATAAGTTCTTCACTGTTTCTGTCTCTCCAGAGTTCTACACAGTAGATAAAAACGGCAGAAGAGATGCTGAGAAGGCTTGGAAACTTATACACCAGATATTGCTCAACTACTTTGATGAAATGCAGACAACAGATATTTCGTCAGGTTTTATTCAGACTCCTTGGGATTATGAGAGATTCAGTGAGTCAAAACAAGCTGTTCGCACGAGAGTCACCGTAAAACAGAGCGGTATCTCAGATGATGATTTGACATTCCAGATAAAGATATCATCAGAAGAAGCTCCACTTATTGGTATGAGTAATGAGAATTCATACAGAGAGGTTGTACGTATATTGAAAAAGTTCGAGCCTTTAATTAGTGAATTCCAGTCTCGTTTATCAAAAAAATAAATTTCAATAGCTATGAGAACTATATTTCTGTCAATATTATTGATGGCTATAATGCCAAATGTTTCATTTGCCCAACAGATGTATGACGACTTTGAATCAAATCAATATGGTTGGACAGAGTCTGTTGGAAAACGTGGAAAAGCATTGATAACCAATGGCGTCCTTCACATGGAGAGTAAGGATACTCCTCTCACATCTACGTGTTATGGTTCATTTGATATCAATAAACCATTCATTATGCAAGTAGAGGCTCTTGCAAAGAAAATTGATGACGACAAGATTTTTGGTATCTTGCTTGACTACGAAGATGACCAGAATTATATTCTTTTCTATATCTGTGAAGATGAAGCGAACCTTGAAGTCGTGAGAGAAAATAAAACAATTGGTAAAAAACAAGAAGCTCTGAAATTAAGAAAAGGAAAGCTTGTTGGAATAGAATTTGAAGTAGAGTATAATCTTAACGAGCTTACTTTCAAGGTTAATGGTGTTAGGGCTATGTCATATCGTCGTCGTGTAGCAAAAGATGAATTCTTGCTCGGTACATCAGGAATTGGTTTCTATGCTCGCGGTGGACAAACTATAGACTTTGATAATCTAAAGATCTTACAATAAGTAACAGATCATGAATCGATATTATCTATCTTTAATCTTCTGCCTGTTTTCTTTAATTGCTAACGGGCAGAAGATTTTTAATATCATTGGCGACTCTTACGTTGCGAATCATCGCAGCCCTTATACTGAGGCGTGGCATTATAAGCTGGCGCAGGAGAAGGGGTTTGTCTATAACAACTACGGCAGGAACGGGTCGTGCATAGCCTTCGACAGGACGCACGACGGCAAGTGGAACTTCGGGCCTGCCATGTGGCAGCGCTACAAGGCGATGGACCCTAATGCTGATTACGTCATCATCATTGCAGGACATAACGATGCCGACATGGTGGCCAGGGCGGCGAACAATCCTAAGATGTACAGAGACTCCCTGAAGATGTTCCGCGATTCCCTCGTGACGATGATTAAGGGCATCAAGACCCTGTGTCCGAAGGCGCGGATAGGTTTTGTCACGCCATGGTATGTTGACAGACCCGGCTTTGCGGATGTATGTAATATAATAAAAAAGGTGTGTAAGAAGAATGGCATCCCCGTATTGTGGAACTATGACGAGGGCTGCATCATAAAGGTGCGCGACGAGGCGTTCCGCAAGAAATACTTCCAAGGAGGAAAAGGCACAGACACTGCCCACCTCAACGAGGCTGGCCATAATCTCTTCCTGCCAGTCGGCAAGAAATGGTTTGAAGAGTTCGTGGTAAGCGAATAAAAAAGTTTTCGTTTATTGTACGGAGTTTTTTCATTTTTTCATTTTTTCATTTTCAAATTTTTTCGTACCTTTGCAAACGGAAATGACAATGCGTATGTATAATAATATATATAATGTGGCGGGCTTTGTCGCAAACAATTCGCTTGAAGTGGATTGTTTGCGCGGCGTACATACATACATACATACATACATACATACATACATACATACATACTCTCCCTCTATAGGAGAAATTTCCGAAAACATGCCGCGGGCATGTCTGAGGATATAAGGCACGTTTGTGTCCCATAACGGGATGCAGACGTGCCTTTTTGCGTGCTATCATTTTTTTGATTTTAATAATATATGGTTTATTTACTAATTTTAAAATACAACATTATGAAGAAAAAAGATTATTTGAGACCGATGGTGAAGTGCGTCATGCTGCATCAGCGGGCGACGTTGCTCAGCGGCTCCAGTGACGCGAAGGGCGGCGGAAGGCTCGGCAACTCGTGGAAGAACAACAGCAAGGATGCCTGGGACGGCACAGACCCGGCAACACCAAGCAGTAAGATGGGCGGCTGGTCCGATAAGGGCGGCAGCGCATGGGAGTGACCTTTGTAAAGTTGAAAGTTTAAAGTGTAAAGTTTAAAGTTTAAGAAAAAGCAATATGAAGAAGAACATTTTCCAAATGCTGTTGCTCCTCATGACGGTTACACTGACCGCAGCATGCAGCAGCGAGAGCGAAACAACAGAAAACGCACCTGCCGTCATCAATCCTGACGAGGCGCTGACACCTATCCGCATCACGGCCAACTATGCCGGTGACGATGTACGCAGCAATGCTACCCGCGTGTCATACAGCGAGGACGGCAGCGACATCAGCGCCACATGGCAGGCAGGCGACAAGATAAAGGTAGTATATAACGGCAACGTCTCTACCCTTGACCTTGAGAGCGGTGCAGGCACAGCATCTGCTACATTCACGGGCACCATCAGCGGTACTCCGTCGGCTACCTCAATGCTCATCTGCTACGTCAGTGACCAGAACAATACGTCAGCCGTGACCATAAACACCGACGGCTCCTACACTTATACCGACGGCACTTTCCTCGCGCAGGACGGCACGCTCGGCGGAGCTGCCAAGTGTAACCTCTACTACGGCTCCACGTTCTACGGCACGGGTGAGGACATCAGCTGCGACTTCGCTGTCAACACCTCGATGATGAAGTTCACTGTCTTTGCTCCCGACGGCGTATCGGCTGGAGATGAAGCCACGCTGACCTACAAGAGCAACGGCACCGCTATCTCAAAGGCTACATTCACCGTTGGCGCTGGCGGTAAGAATACCATCTATTTGACAATCCCTGCAGGACAATATACTGGCGAGCAGACCCTCGTTTACAACGAGACGAGCGAAACGCTCTCTTCAACAAAAGCAAATTTCGTGGCTGGTGAAACGTATAGCAAGGAAATCAGTTACGGCACTTCCGTTGAATATCAAGTTAACAGTTCTAATTGGGCAACAGCAATCGCCTCTTTTAATGCAGAAGAAACCCCTAATCCCAGACTGATATTTACGAGCGATATTTCTTGGAGTCTCGACTCATATAATCAAGCAAAAGCCATCACCCGTGCCGACGGTGTCATCGACTTTGACGGACACACAGTAACACACATGTTCCTTCAGAATGATGTAACAGGGAAAAACCTTACACTTATGAATGGAACGGTTGTTGGTGACGCATCTTGGCATATCGCTCTTGATACAAAAACAGAGTTTGACGACTTTTACAAGGGAACTGTTACATTAGATAATATGACTGTGCCAGGTAATATTTTCATAGACGGACACCTCTATATCATCATGAGTGGCACTTACCATAAAATATTCAATTACACGGGAGATGGTTGCCCTGGCAAACTGATTATCTATGGTGGCTATTTCGCAGATAACATCAATGAATACGAAGGAACTTCTTCCCCAGGTACTTATGAACTCTACGGTGGTAAGTATGCCATTCGTCCCGAGGACAGCTGGTGTGCCAGCGGTTACTCCGTCAAGTCGAACACTGACGACGATTCTTCTACATATCCATATATCGTAAGCGCAGACTAAGCATACTTCTCGGAGGCTCGGGACTGAAAAAAGGTAAAGAAAGTATGACACAACGATATTTCATACCGGCTACAACACTCGCAGCGCAGGGTTTCTGCGCTGCGGCTGGAGGTGCAACTTTTACCCCACGCCCCGCCCCTCCCCATCCGAGGGAGGGGGCGGAATTGGCCTCTGAGCCCTCAGCGGTGCTTCTGCGAGGTTACAAAGATGCCTCTGAGCTCTCAGCGGTGTTACTGCGAGGTTACAAAGTTGCCTCTGAGACCTCAGCAGTGCTTCTGCAAGGTTACAAAGTTGCCTCTGAGACCTCAGCAGTGCTTCTGCGAGGTTACAAAGTTGCCTCTGAGACCTCAGCGGTGCTTCTGCAAGGTTACAAAAGAGCCTCTGAGCTCTCAGCGGTGCTTCTGCAAGGTTACAAAGTTGCCTCTGAGACCTCAGCGTATATTTTTTTTTATCATTTAACCAAAATTCTAAGATTATGGCAAACAGAATTCTAACAACAAGTTTTTTTGCGCGTCTGTCGAACGCCAACCACGATGGTGTAACACAACAATGCTGCGACAGACTGACAGGATTTACAACAGACAATTCGCCTCTGACAATCGCTATACAGCAGGTCTTGGCAGCGCGTCAGGTTGAAGACGTTGCCTTCAGGCATTTCAGCGGCAAGGACTTCGCCTCCGAGGATTTGAAGAAAGAGGATGGGCTGGAAGACAAGTACATGTCAACAATACTGGGCATCCTCAACGGCTTGCTCAACCTGCCTGAGACGGAGCCTCTCTACCGCAAGGCACAGCTGGCACGACAGGTGTTCAAGGACTTCGGTTTCTCAACGAGTGCCGGCTTTGAGGCCGAGGCGCGTAATGTGCTGAACATGGCTCAGCAGTGGCAGGCAGCATCGGAGTACACCCTTGCCGAGTTAGGCATCAGTGAGTGGGTACAGAAAGCCGTTACACAAGCCAACAAGGTGCTGAACCTCGTGACCGTGCGCGTGGACAACGAAAGTGCGAAGGTGAAAGGCGAACTGGCCACAGCCCGCAAGGCTACCGACGAGGCTATCCGCAAGGCATACGACATACTGAACGCCCTCAACGTGTTGCAGCCTACAGCAGAGTTGACAGAACTCATCAACGTGCTCTTCAGCATCGAAGACCGCGCAAAGCTCTACTACATCAGCGGCGGCAAGATTAACAGCAACAGCGGAACTACCACACCGACGAATCCGGATAATCCTACTACTCCGGATAATTCGGGAAGCGGCAGCGGCACGGGAACTATAACTCCGACGAATCCGGATACACCTTCTGACCCTGGCACAGGCGGCGGTGGCAGCACCGGAGATGGATGGGAAGAGGGGTAAGGCCCCACCCCGGCCCTCCCAAGTGGAGGGAGTAGAGTGTAGAGTTTAGAGTGTAGAGTTTAGAGTCAGTGGTAAGTTTATAGTGTAAAGTTAATTGGCGCAAGATGCAATCGCATCCTGCGCCAATTAACATTTAGAGATGAGAAATTAATTCCTAACTCCTAATTCCTTATTCCTCATTCCTAACTAGTCCAGATTATCTCCCGGCTTGGGTATCGTGTCAAAGTCTGTGGGGTCGGGATAAATCTCTTTAAGATATTCCACAAACAGCTGCAGGGCCTTGAAGGTGGCATTGCGGAGATTTTCCTCACGGCCTTCGTCTTCCTCTATCAACAGGGTGCGGATATCATCCTTGGTGCCATAGGCAATCCAAATGGTTCCGACCTTGAAGCCAGGGTCAGCACCTGGGCCTGCAAAGCCTGTGGTGGCAATGGCATAGTCTGCTTCCATGAGGTCTATGATACCTTTTACCATCTCGCAAGCAACCTCTTCTGATACGGCGTTCTTCTCCTCAATGAGATTGGCATCAATACCAAGGACTTTTGTCTTGGCAAAGTTGGAATAGCAGATAGTACCTCCCTTATAGTATGTAGAAGCACCAGGGGTAGAGGTGATTACTTCGGCTATCTTTCCTGATGTGCATGACTCAGCGGTTGCGATGGTCTTACCACTTTCGTATAATTTCTCAAGTATAATCTTGCTTAATACTTTGCTTTCAAATTCCATTTTCTATTCTTAATTTATTGAACATTCATTTTTTCATTCCTTCATTCTTTCATTCCTTCATTCTTTCATTCCTTCATTCTTTCCCAAACGTTACTTTTGAGAACGCCGGGGCTTCGATGGGGCAGAAGTCTTTGTCTTTTAATTTGTATGCTGCGACGCATCCTATCATTGCGGCGTTGTCTGTGGTGTATGAGAACTTGGGAATATATACCGTCCACCCATAGCGTTTGGCATAGTCGTGAAAAGCATTGCGCAGTCCGTTGTTTGCAGAAACGCCACCTGCCACAGCAACGTGCTTTATGCCTGTCTGCTTGACGGCCAGCTTCAGCTTCTTCATCAGAATATCCACTATGGTCCACTCTAATGATGCCGCGATGTCTTCCTTGTGATGTTCTATGAAGTCAGGGTCTTCTTCCACCCATTTCTGCATGGAATACAGGAAAGAAGTCTTGAGACCCGAGAAGCTGTAGTTGAGTCCCGGTATGTGTGGCTCCGCAAAGGTATATGCCTTCGGATTTCCCTGTCGTGCCAGCCTGTCGATAATCGGGCCGCCCGGATATCCCAGTCCCATCACCTTCGAACACTTGTCTATCGCCTCGCCGGCAGCATCGTCAATGGTCTGTCCGAGCACCTCCATGTCATTATAGGCATTCACCTTTACTATCTGCGAATTGCCACCCGATACGAGGAGACACAGGAAGGGGAGTGGGGGAGGACAGTTGACAGTTGAACATTGACCATTGGCTTTTGACCTTTGACCTTTGACCTTTGACAGCCGCAGGCTATTGTCCGGCTCCTGTATGAAGTGTGCCATCACGTGTCCCTGCAAATGGTTCACATCAATGAGAGGGATATTGAGGGCTTCTGCCATACCTTTTGCGAAATTCACTCCCACGAGCAGCGAACCCATCAGGCCCGGACCGCGTGTGAATGCGATAGCAGACAGCTGTTCCTTCGTGATGCCGGCTTTCTTCAGGGCATGATCTACCACAGGAACGATGTTCTGCTGGTGGGCCCTTGATGCAAGCTCAGGAACGACGCCACCGTATATCCTGTGAACATCCTGCGATGCCGTAACATTAGAGAGCAGGGTGGTGCCCTGCATCACAGCCGCAGATGTATCATCGCAGCTGCTTTCTATTGCGAGAATATAATCAGTATGTGAGGATTTCAACTCCATGATCAGTCATTAATAACGTATGCTCCCACTGTGCAGAAGGCAGTTCGTCACCAGAGATAACTTCCCATTCGTATGGGTCATCAGCATCGATGAACACCTCCCAAGTACCCATGTTTATCATCGGTTCGATAGTAAACACCATTCCGGGAACGAGTAACATGCCCTCGCCGCGATGTCCGTAGTGGTCGATGTCGGGTTCTTCATGAAACTTCAGCCCGACACCATGTCCTGCAAGGTCACGGACAACACCATAGTGGTATCTCTTGGCATGCTTCTCTATTGCATGGCCTATGTCACCAACGAAGCAGAACGGCTTTGCAGCCTCCATGCCGATTTCAAGACATTCCTTTGCCACCCTGACAAGCTGTTCCTTCTCAGGCGTTGTCTTGCCGCCAACGATGAACATGCGTGAGGCATCAGCGTAGTAACCGTCCTTTATTGTGGTGAAATCGACATTTATGATGTCACCCTCTTCGAGAACGTCCTCCACTTTTGGTATGCCGTGAGCAACGACTTCGTTTATAGAGGTGCACACAGATTTTGGGAAGCCCTCATACCCCAGGCATGCAGGAATGGCATCATGTTTTTTGCACATCTCCATGCAGATGTCATCAATCTCCTGTGTATTCATGCCTGGGTGTATGGCAGCCCCGACAGCATCCAGCACAGCAGTGTTTATGACACCAGAGCGGCGGATGCCTTCTATTTGTTCGGGAGTCTTTATGAGGTCACGTGTAGGAACAAGTTTCCCACGCTCCTCCCAGTACATTATCTTTCTGTCAAGCTCTGTCGGCTCCTGATGGGGCAGACAGTGCCAACGACGTTTCTTGAATTTTACCATGCAAAGAGTGGATAGTTCTTCATCTCGGCATTCACCTCGCTGCGAACCTTTGCTATAACGTTTTCATTCTCAGGGTCATTGAGCACTTCTTCTATCCATGCTGCAATCTTCACCATAAGATCTTCTTTCGCACCACGTGTGGTAATAGCAGGTGTTCCGAGACGGAATCCAGAGGTCTGGAATGCAGAACGTGTATCGAATGGCACCATATTCTTGTTGATGGTGATGTCAGCAGCAACGAGAGCATTCTCAGCAACCTTACCTGTCAAATCAGGATATTTAGAGCGCAGGTCAACAAGCATAGAGTGGTTGTCTGTACCGCCGCTGACGATTGTGAAGCCACGCTTTACGAGTTCATCTGCCAATACAGCAGCATTCTTCTTAACTTGCTTTGCATATTCCTTGAATTCAGGCTTGAGGGCTTCACCGAAAGCAACAGCCTTAGCAGCAATGACATGCTCCAGAGGACCACCCTGTTGTCCTGGGAAGACAGCAGAGTTGAGCAGCTGTGACATCTTCTTCACAACACCCTTTGGAGTAGTGTATCCCCAAGGATTGTCGAAATCCTTTCCGAGGAGGATAAGACCGCCACGAGGACCACGAAGAGTCTTGTGAGTTGTTGTTGTTACGATGTGAGCATACTTCACAGGATTCTCCAACAGACCAGCTGCGATAAGTCCTGCAGGGTGTGCCATATCAATCATGAGGAGAGCGCCTACCTCGTCGGCAATCTTTCTCATGCGAGCATAATCCCACTCACGAGAATAAGCAGAGCCACCACCGATGATGAGTTTTGGCTTGTTCTCCTTTGCCAGTTTCTCCATCTCGTCATAATCAACACGGCCTGTCTCCTTGTTGAGGTTATAGCCGACAGGATGATAGAGGATACCAGATGTATTTACCAGAGAACCGTGTGAGAGGTGACCACCGTGGTCGAGGTTCAGACCCATGAAACAATCGCCTGGCTTCAGAACAGCAAGAAGCACTGCAGCATTAGCCTGTGCACCTGAGTGAGGCTGTACGTTTGCATATTCTGCACCAAAGAGTTCACAAGCACGGTCGATAGCGAGCTGCTCAATCTGGTCAACAACCTGACAGCCGCCATAGTAACGATGGCCAGGATATCCTTCTGCATACTTGTTGGTGCAATAGGAGCCCATAGCCTCCATTACCTGATCACTTACGAAATTCTCTGATGCGATGAGCTCAATTCCTTTGAGCTGACGCTGGTGCTCATTCTCAATGAGCTCGAAGATTTTGTTGTCGCGTTCCATACTATTTATTATAATGTTTAAAGTTTAACGTTTAAAGTTTAAAGACAGTTTAAAGAGTTTAAAGTTTTACTTTCTTCTTTACTTTTGCACTCTCGTTACTCATTCTGTCGAGGGCTGTTACGACATATACATATTTTGTATGGCCATTCTGATAAGGAAGGTTATACCATGTATTATGTGTTACTGCCACGATGTGTGACGGGTCTTCAATGTCGATTGTCTCATTACTGTTGAAACGATATACAACATATTTATATGCTGCATTGTAGACATTCTTTGCTTTTGGTGCTTCCCAAAAGAGCACGTATCCGTCGCTTGTCCAGATTGGTTTCACCTTTCTTACCTTTCCAGGCTTACCACCGGCCTTGAAAGGCATCAGCGGCTGTAGGGCAGGGTAGCGCCAGTAAACGTTTCTAAGGTTTGTGGCATATCCTCCAACATTGTCAACAGCAGCCTTAGCATACCATAATACAGTACCCGAAAGGGCAGACGATGGGCCCAGTAATGATGTGTGGAGCTGACGTTTTGTTGCCTGCTGACCAAACTTCACTGTTCTCTCGATATCCTCACCAATATAAAGCGGACGGTTAGTACAGTTTGCTGTCCACCAGTTTATGAGAGTCTTGTAATCAGCAGCCTTATTGCCAATCTCCCAATATATCTGTGGCACACAATAATCTATCCATCCATTGTTGACCCACAGCATTACGTCAGCATAAAGGTCGTCATAGTTCTGCAAACCATTTGTCATAGAGCCTTTTGGATCGCTACGTTGGTTTCTGTATATGCCAAAAGGAGAAACACCGAACTTTACCCAAGGCTTGATAGATTCTATTGTATCATGAAGTTCCTTGATGAACATATTGACATTATTTCTGCGCCAGTCCCCAATGTTTGATATGCCATAGCTGTTAGCACGATAGTCAGCTTCGTCAGCTATTACACTTCCCTGTGCAGGATAAGGATAGAAATAATCATCTATATGCAATCCGTCAACATCGTATCTTCTAAGGATATCAGCAACCACCTTGCATATAAAAGTGCTGTTCTCACGACGTGCAGGATTCAGAATATACAAGCCATCGTAAGGGAATACGAGGTCAGGACGACGTACGGCAATATGATTGCTTGCCAACTGAGTGGTATTCTTTGTCTTTGCCCTGTAAGGATTTATCCAGGCATGCAGTTCCATACCACGTTTGTGGCATTCGTTAATCATCCAGAACAAAGGGTCCCAATAAGGAGAAGGGGGCATTCCCTGACGACCAGTCAGGAATCGGCTCCAAGGTTCGTATGATGAAGCATAGAGGGCATCACACTCCGGGCGCACCTGAAAGATAATAGCATTGACACCATCTTTTTGCAGTTCGTCGAGTTGATAAAGCAGAGTCTGCTGCATCTTCTCTGTTCCCATGCCAAGAAACTGTCCGTTGACACACTGTATCCATGCACCACGGAATTCACGTTTTATCTGTGCACTGACATTAAGAGTAACAAGCGCAAGAAGTAAGTATATTAATTGTTTTTTCATATATTCTCAAAAGTGACTTCTTCTTCATCGCAGATAAAGTGTCAGGACGAGCCTGATGAACATAACTGCAATCATACATATACGATTCCAGCAACATCGGGTCTTTTACGAAATGAGCATGATAATTGCTGAAGCGTTTATCAGCCATTACCTTCTCAAAGAATAATCCACATATAGGCAAGGCAGTCCTTGAACCCTGTCCCAAAGCACCAGTACGGAAGTGTATACAACGATATTCTCCTCCTACCCATGCTCCGACGACAAGTTTTGGTGAGACACCCATAAACCACGCATCAGAATGGTTATTGGAAGTACCTGTCTTGCCACCAAAGTCTGTGTCATGATAATTGCCGACATATCTGTTCAGAGCCATCGAAGTACCATTGTGTTCTGTAAGACCAGCCATCAGCATTGTCTGCATCAATACTGCTGCTCTCTCGGAAATACTCTGACGTTGTTCAGTAGGAGCCGTATATATCACGTTTCCTTTGTGGTCTTCTATACGAGTTATCAATATCGGATCAGGATGAGTTTTACCATTTGCAGCTATGGTACAGTAAGCATTTGTCAGTTCCAACAGGTTAACATCACTTGAGCCCAAAGCCAGTGATGGAGTCTCGTCAAGTGGACTTACAATACCCATATTGTGGGCTGTTTCTGCTATGTGACTGATGCCCACCTCCTGACCAAGACGAACAGCGACAGAGTTGATACTCTGCGCAAAAGCCGTCTTGAGAGGCATAGAGTCATTAGAGAATGTACCATTGGCATTTGTAGGACTCCAAATGACATTCTTCTTTTGAGCCTTATCCCATACTTCCATAGAGAAGAATTCATCCCTACGTTTGTCACAAGGTGTCAATCCCTGTTCCATTGCTTCTGTATAGACAAATAGTTTGAATGTAGAACCAGGCTGACGCATTGCGGTCACTTTGTCATATTTCCATTTATCGTAATCGATGTCACCAACCCATGCCTTCACATGTCCAGTCTGTGGTTCCATAGCAACAAAGGCACAATGCATATAGCTGACCATCTTTCGTATAGAATCCAATGTGTGGGCATAGAAAGCAGAATCCTCAAGAGCCTTTGGATTCTTCTCGTATAGTCGCTTAGCAATATTCTCTATGAAATCAGGAATCACTTTGCCATGTTCATCTCGCCAAGGTTCCATATTCTTCCAGTGAGCATCAAAATTCTTCTGCACTATTTTCATCTGCTGCTTTGCTGCATCCTCAGCATATTTCTGCATTCTTGTATCAAGGGTAGTGTAAATCTTCAGGCCATCATTATACAAATCGATGTCTGCAAGGTCGTCAATCTCTTCGCTGAGACTTTTTACATATTTTGCTATTGCTCCACGGAAATATGGTGCAATGCCGGTCTTCTCGCTGTCCAGTACAACAAACTTCAGGCCTAAAGGACGGTTCTTCAATTTGTCATATTCTGCTGTCGTGAGGTGCCCATGCTCTACCATATTATTCATTACTACGTTACGTCTCTGCAGAGCATTCTCAGGATGGGAGATAGGATTGAATACTGTTGTTCCCTTCAGTATTCCGACAAGTATTGATGCTTTGTCGGTGGACAATTCCTTTGGTGTGCAATCGAAATATGTCTTTGCTGCAGTCTTTATGCCATAGGCATTATGTCCGAAGTCAACAGTATTGGCATATTGTCTTAATATTTCCCTCTTGCCATCTTCACGTCCCATTGTTATGGAAAAATATATCTCCAGTTTTGTTGCCGTAATCCATTCCTTTGTCTTCATTATCAGGATGGCAAGCCCAGGCAGACGTCCCAACAGACCTGTACTATATTGTGTTCTTACTCGGAACATGTTTTTGGCAAGTTGCTGTGTGATAGTCGAAGCACCACGTCCTCCTTTTCCTGTTACAGCATCCTTTACAGCGCCAATGATACCGAGAGGATCTATGCCCCAATGACTATAATAACGTTCATCCTCAGTATCAATGAGGGCTGTCCAGAAATCAGGCGCCACCTCATCATATTCTACTGGGGTACGATTTTCGTTGTAGAACTTTCCTATCAGCACACCGTCAGCGCTATATATCTCTGATGCAACCGATGTCTTATGTTGGCTAATCTCCAACCAACCTGGTGATTTACCAAACAGCCACAGGAAATTCATATCAACAGCACCGAGATACAGGAAGAAGGCTACAATCGCCGTGCAAAACAACATTGTTGCCTTTACATATCTGTTATGATTGACAAAGGTGGTGTGATACCACTTACAGAACTTTACTGTCTTGTGCCATACTTTCTTCAGAAAGTTCCACAGACTTTTAAATATGGTTATTAATGTTTTCAATTATGTTCTTTGTTTTTATTGTTTTGTCTGAGAGGTTAAACCAAGTCACCGTTGGGTCCTTCTTATACCATGTCAATTGTTTTCGAGCATACTCTCGGGTGTGACTCTGTATCTGTCGTATGGCTTCTTCTATAGGAATCTCTCCATCGAAGTATTTGAACATCTCTTTGTATCCTACAGTATTCAGGGCATTCTCATTTCTGTTTGGCAACATCCGTCGTGCTTCCTCAATAAGTCCTTTTCCCACCATCTGCAGAACACGTTCATTGATGCGTTCATATAACTCTTCTCTTTCTCGTGTGATACCTATCTTTATTATATTAAGTTCTGTGCCATCGGGTAGCGTCCTTGGGCTACCTGGAGCCATGCTGTTCTTTCTGAAGGAGGTATATGTTTTTCCAGTCTGATGACATATTTCCAAAGCATGAACCACTCTTCGTGGATTATGTTTGTCAACAATCTGCCAATGTTCTGGGTCCATTTCTTTTAACTCTTCCACAAGAGCCTCAAGTCCCTCTTTTGCCAGACGTTCCTTCATCATTATGCGAATATCATCACGTATGGTGGGGATATCGTCTATGCCATTACACACAGCATCAATATACATCATCGAGCCGCCACTCATAATGCAGGTATTCTTCTGCTTTGCTTTTGATTCCGTCAGCAGTTTCATCACATCCTGCTCATACAGGGAAGCAGAGTAGTAATCTCCTATGTGTCGTGTTCCGACGAAGTGATGCCTCACTCTTGCCTGTTGTTCTTCTGTTGGTGCTGCTGTTCCTATGGGAATCTCTGCATATATCTGTCGGGAATCAGCATTTATGATATCTAATCCATAGTGCTCTGATATCTCCAACGTCAGGTCAGTCTTTCCAACTCCTGTAGGACCAGTTATGACGATTAGGTTCACCTTATGATTCCTCTTTCTGCCTTTTCGATGAAGTCAAGGACATATTGTATCTCAGGAGTTATCGTCATTGTCTTGCGCACCTCTTCCAATCCTTCCTTGATGATACCTTTTGAATATATAGTATTATATGCTTCACGAATAGCGAGGATAGTATCATTGTCAAAACCACGTCTGCGAAGACCTATCAGATTAAGTCCTGCAAAACGTATTGGTTCTTTTCCTGCGATGACATATGGTGGGATATCCTGCGATGTGCGACATCCACCCTGTACCATAACATATCCTCCGATGTGTACGAACTGGTGTACTAACACCTCTGCAGAGATGATGGCATTATCATCAACTATCACTTCTCCTGCAAATTTGGTAGAGTTACCGATGATACATCCATTACCAATGACACAGTCGTGGGCTATATGCATATTCTCCATTAGAAGGTTATTACTACCAACAATCGTAGTACCTTTTGAGAAGGTGCCACGTGAGATGGTTACATTCTCTCTAATAGAATTATTATCACCAATCTGGCATGTTGTTATCTCACCCTTGAATTTCAAATCCTGCGGTTTGGTAGATATTGATGCACCAGGCATGATTTCATTACCATTTCCCATTCGGAGCCCCTGATTGAGAGTTACGCTATTCTGCAAGACATTATTATCACCAATCACTACGTCAGCATCAATATAGCAGAAGGGACCGATAATATTGTTGTCTCCCAACTTTGCATCAGGATGAACGTATGCTAATGGACTAATTGTATTCATTTCTTATTATGTTAAAATTACAATTACCTCTCACCTCTCACTTATTCTTCACCATCTGTCCTGTAAATGTAGCCTCAGCTACAAGCTGGTCACCAACAAATATCCATCCTTGCATTGATGATATCCCGTGACGAACAGGTCCTAGCAGTTCCACCTTAAATATTAACGTATCGCCAGGTACTACCTTCTTTCTATATTTTACGTTGTCAATTTTCAGGAAGTATGATGTCCAACGCTCTGGGTCTTCGAGGGTATTGAGTACGAGGATTGCACCACACTGGCTCATAGCCTCTACCATCAGCACTCCTGGCATAACAGGTTCCTCAGGGAAGTGTCCCGTGAAGAAAGGCTCGTTGCTGGTAACATTCTTTATACCTACAATTGTTGTTCCTGAAATGCTGATAATCTTATCGACTAACTGCATAGGATAGCGATGTGGCAACACCTGACGAATACGATTCACATCAAGAACCGGCTCCTGATTAGGGTCATATATTGGAGCCTGAATCTCGTGCTTATGAATCTCCTGACGCATCAGGCGTGCAAACTTATTGTTTACTGTATGTCCTGGGCGTGTTGCGATGATTCTACCTTTGAGTGGCTTGCCAATCAAGGCCATATCACCAATGATGTCAAGAAGCTTATGACGGGTACATTCGTTTTCCCATGTAAGAGGCTTGTGTTGCAAATATCCCAGTTTTGTCGCATCCATACGATCATAACCGAGTTTGTCACACAGGTTATCAATAACTTCCTGTGGCTGCTCATTTTCGTAGATAACGATGGCATTATCCAAGTCTCCGCCCTTTATAAGTCCTGCTTGCAGCAGCGCCATAATCTCCCTAACAAAAACAAAAGTACGTGCAGAAGCCACCTCTGTAGGGAATTGTGACATATCATCAATGGTAGCAAACTGTGAGTCAATAAACTTTGACTTATATGAACACATTGCCGTGATAGAGAACTCATCGTCAGGAAGAATAGTAATGACAGAACCAGAATTCTCGTCTCTTACCTCTATCTTCTTCCTTATGATATAATAGTCTTTCGGAGCATTCTGCTGTTGTATTCCTACCTCGTTGATTTTGTTAACATAAGTCATTGCTGAGCCGTCGAGAATAGGGAACTCTGGTCCGTTTACCTGTATCAGACAGTTGTCTATACCCATAGCATAGAGTGCTGCCATAGCATGTTCTATTGTTGATACACGAACGTCTCCTTTTGCTACCACAGTACCACGTTGGGTATCTACCACATTCTCTGCTACAGCATTGATAATAGGCATATCTTCCAAGTCAATGCGTTGTATTTTGTATCCGTGGTTTTCTGGCGCGGGGTTGAAGGTCACTGTAAGATTTATACCAGTGTGAAGTCCCTTACCACATAGTGAGAAAGACCCCTTCAGAGTGTTTTGCTTGTTCATTGTTAGTATTTATTTCTTTAGTTCTGCAAGCTGTGCTTGTAGCTCATTAATTTTCTTTTGCATTTCATTCATCTGACGATACATGTCTGGGAGACGTTTAAAGATTGCAGATGAGCGGAAATAGTTTGTCAGTGGGATAGGAGGGGTGCCAATGAGGTTCTCACCATCCTTAAGACTTCCAGGAACACCTGACTGTGCTCCAAGGTGTACGTTGTTACCAATGGTGATGTGGCCTGCTATGCCTACCTGTCCACCAAACATACACCATTTTCCAACTTTTGTACTGCCAGCAATACCAACCTGTGAAGACATTACGGTATTCTCACCAATGTCAGTATTGTGGGCTATCTGTACCAGATTGTCGAGTTTTACGCCCTTGCGAACGTATGTAGAACCCATAGTAGAACGGTCTATACACGTATTGGCACCAATCTCTACATTGTCTTCTATTGTTACGATACCTATCTGTGGTATCTTGTCATAACCATGTTCTGATGGTGCAAATCCAAATCCGTCAGCACCTACAACACTACCTGCATGCAGGATACAGTTGTTTCCCACCTTGCAGTCATGATATATCACAGCATTTGAGTAAATCTCTGTGTTATTACCAACAGAGGCATTCTGACCTATTGTTACATGAGGATGCAATACACATCCGTTTCCGATAGTAACATTAGGACCGATGGCAACAAATGGACCGATATAGCAGTCTTCACCAATCTTTGCTGTTGGGTCTATAAAGGCGAGGCTGTCGATGCCCTTGCGCTTTGGCTTCATTGAGTCATACATCTGCAGCAATTTTGCAACTGCTTCGTAAGCACTCTTTACACGTATCAAAGTAGCCTTTATTGGCTTCTCCAATACCAATGCCTCGTCAACGAGTACGACGCTTGATTCTGTTTCGTATATATAGTTGATATACTTTGCATTCGAGAGGAATGATATAGCACCAGGCTTTCCTTCTTCTATCTTTGCAAACGTATTGATACAAGCATCAGGATTACCCTCCACACGTCCCTGTATCAGTTCTGCTATTTGCTTTGCACTAAATTCCATCACTATTAACTTCTCACTTTTAACTTTTCACTTTCTCCAACTCAGCTGCCATCTGCTCCTGCAGTTCTTTTGCTTTCTGAGCCGCAGTGTCTGCAAAAAACTCAGTATTGTCAGCATATATGATTCCACGAGAGGAGTTGACGAGCAGTCCGCAGTCTTTTGTCATACCATATTCACATACCTCCTGCAGTGAACCACCTTGTGCTCCAACACCAGGAACTAGAAGAAAATGGTCTGGGGCAACCTTTCTGACGTCTTTAAACATCTCGCCACGTGTAGCACCGACTACATACATCATATTCTCTGGTGTTCCCCATGCCTGTGACTTGCGGATAACCTTCTCAAAAAGTCTCTCGCCATTTGAGTCGGCATCCTGTTGGAAGTCAGCAGAACCCTTGTTTGATGTCAGCGCCAAGAGTATTACCCAGCTGTTCTCATGACCATTGATGAAAGGGGTCACAGAATCTTCTCCCATATATGGTGCTACTGTGAGGGCATCAACTCTATAGTTATCAAAGAAGGTTTTAGCATACATCTTTGAGGTGTTACCGATGTCACCACGCTTGGCATCTGCTATGATAAACATCTCTGGATACCTCTGCTGTATATACATCACGGTTTTCTCGAAGGCAACATAGCCTTTCTGTCCGTATGCCTCATAGAAGGCAAGGTTTGGCTTATATGCTACTGTGTATGGAGCTGTATAGTCAATTATCTTCCTGTTGAAAGAAAATATAGGATCTTCGTCGTCCAGTAAGTATTCTGGTATTTTGTCCAAATCGACGTCGAGTCCTACACATAGGAAAGACTTCTTCTTGAAAATCTGTTCTATCAATTGTTGTCTTGTCATAATGTTATCTTAATTGTCTTTGGGCATTTCTGTATATGGAATATCCTTTTGTTGATCTTGCTTTTGCTGTATTCTTGTTAAGCGTTCTATGAATTCAGAGGCTGGCATAGTGCGCTCATCCTCCTTTTCATCGTTTTTCTTAATACTTGTGAATACTCCCATAATGCAATATACTTTAAAGTTCCGCTTCCTTCATTCTCTCAGCATTTTCTGCAACTATCAGGGCATCAATCATTGCCTGGATGTCG
The DNA here is from genome assembly GCA_905233165.1 of uncultured Prevotella sp. Taxonomy (GTDB): domain Bacteria; phylum Bacteroidota; class Bacteroidia; order Bacteroidales; family Bacteroidaceae; genus Prevotella. Next base: position 31,820 of record CAJODL010000010.1, read on the forward strand.
CCTCCGAGGAATCCCTGCAGGTCGTGAGTTGTGTATCCAATACGGTGGTCTGTCACACGTCCTTGTGGGAAGTTGTATGTACGTATCTTTGCTGAACGGTCACCTGTGCTGACGAGAGTCTTTCTGCGTGATGCAATATCATCAAGATATTTCTGATGTTCACGATCATAGATGTATGTCCTCAGACGAGCCAGAGCACGTTCCTTGTTCTTTGGTTGATCACGTGTTTCTGTACATTCTATCAGAATTTCTTCCACCTCTCCAGTATTGGGGTTCTTCCACATATAGCGGGCACGAACACCAGATTCTACCTTGTTCACATTCTGACCACCAGCACCGCTGGAACGGAAGGTGTCCCATTTTATTTCTCCCTCGTTGATATTCACCTCAAAAGGATCTGCCTCTGGTAATACAGCAACTGTAGCTGCAGATGTCTGCATTCTTCCGTTACTCTCTGTTACAGGAACACGTTGCACACGATGTACTCCTGATTCGTACTTCATAATGCCATAGACACCATCACCACTGACGGCAAAGTCTATCTCTTTGTAGCCTCCCACAGCGCCTTCTGAAACATCTGTCACAGAAAGATTCCATCCCTTTGACTCACAGAAAGCCTTGTACATTCTGAACAGGTCGCCAGCAAACAGACAAGCCTCGTCACCACCTGTTCCGGCACGTATCTCCATTTCTATGTTCTTGGCATCCTCTGGGTCTTTTGGTACGAGGGCTATCTTTATCTCTTCTTCAAGGGCTGGAAGCATTGGCTCATTCTCATTCAACTGCTCACGAGCCATCTCTTTCATCTCAGAATCACTCTCGTTGGCAATGATATCCTTTGCCTCCTTGATGGCATCCAGACAAGCAATATATCTCTTGCGGATTGCCATAATGTCACCAAGGTCTTTATATTCTCGTGTAAGCTTTACGAAACGCTGCTGGTCAGCTATAACACTGGGATCAGTAATAAGTGTTGTAACCTCTTCGTAGCGTGCCTCAAGGCCGTCTAATTTCTCTAATAAATTCATACGTAATCAAATTCTCCAAATTCTGATTTGATGGTCAGCGACTTCTTGCCTTCTTCTATTCTGCCCACTATCTGTGCGTCGATATTGAACGACTTGCTGACCTCTATCACCTTTTCAGCATTTTCGGGTGATACATATATCTCCATACGATGTCCCATGTTGAACACCTTGTACATCTCCTTCCAATCTGTTCCACTCTGGTCGTGTATCAGTTTGAAGAGTGGTGGTACTGGGAACATGTTGTCTTTTATCACCTTACAGTTGTCGCCAACAAAGTGTAGCACCTTTGTCTGGGCACCACCTGTACAATGTACCATTCCGTGGATATCGCTACGCATCATGTCAAGCAGTTTCTTTATCACTGGAGCATAGGTGCGGGTAGGGGAGAGAACCAGTTTTCCTGCATTAACAGGGCTGTATTCTACTTCGTCCTCAAATCTGCAAGAACCAGAATATACTAATTCGTTTGGTACAGCATGGTCGTAGCTCTCTGGATATTTCTCTGCATAATATTTTGCGAATACATCATGACGGGCAGAGGTAAGTCCATTACTACCCATACCGCCATTATATTCCTTTTCGTATGTAGCCTGTCCAAAGCTTGCCAAACCAACTATCACGTCTCCTGGGCGTATATTGGCATTGTCTATCACATCACTGCGCTTCATCCTGCATGTAACAGTAGAATCAACAATGATGGTTCTTGTCAGGTCACCTACATCCGCTGTTTCTCCGCCAGTAGCATAGATACCTATGCCCATCTCACGCATCTCCTTCAACAATTCGTCGGTACCATTAATAATAGCGCTGATTACCTCTCCTGGCACCAACATTTTGTTTCTGCCTATAGTGCTTGAGACAAGAATATTATCTACAGCACCTACACACAGCAGGTCATCGGTATTCATTATCAACGCATCCTGAGCAATACCCTTCCAGACAGAGAGGTCGCCGGTTTCTTTCCAATACATGTATGCAAGGCTCGACTTTGTTCCAGCACCGTCAGCATGCATGATGTTACAATATTCCTCATCGCCACCTAAGATATCAGGGATAATCTTACAGAAAGCCTGTGGAAAGATACCCTTGTCGATATTCTTTATGGCGTTGTGAACATCTTCTTTCGCAGCACTCACACCGCGTAGCATATATCTGTTGTCCATATTCAAAAACTTAATTACGCGCTGCAAAGATATAAAAAATATTTTATATTTCTGCCCGAAAAATATAATAAACGAGATTAAGTTGTTAAAAAAAAATAAAATACATTATCATGTTGATACATATCAAAAAATCCTTAAATTTTCCACATTAAATGTAAAATTGTTTGCGCACACAGAATAATCTTTTTACCTTTGCACCCGCAAATCAAACTGATTGCGATACGAGATACCCACCGACATCTCCTATCTACATTATTTAATAGTAGAATATTAGGATTTATCATCTCGTGTCTATGTTTCACCAAAATCAATGTTATGATATTTGGAGATAGTTTTTTTAAGAAAGTAATTTGTTTGGCATTTATCGCTGTGTTATCACTCAGCGCTATTGCTCGTGTTGAAAAAGAGGAAGAGTTTGATTGGGGTCCTGTTATGGACGCAATCACAAAAGTTGAGAGCGGAGGTAACGCACGTGCCGTGTGTGGTCCTTATGTTGGTGTGATGCAGATTTCACCAGGTATGGTTTCTGAATGTAATGCTATTCTGAAGCAGAGAGGTTCTTCAAAGCGTTTTAAACTCAATGACCGTTTCAGTAAGACGAAGTCAAGAGAAATGTTCGTAGTATTTATGAGTAAATACAATCCGACAAATAACGTAGAGAAGGCTATTCGTATGTGGAATGGCGGTGCTCGTTACTCAGTACGTGGTACTCAAAGATACTATAATAAGGTAATGAGACATTATAACGGTTAAAGGTTAACGGTAAAAGATTTAAAGGTTAAAATAAAAAAAGGCTCCGGCAGATTTTTCTGTCGGGGCTATTTTTTTGCGGTTTCATTGAAAAGAGCAATAACAAAATTTTTCAAATAATATTACATATCGTAACAACGTGATATGAAAAAAAGAATATGATACAATAGATAAAGTATTTTTTTTATATTGTTTGTATTTTTGCAAGCGAAAATTCGTCTAAGATTGTATAAGTTCTAAAGTCGAATGTATCTTCTCTGGTTTATAATTCAAAATTTCTAATTAAAAAAATCATAATTAACAATGAAACGCTTTATCTATTTATGTGTGTGTTCGCTGTTTAGCCTGTTGAACATGTCAGCTCAGCCTGCTGGTGGTTTTGGAGGCGTACAGCAAAAGGCAAATCTTGAGACTTCTCAGGTATGGAAAGATGTGAATTATGTTGGTGATGATCAGACATATCACAATTGTGACATTTATTTACCTAAACAACAGAAGGACAGTTATCCCGTAGTTATTCATATCTACGGCAGTGCTTGGTTTAACAACAATGGTAAAGGTGGTGCAGACCTTGGTACCATCGTGAAATCATTGCTTGATGCAGGTTATGCTGTAGTATGTCCAAATCATCGCAGCAGCGCCGATGCTCAGTGGCCTGCCCAGATACATGATATTCGTGCCGTAGTACGTTTCATTCGTGGTGAAGCAAAAAAGTATAAGTTCGACCCTTCATTTATCGCTACCAGCGGATTCTCCAGCGGTGGTCATCTTGCTTCTATTATGGCTACCACCAATGGCAAAAAAAAATACAAGGTGGGTTCTGTCACCATTGACCTTGAGGGAAACCTTGGACAATATACAAATATGCCAAGCTTTATCAATGCTGCCTGTGACTGGTCTGGTCCTGTTGATTTGACAGCAATGGACTGTGGTAATCACATCACAATGGGTAAGGACAGCCCGGAAGATGTGCTACTGAAATCCAAACTCGACAAGGAGCCAGATAAGTATCTTAGCCTTAGTGCTACAAACTATGTTAGCGGGAATTGCCCTCCAATTATCATCTTCCACGGTGAGAAGGATAATGTGGTGCCCGTTTGTCAGGGTAAGAAATTTTACGAGTTGCTGAAGGCTGCTGGTGTAAAGACAGAGGCTACATACCCTGCAGAAGGTAGTCATGGAGGTCCTGCAATGTACACAGCAGAGAATCTCCAAAATATGGTTAATTTCCTCAATAGCGTAAGGGGCAATCGTCAGGCAAGGGGAGGACGACAGAGAGGTCTTTTTGACCCTAATGCAGCAATTGGTATGAAGGATGCCTATAAGGACTACTTCAAGATTGGTGTTGCCGTTAATCGTAGGAACGTGTCTGTTCCTGAGCAGAAGCAGCTTATACGTAAGGAATTCAATAGCGTCACAGCAGAGAATACCATGAAACCTATTTCCGTGCATCCAAAGGAAGGCGTCTGGAATTGGGGTGGTGCAGATAGTGTTGCCAACTATTGTCGTGAGAACGGCATTCCTCTGCGTGGCCACTGCCTCTGCTGGCATTCACAGTTTACCGACTGGATGCTCTACGACAAGAAAGGTCGTATGGTAAAGAAAAAAGTATTTTACGAGCGCCTGCGCGAACATATCCATACGGTAGTAAACCGTTATAAGGACATCGTATATTGCTGGGATGTAGTAAATGAGGCTATTGCCGACAGGGCATTCGGACGCCCAGGGCGTCCTGCTAATCCTTATCGCGACAGTAAGCTGTATCAGCTCTGTGGTGACGAATTCATTGCTAAGGCTTTTGAGTTTGCACGTGAGGCAGACCCTAATGCGTTGCTGTTCTATAATGACTACAACGAGTGCGACCCAGGCAAACGCGACCGTATATACAATATGGTGAAGAAGATGAAGGAACAGGGTGTACCTATCGATGGTATCGGTATGCAGGGACACTATAACATATATGGTCCTTCTGAGGAAGAAATAGAGGCTGCTATCAAGAAGTATTCTGAGATTGTTAAGCACATTCATGTAACAGAACTCGACATCCGTACTAATACCGAACAGGGCGGACAACTGCAGTTCTCACGTGGTGAGTCAAAGCCTTTGGCACCATATCTCAGCACTATGCAGGAAGACCAGTACAACCGTATCTTCCGTATCTTCAGAAGACATAGCGACGTCATTGAATGTGTTACATTCTGGAACCTCTCAGACCGTGATTCATGGCTTGGTGTAAACAACCATCCGCTTGTGTTTGACGAGAATCTCAATCCAAAGCGTTCATATCTTCTCGTGAAGAACTTTAACGCTTCTCTCGATAATGTAAAGCCAAAGGAGGATTTTGTATCTAATCCGATGAATCAGCCAGGTCAGCAGTATCCGATGGTTAATTCTGAGGGCTACGCACGTTTCCGCGTGGTTGCCCCTGATGCCAAGTCTGTTATTGTCAGCTTAGGTCTTGGAGGCAGTGGCGGTACTGTTCTCCGTAAGGATAAAGATGGTGTCTGGACAGGTACTACAGAAGGTCCTATGGATCCTGGTTTCCATTACTATCATCTCACCATCGATGGTGGTGTTGTCAACGACCCTGGCACACACAACTACTTCGGTTCTTGCCGTTGGGAAAGCGGTATAGAGATACCTGCTGCTGACCAAGATTTCTATGCTCTTCGCACAGATATCCCTCATGGCACGGTTCAGGAGGTTCTCTATTACTCTCCAAGTCAAGGTAAGATGCAGACTGCTATGGTATATCTTCCTCCAAAATATGGCAAACTTGTCAATGGCAAGCAGGAACGTTACCCTGTGCTCTATCTGCAGCATGGATGGGGTGAGAACGAGACAAGCTGGAGCCGTCAGGGACATGCAGGTCTTATAATGGACAACCTCCTTGCTGAGGGTAAGATAAAACCATTTATCATTGTGATGGCATACGGTCTCACCAATGATATAAAATTTGGTACTATAGGCAGCTTTACTGCTAAGGAATTTGAGACATTACTGGTTGACGAACTCGTACCATTTATCGATGCCAACTATCTCACGAAAGCTAACAAATGGAGTCGTGCTATGGCAGGTCTGTCAATGGGTGGCATAGAGACAAAACTCATCACCACCCGTCGTCCGGGGGTGTTTGGCTATTGGGGACTCCTCAGCGGTGGCACATACGCACCAGAGGATATCAATGACCCGAAGGCTGTTCGTGTTATATTCGAGAGTTGTGGTTCTAAGGAGAATCCTGACGGCATCCGTAAGAGTGTAGATGCTTTGAAAGCTGCAGGATATAATGCTCATGGATTTATAAGCGAGGGTACAGCCCACGAATTCCTGACATGGCGTCGCTCTCTGCGTGAGATGGCTCCGATGTTGTTTAAGTAAGGCCCTTCCCCAGCCCATCCCGGTTGGGAGGAGAGAAGGTTTGCGGTTTTCAATGTTCAATGTTAAATGTTCAATGAATAAATTCTTAACTATAGGATTTTGCTTTGCTGCAGTTACCGCTGCGGCACAGAATCCTATCATTCGGGACCAGTTTACTGCTGACCCGACAGCGCGTGTATTTAATAATAAGGTGTACCTGTATCCCTCTCACGATATTGTGCCGCCACAGGGACAGCGTCAGGATTGGTTCTGTATGGCAGACTATCATGTATTCTCTTCCGAGAACCTTGCAGAGTGGACTGACCATGGCGTCATCCTGTCACAGGAGCAGGTGCCTTGGGGTAAGCCCGACGGCTATTCTATGTGGGCCCCCGATTGTGTAGAGAAAGACGGAAAGTATTACTTCTATTTCCCTGATGCTCCCCGTGAGGGTCGTGGCTTTGCTATAGGAGTTGCTGTTGCTGACAGTCCTACAGGGCCGTTTAAGTGCGAGCCCGAACCTATCAAGGGTATTCTTGGCATCGACCCCTGCGTGCTTGTGGATAATGACGGCAAGTCGTATATCTACTGGGGCGGAGGTGGCATTCGTGGAGCCCGCCTGAAGTCTAATATGAAAGATTTGGATGGTAAGACATTGTCTATGGAAGGTCTGCCAGAGGGTTTCAAGGAGGGTCCGTTTGTCTTCCGTCGTGGAGACTGGTACTACCTCACATTCCCTTGGGTGCGTGGCAAGAAAGGTGTAGATGGTGATAATCCTACTGAGACGCTGGCCTATGCTATGTCGAAGTCACCTCTCGGACCATGGGACTTCAAGGGTGTCTTCATGGCAGAACATGAGAATGGCTGCTGGACAAACCATCACAGCTTTGTAGAGTATAAAGGCCAGTGGTATCTCTTCTATCACCGCAACGACCTCTCTCCAAATGATGACAAGCGCCGTTCTGTACGCATTGAGAAGGTAAAGTTCAATGACGACGGTACTATTCCCGAGATAAAGCCGACCCTTCGTGGTGCTGGTATTCTCTCTACCACTCCAAGACCCAAATATTTCTCTTTAGTGCCTGCCAAGGCTGCTCCTTCGCAGCCCGATGAGCAAGGTTTTATCAGGCGTTGGCGTATGCTCGAACCAATTCGTCAAGAGATACGTTCGAATGTTATCTTTACCAATTCGTGGCTTCGCAGCAAGTTTGCTGACGAACTGTCAAAGTTGCCAAAGCAGAAGGGTAAGTGGTATAACCTCGACAGTGAGACATATAACATGAAGCTGTTCCGCTTTGCTGAGCAATATGGTAAGCAGACCTACGGCTCGCTGTTCTGGTGTGAGACAGTTATCGACTGTCCTGCTGACATAGCAGACGTACGCCTTGCTGTAGGTTCCAATGGTGCTTCTATGTGGTGGCTCAATGGGGTAGAGGTGTTGTTGCTTGAGGGCGACCGCCGTATGGTGGAAGATGATGGCATGTCACAGCGTATTACCCTCAAGAAGGGACGCAACACCCTGCGTGGTGCTATCATCAATGGTCCCGGACTCAGTGACATGTGCGTCCGCTTTGTCGATGAAAATAGTAATCCCATTACGAGTTATACGCTAACCACTAACCGCTAACATTCTATGAAAAGGATATTTTTCATTTCTTCATTTCTTCATTTCTTCATTTTTAATTATCAGCTGTCAGCTGTCTTCGCTCAGTCCGGAGCGCCATATATCCATGACCCGTCAACGATAGCCTTTTGTGAAGGAAAATACTATACCTTCGGCACTGGCGGTGGTGGACTTATCTCTGATGACGGATGGTCTTGGCACAGTGGTGCTGACCGCCCAGGTGGTGGTGCTGCCCCCGATGTCATGAAGATTGGCGACCGCTATCTCTGCATCTATGGTGCCACGGGTGGCGGACTGAATGGCGGCCATAACGGACGCATCCTCACGATGTGGAATAAGACCCTCGACCCAAAGTCGCCAGACTTTAAGTGGACGGAGGCTGTTGAGGTGTGCTCCAGCGATGGTATGGAAGATCAGGATGCCATCGACCCGGGTCTCTTGCTCGATCCTAAGACAGGACGTTTGTGGGCATGCTATGGCACATACTTCGGCACTATCCGTCTCATAGAACTCGACCCCTCTACGGGCTATCGCATGAAGGGCAACAAGGAGAAGGACATCGCCATCGACTGCGAGGCAACAGACCTTATCTGGCGTGATGGCTGGTACTATCTTCTTGGCACTCACGGCACCTGTTGCGATGGTGTCAACAGCACCTATAACATTGTTGTCGGCAGATCACGAAACGTGGAAGGCCCATATATAGATAACGTAGGGCGTGATATGTTCCATGGCGGTGGCAGGATGGTAATCTGTGCCGGTGATAATGCAACGGGTCCTGGCCACTTCGGACGCACTATTATTGATGAGGGCGTCGAGATAATGTCGTGCCATTTCGAGGCTGATTTCAATCGCAGCGGTCGCTCTGTCCTTGCTGTCCGTCCTTTGCTTTGGAAAAACGGGTGGCCTGTGGCAGGCGAACATTTTAAGGGCGGCACATACGCCATTCTTTCAGAGCGCAGGGGATATTCCCTTGAACTGAATATCGATTTTGTCCGTATGTATCAAAAGCGTGAACGTTTTTGGCAGTTAGACCTCACGAAACCTGTTGTGCAGATTGCTCCGCAGCCCCTCGATAGTGTTATAAACACATGGCCGAAGGGAAACATTGCCCTTCGTTGCAGCGACTATATGTTCCGTCCTTGGCAGCAGTGGACCATCACTCCAGTCGAGAGCGCTGGCGGATACCTCAGCAATCCATATTTTAAGATTACCATTGCCGGCACCAATCGTGCCCTGACGGCTACTGCCAATCTGGAGCTTGTTACGACGCCTGAGTTTACTGGTGATGATAGTCAGCTGTGGCGTATAGAGCAGCTTGTTGACGGTACTTTTCGCATAATGCCGAAACGTATTCCGGGTCAGGAAGGCGTAAACACCCGATATGTCATATACTCCGCCGCAGACTCTACGCCAACCCTCGCAGAGTATGATTTCCAGAGTGACAACTCAAAGTGGAATTTGAGGTAACGGGTAAAGGTTAACGGGTAAAGGTTAACGGTTAACGGTTAAAGAATAAACAGTCCGGAAGGTGTTCTTCCGGATTTTTTTTGTTGTGTAGATTACTTGTAATACCCAATTCTTACATAATGTCTGGGTTTTTCGAACGGGTTCCATGAAATGTGGAGCCAGCCGTTTCCTGTGAGCAGCTGGTCGGTATAGGGATTGTTTCTAAGGCAATCCACCAGATGCTGGAACTGCTTTGTGTCGCGAGGACGTATGTCGGCAGCCTGACCTCTCAGGTGTTGTGAATTGCTGACGCCGCCTACCATCTTGTTTACCTCGTTACTTCTGAAGCCCGAATTGATGATAATGGGCCCGACCTCGTTACGTGCCGGTTCCAGCAGTAAGTGACAGCCGAAGGTCATATTCACAACGTCCTGCATAGAGGGAATGTTCTGTGGGTATTTGCCAGTATTGAGAAATTCGCTCAACTTAAAATGGGTTGAAAGTTTTATGTCATTAATTTTTGTGTTCATGGTAAAGTTTGTTAATGATTCTGATGTATTGGTCAAGGCCGAAGATAGAACCAGCCAGCAGGAACGACTGTGCCACATAGTATAGCAGTCCTGATGCCACATCGTCTATCTCTACCACCTGATAGGCTACCAGCGCGATACTGCTCACGATAAGCAGTACCGCACAGGCATACTGAGAGATTTTAAAGCGTGTGTTTTCCATAGTACGTAAGGCCCTCTTACATCTAACATCTTACATCTTAAATCTAACATCTTACATCGCTGTCGCTCCACCAGCTGCGCCCAGAATGGCGGCAATGATGTAACTGATTACATGAAGTACGGTTTTCCAATTCTTTTTCATAGCTTTTGTGTGTTTTTAATGGTGAAATAATAAGGTAAAGCATTTCTTCTAAATGCTTTACAAAAGTACAAAAAAAATGCGACATATGCAAATTTTCTGGGCGTTATTTTAGCAGGGAAAACAAAGCGTTTAGAATTTTTTTTTATTTATTTTTCGTGAAAAAATTGGTTGTTTGCAAGAAAATGCTTAATTTTGCGCAGAATAGTATAAGCACGTTATGACATACATTATTTTATTCTAAACCATAATCGGCCTCGACTTTCTTAATTTTCTCTATCCACTGTTTTTCTTCTGGTGTATTACGTCCTGCCCAACCTCCTTTCAAACGGTATAACATGAGCAAATCTCTACCCATCTGCTTTTCGGTTTGATTGGTATCAAGTGAATAGGCTTTTTCTAAATAAGAAATAGCCTGGTCAAACAAAGGTTGAGCTTTTTTAAATGATTCTTCATCATACTTGTAAATATCCATGCCACGTTTCGAATAATAACGTCCCACGGCAAAATTAGCTCTTATTGAGTTTGGATTCAACTTCAGTTCTTTCTGATAGAAAGTCAAAGCTTCATCTGCTTTATCCTGCACCTCAAGCAAAAATCCCTTTGCAAAATAGAAATCTGCATTATTCGGGTCTTTCGTTATGGACTTGTCCAGATATTGATGGGCGGAAACATAGTTGCCATGTGAACAATAATGACTTATCAGGTTATTTATATACCAAGGCTCATTAGGCATCTTCTCTGCACCTTCCTTAAGAATAGATTCATAAGAAGCTGAATCATCTTTATTATAATATATCGTAGCCAAATTCTGATATACCTCATTCATCAAATTTTTCTCTTTAACACGGTTCTTAAGCAATACCAGTTCCTTAATGGCAGCAACCGTATCTTTTAAATCATACAGCGCTATACCAGCACACTTCAGAGTCAAGTCATTAATAACAGAATCCCGACTGTATTCTTTTATCGCATTCTGAGCCTGAGGATTGCTTGTTAAGACGGGTTCCTTGAAAGCTTTCCTGGCTACATAAAAAGCATCAAAGGCTTTGCGGTACTCCTTCTGCACATAATAACCTGCGGCAATCACTGACAGTCCTTGTGTCCTTTCGTATATCTCTAATGCTCCATCCTGTGCATCTTTCATTATATCTGGCCATTTGTTATTAGCTGCAGCGTATACTCTCTTGAAATAGTTAAACGCAGCCTGACTGGAAGCCGTATACTTTGCATAGTCAGTTTTTTCTACCGCTTCATCAAATGCAACCATTTCTAATGCCCCTGCTATAAGCAAATTTCTGAATGTATCCTGAGAAGTTGTTTCTGGACTTTTACTTTGCGCTGTCGCGCCTGCCGTTATGGAGCTTATATTCAGTCCTGCCAATTTATTCTTCGCATTTTCATTATTCTGATCCGCTGCCTTGCGGTACCACTTCGCTGCCTGAAAATTGTCCTTGGTAACACCATAACCTTTTTCGTAGCAGTTACCAACATTGTATTGAGCCGTAGCATGACCTTGTTCCGCTGCCTTGCGATACCACTTCAAGGCCTCAGTATAGTCCCGAGTGACTATTTTACCATTATAGTAACAGGCACCAAGGTTGCTTTGTGCGATGGCATACCCCTGTTCCGCAGCCTTACGATACCACTTCAAGGCCTCATTATAGTCCTGAGTGACTCCACTGCCATTATAGCAGCACACACCCATAAAGGTCTGAGCCTTGGCATTTCCCTGTTCCGCAGCCTGGCGGAACCACTTCACAGCCTCAGTATAGTTTTGTGTCTTTCCGTTTTTGCCTTCATAATAATTCAAACCTAATTTATACATTTCCTCAGCCGTCATAGTAGTCTTTTGAGCCAGTGTGCTGTTAGAGGAACTGTTTTGCGAGCCTCCCGTCAGGCTCAGGGCAATGGTGCGGAGATGGTATGGCCAGTCGGTGCGTACTTGCTCTGTTTTCAGGATACCACCTTCTTCACGCACTCCGCTTGGATTTGTAGGTGTCTGCCAAATCTTGCTGTCGATAACTCCGTCGTTGAAGTTGTCGCTAATCGTCTTTCCGGGGAGCGTCAGCTTCAAATCATCCATGTAGTGATGTTGACCTGTGTACCATCCATAAGGATTAATGTCGAAGGTGACAGTCTTTGAACCTGCCAGTTTCTTGAGCATTTCAAACATGTGAGTTCCCATGTATTTGCCGTTCATATAGTAACTCACATTACCACTTTCATCGAACTCTATTTTCTCATTTACCCACTGGTCTGTGGTAACTGCACACACACGCCATGCATCGAAGTAGTCACAGTCTTTGACATTCCAGTCGAAATTGACATCCTCGCAACGCCCCACTGCTATATATATGCCATGACGGGTTACGGAATAGGAACCTTGATAGTGGTCTGTGTTGAAATACCGTATTTCCAATTGTAAATTATTGTCCATTCTGAAACATGTTGCAGGATAGCAATAATTGTTTGCCTTGTTCACAAGATATCTCCTTTCCATCACAATCTTCTTGGTTAAACTATTTGGAGTAGGAGGATTCATTGCTTTTGCTGTGGCTGCCGTTGTGGAGCTTTGAGTCATTTCTGCTTTTTTAGCCTTCTCGTAGGCTTTCTTATAGGCATTCTGCGCACTTGCCATCAGTGTTGACAGCATCAAAGCAAATAGTAATGTTAGTTTTTTCGTCATTATTTTGAGATTTAGTTATGGTTCTTGGGTGCAAAGGTACGATTAAGTTATGAGAAATACAAATAAAAACGCGTTTTTTTATTTTATTTCCATAACGGAGTACCTTGGACCGCAAGGTCAAAGGTAGTAAAATTTTCCGAAACTCCAAAAGAAATGGGAAGAATTTTTTAGCTTGCGCCTTTCGCACGGTGGTTAGTTATTCCAGCAGGTCGATGGCGGAGAGGATGTTTTTGTAACCTTCTTCGGAGTAGGCCAGTTCGGCTTCTCCGCAGTCCCAAGCAAGTTTCATGACACCACCTTTTATGGTTGTGGCATAATGCAGATTAACAGCTGTACCCCGACGTATCGTGGTGAGTACGTCGCACAGTTTCCCGGTAAGGTTTTTGAATGGTAAGGACAGGACGATAGGAGTGCGTTTGCCCTTTATGTAGAGTTTGCAGATGTGATCATCGGAAAGGAGATAGACAACATGCTCCTTGATGATATGCAGCAGGCCTCCACCGTCCTTGATGAAGCACGGTTTAGACACAGAAGAGACGGCTTTTGCCCCCACTATGCCACGATGTATGATGTCAGTGGCCTGCACTTTTTTTGGTTTAAAAAAAGAGTATAGTGAGAATAACTGCCGTTGGTAGACGTGTGTCTAGTGCCTTTTATTCAACTAGCTCCGTAAGATGATTCAGTATAAGATTTAGATCCTGAATTGCTTGTGCAAAGGTAGAAAAAATTCTCTATTCCTGCAACTTTTTTTGAAGGAATTTTTTCGCTTTTTTTTGAGTTTTCTGTCCGGTATTAGATTTTATGGGGCTTGCCAAATGATAACTTTTTTTTGAGTTTTCTGAAGAGGGGAAAAAGTGCCAAAAATGGGCCTGTTTTCTTCTTTATTTCATCTTTCGTAATTATAGGCACGGTAATAACTTAAAAGGAGCCGAAAAGGCCGTTCGCGCGTTAAAATGCCGAGCTCGCGTGTTAAATCGCCGAGTTCGCGCTATGCAGGTTGCTCAGGTCTGGGGAACGCCGTACCTTTGCCGATGGAATTCCAACCGGGGTTTCTGTTGCATTCTTTTTATGGATGTCAGTCAGCAGACAAAAATTGAGCACGGCTCCGGTGCACGAGATGAAGTAAGCCTTTCTATATCATCGTGCGAGTGCAAGAGGGCATTTTTATACCTATTATAATTATGTCTTTTAAATCAAACGCCAACATTGAGGGTTGGCACCGTAACACAGAAATCTGCGTGAATGTGAAAACCATTCTTCGCAACGACATCTTCGCAAAGCCTGACAAGACGTATGCTGGTTTGCTAACACACGACATGGAAGACCACTATACCTTCGTAGAGACATGCTCTCCAAGTGCCCGCAAGCGTAATCCGCAGGTCTTTAATGGCAAGTTTGTAACAATCACCCGTAGGAGTGACGGCACGTATCACCCGAACTTCAAACCGGTGAAGATAGGAGCGAACTTCAATGTCAAGGCTTACGCCCTCTGCGTGTACCTCGAACTGAACAAAGCTCTCAAAGGCCTCGTAGAGAAATAAGTAAAGTGAATAAATCTATCAACTATCAGTTCTATCAGTTAATTTAGAGGCTATGTTTTTTACAAATCTTCTTATATATATATTATAACTTATTAATAATTAATTAGTTATATATTATATAATATATGAATATAAGGGAAATATACCCCTCGAAAAAAAACTGAAAGAACTGATAACTGATAGATTCTCAAATCAAGTTTCATCTAAAAAGCTAAAAATCAATGAAATACGACATTAGCAAATCAGCTTCCCCTAAGATGCCGAACCTCGGAAAGGGGACAGAATGTATCAAATTACTGCTCTCACAGGCATCAGTAAATATGCATGAACCCCTCGTTCCGATGTTTTTTCCTGTACTTGGCGCTCACATCAGTGGAGCAGAATTTCAGTATCCTGACAATAGCTGGAAGGAAATGACTGGAATAATGGCCAATCTTGTTGCAAATAGTGGCGACAACAAGGGACAACTGGCACCAATAGTGGAAGCTATCTGCCGCGACTTCCGCCAACACGACAAGGAGGAAGAGGACAAGTACCGTGAATGGCAGAAACTCAGCAAGACGGAACCCAGCAACAAGAAGAAGACTGCCGAGCCACAGCTGGCGTATTGGTTTCCACCGGTCGATACCACCAAGGCGGCGTTTATCAAGAATGCTATAGCTCTCGAAATGCAGGGCGGTCGGACGCAGTACTTTAACCTGCCTGAGGTGGAGATGGCTGACCAGTTGTGTGGCGGTCACAAGAATGTGTCGCTGTTGCTCCGCAATGTCTATGACCGTGCCAAGGCCGGCGCCTTGCGTGCTACGGCTGACGGCGTGACGGGCAATCCGACTATCCGTGCTTGCTTTACCATTTCTTCAAATCCGAGTTCTACACGAAAATTCTACAAGTACGAACTGCTTAACGGCACATTCGGACGAATGGTGTTCTCGTACAAACCGCGTGGCAGCCGCAGTGGAAAGATACCACGCATAGGCAGCTTCAGTGACGACTTCTACGAGAAGTTGGACGAGTACTTGGTGCGCCTTGATATCTGCAAGGGACGCTACATTATAAAGCCCCTGAACAAACTGATTGACAAGCTGGCTCAGGATATGGCGACTATAGCGGACCTTACTGACGATGATGTGCTCTTTGAGGTGTCACACCGTTGTCTGGTGTCGGGTTGGAAGGCGGGCTGCATCCTGTGGGCTCTCAACAAGCAGACGTGGACGCGTCCGATGGGCGAACTGGTGGAGTGGCTGGTGTATCACGACCTGTGGAGCAAGATGCGGATTTTTGCTGATATGCTTGGCAATGATGCCGATACCCTGAGCGATAGTCAGCGACGCGGCCCGAAGAATATGCTTGACAGCCTGCCGGACTCCTTCAACGAGGCACAGCTGGAGGCTCTCAGAGTAAACCTTGGAAAGAAAGCTGAGGGGGCAAAGGATCAGTTGTATCTTTGGAAAAATCGTAAGTTCATCACTTACTCTGCCCAGACGGGACTCTACACTAAAACAGAAGAGTATTTAAATGGATAGACTAGAACTGCAAAGGCTTCGCGACCTTCCTATTGAGGGGGTCGCGGAGCGACTTGGACTACAAGTTACGCGACATAAATGTCTGTGCCCGTTTCATGAGGATCATCATCCCTCGATGTCATTCAGCATCCGCAGGAATACGTACCGCTGCTTCGTCTGCGGCGAACACGGCGGCACGATAGACCTAGTGATGAAACACCTGAGGAAGGACTTCAAAGAAGCGGTAGAATGGCTCGGCGGAAAGGCGGTTCTGAATATTCTGAGTACTCAGAATAATCAGAGTAATCAGAATAATAATCCGCCGCCTTTCGACGCTTCGCGGTACGAGCGTTTCTTCGAGCGCCCTTGGCTTAATGACGAGGCGCGGCGGTTTCTCTTTGAGGAGCGACGGCTGGACTCTCGCGTGGTGCGCTGGTGTCGCCTGACATCGTGGAAAGACCGACAGGGCACGCCGTGGCTGCAGATACCGTATTATGATATGGAGGGCAAACTGATTGGCGTGCAGAATAGGAGGTTGAGGAACGAAAACGATAATCATGAACCATTAACCATGAACCATGAACCAAGGTTTCGCTTTCCTGCGGGCTCTCGGTGTGGCATCTATAACCTTCCCGTGTTGAAAATGTTGAAGCCGGGCGAAGAGCTGTGGATTACGGAGGGCTGCTCGGACTGCTGGGCAATGCTCTCCAGCGGCCATAAGGCCATTGCCATCCCATCAGCCACGCTCTTGTCCAAAGAGAACAAGGATGTCCTCTTGGAGGTCCAAGGTCCAAGGTCAAAGGTCAAAGGCGAACTTGGAATTCGGTTTGAGATGTGGCCCGACGCTGACGTTCCTGGCGAACGGCTGTTCCTGCAGCTGAAGGAGGTATTGCCCGACCTTGTGCGCCATCAACTGCCCGAAGGGTGCAAGGACTATAGTGATTTTTTCCTCCGGGAAAAACACTAATCTCGTCCTCGGTGAGCCGTAACCTCACTCCCAACGAGCCGTAACCTCGTCAAAAATGGGGGTAGGGGAAGTTGTTTATAGGAAATATGTCTCAGGAAGAAAAAGTTCACTAATTTGTGAAGATTTTTGATGATTTTCTTGGTAGTTTCATTTTTTAGTTGTACTTTTGCACCGCATGAAGATATTATTTCCAGAACGAATAGAGGAGTTTTCTCGTAAACATGCTGACGCTAGAGATGCACTTGAGCGTTGGTGTGATATTCTGGCTGAAGCAAAATGGAAAAGCCATGCAGACCTGAAAGCTGATTTCCCTTCGGCTGACTTTGTAGGTAATAATAGATATGTGTTTAATATCAAAGGTAATAATTACCGTACAGTAGTGTTGGTAGTATTCTTTGCAGAATCTGTTGCCATTAGGTTTATTGGAACGCATAGTGAATATGATAAAATTAAGGATATAAAAAATATTTAGGCTATGACAATCAGGAACGAAAAGGAATATAAGGACTTCGAGGCTCGTTTGGAGAAGTTGATAGAGAGCGGCACAAAACTTGGTGACATGGAATTGCTGAGTGCTGAAGAGAAGGCTGAGTTTACTATGTTGAGCGAAGCCCTTGACGAGTATGGCCGTGCATATCATCCGCTGCCTGGACGTATGAGTACAGTGCTTTCTGATGCTATTCTGAATCAAGTGAAAGAGCGTGGGCTGAAACAGAAAGACGCTGCGCGTATGATAGGTATCAGCGCTACTACATTCAGCGACTTGCTGCACGGACGCAGGTCTTTGAGTTTTGATATTGCACGCAGTCTGCACAAGGTGCTTGGAGTACCTGCTGATGTGGTGTTAGCATAATGCTATAGAGACAACAAAATAATAGATGATGAAGGGCGGATTTCTATGCGGAATCTGCCCTTATTTGTGCCCTGAAAATGGGGGCAAAAAAAGTTGAAAAAAACATGAAAAAAAGTGCTAAAAAACTTGTGTAATTCAACTTTTTTTTGTACCTTTGCAAATGTAAGATGAGAATAAAATGCAGGCATTTTTTCTCATAGCATTCGAAGTAAATTCGTCTGCTAAATCTCCGAAAGAGATTTGAACATTTGCGATACTCGGCTGCACCTCAGCATACTAAAAACAAGCTTTTGTCTGCCTTCGGTTTGCACGAGCATTGCATCATAGAAAAATACTAAGAAAACACACATAAAGAAAGGCAGGAAACACCTGACCTGGATAACGTTCAACTTAATAATTTAATATCATGAGTAAAATTCTGTATGAAGTTTACAAGAATGACATCAAGGACTCAGAGTCTGTGATGTACGGGAAGTACTACGCCCGTCTGAAGAGTATCGAAACTCTTAACATGACAAAGTTAGCAAAACACATCTCAGGACATGGAAGTGTTTTTACAGAAGATGTGGTAGTTGGTGTGGTCCAAAAATTTAAGACTTGTCTGCTCGAGATGCTTCTTGAGAGCAAGAAGGTGAAGGTAGCTGGCCTTGGCACTTTCTACCTGACCTGCGAGTGCCAGAAGGGTGGTGCCGAGAAGGAGGAGGACTTCAACGTCAAGGAGCACCTGAAGGCGCTGCACATCCGCTTCCTGCCTGATCAGGCTGCGGAGGACAACCTCTCAAGCCGTGAGTTCATCAAGAAGGCCGAGTTCGTTAACATCAAGAATCTCATGTCGGGTAACACCGAGGCTGAGAGTCCTGTGGATAACGAAGACGATAACCCTTCGACAAACTCAGGGCAAGACCAGGGCGGTAGCCAGAACCAGGGTGACAGTCAGCAAGGAGGCTCAGGACAGGACAACGGTGGCGGTGGCAACACCGGCGACGGTTGGGAAGAGGGATAAGGCCCCACCCCGGCTTCAATGGTCTTTGCACCCCCTTCGGTTCCCCCGTTTCCCGGGGGACAGAAACCCAAGTTAGGGAGGGAGTAAAGTGTAGAGTCAGTGGTAAGTTTATTGTGTAAAGTTAATTGGCGCAAGATGCAAAAAGCATCGGGCGCCTTTTTCTTTAATCGTTAAAACTAAAAAAGTTTTCGTTTTTGTTTTGGTTTTCGTTATTTTTATGTAATTTTGCCGATGGAACTAATTATGGACATATTTTTACATAACTGACGTATGACGGCAGTAGTGGTGCTCGTGCATTCTTCCGCTTCAGCGACATAGAATAATGACGAAAGCTAAGGATATTATAAAATACATGGAATCGCTGCGGAATGAGGAACAGCGAAAGGTGCTCATGGGGTTCTTTAAGACGGGACCTGGTGAGTATGGCGAGGGTGATGAATTTCTTGGGCTGAAGGTGCCACAGACACGTGAGGTGGCGAAAAAAGCATTGAACATTGATGATGGACCATTGAACATTGATGATGTACCAGAGCTGCTGATGTCGAAGTGGCATGAGGTGAGACTTTGCGGATTCCTTATCCTCGTTGAGATGTTTGAGAAGCAGGCGACAAAGCGACTGATTAACGATGCGGAGGCTATAAGGAAGCGTGATGAGATTCTGACGATATACCTGCAGTATGCGGAGAGGGCGAATAACTGGGATTTGGTGGACCTGTCAGCACCTAAGATACTGGGGGCGTGGTTACTTCTGCCGTCAAATCTTGGCGACAGGAATGACAAGATGAGGATGCTTGACGAATTGGCGCAGAGTGAGTGTTTGTGGAAACAGCGGATGAGCATCGTTTGTACATGGAAGACCTCGCAGATGGGGGATGCTACATGGTGCTTGCGTTATGCAGAGATACATCTGCATCATTCGCACGACCTGATGAACAAAGCGGTGGGATGGATGCTCAGAGAGATGGGAAAGCGGGTGTCGATGGATTTGCTTCGCGATTTCCTGCGTCAGCATGCTCACGAGATGCCCAGGACAATGCTTCGCTACGCCATTGAGAA
This sequence comes from uncultured Prevotella sp., assembly GCA_905233165.1. Taxonomy (GTDB): domain Bacteria; phylum Bacteroidota; class Bacteroidia; order Bacteroidales; family Bacteroidaceae; genus Prevotella. The sequence goes on from CAJODL010000010.1 coordinate 51,672, forward strand.
GATGAGTGAGAAGGAACGCAAGGAATGGATGGCGGTAGATGGTTTTAGAGGTAAGAGATAATAGATAATAGAAAATCCCCGGCAGGAATTTACTGTCGGGGATTTATCTTTGATGGGGGAGCCATCAGTTGTAATATTCTTTATACCATTCAGCGAATTTACGCAGACCCTCACGGAGAGTGATTTTAGGCGTAAAGCCAAAGTCACGCTCTAAGGCTGCACTATCTGCGTATGTGGTAGGTACGTCACCTGGTTGCATGGGGACAAGTTGTTTATGGGCTTCGAAGTCGAAGTCTTTTGGCAAGACACCAGCGCGGACCAACTCTTCCTGAAGGATATTTACAAAATCGAGGAGATTTTCCGGTTGACCGCCACCAATGTTATATACAGCGTATGGAGGAACAGGCAGCCCGTCTTCGCCCTTTTTGCGCTCTGGAGCACCTTGCATCACGCGAACAATACCTTCAACGATATCATCTACATAGGTAAAATCACGACGGCAATTACCATAGTTGAATATCTGGATGGTTTCGCCTTTGAGCAGTTTGTTGGTAAAGCCCAAATAGGCCATGTCAGGACGCCCTGCAGGACCATATACCGTGAAGAAACGCAAGCCCGTTGAAGGAATATCATAGAGTTTTGAATAGCAGTGAGCAAACAGTTCGTTACTCTTCTTTGTGGCTGCATAGAGTGATACAGGGTTGTCAACGCGGTCATCGGTAGAGAATGGCACCTTCTTATTGCCACCATATACAGAACTTGAGCTTGCATAAACCAAATGCTCTACAGGATTATGGCGACAGGCTTCGAGAATGTTGTAGAAACCAATCATATTGCTCATGATATAGGCATCAGGATTGGTGATGCTATAGCGAACACCTGCCTGAGCAGCCAGACTGACAACAACCTGCGGTTTATACTTCTCAAAAAGACTGTCAATTTGTTGTTTATCGGATAAATCACCCTTGACGAACTGATAGTTGACAGTTGACAGTTGAGAATTAAGAGTTTCCAACTCTTTTAACCTATATTCTTTCAGGCTGACATCATAGTAGTCGTTCAGATTATCTATATTGATAATAGTACTACCTTTTGTGTCATTGAACAAACGCTTAATGAGGTTTGAACCTATAAATCCTGCACCTCCGGTGACAAGGATAACCTTGTTGTTTAAATCAATTTTCTGCATTTTATAAATTGATAATTGAAAGTTGTCAATTAACCGAAGCGTTCTACTGCTTCATAGTAAGTATCAAGGCTGCCAATGTCGAAACGTCCGGCAGTCATCTGCCAAGCGTGCATCGTGGTGTGCTCAACCATATAGTGGGCAAGATTACCCGGAGCATCTTTGCCACAGCCATTCTCTACTGAATGACGTACAAGGTCAAGGTCTTTCTTCAGATAGATATAGAATGGTGGCACTGCCCAATGACTCTTTGGCACTTGTGGCTTTTCCTCCATGCCCAGCACCTTGTTATTTTCATCCAGTTCCACAACGCCAGTACGCTGCAACTTCTCTATAGAAGGCTGCTCATGACACATGATGCAACTGGTCTGCTTGGCCTTGGCAAAATCTACAAACTCCTGAAATGAGAAGAACAGCAGATTATCTGCAGCAACAACGAGGAGGTCATCATCGATATGGAGCTTGTCCATTGCGTATAGCAGGTCACATACCGCACCAAGGCGTGTGTCGTTGGTTTCTGTACCATCATCCACTATCGTGATGGGCTTCTGCCATCTGCCTTCGTCCTTCTTCCATTTTTCAAAAATCGGTGCAAACCGATGATTTGAAATAATGATATGTTCATCAATCTCAGGAATCTTGTCAATATCATCAAGCATTCTTCCGAGGATAGTATTCTCACCAATCTTAAGTAATGGCTTGGGGAAATTCTTTGTTAACTCACCCAGGCGTGTTGCATAACCAGCAGCAATAACTACGTTTTTCATATATAATACGATTTTGCCTGCAAAGGTAATCCATTTTTTTTATAATGACAAGAAAAACTTGAAATATTTGGCGATAACAAAAAAAATGCTTATTTTTGCAACCGAAATACTTTTAATTACTATGGAAAAAGAATATCAATATCACATTTTCTCTCCTTATCGAGTTTGTCCACTTGGTGCTCACGTTGACCATCAGCATGGTCTTGTTACCGGATTCGCTATTAATAAAGGTGTTGACCTTTGGTTTAATGTAGCAGATAGTAGTACAGTAAAACTTTCCTCAAAGACTTTTGAAGGTAATGTAGAGTTTGAAATCAATAAACCCTCTCAGGTACGTGAACATCATTGGGGTGACTATGCACGTGGTGCAAAATATGCTCTGCGTAAGAGGTTTGAATTGAAACGAGGTATTGAAGGCGTAATACAGGGCTCATTACCTGTTGGTGGCTTAAGTTCATCAGCAGCTGTACTCATAGCATATGTCATGGCGTTTGCTAAGGCTAATGACATCACGCTGCAACCATTTGAGGTGGTGAAGATAGCATCCGAGGCAGAGCGTGAGTATATCGGACTGAATAATGGTTTGCTTGACCAGGCATGTATTGCTCTTGGTAAGAAGGACGGACTGCTGTTCTTGGACTGTGATTCTGATGACTGGCGCATCATTAAGCGTAACCCCGAGATGCCAGAGTTTGAGATAGGTATCTTCTTCTCTGGTCTGACACGCTCGTTGGTGAATTCTGACTACAACCTCCGTGTATATGAATGTAAGACGGCTGCATGGAATATGCTGGCATATCAGGAGCAACCTCTAAAGACATTCGATAAGACATTCTTACGCGATGTACCTAAGGAGACCTTTGAGAAGACACGTGACATCATGCCATCACGCTTTGCACGTCGCGCGGAGCATTTTTATAGTGAATACCGTCGTGTGCGTCAGGGTGTTACTGCATGGGAGACAGGCAATCTGCAACTCTTTGGAAAACTCTCTTTTGACAGTTGTGAGAGCAGTATCCATAACTATGAATGTGGTAGCCCAGAGCTTATAGCCATCTATGAAATTATGCGCAGTATGCAAGGTGTTTATGGAGGTCGTTTCTCAGGTGCTGGTTTCAAGGGCGCATGTATTGCAATGGTTGATCCAGCCTATAAAGAAGAGATAGAGAAAACTCTGACCAAGAAGTATCTGGAGCAATTCCCGGAATACGAAAAGACCTTCAAGGTGTTCTGGGTAAAACCTGACAACGGAGCAAGGTTTGTGTGACAACCTGATGGATAAAAATATATATCACGGTATAACGTATCACTAATAATTAAAAGCAATGAAAGAATTAAAAGGAACAAAGACTGAGCAGAACCTCAAGGAGGCTTTTGCTGGTGAGAGTATGGCACGTAATAAGTACACTTATTTTGCTTCTAAGGCTAAGAAGGATGGTTATGTGCAGATTGCGTCTATCTTTGAAGAGACTGCTGCGAACGAGAAGGAACATGCAAAGATGTGGTATAAGTACCTGAATGGCGGTAGTGTGAGTGATACTGTTACGAACCTTGCTGATGCTGCCAATGGCGAGAACTTTGAGTGGACAGATATGTATGCCCGCATGGCGAAGGAGGCTCGTGAAGAAGGCTTTGATGAGATTGCAGAGAAGTTTGAGCAGGTGGGTGCCATAGAAAAACATCATGAGGAGCGTTACCGTAAGCTGCTGAAGAATATACAGGATGCGATTGTCTTCTCTCGTGATGGCGATGTGATCTGGCAGTGTGCTAACTGCGGACATATCGTTATTGGTAAGAAGGCACCAGAGGTATGCCCTGTTTGTGACCATCCGCAGAGCTATTTCCAGATTAAGGCGGAGAATTATTAACGGTTAAAGATTATTGACGTTTATAGTTACTAAAAATCCCCGGCAGTTGTTACTGTCGGGGATTTGCATTGTTGCGGAGGCAGGACTCGAACATGCGACCTCCAGGTTATGAGCCTGGCGAGCTACCAACTGCTCCACTCCGCGATATTATTAAGCTAAATGAGCCTTATTTCTCATTTGCGGGTGCAAAGGTACACAAAAAAAATGAAATAAACAAATTTTTTTTGTAATTTGTTTGATTTAATGGTCAATTTGCATCCCCATTAAACATCATATACCTCGCCTTCTTGGGAGAGAAGAGTGGGGGAGAAGACCTCTTGTGCTTCGTTGAGGAGAAGCGTTTCGTCTGCGTAGCGATGGCTGTAATGTCCCAGAAGGAGTTGCCGGGCGTCAGCATTCTTAGCTACCATTGCTGCCTCACGAGCTGTGGAATGCATATACTTGCCGGCATTGTCTTTCTTGTCGTCAGCATAGGTGGACTCGTGATATATGGTAAGGGGGCCGGGACACTTGCTGCGAAGCATTTCTCCAAGTGTTGGAATATAACGTGTGTCAGAGCAGTAAGCGTAAGCCCTGACTGGGATAGGGGGGAGCGGAACGAGTGGTTGTGGCAGAGAGGTGTTTCGCAAATAATGTTGGCGTGTGGGTTTTTCCTTAAAAAGGAAGCCGCAACAGGGTACGCGATGCTGCAAAGGTATTGTCTCGACGGTAAGGGAGCGGTCTTCGTAGATGACCTGTGACTGGGTGGTGTCAAGGGGATGGAAGATGATGTCATAGTCCATTGTGGAGAGGAACATCTTCTTTTCCATCAAAAACAGCTCTTCATAATGTGCCGGAGCATAAATATGCAGTGGTGCAATACGTCCCTGCAAACCAAAGGTGGAGAGCATTCCCATGAGTCCGAAGACATGGTCACCATGTAAATGGCTGATGAAGATGGCATAGAGCTTGGAGAAACTGACATGGGAACGGCGTACCTGTACCTGCGTGCCTTCGCCACAATCTATCATGAAATACTTTCCTCGTATCTCGACAATCTGAGAAGAGGGATTATGGCTCTTTGAGGGCAGGGCACTGCCACAGCCAAGGATATGAACCTTAAAGGGAGGATTCATCGCATATCGATAATTTCAGCCTGAGGGAATTCCTTTGCATTAAAGGTGAAGGTAGAGTTATCCAATGCCTGATTCTTCAGATTGCTGATATGGATTGTTACCCATGTGCCTTTCTGAAGGAACTTCACCTCTTTCATATTATATGCCTTATCGACAAGGATATACATCTCGCTGATAGACTTTCCCTTGCCAACCAGATGCACCTGTGTGCCGCTGGCAGTATTGGAAGAGGTGATGGTATAGCCCTTCTTATAGAGGTTGAGGAAGTTATAGGGGTTCATGCTCTGTTGGGCAGAAGCGCTTGGATGAGAGACATTTACCTCGTCAGACTTCTTGTTATACACCCACTGTGTCTTGCCGTCATACCACATAATGGCGTTGGAGACACGGGCACAGAACTTGTCACCTTTGACAGAGATGGTTCCAGAGTTGTTGAGCTTGCCGCCAGAGATAGAGAAATTGGCAGTAAAACCCTTTGAGATAGCTATCTTGTCGGCTACCTTATCGAGTATTTTCTTACCATTGTCTGCTGCCATAACTGTTGTGGCGCAGAATAGCATCAGCATTGTGAATGCAAATATAGAAATTCTTCTCATTATTATATGATTTTTACTCAATTATTTTAGTTTGCTCCCAGGGTATTGATGAGTGACTGCAGTGTCTCTTCATCCTGAATGAGCACATCGCGTGGCTTTGAGCCGTGTGCTGCACCTACTACGCCGGCTTTCTCCAGCTGGTCCATAAGACGTCCTGCACGGTTGTAACCGATAGAGAACTTTCTCTGGATGAGGGATGTAGAACCTTGCTGGGTATTGATGATGACACGGGCTGCTTCACCAAAGAGAGGATCGAGATTACCGATATCCTCAGCACTACCGCCACCACCATCTTCGGTATTGATTGGCTCTGGCAACTCAAGTGGTCCGTTATAGCCTGGCTGGTCAGCAATAAACTTATTGATAGCGATAACCTCTGGGGTATCTACGAAGGCACACTGTACACGTACAGGAGTACCCTTATCGAGGATAAGCATATCACCACGTCCGATGAGCTGGTTGGCACCAGTGCCGTCAAGAATAGTCTTAGAATCGACAGAAGACATTACCTTGAACGCCATACGACCTGGGAAGTTGGCCTTGATGGTACCAGTGATGATATTCACGGTAGGACGCTGTGTGGCGATAATCATGTGGATACCGACAGCACGAGCCTTTTGGGCGATACGGGCTATAGGCAACTCTATCTCCTTGCCGGCAGTCATGATGAGGTCACCATACTCATCAATGATGACAACAATATATGGGAGGTAACGATGGCCATGCTCAGGATTGAGCTGACGTTTGGTGAACTTCTCATTATACTCCTCAAGTTTACGTACATTAGCAAGTTTCAGGAGGTTATAGCGGTCGTCCATCTCCTGACAAACAGAGTTGAGCGTCTTGACAACCTTCTTTACGTCTGTGATGATTGGTTCGTCAGCATCACTCTCTGGTGGTATCTGTGCCAGGAAGTGGTTTTGCAGCGGCTTATAGATAGAGAATTCCACCATTTTCGGGTCAACAAGGACGAATTTCAGCTCAGCAGGATGCTTCTTGTAGAGTAGGGAAGTGATGATGGCATTAAGGCCTACAGACTTACCCTGTCCTGTAGCACCAGCCACGAGAAGGTGTGGTATCTTTGCCAAGTCAACCATATAAATCTCATTAGAGATTGTCTTACCCAGAGCCAGTGGCAATGCCATAGTGGTTTCCTGGAATTTCTTAGAAGACAGGATGCTCTCCATGCTGACTACACGTGGGTTAGCATTTGGTACCTCAATACCAATAGTACCACGTCCTGGAATAGGAGCAATGATACGAATACCAAGGGCTGCAAGAGACAAGGCTATATCGTCTTCCAAAGAGCGTACCTTTGAAATCTTGATACCAGGAGCAAGGGTTATTTCGTAAAGCGTAATAGTAGGTCCGACAGTTGCCTTGATACTATCAACAGTAACACCGAAGTTCCTGAGAACCTGCACGATACGGTCTTTGTTCTGGCGCTGTTCGTCCATATCGATGAATGATTTACCATCATCCTCATATTTCTTGAGCAGGTCTAGGGTAGGGTACTTATAACGAGACAACTCAGCCTTAGGATCGTAAGGGGAGAGGTCTTCAGGATTATGGGCAGTGATAGGAGAGGAAGAGGTCTCTTCTTCAGTACCAGTCTCAATCTCAAAGCCCACATCAGAACTGTCTGCAGACTCATTATTTAGAGGTTCAAAGGAAGTAGGCTGCTGAAATTCTTCCTCAGCAGGCTGTTCAGCAGAATCATCGATATAACCATTATCGACAACTTCTGCCTGATCTGTTTCAAGGTTAAAATTTACTGTCTGTGAAGAAGGATCATCATAGACACCATTATAGCCTTCCTCAGGATTTAAACCTTCTGTTTTTCCATCATCCTTTCCATAATTGGTAATGGTAAAGTTGACTTTGTCAGTAACCAATTTGAGAGGGTTGAAGATTTTGCGAATAAGATATATCGTTTCCGATGTAAGATAAACAAGGAAGAAGATAGCAAACAATATAAGTATAGCTGTGAGACCAGGCATACCAATAATATTTTCAGCCATCATAGCAATGAAAGCACCATGTTCTCCACCAGCATTAAAGACATTCTCGAGCATCATAGGATTGATATATGCAGCAAAGAAAATGCTGCTCCATATCATTACCAACATCATGCAGAAGAACCATTTCAAAAGGTTTAGCCTATAAACGCCAATCATCTTGAATGATACCATCATCATAAATATCGGTATCAGAATCGCCGGATAGCCAAAACAGCGTGCTATAAAGAAATATGACGTGTAAGCTCCCCAGGAACCGCAAATATTCTGGAAAACACGATTTTTGTTTACAAAATCGCCAGACATAGGATGTTCAACCAAACTCTGATCAGCATCAGCTGTTGAGAAATAAGAAATGAAACAAATAATCATTACGATTGACAAAACAAACAATGTGATGCCAACAGTGAAATTTGTTTTCTCGCCAGTGAAGTTATCTAATCCAAGAGCAACCTTAAAAGATGTCTTGCTTTTTTTATTTTTTCCTTTTGACATTATTATAGAGAAAGATTAATTAAGAGTTAAGAGATTTAAAAGGGGATACCTTATGTATTAACCTTATATATTTTATATCTATATATCCTATTTATCATAATCATCATTCCAATGTTAAGAGGAATAAATTTCCGAGAACAGTTTTGGTAATGGTGATTCTACTGATATTCTCTCATGAGAAACAGGATGTTCAAATTCTATTTTACGTGCTAATAACGAAATACTTCCGTCAGGATTAGAGCGTTTGGCTCCGTATTTCAAGTCGCCTTTGATTGGACAACCAATGTGAGCCAACTGACACCTTATCTGGTGATGTCGTCCTGTGTGCAGTTTTATTTCCAGCAGATGGTATTTTTTTCCTGATGCCAGAATTCTGTATTCCAGGATTGCTTCTTTTGAATTCGCTCTCTCTAAATCATACGCATAGCTTTTATTTTGTTTTTCGTTACGTACAAGCCAATTACGCAGGAAATGAAAATTTCCGTCAGAATTTTCTTCTTGTGGCAAATTTTCTGTTAACACCCAATACGTTTTATGAACCTCTTGAGTAGCAAACATTTTATTCAGCCTTGCCAAAGCCTTGGATGTTTTTGCAAAGACAACGATACCTTGTGCTGGTCTGTCAAGACGATGCACAACGCCCAGGAATACATTTGAGGGCTTATTGTGAGTCACCTTGATCCAGGCTTTCACTGTATCAGAGAGAGGAATATCGCCAGTTTTGTCTCCTTGGACGATTTCCCCACTCTCCTTATATACAATGATAATATGGTTGTCTTCGTAAAGGACCTCCATTTCTATTTATCATAATTTTACATATTCATACCACCATCAGTCTGAATTACCTGTCCAGACACGTAGCTTGACATATCAGAAGCCAGGAAGAGACATACGTTAGCGATATCCTCAACCTGTCCACCGCGACGCAGAGGAATCTTCTTCATCCAGTCAGCGCGTACTTCCTCTGGCAGCTGTGCTGTCATAGCAGTCTCGATGAATCCTGGTGCTACAGCATTAGCACGGATACCCTTTGGTCCGAGTTCCTGTGCAATAGACTTAGCAAGACCTATCATACCAGCCTTAGATGCTGAGTAGTTACACTGTCCGGCATTACCATGTACGCCAACAACAGATGACATATTGATGATAGAGCCACCACGTTGACGCAGCATTATTGGAGCGCAAGCATGGATGAAGTTGAATGCAGACTTAAGATTTACGTTGAGTACAGCATCCCACTGAGCCTCAGACATACGAAGCATCAGGCCGTCCTTTGTGATACCAGCATTGTTAACCAATACGTCGATAGTACCAAAATCTTCCTTTATCTTTGCTACAACAGCTTCTGTCTCAGCAAAGTCAGCAGCATTTCCTGCATATCCCTCACACTTTACGCCAATTGCTTCAATCTCCTTGCATGTAGCTTCGAGAGTTGCTGCCATATCATCGTTAAGAACCAAATCTGTGATAGCGATGTTGGCACCTTCTTGAGCAAACTTTGTAGCAACGGCCTTGCCAATGCCACGTGCAGCACCTGTAATGAGGGCTGTTTTACCTGTTAGTAATCCCATAGTTTTATACCTTTATTAATTATAAATTAAAAATTATTTGTTTCTGTATTTTCAAAGCCATCCATCCCTTCCAACTTATCAAAATCATCAAGAGATTTCTTATTGGCATCGCTGGAGCGGCATAGAGCACCATATACGAATTTCGCCACCAATGGTCGTGAGGAATCGAGTGTAAGTCCCCTACCCAATCGTCCGTAGATATATGGAACCTCGAGGCCTTTTATGCAATAGTGCGTTATATCTGCCACAATATCAATGTTTTCGATATCAAATTCACCACTTGCCTTACCCTCAGCATACACTTTTCGGAACAAAGCAATCTCGTCAGCATCAAATTTCTTACGTACCTTTTCTACCATCCAGATGTTACGGAAGAATTCGGCACGCAGATTACCATTACGGACAACTGTCTCACGAATCTGTGACAGGTGAGTATAAATAACCTCAATAATTTTCTCTTGTGGGCGCATTTTCTTCTCGGCCACCTCATCAAGTTTATCAGACAGGCGTTCCAGTTCTGATTCTATCACAGCCGCATATACCTCCTCTTTACTATTGAAATAGGTGTAAAGAGTACGTCTTCCCTTGCCAGAAGCCATGGCTATATCATTCATTGTGGTGCGCTCTACCCCATTCTTTGCGAAGAGTTGTCGAGCAACATCTACGAGGATATGTCGAGTTTTACTTATGCTCATTTATTCATTCCCATTAAGAATTCGTCATTATCGTGTGTACGTTGCATGAGATTATGAATTTCGTTCATAGCCTCAATAGCATTCATATCAGCAATATGCTTGCGAAGTATCCACATTCTGTTTCGCGTAGTCTCATCCTGCAAGAGGTCATCACGACGAGTGCTTGACTGTACAAGGTTTACAGCAGGATAGATACGCTTATTAGCCAGCTGACGATCGAGTTGTAATTCAGAGTTTCCAGTACCTTTGAACTCTTCGAATATCACCTCATCCATCTTTGAACCAGTATCTGTCAATGCTGTTGCTATGATAGTCAGCGAACCACCATTTTCGATGTTTCGTGCAGCACCAAAGAAACGCTTTGGCTTCTGCAGAGCATTAGAATCAACACCACCAGTGAGAATCTTTCCGGATGCTGGTGCGACAGTATTATAAGCACGAGCAAGACGTGTTATAGAATCGAGGAATATCACAACATCGTGTCCACATTCAGTCAGACGTTTAGCCTTCTCGAGTACCAAGCCGGCAATCTTAACATGTCTGTCAGCAGGTTCATCAAAAGTAGATGCTATAACCTCAGCATTTACGGTACGAGCCATATCTGTTACCTCCTCTGGACGTTCATCGATAAGGAGTATCATGATATATGCCTCAGGATGGTTTGCTGCGATAGCGTTAGCGATATCCTTCAGAAGTATTGTCTTACCAGTCTTTGGCTGTGCCACGATGAGAGAACGTTGTCCTTTACCGATTGGTGCAAAGAGGTCAACAATACGTGTAGAGATGTTTCTTGTTTTGGCATCGCTGGTAAGGTCGAACTTCTCTTCTGGGAAGAGAGGGGTGAGATTCTCGAAAGAGATACGCTCGCGCACCTCATGAGGTTCACGACCATTGATAGTATTCACTGATGTCAGGATGAAATACTTCTTGTTGCTCTTTGGTGGGCGTACAAAGCATTCTACTACATCGCCAGTCTTCAGCGTATAGCGCTTTATCTGCTGTGCTGTGACATATATATCATCAGGCGAAGCAAGATAGTTATAATCGCTGGAGCGTAGGAAGCCATATCCTTCAGTTGTTATCTCGAGAACACCACTGGCAGGGATGAGGTCTTTGAATTCGAAGTTATTGCTATTGGAATTAGCGTTGCCTTTACCTTCGTAGTCATAGCTCTCACCAGTCTGAGCATTATCGAACATATCATAATAAGGTATGGCTCCATTATCTTCCACTGGTATATCTTGAACTATGATGAAATCTGTTCCATCACCTGGGTCACCTTCCCAGAATCCGAATTCATCCTGTGGATTATCCATCATCTCAGATTCTGGCATCATCTCTGCTTCAGCAGGTACCATTGTATCTTCTACAGGTGCTGCTTCTTCCGTTGCCATCTCTTCAGCCGCAGGTGCTTCCTGAACAGGTTGTTCCTGCTCAGCGGCGGCCTTTGCAGCCTCTTCACGTGCAGCAAGCTCTGCTTTGCTTGGTCTGCCACGCTTCTTCTTTGGTGGTTCAACAGCTGCTACATCTTCTGTTACAGGTGTTTCGAACAAATCTTTTGTTTCTTCTTTTTTCTTTGCCATGTTTTTATATAGTTGACAATTGATAGTTGACAGTTAATTTTGAGGGCTTGGAGGTATTTCCTGCTGTGGTGGAGGAACAGAGTCTGTCTTTGTGCTGTCTGTTGGTTCTGGAGCAGGAGGTGGTGGCGGATTGGTATGCAGGTGCAGCAGTTTTATGTTTCGTACAGAAACAAGCCTCAATGTTGTTGATGTTTGGTTTGTTGTCACAGCATCAAGATTTTTGCTTAGCATAAAGAAGCCCTTTATATTCTTTATGTGCAACCTGTCCTTCTCATTATTGAGTGTTATTATACCATGTCCGTCATGATTTAAAGTTGTCGTCATAGTGGAAATACTATCATTGCTGAATGTCACCACCATTATGATTGACAATGACTTGAATCCATCCTGAAAGATGAATTTAGTATCACACTGCAGTGATATATTATCACCATCCTGGAATGTGGAGTCAGGAGTTATGTCATATGACCATACGTTGTATGGTGGCTGTTGCATCAGCAAGATATCAGAACCTCCCTTCCATACATTTGCTGTATCAGCCTCTTCTCCTTGCATTCCTTCTGACTTACCACCCAAGGCAATAACATTTCTCTCTACTCTGTCTGCAAGGTTTATGTATATCCTATGCAGCTCGTCAGCATGTTGGCAATAATATGATATAGAATAATCCCATTCCTGCTGCGTCAGCCCGTGTTTCTTCAGGACGTTTGCACGCAGAGCCATTATGTCAGACTCTGTGGAATAGAACTCTCGTGTTTCATATAATGCCTGTGCTAAGTGAAAATCGAAGAGTACATCTTCCATTTCTTTACTCGACAGCACGCCATCAGGTAGTGATGGAGCACATGATGTCATAACAGACAACAGTACAGTCAATGTGCAAATGGTAAGAGTATGAAATAGTCTCTTCATTTCAGCATTGTTATTAATTTCTCAACTTTTCAATCTCCGGACGACAGAACAATATTAACATTACTACTGCAACAGATATGCATGCGTCAGCGAAGTTGAATATAGGAGAGAAGAATATGAAGGGCTCCCCACCCCATACAGGAAACCACTCTGGGTATGTCGTTACGATGAGAGGGAAATAGAACATGTCCACTACCCTACCCTGCATAAACGGCGCCTCATGGAAGTATATTCCGTAGAACATACAATCGATAAGATTGCCTACTGCTCCTGCCAGTATCATAGAGAGGCATATCAGCCATACAGTCCTGGCATTACGACATATCTCGCGTCCTAAATAATATATAATGTATAGGCTCGCTAACAATCGGAACAATGTCAATGCATATTTCGGAATAAATGTCATACCGAATGCCATACCATTGTTTTCGATGTATGATATAAAGAACCAGTCTGTTATGCGAATGCTCTCATGCAGACACATATTATTCTTGACCCATAGCTTTATGGTCTGGTCAATAAAGAGAAGCAGTGCAACGAAAAGTGCGTATAGGAGCCCTTTTCTTATATTTTGCTTAACGAAAATGTTCAATGGTTTCTCTTGTTCTTCTCTTTTGATTCTACTGAGAGAGTAGCATGTGGTACCAGGCGGAGGCGTTCTTTTGGAATCAGTTCGCCCGTCATGCGGTCGATGCCGTATGTCTTGTTCTGGATGCGTACCAAAGCCTGCTCCAAACCTTTGATGAACTTCTGCTGGCGCTGTGCCAATACGAGCAGTTCCTGCTTGTTCTGGGTTACAGCACCCTCCTCAAGGATTTTGTATGTAGGAGATGTGTCTGCGACATCATTTCCTTCATCATTACGCAATGCACGCATCATGTCCTGATAGTCTTGGTTTGCGCGCTCTAATTTCTCATTGATGATTTGCTTGAACTCCTCGAGTTCTTCATCGCTGTAGCGTTTCTTCATTTCAGCCATAGTTATTATGATTATGGTTAAGTTAATAAATAAAATTAATTCTTTTTGATAAATATCTTTGCTTTAAATTCGCCGAATTCCTGTTCAGAGCCCTCGCTGGCATTGCCTATTACAAGAGTATTTGCAAGCACCTGAGAAGCGATGTGTTCTTTAAAGGTCTCGACAGCCTTCTTCAGGTCGTCATTCTCTTCAATCACTACATCTATTCTGTCAGTTATCTCGAACTGAGAATCCTTTCTCATAGCCTGGATGCGCTTGATGATAAGGCGTGCCATACCCTCATTCTTCAGTTCAGGAGTTATCTCAATGTCGAGGGCTACTGTTATAGTACCCTCCTGTGCTATTGTCCATCCTGGGATATCCTCTGAGATTATCTCTACATCTTCCTTTTCTATTGTGACATTCTCACCTGCTGCAACAAGGACTACTGTACCATTGTTCTCCAGCTCGGCAATCTGTTCCTGTGTCATAGCCATAACAGCATTGTTGACATCCTTCATCAGCTTGCCGAACTTCTTACCCATAGTGCGGAAGTTACACTTCACCTTCTTCACGAGCTGTATTCCAGCACCATCCTCGATGAAGTTGAGCTCCTTCACATTCGTCTCAGCAAGTATTACAGACTTCATGCGCTCTATGGCAGCCTTGACAACAGGGTCAGTAACAGGGAGCGATATTGTCTGCAGAGCCTGTATTACAGGAATCTTAACCTTCTTACGCAGAGAGAGCACCATAGATGTCACCTGCATAGCCAGTTGCATTGCCTCTTCCAATTCGCTGTCAATATACGCCTCGTTTGCCTCTGGGAATTTTGCCAGATGAACAGAGAGTGAAGTATCCTTCTTTGTCACCTCATTAAGGCTCATGAAGAGTTCATCAGCATAGAAAGGTGCTACAGGAGCCATGATACGAGCAAGAGTATCCAGACAGGTATAGAGTGTTTGGTAAGCACTTCTCTTGTCTTCGCTTGCCTCATTACCCCAGAAGCGTTTCTTGTTAAGACGTATATACCAGTTAGAAAGTTTATCGATAACAAAACTCTGTATCAGACGTACTGCAGGAGTAACATCGTAGTCAGCAAGATACTTATCCACCTCCTTCACAAGAGAATTCAGTTCTGACAGCAGCCATCTGTCGAAGTCAGGACGCTTGCTGTATTCAATATCCTCCTCCTTATACTCAAAGCCATCAACATTAGCATAGAGTGTGAAGAAAGAGTATGCCTGATAAAGCTTGATGAAGAAGCTTGATGTCACCTCTTTCACACCATCGAGGTCGAAGGACAGGTTATCCCAAGGAGAAGAGTTGCTGGTCATATACCAACGTACTGCGTCAGCACCATAGGTATTGATGCAATCAAAAGGATTGATGACATTACCCAGACGCTTACTCATCTTGATTCCATTCTTGTCGAGCACAAGACCATTTGAGATAACATTCTTGAATGCCACAGAGTCGAATACCATAGTACCAATAGCATGCAAAGTAAAGAACCATCCACGTGTCTGGTCAACACCTTCTGCAATAAAGTCTGCAGGGAATGCCTTACCATTATCTATCAGTTCCTTATTCTCGAAAGGATAGTGTATCTGTGCGTATGGCATAGCCCCAGAGTCAAACCAAACATCGATAAGGTCTGTCTCACGAGTGAGGACAGTTCCCTTGTCAGATACCAGTTTGATATAATCAACATATGGGCGGTGGATGTCTATTCTGTCATAGTTTTCCTTTGACATATCACCTGGAACGAAGCCTTTATCCTTGAGGATATTTGACTCCATCACACCAGCCTTCACAGCCTTTTCTATTTCGTTATAGAGTTCTTCCAGTGAACCAATACAAATCTCTTCCTTGGTATCTTTGTTGCGCCAGATAGGCAATGGAGTTCCCCAATAACGTGAACGTGAGAGGTTCCAGTCGTTGAGGTTTTCGAGCCACTTGCCAAAGCGGCCTGTTCCTGTTGACTGTGGATGCCAGTTGATTGTCTGGTTAAGGTCAAACATACGATCCTTCTTTGCAGTAGAACGTATAAACCAAGAGTCAAGAGGATAATAGAGCACAGGCTTATCTGTACGCCAGCAGTGAGGATAATTGTGGACATGCTTCTCAATCTTGAAAGCAGTACCCTCTTCCTTCATCTCAAGACACAGGATGACGTTAAGGTCCATATCCTTGTTTGCAGCCTTCTCGTCATATCCGTTTACATTATATTTGGGGTCGTATGCATTCTTCACGTAAGCCCCTGAGTGCTTCCAGTAAGATTCGTTGACACACATCTCGAGGAACTCAGGCTGTATGTCTTCCTTTACGAAATACTTTCCTTGGAAATCTACCATAGGACGAGTATCTCCAGCCTTATCAACAATGAAGAGAGCAGGCACACCAGCATCTTTTGCAACTTTAGCATCATCAGCACCAAAGGTTGGAGCAATATGTACGATACCAGTACCATCCTCTGTTGTAACATAGTCACCAGGTATCACGCGAAATGCCTTTGCACTCTCGTCGGTAATCTTTCCGCTTTCGTCCATGCTGCAAGGTTTTACCCAAGGCATCAGTTGCTGATACTTTGTGCCAACCAAGTCTGTACCCTTTCCTCTCCACAGAATTTCAGGTTCCTTACCCTCTTCCTGTGTAAAGTATGCGCTCATACGGCTTTCAGCGATGATGTATATCGCCTCCTCATTGGTGTAAGGATTGTTTCCCTTGAGGGCAACATAGTCAATCTTCGGACCCACACAAAGGGCTGTGTTTGAAGGAAGTGTCCAAGGTGTTGTTGTCCATGCGAGGATATATAATGGAAGTTGACAGTTGAGAGTTGACAGTTGAGAGTTGAGTGAACTCTTATCTACGCAGAACTGTGCAGTCACAGTGGTATCTTTCACATCCCTATAGCAGCCTGGCTGATTGAGTTCGTGAGAAGACAATCCTGTTCCTGCTGCAGGAGAATATGGCTGTATGGTATATCCCTTATAGAGCAGACCTTTATTATATAGCTGTTTCAGGAGATACCAAAGAGTCTCTATATACTTTATATCATAGGTGATGTAAGGATTCTCCAAATCTACCCAGTAACCCATCTTGTTGGTCAGCTGTGTCCATTCGTCTGTGTACATCATAACGTTCTTGCGGCAAGCATCGTTATACTCGTCAACGCTAATCTTCTTGCCAATATCCTCTTTTGTGATACCAAGACTCTTTTCTACACTCAACTCAACAGGCAATCCGTGGGTATCCCATCCAGCCTTACGCTTTACCTGATAACCCTTCATGGTCTTATATCTCAGGAACACATCCTTGATGGTACGACCCATAACATGGTGTATTCCAGGATGTCCATTAGCTGATGGAGGTCCTTCGAAGAAGATGAAAGGCTTACAACCTTCTTTTTCGTCTATACTCTTATGGAAGATATCATTCTTCTCCCATTCTGCGAGAATCCTTGCATTAGTTTCTGCAAGATTTAATGTTTTATATTCCTTAAATTTTGTCATTTACTTTTTATATATTGAAAATTGGATATTTATTGAATATTGAACATTGAAAATTTAACTCTTAACTCTTAACTATCCCCCTACTCCATCCTCATTGTCTTTGCTGGCCTTACTGTTCCTATGAAGAAACTTGGTATCACCAATACTGCTGTTGTTATGATTAGTGTCACAATGTTGAGCAGTGCTATTATGAGCCAATTTAGTTCTATTGGTGCTTCTCTGACATAGTATGCTGTCGGATCAAGCTTTACTATTCCGAAGTATTGCTGCAGGAGACATATTCCGATGCCTATTACATTTCCCCAGAACATTCCTTTTATCACGATGCTCAGGGCGAGCCATCTGAATGTCTTTCTTATCAGGCTGTTACGCGCTCCCAATGCCTTCAGCAGTCCTATGGTAGCTGTGCGTTCCAGAATGATGATGAGCAGTCCGCTGACTATTGTGAATCCTGCCACACATATCATCAGTATGAGTATTATCCATACATTCAGGTCGAGCAGGTCGAGCCATGCGAATGTCTGCGGACTCATGTCATATACTGTGCATGATGAGAGGGTGTGCATCTGTGAGTCGTAGGTGTTGTCTATCTTGCTTCTCACCCTTGCAGAGATGACATCGAGGCTGTCGAAGTTCGTCACTTGCATCTCGCATCCTGTTACTTGAAGGATGTCTTTTGTCATTCGCCATCCATTCAGTTTGCTGACTGTATATAGGTCGGTATAGCATACCACATCGTCATAGCGTGAGAAATTGGTCTGGTATATTCCTGTGATAGTAAAAGGCCTTGCCCTCACATCGTCATCACTGAGGAAGTATGCATACACTTTGTTTCCAACCTTCAGTTTCAGCTTGTCTGCCATATTCTTTGATATCAGCAGCTGCTGAGTGCTCTTATACATACTCAGCTGTGGTATCTTTCCCTCTATCAGGTTTGATGCCACGAAAGTGGTGTCATAGTCCTCACCTACTCCTTTGAACATCACTCCCAGAAAGTCATTATTTGTCTTCAGCACTCCTTGTTTCTGCGAATACCGCTGTACTCGCTTCACTCCCTCTATCTTCTTCAGGCGGTCTATCAGCTTTTCGTCTGCTGTAACAGGGTTTGACTGGTCCAATGTCTGCAGCGTCATGTAGTTGGACACTACGATGTCGGAACTGAATCCCACCACTTTGTCACGAATGGTGTGTTTGAAGCCTATCACCACACTGACACTTATTATCATCACTGCGATGCCCAAAGCCACCCCAAGCATCGCTATCGGTGCCTTAGGTCTGAAATGACGCGCTATGTAAAATGCTACGTTCAATGTTGAATTCTTGGATGAAGGTTTATGGATGAAGGATGAAGGTTTATTTTATTAATTCCTAATTATCAGCCCTTCCCGGATAAGCCTCCAGTGCTTTACGCAATACCACCAAAGCCCTTTCCAGGTCTTCCTTTTTCAGTACGTATGCTATACGCACTTGGTTGGTTCCTGCCCCTGGTGTGGTATAGAAACCTGCTCCTGGAGCCATCATAACAGTTTCCCCTTCGTATTCAAATTCCTCCAGACACCATCTGCAGAACCTCTCTGCATCATCCACAGGCAACTGTGCCATAGTGTAGAAGGCTCCCATAGGGATTGGAGAATATACTCCTGGTATGCGGTTGAGGCCATCGATGAGCACCTTTCTGCGCTCTACATATTCATCATATACATCGCGATAATACTCCTCTGGAGCATCAAGAGATGCTTCTGCCACTATCTGTCCTATCAATGGTGGACTCAGACGGGCCTGACAGAACTTCATCACAGCCTTGCGAATCTCGTCATTCTTTGTTATCAGACATCCTATACGTATTCCGCACTCGCTGTAACGCTTTGATACAGAGTCGATGAGAACAGTATTACGCTCTATGCCATCAAGATGGAAGACAGAGATATAAGGGCTGCCAGTATAGATATATTCACGATATACCTCATCAGAGAACAGATACAGGTCGTACTTCTTTACGAGGTCACGAATCTGATTCATCTCCCTGCGGGTATAGAGATATCCTGTTGGATTATTAGGGTTACATATCATTATGGCCCTTGTGCGAGAGTTGATAAGTTCCTCAAACTGCTCTACCTTTGGCAGAGAGAAACCCTCATCGATTGTTGTTGCTATAGTGCGAATCTTGGCACCAGCACTGATGGCGAATGCTATGTAGTTGGCATAAGCTGGTTCTGGGACAATGATTTCGTCACCTGGATTCAAGCACGCCATGAAGGCGAACAATATAGCCTCAGAGCCACCGCTGGTGATAATGATATCATCTGGTGTCACTTTGATGTTATATTTGTCATAATATCCCACCAGCTTTTCTCTCAGCGACTGATAACCCTGTGATGGGCTGTATTCCAGAATGTTTCTGTCAACATTCTTCAAAGCATCAAGTCCCACCTGAGGAGTTGGTAAGTCTGGCTGTCCTATATTTAGATGATACACCTTTGTGCCACGCTTCTTTGCAGCAGCAGCAAGGGGTACGAGCTTACGTATTGGTGACTCTGGCATTTCAACGCCACGTTTTGAAATAATAGGCATATACTTGAATCTTGAAACTTAAATCTTGAAACTTGAAAATTGGAAATTTGAAAGAAAAAGGGGCCGCACCAGTGATGTGATGAAAACTCCGAGTTTTGTGTTTAGAGTGCTCTCCGCTTTTGTAATCCACCGGCTCTTCGGCTAAGACTTTCGTCTATGTGGCCCGCCATAGGCAAGAGAAACGGTCTCTGAGTTTCGATTATTTGATGAGTATCCCTATCGAACCGATACGACCCCTATATATAAATTTTGCGCAAAGGTACAAAAAAATGAGTAAAGCACCAAAGAAAAGTAGTATTTTTTTATTTTTTTATAAGTTTTACTTGTTTCATACTTTACAAAAACCACAAAAACCCTTTCTTCGGGATTGAAGCTCTTTCAGAGCCTTTGTGCTAAGTGTTATGTACTTGTCTTTAAGAGCCAGCTCTTACGTCAATTCCACACCACTTTTCACATCCACTATCGTGGCTCAATCCCTCGAAAGCAAAAACCCCGGTTCTTCGAACCTAAAAAACAGAGTTCAACCTTAACGTCAACAACAACCTTAACTTTTTCAGGTTTTCCAACAGTAGAGTATAACAGGAAAAAATGTTTTTTAAGTTTGGAACAAACTGAGGTTTTTGCCTGGCAAGGGCATAACCTGACGAAGGAAGGTGTAGAAGTTCAAGGAAAAGGGACATATGAGTGCACTTATAATGGCACTTTTACTTGAATTACTACAAAAGTCTGAAAAGACTTATGCCATTGACAGGGGTTTTTATGGTTTTTGTTTAAAATCTTTACCCCTTGACCTCAGACCTTTGACCTCATCTCTCTTCTCGCCTCCCTCCATCGAGGAAAATATTTGTCCATAAGAGCATGAAAACGAGCATTATGACTTGGTTCCAGCAAGTGGCACAATTCGTGTACAACAACATGTTCCACGCACCATTCAGGAAGCAATAACAGATACAACGAAAAGCAAACAATTCTCTCCCTTGTCTTACATGTTCCCCAACGCGATGTCATTGCCCTGTAACGTATCTCCTGAGGGCTCACACCCATCACCTGAGAATAACGCTCCACCATAGGAACGACAAGGGCTTGCAGACGATTCTTTGCCTCACGTTTCTGGGCAGCAGTATTCAGAAGCAACTGGTCATAAAAAGCCTGTCTTGATTGCTGTCGGTTGAGAGTCTTTTCGCGAGCCTTTGCTATCCATTCACGATTTTTCTCAATAAATTCCTCAATCCTCAACTTTGGCATACCAATAGGCGCAGATATATGCACGTCCCCACTCTTGACTATCCGCATAGTCAACCGCCGAGTCCTCCTATATGTCACCTGTATTGCCATTTTCGGGTGCGAAGGTACGAAAAATAATTGAAAATTGAGAATTGAACATTGAAAATCTCCTCTTTTATTTGCAGACAATGACAGATAGAAGTATGACGGAGATGATGAACGTGCATATTATGCACTTTGTTTTGCATATTATGCATACATGTAATATATGCTGCTCCGAGGGGTAAAATTATTTTCTTCGGGGAGAAAAATTTTTTCCCTCCCGAGGGAACAAAAATTTGTCCGAATAAGAGCATAATATTTGCCCCTTACCCAGCCTGTAAAACTGCATATATATGCAAATTTCAGAAACGTTTTGCCACAACGCCACAACGCCACTTTGTCACATTAAGGTATTTCTTAGTCATAATCATAACAAAGACCTGTTTGTCGTGAGACACGCAGGTCTTTTATAATTACCCCATCTTACCCACCGATTACGATGACAGCGATGACAGCGACCCTAATTTATTATATTAAAGATTACTATATTAAAGATTACTCTAAACTGATTTCTTTTTCTCTTCTAAACCCCCAAAATTTCTCGTCTTTTATTTTTTTATTAGGTATGTATTTTTCCTTGTCTTCTGAAATATATACTCCTTGTCTTTTCATTGGTAAAATATCTGAGTCTTTAAATTCTTCTTTATAAGGCAAATCAACCCAATATATATCAATAGTTCCTTTTGTAGCAAAGCCACTAAGAAATTTCTTTACATACATACTTTGCGTATTATAGCGTGGCTTATCCATCTCTGTGCATGCACGAAACTGCTGTTCATCTTTGTCCCATACCAAACGATTATTACTCTTAACATCCAATACTTCATAGGCCCTAATTAATATAGAAGCTCTAATTTTCTTTTGCTCATTCTCAAAAGTTATATCTACACCTGTATCATGAGAATTTAAAGACAGAGTATTGAAATATGGGATTTTTCCAGCAACTTTGTTGTTGTTACGGTGATACATGATAAGGTCTTTGACTAATCCTTCCTCTTCATGATAGTAAAATTCTAATGTCCTAATATATATATGATACTGATTTCTCACATTTAAATAACCACCATAAAGAAATACCTTGGCTAGTTCTTTCATTCGATCCTCTAGTTTTTTATCGGATTTATAAAAAAATTCTATTTGCTTTTCTAATTCAGTTTTCATAATCTATTTTTTTCTTGCTGCAAAGTTACAAAATATTTTTAATGTACAATTATTTTTATCATAGTTCTACATTCCATGTTATGCAATGAAGGGCTCCTCCATATCTGGCGATGTCTCTCATACGAAAACCTTTCACAACACATGATGGATTAGCCTCTCGAATGTATTTAAGGGCTTGCTTATCTTCAGGTATTCCGAATGTAGGCACAATAATCTTGTTGCCAACTTCCAAGTAGTTGACATAGGCCCAATTAAAGTCTGTATTAGGATTTGGAACATCAAACAGCATCTCTGTTACTTCATAACCTGCTTCTTCTAATCGATGTCTTATCTCATCAGCTTCCTCCGGATGGAATTCTCGATGATTAAACATCAGAATATGATTGCCACCTGTCCATTTTAATATACCATCTGCATGTCCATAAACATCTGCATAAGAGTTCTGGGAAACATCACAATGCCAAGGAAGAAATATAATATCAGAACTTAATACCTCTTTTAAATAAGTGCAAAAGTCTGGGTCATATAATGGCTTTCCATTTTCCTTAAAAACCTTATCTGTGAGAAACCTATGTTTTGCACTCGTAACAAAATTTCCACCATCCAGTGTGATTTTTGTCTCTCTACAATAAGAAAGAGGTAATACCTTCTTATATATAACATAAGAATCTGTCAGATATTTAGTTCCTGTTTCTTGTAAGTAATCGGGATCATATTTATATACAAGATATTTTTCATTATCGATTTGGATTGGCATATAGTCGCGAATCCATATATCCTTTGTGCCTTTTATTTCTTTCCATTCAATTTTCATTTCGTCGAATAGTTTTGTTAGGCGAAAATAAGTTGATGGAAAACAATACTTCAGTTTGTCTGATATATACACTATATTAGTCATCATTTTCTTTCTCAAGATTTTCCATACTTAACATGATTTGAATTCGACTGCAAAGGTAAGATGATAATGTGTTCCAACCAAATCTTTCAAGGAAAAGTTTTGGTTTTGAAAACAAAGTTTAACACTCTATTTTCCAATTATTTATATTATAAAATATAAATTAAAATACAGGGTAAACCCTGTTATAAATATAACAATTATAATAAAATAAATTTAGCAGTCATAAAAGGGCAGTTATTTTTCAAATAAACTCTTATTATCTTGTATTATTCTTCGACTAGCAAAGCGTGCAGAGTCCGGTTACATAACTTATTGGATAAAATTTTCACGTTCGAGAAAAGAAATTTATTCCATTTCTTCTCACTTAACCAAATTTTTCGTACCTTTGCAGCCAAGATTATAATATTAAACAAAGAAATACACAATGAAAAGATTATTTTTTGCCATCTCATTGATGGTTGCTGTTAGTGCTAATGCACAGATTGAAGAAGGTGAATGGTATATTACTCCTAAAGCTGGTGTTGGTATTGCTGACTTGACTGGAAAGCTTTTCAATCCTGACAAAGCGGAAGGTAGTTACGATGCTACACTGCGTCCTATAGCTTCATTTGTCGGAGGTATCGAGGGGGAATATGGCATCAACGATAATCTGGGCTTCTCTATTGGGCTTCTCTTTGCCACACAGGGTGCCAAGACCAAAGACAACATGTTTAAAGTGACAGAGAACTATCTCAACGTTCCTATTATGCTGGAGTATTATCCTTTTGCTAATATTGGACTTGCTTTCAAGGCTGGTGCACAGGTTGGTTTCAGCTTCCGCAGAAGAGTTACATCTGATGGTATAACTCAAAGTGCAGACTATGTTTGGGTTCGTGGCAGATATGTAGAAACAGAACTGTCAAAGCAGTTTAACAAGGTTGATTTGGCAATTCCTCTAGGCGTTTCTTATGAGTATAAACACGTTATACTGGACGTACGTTATAATCTTGGACTCATCAACGTTATGAAGGATGACCCAGAGAACTCAAAGAACCGTATGTGGCAGTTCACCCTGGGTTACAAATTCAATGTAGGCGACTAAAAAAACATGAGTAGAAAGAAGCCATTACCACTGCTTACAAATATTGAGATAGAGGACTTTGCCGCTGAGGGCAAGTGCCTCTTTCATTGGAACACTGGAAACAGCGAGAGCGAAGGCAAGAACCTTGTTGTCTTCGTTCCTTTCTGTGTTCCTGGTGATATCGTCGATGTACAGATACGACGTAAAAAACATTCCTTTGCTGAGGGCGAAGTAGTGCGTATTGTTACGCCTTCTCCAAAACGCATAGCACCCAAATGTGAGCACTTTGGTTTGTGTGGTGGTTGCAAATGGCAGAATGTACCATACTCTGAACAGATAGCCTATAAGGAGCGTCAGGTGCGTGAACAGCTGACACGCATAGGGAAGATAGAGCTACCCGACTTTGACCCTATCAAGGGCTCAGCGAAGACAGAAGGGTACAGGAACAAACTCGACTTCGGATGTAGCAATAAGCGTTGGCTTACGAGTGAACAGCTGAAGGACGAAACGATGGATAAAGCAACTCCTGCCATAGGCTTTCATATCACTGGTGCCTTTGACAAGATACTCCCTATCAACAAATGTTGGCTGATGGATGACCTGCATAATGAAATCCGAAATGGAATATATCAGTATGCTCTGGAACACGACATCACCTTCTTCGACTTACGCCAACAAGTGGGTCTGCTGAGGGATGTCATCATTCGCTGCAGCAATGCTTCCGAGACACAGGAATGGATGGTGATAGTACAATTCCATTTCGACACTCCTGACGACAAGGAAAAGGCAATGGGGCTGATGGAGTATATCGCCCAAACATTTCCACAGGTCACTTCCCTACTCTATCTCGACAACCAGAAGTGTAATGACACTATAGGCGATCAGGAAATAATAACCTACAAAGGCAATGACCACATCTTCCTTTATATGGAAGACCTAAAATTCAAGGTTGGTCCGAAGTCTTTCTACCAGACAAATACAGAACAGGCATACGAACTGTATAAGATTGTACGAGAATTTGCATATAACTCTAAACTCTCAACTATAAACTCTCCACTAATCTATGACCTTTATACAGGCACTGGTACGATAGCCAATTTTGTTGCTAAGCGTGCCTCACAGGTTATAGGCATAGAGTATGTTCCTGAGGCTATAGAGGATGCAAAGATAAACTCCGAAATAAATGGCATCACCAACACTAAGTTCTTTGCTGGTGATATGAAGGACATCCTCACTGACGACTTCATAACAGAACATGGCAGACCAGATATTATTATTACTGATCCGCCACGTGCCGGAATGCATCCTGATGTGGTGCAAACCATTCTGAATGCTAAACCTCAGCGTATTGTCTATGTAAGCTGTAATCCAGCAACACAGGCCCGAGACCTCAGTCTGATGGATGCTGACTATAGAGTCGTTGAGGTGCAACCTGTTGACATGTTCCCCCATACTCCACACGTAGAGAATGTGGTGCTGCTGGAGAGAAGGGGCCCCTTCCCAACCTCCCCCAGTTAGGGGAGGAGTAAAAGGTGAGAGACCTTTGACCTTTTACTTTTGACCTATTGCTTCAAACAGTTTGTCGAGGGCTTTGTTTGTGTTGCCTTTGCACTCGTCAAGCAGGGAAACGAATTTTGAACCTATAATGGCACCTGATGCGTTTTCGTAGGCAGCATTGAGGGTTTGGACATTAGAGATACCAAAACCTACCATACGAGGATTGTGGAGACGCAGAGAATTAACTTTGTTGAAATAATTCAAGGTATTCTCATCAAACTTATCCTTACTGCCTGTTGTTGAGGCTGAGCTTACCATATAGATAAATCCGTCCGTACATTTGTCGATGAGCTTTATGCGTTCCTCTGATGTCTCTGGAGTGATAAGCATTATAAAGCGCAGGTCATACTTATAAGCAAGCGGCTTTACTATATTATTATAGTCTGCAAAAGGCAAATCGGGTATTATAACGCCGCTGACACCTGCATGGTCACACGAACGACAAAATTCCTCAATGCCATAATGAAGTATGGGGTTGAGATATCCCATCAGTACCAAAGGAATCTTTACCTGGTCTTTGATTGCTTCTAACTGTGAGAAAAGCAACTTCAGGCTCATGCCGTTTCGAAGGGCTTTCGTTGCAGCACTCTGTATTATCGGACCATCTGCCAATGGGTCACTGAAGGGAATGCCTACTTCTATCATGTCGATACCACGCTCCTGCATAGTGAGGATAACATCTGCTGTGCCTTCCAATGTTGGTGCTCCAGCACAGAAGTATAGAGAAAGAATCTTCTCGTCTTTCTTATTGCTAAATAGTTCGTTGATTTTATTGAAATTCATCTCTATAAAGTTTATAGTTTATAATTTAAAGTTTATAGTCAGTTGAAAGTTTAGAGTTGACAGTTCAATGTTCAATTTTCAATGAATTTAAGAATTCTTTGAGGGCATGTCCTGGATTTGGGGTCTTCATAAAATTCTCTCCTATGAGGAATCCTCTGAATCCTGACTCTCGCAGAGCGACAACGGTCTTTGGGTCAGAGATGCCACTCTCGCTGACTTTTACAGCATCCTTTGGCAGCAGTTCTGCAAGACGGAAAGATGTCTCTACGTCTGTTACAAACGAACCAAGGTTTCTGTTGTTGATGCCACAAAGGTCTGGCCCCAGTTCTGCATACTCCAACTCTTGCTCAGAGTGCATCTCTAATAACACTTCCAGCCCTAATTCATGAGCTTTCTGCATCAGATTCCTACACTCCTGCTTTGTTAGACAAGCAGCGATGAGAAGCACAGCAGACGCCCCGCATAATGCTGCGGCATATAGTTGTGCCTCGTCGATGACGAAGTTCTTATATAACACAGGTATTGTTACTCCGCTTTGGCGAGCCTTTGTGATAAAGGCGTCGCATCCACCAAAGTATTTCTCATCTGTCAATATAGATATTCCAGCGGCTCCATTCTGCTGATAGCTCAAAGGAATTTCTTCTGCTTTACCCTCCTGCTTTATCCAGCCCTTGGAGGGTGAGCGGCGCTTAAACTCCGCTATAATACCACTATCGCTATCCAGCAGTGCCTGTCTCAAGGATGGCTTTGGAGCATAGAGTGCCTCTACCTCCTTGCGTTTATGGGCTACTATTTCTTCAAGAATGTCTTTCATAATTATGAATTTTGAATTATGAATTAAGAGTTAAGTTCAACGAATTTCTTGAAGGTCTTCAGGGCGTTTCCGCTATCGATGCTTTCACTTGCTATCTCGATACATTCTTCTATGCTCTTCTGTCCTTTCTCAAGTACTTGTATGCCAAAAGCAGCATTGGCAAGGACAATGTTCTTCTGTGCAGGGAGAGCACGATTTTCTATTACTGCATCAAATATCTCAGCTGCCTCTTCTTCTGTTGCGCCACCAACGAGTTCCTCTGGTTTTGCTATCTCAAAGCCCAAATCCTGTGGGCGGAAGATGCGTTCGTAGTTGTTGGTAGTAACCTTGAAGTCGCCAGTCAGCGAAATCTCATCATATCCGTCGATAGAGTTCACGATGCCATAGTCGATACCCAATTTCTGATATACATTATTATATAGTCTCATCTGGTCGAGGTTTGCAACACCCAGCAGCTGACACTTTGGCTGTGAAGGATTCACGATTGGGCCAAGGAGATTGAATATTGTTGGGAACTGGAGAGCTTTTCGTATAGGTCCCACAAACTTCATCGCCTTAGCAAACAGCTGAGCATGAAGATATACAATACCAGCCTCATTGAGAGAACGATTCAGTTTATCAATGTCATCAGTAAACTTAATGCCATGATGCTGTATCACGTTTGACGCGCCACTAACAGAGGTAGCAGCATAGTTTCCGTGTTTTGCTACTTTATATCCTGCTCCAGCTATCACAAAGCATGCCGTTGTAGAGATGTTAAAGGTATTCTTTCTGTCGCCTCCAGTACCCACTACGTCGATATATCTGTCAGCATTCAGTATAGCAGGAACGCCTGTCTCGAGTATGCCATCGCGAAAGCCGAGCAGTTCATCCACTGTCACTCCACGCATCTGCAGACACGTCAGCAGGGCGGTAATCTGTTCGTTGGGATACTCACTGTGGGTTATACCAATCAGTATTGTCTTCATCTCCTCGCGGGAGAGCTCTTCGTGGTTTAGCAGGCGGAAGAGATAGCCTTTCATTGTCTGTTCCATTGTGTTGTTTTATGTTGTTTTTAAAATGATGCGCATGATTTGCTCCAATGATGCGCGTGAATCGTTTCAATGATGCGCATGAACGATTTCAATCATGCGGACAACCAGTTTTGAAGCATCTTTTTCCCGTCTGGTGTAAGGACTGATTCTGGGTGGAACTGTATGCCGTGAATGTCATATTCCTTATGCTTTATGGCCATTATGTGTCCCCCTTCACTTACTGCTGTCACTTCGAGGCAGTCAGGCAGATTGTCATTTGAAATCACCCATGAGTGATAGCGCCCGACAGTAACCTGTTTCTCCAATCCATTAAAGATATAGTCTTCTGCGATGATGTTACAAGGAGTCGCGATGCCGTGTCTCACCTCTTTGAGATTCTCCAGCTGCGCTCCGAACACCTCTCCTATGGCCTGATGTCCCAGGCAAACTCCCAGAATGGGCTTCCGTCCGCCATAGGTGCGTATCACATCCAACAACTTTCCTGCTTCAGAAGGGATACCAGGACCAGGCGACAGGATTATCTTGTCATACACTTTCAGGTCGTCCATCTCAAACTGGTCATTACGCACAACAGCAACCTCTGCACCAAGTTCTTTCACAAGATGGCTCAGGTTATACGTAAAAGAATCGTAATTGTCTATGATTATTGTCTTCATAATTCAAAATTCTTAATTACTATAAAGTTTCTGCCTTTTCAATGGCTTTTCTCAGGGCTCCGAGTTTGTTGTTCACTTCTTGCAGTTCGTATTCTACATCACTCTTTGCTACTATGCCACCGCCTGCTTGGAACCATAGTTCGCCATTTCTTGAAACAAAAGTACGGATAGTGATGGCCTGATTCAGGGAGCCATCGAGACCAATTATTCCGATACAGCCACCATAGGCACCTCTGTTGTGAGGTTCATATTCACTTATCAACTGCATAGCCCTTACCTTTGGTGCACCAGATAGCGTTCCTGCCGGGAAAGTATCAATGAAAGCCTTTATCGGGTCGGCACCATTATCCAGTGTTCCTGACACCCTCGAAACGAGGTGTATCACATGACTGTAGTATTGCAGCTCCTTATATTTCTCCACTTTCACCTCATGACAGTTACGGCTGAGGTCATTACGAGCCAGATCCACCAGCATCACATGCTCAGCATTCTCTTTGGGGTCGTTTCGCAGGTATTCTGCTCCCTGCCTGTCTGCCTCCACATCACCTGTACGACGCGTAGTGCCGGCAATCGGATCTATGTAAGCCTTTTGGCCTTCTATGCGGCAGTGCGTCTCTGGTGAAGAACCGAATATGCGGAAGCCTCCAAAGTCGAAGTAAAACAGATATGGTGATGGATTGATGCTACGCAGTGCTCTGTAAAGTTTGAAGTCATCACCCTCATATTTCTGAATGAAACGGCGGCTCAGAACAATCTGGAACACATCACCCCTCAGGCAATGCTGTATGCCCCTGCGGATATTCTCCCTGTGCTCGTCATCGGTAAGAGTGCTATATGTCTCCCCGACAGGATGGAAGTCGTAAGTCTGCTTGTTAGCCTTGTTGATAGACTTTATGATTTCTGTTATCTCGTTTTCATCACCAAGGGTAACTATCCTGAGGGTGTTGCTATGATGATTGAATTCTATGATACTCTTATACATCACATACAGCATATCAGGCGCATCATTCTTATCCTGCGTCTCGTCCTTTACGTTGATATCCTCGAAATATCTCACCATATTAAAGGAAGTATATCCCAACAGGCCACAGATATTTGCGCCATCACCCTCTACATTTATGCTGTCAATAAGTTCGTGAATGGCGTTATGCGACTGGTAGTTCTTGTTAATCTCGTGCTCTTTGGTGCTGCCGTCTGGAAATGTTATGGTAGCCATTCCATGACCGATAGCAACAGATGCCATAGGATTGATGCCAATGAATGACCTTGCATTACTCATATCATGATAGTCGGCACACTCCATCAGCGCACTCTGTGCATAGAGGTCACGAAGACGCATATAGACACCAACTGGGGTATAGAGGTCTGCAAGGATTGTCTTGCAACTTGTGGTATAGTTAAATGTATAATTCATAATGCTTAATTAAACTCCTTAAACTATTAAACTGGCTCTAACTCTAAACTAAAAATCCCCGTATTCTTTTGCCATTTCTTTGTTTTTCAGATACGTATCCACATCCTTGTCGCCTCTGCCACTAACAGTAAGCACTACAACATCATAAGATTTGAATTTCTTCTTCTTTAGGGCCGCTATGGCGTGAGCCGATTCTATAGCAGGAATGATGCCCTCTGTACGAGTCAGTTCATATCCGGCATAAATAGCTTCATCGTCATTAATGCTAAGCACCTCTGTCCTGCCAGCCTTATACATATTACAATGCATTGGTCCGACGCCAGGATAATCAAGTCCTGCAGAGATAGTGAAGGCCTCCTGTATCTGTCCGTCCTCATTCTGCATCACCAGAATCTTTGCACCATGCAGTATGCCTGTAGTACCTCTATGGAAGGTTGCAGCAGTGTGGTCGGTTTCATATCCATGTCCGCCAGCTTCTGCTAAAACTATTTTCACTCTTTCGTCATTGACATAGTGGTATATCGTACCAGCAGCATTACTGCCGCCACCGATGCAGGCAATGAGGTAGTCAGGATAGTCTCGTCCTATCTTCTCCTGTAGTTGTGTCTTCAGTTCCTCTGAGATGATGCTCTGCATTCTTGCCACGATGTCAGGATAAGGATGAGGTCCCATCGTAGAACCTACTATATAAAAGGTGTCCTTTGGATGACAGCACCAGTCTCTGATTGCCTCCGAGCAGGCGTCTGAAAGTGTCTTATTACCAGTTCTTACCGGATGCACCTCTGCTCCCAACATCTTCATGCGCTCTACATTGGTATGCTGGCGTTCTACATCGGTAGCACCCATAAATATTTCGCATTTCATATTCATCAGCGCACAAACAGTAGCAGTAGCAACGCCATGCTGTCCTGCACCTGTCTCAGCAATGATGCGTGTCTTGCCCATCTTCTTTGCAAGCAATATCTGACCTATCGTATTGTTTATCTTATGGGCACCAGTATGATTAAGGTCTTCACGCTTCAGATATATCTTACAGCCATACTTCTGACTCATCCTCTTAGCAAAATAAAGAGGTGACGGACGACCTACATAATCTCTGAGTAAAGCACGATATTCGTTTTGGAATTTCTTTGACTCTATGATAGGAAGATACGCTTCCTGCAATTCGTGAACACACTGATAGAGAATCTCTGGTATATAAGCCCCACCGAATTCTCCATAAAATCCATTTTCATCAACGTGATAGTTTTCCATCTTTATTTATATTTTAATTTATGTTTTTAACTCTTAACTTTTATCTCTTAACTCTTAACAAAAAAAGGGCCCATCGTAAGAACGACAGGCCTCATGTATTTGTTTCTATATCCTCATTGCTTTTTTATAGGTACATGGCTATCTTCTCACGATTGTTAGTCTTGAGCTACGCCACCACCAAGAGAAAGCTGAATTAATCATTGTTGTTTATACCTTTTATTATTATATATACGCTGTATTAGCGATTTCCGGGTACAAAAGTACTGCTTTTTTTGAAACTACCAAATATTTTGTGCAATTTTTTTTTGATTTTTCCAAAATAGAACACAATTTCAACGATAACGATACCGATAACATTAACCTTTGAACGTTACAATGTTACAATGTAACATCGGAAATAGTATATGTTACATAACAAAATGCACTAAAAAAAGATTTTTCTTACCTTTGCATCCAGAAATCTAATTTTCCTAACAAAAATTGTATTAATAATGAAAACCAAGACAATCAATCTCTCACTTAAACGTCCTTTGGAACTTTGTTTCCTAATGATGTTCCTGTTGTCATTTAGTGTTAATTCTCAGGCACAGAATCCTTATTTGCCTTTGTGGGAGCATGTTCCTGATGGTGAGCCACGCGTTTTTGAAGACCCTGATAATCCAGGCAAATATCGTGCCTATATCATTGGTTCTCACGATGTTCACTTTACCAAGTATTGTGGTAACGACATTCGTATGTGGTCAGCACCTGTTGAAGACCTCACACAGTGGCGTGACGAAGGTCCTATCTTCTCATGGTATGTCAATGGACAGTGGGATACCATGTATGCTCCTGATTTGGTAGTGACTACCGATCGCTCTACGGGTAAGAAGACATATTGGCTCTACCCACACTCTCGTGGTAACGGACGTGTTCCTATGGTTTGTAAGGGTGACCGACCAAATGGGCCTTTTACTCCTGTAAACCTTACTCCTGACGGTACACGTTGCCTGCCTGGTTCCAAGATAGACTTCGACCCATCTGTCTTCGTAGAGCCTGTTAACGACAAGAAAGATAAGGACTACTCTAAGGGCTATCGTGCTTATGTCTTCTACGGCTTCCAGCACTCTACAGCCTTTGAGCTCGACCAGAATACCATGTATTCACAGCGTGAGGGAACAGAGGTCATAGACCCATTCATTCCTGCCAGCAGCCGTGACAGAAAGCTTCTTGACAAGGAAGGTAGCGTTTATAAGGCTCTCTATAAGGGACAGAATCCACTCGACTTCAACTTCTTCGAGGCCAGCAGCATTCGTCAGGTGGGTAATAAGTACGTAATGGTATTCTCAGGTTACTCCGGTCCTGAATATGGTCTTGGCAATACCAATAGTGCTTTGCGTTATGCCTATGGCGATTCTCCACTCGGCCCTTGGCGTTCTGGTGGTGTATTGGTTGATTCTCGTGGCGTAGTGCCAAATGCTGACGGCACCAAGCTCATCACTACCAATGCAGCTCACAATACTCACGGTTCAATCGAGCAGATTAACGGTCAGTGGTACGTATTCTACCATCGTCCTCCACGTGGTTTCGCTAATGCTCGTCAGGCAATGGTGGCTCCTGTAAAGATTGAATGGGATAAGAAACCAGTTGCCAAAGGTGGTAAGGTGCGCATTGTGGCATACGACCCATTTGCTCCAAACAACGAATGGACAGCAAAGGCTTCTGATGGTAATGAATACACAGGCGCTGAGGTTACCAGTGAAGGCTTCCAGATATTCGGTCTGCCTTGCTACGGTTACTATTCTGCAGGTATAGCATGCTATATGGCAGGACCAAATGCCAACCAATATATGCAGGACAACCACGATGTTTGGAATAACTCTATGGACCTTGCCGGTTTGATGGGTGGTTCTATCATCGGCTTCAAGTATTTCAACTTTGCTGGACTCGACAAAGACACAAAGGGCATAAAGGCATTCAATGGATTCAATAAAGATTTGACAAATAGTTTCTACCTGAACATGACGACAGAAGGTGGCACTGAAAAGTTCAAGATTCATGTAATGCTCGATGACCCATACAAAGGCAAGGAGATTGCTGTCATCGATGATTCCAATACAGAAAGGATGACTACACGTGATATTGGTGTTGATTTGTCAAAAGAGACAAAAGAATATCTTGCAAGCCTGAAAGGTAAGCATGCCCTTTATCTCGTTGTTGAAGGACCTGAAGTAAAGCAGCCAGAACAGCCACAGCGTGGTCAGTTCGGACAGCGTCCACAGCAGCCACAGCGTCCAAAGGGACTCTTCACTCTTCATGGCTTCGGATTCACAAAAGGCGGTCATAAGATTCCTGTTGTACCAAATGTTACCATCACTGTTGACGGCAAGAAGATTGCAATTCCTGATACACCGGTTCGTGCTACCAACCAAAATGGCTTGATGGATGCCACAACATACCAGACCTATGCCCCTCTCGCTTCTGATTCAAAGATAGCAGTATCAGCATCAGATCCAAGTGTGAAGTTCGAGGTCAGTGGCATTACAGCCAACCGCGCAACTGTCAAAGCAACATACAACGGAAAGACAAAGACGTTCCTGATAAATTAAGCCCCCTCCCCGCCGCGAAGCGGCATCCCTCTCCGAGAGGGAGGAGGTAAGTTAATGGTTAAAGAAATTGGCGCAAGATGCAATCGCATCCTGCGCCTTTCTCGTTTAGCGTCTGCTCAGGCTGGGAAGACTTTGTAGTCGTTACAAACTGCTGCCGAGGGTCTTGGGAAGACTTTGTAGTCACCACAATGAACAATTTACAGAAATATCTATGGTTTTGTCACCAAAATCACAGCCAGCGTCAGGAATTCTGTGACAGGAACTGCGAGCCACATGCCTTCTGGGAAGATGAGCATTGGCATCAGGATGAAAGCAGGAACAAGGAATATCAAACCTCGAAGCAGCATGAATACAGTTGCACGAATGTTCTTCTCGATAGCCTGGTAATAGCCTATGATTGACACATTCAGGGCAAAGAATATTGACGATATTGCAAACAATGGCAGTCCTGCTATTGCTATCTCATACGGTCTGGTGCCAGCATGCAGGAAAAGTCCGATAATAGGTTTTGCGCCAAGTGTAAGAATCAATGTTGCCACTATTCCGCAGATGGCTGATGTACGCAGGCTAAGTCTGAAAGCCTCACTAACCCGGCTGGCATTTCCTGCGCCATAGTTGAAACTGATGATAGGCTGAGCTGATTGTGCTATGGAATTGTTTATCATTACCACGATTGGGTAGAGATAGCAAGCCACGCAGAAGGCTGCCACACCATCCTCTCCTAATTCGCGTATGAAGACATAGTTGCCCACAAGCAGCATCAAGGACATAGCAAATTCGCCAAGCATCGAGGGGAAACCGCTTCGAACCATATAACATATATTTCGGACTGTCAGGTAAGCACTCGTAAGGCTGAGTTTTAATCTGCGGATATGGAGCGTCTCAGTTCGGAAAGTCATATACCATACTACCATTGCTGCTGCTAAGGCACAACAGAGTGTTGATGCGAGGGCACTGCCCGCAATACCCATGTGCATCGGGAAGACAAACAGCCAGTCAAGAAAGATGTTTAGGACGCCAGGGATAATCTCTAACGTGGCAGCAAACTTTGGAGAGCCGTCAAGGCGGATAATGAATGTGCCGACCAACTGACATATAATAAAGACGCAGCCAGGAAGGATGAAGAGAAGGTACTGCTGAGCCAATGGCATGAGAATGTCACTACATCCTAAAAGGCGCAGGAAAGGTTCTTGGTAGAAATATATTAATATGGAAAAGATGCCCATCAGCAGCGATGCCACCTCAAGGGCTTGGGTGATGTTGATATCAGCCGCCTTATTATTACCCTGTGCCAGATGGATGCTTGCCACTACAGATACTCCTGCACCAAACATCAGGGCAATGCCCGTCGTCATCAGGAATAAAGGCGCTACAATATTGATTGCCGCCAAAGCATCGCTTCCCACACCTTGCCCTACAAAGATGCCGTCAGCAACAGTAAAGAGAGATGCGAAAACCATAGACAGCAACGTTGGGAAGAAGATGCTACGAAACAACGGTTCTATCTTCGCCTTCCCAAAGTCAATACTGTCCCTCTTCAGGTCTTTCATCTTTTTTATCATATCTTACACATTTATATCTAAAATCCTATGTCCAGAACTCTTTTTCGTCTGTTTTTCGCATCTGGCTTTGGCACTTGGGACAGGTGTGCATATCCCACATTCCGATGTTGTCATTACCACATTTGGGACAAAGTCTGCCGACTTCGCTGCTGAAGGATGGAGCAACATCGGCTATGATGCCTCCAACAACGATATTCTGGATGCTGTTGCACTCTGGGCAATATATGGCACTTATCTTCTGACGAAAGTATCCCCTACCCTCATATATTTCTGCAGAATATCCACAATTATTGCAACGATATATATGTTTCCAAGCCATATTTTGGTGCAAAGATAATAATAATATGTGGTACAATAAGGAAGAAAATAAACTTTTTTTGGTAAAAATTTGCATGATTGGAATCTTTTACATACTTTTGCACAGCATTTTGCGTACTAAATTTGATTAAATACTAACAAAGAAAATAAAACAATTCCGAAATAAACAACAACATGGAAGACTCTCAAGAAAAGCATCTTTATGCAACCAAAGAGGAAGTGCTGGAACGCGTTAAGACACTTGCTCACGGAGAAGAAGAAATTACAAAAGCGGAGCTGGATCATCTGAAGACAGCATTTTATTTCCTGCTAAACCAAGAGCGTGAAGCCTCAATGAAGGCCTTTCTCGATGGTGGTGGTGATGCCTCAGAATATGTGGTGGAACAAGACCCTGTTGAAGAAGAATATAAGGCCGAGATGGCGCTGATAAAGGATAAGCGTCAAGAACTGTTCAAGCAACGTGAAGAGGAAAGACAGGCTAATCTGAAACGCAAACAGGAGATAATAGAACGCATCAAAGCCCTCACAGAAGCTGAGGACATTCATGAGGCTTATAAAGAGGTGAAAAACCTTCAGGATGAGTGGCATGAGATAAAGTCTGTACCACCAGAGAATGCTGCAGAACTGTGGAATAGCTATAAGTTGTGCTTAGAGCAGTTCTATGACTTGCTAAAGCTGAATTTCGAAGCTCGTGAATATGACTTCAAGAAGAATCTTGAGGCCAAGACGGCACTCTGCGAAGCAGCAGAGAAATTGGGCAATGAAGAGGATGTTATCAGTGCCTTTCACAGCCTTCAGGAACTGCATAACCAATTCCGCGAAATAGGACCTGTAGCAAAAGAGCTACGTGAAGAGATCTGGCAACGTTTCAAGGCTGCCAGCAGCATCGTCAACAAACGTCATGCAGAGCATTTCGACAATATCCGCAAACAGGAGGAAGAAAACCTTGAGAAGAAAGCCGAACTGTGCGACAAGGTCGAGATGATAAATATAGATGAACTGAAGAACAGCAACGACTGGGAAGCAAAGAGTAAGGAAATCATTGATATTCAGGCAGAATGGAAGAAGATTGGTTTCGCTCCAAAGTCTATGAATGTAAAGATTTTTGAACGTTTCCGTGCTGCTTGTGACAGATTCTTCTCTGCTAAGAATGAGTTCTTTACACAACTCAAGGAAAGCTTCCAGGAAAATATCACCAAGAAGGAGGAATTGGTAAAGGCTGCACAGGCTCTGCAAGACTCTACAGAATGGAAGGCAACAGCCGACAAGATGATGGAGTTGCAGAAACAATGGAAGACCATCGGTATGGTACCAAGAAAGATTGGTGACCAGTTGTGGAACGACTTCATTGCTGCCTGCAATAAATTCTTCGAGGCACGTAATGCTGCAACTGCTGGTGCTCGCTCTGAGCAGCAGGAAAACCTGCAGAAGAAGCAAGAAGTGATTGCAAAGATTAAGGCTTTGGCAGAAAATGACGAAGAATGCACTCAGGAGGCTATCAAGGCCCTGCAAGACGAATATGCTGCCATCGGCCATGTGCCATTCAAAGAGAAAGACAAGCTTTATGATGCTTATCGTGAGGCTTTGGACGAGGCATACGGCAAGATGCGTAAGATGCGCAGAAATGCTGCAAAAGCAAATCATTCTTCTCAAGGCGGAGGTCATCCAATGTCTGCTCAGAAGAGATATAACGAGAAGAAGGAAGAACTTGCTACAATGGAGAACAATCTCCTATTCCTGACTGCTTCAAGCAAGAAGGGCAATAGCCTTATCGACACCATGAAGCAGAAGATTGAGCGACTCAAAGAAGAACTTGAAGAGCTGAAAGAAGAGATTTAACTTAGTAGCTTAATGGCTTAGTAGCTTAAAAGTTTCCAAGATAAACGTTAAAATTTCGCACGTACACAATATATTTTGTGTGCGTGCGTTTTTCTATTAGTGCGCATAATCTCGCACACACGCATATGCTAGAATACATTAAAGGCGAACTGACAGAGATAAACCCTACAGAAGTTGTTGTAGAGGTGAATGGTGTAGGATATCTTTTAAACATATCTCTCAATACATTTAGTGCCATACAGGGCAAGAAGGAAGTAAAACTGTATGTTGACGAATCTCTCGTAACAGGAGGTCGTGACGACAGCTATACCCTCTATGGTTTTTACAATAAACAGGAGCGTGAGATATATCGCATGCTGATAACGGTAAGCGGTGTCGGCAGCAATACTGCCCGCATGATACTCAGTGCCACAAGTGCTACAGAATTGGTCAATATCATCGCTTCAGGCAATGAGAAGGCTCTGAAAGGTGTAAAGGGTATCGGCCTGAAGACAGCACAGCGCATTATTGTTGACCTGCGTGACAAGATGACGCAGAGTGGACTTATTGCTGAGACATTTGATGCTGGTAATTCTGGCGAAGCAGGAAAGTTGGATACTAACATCAACAGCCAGACAAAAGAAGAAGCTGTTGGAGCCCTCACTATGCTGGGTTTTGCACAGGCACCAAGCAGCAAGGTCGTTACGGAAATTCTACGTGGCAACCCCGATATGCCTGTAGAACAGGTTATCAAACAAGCTCTGAAACTCATTAAGTGAAGAAACTGACTCTCATACTGATGCTTATGCTGGTCATCGCAGGTTCTGCTATGACCTATTCTCGCATAATGCCTGACGACGAGCCAGAGAAGGATAACAAAGAGAAAACTGAAGAGGTAACACCTCGATGGAAGGTACAGAAGACAACCCCTGTAACCTATGACGACATGCAGACAAAATCTGCTGACCTGCAGGATCCTGAAAACCTAAAACAGGAGATAGTTTATAACGACACTTTAGAGCGTTATGTCATTGGTAAAAAGATAGGAAATACCTGGGTTGCTGCCCCTATCATGATGGACCAACAGGAATTTACGAAATGGACAGAGAAGCATCTCTTCTCTGATTACTTCCGACAGAAGAATGCTGAGA
This sequence comes from uncultured Prevotella sp., assembly GCA_905233165.1. GTDB lineage: Bacteria > Bacteroidota > Bacteroidia > Bacteroidales > Bacteroidaceae > Prevotella. Next base: position 90,915 of record CAJODL010000010.1, read on the forward strand.
TTTTCGAGAAGAAGGGTAAAGAGAAATTTGACTTTACTGATATGCACTTCGACCTTGGTCCTGCAGAAAAGATTTTCGGCCCTGGAGGCATCAGGATAAAGACGCAGGGAACTGCGGAAATAAAACTGGGTGCAACATTGAAGAATATTGATAATCCTTCTCTCCCTATCCGAAACCGTAAAACAACGACTATAGACTTTGACGAGAAGATAAACATCAATGTCACTGGTAGCATCGGCGATAAAATGAGGATGAATCTGAACTACAACACAGATGCTACTTTCGACTATGATGCCCAGAACCTGAAACTGAAGTATGAAGGTAAGGAAGACGAAATCATCAAGCTCGTTGAGGCTGGTAATGTTTCCTTCCCAAGCAACTCTTCACTCATTCAGGGAGCACAGTCACTCTTCGGTATCAGAACAGATATGCAATTCGGAAAACTGAAACTGCAAACTGTTGTATCACAGAAGAAATCAACCTCATCAAGTGTCAGCACAAAAGGTGGTACACAAACTACACCATTTGAATTAAATGTTGCCAACTACGAAGAAAACCGTCACTTCTTTATTGGTATGTTTTTCCGTGAGAACTATGACAGATGGATGGCAACACTCCCCAACGTAACAACTGGTATCACCATCAATCGTGTTGAGGTTTGGGTAACTAACAAGACAGGTTCATCTTCAAATACTCGTGATATCGTAGCCTTTGCTGATTTAGGAGAGAGTGCCAGTGCTACAAATCCTAACAGAGGAAGAGTTGTTGGTACCAGCAGTAATCCTCAGAATGCAGCCAGCGGACTATATAGCCAGCTGAACGGTCAGTATGTGGAAGCCCGTAATATCAGTATGACAAATGATGTATTGGCTAATAGCGGATTAAACTTTGAGAAAATAGAAAAGGCCCGTCTGCTGTCGTCATCAGAATATACTCTCAATAAAGCAATGGGATATATCTCTCTGAAGACCCAGTTGCAGACAGATCAGGTATTGGCAATAGCATACGAATATACTTATAATGGTGTAACATATCAGGTGGGTGAATTCTCTTCGGATAATACTGATGTCTCAAGCGCTATCTTTGTCAAGTCGCTGAAGAATTCCAACAATACACCTTCACAGCCCAACTGGTCATTGATGATGCGTAACGTTTATTATCTTGCTGCATCTGTCCAGAAGGAGAAATTCAAACTTGACATCAAGTACCAGAGTGACTCTATCGGAGTATATGTCAACTATATCCCAGAGCCAGCAGTAAAGTCAACACCATTGATAAAGCTGTTGGGTGCTGACCGACTCGATGCTAATAACAGAGTAAAGAGTAATGGTTACTTTGACTTTGTAGAAGGATATACAGTTTCCAATGGTCGTGTTTTCCTACCTAAGACAGAGCCATTCGGTTCAGCTCTGGCAAGCGAACTGATGGCAAAGGGTGCCTTCAAAGACAAATACATCTATCAGGAACTTTACGATACCACAAAGACTGCTGCAAAGGCGATGGCAGAAAAGAACAGGTACAAACTCGTAGGACAATATAAAGGTTCTTCTGCTAATGTCATCTCTCTGGGTGCATACAATGTGCCACAGGGAAGTGTTGTCGTAACAGCAGGTGGTGTAACACTTACTGAGGGTTCTGACTATTCTGTTGACTATAGCGCTGGTGAGGTAACCATTCTCAATCAGAGCATCATCGATGCTGGTACATCTGTGAATGTTTCTTTGGAAAGTGATACCGATTATGGCATGCAGAGAAAGTCGATGTTTGGTATCAACTGGGAATATGATTTCTCAAAGGACTTACAGCTGAGTGGTACTTTTCAACATCTCTCAGAGCAAAGCCTCACTACCAAGGTCACAACTGGTAGTGAGCCAATGAGCAATACTTTGGTGGGCTTTAACATTAACTGGAAGAAGGAAAGCCAATGGCTCACCAATATGCTTGACAAGATACCTCTCCTGCATGTGAAACAACCTTCTCAGATACAGTTTAATGCAGAATTTGCAAAACTGTTCTCAAAGATTAGCAGCGGTACACAGGACAATGCCTCTTATATTGATGACTTCGAAAGCAGCACCAACAATATCGACATTGCTACTCCTGCAGCATGGACACTGAGTAGTGTGCCTACAAGGAGTAAGGATTTAGCATGGAATGGTTTAAGTCTCAACAAGGGTACTCTGGAATCTGGTAAGCATAGAGCACGTCTTGCATGGTATTATGTTGACCCACTTTTCACTCGCCGCTCCTCTACCCTTACCCCTGCACACATCAAGAATGACCTTGAGCAGTTGTCTAACCACTATGTTCGTGAGGTATATGTCAGCGAATTGTATCCTAACCGCAGCCAGAGCACATATAGTGGTGCAACAACAACATTGAATATCCTCAACCTTGCATACTATCCAAAGGAGCGTGGTCCTTACAACTTCAATACCAATCTTGACGAAAATGGTAGATTTAAGGATGAGGACAAGAACTACACTTGGGGTGGTATGATGAGAAAGCTCGACCAGAACAACTTCGAGGAATCAAACATCGAATATATAGAGTTCTGGATGATGGACCCATTCATCTATCACAGCAAGGATGGTACGAGTGCCCAGCATACTGGTCGCCTGCACTTCAACCTTGGTGACCTCAGTGAGGATATCCTTCTCGATGGTAAGAAATTCTACGAAAGCGGACTCCCTGTCACCACTTCTTCTTCAACAAGAATCGATACTACCGCATGGGGTAAGATTCCTGTTGAAAATACTGTTACTTATGCCTTTGCTACCACATCCGGTTCTCGTGCACTACAAGACTTAGGTTTCAATGGTCTTAATGATACCGAAGAGGCTGGCTGGCCAGGATATACAGACTTCCTCAATCGTGTTTCAACAATGAATGAGGATGCTCGCACAGCTATGCAGAAAGACCCTGCTGGTGATAACTACCATTACTTCCGTGGTTCCGATTGGGATGATATGAAAGCATCCATCCTTGATCGTTATAAGTATATCAACAACCCACAAGGTAACTCACCTGATTCAGAAAACAGAACAGAGTCATACGACACATCATACAAGACGACACCTGATGTAGAAGATATCAATCAGGACTATACCCTTAATGAGTCAGAGAACTATTATGACTATGTTATGGAGATAGATCCATCCAAGATGTCTGTTGAAGCTGGTAATTATATTGTTGATACCAGAGATGCTTCTGTAGGACTGAGAAATGGTAATCGTGAGACAGTAAGATGGTATCAGGTGCGTATTCCTATCAATAGTGGTACTCGCATCGGTAGCATCAGCGACTTCTCTTCAGTTCGCTTTATGCGTATCTATATGGAAGGTTTTGAAGAAGAGACTATTCTTCGTTTTGCTGACCTATCATTGGTTCGTGGTGACTGGCGTATCTATGACCAGCAACTTAGTGGTGCTGCAACAAAGGGTTCTGAGAAATTCTCTGCATCTGTAGTAGGTATCGAGGCAAATAATGAAAAGAAACCTGTTAACTATGTTTTGCCTCCAGGCATTTCTCGTGTAGTTGATCCATCACAGCCACAGCTGACAGAGAATAATGAGCAGGCTATGAGATTTGATGTTTCACAGCTGGGACACAATGGAGCTGTAGCAGTATATAAGAATACCAACTACGATATGCGCTATTACAAGAAGCTGCAGATGTTTGCTCATGCTAATGCTCTTGAGGTAAACACAACAAATCTGCAGAACAACCAGTTGGCGCTCTTCGTTCGTCTTGGTTCTGACTATAACAACAACTATTATGAGTATGAGATTCCTCTGAAGTTGACACCTCCAGGAAAATACAATGGATATGTTGGTGCCGATTGTGCTGCTGTATGGCCAAAGGAAAATATGCTTGATATTGACTTCAAGAAACTCACCCAATTGAAGAAGGCTCGTAACCTGTTGAAGGCACAGGGTAAGATAACCCTCAACCAACTATATTCTGAATACGACTCCGACAATCAGGCAAACAAGATAAGTGTCAAGGGTAATCCTTCTCTCGGTAATGTCTCTACGATGATGATTGGTGTCCGCAACCTTTCTTCTGAAATAAAGGATGGTGAGATATGGGTTAACGAATTACGTCTCCTCGAACCAGAAAGTGAAGGAGGATGGGCTGCTGCTGCAAACCTCAATGTTCAGCTCTCTGATTTGGGTAGTGTGCAGGCTTCTGGAAAATATGTCAGCGATGGCTTTGGTGGCTTGGAACAGAAAGTGACAGAGCGCACACAGGATAAGTATAGCACTTATTCTGTCACCACAAGTTTGGAACTGGGTAAATTCTTCCCTGAAAAGGCAAAGGTAACAATACCATTCTACTATAGTTACACCAAGGAACGCTCCGCTCCAAAGTTCAATCCTCTCGATACTGACATGTTGCTTGAGGATGCCCTTGAGAGTGCTGCTGACAAACATGAGAAAGACTCTATCGAAAGTATTGCTGTAGCAAGGACTGTCAGCAAGAACCTCTCCCTCTCCGGAGTACGTTTCGGTATTGCTACGAAGAGACATCCTATGCCTTATGACCCAGCAAACTTCTCATTCTCATATAGTCATTCAAGCAAGCATTCTGACGGACAGACATTGGTATATGATAATGAGGACAACTGGCGTGGTGCTATCAATTATTCATGGATTCCTGTATATAAACCATTAGAGCCATTCAAGAAGTGGAAGACAAAGTCTAAATATGCAGAAATCCTGAAGAAGTGGGCTTTCAACTATTTGCCTCAGAATATCTCTGCAAATACTGAAATGACGAGAAGCTATACAGAGACGTTGGAACGTGACCTCGAGAATCTTGAGAATGTAAATGATTCTCTTGTCACCTATTCTTCACAATTCTTATGGAATAGAGACCTCTCAATACGTTGGGACCTCACCAAGAATCTCCATCTCTCTTTCCAGAGTGCTACACGAGCAGAAATCGAAGAGCCAAAGAATATTCGTCAGATAAATAAAGACCTTGCTCCTGATGATTATGCTGTATGGAAAGACTCTGTATGGCAGAGTATCAAACACATGGGCTCACCTCTCGATTACAATCAGAATTTCAATGCTTCTTACAAGCTTCCACTCAATATGATGCCTATCTTCGATTGGCTCAATGCTGATGGAACATATTCTGCTACATATCACTGGGCTCGTGGTTCTGCTGATGAGTATGGTGAGATAAAGTATGGACACACCATAACCAGCAATCGTACTATCAACATCAACTCTTCTATGGCTATGGAGAAGCTCTATAACCATATACCTTTCCTAAAGAAGGTAAATGAAAAGTTTAACAAGAGCGGAAACAAGTCCAACACTTCAAAGAAGACTACCTCTAAGAAGAAATCAAAGACAGAGTTGGCAGCAGAAGGTGAAGAATTGTCTCCTGAAGATGCTAAGAAGAAGATTGCCAAACCTACTGCAGAAGAAAAGCGAACACAGTTGTTGGCACAACAAAAGAAGAATACCTTCTCAAAACTTATCACCATTCCTGCTGACACTACTATGACTCTTACCCATGGTAAGAAAACCAAGCGCATCATTGTTTCTGCAAAAGATGAAGACGGCAAGGCTATACCTATTAAGTTCAAGAAGGTTGATGAAAATAAGATTATAGTCTTCAACAAGGCTGATTCTGCAGTGAAGATGAAGGTTTCTGTCCTTGCTCTCGAACCACTTGAGGATAAGGGTTGGTATAAGGCTCTTGAGTATGCCTCACGCTTTGCTATGATGGTACGAAATATCAGTGCCTCATACAAAAATCAGTATTCTCTCACCCTGCCAGGCTTCATGAATAATGTTGGTGATGTCTTTGGTCAGAAGAATGTTGCTGATGCTATGTCACCAGGTCTCGACTTCGCCTTTGGTTTCATAGGTGATGACTATATCGAGAAAGCACGCAACAGAGGATGGCTTCTCAATTCTCAGAGCGAATACTCAAGCCCTGCAACAATCAGCAAGACTGAAGACCTGCAGATAAAGTTCACCCTCGAACCATTCAAGAATTTCAAGATAGACATGAATATGGCACACACCCATACTCGCTCAAAGTCTATACAATATATGTACGAGGGCAACCCTACCACACACAGTGGTTCTTTCTCTATGACAACCATTTCTATCTCTTCTGCACTCGCAGGCATGGGAGATGCTAATAATGGTTATCATTCTGCTGCCTTTGAGAAATTCTGTGGCTCTCTTGAGGGGTATCGTCAGCGCGTTCAGGCTCAATATGAGAATACTGTATATCCAGAAGGAACAACATATGCTGGAACAAAATTCAATGCTGAAAAAACACCTGTAGAGCTCTATTCTGCTGATGTTATGGTACCAGCATTCCTTAATGCTTATACTGGATATAAGAGCCTTAAGCTGTTCCCAACTATTGCTCGCATGCTCCCTAACTGGTCAATGAAATATAGTGGACTCAGCAACCTACCTTGGATTAGAGATCACTTCAAGAGTGTCAATATCAATCATGGATATAAGAGCATCTATGCAGTTGGTGCCTATAGTTCTTATTCTACCTATAAGTCATTCATGGGTGAAGGTATCGGATTTATCACCAGCACCACAACTGGTAATCCTGTTCCTAATTCTATGTTCAACATTTCGACTGTCAGCATCAATGAGGCATTCTCACCATTGTTAGGATTAGACTTCACATTGCCAAACAATCTCACCTTTAAGGCAGAGTATCGCACCACTCGTGTGATGACACTTTCTATGACCTCTGTACAGCTCAACGAAACCCTTTCTAAAGACTGGGTATTTGGTGTGGGATATAAGATTGCCGATTTCCGCTTCATTCGCAGTAAGGCAAAGGCATTAGCAGCTAAGAATAGCAGGAACAATCGTGGCGATGGCGATGATGACAACAATAGCAGATCTAACACAAGAAAATCCTCTACTCAGAACAATAAGAGTAAAGGCTTTGCTCACGACCTTAACCTGCGTCTCGATGTTTCTTGGCGTAAGCAGGCTGCTATCACACGAGATATTGCAACAGTATCGTCACAGGCAACATCTGGCAACAATGCCTTTAAACTTGCCTTCACTGCCGACTACAGTCTCTCCCGACTGCTGACAATGAGTTTCTATTATGACAGACAAAGCAATACCCCATTGCTGTCGTCATCATCATATCCAACAGTAACACAAGATTTCGGATTATCAATGAAATTCTCATTAACCAGATAATATGATATACAAGTACGATTTTCTTATCATCGGTTCCGGCGTCGCCGGCATGAGCTATGCCCTGAAGGTGGCAAGAGCCCATAAAGGACGCATCTGTCTCATTTGTAAGACAACCTTGGATGAAGCCAATACTGCACGTGCACAAGGTGGTATTGCTTCTGTTACCGATATCATCAAGGACAACTTCGAGAAGCATATCGAAGACACTATGGTGGCTGGTGATTTTATCTCCGACAGAGCTGCTGTAGAACAGGTGGTTCGCATGGGACCATCACAGATAAAGGAACTCGTTTCATGGGGTGTAAACTTCGATAAGAATGAGGAAGGCGAATTCGACCTTCACAGAGAAGGCGGTCACTCAGAATTCCGCATTCTGCACCATGCTGATGATACAGGTTTTGAGATACAAAGAGGATTGATGGAGGCAGTACGCAGAAATCCTGATATCGAGATAAAGGAAAATCACTTTGCTGTCGAGATTATCACGCAGCACCATCTTGGCGTAGAGGTAACTCGTCGCACCCCGGATATAGAATGCTATGGTGCCTATGTCCTCAATCCCAATACGCAGAAGGTTGACACCTATCTGTCAAAGGTTACTGTGATGTGTACTGGTGGCTGTGGTGCAGTATATCAAACTACTACCAATCCAGTTATTGCTACTGGTGATGGTGAGGCAATGGTTTATCGTGCTAAGGGTACAGTTGCTGATATGGAATTTGTGCAGTTCCATCCTACCTCACTCTACAACCCTTCTGAGACACATCCTGCATACCTCATCACAGAAGCTATGCGTGGTTATGGTGGCATACTGAAGTTGCCTACTGGTGAAACATTTATGGAGAAGTATGACGAACGTCTCTCTCTCGCGCCACGCGATATCGTAGCGCGCGCTATAGATAAGGAGATGAAGATTCATGGTATAGATCATGTATGTCTTGATGTCACCCATAAAGATCCAGAAGAGACAAAGCATCACTTCCCAAATATCTACCAGAAATGTCTCTCTATCGGCATTGATATCACTAAGGAATACATCCCTGTTCGCCCTGCAGCACACTATATGTGTGGAGGCATCAAGGTAGATTTGAATGGTTGCTCTTCCATCAAGCGTCTTTATGCTCTTGGCGAATGCTCTTGCACAGGTCTGCATGGTGGCAATCGTCTTGCCTCTAATTCCCTTATCGAGGCTGTGGTATATGCAGAGACAGCATCACGTCATTCTCTTGAACATATCGACGAATATGAGTTCAACACCCTTGTTCCTGAATGGAATGATGAAGGCACTCTTTCTAATGAGGAGAAAGTACTCATTACCCAAAGTGTTCATGAGGTAGGTACTATCATGGCCCACTATGTCGGTATTGTTCGTTCCGACCTTCGTCTGAAGCGTGCCTGGGTACGTCTCGATACCTTGTATGAAGAGACAGAAGCCCTCTTCAAACGTGTTTATGCCAGCAGAGATATCTGCGAACTGCGAAACATGATAAATGTGGGATATCTCATAACTCGCTGGGCAATAGAACGCAAAGAATGCAGAGGTCTGCATTTCACTACCGACTATCCTCACCACGCTTATGATAAGTAGTCTCTTAGTAAGCCTTACCCTTGCCCTCGACTCTCTATTGGCAGTATCCCCTGTTGCTAACACCTCCAGTGTTGGCATCATGGTTTACGACCTCGATATCGACTCCTGTCTTTATGAGAAAAATGCTCGGCAGACTATGCGTCCTGCTTCCACGCAGAAGTTGATAACAGGTATTACGGCCCTCAACGAACTGGGTGACTATTACCAATACACCACTTCTGTCAGCTACACAGGAACCATTGACACCTCATACGTCTTTTGTCTTGAAGACTCCACCCATCAGTTGCGTCGTGGTAGCCTGCGGGGTAATCTCTATATCACAGGTGTCATGGACCCGAAACTCGATTCCGATGACCTTGATATCTTAGCTGATGAGATATACAAGATGGGTATCGACACCATCACAGGCAACCTCTGTGGCGATGCCACCTTTATGAAAGACAACAAGTATGGTCAGGGCTGGTGTTGGGATGATGATAATCCGGAACTCTGCTCTCTGCTCTTTGGACGCAAGGAAGGACTGCTACAGAATTTTGTTAAGGCACTTCGAAAGGTTGGCATAGTGATTCTTGGAAATGTCTTTGAATGGTCATGTCCTGAGTCAGCCCAGTTGCTCACCTCTTGCACCCATTCTCTTCCAGAGATTCTGGAGAAGGTGATGAAGAACAGTAACAACACCTATGCCGAAACCCTACTCTATCATCTTGGTGCTACCAAGGGCAACCCTTCTACTGCCAAGAAAGGCATCGCTATAGAAGAAGCATTGCTAAAGAATATTTATGCCGATTCTACCTCACAGGTAGTCACACATGGCAGAACATCTGTTCCCTCACATCGTTTTGCCGATGGTTCAGGACTATCGCTCTATAACTACCTCTCTCCTGAGATAGAAGTGGCATTCTTGCGTTATGCCTACACCCATGAGAATATCTATACCCGTTTGCGTGAAGCATTACCCATAGCAGGTGTTGATGGTACTCTCGAAAAGCGCATGAAGAATACTGAGGCACAATATAATGTTCGAGCAAAGACAGGCACCCTGACAGGTGTCATCAGCCTTGCAGGATATTGTACTACAAAAGATGGTCACAACCTCGCCTTTTCTATAATTATCAATGGCTGCCTCAATGGAGACAAAGCCCGAGACCTGCAAGACAAGATTTGCAATATCCTCTGCTTAAGTAGGAATAACGAAAACGATAACGAAAACGAAAACCAATAACCTAAACTGTCCGCTCGGCACTGCCAAGGTCAAAGGTCTAAGGTCAAAGGCTTAAACTTTTAAACTCTAAACTTTACTACTGACTCTAAACTCTCAACTCTAAACTCTCTCACGGCATTTTCTTCAGCCCTTCCCAACGAACATTCCATTTTCCGTCTTTTGGAAAACCTGGATTCAACTCTGTACACCCATCCCATCCAGCACACATCATAGCCACAGCTGTCAGCAATCCGCCATTACCTGGCAGATAACATCTCAATCTTCCATCTTGGTAGTTATGACCATTCTTCAGGTATGTATTGGTGCGTTTGTCCATCAATAGAGCATCGACAGCCTTAGAGGGTTCTCCAAGACGTGCAGCATTCATCGCCACCATAGGATAATCCCATCCCCATGTCTTGTTCCAGTTCCAGCCATTCCATATCCAGTCGCTGGTCCGCTTCATTATTTCATCATCCACGAGTCTGCTCTTTGGCAGTATGCCGACAGCACCAAGTACAGCAGGATGGTCACTGATGAGAGCCAAGGTGCTATAGGTATCAGGAGCCGATTCTGCTGCCAGATACAGTTTCTTACCATCTTCTGTTGTTCCCGCAGCCAATGGTGACAACTTGTTTATCACATCGTCCCATTTAGTCTTTTTGCCCAAGCCCCTTCTTGCTCTCCATTGCTTTGCTATCTGCAATCCATAATACCAATACGCCAGTTCAAATGGAGGGTTATAAGTCACAGACGCCTTCAGAGTCTCTTGTGCCGGTATGATACCTTTTAATATATAGCGATTCTTTGCCTCGTCGTATGTCGCCATATCAGCCATGAATTCTGCCGTCTCGTCGATGAGTCTTCCATACTTCACCAACATCTTTTCCTTATCCTCGGAAGACAGATTTCTATATACCAGTTCTGCAAGATATATCAAGTGTGGCTGTTGCCATATCAGATAGCTTCCCACCTTCGATGGCGCTTCTTCTCCACTGGGGTCTGTCATCTTCATCCATCTGACGCCCTTAAAGCCCTGTCGCATAGCAATTTCGAGAGCCTTGGGCTCAGCACTGATATACCATCTCAGGGTACGTTCCAACATCCTCTCGTGTCCCCACAGAGGTAGCCAAGACTGATGCCACCATATCATCTCCATGTGGAATTTTCCAAACCACGAATTATATGTCAGCCCAGTCTCCTGTGGTGGAGTATTTCCACAACATTGTATGGCAAGCAGATATTGGCTCAACACCACTCTGCGTTCCAGCTCCATTGCCCTTTTGTCTTTGCATTGTGAGAAATCCACTACCGCCCCTTCTGTCCAGAAATTCTTCCAGTTATCAGCAGCCTTCTTTGCAACAGAGGCGAAGGTCTCTTTCAGAGTATTATTCTGTTCTTTCTGGAACTCGCAAGAATATGTCAGCTGTTTACCGTCAGCCACCAAGACCCAATAATTCTTCTCCTTCTCCTTCAGTTCTGCATTATCCTCCCATGTGATGGAGATAAAGTATGTAGTCTTGTCGATGGTTCTCTTCAGCACAGCACGTCCATTTGCCATACTCACCAGTTCCGTCTGGTGTTTGTCATTCTGATGCCAGTCACAGGCATCGTCGCTATGCTTTCCTGTAGGATATGCAAAGCGCAGGTTTATGGCAGCCCTACCCTCGTCTGTTGTCACTTTTCCTGCCACAATATCTCTTTCCGGATGGCACACTGTCTTTACAGAATATCTCGCACCCTTCGCCTTGAAGTCAGCCGTTATCATGCCATTCCACATATCCAGCTTCTGCTTGGCATCCTTTATGTCATGTGGCGTAAGTCCATCCAACTCCAGTCCTATGCATCCCAAGTGCATTCTGTGAGGATTGCTTCGATACCAGTTAGCAGCATCGCGAGCCCTACCCTGTTCTTTAAATTCCGTAGCATACAGTTCCCTGTGTCCATGTCCGAAGTCCTCCATTTTGTACGACTCCTCAATTCTCAGGTTCTGTGGATTGTCAAAGCTATGCCATCCCCATTCGCTCTGTGTTCCGAGGGGCACACCATTATGATAATATTCTGGGAAAGTCTGCAATCCTGTCACATCCGTCGTAAAGGCAAAATGACCGTTCCCGACGCTCAGCGATGCCAAGGTATCAACACCTGTCACAACAGGGTTATTACGTTCCACCAAAGCCCTCCTGTCAATCGGTGCCAGCTTTGCACCCTGCACACCAAGTGCTACAAATATTGCAATGTAAAATAAAAGTTTTCTCAAGGTATTCATAGTTGTATTGTGTGTTGTGTTTGAAAAATGCGGTGCAAAGGTACGATTAAGTCGTGAGAAAAACAAATAAAAAGACATTTTTTTTTATTTTATTTCCATGACGGAGTACCATTCTTTTAGTCGCTTCGCTTTGTAAAAGCGTGCAAAGCCCGATGACGACAAATTCAAAGTTACAATTAAGCGAGCAAATTTAGCATTTGACTTCGTCGATACCCGTAAGACTCCCAGTTCTGTCTAAGCCTCTTCGCAGAAGCAACATCGGCTTGACATCACAGGTCGCTTTGCGTGCATTCACCTTTCACCTTTTTCAAAAAAATTCTTCTGTTTTTTGGTGATATTGGATTTTATTTGTATTTTTGCTCGCAGAAATGCCGATTGATATGAAACAAGGAAAATGGATATTGCTGCTACTGTCATTACTGACAACTCTTGTAACCTGGGCACAACCTATTACGGAACAAGAGGCAGCTGAGCGTGCCCTTCAGTTTATAAGAAAGCACAACACCTCGTCACGTGCCAGAGCGATGATTCGGGCCACTTCTCCCAAAATACTGGAAGCCGTCAAGGTGGAGGCAGAGAGGATATATGCCTTCAACGTGGATGGCGGAGGATATATCATCGCGTCAGGCGACAGCCGTGCCTTGCCCGTGCTGGGCTATTCCGACAGCGGTAGCATCGACTGGACAGATATGCCCGAGAATATGCGCGCATGGTTGAAGGGTTACGACGAAGCCATCGCCACATTGGGCAGCAGCACTGACTTTGCCGACGGCAATCTTCTCACTGCCGACGGCAAACAGACATCCTCCACACGTCTGGCACGCACCGCTATCGAACCAATGATTACAACTCAATGGTATCAGGATGCTCCTTATTGGAACAAGATTCCTCTATATGACGGTGACGACCCCAAAAAGCATGGTAAAAACTGCCTTACCGGCTGCGTTGCTACAGCAATGGCGCAAATCATGAAGTTTCACGAATGGCCCAAAGCAGAAACGAAAGCCATTCCTGCCTATGATCAGGAGACATACTATGATGGAAAATCGAAAATATGGCACATCGACGAACTGCCACCGATTACCTTCGACTGGGCTAATATTATAGACAAATATACAATCCGAGATAACGTGACAGGCAAGAAAACAGTTGTCGGCACTGAGGCCCAGCAAGATGCCGTTGCCACATTGATGCGCTACTGTTCACAAGCCTGCGAAATGGTACTGGAACCAGATGTCTCTGGCACATATAACTCAACGATTCCCCGTGCTTACTACTATATGAACTATGCCCCTTCCGTTCAGTTGGTTAATCGTGCCTTTAGGGGCATTGATGAGTGGGAAGAGCTCATCTATAGTGAACTTTCTGCCAGACGCCCCGTGCATTATAATGGTGTTGAGAGTTCTGGCGGGCATTCATTCGTCTGTGACGGTTACGATGGTGATGGCATGTTCCACATCAATTGGGGATGGTCTGGCGAAAAAGATGGCTATTATGTGCTGAGTGTGCTCAATCCTTATTACGACGACGCCCTCGGCAGGGCAACCAGATTAGGTTTCTGCCGTAATCAGGATGCAGTCATTGGCATACAGCCGCCATCGGAAGGTATATTGCCGCCACCTCTTGGTCGTGTCGTGCTACATGGCATCAAACCGAAATCAGATTCTGCCGTAGTATACGAGTTCAGTTACCTCGGAGGAATGTCTTACCCCGCCCCCACGCAGGATTATGCGCTCGGCACCATCGAGGCAGACGGTAAATTGAAACCGCGTTTCATTGGTGACCCCAACGACAGCATCGTTTACACTGACAACACAATGACGGTGGAGATAGATACTGCAGCCATCAAACCGGGCGAGTCGTTGCTGCTCTACCCGATGATGAAATTCCGTCACCTTCCCGAAAGCGATTGGCAATTGTACGGTTCGCAGGAATACTATGTCAACGTAGGACGCACCGAAGACGGAAAATACTACACCATCTACACCAATCCGGAAGTGCCGAAGCCGAATTTGACAGTAGTGGATCTTACAATGAACCCTTCAATAAGTGAACCCAACGAGACAATAGAACTGACACTCACCATCCACAACAATAACGACACAGACTTTACGGACAATCTATATATCACTCCCGATTTTTATGGAGACATCGATCCTGCTGACATTGCCACATCCAAAGTAAAGAGGTATGGCGATAGCATGGTAGCAGGTGCTTATATCCGTGCAGGACAGGATGCCGAAGTCAAGTTCTATATGCCCCTCCTGATGAATGGCGTAGTTTACCTGAAAGTAAGAACTTCAGATTACGAATACCTCAAAAGCTACGTCGTAGCGATTGAAGCCCCCACTGCCGTCACCTCCGTTTCAGCAGATGACTCCGATGCCTCCGATGCGCACTATTATGACCTACAAGGGCGCCGTCTCACCACTCCTCCCGTCCAACCTGGAATATACATATACAAAGGAAAGAAGGTATTCTCTCCCCTTAAACGATAACCTTCATTCATCCCAAAGGTAACATCAGACATATAACGATTACTACCCCAAATTCACAAATTCACACTTTGGTAAATAAAAAAGGCTTGCGTGTCTCACGACAATAACGGTTAATGGTTAACGGTTAATGGTTAACGGTTAAAGGTTAACAGTTATTGGTTATCGACGAAGTCAATGGCGCAAGATTAAAAACATCCTGCGCCATTACTTTACACTATAAACTTTAAAACTGCCTTTCAACTCTCAACTCTAAACTCTCAACTTTGAAAATCATCCTTGATTTTCTTAATGTAGTAGTCCAGTCCGAATATAGAACCAGCGAGTAGAAACGCTTGCGCTACATACATGAGTAGTCCGTTAGCCACGTCAGCTATGGTAAGTACTTGGTACGCCACCATCATTATTGAAGATATTATCAAACATACAGCGCAAGCATATTGTACTATGGAGAAATGCTTTCTCATTACAACTGAGCACCCCCTATACCGCCAGCGAGACCAGCAAGGATGCAATAAGCTATACGAATAAGTATTGACTTAAAAGTACCATTTATTTTCATAACTTTAAACTTTCTACTTTTAACTTTAAACTTTAAACTGACTCTAAACTCTACACTCTACACTCTACACTATTTCCCACAACTCAATCCCCCCGAAGGGGGAAAGAGTTAGGGAAATCGTTTATCCCTCTTCCCAACCGTCGCCGGTGTTAC
>CAJODL010000011.1 GCA_905233165.1 uncultured Prevotella sp.
AACATTAAAGCACAACAGACTCTTGTAAAGTTCAACAAGACCGACGCTGGTACACTGCGTTACCTCATGCGTCCAGAGAAGTACAGCAACCTCACTGAGACAAAGGTGATTAACGAGGCATCCGTTCGCAGCGGCATCGCTAAGGGCGCTCTCAAAGGCGCATGGGACGCCATCGGAGAAGTCATCAAGGCATGGGTGACAGAGGGACACTCCGTTTCTATCCCAGGACTCGGCACGCTTCGCTTCGGCATGAATGCACAGGCCGTAGAGGACGTCAACGAGGTGGCAAAGAGCCTCATCCGCACCCGTAAGGTAGTGTTCACACCTTCTGTGGATATCAAGCGCGAGCTCGCAGAGACAAAAATCGCTATCACTTGTTACGACAAGGACGGCAACCTCGTAAAGCGTGTCACATCCGCTGATGACGCAGAGGTGGAAGACCCTGAGGAGGGCTCAGAGGGCTCTCAGAATACTCAGAATAATCAGAGTAATCAGAATACTCAGAATGAGCCCTCCGACCCTGAACCAAGCACAGGTGATGGTGACAACACTGGCGGCAACAACGGCGGCGGTAGTAACACCGGCGACGGTTGGGAAGAGGGATAAACGATCGGGACGAGCCCTTCGGGGCTCTCCCCTCTCCTTGTAAAGTGTAGAGCTTAAAGTGTAAAGTTTATAGGCAGTTAAAAGTTTAAAGTAGAAAGTTTAAAGTTATGAAAATAAATGGTTCTTTTAAGTCAATACTTATTCGTATAGCTTATTGCATCCTTGCTGGTCTCGCTGGCGGTATAGGGGGTGCTCAGTTGTAATGAGAAAACATTTCTCCATAGTACAATATGCTTGCGCTGTATGCCTGATAATATCTTCAATAATGATGGTGGCGTACCAAGTACTTACCATAGCTGACGTGGCTAACGGACTACTCATGTATGTAGCGCAAGCTTTCCTACTCGGATGATTTTCAAAGTTGAGAGTTTAGAGTTTAGAGTTTAGAGTCAGTTGTGAGTGGAGAGTCAAAAATTAAAAGATAAAAGTTCGTAGGCTGCACATTTGCACCCTCCGTTTATTTTTGGGGCTTTAAAATTTGGGTTGTTGGAGGGAAGAGGTGAGGCAACGCCTTTTTAAGAGTTTTTAACATTATGGCATGAAGGAGTGGGAAATAATCCCGCTTCTTTTGCGTTTACTTATGGTGAGATTGGCTAAAAGCTGGTTCGACAAGGTCAAAGACTGAAGATGAAAAGACAAAAAGAAATGACAAGGCAAACGGTAATTGGGGGAACTCAGGTTCCACACCTTTTACATTACTTCATTCCTTCATTTTCTCATTTCCTCATTCTTTCATTCCTTTACCTCCTCTTTCCTACTCAGCTGAAGGCCCAGTATGAACCATACTTCTCTCACTACTTCGATATGCAGACAGCCTTTAACCCTGCAGCGGCAGGTAAGGAATCGAAGATGAATCTATATCTTGCTTACGCTATGACGATGGCTGGTTTCGAGCATGCTCCTCAGACAATGATAGTATCTGGTGACTATCCCATCGCTGCCTTTGGGGCAATACATGGTGTCGGTGCCCAGGTGATGAGCGATAAGATCGGTCTCTTCACCCACCAACGTATCAAGGGTTTGTATGCCATGCGAAAGAGGTTGGGCCGCAGTGCATACAGCGGTCAGCTTTCCGTCGGAATACAGCCTGGCATCATAACAGAGAAATTCCGTGGCTCTGAGGTAGAGCTTGGCGAGGACAACGATGATGCTTTCACCAAGAGCGACATCGACGGCAACGCCTTTGACCTGGGCTTGGGAGTGCTCTTCCAAAAGGGAAACTGGTATGCCGGCCTGAGTGCCCAGCACCTCACATACCCCAAGGTGATGCTCGGAGAAAGAAACGAGTTAAAGATTGATGCAACATACTTTGCCACAGGCGGTTACGACTTTCAGCTACATAATCCGTACCTGAAGATTGCCACCTCTGCCTTGGTAATGACCGAATGGGTTACATGGCGTGCAGATATCACGGGACGTGTTATATACACCTTTGACCAAAGGATGTTATACGCAGGCATCAACTACAGCCCCACCCGATCTGTGACAATACTCGTCGGAGGCACGTTCAACGGCTTCAAGGTGGGCTATTCCTTCGAGGGATACACCAACGACCTTGGCTTCCGCAACGGCTCACACGAGATATTCTTGGGATACTCCATGAACGTTGACCTGGGCAAACACGGCAAGAATAGGTATCAGACGACGAGAACGCTGTAGCAAGGGATGAAGGATGAAGGATGATGGATGATGGATGAAGGATGAAGGATGAAGGATGAAGGATGATGAATGAAGGATGAAGAACGAAAACGAAAACGAAAATTAAAAAGATATATATGAAAAGAACATTATTTGCTTTCCACTTTTTATCAATATTGGCTTTGTCGCTGATAATGGTGTCTTGTTTTGGTGGCAAGTTGACTCAGGCTTCTCAAGGAGGCGAAGTGACTGGACGCAGCACTGGTAGAGGGTTTAGCGAGCCTACGCCTTACGGTATGACTCTCATCAACCGTGGTTTCCTTCATATGGGAGTAGAAAAGAAGGATACTCTATGGGGGATGGCTGTTCCTACGAAGGACATCTCTGTAGATGGTTTCTGGATGGACGAACGTGAAGTGTCTAACGCTAAGTACAGACAGTTCGTCATGTGGGTTCGCGACAGTATTCTCCGCACTCGTCTGGCAGACCCTGCCTATGGTGGTGATGAGACATACATGATTACCGAAGACAAGAACGGAGACCCTGTAACCCCACACCTGAACTGGAAGAAGCAGCTTCCACGCAAGCCTAACGAGGATGAACAGCGTGCTATAGAGTCACTCTATATCACCAACCCTGTTACTGGCGAAAAGTTGCTTGATGCATCGCAGATGAATTATAAGTATGAAATCTACGACTACACCACTGCTGCCCTGCGCAAGAACCGCCTTGACGCAAGAGAGCGCGATTTGAATACTGACAAGGTAATCGATGAAAATGAGGTCGTAATGATTTCCAAGGATACTGCCTACATCGACGATGAGGGTCGCATAGTCCGCGAGACCATCAACCGTCCACTTTCAGGACCATGGGACTTCCTCAACACATATATCGTAAACATCTATCCTGACACCACCTGTTGGGTTAACGACTTCACAAACAGTGACAACGAGATATACCTCCGCAACTACTTCTCTAACCCAACCTACAACGACTATCCAGTAGTAGGTGTTACATGGGAGCAGGCTAATGCTTTCTGTGCATGGCGTACGGACTACCTGCTCAAGGGTCTCAGCGGTCAGGCACGCTATATTCAGAGATATCGCCTGCCGACAGAGGCTGAGTGGGAGTTTGCTGCCCGTGGTAAGGACGGCACAGAGTTCCCATGGGAGAATCCTGACGTGAAGAATGGTGACGGCTGTTACTTTGCCAACTTCAAGCCTGATCGTGGTAACTATACCAAGGACGGCAACCTGATAACGAGCAAAACAGGTATCTATGCTGCTAACAGCAATGGCCTTTATGATATGGCTGGAAACGTGGCAGAATGGACCTCTACCATATATACCGAAGCTGGTGTGCAGGCTATGAACGACCTCAACCCACAGCTGGAGTATAAGGCTGCCCTCGAAGACCCATACCGCATGAAGAAGAAGAGTGTTCGTGGTGGTTCATGGAAAGACCCAGAGAGCTATATCCGCTCTGCTTGGCGTTCATGGGAGTACCAGAATCAGCCACGCTCATACATCGGCTTCCGTTGTGTCAGGTCGCTGGCAAGCTCATCAAGTGTAAATAGTAAAGGCAAGAAAAAAAGATAATTAAAGAATATGTCACAATACAGCAAAATAAATTTCATCTACTTCATGCAGAAGTGGATGGACAGTGTCCCAGGACAGACGTTCCTGAACTATGCATACTCTTGGGGAGCAGCAGTCGTAATTCTTGGTACCCTCTTTAAGTTGACCCACCTGCCAGGAGCCAATCTCATGCTTTTCATTGGTATGGGAACGGAGGTTGTAGTGTTCTTCATATCAGCCTTTGACCGTCCATTCGACAAGACGACAATCGACATGACTCTTGACAACCACATGGATGAAGGAGGACTTGTTGCAGATGGTACAAATGCTGCACCTGGTGTAGAACAGACTATTATAGCACCTTCCGCTACAGGCGTTTCTGGCAGCAAGGCAAGTAGTCCTGCTGAGACCTCTGGTCTTGTTGGAGGTACAGTCATCATCGGCAATGGAGTTATTGGAGGCGGTGCTGCACCAGCAGCTGCTAAGACTCCTGACACTGCACCTGCCGCTGCCAGCGCAGACAATGATGCGAAGCCTGCAGTTTCTCAGCCAGCAGGCGGTGTTATCACTACTTCTGTAACAGGTGCACCAGCTCCTGCTGTATCACAAGAGACAGCAGATGCTATGGAAGAAGTAACACAGGCATACATAGACCGTCTTAACGAGCTTAATGAAACCCTTGAAAAGGTATCAGCCCTCAGCCAGCGTCTGTCTGTTGACAGCGAAGAGATGGAGAATCTCAACCGCACACTGACGGGCATAGCACGTGTCTATGAGATGCAGCTGAAATCAGCATCACAACAAATTACTACACAAGACTCTATCAACGAGCAGACTAACATCATGGCAAATAAGATTAAGGAACTCAACGGCATATACAGCCGCATGATTGAGGCCATGACTGTTAACATGCCAAAGATGTAATCATGGCAATAAAGAAAAGACCTGTCTCCCCTCGCCAAAAGATGATCAACCTCATGTATGTGGTGTTGATGGCGATGCTTGCAATGAATGTCTCTACGGAGGTACTCAACGGTTTCTCTATTGTAGAGGAGGGCCTGCGACGCTCCACCAACAACTCTGCTGCAGAAAATAAAAACATCTACGACAACTTCGAAACCCAGATGCGCAACAACCCTGTGAAAACAAGGGTATGGTATGCAAGAGCTCAAGAGGTGAAGAAGATGAGTGATGAGCTGTATAATTTTGCAGAGCAGATGAAGATTGCTATTGTCAAGGAAGCCGACGGTGAAGAAGGTGACATACACAACATTCAGAACAAGGAAGACCTTGAAGCTGCTGAGCAGGTAATGCTCTCCCCTATCAACGGACAGGGAAAGAAGCTGCAGAAGATGATTGAAGATTTCCGTTACAAGGCAAAGGCTATGCTCAATGACGAACGTCTTCAGAAAATCATAGATGACAATCTTTCTACCAACGTATCAAAGAAAGCTAAGGCTTTAGGCAAGAAATGGCCAGAGTATATGTTTGAGCAGATGCCTGTAGCTGCAGCAGTAACCCTTCTGTCAAAGTTGCAGAATGATGTACGTTATGCAGAGGGTGAGATGCTACACACCCTTTCTTCAAACATCAGCCTCAAGGATATTCATGTCAACAAACTTTCTGCCTTTGTAATTCCAGAGGCGAAGACTATCATCCGTGGTGATAAATTCTCTGCTCAAATCGTTATGGCAGCCATTGATACCACTCGTCAACCAGAGGTGTTCATTGGTGGCAGGAAGGTTGAGCTACGCAACAGCACCTACGAATTTACTACTGGAAAGACAGGTGACTTCACCTTCTCCGGATATATGACAATGCTGGACGCTTCTGGCACCACAATACGACGTGATTTCCAACAGAAATATACCGTTGTTGACCCATCAGCAACTGTTTCTGCAGACCTGATGAATGTCCTCTATGCAGGATATAGCAACCCAATCAGCGTTTCTGTTCCTGGTGTACCTCTCAGCAAGGTTGCTGCTACGATGAGTGGTGGCAGTCTCACCCCAACAGGTCCAGGACATTATATCGCACGTCCAAGTGCTGTAGGCAAAGATGTTACTATCTCTGTCACCAGTTCACAGTCAGGAAGGCCACTCCCAATGGGACAGTTCACCTTCCACGTACGAAAGTTGCCAGACCCAACTGCATATATCGTGATTGGCGACGACAGATTCCGTGGTGGTGGTATGTCGAAGGCAAACCTGATGGGTGTGAATACTCTTAAAGCAGCTATCGATGACGGATTGCTCGACATCGAATTCAGAGTTACTGGATTCACAGCAGTATTCTTCGACAATATGGGTAATGCTGTCCCTGTTGTCAGCGATGGAGCAAACTTCTCTGCAAGGCAAAAAGACACATTCCGCAAGTTGTCACGCAACAAGCGATTCTATATTTCAAGCATCCAGGCAATTGGTCCTGACGGCATAGCCCGCACATTGCCAACTGCTATGGAAGTCGTTGTAAAGTAATAAAATAATATAGGTATCAAAATATGAAACTAGTATTTTCTTTTCTGTTCTTATCACTTTTCGCTTTTCAAGTAAATGCACAGCCAGCACAGCGCCGTGCTGCCAAAGAAAAGAAGCAGGAAGTGAAGAGTACGCCAAAGAAGGCAGCAACAGAAGCAAAGGCAGAAGCGAAGCCTGAGACAAAGCCAGAAGTGAAGCCAGTGACACCACCGACTGCACCAAAGAAAGCAGCAGTAGCGCCTCCAAAGAAGAAGCCAACCACTGCTGCAGCAAAGACACCAGCGAAGACTTCTGCTAACGGCATCACCACCCGTGCACAGTTGTCATACCCTACATCAATGCAGATGAAGGAAGATGTAGTATGGCGTCGCGACATATATCGTGAAATAGACCTCACCAAGGGCGACAATGCCGGACTATACTATCCTGTAGAGCCTATCGGCAGCCAGATGAACCTTTTCACATATCTGTTTAAACTCGTGCTCTCTGGACAGGTGAAGGCCTATGAGTATCGTCTCGATGGTAACGAGAGTT
Source organism: uncultured Prevotella sp. (assembly GCA_905233165.1). Lineage (GTDB taxonomy): Bacteria > Bacteroidota > Bacteroidia > Bacteroidales > Bacteroidaceae > Prevotella. Next base: position 6,833 of record CAJODL010000011.1, read on the forward strand.
TTGAACCAGACGCTTTATTAAAGCCATTGGCTTTGCTTGACAACTATCATATCTATTATGAACGAAAGGACGGCAAGCTGAAGTTGGACAACAGCGACATTCCTTCTAAGGAGGTGAAGGCATACTATGTAAAGGAGACATCATATTATGACCAGTATTCTTCTACTTTCCATACAAAAGTTCTGGCCCTCTGCCCTATCATGAGTAGCGACGACGGTTTCGGAGATGTTGAGACAAAGTACCCATTGTTCTGGGTAAAGTATGACGATGTTGCTCCTTTCCTTGCAAAGCAGACCATTATGACAAGCGACCTCAACAATGCTGCCACAATGTCTGTGGATGATTACTTCGTTAAGAATATGTATCAGGGCAAGATATATAAGACCAACAACATGTTGGGCAAGACCCTTGCACAATATTGTCCTAATGATACCGCTATGCAGAAAGAGCAGGCACGAATTGAGGCAGAGCTGAAAGCCTTTGAGGCAAACATCTGGGGCGACCAGGTTCGTAAGGATTCTCTCGATTCTATTGCAAAAGCTCAGTTAGCTCTTGACCCAAAGGCTGCAAAGAAGGCAGCAAAGGCGAACCGTCGTGCTAATAACGGCAGCGTAAGTAAGAAATCGTCAAAGAGTAAATCTTCTGGCGGCAGCAGCGGTGCACGCATCAGTGTAAGAAGGGAGAGACATTAAGAATTAAGAATTAAGAATTAAGAATTAAGAATTAAGAATTAGGAATTAAGAATTAGGAATTAGGAATTAAGAATTAAAAAATTAAAGATTAAGATATGAAGAAATTTTATATAACGTTAGCTGTCACTGCATTGACAATGCTGATGGCTATCCCAGCGCAGGCTCAGATTGATTGGGGTTTGCGTGCTGGTGCAAATATCGTAAACATGAAGATGTCCAGTAGCATCCTCGGTTCAAAGAACAATGCAGGTTTCTATGTTGGTCCTACAGTTAAGTTTACTGTTCCTATCGTAGGCCTCAGTTTCGATGCTTCTGCATTGTATGACCAGCGCACAGCAAAGGTTGTAGATGACACCAAAGGTGTTACAGAAGAGCGCAAACAGCAAACCATCCAAATTCCTATCAACATCCGTTACGGCTGGGGACTGGGTGATATGGCAAACATATTCCTCTTTGCAGGTCCACAGTTTGGCTTTAATGTCAGCAAGAAATATTCTGATTGGACTTGGAAGTCAAGCCAGTTCAGCGTTAATGTTGGTATTGGTGCCACAGTATTGAGCCATTTGGAGTTAAAGGCTAACTACAACGTTGTAGTAGGAAAGAGTGCCGTTGCTGTCGATGGTTGGGCAGGCAACAGCAGATTTAACTCTTGGCAGATAGGCCTGGGCTATTATTTCTAAGACATCATATCATAACATAAATATTTAGCGCAGAAGAGGGTTTCTTTTGCGCTTTTTTTAGCCCAAAAAGTATTTATTATGCGAAAAATCTTTTTACTCAGTGCATTTATGCTATCTCTGTTAGCTAATGCGAAGGTAATAACAGAAGTGACGACATTCCTGCTGGCAGGACCTATGGCGATAAATACCCCCTTTGGCGTTGATTCCGTAGATGTCCAGGGAAAGAAGTTTGACGAGAAGTCGATACTCAATGGCCTAAGCCTGATGGCACCTGCTACGACGACATTCAGCGGACAGATTCTCCCCTCTCTTGAAGACAGCAAGAGCGTCGGGATATTGTCTTTCTATGTCAACAACACGAATTTCATAAAGGGAAAGCTGAACGTACAAGGTCCGAAGAACTATAAGCTATTCATTGATGGTACGGAAGCACAGCCTGACATAAAGCTGTCCCCAGAGCACCATACAATAGCCATAAAATACATTACCGATACTAAGGCCAAGGATTCCATTCGTGTCACGATAGAGGCTGACAGCACAGTTGCCTATACTACTGATGAACACCATCCCTTCATGTTTCATGATATGTCGGACGGACGCAGGGTGCGTAATGTATCGCTATCGTCTGATGGCACATACATCATAGTGACCTATCAGAATACAGAGCGTGGTGGCAATTCACAGTGGAGTAGAGAATTGCGTGACGTAAAGACAGGGCGACTGTTGTATATCCTCTGCCGTGATGCACGATGGATGCCACGTTCTGTTGCGTATATAGAAGAAGAGTGGGATGCTGGCCATAAGCATCTCATAAAGGTTGACCCCAAAACAGGTGAGCGCAGTCGCTTTGCCACTGATGTGCCAAATGGCGGATACACCATCAGTCCTACAGAAGACTATCTCATAATAACTGCTGATGAAGAAGGTCCGAAGGAAGATAATCAGGTTTATGAGGTGCTTGAGATGAGCGACAGGCAGTCAGGTTGGCGAAGGCGCACCTATCTCATGCGCTATGACATCGCTACCGACCTCAGTCAACGCATTACCTTCGGCAACAAAGGCGAATACCTCTATGACATTTCTCCTGATGGCAAGAAACTGCTTATAGGTTCCAGCCACTCACGTCTGACAAAGCGTCCTACCACAGTCCACGACATTTATATAATGGATGCCAAGACTCTTGCTGTTGACACCCTTATCACTGCAGGCGAGTTTTTCGACCATGCGGGGTTCTCACCTGATGGTAAGCAGCTGTTGTTTAGGGGTAATCCGGAGGCTTTCAACCGCATAGGATGTCAGTTGCCTGCTGATGTAACACCAAGTTCTGCAGAATATGAACTTTTTCTCTTCGATATTGCTACCAAAAAGGTAACACCTCTGACAAAAGACTTCGACCCATCAGTCAACAATTTTGATTGGTCGCTGGCAGACGGACAGATATATTTCTCTGCAGAAGATCGCGACTATGTCAGCATTTTCAGATTGAATCCCTCAAAGGCCACAATCGAGAAGCTGCCGTTAGAAGGCGATGACATCTATCGTTTTGATTTGTCAACACACTCTCCTACGATGGCATGGTTAGGTTATAAGACTATGGAGCAGGCATCAGCCTATGTTGTTTCTCTGCAAAACCTGAAGAAAGCAAGATGCCTCTTTGATGGCAAGACGACTCTTGGCAAAGCCGAACTGGGCACCTGTCAGGATTGGAACTATGTCAACTCCAAGGGCGAAACGGTATATGGACGCCTCTATCTGCCAAAGGATTTTGATGCTACGAAGAAATATCCCATGATTGTCTATTACTATGGCGGTTGCTCTCCCACTTCCCGTTCCTTTGAGTCTCCCTATGCTCCACAGATATGGAATTCTTTAGGTTATATTGCCTATATAGTGCAACCCAGCGGTGCAACAGGCTTTGGTCAGGAGTGGGCTTCACGCCATGTGAATACTGCTGGTCAAGGTCCTGCCGAAGACATCATCGAAGGGGTGAAGAAGATATGCGAAGAGCATCCTTATATAAACAAGGAGAAGATTGGTTGTATGGGAGCCTCTTATGGCGGATTCATGACACAGTATCTTCAGACGATAACCGACATCTTTGCCTGTGCCGTAAGTCATGCAGGCATCTCCAACCACACCAGCTATTGGGGCGAAGGCTATTGGGGCTACAGCTATAGCGAGGTATCTATGGCCAACAGCTATCCTTGGAGCCACAAGGACCTGTATGTTAATCAGTCACCACTCTTCAATGCCGACAAGATACATACTCCCCTACTCCTGTTGCATGGTGATTCAGACACAAATGTGCCTATCATCGAAAGCCTGCAGATGTTCACTGCCCTGAAACTATTAGGACGCGAAGTAGCGCTTGTAGAAGTAAAGGGAGAGAACCATCACATCCTCGATTATGCCAAGAAGGAAAAGTGGCTTGCAACACAAATGGCTTGGTTCCAACGTTGGCTGAAGGATGACCCATCATGGTGGGAGGTTCTCTACCCTAAAAAGAATCTTTAAAGCTTCACTTTGAATCCTGCCATACACCAGAATCCTGGCTGCTGGACAGTACTCAAATCATAATACCTGTACGAGGTGATATTGTTGAGAGACAATGACGCCTCGTATTTCTTTTTTATGAACGACACCTTCGCATCTATAAGGCTGAAGGGCTTGTAGAGCGGTCCCATGCGGTCCTGCCACCTGTATGCCACATCGAAGTGAAGAGTGAAAAGTGAAGAGTGAAGAGTATATCGAGGTTCAATCGTCACCTTATGCTTCAGATACTCCATAGCATAATTACTCTTGTAGATGCTCACATCGTCATGCCTTTTCTGGTCAATAAAGCAATAGCCGGCCTGAATAGATAGTTGAGAGTTGAGAGTTGAGAGTTGAGAGTTTATGGAAAATCCTCTGTTATCGAGGCGGAAGTTTGCAGAGTGGTATTTATCCGTGGGAGAATACATCACCCAGTCAATCATGTCCTTGCCCCAATCGTAGAACATTGAACATTGAACATTGAACATTGAACGGTTATATCTGTAGCCTATGCGGAGGGACTGCACCCTTTCGGGTTTCAGGTCTTTGTTGCCTTCGTTTGTGGGCGATTTATAAAACAAATCCGTAAATGTCGGCATTCTGAAAGCAGTGTTATAGCTCAGGAACACATCGCTCTGGGCTTTTGGCGTATTCCACACCCGATACTTCATGTCAATGCCAGGAAAGAAGTGGAACTTGCTGTCGTAGCCGCTATTATGGTTAGCCACAACACCCATAGATGCCGTAAACTTCTGGTATATTATGTTATGCTCAAGGAAGAAACTCACCTCTGTTCTGTCGCTGTGATATGTGCGACGGATGCTCTCATTTCGCACCTCCACGCCAAAGGCCGTCTTTCCTAATGACCAATTGTAATCGCCATTCACCTTTCCGCCAATCACATTGGTGCGATGGAAGTTCTCCCCCACCCCAGAGCCACGAATCAGCTGAAAATGGTCAGTGTTAAGATTCCAATACGGCTGCACCAGATAATGGAAAGCCTCTGACAACTTTCCTCTTGCACCCACGGAAGCAAAGAAACGCCCATTGCTCTCATACTGGTTAGGATAAGCAGCCGAGTAGAAGGTATTTGCCCCATACCGCTTTGCTGTAGCACCTAAGGAGACATCTAGGCAGACCGACTTTAGGTCATAGTTACCCTGATAATAGCCCTGCGACTGGCGGAAATAACTGTTTTCCGTCCCACCATCGCTCTGCCTGTAGCTTGCAGAAAGACTCTGCGTCTTTCCCGCTACACGCCCAGTACCGCCAAAGGTTCCAAAGCTACCGCCCTCAAGAGCCACAACACCTTCGACCTTTGTGTTTTGACCTTTTTTGGTAACGATATTTATCGCTCCATTAAAAGCCGAAGCACCAAAGACACGTGACGAAGCACCTTCGATAATCTCGATGCGTTCTATATCCTCAAGAGAAACAGGGAAGTCGGCAGAGAGGTGTCCCGTTTGTGGATTGCCGATGTTGACACCATTAAGCAGAATGGCAATCTGGTCGAAAGTACCTCCACCGATGGAGATATCCGTCTGTACTCCAAAGCCACCGCGCTGACGGACATCCACGCCTGTGGCCATTTTTAATGCGTCGTTAACGGTTGCCACCGCCGCACGATGAATATCATCGCTGGTAATGACGGTGACAATCTTTGCCGTCTCACCCTCGGTAAGCGGCGCCCTCGACCCTAAGACAACGACATCATCCAGGGTTTGGGCCTCACGAACAACTGTGTCCTTGGCAAGTTCCTCAACAACGCTGACACCATTCGCCATAGCATGAGAGACAACAGCAACGCTGAGGACTCCAATCAACACCTCACGTCCCAAGACAGAGAAAAGAGCATACCCCTTTCTCGAAAAACGCTTGAAACGTAATCGGCTCTGCTGCTTGGCTTGTCCAAGAAAGCTTGTACGCGAAAAAAACTGTTCTTTTTTCATAAATCAGCCGCGAAGGTACAAAAAAATAACGAAAAACGAAAGACAAAAGACGAAAAATATTAAATTTCACCTTTCTTTTTCCCCATAGTTCGTGAACGAAATGACCTGAGACTGGCAGCATAATAAGTGTTATTTTTACCCATTTTCATCAGAGTGTGTAAAAAAAAAATAGTCATATTTCTTTGTAGATATTCGATTTTTTTCATACTTTTGTGCCCAAATAAGATTCTTTCTGTTCAATCTGAGGTTATAAAAACAAATCCATCATGTACGAACAACACATTCTGGAAGACATTTTGTTTTTTATGCTCTATGCAGCAGCGGCAGTGTTATCACTGTTGGCTTGTCTGTACCTGATGTTCCGTAAGGGTAATGCTTTTGCCAGCGATGTCACGCCACCAGCACGCTTGCGTTGGTGGACTGCAGCTTTTTTTGCATCTATGACGCTGAGTCATGTGTGGTACTTCCCCCCATATTTCCTTCCTCATGGCGAAGATCAAATAATGGGCCAACTGGTAGGAGGCCTGCTTGACAGCATTACAGTAGTACCCTTTGCAATAGCCATACTATTCACTATGCTGCAAGACCGCAAACGTTCGCTGTGGCCTATTGCCGTGATGGTGGCACCGCTTGTTGTAGGAATGGCATTGTGCGTCATCAATTGCAGCCTTGACTATATGGCTTTTATATATGTCTATTTCCCCATTATGGGACTTGGATTGGTAATATATATGGTACATGAAGTTTGGCGATATGGCCGCTGGCTGCGGGATAACTATGCCGATCTGGAGCATAAGGAGATATGGCAGAGTTTCGTGGTGCTGAACATCATCCTGATAACATTCAGCATTTATGTGGGCGGCATGGACTGGAAGGCATACGAATCAATAATTCAGATATGCGACATCATTGTTACCTGCTTTATCTTGTGGCGAGTAGAGACTTTGAGCGATCTTGGCAATTTGCGTAACGATTCTGTTGAGGCGGAAGAGTCAACAACTGACTCTGAGCATGGGGAAAGAAGCAGCAGTTCGTCAGCCATATGCGAAAGAATCGCCCCCTTGCTGCAACGGTATTGTATAGACACGCATCTCTACTTACAGCACGACCTGACACTCTCACAACTTGCAAGAGCAGTTGGTACCAACCGCTCTTACCTAGGCCAGTATTTCTCCTCTCAGGGCACGACGTACAATGCTTACATCAACAACTTACGCATCAACCATTTCATGAACATTTGCCGCGAAGCAGTTGCTGCCCGCCGACCCTTCACTGTCCAGCAATTGGCTAACGACAGCGGCTACAGAAGCTATAGCACATTCAGTCTTGCATTCAAAAATCGCACGGGACAATCTGTAACTGCATGGATACGGGAGACAACACAGCAATCATAGCATTAGGTTCTTAAAATCTGCAAAAATCTTTTTAAAATCTTCAAAATACAGCTTACAAAAATCCAAGACGCATATGTTCTGGATTTTTTTTGTATCTTTGTCTACGAATCTCTATATATTCAAACAATATAACACTTATGCTTAGATATAAAAAGAAGCTCCAAGTAGCAGAAATTGCTATTACCGCCGTGTCAGCAATGCTCTCGGTAGGAGTAATGATTTATGCCGTTGCCCTTTTGGGATGGAAAGAGGCTGGGGAAGAGATAATCCTTAACATGTTTTACATCGCATGTGTCATCATGATGTGGATGTACCTCTTCAACCATCTCTCTACACAGCGGTTCAACTACTGGAGTTCGATATGTGTGTGCATAACGATATTGTTACGCGACATTCTCTTCCCACCGCCATTGGCTACTTACGCCCTTCATCTGGCGTGCCTTACACTATCAGTATGGCTGGTCATGATGCTTACTTACTTTTACGCACGCAAGGAGTGGAAGAGTTACACCAAGAACAACCTGTGGTTCATCTTTATTGTTGACGTAGCCATTGCCGCACTCTACAACTATGACATCATGATTGAGGACACAGGCGAGCTAAGGACGTTTTTTTTGACAGAAATATGGATTCGTCCAACACTCACCTACGGCCTGGTGGCATGCTTCATAAGAGAAGATAACGATAACGAATAACTAAAAACGAATATAATAACCTAACAAGTATGAAACAGACTCTCTTTCTTGGCAACATCATCACTATGGATGAAAAGCGGCCCTTTGCCAAGGCTGCATTAGTGAAAAATGGTATATTCGCATATATCGGCAGCATAGAAGAAGCGAAAAAGCTTGCAGATAAAGACGCACAGGTGTTGGACTACGGTGAAAACTTCATTTATCCCGGTTTCATCGAGTCTCACTGTCACGGCCATCTGGCAGGCTACCGCGCCATCGGACAGGCAGACCTGACACAGGCAGGCGTTGTCACCGACTATGCAAAATACCGTGAAGTCATGAAGGACTTCATAGCGAAAAACCCACAACGAGACTTTTATATAGCTTCGGGCTGGGTGGAAAATGACGAATATGTCAGCAAGGCATACCTTGATGAAATCTGCTCAGAGAAGCCACTCCTTATGCAGACGGGCGGCGGACACTCCATGCTGCTCAATACGAAGGCGATGGAATGGGCAGGAATTGATGCGGCATACGCTAAGAAATGGGGTTATGACCTTGTACACGTAGATAAAGACGGTGAACCCGATGGATATATCTGCGAGGGTCCAGTGTTCGAGATAATACCGAAATTACCTACTACAGTAGAGGATATCAAAGAATATCTGCTCGCTTGGCAGGACATCGCCTTCAAAACAGGCTTCACTGCAGTTGGCGATGCTGGCGCAGAGGTTGTTCATCGCGCTGCTCCCCAAGCATATTACGAGTTGCAGAAGGAAGGCAAGCTGAAGCTACGCACCTATGCATGGATGTATGTCACCGATAACATAGCCGACCCGAAGGCGGAAATAGCCCGCATAGCAGCCCAACGTGCCAATATGAGCGGCGAGTATTTCCACATTATCGGTGCCAAGGCTTTTTTAGATGGTGTGACAGAAGCTCATACAGGTTGGCAAAATCAGGATTATCTTGACTCACCAGGCTATCATGGTGCAGAACGCTTCAACGACCACGACAAGATGGTGCAGTTGATTGTGGAGGCTGACAAGGAGGGCATGTCCGTACACGTTCACTCAGAGGGCGGCGGTGCTACACACTATATGCTGGGCTGCATTGAGGACGCAGAGAAGATTACCGGCAATCTTGATCAGCGCAACGTGCTGGCACACCTGCATTTCGTTACTGACGAGGACGTAAAGCGCATGGCGGCAACCGGCTCCGTTCCTGCCGTAGCACCACTATGGTCACCGAAGGCACCTGGTATGTATGAGCAGGAAATAACCTACGTTGGTCAGGAGTTAGCCGATCAGGCCTACCCCATCAATTCATTCTATGATGCTGGTGCCAATGTGGTCTTCCATTCCGACTATCCCGTTTCACCGATGATGGACATCAAACTCAGTATTTATACGGCAGAGAAACGTAACTATCCGAAGGAAGCGTTTGGCGGCATAACCAGTCCACGCGGTCTCAAGGAGTCCATCACCCGCGAGCAGTCACTGCGTGCCATGACCATCAACGTTGCCCGTCTCTTCCATCAAGAGCACCGTCTAGGTTCTATTGAGTATGGCAAGATAGCTAATATGACCGTCTTTGACTGCGACTTCCTGCACGATGACATCGAGAAGGTAGCACAGGCTAATATCATAGCCACCATCGTTGACGGAGAAGAGGTTTACAAAGCATAAGGCTTCTTTATACACACCAATTTAACGGAATTTGCACAATAAACTGAAAAAAATTTGGTTTATTGTGCATTTTTTTATAATTTTGCACCCGCTATTGAAAATAGCTTAGGTAGAAGAAAACCCTAATTAAAAAACTTTTTTTATGTATTACATTAGAAAAACTATGGAGATAGCCGGCTGTCATCAGCTGAAGCTATCGTACAGAAGCAAATGCGAGAAACTGCATGGTCACAACTGGGTTGTCACCATGTTCTGCAAAGCCAAAGAACTTAATCAGAATGGTATGGTGATTGACTTCACACAGGTGAAGGAGAAGATTCACGGATACCTCGATCACGGAAATCTTAACGAACTGTTGCCCTTCAACCCAACAGCAGAGAATGTAGCACGCTGGATATGCGATCAGATACCAGAATGTTACCGCGTAGAGGTGCAGGAGAGTGAAGGAAACGTTGCCATTTACGAAGAAGATGAGGATTAACGAGATTTTTTATTCCCTGCAGGGAGAAGGCAGCTTTACAGGCACTCCTGCAGTGTTTATCCGCTTCAGCGGCTGCAACACGAAATGTCCTTTCTGCGACACTCAGCATGAGGAGTATGTAGAGATGACAGAAGATGAGATATTGGCAGAGGTGAAGAAATATCCTGCCAACCACGTTGTCATAACTGGTGGGGAACCAACGTTGCAGCTTACTCCTTCGCTTTGTCAGAAGTTGCAGGAAAACCTCTTCTTCGTGCAGATAGAGACAAACGGAAGCGTGAAGCTGGACAACAAATTCAACCTGAAAGATCAGGAAGAGTCGCTCATCGACTGGGTTACCTGTTCGCCGAAGAATCTGCCCATCAAGATACAGAGGATTGACGAGCTGAAGGTACTCTTTGACGGAGAGCAGCCCATGCTCTACATGAACGACCTGAACTTCTACAATCACCGCTTTTTCATACAGGAATATCGTCTGCAGCCCTTGGATGACGGGCAGCCAGCGGAGATTAACAGACAGAAATGTATTGACTATATTCTAAGAAACCCACAATGGACATTATCACTTCAGACACACAAGATACTCAACGTGAAATAGAGCTGAAACAGGCTATACGCACTATTCTCACATACATAGGAGAAGACCCAGATCGCGAGGGCCTTCAAAACACGCCTGACCGCATCTGCAGGATGTACCACGAGATTTTCCGAGGCTATGATGCCAACAGGAAACCACGCATCACGACATTCAGGAATTCCGCACACAGCGAAGAGATGGTTTTCGACTGCGGCGACTATTACTCTATGTGCGAACACCACATACTGCCCTTCTACGGAAGATATTACTTTGCCTACATACCAAGTGCCGACGGAAGGATACTTGGTATTTCGAAGGTAGCAAGAGTAGTTGGCTACTGTGCTGCAAGGCTGCAACTGCAGGAACGCCTGTGTAAGGAAATCGTTGACATGATAAGCGAAGCCCTTGGTGACACTGCACAGGGTTTTGCCATAATGCTAAGGGGCAGACACTTGTGCAAAAGCATGAGAGGGGTGAAGAACAAGGGCGAAATGTCAACAACCTACTTCACAGGAGAATTCAAGAAAAAAGCACAATTGAGAAACGAGTTTTACAATCTGGTAAAACTACAAGGATAAAAAGAAATCCCCTGCGGAAAGTTATTTCCGCAGGGGATAATTCCTTCCTTAGAAGGATAGATTATTACAGGCTGATTGCCTCGTTAGGACATACATCAGCGCATGTGCCGCACTCTGTGCAAGCATCAGGATCAATAGAATAGATATCACCTGCTGAAATTGCGCCTGATGGGCACTCATCGATACATGTACCACATGCGATACAATCGTTGCTAATTACGTAAGCCATAGTTCTTAATGTTTTTGTAAGTTTGTAAATTATATATCTAACACTAAATATCAGTTCATCGGAACTTCTGTGTGCAAAGGTAATATTTTTTTTATTACATACCTAATTTTAGGTATACTTTTTTCAAAAATATCCCAAAAAAGGCGTTTTTTGTAGTTTTCCCTACCCTACGGTAACAATTTTTGGACATTATATTCGTTTATATTAAGTATGAAACGACTTCAATTATACATAGTAAATGTGCTTCTCCTTATGCTCTTCAGCATTTGCACATATGGTCAGACGATGGAACGTAACGTACAGAACCGTCCATATACTGACTTGCGTCCAATGCATTTTGGCATTGTTGTAGGTATGAATTTTCAGGACATGAAGTTCCAGAATATAGGCCCTCAGACACTTACCCTTAAGGATGGCAGCCAAATGGCATCAAATGTTGTCTGCGACCAAAGCAACTGGGACCCTGGCTTCAATGTGGGTGTATTGATGGAAACACGCATAAATGAATATTTCGCATTCAGACTTGCCCCGCAGTTGTATTTTGGCACCCGAAATCTTACGTTCCACAATCTCACAAGGTCGGAAGCAGAAGGGCACGATGTAGAAGAAAAGCAATCTATGAAGACTGTATATATAGGTGCGAATCTGGATATCATCTTTGCTTCTAAACGCTTTAACAACCACCGCCCATATATGATGGCTGGTATTGCACCAATGATAAACCTGTCAAGCAAGTCAAACGATTATATACAGATGAAGAAGTCTGACGTCTTTGCAGAAGTCGGCATAGGATGTGACTTCTACCTACCCTTCTTCAAACTACGCCCAGAATTGAAATTCATGATGGGACTTACCAACTGTTTCAACTCCAAGCATATTAACGACATGAACAATGCCGACCAGATGCCGTATGCAGCTTCTGTCCACAATGCTAAAAGTAAAATGTTTGTCTTGTCTTTCTACTTTGAATAGACGGATAAAAAAGCGGAGGTCGCATTTCTTTGCAACCTCCGGATATCTTTATATTCTATATTTCCTTTATTTAACCAATACAACAAGGTACTTGCTTGCTCCCCAGAACTTCTGTGGGTCGGTAATGCGAAGTACATACTGCTGTTGAGCATCAAGTTTCAGAGTATATGAACCAGCTGGATGAGAGGTAAGCAACTCCGCCTTCTTTGAGTAGAGTTTTATCTCCTTGTCAACACGAATATCAATCTTTGTAAAGTAGTTCTTATTGAAGTTACCCTGCAGCACCTTACCCTTATGTAATACGTTCTGTTCCTGAAGTTCCTTCTTGGTGCCGAAAACATAGTATGCTGTATTGAGCTGTTTGTCCTGTTGGTCTATCACCTGGGCCTTTTGCTCTGTTTCAACCTTCAAATCTGAAACATTGGCATTAAGGTCAGCAACTGTCTGGTCGAGTTCTGCGATATGTATATCTTTGCGCTCTAATTCTGTACGGAGCTGCTCCAATTCGGTATTCTTCTCCTCCAGTTGCTTCATAAAATTAGTAATAGTCTTCTGCAATTCTTCTGAACGCAGAGTTCCCTCACGCAGTTTCTTCTGAAGATTCTCTATCAGTTCCCTATTATGCTGCATACGCTGCTGTATGTTGCGGATACTCTCGCGAATCTGATCTGCCTTGTTAGTATTTTCGCCATCACGAATAACAGAAACATTGTTTTCTGCCACCTCTATCAGGCGAAAACCTTCTTGTATCTCGTTAAAGACACCAACAAAGTCATTTAGCTCATTATCCTTCTGGTCAATAATACGCTGAAGGGAATCTACTGTTGTGTCACGAACTGCCTCTGTCTTCTTGTCACCGCCACATGAGGCAACAACCAATGTTACTAACACTACAATAGCAAGAGACAATGTGTATAAAGTATTTTTCTTCATGATTCTTCTCCTTATTATATTATATAGTTGCGCGTGCAAAAGTACAAAGTTTTATTTAATTCTCCAAATTTTTGGATAAAAAAGTCACTTTAGCATAAATCCTGACAGAATTCTTCCACATTTTACATCCCCACGTTGCTCTCTTCGGGCAGAAAAGTAGTCAACATTAGTGAATGTATCAATATCAGATACTATTATATTCTGGTCTTTTACGCCCATTGACGTTAGCTGGAACTTATTCAGGGCTTTGAGGTCTATATGCGGTTTCTTCTTCATGATGACATAATCAGTCATCTCAAATCCTGCCTCAACGAAAGCATCTACTACTTCCTGCCCTACCTCAAAAGAATCCTGAGAGATGCCTGGACCTATAGCAGCAACACAATCGGAAGGATTGGTGCCAAAGACTTTCTGCATTTCTTGAAGGGTCTTAGTAACAATCCTTAGACGAGTACCTTTCCATCCTGCATGAATAGCGGCTGCAGCGTGGTGTATAGGGTCATACACTATGACTGGTATGCAATCGGCAGTACTAATTCCCATGATGACGTTCTTTGCATTACTAATCAAAGCATCGATGCCTTCCAATGCGGCTTTACGTTCTGTCAATGAAAGCAGGAAGAACTCCGATGAAATCGTGTATATCTTATCGGTATGCGTCTGATGAGGATATACTACTCCCGGAATTTTCCTACCTATCGTCCTGTCAGTAGTAAAAGCCTCAACCTTCTCGCCAAGATTATACGTCAACATACTCATAATCCTCCAATTCTTCTATATCCTCAATATCATCCAACTCTTGCAGGTCTTCTATATCCTCAATAGAAACCAGTTCTTCCATTTCGTCCAGTTCCTTTTGCTGCTTATCACGATGAACCATTATTTCCTCGGAGATAACGCCCTGTATCTTATTCGATTCAGAATTGAGTTCGCGCCACAAGATATCCTTCAGCTCATCAATGCCAAACCCTGTTACGGCAGAGATAAAGACAATAGTACAAAGGTCTGTCAGTTCTTCTTTCAGCATTGATATCAATTCCTCATCGAGCAAATCGCATTTTGTGATTGCCAGAACACGTTTCTTCTGTAGCATACCAGGATTGAACTGCTTCAACTCATTAACCAGCATCTCATACTCCTTCTTGATATCGTCAGTATCTCCCGGCACCATAAAAAGCAACAGAGAGTTACGTTCTATATGCCTCAAGAAGCGCAGACCAAGGCCTTTTCCTTCTGCAGCGCCCTCTATTATTCCCGGGATATCGGCCATAACAAAAGACTTGTTCTCCTTATATGCAACAATGCCCAGCGATGGTTCCAATGTCGTAAACGGATAATTGGCAATCTTTGGTCTTGCTGATGACAATGCGCTTAACAATGTTGATTTACCGGCATTTGGCAATCCAACCAATCCCACATCAGCAAGGAGTTTCAATTCCATTATTATTGTCATCTCCTGCATCGGTTCACCAGATTGCGCAAAGCGTGGCGTCTGACGTGTTGCAGAGCGGAACTGATAGTTTCCGAGTCCGCCTTTACCGCCTTTCAGCAGTACGATTTCCTGTCCATCATATGTAACATCACATACGAACTTACCATCTTCTGCATTATATACGACAGTACCGCAAGGCACATCTATATATATGTCCTTTCCGTCTGTTCCGTGACACTTATCGCGTCCGCCATTGCCACCATTTTCTGCAAAAATATGCCGTTGGTAACGCAGGTGCAGCAAGGTCCAGTAGTTATGATTACCACGCAAGATGATAGAGCCTCCTCTACCACCATCTCCGCCATCCGGACCTCCATTAGGATTGTACTTCACATGCCTCAGATGCATAGACCCCTTACCGCCCTTGCCCGAACGACACTGTATCTTTACATAATCTACAAAATTTGACTCCATATATATATATATAACTCTAAACTCTAAACTTTACCTATGGGACAGATGACGCGCGGCATCTATACGCAGGAAAATGAATAATAGTATTGTAAATCCCCACAGGGATGATCCTCCATATGAGAAGAAAGGTAACGGAATACCTATAACGGGAGTAATACCCAGCACCATTCCTACGTTGATGAACAGATGGAAAAGAAAGATGCTGGCGACAGAATATCCATACACTCTACCGAAGACGAATGGCTGATGGTCAGCAAGGTACATCAGTCGCAGCGTCAATGCCAAGAACAAGACAAGTACGACAATAGCCCCAAGGAAGCCCTCTTCCTCGCCAACGGTACAGAAGATAAAATCGGTATCTTGCTCCGGAACAAAATGTAGCTTCGTCTGCGTTCCATTCAGGAATCCCTTTCCCGTCAGTCCTCCAGACCCTATTGCGATAACACTCTGATGGACATTATATCCGGCTCCCGTAACATCCTTATCAATACCAAGAAGAACATTTATCCTGGCACGCTGATGCGGTTCCATAACATGATTGAGAATGAACGATGCCGATGCAGAGAACAACAGCGAACCGACTCCGAACAATGCTATCAGCAGATATGAGCGAAGACGGTCATTCAGCCACTTCCATATCAGATTACCCAATATGACAAGTGTCACAAGGACTTGCCCCCATACTATGTTAAAAGGAATAATGAGACTTGAAAACAGCATCAGCACAACGGTGCTACCCAAGGAAAAGGCAACCATCTTCATAGGCGTATTCAGGACGATAGCATTCGTGATGGTACTCTTTATAGGATTTGAATATCTCTCACGCATATAATACGTCGATGACATAGCATAGGCGCTATAGGTTCGTGTTCGGGATCTGCTATACACCTGTAGCAAAGCTGCAAGAAACAACTGTATCAACAATATCACGACAACACTTCCCACGCTTGATGGTGTGCCGAATAATGGCGTCTCGCTGTAGCGTATTCCTACCACGAAATATACCACCATAGCAAATGCCGTAAAGAGGACGCTGCCACTCATTCCTTCACGATAGAACATCAGAAAGAATGCCGTAAAAACCAATGCCGAACCCGTCTCACGTTGCAGGATAATCAGCAGCATCGGAAGTGTCACCACCCCAATGGCTTTCACCATATCACGAAAATTATCCAAGGAAAAATTATAGCTGGACATTACCTTGGATATTGCCAGAGCCGTTGCGAACTTTGCGAACTCTGCCGGCTGTATGCGAAGAGAACCAAGCGCGATCCATGAGCGCGACCCTTTTATCTCGTGCGGATTGAATATAGTTAAGAACAGCAATACAATCATTATGCAATATATCGGCACAGCGAAGGTATCGTACAGACGATAATCCAACAACAGCAATACTAACGCAAGGATTAGCGATGTTCCTATCCACACCAGCTGCATGCCAGAGCGCGAATCAAAAGAGAATATCTCTGTTTCGCCAAACACATACGATGCTCCACAGACGCTGAACCAGCCGAAGACTATCAAAAACACATATATCAGGCATGTCCACCAATCAAGATGATGGAATACAGAGTTGTCACGCGCTTTTAATGGCTGTCCTGAAAGAATATACATCTAACTATATTAAAATTCTGTGCAAAACTACTAAAAAAACACGAAAAAAACAAAACTTTTACTCATACTCTATTTACTTTTTATTTTTTTTACTAACTTTGTGTGCGAAAAGTTAACATAAGACTCTTTATTGACTTAGATAAAAATGAAACCACGCGTTACTATTGAGGACAAAACCTTTGAGTTGACAATTCCCGAGGATAGAGTCCTTGAGGCCGTTGACAAATGCGCCAAAGAGATAAATGCCGACTATGCTGGCAAGAATCCGTATTTTATAATTGTTCTGGGCGGAGCCTTCATCTTTGGTGCGGACTTGGTAAGAAGGATAGAAACCCCATGTCAGGTATCATTTGTCAAAATCGCCAGTTATGACGGTTTGTCAACAACAAACACAATAAAAGAGCAACTCCCCGTCAGCGAGGACATCCGGGGGCGTCACGTCATAATTGTCGAAGACATTATTGAGACAGGCCAGAGCATGAAGTATCTCAAGAAACGTCTGGAGCCATTCGAACCCACCAGCGTCGAAATATGCGCTCTGTCGTTCAAGCCGGAGAAATGCAAGGTCCCCGACCTAAAGATAAAATACGTGGGCATGCAGTTGCCAGAGGCATTCATCGTAGGCTATGGGCTTGACTACAACGATATGGGAAGAAATTTGAAAGATATTTATTCTTTAGTTAAATAAAAGCGTATGAAAAACATTGTGATTTTTGGTGCCCCAGGTTCAGGCAAGGGCACACAGAGCGATAAAATCATCGCAGAATTTGGTGTAGCGCACATATCTACAGGCGATGTATTGCGCGGTGAAATCAAGGCAAATACCGATTTAGGGAACATTGCTTCGAAGTACATTCAAGACGGCAAACTCGTTCCTGACGATCTGATTATCAACATGCTTGCCAAGACACTGGACAAACTCATCAGGGATGCCAACATCTGTGGCGGACACAACCTGCCCGGAGTCATCTTTGACGGTTTCCCACGTACAATTGCACAGGCTCAGGCCCTTGATGAAATGCTGGCAGAACGTGGTGAAAAGGTAAACTACGTAATAGGTCTTGAGGTAGATGATGAGGAACTTATCAACCGTATCGTTGAACGCG
The DNA here is from genome assembly GCA_905233165.1 of uncultured Prevotella sp. Taxonomy (GTDB): domain Bacteria; phylum Bacteroidota; class Bacteroidia; order Bacteroidales; family Bacteroidaceae; genus Prevotella. The sequence goes on from CAJODL010000011.1 coordinate 24,838, forward strand.
GAAAGACCAGCGGCAGAAGTGACGACAACGCCGAGACAGCGAAGAAAAGGCTTGAGACATATTATGCCCAGACATTGCCTCTGAAAGAATTCTATGTCGAACAAGGCAAATACGTCAAGATACAAGGCGTCGGCAGCATTGACGATATTTATTCCGAGATACGCAATGCTTTGAAGTAAAGGTTAGCGGTTAAAGCCAATGACGCAGGATGCTTAATTGCATTCTGCGCCATTTGGTTTCAGGTTTCTGCTCAGATGGTTTAATAAATAAAAATTATCTTTATTTTCTCGTAGGAGGCTCCCAGAAGGTTTCAGGTAGTACCAGCGAGGTCCTGGGAACTTCCCGGAAGGTTTCCCCAAACTCTGCTCAGGCGAATTTGAGTGCTAAATGCTTACCTTAACGCTCTCATGGGCCTGTATGAAGTCCATGAACTTTCTGTTTATCTTGATTCCAGGTATATCTGATGACATTGTTATCGCCTGAGGGCTGACTCGGGAATCCCTTATCATAAAAGACAGTTTTGTCTCTCCCAATGAGTCCATGATTATCTGTGACAGGTCTTCAAGCATTCCCTCTTTCTCGGTTTCAGCATCCATATCTATATTTATAGTGATACTATTTACCGCGCTCTCCGCCACTTCATTGAGGAAATCAACATTATGGACATCCAGAGTATAGTATTTCTCACCACCCCTCGCATGTTCGGTGCTCTTCATCTTGACAAGGACAGAACAGCCAACACGGAATTTTCCGACCCATTTAGACCAATCGTCACTAAACAACGCCAATTCCCCTACTCCGCTGAAGTCCTCAAGAGTCACTATACCCATTGGCGACCCCTTCTTTGTAAAGCCCTCACGCACATTGGTAACGATACCGCCAAAGACCATCATATCACGCTTTGCCAACTCTGCGCGGTCTGCATCGCGGCCCAATTCTGAACATGTCGTATTACAAATGCATTTTAGTATTACCGCATATTCATCCAATGGGTGTGCTGAAAGATAGATGCCAACGAGTTCACGTTCTCTGTTCAAGCGCTCTATGGCACTCCACTCAAACGCCTTACCAGGTTTGGGCTTGGTTATCTCTATCGCCTCCAAACCACCGAACAGGGAATTCTGCGCCTCCATCCTTGCATTATTAAACTGCTGGGCATAGGCAAGCAGAGCATCAATGAAACTGCCAATACGGGAATTAGACAACATATGCTGAGGCGGAACCATGTACTGCTCTCTTGACACCCCAAACGTATCGAGAGCTCCTGCGAGAACCATGCACTCGAGCACTTTCTTGTTTAATGCCGATGGTGGTACGCGTTCAACAAACTCATACAAATCCTTGAATGGACCCTTCTTCGTTCTTTCTTCTATGATGGCACGGGTAGCAGCCTCACTCATGCCTTTTATTGCCGCCAAACCGAAGCGGATTTCTCCATTCTGATTGACACCAAAGTTTGCATACGACTCGTTTATATCTGGGCCATAGACTGGAATACCCATCGACTTACACTCGTCCATCAATTTTGTTATCTCTTTGATGTCATCGCAACGACGCGTAAGGAGTGCCGCCATAAATTCTGCCGGATAGTGGGCCTTTAGATATGCCGTCTGGTAAGCAACCCAGGAATAGCATGCCGCATGTGACTTATTGAATGCATAAGAAGCGAACTTCTCCCAGTCACCCCAGATTTTATCCAGCACCTTAGGATCATGACCATTCTTTTTGCCCCCCTCGATGAACTTCGGTTTCATGGCGTCTACGATATCCTTCTTCTTCTTACCCATTGCTTTACGAAGGGCATCAGATTCACCACGGGTAAAGTTTGCAAGCTGACGCGACAATAGCATCACCTGCTCCTGATAAACCGTGATGCCATAAGTATCCTTGAGGTACTTTTCCATGCATGGGATGTCGTAGGTTATCGGTTCCTTACCATTCTTACGCTTGATGAAAGAAGGAATATAATCCATTGGTCCAGGACGATAGAGAGCATTCATGGCAATAAGATCCTCAAACACCGTAGGATGCAACTCACGAAGATATTTCTGCATTCCCGCAGATTCAAACTGGAATGTACCAATAGTTTGTCCACGCTGATATAACTGATATGTCAGTTCATCATCTATAGGAATTTTCTCAAGATCGATATCAATACCGCGTGTAAGCTTTATATTTTTACATGCCTCCTTCTGCTCGGAAAGCGTCTTCAATCCGAGGAAGTCCATCTTTATTAGACCTGTTGATTCTATAACATGACCATCATACTGAGTGACAGCTGTTTTTATATCTGGGAAATCAGGATCCGGAGCCGTTGAGATGGGGACATGATCAGATATCGGGTCTCTACATATAATAAAGCCACAAGCATGAATACCGACATTACGTACAGTTCCCTCCAACATTTTGGCATACTTAATAGTATTAGACTCTCTTGAATCTATTGAGGATTCTGCACGAGCTATTTCAGGAACAGACTTTATAACATTTGGCAGATTCATCTTGAGACCATCTGGCAACCTATCCGGAATAGCCTTACACAGAGCATTCGTACGATCAAGCGGAAATTTCTCCACACGCGCCACATCCTTAATAGCGTTCTTGGTCGCCATAGTGCCATACGTAATAATATGTGCACAATTCTCGTGACCATATTTATCCATTACCCACTGCAGGACACGGCCACGACCATCATCATCGAAGTCTGTATCTATATCAGGTAAAGAAATTCGGTCAGGATTAAGAAAACGTTCGAACAGGAGATCATATTTAAGAGGATCAAGACGGGTTATGCCCAGACAATAAGCCACAACAGAACCAGCAGCAGATCCACGTCCCGGGCCAACCCAAACATCCAATACATCACGAGCTGAATTGATAAAATCCTGCACTATAAGAAAGTAACCAGGGAAGCCCATTGTTTTCATTATGTGCAACTCGAATCTTATACGATCATCAACTTCCTTGTCTAAAGGAGTTCCATAAAGTTTTGCTGCGCCCTCATAAGCTAACTTTGCCAGATAATCAGCCTCAAACTTTATGCGATAAATTTTATCATAGCCACCCAACTTTGCGATTTTCTTTTCCGCATCCTCTGGTGGTAATGGATTTTCACCATTTTCATCGCTGGTAAACTCCTTATATAACTCTTCTTCTGTAAATTTTTGTCTCCACTGTTCTTCCGTACCGAATTCTGCAGGAATAGGAAAGAATGGCATAATAGGATCAGACTCCAAGTCATATACTTCGACCTTGTCCAGTACCTCATTAGTATTTTCCAATGCTTCCGGGATGTCTGAGAATATGTCCCTCATCTCCTGCTCAGTCTTGAACCACTCCTGTTTTGAATAAAGCATACGATTAGGATCATCAAGATCCCTTCCCGTGCCTATACACAACAGATGGTCATGAGCCTCAGCAGTCTCTTTGTCAATAAAGTGACAATCGTTTGTACATATTAATTTAATATTGTACTCACGCGCAAACTCTACCAGTATTCTATTAACCTTCTGCTGCAATGGGAAAGTTTCCCTATTCGCTCTTTGGTTGGGATCTTTTACCTCGTGACGTTGGAGTTCAAGATAGAAATCATCTCCCCATATCTTTTTATACCATTCGAGGGATTTACGTGCTCCATCAATGTCACCAGCGAGAATCTTTTGAGGAATCTCTCCACCAATACAAGCGGAACATATAATAAGATCCTCATGGTATTTCTCCAACTGTTCATGATCTGTACGTGGACGATGATAGAAACCATCTACCCATGAATTTGATACGAGTTTTATGAGATTACGGTATCCATTGGCATTCTTTGCTAATACAATTAAATGCCAACCACTGCGATCCACCTCTGGCAAGTCTGTTTTATCCATTCCACGTCTTGCCACATACATTTCGCATCCAAAGATTGGTTTGAAAGGTGCTTTACCCTCTTTTTTTAGGTCCTTATTTGCCTTTTTAACTTCATCAAACAATTCCTTGACGCCAAACATGTTTCCATGATCCGTAATGGCGACACCAGGCATATTGTCAGCAATAGCCTTATTGACTATATCCTTAACCTTGCATTGACCATCAAGCAAGGAGTAATGCGTATGCACATGAAGATGAACAAAACTCATGAAGAACCCCTAAAATCAAGAAACTTTCTTTGTATCAGCAATAATACTTAATAATGCATATACCACAATTATTAAGCTAAACCCCGAATAACACAACTTGGAGTTGCCCGTTACGAGACCCAACACTATAGATGCTATCAGGGCCACGGCAGAAAACAATACGAAACAATATTTCAATTCATTGCTTTTATACCCCCAATGTTTGAATTTTAAAGCGAACATCGGTATTTCTGCTACGAGTATCCACGACGATAACAAAACAGCTACCAACAATGCAGGCATAAACCACGCATATTGCTCAAGATAATCTCCAAATCCAACAATCAAAGAGCCCCAACACAAGGCATTTGCAGGTGTAGGCAAACCAATAAATGACGTTGTCTGGCGAGTATCTAAGTTAAACTTTGCAAGTCGCACTGCGCTAAATGCTGCAACCAAAAATGCCAAATATGGAACTAAAGAAGCTATTACTAAGTCATTCAATATAGAAGGATATTCAACGACCTGCAACTCATAAAAGATAATACTTGAAGGAGCCACTCCAAAAGTCACAACATCTGCCAATGAGTCTAACTCTTTTCCTATTGGTGATGACACACCGAGCAAACGTGCCACCATACCGTCAAAGAAATCAAAAACAGCGCCCACTATAATAAATAACAGGGCCAAAGGTAAATCTCCTTTAATAGCGAAGGATATTGCAATACATCCGCTGATAAGATTACAGCATGTTATAGAATTAGGGATATGCTTCTTACAAACGCTAAAGTCCATACGCTATATCGTCTAACTAAATTTCATCATGCTTCTTAAGCATACCTATTATTGTCTGGTTTCCTGTAGTAGATTGACGCATCTCAACACATATCTTTGTGTCAACAGGCAAGAACAAATCTACTCGAGAACCAAATTTAATAAATCCCAGATGTTCGTCGATATAACAATCGTCCCCCTCCTTCGCATAAGTAACTATACGACGAGCCATTGCTCCAGCAACTTGCCTGCAAAGTATATCGACACCATCATCTGTAGTAATAATAATATCTGTCATCTCATTTTCATCACTAGCCTTAGGCAACCACGCCTTATGGAAATGACCATTATGATGTTCAACCAACTTAACCTTACCATCTACAGGGAACCAATTGGCATGAACATTGAAAAGGCTCATGAAAATGCTCACCATTATTCTCTCCTCTTTCAAGTATTTTTCTTCAAACACCTTTTCCAACACGACAATTTTACCATCCGCGGGTGCAACAACAACTCCCTCGGTATCAGTCATTTCGAATATACGAATCGGGCAACGGAAGAAATTTAGCACAACACCCCATGTTATACCAAATACTACTGCAAAAAGGTAAAATGGTATAGGAGATTCGAACGAACGCCACAATATTATGCCAATAGCTATCAAAGCCATTGCACTATACACCAAAGTATCCGTCCCTTCACGATGAATACGGATCTTCTTAAGTTTTTTTATACGTCTTCCCATTCTCGTAGGTCAGCAAACGTTATTAATAGTTACAAGGATTACGCCTTGAATCTTTTAGATAATTAAGTTTATACAGTTGCGTATTCAGAATTGAATTCTGAAAAATCCAACTTTTTGCAAAAGTACAGAAAAAAAATGACATGTGCAAACAATTTGTAATTTTATTGCATTTTTTCTATATTATTTCCACCTTCTATATATTATATCATCGAGAAAAGTGTACCTTCGCTGCACTATGACCGACGATGAATACATGCAAAAAGCTATAGCCGAAGCAAAGGCCGCGGCAAAAGAAGGAGAAATCCCAATTGGTGCTATTATTGTAGCGCAAGGCAGAATTTTGGCAAGAGCACATAATCTTACCGAGAAGTTACACGACGTTACTGCTCATGCAGAAATGCAAGCTATTACTGCCGCCGCTAATGCCCTAGGAGGCAAATATCTCACTGGATGCACACTATATGTGACTGTAGAGCCATGCGCCATGTGTGCAGGAGCATTGGGGTGGAGCCAGATTTCTCGATTGGTATATGGTTGTAAAGACGAAAAAAGGGGATACCAAAAGGTAGCCCCATTATCACTCCATCCTAAAACAGAAGTCACCAGTAGTATTCTTGAAGAAGAATGTGCTACGATGATGAAGGATTTCTTTCTTACTCGGCGGTAAGTCCTATACGCTTTTCCTGTATGCGCGCCTTCTTACCCGTAAGATTACGCAGGTAGTACAACTTAGCTCGGCGAACCTTACCAACCTTATTTACTTCAATAGAGTCAATATTTGGTGACTCAATTGGGAAAATACGCTCTACTCCAACAGTCCCAGACATTTTACGTACTGTAAAACGCTTTTTGTCCCCGTGGCCAGAAATCTTAATTACAACACCACGATAGAGCTGAATACGTTCCTTAGAACCCTCGATAATTTTGTAAGCGACAGTAACAGTATCACCTGCCTTGAATTCAGGGAACTTCTTGCCGGTTGCAAATGCTTCTTCAGCAACTTTGATTAAATCCATGTTCTTTTATTTTTTATTTTTTAATCTATGTCACGTAGTCGAGTACCAGCGGTGACCTTAACGAAAATCGGCTGCAAAGGTATGAAAAATTATCTAAATTATAAAGATCACCATATACGCAGGCCTGCTCTTTTAATTTTTTTTAACTATAATTTTGTAATTATGCCCAACTTCGAGGACCTAAGGAATCTTACAATGTTTTCAATTTCCTGACTTGATTGTATTTGTTGCTCTATTTGCCCGCAAGCATTCACAATATCATCTTGCCCGTGAAATACTAATCTATAGGCATTAGCTATATGAGCTTTCACCTTCCCACTTATACCGCGTTGGTCAATAACAAAACCATTAACACCACCATACTTTATAGGTTGTCCTCCTGCGACGATATATGGCGGGACGTCTTTTGAAAAGCGACAGCCTGATTGTATCATAGAGCAGTCTCCAACGCGCACACCTGGGTTTGCTATTACACTTGATGAGAATATAGTATAATTATGGATCTCCACATCGCCTGCAATCTTTGTTCCATAACCTAACACATTATCATCACCCATATGAACATCGTGTGATATGTGCACTCCCTCCATAAGGAAGTTGTTATTTCCAATTACAGTTTTTCCTTCAACATATGTTGCGCGATTAACTACGACATTCTCACGAATGATGTTTCCATCGCCTATCTCACATATTGTATTGCCACCATTATAGTTAAAATCTTGTGGAATTGCAGAAATAACCGTATTTTGATGAATTCGATTAGCCTTACCCAGTCGCGTGCCATTCATTAGGCTTACGTAAGGGTATATAACACAATCATCACCAACGGTCACATCATCCTCAATATACACAAAAGGATAAATGGTTACACCCTTTCCTATCTTTGCATTAGGGCTTATAACAGCCTTATCTGAAATATTACTCATTTTACTCCTTGCCCCCTCCTAAGGCGCTATAAAGATTAACTACTGCCTGCATCTTGTTGAAGTCATCAGTAACTTGTGAGATTTCGGCATTAAGAAGTGAAGATTGTGCCGATATAACTTCAAGGTATGTTGATGTTCCCATTTTATAAAGCATCATTGTATAGTCGACACTTTTCTTAAGAGCTTCAACCCGTTGACGTTCAAGATCGCCCATTTCCTTACTGCTATTGTATTCAACAAAGCAATCTGACACTTCTGCGCCAGCTTCAAGAACAGCTTGTTGCCAATCTTTTTCAGCAACCTCATAAGACAATTTTGCTGCCTTCAACTGAGCAGTTAGGCGTCCGTTCATAAATATAGGTTGTGTAAGTGCTCCAACGAAATTAGCCAAAAACTGTCCAGGATTAGATACCGCATTACCCAAGCTATTAGTAAATGAACCTGTTCCTGTTATCTTTAAACTCGGATAAAATGCAGACTGAGCCTTTTTTACATCATAGAAACAATTTGCCAATGTCATCTCCGCCGCATGAACATCTGGACGAGATGCCAAAACATTTATAGCCACTCCAGTTGAAAAATCTTCAGGAAGACTCTGATCTGCCAACTTACCACGAGAAATGCTTTGAGCATGCATACCAACAAGGGTTGAAAGAGTATTCTCCACCTCACTTATTTGGCGCTTCATATCCACAATCTGTGTTTTTACAGAAAGATTTGCAGCCTGCGCTGAAACAACTGCTGTTTCTTTTGCACCGCGCAGCTCCTTTTGCAATTTCATCATCTGATATGTTTCAGCCGTCAGCGTCTCCATATCGTTCAGAATTTCAAGCTGACGATCTAACATCAACAATGTGTAATAGCAGTTTGCTATGCCACAGATAACTTTAGAACGTGTGACATGCTTGTAATCCTTCATCATAGCCAACTGCACCTCAGCACCTCGTTTTGTTGCCAAGATATTACCGAAGATATCTACCGTCCATGATGCCGAAACAGGCAATGCATATGACTTATTCCAATCACTTTTCTTATCTCCAGTTACTACTTTTGCCAGAGTGCCTGAAGGAGAAAGGGCTATTTGAGGCAAGAATGCAAGTCGAGCAGCTTTTAATGCGGCCTCCATCTTTTGAATATTCGCCGATGCTGCAAAGATGTCAGCATTTTGCTCCAAACCCATCTCAATTAAAACACGTAGTTGGTGGTCAGTGAAGACATCCTGCCATTTTACCCCGCCGAAACCGACGCTATCACTCCCCTCTATTGCTGCTGCATCACGCAAGACACTACTTACTGCTGTCGCATGCAAAATACTATCTGGACGCTCATACTTTGACCACAAGCTTTTACCGTGGCTGCACGACATTAAGAAAGTAACAAGCAATAGACAACATGCTGAAGAAACAATATGTTTCTGCTTATTAATTACTATATTCTTCATTAATATTTCCTCCCTCATTTTACATAATGTGGATCACTACCACTTATTGTTTCATTGATAGCGTTTGCTGATATCGCATACTGATGCAATTCGGAATCTATAGCTGCATTCTCATCATTGAATTCCATTGGTTTAATTTTCTCCTGCAGCCATTGGAAAATCACGAAAAGAACAGGTACAATAAGCACTTGCAAGAACGTTCCTACCAACATACCGCCAATAGCTGCCGCACCAAGCGTAACGTAGCCATTCTCGCCTACAGCAGGCGCCATGAATAACGAGAGTCCTGGCAAGCCAGTAACAATAAGAGGGAACAGACCAATAATCATAGCCAAAGCGGTCATCAAGATTGGACGCAGACGTGCCGCAGCACCAAGAATTGCAGACCAACTGATAGCCATACCCAACTGACGACGCTCAAGTGCAAATTGTACAATAAGTATAGCATTCTTTGCCAGCAATCCCACCAACATAATGAGTGCTATCTGCATATATATATCGTTGTTCTTTCCGAACAGGTTCGTAAACAGGAAGGCACCTGCAAGACCGAACGGCAAAGACAATATTACCGACAACGGCAACAAATATGATTCATATTGTGCAGACAGGATAAGGTAAACGAATACAACACAAAGAACAAGCACAATACTTGTAGTATTGGATGATTCCGCCTCATTACGTGTTAAACCAGAGAATTCATATGTATATCCTGCAGGTAAAGATGACTCGGCTACCTCTTCCATTGCGGCTATACAATCACCTGTAGAATATCCATCAGCAGGTGTACCGTTAACATTGATGGCAGTAAACAGATTGAAACGATTAATAACCTGTGGACCATATACTTTTTTCAAGTTTGCAAATTCACTTACAGGAGCCATGCCTTTTGGTGTGCGAACATATATATTCTGTAGCGAGGCTTTATCTTCACGTGTCTTCGGGTCTCCCTGCACATATACACGATAAAGTTTACCGAAGCTATTAAAGTTCGAAGAGTACATTCCACCATAGTATCCCTGCATGGTTGTTAACACTGCAGAAGGAGAAATGCCCGCCTGTTTACACTTTGCAACATCTACGTTAATCTGATACTGAGGATATGAAGAATTAAAAGATGTCATACAGTTTGCAAATTCAGGACGTTTATTAAGTTCTGCAATAAAGTCTTGAGTTACCTTGAAGAACTTATCCAAGTCACCTCCTGTACGATCCTGCATAGAGAATGACAAACCGTTATTTGCAGAGAAACCTGTTACCATAGGTGGCTGGAATGCCAAAATTTGAGCTCCTTTAATAGCAGCAGTCTGCTTATAGATCATGCCCAGCACCATACTGGAATACTCCGAGCGACTTCTTTCATCAAATGGCTTTAATTTAACGACGAAAGTTCCCTGGTTCGATCCCTGCCCGGCAATAAAGTTATATCCAGCAATACGAATACAGCCATCAATTGCCGGATTGTTATCCAGCATACGTTGTACTTCATCCATCAACTTATCCGTTTTCAACAAAGAAGTACCCGGAGGTGTTGACACAGTTACGAACACAGTACCTGTATCCTCGTCAGGCACAAGGCCAGTCTTTGTAAACATAGCCTCCGATAACAACGCAACGACACCTATCACAACTGCTACAATAGCAATCCATGATTTCTTAACAAGGATAGAAACAGCCTTTTGGTATTTATTCTGCAATTTATCGTATGCTGCATTAAACCCTGCAAAGAAACGTGTTGTAAAGCTTTGCTTTTTTTCACCGCCATCACCGCCATGTGGTTTTAGAAGAATAGCACATAAGGCAGGAGACAATGTCAAGGCATTAACAGCAGAGATTATGATTGAAATAGCCATCGTCAAACCGAACTCACGATAGAAAGTACCCGTTGTACCGCTCATAAATGACACAGGTACAAACACGGCAGACATCACAAGGGTAATTGATATGATAGCACCCGCAATCTCACTCATGGCATCAATCGATGCTTTTTTGGCAGAGTGATACCCCATATCAAGTTTTGCATGTACAGCCTCAACTACCACAATTGCATCATCGACTACAATTGCAATTGCCAACACCAGCGCAGACAAGGTTAGAAGGTTTATTGAGAAGCCAATAACCTTCAAGAAGAACATCGTACCTATCAATGATACGGGAACCGCAATCATTGGAATCAAGGTAGATCTGAAATCTTGCAGGAACACAAACACCACCATAAACACTAGCAAGAGTGCCTCGAACAAAGTCTTATACACCTCATGCTGAGATGCTTCAATAAATTCCGTAACATCCTGCATCACCTTAATCTTCATGCCTGGAGGGAAATTCTTTGATAGCCTCTCCGCTGTTGCCTTTACATCATTTGCTATTGCCGTAGCATTAGAGCCCGCACGCTGTGTAACCATCATCATGAGGGCGGGATGACCATCAAGTTGAGTTAACACCGAGTAATAAAGGGCTCCCATTTCCACCTTTGCTACATCTTTTACACGGAGAATTCGTCCCATATCATCGGTCTTAATAATCATATTTCCGAATTCCTCTGGCGTCTTAAGACGTCCCGTGTATTTCATGGAGTATTCATACTGTTTGTCACTCTGTTCACCAAACTTACCTGGTGCTGCTTCAATATTCTGTTCAGCAAGAGCACCAACGATATCTGTAGGTATCAATCCCAAATCATGCATTTTCGTCGGATCAAGCCACAAACGCATTGTATAAGATTTCAAACCAATAGACTCACAATCACCAATACCTTTGATACGCTTCATCTCTGGGATGATATTGATGTCGGCATAGTTACCTAAGAATTTCTCGTCATAGCGGTCATCAGGTGAATACAATGACATGATAAGCACCGTTGATGTCTGACGTTTTTGGACGGTGACACCGCTTTGCGTTACCTCAGATGGAAGTAAGGCCGTTGCCTGCGACACGCGGTTTTGCACATTAACCTGAGCCATATCAGGATTTGCGCCCTGTTCAAAATATACTGTTATAGAAGCGGAGCCATCATTTGTTGCAGAAGAGGTCATGTACGTCATACCTTCCACACCATTTATCTGTTCCTCCAACGGAGCAAGGACTGAATTTTCTACAGTCTTTGCATCGGCACCGGGATAATAGCATCTTACCATTATCGTAGGAGGGGCAATATCTGGGTATTGTTCAATAGGCAAGGTTGCCAATCCGATGAAACCGAGGATTACGATAACTATCGATATCACGGTGGACAACACCGGCCTATTTATAAAATTATCTAATTTCATCTTTTTTTATTTCATTTAATTTTTATACGTATAAACACTATCCCTTTAGTGCTTTGCCTACTGCAAATACGCCATCTCCCTGTACCTTAGAAAGTTCTTCGGCTTTTTTCAGTTTCTTTGCATACTCTGCCTCGGTAAGGGGCTTAATCTCCATACCATCCTGCAAAGAAGAAACACCATCAACTACTATCTTATCACCCTTTTTCAACCCTGAGGTTATAATGTAGTTCTGACCATCATTTTGGGTATCAATGGTAACTTCTGTATATCGCACCTTATTATCCTTGCCTACGATATAAACGAAGTGTTTGTCTTGAATCTCTACAGTTGCAACTTGCGGTATTATGATAGCATTTGTTGCAACATGCGGCATAATAACTTTTCCGCTTCCCCCGGACTTTATCAATTTCTTAGGATTCGGGAAAGCAGCGATAAAGCTAACCGTTCCGGTTATTGCATCAATAACGCCAGACGCCTTAACAACCTTACCTTGCGACTCATACTCCGAGCCATCAGCCAACTGCAAGCGAATTGCAGGCATATGATTTATCGCTTCTTGAATTGAACCATATTCACGAATAAGAGCCATACTTTCTTTCTCATTCATAGAGAAATAAACATCTACATGAGAACCATTGGATATAGTCGTAAATGCTGGATTCATCGAAGAGCCCACCAATGCCCCCACCTTGTATGGCAAAGAGCCCACAACACCTGATGTTGGAGATTTAACCGTACAGAAAGACAAAGCCTCTTGAGCTGAGGTCAAATTTGCCTGTGCCTGCCCCAAAGCAGCTTGCGCTGTCTCATATTTATTTCTACTTGACTGAAGTTCAAAATCACCAATCACATTAGCCTCATACAACTTTTTAGCATTATCATACGTCAACTTTGCCGTATTCAATGCAGCATTTGCAGAATTAACTGCTGCTTGAGCTTGATTTACCGCAGCCTTTTGCGTTACATTATCAATAGTGAACAGCACCTGTCCAACAGACACATTTTCACCTTCGCGCACCATAATTGCAGTAATAAATCCAGATGCCTTCGGACGAATTTCAACATCCTGCATACCTTTGAATATTGCAGGATAAGAGGTTTCTACATCAGCATTGGAAACGCCAACGACACGAGTGGCATACTCATTGTCACCAAAATTTGGTTTACCAGACTGTCCACCGCATGAAGTCAAGAAAGCAGCAACAGCAACAAAAAACATTAATCTTTTCATATTTCTTCTTGTATAATTTTCAATACACCTAAATGCCTTAGAAAACTTTACGACATATATTTAGTTTCGGGGTGCAAAGTTACAAAAACTCTATTAGAACAACGCCTTACATGACACAAATTTGGACGTTTTAACATTTTTTACCCTTTTGTTTCACTCACGCATATTCTTTTTTTACGCGTGAACAATAAACCAATGCGTAAGTGCGTTATATATATGATGATTACAGCATCCATTGTCACATACAACCATCATCTATTGGACTTTGAGCCTGTTTTGAGGAGTCTATTTGCCTCCCCGGTAGATATAGTTTATGTTATTGACCACAGTGAAGACATGCTTGAATTAAAGTCCGAATTACAAGAATTTGCTGAACGTGTTTTAAAGGGGGAGCCAGAATTGGCTGCCAAAGTCTCACAAGGTTTCCAACTGATGTATCTCCCTCACAAAAACAACGGATATGGTGGAGGGCACAATGTTGCTCTCAAAGCAGCCATAGAGATTGGTTCGGAATATCATCTCGTTGTAAATCCTGACGTATGGTTTGGACCGGAAGTCATTCCCGCACTAAAAAAATATATGGACGAGAATCATAGCGTTGGACAAATAATGCCGAAGGTAATGTATCCAAATGGTCAAATACAACGTTTGGCACGATTGCTACCGACACCGACTGATATTATCGGACGATTTGCTTTACCAGAATGGATGATTCGCCGTAGAAATCAAACATGTGAACTGACGCAATCCGGTTTTACCAAGACTTTGAATGTTTCATTCCTATCCGGCTGCTTTATGTTTTTACGGATAGACGCAGTAACAAAAGTCGGGCTTTTTGATGAGCGTTTCTTTCTTTACGCCGAAGACATAGATTTCACAAGACGAATGCATGAGAAATATGACACTTTATTTTACCCAAAAGTATCCATATATCATACATTCACAAGAGGTTCTAGAAAGAATATACGACTAATGTTCATACACATTGTCAGCATTATAAAATACTTCAACAAATGGGGGTGGTGGCGCGATGCAGACCGTAGGCGCCTTAATATTGATGTAATGAAGCAAATAGGAGGAATAGTAAATAACTAATGCATACCCTTTTCATGATGAATAAAATACTCATAACCCTTCAAATTTATCTGCTTTTATGCATAACATACATGTTTGCAGAACCTGCTGGTACATGGAGACTATATAATTCATACACAAATATAAGCAAAGTTGAGCCATTCGGCAACTATATATTTGCATTATGTGATGGGAATCTTTTCTCATATAACACAACAGACCATTCTGTTACTGAACACAACAAACTTACAGGTCTCACATCACAAAACATAGTAAATATTGCTGCATGCAAAACAGCCAAGAAGTTACTAATAATATACGAGGACTACACCATAGACTTTTTGCCAACAGACTTTGCAAAAGAGGTAACAACCCTAGTCGGTTTGAAAGAGAAACTCACATCTAAAGATAAAGCCATAACGGATATACACGTTAACGGGAAATACGCATACTTAACAACAGAAGAACTTGGTACGTTAAAAATCAACACGCTAAATTGCACTATTGAAGAAACTTATACACATGGTGAAGCCATACCAGATGACGAACGTACAACAATGACTGTTGATGAGTATAAGACTTTATCTGGAGATGCAAAACCAGATGGACCTGAAACAAACCGTTTTTGGAAGATATATCTACATGACGGAAAACTATTCTGTCCAGCAGGATATTATCATTTTGAACAAGCAGCAGATCCTAAATACCACTTATTGGTAAGATACTTAGATCTCAGTCAAAAAACTTGGTCAAACATATCATCACCTAACAAGGCACAATTAGGATACGATGCGGTAGATGCTAACTGCATGGCATTCGATCCCAGCGACGCTAATCACATTTGGGTAGGTTCCCGAAGCGGTCTTTTTGAATACAAAAACTACAACTTTACAACAGTTTATAATTGTAGTAACAGTACACTTAAATCTACAGCCCATTTAGATAATAATGAACGAGTACTTATATCAAGCATGACATATGACAACGGTGGAAATCTGTGGATATTAAACAGTAGAACCAACACCCCAATAAATTGCTACTCCAGCAATAACAGTAAACAATGGACCACTTTTCCACATAAAGATCTGGATTTTGCTGGACGCAACAGCATCGATATGCAGGAAGTTTTTATTAGCCCAACTAATAGTTTAATGTGGTGGGCAAACACCTACGAAGGAACAGAAACCCCATCAGGAGTTTTTGTCTATGACTTTAAGAATGATAAAATTAAGAAATATGAAACCTTTACGAACCAAAATGGTGAAAACATCAAAGCAACAAAAATATATGGCGTATCAGAAGATCTCAATGGTAATATCTGGGTATCAAGTACATCCGGACCATTCTACATAGATAAAGACGAGATACCATCACCACAAAATCTTGATTCAGCACCCACCTTTTATCAACCTGTTATCAATCGTGATGATGGAAGTGAATTGGGAGACTATCTGTTAAGTTCTGTACCTATTAGGTGCATCCGATTCGACACTGCTAACCGCAAATGGATGGGGTCAACTACTTCTGGTGTTTTTCTAATCAGTTCAGACAACCAAACAGAGATAGAACACTTCACTACAGAAAATAGTCCTCTTCCAGCAGACGAAATTTATGATATTAAAATTGATAACAATACAGGCATCGTTTATATCTCTACAAGCAAAGGACTTTGTTCCTATCATACTGATATAACATCTGATTATGGTACCCTTGACGAAGATAACATTTATTCGTACCCTAATCCTGTCTCACCTGACTACACAGGTCCTATAATCATTAAAGGGCTATATGAGCAATGCCAAATCAAAATTACGACCTCGGCTGGATATATCGTACACAAGGGCGTTGTTTCTGGCGGCTCGTATAAATGGGATGGCTGTGATCAAAATGGTGATCGAGTTGCCTCTGGTGTATATATGGTACTTATAGAAACTCCAGAAGGTTCCAAAGGGTGTGTGACTAAAATCGCTATATTAAAATAAACCCATTTTCCATAATGACATTATCAATACTCATACCTACATATGATTATGTGTGCTATACATTGGTGCTTGATTTGCAGAAACAGTGTGAGGCTTTTGATGATATTGACAAATATGAGATTATTGTTATGGAAGATGGTGGTAGAGATCAAGTAAAGGCGATTGCAAACCATAAAGTTAATGAATTGCCAAATTGTACCTATATTCGAAACAAAAATAATATGGGACGCTCTGCGATACGCAACCACCTTGCAGATATAGCAAAAGGCGAATGGCTCCTATTTGTTGATAGTGACGCAAAGGTCATTTCCAATGATTTCATAAAAAATTACATTGAAACAGCAAAAAATGGAGTATACATTATTTGTGGTGGTTTAACTCATACGGCAGAGTGTCCAAGTCCCAAGTGCAGTCTTCGTTGGCGCTATGAACGTAACTATGAAATATCAAAAAAGAAAGCCAATAAGCCTTTCCGGACCTTTTGTTTCATGATAAAAAAACAAGTCTTTCAACAAGTACGTTTTAATGAATCGTACGATGGCTATGGGTTAGAGGATATGCAGTTCGGAATTGATTTACAAAAGAAAGGATATAGTATAACATATATTGATAATCCGCTACTCAACAACGATTTAGAATCTAATCCCCAGTTCTTAAAAAAAACAGAAGAAGCACTACATACTTTGTACAATCACCAAGAAGATTTAAGAACCAGTAGTTTACTTAATTTCATTCAGCTTCATCCTATTATAGCGCACATCGCGCCTATTGTCTATAAAATGTCACATTATCTCTTAGTACGCAATCTATTGAGTACTACTCCTAATATTACACTTTTTTATTTTTACAAATTAGGATATTTCCTTAGTATAAGACATGAGTAATCGTATAGCGTACTTTGATCTTGCCAAAGGAATATGCATTCTCCTCGTTGTCTTATTCCATTTTCAAGAATTATATGGTATATCTTTGCCAACTGACAAATATTTCGATATAATACGCATGCCATTGTATTTCTTCTTGTCTGGTTACTTCTTCAAAACCTATGAAGGATTTCTATTTTTTCTCAGAAGGAAGACGGACAAATTGCTAATTCCTTTTATTTTCTTCTACCTTACAACGTCTGTTATCCTTCCAATAATTGCTACCAACACATTAGGAATTCATTTTAATACTGGAAGTGAATGGAGCAATACATATGCATTTCTGACCTATAGTGCATTCCCTAACTATCCCTTATGGTTTTTGTGGGCTTTAATGATTGTAAATATCATTTTCTATTTGATTGTCCAATTGTGCAAATACTCATATATTGTAATAGGAATAATTTGCTTATTGTTTACAATTTCACTAGGTAAATTCTCCGACTTCCGTTTGCCAGCCTCTTTAAACTTGGCTCTTGACGGATTATGGTTCTTCTACCTCGGATATCTTGCAAAGAATTTCACTCACAATCATGTTATAATAAAGAAAAGATTCACAAAGACAACATTAATTACACTCTTCATTCTTATATATATATTATTAGGCGCTATCACACCCAAGCAAATTAGTCTTTTGATGTTACAACGATATATCGGAGGCACATGTGGAATACTGACCTTATTACATATATGTAAATACATAAATTATATACCATACATTTCATACATTGGCAGATATTCCATAATACTTCTCGTTACACATGAACCTTTAATACGGATACTCAGTACAAGTTCTCTCTCTCCCTACTTTGCCATCCCAATACTTTTTGCTTCATACTCAGTAATAATACCACTAATGACAAAATACATGCCTCACGTAACGGCACAAAAAGAAATATTCAGCCGATGAAAATAGTTTACTGCATAGAGAGTATTTGCACCAAAGGTGGTATGGAACGAATCATCATTGATAAGATGAATTGGTTATCAGAAAACACAAGCCATGAAATCATCCTTATGACAATATGGAAGCACCATGATTCAAACATATCCGCTTTCCCACTCAATGACAAAATAAAAGTAGTTGAACTAAACATACCAAAAGGGTTATACCTTCTTGCAATATGGAGGTTTAATAGAACAATACAGAAATTAAATCCGAGTTGGTGTATCATGTTTCATGCTTTGGGAGCACTACTTTCCATTTGCACTACATGGAAAGGACGATTACTATATGAATCACACACGCCTCTATTCTCCATGAATCATCAGTGGCTTTATCCTCTGATGATGAAGAAAATACATACAGTTGTTTGTCTCACCAAGGGAGACACTACTAATTTCGCCAAAGCCAAGAGAGTTGTCGTCATTCCTAATTTTTGCAACATAAGAACAGACGCCAAGACATATTATAATACAAAAAATGTAATCAGTATGGGGCGTGAGTGTAAAGAAAAAGATTTTCCTCGGATGAAAATATTATGGAAGAATATATCCGAGAAATATCCTGATTGGCAACTTCAAATTCATCATAACACCACAGATGTTGTAAAAGCATACACAAGTGGCAGTATTTTCATAATGACTTCACGTTTTGAGGGGTTCGGATTGGTTCTTATTGAAGCTATGCAGTGCGGGCTACCATGTATTGCTTTTGATTGTCCTTATGGTCCACGCGAAATAATAGTAGATGGAGAAAATGGATTTCTTATACCATATGATGATGATGCCTTATTCATTGAAAAACTTACATACTTGATGGAGCATCCAGAAGAAAGGGAAAAAATGGGCAGAGCTGCCAAAGAATCCGTGAAGCGCTTTGACAAACAAACTATTATGAACCAATGGAGAAGTCTTCTAACAGAACTATAGCTGTTTTTGATTTTGATGGAACAATAACAACAAAAGATACGTTGTTATTATTCATTCAATATGCATGCGGAACAAGAAGTTTTTTGTTAGGCATGCTTCTATATTCCCCATTAATCGTTTTGATGATACTTCGCCTCTACCCTAACAGTAAATGTAAAGAAAAAATATTTGCATACTTTTTTAAGAATATGTCATATACCAAGTTTGAACGACTCGGAGAAGACTTTGCACATTTCGCCTGCAAAAAGATTATACGTCCAGAAATGGCTGAACGCATCAAATGGCATCTCAGTCAAAGCCACAAGGTTTACGTTATTAGCGCAAGCATTGAGGAATGGGTTATACCATGTTGCAGAGTTTTAGGTGACATAACTGTACTGGCAACAAAAGTAAAACCTGATTTAAGTGGTTTCATATCCAAAAACTGTTACGGTCAGGAAAAAGTAAATAGACTTTTGGAAATGGAGCCAGGAAGAAACACGTATACATTATATGCCTATGGAGATAGCCGAGGTGATAAGGAAATGTTAGCATTTGCAGACTTCCCAACTTTTGTTCATTAAGATGAAAACGGACCTTACAGTTATAATTCCTGTATATAAAACAGAAAAGACTCTCGATAGATGTATTGAGAGTATGCTTCGTAATGCTGTCGATGAGATCATTCTTATTGACGATGGTTCTCCTGACAAATGTCCTATAATGTGCGACAATTGGGCAAAAACTGACCCGAGAATCAGTGTCATACACAAGGAGAATGGTGGATTAAGTGATGCTCGCAATGAAGGTATAAAAAAGGTGAAAACAAAATATGTAACTTTTGTTGATAGTGATGACGAAGTTGCTCCTGATACATATATGCCACTTATTACCTTCTTGAATCAGAATCCTCATACAGACATTTTAGAATACCCTGCACAGATACATATTGGAAGAAAAGACGAACATAGACTTGATTTCAATGATAGTGTTATTAACATCAGCTCGTTAGAACAAAAAAAGGAAATATGGTTAAATGACCTTTTTGCTCATTCCTATGCGTGTAACAAAATATATCAGACAAGATTATTTCATGATATATCTTTTAACAAAGGTGCGCTTTTTGAAGATGTCTTGATAACGCCACATTTACTGAGAGCTGCAAATTATTATGCGACATCTAGCAAAGGACTTTACCTTTATCACTCTAATTCAACTGGAATAGCTCTGAATTTTACAAATTTACCGCATTTGCTGCAAGCACATTTGCAAATATGTCACTATATGGATATAGACATCATGAGCAGAGAAGCTGATAGGTTGTATCTATCCTTAGTCAATACTCATATAGATATATGCAGACATACAAATATAAGTACAAATCTCCCTTACAGACGAATATCTTTCTCATCGTCTCAAAGCGCCAAAGAAAGAATAAAAATACTAATGTATAACGTCCTTGGTCAGAAGCTTTTTATAAAAATTTTCATATTGCTGCGCCACCTTATGATAGTCATGGTGCTTGCGAACATACTCCACTGATTGACGCTTTAGTTCTGGAATATTTTCTTTATGAAAGATCAGACTCTTCAATTCTTCATAAACACTATCGTATGTTGGCTGCACATTAATTATTGGTCTAAGTTCATTTTCGCCAAGAATATCATAATTTTCAGGTTCCCCGCCTCCAACAATCACTAGGCCTTT
Organism: uncultured Prevotella sp.; assembly: GCA_905233165.1. Lineage (GTDB taxonomy): Bacteria > Bacteroidota > Bacteroidia > Bacteroidales > Bacteroidaceae > Prevotella. The sequence continues at coordinate 45,877 of CAJODL010000011.1, forward strand.
CGACATAGCAAGCAAAGAATTCATTGAAGGGGTATAGCTATATAATTGATCAAGCATTACATCCGATCCATTTAGCATTTTCTCATACTCTTCATACGGAATATTCTCTGCAATCTGTAATTTCATCCGCTCTGGATAGTCACGCAAAATATCCTGTGCGGCTTTTAACATTATGTCTGTACCTTTAAAAATACTGCGTTCTCTCTGAATTCCTATAAAAACTCGTATCGGAAACTTACACTTAAAATTTTCTTTAAACGTCTCAACAGGCTGTGACACTATAGGCAGAGGTAAAAATTCTGTTTTTTGGGGATATACATCCTTATAGCAGGCCCAATATTCATATAAACAAGCAACAATAGCATCACAGTCGGCTGAAATATATTTACTGATTCCTACCTCATGACGAGAATCTTGTATCCATTCTTCTCGTTGTGCCTTTGCTGCTTCGTCCTCACGTATCTCTTGGCCAATTCTTTGGTCGCTATATCGCAATATATCACTATTCAACATGCGCTCCACGATATGATAATCATCTCCGAAAGCTCCCATTACAACTTTTCTATTATGAGAACGAAGAAAATCATAAAATGGTTTCATATAAGAACCTCTGAATTCAAGGAACATTGGACCATTGAGTTGAACAATATCATACCCTTTACATTTCCACAAAATAGGTATCGCCTTGAAAAGATAATCTAAAAAGGCTAATTTGCCATTAATATCTGTTCTTCGTTCTAGAAGAATATCATCCACAGGAAACCTGCGCCATCCTGTCCTATGGCTTATACATCGCACATGATGCCCCAATTCTCGCAAACCTTTTGCGAGATTACTATGCATTGTGCTGGGATTACCGAAAAGAAGGATTCTCATGTTGAGGTTATATTATTCGCTATATTGGATGACTTCTTCTTTATCTACTACTACTTTACCTATACCTCGATATTGTGCATAATCTACATTTGTCCATGCTTCTGGGTCAGTTGAGAAGATAGCGCTTTTACCAAATATACAGAATCTGCTATTTCCGACATAACCTCTTATTACAGCCACATTAGAGCCTTTGGATTTGGCTTTACATATTTCTCCATCAACATATTCATAATAGTCTTTCACCTCATAACAAGCACGCAACGCATCTCGAAGTGAAGGAATAAGAATCAACGAAAGTAGTGAAGTACATACCAGAATACTGCGGTAAGACTGATACATGTTCTTCGGTAACAAGATTCCACACGATATTATAGCAAAGACTACACTTACCATACGCGCTCTTTCAGGATAAAAAGACACTCCTGCTAACGAATATACAGACAGAATTGTTAGAATCACATATACATAAAGATTAGTATTACATTCCGTTTTAAGGTTCTTACGTTGCAACGAATATAGAAGCCCTCCTATCAGGCATAGAATACCTAAGCAGTCTTTATTCAGAAATATCTTCGTTAGGGCAACACCATTTTTAAATATAGACAGCATACTAATGCCTTCACCCACTTGATCCATTCGCACATAGTTACCTGGAGCAGCCAAAAGTATGACAGATCCTATCCAGAATCCGATGGCGCCTGTTATTTCCCAAGAATGCAGTTCTTTACGTCTATAATAAAGATAGATGTAAAGTACTACTGAGCAGCCAATAGAAAGATTTTCTACGGAGCAGCCTGCCAATAAACCGAGTATAAACATTACTACAGCATATCCCTTTCCCTTCCTATAAGGTAACAGGAATAGCAGCACCAATGCTACCATCCATGTGTATGTAAAAACTCCTGGTACCCACAGGAACACCTGGCCAAAACCTTCTACAAAGCTGAAAAGACATACAAGGATAAACAGTAACAAAACGACATCTGGTTCTTTTATAGTTCCCTTGATATGCATGTATATTAGTACTGTCATCATCGTGAATACTGCACTATTAAATATATCGAGTGGTAATTTGTTTTCTGCAAAAAGGAGACATGCTGCCTGCCACAAAAAATGGCTCACCACCCTACCAGTATGATCAAAGTATCCAAACCATTGAGATTCTACAACATCACCTATTGATTCAAGCGGTTTTCCTGTAACAGGGTGAATCCACATATGCAAATCATCCATCGCGTAAGGGGTAAGGTGATTCAATATCATCATGAAAATGAAAGTCATGATAATAGCACTATAAAACAAACATGTCTGCAACCTAATCTTCATAACACAACTGCGGCAATGCTTCTTTTATCTTGATAAAATCGTCCTTGTATTGGGGCTCGCGAGTCCACTCTTTCACACTCTTAATGGATATTTCTGGATTAAAGCATGCCTTGGGACGATAATGCTGTTCTGGGGAAAGGTTCAGCAAATTCTCTAACTTTAATACTGTGTTGTCGTAATCCAATACCAAGTTTTCAAAACGAAGTGTTGTATAAGATGAAGAGCCTTTATCAAAATTAGAATATGCCATCCTAACCCACTCTATATAATGCTCTACAGTATCATGGGGCATCCAAGATAAATCCAGACGCTGACAGATACAATAAATATCACGCGGATCACGATAAACCATTATCTGCTTGAGGTTGGGAACATACTTGCGGAAGTGTTCCGTTTCTATTTTACAGGCAGCAAAGAGTTGATCTAATATCAGGGAATCACTCTTTCCTGTATAGAAATAATTGAAAATGCTGTTGAGAAGTTTTCTGCATAGATTCTGATACTCCTCTACTGCCATATGTTTGAGGTAATAGATATCCGAAGCATCATAGTATCTACCCATCAAGTGGTTTATCGGACTTCCTTCTGCAGCATTAACTTTATTTGATAATATCTCTTTTACGAATGTGTGAAAATATGGACGAAGTGCCGGATAATCACGATAAAATGGTGAGAAATAAATCACATCAAGCAATTGCTTTACTGCAGCATCTCTCCAAAAGTAGTTTTGGCTCAGGCTTTCGTCAAAGCAACGCTCCAACTGATATAAGCCACCTGTATAGCGCAATATATCTATCTCACATTTGCTTTCCTTTGGGGATGTTTGGCTACCTTCCGGATCTACTGTACCAATGGCAACAGTATCACGATATTCTCTTACCAGGTCTATTACAGCACTTGAGCCTGTAGCGCCAAAGCCTTCTACTGATACAATATTATCAAAGAGACATTCTTCGCTCAATTCTACAGTAGTTTCTTCCATTGATGCTGCATTGTCCCAGAACTTGTTACGTTTTCGTTCTGCAACTAACTTATAGGGCAAGATGTCTCTTATGACTGATCTTATTTTTTTCATAGATACCTCCATTTTAATACTGTCAGATTAACCAGCACATCCATAATATGGTTTATCAACAAGCCAATACCTGTTCCAGTAACTCCTCCATAGTGATAACCTAATATTACCGCAGGAACGAAACTCATATATGAAACAGCTTGCAGCAGCAGGTATATCTTTGGTTCTCCTGCTGCCATTGGAACAAGAGCTGCTGGAAGATATAATGCCCTGAAGATAAGCCCTGTCGTAGCTATCTGAGCCATAGGTACTATTGGTGAGAATTCTTCGCTCAACAGTATTGGTACAGCCCAAGGCATCAGTATAATTGCTGCTATCACTACGGGAATTATGATGGCCAACCCAAGTTTTGTCTGCCTGATTATTGCCAAACGCCTTTGGTTTTTATCCTTAAAGATACTTGAGAGCCGAGGGAAGAAATCATTATCTAAAGATGCAAAAACAACATTTGAAATCATTAGTGACAATGTTAATCCTGCACTATATAAGCCTACATCCTCCAGGGAACCATTCACATTTATATATGCTTTTACTCCCAATTTTCCGAGATTTGCTATAAAGCCAGCCACAACGAATGAAGTTCCCAACACCAGCATCTGATATCCTTTGGCGAGAAACACTTTGGCGAAACAGAACTTTGGAGGATAGGCTCTGTACGAATATATCACTGTGATTACAGCAAGTGAGAAGGTCATCAACACTAATGCTGCAATAATGCCATCCATTCCCCATATGTAATATAGAGGGATTGTTGTTGCAACACCAAGAGCCACATGTAATACAGACACTCCTGCTATTGTCTTCATTTTCTGCAGACCACGCAAAACTGTCATTTCTCCACATGTTATAGTTGAGAAGGCTACAGCAGGCGACAACATTATTAACTGCCATATGTGGTTGCTATCCGAAAAGAGCATCCAAGATAAAGGATAGGCAAAGACGATTGTTGCCAGCATGCCGAAGGCTGCAAGAATCATTATCCAGGAACGAGTTAACGTAACAGAATCGGCAAGTTCTTCGGTATCGCTATTTCTTGCAATCTCCCTTGTTCCACTTTGGTCCATACCAATATTTGTCGTGGAATGGATGAATTCGCGGGTTTCGTTATATATGGAGTTAAGACCCACACCAGCAGGCCCCAGCAATTCGGCAGCAAACTTGGCACGAACCAAATTCATCACGATACTCAGTCCTTGCACACTACCAAATAGCGTCATTACCTTCAGCAGTTTCTTATATGATGAGTCCATTGCGTCTGATTATTATAGCTATCATCTGAAAGACAATAACATGAAAGAGAAAAATCTCCAAAGTATAGTTGCCCAATATCACAAAGTATCTTTGTCTCATCACTTTATCAAGCATCGGTGGAAGCGATGATACTGTAGGAATTATCATTAAAATGGAAGGCCAAAAGATGGCTGCGTTTCTAACATGAGGCTCTATGTCATTATAGAACCAGATAGCTGCTACCATACATAATGTTCCAAGGAGGAATAGACAACAGGATTCCTTGGTATTAATTACTTTATTCTCAACAAACTTACGAAGCCACATGCCCAGTATAAAGTCCACCAGCCTAACTGGAGCAAAGACATATAGCCACGCATTTATATCATCTTCAGAAATGTAATAGCAATACAAAGAATAGAGCAGCAATAATACTAATATCCCCAATCTGCTTCTTACAATTAAGTATAATAAAGGTAAGAATAACCATGACGCCAACAGTACTGACAAGAACCATGCTACTGCATTACCTCCGAAATATACAGCATGTAGCGGAATCCAACTTTGTATCAACAGCAGCGAAGGAAGGGCATATAAAAAGTCTTGCATATTATGCTTCAGCAGAACAGCCATTAACCATGAAAGGAAAAATAATGGATATATCTTCCTAAGATGTTTTAACAGATATTCTTTGTGACGGAAGTTTCCTTGTTCTAATGCTTTTCCATAATGACACATAGTGAGATATCCGCTTAACATGAAAAAAAAAGCAACACCACAATCTCCTCCAGCTTCGAAATGGGGAAAGCCTAAAATACTCAAATGTGAACACACAATGAGCATTATAAATATGAAGCGCAGTATCTGTAATTGTATAATCATGTTTCAGCGAATTCTCAACTTATACGTTCTGCATGCTATGCCTCGTGCTCCGAAGCCTTCTTTCTGCTGTATCAATGGTTCCTTCAGATGCACACTGTCATCTTCCATGCTTGTGCCAAAGTCTATGACATTACATTCATCAACCCATTCGAAGGCTTTTATAGTTTCTGTAATAAGAAGGTCCATAGCCTTACTCTTCTTACCACGAGGTGAGGCTGACATGTATTGTGTACGTGCCACCTGGTCTGACAAGTATATTACTGTGCCTCCTTCCATCGTGCCTTCCGGGCTTATCACACCAATACATCTTATGTTATTCGGAAACAGCTTTTGTAACCGCTTCATTTCCTCAAGTGTATGAACTGGTTTGGAGTCATATTTGTCATGCAGATTCCGGGTGAGTATTTCCCAGAATTCTTCCAATAGAGCCTGCTCTTCCTCTTCTGTCTGACCTTCTACTATCTTCCACCCTTCCCTCTTCAGCTTGTTGCTATTGTTGCGACGACTTGGGGAGATATGGAGTTCTGAATGAAGATTTATTGCAGACATCAGATTACATTCTATTGTTTCTGCTCCATTTCTCCACAACCAATAGCTGTCATCTTCTGATGGTTGTTTGTGGTAAACTGTCGGCATTTGCTTGTAGTACCATTCCTTGATGCCTGCTTCATGTAAGAAATGTATGGTTTCATCGAACATCTCTCCTATTTCTGCAGCATGCGCCTTATTGCTCAACACTAATCCGCCATAGGTCAAGCCTTGATGCGACCATAAAACTTCTCCCCTCTTGTTGGCAGGCAAAAGGGATAGCAGATTGTTGTCTTTATAGTACATCAGGGAATAGTCATCAAAGCGATCTGCATGATATTCCATGTAATCGCGCATAAAAAGGAAAGTGCCATTCTTGGATTCCCTTACAAAGGAATCCCACTCTGCCTTCTTATCTGCCGTATATCGAACGATATGTATCAAAATCTCTTATATAATCTTCTTCATCGTAATCATGACTTGCAAGCACAAGGCACAGGGCTCCTGTTGTGAAAGCTCTTTCGTGCGCCCAAATGCCTGGAGGCACCAGCAAGCCTTGATATGGACGATTGAGGGGTACTACTTTTTCGTCTTTTCCGTCATTCAGATATACCTCCAAGGCTCCCGATGCTGCTATTATCATCTGCCAACATTCCTTGTGGGCATGAGCTCCCCGATCCTTGCCAGCTGGGACATCATATATGTAGAATACACGACGAATAGCAAAGGGAACATGGTTCTCTTCGTAGATATAGGTCAAACTGCCTCGAGGGTCTTCTTCCTTGGGCAATTCTATTATCTTACAATCACTTAACTCTGCCATACTAAAATAACGTCTTCACTTCTGTTTTATTGCACCACATTTCGGGGCTCTCCACGCAGAAAGGCCTTCACATTTTCTATAGCTATCTGCATTAGTCGCTGTCTGGCTGCCAAAGTGGCCCAGGCTATGTGTGGGGTGATGTGACAGTTTGCAACTTCCAACAGCGGACTTCCGTTTCTTGGGGGCTCTTCAGTCAAGACATCAATACCTGCAGCATATATCCTACCCTTTTTCAAAGCATCAGCGAGGGCTTGCTCGTCTATAAGCGGACCTCTTCCTGTATTCAAGATGATGGCTGTTGGCTTCATCAGCGACAAGGTCTCCTTATTTATTATATGCTTTGTCTTTTCAGTCAGTGGGCAATGAAGGCTCAGAACATCCGACTCCTTAAAGAGTTCCTCAAGGGTTTCTGCCTTCCTGATTCCTTCTATACCAAGTGCTGACATTTCTGTCTCAGTCTTTGAGCTGAATGCCAAGATCTTCATACCCAAAGAGGCTGCAATACGAGCTGTTGCTGTCCCAGTATTGCCCAAGCCTATCACTCCAAAAATCTTTCCTGCCAACTCCATTTGTGGAGAAATTTGGAAAGAAAAGTCCGGATTCATCGACCAATCGCCCTTGTGAACCACCTCATCATGTCCTGCGACATTATTGGAAATATGCAAGAGATGCGCTATCGCCAACTGGGCCACAGACATTGTGCTGTAGGCAGGGATATTCGTAACAACAATACCCTTGTCCCTCGCAGCCTTTGTGTCCACAACATTATATCCAGTAGCCAGCACACCAATATAGCGCAACTTTGGCAAGCTGTCCATTACTTCCTTTGAGAACACCACCTTGTTTGTCAACACAATATCAGCATCCTTGGCTCTTTCCACTACCAACTCTGGAGCTGTTCTGTCATACATCACAAACTCACATTTGCTGCCATCAGGAAGCTCTATATTCTTCCAAGGCTCCCAACTGATATCACCAGGATTGGCCGCATAGCCATCCATTTCTACTATCTTCATAGTCTTACGTTTTTTATGCTCCTTAGGGTTTCCCCATAAGGTATTCGAATGCAAAGGTACGATTAAGTCGTGAGAAATACAAATAAAAAAGAATTTTTTATTTTATTGCCATGACGAAGTACCTTCGACAAAGGTCAAAGGTACGATTAAGTGAGCGAAAATGCAAATATTTTTGCAATTTTCCGAACGAAAGTACCTTCAACCGAAGGTAAAAGATAATATATTTTTCTGGAATATCCAAAATCATCACACAATAGAATTAAAAATTATCTTTTATCACCTAGGATTTTTATTTCCTTGCCTGTGAAAAATCATTTTCCCCTAAGGGGAATTTATGTTCAAGGACCTGAAATACCTGTCCAAGGCCCTTGTACATATGTTTAAGAGCCTTGAACACATGTTCAAAGCCCTTAAACAGAAAATTCATCTCCTCTTTATTTATTTTTTAACGAGTCTACCAACAAATCTAACTGTTTAGCAAGATTAGCATAATCATCCAAGTCGAAGGGACAGGCAGAAAGTTTCTCACGCATACCTGAAGGTATCAGCGCATACGCTTTCTCTTCCATCGCCCTACCCTCTTCTGTTAAGCTGACGATTTGTTGGCGCTTATCCTCTTTACCCTTCTGACGGATAATTATACCCTGCTTCTCCATGCGTTGCAAGAGAGGAGTAACAGTATTGGTCTCCAAAAACAACCTGTGAGCAATATCATTAACAGGCTGCATATCCTTCTCCCACAACACCATCAATACCAAATACTGAGGATAGGTAATACCCAGCTGCGTCAGCATCGGCGTATAAGCTTGGGTAATTAACCTCGAAGCCGTATAGAGGCGAAAACATAGTTGGTTATTAAGTAGCAACTCGTTGTGCATTATCCACACATATTATAATTATAATGAAAACTAAAGCATTGCCTCGATATCTTTCTCAAAGTCCTTAGGCTCTGTAGTAGGAGCGTAACGCTTTATGCTCTCACCATCCTTTGAAATCAGGAACTTTGTAAAGTTCCATTTAATATCGCTATCTTTCTCGACACTAGTGCTTAGAGTCTTAAATAATGTTTTCATAGCCTTAGCTTTCAAACCATAATACTCTTCAGTAGGAGCAACCGACTTTAAATATTCAAAGATAGGATCGGCAGCAGCACCATTAACATCAATCTTTTTCATAATCTGGAACGTTACACCATAATTAAGTTGACAGAATTCTTCAATCTGAGCATCACTTCCAGGATCTTGCTCTTTAAATTGATTACAAGGGAAACCTATTACAACAAGCCCCTTATCCTTATACTTCTGATTCAACTCTTCCAACCCAGCAAACTGAGGAGTAAAACCACACTTACTGGCAGTATTAACTATCAGCAACACCTTTCCTTTAAACTCAGAGAAATCAATCTCTTTACCTTTGCTCGTAAGAGCCTTAAAATCATAAATCTTTTCCATATCACAATAATTTTATATCGTTTACGATGCAAAGGTAGTAAAAATAATTAATATCGCAAACGATTTACTTGAAAAATAAGAATATTTAACAATAAATCGTACACGATATAGACGTATAAGATTTACAAACCATATACAACAAAAAGAAGCCCTCTCATCGTTGTTGACAAGAGGGCTTTCTTAAGATAAAGTGGGCAGTCTCCTACTCTCCCGCATAGTATTGCAGTACCAT
>CAJODL010000012.1 GCA_905233165.1 uncultured Prevotella sp.
TTTCGTGATAGCCTCCTTACTGACAAGCCCATCCATCCATTGCCATATTATCAATGAACGTTGCCCGTCAGTCGGCGAAATAAAATCATTCCGATACCCCTGTGCAACTGCCATAACAGCAGACACACATACTAAAAATAAACACGCAATTTTCTTCATAGACCATTCACCATTGACCTTTGACCTTTAACCATTGACCATTGACCTTCATCCCCCTCCCTTGGGAGGGGGTAGGGGGGGCTTTACTTTTCCCCCTCGCCATAGATGTAGCACTGTGCATTGGCTGTGTATTCAAACACTTCCTCTGGCTTGAAGAATCTGCGCACTTCGATGGCGGCATTCTCAACAGAGTCTGAGGCATGCACGATGTTCTGCTGGTTGCTCATAGAATAGTCACCGCGTATTGTGCCTGGAGCTGCCTCACGGCCATTGGTGACACCTGCCATCTGACGTACTACCTTGACTGCTTCTACTCCTGTGAGTGCCATAGCAATGACGGGTGATGCCTGCATTGATGCCTGCAGGGAAGGGAAGAAGGGCTTGTCAACCAGATGGGCATAGTGCTCACGAAGTATCTCATCGCTGAGCTGCATCATTTTCATACCGGAGATACGCAGTCCGCGACGCTCGAAACGGTTGACAACTTCTCCAATCAGCTGCCTCTGTACGCAGCTGGGCTTCAATAATACTAATGTAGTCTCCATAGTTAATTAGGAATTAATAGATAAATATTAAGTTGGGTACATATTTGCGAAGGCAAAGATAAACATTTATTTTTGCATTACCATCAAATTGTTTAGTTATTTTCGTTCTTTTATAAAAATATCGTTTCATGATTCTGTTTCAAAAAAAATGTGTATATTTGTAGCCGCATTACTAACTATCAAAATATAATAGATGAAACGATTAAGCCTGTTTCTGTTGCTTGTCCTCTCGGTTGTGTTACTGCATGCAGAAGAGGTGAGAACAGACGTGCTCCTGAATGACGGATGGAGCATACGCCCTATAAGCAATCCTACTCCTGGACTGAAGGGTACTGCTGTGACATTGCCACATACATGGAATGCCAATTATATAAAAGGTACTGAATATAACCGCGAGACGATGGTCTATACCCGTATGCTGAGTGTCAGCAGCGAGATGGTTCGCAATAACCGCCTGTTCTTGCGCTTCGAAGGTGTCAACTCTGTTGCTGACGTTTTCGTAAACCGTAGGACTGTAGGGCTGCACAAAGGGGGATATACTGCCTTTTGTATCGAGATAACAGACTTTGTGCATGAAGGTGACAACGATTTGGAGGTGTGGGTAGGCAATGCCTTCCGCACTGATGTGCTGCCAATATCCGGTGACTTCAATGTCTATGGCGGAATACATCGCCCCGTACACTTGTTGGTGACAGCAAAAGACTGCATCTCACCGCTGTACTATGGTTCTGCGGGGGTGTTCATACGTCAGGACAATGTTACGAAAGAACGTGCCGAACTGACAGTGGAAACAAAATTGTCGTTGCGGAGCGGCAGCCGTAATCTGCGCCTGAAGACTGTGATGCAGGATGCTCAGGGCAGGGTAGTGGCAGAAGCGGAAAACACCATTGACGGCGAAAGCGTAAAACAGACGTTCGCTATCGGTAAACCGATATTGTGGAATGGGCGTAAGAATCCATATCTCTATACCGTCATAACAGAATTGAAGGATGGCGAGAAGGTCATAGATAGACAAACGGAATATACGGGTTTGCGCTATTACAGCGTTGATAAAGACAGGGGTTTCTTCCTTAACGGCGAACACTATGAGCTGCGTGGTTTTAACCGCCATGAGGATGTGGATGGCAAGGGCAGTGCCCTGCTGCTAGAGGATCATGAACTGGATATGCAGATGATTTGCGAGACAGGGGCTACTATGATTCGTCTGTCCCACTATCCGCAGAGCAAGATATTCTATCAGCTGGCTGACAGACAGGGTATGGTGCTGTGGAGCGAGATACCGCTTATAGGACCAGGTGGATATGACTTCACGGGATATGTGAGGAACGTAGAGGAGAATGCCCGTCAGGTGGCACTCGAAATGGTATATCAGAATTACAACCACCCATCTGTGTGCTTTTGGGGATTGTTTAACGAGATTCTCGTCAACGACGGACGATTCCGCGAGTGGGACAATCCTGTTGACTTTGTGCGTTCGCTGAACACTCTTGTAAAGAAGGCAGACCCTTCGCGGCTGACCACCTTTGCCACCTGTGTGCCACATACCTATTATCTCGGATGCAGCGACCTCATGGCTTGGAACAAATACTTCCGCAAACCGGGTAATGAGCAGAAGGTGAGACAATTCTATGCCGAGGCACGTAAGACTGCTGGCGGACAACCTCTCGGCATCTCGGAATATGGCGATGCCGGAAGTGTGAAGATTCACTATGACCCACGCTATGACCGTGTACGCGACCATGCTGAGAACTATCAGCTGATGACACATGAGGGCTACTGGAAAGCCGTTAAGGAGGAACCGTGGCTGTGGTGCAAGTGCATTTGGCAGTTCTGTGACATGCAGACCTCCATACGCCATGAGGGTGACAGAGACGGAGTGAACGACAAGGGAATGGTGACCTATGACCGCAAAACACGAAAGGATATATACTATTTCTATAAAGCCCAATGGAATCCGGAACCGATGGTGTATATCACTGGACGCCGCTTCGTAAACCGCCGACAGCCTGTTACCGATGTAAAGGCATATACCAATCTGCCGTCAGCTACACTGTATGTGAACGGACAGAAAATTGGCAAGGCAAAGACGGATGAACTGGGGCGTCTGATGTGGAAAGATATACAGCTCTCAGAAGGCGAAAACCGTATCATGGTGAAGGCTGGCAAACTCTCTGACGAGTGTGTGTGGAATTATGGGCAACAAGAGTGAAAGCGAAACTTGAAAAAAATAACTGATATGAAAAAGACGATTTCTATATTCGTGCTATGCCTGTTTGTCATAAACAGAGTATCGGGCATCGAAATCGAGAAGGCTGGACCGCAGTTTATGCCGGCAGAGATAGAACCCATAGCAGCACCGTTTGACATCAGCGGAATCAAAAAACCGCAGTTTGCAGAACGCACGGCGACTGTCAGGATGAACAGGAACGGACTCTCTACAAAGGCTATCCAAAGTGCCATCGACAAGCTGAGTGCGAAGGGTGGGGGAACAGTTGTCATACCGGCAGGAAACTGGCAGACGGGACGCATAGTGCTCAAGTCGGGGGTGTGCCTGCAGTTGGCAGACGGTGCCATGCTCTCCTTCAGTGGTGATATAAAAGATTACCAGCCTGCCGTGCTGACCCGTAACGAGGGGTATGATGTCATGTCGCTTGGTGCAATGATATATGCCAATGGAGCCGAGAATATAGGACTGACGGGAAAGGGACATATTATAGGACCTCCTACAGAGTGTGAGATGTATCAGGAAAATCGTAAATTCCTTGTGGTGGAGGAATGTGTAGATATCACCAAGCCTATTGCCGAGAGACTGTGCGACGGCATACATGGACGCCCGGTGCTGCTGCCTATGATGGTGGCTCCTGTAAACAGCAAGAACATACTTATAGAGGGTATCACGATAGACCAGGGGCTGTTCTGGAATATAGTGCCGCAGTATTGTGACAATGTCATCATACGCGGCGTAACCGTCAACAGTGCCGGACACGGGCGCACTGACGGCATCGACATAGAGTCAACTACTAACTCGCTGATAGAATACTGCCAGCTCGATTGTGGCGACGACTGCTATACCATCAAGTCAGGACGTGGCATTGACGGTGTCAAGACAGCCCGCCCGTCTGTCGGCTGTGTCATTCGCCATTCTGTTGCACTGCGTGGCGGCGGAGGACTCGTATTGGGCTCCGAAACGGCAGCCTCGATGTGGAATATATACATGCACGACTGCATCTTCGACGGAACAGAACAGGGCATACGCATCAAGACACGACGTCCGCGTGGCGGAGGTGCCCATGATGTGTGGATAGAGCGTGTGGTGGCAAAAAATATAAAATGGAATGGACTGACCGTTGATATGCTCGGCTCAAAAAAATGGGTCGGGGACTTGGCTAATCGCTTCCCAGCTCGCGAAATAGGAGAATTGACCCCCGACTTCCGCGATATCCATATCAAGGATTTCGCCATACATGGCTGCCAGAGGCTCATTGATGTGAAAGCACTGCCGGAACGTCCGCTGACAAATGTGTTGATAGAGAATTTTGAAGGTGAGGGAAAAGACTTCATGCGTCTGCAGGATGTCAGCGGATTCGTCATAAAGGGTGGTGTCGTAAACACTCCATCACCCAGTGCTGTACTTGACGGATGCAAAAGCATTATGATGCTGGATATGAACTTCAAAGGCAAACAACTGAAAGTTTCGAAAAAGAACGCCACAATCTTCGTAACAGAAAGGTAATCTTTGACCAAAGATAATTATTTTCAGTTTTTTTCAAGAAAAATTTGGTAGTTTCAAAATTTTGTTGTACCTTTGCACCCGCAAACGAGGAAAAGACGTTTTTATCAGAGGTGGTAATTGGGTGGCGTTTTTATACTCGTTCTGCATTTGGTGCCATAGCTCAGTTGGTAGAGCATCGGACTGAAAATCCGTGTGTCACTGGTTCGAATCCCGTTGGCACCACAAAAAACCTCCAGAAATTCTGGAGGTTTTTTTGTGTCTTTAAGCTTTAACCTTTAGCCTTTAACCGTTATCAGTCGGGATGACCGGACTCGAACCGGCGACTCCTACGTCCCGAACGTAGTGCGCTACCAACTGCGCTACATCCCGCTTTTTTAGTTGACAATTGACAATTGACAGTTGACAATTATTTCTCTCACCTCTTACCTCTCACCATCTCCTCCCCTTGGGGAGGTCGGGAGGGGGTTCTCTAATCAAACTTCTTCTTTTGCAGGCGGAAGTTTGTACCGAGGTATTTCTCGCGTACAATATAATTATCTGCCAGCTCCTCTGGTGTGCCGTGAAAGAGTATCTTGCCTTCGAAGAGCAGGTATGCTCTGTCGGTGATATTCAGTGTTTCGTGCACGTTATGGTCGGTTATGAGGATGCCGATATTACGATGCTTCAGCTGCCATACTACTCGCTGTATCTCTTCAACGGCGATAGGGTCAACGCCGGCAAAGGGTTCGTCGAGCATGATGAACTTTGGTTCTATGGCAAGACAGCGTGCTATCTCTGTGCGGCGGCGTTCTCCGCCTGAGAGACGGTCACCGAGGTTGTGGCGCACCTTCTGGAGCGAGAACTCGCTGATGAGGTTTTCGAGCTTTTCGAGCTGTTTTTCGCGTGAAAGTCCTGTCATCTCAAGGACGCTCAGGATATTGTCCTCGACAGACATCTTGCGGAATACGCTTGCCTCCTGCGGCAGATAGCCCACGCCATTGCGGGCATGCTCATAGACAGCCATGGAGGTTATCTCCTTGTCATCGATGAAGACACGTCCGGCATTGGGGACTACCAATCCGGTGGTCATGTAGAAGGAGGTCGTCTTGCCAGCGCCGTTAGGGCCCAGCAGTCCGACTATCTCGCCTTGTTTTACATTGAAGGAGACATCGTTGACGACAGTTCGCTTGCCGTAGATTTTTACGAGGCCTTCGGACCTAAGCGTTGACTGCTGCTCTGGCATCGTTGTATTCCTTTATTAAACGCTCCATGATGGTGCTGACAGGCTCGATGCTCTTGATGGCAGATGTTATCTGACCTATCTCCATCTCACCGTTTTCGATGTCGCCATCGAAGATACCCCTGCGTGTGGCTTTCTCGCCAAGAATTTCGAGTAACTCAGGTACTTCTGCACCACGGTTCTCGGCTTCTTCGAGGCGCTTATAAAGTCCGTTCTTCACAAGGCGTGAAGGGGAGAGTTTCTTAAGGCACAGCATGGTGTCACCTTCTTCGAGATTGGTGCATGCCTGCTTGAAGGCATCGCTGGCGCTACTTTCCTCAGAGAGGGCGAAGAGGGTGCCAATCTGTACACCTTCTGCTCCCAGCACCTGTGCTGCGAGACATGCCTGTCCAGAGGCAATGCCACCAGCGGCAATGAGGGGAAGGGTAGTGGCCTTGCGCACCTGGGGAATGAGACACATTGTGGTGGTCTCTTCCTTACCATTATGTCCGCCTGCCTCAAAACCTTCGGCAACGACAACATCGACACCTGCTTCTTCGCATTTGCGTGCAAACTTAGAAGAACTGACAACGTGTGCCACTATCATACCAGCATCGTGGAAACGCTGTGTGTATTTCTTTGGACTGCCAGCAGAGGTAAAGATTATCTTACAACCCTCGCTGATTATCATATCAATGAGTGAGTCGATCTGCGGATACATCAGAGGCAGATTGATGCCCCAAGGCTTTGAGGTAGCAGCCTTGAGTTTCTGAATGTGTTCACGCAACAAATCGACTGTCATGGTGCCAGCACCAATGAGGCCCAGACCACCAGCATTACTTACTGCGGCTGCCAAACGCCAACCGCTACACCAAGCCATGCCTCCGGCGATGACTGGATACTGTATGCCAAATATTTCGGATATTCTATTCATATTCATGTACCTTTTCTCGCCAAGGCATAGCTCAAACAAGTTTGGTTCTGCCCTTTTGGCTTGACGAAAACGTTCATTTGTGCCTGCAAAGATACAAAAAAAAATACTTACAACATATTTAATGTCAAGAAATAAAAGTATTATTGCATTTTTTTAATTAAAAATAATGTCTATTTGTTAATAAATATGTAATTTTGCGCCCGCAACAATTAAATATTATTAATTAAGAATAAAGATTTGTATGAAAAAAACATTGAAAATTGTAGCCGTTGCGTTGTTGGCAGTTGCTAATGTATGCCCGGTAATGGCTGGTGGTCTTAACACAAACACAAATCAGAATGTTGCTTTCTTGCGTAACCCGGCTCGTGATGCTGTGATAGGTATTGATGGTGTTTACAGCAATCCTGCAGGTGTGGCTTTTCTGAAGGATGGTCTGCACTTGTCTTTTAACTGGCAGGCAGCTTTCCAAACACGTACGATTGACACTACAAGTCCATTCTTTGCCCTTGGTGTTAAGAATAATGGTGCTATGGAAAAGAGTTTTGAAGGAACATCGAGAGCTATGTTTATCCCTTCTCTGCAGGCTGCATATAATAAGGATAAATGGTCTTTCCAGTTTAACTTCGCTGTTACCGGTGGTGGCGGTAAGTGTGAATTTGCTGAGGGCCTGGGCTCTTTCGAGAATGCTGTTGGAAAGATTGCTGCTGGTTTGCAAGGACTCGGTGTTTCTAATTATGACTGTGCTGGCTATATGCAGGGTAAGCAGTATTACTTTGGCTTTACAATGGGTGCTGCATACAAGATAACAGAAAACCTGTCAGTATATGGTGGTCTTCGTGTGCTCTATGGCATTGCAAGTTATAAGGCAAAGATTTACGATATCAGGGTAAAAACAATGAATAGCGATTTCCAGTCTTTCAACAATTTCCTTACAGACAGGATGGATAACCTGAAGTTGACGAAATATGCTTTGGAACAGGCTGGCGCAACAGGTACTCCTACCTATCAGCAGGTAGTGGGCACACTGCAGAAGTTGGATCAACTGGAGTCTTATCGTAATGGTGTAAACCTCATATCAAACCAAAATGGTACTGGCGTTGCTCCAATTCTGGGTGCTGACTTTAAATATGGTAAATTCAACTTCGCAGTGAAGTATGAGTTCCGCACAAAGATGGCTATGAAGAATGAATCAACTGTTGACAAGGTTTTTGCTATTGATGCTGTGAATACTTATCTGGACGAAACAAAGGTAAGAGAGGACCAGCCTTCATTGCTTGCCTTCGGTGCGCAGTACAGTCCTATTGACAGAGTACGCATCAATGCTGGCTATCACCACTTCTATGACAAGAATGCAAAGAAGACTTATTACGTAAATTCTGTACGCTATGACAACAAGAACAGCCAGCTGAAAAAAGGTACTGACGAGTATCTGGGTGGTGTAGAAGTTGACATTGCAAAGAAATGGACTGCAAGTGCTGGTTTCCAGATTACAAGATACGGAAATACTGATGAGTTTATCAACGATATCTCTTTCGTAGTAAACTCATGGAGCTTCGGTCTTGGTGCCAAGTATCAGGTGTCTGATAAAGTGGCTGTGCAGGCTGCATTCTTCCAGACAAACTATGATAAATACACTACGCAGGCTGTGATGGTTAATGATACAAAAGGTAATCCAATCGGCATTAGTCAGAACGCCTTCTCAAGAACTAACAGAGTAGTTGCTATAGGTGCGAATTTGGACTTTTAATCAGTTGACAATTGATAATTAAAAATAAAACGGCATCCTGATTGGGTGCCGTTATTTTTTATCTGTTTTTAAATGCTTTGAGGCCTGATTGTAGGAACTGTATATATGCCGGAATATCTTCGTCGTAGGAACGAGGCTTCTGGAGGACGGCATGCATATAACTTCCTTCGCCTTTGGTAAACGTCTGACGGGAGTCGAGAAGAACGTAGAAGGGTTGGGTGTTGTGCCCGAAGCGGGAACGCTGGAAATAACTCCACTTGTCACCAATAGTACGAAGGGTGCGCTGCTGTCCGTTTTCTGTTACTTTGATAGGTTGTGGTAAGGCAGTCTTATCGTCCACATACAATTGGATGAGGATATAGTCATTATTGATAATATCCTGCACCTCGGGGTCTGTCCATACTGCAGCCTCCATCTTACGGCAGTTGACACAACCATAGCCGGTAAAGTCTATCATAACAGGTTTGCCTTCTGACTTTGCAGCCTCGATGCCCTCGTAGAAATCACGATAAGGATTATGGATGGTACCCTTTGCTTCCTGATGCCAATTCTGGGTACTCATAGGAGGCGTAAATGCCGAAATAGCCTTGCAAGGTGCTCCCCATAAACCAGGTATCATATATGCTACGAAAGCGAAAGAGAGAAATGAAGATGTAAGATGTAAGATGTAAGATGTAAGATGTGAAAAGTTGGATTTAAATACTTGGCGGAGGTAGTAGCAGCCAAGTAGGAAGAAAATGATAATCCAGAGTATCAGGAATACTTCACGATCTAAGATGTGCCACCCGTAGGCGAGGTCGGCAACAGAGAGGAATTTCAGAGAGAAGGCTATCTCGATTGCTCCCAGTGTCACTTTAACAGATGTCATCCAGTTGCCAGATTTCGGCGCAGACTTTAACCAGGCGGGGAAGAGGGCAAAGAGCATAAATGGCAGAGCCAAAGCTACCGCAAATCCCAACATACCAATAGCTGCCCCCATAACATTACCAGAGGTGCCTAATTCGACAAGCAGAAAACCAACGATAGGTGCTGTACATGAGAAGCTCACCAGCACCAAGGTGAATGCCATAAGGAAGATAGAGAGAATGCCCGTCTTTTGGGATGCCTTGCTATCAATGGCATTTGTCCAGCTGGAAGGTAGCACTATCTCGAAGGCTCCCAATAGCGAAATACCGAATACCAATAGCAGAAGGAAAAAGAAGATATTAAAGAAGGCATTGGTAGAAAGGGCATTGAGGGCGGAAGCACCAAACAATGATGTTACCACCAGCCCCAATAGCATATATATAACAATGATAGAAATGCCATAGGTTACAGCATCAAGGATGCCCTTGGTATTGCGTCCTGTGCCAGTATTGCCTAACTCATGGTTGCCACGCTTCATAAAGAAACTCACCGTCATTGGTATGATAGGCCACACACAAGGGGTGAGAACAGCAATAAAACCACCCACCAATCCCAAGAGGAAGATAGTCCACAGAGAAGGGGGGGGAGAATCGGACGTAGAGGACGGAACAGGAGCGGACGGAAGGGGAGAACTTGCGATACTGGTATCATTAGTCGTACTAGTTGTGCTAGTTGTACTAGTGTCACTAGTTAGACTAGTCGCTGTCTCTTCTTCAGTTGCTTTCCCTGGGGCTGATATCCCTCCTTCATAAGAGAAGTCAACACTTGTTGGGGGAAGACAGTTCTGGTCATTACAAGCACCATATTCCAGATATCCCTCAACGGAATATTTACTGTCTGTGAGTTTTAGCTTTTGTGAGAAAAGGACGCTTTTCTCAAAATACATCACCTCAGCATCAAATACCTCTTCAAACTTCTTTATGGGTTTCTGGTCAGCGGTAAGTGTTCCAACAAGTTTTGCTCCCTTGATACTGGTGATAGTAAGAGTAGTTGGAGTAGGACCATTCTTCTCATTTTGCGAATAGACATGCCATCCGTCAGACATCTTGCCGCTGAAGAAGATTGTTATCTCGTCATCGGCAGTCTGCTTTACATAATGTGAAAAACTGACCTGCGCTATTATCTGCAGGCAGGAAAGGAAAGAGAATAGGGCTATCAGGAGTAGTCGATGCATATACTACAGCAGTTCCGGCAACTCGAAGAGTCGGATGCCGTTAGAGCCTTTGATAAGGATATGGTATCCGGAAGGAACACCTTCCTCCTGAAGGGCTTGCTTGACAGCGGCAACATCGGGGAATTTACGGAAGTGGCATTGGGTATTGCCAAACTCCTTTCCGACAAGCCAAATCAACAGTTCCCCTTCTTTGGCAGATGCCTCTTCACGAAGGAGGAAGTCAACAACTTTCTGGTGTTCTGCTGCGCTAACCTCTCCCAACTCACGCATATCACCGAGGATAGCCATCTTGGGACTCACTTGCATGATAGAGAAATTCTGTAATGCCGCCATCATAGAGGTAGGGTTGGCATTATAGGTATCTACTATGAGTTTGTTATGAGAAGTGATGGTAAGCTGGGAGCGGTTGTTACTTGGGATATAACCGGAAAGGGCATCATTGATGTCACTCTCGGAAACACCAAAGTGCAAACCGACAGTAGCTGCTGCCATCATGTTCTTGATGTTATAGGCTCCGATGAGGTGGGTCATTATCTCGCCACCCTGCCATTGGAAATGCAGATAAGGAGCACAATCGATAACCTCTCCCTTGACATAAGGAATAAGGTCTAAGCCAGAAGAGATATTCATAAGATATTCGTTCTCGCTGTCGATGAATACCTTACCATTATTAGCACGGAGATAGTCGTAGAGTTCTCCCTTTGTCTTTATGACACCCTCAAAAGAACCGAAACCTTCGAGATGAGCCTTGCCAACATTTGTTATCAGACCACAGTTAGGTTCGACAATATTCACCAATGTCTTTATCTCACCAGGATGGTTGGCACCCATTTCGATGACAGCCAAATCGTGTTCTTTTGTCAGCTGAAGAAGAGTCTTAGGTACTCCGATATGATTGTTGAAATTGCCTTGGGTGTAGAGCACATTATATTTCTTTCCCAATACTGTTGCCACCAGTTCCTTTGTCGTTGTCTTACCATTAGTACCTGTAATACCGATGATAGGGGTGTTCAGAGCTTTTCGATGTTCGTTTGCCAACTGCTGCAGTGTTGTCAGCACATCAGGAACGATGATAAATCTGTCATCAGTAGCATACTGAGGTTCATCGATAACAGCGTATGAACATCCCTTTTCAAGAGCAGAGGCAGCATAGGCATTGCCATTGAATGTCTCACCCTTTAGGGCAAAGAAAATGCTTCCGGCAGGGCAGTCGCGGCTGTCGGTAGTGATAACCTTGTGTTGCAGGAACAAAGAATATAATTGTGTCACGTTTTTTTACTTTAAACTCTAAACTTTATACTATGGTCTGATTTGTCCGTTACCCTTGATGAGCCACTTGAAGGTAGTAATCTCTTCGAGAGCCATTGGGCCACGAGGACCTAATTTTTGGGTAGAGATACCGATTTCTGCACCCAGTCCGAACTGCGCACCATCAGTAAAGCTGGTAGGAGCATTCCAATATACACACGCAGCATCGACTTTCTTTTGGAACTTTTCAGCTGCAGCACTGTCATTGGTTATGATACATTCAGAGTGACCGGAGCCATAGCGACTGATATGCTCTATTGCTTCATCAACATTGTTGACTGTCTTGATAGCCATAGCATAATCCATAAATTCTGTTCCAAAGGAAACTTCTGTAGCCTGTTCCAACAGGTTGCTTGGATAACTCTTGTTGAGGAATCCATAAGCGCCTGGGTCAGCATATATCTTTACATTGAAAGGTACCAGCAACATACCAAGAGTAGGCAGGTCTTTGAGACGATCCTTATGTACTATGAGGCAGTCGAGAGCATTACAAACGCTTACTCTGCGAGTCTTGGCATTGATGATGATACGAGAAGCCATTTCAAAGTCAGAATCCTTGTCCCAATAAGCATGCACCACACCAGCACCAGTCTCGATAACAGGCACCTTAGCATTGTTGCGTACGAAGTCGATGAGCTTTCTTCCGCCTCGTGGTATGCAGACATCAATATATCCAACAGCAGATAGCATCTCGGCAGTTGCCTCATGAGTAGCAGGCAGCAACTGTACACAATCAGCATCACAACCACACTTGGTGATGACATCCTTGATTAAGGCAACGATAGCCTTGTTAGATTCGTCAGCATCATGACCGCCTTTCAATACGCAAGCATTGCCACTCTTGAAGCAGAGAGAGAAGACGTCAAAAGCAACATTAGGACGAGCCTCGAATACCATACCGATGACACCGAAAGGAACAGAAACCTTCTTCAGTTCCAAACCGTTAGGAAGAGTCTTTTCGCTAAGCACCCTGTTCAAAGGAGAGGGTAGGGAAGCCACATTGCGCATATCGTTGGCAATGTCCTCAAGACGCTTTGGTGTCAGTTGCAGACGATCATAAAGAGGATTCGCCTTATCCATGAGGCTGAGGTCTTTTGCATTAGCCTCAAGAATAGTATTCTCGTTGACTTTTATAGCATCAGCTACAGCGAGAAGAATCTCGTTGCGTTTTTCATCTGATACAAGAGCAAGATTGCGTGATGCATCTTTTGCTAATTGAAATTGTGATAACATGTTGTTATGTGGTTTTGGGTTGTTTACTTTGATTTTGGAATGAATTCTGTATGTATAGTCTCCTCAGGG
Organism: uncultured Prevotella sp.; assembly: GCA_905233165.1. GTDB lineage: Bacteria > Bacteroidota > Bacteroidia > Bacteroidales > Bacteroidaceae > Prevotella. Next base: position 13,007 of record CAJODL010000012.1, read on the forward strand.
TTTGTTAGCAAGGAAGGAAGAATATTATCCCTGTTGCCGTTGGCAATCATTACCTTAATGCCGTTGGCAGCCACTGTGCGGGCTGTGTGATATTTTGATTCCATACCACCTCTGCCAGCGCTACTCTTACTCGGAAGGATGTACTGGTCAAGATTGTCCTCAGGTTTCACCTGCCTGATAATCTTGCTGTCAGGGTTTGCCGGATTGCCAGTATAGATGCCATCGATATTGCTGAGAAGGATGAGGGTTTCTGCTCCCATCATCTGTGCTATCAGTCCAGATAGCTCATCGTTATCGGTGAACATCAACTCTGTAAGACAAACAGTATCGTTTTCGTTGACAATAGGTATGACACCATTATCAAGCATCAGAGTCATACAGTTGCGTTGGTTCTTGTATTGCTCTCCTGCTTCGAAATTCTCCTTCATCGTCAGCACCTGTCCGATGTGAATATTGTATTCACGGAAAAGGACGTAATAAAGGTTCATGAGTTTCACCTGTCCCATAGCGGAGAATAGCTGGCGCTGTTCTGCGGAATCCAACTCATGGTCCACCTTCAGTTCCTGCCGTCCGCATGCCACAGCACCAGAACTGACGAGAATCACCTCATACTGATGTTGCTTGAGCCATGCTATCTGATCAACAAGAGCCGAGAGTCTTGTGATATTTAGTTTGCCTTTTTCGGTGGTGAGCACATTAGAGCCCACTTTTACTACTATACGAGACATCTTATTGTTTTTCTGTATTTATTTTAATCCGGCTTTAAGACTCTTGATGACAGCAGAATTGAATCCGCTGTGATCTAATTCGTTGAGTCCCTTGATAGTTACTCCACCAGGGGTGGTAACCTTATCGATAGCCTCTTCCGGATGCCAACCTGTTTCTTTCAACAAAGACACCGCACCCTGCATTGTCTGAAGCGCTATCTGCTTAGCCTGATTAGGATAGAATCCCATCTCGCAGCCACCCTCCATCTGGGCGCGGATGTAACGCATTACGTATGCTATGCCGCAAGAAGCCATCATCATACCAGAGCCAACGAGATTTTCAGCAACAACAAGAGTGTCGCCACAAAGAGAATAAAGAGCATCTACCTTTGCAAGAGCCTCATCAGAAGTGTTCTTACCTTTGGCAATGAATGACATACTGGCTCCAAATTCTGCAGCGATATTAGGGATAACATAGCAGATATCACCTGTTCCCAGTTTTTCCTCTACCTTGTCGGTAGTAAAGTTGGCTGCATCAGAAACGATGATCTGTTCCTGCATATTGAGAGCAGGAATTATCTCATCAAGTACTGTTGGCATCAACCAAGGCTTTACAACTATCACAACAATCTTCGCATCCTTTACAGCAGCTACATTATCTGTTGTAGTAGTGATAGATGGATACTTGCTTTTGAAAGACTCCAAAAGGGCTTCGTTCTTGTCAGCAATAGTGAGGGTAACCTCTTTAGATTTTGCCCATCCGTGAATGAGGGCTCCTCCCATATTTCCGCATCCTATAACGGCAATATGCATATTATGTATATCTGCTTTCATTTGTTGACAATGTTTTTATTTCAATTATATTACTTTCTTTAAACGTGAGATGAAAGTGTCCACATCGGCTTTTGTCAGGCAGAGAGGTGGCAACAGACGCAACAGATTAGTGCCAGCACAACCTGTGAAACAATGCTGTTCATATACCAATGGCTTACGTACTTCTGCATGAGGCTTATCAAATTCTACACCAATCATGAGACCACGACCTCTGACGTCTGTAATATGAGAACCTTCTGGAGAAGCCTGCAACAGTTTCAGTTGAGCCATGAGATATTCGCCCACTTCGTGTGTATTCTCAATGAGTTTTTCTTCTTCCATAACATCAAGGACTGCCAATGCTGCTGTACAAGCGAGGTGATTACCACCAAAGGTGGTTCCCAGCATACCATACACTGGTTTGAATTCAGGAGAGATAAGCACACCACTCATAGGAAAACCGTTTCCGATGCCTTTGGCAACAGTAATCATATCAGGACGAATACCTAACCATTGGTGTGCAAAGAATTTTCCGCTTCTTCCGTAGCCACATTGTATTTCATCGCAAATAAGGACTGCTCCATTTGCCTTACAAGCTTTTGCCAACCCTTGAGCAAATTCAGGAGTAGCCATCTGTATGCCACCAACACCCTGTATGCATTCCAAGATAACAGCACAAACATCGCCCTTTGCCAACTCTGTTTCCCAAGCGGGAAGGTCGTTCATAGGCAGGAATGTAACATGTCCGTTGTCATTGATAGGAGCTACAATTTTTGGGTTGTTTGTTACCTCAACAGCGAGGGAAGTACGTCCGTGGAAAGCTTTCTGAACTGACAGGACACGCTTGCGTCCATTGGTGAAAGAAGCGAGTTTCAGGGCATTTTCATTTGCCTCAGCACCAGAATTGATAAGGAACAGCTGATAATCATCATATCCGCTGATTTTGCCAAGACGTTCAGCCAGCTGCACCTGTAACTTATTTTGGACAGAGTTAGAATAGAATCCCAGTGTATTGAGTTGTTTGGTCATCATCTCTACATAATGAGGATGGCAATGACCTATGCTGATAACGGCATGTCCACCATAGAGGTCCAGATATTCCTGACCTTTGTCGTCCCATACCTTACAACCTTGTCCCTTGACAATATTTACATCGAAAAGGGGATATACATCGAATAGTTTCATTTTTGATTTTTCAATTTTTCAATTATCAATTTTCAATTTAGAATGCACTCGCTTTGAGTTTCAGACCTGCTGTCTCATCGAGTCCGAACATAATGTTCATATTCTGCACAGCTTGTCCCACAGCTCCCTTGAGGAGGTTGTCGATAATTGATGTTACAACGACTTTGCGTCCAAAAACATCAATATGTACGAGAGCCTTGCTGGTGTTCACTACCTGCTTCATATCCAGAGCTTTGTCACTATAGTGTGTCATAGCAGCATCTGCATAGAAGTCTTTGTACAAGGCAACTAGCTCTTCTGCATCATGAGGCTTATCCAATGTTACCATTTCAGTACAGAAGATGCCTCGTGGGAAGTCGCCACGATAAGGAATGAAGTCAACTGTTATGCCTGTTGCATCAAAACCCTCATCCAAGGTGTCTATGACATGTGGCGCATCAGCAGGTTTTAACTCATTCAGAGTCTGGCATATCTCGTGCAGATGCTGATGAGTAAACAGCTTATATACAGAGAAGTTATTGTCTCTCCAAGAGAAATGTGTTGTTGCTGCAGGTTTTTGTCCTGCTCCTGTAGAACCTGTGACAGCATTCACCGCTATATCGTGGGTCAGTAATCCTGCTTTTGCCAATGGCAGCAATCCAAGTTGTATGCATGTAGCGAAACATCCAGGGTTGGCAAGATGTTGGCAGCTGCGTATGGCATCGCGGTGTGTCTCAGGCAGTCCATAGACATAGTCGTGAGTAGGTGCGGCGATACGGAAGTCCTGTGCCAAATCGATAATCTTCACATTGGCAGGAATTGTATGTTCCTTCAAGAAGGCCTCAGACTTTCCGTGACCAAAGCAGAAGAATACAACGTCAACATCCTCGAAAGGCATCTCTGATGTAAACTCCAGTTCTGTTTCGCCAATTAGTCCTTCGTGGATATCACAGACTTTGTTTCCAGCATTTGATTCGCTGTTAGCAAAGACAATTTGTACGTCAGGATGGTTAATTAATAGCCTTATTAACTCGCCGCCAGTATATCCGGCAGCACCAAGTATGCCTACTTTTACCATTGCTGTTTGTTTTTAGAAGGTATAATCCAATAGAGAATAGGGTAGAGTATAATACCAGGAAATCCCGCACAAATTATTGTCAGTATAGCATAAGCTATTCTGACCATTGTAGGGTCGAGGTTAAAATACTCTGCTATTCCTGCACAGACACCGCCCAACAGGCGATTGTCTGATAGCGTTAGAGGCTTTTTGTCCATATTCTTTTTATCTTCTCTCGTTTGGGTGTGCCAGATAATATGCTCTCAGCGCTGTAGAAGAAACCTTTATGAAACCTTTGGCGTCTTCAGATGACCAAGCTTTTGCAGTTTCACCATATTCGCCCAGTTTGTTCTTAACGAGGTCATTAGGAGAATCAACGCCAACAGTCTGGAAACACAGAGGATGCAATTCTAAGGTTACCTCACCTGTAACGTTTCGCTGTGATGATGTCAGCATAGCCTCGATATCTGGCATTACTGGCTCCAAGTACTGTGACTCGTGGAGGAACATACCATACCAGTTGCTGACCTGGTCTTTCCAATATTGCTGCCACTTAGAAAGAGTGAATTTCTCAAGGAATCTGTGTGCTCCAATAATGAGCATTGGAGCTGCAGCCTCAAAACCTACACGACCCTTGATACCAATGATAGTATCACCAACGTGGCAGTCACGACCGATGCCGTATGCAGCACCGATTTCTTCTACAGCCTGAATAGCCTTTATCTTGTCATCATATTTTACACCGTTAACGCTGCATAATTCTCCTTTTTCAAAGCCGAGCTTCAATGTCTCTGGACCTTCTTTTGTAGGGTGCTTCAGATAAGCACTCTCAGGCAGTCCCTGCTTAGAATCGAGAATCTCGCCGCCACAGATAGAGGTTCCCCAGATACCTACATTATATGAATACTTCAGCTTTGTGAAGTCAGCATGGAAACCATGTGCGTTAAGGTAGTCAATCTCTTCCTGACGTGAGAGGTTACCGTCACGAGTAAGGGTGATAATCTCAACACCAGGAGCCATAACGAGGAATGTCATATCAAAACGAATCTGGTCATTGCCAGCGCCAGTAGAACCATGAGCGATAGCATCAGCACCTATTTCGTTTGCATAGCGAGCGATGGCGATAGCCTGGAATATACGCTCTGAGCTGACGGAGATAGGGTAACAGTTGTTACGCAACACATTACCATATACCATGTATTTCAGAGACTTCTCATAATACTCCTGTGTCACATCGAGAGTGACATATTCTTTGGCGCCCAGCTTGTAAGCGTTTTCTTCGTTTGTCTTTAATTGTTCTGCTGAAAAACCACCAGTATTGGCACATGCTGCATAAACCTCATATCCATCCTGTGCCAATTTCATTACTGTGTATGAGGTATCAAGACCTCCACTGAAAGCTACTACTACTTTTTTCATAAGTCTTATATATGTTTTAATTATTAACTCTTAACTTTTAACTCTTAACTCTTAACTAAAAATCTATTCCTCTTTTCGCCAGTGTTTTCATAACATCCTGAAAGACGCTGGCTGGCGTTGGCTCTCCCTTATGTTGTTTGGGGTCATAGAGCATACCTGTGCAGATACAGAATTTCCTGTTCTTTGCCACAAGGATATCGTGATTTATGCACCCCCGGCATCCTCTCCAGAAAGCATCATCATCAGTTAGTTGGTTGAAACTTACTGGAACATATCCCAATGCTGTATTCATCTTCATGACGGCATCACCGGATGTCAATGAGAATATCTTTGCCTCCGGCCATCGCACTCTTGCAAGTGTGAAGGTGTAGTCCTTGATGTGTTTTGCTACACCAAGTCCTTGATAGTCAGGATGTACAATAAGACCCGATGTGGTAACATACTGCTTATTACCCCATGTCTCGATGTATGAGAAACCAACGAACTTGTCGTTCTCGTCAAGGGCGATAACGGCTTTTCCTTCTTTCATCTTTGTGGCTACATATTCATGGGTGCGTTCTGCAATACCAGTGCCACGCTTTTTGGCAGCTTCGCGGATTGTGTCAAGAATCTCGTCCACATACTTCTCATGGGATGCGTCAGCGACCAATATGCGAATGTTATGTTTGTTTTCTGTATTCATTATTTATTTTATTATCTTTTTTACTCCCTTTTTCACTCCTCTTTTTAATCATAAATCTGGAATAACAGCGCTCAGTTGATCTGTTATTTCCAAATGGGTTACACCTTCTCTTATTACGAGGAAGATAGTATCATCTCCTGCTATTGTTCCAAGAACATCCTTCAGGGCAGCAGAGTCTATATTACTTGCTATGCCGTTTGCAAACCCTGGGCGAGTGTGTATCACTGCCATATTGCCTGAGAAGGAAATGCCACGATATGCATTTTGAATATTCTGTGTAACTTCAGAAGTTACTCCTTGTGCATGCTGTACAGGATTATGTTGCCTCTTGTATGCAGTCTCGCGTGGAATGGTATAATAGTAATTACCGTCACCATTTGTGGCTTTAGCAACTTTCAATCGTTTGAAGTCGCGTGACAGCGTACTTTGTGTGACGAAAATATTTTGGCGGGCAAGAGCCTGTATGACTTCCTCCTGAGAACTCAATTCGTTCTGAGTCAGCAAGAGCCTCAATGCCGCCAGTCTATCGTTTTTATTATATGTCTTTTGCATATATTCTTGATTTTATCAAGTCTCAATTGCAATGTTGCGATATTTTATTGTTTCAGTTTGCAAAGGTATGAATTTTTATGCAAACAACCAAATAAAAATGCAAAAATATGCAGATTTTTGCATTTTTTGTACAATTATGCTATTTTTCCACCTATCATCAAAATAAATAAGCCCCCTGTCATCGCTGTCATCTGTCATCGTTTGATTTTGGAGCTTATATTTTTCCTTAGGATTCTTATGAAATAAGGCTTTTTTTTGTTTCCCTTAATGGTAAATTTTTATCACTTACCCATAACTGGCATCGATGACGATGACAACGATGACAGGGGGGTAATTTATTTTTGTAAGGGTAGGGTAATTTGCAGAGCCACTTTATTATATATATAAAGTGAACTAAATTTCTCAGAATAAATAGGGGATGTTGTCAACTGTCAACTGTCATCGCTTGATTCGATTACACCCCTGCTGCGTATAATATGTCAGAGAAGACGCCTGCTGCTGTTACGCCTGCTCCTGCGCCGTAGCCCTGAATAATCATAGGGTGGGGGTTGTAGCGCTCTGTATGGATAAGGATAATATTGTTGGAGCCTTCAAGGTGAAAAGCTGGGTGCTTGGAATCGACCTTGTCGAGGCTTACGGAACATTTGCCGTTGTCCAGTTTTGCTACAAAGCGCAAATGCTGATTATTTTTCTCAACCTCCTTGCGGAGTTGTTCGAAGTGGTCGTCAAGCTGTGGCAACTTCTTCCAGAAGTCATCAAGTGTTCCTTCAAAATATTCGTTGGGGACAAAGAGATGTTTCTCAACATCTTCTTGGCTGACATCATATCCGCTTTCGCGAGCCAGGATAACGAGCTTGCGTATCACATCGATTCCAGAGAGGTCTATGCGTGGGTCGGGCTCGGAGAAGTGTGCCTCTTTTGCCTTCAATACCGCCTGAGAGAAAGTACATGTTTCGCTCAGGTGTGTGAAAATATAGTTTAAGGTGCCAGAAAGAACAGCCTCTATCTTAGTAATCTTATCGCCGGAAGAAACGAGGTGGTCGATAGTTCTGATAAGAGGCAAACCAGCGCCCACATTTGTTTCGTATTTATACATTACACCATTGTTGATGGCTGTTGTCTTCAGCTTGCGGAAACTCTCTAAATCGCCGCTGGCAGCAACTTTATTGGCACAGACAACAGAGATGTTGTGCTCGATAAATTCCTGATATAAAGCGGCTATCTCATAGCTTGCTGTGCAGTCAACAAAGACAAGGGGATGGATAACCTGTTCACGTAAAGCCAGTACCTCGTCATGAATAATCTGAAGGCTTGACTTCGGATTATTCGAGAAAATGCTTCGGAAAGCACTCAGGTCGTTATCGCTTAAACTTAATTTCTCTAAATCTATTCCGCGTGGGTTAGTCATGATATTGAATATATCAACGATTCCCACTACATTCAGTAGAATGTCTCTGTTGCGGAACAATGTCTGCTGTTGGTTAGCTATCTGTTGAAGCAAAGTACCTCCGACGGTACCAGTGCCGCATAATACGATGTTTAGCTTGTGTTGCTGCATATTGAATTTATGGGAGTTAAAAAGGGAGTTAAAAAGGGAGTTAAAGGGGGGATTGCATAGTTATTCTTATTCCAGCTCCGTCACAGTCAGCTGAAAAGGGTGGGGCAACTTTCTTGATGTCGATGGTAGCACTTTCTGTTAAGGGAAAGTGAGCGAAAATGCTTTTGCCTATGCGTTTAGCAACATGTTCGAGGAGATTGCTTGGAACAGTCATCTCTTCTTTTACGATGTCAGCCAAAGTGGCATAGTTCAAAGTGTCATTCACATCGTCAGAATCACATGCTGGCTCAAGGGGATATAGAACAGAAACGTTGACAATGTAATCATTACCAACATTACGTTCTTGCTTCTGCACTCCATGAAAAGCATGAAATCTTAGATTATCGAGATAAATGGTGCCCAATAGATATTGATTAGTCAAGATGGAAGACTTCTTTGATTGGAATGGTGATAGGAGAGTTGTCATTTGGATTTACCTCCATAATATCAGCCATCATGTCCCACCATTTCTGGGTTATAGGGTCAATACCATTGGATGTGTCTTGAGTATTGCCATCACCTTCACACTCCTGATAGCCAAACAAGATGTTTGTGTCCTTATCCCAATAAATGGAATAGTTGCTGACGCCGCTATCCTTTATCATCTTTACCAATTCCGGCCAGATGGCAGCATGGCGTTTCTGGTATTCCTCTTCGCAACCAGGCTTGAGGTACATTTTAAAAGCGAATCTCATATTTTATGCTTCTCCAAAAGGGTTTGCTGTTCTTGGTGGAACTGGGGCACTCGTATTTGCTCTTGTATCGAGGGGTATCTGGCCAAATTCCTTTTCGTAGCGCATTACGTTGTCTTGCAAAGCCAGCATAAGACGCTTTGCATGTTCTGGAGCCAATATTACACGGCTTACTACCTGTGCCTTTTCGAGTCCAGGCAGGGTAGCAGAAAGGTCCATAACAAATTCTGCATGGGAGTGTGAGATAATAGCGAAGTTGCTATATACTCCACGAGCTATTTCTGGTGATAAGTCAAGTTGAAGTTGATTGTCTTTTTGGTTTGCCATAATCGTTTGTTTTAAATTTTCGTGCAAAGATAGTTTTTTTCTCCATATTTGTATCAGGCTTTTCTGAGTTTTATTTTTCGATTCTTAATAAACCTTAAAATATTCAATGCTCTGTGGATAAGTAAAAAAAAAAAATTACCTTTGCAAGGTTTTTCCACGTAACATATGTATAGGTTACAGCATATAATAGTATTGTGTTTTATGTTGGCTGTTGCAGTTAGCATGGGCGCTAAGTCATTCACTCTCGTGATTGATGCAGGGCATGGTGGACATGATGCTGGGGCGATTGGCGCTTTCTCGAAAGAGAAGAACATAAATCTTAATGTTGCGCTTGCTTTTGGAAAATATGTTGAGCAGAACTGCCCTGATGTAAAGGTTATCTATACAAGAAAGACTGATGTGTTTGTTACGTTGAACGGACGTGCAGAAATCGCTAATAAGGCAAAAGCAGATTTGTTCATCAGTATCCATACGAATTCTCTGCCCAGTGGTCGCATATCAAGGGGTATGGAGACATATACCTTAGGAATGCATAGGGCGGCAGATAACTTGGAGGTTGCAAAGAGAGAGAACCAGGTAATCCTTCAGGAAAAAGGCTATAGAGAGACATATCAAGGATTTAACCCAAATTCTGCAGAGAGTTATATTATCTTTGAGTTTATGCAGGATAATAATATGCAGAAAAGCGTGGAACTGGCGAAATATGTGCAAAGTAATGCCTGTTCAATGGCTGGACGTATAAACAAAGGCGTCAAGCAGGCCGGTTTCCTCGTGCTCAGAGCGACATCTATGCCAAGTTGCCTGATAGAATTAGGCTTTATTTCTACTCCTGATGAAGAGAGATTTCTGAATAGTCCTGACGGTATAGATAGATTAGCAAGAGGCATATATAATGCTTTTGCTCAATATAAAAACAACAACAGTAGCTTGAGGGCTTCGATAATAATGGAAAAGCCACAAGTGCTACAAGAAGAAAGAAGGGTAGAGGAGACTCCTGTAAAAACAGATGTTGTAGAGTCCCCTGTTCCTACGCCACAGCCTGTACAACCTATCCAACCTGTTCAGCCTTCTCCTATCATATATAAGGTGCAGGTGTTGGTCGCTGAGAGAGTCCTTAAACAGAATGATTATCGTTTGAAGGGACGAACAGACCTTGATTATTATAAAGAAGGAGGAATGGTAAAATATACCATAGGTTCTTTTGATTCAATGAGTGAAGCAAATAAATGTCGTAACGAATTAAATAAAATTTTCCCTGGATGTTTTGTAATAAAGTTTAGGGATGGAAGGAGAGTACAATGAAAAAGTTTTTTTCAAGAGAAGTAAAAATAGCTTTGACAGCTATTGTGGCCATCGTGCTTTTGTTTTTCGGGTTGAATTTCCTGAAGGGTATGTCATTGTTCGATAACAATGTGGAGTACAAGATGACGTTTACTGACCTGAAAGGTCTTTCGAAAAATACGTCTATCTATGCAAACGGATACAAAGTCGGAACAATTAAAGATATATTATTCGACTTTGAAAAGCAAGGCCCCATTGAGGTTGAATGTGATATAGACCCACGTCTATACATACCTTATGGTACAAAGGCAAAGATAGAAACAGACCTGATGGGAAATATAAAGGTTAGCCTGCTGCTTGGTAAGCAAGGAGCACAGCGTTTGAAGCCAGGTGATGTCATAGAAGGTATTGATGAGAAAGGGGCAATGACTCAAGTTGCAGAAATGATGCCTAATGTTCAAGCTATCATACCAAAAGTGGACAGTATTATGACAAATCTCAACATGATACTCTCCAATCCAGCACTTGTTAGTATTCTTACTAATATGGATGGAATGTCTGCAAACTTAAAGGAGACGACATCAGAACTTAATGGACTGATGAAGGAACTGCACTATGCTATGCCAGGCATGATGAAACATGCAAACAATACCCTTGCCCATACTGAAAAACTGTCTAAAAATCTGAGTGACATAGATGTTAATGGCATGATGGCAAAGATTGATCATACACTTAGCAATGTTGAGAGTATGACAACGGCATTGAATTCAAAAGAAGGTACTGTTGGACTCCTTCTGCACGATGCTGCTGCATATAATCACCTCTCTTCAACATTGTCACATGTTGATTCTCTGATGATTGATCTTAAGGCTCATCCAATGAGATATGTTCATTTCTCTATATTTGGCAGAAAAGAGAAGAAGGATAAGAAATGACCCAAAACAAGAGGGAACTTTGGGCTTCGTGCCAGAAATTCTTTCGTGAGAATATAGAAAACGAGGAATATACTCGTTTGTTCTCTCACGTCGAATTCGAGACTTTTGAAATAGCCTCGAATACTCTTGTATTGCGTATCCCCAGCCAATATATTTCCGAATCCATCGAGAATGATGAACGGTTGTTTGAGATTTTCCGTAAAGCCATACAATATACCTTTGGTATGATACGCCTTAATTGGCATATCGTAATGAGGGAAAATCAAAAGGGGGGATTGACATATGAAGAACCTGTTGCACCAAAGCCTGATATAGAGTCAAACCTTAATAGAGGACAGACCTTTCGTACTTTTGTGGAAGGTGATAGCAACAGATTATCACGCTCAATCGGATTAAGAATAGCGGAACACCCGGCAGGAACACAGTTTAATCCACTTTTTGTTTATGGGCCATCAGGTTGTGGCAAGACACACCTCGTAAATGCTATAGGAAACAGATGCAAGGAATTGTATCCAGAAAAACGTGTGCTATACGTTAGTGCGCAGATGTTTCAGCAACAGTTCACGCAAGCAAATCTGAATGGTCAGTTTAATGACTTCATATCCTTCTATCAAACCATCGATATGCTCATCGTAGATGATGTGCAGGAATGGATGACAGCAACGAAAACGCAAAATGCTTTTTTCCATATATTTAATCACCTGACTCTTAACGGCAAGCGCATAATTCTGGTCAGCGATAGAGCTCCTGTGGAACTGGAAGGCATGAATAAACGCCTGTTGTCTCGTTTTAAGAGTGGCATGATGGCTGAGATGGAACAGCCAAATGTTCAGCTGTGTGTGGATATATTGCATAACAAAATGGCTCGTGATGGAGTGAAAATCTCAGAGGATGTGGTTGTCTTTATTGCCAAGACTGCTAATAACTCTATCCGCGAGTTGGAAGGCATAATTAATTCTTTGATGGCTTATAGTGTTGTCTATAACTCCAACATAGACATGAAACTTGTTGAGCGCGTAGTACAACGAGCTGTCAAAGTAGATAATATGCCTCTTACTGTTGATGATGTTCTTGAGACTACTTGTAGATTCTTTGATGTAACTCCCAATGCAGTTAAAGGACCATCACGAAAGAAAGAACTCGTTTTGCCTCGTCAGATAGTAATGTATTTGGCTGACAAATATACAAATATTCCTGCCGCCAGGATTGGTAAATTGGTAGGTGGGCGTGATCATAGTACTGTGTTGCATAGCATAAATAAGGTACGTGAGATGAAGGAAAAAGATAAGTCCTTTGCCTCACAATTAAAGAAGGTGGATGAGATGCTGAAGGTTAAGAAATCTTAAAATCTCATGCTGTTCCAATTTTTTTTCGTACTTTTGCATCCGAGTTTGTATCTACCCCCGCCAATATTGGCACAAAACTAAACGAGAGAGAAGCTAAAATCATGAAGTTAAGATATTTGTATATTGTATTAATCTCTATTGTATTGTCTTTTGTCGCGGCCTCGTCATTTGCTCAGGATTTGATAGCAATGCAGGCTCCACTCGACAAACACATGAAGAAACTTGATACACTTGCATTGCGCTCCGTAATAGAGCGAGAAGAGGCTGAGGCTCCAGCATCAATGTTATATCCTGAATGGAGCAATAAGTATGCGCATCGTGAATCAGCTTTGCCGGATTCTTTCAGAATTAATCTTCAAGGTTTCCATATGCCATGTGAAAGTCGTGTTGTCACAAGTAACTATGGCGCTCGATGGGGCAGAATGCATAAGGGTATTGATATAAAGGTGTATATAGGTGATACCATTCGTGCTGCTTTCTCTGGAAAGGTGAGAATCGTGAGATACGAGGCCGGTGGCTATGGTAAATATGTGGTAATCCGCCACAATAACGGTCTTGAAACCGTTTATGGACATATGTCTGCATGGTTGGTTGATGAGAACCAGACTGTAAGAGCTGGTCAGCCAATCGGTTTGGGCGGTAATACAGGCCGTTCAACAGGTTCACATCTGCATTTTGAGACACGTCTTTGTGGAATGGCTATAAATCCGACAACCTTCTTCGATTTTGTTAATCAGGATGTGGTTGCAGATACTTATATGTTCCGAAAGTCTAAATTCCGCAGAGAAATTGCTTCAATGCGCACTTCTTCTCGAAACGTAAGTCAGGCAAATACTCAAGAGCAGACAGCTACACACTATCATAAAGTTGTAGCGGGCGAGTCTCTCAGCAGTATTGCAAGAAAGCGTAATACTACAGTTGATCAGATTTGTAAGATGAACCATATCTCAAAGAATGTGAAGGTTCGTCCTGGGCAGATACTTCGTTATAACTAATAATGAAGAAGAGCATTTTTCTTTTGTTGGCTTTCTTGACTCCATTATTAATGGCTGCAGAAGGACAGTTGGTAAAACTTTCTACTGGAGCAGAAATGACGGTATATCTACCTGATGCTGATAAGGCAACGGGGCGTGCTGTCGTCGATTGTCCAGGAGGTGGTTATAGCCATCTGTCAATGGATAATGAAGGTCATAATTGGGCTGCCTTTTACAATGATTTGGGTATTGCTTATGCTGTGTTGAAATACAGAATGCCCAAAGGGGATAGGAATGTTCCATTGTCTGATGTTTATGAGGCAGTAAAGACCTTTAAGGAAAATGCAGAGAAGTGGCATGTTAACTCAAACGATGTCGGCATACAAGGTTTTTCTGCTGGTGGCCATTTGGCTTCTGCAGTAAGTACTCATGCCCCAGCAGAGTTGCGCCCAAAGTTCTCTGTGCTGTTTTATCCTGTAATAAGTATGGATGAACGTGTGACGCATAAGGGTTCTTGTGTCGGTTTCCTCGGTGATGCCCGTGCGGATGGTAATCTTGTGAAAGAATGGAGCAGCCACGAGGCAGTGGATAGTTTGACTCCTCCAGCAATAATAATTTTAGCAAGCGATGATAGGGCAGTACCTCCATTGACAAATGGATTGGAATATTATACCGCCTTGCGTAAAGCAGGCAAAAAAGCCGCATTCTTTGCTTATCCGTCAGGTGGGCATGGTTTTGGCTTTAGAGATGCGTGGAAATACCACGATTTAATGCTAAAAGAGCTGGAAACATGGCTAAAAGAATAAAAAGTCTCGAATAATTTTGTTATTCGGGATTTTTTTTGTACTTTTGACGCCAAATAAATTATTAATTTGAAATAAAATGCTGAAGCAATTCTTCAAAGTTTTGGCGAGATATATGTTCCCTTACAAAATGTATATTGTAGGGGCAATATTGCTAAATATCTTCGCACAATGGATGAATGTCTTTTCATTCGTCGTATTGATTCCTATTCTTAATATTTTGTTCAAGATTGATCAGACGGTATATCACTATCAGGATTGGACATGGAGTACACTTAACAAGGATGTTGTAGTAAATAACGGATATGCTTTGGTGCAAGAGATGACTGCGTCTTATGGCGCATTTATTACTCTGTGTATCATGGGTGCTCTGCTGGTAGTCATGACAGCGGTAAAGTGTACAGGCTACTGGGCATCTATGAACATTATGGTACCACTCAGTACTGGTATTGTTCGAGATATACGTACGGAGTTATATAACAAGATATTGAAGTTGCCCCTTAGTTTCTTTAGTTCTGAGCGCAAGGGTGATATCATAGTACGTATGAGTACTGATGTCCAGGTGGTGGAGAGTTCTATCACGTCTGGTATGGACAATCTGATTCGTCAGCCTATAGCAATCATTGTTTGTTTTACTACATTGTTCACTGTCAGCTGGCAATTGACATTGTTCGTGTTGTGTGTTACTCCGCCTGCAGCATGGGTAATGGGTGCCATTAGTAAGAGGTTGAAGAGTCAGTCTTCTAATGTGCAAGCTGGCCTTAGTGAGATTATGGCGCAGATAGAAGAAACTCTTGGTGGATTGCGTATTGTTAAGGCGTTTATTGCAGAGGACAAGATGAACAAGCGTTTTGTCTTTGCTAATAATGAATTCCGTCGTGGAATGATAGGCATGATGCGACGTCTCAATGCGGCACATCCTGTTTCCGAAACAATGGGAACTGTAATAATTGTAGTAGTGCTGTTGTTTGGAGGATGGTTGATTCTGGAAGGTAAGGGATTTATCGATGCCTCAACATTTATCTTCTACATGGTGATACTTTATAGTGTCATCAATCCTATCAAGGACTTGACACGAACAAGCTATAACATCCCAATGGGCCTTGCCTCAATGGATCGTATCGATTACATCCTTCAGGCCGAGAATCCTATCAAGGAGTTACCAAATCCAAAGCCATTGAGCAGTTTTGAGGATAAAGTAGAACTGCGTGATGTTTCCTTCCACTATATTGAGGGACGTGAAGTGCTGAAGCATATTAACCTCACAGTGCCAAAGGGAAAGACTGTAGCTTTGGTAGGTCAGTCGGGTTCCGGTAAGTCAACACTGGTTGACCTTATTCCTCGCTATCATGATGTTTCGGATGGAGGCGTTTATATCGATGGCAAGAATATCAAGGAGGTCGGCATCCATGATTTGCGCCAGCTGATAGGCAATGTCAATCAGGAGGCTATCCTCTTCAATGATACCTTCTACAACAATATCACCTTTGGTGTTGAGAATGCCACAATGGAGCAGGTGATAGAGGCAGCAAAGATTGCCAATGCTCACGAATTTATTATGGAGAGTGAGAATGGCTATGATACAATGATAGGTGATCGTGGCGGACGCCTGTCTGGCGGTCAGCGTCAGCGTGTGTCAATAGCTCGTGCCATACTGAAGAATCCTCCAATTCTGATATTGGATGAGGCAACATCAGCCCTTGATACAGAATCAGAGCACTTGGTACAGGAAGCTCTCGACAGATTGATGAAGACTCGTACGACAGTAGCTATCGCACACCGTCTATCAACTATCAAAAATGCTGACATCATTCATGTGCTATATGAAGGAGAGATAGTAGAAAGTGGTAAGCATGATGAACTGATTGCCAAAGACGGCTACTACAAGAAGTTATATGATATGCAGCAACTATAGAAAATATATAGAGTTATGAAAGGAATCGTATTAGCAGGTGGGTCAGGTACTCGCCTTTATCCCATCACCAAGGGCATCTCAAAACAGCTGATGCCTATCTATGACAAACCTATGATCTATTATCCGATATCAGTACTGATGTTGGCTGGTATCAGAGATATCCTTATTATCTCTACACCATTCGATTTGCCTGGCTTTAAGCGTCTTTTGGGGGACGGCTCTGACTATGGAGTACACTTTGAGTATGCAGAGCAGCCTTCTCCAGACGGCCTCGCTCAGGCATTCACTATAGGTAAGGATTTCATTGGTAGCGATTCTGCGTGTCTTGTATTGGGCGATAATATCTTCCAGGGTTCCGGTTTCACAGCAATGTTGAAAGAGGCTGTCCGCACAGCAGAAGAAGATAAGAAGGCAACAGTCTTCGGATACTGGGTAAATGACCCTGAGAGATATGGCGTTGCTGAATTTGACAAGGATGGTAACTGTCTGTCTATAGAAGAGAAGCCTGAGCATCCAAAGAGCAACTATGCTGTTGTAGGTTTGTATTTCTATCCAAACAAGGTTGTTGATGTTGCAAGCAAGATAAAGCCGTCAGCACGTGGAGAGTATGAGATAACAACTGTCAATCAGTGGTTCCTGAATGATAAGGAACTGAAGGTGCAAACCCTTGGTCGTGGTTTTGCATGGCTCGATACGGGTACTCATGATTCTCTTTCGGAGGCTTCTACATACATTGAGGTATTAGAGAAGCGTCAGGGCCTGAAGGTGGCATGTCTTGAGGGCATAGCATACCGTAAGGGCTGGATTAACGAGGAGAAGATGCGTGAACTGGCTAAGCCAATGCTCAAGAATCAGTACGGCCAGTATCTCCTGAAAGTTATTGATGAAGTAAAACGTTATGGTAAAGATAATTTAGATTAGGCATGAAAAATATAGTTATTACTGGTGGCGCTGGTTTTATTGGAAGCCACGTAGTTCGTCTTTTCGTGAATAAATATCCGGAGTATAAGATTATCAATCTGGATAAGTTGACATATGCAGGAAATCTTGCAAACCTAAAGGACATTGAGAACAAACCAAACTACAAATTTGTCAAGATGGATATCTGCGACTTTGACGCCTTCTATCAGCTGATGCAGGATGAGAAAATTGACGGTATCATTCACCTCGCTGCAGAGAGTCATGTTGACCGTTCCATCAAAGACCCTTTCACCTTCGCAAAGACAAACGTGATGGGTACTCTTTCTCTTCTTCAGGCAGCAAAGCTGTATTGGGAGTCGCTGCCAGAGAAATATGAGGGCAAGCGTTTCTACCACATCTCTACCGATGAGGTATATGGCGCCCTTACAATGACAAATCCTGAAGGCATAGAGCCTCCATTTACCACGAAGGCAAGTTCCGGCAAGCATCACTTGGCTTATGGTAAAGATTTCTTCTATGAGGACACAAAATATATGCCTCATTCTCCTTATTCAGCTTCAAAGGCAAGTTCCGACCACTTTGTGCGTGCTTTCCACGATACATACGGAATGCCTACGATTGTTACGAACTGCTCCAACAATTACGGTCCTTATCAGTTCCCTGAGAAGCTGATTCCTCTGTTCATCAACAATATCCGCAATCGCAAACCGTTGCCTGTTTATGGCAAGGGCGAGAATGTACGCGACTGGCTCTTCGTAGAAGACCATGCTCGTGCCATAGACCTTATTTTCCATAAGGGTACTATAGCTGAGACATACAACATCGGTGGCTTCAACGAGTGGAAGAATATAGATATCATCAAGGTGGTCATCAACACAGTTGACAGACTTCTTGGCCGTAAGGAAGGTGAGGATATGAATCTCATCACTTATGTAACAGACCGCCTTGGCCATGATGCCCGTTATGCCATCGATTCTTCAAAGTTACAGAAGGAATTAGGCTGGGAGCCTTCTCTGCAGTTTGAGGAGGGTATAGAGAAGACTGTCAAGTGGTATCTCGATAATGAGGAGTGGATGAATAACATCACTTCTGGCGACTATGAGAAGTATTACGAGTCAATGTATAAGAACAGATAATTAACTAAAAACAGATAATCAACAATGAGTAAAGAAAAAATAGCCCTTATTACAGGTGTAACAGGTCAGGATGGTTCTTATCTCAGTGAATTTCTTTTGCAGAAAGGTTATGAAGTACATGGTATCATCCGTCGCAGTTCTGTAGATTTCCGCGAGCGTATTGCACATCTTGAGGGCAAGCCTGATTTCCACCTTCACTATGCTGATATGAGTGATTCTATGTCGCTCGTAAAATTGGTGGGGAATATTCATCCGACAGAGATATACAACCTAGCAGCTCAGAGCCATGTTCAGGTGAGCTTTGATGCTCCGGAGTTTACGGCTGATGTTGATGCAGTCGGCGTATTGCGTATCCTGGAAGCTGTGCGCACCAATCATTTAGAGAAGACCTGCCGCATATATCAGGCATCTACCTCAGAGCTTTATGGTAAGGTGGAGGAGGTGCCACAAAATGAGAATACTCCATTTCATCCTTACAGCCCATATGCTGTTGCAAAGCTCTATGGCTACTGGATTATCAAGGAATATCGTGAGGCATATAATATGTTCTGCTGCTCTGGTATTCTGTTTAATCATGAGTCAGAGCGTCGTGGTGAGACCTTTGTAACGCGAAAGATAACACTAGCAGCAGCACGCATCGCAAACGGCACACAGGACTGTCTGTATTTGGGTAATCTCGATTCTCTGCGCGATTGGGGATATGCAAAGGATTATGTGGAATGTATGTGGCTGATACTGCAGCATGACACACCAGAGGATTTCGTCATTGCCACAGGTGTGCAGCATACCGTTCGCGAGTTCGCTACGCTGGCCTTCCATTATGCCGGCATAGAACTGAAGTGGGAGGGTGAAGGCGTAAATGAGAAGGGCATAGATGTTGCAACAGGCAAGACGGTTGTTGCTGTGTCAGAGATGTTCTATCGTCCAACGGATGTGGTGAATCTTTGGGGTGATCCTTCAAAGGCAAAGAAAGAGCTTGGATGGGATCCAATGAAGACGACCTTCGAGCAGTTGGTGGAACTGATGGTAAGACACGATATCGCCAAGATAAAGGCTGATTATGCAGCTGCACAGGTACATACCAACCTTGCGGAATATCTCGAAAAGAGAGAGCATAGGTAATTCATAATTCACAATTCATAATTGATGAACATATTAGTCACAGGTGCAAATGGTCAGCTCGGTAACGAGATGCGTATTGTTGCAAAGAGTCTATCACATTTTTTTCTGTTTACTGACGTCTCTCAGCAGGATGGGGTAGAGACCGCATATCTTGATATCACCAATATGGATGACATCAGGAAGATGGTAAGCGAGCATAATATCAACGTCATCGTTAATTGTGCCGCATGGACCAATGTTGATGGGGCAGAGGATCCTGAGAAATACGCACTGGTAGAGAAATTAAACGCTACAGCACCAGAGAACCTTGCAAAGGCAATGAAAGAAGTTGATGGTTGGCTGGTACAAATCTCAACAGATTATGTCTTTGGCAAGGAACCATATAACACCCCTTGTAAGGAAGACCAGAAAGGTACTCCGACTGGTGTTTATGGTGCAACAAAGCTTCTTGGTGAACAGAAGGTAATCGCTACAGGCTGTAAGCATATGATAATTCGTACTGCTTGGCTATATTCAGAGTTCGGAAAGAATTTCTGCAAGACGATGCTTGCCCTCACGGCCTATAAGCCACAGCTGAAGGTGGTGTTCGACCAGTGTGGCACACCAACGTATGCGCTGGACCTTGCAAATGCTATCGTCAAGATGCTTGAGAAACCAGTTGTTGGCACATATCATTTCAGCAACGAGGGCGTTTGCTCATGGTATGATTTCACAAAGATGATTCAGGAGTATTCCGGTCAGACGGCCTGCGACGTACAGCCTTGTCACTCCGACGAATTCCCTTCACCCGTAAAGCGTCCTGCCTATTCCGTCCTCGACAAGACGGGCATCAAGGAAACATTTGGCGTAAAGGTGCCCTATTGGACAGACTCTTTGCAACAATGTCTTAAGAATATAGAAACATGGAAGTAATAAAAACTACCATTAAAGATATGCTGATACTTCAGCCAAAGGTGTTTGGTGACAATCGAGGATATTTCTTCGAGAGTTTCTCACAGCGTGAGTTTGACGAGAAGGTGGCGCCAATTCTCGGCCATACTATCAACTTTGTGCAGGACAACGAGTCGATGTCCTCCTATGGTGTGATGCGTGGGTTGCATTTCCAGCGTCCTCCTTTTACGCAGAGCAAGTTGGTGCGTTGCGTGAAGGGTGCCGTGCTCGATGTCGCTGTCGATATCCGCAAGGGCAGTCCTACGTTTGGGCAGCATGTGGCAGTGGAGTTGACGGAGGAAAACCACACGCAGTTCTTTGTGCCCCGTGGCTTCGCTCATGGCTTTGCGGTGCTCACGGAGACGGCTGTGTTCCAGTACAAGTGCGACGAATTCTACCATCCCGAGGCAGACGGCGGCATCAGTATTCTTGACACCTCGCTCGGCATCGACTGGAAGATACCGACAGACAAGGCTCTGCTCAGCGAGAAGGATACGAAGCACGCCCTCCTGAAAGACTTCGATACACCGTTCGACATCAATGTGAGTCTGTATTAAGGGTATCAATAAAAAAAGAACGCTTATATATCTTGTCGGCGGACAAAATTTTGCGCGTCGGTGGACGCGATGGATTTTCACCGCCTGGGAACAAATTTTGTTACCCCTTAAGGGGGGCAATTCCTTGAGGACTTGTTCGTATGCCAGAGAACTTGTTCTCAAAACCATCGGCAAAGGTACAACATTCCCATTGCGGGCTACGAATATCCCATAATATTTTTTCCAAGAAATGTCCAGTGCGAAGTTGCCCCTTTCAGACAGTGTCATGTGTGTCATGTGTCATGAGTGTCATTAAGCATTTGGGATGAAAAAAGCCGCATAATATATAATAATAAAAATATTATAATATTTTTATTATTATATATTATGCCCCTAAAAACACCCTTCAAGTTGGAAATCGTTAATGACCTTAATGACCAATGACCTAATGACCACGGATTAAAAATTTGTACTACCCTAGAAAAAGTTGAATGATATTTACCTTAACCCTGCCATAGGTTGAATGCCTGTTGTGTACCTTAATTCTTAACCCTGGCAAAAGTTGATTGTTTTTGTTGAACAGACTCTGCGGAAAGCCGTTCAATCATATTTAGGGTTTGTGGTGCAAAGGTAGTGACTCCTTTTTGAATTTCCAAATTTTCGAGGTACTTTTCTCTGTAACTGATCCATTTTTTTCTGTATTTTACCTGTACATGAGGCTGCCTGACGAGGTGTCATGTTGTTCAGCGACATGTGCGGACGTTCGTTGTTGTAGAAGGCCAGTCGACATAGCAAAGCAGACAGGTTAACAACAAAAACACTTAATGGCAGCCATTCCGCAAGATGGAGCCAGCATGGGCGAAAGTACATGGGTCGAAATTTCGACTGATGTTTCGAGAGGTGAAAATTGGTAATGGTGCCATCCGTCGTGCCCCTTGCTATTCTCTCACCAAGACAGAGTGCGCTGGTACATAGCCACGAAGTTCAACGACGAGGCACGTGAGAAGTTGGTGCTTCTCGGGAGGTTGTTGGCAGCCATCCGCAAGATAGAGCCAACGTGGAAAAAATCGATAACGCTATACGTTGTGTGTGCAACCATAGAAAAGGATATTTTTGCCGATTCCATCGAGAGATTTCAAAATATAATCACACGAATTAAAGTACATGAAGAGAAGAATATTCGTGTAATTCGTGTGATTCGTTGTTCTTAAATACTTCCGAAACTTCTCACATTCGGCAGTCGTCCTAAACTGAAATAACTTGACAAATATTAAATAAAAAAAAAACAATGTAAATAGCACGAACTTTTCATAACTTTTCTTATATTTGCATCCCCATACGTTTACAAAACCGAAACAATAAAGTCATTACTCCTTATATATTATATATATGCTCCAAAGCATCCGAACAATTATATTTGTTAACCCGTACTTATTGCGCATAAGTACGGGTTAATTTAAATAACCAAGGGTTATTGAAAAGTAAGTCTGACAGCTGTATAAAATTACATCCTCACGCTTACTTCTGTTCCGTTGTAGTTGACAGCCTGTTTTGTACCGTCAGGTAGTACCACGTTAAAGATGCGGTTGGTGAGCATGCCGTCGTAGCTGCCTTGGCGGTCACCGATGGTGAGGGTGCGGCGACTGTCGTCCCACTGCATTTGGATAGTGGTGTACTTACCTTCCTCGTAGTTATAGTTGTCGCCTTCGTCTTCATAGAGCGTGAAGGTGCCGTCAGCGCTGGGATAGATACGCAATTCCAGTTCGTCCCATGCCTTTTCGCCGACATATTGCATCTCAGGTCCGAGAGGCAGTATGCTACCAGCACGCACAAACATCGGAACACGGTCGAGGCGCGTCTCAAAGGTCACGTCCTGTCCGCCACGATATTGCTTGCCTGTCCAAAAATCATACCACTGTGCGCCCTTCGGCAGGTATTTCGTAGCACTCTTGGTGCCGCTGAAATCTACTACGGGATATCCCTCGTTGGTGGTAGCAGTGCTTGTGACGCTCCATCCGTCCAAACCCTGTGCGTCGAGCTTACCACCTCGGCGATTGACAGCCTCAGGGGTATATTGTGCCTGCACGATAGGTGCTGCAAGGATGCTACGGCCAAAGAGGAATTCACTTGGCTCCTGCCATGTGCGCTTGTCGGCGGCAAAGTCGGCAAACAGCGGACGCATATAGGTGTCGTTATTGCTGGTTACCTGCCATGCTGTGCTATATATATAAGGTAGCAGGCGATAGCGGAGGCGTATCTGTGCTGCTATGGCGTCAAAAACAGCCTCGCCTGGCTTGCCAAACTCCCATATCTCACGCGAGCAATCGGTGCCGTGGCTGCGGAAGACAGGACAGAACAATCCATACTGCATCCAGCGAACATAGAGTTCCTGGAACTGTGGATTGCGTGGTGCCGAACCACCGCCTCGGGTGTTGTAACTGCCGCAGAAGAAACCACCGATGTCGGTATTGAAGTTAGGACAGCCCGTCATGCCGTAATTCAGGCCTAGAGGAATCTGGTTGCGCAACACTTCCCACGAAGAGCTGACATCGCCACTCCACAGACCCGAGCCGTATCGCTGCTGACCAGCAAAGGCAGAACGTGTCATAATAAACACACGCTTGTCGGAAGTGGCTTGACGCTGCCCCTCATATACCCCGCTGACGGTAGCCAGAGGGAAGGCATTACGATAGCGGCGCCATGTGCCGTCACCGGCACTGTGGTCGTAGTCGGACTCTTTGGGATTGAAGCAGTCGGGGTCGGTAGAATCCATCCACCAGGCATCAGTGCCCTCATTGAGAAGGTTGGTGAGGTACTTCCAATAAATGTCGCGTGCCTTTGGGCTGAAAGCATCATAAACACGCACTCCGGAAGGGTAGTCCATGCGTGGGGGCCATTGTGCCAGTCCGCTTTGAGGCCACGTCTGGAAATCATAGAGCAATCCCAGTGAGTCGAGCTCACGATATTGCTTTGTCTTAGGACCAAAGCTTGCCCATATGCTTATCATGAAATGTGCATGCTGACGGTGCACTTCATCAATCATCCTTTTGCCGTCTAGGAAATCCTCATGGACGAATTCCATAGCATTCCACGTATAGTTAGACCCCCAATACTGCCAGTCTTGTATGATGCCGTCGAGAGGTATCTGACTCTTGCGGTAGCGATTTACAACGCTGAGCAGTTCCTTAGAAGACTTATAGCGCTCCTTTGACTGCCAGTAGCCGTATGTCCAAAGTGGGAACATCGGTACCTGGCCGGACAGTGTGCGCATCTCAGCATTGTTGCCATCGACAGAGCCGCCCAGCATAAAGTAGTAGTCAACTCCGTCGCCAACCTCTGAGGATAGTTCCATCTTGTTATGACCTGTGGCATCGAAAATGGTGCGGGAATAGTTGTCCCAATATATAGACCATCCGCGGATGCTTTGGAACACCGGTTGGAAATCCTGCAGATTCGACTGCTCCATCTCCACACGTTTTCCGCGATGTGACAGCTTGCCATCCTGCAATGTGCCGAGACCGTAGATAGGTTCGTCTTTCTGCAGGGCAAACGCCGTAGTAACACGGTAAGCACCCTTGTCAGGACCGCTGGTACGCTCCTCGAAACCATAGGACAGCTCCTGCAACAGATTCTTCACCTTGCGGCCCTCAAAACTGACGCGACCTGTGATCTTGTTGACACGAACGGTCAGTTCGCTGCTACTCAGTGATATCTCGCTACCACTCTCGCCACGCTTGATGTCAATATTCTGCGGCTGTGCAATGACCACAAGACTGGGGTGGGAGATGGTGCGTCCTGTGGGCACCTTAGTAATGTGTACTGTGCGAGGAGTGAAAAACTCTACGCAAACGTCAGTGGAAGATGTCTTTACCACTGTAGGCTTTGCCATCACGGGCAAAGAAAAAAACAAAAGGAATAAGGCTTTGTAGTTCATAAGATTATTTTAATGGAACCAATGGGGCCTATAAGTCCAATGGGACTAATGAGACCTAATTCTTAACTCTTAATTCTTAATTTTCGTATTCCGTCGTGTCCTCTATTCCAGCGGCGGCGAGGGCTTCTTTGCGTTCTATGCATGTGCCACATTTGCCGCAATGCTTCTCACCACCTTTGTAGCATGACCACGTCTTGCCGTAATCGATGCTTAACTGCTTTCCCCTGACAGCAATGTCTCTCTTGGTGATGTTGGTATAGGGCGCCAGAATCTGCAGACCCTCATACGTGCCGGCAGAGATGGCCGCACTCATAGCAGAGACAAACTCTGGACGACAGTCAGGATAGATGGCGTGATCACCACCGTGATTGGCCATCATGACATATTTCAGCCCGCGGCTCTCGGCCATTCCTGCGGCAATAGCAAGCATGATACCGTTGCGGAAAGGTACAACGGTGCTCTTCATATTTTCGTCAGCATAGTGCCCCTCGGGAATATCTTCACCACCAATGAGCAGCGAAGAAGTGAAATACTTCTGCATGAAGTCGAGGGGAATGATAATCTGCGGAATGCCTAACTGCTCACAATGCCACTTCGCAAAAGCCAACTCCTTGGCATTATGGCGTGAGCCATAGTCGTAAGAAACAGCAAGGGCAATGCGTTCCTTGTAATCGTAGAGTAGGGTGGTGGAATCCATACCACCACTTAGTATAATAATAGAATCTTTCATCTAGTTAAATACCGTCCAACTGAGGCCTAAACGGAAAATACGGCTGTTGAGAGGATGGTGAGGGGTGTAGAAATAATTACCTGAACCAGCATTGACGTGAGACATCATGACAAAGAAACGGCAGCGCTTCAGCATGAAGTTGGCATATACATTGATGAGAGGATAGTTGCCAACCTTTGTCTTCACCGCTTCGTTCTGCTGCACAGCAAACTGCGACAGCTGTGGAACATATTCAGGAGCATAGTAAGACGTGAAGAAACGCATGTCGCCACCAAAGTGAACAGACAGCACGCGCGCAATCTTAAACTTCAAATAAAGGTTTGTCCATATATTCACTGACGGCACAGGAAGAATATCCTCAGCACTACTCTTCTGGAAGGTAATGCGATTTTCCCAGTTCAGCACACCGAGAGTGAAATTCTGCTCAAGGGCAAGCGTCAGAAGACTGATATTCTTTGATGACTGATAGATGTTGGCATCGTAGCCGGTGATGACTTCATTAGCCTTGTTGTATGTCACTCCGAGGTAAGTCAAATTCTGGAAGTTGTCGTAAGCCACACGGAGCGATGTGCGTGTTTTGCTGTATGTGAGGCTACCCTCAATATGGGTCTGCATCTGCTTATTTAACCCATCGTGGTCCCACCAGAAATGCTTGGAGTGATAGTGACGTTTAAAGAAGGCTGGGGTAGTAAGATGATAGAAGGCTTTGAGGTTAATCTTTACAGAATCCTTGAAAAGAGGAATTCTTACATCACCTGTACCATCAAACTTTAAGTCACCAACCATCTTGCCGGCAATCCATACCTCGCCCAACACCTTATAATGGAATGTCTTGCCGAGAGTCTTTATGAGCTGACCACCGACAGAGACATTATTCTCTATATAACTGCTATATCGGGTGAGACTATCCTCCGCCAATCGGTAATTGGATAACTCATGGGCAATGAATGCCTTTGCTCCCATTGGAACATACTTGTTAAAGCCTTCGAGCAATCCGACGGCAAAAGTATTGCGAAGAGTATAGTAATCGGTCTTGTCGTAGATAGAATCGCCCAGTGCTCTGTCAACAGGAACGCTGTACCTGTTGTTGTAAAGGTTCTTTGGAGACTTGTATGCGATATACGTGTGCCAGTTGTTATCAAACTGCAGGTTATGAATAAAACTGGTGACAGGCACATATTCCTCTTTTGTCCAAGACGTATCGATTGCTGCAGAGTCTTTGCGAGCCATGAGTGAATCCATCAGCAACTTACGCTTTTCTTCTGCTGCCTTCTTGAGAGCTAACCTAAGAGAATCGTTGGCAAGGTCACCGACAATCTGTGCATCGTCAGGCCTACCCAAACGTTTGGAAGGCTTGGGAGCACTGGCATCGCCAGAAAGCATTCTTTCTGCTTCCGCAGCGGTTTCTGCTTTCTCTTTCTCCTTCTGGGCCTTGATGGCAAAACGACGAGCCTCAATTTCCTGCTCAGTCATTGGCACCTTACGATAGAAGCCAACGTTATATCTATGGGAGAGAGTAGCATGGAAGGCATTGGTGCGATTCCAGTTACTGCTCAACAAGACAGGGATTTCATTCTCGGAATATGTCTCGGAAGTAGCTTCTGGATGGGTAATATATTCGTCATTGGTGATGCCGCCATTTTCAGTCAACTTCAAGTGGTCAAAGGAGAATATAAGGTGAGCATTATAACGCTGACCTATATATGAACCCCACATTGTGTAATCGAAGAGTGCTGTGGATTGGTTTTGGTAATATCCGCGACCATATATATAGTCGAACTTAAAACCAAATCCTGCCTCCTTATTTATATTGTTTGCAAAGAGGGCCTTGAAATGGTCTTCACCATCTGTTCTGTCACCACAAGAGTTGAATGACAAATTAGTGATAGGCGAGAGGGTGTTGCTGAACTTTAGTGCTGAAGGAGGAGTGATGAAATAGGATAATCCATCAGTAAAGCCGAATGTGTTATAATCACGATCAGTTGCTATACGGGCTATTCGTGGCGCTCCGAGGTTTCCTGTTGTGTTGTATTCTCCATATGTTCCCGTTGTGAAGATAGAATTCATGAACAGATGCTGCGCAGTATCTGGAGCAACTGACGTCCTATCTCCGAAATGGTCGTCAATAGTCCATAGGTGCATACCCTTCGGCACTTCCTTATGCTTTGTCTTCAGAGAGTCAAGGGCGCGATTAGGGTTGAAAGTGTTGTCCGTCACCGTAAAACCATCATCGTAGAAAGTGTTGTTATTATTGCCTTGAGCCATTGATGGCATACAGAAGGCGAACAATATCACAGAAATAAGTATGATGTTATATATCCTTCTCATATCTATTTCATATATCTTAAGACACATTCCGCCATCTTTATTGCCATAGCGATGATGACAATGACAATCCCCATCATCTTGATTCGCTCATCATGAGCAAACCACTGACCATAGGCATTGACGCAAGCGCCGATGATGCCAATAATGATGAATAGCAGATTGAGAATCTGCCTAATCTTAAAAATCGTTGTAGGACCTTGGGGTTGTTGATGCATCAGAAAGAAGGATATTATTTTTTCAGAGTCTCCTCAATGCGATTGAATAAAGCATCTTTTGCATCAATAGTCTTGGTGCGGAATTTCTCCGAACCGCCTTTCTGGAAGCCGTCACCTTTTTTGTTAATTGCCTGAGCATCAGATATCATATCCTCTGCAGGGAACTGTCCGCCCCCACGCTCTTCGTCGTAGATGTAGTTTAGGTTGCACATAGTAACCAGACAATTTCCTTCAAGGCAGCCGATGACCAACTGATAGTTGAATTTTGTCTGGTCGAGAGACAGGAATTTATTCTCAAAAGTCAGAATCTCCTGTACTCGTGCCACGATCTGATGATTTGCTTCATCAGTGATAGATATCTTGCTGACATCAGTCTTCGGATTAATACCATTGCCGCCAGTCTCTGAACAATAGCCTTTGGCAAAAGCAAGCATAGTGTTGTATATCTCACCAGCAGACTTGCCAGGCACCTCAATGGCCTTTTGCCACTGAATCTTACCATTAACCTCTGGGCATGCTCCTGCAAGATATTTTGGGTCAATAACCCTTTCTGCCTTTGGTTTCTTCTCAAACAAAGCACGCTTCTTTATCTGACCATCTTGAGTGATGGTATATGATTCCTGTGGTTTCTTCTTAGGCTTGAAGAGTTGGGCATTGGCATGGGTTGCATACAGAATGGACAGTATGGCGCAAAGAATAATGATTACCACGATGCGTGCCACGCAACCTACTACTTTCTTAATGATGAACAGTGCAATGATGATTGCAATAATTCCGATGATTAATTGTGTCATATTTTAAACGGTATTGTTGTTGTAAATTCCAGTGGTTTGTGTGTTATTGGATGGTAGAAACACAGCATGTATGCATGCAGACATAGCCGATGTAATGGGTCGTCCCCATTGCCGTATTTCACGTCACCGCAGACGGGATGTCCCATCTCTGCTGCATGAACACGAATCTGATTCTTCCTACCTGTTTCGAGTTTAAATTCCATCAGTGTGTGGTCTGCTGTGCGTTTGAGAACATGAAAATGCGTTATTGCATGTTTGCCGCCATTATCCACAGAGGAAGAATATGTGATGTATGCCTTATTGTCCTTCAGCCAGCTCTCGATGGTTCCGTCATCTTCAACCACCTCGCCGCTTAGGACGGCAACATATCGGCGGTCAAAAACAATGTCGTGCCATTCGTGCTCCAGAATCTGCTCTGTATCAATATCTTTCGCATAGACCATAAGGCCTGATGTGTCTCTGTCCAAACGGTGCACCACATGAGCCCTGCACTTTTGGCGAGTCTTGTGAAAATAGTCATCGAGAACACTTTTTACATTCAGCGATGAATGACCTGCTGCCATAGAAAGGATGCCTGCCTTCTTCTCGATAACAACGAGATACTGATCTTCATACACTATGCTGACATATCGGCTTTTGAAGACGTCATTCTTCTTGGAATTAGAAACCTGCACCTTCATGCCAGCTGAAAGGGGAAAGTCAAACTGAGTAACTGTCTTGCCATCGACCTTGATGCCACGACCTTTTAGTATGTCCTTTACCTTGTTCCTTGAGGCAGAAAGCGTTTCCAAAAGGAACTCCAGCAGGGGAATCTCTTTTGTAACACTATATGTTTTGTATTCTTTCAGTTTCGGATTATACATATATTCGGTTGTGCAAGTCTTCTGTCGGCTGCTTGCTATGTTAGCGCACAAAATTAGGAAATTTTATTCAGATACTAGGTTTGTAGTCCATATTTTTAAGAAACTTTTAGAGAAAATAGTCATAATTTTAAGAAATAATTTGGTTAATATAGATAAATTTGATACATTTGCACCCGATATTGCAGAAAATTATGTCCTTCAACAACATGAACAACAAAAACTCAGAATCTTGTATCGGTTGCCAGCTTTATGAGCAATGTGGCTCCGTGTGCGATATAGTTGACAGTGGGACATCTGCATGGGGAAAGTTACTTCTGCCTTGTGCACTGCTTATAGCGGTGATATTGATGGTGGGAGTGTCATACCTTATAAATCTTATGTTCTAAAGCCTTTAAAATAACTACTATAAAATGAATTTTATCTTATCTGCAGTAATTGCTTTAGTGGCAATCGCATTGGTAGCGTCAGTAGTGCTCTATGTATGCTCTAAGCGCTTTGCTGTACAGGAAGACCCTCGTTTATCTGTTGTGGCAGAAGCATTGCCGCAGGCTAACTGTGGCGGTTGTGGCTTTCCTGGCTGCTCAGGTCTTGCAGCGGCTCTTGTCAAGGGGGCTGATGCTGGAACTATAGAAGGACTCTCGTGTCCTGTCGGTGGTCAGGAGGTGATGACCAAGATTGCTGGCTTGCTCGGTATGGAAGCTGGTGACAGTGCTCCGAAAGTTGCTGTTGTCAGATGCAACGGATGTTTGGAACATCGTCCCCGTATAGCAGAGTATGATGGCTTGCGCTCTTGCGCAGCTATGAATAGTGTTGGAAGTGGTGAGACAGCTTGCGGTTACGGATGTCTGGGATGTGGAGATTGTGTGTCGGCTTGTAATTTTGGCGCGATAACAATAGATCCCGATTTGGGACTCCCTGTCGTTAATGAAGACTTGTGCACCTCTTGTGGCGCTTGTGTAAAAGCTTGTCCACGCAATATTATAGAATTGCGTTACAAGGGACGTGTTATAAAGGAACAGCCACATCGCGTGTATGTATCGTGTGTAAATAAGGATAAAGGGCCTGTTGCAAACAAAGTATGTAAGGTCAGCTGTATAGCATGCGGTAAATGCCAGAAGGTTTGTAAGTTTGAGGCAATCTCAATAGAGAATAATGTCGCATATATAGATATGGATAAGTGTAAGGCTTGCGGGCTCTGTGTTCGCGAGTGTCCAAAGAATGCTATCCATGCAACATGGGAATTGCCGGCACTGAAACCAAAAGAGCCACAGGCTGAGGAAACAACTAACGCATAAAAACACTAAGGAAATTGGATACAAAAACATTTAGAATAGGTGGTGTTCATCCTGAGGAGAACAAGTTGACCCATGAAGAGCCGACGCAAGTTGCTCCATTACCTCAGCAGGCTATATTCCCTCTGAGTCAGCACATCGGTGCTCCTGCAAAACCTATCGTCCAGAAAGGCGATAAGGTAAAGGTGGGTACAATGATAGCTGAGGCAAGCGGCTTTGTGAGTGCTAATATTTTCTCTTCTGTGTCAGGAACCGTTTTCAAGGTTGATAACGCTGTTGATGCAACAGGCTATCAAAGGCCTTGTATCATAATCAATGTAGAGGGTGATGAATGGGAAGAATCCATAGACCGTTCTGACAAGATAGAACGTTTGGAACATCATCCGGAACTGACAGCAGAGAAAATTATTGAGAAAGTAAAATATGCTGGCATCGTTGGTATGGGAGGTGCATGCTTCCCAACACATGTGAAATTGTGTCCTCCACCAACAGAAAAAGCTGAATGCGTCATAATAAATGGTGTCGAGTGTGAGCCATATATCACGTCAGATTATCGCCTGATGATGGAAAAGCCTGATGAAGTTATCGAAGGCGTAAAACTTATCATGAAGGCGGTAGGCGTAAATAAGGCATACATCGGTATTGAGACAAATAAGCCTCACGCCATAGACTTGATGATACAGAAACTGATGACCAACCTTGATATAGAAGTAGTGCCATTGGCAAAGAAATATCCGCAAGGTGGTGAGAAACAGCTTATCGATGCCGTTATTCGCAGACAAGTACCAGCACCTCCTGCTATTCCTATCAACGTTGGGGCAATAGTACAGAATGTGGCTACTGCTGTCGCTATCTATGAAGCGGTAATGAAGAATAAGCCTCTCTTCGAGCGCTATACAACTGTTACGGGTAAGCAATTGAAGAAGCCGGGCAATTTCTTGGTGCGTATGGGAACCCCATTCGGGCAGTTGATAGACCTCTGTGGCGGATTGCCTGACGGAGACAACAAAATTCTTGCTGGTGGTCCGATGATGGGTAAGGCTGTCAATAGCCTGAATACCCCTGTCGGAAAAGGACAGAATTCTATTACTGTGCTTTCAGACATGGATGCCCACAGAAAAGAACCACAGCCTTGTATCAGATGTGCAAAATGTGTAGGAGCATGCCCTATGGGACTGGAGCCTTATCTGCTTGCAAAGGGTAGTGCGATGAAGATGTGGGAGCGCATGGAGGCTGAGATGATAACAAGTTGCATAGAATGCGGCTCATGTCAGTTTACTTGCCCAGCACATCGTCCGCTGCTTGATAATATAAGAATGGGTAAGCAAACTGTTATGGGAATCATACGCAGTAGAGCTGCAAAGAAGTAACGTTTAACGGTTAAAGTTTAAAGTTTAAAGGTTATTGATATAATATGTCACAAATAATAGTATCATTATCTCCACATGCTCATGGCACTGATTCTGTTGAGAAGAATATGTATGGTGTCGTCATAGCGCTTCTTCCTGCGCTGTTGGCATCGTTCTATTTCTTCGGCATAGGATCGCTGATTGTTTGTGCTGCCAGCGTTATAGCATGTGTACTTTTTGAGTGGTTGATAAGCAAGTTCTTGCTTCAACGTACTCCCACTATCACTGATGGCTCTGCCATAGTGACGGGACTGCTTTTGGGTATGAACCTGCCAAGTAATTTCCCAATATGGATGATAGTCATTGGCGCCTTGGTTGCCATCGGTGTCGGCAAGATGACCTTTGGAGGACTGGGACAAAATCCCTTCAATCCTGCTCTTGTAGGACGCTGTTTCCTGCTTGTCAGCTTTCCTGTGGCGATGACATCATGGCCAGTAGGAAACCAACTGATGGCTTATACCGATGCTACAACAGGAGCAACGCCTTTGTACCTGATGCAGATGGCAATAAAGAATGGTGACCCGTCATTGTTGGAAAAACTCCCGTCATCCCTCGATATGTTCCTGGGCGTAACCCAAACCAACAATATGGGTGCCGGTACAACTGGTGAGATATGTGCAGTAGCACTTCTGTTGGGAATGATATATATGCTGTATAAGAAAATAATAACATGGCACATACCTGTCAGCATCATCGCTACGGTATTCTGTTTCTCAGGCTTGCTGCATCTGTCTAATCCGGTATATGCCAATCCTGTTCAGGTTATCCTGTCAGGCGGTTTGATGCTGGGAGCTATCTTCATGGCAACAGACTATGTCACATCACCAATGTGTGCAAGGGGGCAGTTGATATATGGTATATGCATTGGCCTGCTGACAGTTATCATACGTAACTGGGGAGCATATCCGGAAGGAATGTCATTCGCAATACTCATTATGAATGCATTCACTCCGCTGATAAATTATTATGTGAAACCAAAACGCTTTGGTGAAGTGCCAAAGGCTGCCAAATAAAGGGAGGACGAATAACATGGAAAGACTGAAATCAAATCTTCAGAATATGGTCGGTGTCCTCGTTGGCGTTGCTTTCGTGTGTGCTCTTCTGCTGTCTGTGTTTAATAAGGTGACATCAGGCCCTGTGGCAGAACAGGCTGCAAAAACTCTTCAGGATGGTATTAAGAATGTCATGCAGAGTGATAGCGTTGTGGTAGAGGGTGATACTATAGTTGAGAAAGAGTTTAATGGAAAGATGCTCTCTTTCGTAGTGCATAATACTAACAAGGGTGTTGCAGTAGAGAGTACAGACCCTAATGCTTTTGGCGGAAACCTGAAAGTGCTTGTCGGATTTGCCGAAGATGGCGAGATTCTCGGATATACCATTTTGGAAAGTGCTGAGACCCCAGGACTTGGAGCAAAGGCTGCTGAATGGTTCCTTGATGAGGCTCCTGGTGATATCGTTGGCTTGAATGCTTGGAAGAATAATCTTATGGTTACACAAGATGGTGGTGAGGTGAATGCTATCACAGCTTCTACTATCACCTCGCGTGCATTCCTGAGAGCCATAACACAAGCTTGGTCAGCATATCGTGGAGATAAGGATGATGCTAAGACTGGAGCTACAGAACAAGAAGAGAAGAAAGGAGGTAAGAAATGAGTAATGCAAAAATAATTTTTAATGGTATAATAAAGGAGAATCCTACGTTCGTCCTATTATTGGGAATGTGTCCTACATTGGCCACAACCACAAGTGCGATGAATGGTATGATGATGGGACTTGCTACAATGGTGGTGCTCATTTTCTCCAACCTTGTTATATCAAGTATCAGGAACTATGTGCCAGATATGGTGCATATCCCGGTATATATCGTTGTTATAGCAACACTGGTGACAATAGTGCAGATGTGCTTGGCTGCCTATCTGCCTGACGTAAACAAATCATTGGGATTGTTTATACCTCTCATTGTTGTAAACTGTATCATTCTCGGACGTGCTGAAGCCTTCGCATCAAAGAATGATCCAGTAGCTTCAATGTGCGATGGACTTGGTATAGGACTCGGTTTTACATTAGCTCTCACACTCCTTGGAATATGCAGGGAGCTGCTTGGTAATGGTACTGTCTTTGATGTTCGTCTCATATCTGAGGAATATGGTATGCTTTTGTTCATACTCCCTCCAGGGGCATTTATGACGTTAGGTTTCCTGATTGCCATAAAGAATCGTTTTACAAAAGAATAACCCTCAAAGCTCTTAGAAAATGGAATATATACTTATATGCATAACTGCGATATTTGTTAATAATATCGTACTGAGTCAGTTCCTTGGCATCTGTCCGTTCTTGGGAGTGTCACAGAGGGTGAATACAGCTCTCGGAATGGGGGCTGCTGTAACTTTCGTGATGACGTTGGCAACTGTCGTAACATATCTGTTGCAGATATATGTCCTCAATCCGATGGATTTGGGCTATCTGCAGACACTGTCGTTTATTCTTGTCATTGCCTCTTTGGTACAATTGGTAGAGATAATACTGAAGAAGGTGTCCCCTGCTTTATATCAGTCGCTGGGAGTATTCCTTCCCCTCATTACCACAAACTGTGCCATACTGGGTGTAGCAATCCTCGTAATACAGCGTGATTACACATTGCTCGAAAGTCTCGTGTATGCACTCGCTTCTGCTATTGGCTTTGGCTTGGCACTTGTGATATTTGCAGGCTTGCGCGAACATCTCGCTATGGCTGACATTCCAAAGGGAATGCGTGGAATGGCGATAACTCTTGTGACAGCAGGCATTCTGGCTCTTGCCTTCATGGGATTCAGTGGTGTCGATGGTGGTCTGAAACCATTATTTGGAATAGAATAACTGATGGATATAACGATTATATAGCATCAGTTCAGAGATACGTCCGTGTCTCGCTAGCATCAGAGCACGGATTATTTGTGTTTGTGTTGTTGTCTCCCTCCGACGTGATGTCTGGGGGGAGATTTTTTTATTAAAAGTAATTGTATTTCAATATTTTTTTATACCTTTGATCTTTTTATTTGTATTTCTCATAACTTAATCGTATCTTTGCAGCGCAAAATGATTTATAGATTATAATACAACACTGCACGAAATGAAAAAGAAAATTTTGATTATGGCCCTTGCGGCTTGTGGTTGTGGCACATACGCTGCAGAGCCAACAGATAGCGTGTCCCTTGAAAATGTTACAGTAACAGGAGTCCGTAGCGCTGCAGATATCAGGCAGTTGCCATTTACTGTTACGACAATAAGTAAAGAGGTTCTTAACGAAAACTATAGGCAGAACATCTTACCTACATTGACAGAACAAGTACCAGGTCTTATGGTAGCCTCTCGTGGCATCTTGGGCTATGGCGTAAGTAATGGTGCTGCTGGTGGTATGACAATGCGTGGTTTGTCAAGTGGAGCAGGCCAAATGATGGTGCTTATTGATGGACATCCACAGTATAATGGTGTATATGGCCACAGCATTGCTGACAGTTATTACAGCATGATGGCTGAAAGGGTAGAGGTGCTTCGTGGCCCTGCTTCCGTATTGTATGGAAGCAATGCTATGGGAGGCGTCATCAATATTGTTACCGATGACCTCTCGACGCTTCGTAATGGCACACAAACAATGATAGGCGTTGGCGCAGGCAGCTATGGAACTATCCAGACGGAAGCAATGAACAGATTGCGCAAGGGCAAGTTCTTCAGCTCTGTTGGGGGACAGTATTCACGTTCTGACAACCACAGGCCGAATATGGGCTTTGAGCAGTATGGTGGCTTCTTGAAGTTGGGGTATGACTTCTCTGAACATTGGAAGTTGACAGGAGACGGATCTGTGACCCATTTCAATGCCAGCAATCCAGGTAAGGATACAGAGCCAAAACTGTGCAATGACCAATGGATAACCCGTATGACGGCCAATGTGGTGCTCGAGAATAATTTCGACAGAGTAAAAGGTGCAATTAGCATCTATGACAACTTTGGCATCCATAAGATTGATGATGGATATAATGCCAATGGCGGCAAGCCACAGACAGATCTGTTCCGCAGCAGGGATGCACTTGCTGGAGTATCTTGGTATGAGACAATCAGAGCTTGGGAAGGCGCAAGCTGGACACTTGGTGTAGATTATCAGCACATCTATGGAAGAGCCTGGTACACAAACAAGCAGACAGGAGAAAAAGTCGTTACGCCACAACGTCTTAAGCAGAGTTGTCATGTACACGATAATGAGATAGCAGGTTATGTGCAGTATCATCAGAACCTGGGTGAGCGCTGGAGCCTTGATGCAGGCTTACGTGTAGACAACCACTCTCAGGCAGGAACACAGTGGATTCCTCAAGGTGGTATAGTATATCGTCCTATAGAAAATGGCCAGATAAAGGCTCTCGTAAGCAAGGGTTTCCGCAATCCTACAACACGAGAAATGTATCTCTATGGCACAGCGAACAGCGATTCCCTGAAAGCTGAAAACATGATGAACTATGAGATATCCTGGCATCATAGCCTGAAGGACTTGTCATACGGCTTGACAGCATTCTTCATTGATGGTAAGAATATGATACAGACGATTGCTGGCAGAAATGTCAACTCTGGTGGATTTATCAATAAGGGTATCGAGGCAGATGCATCTTGGAACGTAACACCTCATTGGACAGTAATGACTAACCATTCGTATGTCTATATGCACAATCCAATTGTTGGCGCTCCTCGCTATAAGGGATACCTTGGAGCTCGCATGCATTATGGAAAATGGGGCGTTGTTGCAGGCTTGCAGCAGTTGTCTCACTTGTGTACTGAGGTAAATGCCAAGACTGGCAACAGTTATGAAAAGGCAACACTCTTGAATGTAACTGTTGACTACGAGCTGATGAAGGATATTACTTTGTGGGCAAAGGGAGACAATCTGTTTGCTTGCAAATATGAGATAAACAAAGGTTATGTGATGCCAAGAGCAACATTCATGGCAGGCGTGAAGGTGAAGCTGTGAAGGGTGAAGGATGATGGATGAAGGATTCAATATTCAATGTTCAATATTCAATGATGAAAAGACTAATTGTTTTTGTATTTGTTGCATTAAGCACAATAATGTGCAATGCACAAAGTAAGGTATATCTGACTAAGGATATTACCCCTGATGGTTTGGTGAAAGTGTATGAGGCTCTTGGCGTAAAACCTGTTGGAAAGGTTGCTGTAAAGATTTCTACAGGAGAAATGGGTGGTAACAACTACTTGAAGCCAGCCCTGATAGAGAAACTGGTGAAGAAGGTTGATGGCATTATCGTAGAATGCTGTACAGCTTATGGCGGCTCTCGTCAAGATAAGGCAAAGCATTGGGAAACAATCAAGGCTCATGGATTCCTCGATATCGCAAAGGTAGATATCATGGATGAATTTGGTGAGATAAAGATTCCTGTAAAGGATACCAAATGGCTGAAGTATGATATTGTGGGCGAACATGTAAAGAACTATGACTTCATGATAAACCTGGCTCACTACAAAGGTCATCAGATGGGCGGTTTTGGCGGTGTGTTGAAGAATGCTTCTATTGGTGTTGCTTCTACTGCAGGAAAGGCTTATATCCATTCTCATGGTGTGACAGAAAAGACTCCGGAATGCTGGCAATATACGCAGCCACAGGATGCTTTCATAGAGTCAATGGCAGCTGCAGCTCAGGCGGTTCATGATTATTTTGTTGCAAAATCAACTAATGGCGAGACGCGAATCATATATATCGCAGTTATGAATAATATGTCAATAGATTGTGACTGTGACAGCCATCCTGCAGAGCCACTGATTGCTGACTATGGAATCCTTGCGAGTCTTGACCCTGTTGCATTGGATCAGGCTTGTTATGACATCGTAACAAAGATTCATAATGATGAGCATAACAATACCAAGCCATTATTGGATCGCATAGCAAAGCAACATGGTACACATATCTTGGAGTGGGGCGAAAAAATAGGCCTTGGAAGTACCAAGTATGTTATCACAGAATTGAAATAAAATTCTACGAACTCTTAAAATTCATTGGTATGAGGTGTGTCACTTTTTTGGGTGGCACACTTTTTTTATTTTGTGCGAGGGAGAGTTTCAATTGCAAAGTCTGCAATTCAAATTGCAAAGTTTGCAATTCAGATTTCAAAGTTTGCAACATAGGTTTCAAAGTCTGCAATTGAAATTGTATAATGGGGAAATTATTTTGTAAGCTTTTCAATAAAATTGCAGAAGGCTGTTCTTTTTTACCTTTGAGGTAAATGTTTGAGGTTTTATTTGCATAATTCATAACTTATTCGTACCTCTGACTTCGTCGAAGGTACTCCGTCATGGAAATAAAATACAAAAAAATGTTTTTTTATTTGTATTTCTCATAACTTATTCGTAACTTTGCAGCCCATATTGTGTGTATGTGTATGCGCGTACACGTGAAAAGGACCCTCCCCAGCCCTCCCTTAAAGGGCGGGAGAAAAGTTAATAGTTACCATTAAACATTGAAAGGTGAAAGTAGCAATAGTAAAATATAATGCAGGTAATATCTTCTCGGTAATCAATGCTGTTAAGCGTCTTGGTGTAGAACCATTGTGGACAGATGATGCCGAGGAATTACTGGCGGCAGACAAGGTGATATTCCCAGGTCAGGGAGAAGCAAGCCACGCTATGGCATATCTTCGTGAGAGAGGACTCGATAAGGTTATTCTCGATATGAAGCAACCAGTGTTGGGCATCTGTATCGGTCAGCAGCTATTGTGCAGACACTCCGAAGAGGGTAATACAGACTGCCTCGGGGTGTTTCCGATGGACGTGAAGCGCTTCCATCCACAGAAGCACGAGGACAAGATACCACAGATGGGATGGAACAGCATCTACGACCTCAAGACTCCGCTCTTTAAGGACGTAAACGAAAAGGACTTCGTGTATTTCGTGCATAGCTACTATGTGCCTTTCGATGAGAAATACACTATAGCGAAGGCAGATTTCACTTTGCCTTATTCTGCTGCCATCAACAAAGATAATTTCTATGCTACTCAGTTTCACCCAGAGAAATCAGGTAGTGTGGGTGCAAAGATATTGAAAAACTTTTTAGAACTATGATAGAGTTAATCCCTGCTATAGACCTCATTGACGGTAAGTGCGTGCGCCTTACCAAGGGTGAGTATGACAGCAAGAGAATATACAACGAAGACCCTGTTGCGCAAGCTAAGGAGTTTGAGAAACTTGGCTTCAAGCGCCTGCATATGGTTGACTTGGATGGAGCCAAGAGCAAGCATGTTGTCAATGATGATGTGTTGAAGGCAGTAACACAGGAAACCAATCTTATCGTAGATTTTGGTGGAGGCATCAAGACAGAGGAAGACATCGAGAAAGCCTTCAATGCTGGGGCATCAATGGTTACTGTCGGTAGCATCGCTGTGACAAAACCAGAACTGTTTATGGGCTGGATGGAGAAGTATGGTGCGGAAAGAATGATTCTTGGTGCAGATGTGAGAAACGGCAAAGTCAGCATCAATGGATGGCTGGAGGATTCAGAAGAAGACCTGTTGCCATTCCTGAAGAAATATGTTGACAGAGGCGTCAAGAATGTTCTTTGTACAGAAATATCAAAAGACGGCACTCTTCAAGGACCTGCTACAGCACTCTATGTCGAGATAATGAAGGCTTATCCGTCTTTGCATCTGATAGCTTCTGGCGGAGTATCATGCAATGAAGACATCAAGCAGCTGGATGCAAACGGTATTCCTGCTGTAGTATTTGGCAAGGCCTATTATGAGGGAAAAATTAGGAGTGAGGAGTTGGGAATTAGGAGTTAGGAATTAGGAATTAGGAGTGAGGAGTTAAGAATTATGTTAGCAAAACGTATAGTTCCGTGTCTTGATGTCAAGAATGGCGAAACCGTAAAGGGAACCAATTTCGTCAATCTCCGCTCTGCTGGCGACCCGGTGGAGTTGGGTAGGGCTTATAGCGATTGTGGTGCTGATGAATTGGTATATCTCGATATTACAGCATCTCATGAAGGCAGAAAGACCTTTACCGATATGGTGACCCGCGTGGCTTATGAAATCAATATCCCTTTCACAGTAGGTGGAGGCATCAATGCCATAGAGGATGTTGACAGAATGCTTGCTGCTGGTGCTGATAAGGTCAGTGTCAACAGTGCAGCTCTTCGTCGCCCAGAGTTTATTGATGAGATAGCCCATAAATATGGTTCTCAGGTTTGTGTTTGTGCCATCGATGCCCGCAATGATGAAGATGGTTGGCATTGTTATGTTAATGGTGGCAGAATCAGAGTAGAGCGCACTCTCCTTGATTGGGCGAAAGAAGTTGCAGACAGAGGAGCAGGCGAAATCCTGTTCACCTCAATGAATCATGATGGTGTGAAGAAAGGATTTGCCAATGAGGCACTGGCCATGTTGGCAGATGCGTTGCCAATACCAATCATTGCTTCTGGCGGAGCAGGAGCAAAAGAGCATTTTCGTGATGTGTTTAACATCGGGCATGCTGATGCTGCGTTGGCTGCAAGCGTGTTCCATTTTGGAGAAATACCAGTACCAGAATTGAAAGATTATTTACGAAAAGAAGGAATAGTAGTAAGATGAAAATAGATTTTGAAAAAGGTGGCGGCTTAGTGCCAGCAATCATCCAAGACGCTGTGACAAAGAATGTCCTTATGTTGGGATACATGAATGAGGAGTCTTTGAAGAAGACCCTGGAAACCAAGAAGGTTACCTTTTGGAGTCGTGGCAGAAAGTGTCTTTGGACAAAGGGCGAAACTAGTGGTAACTTCCTCGACCTTGTCGATATCAAGGTTGATTGTGATAATGATACTCTCCTCGTAAAGGTTCATCCACATGGACCAACATGTCATACAGGAACAGATACATGTTGGGGAGAGGAAAATGTGTAGAGTGAAGTTTAAAGTTTAGAGTTTAAAGTTTAAAGAAAAATATAAAAGCAAAAATATAATGGAAGAGAAAAATCCCCTTTTATTCCTGAGTGAGTTACAGGATTTCATTGAGAAGAGACATGAAGAGATGCCTGAAGGTAGTTATACAACATCGCTGTTCAAGGATGGCTTGAATCGTATGGCGCAGAAAGTTGGTGAAGAAGCATTGGAGCTAGTTATTGAAGCAACCAATGGTACTAATGACCGATTGATTTATGAAGGCTCGGATATGTTGTATCACCTCATAGTCCTCTTGACAAGCAAAGGCCTTCGTATTGAAGATATGGCACGCGAATTGATGGAGCGCCATAATCCAGGTTGGCAGAAACACTAATCCCCAAAAACAGAGAATCATGTTAATCACATATAAGAATGTTTCAATTCGCCACGAAGATGATGACGACAACGTGTTAAAAGGCGTTGATCTTGAAGTGGCAGCAGGAGATTTGGTTTATCTCATTGGTAAAGTAGGCTCTGGTAAAAGTTCTCTTATCCGCTCTTTCTATGGAGAGGTGGAGGTAGATGAATGTGATGAGGCTACCGTATTAGGACATGATATGTTTTCTATAAGTCGTGAAGACCTTCAGCCTTTGCGTCGGGAGTTAGGAATTATTTTCCAAGATTTCAAATTGCTTACAGATCGCAATATCCATAAGAATCTGGAATTCATACTGAAGGCTACTGGCTGGAATGATAAAACAGACAGAGAGCAGAGAATCTCTGAGGTCTTGCGTGATGTAAAGATGGAAGGCTGTGAGAATAAAATGCCTCACGAATTATCTGGTGGTGAACAGCAGCGTATCGCTATAGCACGAGCATTGCTTAATTCCCCAAAGGTATTGCTTGCTGATGAGCCAACAGGAAACCTTGACCCAGAAACAACAGATCAGATTATGGGAGTGTTTAAGGAGATAGCTATCGCAGGAACAGCAGTTATCATTGCAACCCATAATATGGCTATTCTGGAAAAATTCCCTGGAACAGTATATCAGTGCGAGGGACAGAATTTTACAAAATACGAAAATTAAATACAAATACAAATAGCAATATGAAAGTAATGAAATTTGGTGGTACCTCAGTTGGTACTGCAGAACGTATGAAGGGCGTAGCAAAACTTGTAACACGCTCAGGTGAACCAACATTTGTTGTCCTCTCTGCTATGTCAGGCACAACAAACTCTCTTGTTGAGATTTCTGATTATCTCTACAAGAAAAATCCAGAAGGTGCTCAGGAGGTTATCAATCAGCTTGAGAAGAAATATATGGGTCATGTAGAAGAACTCTATTCTACAGACGAGATGAAGAAGAAGACAGCAGAATTCCTTCGTAAGGAGTTCAACTATCTTCGCACCTTCACCAAGGATACCTTTACATCATTCGAGGAAAAGATTGTTGTTGCTCAAGGTGAGGTTATGAGTACCAATATGGTTACCAACTACCTTAATGAGCAGGGAGTAAAGACCGTACTCCTTGATGCTCTTACATTCATGCGTACAGACAAAAACTCTGAGCCAGATATGCCTTTCATCAAGGAGAATCTTGACAGAGTAATGCGCACTCATCAGGGTTATCAGATATATATCACCCAGGGCTTCGTATGTAAGAATGCATACGACGAGGTGGATAACCTGCAGCGTGGTGGCTCTGACTATACAGCTTCTTTGATTGGTGCTGCTATGATGTCTGACGAGATACAGATTTGGACAGACATCGACGGTATGCATAACAATGACCCTCGTATTGTTGAGAAGACAGATGCAGTTCATCAGCTTAACTTCGAAGAGGCTGCTGAGTTGGCATACTTTGGCGCAAAGATTCTTCATCCTACCTGTGTTCAGCCAGCTAAGTATGCTGGTGTGCCTGTTCGCATCAAGAATACTATGGATCCAGATGCTGAGGGTACAGTAATTGACAATGTGCTTGTTCGTGGTAAGATTAAGGCTGTTGCTGCAAAAGATAATATCACAGCTATCAAGGTTAAGTCTTCTCGCATGCTGCTTGCTACTGGTTTCCTCCGCAAGGTGTTCGAGATATTCGAGACCTACAGCACACCAATCGATATGGTGACCACTTCTGAGGTGGGTGTCAGCGTTACTATCGACAAGACAGCAAACCTCACAAAGATAATGGATGAGTTGAAGAAGTATGGTACTGTTACTGTCGATTCTGATATGTGTATCATCTGTGTCGTTGGTGATCTCGATTGGAGCAATATCGGCTTCGAAACGCTTGTAACAGATGCTATGCAGAATATCCCTGTTCGCATGATTTCTTATGGTGGTTCAAACTACAATATCTCATTCCTTATTCGTGAGCAGGACAAGAAACGTGCTCTGCAGAACCTTAGCGCAAAACTCTTCAACTAATCAGAACACTAACACAAATGTTGAATAAAAAAGATAAATTCAAGGAACTGCAAACTCCTTTCTACTATTACGACAAGGCGTTGCTTGATGACACTCTACAGGTTATCAACAACTGCCTGAAGGAGTATCCGCAGTGTCATCTCCACTATGCTGTGAAAGCAAATGCTAATCCTGCTGTTCTCAAAGAGATACAAAAGGCTGGCTTTGGCGTTGACTGCGTCAGTGGTGGTGAGATACAACAGGCCTTGGATGCTGGATTTGATGCTAAGAAAATAGTTTATGCTGGAGTAGGAAAGGCTGATTGGGAGATAAACCTTGGCCTTGATGCTGGCATCTTCTGTTTTAATGTAGAGTCAGAATCTGAATTGCAGATTATCAATGAGCTGGCAGGCGAAAAGGGCAAGATTGCTTGTGTGTGTTTTCGCATAAATCCGAATGTGGGTGCTCATACTCATGCCAATATCACCACTGGCCTTGCAGAGAATAAGTTTGGTATCGCTATGGAGGATATGGAACTTGCTATCCGTGAGGCCTATGAACTTCCAAATATCGAATTCCTGGGACTGCACTTCCATATTGGTAGCCAGATTCTTGATATGGGTGACTTTGAAGCATTGTGTTCTCGTATCAATGAACTGCAGGACCGCTTGGAGGCACAGGATATCAAGGTAAAGGTTATCAATGTCGGTGGTGGCTTGGGTATTGCCTATAATGACCCAGACGGAAAGCCTATACCAGACTTTGAGAAGTATTTCGCAACCTACGCCAAGAACCTGAAACTCCGCGAG
This sequence comes from uncultured Prevotella sp., assembly GCA_905233165.1. Lineage (GTDB taxonomy): Bacteria > Bacteroidota > Bacteroidia > Bacteroidales > Bacteroidaceae > Prevotella. The sequence continues at coordinate 57,578 of CAJODL010000012.1, forward strand.
GGTCAGGAGGTGCATTGTGAATTAGGACGTGCTGTCGTAGGTCAGATGGGTAGCCTCATTACTCGTGTGCTTTATGTGAAGCATGCTCATGTGAAGTCTTTCGTAATAGTAGATGCTGGCATGAGTGACCTGATACGCCCTGCTCTCTATGATGCTCATCATGATATTCAGTTGTTGGAAGATTGTGAGGGTAGGGAGATGTGCACTTATGATGTGGTAGGTCCTATCTGCGAGTCGTCTGATGTCTTTGCTAAGGATGAGAAAATGCCTGAATGCAGACGTGGCGACCTGATTGCTTTGCGTTCTGCTGGAGCATATGGCGAGATAATGGCATGTCAGTATAATTGTCGTAAGTTACCTAAGGGCTATTTATTTTAAAAAAAAGAGCATTGAAAGTACTTCATTATACATCCAATCCGACAATCGTACCCATCCTTACTGACGGGGTGGAGAACTGTATGATGCAGGCAGATTACCAGAAAGGCGTCTTTGCCTTCTATAGGTATGTCTGCTCCCAGTTGGATGTGGTGAATCCTATGGTGGTCCATATCTATGGCTCTTGGGATTGGCGTTTATGTGTTATAGCCTTTGCTGCTAGACGACATAACAGGGTTGTGATATATTCTCCAATGCGTGGATTGACGTCCTCAAATATTGAGTGGAATCCTTTCAAACGCGGATTCTGGAGATTCATGCTTTGTCAGTTTGGAGCATTGAGATATGCTGATGTCCTTGTTATGCAAGACAATTATGAGGAAGGAATGCTTCATGCTACAGGATTGGACAAGGGATATGTAGAGGTGTTGCCTGCTCCGGAATCTGAGGCAGATGAGGTGCAGAAGGTGTTTATGTGTTCTCTCTATAACAAGACGGTTGATACTCATTATATGCGTTTTATAACACCTCAGGAGAAACAGTTTGTTACCTCTATGGTGCAGTTTGCAATGATGGGAAAAGATAACCAGATCGTTATGCCTAACATTAAGGATTTATCCTTCCACAGGGTCGCTTTCTATGTACATGATGAGGATGTAACTGATATCGTCAAAGAGGGCGCTGAGAAAGCACAGATTTCTATTCCTGAATTGACAGAGGTGACAGACGATATGCGCTATCCAGGAAAATATAAGCAATTCGGGGGCTTCCCTGACAAGAGTCCTTTCGCTATGATAAAGGCTGCAAGCAAGATAGGTCTGAAAAATCTCACCTTGCGTCACTGGACAGAGTTATACCAACTTTTCCGCTATGAGGATTATGATGAAGATAAGGCTGTTCAGGAACTCGCCAAGCATAATCTGAAAAGAACTACAAAGAAGATACAAGATAGGCTTACAGAATTATTTTTCTTAAAACCAGGTTATAAGATTTTATGAATTCCCCAAAATATGACATAGAAAACGATATGCATTATCTGCAGTTACTGGCGAAGTCTTTTCCAAATGTAGCAGCTGCATCAACTGAGATAATCAATCTCTCTGCCATCCTTAATCTTCCGAAAGGAACAGAGCATTTCCTTGCTGACATTCATGGTGAGCATGAGGCTTTCCTGCATGTGTTGAAGAATGCCTCTGGTCGTATTTCGAAAAAGGTGGATGAGATATTCGGGGAGTATATGCCTACATCTGCCAAGAAGGAATTGTGTACGCTGATATATTATCCTGAGCAGAAACTGGAATTGGTGAAGTCGCAGTTGGAGGAGCATGACAGCCGTGCCGAGTGGTATCGCATGACGCTGAATCAGCTGGTTATGGTGTTTCGTGAAATCAGTTCGAAATATACCCGCAGCCGTGTGCGTAAGTCATTGCCGCCAGAGTATTCCTATATCCTTGAGGAATTGCTTCATGAGCGTGCTGAGGAAAAGAATAAGGCTGGCTATGTAAGTGTCATCATCGATGAGATAATCTCTACTGACAGTGCTGACGATTTCATCATTGCTCTCTCTAATGTCATACAGCGTCTGGCTATAGCACAGTTGCATATTCTTGGTGATGTGTATGACAGAGGTCCTGGTGCTCATATCATCATGGATAAGCTATCTACATACCACTCTTGGGACATCCAATGGGGTAATCACGATATGTTGTGGGCTGGGGCTTGTGCTGGTAATGATGCTTGCATCTGTAATGTTATCCGCCTGTCATTGCGTTATGCTAATCTCCTCACCCTCGATGATGGTTATGGTATAAGCCTGATGCCTCTTGCCACCTTCGCTATGGAGACATATGCTGATGACCCTTGTACTGCTTTCGAACCAATCCTGAATTCTGAAAACCATGATAAGTTCGACCAGAAGACTCTGCGCCTGATGGCGATGATGCATAAGGCGATTACAATCTTGCAGTTTAAGGCTGAGGCAAAGATTATCAAGCGTAATCCGTTGTGGAAGATGGATGACCGTTGTATGCTTGAGACTATTGATTTCAAGAATGGTACCAGCACTATTGGTGGTAAGGCATATAAGATGCTCGATATGAACTTCCCAACAGTAAACCCTGATGACCCTTCTGCATTCACTCAGGAAGAGGAGTTGCTGATGAAGAAACTGCATCATTCTTTCCGCGTGTCAGAGAAATTGCAGAGGCATATCAAGACAATTCTCTCTCATGGTTGTATGTATGCCATCTATAACAACAACCTGCTCTTCCACGCCTCTATTCCGCTAAATGAGGACGGAACCCTGAAGGAGGTGGAGCTGAGACCTGGGGAGAAATATTCTGGTATGGCATTGTTCAGTGAGACAGGCCATCTGGTACGTTCTGCCTTTGCTAATGATACTGCTGCTGAGGAGAAACAATACGCAAAGGATTACTTCATGTATCTTTGGTGTGGCCCAGACTCATGCCTCTTCGATAAGGCAAAGATGGCTACCTTCGAGCGTTATTTCCTTGCAGAGAAGGAGACGCATGTGGAGGAGAAGGGATGGTTCTTCAAACTGCGTGAACAGGAAAAGACGGCTGACACTATTCTTGATGCCTTTGGAGTGGAAGGGCCTAACCGTCACATCATCAACGGACACGTGCCTGTGCATGTGAAGAAGGGTGAGACACCTATCAAGGCGAATGGCAAACTGATGGTCATCGATGGTGGTTTTGCGGAGCCTTATCATAAGGAAACAGGTATAGCAGGATATACCCTCGTATATCACTCTCGCGAATTTGAACTCGTGCAGCATGAGCCATTCACCAATGTGGAGGATGCTATCCGAGAAGGAAGAGATATTAAATCGACAACACAGATTGTGGCAACTGTAGGACATCGCCTGCTGGTGGCCGATACTGATAGGGGTAAGGAGTTGAAGAAGCAGATTGCTGACCTGCGAGAGCTGCTCTATGCCTTCAGACATGGTTTTATAAAAGAAGTAAAGAAATGAGTAATAGTATAACATTATTTTATTGTCAGTATATCATGACAATAGTCACTATCGTGGCAATTCCATTGCTGTTGTGGTATGTGAGAAAAGAAAGATTCCAACAGAAGTACAGAGTGCTTTCACGTATGCGCTTTGCCTTCTTCATATTGTTGGCAGTAGCTGATTTTGGACTCTATGCAATGACTGATGTGGTGTCATTCTTTTATCTTGGTGCAATAACATGTCTTTCAATGGCCTTCTGTGATATAAAAGGCACTTTTGGCGAGACACATGAGCAGTGATTTGATTATAAGCCAGCAGGACAGCTTCCCTATATGTAATGATGAGGGAAAGGCTGTGGGAGTTGTTGAGTTGTTCAACTACTCTCCCTTGAACGATAGGGCAGAACTGGGCATCGAGATAGAGCCGGCATGGCAGGGAAAAGGCTTGGGAAAAAGGTCTGTCCTGAAAATGCTGAGATATGCAAAGGAAGAACTGGCCCTGCATACTCTCTATGCTATCGTCGAGGAAGATAATATACCGTCCTTGAGCCTCTTTCGCAATTTGGGATTTGAGGAACAGACAATACGTAACTGGTTCAGGGAAGGTGAGAAATATAAGAATGGAAAATTATTACAATATACACTATGACAGAAAATAACATACAGGAAGAAAAGAAAAGCTTGAATTTTATCGAGCAGATAGTAGAGAATGACTTGGCAGAGGGTAAGAATGGTGGTCGCATTCAGACTCGTTTCCCACCAGAGCCAAATGGCTATCTTCACATCGGACATGCCAAAGCTATCGCCTTGGATTTCGGCATCGCACAGAAATATGGTGGTGTATGTAACCTCCGCATGGATGATACTAATCCTCAGAAGGAGGATATGGAATACGTCAGAGCCATAGAACGTGATATCGAATGGTTAGGTTTCAAATGGGGTAAGGTGTTGTATGCTTCTGATTATTTTCAGGAGTTGTGGGACCTCGCTGTAGAGCTCATCAAGCGTGGTAAGGCTTATGTTGACGAACAGAGTGCTGACGAGATAGCAGCCCAGAAGGGTACTCCGACAACACCTGGTATAGAGTCACCATATCGTAATCGTCCTGTTGAGGAGTCGCTGAAACTCTTCGAGGAAATGAATAGTGGCAATATGGAGCCAGGCAAGATGGTATTGCGTGCTAAAATCGATATGGCATCAGACAATATGCACTTTCGCGATCCTATTATGTATCGTGTGCTCAATATGCCTCACTGGCGTACTGGCACCAAGTGGAATGCTTATCCTATGTATGACTATACTCATGGACAGTGTGACTATTGGGAGGGCGTGACACATTCTCTCTGTACATTGGAATTTGTGAGCCATCGTCCTCTGTATGACCTCTTCGTAGATTGGGCAAAAGAGGTGGACCATGAGCTTGGGAAACATCCTGAGCTGAATCCTACTGATAATTGGGATATCAATGACTATCGCTCTCGTCAGACAGAGTTCAATAAGCTCAACCTTACTCACATCCTGCTTTCAAAGCGTAATCTTCTCATCCTCGTCAACGAGAAAGTTGTTGATGGTTGGGATGACCCTCGTATGCCTACCATTAGCGCTTTCCGTAGAAGGGGATATTCTCCTGAGAGTATTGTGTCCTTCATCGATAAGATTGGATATACCAAGTTCGATGCCCTCAACCAGATGTCTCTCTTCGAGAGTGCTGTGCGTGAAGACCTCAATAAGCGTGCTATGAGAGTCAGTGCTGTGATAAATCCTGTTAAGCTGATTATCACTAATTTCCCAGAGGGACAGACAGAGACATATAACGCTGTCAACAATCCTGAGAATGAAGCTGACGGAACACATGAGATAGTATTCTCACGTGAGTTGTGGATAGAACGTGACGACTTCATGGAGGATGCTCCAAAGAAATTCTTCCGTCTCGGACCTGGTAAGGAGGTTCGTCTGAAGAACTCATATATAATAAGGTGTCCTGAAACAGATTGCTGCAAGAAGGATGCTGATGGTAATGTTATAGAGGTGTATGCAGAACTGATACCAGAGACAAGGACTGGCGAAGCAAACTGCAACATGAAGATTAAGGGAAAGACAATCCATTGGGTTAGCTGCAACCATTGCCTTGAGGCAGAGGTGAGAAACTATGATCGCCTGTGGCTCGTAGAAAATCCACGTGATGAGGTGGCAGCATATTCTAAGTCACAGGGTAAGGACCGCATCGATATTGATGACATGCGAAAATTCCTCAATCCTGACAGCCTTGAGATTAAGAAGGCTTATGTAGAAGAATGGTGTGCCACAAGAAAACCTCTCGACTACTTGCAGTTCCAACGCATAGGATACTATACCCCTGACTATACTTCTACACCAGATCATCTTGTCTTCAATAAGACTGTTGGTCTCAAGGATACATGGAAGCCTGCTAATGCTTAACGAATTTCAGAAATATACAGCATCTCCTGAATTTCAGGAACTACTTCATCGCTACGAAAAAGCGCGTGAAGAGGATACTCCATGCTTTTTGGAGATTGATGACATCATAGATATCGCAGAATACTATCACTCTATTGATGCCTTTGATGATGCAGAGGCAGCTGCTGATTATTGCCAGAAGCTCTATCCTGATGATGATAGCGCTGTGCTCTTCAAAGCTCGTATGGCCCTCATCGATTATGGAGATTACAAGAAGGCTGAAGAACTCTATGATGCTCTCCCCGAGAAGAACGACAGCATAGAACTGGCATACGTCTATGGTGAGATTCTGGTATGTAAGAATAGGGTAGAGGAGGCAGAGAAATATCTCCGTGAGAAGTATGAGAATGAGCTTCGTCGTTATGATGAATATCAAACTCGCAGGAGTGATTCCGTTGACAGCTATGATGATGAGGAGGAAGAAGATGAGTATGAGGATTTGCGTGATTCTCTTGACCATTTCCCTCTCGATATTGCGATGATGTATTGTGATCACGGCTTGCCTGACTATGCAGAACGGTGGCTCGATTTGGCTTCTGAGGAAGTCGATGGTATGGAGTTCGAATATTGGGAAACATGGGGACGCATATACCACATGCAGGAGCGTTTCAATGAGGCTATAGTGGCTTGGAACAAAGCTCTTGATATTGATGCTTACTCTTTCTCTGTTTGGATTCATCTCTGCGATGCACAATATCAGGAAGGCCTCATTGATGATGCTATACAGAGTGCAGAATTTGCACAGGCTATCTCTGTTGATGACCCACAGCCTAATATGTTTCTTGGTGCCCTGCATCTTGAGAACAATGACCCCAAGCGTGGAGTAGAGGAGTTCTTTAAAACCATAGAGAAATCCGGCTATGATGTAGCTGTCATGATTCGTGTAGGCATTGCATTCTATGAATTGGGATATCTTGAGGCAGCCCGAAACATGATGGAGATGATAAAGAAACCCTTTGAGGATATGGATATGCTGTCCGAATGTCCCCCCATCGTACAAGAGATAATCGATAAGTGTGATTCGGCTGAAAAGCCGAATGACTAAGGTCCGCTCGGCTTGTCCGCTTGCACAAAGGGTTTGTACGCCCGACTGCAAGAAAGGTCAAAGGCTTTAAACTCTTAAACTAAACTCTCAACTTTAAACTCTAAACTTTATACATGTTCACCAGTCTTTTATCCAATCTCAATTACTATACGGTATTTCTCCTGATGCTGATGGAGAGTACCGTTCTCCCAGTTCCTTCGGAATTGGTTGTTGCTCCTGCGGCGTTCAATGCTGCTGAGGGAGATTATAGCTTCTGGCTCATAATACTGCTTGCCACCCTTGGTGCCGATTGTGGTGCTACCATCAACTATCTGGCAGGCTACTATCTTGGTCGTCCTATCATCTATGCCTTCGCTAACAGCAGATGGGGAAAGATGTGTCTCCTCAATCAGCAGAAGGTAGAACAGGCAGAGAAGTATTTCGACAATCATGGCGCTGTGGCAACTATCACAGGACGTCTTGTACCAGGAATACGCCATCTGATATCTATTCCTGCAGGACTTGCAAAGATGAACTATTGGCGCTTCCTGTTGTTCACCACCATTGGTGCGGGAGCGTGGAATATCATTCTTGGTGCTATGGGATGGTATATGCATTCTTTCGTAACAAGAAGTGAGTTGAATGACAAAATAGAAGAATATGCAGAATACATTAAATTCATCATACTTGGACTTGTTGTGTTGGCAATTGTGTGTTTTTGTGTGAGATATTTTATAAAAAAGAAATAAAAATTACACAAAAAACACAATTTCGGACCATTTTCAGTGATTTTTTCAAAAAAAAACAAGAAATTTGACCATAATAAAAAAAAATAGTCAAAAAAATTTGCACAATTGATGAAAATCATTTACTTTTGCATCCGTTATCCTGAATACAATCTTTTTACCTTAAAAGGCTAATACCTATTGAGATTGGAACGTCCTCACTGTGAAGTCAGGGCGTTCCGAAATTTTTTATAGGGGGCAAAGTGTTCGCCCATCGACATAACGATATGACGACATAACGATATGACGACAAAAAAAAGGCGCAAAAAAAATCAATGTTCCATGTTCCGCTCGGCCCCAAGGGACGCTTTTACAAAGCGGAGCGACTAAAAGAATGTTCAACGTTCAATTTTCAATTAAATAAGTGAAGGAGAAACTAAATACAATAACACATCTTATCGGAGTAGTCTTTGCACTATCCTCTATTTGGATGGTGTGGCCTGCTGTTTATCGTGGTTGGGAATATGCCTTTGGCGTACTATTCTTTATTGTTGGTATGTTCCTGATGTTCCTTGCCAGCACTATTTACCATTGGGTACCTCAGGAACACAGTACAGCAAAAGGTGTACTCCGTCGTCTTGATCATATCTCCATCTACGTCATGATAGCCTGCAGCTATACGCCTATCTGTGTTTCTGTTATTGGAGGCTGGTTAGGGTGGCTTGTCTTTGGCCTGCAATGGGCTGTGGTAATAGGAGGTGTGTTCTACAAAGTCTTTGCTATGGGACGTTATCCACGTCTCTCTCTGGCACTCTATCTCATCATGGGATGGAGCGTAGTACTCATCATACGCCCAGTCATCCTGTCTCTCTCTATGCCTGCGATGTTGTGTATAGTAGGGGAGGGACTCCTATATACTGTCGGCACATACTTCTTTGCCCATGATGATAAGAAGTATTATCATGGGGTGTGGCATATCTTTGTGCTGCTGGGTGCTATGGCACATTGGACTGCTGTATTGCTGATAATATTATAGCCTTCTCTGCTTCTCCTATGCCATACTGATGCAATAATTGTGCATCAGCCTTCATGTTCTCTTCCACCTGTTCTGCAGTATATCCCTTCAACAGTTCTACGGCGTCTTTTGCCTTGTTGTTGATGATGAGGGCATAGGCGTGGGCCATCACATCATGACAGTATTGCTCTGCTTCTGCTGCCTTGCCTGCATATAGCAAGGCCCATCCTAAGGTGTCCTGTATTACTTCGTTTCCTGGATTCTCATACTCTAACTTATACAGGTCGTTCAACACCTCTTCAGTCTTTCCTGCCTTTGTCATCGCCTTGGCGTAGTTCAGGCGGTTGTTGAGGTTTTCTGGATTTATTGTTATGAGAGCATCAAAATAGGATGCAGATTTCTCATAATCCCCAATACCAAAGTATGCCCTCGCCAATCCTCTCATTATAGAAGGACTCTGAGGCCTTTGTTTAAGGCATATAGTATAGTATTTCAGAGCTGTGTCATACTCTCCCTTCTTCAGCTTCCAGTTGGCATAATAGGCATATAATGTTGCGAATTCTGTGTTTTTTGTGTACTCTTCGTTGTTGTGTTCTGTGTGCTTCTTCGCTTCCTCTTCCTGTTGTGAGGCATATCTGATGAACCCCTCCAGTATTTCGTCAAGGTTATTGAAGGGATTATGTAGCATCTTTCCTATGTTGTTAAGCCTCATGAAGCGATACAAATCTTGCAGATATTGCAGTCTTATGAAAGAAGGGTCGCTGAGGTCTGCATCTTCTCCACGCATGCCGATAGGGCCCATGTCGCCACTCTCCATCATCTTGCGTACATTCTCGGGTAGTTGCTGCAATACTGATGACATTGCTATGATAAAGGAATATTTGTCTGACTCGCAGAAGGGTCCTCTTTTCATTACTACATCAATAAACGGACTCTTTCCGATATTCGCCATGATATTCTCTATGTCAGGATGCTCTGGATAATATGGAATGAACCAGTTCACCATCTTGTTGAAGAATGGGAAACGTTTCATCTGTGAGAAGCCCTCGAAGAAGATGTCCGAACCCTTTTTCTGCATATTCAGCATCTTGTGGACACTCTCCTCCATAGCCTCGATGCTTTCCTCCTCACGTTTGTCAGCCTCAGGGTCATACTCCCCCTTGTTGAGGTTATCGTCATCGTCCATCTTCCATTTGCCGTTCACCAGTTTGAATGGCTGGTTCTTTATGAGGTTAGGCATTATGTTCTGCCTTATCTCGTTGCTGTCCTTATCAGCATTGGCACACGCCACCATTTGTATGTGAGCCTCTATCGACACCTCTTCGCCTACCATCACAAGCCCCACCAAAGCCCTCTGTCTCACCATCTCATTAGGACTCTTCCGATACACCTCCTTCAAACACCTCACCTTAGGGTCTTTGAAAATTGAACATTGAACATTGAAAATTGAAAGTTTTTGGTTTTCGTTTTGGTTTTCGTTATCGTTTCTTTGATAGTGTTCAATCACATTCAATGTGATTGCTGAAACCAATGTCGCAGCATCTATTGGGTTTACTTTCTTGCTACTCAGGAAAGCTGCCCATATTGTTGCCTCGCTCTCTTTCCAATGCAGGGAGGCATATAGCACCATGAAGGTGTTTGTGAGGCGTATGAAGTGTTCTTTCGCATCCGTCTCATCCATCAGGATGTCCTGCAACATCTCTGCGGAGCACTCAGGATGTGTAAAAATCCTTTTGTATGACGACACCTCAGGACGCTCCCAAATTGTTCTGCGCACCTCCAGGTCATAATCGATGTCTCGAAGCTTCTGCTGCATAGTAGCATACAACTCCCCACGACTGTCGTCCTTCATACCCTGTAGCATAAAGTCAGACATATATTTAAAGTCGGTGGCAACAGCCTCCAGTCTATCGCTGAAACCCTCACCAGGATACTTCATCGCCCACTCCTTCAACTGAGCAATAGCATCATTAATCCGACCGTTATTTATTAATTCTTCTACCATATATTCTATATGTTGTCAAAGGTCAAAGGTCAAAAGTCAAAGGCTTTTTATTGTTGGCTTTTTATTAATGGATTCAATTAAACGAAATATTTGGTTTGATATAGAGGTGGCTTCGCTTTTTAAATGTTCAAAGGCTTCTTGGTTAATTATTTTGCGATCAAGGCACAAGTATAGCATTGAGCGTACCTCAGAACAGCTACCTCGTGAAATTTGTAAGAAGTTAATATATTTTGCATCTGTACCAGATTCTGCTCCTTCTGCAATATTATTCATAATACTTACAGCAGCTCTTTGTATCTGGTCACGAAAGCCATAGTCCTTCACATTTTCCATGATATCGTAAATATTATTTACAAAGGTTCGTGACTGCTTCCAAACCCTCAAGCCCTCAAAACTTCTATCCATGGTTTGAATTTTTAACTTTTGACTTTTAACTTTTAACCTTCGACCTTCTACCTTCGACCTTTGACCTTTGACAGGCCTCCGGCCCTTGACCTTTGACGTTAAATTTTTATTTCAAAAATAAAAATTTAACATACCCCTCCGCGCCGTAGCGCTTGATGGAATCCTTCGCAGCCTTCAAGGCCTTGTCAAACTGCGCCCTTTGCTTTTGGCGGTCTGGATGCTTCATCACCTCCTCGCGGAACACCACACCAGTCGCCTTTACCGTGTCCTTGTAATAAGGCTTCATCGATATCTCCCTTGCACCAATCTTTATTGCCCTTGTGGCATACGGCTCAGGCAACAACGCAGCATCAATGTTGCCATTCTGCAGCATGTCATACCTCACATTCAGGTCCTCCACCTGCACAATGAAGACATGCTGCTTCTTCCTCAGCATCGAGTCGATAGCAGCCTCTGCCATTTTCTTTGAGATACCATCCCTGTCAGCCGCAATCATCTTGTCCGACAGCTGGCTGATGCGGCTCAGACGGGCCTTCTTTGCTGTTAGAAAGCGGAATGTCATATTAGTGTCAGCACCCTCTACGACGCCATCCTTCAGAGCCTTGCGACATTCAGAGAGAGCGTTATATTTCCTTAGTCTCACATCCACGTTCAAGGTATCGAAGAGACGCAGTTCCTTCGCCACTACTATAGGCAGGCAATCCATTGTAGGCAGCACAGCAATCTTCAAGGCAGCAGAATCCGCCTTACGTTCCGCCTCCCTCTGTTCACGTGAGATGCGCTCGCGTTTCTCAGCATCGTCACACGACACCATCGTCATCGCTGTCGCCAGCAACATCACCGTGATAATATAAATATGTTTTAATTTAAAATTCATAATTAACCAATAACCAATAACCATTATTCCCTTCATCCAAGCGGCAAAGGTATAAAAATATTTTAATATAGCAATACATTTCCCTTATTTATTCTATTTTTTAACAGTACACATTGCAGGAACCCATCCCTGGTTCGCCCCTGGCGTTAAAGTCACTGGCTGGCCGAAGTAGGTAATCAAGAGCTTTTTGCATAACTAAATCACAAAATCAATATAATTAATTTTATAGGTTTGCTTACAAACAAACTAAATTGGCGCAGGATGCTCGATGCACTCTGCGCCAATATCTATTAACCTACTAAGCTGTAACCTCTAACCTCTAACCTCTAACCCTTAACCATGAACCCTTAACCATTAACCTTTGCTCTCCATTTTTCGAGGAGCTGGGTCATGTCGTCGGGTAGGGGGGAGTCGAAGTACATGTCCTTGCCTGTTACGGGATGTACAAAGCCGAGGGTTTTGGCATGTAGGGCTTGGCGTGGGCATATCTTAAAGCAGTTATTGATAAAGGCTTTATAACTGCTGCTGCGCTCGCCTCTCAGAATCTCTGTTCCTCCGTATGTCTCGTCACCAAAAAGGGGGTGACCGATGTGTTTCATGTGGGCTCGTATCTGGTGGGTGCGGCCTGTCTCAAGGCGACACTCGATAAAGGTGACATAGCCGAATTTCTCTATCACCTTCCAATGGGTGACAGCATCTTTTCCGATACCTGAATCGGGCGCTGTTACTGTCATACGCAAACGATTGCGTGGGTCGCGGGTGATGTTTCCCTCGATGCGTCCTTCATCGTCCTCAAAATGTCCCCACACAAGGCAGTTATAGATGCGATGGGTATCGTGTACAAAGAATTGCTTTCCGAGGGCTGTCTTCGCCTCTGGTGTCTTTGCTATGACAAGGAGTCCGCTGGTGTCTTTGTCGATGCGATGTACGAGTCCTACCTCTGGGCTGTTAGCATCGAAGGTGGGCACATCACGCATGTGCCACGCTATAGCATTGATGAGGGTGCCAGAGAAGTTTCCGGCTCCAGGATGTACCACCATACCGGCTGGCTTATTGATGACCATGAGGGCATCGTCTTCATAGACGATATCGAGGGGGATGTCTTCTGGATAGATGGTGCTGTCATGCTTTGGTACGTCGAGCATGAGGGTGATGACATCATTGGGGCGCACCTTATAGTTGCTCTTGACAGGTTTGCCATTGACCTGGATATATCCTGCATCGGCAGCTGACTGTATGCGATTGCGTGAGGAGTGTACCATACGCTCGAAAAGGAACTTATCGATGCGTACAGGCACTTGTCCTGCATCCACGACACAGCGGAAGTGCTCATACTGGGCAGCTTCGCTGTCTGCTATGATATCATCTGTGTCTATCATCAGTGTTTGTTCAACCTTAACGTTAACGATAACCTTAACCTTAACCTGAAATTTTACTCAATCACTTCAAAGTCGTCGTCGGGGTTGCGTTCGGGTTCTGTTATCTCATTTTCTTCGAGGAGCATATAGTCTGCTGCGTCGGCTTGATATACAGAATCGGCGGCATTGCGGTTACCATTACCTACCTGCAATCTTATGAGGGCATTGATAGGTACCTGCTCTCCTGTCGCATAGGAACGTCCACCTACCTTTACGCCATATACCCATCCTTCCTCGCCTGGGATATAGTCGGTTTCTCCGATGCGGAATCCCATTGCCGTAAGACGTGCCTTGGCATTACGCTCAGAGGAATTGTCGATGATGTCAGGCAGGGGCATAGTAGGCTGTGCTGTGGCATTGATGGTGAGATATACTATGCGTCCAGACTTTACTACTGCACCTGGCTTTGGCATCTGTTCGAGGACGCATCCTGGGGGCAGTGTGCGAACGTATGATGTATCTACAACAACGGCCTCAAGACCGAGTTCATCAAGAATGTCAACAGCATCCTCATAGGCTTTGTGATTGACATTGGGCACTGCAACTTCCTCGCCATGATGGGTATAGAAATTAAGTCCGTAGTGTACTCCCAACATCAGGAGTATCACCGTCACAATCATACCAAGGATGTTAAGCCAAAAGATTGGATCGAATATTTTCTTTATGGTTTTCATTTATTAGCTTAATAGCTTAGTTGCTTAATAGCTTAATCGTCAAAGGTCTAAGGTCAATGGTCTAAGGTCGATAACCAATAACCTATAACCAATAACCTCTAAACTATTTAATGTCAATAACAGGAATGTTGTCTTTGTCGTTATAGTACAGGTTTTCGCCTGCCATACCCCAGATGAAGGTGTAGTAGTATGTACCTGCTGCTGCGTGGATAGACCATTCTGGTGACATGATAGCCTGCTCATTGTGGAGCCATACGTTGCGTGTCTCCTGTGGCTGACCCATTACGTGAGAGATGGTCTGACCTTCTGGGAGGTTGAAGTAATAGTATGCCTCGATACGACGTCCATGTGTGTGAGGAGGCATTGTGTTCCATACTGCACCTGGATTGAGCTGTGTGAGGCCCAACTGCAGCTGACAAGGTCCTTCCTCAAGAACGTCATTGACGATGAGCTTATATACTGTACGGTTGTTTGCCTCTTCCACTGTTCCTACTGGTCCCCAGACAGCAGCCTTCAGAGAACCCTTACGTCCGTCGAGGGTAATCCACTGTGTCTTGAAGTGCTGATGGGCAGTAGCACTGTTGAGGTAGAACTTTGCAGGATTTGAAGCATCCTTGCTGCGGAACTCTACCACCTTATTAACGTCCTTTCCCTTAGCGATGTGTCCACGACCGATGTAAAGAGCCTCCTTTGGAGAAAGGGCATACTCCTTACCATCGACGATGACAACGCCGTCGCCAGTACCACAATTGACAACACCAAGCTCACGATTATACATGAAGTATTTCTCCTTGATGGTATTATCGACATCAAGTCCTAACTCCCAGAAGTTCTCCAAGCGGAGAGTCTTGTTGACTGGCATTGCGCCACCAAAGATGAAGCGGTCGTAGTGAGAGTAGGTGAGCAGGATAGAATCTGCTGCCATTACCTTCTCCATTACGAAACGTTCGCGCAGGAGTTTTGTGTCATACTTCTTGACATCCTCTGGATGACAAGCTGTTTGGAACTTTACGTGCTGAGCACCTACAAAACGGTCAGCCTCTTGGGCAGACAGGGGTGAGAAGTTAGAGGTAAGAGGTAAGAGAATACCTAATGCTAAAAATATCTTTTTCATATTCTTTATAATTTTAGTTTTATGGGACTTATAAGTCCTATGGGACCAATGGGATAATTTTGAATTATGAATTTTTACTGATGCGGATTCTGTTCCATGCTACGAGGGCGATGGTGAGGACTACGAGTATTCCTGCTCCGATGTACTGCAGATACTTCATGCAGGCATAGATGAGTGTGCTCAATGGGCTGGAAGCGAAGTCGAGTGCTCCAGCGCTGAAGCCTGCTGGCACCTGTACTGTCTTATCGTCAGGATGTACCTGTGCCACTGCCTGTGCAGCACTGGTGAAGTCGCCTGCCATCCAAGTAACGAAATACAGACCTATTGCTATTACTACCAATCCTACGATGAAGGAACGCAATACGTTACCATTGGTGTATGGCAATACCATTACGAAGACATAGAACATACCAGCCAAAGAAGCAAGAGGCAAGAACTGGTTGCCAGGGAGTACTACTGCCAATACGAGTGTTACAGGAATGAGCAGCAGTGATACTACGAGGGTAGTAGGATGTCCGATAACGAGAGCTGGTGACATACCGATATAGAGTTCTTTGTCTGCACCAAACTTCTTTGCTATGAGTTCCTTTGTTGCTTCGGCAATAGGCTTCAGACCCTCGATGAAGAGTGATGTGATACGAGGGATGAGTTCCATGACAGCACCCATCTTGATGCCTATCTGAAGGATAACAGGGATTCTGTCAACTACCTCGTCCCAATCCTTACATGAAAGACAACCAATGATGATGCCGATGAGTACTCCGAGGAACAGTGGTTCGCCAAAGAGGCCGAACTTCTTCTTCATACCCTCAGAATCGATATTCACCTTATTTATACCAGGCACATAGTCGAGCACCTTGTTTACAACGACAGCAAAAGGCATGAAACCCTGACAGAAAGGCTGTGGGATAGAGATGCCGTCAAGGCCTGGGTAGAACTTCTGGAACTTCTTCGCTGTGAGGTCTGCCAGCACAAGGGTTATGATATAGCAGATTATTGCTGCAAAGAATCCCCATGCTATGCTGTCAGTCATGAAATAGCATACAGCGCCTATGAAGGCAAAATGCCAGTAGTTCCACAGGTCGATGTTTACTGTGCGTGTGCATCCTAAGATGAGCAGTACCAGATTGACACAAAGGCATACAGGAATGATGAAAGAGCCGACAAGAGTGTTGTAGGCCACAGACGCTGCTGCAGGCCATCCCATATCGAATACCTGAAGCTCGAGGTTGTAGATTTCTACTACCCTTGACAATGCTGGCGACATAGTATCTACAAGCAAAGCCGTGATAATACTTAAGCCAACAAAGCCGACACCTACGAGAAGGCCGGATTTGAGGGCTTTCGAGAAACCGATGCCAATACATAAACCAAGGATGGTAAAGATGATAGGCATCATTACTGCGGCACCAAGGCCGATGATGTAGCTGAATACTGCTTCCATAATAGAAAGTTATTTAGTTGTTATGTTTATTTTTATTGGTTTCTGAAGTTGTTTTTTCCAATCTTTCAGGTATGAGAACCAAGAGTCACGATTATAGGAACCCTTCGCTCCTGTAGAGGAAAAGTCCTCCATATCACATGTGGCAGTAAACCAATAATGCAGTTTGTCGTTATCAGTTCCCACTACCTGTGCATAAGCCTGATTAGGGAGGTAGTCCTTGTCATCAGTAAAGTGTGAGTCGGACTTATAGTATTCCTTTGGGATAAATATTCCCAGTCCTACTGTATGAGTGTCATACACCTGTGGGTTGTTTCCTGCGCAGGCAGTACCCCAGCAGCCACGAAGGCCAGCCTTGTCTGTCAGTTCCTCAGAACCCTCTACGATATCTACTATGCCAGTAGAGAGAGGCATTCCCTTGACAGCATGAGAGAACTGCACCTGGACCTCTACATCACGATGTCCTGCATACAGGATATAGCGTGTGCGGATATCTACAGGCTTGAAGTCAGGATATGGCTGCCAACCCTTGTTGGTGATGTCGAGAATTGCTCTTACAGGACCATTCGTTATGACAGCATAGGTGGTATTACGAACCTTCTGGAACATAACGGCATTCTTGCCATCCCATCCCATGAGGGCTCCACAGCCGTAGGTGGTGCCAGTATATAGCACATCATCACCACTGCCTTCACGCACCTGGTCTTTAGTGGGGTAGAAGTCTGTCTTTGCTATATCCATCATCAGTGACTTATGACCATAGTAGTCGATGGCCTGACGATGGTCGGAATACACGCGAAAACCTACCAATTCGCTCTCCATCACAGGACCATGAGGGAAGATATACTGGAAGGCGTCACTCGAAGCAGGTACTGTTATAGATGTAGCAGGCAGATGCTTTGGCTTCTTTGCCTTGCTGTCACGATCTCTCATAGACATAGAGGCATAAGCCTTTGCAGGATATTCATGCTGCTTGTCATTAGAGAAAAAAACAGAGAAGGTGAGAGTCTCTTTTGCCTTTATATCAGTAACAAAAGCCAGTTCATCAAAAACGCCATCGTCATTGAGGTCGTCGAGCTGACAAGGAATCTCTTTGTCACCCAATGTCACAAGGGCTGATGTAGCCTGTTCGCTGACAGGTATTACCACTGGTTCAGCGATACGGTCCGATGATGACGGATTGAATACCGTTATTATCGAGGCTATAAGGAGGTTAATCATAGATTTCTTTTAAAGGTTTAAGTACGAAGTCACGTTCATTTATCAATGGATGTGGAATAACGAGGTCTGGCTCGTTGATTACCATATCATTATAATATAGAATGTCGATATCAATGATGCGGTCTTGATAACCACTGTCACCTGTTTTCTCTTTTCGTCCTACGAGGCGTTCTATCTCCTGTGTCTTGCTGAGCAGTTCTCTTGGTGATAGAGATGTCTCGACAGCTATTGCGCTATTCAGGAACTCGTTTGGCGAGGAGAATCCCCAGGGAGCAGTCTTGTAGAGTGAGGAACGTCGTACGATGTGTCCTATCTTCTCTTCTATGAGTTCGTAGGCACGTAAGATATTGGCCTCCTTATCGCCAATATTGCTTCCAAGGGACAGGTAAATCATATTATGAGCAAAGCATCTCCGAAGCATCCGATTTTAAATCCTGCCTTCAGAGCTTGTTTGTATGCTGTCATTACTGTTTCATATCCACCAAAGGCACATGCCTCCATCATCATTGGTGACATAGGGTGGTAGAGGTTTGTCAGGAAGCAGTCAGCTGATCCGAAGTCGTATGGCGGATAGATGAACTTGCTGGTCCAACCACTATATTCCTTTATGAAGCCATCTGTGCCTACACATGACTCCATCGCCTTCAGGACGCTGGCTCCAATGGCACATACCTTGTGACCACTGCGCTTGGTATCATTGACGAGTTTACAGGTCTCGGCATTGACGTACATCTCCTCTGACTCAGGCTTATGCTTTGAGAGGTCTTCGACGTCAATCAGCTGGAAGTTACTCAGTCCACAATGCAGGGTGAGGAAGGCAGTATTGATACCATTGATATCGATGCGCTTCATCATCTGACGTGTGAAATGCAGTCCTGTAGAAGGTGCTGTTACGGCTCCTTCATTGCTGGCATAGATACATTGAAAATCTTCTGGATCTTCCTCGATGTCAGGATGATTCTTCTTGTCCTTTGCTCTCAAATCCATTATGTATCGTGGCAATGGTGGCTCACCAAGGGCATAGAGGCGTCTCTTGAACTCATCATGAGAATAGTCATGCAGGAAGCGGAGTGTTCTGCCACGAGAGGTGGTGTTATCTACGACCTCTGCTACGAGGGTGTCATCATCAAAGAACAACTTGTTGCCAATACGAATTTTTCGTGCTGGTTCGACAAGCACATCCCACAGACGCATGTCAGCATTCAGCTCACGCAACAGGAATACCTCAATCTTTGCATCTGTCTTCTCCTTGCGGCTATACAGACGTGCTGGCATAACCTTGGTATCATTGAATACAAAGGTATCGCCCTCGTCAAAGAAATCGAGGATGTCACTGAACTTCAAAGGAATCTTATTTCCTTCGTCATCACGTATGCTCTTACCCTTGCGATCAATCTTGTGCAAGAAAATTTTTCCTGTCTTGCGTTGTACGATGACGAGGTTACACTCATCAGGACGCTTTACGTAAAAAGTATTTTTCTTACGTCCGTTCTTAATCACATGTTCACTGGTGTGAGGATAGAGCGCTATATTAGCGTTTGTTAAAGGGAAGTTGAATTGTGAGAGTTTAGCCATTCTTGGAAATTATCGAGTTCTATACAATTATCTAATGTAACGTCGCCTACGCGTGTGCGACAGAGTTGTGTGAGGTATGCGCCACTATTGAGGGCTTTTCCTATGTCTCGTGCCAGAGAGCGGATGTATGTTCCTTTACCACATTCTACTCTTATCTGGCATTGTTTCTTTTCATCGTCATACCAAAGGAGTTCTATGTCTTCTATATGAACTGGTTTTGGCGGAAGAGTTGAATCTTCTATTGTATGACAGTCATCAGCTTTTCGAGCTATCTCGTATGCTCTTTTGCCATCTATGTGTACTGCGCTATATGTTGGAGGCACCTGCATTATGTCGCCCTTAAACTGCTCCAAAGCCTTTTTTACTGCTTCTTCTGTGATGTGTTCAGTAGGGTAGGTGGTATCTACAGGATGTTCCATATCATAGCTGGGCGTTGTAGCTCCAAGCTGTAGGGTTGCAGTATATTCCTTATCATGATACTGCAGGGTAGGGATGAGTTTTGTCTTCTTCCCTGTGCAGAGGGTCAGGACTCCTGTTGCAAGAGGGTCGAGGGTTCCTGCATGTCCTGTCTTGATGCGCTTCACTCCTGCAGCCTTAGAAATACGGGTTCTGACAAAGGCAAGAGCTCCAAAGCTGGTCATGCCATAGGGCTTGTTGATATGCAATATCTCGCCTTCTTTGAAATCCATATTAGTCAACCATTACTAATGAGTGACCTGTGAGCAACATGATGATGATGATACCACCAACTATGATGCGATATATACCAAAGGCCTTAAAGCCGTATTTTGACAGAAAACTGACAAACCACTTCATCGCCAGCAGGGCTACTACGAATGCTACAACACAACCTAACAGCAGCATGGTGATATTATGTGTTGTTGCCCATGAAGCGTCCTCCTTCAGAAGGTCAAGCAGGTCGAGAAGTGTGGCACCAGCCATAGTGGGAACAGCAAGGAAGAATGAGAATTCTGCAGAACGCTTTCTGGTGAGACCCTGTGTCATACCACCCACGATTGTTGCCATCGAACGTGATACGCCAGGTATTACGGAGATACACTGGTACAGACCTATGTTGAAAGCCTTCTTCTCATTCAGGACTGTTTCCTCAGAACCCTTGTTGAAGAGTTTGTCGCAGTAGAGCATAAAGATACCACCAATGACAAGCATTATGGCAACAACCTCAACGCTATCGAGCAACCAGTCGAGCAGACCTGATTTTTTTGCTAGAAGACCAATTATCACAGCTGGCAATACACCAACTATCAGCAGCCAATAGAAATTGAAGGTATGCTTCAGCTTCTGGAACATATTGCTGCCAGCAGGAGCAGGGGTAGTGTCAAACTGGAAGAAACGCTTCCAATAAAGACATACTACAGAAAGGATAGCACCAAACTGTATGATAAATGTAAAAGCATGCACAAAAGCCTTGTCAGATTCGTTGAGAGCATCAGGGGTGAGGCCTAACAGATTCTGCGCTATTATCATGTGGCCTGTAGAAGATACAGGAAGGAACTCTGTCAGTCCCTCTACTATCGCAATAATAATGGTTTCTAACCAATCCATGATAACTGTGCTTATTTGTTCTTAGGACGATACATGATACCACAGATGACAGAAAGGAATCCAACAAGACATACTATTGGAGCAACCTTTATGCGCATATCAGAGAAAATCTCTGCGTCAAATGTTTTATCGTCAGACGATGCACCAATCATCATCAAAAATCCTATCACGACAATAATCATGCTAATGCCGATAAGGATGAAGTTTATCTTACTAAATGCGAAATCTTTCATTTTTATTGTATTGAACTTTAAACTCTAAACTTTAAACTCTAAACTTTATAAAGCTTCCTCGTTGGCATTCTGAGGAATGAGTTAACAGAGAAGTAAACGCATACTGTAGAGATGAGCAATCCGAACAGGAGTACAGCACTACCTGTTATAGCAAGCACTTCCCATGTTACTACATTTACTATTTCTGGCTCATAGTGATACAAGGCATATACCAATCCTGCCAAAACAGCATCAGCAAATAGTCCTGCTGCCAATCCCTCTGCCATTGCCATTCCGATAAATGGTTTACGGATAAAGGACCATGATGCTCCGACGAGTTTCATGATGTTGATAGAGAAACGACGTGCAAAGATTGTCAGGCGCACCATATTGTTGATAAGTGAGAAAGAGATGAAGGTAAGCAATACTGCCAATATCATCATGCCAATCATAATCTTCTGGATGTTGCTATTCACACTCTCCATCAGGTCCTTCTGGTATGTCACCTCGCTGACGTTGTCATATCCCTTTATCTGCTTTGTAATCCACTTCAATGAGTCGGCATTGGCACAATCAGCCTTGATGTTTATCTCTGCTGATGGAACAAACGGATTCATACCAAGAAACTCTGTTGGATTAGAACCCAAAGCCTTTGTCTGCTCTTCAAGGGCTTCCTCTCTTGTGATATACTTCAGGTGTGCCACATAAGGGTGGGTCTGAATCTTACGACATGTTACTGCTGCTTCTCTGTCGAGGGTGTTATCGTCAAAGATAACTGTCACAACGAGATTCTCCTTTACGTAGTTCGTAAGGTTGTTTGCAGTAAGTCCTATGAAAACTACCAATCCCAGTAAAATGAGCACCAGGGATGTGCTAAGACACAAGGTTGCAACCTGCACCCCTCTGCCATTACTCTTGCTTTTACGTCTTTTTTTCTTAGTCATATTATGCAAAGATACTATAAAATGAAGCCAAATGCAAATCTTTAACGTACGTTAACTTTTAATATTTCACCTTTCACCTTTCACCTTTCACCTTTCACTCTTCACTTTCCCACTGCTTCCCCTTTAGGATATAGTCAACGATGTTTTTCACATCATTATTATCTACTTCTCCATCAAGGTTGGCATCTGCTCCCTCTATGCTGAAGGATGTAGCAGGAGAACCGAGGATATAATTTGTTACGAACATAACATCTGGCATACCGACTTCTCCATCACCATTTGCATCGCCTCTAACTACCTTTCCGCCATAAATCCACAGTTTATCCAATCCTGTATATGGATCTGTTGCTTGTACTCTGTTTGTAGCTGCTGGAGTGGGGTGGGCTAAGACGTAGTATGTCATTGCTCCGTCAGGATAGCGTCCCACGCTTTGGTCTCCATTATGCTGTCCATAAAAGAGGGTATCAGTAAATTCACGCATCACCTCGTGGCTATTGAAGAATGCCTGGTTATTTGCAACAAAGTCCTCACTGCTTGAAATCATCACGAGCTGGTCATCAGTGTTATCAAGTTTGAAGGAAGCATGTATCTGGGAAACAGCACTTGATACCTTGTTGTCACACGAAATGAAGAGATATCCCTTTGCAGGAATAATGGTATTGATGTTCTTGCCACCCGCTAACTTACAAAGCTGTGGATTTGCTGCTTTGTTTGAGATGTATAGTCCACGAATATCCAGGTCGGTATCTGTTGTGTTGTATAACTCTATCCAGCTAGCTTTCTTGTAGAGGTCATTCATCGACATGCTATTGCCAGCACTCACCTCGTTAATCTTTATTGGGGTAGCGCGATTGATGCGAAGTCCTGTATCGTTTTTGTATTTCTCCCAAACTGCTGTCACGTTGATGCTGCCGCTTGCAGGCAGTGTGTATTCCCTTTCTGTAGAAACGATGGTTGTCATTCCTTGTGTCTCAGCATTTATGGTTGCCTGCCACAGAATGTCTGTAGAACTAGGATTAAGGAAATTATGTACCTCTACCGCTATGACATTGGTACCCTCATGGAAGAGTGAAGCATCAAGTGTCATAGTACCTTTATCAGGATTATTGTAGGCATAGGTGGAAGCGTTGGTGTTGTATGTTATGGTACCATTAGGAAGATTATATCTGCCTGCTTCAACACCATTGACGTATATTACGAAAGCATCATCTATTACATAGTCCATCGAAACACTTGCAGGTATTTCGTCGATGTTGATAGTCTTACGGAAATAGTATGTCTGCAGATATTGGGTCAGATTTGTGGTTTGTGTCTTGCCATATCCCAATGGTGCTGCACCACTATTCCAGCTTGTGTCATCATAGTCTGGTGATGTCCAACCAGTATTGTCGAGACTGACGCCGTTGTCATTATATTTCCAAGTGTCTGTAGCTTCGACGAGGGTTCGTGTCTCTGCATCTCCATTATTACTTCTCCATCCTACAAAGCGATAACCTGCTGGAGCATCAGCCCTCAGGGTTACTGGGGCAAAAACATAACCATCAAATTTTCCTGTTGGAACTGCCATATCATTCAATGTGATGCTGGCGCCATTGATGTTACTTCCAAAGGCGGCTTGCTGCTTTGTGGCATAGGTGAGATTCTGACTCTTCACATGATCCATGATAGAGCTGTTCCATGATTTTGTTAGCTTGCTCTTTATGTCGCTGGCGGTTCCGTAAGGATTAACGTATCCTCCTTGTGACAGGTAGGCTGTCATCTCGTCAACAATACTTTGCACTCTTTCTGGAGTATATACCGAACCACCCATGATACACATTGCATCCACGAGTCGCTTCTTGAAAGAGGCGTTATTTAGCAGATTCTTTACTATGGTGACAAATTCTATCTCTTTTGTCAGACGTTGGTTCGTCAGACTGGTAGAGGTGGAGTAGTCATATCCATAAAGCCTGTCAAAGGTGTAGTTCTGCTTACCCAAGAAGGTGGATATCGATGATGTGGTATTGAGGGCTCCATCAAGGTCATATACCACAAAGCGGAATTTTCCGTCATTCTGATCCCTGAATGCCTTCACGTTGTTCTGTGGCCAATCCCAGTTGCCAAGATAGAAATGCATTGCGAGATAGTTGATAAACGCATTGATATCAAGTAGTTTACCTATCTCTTCATAGTAAGTCGGACTAATAGCTCTTCTGGAAAGGGTATATAGCCTTTCCCACGCTTCTCGAGTACCTTCTTTCTGTACATAACCAGAGTCAGGCCCAATCTCAAACTGGTCCATTTCGTCAGCATCGATACCATAGTTTGCAGAAGCATAATGCTTATTGTTTGGCTCGCGCATATTCAGCACAGCATATGGCGCACCATTGATATATACATGTACTGGCTGCCAAGCCTGACATTCTATATATAACCCTGAGCGTGCTATTATTTCCTGTAATGCTGCATCTTTTATTCGGCAACCTGTGTCATTACCACCATTACGTATCTGTAGGGTCTTGCTCTTCAGGTATTGTTTGTTTTTCCAGAACTGATATGGGAAATAGTTCTGTTCATAGAATATTTTGTTGGCCTTCAGCTTGAAAGAATGTGGAGTAAAAGCACGACTCCATCCTCCACAGGCATTTATGTTACACTCTTGGTTTACGACAGTCTTGCCGTCTGTTGTGATATACTCCATATTGACAGGTCTGTCCCAATCCATGTTCCAGTTGCAGTTTTCCCATTGGCCATTTCCTGGTCGTCCGTTGTCTGATTTTTCAAATATAGCAATGTCGCTACCAAAGATATGTCGTGAGTCTGTTACTACCGATATGATAGGAAATGGCTCGTTTCCGTTATTCAATATAAAAGAACGAGATACCACATTACTTGGCAGATATCCGTCTCGGAAGGCACGGAAACGATATATTGATGTCCGGCTTGTCTCAAATATTCCATCCGTGCTGATAATTCCATTTGTAAGGGTAGGGGTACTACCATCTGTTGTGTAGCGAAGTGTTGCTCCGCTCGGAACAGTTACGTTGAATGATACAGAACCCGAGAAGAGTCCTCCTTCTCTGCTTACTGTCGGAGTGGCTACTTGCGTCTGCGCAAAACTGCTGCTGTTGTTGCTTTGTTCTGGAGTAGGGTTTCCAGTAAATCCCCATTCTGCTCCGCCATCTGTCTTACGGGCATACGAGATGCGAGGCTTTGCTGCTGGATAGTTGACAGTAGAGATGATGGTATTGCCGTCGCTGAGGACTATCGTACCACCTTTCAAATTCAGTTCATCATTAATCTGGCGATAGGCATTTCGGGTGAATACCTCATAGTGTTCATAACTGATAACAGCATATCCATGAGGTGCCACATAACCATAATAATCTACCAGTTTATGCTGCTTTAGGTTTGCAGGATCACTGCTTACGTAAAGACCTCCCAAATCAACATATTTATCTGTGGGGTTATATACCTCAAACCATGAGCCATAATTGCATGAGGCATCAAGGTAAACGTCCAGGTTGTTTGCCATTACCTCGTTGATAATGAGGTCGTTAGGATTCCACGATTGCGCATTTGCCATAACACTAACGGCAAACAGCATTACAATAGAGTATAATCTGTTGAACTTCATTTTGTTTTTAGTATTAGTTAGTTTATTTTTGTCGTCTTTAACTCTTAACTCTTAATTCTTAACTCTTAACTCCCCTGGGGCCTACTTTCTTCCAAAATCCGCAGGAATCTCTCCCCATTCTTTTGTGTCCCATTTTACTATGGGCACTCTGAACGAGTGTGTCTTGAGCCATTTCTCTGCTCTCTCTACCAACTCCCATGCCTTTTCTGTTTCTGGGTTGCGTTCCAGGTTTGTCTTACATTGCATGCGTCTCACCCATGCCTGTCCGCTGACGGAATCGGTATATATGGTATATCCCTTAAGTCCTCGTTGTTCCATGAGGGCCATAGCGTGTACTATGGCGAGAAATTCACCAATGTTATTGGTTCCCTTTATAGGACCGAAATGGAATACCACTTCTTTCGTGGTCAGATCCACTCCACGATATTCCATCGGTCCGGGATTTCCAGAACAAGCTGCATCAACAGCCCAAGCAAGAGCGGCCCCATTCTCCATATTACTTTTCACCTTTCACTTTCCACTTTCTACTATACACTTGCAACTGACTCTAAACTCTCAACTCTAAACTCTCAACTTTACCCTCCATACGGGAGGGGGCCTACATCCTTTCTGGCACTTCTATTCCCAAGAGGGACATGCCGTTCTTTATTGTCTTTGCCACATTCTTTGCAAGAGCCAGACGCAGTTGCTTCAACTCCTGTGTCTCAGCACCCAAGATAGAATAGTCATGATAGAACTGGTTGAAAGCCTTCGTCAACTCATAGCAGTAGTTCGCGATACCAGAAGGGCTGTAATCCTTTCCTGCCTGTGCTACAGCAGCGCCATATTCGCTCATCTTCTGTATCAAGGCAATCTCCTTCTCGTTGAGGCTGATGCTGTCGTTGGTCTTTGCTACAAGACCCTCTGCTTCTGCCTTCCTCAGGATGCTTCTGATGCGGGCATAGGTATATTGTATGAATGGTCCTGTGTTGCCGTTGAAGTCTATTGACTCTTCTTTCTGGCATCTACCTTCAGGATGAAGTATTTCAGGGCTCCCATACCTACTATGCGAGCTATCTCCTTGCGCTCATCGTCGCTCATGTCGTTAAACTTACCCAACTCCTGCGAAGTCTTCAGGGCGTCATCCACCATCAGCTGCATCAGGTCGTCGGCATCTACTACTGTTCCTTCGCGACTCTTCATCTTGCCGTTTGGCAGTTCTACCATACCGTATGAGAAGTGTACCAGGTCCTTGCCCCATTTAAAGCCCAACTTATCGAGCAGTATAGAGAGTACCTGGAAGTGGTAGTTCTGTTCGTTACCAACGACATATATCATCTGGTCGATAGGGTAGTCCTGGAAACGCAGCTTCGCTGTTCCGATATCCTGTGTCATATACACAGACGTACCATCCGAACGCAATAGCAGCTTCTCGTCGAGACCTTCGCCTGTGAGGTCTGCCCATACAGAGCCGTCCTCTCTCCTGTAAAAGAGTCCTTTTTTCAGACCTTCTTCTACCTTTTCCTTTCCTTCCAGATAGGTGTCGCTTTCGTAGTATATCTTGTCAAAACCAACTCCCAGTGCCTTGTATGTCTCGTCAAAGCCGGCATAAACCCATTCGTTCATCTTTCGCCACAGACCACGCACCTCTGGGTCGTTCTGCTCCCATTTTACGAGCATCTCGTGAGCTTCCTTTATGAGGGGTGCCTCGTTCTTGGCTTCTTCTTCCGACATACCTTTTGCCATGAGTTCCTTCACTTCTTCGCGATAGTGTTTGTCGAAGGCTACGTAATAGTCACCAATAAGATGGTCACCCTTCTTGCCAGAAGATTCTGGTGTCTCACCATTGCCCCATTTCAGCCAAGCCAGCATAGACTTACAGATGTGTATGCCTCTGTCGTTGACGATGTTTGTCTTCACCACCTTATTGCCGTTGGCAGTCATTATCTGTGCCAAAGACCATCCTAAGAGGTTGTTTCTTACGTGTCCAAGGTGAAGAGGCTTGTTGGTGTTAGGAGAAGAGTATTCTATCATCACCAGTGGTGACTTGTCCGTAACAGGCTTCTCGCCATAATGCGGATTGGCATCTATCTCATTGAGTACGTTAATCCATGCATTGCCGCCGATAGAGAGGTTCAGGAAACCCTTTACTACGTTATATCCGCTAATGGCAGAACAATGTTCCTTGAGGTATTGTCCTATCTCCTCTGCTGTTGCCTCAGGGGCTTTCTTTGACATCTTCAGAAATGGGAATACCACGAGAGTCAGATTACCCTCAAACTCTGCCCTTGTCTTCTGGAGAGTAGCCAACTTCTCAGGTATCTCCTGACCGTATAATTCTTTTATGGCAGCAATTACTGCCTCCTGTATCTTTTTTTCCATTTAACCAACAATGCTTCCTGGTTTAACGTTTGTTGATGTTGTTGTTACTGACAGTGAACCGTCAAAGTTCACAGCTGAGAGAATCATTCCCTGACTCTCTTCGCCCATCATTTTGCGTGGCTCGAAGTTTGCCACAAAGAGCACCTGCTTGCCTATCAGCACCTGTGGGTCCTCATAGTATGCTGCGATGCCGCTCAGGATGGTGCGACCCTCTGGGGTGCCATCGTCGATGTGGAACTTCAGCAGTTTCTTCGACTTCTTCACCTTTTCGCATGATGTCACGAGACCTACGCGGATGTCGAGCTTCTCGAAGGTGTCGAAATCTACATTCTCCTTTATAGGTTCCGGCTCGAAGTCTGTTGCCTCGTTGGCCTTCTTAGTGTCCTCCAGCTTCTTCAGCTGTGCCTCTATAACGCTGTCCTCAATCTTTTCGAAGAGCAGTGATGGCTCGTTGAGCTGCTTTCCCGCTGGCAGTATATCCATGCTACCAAGCTGCTCCCATGAGAAGCTGTCCATTGCCAGCATGTCTCTGAGTTTCTTACTGCTGAAAGGCAGGAATGGCTCGAATGCTATAGCGAGGTTGGCTGTCAGCTGCAGGCAGACATACAGAATCGTCTTCACACGCTCCATATCCTCCTTCGCAACTTTCCAAGGCTCACATTCTGTGATATATCTGTTTCCGATGCGGGCAAGGTTCATAGCCTCTTTCTGGGCCTCACGGAACTTAAACTGCTCCAGGTATGTCTCTACGTCAGCCTTTACATTCTTAAACTCCTCGATGGCCTCCTTGTCAGTATCTGTCAGCTCACCACACTCTGGCACTACGCCATTGAAGTATTTCTTTGTAAGCTGCAGAGCACGGTTTACGAAGTTGCCGTAGATAGCCACCAGTTCGGAGTTGTTACGCTCCTGAAAATCCTTCCATGTGAAGTTGTTATCCTTTGTCTCTGGAGCATTTGCTGTCAGCACATATCTCAGCACATCTTGCTTTCCTGGCAAATCAACGAGATATTCGTGCAGCCATACAGCCCAGTTTCTGGAAGTGGAGATTTTGTCGTCCTCAAGGTTGAGGAATTCATTTGCAGGCACGTTGTCAGGCATTATATATCCGCCGTGTGCCTTCATCATAACAGGGAATATGAGGCAGTGGAATACTATGTTGTCTTTTCCGATGAAGTGTACCAGTCTCGTGTCCTCATCCTGCCACCACTTCTGCCAGGTACCCCATTTCTCTGGTTCCTTCTCGCAGAGTTCCTTTGTGTTTGAGATATATCCTATTGGGGCATCAAACCAAACGTACAGCACTTTTCCTTCTGCACCCTTCAGAGGTACTGGAATACCCCAGTCGAGGTCGCGTGTCATAGCACGAGGCTGCAGGTCCATGTCAAGCCAAGACTTACATTGTCCATAGACGTTGGAACGCCATTCCTTATGACCTGTCAGAATCCAGTCCTTCAGCCACTCCTGATAGCGGCCCAGAGGCAGGTACCAGTTCTTCGTAGGACGCTTTACGAGTCCGTGACCTGGGTTGTTCTTGTTTGTTGGATTTATCAGTTCGTCAGGTGATAGGGTAGCACCACATTTCTCGCATTGGTCGCCGTAAGCCCCTTGGTTGTGGCAGCGGGGACATTCGCCTACGATGTTACGGTCGGTCAGAAATTCTCCTGTCACCTCGTCGCAATACTGCTCTTCTGTTATTTCCTCCAGAGCACCCTTGTCATAGAGCGTCTTGAAGAAGTCGCTCGCAAACTGATAGTGTGTCTTACTCGTAGTGCGTGAGAAGATGTCAAATGAAATGCCGAATTCCGCAAACGAATCCTTGATGATTTTGTGGTATCTGTCCACCACCTCTTGTGTAGTGATGCCCTCCTGTTTAGCGCGGATGGTAACAGGTACGCCGTGCTCGTCAGAGCCACAGACGAATATCACCTCTCTGTTCTTCAGTCTCAGGAAACGGGCATAGATGTCAGCTGGGATATACACTCCAGCCAAGTGACCTATGTGTACTCCGCCATTAGCATAAGGCAGGGCGGCAGTAATAGTTGTTCTCTTGTAATTCTTTATTGCCATATATTTTTATATAAAATTTTCCGCGTGCAAAGTTACAATTTTATAATGAGAAATGCAAGAAAAAGCATAAAAAACTCGCTTTTCAGAGGGCAACATAATAAAAATAACCGAAAAAGATTATGTGGATATGACAATTAGATCGTCGAACTTTGGCAAAAATTAGCTTTCTCATTACTTATTCTTTTTACGCATGAGCAAAAGGAAAGCTATCTCCAGCACCCGAATGATTATGTTTTTTGTATTCTCTTTCATAAACTTTTAATTTTTTTAATCTCACACAGAATTCTCTATAGTGGATGTATGTGGGGTGTTGACAGACCAGCCAGACAACGATCATGCAAGAAACTATTGGAAAGTTCTGAAACACAGGCTAAAAAAGAAGGAAATGAAACGGTTACAAATTGTAACCAGTTGAAATTAAAATCTGAAGATGGCAAGATGCGTTTGACGGATGTCGCTGATACTGAGTAGCTTTTCCGATTGATTCAATCCATTCCATCACGTAAGGCAGAGCCTTTCAAGCAATGGATGGCGCAGGTGGCAAGCCAACGCCTTGACCAAATGCAAGACCCGGAACTGAGCATTGATCAGGCAATATTCAATCATTTTGATTGTTTCCCTCGTCTGGTTGAGATAATCCGACGAGGGATTTTTATAACTACCTACTAAGCATCTAAGCCCATAAAACTAATTACTCTCCACTCTCCACTTTCCACTGCCTCTCAACTATAAACCGCTTTTGACCTTTGACTTTTGACCTTAGACTTCGGCAAAAGCCGATGAGGGGGAGGAGATAAAACGCAAAATAACTTAATTTCTGAAAAATATCGCTATTTTTTTTGGTGATTCGAAAAATAATTTTACCTTTGCACTGCAAAAAGTGTCGAATATTCGACTGTTTTTGCAGTAGAACTAAAAGAAAGGACAGGAAAAATGGTCATTCAACGAGGTCAATATGTTAGTGAATTACTAAGCAAACGATGGAATGGTAAGGTAAAGATTATCACAGGGATACGGAGTTGTGGAGTTGACCACTGTAAAGGATGGCAAAAAGCAGCAGTCGCAGTATGAAATAGATTTTGTCGTAAATGCCGGACGTGAGAAAGTATATATCCAATCTGCATTAAATGTAGATACCGAAACGAAAAAACAACAAGAAACTTTTTCTCTGAAGAACTCTGGCGATTTCTTCCGTAAGATTGTCATAACAGACGGAAATGCCAAGGCCTGGACAGATGAGGATGGTGTCATGTATGTTGGTGTTATACCCTTTTTGTTAGAGGATAATTTGATAATAGACTAAAGAACTCTCCACTTACCACTGCCTCTTAACTATAAACCGCTTTTGACCTTTGACTTTTGACCTTAGACTTCGGCAAAAGCCGATGAGGGAGGAGTAAGACGCAAAAAACTTATTTTTCGAAAAAAACGAGTGATTTTTTGCTGATATTGGAAAAAAGTTGTAATTTTGCAAGCGGAAACTAAAAAATGACGTTATGACAGCAATTCAATTGAATGCAGAGATACTGCGAAATTTGGGTACTTTGGCAGAAGATGAGAGTATGCTGAAGCGTATAGCTAAATATCTTCGAAAGCTTGTATATGAAAAAAAGGCTGACCCCACAGAGATGACGAAAGAAGAATTCTTTGCTCGTGTTGATGAAGCAAGAGAACAAATCAAGCAGGGAAAATGCGTCAGTTTCTCAGATCCAAAGGAAATGGATGCATGGCTTAATTCGCTTTAAATATGTACAGAATTGTTTACTCTGAAAAATCTCAAGAGGATTTGGCCAAGTTGCGACACAACGAGCCAGCAGCCCATAAAAAGGCAGTCAAGTTACTTAAGGAACTGATGGAACACCCCAAAACAGGAACTGGACATCCAGAGCAACTGAAAGGTAATCGAAGAGGTCAATGGAGTCGTGTAATAACAAAAAAACATCGTTTGATATACGAAATCTTTGAAACAGAAGTTCATGTTGATGTCCTCTCAGCCTATGGGCACTATGATGACAAATAATTCATTTACATAATAAACCGATGGTGTAGGATGCTGATTTGACCCCCGAAAGTTAGACAAAAACTTTCGGGGGTCAAATCATGTGATACATCTTACGCCATTTACTTTAACGATCCCTTCTTTCACTCGCTTTAAGTGGAGGGTGTAGAAGCAACTTTTGACCTTAGACTTCGGCAAAAGCCGATGAGGGGGAGGAGTAAACCGCGAAAAACTTATTTTTTGAAAAATATTACGATTTTCTTTGTTAGTTTGGAAAATAGTTGTAATTTTGCAGATTGAATTATGGACGAAAAAGGAAGTATCATATTATACACTACGCCAGACGGAGTTTCGAAAATAGAAGTAACACTTCAGAACGAAACCGTGTGGTTAACCTTAGACCAAATGGCAGAGTTGTTCCAACGCAACAAATCTACCATTTCAAGGCATATAAAGAATGTTTTTGAAGAGGGAGAACTTCAGCCTGACGCAACTGTTGCGTTTTTTGCAACAGTTCAAACTGAAGGTAAAAGAAAGGTAGAACGTGACATCGCTTACTACAACCTTGATATGATTATCAGTGTGGGCTATCGCGTTCATTCTTATCGTGGTGTGCAGTTCCGCCAGTGGGCAACGGCCGTGTTAAAAGAATATATCAAGAAAGGGTTCGTCCTGAATGATGAGTTACTTAAGAATGCAGGCAAGGGCAACTATTTTGATGAATTGCTGGCGCGTATTCGAGACATTCGCTCGTCAGAAAAAATATTCTATCGCAAGGTACTTGAAATTTATGCCCTCAGTATCGATTATGACCCACGGGTGGAAATCACCAAAGAGTTTTTCGCCACTGTTCAAAACAAGATGCATTATGCCGTGCATGGTCATACCGCAGCAGAAATCATATATGACCGCGCCAATGCTGCAAGGGATTTTATGGGACTCACCACCTGGACAGGGATGCTGCCAAAACGCACTGATGCCGAGTTTGCAAAGAACTATCTCAATGCAGAAGAGATTGATACGCTGAACCGTATTGTAAACCTCTATATTGACTATGCAGAACTGCGTGCCAAAGACCACAAGCCAATGTATATGCGCGACTGGATTCAGAAGCTGGATGATTTCCTGCGACTCTCAGATAAAGAGATATTAACCCATGCGGGGAGCATCTCTGCCAAGTTGGCGAAGGAAAAAGCTGATGCTGAATACGACAAGTTTAAAGAACGCACAGCCAATGAACTGACACCTGTTGAAATTCACTTCATAGAGAATTTTGAGAGAGAGCAGAAAAGACTTTTTGAACAACAAAAAATAAACGAGAAAAAGCGTTAGAAATATAATAGATTTAGGTTTTATTCAATCATTTTGATTGTTTCCCTCGTCTAGTTGAGATAATCCGACGAGGGATTTTTATACTCTAATCACTAACTACCTACTAAGCAACTAAGCCCATAAAACTAATTACTCTCCACTCTACACTTACCACTGCCTCTTAACTATAAACCGCTTTTGACTTTAGACCTTTGACCATCGGCAAGTGCCGATCAGGGAGGAGTAAAACGCAAAAAACTTATTTTTTTAATACTAAAACTCTCAACTCTAAACTATAAAACTGCCTTTAAACTCTAAACTCTCAACTCTAAACTAAAAAAAAACTTCCGATTTTTTGTATTGTTGGAAGTTTTTTGTATTTTTGCACTCGAATGCGGGAAAAGCCTCAGCGGAGGTGCCTGCATGACTTTATTGATTCGGTGATGTCCCTGAACCTTGCAATTTCAAATTGACATCTTAATACGAATAAGTGCCAACGTCTGCGCGATAGCGTGGACGGGACTTATCATTAAGATGTGGGTTTTGCAAGGACCAAGGGACATCGATAAGCGCCTTTCCGCGCTTTTTCGTGTCCTGAGGTTCTATGTTGAATCCACATTCTCCGAACAGATAGTTCTTTCGCTCCTAAATCTGGAGTGCATAAATGACACTAACTAATGTTATGTTAAACTCCCATTTCTTCACAAACAGAAATGGGAACACCTTGATGCAGGAATTTGAAGGTATTCTTGCAAACAATCCTCAGGTGAAGAACCTGGATGCAGTAGTAGGTTTCCTACGCGCATCCGGATATTTCACGCTGCGTCCATTTTTGGACAATGTAAACAAAGTACGTATTCTGATAGGCATTGATGTTGACAAATACATCGCCTCTGCCTATCAGAAAGGAGAAATGTTCTTTGGGGCAGAAGAGGAGGTGAAGGATGAATGTCTTCGTCTTTTGAAAGAAGATATCGAACACTCCCACTATTCTCAGAAGGTTGAGGATGGCATGCTCCAAATGGTGAAAGACCTCATGGACGGGAAATTAGAGCTGCGAGCCCATCCGTCAAAGAAGATACATGCAAAGATATACATCCTTTATCCAGACAACTACAACCAGCACACATTCGGTGCTGCCATAACAGGCAGCAGCAACCTCAGCGGCAACGGTCTTGGTATAGGCGAGGAGAAACAGTATGAATTCAATGTAAAACTGACCCAGTACGAAGATGTCCAGTTTGCTAAGAATGAGTTTGACATATTGTGGGAAGAAGCCCAGAATGTCTCCATAAACGCAGAAGATTACAAAGAAGTTCTTGACAAGACATACCTCAAGGGAGATTTTACACCCTATGAGTTGTATATCAAGATGCTGATGGAATATTTCTCAGACAGGGTGCTGAAGATAGACGAGTCAGACCCCTTTGATATGCCGAGCGGTTATGAGAAGTTTGAATATCAGACAGATGCAGTAATAGAAGGCTATCAAAAACTTATCAGATATGATGGCTTTTTCCTTGCAGATGTAGTAGGTCTTGGTAAGACAGTCATTGCTACAATGATAGCAAAGAGATTCCTTATAGAAAATGGCAGGGAGAATACCAAGATTCTTGTTGTCTATCCTCCTGCTGTAGAACAGAACTGGAAGACCACCTTCAAAGACTTTGATATAGACAAGTATGCACGTTTTGTCTCAAATGGCAGTCTTAACAAAGTGCTTGATGACGAGAATGTAGATTATTGGAATGCCGATGAATATGACCTTGTGTTAGTGGATGAGGCCCACAAATTCAGAAATTACACTTCTGGAGCATTCCAACAACTTCAGGAGATATGTAAGATGCCTCGTATGAATACAGGAAACATCCCAGGTTATCGCAAGAAGGTTATGCTTATTTCTGCCACCCCTATGAATAACACTCCTGCGGACTTGTATTACCAGATTCTGATGTTCCAAGACCCCCGCCAATGTACCATTGATGGTGTTCCAAATCTTACAGCCTTCTTCTCTCCATTGGTAGTAGAATTCAAGAAGTTACGAAAGGATGGTGAGTTCGACCTCATGAAGTTCAAGAAGTTGGCTGAAAAGGTCAGAGATAGAGTTATAAAGCCACTTACCGTTCGCAGAACAAGAACAGATATAGAAAGTATTCCAAGATATAATAAAGACGTTAATGGCTTCCCCAAGGTTGAGAAACCTATAAAGAAAGAATATGAGCTAAATAAACGAATGGCAGACCTCTTTGTCAAGGCGATGAACATTCTTGATAAAGAACTGAACTACTCCCGATATCAGGCTATCGCCTACCTAAAGCCAGAAATAGCAGAAGGACTTTATGACAACGCAGAAGTTATAAGCCGCAGCTTGGCAGGTATTCGTAAGAATGGTCTTGTAAAGCGTCTGGAGAGCAGTTTCTATGCCTTTAAGATATCTGTGGAAAACTTCCGTCAGGCAAATCAGAATATGATTGATATGTGGAAGAAAGACAGAATCTTTATTGCTCCTGATATGGATATCAATCAGCTGTATGATAAAGGCTTGTCTGATGATGAAATAGAAGAGAAACTAAATGAGAAGGCAGAGACAAACCCAAAGAATGCCGTGTTCTCTCAAAAAGACTTTGACCCTAAATACTATGACATGCTGCTGCATGATCAGGAATTGCTTGACGAAATGTGGTTAGAGTGGAAGAATATTGATGATGAAGAAGACTCTAAGTTTGCCAAGTTTGAAGAAATGCTTGAAGGGGAACTCTTCAACTCAAAACGCAACATTGATGGCAAACTGGTTGTCTTTTCAGAATCTGTTGATACTATCAACTATCTTGCCAAACGTATCAATCGCAAGGATGTCTTGGTAATATCAGCACAAAACAGAGATTCTTTATTTAAGACAATAAGAGATAATTTTGATGCCAATTGGAGGAAGCAAAAGAACGACTATAACATCATTCTCACCTCTGATGTATTGGCAGAAGGTGTCAACCTCCATCGCTCAAATATCATTATCAATTACGATACCCCTTGGAACTCAACTCGTCTGATGCAGCGAATAGGTCGTGTAAATCGTATTGGCTCAAAATCTGCTTCCATATATAATTATGTATTCTATCCTTCCCGTCAGGGAAATGAGCAGATAAACCTAAAACAGATTTCTCTTAGTAAGATACAAACATTCCATACAACATTTGGAGAAGACAACCAGATATATTCTACTGATGAGATTATAGACAGAGACCTTGACAAACTCTTTAAGGAAGGAATAAAACGAGAGCAGGAAGACAGAAACCTTGAACTGCCATATTTTGAAGAGTTGCGCACCTTATACATGCAAAATCGCAAGGAATACAATCGTATTGAAAGATTGTCATTACGCAGTCGTACAGGCAGAGAATCCCGTAAGGTAGAAGGTACAGCCCTAAGCAGTAATACACTTGTCTTCCTAAAAACCAATTTTAGAAAACTTTTCTATCTGGTTGATGATAAAGAAGCAAGTGAGATTTCTGTACTTGATGCATTCAAATATTTCAAGGCAGAGCCAAGTGAAAAGACTGTACCACGAATTGAAGAGCATCACAATCATGTAGAGAAAGTTGTAAGGGCTTTTGAGGTTGCAAGACAACAGGAAATACAGCAAGAGGCTCAGAACCAGAGCCAGCGCAGTAATCTTGGTGCGCAGGTGACGACAGCAATAAGTCTGCTTAACAGTTTCCTTCCTCATATAGAGGATGCTGACACTCGCCTGAAAATAGTTCAACTGAAAGAACTAACTGAGCGAGGCACTATTACATATATTGCAAAGCGACTCCAGCGCATACAGAAAGACCTCCAACGCCAAGGACGCGGAAAGGCAAAAATCACTTTTGATGAAGCATTAAGGCAAGTTCTCGAAATGGCAAATCACTATAATGCATATTATCGTGAAGTGCAAAAGGCAGAGCTGGAGTCTGATGCTGCAATCATTCTTTCAGAAAGTTTCCAATAATAAAAATAACTAAAAACCATACATTACTATGATTTACAAAAACGTCATCGAATCAAAATACGACAGACAAAACTGGCTTTTACTTCTTCGTGATATCTTCGGCAACAAGGCAAAGTTCTGGAACACTCCTTCAGATGTGCCGACAAACAGCCCTTTTGCCCGTCAGGCACTTTGGCTTGGCACTATAACACTAAGTGACAACCAGACGATTTCCGTATATGAAGTGGAGCTGTCAGACAATGTGGATATAGAGCGCAACCGCAGAGGCATAAGAGACATGCTTCTCACCCAATGGCGCAATAATGGCAATGCAGGAGCCTTCATGCTCTGTTATAGGAAGAATGAAAGTGTATTGCGCTTCTCTTACGTTAGTGAGTCTTGGACCTTTGCAGAAGATGGAACATATAAGAAAGATTCTACTGATACCAAGCGTTTCACTTACCTTCTTGGTGAAGGACATCGCAGTCGCACAGCCATACAACAGTTTGAGAAGTTGAGAGATAGTGCACTTTCATTAAAAGACCTGACAAAAGCCTTCTCTGTAGATGCTGTCAGCGATATGTTCTTTGATGGCTACAAGAAGCAATACGAGAACATCATCTTTCATGTTACAGGTAAGCGAATGGTTAAGGTTGCTAATAAGTGGGAAGAACGTCAAGAAGGTAAGCCTAATAAGTTTATCATGCAGCAATTTGCACACTTTGATAATCCTGAAAAGGCTATTCGCGACTATGTGAAGAAATTGATGGGCAGATTGGTATTCCTTCAGTTCTTGCAGAAGAAAGGTTGGTTAGGTGTACGAACTAATGCAGAGTGGGGAACAGGAGACCAGGAGTTTATACAGAATCTCTTTGAGCAATGTAAAGACAAGGACCATTTTGTGGATGGTGTGCTTGAAGTTCTCTTCAACGACTTAAATACGGAACGAAAGAATGATAATTCTCAATTGTCAATTTTCAATTATCAATTAAAAGTACCATATCTTAATGGCGGACTCTTTGAACGTGATGCCACAGATGATACAGAATTTCCTTTGCCTGCTGAATACATGAAGTCTTTGCTTGACTTCTTTGCATCCTATAACTTTACAATCGATGAGAACGACCCTGATGATGCAGAAGTAGGTGTTGACCCAGAGATGCTTGGAAGAATCTTTGAGAACTTGCTGGAAGATAATAAAGACAAAGGTGCATTCTATACTCCAAAGGAGATTGTCACCTATATGTGTCGAGAGTCGTTGATTGCCTATCTCCAGACAGACATAGAAGATGAGGCTACGAAAGAAGCACTTCGTCAATTTGTAACTACTCACGATGTAGAACAACTTGGTACTAATAAGAAATTCCGTCAGCAAGTAGATGAGGCTCTGAAAACTGTCAAGATATGCGACCCGGCCATTGGCTCTGGAGCATTCCCAATGGGCTTGTTAAAAGAACTCTTTCTTTGTCGTACAGCCCTTGAAGGAATAGAGCAAAGCAAAGCTGCTGAAATAAAGAAACATATCATCCAACAAAACATATATGGAGTAGATATAGAGAAAGGTGCAGTCGATATTGCTCGCCTCCGCTTCTGGCTCTCACTTATAGTTGATGAAGAAACACCACAGGCCTTGCCAAATCTTGACTTTAAGATTATGCAGGGCAACTCTCTTCTGGAACAGTATAAAGGTGTTGACCTCTCCAATATAACAGAATTGCAACAAGACAAAGTTGGAAATTATCAAACCACAATGTTTGATGATATGCTCGATGTCCTGCGTCTTGACCTGCGAAAGAAACTCGATGAATACTATAGCTGTCCTGACCACAAAAAGAAAGCCATTCTGAAAAAGGACATTATAAACAATGTAAAGCAACAACTCAGGGAACAGAGCATCAATATTGATTTTGGCGATTTAGACCTTGCTGGTAATGATCAGTTCATGCTTTGGCACACTT
Source organism: uncultured Prevotella sp. (assembly GCA_905233165.1). Taxonomy (GTDB): domain Bacteria; phylum Bacteroidota; class Bacteroidia; order Bacteroidales; family Bacteroidaceae; genus Prevotella. The sequence goes on from CAJODL010000012.1 coordinate 96,905, forward strand.
GGTTCTATGATGTATTCTCACAAGGAGGGTTTGATATTGTGATAGGTAATCCGCCGTATGTGTTTGCTAGAAATAGCGAAGATAAAGGTATGAGCCAAGAAGATAAGGAAATATATTATAAGAAGTTTGCTTTAGCAAAATATCAAATCAACCTCTATCATCTATTCGTAGAACAGGGCGTGAATTTGTTGAATAATATGGGAACATTTGCTTATATCATACCAAATAATTGGATGACTATAAATACAAATAAAGATTTTAGAAGATATATATTGAATAGATTTGATATCCAAATCACAAATTTCTACAAAAAGATTTTTGAAAATGCAGATGTTGATAGTAGTATATTGATTTTTCGTAATTCTTCTGGTGACAATTTCGTGAAACTAAATGAGGCAATTCAAGTAGATAAAATCATTACAATATCTAAAACAAATAAGGAAAGGCTTTTTGCAAATAAGGATTACATTATAAACATAGAATTATACAAAAATAATGATTATATTTCTATCATTGATAAGATGGAAGAATGCTCTAGTATGTTGAGTGATTTAGCAGATGTTAAGGCTGGTCTTAAGGCTTATGAAGTAGGGAAAGGCATCCCTCAACAAACTGTTGAGATGAAGAAAAAAAGGATATACCATTCATTATGTAAAGAAAGTGATAGCCATCATCCATATATAAATGGAAATGATGTAAAACGTTATGAATTGACATGGGAAAAAAGAGAGTATTTGCAATATGGAGACAATCTAGCTGCTCCAAGAAAAGATTGGAGGTTATTCTCAAGTCCTCGCATTCTTGTAAGACAAATCCCTGCAAAGCTTCCGTATTGTATAAATGCTTGTTATACAGATGATGTGGTGTTAAATGACTTAAATTCAATGAATATAATCAATATTAAATGCAATCCTTTATATTTGTTGTCGATTTTAAACTCAAAGGCGATATCGTTTTGGTTTGCACAAAAGTTTGGTAAACTTCAAAGAGGTCTATTTCCACAATTCAAAATTAATGAATTGTCCATCTTCCCCATTCCAAAAGCAGATAAAAAGACAGAAGAAATTCTTTCTGATTTAGCTAAAACAATTATTAAAAAGAAGAAAAAAAATGTGGATGACAATATAGATGTAGAGGAAAATGAGATAGATAGAATTGTGTATAATTTATATGGTCTGTCTGTAATAGATATTAAAACAATAGAAAGTGTTAACTAAATAGTAAAGATATGAAATCTCCATCCAAATCAATTAAAGTCCATATCAATGGAAACATTATAATGAAGAAAAATGCGACAGAAACTTTTATTGCTGTAATTAATTATTTAGAGCCACGAAAGGTAGCTCAACTGAAAGAATTACGTGCAGACGGATTACCTCTGGTCGTTCCGAAAAAAGATTATCGTTTACAAATGAAAGTACTTGATGATAATTATTATGTTTGCACACATATGCCAACAACATATAAGAAAAGAATGTTAGAAAGAATCGCAAAAGCATTAGATGTGGAAATAAAAATTGAAATCAAATAATTAACATAATATGGAATATTATTTAAAAGTGTATCAAGTTATATTAAATGACAATAATACGATAAAGATAGATGAAGTTTGGATATTTTATCCTTATCAACTTCTTGTTTCGATAAACGGAAATGGATGTTTATTAAACTTAACTTCTATAAGTTTTATGGATACGAATAGATTAATAATTCAATTTGTATCAAATGGTTGTGTAAATTTACCTTGTAGTGATGCTAGTTTAATAAATAGTATAAAAGTCTGCAAAGATTATAGTGGTGTTGTTGAAATTAAAATGTTTAACATGTCAAATGTTTGTGTAGCCACATGTTACGCACGAGAAATAGCAGGTTCGTTAAAAGACTTCTGTTATGAGTGTAACAAAGTTTACAAAACCACGTAGCATAATAGAGGACTCCCTGAACACAAAGTGTCAGACACTATATTACTTTTTACTCATCAGCTATATGGCTTGACGGAAGAACAAATAGCTATAATTGAAAATCAATAAATATACTTTTTTGAGTTTTGTTTGGAGATTACAAAAAGTTTCTCTATCTTTGCAGAAAAGTAAAGATTATGGTTGAGAAATATATATACAATATTTTTGAAGTAAAAATAAAGCACAACCTGTCAAGCAGTTTGGAGCAGAAGTTGTTTTCATATCAAGATAACCGTAAAAAATGGTTATATTATGGTTTTCTTATCAATCAAGAGCAGAGTTATCTGATATCTATAGACTATAAGATATGCCAAGGATATTTCACTTTATACGATATCGAATATAGAAGCCAACATAAATATCTATTAAAAGGATATCAAGACCTTCAGTTCAATCATTTTCGCTCAATGTGTTGTGATGCATTAGATATATGTAATGAGCTGTTTGCCCCCAAAAAGAACTTGTCGTGTTGATTTATGGAAAGTTGATGAAACATGACAAAATCAATTATCATAGTGCATTAATGTTTTCTTATATACTATGGAAGAAATGTATAGTGTAAAAAAACGGAAAGATAATCTAATATCGTTAACTACGAATGATGCCGCTATTCTTTTGGCAGTTTCTCAATCATTACCAAACTTACCTGAGGTGGCAATAGAGCTAGTAGCCGTCAGGAAGGGAATCGTAAAAGAAGAAGGGATTATACCTAAGAAAAAAGATTTTGAGACATATATAAATAATGAAAGGTGGATTAGATTGCAATCTATTGACGAAAGATGGCAAAGAGATGTCCTTTTAGAAAGCAAGAATTTTAGTAGAAGTAATATTAAATTCTTCCTAAAGACTAATTTCCTCCTTGTAGATGATGTTCAGAAATCCGTGTGTATTGTATTATGTGCATTTTCTTATGATGAAGAGAAATACAAAACTCCGATTTCTTCAGAGCAAAAATTTTTAGTTAAAAAAGTTGCTAAAGATATCTGGAAACAGTATAATATTAACTGTTATTCTTTACAATACGATGTTCGTGACTATGATTATGAAAATACCAAATGGGAATATGATCGTAATAGATCTTCTTGTACTCAGATTAAGAATGGAAAAGTTTTTGAAATAGATAAAGCAATTAACACCTTAAATATGTGTATACCAAAAATAAACGAGGTCGATTTAAAACCACTACCGTATGATGATTTACCAATAGAGGCGCAAGAAGCGATTAATGATTTAAAAAAGATATATTTAAATACTCGCTTGTCTGCAGATGCTCTTAATAGATTAGAGAATGTTTTTCTATATAATAAAAGAAGAATAAAGAAATATATAATGGGCAATAGTGACTTGTCTGGTTTAAAAAATCAAATTGAGTTTTTATATAATGATTTTTCAAAATGGTATGATCAGTTGATATGCAATGATTAGATCTTAAATCAAACTCAATATCAAGATGTCAATCAACGTGTATGAGAACACTGTATTACTGTGCCACAGGGCCAGGTGAGTGACACAAGATGGAAGATGGCTGATGTATGATGGAAGAGGTGAGAACTAGAAACTAAGAGCTAAGGACTAAGATGGCTGAAAGCATACTTTCTTGCCCCTAAAAAAACTAGACACAGGTGCCCTTAAAAAGTAACCTATGTTCGTGAGGCAAATAACATAGGTGACTACCCCCTATGAACATATGTTCGTGAGCCAAGGAACATATGTTCATAAAAAAGACCCCTAGGCTCCTATCAAGCTGCTTGTAGGCTCCTTCTAAGCTTACTCATGAGTATGCTTAGAGTAAGCCTAGAGTAAGCTTAGAGTAAGCTTAGAGTAAGCCTAGAGTATGGATAGAGAGTAGGTGAGAGGGCTGATGGCTGAGGGATGAAGGTTGAGGGATGATGGCTGAAGGATGAACTAAGAGGTAAGAGCTAAGAACTAAGGGCTAAGAATGCGCCCAAAGCGACCAGTGATGACATGCAAGAGTAACCCCAGTGGGAAAGCATAGTCAGAACTGTGAGTCTTGGGAGTATCGACGAAGTCCTGTAGAGGGGCTTTTTTCGCACTTAATGTATAATAATTGCAAAAATATTTGGAGGTATCGAAAATAATTCCTATATTTGCACCGTGAATTGATAATGATATAAGATGCCAGAAGTATTTAGATTTTACGGATTCTCGTTCTTCTTTTACAGCAAAGAACATGAGCCGTTACACATACATGTAGAGGGTAATGGCGGTATGGCCAAGTTTATATGGAATGGTGTTGAGTTTGAGTTGTTTGAGAAGCAAGAAATCAAAGCAAACGACTATAAAAAGATAAAGAAGGTAATAGACGAGAATGCCGATATTATCGTAAAACGTTGGAAGGAACATTTTGAGAAATAGGGAGGACTGCGTATGAAGATTAAGGAGATTTGGTTTGATGCCGATTATATTTACGGCAAAGATGATGATGGATGTGAATACAAACAATCGTTGTTGTGGTATCCACGACTAAGACAGGCTAATGACGAAGAGCGCAGCAAGTACACATTTGGTTTCGATGGTATTCACTGGCGAGAATTGGATGAAGACATCAGCTTCGAGAGTTTTGAATATGATGATGCGGAGCCAACAGCCTTGCAACGTTTTTTCCTTACTCATAAGGAGATAAATGTTGCAGAATTTGCACGTCGAATAGGCATGAATCCAACGCTACTTCGAAATTATATAAATGGATTTAAAAAGCCATCAAAGGAACGCGAGCAGGAGATTCTTAATCATATTCACAAATTGGGGGAAGAGTTATCTGCTGCATAATTACTGAAGGGAACGGATTTCGTTCCCTTTTTTCATATGTTCAGTTTGCCCATAAAAAGACAGAACAAGGGATGGTTCTTTGATCTAATTCTATCTATATTTCTTACCCTTAAAAATGCTGTAGGCTGCTCCTATCCTACGCCTATCCTACGCCTATCCTACGCCTATGCTATGCCTATGCTATGCCTATGCTACGCCTATGCTCCACGGAGGAGCTTGAAACTGACAGGAGAGAGCTAAGAACTAAGAGCTAAGGGCTGTAGAGTGAAGATGTCTGATGGCTGAGGGCTGATGTAAGAATTTTATAAAAAAATTTGGTGGTTTGAATTGAAAAGTGTATCTTTGCAGAAATAATTTGTTTATGGAACAGAAGAGAACTACTCCGGAACTTATTACAGAACTGAAGCCTAACGAGATTTTCGTCTTTGGTAGTAACCTACAGGGTATGCATGGTGGCGGTGCTGCATATATTGCTTATCGCAAGTTTGGCGCTATCATGGGGCAGGGCGTCGGTCTGCAAGGACAGAGCTATGGCATCCCAACAATGCAGGGTGGGGTGGATACCATCAAACCGTATGTGGACGAATTCATAGAGTTTGCAGAGCAACATCAGGAAATGACTTTCCTCGTTACTCGCATTGGCTGCGGCATCGCTGGCTTTACGGATGAGGAGATCGCTCCGCTTTTTGAGGCTGCTCACAACGTAAAAAATATCGTATTGCCACCAGGGTGGTGATGATAGTTTAGAGTTTAAAGTTTAGAGTTTAGAGTTAAAAGTTAATAATTAAAAACCGAAACAATTATGAACGTACTTATTTTACAGGCTTCTCCACGTGCTAAAGGTAATACTGCATGGATGGCAGAGGAGTTTAAGAATGCTGCTGAGGCAGCTGGTCATCAGGTGACTCTCGTAAATGTGTCAAAAAAGAAAATTGCTGGCTGTCTGGCTTGCGAATATTGTCATAACAAGGGAAATGGTGCATGCATCCAGAAGGATGATATGCAGGAACTGTATCCGCTGATGGCAGAGGCTGAGGTGTTGGTACTGGCTGCGCCAATTTATTACTTCACTCTGAATGCCCAGATACAGGCTCCTATACAGCGTATGTATTGTGTCAACAAACCTGCCAAAGTGCAGAAGATGGCTCTGCTGATGTCGTCTTACTCTCCAAATGTGTATGATGGCGCTACAGCGGAATACCGCGACATTTGTAACTATTGGGGTACAAAGAATATTGGCATTGTCTCAGCAAAAATTGACGAACAGAAGACAGACGAGACAAAGGCAAAGATAGTAGAAGTCGTGAAGGGTATTTAACCCTTAACATTTCACCTTTAACCTTTAACCGTTAACCTTTAACCATTACCATGGGTCGCCTATCTGAACTGGATTTCCTAAAGTGTGTCATGATAATCCTGATGATTAGCTTTCATCTGGTTTATATAGGCGACTCATATCCTTATGCTAAGCAGGTGGTATATACCTTCCATATGCCTGTGTTCCTGATTATATCGGGATTCTTGATGAATATCGGGAAACCTGCTGCAAAATTCTGCAAGACAATAGCGGCGTTTCTCGTACCTTATATTATAATGGAGGGCGGATATATCTTTATGGCATCGATAGTGCCGATACGGGAACATATAGATAGCCTGACACCTGCTGTTTTTTACGAAAAGATGGTATTGCATCCTCTGGGACCGTATTGGTTCTTGAGAACGCTTATGCTTTGCAGCATACCGTATTTCATCATATTCAGATATCTGCCAATAAACAGGGGGATGAAGTGTGCCTTGTTGGTTATTGCGTATGTGCTATACTCAAAGGCAGGCATCGTGGCGCTGACAATGCCAACATATTTCTTTGTGGGTGTCGTAATACGTCAAAGCAACTCTGTCTTTACGGATGTCTTCAGACCTATGTGGCTGTCGTTGCTCTTCATTATCGTATTGGTAACAGAACCTCAGAATCTGGATGCGCGACACATTGGTGGGGGATTGATAGTGTATTTTGTCACCAGTTTCTTGCTGGCGATCTATCCGTACATAAAAGGGAAGCTGCAAAGAGGAATTCTCTTCATTGGACGCAATACTTTGCCGCTGTTCCTTTTCTCACCAATATTCACAATTTTATGCAAACAGATGTTGCCGTACCTGGAGTTTGACAGCACAGGAATGATATTCCTATTCCTTTCTCTCATTATCTGCATCTCAGGAAGTTTGGCAATAGCATGGGCTATGGACAAAACAAACATCTCAAAATACTTCTTCCTAAAAGAAAAAGCTTTAAACCTCTAGTATTTTCGGGCCTTCTTGCTTGTTTTTGCAAAATTTCCTCAAAAATCGCTGCACAAAATCGCTATTTTGAGAATTTAGTTACTTTGGGGACTCTTTTTACCTTGACGATTGTCAAATTAAACCCCAAAATGAAAGTTTTTTTGAAAATTTCTCGAAAAAAATTTGGTCAGTTGGAAAAAAAGTCATACCTTTGCATCCGCTTTCCCAAAAACGGGGTTATAAAGCAGAGCGATATTTGATATATTTTACATAAACAGAAATTGTAGTAGTACAAGAAGCAAGGTGTATGGACTTTTACCGGACTTTTTTATTATTGTCCGTGTTACGTACATTATATATGTATAAATAAGTCATACCCATCAATTCTTTTCTAGTATGGATAAATTTCGGAGTCATTCTTGAGCACAC
>CAJODL010000013.1 GCA_905233165.1 uncultured Prevotella sp.
AATTGGCGCAAGATGCAATCGCATCCGGCGCCAATTTCTTTAACCGTTAAACTTTAACCATTATTTTGTAGTGTATTTTGGCGTTTTGTTTAATAAAATAGGCTTTTTGTTGAAATAAATTTGCATTATTCATGACTTATTTGTACCTTCGCACCGGAATTATAAAAAAATAGTATCTATTAATCAATGACTAATCTGATTAACGCTTTTGCTCCGATATCGCTGGAACAGATGAGTGGCGTGAAGCTGATGAATCGCATCGACACTAAGTTTGTGACGAATCAGCAGAAGCTTCGTCTGCTGCTGGAAATGGCGCAGCATGATTATTTCATTCAGCAGATTGAGGGCAAGTGTAATCTGGAGTATGACACTACATATTTTGATACTACCGGCTACGACATGTACTCTGCACATCAGCACGGACATGCTAACCGCCAGAAGATACGCTTCCGCACGTATTGCATCTCCGACCTGCAGTTTATGGAGGTGAAGACGAAGAATAACCACGGGCGTACAAAGAAGAAACGCATCGAGGTGACGGACATGGACCTGACGGACGGGGAGAAGCGGGCGTTCCTGGCGAAGCACTTGCGCTATGATGTGAATACTTTGCAACCGGCGCTGAACAATCACTTTTCGCGCATCACGCTGGTGAACAAGGCGAAGACGGAACGTGTGACGATTGACACACAGCTGCATTTCGAGAACCTGCAGAACGGGAAACAGCTGGACACGGGGAATATGGTTATCATAGAACTGAAACGTGACGGACTGGCTTATTCGCCAATACTGCAAATGCTGCGACAGCTACGCATACAGCCGCATGGCTTTTCAAAATATTGCATGGGGTCGGCGTTGACATGCGAGAACCTGCTGCCAGTAAACCGCTTCAAGCAAAAACTGATTGAAGTAAGAAAGCTGGTGAAGGAATGAAAAAATGAAGGAATGAAAAAATGAAGGAATGAAAAAATGAAGGAATGAAAAAATGAAAATTTATAAATTATGAAAGACTTATTTCTATTTTCTGCCGACTTTGGCGACACGTTGGTGAGATTCTTTGTTTGTCTCATCGTTAACTGGATGATTGTCCACTTCCTGTATTTCAAGAAGGGCAAGCGTCGTGACTTCTATTTTACCTTCATGATAATCTCTGTTGCCATCTTCTTCCTTGTGTATCTGATGATGGGCATGGACCGCGGTAAGGCCACAATGGGTGTCGGCTTGGGACTGTTTGGCATCTTCTCCATTATGCGTTACCGTACGGACACTATGCCGGTGCGCGAGATGACATATCTCTTTGTCGTAGTATGTCTGTCGGTGATTCATGCTATGTCTGACTCTTTTGACATAGACGCTAAGGGCAGGGTGACAGGTACACCGCTGATGGAACTGGTGGTGGTAGACATCATCACCATTGTCGTCATCATCTTCTTTGAGAGATTCCTGAAGGTGAACAGCTCAAAGTTGGTACAGTACGACCGCATAGACCTCATAAAGAAAGAGCGTCGCCAGGAACTGATAGCAGACCTTGAGGAGAGACTCGGCGTGAAGGTTATCAACGTGAAGGTGGGCGCAGTGGATTTCCTTCGCGACATGGCTGTGCTGCGTGTTTATTATGACGGAAAAGTGGATAGGGAAATTGACGAAAAACTAAAACTGAGGACTTCGGACTATGAAAATGTGTAAGCGCAAATTTGTGGCACTCCTGTTGGTTGCCGTCAGTATGCCGACGTTTGCAGACAGCGAAGGCGGACTGATTCTCGGTCTTGAGGCAGAGAAGAAGGTGAGCAAGCGTCTGGATATCTCAATGGAGGCCGACATGCGTACCCGCAATAATTTCAAGACGATGGACCGTTGGGGTGTAGGCCTTGGCGCTTCATATAAACTGCTCAATTGGCTGAAGGCTGATGCCGGATACAAATTGCTCGACTATAATTTCCATGAGAACATAACCTACAAGACAAACGGACTCTATAACCATTGGCGTCCCAGTTACTGGGGTGTGAAACATCGTTTCTATGCAGGTCTGACAGGCTCGTACAAGTTCTCAAACAACATAAAGCTGTCGCTGCGTGAACGCTGGCAATACACCTATCGTCCCGAGAAAACCGTAACGCGTTGGGACTTTGACGAAGAACATTGGGAGGACAAGGTGCGTTCCGGCCGTGGACACAACCAGCTCCGCTCACGTTTCGAGATATCCTACGATAAGAAAAAGGCCCTCCTGACACCTTACATAAGCATTGAGACATATCATGCGTGGGCCATCGAAAAGGTGCGCTATACCATAGGTACCGACATACGACTGACGAAACATCATTCGCTGAATGCCTTCTACCGCTTCCAGAAAATGCATAACGTGGATGATGACGATTATGACCCTGACAAGCATTACATAGGAGTAGGGTATAAATTCAAATTCTAAAATAAGAAAGACGTATGAAAAAGATATTTCTGTTACTCATGGCAGCAGTCACAATAGTTGCATGTAAGAACGATGATACGGACTTCAGTTCTTATACTAACGGTTCGTCATCGTCCTCGTCATCCACAGACCCCATTCCGGAAGATGCTATCAAGGTCATATCTATTACCTACAACGATGGCAGTGTTACAGTAAGTGGAGATGACGCTAACTATGTAACGGTAAATGGGGCCGACGTTACTGTTACCAGCGAAATAGACTCGCTGCTGCTTATATTGTCGGGCACTACTACTGACGGTTCGCTGCTCGTAAAAAGACAGAAGAAATTTGGCATCAAACTGAATGGCGTCAGTATCAATAATGTTGACGGCTCGGCCATCAATAATCAGGGCAGCAAATACCTGTACTTAGAGATTGCCGACGGCACTACCAATACCCTGACCGACGGCACTACCTATACCGAACAGGTGTATGACCAGAAGGGTGCATTCTTCAGCGAAGGAGAAGTGTATCTGTACGGAACCGGAACGCTGAATGTTACAGGCAACTGCAGACATGCCATAGCGTGTGATGACTTTATTGTTATTGATGATGATGTCACGCTGAATATCAGTTCGTCTACAGGTACTGGCATAAAGGTGAACGATGGACTGTGGATTAACAACGGCACAATAGACATCAATGTAACAGCAGATGCTGCACGCGGCATCAGGTGTGACTCCGTCGTTGTCATCAATGGCGGCAATACTACAATCGCTACAAGCGGCGATTGTGTTTACGACAGCAGCACATTTGATTACAGCAGTGCTGCCTGCATTAAGTGCGACTATCCATTCACTATGACAGCCGGCTCTCTCACGATGACCAGCAGCGGTGATGGCGGAAAGGGTATCAACTGCACCCGCGACATCATATTCAAAGGTGGCACACTGGTGGCAACGACGACTGGTGATAATACCGACGGAAAACCAAAGGCCATAAAGAGTGATACGGGCATCTATGTGAGCGGTGGCTCTTTCAAAGCTACTGTTGACGTAAGCTGGGCATGCGACAACGGATATGAAGATGGCTCATTGTCAGATGACGAATTGGCAAAAAAGCGCGTCACCGTTGAAGGCTCACCCACAACGAAAAATATAACAAAGAAGTCGGTGGAAATCGTCTATTAGAATTATGAATTATGCATTAAAAATTATATATCTGTCCTTGATGTTGTGTATGGGCTCGGTGATGGGATTTGCCGAGACGATAAACATTGATACCCACAGAACCCAACCACAGAAGTGGGAAGGATGGGGCGTGTCATTGTGTTGGTGGGCACAGATGTGCGGAAAGTATGATGAGCAGCATCTGGATTCGCTCATCTCCTGGCTCACAGACCCACAGGGACTGAATTACAACATCTTCCGCTATAACATTGGCGGTGGCGACGACCCTGAATGGAAGAACTGCGAACCCCACCACATGGGAAAGCGTGGCGGAAAAGGCCTGCGTGCGGAGATGGAAGGCTTTCAGTTGCCTGACGGCACGTGGCAGTGGGACAACGATGCTGCACAGCGCAGGGTGATGCTGATGATAGCAAAGCAACGCAAGGATGCCATCTTTGAGGCCTTCTCGAACAGTGCCCCGTGGTGGATGACAAAGAGCGGCTGTGTGGGTGGCAACGAACCGGCATCAGCGGATAACCTGAGGGAGGATATGTATGAGAAGTTTGCGGACTATCTCGTGGAAGTGTGCAAGCACTATAAAGAGAAATATAATATCACCTTCCGCACCTTAGAGCCCTTTAACGAGGCGCTGACAGACTACTGGGGACGAAGTGCTTCGCAGGAGGGTTGCCACTTCTCGGTACCATCGCAGATAAGGTTTGTGAAGACCCTGTATCCCGTATTGCAGAAATCAGGTCTGCCAACCGTCATAGCAGCATCGGACGAAACGAGTGTGGCGCATAGCCTGCAGGCTTTCAGAGGATATAAGGAGGCTGGCATACTGCCTATGATAGGACAGTGGAATACGCATACCTATCTGGCGTCTCCGCAACTGAGAAAGGCTTTGAGGAAAGAGGTTACAGAGGCTGAAGGCGGCAGGATGCTGTTGTGGCAGTCGGAAACTGGTGATGGTGGAAGAGGTCTGCACGGAAACCTCATGATGGCAAAACGACTGATTGCAGACATCAGAGACCTGCAGCCGTCTGCATGGTTAGACTGGCAGTATGTGGAGGTGAACTTCGACCAGTGGAGCCTCGTAAAATGTGATAGGGAATGGAAGCAATATACAAGGCATAAGAACTATTACGTAAGACAGCATTTCTCACGCTTTGTGCCGGCAGGCTACAAGTGGCTGAACATCGACAGCGACAATGCCTTAGCTGCCATATCTCCTGACGGAAAGATAATGGCGGTGATGATGGTGAATACGGAACGCAGACCTGTAAAGAACACCTTGAACCTGCCCGATGGGTGGGCCTATAGCGAAGGATATGTGACGGATTCGTTCCATAATATGTCACCGATAGGGGAGCAGCAGCCCACAGAGGAGGGAGAGATAATTCTTGACAGAAACAGCATCGTGACGCTGATATACACTATGAAACCAAAGAAACTTACGATAGAAGACCTCACTAGCGGTAAATATTCTCCTAAGGGGGTGAAGATGAACGAGGTGTTGCCAGGCGAAAAAGACAAGGCAAGTCTGACGGCAGAGAAGGTGGAACAGATATACAGAAGGAGCAGCAAGGCGGTATATAAATATGGTGACACCCCCATTGCCGGCGGAGCAAAAGTAGAGCAGCCACTGATAAGTCCTGACGGAAAGAATGTGGCGTACGTAAAGGATAACAACCTTTTCCTTGAACCACTAACCTCTAACCTTTTACCTCTAACCTCTGCTACCCAAGTGACTTTTGACGGAGAGCAGAACAAGATTATCAACGGCAAACCCGACTGGGTGTATGAGGAGGAACTGGTGTATGCCCGAGCCTTCTGCTTTAATGCAGATGGTACGATGTTATGCTGGCAACGCTTCGACGAGAGCAAGGTGCCAACATTTTCTTTTCCTTTATATAAAGGTCTGAAACCCGAGAAAAAGGCAAACGCCCTGTATCCTTCGACATACGAATATAAATACCCTATGGCGGGGGTGAACAACAGCAAGGTGAAGGTGCTGACATACGATATCGCAACCAAGGCGCAGCAGGAAATAAAAGTGCCTGTGGATAGCGACGGATATATCCTGAGAGTATTGATGTCGAGCGATGCGGATAAGATTATCATCCCGACCCTGAACCGCCATCAGGACTGCCTGAAGATATATGTCTGCAACCCTCGCACAGGAGAGTGCCGACTGATTGTTACGGACGAGGTGAAGCCTTACATTAACGAAGCGACATACGCCGGAATACAGATGACAAAGGGTGGCTTCGTGCTACAGAGCGAGAGGACAGGCTTTGCACAGTTATACCTCTATGATCTTGAGGGAAAGCTGATAAGAAATCTGACAGAGGGCGACCAGCCGGTGGTGGACTTCTACGGCTATGACGAGAAGACACAGCGTTGCTATTATGCAGCAAAGGATGGTTCGCCGCTGCGTACTGCTGTCTTTGCCCGTGATGCTAAGGGAAAGACAATAAAGCTGACACCAAAGGCGGGCACCAACAAAGCTACATTCTCGAAGGACTATAAGTATTTCGTAAACGTTTGGAGTGACATCAATACGCCTCCTGTATATACCCTCTGCGAGGCAAAGACGGGAAAGGTGGTGAAGGCGTTGGAGGACAATGCGAAGCTGAAGAAGAAGGTGGATTGCGTAGCTCCTTACAAACGTGAATTCTTCACTATGACGACAAGCGACGGAACGCAGCTGAACGGTTGGATGGTGCGTCCTGACGATGAGAATAAGCCACATCCCGTTGTGATGTTCCAATACTCCGGCCCCGGTTCGCAGCAGGTAGAGGATAAATGGTACAGCGGCAATATGGGCGGCTGTCTCTTTGAGGAATATCTGGCACAGGAGGGATTTATCTCGGTGTGTGTTGATGGACGGGGAACAGGCGGCAGAGGTGCTGACTTCGAGAAGCAGACATACCTGCATTTAGGTGCCAAGGAATCGCACGATCAGGCAGAGGTGGCGAAATGGCTCGGTGAGCAGTCTTACGTTGATAAAGACAGAATAGGCATCTGGGGTTGGAGTTATGGCGGCTTTATGACGCTGATGAGCATGAGCGATACTACCGTTGTGCGCCCTGACGGCAGACCGCTTTTTGCTGCCGGTGTGGCAGTAGCGCCCGTGACGAGCTATCGCTATTATGACACTATATACACAGAACGTTTCATGCGTACTCCGAAAGAGAATCCTGAAGGCTATGACGACAACCCTATAACGAGGGCTCCGAATCTGCGGGGCAAGCTGCTGATATGTCAGGGTACTGCCGACGATAATGTACACTATCGTAATGTGGCAGAATATACGGAGGCATTGGTGCAGGCTGACAAGGATTATATGCAGCTGTCGTTTACCAACAGGAATCATGGCATCAGCGGAGGCAATACGCGAAACTTTCTCTTTAGGAATATTGCACAATGGTTCAAAAGAAATCTTCAGAAATAAGATGTTTCCGTTTTAAAGTAATCTATGTTCAATAAAGAAATATACATAAGTCGTCGTGAGGAGTTGAAGAAGAGGGTCGGTAACGGAGTGATTGTGTTGTTCGGCAATAACGATGCTCCTTGTAATTATCCTGGCAATACCTATCGCTATCGGCAGGACAGCAGTTTCCTGTATTTCTTCGGGCAGCAGCGCGAAGGACTGGTGGGCGTGATAGATGTTGACAATGATGAGGAATATCTCTTCGGCGACGACATAGATATCGACGACATAGTATGGTTTGGCTATGTGCCTTCCGTGGCGGAACTGGCAACAGAGGTGGGCGTGTCGCATTCTGCTCCGATGGCGGAGTTGCGGGATTATATCGACAGGGCACAGCAGTCGCACCAGCCCATACACTTCCTGCCACAGTATCGCAGCGACATACAGATACAGATGGCAGACATCTTCGGCTTCCATCCGCTTGAGACAAAGCAACATGCTTCCGTAACGCTTATAAAAGCCATCGTTGCCATGCGTCGCGTAAAGCGCCCGGAGGAGCTGGAAGAACTGCGTGAGGCTGCCGACATAGGCTATGATATGCATGTGGCAGCAATGAGGAATTGCAAGGCCGGCGTTACGGAACATCATATTGCCGGCATCATAGAGGGCATTGCGATGAGTAAGGGTAGGGGATATTCCTTCCAGTCGATACTCACTATGCACGGCGAGATACAGCACGGCATTCCGTCGTTCAAGCTCTTGCAGGCAGGTCGCCTGATGTTGTGTGACGCCGGTGCCGAGAACAAGGAAAACTATTGTTCCGACAATACCCGCGTCACCCCTGTGTCAGGAAAGTTTACGGAGCAGCAGAAGGGCATCTACGAGGCTGTGAAGGCTGCTCACGACTGGGTGATGGCAGAGGCGCGTCCGGGAGTGAAATGGCTCGATATGCATCTTGGGGCTTGCAGGATTCTGACGGACCACCTGAAGCAGTTGAACCTCATGAAGGGCAATACCGACGATGCCGTTGCAGCAGGAGCACATGCTATGTTTATGCCTCACGGACTGGGGCACCACATGGGGCTGGACGTGCACGATATGGAAGGCCTGGGACAGGAGTATGTCGGCTTTAACGACGAGATACGCCCATCGACACAGTTCGGACTGAACTATCTGCGTTGCGGCATTCCGCTGGAGAAGGGTTTTGTGATGACCGACGAACCGGGATGTTATTTCATTCCTCACCTCATAGACCTGTGGAAAGGGCAGGGCCTGCACAAGGAGTACATCAATTATGACGAGGTGGAGAAATACCGCGACTTCGGCGGCGTACGCCTTGAGGACGACCTGCTGATAACCGAAACCGGCAACCGCCTCGTGGGGGACAAAATGATTCCTATTGAGATAAAAGATGTGGAGGGGACGATTAACGGTTAAAGACCTTCGGACCAAGAACTTAATTGGCGCAAGATGCAATCGCATCCTGCGCCATTGCTTATAAAAAAGTTTTCGTTTTATTTTCGTACTTTTGACTTTGTCCAAGATACTCCGTCATGATAATGCAAAAAAAAAATAAATTCTTTTTTTCTTGCATTATTCATAACTTAATCGTACCTTTGCAGCCGCAATTGGTTCCTGCCACTGCTTGCGTGAGCGAGTAGTTATCAGGCTAAGACGGGAATGCAGTGTGATTCTGCAACATTACCCGATGCTGTAAGTCCTTTCTTCAGGACATCCAAATGGGCCACTGGCTGTAAAGTGTCGAGATGACGTTTTGCAATAGTTGGGAAGGCCGGATGTTACCTCTTTAGGATAAAGTCAGAAGACCTGCCAGTTGTTTCCCCTCACGAGGGGTAGGTTCATGTATGCGGGACTACGTGCAATGTTAAACTAAAAATTTTATTGGTATGATAAAAAAGATTTTAATCGCTAATCGTGGCGAGATTGCTTTGCGCGTGATGCGCAGCTGCTACGAGATGGGTATCAGGAGTGTTGCTGTGTATAGCACGGCAGACCGTACGTCGCGTCATGTGCTCTTTGCCAACGAGGCAGAGTGCATCGGTGGGGCGGCAAGTAGTGACAGTTACCTCAATGTGGACCATATCATAGAGGCTGCCAAGAAACATAATGTGGATGCCATACATCCCGGTTATGGCTTCCTCAGTGAGAATGCCGACTTTGCACGCCGTTGTGAGGAAGAGGGCATAATCTTTATCGGTCCGCGTCCGGAAACGATGGAGACTATGGGTGACAAAATCAGTGCCCGCAAGAAGATGAAGGAGGCAGGAGTGCCTGTGGTACCCGGTACGGAGCAGCCGCTGCAGAGTGCGGAAGAAGCCCTGAGGGTGGCAAAGGAAATAGGGCTTCCCGTGATGCTGAAAGCCTCTATGGGCGGCGGCGGAAAAGGTATGCGACTCATCACACGTGAGGAAGACGTGGCAGAGATGTTTGAGGCTGCCAGAGGAGAGGCAATATCCGGATTCGGTGACGATACGGTGTATATAGAGAAATTCGTTGAGGAACCGCACCACATAGAATTCCAGATACTGGGTGACAAGATGGGAAATGTCGTACATCTCTATGACAGGGAATGCTCCGTGCAGCGTCGTCACCAGAAGATAGTGGAGGAGTCGCCGTCGCCATTTATCGATTACAACCTGCGCATGGAGATGGGTGCAAAGGCTGTTGCAGCAGCAAAGGCCGTAAACTATGTCGGGGCCGGCACAATAGAATTCCTTGTAGATAAGTATCATCATTTCTATTTCCTTGAGATGAATACCCGTCTGCAGGTAGAGCATCCCATAACAGAAGAAGTGGTCGGCGTGGACCTTGTGAAGGAACAGATACGCATAGCCGACGGGCAGCAACTGCGATTCAGACAGGAAGACCTGAGGCAGCACGGACATGCCATAGAATGCAGAATATGTGCAGAAGATACTGACCACGACTTCATGCCATCACCGGGGGTGATACAGCAGCTGACAGTGCCTCAGGGCATCGGCACCCGCGTTGACTCACATTGCTATAGCGGATATGAGATACCAATGAATTATGACCCTATGATAGGAAAACTCATAGTATGGGCTACCACACGTGAATATGCCATAGAGCGTATGCGCCGAGTTCTCTACGAATATAAGATTACCGGTCTGACGACAAACATCCGGTACCTGCGTCGCATCATCGATGTGCCGGACTTCAAGAATGGCAATTACAACACGCATTTCATAGAGCGTAATCAGGAACGCCTGAAACCGCGTGTCGGATTCAAGAATGATGCAGAACCGATGGCTGTCATCGCGGCATACATAGACTATCTGATGAATGTCGAGGAAAATAAACCTCACAATGCCGGCGAAGACAATACGGCCATCAGCAGATGGCGTGCTTTCGGACTACAGAAAGGCGTGCTGAGAGTGTAAATAACGGTTAAAGGTTAAAGAAAAATTAAATGGAAATACAAGTAGGAAATAAAATGATAGAAGCCACATTGCTTAGCAAGGAGGGGAACCATGTGAAGGTGGCTTTGGACGGAAAGGTGTATGACGTGGACGTCTGCATGCTTGAGGATAATGTCTGTTCCCTGATACATAAAGGCGTATCATACAATGCGGAACTGACAAGGGAGAATGATAACAAACACTATCGTGTGAACCTGAACTATTCCGTATATGACATCAATATGCTTGACTCGCAGGCAAAATATATGCGTATGCGGAAAAGCAAAAGTGCAGTTGCCAGTATGCAGCCGGATGTCATTACAGCACCGATGCCATGCAAAATAGTAAAGGTGTTTGTGAAGCCCGGCGACAGACTGAAGGCCGGTGACAGCGTGCTGACAATGGAGGCAATGAAGATGATGTCAAACTACAAAGTGGCTGAGGACTGCATCATAAAGGAGGTCAATGTGAAAGAAGGCGAAAGCGTTATGGCGAATGCCGTGCTCGCAAAACTGGAGTTGAATAACGAAAACCAAAACGAAAACGATAACGATAACGAAAAATGAGCAGAATAACTGATATAAAAGAAAAGCTTACGGCGAGGGAGAGAATAGAGACATTGCTTGACAAGAACTCTTTTGTGGAGTTGGATAAGCATGTGGTGCATCGTTGTACAGACTTCGGCATGGAGAAAAAACGCATTGACGGCGACGGTGTCATCAGCGGATACGGAAAGATTGACGGGCGGGCTGTCTTTGTCTATGCTTTCGACTTCGCTGTTATGGGTGGTTCGCTGAGTGCTGCCAATGCTCAGAAGATTGCTAAGGTGCAGGACCTTGCCCTGAAGAACGGTGCTCCGATAATAGGCATCAACGATTCCGGTGGCGCACGCATTCAGGAGGGTGTTGAGTCGTTGACTGGCTTCGCTCACATCTTTAAGCGTAACGTTATGGCGAGTGGTGTGATACCTCAGATTTCAGCCATCATGGGACCCTGTGCAGGTGGGTCGTGCTATTCTCCTGCTTTGACCGACTTCATCCTGATGGTAAACGAACAGAGTCAGATGTTTGTCACAGGTCCTGATGTTGTAAGGGCGGTGACTAACGAGAACGTGGATAAGGAAACCCTTGGCGGCGCAATGACTCACAACAGCGTCAGCGGTGTGTCACACTTCTTATGCAAAGACGATGAAGAGACGCTGTTGACAATACGCGAGCTTATAGGCTTTATTCCTTCTAACAATATGGAGGATGCTCCTATTCTTGCTGCTTCTGACGATGTAATGCGCGTTTGTCATGAATTGGATGATGTGGTGCCGACAGACCCTAATATGCCGTATGACATACGCAATATCATTGAGCCAATCTGTGACCAGCAGTATTTCTTTGAGATACAGCCTCAGTTTGCGCAGAATATCGTTATAGGCTTTGGTCGTCTGGCAGGAAGAACGGTGGGCTTTGTGGCAAATCAGCCTGATCATCTGGCCGGTGCCCTTGATATTGATGCTTCCGACAAAGCGGCACGCTTCATTCGCTTCTGCGACTGCTTCAACATTCCTCTCGTGGCAATAGAGGATGTTCCGGGATTCCTGCCTGGTGTTGATCAGGAACATCATGGCATCATCCGTCATGGAGCAAAGATAGTCTATGCCTTTGCGGAGGCAACGGTGCCAAAGGTGACGCTGATAACGAGAAAGGCTTATGGCGGTGCATACATCGTGATGAATTCAAAGTGTATCGGTGCGGACATCAATCTGGCATATCCTACAGCAGAGATTGCCGTGATGGGAGCCGAGGGGGCATGTAATATCCTTTATAGAAAAGAAACTCCGGAGGTCAAAAAGGCAAAAGTGGCGGAGTATCGCGAGAAATTTGCCAATCCCTTGCCTGCCGCACGTCTGGGATACATCGATGAGATTATTTCTCCATGTGATACCCGTATAAGGCTAATACAGTCGCTTGATATGTGCAGAAACAAGAATCAGAGCAATCCTCCGAAGAAACACGGAAACATGCCAATGTAAAAAGAATATAAAAATATCGGGAATATTTTGTATTTAGAAAAAAAAACTTTACTTTTGCGCTCTGAATACAAAAACAGACACATTACATCATGCGACCAAGCGACAGTATAGTAATAATTCCAACGTATAACGAGAAGGAGAATATAGAGAAGATTATCCGTGCTGTATTCTCTCTTGAGAAGTCTTTCCACATCCTGATTATTGATGACGGCAGCCCTGACGGCACTGCGGACATCGTGAAGAGACTTATCTCTACGGAATTTGAAGGACAGCTTTTCATCGAGGAGCGTTCCGGGAAACTCGGACTCGGCACGGCATACATTAAGGGCTTCAAGTGGGCGTTGGCGCATGAGAACAACTATCAGTATGTTTTCGAGATGGATGCCGACTTTTCTCACGACCCTAACGACTTGCCGCGTCTCTATAGCGCATGTGCCGACGAGGGCTATGATGTCGCTATCGGTTCAAGATATGTCAGCGGCGTGAACGTTGTCAACTGGCCTATGGGACGCGTGCTGATGAGTTATTTTGCATCTATGTACGTCCGCATGGTGACGGGTTTCAAAGTGCATGATACGACGGCGGGCTTTAAGTGCTATCGCAGAAAGGTGCTTGAGACAATAGAACTCGACAAGATACGTTTCAAGGGCTATGCCTTCCAGATAGAGATGAAATATACTGCATACAAGATTGGCTTCAAGATTAAGGAGGTTCCCGTAATCTTTGTGAATCGTGTAGAAGGCGTCAGCAAGATGAACGGCGGCATCTTTGGCGAAGCATTTTTTGGCGTAATGAGACTGAGACTCGACGGCTGGCTGAGGAAATATCCTAAGATAGGTTAGGGCGTAGCGGGATATAGGATTGTTTACCAGAAGTCAATGATGAAATAAGGAGGATGCATGGTTATAAACCTGACATCCTCCTTATTCGTTCCGCATAATTCTGGAGATTATTTAATCTTCAAATATCGATTGGCTTTTCCTGAGTCTTTTGTGACTTCAAGTACGTTGTTTGTAATGGTGTATGCACCTTCATCTTTCCAACTATACTCCTTGCCCTCCTTTTGCTTTTGAGTATAAAGGTGTCCATTTTCTGTTTTGTACTTGAATGTTTCCGTTTTGCCTTCAATAATATTTAAGTTGTCGTCAATGTCGTGCTCATACATTGTACCATCAGCATTGAACTCCCAGAGAATATGCCCTAATTCGTCAGTAACGGTACTACTGCTATATTTGCGCCAAGTACCAATTAAACTATTGGATGCTACTTGTTGTTGTGATACTCCATCGTTTCCATTAGTTGTATCATCGTCATCATCACCACAAGAAACAAATCCTACACTCATGATTGCAAACATTATCAATGTAAATAATCCCCACAAATTTTTCTTACTGTTCATAATAATAATAATTTTTTAGATTGATATTTAGGATATAGTGTTAAACTTACTCTGCTGCGAGTTTTGCGCGGATAGCCTTTGTCTCCTCTTCGTAGCCAGGCTTCTCAAGCAGGGCAAACATATTCTTCTTGTATGCTTCTACACCAGGCTGGTTGAAGGCATTCACGCCAAGCAGCTGACCGGAGATGCCGCAAGCAATCTCGAAGAAGTATATCAACTGTCCGTAGTTATAGGCATCCAGACGCTCTATTGATACGAGGATGTTTGGTACTCCGCCGTCAACGTGCGCCAGACGTGTGCCAAGTTCGGCATTCTTGTTTACCTCGTCAATACGCTTTCCTGCGAGGAAGTTCAGACCGTCAAGGTTCTCTGCGTCAGATGGGAACAATAGCTTCTTTTCAGGGCTCTCAACGCTGATGCATGTCTCGAAGATAGTGCGCTCACCATCCTGTATCCACTGACCCATAGAGTGCAGGTCGGTAGTGAAATCGCATGATGCAGGGAAGATACCCTTTCCGTCCTTACCCTCTGACTCACCAAAGAGCTGCTTCCACCATTCAGCATAGAAGTGGAGTTTTGGCTGGTAGTTGATGAGAATCTCAATCTTCTTGCCAGCAGCATAGAGAGCGTTTCGCGTAGCAGCATAGAGAGCAGCAGGATTCTCTTCGAATGGTACGTCGATGCCACACTGCTTCTCCATTGCCTGTGCTCCGGCAACGAGCTGGTCGATGTCGATGCCAGCGCATGCTATTGGCAGCAAGCCTACTGGTGTCAGCACAGAGAAACGTCCGCCGACATTATCAGGAATGACGAATGTCTTGTAACCTTCCTTGTCGGCACATATGCGTGCAGCACCCTTCGTCGCGTCAGTAACAGCAACGATGAGTTCCTTTGCAGCAGCCTTGCCAACCTGAGCCTCCAACTGTGTCTTCAGCAGACGGAAGGTGAGGGCAGTCTCGGTTGTGGTACCAGACTTGGAGATGTTTATAATAGCGAATGTCTTTGTCTTCAGATATTCTGTCAGTTCAGCAAGATAGTCCTCACCGATATTGTTACCGGCAAAAACAATCACAGGATTCTTCTTGTCCTGTACGAGCCATGCGAAGGTGTTGCTGAGACCCTCGATGACAGCCTTTGCTCCAAGGTATGAGCCACCGATGCCGGCAATAACTACTACCTCGGCCTTTGAACGCAGAGTCTCTGCACAAGCCTTCACCTCGTTGAGGAATTCTGGTGTGATGCTTGATGGAAGATGCAGCCATCCGAGGAAATCATTACCAGGTACGGTGCCTTCTTCAAGACCTTTCTGTGCCTGAGCTACTTTGTCTTTGAATGCCATGATGGCTCCTGCTGGAAGAAATTGCTGAGCCTTTGTGATGTCTAATGAAATGTTCTTCATAATAGTTATGGTTTTTAAACTTTATAGTGTTTAGGAAACTTGTTTCTTGTTTTGAGCAAAAAAGCGTAAACAAATGCCCTGTTTGCAAATGTTTACGCTTCTCAATATCGTTTTATTCGAAATATGATTATTTCTTGATGTTGCCGTAACGCTGCTGGAAGCGATCAACGCGACCTGCTGTGTCAACGAGCTTGCTCTTACCTGTGTAGAATGGGTGTGAAGAAGAAGAAATTTCTATCTTTACTACTGGATATGTCTCGCCGTTGAATTCTACTGTGTCTGTGGTCTTACATGTTGACCTTGTGAGGAACATATCACCATTTGACATGTCTTTGAATACAACTGGACGATAATTTTCTGGATGAAGATCTTTTTTCATTTTCTTTTAATTTTATGGCGCCGAGAATAAGCACCTTGTTACTAATAAATTATTTTAACGGGTGCAAAGGTACGAAAAAAAAACGTATCAGCCAAATAATTTTTCACCTTTTTTATTTATTATATAAGATACATACCATATTTCTTACACTCCTGACGCTGCTCTTCGGGCCAGATAGAGGCTTGTATCTCTCCTACGTGGGCTTTCTGCAGAAGTACCATACACAGACGGCTCTGACCTATGCCGCCACCGATTGAGAGAGGCAGTTTGTCTTCAAGAAGTCTCTTGTGGAAATATAGCTCCTTACGGTCTTCCTTACCTTCAAGAGCCAACTGGCGTAGCAGAGCCTCCTTGTCAACTCTGATGCCCATAGAACTCAACTCGATTGCTCGGTCAAGGATTGGATACCATATTAATATATCACCATTGAGACCGAGATAACCGTCGCTGTTTGGTGTTGTCCAGTCGTCATAGTCAGGAGCGCGTCCGTCATGCTTTTCGCCATTAGACAACTTACCGCCAATGCCCATGATAAACACAGCACCATATTTCTTTGCAATAGCATCCTCACGCTCCTTCGGAGTCTTGTCAGGATACATCTGCAGGAGTTCCTCAGAGTGTATGAAATGTATCTCGCGTGGCAGGAATGGCTTCAGCTGAGGATATGTCTCGTATGTGAGATATTCTGTACGCAGGATTGCAGCATAGATTCGCTTTACAACATTCTTAAGGAATTCGATGTTTCTCTCTTCCTTGGTCATTACTGCTTCCCAGTCCCACTGATCTACATACAGGGAATGAAGGTTGTCGAGTTCTTCGTCAGCGCGTATGGCATTCATATCGGTATATATGCCATAGCCGGTTTCTATTTTGTACTCAGAAAGTGTCAGACGCTTCCATTTTGCCAAAGAGTGAACCACCTCTGCTTTCTGGTCGCCAAGATCCTTTATTGGGAATGTTACGGCACGCTCTACACCATTCAGGTCGTCGTTGATGCCAAGACCTTTAAGCACAAAGAGTGGGGCAGTGACTCTGCGAAGGCGCAACTCCGTGGAAAGATTCTGTTGGAAGAAATCCTTTATCAGTTTAATGCCCTGTTCTGTCTGCTTGAGGTCGAGAATAGCCTTATAGTTTTTTGGCTTTATAAGTTTGCTCATGATAAATTGTGTGTGTGTGTTTAAAAACACCTATTCAATTATTATGTGTTGTTTTATGTTGTTTTAGGGCAAATTGATACCCTGTATTATGAAATTGCATGCAAAAGTAATACTTTTTTATGATACTTGCAAGCATTTTGTCAAAAAAATCCTTTGTTTGCCAAAAAAATGTAAGATATTCTTTTTTTCTTGTTATTTATTCTGCAGGTGTCTCTTTCAGCATTTCGAGTGCTTTGCTGAGCTGGTCTGGGCATGAGGTGAGCTTGTTGCCACAGAGGATGCCTTTTGTGATTGCTATGACATCGTCGATGTGGCGGCCTTGTGCCAAACGTGCTACGCCGACGGTATTACCGGGGCATCCGCCCACGAACTCTACTTGCTGGATGATGTTGTTATCATCTGCTGTGATGTTGATACAACGGGAACATGTACCCGTTGTTGTGTACTGTATTCGCTTTGTTTTCATAATCTTACTTTTAATTTTTAACTTTCACTTTCTCAAAGTTCTCCTTTCCTGTGTCGGAAGCGGATCTCCTTTAACTTATGGTCGCCCATGAAGCGGCTTTTGTCAACATATCCGTTGATGCCGCGGAGGTGTCCCTTGCCGGTGTATTGCCAGATGAGGTAGTCGTTGCCGTCTTTCAGTACCGGTGCCGGAGCACGATATTGCGCTATCATGAGAGGGTAACGGTCCATCTTGCCAGCCAGATATTTGTTATAGAAGTTGGTCCCGCTGTAGATAAGGGGTTTTTGACGATAGTAGTGTTCCACAAGTTCGAGAAATTTAAACAGGGAATCACAGAACTCTTCTACTCCTAATCCGGAGGCTACTTCAACATCTATGAGCGGAATGAGGTCTTGCTCACTAGGACGGCATTGCAGAACAAAGTTCGCCAACTGCGTCTCTTGCTCTATCTTTGCCCTGTAGAAGTGATAGGAGCCGACCTTTAGTCCATACTGATGTGCTGTGAGGATATTGTTCTCATATTCCTGATCGATGCGGTTACCGCCCTCGGTGGCTTTGATATATACGTACGCCATAGGGGTGTTGCTGGCAATGGTCTCCCAAAATATCTTTCCCTGATAGTGGGAGATGTCGATGCCGTGGATATGGGAACACGTGTCCTCGCACTCTACCTGTGCAGAAGCACTAAGCAGGGAGAATGTCAGGGCTATGAGTAAAAAAATGCGTTTCATTAATTTTAGTTCACTGGTGTCAGTTTGATACACAGTTCATCGAGTTGTTTGTCGTCGATGGCTGATGGTGCATCGAGCATTACATCGCGGCCGCTGTTGTTCTTTGGGAATGCTATGCAGTCGCGTATGCTGTCGAGACCTGCCATGATGCTGACAAAGCGGTCGAGACCGAAGGCAAGACCAGCGTGTGGCGGTGCTCCGTACTTGAAGGCATTGATGAGGAAACCGAACTGTGCCATTGCCCTCTCAGGGGTGAAGCCCAGCACCTCGAACATCTTTGCCTGTAGCTTGCCATCATGAATACGCAGTGAGCCACCGCCGACCTCGATGCCGTTGCAGACGAAGTCGTAGGCCTTGGCACGTACTTTCGCAGGGTCGCTGTCGAGAAGTGGTATGTCGTCAGGGTTTGGCATTGTAAACGGATGGTGGGTGGACATGAGGCGCTGCTCTTCGTCGCTCCACTCGAACAATGGGAAATCGACAATCCACAGACACTCGAACTTATTCTTGTCCATGAGACCCAGCTGTTTGCCCATCTCCAGACGCAGGGCGCAGAGCTGTATGCGTGTCTTGTTGGCGTTGTCGCCGGAGAGGATGAGGATAAGGTCGCCCTTCTTGGCCTTCATCTTGTCGGCAACAGCCTGCAGCTGCTCGGGGGTGTAGAACTTATCGACGCTTGACTTGATGGTGCCGTCTTCATTCACCTTTATATATACGAGGCCCTTGGCACCTACCTGCTGTGACTTCACGAAGTCGGTCAGCTGGTCGAGCTGCTTTCTGGTGTAGCTGGCGCAACCCGGGGCGCAGATGCCGCCGATGTATGCTGCATTGTCGAACACCTGGAACGTGCCTAACTTCAGGACGTCGTCGAGTTCCACAAACTCCATGCCGAAACGCAGATCAGGTTTGTCGGAACCATATTTCGCCATTGCCTCGTGCCACGTCATCTGACGCAGCTTTGCAGGCAACTCTACGCCGCGAATCTCGCGAAAGAGGTGGCGCGCCATCTCTTCGAAGATATCAATGACATCCTCCTGGTCAACGAATGACATCTCGCAGTCAATCTGTGTGAACTCCGGCTGACGGTCGGCACGCAGGTCCTCATCGCGGAAACACTTTGCTATCTGGAAGTAACGGTCGAAACCGCTCACCATGAGCAACTGCTTCAGCGTCTGTGGCGACTGTGGCAGGGCATAGAACTGTCCCGGATTCATGCGTGAAGGCACTACGAAATCGCGTGCGCCTTCTGGTGTGGAACCGATCAGAATAGGTGTCTCGACCTCAATGAACTGACGAGAGTCGAGGAAGTTGCGGATGAGGATGGTCATCTTATGGCGCAGCTCGAGATTCTTGCGCACTATAGGACGGCGCAGGTCAAGATAGCGGTACTTCATACGCAGCTCATCACCGCCGTCGGTATTGTCTTCGATGGTGAAGGGTGGGGTAGCGCTCTCGCTGATGATATTGAGTTCACTGACGATAATCTCGATGTCGCCCGTAGGCAACTTCGCATTCTTGGAATAACGCTCGGCAACGGTGCCGACAGCCTGAACGACGTATTCGCGTCCGAGGCGGCCTGCCTGCTCCTTGAGAGCCGCAGGGCAGTCTTCGTTGAAAGCCAGCTGCGTGATGCCGTAACGGTCACGCAGGTCGATGAAGGTGAGACCACCAAGATTATGAATACCCTGTACCCATCCGGCAAGGGTTACTGTCTGTCCGACATTTTCGATGCGGAGTTCTCCGCAGGTATTTGTTCTGTACACGATGTTAATTTATAATTGAAAATTGATAATTGATAATTATCGTTATATCGTTATTTCGTTATAACGTTATGTTAAGGACCTTCTGCCTTCAGCCCTCAGCCCTCAGCTTCCAGCAGTTTTTCTGCGCGGAATTGGTCAAGGAACGACGACACGTCATTGCGTGCTGTTGTTTCGTCTATCTCGTATTCATCAAGAATTACTTTTACCAGGTCGTCAACTTCGAACGGACCTTGTTCCATACGCTTCCACAAGAGCACTGACGACTCGTTGAGAGCTATGAGTTTGGAGAAATCGATGTTTTCTTCTCCCATAGGAACGAGGAAACGCTCGCCGCACACCTCGTTAAGGACTATTCCTTTCTTAATTTGCATATTTGTAGTATTTTGTTAAATGATTTCGATATGAATTCCCTTGGATTCCTTTTTGCCCTGTAGCACAGGAGCAGAGGATAGCGCAAGGGGCGCAGCTTGAGCCACAGATGCCAGTAGCAAGAATACCAGAAACTGTCAACGGGCGTCACCTTCCCGCTTCCCTTTCGGTAGAATCCCGTAGCGATAGCCAGCACGTCGCTGCGGTGGATGTGCTCGGGAGAGAAGTTGCCGTCTCCGTACATTGTTATAGTGTCGCCAGAGATGTCCACAATGCGATGCAGAGCATAACTCTTGGTAGCTATTTCGGCAAGGATGACATCACCGACCTTCAGCGTCTCCGGTGCCTTGGTGAGTAATGCCTTGTCACGTCCGTCTTCGAGAAATGGACGCATGCTGTAGCCACGCAGCGGTAGTGTCACGGTATGTCCGTCACGAACATACTCCGCCACCTTGGGAATTATTATTTCGTTAGGTAACTGCATGCTGTAACGGCTGATTGTGCGTCAGGCAGACAGTGGAGTTCTGTCACCTTTATATTTTCAACAAAGAGAGAACACGTACGGCAAACACGTGAATAGAGTTTCGTATCCCATTTCATTGCCGAGCAAGCAGAGAGAACTGTTGTAAACGCCTCAAGGGGTGACTGCGACAGCATCTCGTTATGGTCGGCGCGCTTTATCATCACTATGGCACCAAGGGGCGTTTTGACATTGCGGTAGCATGGTGTCTTGCCGCTCCAGGGAGAGCCGTAGAGAATGGCGTGGGGTTTTCCGTCGCTGTCGCGCTCGATGCGGATGATGGGATTGTCATCATTGACGAGGTCGCAGTTGGAAATGTTTCGCAGCCAGTTGGCCACCTGTGTGCTCTTTCCCGTGCCGCTCTTTGCCGTGAAGGCATACGACACTCCGTCGTGGCGCACCACAGAGGCGTGGATGAGAAGAGTGTCAAAGTACGCGCCGGAGAAGGCGTAGGAGAGCATCAGGGCATTGTTGAGGGCAAAGCGCATCGTGGGCAGACTGCCGCGGATGGCAACCTTGCAGTCGGAGAACTGCTGAGAGGTCTGAAGCAACGCACAGGGGAATCCCGTGATGTCGCGGACCAGAAACTGATAGCCTCCCGAGGGAAGACGGTCAACACGCGTCATGCCATTGCCAGTATCGACATCGCGAATGAGACGGGCATCCTTTATCTCCTTCAGTTTGTCCACGATGGTAAGATTCATCAGCGGCTGTGCATCAGAGGGAATATCCGTCTTGAACGGTATGAACGACGGCAGGATATGGTCCAGAAGCAGAGATGACTCTACGCCGAGAGAAGAGGCTGTCTGCAATGTCTCTGAAACAGTGATGTTGATGATATGTCCACCGAGGAGGTAATTCATCTGGAGAACGTGAACTGGCTTTTATCGGCTGCCTTTATGGTGTAGCCGAGTTTCTTGTAGTATTTCGCGTCCTTGAGGAATTTCTTGTCGAGCTTCTTCAGATTGGTATCAAAGACAATCGCTCCCGTATATTTGCTCTCGCCGATGGATGTGAGATAGTTTGTCAGCTGCTCAGAGAGAGTAGCACGGTTCTGCAGGAACTTCTTGCTGTTGAAAACCATGGAGTCGAGGCGTTGCTCGTCGGTGAAATATACCACAGAATCGACGGCAGAGAAACCTACTCCGTATAAATATATGGTCTTGGCATAAAACTTTCCAGGTCTCTCCACCTTTACTTTCTGTGGCTTTGGCTCTTTTTCCTTCTTCTTCTTTGTCTTCGAATCTTTACCAATGGTAGGGCTGATACCAAATCCCTGTGGCTGCTGCGGTGGCGTTTGCGCATTTGCAGGGATTACCATGATGGCGAGAAGAAGTAGTGCCAGGAGTGTTGTTGCTTTTCTCATTTTACGTTCTGCTGTTTTACGGATTTGTCTTATTCTTTCGCGGCTATAGTTGAGCATGTCGCCTATCTCTGCCATAGTGAGTTTTTCCTTTCCCTCAATGCCGTAGTAGTGACAGATGACGTCGCGCTCTCTGTCATTGAGCCTCTCAAGACGCTGATGCATATTCTCATTGAGTTCTGCATCTTCCACCGCCTCATTGGTATAAGGACGGCCGGCAGACATCTTGTCGGAGATTTCCTTTTTTATCTCTCCGCTGGGCATGATGCGTTCCATCGCCTTGCGGATATGGTAAATGGCATAATGTGCAAAGACGGGTTCCTTTTCGGGATTCCACTTGCGGGCAGCAATGACAAGAGCCATATTTCCCTCGCCAATGAAGTCGTCGGCGGTCATGCCGGGACATTGCTGCGCATACTTATATGCCAGCGTCTCGACAACGTGGAGGTTTTCTTTTATGATATCATCTATAGCCATGTGCTAAGCATTTTTGCCAACCAACCATACGTCTTCTTCCATCTGCTGCGCCATTTGTCCCACGACTCATGGGTGAGCAGGAACGACTTGGCTTTGTCATTGATGAAGCGTTGGTCTAACTGGCGGGTTATCTCTTTGTTGACAATGACGGCATTACATTCATAATCCCACGCCAGAGAGCGGGCATCGAGATTGCAAGAGCCGACGGTAGTCAGCTTGCCGTCAACGGTGATTACCTTTGTATGATGGAAACCGTCTTGGAAGATATATACCTTCGCACCGCGTTTCATCATCCAGTGAAGATGATAGAATGATGCGTCCGGCTCCATAGGGATGTCACTCTTCTGGGACATCATAATCTCTATATGCAGTCCGCGTTTCAAGGCTCTCTTGATAGCCTTCTTCACGCTGTGTGTCAGCGAGAGGTATGGATTGACGAGGCGGATGGTATCCTGAGCATTGTCGAAGCAAGAGATGTAGAACTGTCGCATTATCTTGTTCGTCTTGTGGGGCTCACGGTTTATGATGCCCACCATCATATCTCCCTTTGGCGAAATGAGCGATGAATCATTGACGGCATCGCGTCCCGTTTCCTGTTTCCATGCACGCTGGAAAATCTTCTGCAATGTAGAAACCTCTGTACCCGTAATAGAGCAATGCATATCGCGCCATGCTCCTATCTTCGGGGTGCCGTGGATATAATAGTCCGCAACATTCATGCCGCCGATGAAGGCGATGCTGTCGTCGATGACAACAATCTTTCTGTGGTCACGATGCATCACGTTGTTAATCCATGGGAAACCGATAGGGTCGAACACCTCTATCTCAACA
This sequence comes from uncultured Prevotella sp., assembly GCA_905233165.1. Taxonomy (GTDB): domain Bacteria; phylum Bacteroidota; class Bacteroidia; order Bacteroidales; family Bacteroidaceae; genus Prevotella. The sequence goes on from CAJODL010000013.1 coordinate 23,327, forward strand.
CCATGTTGACGCATATGCTCAAGATGTTCTTTTTTCAGCGGGCGGTTATTACTCTTATTTCCAAAAGCATCGAACAGCGCGCGCACCTTTACTCCGCTCTCAGCCTTCTGTTCAAGGAGACGGAAGAGTGCATTACCGATACTGTCATTACGGAAGTTGAAGTATTCGAGGTGGACGCTGTAGCGAGCATTGCGGATAGCCTGAAACTCTGCTGCAAATTTCTCCCTGCCGTTGGTGAGAAGCTTCACATGGTTGTCATGAGAAAATGTGACGCCATAACCGCGCAGCTCCTGCACAATCAGCGAGTCGCTGGACTGTGCGCGGCATAATCCGGAGAAGAGCAACAGACCTGCCCAAAGAATAAGAATATGATGTCTAAAGTACAACAAAATTAATCTTTAATCTTTCAACTTTCAACTTCTGTTATGAACATCGACCTGTGGGAATGGTATTTCGATGCCATTGTCGTTGAGGGCATCATAAATAGCCTCGAGTACTTCGCCGTCATCCAGATACTGCGTAAATACATTCACCCACACGATGACTTTCAGTATGAGGGCAGAATCTCCGAATTCCTTCAGTACCACCTTCGGCTCCTTCGTAGGGTCGAGACAATCGAGGCCGCTGATGGCAGAAAGTATGACACTCTTTGCCTGCTTGACGTTTGTGCCATACGCCACACCGATATCAAGAATGTGACACTCATAACCATGATTGCGTGTCATATTCTTATAGTTCTTGGTGAAGAGCTGAGAGTTCTGGAATGCTATCACAGAACCATCAGTAGTATCAATAGTTGTGGATATATATGAAATAGAAGACACACGTCCTCTGACACCATCACAGATGATGAGGTCGCCAATCTTGATGCGTCCTGTCATTAGCGAGATGCCGTAATAGATGTTTTCCAGAATATCCTTGGATGCAAAACCGATACCTGTTGACAGACCACCAGAAATTACTACGAGCCAAGTGCTTGAGACATTGAAGACAGCAAGAGTGATGAGGAACCATACGCCCCAGATGAAAATCTGCAGAATGTTGCGTATCATCATGAAACGCTGTGCAGCATTGTCTGGGTCGTGTTGCTTCAGACTCTGCAAGATGACTGCCTTTGCTGTGCGGTTGATATAGTTAAAAATAAACCACAATGTAATGACAATTGCAATATCCAAGACGCTGGCGCGGAAATTGCTGATATTGACGAAGTCTTTTGTCAGCATGTTGAGTGTCATGTCGCTGAGGTTGAAGACTTCTGTTGCCCAATAAAGGCTTATCATAACGCTGGCAACAGCAGATGTCGGCAGAATGACAGAATAAATGAAACTGTGTACCCAGGTTTCGGTAATCGGCTTGTCCTTGAGTTGATGTCTCTTTGAGAACTCCTTATACCAGTCGCGGAGACAGGTGATAGTCAGTATGCACGTCAACTGCATTATCCACCATATCAGTATCTGGACAGAGAGCAGCGTGAAGCCAATCATGGAGCATACCAAAGAAACTATAAATACTATTTGTGAGAAATTGGCATAATATAAATCAGTCTTCTCAACATCTATTTTCTTCCAAAGAACATACCATTGCCATAAACAGCAAATGAGTAGGATAGGAGGGAATATGAGATTTACCAGAGCATTAGGAATCAGCACTACTCGGAAACTGATTACCAAAAATCCATTTACCAGCAAAGGCATGTAGAGGAACAGAGTGTTCATTGTCTTTCCGGCCTGTACACGAATGATAATGGATATGATGATAACACTCATGAGCCACGCAAACTGTACCAACAGGCCCGAGGCCATAGTGATAAAGTTCTGGGTAGAAAATGCTTTGACAATACCCAGAATGATGGCAAAGGTAACAGCTGTGGAAGCAAGGATTATGCATGCACGTTTCGCCAGAAACCATTCTCTGACAGATTCGCTTGCGTCCCTGCGTATTATTTTCGTTCCTATCCAGCGAACAATAACCTGATTGAGGATAATGGCTATCATGCCATAGAATAGTATGACGATGAATAATCCTAATATCCATCTGCTATCCCATTGAGAGCGTATGTTATTGTAGCGAATATATTTTTCCCCGATACTAGTGCGCATCTGTGAGATGAAGTAGCCAAAACGCGAGAGGATGGTGAAATAGTTGTTGCCACCGTTTTTAAAGATATTATTCTGAATCTCAGCATACTTTGTGTTAGCATAGTCATTGAGATTCTTGAGTCGTTCTTTTGTCATCGAATAGTACGAAATATATTCACGTAACTGTTCACGACTCTCAACTACCATGCGACGTGTATTTATAGCAAGGGCGAGACAAACATTGCGATCAGTCTTTCCCTTGTCACTAAGCATCATTACTGGCATAGAGCGGAGTGTCGTTATGAGACTGTCAAAACGCTCTACTTCATCGTTGTTTTTTTCTACATAGGCTCGGAAGGGTATCAGATGCTTCTCAAACTGCTTGTATTGCTCCGTAGCTTCATGGCAGGCATATGCAAGGTCAAAGACGTAACCATCCTTTTGAGAATAAAGCATCAAGGCGTTCTGGTTACTGCTCTGCATAGTTTGTATGAGGCTCTTGAATACCAACTGGCCTGCTATCTTCATTTCCTCCTGCTTGCTGCTATACTCATCATGGTACTTTTGTAACTCCTGACGAAGGATTGCAAGAGAGCTGGAGAGGCTGTCTTCCTTCAAAACGGCTTGCGTCGGAAGTGTAAACAGCAACAGTAGAAGTAATGAGATAAATGTATGAAATCGTTGAAGCATAGTGCTGAAATTAAAATTATGCGCGCAAAGGTACTACATTTTTGATACATACACAAATGTGTATAATGGTTTTTTCTTAAAAAAGTATAAAAAGAACTATGTGTTTATAATAATGTATAGTGGGTTTTATATTTTTTTCTAACTTTGCGCCCACTATGCAGAAGACAAAAGATACAAAGAGCCTGCGATTCCTTACCAAAGGTACTATTTGGGACATGCAGGAGAGTGACATTTTTTTTATGTGGCAGAAACCTGATAAAGAGGATGCTGCCCAAGAACATGCTGAACACTACATGGACATCATCAAGACCGCCTTTGATGTGGAGGAGATTCCTAATGTAGGTGATGGAAAAGGTAGGTTGGCACGTGAGATAGAGAAGAAATATGAAGCACGTGGTATGCGTGTTGGTGTTATTCCTATTAGACACAAGGAACAGAAGTGGGCAATAAAGAAAAAGCCTATCAACAGGGTAACAGACTTGACTTATGAGAATATTCGCCATATCTCAGCTGCCAAGCTTCTTGAAATTATCGATCGCAATTTTGGTGGAGGATGGGATAGCCTTAATCAGGGTGTTAAGGATATCATCCTGTCAGGATTTGATATTTCTACCAATGTTGTACCAGCAGAAAGACTCAAGCGTCCAGGTGGATTGTATGAGTTAAAGATGGCTGATGGGTATGAATGCCTCGAAATAGAAAAAGGAGGCTGGGTAGAAGCTATCTTTGCAAAGGTGAAGCCTATGAGCATCAAGCCACGTCTGCGTTTCAATGATGAAGAAGATCTTGATGATTTGGAAGATGGCAGAAAGAGACGTAAACGTCGTAATCAAGATGATGATTTAGACGATGACTTGGATAACGATGATGATAGTGATGACGATATGGAGTACAAATACTCTGTTGCTGATGAGGATGATCTTGATGATATCGATGAAGACGAACTGACAGCAGAGAGCTATCGCACTACGATAGAAGAAGATCCAGATGATTTGTCACTGGATGCTGCAGACCTGTCAGACGATGACTACTAATATAGGGTGAGGAATTAAACAAAATTGAATACTCTAGTTTAAAAATGAAAAAGTTGGTGTTTTGTATGTTTGCAGCCAGTCTGTCAATGACGGCTGTGGCACAGCAGGTATATGAGAAGGGTAAGCCGAATGACGATAATTATCGCTATTTGGATAAATATAAAGTTCTCAAAGAGTATATTGACTACTCAAATTACCCAAACTTCAAACTTGGTGTAGGTACTACTGTCGATAATTATCTGCAGAAAGGTCTGTTTTATAAGTTGGTTAATGCCAACTTCACTGAGACTGTTGCTGGCAATGCCATGAAGATGGCCAGTTGTGTTGATGGCAATGGTAACATGAATTTCACAAAAGTGACGAACTATGTGAATACAGCAACAAATGCAGGACTTAATGTTTATGGACATACTATTGCATGGCACTCTCAACAATCTAAGGGTTGGCTGTTGAAGTTGATGGCTGATAAGCCAGATCCAAGTGGTGGGAAAGAATATATGACGGTTGCCAGCAAGGATTTCCGTGTCACAAAGACCTATGGTTGGACAGCGAATCAAACTACGTATGGTTTTTCCCTTTCATTTGGTACGACAACAGGTCTCAATGTTACGACTACTACGAGCTATCCTTGGCAAGTGCAGTTTGTGCCTATGGATAATATCCAACTTACATCTGGACAGACATATAAACTGACAATGACAGTAAAAGGTACAGGCTCTGGTCAACTGGATGGCAGACTTGGAGATTGGGGAGGTGGCGCGAGCTTCAGCATACCTTTCACCACAGACTGGAGTGATGTAGAAGTAAACATCAAGCCTACAATGGGAACTAATTTCATACTTCTCCATATTCCTAATTTTGTTGGTACTGTAAGTATTAAGACTATTAAGTTTGAGGGCAATGTAGTGAAGACGATTCCACAGACAAAGCAGGAAAAACATGACACCCTTGTCTATGCTATGAATAAGTGGATTAAGGGCATGATGTTAGCTTGTGGAGGCAAGGTAAAGGCTTGGGATCTTGTCAATGAGGCTATCTCCGGTGGTGGCAATGATGGTCAAGGTAACTATGCGTTGCAGCACTCCGAGGGTTACAATAGTGGCACTTGGGATGTCGGAGGTGATGCCTTCTATTGGCAGGACTATATGGGTGACTTGGATTATGTCCGTCAGGCATGCCGCTTGGCTCGTTTATATGGTCCGGAGGATGTGAAGCTGTTCATCAATGACTACAACCTTGAGGGTACTTGGGATATAGTTACCAAAGATGGTATCAGTGCCAGTAAGAAGATTTGGTCTCTTGTTAATTGGATTAAGAAGTGGGAAGCTGATGGAGTTACAAAAATTGATGGCATAGGTACACAGATGCACATTTCATTTAATAAGAAAGAAAGTGCTCAAAATAGTTTGAAGAATGCTATTACAGGTATGTTCAAACTCATGGCGAAGTCTGGAAAGATGGTACGTGTGAGCGAGCTGGACATGGGTTACAATGATATTAATGGTAATAGTGTTCCGACAGGCAGTATGACAGAAGCTCAGCATAAGGAGATGGCAGACTTCTATGAGTGGATTATTAAGCAGTTCCTAACTATCGTTCCACCAGAACAGCAGTGGGGTATATGCCAATGGTGTGCTAATGATAATAATTCTCAAGGTGGATGGCGTGCTAATACTCCTGTAGGAATATGGGATGTTAACAGCTATCGTAAGCATGTCTATGCAGGCTTCGTACGTGGATTGAATGGTGGTGAACCAACAGAGATAGACAACGTAAAGGCTGAAGAGAAGATTGATACTTCAAAAGGCATCTACAACATCAATGGTGTTCGCATGTCTGCAACATCTATTGAGGAACTCCCTGCCGGATTCTATATTGTTAATGGCAAGAAGATTTTCAAGTAATCGGGCTGTCAATCAAAAGAATTTATCGATTTCAGAGTTCATCAAGAATCTCAGATATCTGGTCATAAGTAAAGCCACGCTGCATAGCAAAGCGTATGAGTTTACCTCTCAGTTCATAATCGCTTGAGGCTTTTATAGAACGTTTTTTATTCTGCAATAATGATTTCAAAATATCATGATAATCATTATTGCAGATTTCTTTTAGTATTGGGTCATAAATGTCTCTTGAGATTCTCTTTGCAAAAAGGGCATTCTCAATCTTTTTTACTCCCCAGTGATTATATTCTTTCTTTGCTCGGATAAATGCTCGGGCAAAACGTGTTTCATCGATATATCCTTCACTCACAAGATACTCTAAGACCTTTTTCTGAAGGCCCTCTGCCACCTCCCAGCGGGTCATCTTCCTGACCATGTCATACTTGCAGTATTCTGCCTTGGAGCAAATACTGGTCAGCTTTGAGAGTATCTGTTGTTCTGTCATCTGTAGCAAAGAATAAAACGTTGTTTTCCAAAGGAATCATTCACAATGGAGATATCACGAAAACCTTGATGGGAAAGAGAATCATATAGCTGATTGGCATAAAGCGGATTTATCTCAAATGCCAACAAACCATTCTGTTTCAAACCCTGTTGTGCATATTTCCCTATTGCCTCATAGAAGAGCAAAGGTTCTTCATCAGGCACAAAAAGAGCCTCATGTGGTTCATGGTCTAACACATTAGACTCCATAAGAGCAGCCTCTTTCTTACAGATATAAGGAGGGTTGCTGATAATGATATCCCAAGAGGGTTCTTGAGGATATGATACTTTAAGAATATCCCGACACTCAAAGAAAACTGTGGCCTTCAGCATTTCAGCATTCTTACCAGCTATTGCAAGGGCTTTCTCACTGATATCCCATGCTGTGACGTTGGTGTCTTTCTGTAATGCCAGCGAAATGGCGATGCAACCACTTCCTGTTCCGATATCAAGAATGTTTAGTGGGCGGGAGCCTACTGACATAACTGAAATCACTATATCGACAAGTTCCTCTGTCTCAGGGCGTGGTATCAGCACACCAGGCTCTACATGAAAGAAACGACCACAGAAAGGAACTTTGCCTGTAATATATTGTACAGGTTCCCCTTTCTGAAGTCGTGCTTTGAGAGTTGCTAACTTCTGTTTGTTGTAGGGCGACATTTTTTCTAATGCGCCTCCACAAACATCAGTTAATGTCAGTCCGAAGACATCTTCAAGCAATATCCGTTCCTGCGCTTCCACGTTCCTTTATATATAGAATACACTCATGGAATGTCTTGAAGGTGTGTTTTCTTGGGACAAGGGTAGGTATGATATGTGTCTTGTGCATAATGGCATCTGGCTGTGGCTGTATGATAGTCATAAAGACCTCTATGCCCTTTGCCTGCATATCCTTGATAGCTGTTTCCATTGCGTATGCACCTGACTGGTCCATAAATGTAACACGTTTCATTCGGATGATTACTATTTTGGCATCCTCCGGAATATCATGCATCACTTGGTTGAAACCTGTTATGGAACCAAAGAATACAGGTCCATTGAGACGCTGAATGTAAACTTGCTTTATTACATCTTCAGGAAGATCTTTCTCGTCTTCCCAAGGTTCATTTTTGTCAAATTCGTCTGCCAGTGTTCTGCCACCATATTGGTTTTCTATAATTTCTCCAGCACGCATCATGAAGAGGAAACATGCTATCACCATACCAATGCCTACAGCAGTGAGCAAGTCCACAAATACTGTCATGAGGAAAACCACTACAAGTACGAAAGAGTCTGCCTTAGGAACGTGTGTGAGGTCTTTGAAGCCTCGGAAGTCGATAATGCCCCATCCGACAGTAATCAGAATACCAGCCAAAACAGACAATGGTACATATTTTACCAGAGAGCCCAATCCCAAGAGGATAGCCAACAGGAACAGAGCATGTATCATACCGCTTATCTGGGTTCTGCCACCACTCTTTACATTCACAACAGTACGCATGGTAGCACCAGCACCTGCTATACCACAGAAAGCACCTGCCAGAGAGTTGCCAATACCCTGACCTATGAGTTCCTGGTTAGGGTCGTGCTTTGTCTTTGTTATATTGTCTGCTACTACTGAGGTGAGCAGAGTGTCTATAGAACCAAGGCCGGCAAGAGTGAGACCTGGTACTATGGCTGCTTCTATGGCAGTAAACCAATTGATGCCGCTAAGGTCAATACCTTCTTTGGCAAAGAATGGCATAGGAAGTCCTGATGGTATGTTACCAATTGTCAAAGCAGCATCGAAAGAACACAAAATACTTATAATTGTCATCACAATAAGTGCTATGAGTGTAGCAGGCACTTTTTTTGTGATGTGTGGTAGGCTGATTATGATAGCGATTGTTCCGAATCCCATGATGAGAGCCATCAGACTCACTCCGTCAGCGCAAGCGCTTGGGAAGTTCATTATCATGTCAATGGTGGCAACAGGAGATTTCTTACCAATCATCGGATAAATCTGCTGAAGAATGATAATGACACCAATACCGCTCATGAATCCTGACAACACAGGATAGGGGATATACCTTACATATTTTCCTATGCGTATCAGTCCGAAAAGAATCTGGAACAATCCACAGAATATTCCTGCCATCGCCATTGAGATGAGCACTGTAGAGAAACTGCCACTGCTGGCTGTCCATGCTGCACTAATGAGCGATGCGGTGATGACTGTCATTGGTCCTGTAGGACCGGAAATCTGTGAGTGTGTGCCGCCAAAAAGGGCAGCAAAGAAACCTAAAAATGTGGCTCCTACCAAACCTGCCAAAGCTCCTAAGGAAGGTGCAGCAGGGTCATTGATGCCACCGAAAGCCTGAATACCAAAAGCAAGGGCGAGAGGCAGAGCTACTATTCCAGCTGTTACACCTCCAAAGATGTCACCCTTAATGTTGTTTGTTTTAATCATTTTTTTTAAAGATTCATCGCCTCCGCAGGAACCCTGAGAAGGCGATGGTTAGTTATCGTTAACGTTTTCGTTCCCTCCCCCAACTGGGGGAGTCGGAGGGGCCTTACTTCTTGAAGTATCTGTTATACAATCCCTCGAAGCCTTTGCCGTGACGAGCCTCGTCCTTAGCCATCTCATGTACAGTGTCATGGATAGCATCCCAGTTCTTAGCCTTAGCATTCTTAGCAATGCGGAACTTGTCCTCACAAGCACCAGCCTCTGCATTCATGCGCTTCTCAAGGTTTGTCTTGGTATCCCATACAACGTCACCCAGCAACTCAGCAAACTTTGCAGCATGCTCAGCCTCTTCCCAAGCATAACGCTTGAAAGCCTCTGCTATCTCTGGATAACCCTCACGATCAGCCTGACGGCTCATAGCGAGATACTGACCAACCTCTGAACATTCACCCATCCAGTGATTGTTGAGGTCTTTTATCATCTCTTCGTCAACGCCATATTCCTTGGCGATGCCGATAACGTGCTCTTGAACGAACTGAATGCCACCAGCATTCTCTTCAAGCTCCTTAAATTTTGAGCCAGGAACTTTACACTGTGGGCACTGCTCTGGAGGGGTAGGACCTTCGTGGATATATCCACATACGGTACAAATGAATTTCTTGTTCATAATTTGGGTTTGTTTTTGTTAATAATTTAAAGATAACTGTACGTTTCTGTGGCAAAGATAAGAAAATCTTTTCAAACTACCAAATAAATACGCAAAAAAACTTTTCAAAACCATCCTTTATTGCTATTATTTTTACACTTTTGTTGCAAAATACTTATTTTTAAGTATTGTCAGTGATGTGAAATAGCCGTACCTTTGCATCGGAATTTTTTTACAAAGAATATACAAGACAAAAACACTATGCAGCAGATGGCAGAAATGATGATAGGACAGGTGTTGCCTCCTGAGGCGAAGGTTCTTATGAACCATATCTATGAATATAAAAAAGGAGTACGAAGCATGATTCTCTTTACATGTAATCGCAGGCTTGAGGCCTTTGCTACCCAGCGTTTATGCCGTCAGTCCATCGATTATGTTGTGCAGCCTGCTGGCAAGGATAGCATCAATGTTTACTTTGGTCGTAAAGAGTGTCTCGATGCTATCCGACTGTTTGTTACCCGCCCTCTTAATGAACTTACACCAGAGGAGGATTTTATCCTTGGTGCGCTGCTTGGATATGACATCTGTGCCCAGTGCGAACGTTATTGTGAGAGGAAAACCGCTGCAAGTATCTCGCAACTAGCGGGATAACCTTTTTCTTGGCTTGTGTCAATAAATAGCGAGTGTGCTCAAAAAATATTTCCTTTTTTTTGTTAAATTAAGGAAATTTGTGTAAATTTGCACCCGATTTAATAAAATGTTACGTGCGCATGCGCTATTTAGCTCCTATTTTTTTTCCTGTAAGCTGTCTTCTGTCCATTATTTGTTGTCTTTTTGTGACGACAGGATGTATGGAACGTACCTCTGGTGCTGCAGATTCTCTTGATGCAGACACTGTAGATGTTGTAAAGGAAGAGTCAGCCCCCCTTGATTCTTTGTCGAAGATGATATCTCAGGCTCCTATGCCAAAGGCGGCAGACGAGTTGTTTGAGGATTTCTTCTTTAACTATGCTGCAAATGTAGATGTGCAGCGGGCACGCACCATTTTCCCGATGGTGTATGAGGATAATGGTCTCGAAGTGCTTATTGAAAGCAAGAAAGAATGGAAGAGGGAAAGTTTCTTTATGGCTGATGGATATTACACCATCTTGTGTCAAGACCAGAAGCAGCTGAAGATGATTGGCGATACAACAACCAATGAAGTGCGAGTACAGAAACTCTCATTCCCAGATAATGAGGTGAAGGAATGGCTCTTCTCTCGCATTAGGGGAAAGTGGTGCCTGCGTTCTATTACTATGAAGGATTTGGCAGAGGCGCCAGATCATGAATTTCTGAAATTCTATAATACATTTGCTACAGACACCCTGCATCAGGAGAGCTACCTGGCACCATACGTCACATTCAAGGGTCCTGATCCTGATGAAGACTTCTCAACAATGGAGGGTGATATCATGAGAGAGCAGTGGCCAATGTTCAAGCCTTGGTTGCCAGAAAATGAGTTCTACTGTATCAGATATGGTAAGCAAAATAATGTAGCATCAGATAAGAGATATTTCTTCATCAGGGGTATCTCTAATGGAATACAGACAGACCTCGTCTTTATCAGAAAAGGAAAGACATGGGAACTGGTAAAGGTAGAGTCGTGAGAGATTAAAGATTAAACATTAAAGATTAAATTGCGGGCTTTCAGCCCTCAGGTCTTTCAACTCTCAATTTTCAACTTTCCACTGACTATCAACTTTAAACTATAAACTATAAACTTTACATTGTACAGTTTACTGCACTATAATACATTTGGCATAGATCAAGCCTGTGAGGCGTTCTATGAGCCTGCTACAGAAGAGGAACTGATAGCCCTTCTGCCAGAACTGCGTGAAAAGCCTCTTCTTGTCATTGGTGGAGGAAGTAATCTTCTTCTTACACAAGATTTCAAAGGCAATGTGCTCCATCCTGCCATTCTTGGCATAAGTGCTTTTGAGGAAGACTCAGAAGTGCTGCTGCGATGTGGAGCAGGAGAGAATTGGGACGATGTCGTTGCCTATGCAGTCAATCATGGCTATTATGGCATGGAGAACCTGTCACTCATTCCAGGAGAGGTGGGTGCTTCGGCTGTTCAGAACATTGGTGCGTATGGTGCAGAAGCAAAAGATATCATATATGCTGTTGAGGCTATCGAGATAGCCACAGGCGAGAAAATCATCATACCAGCAGAGGAATGCCATTACGGCTATCGTCAGAGCCGATTCAAGAATGAATGGAAAGGTCTGTTCGTCATAACAGCTGTTACTTATGCCTTATCAAAGACTTTCACTCCAAAGTTAGATTATGGAGGTCTGAAGGGACAGTTTAAGAATCCTGAAAAGGTTACTGCTGCTGATGTGCGTAATGCTGTTATCAGTATTCGTGAATCAAAACTTCCTGATTGGCATGTAGAGGGTAATGGAGGTTCTTTCTTTATGAATCCAGTGGTTAGCAAGGAGAAATTAGAAGAGCTGCTCAGCAAATATCCTGATATGCCACACTATGACACCAAGATTCCTGCCGGCTGGATGATAGAACAATGTGGTTGGAAAGGCAAGACCCTTGGCAAAGCAGGAGTTCATGACAAGCAGGCTCTCGTACTTGTTAACAAGGGTGGAGCAACAGGACAGGAGATACTGACCCTTTGCAATACCATCATCCATGATGTCAATGAGAAATTTGGAATCACCCTGCACCCTGAAGTGAATATAGTTTAGGATGATGGTTTATGGATGAAAGGTGAAGGTCTATTTCTTCCTTCTCCCATTCACCCTTCTTCAAATGATTAATTATCAATTTTCAATAAATAATGATTACAGTAACAAATCTTGCAATTCAATTTGGTAAAAGAGTTCTTTACAAAGACGTTAATTTAAAATTCACACCTGGAAATATCTATGGCATTATTGGTGCTAATGGTGCTGGTAAGTCAACACTGCTGAGAGCCATCAGTGGTGAACTGGAAGCAAACAAGGGTACTATAGAATTGGGTCCTGGTGAACGCCTCTCTGTGTTGGAGCAGGATCACTTTAAATATGATACATTTACTGTCATCAATACTGTCCTCATGGGCCACCAGCCTTTGTGGAAGAATATGCAGGAGCGTGAAGCCCTGTATTCAAAGTCTGAAATGACAGAAGAGGATGGTAATCGTGCAGCAGAGTTGGAGGAGCAGTTTGCAGAGATGGATGGCTGGAATGCTGAAAGTGATGCAGCACAGTTGCTGTCAGGACTTGGCATTAAGGAAGACAAACACTATCAGATGATGTCAGAGCTTTCAAACAATGAGAAGGTGCGCGTGATGATGGCAAAGGCACTCTTTGGAAATCCTGATAACCTGTTGCTCGACGAGCCTACCAATGACCTCGACCTCGATACTGTACAATGGTTGGAGGAATATCTCTCTAACGTAGAGCAGACAGTCCTCGTAGTGAGCCACGACCGTCACTTCCTTGATGCTGTCTCTACACAGACAGTGGATATCGACTTTGGTAAGGTGACAATGTTTGCCGGTAACTATTCTTTCTGGTATGAATCAAGTCAGCTGGCTCTGCGTCAGGCACAGAACCAGAAGGCTAAGGCTGAGGAAAAGCGTAAGGAGTTGGAAGAGTTTATTCGTCGATTCTCTGCCAATGTGGCAAAGTCAAAGCAGACAACATCTCGTAAAAAGATGCTTGAAAAGCTTAATGTTGAGGAGATACAACCTTCTACACGTAAATATCCTGGTATCATCTTCCAGATGGAGCGTGAGCCAGGTAATCAGATACTTGAAGTAGAGAATCTGAAGGCTGTAGAAGAGGATGGCACAGTACTCTTTGATAATGTGTCATTCAATATTGAGAAGGGTCAGAAGACTGTCTTCCTGTCTCATAATCCAAAGGCTATGACAGCCCTCTTTGAGATTATCAATGGCAATCGTGAAGCCGATGGAGGTACTTACAAATGGGGCGTTACCATCACAACAGCCTACCTGCCACTCGACAATACAGCATTCTTCCAGAGCGACCTGAACCTTGTTGACTGGCTCTCACAATATGGCACTGGTAATGAGGTGATGATGAAGGGCTTCCTTGGTCGTATGCTCTTCAAACAGGAGGAGGTTGAGAAGAAAGTAAATGTCCTCTCTGGTGGTGAGAAGATGCGTTGTATGATAGCAAGGATGCAGCTAAAGAATGCCAACTGTCTCATCCTCGATACACCAACCAACCACCTCGACCTTGAGTCTATTCAGGCTTTCAATAATAATCTTATCACTTTCAAAGGAAACATTCTCTTTGCCAGCCATGACCACGAATTTATCAATACTGTGGCAGACCGTATCATAGAACTGACACCAAAAGGCACCATCGATAAGCTGATGACCTATGATGACTATATCTATGACGAGCAGATAAAAGAGCAAAAGGCAAAGATGTACGAATAATAGGTCAAAGGTCTAAGGTCAAAGGTCAAAGGTCTAAGGTCAAAGGTCAAAGGTCTAAGGTCAAAAGTCAAAGGCTTAAACTTTTAAACTCCTTAAACTCTTAAACTTTTAAACTGACTATAAACTCTACACTCTAAACTCTAAACTAAGAGTTGGCACACTTATTGTAGTGGGATTAGTGCAAAACAGAAGGTAAAAAGTAAAAAATGAGTACAGAAAACAAAGAAAATAAGGATATAGAGTTAGAAGAGAAAGCAAGTGAAGTAGAAAACCCAGAGACAGCTGCTGAGGCATCTGAGAACCAAGAGTCTGCAGAGGCACAGGAATCATCTGAGGCAAAGGATGAGGAAAAGACCACTGAAGCTCCAAAGGAGCCATCTCTCGAAGAACAGATAGAAGAACTCAAGAAGCAGGCTCTCTATAAGCAGGCAGAATTTGAGAACTTCCGCAAGCGCACCCTGAAGGAGAAGGCAGACCTTATACTTGCAGGTGGTGAAAAGACTATTACAGCTATTCTTCCAGTGCTCGACGACTTCGAACGTGCTATAGCAGACCAGAGTGATGACCCTGCAGCTATCAAGGAGGGTATGAAACTCATCTTCCAGAAGTTCCAAAAGACTCTTGAGTCACTTGGTGTGAAGAAGATTGAGACAGATGGTGTCGATTTCAATGTCGATTACCATGAGGCTATAGCACAGGTGCCAGGCATGGGTAAAGAAAAAGTAGGTAAAGTGATTGATTGTGTTCAGACAGGCTATACTCTTAATGATAAGGTCATTCGTTTCGCAAAAGTAGCAGTAGGACAGTAAAATGGCAAAGAGAGATTATTACGAGGTACTTGGCGTTGACAAGAATGCCAGTGCAGCAGATATAAAGAAGGCTTATCGAAAGATAGCCATTAAATACCATCCTGACCGTCAGGGTGACAAGAGCGATGCTGAGAAGGCTGAGGCGGAAGAGAAGTTCAAGGAGGCAGCAGAGGCATATGCTGTGCTGTCCGATGATCAGAAGCGTCAGCAGTATGATCAGTTTGGCTTTAATGGTCCTGGTGGCTTTGGAGGCGGTGGCTTTGAAGGCTTTGGTGGTGGAGCTGGGTTCTCTATGGATGATATCTTCTCTATGTTCGGAGATATCTTTGGAGGACACTCTGGCTTCAGCAGTGGTTTCAGCAGCGGCGGATTCGGCGGTTTTGGTGGCGGACGCCAGCAGGTACATCGTGGCTCCGATTTGCGCCTGAAAGTACGCCTGAACCTTAAAGAGGTAGCTACTGGCGTCACAAAGAAGTTCAAGGTGCGTAAGGATGTTACTTGCTCCAGTTGTCATGGTAGTGGCGGTACAGGTGTTGAGACCTGTTCTACCTGTCACGGTTCCGGAATGGTCATCAAGCAGCAGCAGAGCATCTTTGGCATGATGCAGACACAGGGCGTTTGTCCTACCTGTAATGGTGAAGGAAAAATCATCAAGAACAAGTGTCCTAAGTGTAATGGCGATGGTGTTGAGCATGGTGAAGAGATAGTAGAGATAAACATCCCTGCCGGCGTACAGGACGGCATGGTGGTCAATGCTCCTGGAAAGGGTAATGCAGGTCACAGAAATGGTGTGCCAGGCGATATAAAAGTGTTTATTGAGGAAGAGAAGAATGACACCTTTGTGCGAGACGGCAAAGACCTTATATATAACCTTGTCCTCGACTTCCCAACAGCAGCCCTTGGTGGTGATGTAGAGATACCTACTGTTGAGGGTGGTAAGCTGAAGATGAAGATAGAGCCTGGAACACAGCCTGGTAAGACTCTTCGCCTGCGTGGCAAGGGACTCCCTGCTGTTCAGGGGTATGGCTATGGCAATGGTGACATCCTTGTTAATATAAACGTCTTCGTGCCAAAGTCGTTGTCACGAGACGAGAAAAAAGCCCTTGAGAACCTTCGTGGTTCAGAAAACTTCAAGTGCGACAAGGATACGAAGAGCAACTTCTTCGACAAACTCCGCTCGTACTTTGGGTAATTGATAATTGATAATTGACAATTGACAATTGACAATTGATAATTATGCATTATGAATTATGAATTGACACTCCAATATCTCTATACTGCAGCTCCTGCCTTTGAAAAGGTGGGAGCTGGTGCTTATAAGGAAGGCCTTAGCAACACCCTCGCCCTCGACGAACACTTCGGACACCCACATACAAAGTTTAAAACCATTCATGTGGCTGGCACCAATGGCAAGGGAAGCACCTCACACACCCTTGCTGCATATTTGCAACTATGCGGATATAAGGTAGGACTATATACCTCGCCGCATCTGGTGGATTTCAATGAGCGCATCCGTGTCAATGGGCAGCCTGTTCCTCATCAGTATGTCATAGACTTTGTAGAGCAAGAGAGACCTTTCTTTGAACCCCTTCAGCCATCCTTCTTTGAACTCACTACTGCGATGGCATTCAAATACTTTGCAGAGCAACATGTCGATATTGCTGTCATCGAGGTAGGACTGGGCGGACGCCTTGACTGCACCAATATCATCACACCATTGTTGTCTGTCATCACCAATATCTCTTTCGACCATACAGGCTTTCTTGGAGATACCCTGGCAAAGATAGCAGGCGAGAAGGCTGGTATTATAAAGCCCGGTGTTCCTGTTGTAGTGGGAGAGACAACTCCTGAGACACGTCCTGTTTTTGAAGGTAAGGCAGCAGAAGTTCAAGCCCCCATATTCTTTGCAGAGGAAAATCCTCTTGTCACCCCGTCACTCCTTGAAGACTTCGTGTTGAAGGGTACTTGCCAGACAAAGAATCTCAATACCATACTGAATGCTATCAGGGTGTTGTCAGACCATTGTGGGCTAGGGGAAAGTCCCAAGACTGTTTCTGCTGCCCTTCGTTCTGTTGTCAGTCTCACAGGCCTTCGAGGTCGCTGGGAGGTTATTCAGCAGCAGCCTTTGGTTGTCTGCGATACAGGGCATAATCTCGCAGCCTGGGAATATCTGGCAGAAGGTATCAGAACGACAGCAGAACGTTGTGGAGGAAGGTTACATATCGTCTTTGGTATGGTGGACGATAAGGATGTCAACGCCGTATTAGACCTCTTGCCCAAGGATGCTACATACTATTTTACCCAAGCTGACACCCATCGTGCCATTCCGTCAGAGAAGCTTCTGTCTTTGGCACAGTCTCGAAATCTTCATGGTGAGTCATACCCTGATGTGAAGTCCGCCTATGCTGCAGCAATAGGTAATGCCAATGCTTCTGATTTTGTCTATGTCGGAGGTTCCAGCTACGTCGTCGCTGACTTCCTCAGCTGAGATTTCATCCCCTCCGCTTCATTAGTTGTATCAATAAGTAAAGATCGCTTTTTTATTTTGTCGGCGGACAAAATTTTGTGCGTCGGCCGATGTGCACGATTTTCGCCGCCTGGTACAAATTTTTTGCTACCATTAATGTTCGCAATTGTTACCATTAATGCTCGCAATTGTTACCCTTAATGTTTGCAATTTTTTCTCTTAAGTTTTACATTGCAAAAGTACAAAAAAATCACCACTTTCGCAAGGCTTTTTCGATTTCATTTTCGATTTATTTTTCTGTTAACATTTGACATATTAGGCGCGTCACCGCGTCGCCGCGTCACCGCGTCATTTGTAAAAGTCAAAATGTAGCCTGACGCACCAAATATGTCTATATTGAATTATTATATATATTATATATAATAATTTTAAATAAGATATTTTGATGCTCCTAATGCTTGCTAATCTCTCCCTTCGACAGAGTGCTGTTAATATGAAAAACAGAAATGACGCGGCGACGCGCCGACGCGGCTGTGAGAAAACATTTTTTGGAAATAAATTACGATTTTCTTTGTTATATTGGAAGTTTTTTTGTAACTTTGCAGAATGGAAGTTATCTACTAATCATTAATAAACAAGGAATATATAAGACACTATAATGAAGACAGAGAAACAAATGGCTATGGCGGATGCTGAATTTGCAGAGCGATGGAAAAATCGAGGATATGAAAGAGGAGAGTCGCAGCCTTTTTGGATAGACCTGCTATCTAATGTTTTTGGAATTGAGACTCCATATTTTTCATACCTTTGCCGCAGGATTTGAAGAATAACTAAAAACCATAGATTATGAAAAAAAGTATCTTTTCTTTAGTTATGGCACTTGTATGTTCAAGTTCCATAGTAACTGCACAATTGCGCAATAAAATTGTTGCGGATGATGGATTTGTATTTTTTTCAGTAGTTGGACCTGGTGGTTTCGGGGCTGAATCCGTTTCTGGACGAGTCATTATCCCTCCAAAGTACGGAATGGCAGCTTATATTCCCAGTCCAGCAGGAGGTTGGTTCTACGTATATACACATAGTGGCAAGCCCAAAGCTGTATTTTCTAAAACGGGACAAAGTATCATACCTCTTTCACGCGGTTATGATGATGTAGCAGTAATGGACGAAGGATGGATATCTGTTAAAAAAAATGATAAGTACGGAGCATGCGACATGTCTGGGAGAGAGTTTCTACCACCTATATACAATAGTCTTCTATATGATGAAGAAACGGGATTTCAGGCAAAGGATGATGACGGACGCTATAGAGATATAAACGCATGGATTCCAGGTAGGGAGCCAAAACGTGAGGATGTTGTAACGACTCAAGATAATAATGGTGTGATGCCCGTCTTTGATGGAGGTGATAATTCTTTATACAACAATAGTAGCAGTTCTTCAACAACAAATAATCAGAAGCAACGCAAGACATGTACGCGCTGTCGTGGAGAAAAGCGAGTAGTGTACGAAAAGAGCGTAAATGCAGGATATGGCTTGGATATGAAAATGACCACTTGTCCCGAATGTGGTAAGTCATACGATAAAACAGGTTTGGTACATAGACATGAGACTTGCACATCTTGTCGCGGCTTAGGGTATTATGAATAAATGCTACAGGGACAGCTACCTGACATATTGAGGTTATAGGCTTTTTTAATTCATAATTTATAATGCACAATGCATAATTGTTACATTTGACCTTAGACATTAGGGGTTATAGGTTATAGGCTATGGACGGTTAGCGGTAAACGTGAAATGTGAATGCACCCAAAGCGACCAGTGATGACATGCAAGAGTAACCCCTGTGGGAAGGCATAGTAAGAACAGGGAGAACTTGGGTGTATCGACAAAGTCAAAGGTACAATGTGTGAAATGTGAAAGGTGAAAGTTTCAGGGGTTTAAGAACTGTATAAAATGTATTTTTGCGCGTCAAATAGGCTTTGAAGAGTTAAATTGCACTCAAATAGTGCAATTTTTCCAGAAATAATGCACTGCTTTAGTGCAATTCTGTTCCATAATGAGTTTTAGTATTTTTTTTCGTACCTTAGCCCCTTGCCCCTTGGCTTTTCTTCCTGTCATAATACTCTGCTGTGGCGGTAAAGAAGACGTCACCGCTGGAGTTGAGGGCTGTCTCGACACTATCCTGTATCACACCGATGATGAAGCCAACAGCGACGGCCTGCATGGCAATGTCATTGCCAATGCCAATGAAGGAACATGCCATCGGAATGAGCAGCAAAGAACCACCAGCAACACCAGAGGCTCCACAGGCGCCAAAAGTAGCTATGATGCAGAGAAGAACAGCAGCGGAGAAGCTGACCTCGATGCCTAATGTATTGGCGACGGCAAGGGTCATTACTGTTATGGTGACAGCAGCACCATCCATATTGATGGTGGCACCAAGCGGAATGCTGACAGAATAAAAGTCTTCATCGAGATTAAGCTTTCGACAGAGTTGCATATTTATAGGGATATTGGCTGCTGAAGATCGTGTGATTAAGGCATTCAGACCGCTATCCTTCAGACAGGTGAAGAGTAGGGGATAAGGATTCTTCCTGATTACGAGGAAGGACAGCAGGGGGATGAAGATAAGGGTATTGGTAAGCATGCAACCGACAAGCAACAATACCAGATTGCCATAGGTAGAGAAGATGCTCAGACCGCCTTCGGAAACAGATGTGAACACCAAACCCAATATGCCGAAGGGTGCAAACTGTATGACCCATTGCACAACCTTTGAGGTGGCCTGTGCAAGGTCGCTCACCACGTCGATGGTCTGCTGGCTGGCACATTTCTTTAGTGCCAAGCCGACAAAGATAGCCCAGAAAAGGATGCCGATATAGTTGGCGGAGGTGATGGACATCAGAGGGTTGGAAACCATATTGGTGATCAGATTGGAGAAGATGTCATCTAAGTCTTCTGGGGCATTGGTATGAACAGCATTCTCCAAACGTAATGTGACGGGGAAGAGAAAACTGCATGCTGCAGCACATATGGCAGCAATAAAGGTGCTGGCCATATAGCACGCAATGAGCACCCGAAAACGTTGTCCCAAGCCACCATTGGCTTTCGCAATGCTGGAGGCCACAAGTATTGCCACCAGAATAGGGGCGATGGCCTTAAGGGCGCTGACAAACAGTTCACCCAAAATAGAGATGCCCTTCCATTCAGGAACTAAAATACCCAAGACGGCACCAAAAACAAGACCCACACAAATTTTGATTACCAGGCTCGTCTCACTCCAATGTTTAAAAAGTCGTATAAAAGTTCTCATTTCTTCGTAGGTTTTAATACTATACTGTAAATATAGAATATCGGAATTTGGCTGCAAAGGTACAACAAAAGCGTGAAACAGACAAATAAATAATTATTATTCTTTCATGTCTCATGTTTTTTTCGTACCTTTGCGGGCAGTTTTAGCACATATTAAATGGTTATGATAAAAAAGATAACATATTTACTTCTGATGATATTGATGCCTTTGATGGCAAGTGCGAATGATGACAACATTGTTCGTGGTGATGCTAATGGCGATGGCGTGGTGAGCATGCCTGATGCTACAGCCATCATGAATAATATTCTGGGTACTACTGACCCTGGCTTCAACAAGGAGGCTGCTGATGCTAACCTTGATGGAGTGATTGGTATGCCCGATGTGATGTTTGTCATCTACTACACCACGAAAGGCAAATTCCCTGGTGCTGTGATGCCACAGCTGAAGATTTCTTTCGAGGGAACATTGAGTAAAGATATGACTGATTATGTTAATGGCTCTATGCAGTTGACAGATGCCAGCGGAAATGTGGTGGAACTGCCGGCAGGCTTTAAGACACGTGGTGCTACGTCTAAGAACTATTTTATGAAGCCAGCCCTCAATATGAAGCTGTTTACAGAGGATTATACAGAGGAGGCTGACTCGTCACTGTTAGAGATGCGTTCCTGCTCATCATGGATTCTGGATGCTATGGCAATCGACAGAATATGTATGCGTAATCGTGTGGCGTTCGATATATGGAATGAATTCTCTCGCCTGCCTTATGCTACTGATTTTAATGGCAGAAATGGCACAGAGGGACGTTTCGTAGAACTCTTCATAAACAACCAGTACTATGGCATCTATTGCCTCACAGACAAGATAAACCGTAAGCTTCTCAATTTGAAGAAGGTGCAGGAGAAGACTGATGGCAGTGTGGTAATTCGTGGTGCCTTGTATAAGAGTGGTACCAATGACATTTTAGACCAGAATAATCCTGGATATAATGCCGATTCTACAGCTTGTGTCATTCAGTGGCATGATGCGTGGGAGTTGTCTTATCCTGATGATTATGGATGCTTGCAGGCATGGAAACCTCTGCAGGATGCTATCCTCACAGGAAGTAATAAGGACTATGTGAAGAAATATTTCTATCTTGAAAATCTTGCTGATTATCAGATACATGTTATGGCTCTTTGTATAAGTGATAACTGGGGCAACAAAAACCATTTCCTCAGTGTTCGCAACATCACAAAGGATATCGATGACCCAGACCCGACAGAAGCTAATCGCAGGCGTTTTGTGATGACTCCGTGGGACCTTGACACCAGCTTTGGTGGACATTATGAGGGTGACTATTATGATGGAACATATTTAGAATGGAAGGTAGAAGATATTTCCAAGAATGCTCCATATCCTATTTCCCCAGTCTTGGGAGATGCAGAATATCAGACTATCCTGAAGCAGCGTTGGATTGAAGGAAGAGTAGGGGCTTTCTCTGTAGAAAATGTCTGCAAGAAGTTAGAGGACTATCGTGACCTGTTTATCCAGAGTGGCGCGTGGGCGAGGATGGTAGAGCATTATGATGCCCAGACGTATAAACCAAAGTATGTCAGTGACCTTACTCGAGAGATAAACTTCATAGAAGAATGGTACAAAGCCCGCTTCCAGCAGATGGATGCCTACTTCGGAATAGAATAAAATAGTATAGACGTTTCAAGTTTCACGTTTCAAGTTATCGGTTATAGTAACTGTCAATTGTCAATTATCAATTATCAATTATCACCTGTCACCTACCCAAGGTCCACGACTGTGATGCCTGCACCGCCGAGTTGGACGTGCTCGTCTCTGCAACCAATGACATTAGGGAGGGCATTGAGGTAGTCGCGTATCAGGGAACGAAGAATGCCATTCCCCTTACCATGCAGGATGCGTACCTGACTGACACCGATGATGATGGCATCGTCAACAAAGCGCTGCACCTCCATAAGGGCTTCATCACCACGCAAACCGCGAACGTCTATCTCATGGCGGAAATTGCGTGTGTGCTCATCAATAACATTGCGAGTCATTGATGACTTCTTATTGCGCTCGGCATCCATCATGGCACCGATATTGCTCTTCTGGGTCACCTTAACATCAAAGGAGGTATCACCTTCATTGAACTTCTTCAACAGTTTCTCAATAGGAGACAGTTCCTTTGGCCCCTGAGCCTCTTGCGCCTTTGACCTTTGACCTTCGACCTTTGACTTTTGCCCTTCCTGCTGCCCCTTGGCAGCCTTCTCTGCCTTGCGCTTTTCCTTGCGTTCTCTGCGAGCTAAGATCTGCTGCATCTTCTTCTCGATGGCAGCATCTTTCTCTGTGGTGTCAATCTCCTTCACCTCGCTGCGGAAGTCATTCAACTCTTCACGCAGCTGTCTTGTGCGTTCTTTCTCGGCTGCTGCCTCGCGTATCTCGCGAATGGTGTTCTCGATGCGTCTGTTAGCCTCTTTGAGCATCTCTTCCGCCTGTTCCTTGGCACGTCGGAGAATTGCCTTTCGCTCTTTGTCTATCTCTTCGATATTGGTCTCATAACGTGAAATGGTTTTCTCGACGTCTTTCTCACGCTGGTGTACTGTCTGTCGTTTCTGCTCCCAATATCTCTTGTCGCGCACTATGTCCTGCAGGTATTTATCACTCTGGATATAGTCTTGTCCTACTATCTCTGCGGCATCATTGATGACCTCTTCCGGCAGTCCTGTCTTTCGGGCTATTTCGATGGCGAAGGAAGAGCCTGGACGACCTATCTGCAGTTGGAAGAGGGCTTTCATCTGGTGACGGTCATAGAGCATGGCACCATTGATGACTCCTGGATGGTCTTCTGCAAAATGCTTCAGGTTCTGATAGTGTGTGGTGATTACACCCCACGCTTTCCGCTCCCAGAATTGCTTCAGGACAGCCTCTGCTATGGCACCGCCAATCTGTGGTTCTGTGCCAGTACCAAATTCATCGATGAGGAGAAGTGTTTTGTCATTTGATGCCTTTATCATTCTCTTCATATTCAGCAGGTGTGAAGAATATGTAGAGAGGTCGTCTTCGATACTTTGCTCATCGCCAATGTCTATCATGATGGTATCGAAGATACCCATTGTGCTGTTCTCCTTCATTGGCACACTGAGTCCACACTGTACCATATATTGCAGCAGTCCGACAGTCTTCAGACATACAGACTTACCACCAGCATTTGGGCCGCTGATGATGAGAATCTTGGGATGTATGGCGTCTCTCTCATCATTGCCTGTAAGGGTGATGTCGAGGGGTACGATATCTTTATTCTGACGTCTCAAAGAGTTGCGCAACAATGGATGGCATGCCTGTACCCAATCAATATGAGGGTGGGACAGCACCTCCGGTTCTATGGCATTAAATTCTTGTGCCAGCTGTGTCTTGGCCTGTATGAAGTCTATCTCACCAAGGAATTTCATACTCTCCAGTATGCCATCGACATCTGGGCGTATCTCATCGCTCACCTCCGAGAGAATCTTTATTATCTCCCTCTTTTCCTCGGCTTCCAGTTCGCGAACCCTGTTATTTGCCTCCACTACGGCAGTAGGTTCCAGGAAGAGAGTCTTTCCTGTAGCTGACTCATCGTGCACAATGCCGCTAATCTTGCGCTTCATGCTTGGAGGGATAGGAATGACGAGTCTGCCATCACGCATAGCAGGGGTCACATCTTTCTCAATGAGTCCGTCCTGCTGTGCCTTTCGGAGTATGGAATTCAGCGTCTGTGAAACAGAGCCAGCAGCCTTCTTCAACTCTCCTCTGATATGGAACAGAGCGCTGGAGGCAGAGTCTTTTATGTGCCCGTATTTGTCGAGAATCTGTGATATCCTGCGTGCTATGTTCGGATATGCGTGTACGTCTTTTGCCAGTTCCCAAAGGGTGGGGTAAGGTGTAGTTGAGAGTTGAGAGCTGAGAGTTGATAGTTGAGAGTTGTTATCGTTTTCGTTTTCGTTTTCGTTTTGGTTATCGTTCAGACATTCCCTGAAATCGATGATGGTTTGCAGGCACCTCATCAGCTCAAACAGCTCTTGCTCCTCCATGTGGGTGCCTTTCAGCTTCAGACGGGCAACACCTTGTCTGATATCAAAGAAAAACTCCAGGGGCAGTTCTTCTGCCTCTTCTTTTAGCCTGCGAAATTCACGTACAGCAGATAGCTGGCGGTTTATCTCCGCAGCATCTGTCATAAATGTCATATCGCCTACACGTTCCCATCCTAACTGACAGAGGCAGTTACCCCGCAGCAGGGTGCGTATAGCAGTAAAACCGAGTTTTTCTTCCATCGTAATTTGTAATTTGGATGCAAAGGTAATAAAATATATTCAATATTGGAAATATTTTGAAACAAAAACCATAAAAACCCCTCCGAGGTCAGTTAAGTCTTTCAGACTTTTATGTATCACTTTAATACCTTAATCCATTGTGAGCAAGCTCCCATGTTTTAATCTCTTAAACTGATACTCCTGCTTACAGCAGTTTTACTGCCCTCGTCGGCAAAAACACCGGTTCTTCGAACCTAAAAAACAGATTTTGGCTTACAGCTTAGTTGCTTACGGTTAAGGTTATCGTTAACGTTATGGTTGAAAAATGTTTTTTAGCGAAGCGAGGTTTTTGCTCTTGATGAGATAGAGTTCCTGAAAGGAATAATGGTATTAGGGATAAGCTTATCTGGGTGCTCGCAC
>CAJODL010000014.1 GCA_905233165.1 uncultured Prevotella sp.
TTGGCGGTAAGGCTACGGTGACTATCATTGGCGGTAAGATTGGTGATGCTTCAAATGCTGAAAGCGGTTACGTCTTCGGTGGCGGTATGGGTAAGCCGATGGAACGCTATACAGAAGCCTTCATGGCAAATGTCCGTGAGACGGAGGTCAGCATCAAATATGCCTCAACGGCTACAGCCTTGTCAGACAACAACTGCATCACCGGTGCCGTCTATGGCGGTGGTGAGAATGGTCACGTCTATGAGAATTCCGCAGTCAATATCACAGGTGGTCTGATTGGTTACAGCGTCTATGGCGGTGGTAAGGGTATTGATAAATACGAGGCTACGCTTAAGAACTGGAAAGATAACGGGGAAACTACTTACGAGACAGACATCTATAGCATCACTGCCGGTAAGGTGTATGGCAATACGAGCGTCACCATGTCTGGTGGTCATGTGATGCGTAATGTCTATGGCGGTGGCTACATGGCTTCCGTGGGTAAGGGTAACTATGCCGGCGGTGCTGATGACTACTCTGACTTCACGTCGGAGAAGTTCGGACACATGAGCGGCTATGGTGAGACTATCACGGGTAACCTGTGGGATGGTAAAAACGAAAATAGCAAAGCCTTCCTCAACAGCGGTAAAGCAACGGTTACCATCACTGGCGGTACAGTTGGTACTCCTGTGGGAACCGCGGAAGACGAGTTTGGCGGTCTGCCAACTGGTAATGTCATTGGTGGCTCAAAGGGTGAACCGGCACCTAACATCTTCAATATGCCGGTTCATGAATATAATCCTACTTTCCACGTGGGTAACATCAACGAGGCAGAGGTTATCATTGGTGACAAGAATAACATTGGTGTCGGTCCACGCATCTATGCTTCTGTCTATGGCGGTGGTCAGGATGGTCACATGCGTCGTGACAGTAAGGTGACTATCTATGGTGGTGAGATTGGCCTCAGCAGCAGTGATATTAGTAGTAAATATACTAACAATGGCACTCCTGCCAATACCCTGCAATGGGAACACCGAGGCAATGTCTATGGCTCTGGCTCCGGTATCGGAAAGTTTGAATATGACTACAATGGTAATGGAACCACAGATGCTGACCAATATTATGAATTCGACAGCGATGGAGATGGCACTGCCGAGAAACACTATGAAGTAGGCATGAGCCACTTGGCTGGCTGCGTGGCTCGCTTCAGTGAAGTGAATATTCTGGGTGGTACGATTCACCGCAGTGTCTATGGCGGTGGCTCCGTGGCCGGTACGGGTATGCCGAAGTTTTATGGTCAGAACTACGAACCCTATAAGAAGGGAGATACTGCAGAAGGTCATGGCCAAGGCTATCAGTCACAGAACACGGTGACCATCAGCGGCGGTAGCAACGTCTTCGGTGCCAGCCGTGGTGAAGCCGAACTGGTTGCCGTGGAGAACCCGATGTTTGCCACTGCCATCTGGACAGAGGTGAACATCAAGCCCAATGCCACTAACCGCGCCAACGATCCCGTCATCTACGGCAACGTCTATGGCGGTGGCGAGTTAGGCAGTGTGAAGAAGGATACCAAGGTCAGCCTCACCGGCGGCGAGATCAAGCACAATGCCTACGGCGGCGGTAAGGGTATCAAGGCCGATGTAGGAGCCGTGGAGGCAAACATCGGCGGCAACACCACCGTGGAGCTGAACAAGGGTGTGGCAGACGGTGCCAAGGGCTGTATCGTTAGCAAGGTCTTCGGTTGTAACGACTTGAATGGTACACCAAAGGGACACGCTCTCGTACACGTATATGCTACGCAGCATAAGAACCAGGAGACCATCGGCAGTAAATATAAGAAGTTTGACAAACTTGCCAATTATACTGTTGATAATTACTCCACTCATGAATTTGATGGTAAGACTTTGGCTGGCCTTGCAAGTGATGCCGGTGCGAATATTTCTGCATACACAACGACTCTAAGCAGTGGAAGTGCTAAAGAGAAGTCGGAAGCCCTTGCTAACATGATTGAAGCCATTGCAGACAAGAAATATGACGTGCTGGCTGTCTATGGTGGTGGCGATTTGGCTGAGTATGCGCCTACTGGTGCAGAAGAATATGCCGAAGTCATCATTGATGGTTGTAACCTCACAAGTATCAAACAGGTATATGGCGGTGGTAATGCGGCTTCTACTCCTGCTACTAAGGTCAGAATCAATGCTGCTTACGAAATCCATGAGGCATTCGGTGGTGGTAATGGTAAGGATAATTACCAATTAGATGGTGCGTGGTATGGTAACCCAGGTGCTAACGTGGGATATCATGCAACATTCCATCATAATACTTCAGCCAGTCAACCTTATCCGATTGTTGAGAATAATGGTTCAGATGGCTATGATAATGCAACAACCAAGGAGGCACGTATAGCAAACTATTCTTATGGTGCTGGTACAACACGTCTTGAGGTTACTGGTGGACGCATTCATAAGACTTATGGTGGTAGTAACATGCGAGGAAATATTCGTTATTCAGTTAATTCTTCATACGAGGAATCGGGTTCATGTACTATGCTTATTGATGAGACTACCGCTGGCGGTAAGGATGCTGAAACAGACGGCGATATACGTTCTGAGATTGACTGTATCGAGAATGTGGATGAAGTCTATGGAGGCTCCACCAGTGGTGACGTGAACAGTGACATCGTACTTAATATCACAAATGGTACAATAGGTAAGGTGTATGGTGGCAATAAATTAAAAGGTAGGATTCTTGGTTCTATCACAATTAACGTACGTGAGGAAGGTTGCAAGCCTATCATCATAGGTGGTTTGTATGCTGGTGGTAATGAGGCTGACTACTCTATATATGGCTATAAAACAAGTGAAGCAAGTTCTGCACGTACAAAGGCTGAATGGGAAGACTTGAGTAACGAACAGAAGGCTGCTTCACCTATTAGGAAGGATCCTCGTATCAATGTTATCTCTGCTACGAGAATTGACAGTATCTATGGTGGTGGCTATAAGGCTCGTGTAGTTGGTAACCCGCATGTCAATGTCAATATGGAGGAGGGAACCTTGTTGGCTAAATATATGAAAGACGCCTATCTGTCAGAACAAACGGATGCAAAAACAGGTGTTAAGTGGATTTGCCGTTATGCAGAAGGAGATATTAAAAAAGGTATTCTTCCTATCGGTACTATTGGTAATGTATTTGGCGGCGGTGACCAAGCTAATGTTGTTGGTAATACCTGTGTTGAAATAGGTACTGGTAAGCACCATAATGATGAAGGGGAGGAAGTCGTAATCAAACCTGCACGTAATGCTGCCTTTATCCGAGGTCGTATCTATGATGGCAAAAACTTTGGTCAAGGACGTGTCTATGGTGGTGGAAACTTAGGTGATGTGACTGGTAACACCACTGTTGAGATGGCTAATGGTTATGTATATGACCGTATCTACGGTGGCGGTAAGGAAGGTAATGTGGGAACAATAACTACCACATCTAAGCATACTGATACTGCCACTCATGATGGTTGTATCGGTAAACCGACTGAGTTTGAGACAGGTACTGGTAGAACTGAGGTTACCGTCAGCGGTGGTTATGTTGGTCCTTTTGCATATAGTTCTCCTGGTGCGGTAGCAACAGCAACGATTACGCCAATGACAATGCAAGGAACGGGTGCTGACGGAGTCAATGGACCAGATGACTATGGTTACGTATTTGGTGCTGGTCGTGGTGAATTGACGAACCCTGCAACTGATCCGGATATTGACTTCAGAACCTATGTTGACAGTACAGTGGTAACAATTAGTGACAGTGCCTTGATTGCAGGCGGTGTATATGGTGGTAGTGAGAATGGTCGTGTGCTACATAATACCCATGTAAACATACAAGGAGGTCAGATTGGTCTTGGTGCTAACAAGACTGCAGCTTATGCAGAGGCAGACTTCATTGATCCTACTACAGCTACGGCAGAGGAGATTGCTACGAAAGCTGCCGCCATGCCTGAGTGTGCTGCATGGCAGTACGGTATCGATACTAACGATGACGGAAAGAAGGACACATGGCTGCCTTACGATGAACATGCAGATGATGCCAAATATCCGACATCGACTTATGGTAAAGCCCGCACTACTGGTACAGACGGTCATACGTTCTATGGCAACGTCTTCGGTGGTGGGTCTGGTTACTTCACCTATCCGTTGGGAGATGGAAAATATGAATGGCTCATGTCTGCCGGTCTGGTAGAGGGCGACACGTATGTGAACATCAGCGGAGGTCATATACTGACGAATGTATATGGCGGTAACGAGATGACGAATGTTACCGGCACTGCTCACGTCACAATGACGGGTGGTACGCTCGGTGTGCCTCGTACATTAGATCAGATTACTGATCACCCTGTAACCTGTTACCTCTTCGGTGCCGGTAAGGGTGATGAACGTGTACACTTCAACAAGAAAACCAACGTAGGTCATGCCAAGGTGAACGTCTCTGGCGGTATCATCTACGGCTCTGTCTTCGGTGGCGGTGAGGATGGTCACGTGCTGGGAGATGTGACGATGAACATCAGCGATGGTGCTAAGATTGGTACTTGGGGTACATCTTACGTAGATGGTAACGTCTTCGGTGGCGGTCGTGGATTCTCAGGTGATGCCTACACAGCCGGTAACGTGGCTGGTAGCGTGACGCTGAATATCTCTGGTGGTACGATGTTAGGCTCTGTCTACGGCGGTGGTCGTCTGGGCTCTGTGGGCTATGGACTGTTCGATGCAGGTGCCGGTGACTACGGTAAGATGATGGCTGACAATGTAACGGAATCCGGCTTCGCACCTCCTGGTGGATTCTCGAACGGACGTGGACACATCGTGGTTAACATCAGCGGTGACAATACTGTCATCGGTAACAAGTATGAGTTTATCGTTCCACAGGCTGGCAACATCCCTACAGGTCTCCCTGCAGACTTTAAGAGCTGGACTGCTGCAAACTGGACTACATGGAAGAATTCTAACCATGTGCCAAGTACGGAGTATGATACCTCTGATGGAAGATTATTACACACCCGTGGCGGTAATGTATATGTCGGTGGTATGGGACGTGATAAGAAGTTGGATGGAACACGAATCTCTACTTACGATGCGTCCGGCAATCTGACTTCTCCTATCGAATGGAAGAAACTGGGTAACGTGAAGAGTACCAAGCTGACCATTACTGGTAATCCATGGATTATGGGTAATATCTATGGCGGTGGTGAGTTCGGTGCCGTGCAGGGTAACCACAACGTACTCGATGGCGAAGGTAATCCTATTATTGTTAACTCAAATAATGTAGTTACCGGTACGGAAATCAACATTACTGGAGGTACTATTGGTACTGAGATTACGACATCAGATCCTGTAAAGAAAACCGTAGATGTTCCTACAACTTACCCGACAACTGGCAACAGTAATGTGCAATATACCTTTGGTAGCGTCTTTGGTGGCGGTACTGGTTCTTATGAATATGTTAATGATACTTCACCGGTATCAGATGCCTATAATCTATCTGCATATATCGCAGACAGCACGAGGATAACATTGACAAATGCTATTGTTAGGGCAAGTGTATATGGTGGTGGCGAATTAGGCGCTGTGGGAGGTAGCACTAATGTCACTATCAATGGTACTACGGAGATAGGTCGTAATGAGGTGTGGGCAAAGAACTCAGAAAATCATGGCTACGTGAGGTTTGGTAGCTGGCGTATGGGTAATGTCTATGGCGGTGGCCGTGGTCATGAGAAAGCTGCTATTACCGGAGTCGTCAAGGGTAATACTAATGTCACCATCAACGGTGGTAATATCTACCATAATGTATATGGTGGCGGTGCTCTCGGTTCGGTTGGTACGTTCTTCGTATCCGGAGCTAAAGCTAAAGACGGCGGAACACCGCAGGGAATCCCTACAGGCGTTCCTTACTGGATGATGGGTCAAGATGGTGCAACCGGCGCCGACCCAGCTGGTTCCACCACACCGAAGCTTACAGACAAGGGTATTGCAACGATTACTATCAAAGGTGGTACTATCGGTATCAGCGGACGTGACAATGGTCTTGTATTCGGTTCTTCACGTGGTGATATCTCAGTACCAAAAGGTACACCACCGTTGGATCAATATGACCGCGTGGCATGGGTAAGAGGTTCCGTTATTAATATCGGTAATCCTGAAACACCAACTAACTTGGCAACACCTCTTATTAAGGGCTCTGTATATGGTGGCGGCGAGAATGGTCACAACTACCAGAATGCCAATGTGAATGTATATAGCGGAACAATCGGTACTGTTGATAAGATTCCGGGTACTGAAACGACTGATCCTTGGTGGGACTTTGAAAATGACTCTCTCAATACTGAATATCGCGGTTATCGTGGTAACATCTATGGTGCAGGTAGTGGTTCTGATACCTATACTAAGAATGGTAAGGAATATTACAACCCACGAGCCGGCATGGTAGGTGGTAGTACCTTGGTTAACATCGCTGGCGGTCACATCGGACGCTCTGTCTATGGCGGTGGTTCTATGGCTTCGGTAGGTAATATCACGAATGCTGCTGACACTATATCAGGCCGTCCAGATAAACACCCTGAAGAGGATATAGATAAGAGCTTCGCCCTTAGCTGGCCATATTTGTATAAATTCGCCATGAATACAGGTAAGGCTACTGTCAACGTGACGGGTGGTCATATCGGTACTCCTGATACTGACGGTGGTGACGTCTATGGCAGTGCTCGTGGTGTGGCTGGTGATCGCTATGCGACGGCTCACATGGCATACGTTAAGGAGACGGAGGTTAATATCAACTATCCTACAACCATTGATATGACAAGTGTGACGGCTATTCAGAATGACTTCACGAAACAGTGTATCACCGGTTCTGTTCACGGTAGTGGTGAGAACGGTTTTGTATATGATGATGCTACAGTGACACTGACCAATGGTCTGATTGGTCACTCGCTCTATGGAGCCGGTAAGGGTAAAGGTCAGTATAAGCAGAAATTGCTCAAGATTGGCGCTACGAAGGGCTCTGAAGATCCTAATGACTACTATGAAGCTGATATCTACAGCCTCATTGCCGGTAAGGTGTTTGGTAACACTTACGTTACCATGAATGGCGGCCATGTAGGACGTAACGTCTATGGCGGTGGTAACATGGGATCTGTCGGTAAGGGTAACTATGCTGGTGGTACTGATGACTACGTCAATGACAATAATATAGGTGCTGTCGGCTATGGTGAGAAGAATGTAGGCATGCTTTGGACAAGTGAAACCGCTGGTGATGACGCTTGGGAATTCCTCCACAGCGGTAAGGCTACTGTGAAGGTGCTTGGTGGTATTGTCGGTTACATTGATGCAAATCCATCAGTGAGCATGAAGAACGAATTACCATATGGTAATGTCTTCGGTGGTAGTGCCGGTGAGGCTGCTCCTAATGTGGCAGATGATCCGAGAGATCTCTATCTCTATAGTCCGGCATTCTTCTCTGGCTATGTCAATGAAACGGATGTCACCATCGGTACAAGCGGTCAGGCAACTGACGAACATGCAGGTGAGACAGGCTATGCTCCATTGATATACGGTTCAGTCTATGGCGGTGGTCAGGATGGTCACGTACGTCGTGACACGAAGGTGACTGTATATAGTGGTGAGATTGGTAGGGCCTATAATGAAACCAATCAGGGAATCCTGCAGACTGACAACATTGATGATCCACAGTGGTTGCACCGTGGTAATGTATATGGTGGTGGCTCTGGTATCACGAAGTATCATGCTGACATTGAAAAAATGTATGCAGCGGGCTATACTGGCGATAAGATTGCTGCTTCAGACTATAGCACCTCTTCCGGTTCTGTAACGCGCTTCACGGAGGTTAACGTCCTTGGCGGTACTATCCATCGTAACGTCTATGGTGGTGGTTCGAATGGTTCTGTCGGTGCTCCGAATATGGAACAGAATTATGCCCCATATAGGAAGGATGATACAGCACATGGCCCAGGCTATAAGTCTCAGAATACCGTCAACATCGGTGGTGGTACGAATGTTGCCATTATCGGTACACCTACAGGTTACAACAAGACGTATGGTGGTGAGGTTTATGGTGCTTGCCGTGGTATATCAGAACTGGATCCTGAGCAGTTCGCCAACTCTGTATGGACTAAAGTGAATATCTTCGATAAGGCTACCATCCGTGGTAACGTCTATGGCGGCGGTGATAACGGTATCGTGAAGAAGGACGCTGAAGTCAGAATAGGAGACGTTAAACAATAGTTGACAGTTGATAGGTGACAGTTGATAGTTGACAGTTGATAGTTGACAGTTGACAGTTGATAGTTGACAGGTGACAGGTGATAACGGTTTACGGGTGATAATAAAAGGGGGCTTGCAACATGCAGGCCTCCTTTGTTTTTAAACAAAAACCTTAAAAACCCCTCCGAGGGCACTCAAGTCCTTTGGACTTTTATGTATCAATTTAAGAGATTAATCCATTGTGTGCAAGCACCCATGTCTTAATCTCTTAAACCGCTACCCCTGCTTACAGCAGTTTACTGCCCTCGTCGGCAAAAACCTCAGTTTGTTCCAAACTTAAAAAACCATTTTTCAACCATAACGTTAACGATAACGATAACCTTAACCGTAAGCAACTAAGCTGTAAGCAAAATTCTGTTTTTCTGGTTTTTTGTTAAAATTCCTACGCGCATGCAAAACACCCTTCGATATACTCAGGGCAGGAAGGGTTTTGCAGGTGAGCCAATTTTTTTTGCAGAATTATTTGGTTATATCAATATAAAAGTGTACTTTTGCAGCACAATAACCGTCATTATTATAATGGCCATTATTATTTTTGAATTATGAAGTTCTATAATAGGGAGTCGGAGCAACAATTGCTCAGAGAGGTCTTGAACCAAAGTAGGCGTGAGGCGCAAATGACCGTCATCATGGGGCGTAGGCGTATTGGTAAAACAGAACTTTCTCAAAGATGTGGGGATGAAACAATCCTTTATTTCTTCGTTGGAAAGAAAACGGAGTCTATGCTATGTCAGGACTTCGTGGCCGAGATTACCAATAAACTTGGTGTTCCCGTATTGGGACAGGTGAATTCCTTTGCCGAGGTCTTTAAATTCGTGCTCCAGCTTTCAGAGAGCAGACCATTCACATTGATAATCGATGAATTTCAGAATTTTCAGAAAGTGAATCCTTCGGTGTTCAGCGATATGCAGCGTGACTGGGACTTATGGAAACGCAAAAGTCATTTAAATCTTATTATTAGTGGCTCTGTATTCACGTTGATGAAAAAGATTTTTGAAGACTATGAGGAACCGCTTTTCGGTCGCGCTACTGAAAAACTGACACTTCAGCCTTTTAAAACAAATGTGCTGAAGGATATCCTACATGACTTCAATCCGGACTATACATCGGAGGACTTGCTGGCATTGTTTAGTATTACGGGAGGTGTGGCTTGGTATGTCACCCTGTTGCTTGACCGTGGTAAGATCCGTAAAAATAAAATGCTGGCTGCACTCACGGAAGATAACTCTCCCTTCATCAATGAGGGTAAGAATATTCTGATAGAGGAGTTCGGAACAGATTATGTTATCTATTTCTCTATCCTCACCTGTATTGCCGGTGGTATGAAAACCAGTGCGGAAATAAAGAATGAATTGGGTATTGATAATATTAGCAGCTATCTGTCACGTCTGGAGGACTACTACGGACTGATAAGCAAGCATCTGCCTATATTTACAAAGGAGAATAGCAAGAAAGTACGTTATCAACTGGATGACTGTTTCTTGATATTCTGGTTCCGTTTCTTCTTCAAATATCAGGCATTAGTAGAGAATAAGGCCCTGAAAGCACTTGGGGATATCATTAAGCGGGATTATGATGGTCTGTCAGGATTGATGATGGAGCGTTACTTTGTCCGCAAGTTCCAAGAGGAGGGAAAATATATCGTAGGCAAATGGTGGGACAGAAAGGGATATAATGAAATTGACCTTGTTGTGGTTGACCCCATTGCCAAGGAAGCATGGATATATGAACTGAAGAAAAACGAAAGCCGCTATGAAGAATCATCTTTCAAGGAGAAGGTGGACACGATGGTAGCCCAAACCCCGGAGTTACACAAGATGACTATTCACATCGGCTTGTTAAGCAAGGAAGATATGTAAAAATAGGTGACAGGTGATAACGGTTAAAGACGTGATAATAAAAGGGGGCTTGCAACATGCAGGCCTCCTTTGTTTTTAAACAAAAACCTTAAAAACAATTTATCAACGATAACGTTAACCCTTAACCGTTAACTATCAACTAACCAAGAATTGGGCTTAATCGAAAAAAAATACCGATTTTTGCTTGCTTAATCGAAAAAACTTCGTATCTTTGCACCCGAGAACCAAAATATATCAATTATGACAGCTATACAACTACGTACGGAACTTTTCCGTGAAATGAGTCCGCTACTTGATAGTGAGGTGGCTATGCGCAAGGTGCTGGCATTTGTAAAAAGCCTGTCACCCGCAAAGAAAGCTAAGGCAGAGCAAACAGCTATAAAGTCATATAAGGTGATGCCCGTTTCTCCAAATATAAAAAGATGGAGTGGGAGCGTTTCTTTTACGGAAGATGAGATAGAGAGCGATCCACGTCTTAAAGCCATTATCAGTAGATGAAACGTGTATTCCTTGATACAAATATTCTTGTTGACTATGCTTTAGGACGAGAATATGGTGATGATGCTGAGCAATTACTCCAACGTGGATATGATGGTGAAATTACTTTAGTGGCATCATATCTTACTTTTGCAAACATTGCTTATATTCTCAAGAACAAGGTTGATATTTATAGTCTGCTTGGTGATTTGTGTAAATTTATTACTGTTTTGCCGACAGACAATGAGCAGTTGCAAATGGCATTGACACAACGTGTACGTGATTTTGAGGATATGTTACAGTATCAGTGCGCAAAAGCATCAGGTTGTGATATTATTGTAACAAACAATAAACGTGACTTTGCAGAATTCTGTGAGTTACCATTGGTAACAGCTGCAGAATTGTTAGAAAGTCTGCGTTGACAGGTGATAACAAAAACCTTAAAAACCCCTCCGAGGGCACTCAAGTCCTTTAGACTTTTATGTATCAATTTAAGAGATTAATCCATTGTGTGCAAGCCCCCATGTCTTAATCTCTTAAACCGCTACCCCTGCTTACAGCAGTTTACTGCCCTCGTCGGCAAAAACCTCGCTACGCTAAAAAACCATTTTTCAACCATAACGTTAACGATAACGATAACTTTAACCGTAAGCAACTAAGCTGTAAGCAAAATCCTGTTTTTTAGGTTCGTAGAACCGGTGTTTTTGCTTTCGAGGGATTGAAGCCACGATAGTGGATGTGAAAAGTGATATGGAATTGGATTAAGAAAGCAGGTTCGACGAAGTCAATCTTTTCTTAAAGACAAGAACGTAACACTTTGCACAAAAGGCTCTAAAAGAGATTCAATCCCTCGAAAGGGTTTTTCTGGTTTTTGTCTTAAAAATGCAATCTTTAACCGTTATAACTCCACGGACTCTTTCTTCAGGTTATTGATGAACTCATCAATGCGTTGCAGTTCCTGCGGAATATTGATGCGCTGCGGGCAATGTGGCTCACATTGTCCACAACCGATGCAATGCTGTGGCTGACGCTTCTCTTCAACAGCCCTGTCGAGACTGATGAGATACTCCCTGCGCTGACGCCTGTATTCCTCTGAACCAGCATCAACAGGTAAGGTGCCTTCGTTCTTACATTTGTTATAATGCACAAAGATACCAGGAATATCAACACCATACGGACAGGGCATGCAATACTTGCAGTCATTACATGGAATGGTCTCCATCTTCACTATCTGCTCCGCAATGCCTTCGAGGAGAGTGTTTTCTTCTTTCGTGGTAGGCTTCAGAGGACAGTAGGTGAGGAGGTTATCCTTGAGGTGCTCCATATATGTCATGCCAGAGAGTACCGTCAGCACACCCTCTGGAGAACCGGCATAGCGGAAGGCCCATGAGGCGGTACTTGCCTCGGGGTCGCGCTGCTTGAGCTGCTTTACCATATATTGTGGGATGTTGACAAGGCGACCGCCTAACAGCGGCTCCATGATGACACTGGGGATATGACGCTTCTGCAACTCCGCATAGAGGTAGTCGGCATTGGTGTTGCGGGGATTTATCTCCTTGGCATGCTTCCAGTCGAGGTAGTTGAGTTCTATCTGTACGAAGTCCCACTTATACTTGTCGTGTTGGGAGAGGAGGTAGTCGAATACCTCAACGTCACCGTGATACGAGAAACCGAGGTTGCGTATGCGACCTGCCGCACGCTCTTCCACAAGGAAGTCAAGGATGCCATTATCGATATAACGCCCGTTGAGGTTGTCCATACCACCCATGCCAATGCCATGGAGCAGGTAATAGTCGATATAATCGACACGCAGGGCCTTCATGGAGTTGTGGTACATCTCCTTTGAGGCTGCCGCAGACCATGTCTCTTCATTGAAGTTAGAGAGCTTCGTAGCGACGAAGTATTCGCTCCTCTTGTGACGCGACAGGGCGATGCCGGTGCTCTCCTCGGAGTTTCCATTGCAATATGCTGGGGAGGTATCGAAGTAGTTCACGCCATGTTCTATGGCGTAGTCCACAAGGCGATTCACCTGTGCCTGGTCGATGACCTCTTCTGCACCTTCTTCCTTGGCTTCTTTAACAGGAAGGCGCATCATGCCGTAACCTAACAGTGACACCTTGTCGCCAGTAGTGGGATTGGTACGCATGGTCATTTTACCGACAGGTGGTTCTACCTGATCGATATACTCATCCCTGAGGGCGTCTTCCATCTTGTTTTTACACCCTGTCAGCATGGTAGCAGTAGCGGTAGTACCGACACCAAGCATTCCTAAGAACTTCCTACGTGATATTTTTTTCATAGTTTTTATTTTATGGGGCTAATGGGGCTAATGGGGCTAATGGGGCTTATGGGGCTTATGGGACTTATGAGCCCAATAACTCTACACTCTACACTTTCAACTGACTCTAAACTCTCAACTCTCAACTCTAAACTCTACACTAAATAGTCTGTTGTTGTTCTATTCCTTCTACGATGATGGCTGATAGCGGACGGGCCGGGCAGAGGTTCTCGCACGCTCCGCATCCTATGCAACGGGCTTCGTTGATCATAGGGATATAAGCCCCTTCTTCATCATTCTCATCCAGAGGTATCATCTCTATTGCTCCCGTAGGGCAGTGACGGGCGCAGTTGCCGCAGTCAACACCATCGGTGACGGGAATGCAGTTCTTCTTTATCCAATGGGCCTGGCCCACCTTCGTGGATGTCTTCATTGCGGCATCAGCGAGCTTTATGGCTCCCGTAGGACACACATCGCTGCACTTATGACACTCTTCACGGCAGTAGCCGTACTCATAACCCATCACTGGCTGCATGAAGTGGAGCAGGTCTGTTGAGGCACGGAGGACATCATTAGGACACTCTGATACACACAGCTGACAGGCCGTACAGTGCTTCGCAAAGTATTCCGCACTCTGTGCTCCAGGTGGCAGTATAGGGGTCTGACGCTCAGGGATTACCTTATCCTTGACAACGGCTAAACCACCATCCATCTTCTTTCCCGTCTGTGCAAGGGCAGCACCAGCGCCCACAGACAATGCCGTAAGGAGGAAGGTACGACGGGAAAGTGAAGAATCAGTGGTCTCATTGGAATCATTGGTCTCATTAGTCTCATTAGTCCTTTGACCTTTGACCTTTGACCTTTGACCTCCAAACTCCATCGCTCCGTGTTTGCAGGCTTCGAGGCAGTCGAAGCAATCGACACAACGGGTGTAGTCGATGGTAGTTCCCTCACGGGTGACCTTTATGGCCTGTGCTTTACAGCCGCGTTCGCAGAGACCGCAATGGACGCATTTGTCATTGGCAATGACGGGCTTCAGCCACGAAAAGCGTGCCAGCACACCAAGTACAGAACCTACCGGGCAGATGCTATTGCAATATAGACGGCCCCAACGGGCTGCCATAAAGGATATGAGAAGCCATGTGATGATGGTCGTGATAAGGACAAGGCTGGGTTGAAACCATACCTCAACGCCATAGAAGGCATAACTGTCCATCTGTTCTGCTATGTATGCCAACGCATTATTTCCTATCAGGTAGATGGGCTTCAGTATCGTCAATACCATACGGACATAGCTGGAGTAGGGGGCTATGAGCGATGCCACGCCTACCATACCGCACACCATCAGAATGATGAACAATGCAAGGAACGAGCCCCGAATGACATTATGAACGAGGGGATGCTCTATGTGATGGTACTTCGCACGACCTTTTTGGAAGAGTTTTCGCCATAGCCATGCGACACAATCCATGTATGTTCCCATAGGGCATACTGCGGAGCAATAAATACGCCCCATCAGCAGCGTGACAATAGCGAGTACTGCCACAACGATAAAGTTGGCTGCTAAGATAGCAGGCACTATTTGTATCTTGGCAATCCAAGAGAAAAGCGTATCGAAGGAACTGGTGAAATCGAGCACCAGCAACGTTATTGCTACAAACAGCAACAGAGCGATAGTAATACGAATTTTACGAAGCATGTATTTAATTGAGAATTGAAAATTGAGGCTTATAGGGCTAATGGGACTTATGGGACTAATAGGACTAATGGGACTAATGGGACTAATAGGGCTTATGGGGCTTATGGGGCTTATGGGACTAATAGGACTAATGGGGCTAATAGGACTAATGGGACTAATGGGACATGTTCTACACTCTACACTCTACACTTTCCACTGACTCTAAACTCTACACTTTCCACTGACTCTACACTCTACACTCTACACTCTAAACTCTACACTCTACACTCTAAACTTTATCTTTCACAATCAGCACGCTGACCTCATACAGCAGCCAGATGGGTAGTGACACTACGAAGAGTGTCATGGCATCTGTTGTGGGGGTTATGATGGCAGCTACGAGGAGTATTGCTACTATGGCGTGGCGGCGATACTGCCTCATGGTAGAGCGGTTGAGCACTCCCAAGACACCAAGCAACCAGCATACTATGGGAAGCTCAAAGACAGTGCCTATCATCAGTGACATGCAGATGAATGTATCGATATACGACTGCAATGTCAGGAGGTTGTTTATATCGGTGCTCACCTGGTAGGTACCCAGGAAATGGAGCGTAAAGGGAAAGACAAGAAAGTAATTGAGCAGGGTGCCTAAGCAGAACATCACGTATGCTGCTCCCACAACGCGCGTGGCGTAATGGCGTTCCCTATCATATAGTGCCGGTACGACAAAACGAAAGACTTCAAACAGTATGTAGGGGGAGGAGAGTAGCAGGGCTGCATAAAGGGAAACCTTGATATGCACATAGAACTGCTCTGTCAGCAGGGTGTTTATCAGTTGGAGATGGAAGGGCTCTGTTCCCATCAGGCGAAACGTGACAAAGTCACTGCTACATGGTGCCAGTACAATGGCAAACAATGTGTCACGCAAGCAGAACATGATGATTGCCATAATCACCACAGCCACCGCAATACGCAGTATCACTCCACGCAATACATCGAGGTGCTCCCAGAATGACAGTTCAGTGTCGCCCATGGCTAAGGTCTAAGGTCAAAGGTCAAAGGTCTAAGGTCAAAGGTCTAAGGTCTATAACCAATAACCTTTAAACTCTAAACTTTATCCTCATCCTCCTTCTTCTCGTCCTCAACGTCGGTGACGCCTTTCATGCCGTCCTTGAAACTCTTGACGCCACTACCGAGACCTTTCATCAACTCTGGTATCTTCTTACCACCAAATAATAGCAATACTACTAATGCGATAACAAGAATCTCTGTTCCGCCTAATCCAAACATAATATTTTCCTCCTTATTATAATAAATTCGGGACAAATATACAAAAAAAATAGAACAAATAGAGAAAACTAAGCATATTAACTACTTATTTTCTGTTCCATAGAGCAAAAGTTTGTGTAAAATGGAAAAAATGTGTATATTTGCAACCTAAATCATAAATGAATTCACATGATAAAGAAACTATTAACACTTTTGTTATTATTTTTTTCAGTTAATGCTGCTATGGCAGCCAGTATGGACACTCTTGTCGTTCGCATCAAAGCAATGCGTTGTGAGGATTGTGCGCATAAGGTAAGCCTTGCCTTGAATGGTAAGCCTGGAGTCGAAGGGTTACAGTTCGACCTGGAAAAGCGTACAGTAGCTGTAGCGTTTGACCCTGCAAAAACGAATACGGACAGCATCTGCGCTACCCTTAAGGCAACGGGACGTTATAAGCCAAGCACCTATGACCCAAAGGAGAAAATCAGACGCGGTATGGGACTGAAGGCGGATGAGATGAAGACAGAGGCTGATGCTGAGCTCATAAAGAAGAATCTCTACGAGATGGTGGGTATGGATAGCGTAGGTCCTAATCTTGCAAAGGGATATATCTTTGTACGCTATGATGCCAACAAGACAACAAAAGCTACTATACGACAGAAGTTGTTGGATATGGGCTTTACACCAGTAAATTACTATACCAGCAAGGAAATCAGTTTCGCATATTTCAAGATACCGGCAGAGGCTGCCACGGACGAGACTATCGAGAAGGTATTGTCACTTGACGGTGTAGATGACGTTAATGTAAATGCCAAAAAGGGTTCTCTTGCTATTACCTATGTCAATACTGAGACGAATCTGGAAAAACTTCTTGCTGAAATAAAGGCAGAAGGGATTGAGGTTAAGAAATAAAGTTTAGAGTTTAGAGTTGAGAGTTAAAAGTGAAGAATCATAGTTAAATGAAGACACGTTTTCTATTATTGGTATTTACGCTCGTCAGCACGTTTGCCTTTGCACAAAAGGGCGGATCTGCCTATGATATAAGCGTAAGTGTTACCGATGCCCAGACCAAAGAGCCTATTATAATGGGTACTGTGCAACTGAATCCCTTGGGACAGTATGCTGTTACGGATGTGAAGGGTAAGGCGGTCATCAAGAATATACCTCAGGGAACATATACCCTGTCGGTGACGTACGTGGGATATGAGACCTATACCACGAATATTGCCATTACCAACAAGAACCTCGATCTGGCTATACGCATGTCGGAGGCTTCTCTGGCATTGAAGGAGGTTAGCGTGACTGCCAAGCAGAATGCTTCCGGTACATCTACTGCCAGCATCATAGGTCGTCAGGCTATCGACCACCTGCAGGCATCGTCACTGGCGGACATCATGCAGCTGGTGCCTGGACAACTGATGGGACATAATAACCTGATGTCGCAGACAAACCTGCAAATACGACAACTGGTCAACGACCCTACGGCAGCTTTTGGTTCCAGCGTGATGGTTGACGGGGTGCCTATCTCAAATAATGGTGCGCTGTCACAGGGGCCTATGACCGAGTTTACTGGT
The DNA here is from genome assembly GCA_905233165.1 of uncultured Prevotella sp. GTDB lineage: Bacteria > Bacteroidota > Bacteroidia > Bacteroidales > Bacteroidaceae > Prevotella. The sequence continues at coordinate 17,433 of CAJODL010000014.1, forward strand.
ACTGACCTGCGAAACATCTCTGCAGATGATATTAATGATGTAGAGGTGGTACGCGGTATTCCATCAGCAGAATATGGTGACCTCAGTGGCGGTATGGTGATAGTACACTCAAAGGTGGGTGTCACTCCGTGGCAGGTGAAGGCAAAGGTAAACCCCGCACTCATGAACTATTCTGTCGGCAAGGGTGCTAACATCGGAAAATACGGTATCATAAACGGTAGTCTGGACTATGCACAGGCATGGGGCGACCCACGATGGAAAACAAATTCATACCATCGTTATACTGCTTCATTCGGATGGAGTTATGACATCACCCGTAAATGGAATATGAACACCAAGATACGTTATATGTTGGCGAAGGACTGGACTGGCGATGACCCCGATGCAACCGTTGAGGGTTCGGACAAAAAGAACAAGAACCAGACGATTTCTATTACACATAACGGTCGCATACAAGTTGAGAAATTCTTCGCACGTACTATAAATTATACAATAGGACTGAACTTTACTCGCAATGACAAGCGGGAAACAGGACTGGCAAAAATCTCCGGTGGTTCTATAAATCCTATACTGACAGCCCGTGAAACAGGATATTACATAGTGCCCTACGAGAAGATAGCCTATCGTACAACAGCTTATACGGAGAGTCACCCGGGTAATCTGTTTGCAAAGATAGGTAACAGTTTTTACGTAAAGGCTGGAAAGACACGCCAAACTTTCAAGGTTGGTGCGGAGTATCACTACGACTGGAATACCGGACGTGGCTATTACAATGAGGATGACCGCTATCCATTGGTGCCAAACAGTGACGGACGCCCAAGAGCATATAGCGATATCCCAGGACTGCATCAGATTGCTGCATATGCAGAGGACCAGTTGGTATGGACGATGAACAAGGTAAATCGCCTGCGTACCACCTTCGGTTTACGTTTTACTGCCATGCAGCCATTCTCACGTCTTAACCTCTCATTCTCTGCAACAAAGTGGCTTGACATACGTGCCGGCATAGGTATGAACTCTAAGACTCCTGGTCTGAACTATCTCTATCCCGATAAGAAATATGTTGACAGACCTGCTGCACCGGCAGACCAGAATGCTGCGACACAAGCTTATCATACATATGTTTATAACGTGGAATATTCTAAGAGTCTGAAGAATGCCACAACAACAAAGGTGGAGGCCGGCTTTGATATTAGACTGAAGAATGGCAAGAAACTGAGTCTCCTGGGATATATAGACAATACGCCTGATGGCTTCGGTAATCTTACAGAGTTCCATACATATACTGCCAATTACTTTGCAAATCCTAATATGTCGGGAGACCCACAGCGTTCGGATATCGTGTTTATCACAACGGGCGCTATAGGCAACGTGGCACACACGAAAAATCGTGGTATAGAGGCTGATATGGACTTCGGAACATGGAAGGCAATACGTACATCGTTCTACCTCAGCGGTGCCTATCAGGAGTCAAAGACATGGTCAACAAATCTGAATGCATCGAATCTGAACAGCAAGTACTTGCCTGACGACCCATATAAGAAGACGGATACACAGCCATTCAAGTTGGTATATCCTAATGGTTTGGATGATAACTATTCAAAGTATCGTCGTCTGGTAACAACCCTGCGTACTGTTACACACATACCGGAACTGCGTATGGTGGCATCACTGACAACGCAGGTGATATGGCATAGCTGGAACCATTCATATAATATGGACAAGAATCCTATTGGATGGATAGACCCTCAGTGCAACTATCACGAGATAACAAACGAGATGCTGGCGGGATACCTTGGAATGGATGCTAACTATTATGCTACAGCTCCTGTCGGTATAGACAATGTGCCTATCTATAAGTTGTTAAGTCGTTCAATAGATATGGAGACAGAGTCGAGTCCGATAACATGGAATGTGCAGGCACGTATCACAAAAGAACTTGGCAAGGTGGGTGGATTGTCGTTCTATGTGAACAATGCACTGTATTACGAACCATTTCTGTATAACAACAGCCATAGCAAGACACGTTCGCAATACAATACAGGCTTCAGCTTTGGTGCAGAACTTTACTTTAATCTTTAATCGTCGTAATAACGTGATATCGTAATAACGAGATATCGTAATATCGTAATAATGAAACATCTAAATAATCTCATCATTTCTTTGGCTGTGCTGATGGTCACGCTCGCCTCTTGCATCAATTATGATGATGCAGGCAGACTGGTGAATATTAAGGTACACCTGAAGAACCCTGCGGACTTCAAAGAAGGTGCCGCACTGGACAAGCAGGAGGTCAAAATAAAGAGTAAGACAGTAGAAAAGACTGCCCTGACAGACGAAAACGGTGTCGCAACATTCAAGGGTTGTATGCCGGGTGTGTATGACATATCATCATACAAAGAGTTGACGGGCGAGGAATATATCGCAAAAACGGGCACAGAGGACCCTGTAGAGTCATGTGTTGTGACTGCTACATTGAACGAACAACTGTTTGACGAGGCGCGTGAGCAGGCTCTTATAGAGGTAGAAACGTCAACTATGGTTAAAATGTCCGGTGAGAAATCTATTGTTATAAGTAAAATATACAGTTCGGGTTCAAAGTATAACGGTAACAAGAACTATATGGCTGGCAGGTATATTGAACTATATAATCAATCCAGCCAGACGGCAAATATTGCAGGTATGTATATCGGTCTGTTGGAAAGTTCAAGTCCCCAGCCATATACACTGGATAATCTGAAGAATGACCCAAATATAAACGGCACAATGGTCGTTGTAAAACAGGTGTACCGTATTCCTACCGACAAGGAGTATCTGGTGGAGGGCGGAAAAAGCATTGTTATTACTAACAGTGCCGTAGATCACACCCTGACGGCTCAGAATCAGTTTGAAGCGGATCTCTCTGGAGCAGATTTCGAGGTAGTAGATCTTAATGATAAGTTGGAGCATAATGATAATGTCGTAAAGATGTTACGTGAATATTACGCCTTTTCATCGCTGAAAGGAATGAACCTGATGCAGGGTGGGCCATGTGGTATCATATTATTCGAGACGGATGAAGATATCAATACATGGCCAACAACGTATGGTTATGGAAAAACGTCTGGCACATGGGTGTATCTGCTTGTACCTAACAGCACGATAAAGGATGGTGTTGACTTTGTAAAGAATACGAGTACGGGTCCAAATCTTTCGACAAAACGCCTGTACGACGAGATTGATGCAGGATGTACGCACATAGAGGCGATAAATGGCTATACGGGAGAAGTGGTGTATCGCAAGACGGCACGTAAAACCTCCGATGGTCGCAAGGTGTTGATGGATACGAATAACAGCAGTAATGATTTTAAGGTTTCAACAACGATAAAACCACGTGAGTATGATGAAGAATAAGAGATATATCACAATATTGGCAATGGCATTGACAGCCTGCACCGTATATGCTCAGCAGACAGCATCAGCTCTTGGGGAGTATCGTTTTGACGATGCTACGCAGTTGTGGCGTCTTACCGATAATGCTGCCGGTCTTGGCATTGATACCACGCGCAACCGTGGATATGCAGAGATAGGGTATTACCATCACAGTGGTGACTATACCCGTGTGCAGGAGGGAACACGTAGTAATCAGTTGCGTTTTGAGACGGAGAGATACCAGAAGATTGGAAAATACATATATGGTTACGGACGCTTTGACTTTGACTATGGACGTGTGAACAACCGTACATGGTGTGATGTGCGCCGTCCGTATAACTCAAATCCATATTTTTCCGGTAGCGCCATAATGGGTAAGTATGACTTCCAGGACTTTAACTTTACTGCCGCCCTCGGTTCTGCTGCAATAGGAAAGTGGCATTTCGGTATGCGGTTAGACTATAACGTCGGTGACCTGAGTCGCTTGCGCGACCCTCGCCCGCGTTCGCAGTTGCTGGAATATAAGATAATACCTGCCGTAACATATACCTTTGGCAAAAACACCTTCGGTCTGAGCGGTAACTATCATCGCAGAAAGGAGAAAATAGATGGCGTAAGGACTATCCAGTCGGATGCTACGATTATGTATTATAATATGACTGGCTTGGAGCATGCCGTCGGTGCTGTCAGCGGTTATAGCGGTTACCAGAGAGAATGGGTGGATCATCGCTTCGGAGCTGAACTGACATACAGCCATAAGTCGGACAAATATTACATGATAGCTGCTGCTACCATAGAGCGTGGCTCAGAGAATATCCTGGGCCAGTATGAGAAGGAAGAAGGAAAATATGTTGACTATAACTATGGATTCAGCATCCGAAATCGTATTAAGGCAGAAAACCTGTTGCATGAGATAGACTTTTCGTTTGGTTATGAGCAGTCGTATGCGGATGAATATACCCAAAAATTCAAGGCGGAGAATAATGACGAGGTAAAGACAAAGACATACTCGTATGAACATCGTCTCCCTGACGGTACGATAGAAATAAGGGATTCGACCATAACGCAGACATATCCTGTATCATCACAGTATTATGAAACAATGCTGGTGATGAAAAAGCGTTTTCAGGTGAAGGTATTCAAGACGGATTTCCATTACCGCCTGAATTTCACCGATGGGGAAAGAGTGAATCGCTATGTTGGTGCACGCTTTACAAGTTGTGATACCAAGAATAAATATATATTGCCAGAGTCAAGCTTACATTATGATGGCTACAATGTATTGCTGGAGGGCGGTACGAGCCTGTTGAAGCAACGTCTTTGGATAGACGGTGGATTTACTATGCACTTCAACGGCACTGCTGCGTTGGCTCTTAATGACCCGACAACGGACTATGCTGTAGGGGTATTGATACCCGATATGAAATACTATCGTTCCAACTATGTAAAGGGTAGTCTGAGCGTGACATACCAGTTCCCAATCACCTTTAAGAAAAAGCCAACTATGTGGTACGTCAGGGCTAATGGTGACTGGTTGAGAACCAACAGTAACCTTCATGCCTCAAGTTTCGGAGTAACGCTGGGAATGTTTAATTAGAGGTGAGAGGTGATAGGTGAGAGGTGAAAGGTGAAAGGTGAAAGGTGAAAAGTGAAAGGTGAGAGGTGTCCCATAAGCCCCATTAGACCCATTAGACCAATAAAAACTATAATTCAAAATAATAAATTAACAAAACAAAAAAGCTTATGAAAATTTCTACAAAGATTAAGACGCTGGCTCTCGTTGCCGGCATGATGTTTGCAAACATGGAATTGTTTGCACTTGATGTTACCACTACAGCAGGTGGTCAGTTGTCAAGTAAGATTGACCCAAGCGAGAAGCTCACCATTACAGAGCTCTCTATAACGGGACCTTTGAACGGAGCAGACATCCTGTATATCCGCGAAATGGCAGGTGCAGGATATCAGAGCAGCTCTACCACAGATGGCAAGCTTGTATCGCTCAATCTTCAGAACGCATCTATCGTTGACGGTGGCGAGTATTATAAGAATCAGATGTGTATTGCCAACACCATTGGCAAGTACATGTTCAATAAGTGTAAGAACCTCACCACGCTCGTTCTGCCTGATGGCATCACTGAGATAGCATCAAGTGCTATGGCTGCTGATGGTCCTTCTGTTACAGAACTCAACATCCCAGCGTCTGTAGCAAATATCGGCACCTCTGCCTTCGGAGGTCTGAAGGCTCTGACGAAGGTTACCTTCAGCGAGGGTTCAGCCCTGAAGACCATTGGTAATAGTGCTTTCAGCATTTCCAGTGGTGTGTTGGCTGACATCACTTTGCCTAACTCTGTTGAGTCAATAGGCAACAGCGTTTTTACTTATTCTAAGCTTACAAAGTTCACCTTCCCTACCTCACTTAAGAGCATCGGCAACCAGGTATTCCAAAACGTGGAAACCCTCGCAGAGATTTCAGAGATACCAGCATCTCTCGAGACTATTGGCGACAATGTCTTCCAGGGCACATCAATAGCAGCAGTCAAGGTCAACAGCGGCAACACCCACTTTAAGGTTGATAAGAACGTACTCTATAACTTTGACAAGACCATAGCAATATGGCTTCCTGCCAAGTCAACACAGGCAACTGTGGTACTCCCTGCTACCGTTACCGAGATTAAGGGTTCTGCTTTCTTTGGCTGTGAGAATCTTATTCACATATCTCTTCCACAGGGATTGACTACCATCAACGGTGCAGCATTCAAGCAGAGCGGCATCATAGCAATCACATTGCCTGCTTCATTAACCACACTCAATGGCTCCAGTCAGTTCGAGAAGTGTGCCGACCTTAAATACTTCTGCATGAAGGGCACCATAGATAAACTCACCTCTATGATGCTGCAGAACTGTCCAAAACTCTCTATAATGGTTTTTGAGAATGCCACAGCACCTCATTTCTTTAAGAAGAGTATTGACGGCTGCGCAGACAATGTGACACTCTATGCACCAGAGGCAAGCCTCGATGCATACAAGAGCGCTATAGAGACTGGTGACGCAGGTTCTGGCACACCTGGTCCTGCTACCGACAAGACCGTGACCTATGAGTCACTTGACCTGCTTACCCTCTACGACTTCATGAACAACAATATCGGTCATGCTATCGGCACAGGCACTTCTACCGATGGCAACCTCGCCGGCGAGAGCATCAAGAAGGCTGACGTAACCTTCACCTGCACTGATGGCCTCACACCTACCCGCTACTTCTATGTTGCATCAAGAGGCAATGAGCTGCAGGTTTATAAGAATGGTACATTCACACTCACTGCTGACGAAGGCAAGTATATAAAAGCTGTTCACTTCGTATTTGGCAACAGCCAAACAAGTCTCAATGCTGACAGCGGCACTTACGCTGACGGCACATGGACTGGTAGTGCCAAGAGCGTTACCTTCTCAACCACAGCCTCACGCTATATTTATACTATAGTTTTCGTGACAGAAGAAGGTACTCCTACTGCCGTTCAGACCATAGAGGCTGCTAAAGCGCCTGCATCAAATGAAATTTACGATATCCTGGGCAACAAAGTAAACCTTATGCAGAAAGGTAACGTCTATATTATTGATGGCAAAAAGGTTTTAAAATAAATGAAAAAGGTAATTAGTATTTTAGCACTGTTCTCAATGGTGCTCATTCTGTCAAGCGCCAAGGGCGATGACGGGGTGATGACAAAAGAGAATGGTATGTATGTAGTGAATACCACTACATTGGGAAAGAATGTCGTTGGATATGTTGCTGCTACGCCACTGAAGATTTATATCCAGAAGGATAAAATCGTGAAGGTTGAGGCACTGAAGAATCAGGAGACTCCAAAGCACAACGCAAAGGTGAAGCGTATGCTCCTCACCAAATGGGACGGCATGAAGGTAAAGGAAGTGGCAAAACAGAAGGTTGACGGCGTTACTGGCGCCACAATCACTTCCGACGCTATGAAGAAGAATGTTCAGCTGGGAGTTGAATACTATCTGAAACATAAATAAAGATCCTATGATAATGATGGCAGGAGAAAATGTTTTTGCATTTTCTCCTGTTTTTATTTGCATTATTCTTCGACTAGCGAAGCGTGCGGAGCCCGATTACATAACTTAATCGTATCTTTTACCTTCGGTTGAAGATACTTCGTCATGATAAAGCAAGAAAAATAAAATCCTTTTTTCTTGCATTATTCATAACTTAATCGTATCTTTGCACTCGAACCAGTCATAAAAAGAATTTGATAGCATAACCTTATTATATATATGCGAGAACTTCGAGCAGTATTCTTATTATTCTTCTGCACTCTTCACTCTTCGCTCTTCACCCTCCAGTTGAGGGCGGAGGACTTCACTCTCGGTGCCGACATCAGCTGGTGTACGGAGATGGAAGCACGTGGACAGAAGGTGTATAACTATCTTGGCGAGGAACGCGAGGCAACAGCCCTTATGAAGGAAATGGGTATGGATGCCGTACGCCTCAGAGTGTGGGTAGATCCTTCAGAGCATGGCAACTATTGCAATGCTGATGACGTGCTTGCAAAGGCTCTGCGTGCCAAAGCTCTGGGCATGGACATAATGATAGACTTCCACTATAGTGACTGGTGGGCTGACCCTGCAAAGCAGAATATACCAAAGGCGTGGGAGAAACATAAATATAAGCAACTGTGTGCGGACGTAGCGGAGCATACGAAGAGTGTTCTGACGTTACTGAAGGATAATGGCGTGACACCAAAGTGGGTGCAGGTGGGTAATGAGACAAGCAATGGTTTCCTGTGGCCTATAGGTAAGATACGTGAAACGGATGGTGAGCTGAAAGGCATGTGGATGGGGGAAGACCAGATGAAACAGTATGCCGGACTCTTCAAAGCAGGCTACGAGGCTACAAAAGCGGTATTCCCGGATGCTTTGGTGATAGTACATCTTGACAAGGGATATAACTCAGAGCTATACATGACAAACCTTGATGCCCTGAAGAATAATGGCGCAAAATGGGATATGATAGGAATGTCATTATACCCTTATTGGGCCTTTGACAGCGGTTATACGGGTACGATAGACAGGTTGTATTCGGAGTGTATGACGAACATAAAGGACCTCTATGCCCGATATGGTACGGAGTCGATGATAACAGAAACGGGTTTTTTGGTGGATGAGACAGACCCTCAGACGACAGGGCAGGGGAGAGAAGATTTCCAGCACCTTATCACACTATGCAAGACTGCAACGGAAGGGCACTGCAAGGGTGTGTTTTATTGGGAACCGATGTGCAAACCATCTAAATATAAGTTAGGTGCCTTTCATGAGGATGGCACTCCAACGGATATAATGCGTGCTGTGACAATGGAGAAGGTAATGGCAGGTGCGTTGCCGCTACAGAGCTATGATCGTAAGATTATGGATATTGTCACTAATATGGGTACTATATCCGTAGAGCTATATAACGAAACACCGAAGCACCGAGATGCTTATATCGCCAGTGCAAAGGCCGGAACGCTGAATGGTACGCAGTTCCATCGGGTGATAAAGAATTTCATGATTCAGGGTGGAAAGACCGGTGACGGTGCTACCATTGATGCGGAGATAATGTACCCACGCTTCTGGCACAAAAGGGGTGCTGTCGCTGCTGCACGAGAGGGGGATGAGAAAAATCCTACATATAAGAGCAGGGCAAATCAGTTCTATATAGTATGGGATAATGCTTCGCACTTAGATAAGACATATACCGTCTTTGGTGAGGTAGTCGGTGGAATGGACGTTTTTGACAAAATTCGTCAGGTGCCGGTAGATCATGCGCAAGGCGATAAACCCATCAGTGAGGTGAAGATAATTTCATGTGGAGTTAGGAATTAGGAGTTAGGAATTAGGAGTTAGAGAAATTATGCATTATAAATTATGAATTAATTATTGTTTAACTTTTTAATTATTACGACTATGGCAAAGTATGTTTGTGAAGTATGTGGTTGGGAGTATGATCCCGCAGTAGGAGTTCCTGAGGCAGGTATAGAGCCTGGTACACCATGGGAAGCTGTTCCTGAAGATTTTGTATGCCCTCTGTGTGGCGTTGGCAAAGACCAATTCTCTGAGGCATAAATAACTTAGAAAGATAAACTCCCCGGCAATTCAAGTTGTCGGGGAGTTTTTTACCCCTTGCTACCCCTATCGTGTACCTATCGTGCACCTATCGTGCACCTATCGTGCATCCTCCGTGCATCCTCCGTGCATCTATCGTGCATCCTCCGAAAAAAAATAAAGGTATTGTGCTTATATTTCTTGGCTATTTATTTATTTTTTTGTACCTTTGACCCCGTTTTATGCGATTTCTGCTCATTATACTCATAGCAATACTGACATCTGCGCTGAATGCTCCGTTCGCAAAACGACACCATAGGGTTCACAGCGCACATAAGGTTGTTCATCACCATATTATGCATCATCTGCCGGTCCCGATGGATGGTATAGACATTTCACGCCATCAGAAAGAGATTAAATGGGGACATTTAATGAGTGGAGAGCATCGTCCGAAATTTGTGTATGCCCGTTGTATGGGACTGGGATTGCGGCATGATGTGATGTATGACAGTTATGTGGACTCGGCTCAGCAGTATGAGGTCCCGTTGGGAACGTATCTTTTCTATACCAATTACAACAAGAATTTTCTGAAACTTGAAGAGGATACCTTATCTGCAGATAGTACCCGGAGTAGTGTAAGGGAAGTCAGCGGATCTGCTTTGATACACTACCTGGAATTTAAAGAGCGTGTTGACAAGATGAAACAGAAGCTGTTGCCCGTGATTGACGTGGAAGAGCAGAGCGTCTTCGACTTCGCAGAAGACAGACACATGGAACGTCCGTATGACAAGTACCTGAAGTTTAATGTGTTTATTTTGGCTTGCCTGCTAAGGGCAGAATATGGGGAACGCCCCATAATATACAGTAACCAGAATTTCTATTCGCGCTTTTTGGCTCCGACCTTTGATGACTATCCTCTTTGGATAGCCCGTTACAGGACATTGCATATTCCATCTCCAAAAAGCGACTTGCCTTTCCCATATGCGGTAAAGCCTATAATGTGGCAGTTTACGGACCGTGGCCTGCTGAGGGGCATCCCTCATTATGTGGATATGGACCACTTCGTCAATGATGCTACATTGGAGACGATAAAGATAAAGGATAAAGTTTAGAGTTTAGAGTTTAGAGTGTAAAGGCAGTGGAAAGTTTAGAGTGTAGTGACTTTTGACCTTTAACCTTTAAACGTTACAAGAATGTTTCCCCTTCTTCGTAATTTTCAACGAATAACCTCTCGCCATCAAAGACAGCATAGGTGAATTGGGTTATCCAGTCGCCCAAGATGACTACGCGAGAGTTGCTTGGAAGAACAAGGTCGAGTTCTATGTGTCTGTGACCGAAGATGAAATAATCTATATCGGGATGGGTGGCAACATATTGTTTTGCAAAGAGTACAAGATGCTCTTTGTCTTCTCCCATATAGGCTGGTTCTCCGTTTAAATCGTGCTTTATGCGCGAATGCTTTGCCCATTGCAAACCGAATGCTATGCCGAGGTCGGGGTGTAGCCATGTAAACAACTTCTGGCATATCTTGTTATGGAAGATGGAACGGATAATCTTGAATGACTTGTTGGGGTCGCCCATGCCATCACCATGGGCAAGGAAGAATGTCTTGCCATAAAGGTCAAGGGTGAGGGGCTTACGATGGAGGATGACACCGCATTCCTTTTCCAAGTAGTCGTAGGCCCAGATGTCATGGTTTCCTGTGAAGTAATGCACCTCCACACCGCTGTCGGTTAGTTCGGAGAGTTTGCCCAAAAAGCGTGTGTAGCCCTTAGGAACTGCATGACGGTATTCGTACCAGAAGTCGAACATATCGCCAAGAAGGTATATGGCCTCTGCGGTCGGTTTTATCTCGTCGAGAAAACGGACCAAACGGCGCTCCTGCATCCTACCGTGAGGAATAGCGAGGGAGCCTAAATGTGCATCACTGAGAAAATATATCATTATTCGAAACCTAATTCTACTCTTGCTTCTTCTGTCATCATGCTCTTGTCCCACTCTGGTTCAAAGACCATGTTTACGTTTGCTGATGTGACTCCGGATACTGCACTCACCTTGGTGCGCACATCCTCAATAATATAATCTGCTGCCGGACATGAGGGGGCAGTGAACGTCATATCGATATCCAACTTGCCATCATCGGCAAGGTCAATCTTATATACAAGACCGAGATCGTAGATGTTTACTGGTATCTCGGGGTCATAGACTGTCTGTAGCACTTCTACAATGCGCTCTTCTATCTTTGTTCTTTCTTCTTGTGTCATAATTTCCCGTTTTCGCGGTAAGAGTAATAATTGCCGTCGGTTATGATAACGTGATCGGCCAAGTGGATTCTCATGGTATTGCAGGCCTGTAGTATGTGATTTGTCAGCGTATCATCGTTACGGCTGGGGTTTGTATTGCCGCTGGGGTGATTGTGAACCAATGCAATGACTGTCGCTCCTGCCAACAAAGCTTCCTTTAACACCATCCTAACATCGACAGCGGTTTCTACCAAGCCTCCCTGTGAGAGTTTTATCTTGGAGATGAGTTGGAAATTGGTATTTAGCAGTAATACGTATGACTCCTCTACCTTCAGGTCACGCATTATGGGATGCATGAGGTTGTATATGTTCTGTGGTGTGTCGAGTTTTGGCACCTCAGGCATAGAGCTTTGCTGTCTCCTCTTTCCCAATTCGCATGCTGCTAACAGCGTGATGGCCTTGGCTTCTCCGATGCCATTGTATTTCATCATCTCCTGGATGGACATCTTTCCCAGCATTGCAAGGCTGTCCTTGTTGTCGCGAAGCATCCGCTTCATCAGGTCCACAGCGGTCTCATTGCTGTTTCCGGAACCGATGAGTATTGCCAGTAGCTCTGCATTGCTGAGGGCTTCCGGACCTTTCATCATCAGTTTCTCGCGTGGTCTGTCTTCCTTGGCCCACTCCTTGACGCGAAGGCGATGTAATGAGTCGTCTCTTTCTGTATTACTCATTTTCCCATCCATGCTTTAATAAACCCTGTACCATATCCTAACAGTTGCGTATACGATGTGGCAATACTTAGGAATCCAACCTTCAAGGAACGGTTGCGTATGGTGGAATCGATAAATACCAATGCGGCGAAGAGCAGTAGTGGAATCCAAGGTGCTGCGCACAGCCAATACCATTTATGTATTGCTGCCTGCGGAGAACCAGCGGAATGGTCATACTCCATCAGAACACGTCCCACAGCAGAAATCAGTATGAGAAGGCATACGCCAACTGTAAAGAGCATTGGCAAAAGGTGTACCAACTTCATAGTGCCTGGGTGGAGCTTTGTCAGGGCGATACGTGCAGCACCGCTGTGCTCCACCTGACGGAAGAATGCCCTCAGGTCTGTCCTGCGCTTGTGCCATACCCATGCTTCGGGTATCAGTGTTGTAGAGAATCCGCCTTCAACGATGCGATAAGAGAAGTCGATGTCTTCTCCGTAGCGCATCTTCTTGAATCCCCCGAGCTGCGTATATATATCGCGTCGTATTCCCATATTGAAGGAGCGTGGGAAGAACTTGTCGAGCTTTGTCTTGCCACCTCGTATTCCTCCTGTTGTGAAAAAGGATGTCATGGAATAGCTGACAGCCTTTTGCATGGCATTGAAATCGGGGTGCGATGCGTCAGGGCCTCCGAAGGCTGCAAGATTGGGGGATGCGGCAATACCATTATCCACGGAGTTAAGATAGGCAGGTGGTAACAAAACATCACTATCGAGGATGATGAGCCACTCACCTTGTGCTCTCGCGGCGCCATAGTTGCGGCTGTCGCCCGGACCGCCATTCTCCTTGGAGTAATAGTGGAGAGACAGTTTGTCAGTATATTTACGACACACCTCCTCACATGGTTGTGAGGAACCGTCTTCTACAACGATAACCTCAAAATCAGTAAAAGCCTGACGAGTGAGACTGCTGAGCAGTTCGTCAACCTCGTCAGGCCTATTATAAACCGGTATGATTACGGAATATCTCACGATGAGAGTAAGGATACTATTCCTTCATTCTCTGAAGGTAGCTGCCATCGCGTGTATCTACCTGTACCAGCTCTCCTTCTTCGATGAACAGAGGTACACGGATTTCTACACCTGTCTCCAGTGTTGCTGGCTTCAGGGTGTTTGTAGCTGTGTCGCCCTTAACACCTGGCTCTGAATGTACTACGCGGAGAACAGTCTTCTGTGGCATTTCTGCATAGAGAACAGTCTCTGTGTCAGCATCGCTAACAACTTCTACGATATCGCTTTCCTTCATGTACTCTACACCACTTACGAGGTCTGCTGGGATAGGAGCCTGATCAAAAGTCTCCTGATTCATGAATACATAGTCATCACCTTCCTTATACAGGTACTGGTATGGACGACGCTCGATGCGAACATCCTCCAAACGCTCACCAATATTGAAACGACGCTCGAGAACGCGACCGTCGGTTACATTCTTGAGCTTAATGTTCATGATTGTGTTACCTTTTCCTGGCTTACGATGCTGGAAATCAATGCATACCCAGATGCCTCCGTCCATACGAACGGCTACACCCTTCTTAATGTCTTGTGATTGAATCATTTTAACTTATTTTATACTTGTGATTGAAAAATGCAATAACACATTAGCCCCTCTTCAGGGCTTAAAACGTGCGCAAAGGTATGAAAATAATGCAGAAAAATGGATAAAAATCAATAAAAATGCAATTTAATTGCTTGTTTTCGTGTCAAATACTTGCGTATTTAAATTAAATATTGTACCTTTGCACCTCGATTACGTGAAATAGACGAAACAACAAACAAAACATAAGAACAATGAAAAGAACATTTCAACCCCACAATCGTCGTCGTGTGAACAAGCACGGTTTTCGTGAGCGTATGTCAACTAAGAATGGCCGCAAAGTATTAGCATCTCGCAGAGCTCACGGTAGAAAGAAGCTTACAGTTAGCGACGAGCATCACGGAAAGTAAGAGATTTCCGTCATACGAAAGGTCTGGCTTTCCAAATGAAGGAAAGACAGACCTTTTTTTTGATAGCAAGAAGTTATTTTGATAATAATAGCCAGAAATGGCACAAGTATAAGAAGAAATGGTAAAGGTAAAAATCGTAAACAAGGGACGCCAACAGCTACCTGCTTATGCTACTTCACAAAGTGCGGGTATGGATATCAGGGCTAATATAGACGAAGCAATAGAGTTACAGCCTTTGGAGCGTCGTCTCATTCCAACTGGTCTGTTCATGGCTTTGCCTGATGGCTATGAGGCTCAGGTAAGACCTCGTTCCGGTCTTGCTTTAAAGCATGGTATTACAGTTCTGAATACCCCCGGTACTATTGATGCCGACTATAGAGGCGAGGTGGGCGTAATCCTTGTTAATCTGTCGAATACTCCTTTTACCATAGAACCTGGTGAGAGAGTAGCCCAGATGGTTATTGCGAAGTATGAGCAGGCTGCTCTGGAGGAAGTAGAAGTCCTTGACGAAACAGAACGAGGAGCCGGAGGATACGGACATTCGGGGAGGAAGTAATTCGTCATGGTCTAAGGTCAAAGGTCTAAGGTCAAAGGTCTAAGGTCAAAGGTCAAAGGTCAATGTTCAAAGGTTTTAAGGTGAAAGGAATCGTATTAGCCATATTTCTTATTGCGAATTTGCTGACTCTACGAGCTGGCAATTCAAAATATGATTACACATATCTTGAAGCTGTAAGGCAGAAGGATATGGGTAACTATGCTTTGGCTTTTGCTTTGTTCAAACGTTGCGTAGAGATGACCCCGACTGCTTCGGAGGCCCATTATGGCCTTGGGTCTATGTATATCGGGCTTCATAATGACTCCCTTGCCCTTGCTCATATAAAGAAATCAACGGAACTGGAACCCACTAATACTGAGTATCAAGAGCGTCTGGCACAGTTATACCTTTATAGTGACAGGATAGATTCTGCCGTCGTGGTATATGAGCAGTTGGCTCACCAGGTGCCTGATAATACGGAATATCTGGGCATACTGATTCAGATATATGAACAGCAGCGTGACTATAAGAAGATGCTGGATGCTCTAAGCAGACTGGAAGTGCAGGAGGGGCAGAGTGAGCAGATAACGCTCGCAAAGATGCAGGCTCATTCTCTTTTGGGTGACAGCGAGGGCGCATATAAGGAAATAAAGCAGTTGGCTGATACTCACCCATACGAGATGGCATATAGGGTGCTTATGGGAAACTGGCTATTGAACAATGGTCGGAAGGCGGAGGCGTTGAAAACGTTTACTGATGTATTAAAGGAATCTCCTAACAATGCCCAGGCGCAGATGTCACTCATGGATTATTATCGTACGATAAAGGAAGAGCAAAAAGCGGATAGCCTGCTGGAAGGATTGCTCGTAAATCCTACAACCGATACGGGTACTCGCACGATTCTCCTCGGTGAATGGCTAAAGACACATGGAGATGCTTCGGAGAGTGATACAAAGGAACTGTTGCAGAAGGTTCTTGATGTTGCACCTGAAAACATCGCTGCACGTCTGCAACTTCTCCAGATACTATGGAACGACAGTATTGACGAGAATGTTGTCAAGGAATGTCGCAAGGCAGTAGAGTATATACCGGGTGAAGTGATGTTATACTACTATCTCGGACTTGCACAGTTTGTGAATGGGCATACCGAAGATGCCATAAACTCGCTGAAGAGTGGTATTGCTAACCAAAAAAGGGACACCCCAAAGCCTCTCATGGGAAATATATACAGCATCCTTGGGGACGCATATCATAAGATAGGTGACAAGAAGGCTTCATATGAGGCCTATGACAGTTGCCTTGTTTATGCACCGGACAACGTGGTGTGCCTAAATAACTATGCATATTACCTATCTGTGGAGAAAGAAGACCTAAAGAAGGCGGAGAGGATGTCATATAAGGCCATTACGGCAGAACCAAACAATGCAATATACCTCGATACATATGCTTGGATACTATACCAAGAAGGTAACTATGCGGATGCCAAGACGTATATTGATATGGCCATAAAGAACCTTGTTCCTCCAGAGGAAAACGAGGATAACAAGGAAATATTTGAACATTTAAGAGCAATTAACGAGAAAATAAAATGAACGATTTGATTAAGCGAGAGCAGAGGAAATTAAAGACCATCCTACTGATTGCTGTCGGTGCCGTTGTAATGACAGCATGTAAGACAACCAAGACAACAGAGAGTGTTCCAAAGCCTGTTGTAGTGAAGGATAATACTCCCAAAAACATAAATGTCACTGCTAAGTTGGACGTTAATGTCAAGACTCAGTCAGATAACATAAACGTTGATGGCAAATTGTTCATGAGATATAACGAGATGATTAGAATCACTGTCGTTCCTTATGGCATCATGGAGGCTGCTCGCTTGGAGTTTACTCCTAAAGAGGTGTTGCTCATTGATAGAATAAACAGACAGTATGTCAAGGCAAAATATGAAGATGTGCCATTTCTGAAGAAGTATAACCTCAATTTCCAATCCCTACAGCAACGTTTCTGGGACGAATATCATAAAGAACGCATCAGCCTTGATGTCGGTGCTGCGGTGCTAAACATAAAACTCAGTAAGATAAACAATGACGCTACCTGGGATGCCAACATCACGAGCGTGTCATCACGATATAAGGCTGTAACAGCCACAGAACTTATGAACAAGTTCGGAGGGTTTTGATGGGCTAAGGTCAAAGGTCAAAGGTCTGAGGTTCTTGAAACCTGAAACTTAATTTTCAATCTTATACATGCGAATACGACTCCTTATATATATAATGTTTCTCAGTCTTTTGAGCGTCAATGCTCAGAAGAAGACAACCAGTCATCGTGCACAGCAACGCACTGCCGTCCGTAAAACGACGAAGCAAAGGTCAAAGGTCAAAAGTCAAAAGCCAAAGGCTACTACGCAACAGCAGAAAAGTAAACAGCCTGCTGTTACTAATTCTGCCATCAAGGGATTGCGTCAAGAGCAGGCACAGATAAAGCAGAATATCCGCAAGCACGAGCAGGCACTGAAGGCAAACAAGGCAGAGGTGAGCAAGAAACTCAGGGACCTTGAGCGAATCAGTAGCGACATAAACAGTCGCCAGCGTTCCATTGACACTTTGCAGCATGACATCCATCACATCAGCGACGACATAGACATGCTCTCCATGCAATTAGAAAACCTGCAGGAGATGCTTGAGGAACGTAAGAAGAGCTATATCAAGAGCGTGCAGTATATGGCGCGCAATCATACTATAGGCAGCAAGTTGATGTTTATCTTCTCAGCAGAGAACTTCAGTCAGGCATATCGTCGCATGCGTTTCATGAAAGACTATGCCACATTCCAGCGCACACAGGGCGAAGCTCTGAAGGAACAGAAAAGAAGGGTGGGGGAGAAACAAAACCAGCTTGGCGAGGCTAAGAAAATAAAGAATGTCCTGCTCAATAAGGATGCCAGGGAGAAGCAGGCGCTAAGTGCTCAGAAGCAGGAGAGCCAGAAGATTGTCGCTTCTCTGAAAAACCAACAGAAAACGATACAGAGTGTCATTGATGACCAGAAGAAACGTGATGCTGTTCTGAATTCACGCATCGACGCCCTTATAGCTGAAGAAATAGAACGTGCCCGCCAGCGTGCCATTGCGGAGGCTAAGAAAAAGGCTGCCGAGGAAGTTCGTAGGAAGGCTGAGGCAAAGCGCAAGGCAGAAGAATTGGCCCGTAAGAAGGCTGAAGCAGAGGCGCGTGCCAGGGAAAATGCCCGTCGCATAGCAGAGGCAAAGGCGGCAGAGGAGAGAGCAAAGGCTGCTGCTGCACAGGCTGCGCGTGATGAGGCTGCCCGTCAGCGTGCGGAACAGCTGGCTCGTGAGGCGGAATCACGTCGTATAGCAGCAGAGCGTAAGGCTGCTATCGATGCGGAACGCGATAGGCGCAATGTTGCTGAAGCAAGAAAGGTAAATGAGGAAGCGGCTGTTATGCTTACTACGGAAGATAAAGTTATCAGCGGCGGCTTCGAGGCCAACCGCGGCAGACTGCCGTCACCTATTGCCGGTGGCAGAATAGTAAGCCATTTCGGTCAGCATGGAGTAGAAGGCTTGCCGGGTGTGGTATTAGATAATAAAGGTATAAATATACTTGGTGGACCAGGTGCTGCTGCCCGTTCTATTTATGACGGAGAGGTGAGCGCTGTGTTCAACGTCGGTGGTTCTATGGGTGTACTTATCAGGCATGGCTCTTATATTTCTGTATATTGCAATTTGGCAAGCGTCAGTGTGTCACGCGGCCAAAAGGTAAGTGTAAGACAGCCTATCGGAACCGTCGGAAAGGATAATATCCTACAGTTCCAGCTTAGAAAGGAACGCGCAAAGCTCAACCCTGAACAGTGGTTAGCAAGGTAAAGACCCCACCTCGGCCCTCTCAAGGGAGGGAGGAGGTAGTTTATAGATAATAGTTAATAGATAATAGTTAAATGACGCAGATGCTTTTTTGCATTCTGCGTCATATACTTTCAACTCTACACTTTATAAGACCGACAGATACCTCTCTCCAGTGTCGGGGAGCAGGACGACAATGTTCTTGCCTTCGAATTCCGGACGTTGAGCTATGATTGTGGCGGCGTGCAGGGCTGCTCCTGACGAGATGCCGACAAACAGACCCTCTTCTCGTGCCAGGGCACGGGCGGCGGCGAAGGCGGCATCGTCTTCTACGGGAAGAATCTCATCAATAACAGAATGGTCGAAATTCTTTGGTATGAAGTTCGCACCAATACCCTGAATCTTATGACTGCCGGCCTGCTTGCCACTCAGAATAGCACTTGAGGCCGGTTCTACGGCAACGACATGCGCATCGGGGAAGGTCTGTTTGATGGCCTTGCCGGTGCCAGACACTGTGCCGCCAGTACCGACGCCTGCTACAAAGGCATCCACGCTCTTGTTGGAAGCAAGAAAATCTGAAACTATTTCGGGACCGGTAGTGTCGATGTGCGCCTGCGGGTTTGCAGGATTGTCAAACTGCTGTAAGATGACGGCACCTGGTATGGTGTCGCGCAACTCCTCTGCTTTCTTGATGGCACCAGCCATTCCTTCACTACCAGGCGTGAGGACGATTTCCGTGCCATAGGCCGCAGCAAGTTTTCTGCGCTCGATGCTCATGGTCTCCGGCATGGTAAGGATGACGCGATAGCCGCGTATCGCACCCACGAGAGACAGTCCGACGCCGGTATTGCCGGAAGTCGGTTCGATGATGGTGCCACCGGCTTTGAGGATGCCGCGTTGCTCTGCATCGTCAATCATAGCAAGTGCCACACGGTCTTTGACACTGCCGCCGGGATTAAAAAATTCTACCTTGGCGATGATGTTCGCCTTAACGTTATGCTGCTCAGCATATTTTGAAAGAGTAACCATTGGCGTATTGCCAATAAGTTCGGTAACGGAATTGTAAATCATTTTTTTAATAGGGAGCTAAATATGGAGTTAAAAAAGGGAGTTTAAAAGGGGAGTGATTTTTTAGTTAAGAGTTAAAAGTTAAGAGTTAAGAAAATCGGGCCCTTTTTTATCGTTATTTCGTTATGTCGTTATTTCGTTATGTCGTTATTTCGAGGGCCCTATTATCATCACTTTTCTTCCGCTTAGGCGGAATGGTTTCGTCAGTTGCACCTTGCGGCCGGAGATGATGTCGCGTCCTTCGCGGTGGGGACCGATGACCTCAGCGTAACGGTCGGGGGAGAAGAGGGCGGAGCTATTGTTGCCGTTTACTATTACCAGACAGGACTCTTCGCCCAACCGGCGTTCATAGACGTAGATGCCGCGATATGGTATGAACTGCTTCATGGAGCCGTATGCTATAAGGCGGCTGTTCTCTTTTCGCCAGTGCAGAATGCGGCGCAGGTAGCGGTGCATGTCATTCTCGTCGGGAGTGCGTCCCTCCTGCGTAAGACATCGCTTGGGGAACGGCTTGCGCACCTTGCTGTCGGACTTGTCAATGACGCCTCCCATCAGCACTTCTGTGCCGTAGTATATCTGCGGTATGCGTGGCAGCGTCAGGAGTATGGCGAGCGATGCCTTGAGGGTCTTCAGCATCAGGGGCGCATTGGGGGAATACGGATAGATGTCTTCTATGAAACGGTTTACGTCGTGGTTGTCCAAGAATGCCATGACCATAGCGGGATTCTTGTACAAGTAGTCATAGCAGAGCGTGTTGTAGATACGGTTCAGACCGCTCCATACCTCGCGGGTTTCTTCATGTTTCGCATATCCAAAAGCCTGAAACAGTGCAAAGTCCATTGGGATGTCGAGGCCATTCTGTTGCATGCTTGCAGAAAAAGGAGTGTCGCATACCCATGTCTCGCCAATCACGTTGGTGTCAGGATGACGGGAATGCATTTCCTGCAGCCATGTCGCCATAGCGTCCTTATCCGCATACGGAAAGGTGTCCATGCGTATGCCGTCGATGCCGGTGTTCTCTATCCACCAGTCCGTGCATTTGATGAAATATTCCAGCAGATGCGGATTCTTGAGATTCAGGTCGGGCATGGAACGCACAAACCATCCCTCGACGGTCTGCCGCTTGTCATACTCAGAGGCATATGGGTCCACGACAGTAGTGAGGCGGTAGTTGGTGATTGAAGAACTTTCTGCAGGCAGGTTGTTGAACCAGTCTTTCTCCGGCGGGTTGGAAAACCACGGATGCTCTATGCCACAGTGGTTGAAGACGATATCCATGATAATCTTCAGTCCATGTTCGTGCGCCTCCTGAACCAGCGCCTTGTAGTCATCAAGGGTGCCGTAGCGCTTGTCGATGTCGTAATAGTCTGTGATGTTATATCCATGATACGACATCGACTTGAAGACAGGAGTCAACCAAAGCGCGGTTACACCGAGGTCTGCGAGATAATCCAGTCGTTGACGGATGCCGTTGATACCTCCGTATCGGGCTGGCATGATAAGATATATGACGTCTTCGTTAAGCACTATTACTTGTATTTTGCTTTCACCGCTTCTGTCTTTGCCATTGCAGCAAACTCTTTTGGAGAGATGGTGACAGGCTGTCTCATAAACTCCGGACGGTTATAAGACTTTGTCAGGAGAATGTTATACTCAGGATCCTTCTGTGGTACAGCGAATGCCTTGCGACATTTTGGCGCCTGTCCAGCCACCGGTTTGGGGAAATAAGAGATATATGGTCTGGTATAGTTGCCATCTTCGCGTCGTGAGTCTGTCATTATCCAGCGTCCGTTGCTCGAGAAAGAAGGATAACTCTCAGACATTGAAGAATTAAGACCGTCAAGGCGGTGGATGCTGTCCGGCTGCTGGAGGTCGATAAGATAGATGTCGGCCTCGTTATGCCAAACGTGAAAGCATCCGTAGTCACCCAACGCAAACACCAGATACCGTCCGTCGGGAGACAGACGAGGCAGAGTTGCCGACTTACCGCGAGAGGCTGCATTGAAGACCATCTCTGCTTCTCCAAAGGTATGCGTCTGAGGATTAAAGGAACGGCGCAGAAGGTTATATTTTATCTCACCAAAACGCCTAATGACCTGTGTCTCCTTGGACGTCGTATCATTAGCAGCATATTCAAAGTGTGCGTCACAATAATATAATGTCTTACCATCCGGGCTCCATACAGGAAAGGACTCCAAGCTATTGCTGTCATTGCATATGGTGCTGACGGTATTGTTGTCAACATCGTATAGAATAAGATCGGATGCCGTATCAAAAACCTCTATCTTACCATTGTCCTTCATGCGGAAGGTCTGCATGGTGTTGTTGGTGGAAAAGGCGATGAGATTAAGGGACGGATGCCATGCAGGATAAACACCACTGCTAATGGTGCTGTCGGTCTTCAAATCTATCTTTCGTATCTTGCCGTTGTCAACAAGCATTGTTCCACCTAAGTGCTGCCTCATGTGAAAAAGCATGCGGGAGGTAGAGTAGTTCTGGTAGGAGTGGCAGTTGATGCACTGTCCGTTTGCTTCGGTCTGCACAAGGCGATTGCTGTAAATGTCCGATTCGTCAAAGGTAGTTATGTTGCGTTGCGCCAACACGAGTTCTTCGTATGCTACATAGGATGGTTGTATGAGACGATACGAGATATACGGGTCGATGGTGTCATTGGAGATATACAGTTGAAAGGGTTTGTACGTCTTCCACGAATCTCCGTTATTACAGAAGACCTCGACCGTAATACTCTTGCCTTTCGCAGCATCGCGTATTGTTGTCCAGTCATCATCGTCAATGATAACCTTGTTGTCCTCCCCGAAGACAAATTCCATATTCTCAAACGAGAACCGCGCTACCACTTCCTGTGCATCCTTCACCATGAAATTGGGTGCGCACAGATTTGCCGGCAATGTTACGTCGGTATAGTCAGGATAAATGGCCGGCTTGGAGTTTATGCGCTGAGCATTCTCCGGTATGGAAGGGCCAGAACATCCTAAAATAAGGAGAGCGAAGAAAGAATGAAAAAATGAAAGAATGAAAAAATGAAGAGTGAAGAATTTTTTATACATTGAACATTGAGCATTGAACATTGAGCATTGACCTTAGACCTTTGACCTTTGACTTAATAGTACGTTGACCCATGAACGAAATAGTATGTCCACCAGAAGGTGTCACTATATTGTGTGCGCATCGCTTCTCCAACGGCCTTTTCGTCCATACCGCTACGCATATATTGTGCTGCTGTTTCCATAAACTGCTGATAACGGTCCAGAATGCGTGCCTTGTCGTATGGCATACGTGAGGAATCAACGGTTTGTGGTTCGAGCTTTCCGTATAACAGGGCTGCCTCCTGATAGTGAATTGGCATATCCATATGTTCCCTTTGGGTAGCAAAACGGAAGAAATGCGTCCAGAAGGTTTTTATGTCCTTTGACATGAGAGCGTATGCCAATCCCATTTCTGTTAAGTAGCGGGACGGGGTAGGAGGGATGGTGCTGAAGAAGTCGATGAGGAATTTTTCGATGAGACCATTGTCACTACCGGCAAGTTCTGGAAGATGTTTACGCAATTCACTTATCTTTTTTGTGTTTGGCATCTTCCAATCTTTATAAAACATGGTATGTTGGAGCATGTTAATATATTTCTGTGCCAAGGCTTTCTCGCCATTCACCATGCAAGCTGTTGCCATCACCTTGATGTGAGCAATGTTTAGCCCTTGCTCTACAGAATTCTCCATTGCCCAGCGATATGCATAGTTCGTCATGCCATGATGGAGATAGATGATGGGGCCTGCTGTATTTGCAAGACTAACATGAAGAGAATCGCCTGTCTTAGGGTGTACCCCATCATCAGGATAGTTATACATCTCGTTACCGATAGTGCCCTTGTTAAAGAGTGCGACATTCTTCATCACGATTAGTTCGCGCGTGATGTCACACTTCATGCGAGCTATTGCGTCCAAGGCTTCGTCCCACCGCTCCTCGTCAATGGCACGATAAACCTTACACTCTGTCTGGAACGCTTCGTCAGAGTAATTGTATGTCTGCAGGAAAAGTCCATAGCCGATGAATACTATAAGATATAAAGGAGGCAGAATGAATAGTGCCTTACGGCTTTTCAGCTTCAGTTCTGGTAGCTTGTGAAGTAGTGGCATCAAGAACAATGCGATGAAGAGAATGTAGAAAGGATAGCTTTTCGAATAGTTGATATATTCGCCATACTCGAAAACAGGAATGCTGATAGTGAATGTCTTCGATGTTGGATACGTGTCGTATAACGTCGTCCACAGTATTGGGACCGCTATCGTCGCCACAGCCATTATACCGCCAAAGCTCCATCGCTTATTGAGAAGTAGCATGAATGCGGTACATGCCATCGCCAATGGTGCGTAGGAACCGATAAGAGGATAGGAAAGTGCAGAGAAAAGACATCCTACCGCAGAAAGGTATTTGTTACTTGAAGTTGCAAGCCATATAAGCAGCGATACGCATAAAACACCTAAGGAGCCATAGAAATAGTAGCCAGGAAATTTAAGATAGTATATCCAGTATCCAAGTTGCATGTCTGCTGCCATCAAACACACGACAGGTATCAGAAGCAGCGGCGTCCATGCTAACTTGACCTTAAAGGCTTGCTTGAGAATCAGTAAAGAGGTACACCATATTAGAACCAATGCTGTAACACCCAGCCAAGGATAATAGAACAATTGTGTCAGCCACAATCCTAACCATCTTAACAGACCACCTGGATACTCCATACATTGATTGAAAAATTCTGGAGTATCAGAAAAGTATGAGCGTAGTTGGGCTACATATAAAATATCTTCATTCATAAACTTTATCTGCCTGATTGGATTATCATTTCAGCGATGTCATCACAGAAGCGAAGATTCTGTATCATATCATCGATATTCAGATGCATGCGATATCTCCAATAGTGGTGTGGGTTTGCTGGTATATTGATACGTTCTGCATTAGCATCAGGCAAACGCAGTTCCTCGCTTATCGCCAGCCAGTCCTGCAAGGAAATAATACACAACATAGAAGCCGACTGGAGGTTTCGCAGCATTATATCACGTGCTAACCATGCTGGTAACGGGTGCGGTGCATCATCGTGACGACCGAGGACGGTGCTGTAATAGTTGTGCGCTCTGTCATAATCCTCATCCCACCACATACGCAGCGTCGGCATATCATGCGAGTCGAGGGTACAAACGGAACGATAAGGATAACGCTCCGGTTGACCGAACTGCAGTCCGACCTCTTTTGGCATTGATTGTACTTCAAGGGAGAGAATACGAAGGTCGTTGAGGACTGTCGGTACGCAGTCGGGAATCATTCCTAAATCTTCGGCACATACTAACATACGTGTGGCTTCAACAAGGCGAGGCAACTTCTTCATAGCCTCCGTCTGCCAATATTGCGTGTTGCGGCGATAGAAGAAATCATCATACAGGCGGTTGAATGCCTTTTTTTCGCTGTCGCTCAAGAGTATTCTATATATATAACTCTGCTGGGCAGCAATGCGTGGATGATAGAGCTCCGGATTCTTGTGGTCTTTCAGGAAGAGCACATTGCTAATCAGAGTATATAGTCCGTCGCGGAGGTTGTCATCATTGGTTACAGCAGCTTCAACTTTTCGTTGGGTGTTGTATGCCTCCTTCATCAGGTAGAGACCATCTCTATATGGCTCAACGAAAGTATCGCGCACATAACTTGCTCTGTCGCCAAAGATGTCTTCAAGGATTTCTTTGGTAATATATGGTCGGGTGAAACGCTCTTTTTGCATGTGAAGACCGTATGATTCTATCTCACTGACGCTAAGAGGGAGCGCTGGCTGGAACTGTCCCAACAGTCCGTGAACGGAATGGACAGGAATCTCCCAAATGCGGAAAAATCCAAGGACATGGTCTATGCGGTAGGCATCAAAGTATTTCTGCATATTACGGAACCTGCGTACCCACCACTGGCATCCGTCCTTCAGCATCTCGTCCCAGTTGTATGTAGGGAATCCCCAGTTCTGGCCGTTTATAGAAAATTCATCTGGTGGAGCACCGGCGCTACCATTGAGGTTGAAGTAGCGTGGATCTTGCATTACGTCGCAACCATTGCGGTGTACGCCAATAGGAATATCTCCTTTTAGTATTACACGCTTATAACGTGCATATTCGTGAGCTTCACGCATCTGTTTTGCAAGCAAGAACTGAACAAAACAATAATACCCAGTGGATGCCGGCATATATGCTTTATCGCGAGCAACACAATATTTTGCATAGGTGTCAAGCCAGAAGTGCTCCTCCGCATACCATGATTTATATTCTGCTGAGGCAAGTACTTTCTTGCCTTCTTGACGAAAGAGCATCAGCAGGTATTCATTCTTGGCATTATTGACGCGTTCATAGTCTATCTGACGAAGAGCATTGAGTTCCTGCCTTAATGTTTCAAATCGTTTTGCCTGCTCAGCATCTTTCAGTGGAGGTAGCTGTCTCAGGTCGATGTACTGAGGATGTAACGCAAAAACGCTGATACATGAGTATGGATATGAGTCCGTCCATGTGTGTGTGATGGTAGTATCGTTGATAGGCAATAGCTGCAGGATGCGTTGTCCCGTATAGGCAACCCATTCTATCATGCGTTTCAGGTCACCGAAGTCACCCACACCGAAACTGCCTTCTGTGCGTAAAGAGAAAACAGGAATCAGGGTGCCGGCTTTCTTTACATTCCATATTTCAAAGAATGCTTGTGAGAGTTCGTATTCTACGATTTCTCCCTTCCTCATACGTGGTACTACGATGTGACGGTTATCACATGTTTCCCACATGATGTTTTGCTGGATTACTGGGAAATTGGAATTAGCACGAACTGCTGCAAACTTATATTCCAAATCCTCGCCAACGGTATATTCTGCATCAATGTCACATATCCATTCGTTTGGAGCTTGCTCATAGCATGGGATGCCCCTTGAGGTATCCCATTCTCCCAATACAGGATGACTGCCCGTAAGGATGAGCTTCTCATCACCGCGCAGCTGCGGAGCACGTATCTTCAGACGCAGGATGGTAGGCGACGTCCTGCGATAATGGTTGACCTTCTCCCTGCGGTTGATACATTGTGTGAAGGCTGAGCTATAGAGATATGAGTCATGAGGAATTTCTATCCATGTGTCATATACAGTATATTGCTGCACACCTGTCTGACCCAAGTCGAGACGATGGGCCTGGGTGGTCCATTCCTGTCTCTTTATCTTGTCACCGGAATACAGGGTGTAGTAATAGTCGAACGGTTCGTTGCCATACTGCAGCAGTTCTGTATCATTTATTCTCAATTCAAATGACCAGTTGCCGCCTGCATGATTCATCTTATGTATAGCGACCCCATTGTTTTGGCGAATATTAATACAGATATATTCCCCGGGATTTACTCCGTAGTATATGTTGAAATTTATGTTCATATAACGAGATATGTGTAATAAGCAATTGCCATAATGACCATGATGGCTCCTTCTGTTCGTGTTATGATGAGTTGTTTCTGTCCAAAGGCTGTCAGTATCCAAAGCAGTACTGATGCTCCGAGCAGTACGAGGATGTCGGTTGCTGTTACGCCTCCGATACCGAGTGGAAAGATGACGGCTGATGTTCCTAAGACAAAGAATACATTGAAGACAACGCTGCCGACCACATTACCTAATGCCATAGCGGTGTCGCCCTTCTTTGCTGCCATAACGGAGGCTGCCAACTCCGGTGCCGACGTGCCGGCAGAAACAATTGTCAGTGCTATAACCGATTCGCTGATTCCTATCCAACGTGCTATGCCGGAAGCACCTTCTACAAGTCCGTCTCCACCGGCAACGAGTAATACCAGACCAATGAGGACAAAGAGAATGTCTTTCCACAATGGGCTTTCCTTGTGCTCGTTGTCTGAGGTGTCTGACGCCTTGTCCTGGTCTTTTTGGGCAATGGACATCGTGTATGACATAAAGACTGCGAATGTGCACAGCATCAGCAGACCGTCGCTGCGAGAGATGGAGTCAGTCACAGAATTAGTCGTGTCGAAAAAGCTGTCAAAAGCGGTAATTGCAATGAAAAGGCTGGAAAGAACAACAAACGGAACGTCGTATTTCATATTCCGTCTGTCGATTGTTATCGGCATTACGAGGGCTGTTATTCCTACGATGCCGAGAATGTTAAAGATATTGGAACCGACGACATTGCCGAGTGCCATATCCACATTTCCCTTGAATGCAGATACGACGCTGACGACAAATTCGGGCATAGAGCTGCCAATGGCAACAATAGTCAGTCCCACCACTATGGTTGGGATACCAAAGTGGTGGGCTATTGATGCTGCTCCGTCGGTGAGCCAGTCAGCTCCTTTGATGATAGCGACCAGCCCGATAACGAACTCTAATACGAGGATTATTTCTTGCATTAGAACTTCTTAAAGAAATCGTTGCCCTTGTCATCGACGAGGATGAAAGCAGGGAAGTTCTCAACGCGTATCTTCCAGATAGCTTCCATACCTAACTCAGGATACTCAACGCATTCAATGCTCTTGATGTTGCTTGAAGAGAGGTATGCAGCAGGGCCGCCGATAGAACCGAGATAGAAACCGCCATGCTTCTTGCAGGCATCGGTAACAACCTGTGTGCGGTTGCCCTTTGCTATCATTACTAATGAACCGCCATTGTCCTGGAACTCATCGCAGTATGGGTCCATACGGTTTGCTGTCGTCGGGCCCATAGAACCGCAAGGCATTCCTGCTGGTGTCTTTGCCGGTCCGGCATACAGTACAGGATGGTCCTTGAAATATTGTGGCATACCCTCACCAGCATCTAGACGTGCCTTAATCTTTGCGTGAGCGATATCACGTGCTACAATGATAGTGCCGTTGAGGCTTACACGTGTTGAAACAGGATATTTTGAGAGTTCCTTGCAAACTTCTGAGATAGGCTGATCGAGATTTATCTGTATAGCATCTCCCTCACCAGCCTGACGCAGCTCTTCTGGAATCAGCTCGTATGGTTTGTCGTCCATCTTCTCAATCCAGATGCCGTCCTTGTTTATCTTTGCCTTGATGTTACGGTCAGCAGAGCAAGAAACGCCGAGACCGATAGGACATGATGCTCCGTGACGTGGCAGACGTACTACTCTTACATCGTGAGCAAAAGCTGTTCCTCCGAACTGTGCTCCGAAGCCAATCTTCTTTGCTTCTTCAAGGAGTTGCTTCTCGAGTTCTATATCGCGGAAGGCACGACCAGTCTCGTCGCCTGTTGTCGGGAGAGAGTCATAGAACTTTGTTGAAGCCAGCTTCACTGTCAGCAGGTTCTTCTCTGCAGAGGTACCGCCGATTACGAAAGCGATGTGATATGGAGGACATGCTGCTGTGCCGAGGCTCTTCATCTTCTCTACGAGGAAAGGAACGAGAGTGCCAGGGTTCTGGATGCGGGCCTTTGTCTCCTGATAAAGGTATGTCTTGTTTGCAGAACCGCCGCCCTTTACGACACACAGGAACTTATACTCCATACCGTGTGTTGCCTCGATGTCTATCTGTGCCGGAAGGTTACACTTTGTATTCACCTCGTTATACATATCCAGAGGAGCGTTCTGTGAATAGCGCAGGTTGTCTGAGGTGTATGTGTTATAGACACCCTTTGCGAGAGGCTCTTCGTCTTCGAAGCCTGTCCAAACCTGCTGACCTTTCTCGCCGTGGATGATAGCAGTACCAGTGTCCTGACAGAAAGGCAGCTGCCCCTTGCAAGCCACCTCTGCGTTGCGGAGCATTGTCAGTGCTACATACTTATCATTGTCGCTGGCTTCTGGAGAGTTGAGGATGCTTGCCACCTTTTCGTTGTGCTCACGGCGCAACATGAAGTTTACATCGTGGAAAGCCTGCGTGGTGAGCAACTCCAATGCTTCTTTGCTGACCTTGAGAATTGGGGTGCCCTCAAATTCGCTTACACTGACGCCGTCCTTTGAAATAAGACGATACTCTGTCTTGTCTTCGCCCAACTGGAACATTGGGGCGTACTTAAATTCTACGTTTGCCATAATGTTTTTCTATTTTGTTTGGTTTATTTGTAACTTGGGAAAATATCATCTAATGTGAGTCGCTTAACTGGGCCGAGTTTCTCGAGGGCTTTGACATCGAGGTCTTTTTCCTTACCGAGAATGAGATACTTCATTGGTTTGCCCTTGATGTTCTCCTGCTCGAAGTTTACGACATCCTGCAGTGTTAGCTTTGGTATTGCCTCCCAATACATCTTGTTGATGTCATAGTCGATGCCGAGTCTGCGTGCAGCGATGTATCTGTTGATAGCACCAGCCTTAACGGTGCGCTGGGCTGCGATGCTCTTCATCCAGTTCTGCTTTGCGGTGTTGAAAGCAGCCTCTGACTGTGGTATGGTATCGGTGATAGCCTTAAATGTATTGATGCAGTCAATCATCTTATCGTTCTGTGATATGATGTGCTGGTTGTAGTATTCTGTATCACCCTTTCGACCCGGTGTGTTGTATCTTGCCCATGCGTTGTATGCCAGACCGCGTGTTTCGCGGAGCTCCTGGAACACGATGGCGTTCATGCCGCCACCGAAGTATTCGTTGAACATTGATACGAGTGGGAACTTCTGAATATCTAATGGTTTGCCAGCGCTGTATATCATACGCATATTGATGTTCGGTGCATCGTATGGTGCGAGATATACCTCGTTCTCTGTTGTCAGCAGCTTGGTGTAGTATTTGTTCTCCGGAACATCCTTGAAGTTTTTTATCTTTGCGCTCGGACACTTCTCGAGAGTCTTCTTCATGTCGTTCAGGCTCTGTGGTCCCCAGTAGATTACTTCGTGCTTCAGGGAAGTGAGACCTTTCAGGAGTTCTGTGAATGTCTCAGGCTTCATAGCGCGCATCTCGCTGACGCTTGGTACGTTTGTGAAAGGATTACGCTCACCGTAGAGACCGTAGCTGACGAGGGCGCTGTAGCAGTTGCTCTGTCTGTTGCGTGATTCCATGCGGGCCTTTGCGGTCTGGTCGAGCAGTTTGTTATATACGGCTGTGTCAGACTTCAGGTCTTGCAGCAGGTCTTCCATCATGGCGATGGCCTTTGGCATATTCTCCTGAAGACCTGAGACGGTGATTGTTGTTGTCTCGTCACCGACGCTGACGCCGTAAGAACATGCAATGTCATAGAAGTCTCTCTGTATTTGCTCCAGACTCTTCTTGTTTGTGCCGAGGAGGCCCATGTAACCGGCTGCGATGTCATAGCGCATGTCTGCCAGTTCTCCGAAGTCGAAGCGATAGGAGAGGAAGAAGCGGTCGTCTGTTGTGTTCTGCTTGTAGATTACGGGGAGTCCGTTCTTGGTGGTGCTGAAGGTAAGTTCTTTGTTGAAGTCGATGAACTGTGGCTGTATGTCTTCCACCTTCTTCTCCATGAAGTCCGTCATGAACTTACTGCGCATATCGCGGTTGCTGGATATCGGTGTAATCTCCGGCTTGTCAATCTTTACTATCGTGGTGTCTTCTCCCTGACGTTTGTAGAGTACTACGTATCCGTCGGTGATATGTTCCTTTGCCCATGATATGATGTCAGCCTTTGTGAGTTTGCTGAGGCGGTCCAGCTGGGTAATGTTCTGTTCCCAAGGCACGTCGTCGATGAAGCAGTCAACCATCTGGCGTACGCGGCTGACGTTGCTGTCGAGGCTCTGCAGTTTTGAGAGCTTGGCATTGGCGATGATGCTCTTCATTATTCCCTCGTCCCAATCGCCGTTCTTCAGTTTCTCCACTTCTGCCAGCAGCAGGTCTTTTACTTCGTCGAGAGTCTGGCCCTCGTTAGGCGAACCGGATAGGAGGAAGAGGCTGTAGTCCTTCAGCTCCATTGTGTTACTGCCTGCACCGAGAGTCTTCATCTTGTTGTTGAGGTCGGTGTCTATCAGTCCCACTTTGCCGTTGCTGAGCAGCATATCCATCATGGTGAGGGTATCAATCTGCAGCGATGATGCGCCCTTCATTCTCCATGCTATCGCAACATTCTGTATCTCCTTGCCGAGCACGGTGGTGTCTGACGGAGTGGTGAAGACAGGCTGCTCAGGGAATGTCCTGCCGGGTACCTTTGTCATAGTGCCGTCGTTCTTCCAACTGCCGAAATATTGTTCCAACATCGCTATCGTCTTGTCAGGGTCGAGGTCGCCTGCCATACAGATGGCGATGTTGTTTGGAACGTAATACTTTTTATAATAGTTCATGATGGCCACCTGTGACGGGTTCTTCAGGTGCTCCTGTGTGCCTATGGTGGTCTGTGTGCCGTATGAATGACTTGGGAACAGCTTGTGCAGCAAAGCATAGTATGCCTTGTTGTTATCCTTTGTCATAGAGATATTCTTCTCTTCATAAACAGCCTCCAGCTCAGTGTGGAATCCGCGCATCACCATGTTCTGGAAACGGTCGCTCTGTACCATGCACCATCTCTCCAGTTCGTTGGACGGGATGTCCTCCACATAGCATGTCACGTCATACGATGTGAAGGCGTTGGTGCCTTGGCTGCCGATGGCGGTCATCATCTTGTCGTATTCATTAGGAATGAAATACTGTGCTGCAATCTGCGACACAGAGTCAATCTCGTGATACTTTGCCTTGCGCTGTGTCGGGTCAGTCAGGGTGCGGTGCTCCTCGTAGAGCGAACAAATCTTGTCGAGTAGGGGCTTTTCTGCTTCATAGTTTGCTGTGCCGAACGATGGTGTGCCCTTGAACATCAGGTGCTCCAGGTAGTGTGCCAAGCCAGTATATTCAGCCGGATCGTTCTTTGAGCCGGTATTCACGGCAATGTGTGCTGTGATACGCGGATGCTCCTTGTTGACGGAGAGATAAACCTTCAGTCCGTTGTCAAGGGTGTAGATACGTGTCTTCATCGGGTCGCCCTTTACCTCCTCATAGCTGCGAGCCACAGAGGTGACACTTATCAGGGCGCAACAAATAAACAGAAAAATTTTCTTCATTTCAAAACTTTAAACTATTATCTATTAACTTTTAACTAGTTCAACGAGTTTATAAACTCCTGCACCATCTCTTCCGAGACGTCTCCCATGTCATACTCTTTCTCAGCATCCTTGCGTATGTAGCTCAGCCACTCTTCGTGTGCCTGCTCCATGTCGCCGTCGTTGTCAGAGAATCCCTTCCATTGTGCATAGCTGTCGAAGACGTCGCTGAATCTCTCTTCGAGGGTGTCGATAGACGGAATGTCGCCGTTCATGATGTCTTCCTTTATCTGGTCGAGGGCCTCTGTCGGCATCAGCAGTCCGAGCATATCGGTCCATTCGCCCGGGGTATTGGCATTGCCGTACATTCTCAGTGCGAGGTTGTAATATTGCAGACCCTTTGCCAAGGCGGTGGAAGGAATGACAAATCCCTCTCCTTTATAATAATCAGCATCATAGCCCTGTTCGTTCTGCAATGACTCAAGGTACTTTATGCCGTCCTTTACCTTCTGTATTACAAAAGGAGAGAGCCAGTCGAATGTGATGAACGACTTTCTGCCGCTCTGTGGGCGTTTGTCGCGCTTAGGCCATTTCATGACGTCGCGGTATGTGCCGACGGTGCAGAGGTTGATGCCTGGTATTACGACAGTCTTGCGGCCTTCGCCGATGACGTATGAGAACGGCAGCATCGATGTGTCGGGATGTGACTGTATCTTGTTCATCGCCATGCAGAATGCTCCGATGTGTGCCGGCCACAGTATGTGTGCGCTGCTGGCTGTCTTTGCGCCGCGCTCCATCGTGCCGTAGTGTATCGGGCCCATCTTGTAAGCATGGTTGGAGAAGTTGGTGCCCGAACCGGCGTTGTAGAAGGAATATTCTCCGCCGATGAGCAGCGAGCTCTTGTGATGGCTCACAGAGAACGGTCCGCAGAAGGCAGCACATGATTCACCATTGTCCATGTGGGAGTTGGCGAAGAAGACAGAGTTCTCGGATGTGAAGCCGCGTCCTATGTGGCACGCCTCACCGACAAAGGTGTCGTAAATCTTTGCGCCATCTACAATGGTAGCGCCGGCCTGTGCTATGACATTCTCCATTATGACGTCGTCGCCGATGTATATGTTAGCCTCCGGGGTGGGGGATAAGGTGCAGTCCACGAGGCGTGAAGCGCCGGAGAGTTCGCAGTATGCTCCGATGTTCACATTGGTGAGTTCGCGGCAGTCGCTGATGGTTACGCCGTCGCCGATGGTGGTGCATGGCACGCTGTTCTCCTTTACGTGCTGGGCTACAAGTTCCTTTATCTTGTTGAAGAGAGGTTTATTGTCCACGTTGCGCACCATGAGGGCTGCTGTCTGTGATGTCAGGCCGCTGTAGAGTATCAGGTTGCCGTCGCCGGCTTCGTTCTGTACGCTGATGGTGACGTTCTCGCCAAAAGTGGCACCGTCGGTGGTGCGGATGATGCCGACGTTACGGATGTGTACTCCGCTGCCGATGCGCACTTCGCCGTCGAAGCCTGCGTTGTGAATGCCGGCAGGGTCAAAGTCGTCCGTCACCATCACCTGTTGCCAGTCGCTTGAATAACAGCCCTGAGCCTCAAGCTCTTCAATTTCATGCTGTAAAAGATTTCTGTAGTTCATGTTGTAATGTGAAATGTGAAAGGTCAATTTTCAATGTCAAACAAAAAGTCATTATACGGATATTTCTGCACGTGGAGTTCGCGCACTTTCTTATATACCACCTCGCGGAATTCGTCAACGTTCTCCTTCGTCTTTGCCGAGATGAAGAGGCAGCTGTCGTTGAGCTTCGCCATCCACGTCCGTTTCAGGTCTTCTAACGAAATCTCGTTCTTCTTCACGGGGGTGAGGTCGTCTTCGTCCTTCTCGTCCCATGTGTAGGCGTCGATTTTGTTGAAGACAATCATTGACGGCTTGTCGGCACATCCTAAGTCGGCGAGGGTCTTCTCTACCACCTGTATCTGGTCTTCGAAGTCGGGGTGGGAGATGTCCACGACGTGCAGCAACAGGTCGGCCTCGCGTGTCTCGTCGAGGGTCGATTTGAAGGAATCCACAAGGTCTGTGGGCAGTTTTCTGATGAATCCTACGGTATCAGCGAGCAGGAAGGGAAGGTTTTCTATCACCACCTTGCGGACGGTGGTGTCGAGGGTGGCGAACAGCTTGTTCTCGGCAAACACCTCGCTCTTGGACAGCATATTCATGATAGTGCTCTTGCCAACGTTGGTGTATCCCACGAGTGCCACGCGGATGAGTCTGCCCCTGTTCTTGCGCTGCGTCGTCTTCTGCCTGTCAATCTCCGCCAGACGTTCTTTCAGCAGCGACATGCGGTGCAGGATGATGCGTCGGTCCATCTCCAGCTGTGTCTCACCAGGTCCGCGCAGTCCCACGGAACCCTTTCCGCCGCCGCTGCCCGAGCCGCCGCCTTGTCGCTCAAGGTGCGTCCACAACCTCTGCAAGCGGGGCAGCATATAGCGATACTGCGCCAGTTCCACCTGCGTCTTGGCATTCGCAGTCTGGGCACGCATGGCGAAGATGTCGAGGATGAGGCTCGTGCGGTCGAGAATCTTTACTTTCAGTTCGTGTTCGATGTTACGGATTTGCTTTGCGCTCAGCTCGTCGTCGAATATCACCATTCCGACAGGCTGCGGGCCGTCGCCCTCCTCTGGGTAGTGCAGCTCCTCCTGCCATTCGTCGTAGGCCTTCTCCTGCGCCTCGATGTATTCGCGTATCTCCTGCAGCTTTCCCGAACCCACATACGTCACACTCGAAGGACCGTTCACCCTCTGTGTAAAACGCTTTACGGTAACGGCACCGGCAGTATCGGCCAGAAACTCCAGCTCGTCGAGATATTCCTCCGTCTTTGCTTCGTTTTGTTGAGGCGTAATGAGTCCCACCAACACAGCCGTTTCCGCCTTCGCTTCAGATATGACAAATTCCTTCATGCTTCTTGTTTAGTAAATATTGGGGGCAAAGGTACAAATAAGTGAGCAAAAAACCAAGAAAAAAGCGTTTTTTTTGTTTTTTCAAACGAAAGTACCATTGACAGGTCGATCAATGGT
Source organism: uncultured Prevotella sp. (assembly GCA_905233165.1). GTDB lineage: Bacteria > Bacteroidota > Bacteroidia > Bacteroidales > Bacteroidaceae > Prevotella. The sequence continues at coordinate 53,377 of CAJODL010000014.1, forward strand.
ATGGGTAAAATCTTCCATTCCCCACGGATAATTCTTTAAATTGCTATGGTGAAAAAGTGCAAAGTCTATGTTCAGTCATTAAAACTACGATGTGAAATAATAAATTCACAGCGCAGATTTATAAAACCACAGTGTGAAATTAGTAAAGGTCCGTACCAAAACAAAAAAATCTCTGCACTAATAGAAAAAATCACCGGACTCTAAATAGAATCCGGTGATTATATAAAGGATTATTAGCCCAAACCTTTATTTAAACAGCTCGTCGAGGTATTTGTAGAACGCTGGGTCTTCGCCTACGACGACTTTGTCAACACGGCCTTGTGGGTCGATGATTATCTTGGTGGGATAGCCCTGCACACCATACTGCTGTGCTAAGCGTGAGCCCTTGGGATTATAGACGTGCTTCCAAGGCATGTCATAGTTCGCAACGGCAGCCTTCCACTTCTCAACAGGGTCGTTGCAGTCTATGCCGATAATTTCGAACTTACCGCTGTACTTCTGGTAGTATTTCTTCATTTCGGGAATGCCCTTGATACACCAGGGGCACCATGAGCCCCAGAAGTCGAGCACTACGTACGTGCCGCGGAATGACGACAGCGTCAGAGGCATGCCATAGATGTCGTTGAGCGTGAAGTCTGGCGCCATCATGGCATCGGTGTCTTCCTGCTCCACACGAGTAGTGGACTCAGAGTTATTAATAGCGGCATTGTTGTGCCGGGCGTCGCAAGCGCAGACCATCGCTGCACATGCAAGGGTAAAAAGAATCTTTTTCATAAACTTTTAACTTTTATCTTTTAACTTTTAACTATCAACTATCTCCCTCCCTACGTGGGGAGGGCCGGGGTGGGGCCCCTAACTAATCGCTCCCCAGTCGATGGATGACTTCCGGAGTTCTGCGAGGCGGCTCCACAGGATGGAGTGCTCGGGGAGGTTGCAATCGGGGTCTCTCGCTATAATCTCCTGCGCCTCATCGCGTGCCATCTGTACCAGCTGGCCGTCGGTGGCGATGTTGGCAATCTTCAGGTCGAAGGCCATGCCACTCTGCTGCGTGCCCTCAAGGTCGCCGGGGCCGCGCAGCTTCAGGTCGGCCTCGGCAATGCGAAAGCCGTCATTGGTCTGACACATGATGTCGAGGCGTTTGCGTGTTTCGGAGGAAATCTCATAGCCGCTGACGAGAATACAGTATGACTGGTCGGCACCGCGTCCTACACGTCCACGGAGTTGATGGAGCTGCGACAGACCGAAGCGCTGGGCTTCCATGATGACCATCACGCTGGCATTGGGTACGTTGACGCCGACCTCAATCACCGTCGTTGCCACCAGCATCTGTGTCTCACCACGCACAAAGGCCTGCATCTCGGCTTCCTTCTCGGCTGACTTCATCTTGCCGTGCACCTTGCTCATCTTGTAAGTGGGGAACACCTCCTGCAATTCCCTAAAGCCGTCTTCGAGGTTCTGGAGGTCCATCTTCTCGCTCTCCTTTATCAGCGGAAAGACGACATATACCTGTCGGCCCTTCGCCACTTCGCGACGGATGCCTTCGTAGAGGCTCGTCTTCTGGTTGTCGTATTTATGCAGCGTCTGTATGGGCTTGCGGCCAGGCGGCAGTTCGTCGATGACACTCACGTCAAGGTCGCCATACAACGTCATAGCAAGGGTGCGGGGAATTGGGGTCGCCGTCATCACGAGAATGTGCGGCGGATTGTCATTCTTGCCCCATAGCTTGGCCCTTTGTGCCACACCGAAGCGGTGTTGCTCGTCGATTACTGCAATGCCGAGATTGCCGAGCACCACCGTGTCTTCTATCACGGCATGTGTGCCGACAAGTATCTTCACGTCGCCGTTGGCAAGGCCGTCCAAAATCTCAGTCCTTTTCTTGCCCTTCACAATACCCGTGAGCAGTTCCACGCGGATATCCATTCCCTTCATGAATTCCTGTATCGTGGCCAGATGTTGTTCGGCAAGTATCTCGGTGGGTGCCATCATGACGGCCTGAAAGCCGTTATCAACGGCAATGAGCATCGCCATCAGCGCCACCAGCGTCTTACCGGAACCGACGTCGCCTTGTATCAGGCGGTTCATCTGGCGACCGGTATTCATATCTTTCTGTATCTCGTGCATTACACGCTTCTGGGCTCCGGTGAGCTCGAACGGCAGGTTATTGTGATAGAACTCATGGAACGCCGTCCCCACCTTCGGCATCAGGTAACCCTTGTACTTCTTCCTGTTGTTCGCCACATAGCGCACAATATTCAGCTGCACATAGAAGAGTTCCTCGAACTTCAGCCTCTCACGGGCGTGCTGCATCTCGTACTGGTTGTGGGGATAGTGGATGCAGCGGATGGCTTCGTCGCGGCTGATGAAGTGGTGCTTCCTGACGATGAAGTCGGGCAACGTCTCACGCAGCGTAGGCAACTTCTGCAGCATGCCCTTCATGATGCGCTCAATGCTACGCGAGGTCATGCCGGCCTTCTTCATCTTCTCTGTAGTGTGATAGTGGGGCTGCAGACCCATATCGTCGAGCGTCATGCTGTTGACGTCGTCGATGTCGGGATGGCTTATCTGAAAGCGGTTGTTGAAAATGCCGGGACGTCCGAAGACGATATATTCGCGGTTTACCTTATAAGATTTAATAATATATTGCACTCCCGAAAACCACACCAGGTCTATAACGCCGGTACCGTCGGAGAAATGGGCTACGAGACGCTTCTTCTTTATTCCCATGTCGAAGGTCTCGTAGGACAGTATCCGCCCTCTTATCTGAACAAAGGGCATATCGGTCGTCAATTCGTTGATGGTATAGACCTTCGAACGGTCCACATACTTGTAGGGGTAGTACTCTATCAGGTCGCCGACACTCATGATGCCCAACTCCTTGTTGAGCATCTGCTGACGGCTGGGGCCTACGCCTGAAATGTATTTTATGTCCTGATCAAGAATTGATGACATCGGCAATCTTAAGGTCGAACGGAGTAGTTATCTTTATGTTCTCGCGGTTACCCTCTACCATAGTGACTTCCTGCCCGATAGCTTCAACAACGCTGGCATCATCGGTGAAGGCTTCGGAATAGGGTTGTTGGTTGGCCGCCTTCAGCAGTTGTATGTCGAAGGTCTGCGGAGTCTGCACTATCTTATAGTTCTCGCGATAGACATTCTTGCCTTGCGTGACATCGCGAAGAGTGTCGGTGACAGGCATGACGGGGATTACGGCTTTCTTCATGCGGGCCTCCTGATAGCAACGCTTTATGACGTCGAGGCTCACGAAGGGCCTGACACCATCGTGAATGCCGACAACGCCATCGACATCATCGGGAATGGCTTTCAACCCGTTTTGCACCGAGTGAAAGCGCGTCTCGCCGCCGTTAACAACGGTATGGGAAACCTTGAAAGAATATTTCGTGCATAGCTCTGCCCAATATTCCTGCTGCTCCTTGGGAAGTACCAGAATAATCTCCAGCCCACCTGTGCCAGTCAGACTCTCGCCAAAACGCTGGAACTTCTCAAGCGTATGCATCAGGATGGGCTTTCCTGCTACGGGAATAAACTGCTTTGGAATCTCTCCTCCCATGCGAAGCCCCTTGCCGCCGGCAACAATGATAGCGTAATCCATCAATTATGCATTCTGCATCAGCTTGTTGAACATCATACCTTCTCTCAAAGCGTCAGCCTTCTCCTTCTCGCCCAGCATCTCGAGAATTGCGTATGCATAGGGTAGGGTGGCTGCTGGACCGCAACCGGTGATGACGTTGCCGTCAACGGTATAGAGCTCTGCGGTATAGGTGGCGCCAGTCAACTGGTCCTCAAAACCTGGATAGCAGGTGGCACGCTTGCCTTGCAGAAGACCAGTGCTGCCCAACACAAGGGGAGCGGCACAGATGGCACCATATTTCTTACCTGCCGCTGCATGCTTCGTTAATACTTCTCTTACAACAGAGTGCTCATTGAGGTTGTAGGCCCCAGGGAGTCCGCCAGGCAGTAACAACATGTCGGCATCGCCGAAATCAGCATCGGCAATAGCGAGGTCACAGGCCATCTTCGTACCATGTGCCAACTCTACGGCTTCGGTGTCGTTGATACTAACGGTCTTAATGTCAATTCCAGCTCTCTTGAGAACGTCAACAACGGTTAATGCCTCGATATCTTCGGAGCCATTTGCAATGAATTCGTAAACTTTAAGCATATTTTTTTAGGCTTTTATTTGTTTTGTCAATTTAAAAATGTATCTTTGCAGCGGCAAAGTTACAAAAAAATATTTGAAAGTATAGCAAAATGACTCAAAAAAATCGTTTCGCCATCTTTGGAAATGTCTATCAAAGGAAAAAGTCCCAGGCAATATTCAAACTTATTGCCATATTGCAGCGTAATGATGCAGAAATCTATGTTGACCGCCCGTTCTATGAGTTTATTACAGAGGGGCAGCACATGGACGTAAAGGTTGATGGCATCTTTGATGGTGATGATTTCGATGTCGATTACGCCATCTCGATGGGCGGCGACGGTACGCTACTCAAGACAGCTGCAAGGGTGCATAGTAAGGATACGCCAATCATTGGTGTTAACATCGGGCGATTGGGCTTCTTGGCGGATGTAGCGCCTTCAGAGATAGAGATGGCGATATCTGATATCTACGCAGGAAACTATCGCGTGGATGAACATTCGGTCATCAAAATCGAAACATCCGGCGAAGAAAAATTGGAAAGCAGTCCGTTCGCCCTTAATGATATCGCTATTCTGAAAAGGGATAACGCATCAATGATATCAATCAGAGCAAGTATCAACGGCGAATATGTAACAACGTATCAGGCTGATGGACTAATCGTCACAACACCGACGGGCTCGACGGCATATAATCTGTCTAACGGCGGTCCAATTATCGCTCCCGGAACGGGCACGTTGTGTCTCACAGCGGTGGCTCCTCATAGCCTGAATATCCGCCCGATTGTAGTGCCGGACAATTCTGTGATATCTTTAAAGGTAGAGAGCCGCAGCCATTCTGTGCTTGTTGCCGTAGATGGAAAATCAACAAGCCTGAGCGATGGTACAGAGGTGCGCATATCAAAAGCAAAACATACTGTTCGCATAATACGTTTCTCAGACCGTAAATATTATTCTACGTTGCGTGAGAAAATGATGTGGGGACTTGACCAAAGATGAGAATACTACGCCCAAATACCACGTACAGCATAGGTCGGATATCACGCTGGATATGGGATTCGTCCAGAGATAACCGACTGCAGGCTATCCTGAATACTTCTATAGGATTGCTGGATGTGGCGTTGGCGCTGTTGTCGGTGTGGACGGTGCAACGCGCTATAGATATAGCTTCTCACCAACTTGACGGCGATGTTATTATGGCGGTCGTATGGATGGCATTGGTGATATCCGGCACGTTTGTTCTCGACTTCTGCTCTACATGGGTGAAGAATTACTACGGAGTTCGTGCACAGAATCGTATGCAGCGACGTATGTTGGGGCATATCCTGCATTCGGAATTTCAGGGTAGGAACTCAATGCACAGCGGCGATGTGATAAATCGTCTCGAATCGGATGTGAATACTGTTGTAAATTTCGTTGCAGAGACAATCCCGAATGCTGTATCGGTGTTCTGCCTTTTTGTGGGTGCCTTCGTGTATCTTTATTCTTTGGATAACCGACTGGCAATTATAATTGTTATAATGTTTCCTCTCTTCTTGTTGGTGAGCAAGATTTATGTCAGTCGTATGCGTGAATTGTCTAGAGACGTCCGTAACTCTGACAGTATGGTGCAGAGTCTGTTACAAGAGTCGATACAGAATCGTATTCTTGTAAAAACCTTGGAGGGGGAGGATACTATTATTGATAAACTTACGACCCAACATGATGTTCTTCATCGCAAGGTGATACGTCGTACAAAGTTTTCTGTCTTTTCGAGTATGCTGGTGAGCATCGGCTTTGCATCCGGATATATCGTGGCTTTCGCATGGGGCGCTCTGCGATTGGCGGCAGGAACATTGACTTATGGCGGAATGTCGGCGTTCTTGCAGTTGGTAAATAGGGTGCAGCGGCCTGCTAGAGCACTTACAAATCTCGCTCCGCAGTTTGTCTCTGTCTTTACAGCGGCTGAGCGTCTGATGATTCTTGAAGATGTGCCCCTGGAGAAACAAGGAAAGCAGATTCCGCTTGCGGGACCTTGTGGCATAGCTGTCCGTAATGTGACATATGCTTACCCAGAAACTCCTGACAAAATTATCATCCGAAATCTTTCGTTTGATTTCAAGCCAGGTACTTGTACAGCAGTTATGGGTGAGACAGGGGCAGGAAAAACAACGCTGATTCGTATGATTCTGGCATTACTGAAGCCTGTTGAGGGCAGCGTTAATATATATAATGTGGTAAAGGATATACCGGTTTCTCCACAAACTCGCTGTAATATCATATACGTTCCGCAAGGAAACACGATGATGTCAGGCACGATACGTGAAAACTTACAGATGGGAAATGTTGATGCAACGGATGATGAGATGTATGAGGCCCTTGATGTTGCTTGCGCTGATTTCGTCCGTTCTCTCCCAGACGGTTTGGATACTGAGTTCTCAGAACAGGGCGGGGGACTAAGTGAAGGACAGGCGCAGCGTATATGTGTTGCTAGGGCATTGTTGCGCAATTGTCCGTTGATGATTTTGGATGAGGCTACCAGCGCTTTGGATAGTGAAACAGAAAAGAAACTTCTCAACAATCTCCTTACGGATAGGTCACGAACCATCATTTTTATCACACACCGACAGGTCGTGCTGGATTATTGTGATGCTTCCCTGCATTTAATGCGAAAAAGACAATAAGAGATAATTCTCTAACCTAACATTAATAACAATGATGATGAACAAAAAAGTATTTTCGCTTGCACTATTTATGATGGCTGCAGCTATTCCTTCTGCTTTTGCACAGAAAGGAAAAAATGAAATGGTGGCATACCTGTTTACCTATTTTAATGGTAATAGTCCTAAACAGGAACAAATCTGTTATGCCCTGAGTGATGATGGATATAACTATACTCCGCTTAACGGTGGGGAACCGGTTATTAAGAGTGATACGATTGCATTGACCCAGTGTGTTCGAGATCCACACATTCTCAGATGTGAGGATGGCAAGACTTTTTATATGGTTGTTACTGACATGCGCTCTGAATTGGGATGGTCAAGTAATAGGGGTATGGTGTTGCTTAAGTCAACAGACTTGATTAACTGGGAGCATCATACTATAAATTTCCCAACCCGCTATACGAAAACATGGCATAACGTAATTCGTGTGTGGGCTCCAGAGACAATATATGATCATCGCGCAAAAAAGTATATGGTGTTTTACTCTCTTCGTACCAGCGACAGCGACTCGTATGATAAAATATACTATCAATATGCAAACAAAGATTTTACTGATCTGGAGGGAGAGCCAAAGTGGCTGTTTGATGCGGGAAATGCTACTATTGATGGAGACATAGTATATAATGAGGCTGATAAGTTGTATCACCTATTCTATAAACAGGAGGCAGGACGCGGCATTTATCAGGCTGTCGCAAAGCAACTGACTGACAAGTGGAAAATGATTTCTGGAAATGTTGAACAGACAAAGGAATCTGTGGAAGGCGTTGGCGTATGCAAAACTATAGATGGAAAATCGTGGATAGTTATGTATGACTGTTACGGAAATGGACATTATCAGTTCTGTCGTTCTGAAGATTTGAAGACGTTTCATTTTGTACAGAATACCGCCACACAAGGAATTTTCACTCCTCGACATGGTACAATTATCCCTATTACACAGGCAGAAAAGGAGCGTTTGCTAAAGAAATACGGGAAATAAATAGGCTTTTTTCGATTTTTGGGTAGGCAATTGACGTTTTAAGCATCAATTGCCTATTTTGTTTCTTGCTTTCCTTGATTTGAGTCAACGAAAAATGGAAAAATGAAAGTTTTTTGAAAATTTCTCGAAAAAAAATTTGGTCAGTTGAAAAAAAAGTCATACCTTTGCATCCGCTTTCCCAAAAACGGGTGTAAAAAAGCACAAGCGATATTTGATATATTTTACATAAA
>CAJODL010000015.1 GCA_905233165.1 uncultured Prevotella sp.
TAAAACTTATTCCTTTTTTCGAATTGTGCGACCTGATGCCTATGTAGCAATTGCGGAGTAACTTAGCCGCAAAATTTTCTCATCAATGTCGCAACTTTTTAGTGCATTATCGGCCTTTTTGCATCTTTGATGCAAAGGTACAAAAAAAATCTGGTTCCCACAAGGATTTTTCCATATTTTTTCAAAAAAAGTTTGAGGTTACTCACTTACTCACTTACTCACTTCGGACATTAACATTCTGGAGGAACTTGAGGCAGAAAGGTTATATTATATATATTTAAATATATATAATATAAAATTATTATTAAATAATTTTCTCTTCTCTCCATATACTACCCAACTACGTAATTGAAAAACCTTAATGTCAAAAGTGAGTAAGTGAGTAAGTGAGTAACTTAGGTTTTTCAATTACTATTTATAAAAATGTTTAATAAACAAGGTTAAGATTTGGTGATATGAGAAAAAGTTGTAACTTACGTCACCCGATTTTATCTACTTTAACCCTGTGAACGATATACAGACCATACAGAATAAGATAAGTGACACCAGCGGAGAGATAGTAATGTATCAGCCCGACGAGACGATCCGCTTAGAGATTCGCCTGGGAGAAGATACCGTTTGGCTGACGATAGCTTAATCTGTAATTTTTTTTGCGAAGGGGCCTGATTTTTTTGCGTTTTTATTTGCATATGTCAAAAAAAAAGGCTACCTTTGCATCTTGATTTATATAAATATATAAAAAGGTATAAAAAACAAAGATTATGAAATTCAGGAAATTAATCTTTTCAATGTTGTGTGCACCAATCTTTGTGGCATGTTCCAGTGACAGTTCTGACGAAGTTCAGACAGTAGCAGAATCACAGACGCTTCCTTCTACAGAGGTATATGTTCAGGGTGGCATCCTTAAAGCCAACGACATGACGGCTGCTAACACCACCCGTGCCAGCAGCGACTACACATGGCCTTACGTAAACACGGCTGATGGTTGGGAGACAGCATGCTTCTTCATCCGTGTTGACGGTGTCGTACAGGATGTTACGGACAAGAGTCCTTCGCTCTATTACGGCAGCCTGACGAGTAAAAACAATAAGGGAAGGGTATCTACCCTCTATCCTTACGGCCGCTATAACGACCGCGACATGGACTACTATCAGATAGACAAGAGGACGGGCGAGAACATCGGACTCTTCCGTTATGTGTATGACGAGAAGGGACTGAAAACCCAGCTGCCAATCCTTGAGAGACCAAAGGTGATAGATATTCTCAACGAAGAGAAAGCCTATCGCCAGAATGAGGTGGACAATGGTCGCAACGTAACAGTCAATGCAGCAGAGGTAGAGCGCATCAATGCTTGGCTGGAGAAAGAGAACAACGAGCCTGGCTACCTTGATAAGCACGCATTGTGGTACGTTGTCAAGGAGGTAGGCATGAAGAACGGATGGCATGTTGACGGCGTCATCACCGACAGTGAGGTTGCGCCATACGCCATAGATGCCACCAAGGTGCCTAACAACGTTGAGATAGACATCCATCAGCAGAAGCATCAGGACTGGAGCGAGATAAAGACCTCTGTCCATGTGCGTGCCGACGTAGAGTCAATCAAGATAAACCTCCCTATCCGCGAGGACAACATCGTAGAGCAAGACGATTTCGCCATCCGCGTATATGACTATTACTACAAGGAATACGTCATCTCACATACCATCACCCACAATGCCGACGGCATCACAATCGAGATTTCAGGCATCCCTGCCGAACTCATTGCAAAGCTCAAGGCAGAATATGGCGACGGCCTGACGGTGGAGATTCACAGCTACTGCAAGCGTGACGAGGAAGTATGGGCAGACCTCAAGAACAGTGCCGTTATCAGCATGGGTAAGGAGTGCGAGCTGAAGGGCCAGATAACAAGCGCCCTGAGAGAAGGGGAACTGGTTCCAATCAAGTTGAAAGAATAACAGAAAGAATAAATAGTAAAAACACTAAGAGGGCGTCCTAAGTCAGGATGCCCTTTTTTTTATTTGCCGTAAATATGTAACACCTGAAATAATATATGGTACAATAGAAAATCATTGTATATACCTTTTTGTGTACCTTTGCAGCGAAAAATAAAATAAAATAATGTTTACGCAAAAAATGATTACAAGGATTTTTCTGTTATCGGTTGGCTTGTTGCTGTCTGCAACAGTCGGTATGGCACAACCTTCGTTTAGCAAGCCTCATGGGTTGTATGAAGAAAGTATAACGGTTGCCATTAGTCCTGCTAATGCCGGGGCTGAAATCTATTATACCACTGACGGCAGCACACCAACGACGGAGAGTACCCGTTATACTGCTCCTCTGACATTAACAGAGACAACATTACTGAGGGCCATAGAGGTGACTGATGGACAAATTTCAGTCATCACTACTGCCAGCTACATCATGGTGTCATCAGTATTGAGCCAGCCGAATAATCCGGAAGGGTATCCTGATACATGGGGACAATACTCGCAGTTCAGCGGTACTGCCACAGCGGACTATGAGATGGACCCTGATATGACGACCGATGCATCTCTGCGTCCGAAGATTATAGAGGGCCTGAAACAGCTGCCTATTCTGAGCGTGGTGACAGATAAGGATAACCTCTTCAGCCACGAGAATGACGAAGAGAAGGGCGGCATATACATATTTACCGGCCCTCCTGTCGGCGACAATACAGGAAACGGATGGACACGCCAGTGTTGTGCTGAACTCTTTGGCGGTCCGCAGCAACATGACCTCACAATTGACTGCGGCATAAAGCTGCATGGTGGACACGGACGCCTGGCAGAGAAGAATCCGAAGCATTCCTTCCGCCTACAGTTTAAAAAGACATACGGACCGGCATCGTTGGATTATCCATTGTTTGGCGAAAATGGTCCGCAGAAGTGTGACCAGGTGGTGTTGAGATGTCACTATGGCAACGCATGGCAGCATTGGATGGATGGCCATCGCAGGGTGGCACAATATACTCGTGATGTGTGGGCCCGTCGCATGCAGCGCAAGATAAGTGGCATTGGTGTTGATGCTGTTTATGTTCACCTGTTCCTGAATGGTATGTACTGGGGCCTCTATAACATTGCGGAGCGTATTGACGATACTTTTGGCAAGAATCATTTTGGCGGAAAGAAGTCTGACTATGACGTTGTGAAGATAGAAGAGGAAGGCGGCAACCATACTGAGGCAAGTGAGGGAACTCTTGATGCATGGAATGAGATGATACAGACGATATATACCGTAGGAGGAAGAAACCATGACATGTCTCCCGAAGAGGCTTACGAAAAGTTGGATACACTTCTGGACATGGACAACTTCATCGACTACATGATAATAAACCAGTATGCCGGTAATGGCGACTGGGACCATCATAACTGGTTTGCTATACGTCGTAGTGGTACTGACAGCGAAGGCTTTAAGTTCCTCTGCTGGGATTCGGAGATGATTTTCGGAAGTGCAACAGAGAATTCTCTCAAGATAAACAATACCGGTTGTCCGACGGAGTTCTTTAACATGTTGCTGAGTAACGAGGACTTCGTTAAGCGTTACTTCCAGCGTGCGAAGGAACTGCTATCCGCTGACGGCCTGTTAGGCGAGAGGTCTGTAGTGGAGGTATGGGACAGCCTTTACAACACTATCTCGAAGGCATTATATGACGAGTCTGCCCGTTGGGGTGACTATCGTCGTGATGTGCATCAGTGGTCGGACAATGCATCGCTATATACCGTTGATGGTACGTATATGACGGAGCGCAACAGGTTGCTGACAAGCTACTTCCCCGTAAGAACAGAAAACGTCCTGACGCAGATACGCCTCTTCTTGGATATAGACGATTTCGACGTTCCTGATAACTGGATAAAGATGAAGAGCGATATGTTCTGTAAATGGGACGGCTCTGGTGTTGATGCCAAGCCATTGTACGTAGATGGTAGCGCTTCATGGAATCTGGGTGTGGATAATTATGATGGTGGTACTGTGGCTGGCTTTGTGAGTGTAGATCCTGACAGGTTTGCCGACCTCAGTAAGTATGATTATCTCGTGCTGCGTGGTGTAGAAGGTGGTAATGTGCGTCTGCTGGCGAACAGACTGGTGGCACATGGCGAATGGAAAGAGATAAGTGCTTCATTCAGCGCGAACGACCCGTATTGGAATGCTGAATATGGCGTTCTGATGATTCCGTTGGCAGACTTCAAAAATAAGGATACATCAAGCAATAATCGCCGCATTGATGCGTTTGTTCATATAGATGCCATTAAGGCCAGCTGGGGACAGCATGCCAACATAAAGGGTATATATCTCATTCCTTCATACCTGCGTGGTGATGCTAATGGCGACGGCGAGGTGAATATGGCTGATGCAATGTCCATTGCAAACTATATCCTCGGTACTTCAGATGATTCCTTCAATATTGATGCTGCTGATGCCAATCTGGACGGCAAAGTAGGTATGGCTGACGTGATGTTTATAATGAATTATATCCGGAATGGGAGTTTTCCGAAATAACTAAATAATATAAAGATAATATGAAAAGACTGACAACGTGTGTTGCGTTGCTGTTAGCAGCGACGATGGGTATGAATGCTCAGAAGCCTATGAATGCCCCAAAGGGTGGTAAGGCCATTAGTGACGAACTGATAGGTATATTCTTTGAGGATATCAGTTCCAGCGCTGACGGCGGCCTGTATGCAGAACTGATACAAAACGGCTCTTTCGAGTATTCTCCTGCTGAGCGTGACGGATGGGGCGCCGGTACTTCATGGAAGGTGATACGCCCAGGACATTCTCTGGGCCTCTTGGAGGTGAAGATGGATAAGGGTATTCATCCTAACAACCCTACCTATATGCGCCTTACAGCAGAGCGCGTGAAGGAGTTCTACGACTATAAAGGTTGGAGAGGCTATGGCATTGAGAATAGCGGCTTTGGCGGCATCTGTGTGAAGAGTGGAGCAAAGTATGACTTCTCTGTTTTCCTGCGTAACTATGGTCAGGCAAAGCAGGTGCGCGTTGTCCTTGTTGAGCCACAGAAGGGTAAGGAGCCAAAGCTGTTGGCAGAGGCTTTCGTTACGGCCGATGCTGCTGACTGGAAGAAATACAATGCTGTTCTCGTTCCAAATGCTGACAGCAAGAAAGCCGTGCTGCAGATTCTCATGCTGACACAGGGCGTTATGGATGTTGATATGGTGTCGCTGATGCCACAGGATACATACATGGGTCATGGCCTGCGAAAAGATTTGGCACAGACGCTTGCTGACCTACAGCCTAAGTTTATGCGTTTCCCTGGCGGTTGTGTAGTACACGGCGGTGGTGACGGTTTCTGGGATACATATCGTTGGAAGACCACAATAGGTCCTAAGGAGCAGCGTCGTGGTTTGAAGAATACATGGGGCTACCACCAGAGCATGGGATTGGGCTTCTATGAGTATTTCCAGTTCTGCGAAGACCTCGGCATGGAGCCTGTTCCTATCCTGCCTTCTGGAGTAAGCTGTCAGGGTACAAACGGTGGTTGGAATATGTGGCCTACTCAGGCTCAGGATGTCGTTCCGATGTCAGAGATGGACGAGTGGGTTAGTGAAGCCATCGACCTCATAGAGTGGGCTAATGGCGACCCTGCTACTAACAAGTGGGCAAAGATGCGTGCTGATGCAGGCCATCCGAAGCCTTTCAACCTGAAGTATCTGGGTATTGGTAACGAGGAGAAGATATCTCCTGAGTTCTGCGAACGCTTCAAGTATATATATGAACGTGTGACAAAGGCACATCCGGAGATTATCATCGTAGGAACAGCAGGTCCTGGCTCACATCCAAAGAATCCTGACTTCGAGAATGGCTGGAAGCTGGCCGAGGAACTGGATATGCCAATCATTGACGAACACTATTATGAGAAGGACAGCTTCTTCCTCAGCAAGCGTCAGTATGACAGCTATCCACGCACTCGTAAGACAAAGGTATATCTGGGTGAATATGCAGCAAAGGACAAGCGTCTCATTGATGCTTTGGCAGAGGGCCTGTATCTGTTGCATGTAGAGCGCAACGGCGACGTTGTCAGCATGACGTCATACGCACCGCTCTTTGCAAAGAAGGGTGCCACAAACTGGAATCCAGACCTTATATATTTCGACAATGAACGTCCTTACCTGACATGCAGCTATTACGTGCAGCAGATGTTCGGTCAGTCGTCAGGTCAGTATTACTATGGCGACTGCGTGCAGTTCAAGGGTGATGCTGCTGGCGTTGAGCAGCCACAGGTGGATGTTCACTATGGTCAGAGCGTAGTGCTTAATGTGAAGACACGTAAGCTGTATGTGAAGTTGGTGAATGCTTCTGCCGAGAAGAAGGAGGCTGACATCGACTTGAGCCGCTTCCCAATAAAGAAAAATGCTGTGAAGACAGTGCTGACAGGCGATGCCAAGGACGAGAACAACTACGAAAAGCAGCCTATCGCTCCAAAAAAGGATACCATCAAGGCCCAGAAGAAATTCAGTTTCGACTTGGAACCATACACAATGGTGATGTTGGAGTATGAGATGTAAAAATATTGCAAGAAAGTAAAAAAAGACCATATCCCTTTGTGGAAGTGGTCTTTTTTTTGTAATTTTGCCCCATGAATATGAAAAAACGACTAACAATCTCACTCCTGTTCTTGTGTGCATTGGTTGCTGCGGCAAGTCCGAAGGGTGGTACATTCAACAGCCGCGACCAGTTAAGGAAATCGTTCCTATGTCCTCCAGACAGCATCAAGGTTGGGTGCTATTACTATTGGGTTAATGAGATTGTTGACCCCAAGGGCGTTAAGGCAGACCTGCAATGGATGAAGGACAATGGCATCACCTTGGCTTTCCTTGCTACCGACATCCGCATCATGGAGGATGGCACCACAATACGCTTTACTGATGACTCAAAGTTTGAGGTGACCTTCCCTGACGGCACCCATGAAACGTGGGACCCTGTTCATGACGAGGGGCAGTGACGAAGGTGTTTCATCTATCGAGATGGAGAAATAAAACATATTGTTTGATTTTATACCTTTTTTTAAAAAAAAGCAACAACATAATGAAAAAGATTCAAAACTGGATGCTTGCCGCCATCCTCATCTGCGGCATAGGTATATTCACTTCGTGTTCGTCGGATGACGAATCTGCTCAGGAACAGGCTGACAAGAATCGCGCAGTGTTCATAGAGCACACCCGCGCCACGCTGAAGGACTTGGCAGAGAACCTGCACTTCAAATCGTGGCCTAATATGAATGCGTTCCTACAGTATTTTAATAAAACGGTACTGTTAAACGAGAATTACAACAAAGAGTTGTCCAAACTCTTCAACCAGAAGATATCCGAGAGCATCAAGCCCGTCGAGGCGGGTTCTGATTTGGAGGCTATGGGATACCAGAATCAGGCAACTATTGACCTGACGAATTTCAACTATCAGCTTACTGTCGATAATGGTACCACTTTCAATGTGGAACCCAGCGAAGAGTTAAGAATCAAGATGTATGATGCTGAAAAAAACGTGAATTTTGACTTGTTGTTTCAGGCTTCTGGCGCAACCATGCCGCTGTTGAGCCGTACATTAAGCAAAAATGGTCGGGCTGTGATTATACTCGTGCCTCAGCAGTTCAAGTTTGTACTAAGCAATGACTCTGACGGCAAAATGCGCCCCTGGCTGACAGGTACATTCAACAACAGAATGAATAAGAGCCAAGAACGTTCATACTATGACATTGCCGAAGACGAATGGACGATAGATGGACAGACTGTTACCGGTCATGCCGGACAGGTGGTAACGTTTACCATCAAACAGGATCCTACCACACATAAGGCATACAACAGTTTCAATTTTGTACTTAACGGCAGGCAGATGATAGATATGTCACTCACAGCCTCGAACGTCACTGGGAATAAGGATTTCCCAACATTGGACTACAGCAGTGGCATCCTTGACTTGCTCGCTGTTGCCATCGACGGTAACAATATTGACGAGGCAAAGCTGACCCTGCTCGACGACCTTACCACAACCATGAGCATCAGCGACATGAGTAAGCTTTTACGACTGGAAAAGGAATACAGAAAAGCAGGTCGCAATTATGCCGACAAAGCCACCATAGAGCAATACACCCAGCAGTTTAACGAGCTGGCAAAGGCAGAGATAACGTGCAAGGGCATAAATCAGACTATCCCGATGAGGCTTCTTACTGCCAAGGTTGGCCTTGACTGGTGGGCATTGTACGGATTCAAGTTTGCTGACAATACTGACTATGTGCCTCTGAACGAGCTGATAGACGAAGAGTCAATGCAGTATGTTACCAACATTGCCGACCATTCCGTCGAGCCTATGGAGCAGGGCGTCATTGTGGTGCGCCAGCTGTTGCAGTACCTGCAGAACTTCGTAAACGGTTTCAAACAGCAGCAAGGACAGCAACAGAATCCATAAGTTAGAGGTCGGGAGGTGGGCTTTAATTTAAAGTCGTCGGAACTTTTCGATGAGTCTATTTCCTGATTTTGGCGCCGTCGGAAGTTTTTCTTTGCCCGGTGTATTTACCGTTATGCTTTTGACAGTTTTCTTGATGGTGATGCCACCTTCTTGAGAACCATGTCCTGCGCCACTTAATTTTGCATAAAAAAAGTTAAGGTTGGCATGAAAGTTAAGGTATGATTGTATTTTTTTGTACCTTCGCACCCTGATGGAACGAAAATTTAAAGCAGCTCTTTTCGATCTCGATGGTACGCTCATCGACACAGAAGACCAATATACTGTTGTTTGGGGACGTATAGCGCGAAAATATCGTCCTGATGTGCCAAACCTGGAGTATATCATAAAGGGTACTACGCTGAAGAATATTTTGGCAACATATTTCAGCCCTGAGACACACGAGGCGGTGATGAGGGAACTGGATGCGTTTGAGGCGCAGATGGACTATAGTTTCTTTCCCTTTGTGGAGGAATTTTTGGCGGACATCCGCAGTCACGACGTGAAATGCGCCATTGTCACCTCGTCAAACAAACAGAAGATGCAGTATGCCATGCGGAACAATCCGCTCATCGGCACGATGTTCGACAAGATACTGACTGCGGAAGATTTCAGTGCTTCGAAGCCAAATCCAGATTGTTACCTGAAGGCTGCGGAAGCATTGCAGACGCCATTGGACAGCTGTATAGTCTTTGAGGATGCCTACACAGGTCTGCAAGCGGGCATGGCATCAGGGATATATACCGTAGGCCTCGCCACAGGACACACCATAGAGGAGATAACGCCCCTCTGCCACAAGGCCTTGAAGAACTTTGAAAACGTGAAGTATGAGGATATAATCCAATGAGCCCTATGAGTCCTATGAGCCCAATAAGCCCTATGAGTTTTCTGCTCTCCATATTCCTTGCCTTTGTCCTTGCGCTGAATGTGTCGGCGCAGGAGACGGACGACATTGCGGCATCGCTGAATCTGCCTGAGACAGTGGTGCTGGCAGACGGCATGACATTCGAGGAATACCTCCTGAAACAGGTGCTGGCGAATGCAAAACCATTGAAGGCCCGCATAAACACCCTGAAATATTCCGTCACGTGTCAGTTGGAAAAAGACATCGATCTGAAGGCCATACCACATCGCAGAACCATATCGTTCGCAGCACGTCTGGCAGGATTCGGCCCTATCGTGTCGGCCCTAATGGAACATAAGCATTTCGGCATCACAATGGCGGAGGACATCTTGTTTAACAAAGGAAAGATAACGACCTCGAACGTCAGGATGGTAGAGATGAAACAGCAGTTGACAGAGAAACAAATAGCGTCGTTCCTGAAACACGACGGCATGATGAGTGCTAACGTCTATGACAAGTTCTACGAAAAGGTGCGCGACAAGGTGAAGGAACTGCAGAAGAAATACCGCAAGAAGCAGGAAACGGGCATGAAATACTATGGCAGTTATACCAAGGGCAACAGAACCTTCTACATTGTGAAACTCGACAATATGGAGGTACACATCGCCGACGGCTGCTGGCAGATATCACGCATCAGCTACAGCGAGGGCCAGAATACGATGTACTATGAATTCAAAGAGGTAAGGTCGGGCCTCTTCCTGCTCAGCAACGGCCGCGCAAAACTGTACCTCGACAGAAAGAAATGGCCGAAAGGATATATCGCAATGAAGATGAACTATGTTTATAAAGTTTAAAGTCTAAGAGTTTAATTTTCAATAACCATTCATAATTGAGCAAAATGAAGACAAGAAACACACTTGCAGCTTTGGTGCTACTGCTTGGCATTGGCATGCCGATGATGTCACAGACGTCACAACTTAGGTACAAAGACCCGAACCTCAGCGCTCACGAAAGGGCTGTGGACCTCTGCTCAAGGCTTACCCTGGAGGAGAAGTCACTCCTGATGCTCGACGAGAGCCCTGCCATCCCGCGCTTGGGAATAAAGAAATTCTTTTGGTGGAGCGAGGCATTGCATGGCGCTGCCAACATGGGTAATGTGACAGTGTTCCCTGAACCAGTGGCAATGGCAGCATCGTTCAACCCAGACCTGCTGTATAAGTGTTTTGACGTTGCCAGTACGGAATTCCGTGCGCAGTATAACGAACGTATGTATCGCGGTAGCGGCGAAGACCAGAAGATGCGCAGCCTGTCGGTATGGACGCCTAACGTAAACATTTTTCGTGACCCACGATGGGGAAGGGGGCAGGAGACATATGGCGAAGATCCATACCTGACCAGCGTGATGGGAACACAGGTAGTACGCGGACTGCAAGGACCTGAGACAGCAAAGTATCGTAAGCTGTGGGCCTGTGCCAAGCACTATGCCGTACACAGCGGTCCGGAATATACCCGCCATACTGCAAACATCAACGACGTTTCGCCACGCGACCTGTGGGAAACATATATGCCTGCCTTCAAGACACTGGTGCAGGATGCCAACGTGAGGGAGGTGATGTGTGCTTACCAACGTCTCGACGACGAACCATGCTGCGGCAACGCACGACTGCTGCAACAGATACTGCGCGACGAATGGGGATTTAAATATCTCGTGGTAAGCGACTGTGGTGCTGTGAGCGACTTCCACCAGAGCCACAAGACATCATCGGACGCTGTCCACGGAGCTGCAAAAGGCACTATCGCAGGTACTGATGTGGAGTGTGGATATAATTATGTATATAAAAGCATCCCGGAAGCTGTTCAGCGCGGTTTAATAACAGAGAAGGAAGTAGATAAGCACGTCATTCGCCTGTTGGAAGGACGCTTTGACTTGGGTGAGATGGACGACCCATCGTTGGTGGAATGGTCGAAGATACCATATTCTGCAATGTCAACAAAGGAGTCGGCAAACCTCTCGCTGAACATGGCCCGCCAGACAATAGTACTGTTGCAGAACAATGGCAATATCCTGCCACTGAAGAAGAATGCGGAGAAAATTGCCGTCATAGGACCTAATGCGCAGAACGAACCAATGATGTGGGGCAACTATAATGGTACACCAAATCGTACTGTCACCATACTTGACGGAATTAAAAAGAAGCAGAAGAAACTCTTCTATACCTCTGGTTGCGACCTGACATACGACAAGGTGATGGACAGCCGCCTGGCAACAGAATGTACCACTCCTGACGGAAAGAAAGGTATCAGGGGCACTTTCTGGACGAATACCAATAGAGAGGGAAAAGCCTTCTCGGAGGAATATTACACCAAACCCCTCGCTGTCACCACCAACGGTATGCATGTCTTCGCAGCAGGACTGCCAATAGAAGATTTTTCTGCAAAGTATGAGACAACATTTGCTCCAACTGAAGAGGGCGAATATGTAATAAATGTAGAGGGTACAGGTGACTTCGCGCTTTATGTAGATGGCGAAAAGAAAGTTTCAAAGCACACTTGGCGCGCCACTCCTACACGAACAGTATTGCAGGCAAAGAAGGGACAGAAGTTCCAGATAGAGGTGTGCTTCAACACTGTAAAGACATGGGGCGCCTCAATGAAGATAGATGTTGCGAAGGAACTGCAGATAGACTATCAGCAGACAATAGCACAGCTGAATGGCATCGATAAGGTTATCTTCGTGGGTGGTATATCTCCAGCACTTGAGGGTGAGGAGATGCCTGTTAATATAGATGGCTTCAAGGGCGGCGATCGCACCAATATCGAATTGCCAAAGGTACAGCGCGAATTCTTAAAAGCTCTAAAGGATGCTGGCAAGAAGGTCATCTTTGTAAACTGCTCTGGTTCTGCAATAGCATTGCTGCCTGAGACAGAGACCTGCGACGCCATAGTACAGGCGTGGTATGCTGGACAAGAAGGCGGCACTGCTGTTGCTGACGTGTTGTTTGGCGACTACAACCCTGCTGGCAAGCTGCCGGTGACATTCTATAAGTCAACTTCGCAGCTGCCTGACTATGAGGACTACTCTATGAAGGGCCGCACATACAGATATTTCTCTGATGCCCTTTATCCATTTGGCTACGGACTATCATACACCACCTTCAAGATGGGTAACGAAAAATTGACAGCAGCCGCTGACGGCACAGGAAGCGTTAGCGTGGATGTTACAAATACTGGCAATCGCGAGGGAACGGAGATTGTGCAGCTCTATGTACGCGACAAGGCAGATACCGAGGGCCCTACGAAGAGTCTGAGGGGCTTCCAGCGCGTAACCTTGAAGGCTGGTGAAACAAAGACTGTCACCATTCCTTTGACAAGAAAGACCTTCGAACTGTGGGACAGTATCACCAGCACCATGCGCACAAAGGCAGGCAACTACGAGGTAATGTGCGGCAACAGTTCAGCAGACCCGAACATGAAGAAATTTGAATTGACAATTGATAATTGACAATTGATAATTAAGAATTGAAACAATGAAAAAAATAACTTTCTTGGCAGCGGTGCTGCTGACAATGATAGTGTGGAACGTAAAGGCTTGTGCTCAGCCAATCTACATTCCTGCTGATGCCTTCATACCAGAAACAACTGTTCCTGGTAACGACTTCCCAAAGGTGGATAAACAAAGACGCGCGTATTTCCGCATCAATGCCCCAGAGGCAAACAAGGTGGTTGTCGATATCTGTGGCAAGAAATACGACATGCAGAAGGGCGAGGACGGACGATGGTATGCTGTTACTGACCCATTGGCGGTGGGATTTCATTATTACTTCATAAATATTGGTGGCGTAAACTTCATCGACCCTGCCACAGAAACCTTCTTCGGCTGCAATCGTGAAGCTGGTGGCATAGAGATTCCAGAGGGGCCAGAGGGTGACTACTATCGTCCACAACAGGGTATAGCACATGGACAGGTGCGCAGCATATACTACTATGCCAATTCCACTAATGAATGGCGTCACGCTATGGTATATACCCCTGCTGAATATGAAAACGGTAAGAAGAGCTATCCAGTGCTATACCTGCAGCATGGCATGGGAGAAGACGAAACAGGATGGTCTAAGCAGGGTCACATGCAGCATATCATGGACAACCTCATTGCCAGCAAACAGGCTGTGCCAATGATAGTGGTGATGGAGAGCGGTGATATAAAGGCACCATTCAGAGGTGGCGACAACAGACAGGGAAGAAGTCAGTATGGAGCATCATTCTATAAGGTAATGATAAACGACCTCATACCTACCATCGACAACAAATTCCGCACCCTTACCGATCGCGACAATAGGGCTATGGCAGGACTGTCATGGGGAGGACACCAAACATTCGATCTCGTACTTAGCAATATGGATAAGTTCGCTTGGATAGGAACCTTCAGCGGTGCTATCTTTGGTATTGACCTCAAGACGGCTTACAATGGCGTGTTCACCAATGCTGACGAGTTTAACAAGAAGATTCACTATATGTACATGAACTGGGGTTCTGATGACTTCATCAAGAGTGGTGACATTGTGAAGGGCTTACAGGAAATGGGCATCAAGGTCGAAGGCAAACAGTCGGAAGGTACTGCCCATGAGTGGCTCACCTGGCGTCGAGGCCTCAATGATTTCGTACCACATCTCTTTAAGTAACTCACCTTTGACCTTAGACCTTTGACATTAACCCTTTAAACCTTTAAACCCTTGAACTCTTTAAACCACATAATATCTCACATCGACAGCTATTCACGCCAAGAGTTGCGAGAGTTTTTTGCTGAGCACGACGAAGAGACCTCCTCAAAGGTAGCTCGTGCGAAGGCCATTTCTGAATGGCGCAAGAAGACGATTTATTGTCCACGTTGTGGCACAAAACTCGTTGAGGATACAGAATTTACAGCGATGAAGTGTCCCAATTGTGGGGAACTGTTGTTTCCACGTATCGACCCCTGCATCATAGTGTTGGTGAGGAAGGGTGACAAGATTCTCCTTGCCCGTCATACACAACGCAATCAGGATATTTATGCCTGTCTGGCAGGATATGTGGAGGCAGGCGAGACAATAGAAAATGCTGTCCGCAGGGAGATTTTTGAGGAGACAGGCATCAAGGTCAAGAATATACAGTATCGTGGCAGCCAAAGCTGGCCTTTCCCACGACAACTGATGCTGGCATTCTATGCCGATTATGAGAGTGGTGAGATAAAGGTGCAAGAGGAAGAAATAGAGGAAGCCAAGTGGTTTGACATAAACGACCTACCAGCTACTCCAGCACCAGGGTCAATAGCATACAAACTTATTCATGGAGAGATTTAGCAATATAACAAATTGGGAAGAAGAGACAGAGGCTCGTGTAGCGAAAGGTGTGGCTTATTTTAAGGAGGGCTACAACTGTGCGCAGTCTGTTGCTCGTGCCTTTGCCGATGCCTATAATGTGCCTCTGCCACTGATGACCCTTATGTCTGCCAGCTTTGGTGCAGGCATAGGGCGAATGAGGGAGACATGTGGCACTGCCAGCGGAATGTTTATGCTGGCAGGACTGGAGACGGCTTCTGTAGAGGCCAGTCAGGAAACAAAGGCAAGAAACTATGCTGCTGTGCAAGAGTTGGCAGCAGACTTTAAAGCGCAGACTGGTTCGCTCATTTGTCGCGAACTGCTGAAAGGATATGTGAAGGATATAAACACTAATCCTACGCCTGAAGCAAGAACGGATGAATATTATCGCAAACGTCCGTGTGTGAAAATGGTAGAACTCGCCATCCGTACATATATGGCGTGGCTCAAACGTCGCCAAGAGGAGTAGATTTTTTAACAAAAACCAGAAAAACCCTTTCTTCGGGATTGAAGCTCTTTCAGAGCCTTTGTGCTAAGTGTTATGTACTTGTCTTTAAAAGCGAGCTTTTACGCCAATTCCACACCACGTGGTTTCAATCCCTTGAAAGCAAAAACACCGCTTCGCTAAAAAACAGAATTTGGCTTACAGTTATAGTTTAACATGAAAGTGATTAAGGTTAGCGTTAAGATTAAGGTTTAAAAAAATGTTTTTAAGGTTTTTGCCTGGCAAGGGCATAACCTGACGAAGGAAGGTGTAGGAATTTAAGAAAAAGGGACATAGAAGTTTTCTTATAATGGCACTTTTGCTTGAAGTCCTACAAAAGTCTGAAAAGACTTATGCCCATGACAGGGGTTTTTATGGTTTTTGTTAAAACCCCAAGCGCAGGCAGGAGGGGTTAGAAGAAAAATAAACGTCTCTTCAGGTGTCGCCACCATAGTACTAATTCGCGATATGCTGACAGTTGTTCTGTATGCTGCGCTGTTGCGAATGTCATCACGTCAGGAGCAGGACCAAACTGGTCAGGGAAGAGGATGATATAGTTATTGCCCTTATAGTTCTCAGTCAACTCTTCTGGCAGATTATTCAATGCAGCTTTATAGGAAACCGTACCAGGACGTGCTGTGACAACAACAAGCATCTCATCACCCTTTACGCTTTGCATGAGTGGTATGAGTCCCTTCCATTTTGGCATAGAGATATATTCCGCCCTCACACCAGGATGTTTGTGGGAGATGTATTGGTCAATGAGGTTGAGGGATGCCATTCTGCCATGAAAACAAATGCGACAGCCAATATTCATTGCTAATCGTGAGAGACGCTCAATCCAACGATAGAAGCCTGGCTCGAATTCTGCTCGTGAAGGAACAGCAACGTGTATGGCGCGGAGGGTGCTCAGCGGCTGTGTACAACGAACGATGCTGATTTGGCGCGAGAGACCATTAAAGACACTCTGCGCAAATTCTCCCCAAAACGGACGGCGGGAATTATCAGGAACATGGGCACCCATGATAATTTCAGAACATTCATACTCCTTAAAGGCATGCTTGATGCCATTGGCGATGTTGGCAGCAAGGCGCACCTGTGTCTGCATCCTTACATCTGCCTCTGCAGCCTTGCGAACTACTTTCTCAAGGAGTTCGCGCCCCCTCTGCTGGTCTTCTTCTGCCTCTTCACCATCATATACCACATTGAGGGCAATAAGTCCACGATTGAGTTCCGTATTGCGCATCAGGATAGCGATATTGATGAGGGTGTTGCAAGTCTCGTGATATTTTACAGGAATGAGAATCTTCTCGTCATCACTTTCATTATTTTTCTGACTTTTGCGAAGCCCACCCTTGAGGACAATATCTCGTGCAGCCTTATCAGTAACGATGGTAGAGATGATGCAGGTGAAGAGTATCATCATCACGACGCCATTTAGCATGTTATCATCGATGATATTGAGCTGCATGCCTATCATTACGATGGCAATACCACCAGCAGCATGTGCTGAGGTAAGACCAAACATCAGATGACCGTCTTGGAACGGCAGGCGGAATGCCAGACAAGAGCCATAGGCGGCTATTGCCTTACCCAAAGTACCAACGATGACGATAATCAGAACTGTTGGTATGATGCCTATAGTGGTCGTATCGTGGGCAGAATCGAAAAGCAGTCTGACATTGATGAGCATGCCGACACCAATAAGGAAATAGGGGATGAAGATGGCATTTCCTATGAATTCGATGCGTTGCATCAGGGGCGACACATGGGGTATGAAACGATTGAGCACCAATCCGCTATAGAAAGCTCCGAAAATGCCGTCAATGCCTATAACTTCTGATAGGGCGGCACTGAAGAACATCATGCCGAGGACGAAGATATACTGCATTACGGAATCGCTGTAACTCCTTAGGAACCAACGGGTGGCAATGCGGAGAATATAGTGGATTGCTATACAATATAATATGATTTTTGCCACAAAGAGCGACCAGAATCCCAATCCTGCGCCACCAAGAGCACTACCCTCTACAGCGGTGACCACAATAAGTGCCAGCAGTAGTGACGACATAGAGGCACCAACGGATATTGTCGTAGTCTTATGCTTCTGTAAGCCATAACGTGTAATAATGGGGTAAGATATCAGCGTGTTTGCAGCCATCACACATGAGAGAATGACAGATGCAAGGGGTGAATAGCCCAGCAAGTATATACCTGCCACATACATCATCGCAAAAGGTGTCAGGAACGAGGCAATACTGAAGATACTAATCTTTTTGCTATCATTCTTAAGTCCTTGCATATCCATCTCAAGACCAGCAAGGAACATAATGTATAGAAGTCCTACGCGACCAAATAATTCAAAAGAAGCATCACGCTCAAGAATATTAAAGCCGTGAGGGCCAATAACGACACCAGCCAACACCATACCTATAATATGGGGTATGCGAAGTTTTCCCATCACAATAGGTGCGAAGAGAATAATCAGCAAAACGGTAAAGAATACCATAGTTGGGCTGGTTATAGGGAAATATTCTGACATGTGTTTGAATGCTAAAAATCAAGAAATTCTGTGCAAAGATAGTAAAAAGTTTTCGTTTTCGTTTTCGTTTTCGTTTTTTTTTGTAACTTTGCGCCCGAAAAATGTTAATTATAAAATAAAAAAGACATGAAAGTAGCAATTGTTGGCGCTTCTGGCGCAGTAGGACAGGAGTTCCTCCGCGTTCTTGATGAAAGAAATTTTCCACTCGATGAGTTAGTTCTCTTTGGCTCACAGCGTTCTGCTGGAACAAAATATACTTTTCGCGGAAAGGAATATGAGGTAAAGCTGTTGCAGCATAATGACGACTTCAAGGATGTTGACATAGCATTTACGAGTGCAGGTGCTGGTACATCAAAGGAATTCTGCGAGGATATCACAAAATATGGTGCTGTAATGATTGATAACTCCAGCGCTTTCCGTATGGACGAGGATGTGCCTTTGGTAGTGCCTGAGTGTAATGCTGAGGATGCCCTAAAGAGGCCTCGTGGCATTATCGCTAACCCTAACTGTACCACTATCATGATGGTGGTATGTTTGCAGCCATTGGAGAAACTCTCTCACATTGAGCGCATACACATCGCTTCTTATCAGAGCGCTTCTGGTGCTGGGGCTGCTGCTATGGCAGAACTGAAACAGCAGTATAAGGAACTGGCTGAGGACAAACAGCCTACAGTTAACAAATTCGCTTATCAGCTGGCTTATAACGTAATCCCTCAGATTGACGTATTTCAGGATAATGGATATACCAAGGAGGAGATGAAGATGTTCAATGAAACAAGGAAGATTATGCATACAGATGCTCGTTGCTCTGCTATGTGTGTCAGAATATCTTCATTGCGTGCCCATTCTGAGGCTGTATGGATTGAGACAGAGAAGAAAATCAGTGTTGAGGCTGCTCAGGAGGCTTTGAGAAATGCTCCTGGCGTTACTCTCGTTGACGACCCAAAGAAGGTCGGCGCAAAAGCAAATCCTGACAGTTCTAAGGAGACAATGGAGGGCCTCCCTTATCCAATGCCTCTCTATACTGCTGGTAAGGATGATGTTTATGTAGGTCGTGTTCGTGAAGACCTCGCCAATGAGAATGGACTGACATTCTGGCTCTCTGGCGACCAGATAAAGAAGGGCGCAGCCCTCAATGCAGTACAGATTGCAGAGTATCTCATAAAGGTTGGTAACGTAAAGTAAAGACGTGTATAAATATCTCTCACACATCCAATTTCCTGCTGACCTGCGTGCTTTGCCTGTTGAGGCCTTGCCAGAGGTGTGTGCGGAACTGCGTGATGACATAGTGAAGGAACTCTCTGTGAATCCAGGACATCTGGCTTCATCGTTGGGAGCAATAGAATTGACGGTTGCTCTGCATTATGTTTATGATACCCCAGAAGACAGAATTGTATGGGATGTGGGGCATCAGGCCTATGGACATAAGATTCTTACTGGCAGACGCGACGTCTTCAATACTAATCGTAAATTTGGTGGCTTGCACCCCTTCCCAACTCCTGCTGAGAGCGAATATGACACCTTCGTCTGCGGACATGCTTCTAACAGTATCTCTGCTGCCTTAGGAATGGCTGTCGCTGATGCAAAACTGGGAAACCATCGCAATGTGGTCGCTGTAATAGGTGACGGAAGCCTGAGCGGAGGATTGGCGTTTGAAGGACTCAATAACGTGTCGTCATCGCCAAATAACCTGCTCATCATTCTCAACGACAATAATATGTCGATTGATCGCAGCGTGGGTGGCATGAAGCAGTATCTGCTGTCGTTGAATACCAACGAGTCGTATAACCGTTGGCGTGACAGGGTAGGGCGCTGGCTCATGGGAAAGGGATATCTGGATGATTCGAGAAGAAAGACGGTGATACGTCTGTCGAATGCCTTCAAGTCTGCTATCTCACAGCAGCAAAATATCTTTGAGGGTATGAATATCCGCTATTTCGGACCTGTTGACGGACATAATATCAAAGAGCTGGTACGTGTCATTCGCCAGCTGAAAGATATGCGTGGACCGAAACTGCTTCATATCCATACTGTTAAGGGTAAGGGCTATGAACCGGCAGAGAAAGCAGCTACGATATGGCATGCCCCTGGACGCTTCAACCCTGAGACAGGTGAACGTCTGGATAAGGATAAGAGGGCAAAGTACCAGAATGTCTTTGGAGAAACTCTTGTAGAACTGGCGCAGGCTAATGACAAGATAGTAGGTATCACTCCTGCTATGCCTACTGGCTGTTCGATGAATAAACTCATGGAGACAATGCCTGACAGAGCGTTTGATGTGGGTATAGCAGAGGGACATGCTGCCACCTTCGCTGGGGGCTTGGCAAAAGAGGGCATGATACCTTTCTGTAATATCTACAGTGCCTTTGCACAGCGTGCTTATGACAATATTATACACGATGTTGCAATAGGAAATCTTCATGTGGTATTCTGCTTTGACAGAGCAGGAATAGTAGGCGAGGATGGCGCTACGCATCATGGTGCCTTCGATATGGCTGCCCTGAAGCCTGTTCCTAATCTTACTATCTGTGCTCCTATGAATGAGCATGAGTTGCGAAAGATGATGTTTACAGCACAGCTACCTGACCAAGGACCGTGGGTAATACGTTATCCGCGAGGACGTGGGGTGATGGATGACTGGAAATGTCCTTTGGAATCAATAGAGGTCGGAAAGGGCCGTAAGTTGAAAGATGGCAAGGGAACAGCCGTGTTGTCGATAGGTCACATAGGAAACAATGTGGCAGAGGCTGTGAAGGGAACAGATGTGGCACACTATGACATGCGATTCCTCAAGCCAATAGATACCGCCCTGCTGGACGAGGTGGGAAACACCTACGACAGGGTCATCACTGTAGAAGATGGAGTACGCGACGGAGGCCTCGGCTCTGCCGTGCTGGAGTATTTCGCTGACAAGGGATATACACCACATGTAACTCGTATCGGAATGCCAACAGACACCTTCGTAGAACACGGCACCATAGCCGAACTCCAAAAACTCTACGGCATGGATGTAGAAGGAATTAAGAGGGCTATTGAGCATTGACCTTTGACCTTCGTTTTCGTTTTCGTTTTCGTCCTTTGACCTTTGACCTTAGACCTTTGACCTTAGACCTTTGACCTTAGACCTTTGACCTTAGACTTTTGACCTTAGACTTTTGACCTTAGACTTTTGAAAAAATGAAAATCATCATTGCAGGCGCTTACGCCATTGGTAACTATCTCGCTTCTTTGTTGGCCCGCAGCAATGAAGAAATCACCATCATTGATACTGACGAGGAGGCTCTGGAAAGCATAAATCCAGACCTTGATGTGCTTACTATGCAGGCTTCGCCTATTTCTATCAAGGCGCTGCGTGAGATAGGTACTCCAAATGCTGACCTGTTCATCGCTGTGACGCATGATCAGGAGGTGAATATGTGTGCATGCACCATGGCGAAAAGCCTTGGCGTCAGACATACTGTGGCAAAGGTGGAAGAGTATGAGTATGCCAAGCCAAAGAATAGCGATGTGCTCAAGGCAATGGGTATCGACAGCATCATATACCCGGAGATGCTGGCTGCACAGGATATCATCAGAGGTCTGAAGATGTCATGGGTGCGTCAGCGTTGGGATGTGTATGGTGGCGCACTGACCATGTTAGGTATTAAGCTGCGTGAGGGATGTACTATTCTCGATCGTCCGCTCAAAGAACTTATCGGACCTGATGACCCTTATCATGTGGTGGCCATAAAGCGTGGCAATGAAACCATCATTCCGCGTGGTGACGATACCTTGCAACTCTATGATATAGCATATTTCATGACGACTCCGCAAAATATTCCACTCATCCGTCGTATCGTGGGTAAGGAGAAGTATGAGGATGTGTCGAACGTCATGATAATGGGTGGCGGTAAGACTGCTGTCCGTACTGCTATGACCATGCCGGAATATATGAATTATAAGCTCATCGAGATTGACCCGCAGCGTTGTGAGGAACTCAATGAGATACTCAAGCGTAATGACTATATCATCAATGGCGATGCGCGTGATACATCCCTCCTTGTAGAGGAAGGCATACGCAGTGCGCAGGCTTTTGTTGCTCTGACAGGTAGTTCGGAGGCGAATATCCTGGCGTGTCTTACTGCAAAGCGTCATGGCGTGCGAAAGACTGTTGCCATCGTGGAAAATGTCGATTATGTCGATATGGCTGAAAGCCTTGACATTGGTACCATTATCAACAAGAAGGCCATAGCAGCATCACGCATCTACGAGATGACGCTTGAGGGAAAAGCCTCTAATGTCAGATTCCTCATGCATGCCAAGGCCGATGTGGCGGAGTTTACAGCCTCACCAGGGTCTTTAGTAACCAAAAAGCGTGTCTTTGAGTTGTCCCTGCCAAAGGGATGCACCTTGGGTGGACTGGTGAGAAATGGTGAAGGAATACTCATATCAGGTGGCACACAGATACAGGCCGGTGACATCGTAATGGCCTTCTGCCACAACGCCGATATGCACAGGTTGGAAAAGCTTTTTACGAATTAAATGATTAATTTCAAACTCATATACAAAATTCTCGGCTCGCTCCTCTTCCTGGAGTCCCTGTTTATGCTGATATGCCTCGTGATATCGTTGTCATATCAGGAGGATGATGTCTTCTCCTTTATCATCTCCATCCTCGTGACACAGATGGGAGCATATATCCTGTGGTATATGGGACACAATGCCAACAATAACATGTCGCGAAAAGACTCCTTCCTCGTCGTTACCCTGACGTGGGCCGTCTATAGCCTCTTTGGCACGCTGCCGTATATGGTGGGAGGATATATCACTGACTTTACCAATGCCTATTTTGAGGCCATGTCGGGCTTTACCACCACTGGTGCCAGTATCCTTGTTGATGTGGAACATCTGCCGCATGGCATACTCTTCTGGCGTACCTTCTCGCAGTGGA
The DNA here is from genome assembly GCA_905233165.1 of uncultured Prevotella sp. Classification (GTDB taxonomy): domain Bacteria; phylum Bacteroidota; class Bacteroidia; order Bacteroidales; family Bacteroidaceae; genus Prevotella. The sequence goes on from CAJODL010000015.1 coordinate 22,633, forward strand.
TTGGAGCATTGGGAATAGTGTTCTTCACTATTGCCATCCTGCCATCGATGGTGGGAGGGTCTGTGAAAGTCTTTTCTTTAGAGACTACAGGACCAATAAAGACGAAGCTCCATCCGCGTCTGTCAACGTCAGCGAAGAGTCTGTGGGTGGTGTTTATTGTGTTGACAGTATCATGCTTCCTTATATTCCATGTGCTTGGCATGAACTGGTTCGATGCCATCAATTATTCCATGACCACCATTGCCACGGGAGGGTTCTCGCCACATAATGACAGTGTGGCACACTTCCATTCCCCTGCGATGGAATATACATCCACCCTGTTCTGTTTCCTCTCTGGTATCAATTTCATACTGCTGTATAGGCTGTTCGTAAAGCGTGATTTGAGTGGGATGCTCAATAACTCCGAGATGAAGATATACTGTGGTCTGACAGTTGCTTTTACCGCGTTTATCATGGTCATTCTCATGCACTTCAATGACTATGGCATTGAGAGAGCATTCAGGTGTTCGCTCTATCAGGTAGTGTCTTTTTTGACCACGACCGGATTGTATAATGACGACGCCTCCAAGTGGCCACACGTTACGTGGGTGGTGCTCGCCATCTGTATGTTCTGTGGAGCATGCGCCGGTAGTACGTCAGGAGGATTTAAGTGCGTGAGGGTGACGATGCTGTTTAAGATAATGCAGAATGAGTTTAGGCAGATACTGCACCCCAAGGCCGTGTTGCCGCTGAAGGTAGGCGAGACCAATGTCAGTATGCAGCAGAGAGTCACCCTGATGGCGTTCTTGACCGCCTATTGTTTCCTAAGTGTGTTCTGTGCTACTGTGATGATAGTCGCTGGGGTGGATATCACCAATTCCATTACGATAACTATTTCGACGTTGAGTAACGTCGGTCCCACGTTGGGAACCGAGATAGGTCCCACTATGTCGTGGAACGACCTGCCCGAGTTTGCCAAGTGGATATGCTCCATCCTCATGTTGATGGGCCGTCTTGAGATATTCTCAGTGCTCATCATATTTACCCCACTTTTCTGGAAAGATAGATGAGCCTGCTGCTGACGCTTCTTTTTACCATTGTCTCTTACAACTGCGAAAACCTTTTCGACTGCCGCCACGACAGCCTGAAAAATGATTGGGAGTTTTGTGAGGACTCCTCCCGCAACTGGCATTTCGGACGTTATTGGAAGAAGCTTAACAACATTGGTCGTGTGATTCAGCAATGTGGCTGCCATCATCCTGACAACCATCAGTTTGATGGCGCAATGCTCTCTCAACAACGTGGTGGCCATCATCCTGACAACCATCAGTTTGATGGCGCAATGCTCTCTCAACAACGTGGTGGCGCAATGCTCTCTCAACAACGTGGTGGCGCAATGCTCCCTCAACAGCGTGGTGGCGCAATGCTCTCTCAACAACGTGGTGGCGCAATGCTCCCTCAACAGCGTGGTGGCGCAATGCTCCCTGATATTGTGGCGTTACTTGAGGTGGAGAATGATTCGACTCTTTTCATGCTTACGAAGCGCAGCTTGCTGAAAGGGGCTGGTTACAAATATGTTATGACAAATTCTCTTGATGCGCGTGGCATTGATGTGGCCATGATTTACAACCCTTTGACATTCAGATTGGAGAGGAGTTACTCCATCAGGCCTGACATCGAAAACCTCAAGACTCGCGACATCTTATACGCGAAGGGTGTCATGCGTGCGCGCGATACATTACATATATTTGTTGTTCATGCTCCGAGCCGTAGAAATGGTAAATCTGCAACGGAGGGGTATCGTCTGCAGGTGGAGCGACGCATGATGCAGTCGGTTGATTCCATTAGGGGTATCAATCCTGATGCGAAAATAGTGCTGATGGGTGATTTTAATGATTATTCGAATGACAGGGCCTTGAAAGATATCGTGAGCAGGGGCTTTGTGGAAACTTCCAAGGGCGTAAGGGGGTTGAACTACGAGAAGACAGGGGTGTCTGGAACGTATAAGTATCAGGGGGCTTGGAACAGTCTTGACCACATATTCCTGTCCACAGGGGCGCAGCAGCAGGTGGAGCGGTGTTTTATATATGATGCTGCGTGGCTGTTGGAGGAGGATAATCAGGGTGGCTATAAACCTTTCAGGACGTATTTGGGGCCGAGGTATCATGATGGGGTGAGTGATCATCTGCCGATAGTGTTGCAACTGAAGTTGGAATGATGGATGAAGGGTGAAGGTTGTTTAGCCTCGCGGGCTGATAATATGAAAAAAAAACAAGTATTTAGACAAAAACCATAAAAACCCCATTATGAGACAGAAACTCTTGTCAGAGTTATAACGCTTTCAGCAATAATCCTGCTTGTGTGCGAGCACCCAGACAGTCTTATCGCTAATATCGTTACCCTTTCAGGGAGCCTGTCTCACAATGGCAAAGAACCCCGGTCTGAGCTCAACGCCGACCTGAAAAACCAAATTTTGTGTTAGACTGGATTAAGAAGGCTCGACGCCGACCTGAAAAACCAAATTTTGTGTTAGACTGACTCAAAAACCAGGTTATTCAACCAAAATGAAAACGGGGTGATGGATGAAGGGTGATGGATGAAGGGTGATGGTTTGGATGTGGAATGTGAAAGGTGAAATGTGAAGGATGAAAAGGGGAGCGAAGAGTTAAAAAATATTAAAAATGCGGTTTTGCATGATAATAATACTTTGCTTTAACAAATTTTTTCTATCTTTGCATCGCTTTTTGCGTACGCATGCGTAAGCATCGTGGCATTTAGTAGATATAATATTCACTTCAAAATAGTTAATGAAACCAGACAAACGTAAAGTAGATCCTAAAAGCCAGTATCGCATCAATGAGGAAATCAGGGTGCGAGAGGTTAGAGTAGTGGATGACAATGGTGCTACTGTGATGTCAACCAGAGATGCACTAGAATTAGCACAGCAGAGAGGGGAAGATCTCGTAGAGATAAGCCCAAATGCGGAACCACCAGTATGTCGTATCATTGATTATTCAAAGTTCCTCTATCAGCAGAAGAAGAGGGCGAAGGAGATGAAGTCAAGACAGGTTAAGGTCGATATAAAAGAAATCCGTTTCGGCCCTCAGACCGATGATCACGATTATAACTTCAAACTGAAGCATGCCAAGGAGTTCCTGGAAGAGGGAAACAAGGTGAGAGCTTATGTGTTCTTCCGCGGCCGCTCTATATTGTTCAAGGAACAGGGTGAGGTGTTGCTGTTGAGATTTGCCAATGACTTGGAAGAGTATGGCAAGGTAGAACAGATGCCAAAGTTGGAAGGCAAGAAGATGTTCCTGTTCATGGCACCAAAGAAAGCTGGTGTGGCGAAGAAGTCTCAGCAGAAGGTTGATCGTGAAAGACGTGAAGCAGAAGCAGCGAGTGCTGCTGCCAATGTATCTCAGACGGAAAAGGAGAGTGCTGGTGATGGCCTTGCAGCGAATGCGAAAGGACTGGAGGCGCTTGCAGCCTTGAAATTTGACGAATAACGGTTAAAGGTTAACGGTTAACGGTTAAAGAGTAAAACGAAAAAAAAAAGAACGAGTGCGTAACGCCTGGTATATGCGTTGCCACCATATTAGTTAATCAATAAATAAATTAAAAAAATGCCAAAAGTAAAGACAAACTCCGGAGCTAAGAAACGCTTTGCGTTCACCGGTTCAGGTAAGGTGAAAAGACGTCACGCTTTCCACAGTCACATCCTGACAAAGAAGACAAAGAAGCAGAAGAGAAATCTTCTCGGTTCAACAATTGTAGATTCTACAAACATGAAGCAGGTTCGTGATCTGCTGTGTTTGCGTTAATTAACCCTACCGTCTAACTTTTTAAAGTAAGAAAATTATGCCAAGATCAGTAAATCATGTTGCCTCTAAGGCTAAGAGAACTCGAATTCTGAAGCTTACCAAGGGTTATTATGGCGCACGCAAGAATGTTTGGACAGTTGCCAAGAACACTTGGGAGAAGGGTCTTACCTATGCTTATCGTGATCGTAAGAACAAGAAGCGTGCTTTCCGCGCACTGTGGATTCAGCGTATCAATGCTGCTGCACGCATGGAAGGACTTTCTTATTCAGTTCTTATGGGACTCCTTCACAAGGCAGGAATCGAAATTAACCGTAAGGTCCTCGCAGATCTCGCTGTTAACAATCCAGAGGCTTTCAAGGCCATCGTGGATAAGGTAAAGTAAATTAAAGGTTACAATACCCTACTGGGCCGCGGATACTACTTCATGGGTGTCCGCGGTTTTTTGGGGCCTCAGTAAAACCTGTGTTTAGCCTCGCGGGCTGATAATTTGAAAAAAACCGGAAAAACCCCATTATGAGACAGAAACTCTTGTCAGAGTTATAACGCTACCAGCAATAATCCTGCTTGTGTGCGAGCACCCAGACAGTCTTATCGCTAATATCGTTACCCTTTCAGGGAGCCTGTCTCACAATGGCAAAGAACCCCGGCCTGAGCTCAACGCCGGCCTGAAAAACCAAATTTTGTGTTAGACTGGATCAAGAAGGCTCAACGCCGACCTAAAAAACCAAATGTAAAACTTTTATCTTAAATCATACAATAAAAGTATAATGGCGTGCGTTAAATAAGAAAACACCCGCCTATGAAACAAGATTACTCGGATTATTTTACCCCTTCAGAAGCCGTACTCAGTTATATACGCTTTTACGCTTACAATTATGATAGTATCCCCATCGCTACTCGCAGCAGATTTTCTTCATCTGGATCGTGATATCGAGATGATAAACACCAGTGAGGCCCAGTGGCTTCACCTTGATGTGATGGATGGTAACTTTGTACCAAATATTTCCTTTGGATTTCCTGTTTTAGAGGCTGTTGCAAAGGTATGTACGAAGTCGCTTGATGTGCATTATATGATAGAGAAACCAGAGCGTTATATTCGTCAGACGGCGAAGCTCGGAGCTATGATGATGAATGTACACTATGAGGCTTGTACGCATCTGCATCGCACACTGCAGGAGATACATGATGCAGGTATGAAAGCAGGTGTGACACTGAATCCGTCAACGCCTATCTGTGTGCTGGAGGATATCATCACAGATATCGACATGGTATTGCTGATGAGTGTTAATCCTGGCTTTGGTGGTCAGAAGTTTATTGAGAGCACCATTGACAAGGTAAAGCGCCTGAAGCAGATGATAAACGAGAAAGGTGCCAAGACACTTATTGAGGTCGATGGCGGAGTGCAGGGCGAAACGGCTCCTCGCTTGGCAGCTGCAGGCGTTGATGTGCTTGTCAGCGGCAGTTATGTGTTTGGTGCAAAAGATCCACATGAGGTTATCAAAGCGCTGAAGGAGCTTTAACCCCCTCCCGACCTCCCCGAGGGGAGGAGAAGGTCAAAGGTCAAAGGTCAAAGGTCTAAGGTCAAAGGTCAAGGGCCGATGTAATAAAAAAACTAGAAACTAAATATTATGGAACAAAAAGATTTACAACAAATAAAAGCTAAGGGAATTAGTGAAGCACAGATAGAAAAGCAAATCAAGCAGTTTGAGACTGGTTTTCCTTTTCTTAAGTTAGAGGCTGCTGCCGCTATCGGTAAAGGTATTATGGCACCTAACAAGCAGGAGGCTGATGCTTACGTAAAGGCTTGGGAAGAATATAAGGCCAGTGGTAAGAAGATAGTTAAGTTTGTGCCTGCATCTGGTGCTGCTTCACGTATGTTCAAGAATCTTTTCGAATATCTCGATAATGGTGAAGAGACAGACTTCATCAAGAAGTTCATGGCAGGCAAGGACAAGTTTGCTTTTGGCCCACAGTTGGCAGGCAAGGAAGGTAAGGAGGCTGTTTCATACCTTCTCAACGACATGAACTATGGTAACCTTCCAAAGGGACTTCTTTTGTTCCATAAGTACGAGGACGGCCCACGCACTCCTGCACTGGAGCATCTCGTAGAGGGCGCCCTATATGCTTCTTCTAACGGAAAGGTGAATATCCACTTTACAGTTTCTCACGACCATCTGGAACTCTTCAAGAAGCATATTGCTGAGAACCTGCCAAAGTTTGAGGCAAAGTATGGTGTAAAGTACGATGTATCATTCTCTGAGCAGAAACCATCAACAGATACTGTGGCAGTTAATCCAGACAATACATTATTCCGCAATAGCGACGGCTCACTGCTGTTCCGTCCAGGTGGACATGGTGCGCTGATAGAAAACCTCAACGAGATAGATGGCGATGTCATCTTCATTAAGAATATCGATAATGTCGTTCCAGACCGTCTGAAGCCAGAGACAGTGGAGTGGAAGCAGATTATTGCAGGTGTCCTCGTGACATTGCAGAAGAAGGCCTTCGAATACCTCAATATCCTTGACAGCGGCAAGTACGACCATGCAAAACTGGAAGAGATAATCCGTTTTGTACAACAAGATTTGTACTGTCGCAAGAGTGATATCAAAGAGTTGGAAGATGCAGAACTGGTAATCTACCTGAGGAAGAAGCTCAACCGTCCTATGCGCGTCTGCGGTGTTGTGAAGAATGTCGGCGAGCCTGGCGGTGGTCCGTTCCTCACATACAATCAGGACGGAACCGTTTCATTGCAGATTCTGGAGTCAAGCCAGATTGACAAGAACAATGCAGAGTACATGAAGATGTTCACTGGAGGCACACACTTCAATCCCGTTGACCTCGTATGCGCTGTGAAGGATTACAAGGGCAATGCCTTCAACCTGCCTGACTATGTAGATCCATCAACAGGCTTCATCTCAAGCAAGTCAAAGAATGGTAAGGAGTTGCGTGCTCTTGAGCTTCCAGGATTGTGGAATGGTGCTATGTCAGACTGGTCAACAGTCTTCGTTGAGGTACCACTTGGAACTTTTAATCCAGTAAAGACAGTTAACGACCTGTTAAGAGAACAACATCAATAACGGTTAACGGTTAGCGGTTAACGGTTAACGGATAAAGATTAAGGCAAAGGAAGATTGGCAGAGTGACCGAATGCGCTGGACTCGAAATCCGGTATACCCCTTACAGGGTATCGGGGGTTTGAATCCCTCATCTTCCGCTGAGAATAGATAAGAAAAAGTAGAATGCTTCAAAATATGAGGCATTCTATTTTTTATTCTATTCTTTTTGCTTAGAAAGGGAAGACTGCAACATGTTGTCTATTGTATCTTTAACTATTTTCAGATTTTCAGGCGTACTGAGCATCTTCAGGTGGATGGAGTCAACGAAGGTGATAGGCATATCAGGCTGCATCTTTTTCCACTTTGCCTGATTTATTGGGAAAGTGGCAATGGCTTCCTCACGTGTTTGTCCTGGTGAATTATCAAACTGGGTACACATAATCAGATGTACTGGCCCTGGATAATGGTACTGTACGAAAGAGCCAGACAGATTGCGTAAGACATGATTGCGGAATTTTAACGCCTCTTCAGATATACCTGTTAGTTCGAGCCATCTACCATGACAGTCAGGAGATTCTGAACGGCAAGCGAAACCATCAATGACGATTGAAGAAGGGGTAGCAATATTCTGTCTGTCAAGTTCTACAGCCAGACGCAGTGCCATATCGCCGCCTATACAGAGTCCTGTTGTCAGTATTGGTGTGGTGCGACCTTTGAGTATGGGACGCAGTATTCGTACGTACTCTGCCATTAGCGCATCCATATTGATGGGGAAATCTGGACGCAAAGAATAGAATTCGTTTACTGTCTCAACCACGAGGATGGTGTATTCGTCTTTGAACTTGTGATAGAAGTTTGTGTAAAACGCATTGAAATATGGTGTGCCGCAGCAAACGATGAGCAGGGGTTTATGGGGATTGTCTAGAGTAGCGAAGTAGACAACTCTGCTATTAATCTGCTCCTGTGTCAGTGGTTCTTTGTTTGATTGCAGAAAGTCTGCCAGCATAAGAATCGTCTTGCAATTATAGATATCAGAGGCATGTAAATTGAAACCGCGTGTCTGCATCTGACTGACATACTCAAGGATTTGCAGCGAATTCATTCCAATTTCTTCCATCAAATCGGCATCGACATCAATAGATTCGGCTTCGACGCCCAAGATAGTTGAGATAGTAAAACGACAACGGCGTTCCAACTCTGGTAATGGCTTGTTATCATTTTTCTCTGTGGCATCTGACTGAGGCTTTGGCAGACGCTTACGGTCAATCTTACCGTTGTGTGTCAATGGGAAATGTTCTGAGAAGGTCCAATAAGCAGGAGTCATATAAGCAGGCAACTTATCCTTCAGATAAGAACGAAGCCTGTCACTATCCATCTGACTATTTGCAGTCTCTATATGAGCCACCAATTGTTTGACATCGCCTATCTGACGAACCTCAACCAGACATTGCCGCACATCAGGGTGGGAGAGTAATGTACTCTCAATATCTGCCAATTCAATGCGATAGCCACGCAGTTTCACCTGAAAATCCTTGCGTCCCATGAAGTACAGCAGACCATCAGACTTCCTGCATACCAAATCACCTGTGGCATAGAGGTGTGTATTGATGCCTTGCTCCTTATCAGACTGGCTGACAAATGGGTTGGCGATAAAACTCTTGGCATTAAGATTAGGGCGGTTGTGATAGCCATCTGCCAGTTGCAGCCCCCCCAGATGCAACTCCCCGACAACGCCATCAGGCAACAAATTCTTGTCGTCATCAAGCACATAACATGTTACACCAGGCAATGGCGTGCCGATGCAATTAGAAGCTGTCACCTTACTGCCAGTATAGGTATGGCAGGTGCTGCATACAGTATTCTCTGTAGGGCCGTAGCCATTGATGAAGGTGATATTGCGATAGCGGTTGATGAGCTCCTGACTGGGTGACTCTCCACCCACGAGAATCTTCTTGAGATAACTTGTGGCATCATGGTGACAAGAATGCAGGAATGACGGCGGAATGCAGGCCCATGTAATCTTTTCGTCTTCCATAAACTGAAACAGTTGCTCTGCATCTTTCTTCATCACTTCAGGCACTGTCACCAATGTAGCACCGCTCAGCAGAGTGCAGAAGATATCAATAACGGACGCATCGAAGAGATATGTAGAGAACTGGATGACACGATCGTCAACTAAAGGACAATAGATACCAGGAGCACCTATTGTTACCATCGATACGACGCTGCTGTGTGGCACGATGACACCCTTCGGCTTTCCTGTGGTGCCTGACGTATAAATCATATAGGCAGGAGAGGAGGGTTGAGAGTTGAGAGTTGAGAGTTGACAGTTGACAGTTGACAGGTTGGTATCAAGGAGGTCTTCCATCAGATAGATACGAACTTCAGGCACGAGTCCCTCAACGTCTTTCAGCAGATTTTGCGTTGTCACAAGGCGCTGCATGCCGCTGTCAATGATTATATTCTTCAGGCGTTCCTGAGGGTATGTGTCATTAAGGGGCACATAGAAGCTACCAGCCTTGATAATACCCATCATAGTTGCCAAAGCTTGTGACGAACGATCAGAGTATAACCCCACGGCACCTTGAGGAAGCCCATCAAACAAAAGAACGGAAGCAACATTATCTGATACTTTGTCGAGTTGTTGGTAAGTATAGCTGTGACTCTCGTCCTTGAGTGCCAGATGGTCAGGATAGCGGTTCACCTGCTGATGGAAGATATCAATGATAGTTTCTGTTGGTAGTGAGAGCGGAGAAACTGTATTCTGCTCAACCATGTGGTTATACACAGCCTTGTCCAACATGGACAACTTACGAACGGGCTTATCTCCGGCCTCGATAATCTGCTGTATAAATGCAAGATAGCAACGGCTCAACAATTCAATCTGCTCTGTCTCTGCCAGTGCGCTACGATAGAGCCAGCGGCACTGCAATCTCTTTTCGTCAGTATCGACGGTCAGCGTCAGGGGAGCCAGCTGATAAGGCAGATTTATTCCCAGACGTGTCTCGTAGCGTATTTTCTCAAGCGTGAAATTCACTGGAGGCAGCTTTATAAGCGCATACGAATGAGCTGTCGCTTCGCGGATATCATCGATGGTATGTTTACAGAGTTGGTCGAAAGTCATGTCGAGCAGAGACTCTTCGAACTTCATAGGACATGGATGAACGAAATAGCCAAGCATGTTTATGCTCTCAGGCGTTGTTCGTCCAGATGAAGGATAGCCAAGCATGAACTTCTGCTGACGCGAAACACGATATAGCACCAGCATCAATGCCGATGACAAGAAGGAGAAAAGCGTAATCTGATGCTGAGAGCAATACATATGAATTGCCTCAGAGAGAGCGTGGTCCACCTGCTTTACAACACATCCTGTAGTATAGTCACTATTGTTGCTGTCGTCAATAATACCAGGTAGTTTTAATGCTGGAACACCTTCCTGATAGGCATCCCAATATTTCTTACTATCAGCACCTAATGGGCCTTGTTCCTTGTTATAGGTATCGTACACATAATTTGCAAAGCTACCTGCAGCATCTAAATCCTTTTGTGCGTAAAGGACATACAACTGTAGCCCCAATTCGTCTATCGACCAGCCATCGGAAACAAGATGATGCATATAGACACCAAACACCCATTTGCCATCAGGAAAATGATAGAGTTCTACGAAATAAAGTGGTCCGTGTTCCAAGTCGTAAGGTCGAGACAGACGCTCCGTTATCAAGGTCTTAACCTCATCCTCATCAGCAACATTAAACTCTGGAATATCTTTCTGTACCTGTCTGTCATTCACCTTCATAAATGGTTTTCCGGAAGCATCGGTATGGAATGTCATACGGAAAGCATCATGTGTTAGTAGTAGCCTGTTCCAGGAATCAAGCAGGGTGTCTTTCTTTAATGACTGCCCGAATGGCAACAGTCCCACCAGATTATATGCCATAGATGCCTGCTGACTGAGTTGGCAATGGACATAGACATTTGAGAGGTGCTGTGGCAGTTGACAATTGACAGTTGACAGTTGACAATTGACAATTGATAAGTTATCGTTTTCGTTATCGTTTTCGTTGATGGCTGAAGCTAATTGCTTCAACGTCAGATTGCGATAAATGTCATCAATCGTCAGCTGCGTATTAAATTGCTGGTTGATTCTTTGCATCATAAAGATAATTGAAATAGAATCACCACCAACTTCGATAAAGTTGCTATCAGACTTGATGCTTTCCATATTGCCAAGCAAATCATGCCAGATGGCAGCAATCTGTTTTTCTACCTCACCAGAAACTTCATCATTTTGCTGTTCCAAAGGTAACATATCAGCGAGAACTTTGAAATCTGTCTTCCCATTGATATTCTTAGGTATATTGGAAACCTCTATCATACGAGCAGGTATCATGTAAGATGGCAAAAGCCCCTTGAGTTCTTTTTTCAGCTGCCCTATATCAAGAGTATCTGCTACAGCCTTAACGAAAGCACGCAGATATTTCTGTTCTCCCTGCGTAGCAACCTCAACGGCTGCTGCTTCAACCTGTGAACACTGCTCTATGGCCGTTTTTACCTCATCCAGTTCTATGCGAAAACCATGCACCTTTACCTGATTGTCCTTACGTCCGCAAAAGATATAATGTCCGTTTGGCTGCTGATATACTATATCTCCGCTGGCATAAATGATAGGTGCAGAAGGATTCTGATGGACAAAGGGGTTGCTGATAAATCTCTGTTTGTTGAGTTCATCGTTGTTTATATAGCCGTCAGACAGTTGCACACCACCGATATACAGTTCCCCCTGCTCCCCGGGAGCAACCTGTCGCAACTCATCATTCAGTACATAGCATACGACACCCGAAATAGGTTTGCCAATATCATTGGGGTGACTATCTTCCGTCATGATGCACGCAGAGGTTGTTGTGGTGTTTTCTGTTGGCCCATAAGCGTTAATGATAGTACAGGTTTGTTGCCATTGTTTGATAAGTAGCGGGGGACACGACTCTCCACCTGTTACAAGAAACTTTAGGGAGCTCAACGGTCGATAGGGAAGTAACGAAAGATAGGTTGGTGTGATATTGATTGTCGTAATACCCTCTTTCTCCACAATGTCAATAATCTGTTCGGGGTGAGATTTCTCAGCCTCGCTGGTAAGATAGACAGGAGTGCCTGTCATCAAGGCAGGAAATATTTCCCATACTGACGCATCAAAACCAATGCTGGCAAGGCTCATTTCCAACATGTTTTCAGAGAGAGGAATCAATTGCTGACGTGCTTCAATAAGATTACGTAATCCGTTATGGGTAATTGGCGTACCTTTAGGCTTGCCTGTTGTGCCAGAAGTATATATCACATAGGCATAACGGCTTTGTTCTTCATGAACAGGTTTATGAGACACAGCAGAGAAAGCAGCTGTATCAATAGTCAGCCATTTAACCTGTGGATATTCTGAGACAGGGGCATCACAATCTTTTAGTATTAAGTTTAATTTACAGTCATCTATGATATACGCTATGCGCTCGGATGTGTATTTGGGGTCCATCGGAACGTATGCGAAGCCAGCCTTCCAGATGCCTATCATCATCGGAATGGTATATTGGGTACGCGATGAATATAAACCAATAAAGGGACATTCCGCAGGGGTATGCCCGCTTTGTAGAATCAGTTGTGCGATGCAGTCAGAGATTCTGTCCAATTCATTATATGAAAAAGACATACTGCCAAACTTCAGAGCTGTTTTGTCTGAATTCTGTTTTACAATATTCTGAAAAAGACGTATCAATGCTTACAATGTGAATTTAACATTTGCCATCAATGTGCGTCCTGGCTTATACCAAGGCATTACTGTCATAGTAGCACCTGACATATATGTTTTTTTATCAAATAGATTCTCACAATTAACTTGCAGCGTTACATGATTTCCAATCTGATATTTTGTGCCTAGATCAAATAAAATATTAGCAGAAATCTTCTCATCCTCATACATTTCTGTATTTCGCACTCTAACATACGAATTGGTAGAGAATCGGATATTTGAAGTAACCCAAAGTTTGTGGGATGGTTTGTTCAGGATGTTATAAGAGAAAATACCATTAGTGACAAAGTTAGGAACAGCATAGATGTGATTATCCTTATAATAATAGTCTGTGGCAGAGAGCACATAAGAATAACTTGCCGTCAAGTCTGCTTTCATGCGCTTATGGTTATAGTGTAAATCCATCTCTGTACCAATTATCTCCAATTTACCGGAATTACGATATTTTGCCTCCTCGAGTTTTGCTCCAGGAATAGAATAAATGATGTCAGTGAACTTGTTATAGAACAGATTGACATCGTAGGTTAGATGTAGAGGTATAATCTCCCCCAAGATATCAAACTGAATAGCATTGAGGTATTCAGGTTTCAGGTCGTCACCACCCAAGTAAGAGTTGTCAGTATTACGACGATAGAAATAAGGAGCATCGACAAACGAACGGGAATAAGACAACTTCATGCCTAAATTATTTTTGGGAGTATAGATGAGAGCTATACGTGGAGAGACGGCATTGATACGTGAGCTGTTTGCCCTATACTTGCTGTCAAATCGCAACCCGGCATTCAAGATGAGTTTCTTCGTGAAGTAATGCTTGTCTTGTAAGAAGAACGATACGCTGTTCTCACGTCCAGTAATAATATTATTGTTCTTTTCTGCAAGTAAAAGCTGAACAGAGTCAAAGTTCTCTCCCAACAATCCGTATGTATCATAGAGAGAAAAATATTCGAATTGCATGCCAGTAAGGACGTTGCCCTTCATACCTCCTAAGGTATAATTCCAGTCACCTCTTGCGGTAGCTCCCAACGTCATCTCTTTCCAATCATATATCTGATAAGCACCAATCCACTTTACGGTTATAATCTCTCCATGTTCATCTTTCTTCGCAGTGCCATCAGGATTAAAATCCGGATATTCCATTCCGTCAGATGCTACTGAATAGTCGCAGAAGGTGTACCAGTCACCATAGATAGAAGCATTCAATGAAAACTTTCCCCAACTCTTCTTATAACCTATATCAGCATGATTTTCATCTATTCCATATCCAGCTTTCTGCCCGTCAAACCTACGATATGCATCATAATTGTAAGTCTGCCCCAGAATAGAATACTGTTGGGCTTTCTTGCCACTCTTACGGCTGAACATTATGGAGAAATCTTTGTAGGTGAAATTGAAGCCCACATCGTAGGACGGTTTGTCAGAGTATTTATTGATATGCGCATTGCCGCCATATACCAATGGGGGAGTTGATCTGTAAAGTTGTGTATAATACTCATCCAACGAAGGTGACACATATCTGTCTTCACCCTTTGAGTTATACAGAGAAGCCCACACCAATACGTCAGCACCCATATAATGTGTTCCAGCCAGAAAGTCTGCTTTATGCGTATTCCATGAACCATATCCATATTGTGCCGATAAGCCATTGATGCTGGCTCCTTCTTTCGTGATGATATTTACAACCGCTGTTAGAGCCACATTACCATACAGAGAAGATGCAGGACCACGCAGCACCTCTATATGGTCTATCTTCTGGGTACTGATAGCATAGTCTGTTCTTCCGATATTCGTTGAACGGGCATTCAGGCGGTGGCCGTTTTCCATGATAAGAATCTTTTCCTGGCTGATAGTATAGGCACCATGCATGGCAACGTTATCAAGATTATAGGATGCCACCTCTGTGATGCCGGGGACATAGGCTGCCAGAATCTGATTGAGATTCTTGTTGTAGCCCAGAGCATCTATCATCTCGGTAGTAATGATTGTCACAGGAACCGGGGTCTCAAGAACACTTTCTGCCTGACTGGAAGCCGTGGTAATAGTCGTTCCGCGTCCTGTCTTCAATCGGGAAATCATCTCCTCAAAACGTACAGGGTCCTGCACTGATGAATAGTAAGGATTCTCTTTTAACAACAGTGTGGCATAATACTCTGATTTCTCTTGGTTATCCTGAGCCAGGAAGCAGAGTGATATCAGGCGGTAGGCATTCTGTTTCAGATTCCCCTGAAAATCGTTGATGTTTGTTTCCAATAAGTCCAGGGCAGCATCAAAACGGCCTATCTTATAATCATTCTCAGCTTGTGTGTATATATCACGAGACGTACCGTTGTCTTGAGCCTGAATATCCATTGGAAGCAACAGGATGGTCATTATAATTAATACAAAGTATTGTAATATCTTCATCAGACTAAACTTTTTTATGTGGGCAACGTAATGGTAAACTCACTATAGTTATCTTTGACAGAATTCATTTGTATGTCGCCCCCGTGGTTCTGCACAATCTCACGACTCAGGTATAGACCGATACCTGATGCCTCGCCTGTAGTCTTTGTTGTAAAGAATGGGTCGAATATCTTTTCCTTGATAGTATCTTCAATACCTATACCATTGTCTCGTATCATGATAGATACACTATCTTTTCCGGCAACAGCGCTGAGAGATATTTCTGGCACATAAGCACCAGACTGTTCACGCTTTGCCTTTTTGACAACGGCATAGACGGCATTAGTAAGAATGCTCATCACCATCTTGCTCAACTGGGTGGCATTACCATTGATATTTATTTCGTTTTCTGGAATATCGAGTACTGTCTTGATGGCATATTGTTTGATGTCGTCAGTATAGTAGGCATTCAGCATGTCAAAGTTTTGTTTAAGCACAGAAGTCAGAGACATTGGCACGATACCCCCTGAACGGTCTTTCAGCATCTCCTCCATAGCCTTCAGCGTACGGGTGGTGTTTTGTCCGTGCTGACTGACTTTCTGTAGGTTTTCTCGTAACATGTCGAGTACGTCAACTGTATCTTCATAGTTCTCGCTGTCCATCTTTTCTTTGTCGTCCTCAATGTTTGTTTCAATATCCTTGACAAGACCTTCCGACAATTTTGAGAAATTATTGATATAGTTCAGCGGGTTCAATATACGGTCAATAAGTCCCTGCGTCAGTTTACCGACTGTAGCCATCTTCTCCTGGCGTATCAGTTCGTGCTGGGCATTATTCAGGTCATCGAGTGCTTTCTCAAGGCTCTTTGACTTCTCCTCAATTTCGTCTCTCTGCTTTACGACCTCTGAGGTGCGTTCCTTAACGACACGCTCCAGTTTTTCCTTCTCCCTATTCAGCCTGTGCAGACGATAGCGGAATACCATCATTACCAGGAGTCCAAACAGCAGGGCATACAGCACATTCATATACCAACGCATATAGAATGGGTATGCAATACTGAAGTCCAGCGTAGCAATTTCCGACAGCTTGCCATTAGCCAGTCTTGCTTGTATGAAAAGTCTGTATGAGCCATAGGAGAGGTTCAGATATTCTACTTGATTATCATCTTCCCATGCGCTCCATGAACCATCGTTAAGTCGATGACGGTACAGTGTCTTTCCTACCAACGGAACGTGGTTCAGGGCAAAGGTAAATCTCAGGTCTCTCTGGTTAGAATTCAGATCCAGGAGTTCTTTTTTAATCTTATTATATCCACCCCACAGTACGCTGTCACCATTCAGTACGACGGAACGGAACAGCAATGTAGGCTTGTATGTTAAAGCAGGGTCCTTCTCCTGAAGGTTTATAACAGCCAGCCCGTTGTCCATTCCCAGCCATACTTCCTTATCGTTATTGTAAACGGCATGTATAGCGATGTCATTAAAAGGAAACAGCTGCGCGTCCATGTCGTGAAGCCTGCGATTGTTTTTCCAACGATACAGGCCCTTTCCCTCATTGTTTGTCAGCCACGTTACCTTTCTCTTGTCAATATGCGAGAAATGAGGGTAGGGGAATGGGGTAGTAGTCAGAATGTTTACGACGCAGACAGTGTCTTCAAGAGGCACCAATGTTGAGATGTTGTCGTTAATATAATTGAGTTTGTATGGCTTAAAGACAGACTGCTTATTCTCTGCTCGCCATATTTCTCCGTACAGGTTTCGTGCCCAGATATGTCCCTTAGCATCTTTCAGTATTGTCTTCGTCATCTCGAGCTTACATATCTTCTTACGGTTATTGCCGTCTGCAGTCATGGTATAGATACCATCCTGCTCGCCCGTATATACCACTCCGTCGTAATACATGATGCTGGTGGTACTCGTGGTTGTAAGCTGCCTCGGCATGCCCTCTCCGGAAATGCGGAATGTTCCGCTGGCCGTTGCGACATACATGGCGTTAGCAGCAATAGCAATGCCCCAACAAGCATGATGGATGCCTGGAACATTTTCCATGCGGTGTCCCACTTGCCGGAACAAACCAGTGCTGGTGCCAACGTATTTTCTGCCCATAAAGACATCTATTGCCGTCACGTCACCCTTTAGTCCCTCATGGGGTGTGAAACGTGAATAGATAGAAGGTATCTGTACGGCAAACACGCCATTGTCGGTAACGCCCCATACTATGCCGTGACCATCATAGTCAATCCACGAAACATTATTGTTGCAGAGGCCGTTATCTTCGTTCAACTTGTATAGTTCATGCCCGGCAGCATCTGTCACGACAAGTCCGTCTCCTGATATGACAAGTACCTTGTATCCGTTATTAAGTTCAAGTTCCTGAGTGACACCTCTCAGCACGATGTCACGAGTATTGCCGCTTTCAACAGCATCGATATCCACTATGTCGGTCAGTCCGTTGCTGTCTATATTCTTGTCTACCAGCTTCTCCAGCACCACCTTATTATCCTTCACCATGTACATGTTGCCGTCATTGACGAGGAAATGCAGGTGTTTGTCTCTCTCCCATATCTCAAGCACCTCACCACGGAACTGTCCGGTCTTGGACATCTGTTGCAGAGCCAGTTCGCCGTTGTCTTTGGTGATAACTCTTCCGAAATAGTTGTAGCCGCCAACCCATATTACGTCTTTGCTGTCCTGATATACCACGGTAATACGCGTAATGTCGGAATTGTGTAGCATGCGCCATTCTGCCATGTCATAGTACATCAGGCCCTCGAAGTTAGCAACAAAGACAGTGCCGTCACGACTGACTTCTACGTCAAGATTGCTCTTATTGCCGTGATACTCCTCAGCAGTAAAATTCCTTATGACTGGCATACCCTGTGACATCGCCATACTTGTTGACAGCAACATGAGCCCATAAAGAAACAATCTTTTCATCGCTTCGCCTCCTTTCCGTTGATAAACGATTCATAGGGAACGTTCTTTCCGATGTAGTAGTTCCACTCCTCGGTAGTAAGATTGCGCTTCAGTTTCTTCTTCAGCATATCAACCATAACAGGCACCGATATCAATGCATCTGTGATGACACCATCTTGGTCACCAATCCATATTGACTCCTTCTTCTTGTCGTAGCAGAAGTTCATTATCCATGAATCTGTTGTCACCATCGTTGTCGGCTCTATCTTCTCGCTGGCTGTGTTCCAGAACTTCACGGTGCCGTCATAGCTTGATGTCAGCAGTTTATAGCTGTTCAACTTAATTTGCGAAATGCGTGACAGGTGCCCGACAAGCTTTGTTACCTTCGATGTCCTCTCGTTAAAAAGATATACCGTGCCGTCGCTCATGCCATAGACCCGTTGTTTGCTATTCTTAGAGCTGGCAAAGGCTGTCACACGTCCTGATACAGGATTTTGAGAGGTGGATATCTTGTCTATACTCGTCACCAGATGCTGCCTGCCCTTGTCATCAAACAGAATCGGCAAGTTGTTATAGCGGCTACAACATGTTATGCGGAAGTTGAGGCTGCGGCTGGCGACAATCTTCTTCTCTTTGATATTGTAGAATGCCAGTCCGTTATTGCTTGCCACAAGCAATGTGTTGTCATCAAGCGAGGTGACAAACATTGGATTGTCAAGTCCCGTCAGAGGTGTTACCTTGTAAGAGCCGTTCTCAAAACATACCAGGTTGCCGTTTCTGCTTACGACGGCAAAGAATGTACCGTCTTTATTCACATAAGCGCTGCGGAAGTCGTATTTAGAATCATTAAAGAGAGTCTTAGTGACGATTTTATCTCCCTGTTTCTGGTGTACCATGACAGCACCGTATGAACCCGCCGTCAAAATCTTTTCCTCCTTTGTCGGCAAGTCGTACACACACATCACAGCGCCACGATGCTTCGGGTAAGAAAGCATACCCTTACTTGTCAGCAGTAGCGACTGGAAGACGGCAGGGTAATATACATCACCCTTATAGCGGGTAGTATAGAGATATGAAGCATAAGCCAAGAGCGTAGCCAGTTCAGAATTTCCAGACATCTCTTCTGCCATTGCCACCGAGCCCAGAGAACGTCCCAGTGTGATATAGCTCAAGGTGTCAGCCACGCGCTTGGAGAATTCCGCCTGCACACGCTGGTGCTCTGCCATCAGCCTCTCGCTCTCTGCCACCTTACGCGCATCCTGAGCCTGATGTTCCGATACCACAGCCTTCTGCTGCGCCTCCAACGCATTCTGTCGTTCTATTTCTGCGCTCTGTCTCATGACGTCAGCCATACGCTTCTGCTGCAAAGCCTCTTCGCGCTGTTCGTCAGAAATCTCCTTCTGCTGAAAGGCGATATCCTCCATCTGCTTACTGATGCTACGTAGCACTACGGAACGCTTCTGGTCCTTCTGGAGCCCCGCAATCTGTGCCTCCATCTCTGTGACACGCCCACGTTCCGAGTACCAACCGATGATACCCGCTACAGCCGCTCCCAACAAGGCAAGTCCGACAAGACCTTCTGCTATAATCCGTTTCTTCACAGTCATTCTTTGGGGAACTGGCCGTTGAGGGCGTAGTTGACGATGTACATTACGTCTGACATGTTGATTTTGCCATCTTCGTCGGCATCAGCAGCGATTTCTTTGAAGGATGCATCAGGCCTGTTGAGAATGTAATTTGTAATGGAATTTGCATCAGACATGTTAACTTCTCCATCGCCATTGGCATCGCCACGAAGATACCTGAAAGTGAAGTCTATACTGTAGTCTGCATTCTGTACGATGTTATATATCGGTTTGTCTATTGTGCCGTCCTTTGCCCAGTAGTCGGTCAGCTGTGTTACGCCCTGCGAGCCTGGGAATGGGTCGCCGAGAAGATCTTTATAATAAATTGAATCTGCTACAGAATAATCGAAGTATCCTATCAGCCTTCCATCAGCAGGAATTACTGTTATGCCCGGATTGCCTTTTTGACCGTTTGGCAAACCATGATTAATGCTGAATTTCTCAATAGCAGTGTTAATGTGTGTGACAACCATTCCTGTACCTGTATTTTTCCTGAATCCAAGGTACCACTCATTGTCGGCAGGGATGGCTTCAAGAATCCAATATTCATTGGCATTGTTTCCTGATATCTTGTATGCCTGTCCTCCATCTTTGAGTGGCGTAAGGGTTACTTTCTGGGAGTCGGTCAGTTCCTGTATGTCATCAATCCATCCGAAAAGATAGCGTTCAAAAGCGTTAAGAGGGGTAGGGAGGCATCCATTACAACGATTCTCTCCACCATCCATCAGAGACCATTCCTCCATGCTCTGGTTGTCGTAATCAGTATATTCCCATTTCTTATCATAATCACTTGTGGCATATAGATCCGTAATACCCATAGCGTGGCAGAACTCATGAGCGAAAACACCAATGCCTGCTACTTGTGGTTCGATTTGAAGATCTTCGTAAATGGATGGTGAAAAATTCAGTTCATTACTCATGCCTGCTCTATGAACTTTCTTACCATCGACAGTACAGAAAGAACCTCCGTCAATGTATTTTACTTTTGGCCAAATAACATTTTTTACTCCCCAAGCTCCTCCATATCCTGCATAGATGATATATACGAGGTCAACATTTCCGTCATTATCTTGGTCATATTGCGTGAAGTCAACAGTCCCCTCTGCTGCTGCACAGGCATCCTTGATAAATGCGTTTTCATTTTGGGAATAGTATGCGGCAGTGTTATTGACTTTGAAAGTACCATAGATGTCAAATTGTGGGGAGAATTTTTCACCGCTGCAGGCCCTGAAATATTGGGCTACGGAACCTTGACTTCTTATGACAAAACCATGTTCGGATACATCAGTATTTATCTCCTCGCTATTGAGGAATTTCTCAAAATCTTCCTGCCCGTAAGTAAACGAGACATCAGAGAACTCCACCATCAGCACCAATACTTTCGGTGAGCCTTTACTTGGGAACAGTTTATATCCAGAAAGATGTCCGTTGGTAGTAGTTGTAGCTGTTACAGACGACCTTAGCGTCCTTGCGCGATTTTCGCTTTCCTGTTGCTGTTCATCAGCAATAGCATTGAGGCTGTCTTTCTGCTCCTTGGAGGCAACATGGTAATAGTCGCCCTCAGAGTTATAGAGAATTATCTCCCCGCTTCGACTTCTATAGAAGTGAAGATTCTCGTCACCCACTAACGTAGCAGAGACAATGCGTCCGTCATTCAGGGTAATATCCCTGAAAAAACGTACCGCCTTAGAAGCGTTGACACTAATAGAAGCCAATGTGGCAAGAAGGAGTATTATAATGCGAGTAGTCTTCAATGTTCAATCTTCAATGTTCAATGTTCAATGTTCAATTCTCTCCATTTCCAACGCTGCCCAGATGAAAGGTCCTATGCCTTTTGCATCGTTATCGCGAATGGGTTCTGACATATAGTATTCGAAGGAACCGTCGCGCTTCGGATTGTTCTCTGGTCCCAAGCCGCTGACGGAACAGCATTTCGTCAAGCTGATGGTAGGGATGCCGGCAGATGGTGTCGGGGTGTCGATTCTTATGAAGTTCTTCAGCAGTGCCCCATAGGCCTTCTTTCCCTTCTCCTTATACGAATCGTCAAGATACCCTAAACGGGCTCCTTTCAGCATGACGTATGTAAACATTGCTGAAGCTGTTGATTCTAAGTAGTTGCGTGGGTCTTTCACGTCGAGGACGTCATACCATACGCCACTTTCCTTGTCCTGATACTTATATACAGCATCCATAGCCTGCTGCAACATCGTCTTTACTTCGTCACGACGCTTGTAGTTCTCTGGCATTCCGTCGAGTATCTCTGTCATCGCCATTACGAACCATCCCATTGCTCTCGCCCATGTATGTTGGCTCAGACCTGTCTCCTTGTTCGCCCAGAACATACTGTGTTTCTCGTCCCAAGCATGCTTCCACAAGCCTGTCGTTGCGTCATAGGTGCGAGCAAAGGTGCTGCTAACCTGCTTGACAGCATCGTCATAATATTTCGATGCCTTCTTGCCCTTCATGTCTTCAGCGGCCAAAACATAAAATGGTAATCCCATAAATATGCCATCGAGCCATACTTGGTCGTGGTATATCTTCTTGTGCCACCATACGCCTTCCTTCGTGCGTGGCTGCTTTTCCAACTGCCTAAAGAAGGTCTGCAGGGCTTTGTCAAGTCCTTCCTGCGGGAACAGTTTGTTGAGGCGATAAATGAAATGTGCCGTGCGGATGTTGTCGAGATTGAAGTCTTCGTACTTATATCCTACAGTATTTCCTTCTGCATCAATCATCTGCTTTGCATAGCTGCAGACATATTCCTTCACAGCATCGTTACGGTATGCCAGCCAAGTGTCGAGCATACCCTCCAACTCTATTCCCATTACGTATGACCACTTTCCCTTGGGTCGTTTCGCAGGGTCTGTGAAGTCGAGGTATATAGGGTTGGGATTGCGCTGCATCTCGCTATAGGTCATCCATTCGGAATAATGTCCGTTGAAAGGCAGTTCGGCAAGAACTACGTCGCCGTTGATGACAAGATTTTCAAAGAATATGTCGTGCGACTTTCCTGTCCTGCGAACCTTCTCGCTGGTGACACCGTTGAAGGTGCAGTTCTTTACATTTATATTATATATCTGGTCAGCATCTTCAAGACCGTTGAGTAGTATGCCATATTTTGACTTCTGACATGTTACGTTCTCCATATACACATTCCTTACTGTCGGGATGTGTCCGCGTTCTGCTATCTCCTTCGGTTCATATACAAGGTTTATACGCAAAACGGCCTCGCGGCATTGTCCTACCTCTATATTTCGCATATAGATGCCTTCCGTAACGCCTCCGCGACAAGTGTTTGTCTTTATGCGAAGCACTCGATCGAGGTTAGGGGAATCCATCTTACAATCTTCTGCAAAGACATTCTTCACTCCTGCAGAAATCTCAGAGCCTACCACAACACCTCCGTGTCCGTCTTCCATAGTACATCCGCGGATGATGATATTCTGCGAAGGCGTTCCGTTGCGTCTGCCGTCAGCATTTCGTCCAGACTTGATGGCAATGCAGTCGTCACCGGTATGGAAGATGGTGTTTTCTATCAGTACGTTTTCGCACGACTCCGGGTCGCAGCCGTCGCCATTAGGGCCATTGTTGATAATCTTGCAGTTGCGGACAGTGATATTCTTTGAGAGAACAGGATGGATAACCCAAAATGGTGAGCGCAGCATTGTGACGCCCTCGATGAGAATATTCTCACATTCATAGAAGCAAACCAGTTGCGGACGCATGCCGTGTCCCATACCAAAGACGCGCTGCTCTGTTGGTACACCGTTGTCGGCCATCTTCAGAAGGGTGTTTCTGTTTGTGTCGCCACCTGGCTTGAAAGGCATCTTCTGACTCTCTGTCGTCTGACCTTCCACATACCCGAATTTTGTTGCTCCGCACCAGGGCCACCATGTCTCCAAGCTACCGTTGCCGTCGATGGTTCCTGTGCCGGAAATTGCTACATTCTCAGCCTGATAGGCATAGATGCAGGGGGAATAGTTCATGATGTCGAGTCCCTCCCAGCGTGTCTTCACGAGTGGGTAGAGGGCTGGCTCATAGGCAAAGAGTAGGGTGGCACCTTGCTCTATTACCAGGTTTACGTTCGACTGCATGCGGATGGCACCAGTGAGGTATGTGCCCTCTGGAATAATAACCTTTCCGCCACCTGCCTTCGAACACGCAGCAATGGCTTTGTTGATAGCCTGCTGATTGATTTTTGCTGATGCCTTGGGTGAGGCACCGTATTTCGTAACTCTATAACTCTTGTCTGCAAATGTGGGGGCAACGATGCTGCTCTCTATCTGCTTATAAAGTACATCATCCCATCCCTTAGCATTGCTGCTAAGAAATGGGATAATGCTAAGTAGTATTATATTTAAGAATTTCACTCTGGCTTCATGTTAGTATATACTGTCTGTACGTCGTCAAATTCCTCGAGTTTCTCTACCATCTTGTCAATGGTTGCGCGCTGTTCTTCATTAACGTCCTTCAGGTCATTTGGGATGTAGGTGAATTCGCCACCGATATCCTCAAAACCTTTCTCCTCAAGGAACTTCTGTATCTGTGCATATGACTTTGGGTCACCATAAACAGAGATTGTTGTCTCGTCCTTCTCCTCGTCATAGTTCTCGTCATACTCGTCATCAACGTTGAAGTCGATGAGTTCCAGAATAAGGTCGTCCATATCAACGTCATCCTTCTTCTTGAAGGTGAAGACACACTTATGGTCGAAGAGGAAACTCAGCGAACCCGTTGTTCCGAGGTTGCCGGAGAATTTGTTGAATACAGAACGCACATCAGCAACAGTACGTGTAGTGTTGTCAGTCAGAGTATCCACGAATACAGCGATACCATGAGGGCCATATCCTTCGTATGTCACCTCCTTGTAATCTGACTGGTCCTTACCCTGGGCGTTCTTGATGGCACGCTCGATGTTGTCCTTCGGCATGTTCTCACGCTTACAGGTAGCGATGATAGAACGCAGTGTAGGGTTTGTGTCTGGATCAGGACCGCCTGCTTTTACTGCAATGGCAATCTGTTTTCCCAAGCGTGTGAACGTCTTTGCCATGTGACCCCAACGCTTCAGCTTTGTAGCTTTACGATATTCAAATGCTCTTCCCATTTTGTTGTATTATTTTAATTGTTTTTATTATCTAATAGAACTAATTGGTCCTAATGGACCGATTTTATCTCAGTTCACAATTCAGTTCCTTCTTCAGGTTCAGAATGAGTTTTGTCATGATAGCCTCTATCTGTCTGTCGTTCATGGTCTTCTCTGGGTCAGTGAAGACGAAGTTTACGGCATACGACTTCTTTCCTTCTGGCAGATTCTTGCCCTCATAAACGTCAAACAATTCTACCTTTGTAAGCAGTTTCTTCTCTGTCTGGCGAGCTATCTTCTCTACCTGTGCAAATTCTATCTTGGAATCCAGCAGCAAAGCAAGGTCGCGTGAAACAGATGGGAACTTAGGAATCTCCGTGAAATGTACCTCTGCTTTCTTGACGGCATTTGTTACCTGTGTCCAGTAGATGTCAGCAAAATATACAGGAGCGTCGATAAGCACATTGTTTGCTTTGTTCATCAACTGCTGTTTGCTTACGATACCCATCTCTACGAACACCTTGCCGCTGCGGTTCTTCAGGGTAAGACCTGTTGAGAAGATGTCGTTGCTGCTCTTCTCGCATACCAGCATACCATTTGGCATACCGATGCGCTTGAGTATGTTCTCCACATGAGCCTTCAACTCGTAGAAAGAAGAGTCTTCATTCGCATGTGCCCATGAACCTTCCACTCTCTTACCTGTTATCCAGAGTCCCAGGTGGGTCTCTTCTGAATATGCCTTCATAGGATTCTCGTCATCCCTCTTGTCTTCAAAGTGCTGGTAGCAGTTACCAAATTCAAAGAAGCGGAGGTTTGGCATCTTTCTGTTGGCATTTCTCATGATGCTTTCTAAACCGCCGAAGAGCAATGTCTGACGCATTACGTTGAGGTCGCTTGACAAAGGATTTACTATCGTTACGAGGTTCTCCTTTGGATATGCTTTCAGTTCGTTGTAGTATGCACCCTTGGTGAGTGAGTTGTTAAGTATCTCGTTGAATCCACTGCCTACGAGTTGCTCTGCTACCAGGTTCTGCATCTTGTGCCTCTGGTCCTCAAAAGCCTTTGTGGTAAGACTTGACTTCAGCTGTGTAGGAATCTCAACGTTGTTATATCCATAAATGCGGAGGATATCCTCTACAACGTCACAAGGTCTCTGTACGTCAACCCTGTATGCAGGAACGGTAATCTGCAGTCCATCGGCATCTTCGCTGTTTATCTCTATCTCTAAAGATGTCAGTATGTTCTTGATAACATCGTGACCTATCTTCTTGCCGATGAGGTTGTCAACGTATGAGAATTCCAGTCTCATGGTAGGATTCTCTATCTTGTTAGGATACTCATCCACTATCTCGCTTGAAATCTTTGCTCCAGCCAATTCCTTGCAGAGCAATGCTGCCTGCTTCAGGGCATATAGTGTGCCATTTGGGTCTATGCCTCTTTCGAAGCGGAAAGAAGCATCTGTGCTCAGACCATGTCTGCGAGCGGATTTTCTTATCCATGTAGGATGGAAATATGCTGCCTCCAGTACTACATTCTTTGTTGTCTCGTAAGTGCCGGAACCCTTACCGCCAAAGACACCTGCGATACACATTGGCTCTTCTGCGTTGCAGATGGCAAGGTCGTGTTCACCAAGTATGTGTTCTTCACCATCAAGGGTGATGAATTTCTTTCCTGCATTCTGGTCCTTTACTATAATCTTATGACCTGTCACCATATCAGCATCAAAGCAATGCAGAGGCTGTCCGTATGCCATCATGATGTAGTTGGTGATGTCAACGATATTGTTGATAGGACGGAGGCCGATGATGTTCAACTTGTTCTTCAGCCATTCTGGTGATTCCTTAACTTCGCAGTTAGTAAGACTGACGCAAGCATATCTGCGGCAAGCCTCAGTATTTTGTATCTCAACATCTATGGTGAGGTCGTGATTATCTACCTTGAAATCTGCGTCAGATGGCTTATGGATAGATGTCTTGTAACCATTGGAGCAAAGCCAAGCATACAAATCGCGGGCTACTCCGTAATGACTCAAACCATCAGCCCTGTTGGCAGTAATGTCAACCTCTATGAGCCAATCGCTTTCAAGGTTGTAATATTCTGCTGCTGGTGTGCCTACCTTAGCATCTTCAGGCAATACGATGATGCCATCGTGGCTGGTGCCGATGCCTATCTCGTCTTCAGCACATATCATGCCATTTGACTCTACGCCACGCAGTTTTGATTTCTTAATCTTAAACTCTTTGTCGCCATCATACAGCACGCAACCCAGGTCGGCAACAATCACCTTCTGTCCTGCTGCCACATTGGGAGCACCACATACTATCTGTGATGGTTCTTCTCTACCTAAATCAACGCTGCAAACATGCATGTGGTCACTATCAGGATGAGGCTCACAAGTGAGGACCTGTCCTATATACAATCCTTTAAGGCCGCCTTTGATAGTTTGTACTTCTTCCAACGCATCCACCTCAAGACCTGTGCTGGTAAGTGCAGCACACACCTCTTCGGGTGTAAGGTCGAAGTCAACATACTCTTTCAGCCATTTGTATGAAATGTTCATGTCTTTATATTTGTTGTGTTTATTATTTTTTCAAATCTACTGTTCTTCCCCTTTGCGCGTGAGCGCGTTAGAGAAAAGCGGTGCAAATTTACGAAAAAAATTCTTTATATACAAATTTTTTTGTACCTTTGCCCAAGAATTTCAATTATCAATTATAAAAATTGCGTTATTTCATACATCTATCCTTTGACGGCACACGCTATCACGGATGGCAAATACAGCCTAACGGCATTAGCGTAGAGGGTGAGTTGGAACGTTGTCTCTCTACTCTGTTGTCAGCTCCTATTGATGTAGTGGGCGCAGGCCGCACTGATGCTGGGGTTCATGCCAGTCATATGGTGGCTCATTTTGATACTCCAGAAGAGATGGGGAAAGTATCCGACACCTCGCAGTTAGCATATAAACTGAATAGGATGCTTCCGCCTGATATTAGGATAAGCACTATTGAGGAGGTTGCTGATGATATGCATGCACGTTTTTCTGCTAAATGGCGTACATATCATTACTATCTCTCCCTAAAGCCAACGCCATTCAACCGTCATTATACCTGGCTTTGCCATTATAAACTTGATTTTCCCCTTATGAACGAGGCTGCACATATGTTGCTGGAATATAAAGATTTTGCTTGCTTCTGCAAGAGTCATACTGATGTCAAGACAACCCTCTGTGATGTTGTGCAGGCAGAATGGATAAAGATACCATCTCGCCCCCCAATTGTCAATTGTCAATTGTCAACTGTCAATTGTCCCGATTGGGTGTTCGTTATCAAGGCCAATCGCTTTCTGCGAAATATGGTGCGTGCTGTTGTCGGAACCCTTGTTGAGGTGGGACGTCATAGAATGTCCCTTGAGCAATTCCGCTCTGTCATAGAAGGCAAGAGTCGTTGTCAGGCTGGTGAGTCGATGCCAGGAAATGCGTTATTCCTTGAGAAGATAGAGTATTAGTGTAAAGGTTAAAGGTTAACGGTTAAAGACCTCTAATCTCCTATGTTTATACAGTTGGTAGGTGTTTACCAGATTGTGCCAGATGGAATAAAAACCACCTGCTGTGGCGCTGATGGGTGACAGGAAGGTATATCCTAACCAAATGGCAAAGATGGTGTTTTTCTGTCCTAAAGCCTGTCCACCTTCCAGTCGGCATCCGTAACGTTCCCCGATAGCCTTTCCCAATCCAAACTGCAACAGGCATCCTGCCAACGATACTGCGGCAATCCCCAACATCTCCATAATGCTGATACTGCTGTTGTAAAGTGCTCTTACGGTAACAGCTATCGCCAATGATAATGCCACTGTCCACATATGGAATGCCAAATCCTTTTGGCTAAGTATCATGTTGAGCAGTTTCGGAAAGAAAAACCTTACCCCCCATGCGGCAAACAATGGTGCCAGCAATAGCGGGAATACATGTCTCAATATCAGCAGCAAGGTAGGCAGAAATGCCATTCCGTGACGTGCAGAGGCAAGGGGAAGAAAGACGGGTATAATAATCGCTGTCACGATACATGTCAGTATGGTGTATGACGTCGTCAGTCCTGCGTCACCTCCCAGCTTAGATGTCACTACGGCGCATGCCGTTGCGGTGGGACATATCATCACCAGCAGGAATGTTTCTGCCATCAGGCGGTATTCAGTCTGCGGAAAGAGGTATAGCACAATGCATGTCAGTATGAAGAATACGGATTGTATCATTATCAGCCATAGGTGTATCATCTTTGGCTTCAGTGCCGATGGCGGCACCTTGCAGAATGTTACGAAGAGCATGCAGAAGAGCAGTGTCGGCTGCAGTATCTCTATTCCCTTTACTATGTTGCCCTTTATATCTGCTGACAAGGGCAGTTCCCTACCTATGATATATCCTAATGCCCCTATCGTCATCGATATGGGTAAGGCCCAGTTTTTTATAAAGCGGAGTAACATTTTTTTATGCCTTGTTCTCTGTGTTCTACATGCACCTCAATGCCGTATTTCTCATGTATGTGTTCTGCCAGATGCTGTGCAGAATAGACGCTCCTATGTTGTCCTCCAGTACATCCGAAGGAGAACATCAGACTCGTAAAACCTCTCTTTATATATCTCTCCACATGGGCATCTGCCAACTTATAGACACTCTCTAAGAATGTCAGTATTTCACCGTCATCTTCCAGGAAGCGTATCACGGGCTCGTCCAGGCCGGTAAGCTTCTTGTATGGCTCATAACGTCCTGGGTTATGGGTAGAGCGGCAGTCAAAAACATATCCTCCACCGTTGCCTGATGGGTCTTCGGGGATGCCTTTATGGAAAGAGAAGGAATACACCCTTACCACCAGTGGACCCTTGTCGTCATATTTCGATACGGTTGCCTTGCCGTCCTTCTGCACCTTTGGCTTTGGCGCAAACTTTGGCAACTCTGTCATCTCTTTCAGTATGGTGACGAGATAAGGGTAAGGGAAGTCATTCTTTGCCAGCAGGTCCCTCAGGTTCTGTATGGCAAACGGTATGCTTTCAATGAAGTGTGCCTTGCGTTCAAAATACCCTCTGAATCCGTATGCTCCCAGTACCTGCATGGTGCGGAAGAGAACAAACAGCTGCAACCTCTCGTTAAAGGCCCTGAATGATGGAACCTCGGTATATTGTTTCAGAGAATCGTAATATTCCTTTATAAGTTCCTTTCTCAGACTGTCCGAATAACGTGCAGCAGCCTGCCACAGGAATGACGCAACATCATAATAATATGGTCCTCGTCTGCCACCTTGGAAATCTATAAAGTAAGGCTTTCCCTTTGCGTCAAGCATCACGTTGCGAGCTTGGAAGTCCCTGTATAGGAATGACTCCACAGGTGTCGAAGTGCTTGCTTCAAGGTCTTTTGCCAGAAGGCGGAAGTTGGCCTCCAGCTTCAGTTCGTGGAAGTCAGGCAGAGTCTCCTTCAGGAAGCAATACTTGAAATAGTTCAGGTCAAAGAGTATTCCCTCCTGATCGAATGCCGGTTGTGGATAGCATACCGAGAAGTCCAATCCTCGTGCACCTCTTATCTGTACGTTAGGCAGTTCTCTGATGGTTCGCCTGAGTAGTTCCTTTTCCTTGACATTATAGCGTCCTCCAGCATCGCGGCCACCCTTGATGGCATCATATAGTGATAGTGAACCGAGGTCGTTCTGGATGTATCTCAATTCGTCTTCACTCTCTGCCAATACCTTTGGCACAGGGAGTCTTCGCTTTGTGAAATGTTTTGCCAGCGACAGGAAGGCATGGTTCTCATCCTTCGAAGTTCCCACACAACCGATGTATGTCTTACCATTTTCATCGGTCATCCTGTAGTATTCCCTGTTGCTGCCGGCACCTGGCAATTTCTCCATCTTTACCGGTTCTGTGCCGTGCCAGGTGGTATATAGCTCTCTTAGTTTTTGCATAGTGCTTGCATTAAAATGTCGGTGTCTCCTAACTTTCCGTTTATCAGGCATACTGCCTCCACCTTTGCTTTCATGCAGAGAGTGTTGTCTGGCAGACGGTAGATATCCTGCAGGAAGATGTACCTCAATCCCTCCTTCACCATGTTCACGCGAACAGCATATTCATCGCGAGAGCGAAGAGGTACCTTGAAACGCATCTCTATCTTTGCTACTACGCAGTCGATGCCCTGCTTATGCAACTCGGCAAAACTGATGCCGTTAGCAAGCAGAAATTCATGTCGAGCATGCTCTGTATAATGTTGGTAGTTGGCATTATTCACAATGCCTTGCAGGTCGCATTCGTAATCGCGTACCTTGTCCCTATGTTCAAATAAATATTCCATAAACGCCGCGAAATTACAAAAAAAAACTCATTACAACAAAAAAAAGAAAATATATTTGATTTTTTTGCCTTAAAACAACATCACACGTATTGGTCATAATATATAATAGCTAATTTTGTATGCGAAAAGGAAAATCACATTATCTGTTAACAAAAAGTTATTACTATATGAAAATATGGTGTATCTTTGCATCGCTAATGATGACAGCTATGACCCTCAATGCACAAGTTTACCTCGACCCTCAGGCGCCTGTTGAAGAACGTGTGAAGGACGCCCTCGGTCGCATGACTCTTCATGAGAAGATAAAAGTGCTCCATGCACAGAGTAAGTTCACCTCTGCCGGCGTACCGCGTCTCGGCATTCGCCAGCTCAATATGGACGATGGTCCTCATGGCGTTCGTGAAGAACTGGTGTGGGATGAATGGAAGACTGCCGGATGGACCAATGACTTCTGCGTTGCCTTTCCTTCGCTGACGTGTCTTGCTGCAACATGGAACCGTGACCTCTCACGCCTCTATGGTACCAGCATCAGCGAGGAATTTGCCTATCGCGGAAAAGATGTCATGCTGGGCCCTGGTGTCAATATCGCCCGCACACCTCTCAACGGTCGTGCCTTCGAATATATGGGTGAAGATCCCCTGCTGGCAGGCGAGATGGTAGTGCCTTATATTCAGGCGGTGCAGGCAAACGGCGTGGCATGCTGCCTGAAGCATTTTGTCCTCAACGATCAGGAGACAGACCGCTTTTCTGTTAACGTCAACATCTCCGAGCGTGCTATGCGTGAGATATACCTTGCTCCCTTCCAACGTGCTGTCGAGAAGGCGCATGTCTATTCTATCATGGGCAGCTACAACCTCTGGAAGAATGTACATTGCAGCCAAAGCGACGAACTGCTCAACGGCATCCTGAAGAAAGAGTGGGGATGGGACGGCTGTCTTGTCAGCGACTGGGATGCTGTGACCGACTCTTGGCAGGCTGCTACGGGAGGTCTTGATATCGAGATGGGAACAACGCGCAACGATAGTATTCATGGAGAAATGTTCACCTTCGATGACTATCATCTCGGCAACGATTTCGAGAAATTCGTACAGGAGGGAAAGGTGCCTATGTCGGTCCTCGACGAAAAGGTCAGCCGCGTCCTGCGTCTCATCTTCCGCACAGCAATGAATCCCAATAAGATTATCGGCAACCAATGTTCTGAAGCCCATTATGACGCCTGCCGTCAGATAGGAGAGGAGGGTATCGTTCTGCTTCAGAACAACAAGCGTGGCAAAGCTCCACTGTTGCCAATAGATTTCTCAAAGTATAAGAACATCCTCGTCGTAGGCGAGAATGCAACCCGTTCCCTTACCCTCGGCGGTGGCTCGTCAGAACTGAAAACCCTCCGCGACATCTCACCGCTCGAAGCTTTGCAAACAGCTGTGGCGGCAGCAAACTCTCACCTCTCACCTGTCAACTGTCACCTATCATACGCTCAGGGCTACGCCTCCGGCAAGGCACTTTATGACACGGTGGATGTTGTTGATGCTGCTGAAAGCAAGCGTTTGAAAGACGAGGCCCTTGCAAAGGCTGCCGATGCAGACCTTATAATATATATAGGAGGCATGAACAAGAACCATAGGCAGGATTGCGAGAATGGTGACCGCGAAGGCTATGACCTGTCATTCGGGCAGAATGAACTCATCAGCCAGCTGGCCGACATCAATCCCAATATCGTCGTTGTCACCTTTGGCGGCAATCCGTATGCTACCCCTTGGCTCTCGAAGGTGCCGGCCCTCGTACACTGCTGGTATCTCGGCAGCGAAGCAGGCACAGCCCTCGTCAATGTCTTGAGCGGCAAGGTATGCCCCAGCGGAAAACTCCCTGTCACCTTCGCAAAGCAGTATGAGGACTATCCTTACGTGAAATACGGCAAGGAGGCCTATCCGGGTGTTGACAGGCAGGTATATTATAAGGAGGATGTCTTCGTAGGCTATCGTGGTTTTGAGAAAGACAAGACGAAGCCCCTCTTCCCATTCGGTTTCGGACTCAGCTATACCACCTTCTCCTATGATGATGTGAAGGCTGTCAAGGATGCCAACGGCAATATCTCTGTCTCTGTCACTGTCACCAATACGGGCAGCTGTGCCGGTAAGGAGGTGGTGCAGGTGTATGTCTCTGCTCCGAGCAACAAGGAGATACAGAAGCCCCTCAAGGAGCTCAAGGCCTTTGCCAAGACACGTCTCCTGCAACCCCGTCAGCAGCAGACGCTACAGATGACCATCACTCCGCAGGACCTCGCCTCATGGAACGAAGCCACCCA
>CAJODL010000016.1 GCA_905233165.1 uncultured Prevotella sp.
CCCCTGAACACCCTCTACATGAAGTTGCAGAAGGGCGAGGTGCCAGGATCGAAGCCCGGCAAGCGTTGGGTCTTGTTCAATGACGAACTCGACAAGTGGCTGGAGGTGAAGCGCAAGAATGCCGTACCCCTGACCACCGAGGAAGAGAATGATGCCATCCTTTCGTCCCATCGTCGTAAACCCAACAAGCGTGACTGGTAACATGTCTGACAGGACTGAGTGTACAATGTATTGGGTGTATAAGTTGTATGCACTGAAGACAATGGCTACAATGGCCACAGTGTATCCGGTTGCTACGATGACCACAGTGTATGTGTATACAGCGTTTACACTGGCTACAGTATATACAACGGTTACAGTGTCTGCAATGTGTATGTTGTCTGCAATGAAGACAATGTATACAGAGTATTCAACGGAACCAGTGTATAAAGAGTCTACAATGGCGATAATGGATAAACTGTATTCGCGATATACAGAGTACACAAGGTCTATAATGGCAAAAATGTACACAATGTATTTAATAAACAGAGTAAAATTATGAGAAGAATTATATTATTCACCAACATTAAGGGAGGCGTAGGAAAGACCTCCTGTTGTGCGCTCTTTGCGCAGTATCTGTGTGAGAATGGTTATCCTGTGAAGGTCTTGGATGCAGACATTCAGGCATCCTTGTCCCGTCACAGGGAGAGGGAATTGGCTGCCAACCCGGATGCGGTTATCCCATGGGAAGTGAGTACAGTTGACACGACAGACCGCCAGAACCTGCAGTCATCCATTGAGGAGGCGATGCAGTTCGACGGTGTTGTCCTCTTTGACATGCCGGGAACCCTCAATGCCGCCAACCTCGACCTGCTGTACAAGGCGGCAGACCTCGCCGTGGTGCCTATCTCCTACGACTTCGACACCATCGATGCCACTGGTATCTTCATCAAGGTCATCAAGCGTGTGAAGGACATACAACTGGTGTTCCTGCCCAACCGAATCAACACGACCGAGAACCGTGCAGACGATATGAAACAGCGCGAGGAGACGGTAAAAATTCTTGGCAGGATCGGTAGGGTTACACCGAGAATCAAGCAGAGTGTTGTCATCAAGCGTTACTCAACCGTTTCCGCACTTGACAAGTACCAGAAGGCTGCGGTTGAGCACGCATTTAACGCTATTGTCGAACATATTAAACTGTAACGGATATGAGCGAGCAGACGTTTCCCCTTGGTGATTTCAATGACCTCGAAAGCAGTGTCAGGAACATCACCCAGCAACCGAAGCCTCAGAAGCAGCAGGCGAGACCTCAGGAGCAGAAGACGCCCCAGGAGGCCGACGCCAGCAAGCGAGACTGGATGCATTTCACGTTCATCTGTGGCATAGAGATCGTGGACAAAGTAAAGGCCATCGCACACAAGGAAGGTTTCTCAATTCGCGACGTCGTGGAGAAGTATCTGAAGGACGGTATTGCCCGATATGAGCAGAAGCACGGCGCAGTCACTAAACAGCGGAGGGACATCGATGACATCCTGTAATCACGGCCAGGCAAACAGAACGTTCCAGACGGTCTGGGACACTCTTGTCGTACAGACAGTGCCGGTAGAAACCGAAACTTGTCTAAAGATATGCCAGTTGGAGTTTCGTGCTACCAAAATCGCTATGGCTCTTTTGACAGCCGAACCGAACTGGCAATGCTCGCAGGCTCTCATTGGGGAGGCGTTCGCTGGCTCACACCTTTTATAAAAGTATACTAATGGTAATAGACAGAAACGTAACGATGATATTCCAAGGCTCGCAACTCATAGAGAAGGCGAGGCCTGAGAAGGGCTTCTTCATAAAGTCGAAGAAGCGGTACTTTTCACAGAAGGATGACAAGTGGCACACCAAGTTCTCATGGGAACCCGTGACAGTCAGTGACCTGTGGGTGGATGAGACTGACAGGAAATGCCAGATGCACTTTGTCGTCTATCGGAGTAGTGGCAGCATCGAACAGGTTGACCAGCCCATCAGCCGACAGCGGTACACGTTGTTTGGCAGTTACAAGCTGGATGCCCATCGCGTGGACCTGATCGACAAGGTGCTACGTGAGAATCGTACAGGACTGCGCATCCGCAAGTGGACTGCCACAGAGATGCTGCACCTGAAAGTGACGAAACGACTGCTGGATGAACTTCGCGGGAACGCGGAAAAATGCGGACAGAATCTTTCGCAGTATTGTACGACGATCCTAAGCGGAAAGCATCCCCGTGCAGCGTTCTCTCCTGAAGAGGTGGAACTGCTTCGTGACCTGAAGAAGGAGCGTGCCGACGTGTTGTTTATGTTCAATGCCATGATTGAGGAGGTTGCCCACCTTTCCGCTGAGCAGCGTATGAAACTCGTCATCAACGGGAGGTCGTATGATTGGTGGCGCGAGCATCTAATCACTGCCCTAGAGTTCTTCGACAGGATGAGGGACAAGGTGTTAAACATGGGAGATTAGCGTATGGTAATCAAGATGTCAACGATAGACGGGGCGCATGCCGCCAACGCTATCAACTATGTGCTCGACAAGGAGAAGGCGAGGAAGGAGGACAAACCCGTCTTTCTCGCCTCCAACAACATCGAGTTGAACCCGATGACGGGTAAGCCATACTCGCCAGTGGCCGTACTGATGGACATGCAGCTGCTGCTGGCTACATCTAGGCATAAGGTTGATGAACCGTTCTGGCGCATCGAGTTGTGTCCGTCGCCGGAG
The DNA here is from genome assembly GCA_905233165.1 of uncultured Prevotella sp. Classification (GTDB taxonomy): domain Bacteria; phylum Bacteroidota; class Bacteroidia; order Bacteroidales; family Bacteroidaceae; genus Prevotella. Next base: position 2,720 of record CAJODL010000016.1, read on the forward strand.
GTCTGCCGGAACTGGACGATGGCGCAGTGGGACAGATTCTGTAAGGACTGTGTTCAGGTGCTGGACGTTACCGACTACAAACGGGAGGCGGTGAAGGACAAAGACGGCAGGCCAGTCATCGACAAGAGGACGGGACAGCCCAAGGTGAAGGTGAGCGGCAGGCACACTATGCTGGCCAAAAGTCAGTATGTAGCCACTGTACACTTTGACACGGGCAAGCCCCATGTACACATTGTGGCCAACCGCCTGACAATAGACGGCGAGATGCAGGACACACACAAGTGCAAGGAGCGGGCGAAAATGGCTGCGAACATCATTGCCGAGAAATACGGCTGGACGAAGGCCGAGGAGCGGACGAACCATCGGATGGAGCGGATTCACGATGCTGCAATGAAGGTGCTGAAGGGGATGGATGCGTGGGATAACGAGACATACTTCGCCGGGATGCGCAGGAACGGCTTCGAGGTGGAGCCGACATACGATTCGAGGGGCGTTTGCCGTGGGTACTCCGTCGGCGAGAGGCTGTACGACCTCGACGGGAACTACTCCAGTACGGTGATGTACAAGGCTTCGGCCAAAGGGTTCGGGCATGGGCGCGACATCACAGTGTCAAAACTGCCTGACACCTGGCAGAAGATGCACCCTGTGATTATTGAATCTGAGCCGCGGAATATTGAGGAACATCCACGGGTAACAAGGATTGAGGATGAGACCAAGGATAAAAAGACTGTCAATGAACAGCCTATGTCTAAACCGAAGCCGAATCACACTGTGACTCCAACAGTCACTGCACAGCCGACGCAAGAGCCTGCTCCCCATAAGTCCACGGAGGCCGAGAGTGACCGTCGGACAGCCATCTGGCTTGCGCTGAATGCCATCAAGCGCTTTGTGAAGAGTCCGTTCAGGACGGAGTTTAGCTGCCAGAAGGCATCGTGGCTAAGGCCATCGACATGGGAGAGAATGCCGGTTCATCATTCGACGAAGACAGCCTAAAGAAAGCTGCAATGGAACTGCTTGATCAGTTTGAATGTAGTGCCGAACGTGCGGGTGAAGCAGTCGAAGCTATGCTTGATGTCGTTGCGAACCTTGCCCTGCCGGAAACTCAGCCGTCCCTTGGAGGCGGTCAGAGCAATAACGACCTACCGAAGAAGAAGGACGAGGAATGGTATTGGTGGAAGAAGAACGGGTTTATCAGACAACAGAATAATAGAGGACGAAAAAGATAAGTTAAATTTATGTCTAAAGATTATCGAAGCATGCTTCCCTCTGGCGATAGTCAGATGCGGGGAGGCAACAGTGAGACTGGGGGACGGCACGACAGCCCCCGAAAGCAGGAGAAGCCGCATACTATCATGCAAGTTATTAACAAGCTGAATGTTCTTTTTCATAGAGGGCAGAAGCACACTGCGCTCTATGACCAAAAGGAATATGAACGCGGTGTAAAGGCCGTGATGAAAGGTAAGTTCCTTGTGAAATCAACCCACGAAGCCATTGAAATGCTCATAGACCAGCAGACACTTCTGGGCAGTATTCCGCTCGATGCGATGAGGAACAACAGCAACAAGCTCGTCAACCAGGACATGGACGTCGCGCCATTGGAAGAGATGAACCTGTATGCGGAATGCATCCTGCGGCAAGTGGCTGAGAATATGCACGACTCGAAACTCATGAGCCGCTATGTCGAAGAACTGACGAAGAAAGACCTCGAGAAATGGCAGAAGTCTCAGGTTTGCATGGCAATGATGAAGGGTGGCGAGACTGTCAGCGAGTATATCGAGGCCAAAGCCGAGGAGCACCTCATCCGCTTGACCTCGCGCATGGAATGGTTCCCTATTGCCTATCATCTGGCCGACAAGGTGGCCCTGGTCGTCTTTCCAGTACTTGCCTATTACACAGGCAAGTACCACCTGAACGACACCATGACGTTCCTATGGGCGATGGCCTTTATGCCGATCTTTGTCATGTCAGCCATCTGGGCCATCAATGAGTTGGCGGCGTACTTGGAACGAAGAAAGAAGAAGCCGAAGTCACGCCGATAGGCTCGCCTGCATCTAAATCCTCTGTAAAGAAACGAAAGGCAAAGCCAGCCTCTCGTTTCTTCTTGCACAGAAATTCAAATCAGATGTCTTGGACTGTAGGGGATAACTATAATGATGAAATCTTTATGAGCGACGCATCATCTTCTGGAGACACTATTCGTGCCTTTATCTCGTCAACAGAAGAACTTGCCATATCGCTCTCAGTCACGCTATACAGTCCATCCGTACAGAGGATAACTGCATCATCATTGATCAATTCATGACTGACGAATGGTATATCGTCACGCAATCCTGCCCCTTTGATGCATCTGGTCAATGCTGTCCTTCCATACCCGATATTAGCTATATGATCTTCCGTAATCAGACTCAATTTGTTATCGTGCTGGACATATACTCTGACATTCCCCTGCCAAGTACAATACAGATGATGGTCATGCACTATTACAACAGCGACAGCAGCCCCCATATTGCTTTTATTAGTCATACTGACATTCCTCAATTTCTTATCGGCATAATCGAGAGCTTCATGCAGGACTTTTTGATCGTCTGTACCCTTATAATTGCTTTTGATGTAGTCTGCAATCGATTTTGTCACCACATCCGCAGCCATATCACCGAGACTTAAACCGCCCATACCATCAGCAAGTACGGCGACAATGCCTGATTCACTCAATTCTTGGACGGCAAGCCTATCCTCGTTATCGTAGTGTCTGCTACCTATTGAAAAAGTCTCTGCTTTCATTTCTCGTTCCTCTCTTTCAGTTCGTTAGTAAATATCTTGCCAAACTCGCTCCAGATAGTTCTACAAGAATCGTAGTAACTGCTGATGTCGTCTACATCCTTATTGCCATAATACTTCATGAAGTGGTAAACGAGTTCACTCTTTTCTTCCTTCTCCATTTCCTCAGCTATAAGGGTGGCATAGAACTGGAGATGCTCCGTAGAAAGTAGCTTACTGATGTCAAATGCCAACCACTGTGCTCCCCAGATAATAGTATCCGTACTTTCGTCCTCTATGGTCACAACATCAGGCGGCACACTATCCTCCTGATAAAGCAGTTGGATGTCGAGATAGTTCTTCAGGATGAAAAGCATATCCTCTGCGTCCTTGTCTGTTGTAGCATGACGGTCGTTCCATGTGTCCAACTTGATTAGGAACTGTCCGCAAAGGGGAGCCATCTTTACTCTCACTATGTCATCAACGACCACTGTGACCGCCTCTTTCATCACGTCTTGGAAACATTTCACCGACATAACTGGGTTTCCTTCTGGTGGCCAGCCAATCTTCTCGTCAACGGCGACTCCGCCAAAAGGCACAATATCTACCTCAAAGTCTATGTCTCCGTTTTTTCCCTTATAGAAGAATTTCTGCGTGGTGCCATACCGTTTGAAATGATTCTCCTGCAACGTTTGGCATATATCGTCGAAAGCCTGCCAGTTCTCAATGGCAATGGCCACGTCCAGGTCTTCCGTGCGTCGTTTAGGCTCATCGCCCTTCATCAGTTTCATGGCTACATCCCTGGCTCTGGCTCCTACCACGTAAAGTGGCAGACCATGTGCAGCCATGCATTTATCCAAGGCAATGAGTGTGCTATACAGCCAGTCGTTGCCCAGTTCTTCCTTCGATATTTTATATTCCATTTTCAATCAGTCTTTGTGCAGCCTCAATACAACGGCTGTTACCACTTCCCATCAGGTCGGCATATATTAAAATCTTCGGGGCCACCTTCTCATTCTCGTAGCTTTTCCAGAACTTCTGATAGACTCTGATACTGCCATTTTCTTCGAATCGCATCTTCTTCGTCATCATCAGTTTGACACTCGGCACTTCTGTATAGATGTCGAACTGTTCTGGAATCAGATAGTGATCTGTAATATAGGCTCCTCCTTCACCGCCCCAGCACGCACCATCAGGCAGGGCGATCTTTTCCCAGTCTCTCCGGCACTCTGCATCCACAAACTCCATTTCCTTTACCATCAGTTTCGGCTTCAGGGTCTGGTTATAGTAGGTCTGCCAAATGTCGAGCAGTTCTTTTTTGTTTTTCAGGAAACGCCCTTTCGATGTTGTAATCACGTATTGACCGTTTGCCAGTTCCTCAACCACGTTTTTGATGGTGCCCAACGACAATCCCGTTTCCTCATTAATCTGGCGGTAGGGTTTGTTGATATTGCTGTCATCAAGCAGAAAATAGAAAATCAACTTCAGCCCAGCTTCATTGAAAGCCTTGCCTTTGGCTTCTTTCATCTGCATACTCTTTTGCCCGCTGATATTGATAAACAACGGACTGGCTACAATCTTACAATTGCCGCTACTTTCAACCACACTAATCCCCTCTTGGGGCAGACTGTCAAACGCTTCCGGCGAGAAATGGCTTGCAACCACCATCAGTGGCTTATCCGTTTGTTCCTTCAGTTTACTCAACTGCTGCACAACAAGGTTGCAATTTGCCTTGTTCACTTGCGTCCTCACATCGCAGGCAAATGTTACACCGTTGATAGTCAGGTCGTAGTCGTACCTACGAGATTGTTCGACCGTTTTGAAATCAATGTTTTCCAAACTCGTCAATCGCTTCAGATTGTAAACGACATCATTGATAATTTCCTCTTCTATCATCTTGTTTGTTCACTATTTTGTCCGTGTTCATTCATTTTGAACGCTGCAAATTTAGTGAACATTTCTCATATCTCCAAACTTTTTGTTCAGAAAATGCTCTTTGTTCACAAAAAATGAACACAAAATATTTATTGAACATGTTTTTCCCCTTTTCTCTTCACATTTCTTACTTCTGGATTCGAATCTAAGTCTTTGGTTTCTGAAACACTGCTTTTCCAATTTGAGCCATGTATTTCGGCACGGGTTCTGTGGACGGCGTGAATGGTGTTATTCTTCTGCCTGATGACTAGATGACTCCTGCAGGGCAGTCCTTACGGCCAGTACTACAGCAATTATGCTGATTTGTAGCAAGGTCGTTGTTAGGAGGAAGGTAGGAATAAGGCCTTTGTAACAAAAAACTGATTTTTTCCTTTGAAATGAACTTTTTTCTTTGTTACGAAAAAAGACTTCATTTGGCTGTTGTACCTTTGCACACGAAATCATGAAGGAAGTATGGCTGAGTGGTCGAAAGCGGCACACTGCTAACGTGTTGAACCGAAAGGTTCCAGAGGTTCGAATCCTCTTGTTTCCGCAAATGGTGAGGTAGCTCAGTTGGATTAGAGCAGCTGTCTACGAAGCAGCCGGTCGTGGGTTCGAGTCCCTCCCTCATCACAATAATTGCTCCATGGTGTAATGGTTAGCACGTCAGATTCTGGATCTGGAGGTGGTGGTTCGAATCCATCTGGGGCAACAAAGTAAGGAGCTTTGGCAGACTTGGTGTATGCGCAGGACTGAAAATCCTGAGAACGTGGTTCAACTCCACGAGGCTCCACAGAAGACAGCCCTATGGTATAACGGCAGTACAACAGGTTTTGGCTCTGTTAGCGAAGGTTCGACTCCTTCTGGGGCAACAAAAGTGCTTCATGGTGTAATGGTAGCATACCAGATTTCGGTTCTGGAGGTGGTGGTTCGAATCTATCTGGAGCATGTTATATGGAGTTTGTGGCCGAGAGGTTTAGGCGCAAGGTTGTGGCTCTTGTTTACGCAGGTTCGAATCCTGTCAAACTCCCAAGATGGTCGGTTCATCTAACAGGTCAGGATTACAGATTTTCAATCTGTCCACACGAGTTCGATCCTCGTACCGACTACATCAAGCTTCAATAGCACAGTGGTAGTGCAGCTCCCTTGTAATGAGCAGGTCGCAGGTTCGAACCCTGCTTGAAGCTCCAACGGCTCGTTAGCTCAGCGGGATAAGAGCGCGACAATCCGAATGTCGATGTCGGGAGTTCGAATCTCTCACGAGTCACATGTTTTTTCTGGATATGGTGTTTAATGGTAGCATGCAATCTTTGGGAGTTTGTGGAGTGAGTTCGAGTCTCGCTATCCAGACAAAAAGGCTTCTTTCCAAGAGCTTTTCTTGAAAAGAAGCTTTCTGTTTATACGTAGTTCAGTATAGACAACAGCCTGTTCTGAACTTTCTTTAGTACCCTTGCCGTCTCTTTATTGCCACCATTATTATTGTTGTCAATCAGCGTGATGGCCTTTTTGATGAGTTTACAATCATCTATAGTCAAAGGCATCTCTGTAATGGAGTAATAAGGGTCGGCATACCTGTAGTAGATCCTGTCGTACACCTCTATAGGGGCATTATACCCCAGTTTGTCAGACCTCATGATCTGTATATCCATCTGTACCGTCCTGGCACATACGCCCTTGGTGATGCCCTCCATGTCGTAAAGTGCATCCGAGCATGCATCTACGAGGTCATCAAGCGTCCATCTTCTATATCTGTTTCTTAAACAGTTGTCTATCGTTTTGTACCTTATCAAGGCATTCTTATTTGCAGGCATCGTTGTATTGTCGTTTAATGATGAATGAAAAATAGTTGGAAATCCTTCTCCTATTCGGTACGGATTACCAACTATCGACCTCTTTCTCCTCTCACTATCAGCTTTATGCTGTCGGTCGGAAATGACTATACATTTGATGCCGTGGGAATCCTATACCACTTGTCGGTGTGCAAAACTGCTGCACATGACTACTCCGTTCAAAGCGTCGAAAGCTCTGAACGAACGATGGTTGTGTATGTGTAAACAGTCTCATGTCCATATAGGATTCTTCAAATTCGGCTGCAAAGTTACAAATAAAGAACGAAATCTTTTTGCGTAGTTCGGAAAAAGTTTTGATTTTAACACTTTATTCTTATGCAGGATCTCCCAAATGATGCCTTCCTATACAGATTAGTACGTTGAAGAACATATCAACTTTGTTTAGCATGGCCATCAGCTCGATGTAACTGATGCCGTCCCCATTCATATAGATGTCATAGCGATGGGCCTCTTCGCTTGGATAGGGTATCTTCTGATCTACATAGCCGTTTCTGACATAAAACCACTTTCTTCTGAGACATTCCTCATAGTCATCATTGTCTGGGTGAGGTGTAAAGATGGTCAGAGCTATGGGGCGATTGCCTTGAATCTCCCGCAGATGATTCAGCAGGGCAGTTCCATAACCTTTACCCTGATACTCAGGTTCTATGGCCAGATAATAGATGAAAGAGCCCTGGAAGAAATTTATCATATAAGTGTATCCCATAAACTTGTCATCATCCTCGATGGCGATGAAGTCTACGGATGCTCCCTTGTAATAATTCTCCAAGAAATGTAAGTCTGAGGTAGTCTCTGTTGAAGGGAATACCTTTATGTTCAGATCCTCTATTTTGGAGTTGAGTTCCAAATCATCTTCTCTAACTTTTCTATATGTAATCATTTTGCTCCTTTTATATAAAACCTATACGTGCTCCACCCTTCTTCACAATCTTCTCTTCGCGACAGTATTGCTCAATTTTCTCATCGGTCACATAATCATTCCCATAAAGAATGCTCTCTATATCACACTTACGGGTAATATTCTCAATCTGTCCTCCACTAAAATCATAGGCAGAGGCCAGTTTCTCAGCGGTCTTTTCAGAGAGTTCCGGTAGCATAGACTGCCATATTTTGGTGCGCTGAGCCAATTCGGGTTTCTCAAATTTCACCTTGTAGAGGAAGCGTCGCTCAAAGGCATCATCCATGTTCTGTACCAAGTTTGTCGTTGCGATCATAATACCGTCCAGCGTTTCCATCTCTTGTAGAATGATGTTCTGGATGGAGTTCTCCATCTTGTCAACAGAACGCTCAGCACCCTCCTTTCGTTTACCGATGACAGCATCTGCCTCATTGAAAAGAAGGATAGGAGCTTTCTTGGAATTCTTAGCAACAGCACGATAGCGGTCAAAAATAGCTTTGATATTCTTCTCGCTCTCGCCTACCCACATACTCTTCACCTGCGAGATATTCACCTGCATGATATCACGGCCAGTCTTTTTAGCCATCTGGAGCACACTCTCAGTCTTTCCTGTGCCAGGTTCGCCATAGAACAGACAGGCAAAGCCCTGACGCCGTCCTTTTTCTTTCAGACGGTTACATATACTCATATAATGCACATCATCAAGCAACTCGGCCAGCCCTTCAAGTTGGTGCATGACCTCGTCATTAAAGAACAGTTCTTTGGCTACAATACTATCGCTCCGCACCACGTCACAACCCTTGTTTTCTGGCTGCTTGATGTCAAACTCTTGAAGGAGTGTTTCCCGTGCCTTGGCTGTCAATTGATATTCGTCTTTATCTTTGAAACCTTCAGAAAAAGCGTTTTCTACCCAACCTTCCCTTACCAGAAAGTGTCTTCCTTCAGACATAGCTCTGTCAAAATTATACTTCTGATGCTGTGCATCAAACAAGAAGACAAGATGACTCGTAGGAATATTAACTGTTCCACATAATACCAAATGACGACACATGTGAGTAACTACAGCCTCGCTTTCTGCCGACATGCCAATATTACGTAGAGCCTTTACATATGAAAGATCCGGATTTTCATCCATCAGCCGTTCTATCTCTTCAAACATCAGTTCTGAAGAGAGTTCATCCTCATGGCGCAGATGGGTGATATCATAAAAATACTGGAAGAACTGAATTCCAGAGGCATTCTTGTAAGACTTACGCTGGAACGGCTCATTCTTAGCGAGGCTTTCCAGAAATGATTGGGTCACGGCATAGTCATAACTTCCATTCATGTTATTTCTTATCATGCGAAGCATACCTTTCCTAACCAAGTCATCCACCTCTCCTTTATACTGTAGAACCTGTACGCTGTTACAATCAAGGTATCGAGCGACATCCGCGAAGTCGGACTTATTGCCTGAGGCACTCGACTCCGCGAAAAGAGCTAGAAGCACAGCCTGTATCTTCGTGATGCCCTGACGTTCTGAAAGGAAGGTAATAAAACGATCTGCCTTCTCAAAGAATAAAGAACTAAGCTCCGAATCCTCAGCGAGGGTTACAATGAGATCCACTGCTGACAACATGGTTAGCTCTTCATTCTCATCAATAAAGTCAGGAGTCAGTTCCTGTTCCATCTCTGCCTTTTCCTGTATTTTAAGTTTGCGTAGTGGCTTTCTTATTTTCTTGCCTCTTATCATATCTCAGTCTTTAAAAAATGTATCTGGATTGTACTCCCCAACGAGATACCCCTCATAGTCGAGGGCTTCCTCGCATGTCATAAAATCACCTGATTCGTTGATGACACCTTCCACATCGTCTTTTGTGACTGTGCAGGGCTGCTCCATATCAACAAATTCAACCTTGGCATATTGAGGAGCAATATAGAGGTCATTACATGTTCTGTCAAGAAGCCCGTACTTGTTACCTGTCCTAATCACAAGACATCGTCCGTTAGCATGCGTTATTTCATCAAGCATACAAGGGGCAATTACATGTCCATCCTTGCCTATAATCCCAAGTTTACCGTCTTTCTTGACAGTGTAATAAGGTTCTATGAGCATATATGAGATGGAGTCGTAGACAAAAGGAGTCAGTGCCTCGCCACTTCCATCTGGCTTTACCAGTCCTGCCTTTCCGTTCAGTTTGGCAACCCGAGGAATGTTCCCGCAGTAGATTTTGTGGCAAAGTTCACCTATACCGTCATACTTCGCGGGCAAGAGTACCTTACCTGTCGCATCCTTTGTGCCATACTTTCCATTTTTCTCAAAAATGGTGTCATACCAGTCGTAACGGTCAATGTATTGGGATCGAATCATCACTAAGTCATAGGAAGAACGACGATTTCCCTCTATCACCTCATCATTCTCCTCTGCTTTCTCTATATCATCAATAATATTATCCAGTTTCTTAACGAACTGGAGATTCTTCACTGTAGCCTTTGGCTTGTTCACCACGATTGTCGTACTCTTTACACTCATGTTTATATTCTTTTTAATTACTATCCTTGGTGAGTTCTCGGATTTCTGTGGCAAAGATAAGACAAAAAATATGTATATGGTCTGGAGTTATAGGTATAACATATACTCTTCAATTATTTACATTTCTGTTATACATATAACAAAACAGGTAATACAAATACTATTAATTATCTTTGCCATCAAATTAAAAGTAACATCAATATGGCAAGTATCAGAAACATTAAGAAAAGTAACAAGTATCAAACTGTTGATTACTCAGACTTCTCACATGAGGAGTACCAAAATCTCCTTCATAGTGGGAGTAAAGTTGAACCAAGGAAAAAAGCTGCGCAAGAACTTTTGAACTACCTTTGTGACAAATATGGAATTCCACGTTGCCCAATATTTGTCTTTAATACGACATACGACCCCAAATTTGGATTCACATGTATGGGATTATATCAAGGAGTTAAAGAAGGAATTACCCTTTGGAACAATCGTCACTATATGGTTCCATGTGACATCAGAACCTTCATCAACACACTTCTTCATGAATTTATGCATCACTATGACTATTATTATTTGAGATTACCAGATTCTGTTCATTGTAAAGGATTTGAATCAAGAATAAGGGACTTAAGAAGGAAACTTGCGAGTTAATTCTCGCTTTTCTCCCAATCCTTATCGCTATACGTATATAATGGAGGCATGTGTGTTTATATTATAGTAATTTTGCAACCCCAAAAGTATAAGATAGTAGAAATATGAGACAACTGAAGATTAACAAAAGCATTACCCCTCGTTCTGAGCAATCACTCGACAAGTACCTTTCTGAGATTAGTCGTGTTCCTCTGGTGTCAACTGAAGAAGAAGTATTACTTGCCCAAGCCATTCATGCGGGAGGAAAGAAAGGTGAAATTGCCAAAGACAAGCTTGTTAAAGCCAATTTGCGCTTTGTGGTATCTGTTGCTAAACAATATCAGAACCAAGGTGTTTCCCTTACTGACCTAATTAGTGAAGGTAATATTGGACTTATCACAGCTGCAGATAAGTTTGACGAAACACGTGGCTTCAAATTTATCTCTTATGCCATCTGGTGGATTCGTCAAAGCATCCTTCAGGCCATCGCAGAGTACAGCAATATGGTGCGCAGGCCCCAGAGTCAGATTGCCATCAGCAACAAGATCAAGAATGCCACGAATGAATTTATCCAGAAACAGCAACGTTACCCGTCTGCTGAGGAACTGAGTGATATTATTTCTTTAGAGATTGACAAGATTGAAAAGGCCATTCAAGGCGAAGCTCATGTTGCCAGTATAGATGCTCCCATTTCTGAAGATGAAGGGACAACAGTAGCAGATATGATGTCATCCTCCTCAGAGTATGCCACTGACCGAAAGCTTGACCATGACTCCATGTGTAGCGACCTGATGCAAGTGTTGTGTACCGTCCTCAATGATAGGGAAAGAACCATTGTCATCCAAAGCTTTGGCATAGGTTGTCAAGAAAGGGCACTCGATGATATTGGCTATGATATGGGACTTACTCGTGAACGTGTCCGTCAGATTCGTGAGCGTGGTCTAGACAAGATGCGCAAAAGCAGCAAGTCAAGATTTCTTCTTAGGCACTTAGGTTGAATTGTTTGTATAAGATAATGAATAAGAAAATACTGATTATTCCAGATGTTCATGGCCGTACTTTTTGGAAGTCGGCCCTGAAATCTGGTGACTACGAGAAAATTGTTTTCCTTGGTGATTACACTGATCCTTATGAAATGGAGGGCATTACGAATCGTGAAGCACTAAAGAATTTCAAATCCATCATAGCCTTCAAGCAGCAGAACCCTGAAAAAGTCGTTTTGCTGTTGGGTAATCATGACCTTCATTACTATTCTGAGTATTATTATGAACTTGCCGGTGGTGTCAGGTATGATCCTGTTTCTGCCGTTGCCCTTCAGCGTTTATTCACCAAGTATCATAGTTTCTTTCAACTAGCATGGGAAACCGATTGGGGCAATAAACACTATCTCTTTTCACATGCCGGTATAACGCAGAGCTGGCTTAAGCGGAATGTGGAACTGATTAGGAAACCGGATGCAAGGCATTTGAATCGCCTTCTTCATTCCAATGAGGGTCTGGAGTCTTTGGCACAAGTCGGTGAAATGCGTTGGGGTGATTACCCAAGTGGCAGCATTGTTTGGGCAGACATTGATGAACTACTAGTTTCGAATCCATTATCTGGTATTTATCAGATTGTTGGGCACACCATGCAGTTTGATGGACCAATTATCACAGATAGCCTTGCATGTCTTGACTGTCGTGCTGCATTTACGCTCAACGATACAGGAAACATTGAGTTGGTTACAGAACTGACCTCTTATGAGGACGTTATCACCTCTTTTACGAGCTAATTCTTGGTATTTTGATTTATTATTTGTAGTTTTGCAAACAAAAAGTAGAAATATGACAACAGACAATTATCCTTCATGGGACGCAAAGGCATGGCTCGATGAGTTTGAGCCATCCAAAAAAGTACAGGGTGGCACTCGCCCTGTAAGAGCCAAAGTCTTCCAGTCAACTTTGGAAATAGTAACTAAAGGTGGTTATAAGGCTCCTTCTGGAATAACTATACGATTTGACAACCTCCATAATGGAAAGACACTTCGAGATAATGTCTTTTGTGAAAAGGAGATCTCGTTGAAAAATGTAGAGCACAAATATACTACAGAGTACAAAGTTGTCAATCAAGATTGTTTGGCATATGCCAAGACTTTATTTGATCAAGATTATACAGACGACCTTTGTGTACTCAATATGGCCAGTCCCAAGAATCCTGGAGGTGGAGTATATGGTGGTGCTGGCGCACAGGAAGAATATCTTTTCCGTTGCTCAGATTATTTCCGTTTCCTTTTCCAATATGCAGATCCTGCAATGTTTGATTGCGAGAAGGAATATGGAATTCCCCACAATCCACATCACTCTTATCCATTGAAAAAGAATTATGGTGGCGTGTACTCACATGGTGTTACAGTTTTCCGCGATACCGAAGCAAACGGCTATGCATTGTTAGATAACCCTTGGCAGGTGAATTTTGTAGCTGTTGCAGCAATTAATATAAGAAGGTTTATGAATGGTAGAACAACCATACCGGATAATTTCATTCCCTCAACTCTCAACCTTATTCGTACCATCTTACGAATTGCATACAATAACGGCCAGCGCAGACTAGTGCTTGGTGCTTTTGGTTGCGGAGCTTTTGCCAATCCACCCAAACACATGGCTCAACTCTTCAAGCAAGTCTTCGAAGAGCCAGAGTTCCAGGGACTTTTCCGTGAGATTCATTTTGCCATCATCGAGGATCATAACTCCCATGGTCAAAACTATAATGCATTTAAAGAAGTGTTTGGATAATTTAAACTCAATAGCTTATGTTGGTTACATGTCAATGTTGTCATAGAACAATGTCAGATAAAGGACATTGGTTCGTTTGTGATTCCTGTGGGTATCGCATTTGCCCATCATGTCTTTCCAGTCATAGTGGTCCGTTTAGTTCAGGTGGATATAAATGTAGTCAGTGTGCTTGGGGACATATGAAAGATGTATGGAATTGGTAATAAATAAAGGACGGTGGAGTCTCAACGACTGCACCGTCCGCAGACATATAAAGGAAGGTTTAGTCTTTCCTATCCGATAAATCTGGACAACTCACAGATGATTGGAATAGTTACGACGTTCCCATAATAATGATAGTATGATATTCCGCTGAATACCTATTTTGTTATCATTTCTATCTTCCCGTTAAGGAATGGTTTCCATTCATCGGCTCCGAAATCCCCCTCCACAAATACCGTATCGTCAGGAGTAATGGTCTGGTTCCAGTGTTCCATCAGTGTCTCGTTGCGACTCGTACTTGGTTTAATCATCCTGCTCAACTTATCCATCGGCTCAAATGCCGGACCTAGCATATGGTGAGCTTTCTCTTCCTCCTTACGAGGACGTTCCATCCATGCCTTTAGTTCCGTCATGCAACCTTCGAGTGAAGTATGGATTTTTTCTACTCCATAGTACTTTGCCATACGCCGCAGATGATGAATACCAGCCATGTCATCACCATTCTCATTCTTGAACTCGGGATCAATACCGATGATTACCTTATGCCCACGCGCCAGATTCTCTGCCATCTCCAATCTGGTGGTGATGGCATAATAACGCCAAGGCTTCATAGGACGGGCTTGAGGCGGAATCCAGAATAAAATCACATCGCACATGCGCAGGCCAAAGGTTTCCCAGTTCACCTGATAGGTACCCGTCACAAATCGATCTGTCTTACGGGGATTCAGGAATGTAATGTCATCAATACCAACCTTTGCAGCTACCTTGGGAGCCTGAGCCTGCCAAGATGGTGCGCCATTCATCGGGCCTGCCAGAAATACAGTCCACTGAGTTTTCTCAGTCACTGGCGTCGGGGATTTAATAACTTCAATCATGCAATTAAATAGTTTGATGACGCAAAAGTACGAAAAATAATCAAAAGTTGCTCTTTATTATACTTATAATCGATTTTTTTCGTATATTTGCATCAATTTTAATGGCTTGTTATATGGAAATATTTTATCATGGCACATCAGTGCTTTTCAAGAAGTTTGATATTGCCCATGCTTTGGAAGGCGATGGCAAGGCGAAATTTGGTTTTGGTACTTATGTCACAGAGTCATATACATCTGCTGCGCACTATGCTTACAATAAGAAGCGTCCAGAGAACAAAGATTATTTTGTTTATACCCTTGAGATTCCCGATATGACAGAAGATAACTATCTGTTCTCCTGTCGCCCTGTTCATCCATCTATCATTGGACGTACTGAAAAGACTCTTGGCGAGCAGATTCCTGTTGAAGCAACTACTGTTGGCAAGTATTTCCGTAAATATGTTGGTAATCGACTTATAGGTAAAGAGGGTACTGTAAAGAAACTCATCGGTAGTGCAGACCTCGATTCAGAAAAGGCTGCAGCTAAATTCTTCAGCGAGATCGGTCTTGAATATTTTGCATGGCCACAGGCACAGACTAACCCTGATGGTTTGACAAATAGAGTTGTCTTGAACATTGACAAAATTCGCATTGTTCGCATCGACAAAGTGGAGCTTGACCCGAAGAAGTTCCAGCTTATTGAAGGTTCCCAAAGAGAAATTCCGTTAAACAGTTTCTAAAATCCAGATAGTATGAACTTCTACAGTATAGCCCCATTTATTCAGGAATTCTATCCTGAATATTATTCCATAGAGACGTACCCTGTTTCTGAATGTGTTGCCATCCGTAAGGTGAAAGAACCTTGGGGTGTTTTTGGAAATTTCGCTCCCTCACCTATTGTTATTAATAATGTGACGTTCAAAACTTCAGAGCTTTTGTTCCAGCTTATGAAATTCAAAGGCGAAGAGCCGGTGAAGGCAGTTTTCAGTGCTAATAATCCCAAGATGACCACCAAGCATTGGGAAAAGACCCACCGTCGGGAAGACTGGGGTAAGATCATCGTTGATGCCATGAAGTTCTGTCTTACAAAAAAATACGAACAAAGTGAGGATTTCCGTAAGGAATTGGAGCGTTCTAAAGGCAAATTCATTGTCGAAGACCAGACATCCTTCCCCAAAAAGACTCCAGACACCTGGGGGGTCAAACAACAAGGTGACAACTATATCGGTCCAAACCTCTTAGGTCGACTCCTGATGGAACTCCGCGACAACGGGAAGTTGGAATACGACCTCCCCGATGATGCCTTTACTTTCCTTCAGTATCTGAAGACAAAGTAGTTTATTGATTAAGATACCCAACCTCGATACGACGGCTGATATCGAAATATACCTTTTCAACACGGCCGTCGTAGTCTTCCAACTCCAGGCAATCAATACCATTCTTTACACTTTGTTTGACGAGTTGTAAAACACTGAGTCTGACAACCCGCTGAATATACTCATATTCTTGGTGAACATCTATCACACACAAGGCAGTTTCTGGTGTTTTTCCATCGCCAGTACTATCTATGGTTTCTAAGAGTAACTTCTCTTGAGATGAAACATCAAAATAAGGGCTATCATCCACATCTTCCAACAAAGAATCTATATTATTAAAAGTCCTTATATATTTGCTCACATCAGGTATTTCACAATCCTCAAAGTTGGGATCCTCAAAATCAATCTCTAGATTTCGTTCCTCCCAATAATCCATAGATAGTTCATCAGGAATCTTTCCATTAACATACTCTTTTGTAAAGGTATAGCCATAGAGGAAAGCTCTCATCGTTTCAATATCAATATTCTCTGGAGCAGTCTCCATCCTTGCCTTAATGTCCTCATCATACAGTCCCTTATATTTAGGGTAGTTTACTTTTTTAAAATTCGTTTTCATTTTTACTATTATTTAATTATTCTCCAGTTTGGGACAATTCCAAAAGGTCTGTTGGGTTAAGCCTGTAACTCCACCTCGGAAGTCAACTCGCCTGAGATTCGTATCTGACGCGAATACCTCATAAGTAGTTAATTCTACTGGTTGTTTCACTGTTATAGTCTCTACGAAACCATTCCCGCTGATATCTGCTATTCGTCTGATACACTCTGGCACAACGTAGTTTTTCTGCTGAGTCCAGCAACATAGTAATTCTTGTCGCTCATCGTCTATCAGAGCGTCATTCTCTACATGGAAGCCCTTTGCATGGCATTCAACACCTTCAAATCCTTCATGCGCCGTCACAACACCTTCTTCAATACAAGTTATCCATTCAGGAATAACCAGACACCTTAGATGTTTACACCCCCAGAATGCCCATTGTCTGATTCCTGTGATATTTTTATGTATTTCAATGGACTCAATTCCACTGCAATAAAATACCTCATCACTTATCTTGTCAACACTGGAAGGAAGGACAATATTCTTTAGTGATTCACAGAAACGGAATGCTCCAGACCCAATACGCTCGATACTATGTGGTAAATTAATCTCCTGAAGCTTCGAACAACAGTTAAATGCCCCATGCATGATCTCCTTGATTGTTGAAGGCAACACAACTTCTTTTAGCTCACGACAACATTCACACATGAATTCTGGGATTTCAGTTATACCTTCAGGAAGTTCAAGTTTCTCCAACGGACAGCGAATAAAGGTATTTACCTCCATCTTGCGTAAAGAACTGGGAAGATTTATCTTTCTTAGTTTTGTATCTGTAAGCCAGAATGTTCCATCCATCACCTCCACACCCTCTGGAATGGTATATTCTTCACAAGTAAAAAGTTGTGGGTCAACTTCTTTCAGGATTCGACCATAATTACTATAGGTGACTCCCCACTCATCGGTCTTATCCTCCTCCAGCAACATCTTAGCAAATGGAAGGATAACTTTTTCAAGCGTCTTATTAGTCATACGATGACCACCATGAAACAACTGTACATTAGGAAAAAACTGACTTAAAAACTCCTTTTTGCAATCAACAGTTGTATCTTCATCACCAAAGAATCCCCAACACCAGCGTCGACTCTCATCAGTCAGGCCTTCATACATTTTTGCTTCCATATTGCGAAACTGTTGTATGGTGTTCTCTGTAATAGTAAAATGTGTGTCACCATTAAGCGTCGGCTGAAAATATTCAAATGTACCTGGCTTTAGAATATCACTCAACTGTGACATCCTCAGAGCTGGATTCACACAAATTCTTCTGTAATCAAACAACTGCATAGCATACATGGCCCCCATGCTCGTACCAATAACCAAATCTGGATGATATTTCTCGCAGTAATCTTTTAAAAATGGCAGTGCTTCTGCAGGATTCACAGGAATGTCAGGAGCAAGTACGTTGTATTCAGGCATCATTTTCCGCAGATAGTTTACAGTCCCACTCTGACCACTTGATCCAAAACCATGCAAATAGACAATCGTTTTACAGCCACAGTCAACATCATCTTCATCATATTTCTCTATGACTTTGACAAACTCATCTGGGAGATACGACAATACTCGTTTCCTGAAGTCATCTGAGATACCGTAGAATGCTCCAGCAACAGCTCCAGCGACAGCAGCGGCAGTATCTGTATCCATATTAGTAAGCATAGCCTTTTTTATGCAGTCTTCATAGCTATCGCTCTCAAAGAAACATATTAATGCCTCTGGTACTGTAGTCTGACAGATGACATTAAAACTGTAATCTGCGTTATAGATGTCCTTATATGAGCGATTGAAGTCATAGTCAAACATCGAGGTCAAATATGCCTTCATCATTTCTTTTCCTGTTTTATGTCGAGCAAGACAAATAGCAACAGCTATTGCTTGGGCACCTTTGATACCTTCCGGATGATTATGTGTCGGTATAGCACTTTCTTTCGCAAGTATCATGGCTTCATTAGTACTTTGTGCAACACAACCGACAGCACTAACTCTCATGGCACTCCCATTTCCACAACTATTATACGGTCTAGGATTTGGACTCTTCAACCATTGAGTAAAACTCGGACCATAACCTGCCTTGAAGTATGCCCTTCCATACTTAAGCAAATAATCGCGCAAAGGTTTTTGACGATTCATCAACCAATCCGCAACAGCTACGGTCAGGACTGTATCATCCGTAAACCCGCATTCGTCCTTGAAGAATTTGATATCTTCATAACGTGCTCCTTTAAACTCATATGCCGATCCAATGATGTCCCCACCTATAGCTCCAATAATTGCATCACTTCTCCTCTTTTCCATTACTCTTGAATTTTTACTATCAATTATTATCAAATCGTCTTGTGTACCATTGATACTTCAAAGTCGCGGAACCCAAAGGAGTTTGTCCATCTTTTGAAATGACTACGCGACATGTATTACTATTATCGTTTCCATATAATTCTGAACGACAGATAAAAAATGTCCAGTCAGCATATTGCCTGATTGCTTTGAATTCATCATGATCTGCCATATCTGGAATTCTTGTTTCTGGTGTTTCATTACCTATATATAAGTTTGTCAAAGCTATAATGACGATATTTAACTCGCTTGCAAGTATCTTCAATGAATTGAGAACGACATCTAATTCTAACCGCCTTGTCGCGTATTCAATTAGTCCTATATAATCAATAGCAACAAGTTTTACTCCATGTTCTTTGACAAACTTTCTTATTCTATCATTAAGATCTTCAAGTTGAAGAGCAGGACTGTCATCTAGATATAGTGGCGAGTCAAGTAGGATATTAATGTTTCCATCCAGCCTTTCCCATTCTTCATGACTGAGTTTTCCACTCATCAAGTTACTTCCACTGATGTTGCATACGTTCGAGATTAAGCGGTTCACTAACTTGACATTATTCATTTTAAGAGAGAAGTATGCACAAGGAATCTTCTCGTCAATAGCTAAATTTCTAACAATAGATAATGCAAGAGATGTCTTTCTCATACCTGGTCTGCCTGCAATCACTACTAGTTCTGAGGTGTTAAATCCACCGATTACTTCATCAATAGCCGAAAAGCCTGTTTTAATTGTATTCATTGTATCTTTCCATTTTTCTAAACATAAATACTATTTATCTAAATCATACCAGCTGCCTATATGGGCCTGGGATTCATCTGTTGTGAATTGACCATTAATATCAAGCCATCCCTGTACACCATTCAACCAGACCTCCACATATTCCTCAGATCTAATCATCATTTTATCATAAACAGGTGCGACATAATTGTAGAAATGTACCAATCCCCACTTTCCGTCCTTAACCAATGGAATACATCCATCTGTATCTATCATTTCATGGACTTCATCCATAATGACAGGTGTTATTTCGTTTCCTCTACTGTCGAGGATTCCATATTTCCCATTCTTCTTTGCCAAATAATAATCAAGACGGCCACCCTCATAGATTGTAATCTCATCATATATGTCACGTAAATCCCAAACCGGAGAAATTAGTTGGCGAATAATCGGTTTCATTACATACTCATAAATGGTTTCATCATTTCCTCTACACCGAGAAATATCAATTACACTATTTTTGAGATGTTCAATAAACTTATTGAGAGGGAATATGTGAGGTAGTTCATGAATAAAATAGCAACGCAATAAACGACGGCTATCTTCTGTTAAGTTATCAAACAAATGATGATCCAACTCCTTAAGGGAATCTATATTCATAAACACCATAGGAGTATAAAAGGTACTAGGATTTATACATATGCGGCGATAATTGTGCATTTTTACTGCATAATACCCTCCAAGCCCGATGCCAACAATAAGGTCAGGATGCAATTGTTCACATAGTTTGCTAATATATGGGATAGCTTCCTGAGGATAAATCCATTGATTATCTTTGAACAATCCAGGCACGATTATCTCACATTGTGAGAATTCATGCTTTAACAAATCTGGCATATCAAAATCATCAAGAAACCCATGCCCCGGCAAACACATTATCTTCTTCATATTCTTTGCTTATTGCTTTTATTGTTTCTTCTTTTGCTTCATCTATCGTGAGCCACTCGTTATTATTAATCTCTTCTCGTGAGATTAAACCATATCCACTTTCAATTCTCCTAAACATATCTTCTGCTTTACAATACCCATTTGCCAGATACCAATCCACATCTAGGTCGTACTCATCATATTTCCCATCTTTCATCATTTCAGAATCATTAAAGACCTTGTGAGGTATAGCTAATCTCTCACCGGTTTTACTTATCAAATGAACGTCTTTATCCATATCCAATTCTTATTATTACTTTTTCTGGCTGCAAAATTACTGATTTTATCTGGTTGATATACCTCGTTCTATACGTATATATTCACGGTCTATATGGAAGGAATTTCCGAACTTTGCACCGCGAAACATATAAATCATAGTACAATGACAGCAAAACAGACCAACAAAATTACACCGAAAACTCGGGGCGGGAAGAAGCTCATGAGCGAGTTACTGACAGAAACTCGTAAGTACATCGAACAAGCGGAACATACAGATGTAGAGTCCCTGCGTCGGTTCCTGCTCACCAATCCAGAACGTCCCCTGATCGCGATGGGACATGGTGGTGCCCACTCCTCTGCTTCATATGCAGCTCTGCTCTACGGAACCAACTGTAGCTTAGGCCGTGTCGTAACTCCGTATCAGGCCAACTCTTTTTCTGACGAAACACTCCGTAACACGAAGCTCCTGCTTGTCAGCACGTCGTTGAAGAATCAGGATGCCGTGTACATCGCTGACCGCATGATTCGTGTGAATCCACAATACAGCTGCGCCATCACCATGTCCCACGACGAGAACGCCGTCATGAAGCGTATGCAGAAGTCCAATCCCAACAGCGTCATCTGTCATACCTTTGATCGCGCCAACGGATTCATCAGCGTCAACGGAACCTTCGCGTACTTCTCCTTATTATATAAAGCCTTCACTGGTGATGCCGACCTCTCGCATAAGCTGGCTCTCTCGTCAGAGTCTGCCGATAATTACACATATCGCTGCGTCGATGGCATCACGACTCCGCCTGACCTTAGCTCCATCTCGCAATTCACCGTACTGTACGGATCATACGGTGAACCTGTAGCTCATAAGATGGAGAGTAACATGACCGAAGCCGGTCTGGCCTCCTGTGTCATCTCAGACTTCCGCGACGAATGCCACGGACGCTTCCTCGCGCTCTCCAACTTTATCAGCAGTCCCAAACACCCACAGACCGACTGCGCACTGGTGCTGTTAGTCACTCCTCGCGAAGAAGCCGTATGCCGTAATCTGCTTGATCGACTGCCAGGTCATCTGCCCGCCATCATCATCCGTACTGACATCGACTCGCCATTGGGCTCCATTGACCTGCTGTACAAGATGAGCATGTTCACCAGCGACTTTGGCGAGAAGTATCGTCATTCCAACCCCAACGATCCCAACAACCTGGGCGGTATTGACAAGCGACTCTTCCGTGATCATGTTTCCTTCCGTGAAGACTTCAGCCGCTTTGGTCCTCTTAAACTGGTATACGTATAGCTCTAAGTTCTCTTTGAAATAGTTTTCTTACCTTTGCACCAGATTGATTAATTTATGTTGTATAATATGAATAAGGTAAATGAAACGATTGGGCTGACATGCCTTGGTGCGGGTACTTTCCCGCTCGACAATCTTCAAGAGAAGATCGGTAAGAACGTGAACATCATCTACCAGCATGTGGGTGGTACGGCAGGCAATGTCATGACCATCCTCGCATGGATGGGGTGGCATACACTGCCTGCTGCTCGTCTCGATGACTCTGAGGTGGGGTTTCAGCTGAAGGCTGACATGGAGGCTTATGGCTGTGACACTCGGCTTGTCAGCAATGCGCCTGACGGTGGTACGACCATCCTCGACATCATCCACAAAACAGGGCGTGACGGTAAACCCAAGACCGCCTACATGGCTCACTCTCCTCGTGGTGGACGTTTCGTCAACCATCGCTTTTGGACGTTGAAACAGGCGCAGGAACTCTTCGACTCGCTGGAGGAGATGCCCGACGTATTCTTCTTCGACCGCTGCGCTCCTGGCAACATCCTGCTTGCTCAGCTGTTCCATGAGCGTGGGGTGCTTGTGTATTACGAACCGAATGAGCCTGTAGACCGCAATTTTCTCCGTGCTGTGGCTGCCAGTGACATCGTGAAATTCTCTAACGAGAAGCATCCTGACGTCTCGTTCACTGAAGGTTTTACTGACAAGCTCTTCATTCAGACGCTGAACGAGAAAGGTCTTCGTTTTAAGCTTCGTTCAGAGGGCTGGATTACAATTCCTCCTGAACACAACCCACATGCTGTGGATGGTGAAGGTGCCGGTGACTGGACAACCTCGGCTTTCATCAATGAGATGGGGCATCACCACATGCTGACCTTTGACAGAATTCATCTGCCAAACGTCACCCACTGCCTGGAAGAAGCACAGCGGGTTGCTTCTCAAAGTGTTTCATATATAGGTGCAAAGGGACTGATTCATCATTAGTCCCTTACTATTTCTTAAAAATGAGCCTCAGAAAGTACAAGTTTGGGAAATTATTCGTAAATTTGCAGAAGATAGCTAAATAAACCAAGTATGAAGATTGTATATAGTCCTTTCTACAGTGGGAATTACTTTATGAACATGCAAGACCAGAAAGTGGCACTTGATGTTCAGGTATTGGAAACCCAAGGTCTTCTTAGCCAGCTTGCTTTACATGCTGGTATCCATCAACAAATGCCATCATATCCGGAACGGCTCACCTCGTACCATAAAGCTCTGCTGGATTATGATAGCAGTTTTAAGGACAATATCTTCCATCGGAGTATTGTCATTGATAGCATGAGTGTTGCAAAAACTCTACTCCGTTGGCGAGATAACTTGGCTTTGTGCGGTTGGAGTAAGAATATTGTTTTGAAAGATAGTACTCGTCTCAATACATTGGCTGAGATTGATAACTATTTCAAGGACGAAGGCCTTGCCGCATTGTTTGCTAAACTATCAGACACTATCCGCAGGATGGAATCTGGAGAGCTAAATGTCCCTATGGCATACAAGACTCTCATCATTGAGATACCTTGTCATGTGGATCTCCTTCCTGATTTCATAAAGCCACTTATGTCATCACTCCAAAATCTTGATGTAACCATTGAGGAGAAAACGGACTATACAAAGTCGCAACCAGCGACTATCACAGAGATACATTTTTCCCAGCTATGGAAAGCTGAAGCATGGTTGGCACAGCTGCAACCAAATGCTTATGAAGTTTGGATCAACACCAACAACAAGCGCCTTGACAACTGGCTTCATATGTCGGGCAACCCTGTCTGCGGTAGCGAGATGACCGATACCAATCCGCAGATAACACAAATGTTTCTATTGGCTATACAACTTTTCCAGCGTCCTCTTAATGTGAATACGCTTCTGCAATATCTCTTCCTGCCAGAATGTCCTCTTGACAGAAGACTTCGAAGAGAATTGGCAAATAGAATTGTTCATGAGGGAGGCTTTTGCAATGAGAAGGTGCAGGATTGTGTCAACAGCTATATTGAGCGAGAACTTAAAGATGAAGATGATGAAACACCACAGGAAATGACAAAGGAACAGCGCGAGGAGAACTATATCACCTATTTACCGTTCGATATAAGGACAGATGAAGGAGCCTTACCACTCGCAGAGGAAGCGAACGAGGTGAATGTCAAAGCTCTGTCTAAATTTCTGTCTTCAATCAGTTCCTACGCATCAAGTAAAGCAGTAAAGATTGCTGCTGTACAACCTTATGACGCACGGATTGCTCAATTAAGGAACGTTGCAGAGATGACCGATGCATTGCTCCATCAGATAGAAACGTTGATTGATGGCAACTTGTCCTTTACTACTCTTAACCAATGGGCGCAATCGCTTTATGAGGACGGTGACTATACACTCTATCATGCGCAAGTCAATAGAAGGAACGTTATCAACAGACCCTCAAATATGATTGGGGAGTCCAAGAATACCGTATGGTGTGATTTCTATGGTGATGTGCAGGCCACCCTCTCTACTGATTTCCTTTCAAATCTTGAGGTAAAACAACTGAAGGAAGCCGGTATCTTACTTTGGGACAAACAGCATGAAAGTGACTTTATGCACTTGATGCTGGCCATGCCTGTTTATAAGACTTCAGGTAATCTCACCGTTGTAACTTGTTCACAGCAAGGAGCCACCAAACTACCCATGCATCCCCTGTATCTCCAATTGCCCGCCATCACTAAGCAGGAAGACGGAGATAAACTGTATAGCGAGATAGCTTCCAAGAAGATTGACGTGATTGACAATCACCGTGATACAGATGCAGAGAAAATCTGTTTTGATGCGGGAAAGCATCCTGTCAAATGGCGGTCTAAAGAGAGTTTTTCTGCCTTAGAGAAGTTACTCCAGTCCCCCCTCGACTATTTCATGAACTACACTTTGGGATTCACAGATGCCAGTGATACGGACATCAAATTGCCGCTGACTTATGGAAATGTGGCTCATGATGTGGTTGAGAATCTCTTCACTTCCGAAAGAAACGGTGAACCGCTTTCAGAATTTGTCGTCAGCCATTATGAAGTCGCATTCCGTAGGGCACTTATTAGAAAAGGCGCTATACTTTTGCTGCCTGAGCATCATCTCAACAAAGAGCGCATAAAATACAAGTTGAAAGAATGTGTCAGTAAGTTGGCCACTATCATTCAGGAGAATGGTCTGACGGTCATTCAGTGCGAGCAGGAAGAAGAACAAGATCTGGGACTACAAGGGGGTGTCGCTCTCCATGGCTTTATTGATATGTTGCTAAATGACAAAGCAGGCAACAATGTGGTGTTCGACTTAAAATGGGTTAGCAAAAAAGATAAGTACAAGACAGTGTTGGAGAAAAATCGTGCTCTCCAGCTTGCGATTTATAAAGATATGCTATTACACCATGATAATCGTCCTCAGTCCGTTCGCACTGCATATTTTGTCATGCCTTATGGAATACTCTACAGTACTGATGATTTCTTTGGTAGCAATTGTGAGTTGATTACTCCCAACATGCAGCCTGATATCATGGAACAACTGCGAAAGGGCTATGCCGAGAGGGTAAGTGAGATTAGTAGTGGAGTTATTGAAACGGCTGATAATGTACCCATCAGCAAGTTGAGTTATGCTCAGTCTGGCAATGTCTATCCTCTGGAAGATGACGGGAAAAAGACTGAGCCCAAAAAGGCAGAGAACCTGTATTCAGACTATAAGTGTTTCACCATCTAACGCTGCAGATTATCATGACAAAGACTTTCATAAGCGCCGGAGCAGGATCTGGCAAAACATACAGAATAACCACCGATGTCGCAAAGATGGTGTTCGACGGGAAGTTGAATCCCGAACAGGTAATAATGACTACGTTTACCAAGGCTGCCGCACAGGAACTACGCGAGAAGGCAAAAAAAGAACTGGCTAAACTTGGCAAGCATCGTGAGGCACAGCAAATGGAACATGCTCTTATTGGAACTGTCCATTCTGTGGCCAATTCTTTCCTGACCAAGTATTGGTATCTGCTCGGCATTATGCCTGATGCCGCTGCTATGGAAGAGAATGAACTCCAGCTTTATCGTGACCATTCACTTCGCGGGCTGCTTGAGCCCAAAGACCGCAATTTCCTCTATAGATATGCGGAAGACTATAATGTTATATATGATCCAAAGGAGCGCAAGTCTGGTATAAATTATGAGTTTTGGAAGGCTGACCTCTGTAAAGTTCTCGACTTCATGCAGTGGTATGGCATCAATGAAGAGCAACTGAAGAAAAGCCTTGAAACAACCGAAAGCTTCATTAAGTGTTTGGAACCTAAGGAAGATACATCACTGATGGAATGTGCCAAAGCCGTTATCTGTGAGGTTGAAGAGATTCTGACCAGTATGACCAGACCTGGGGCAAAGGCAAAAGCTGAATTCGAGCGTATCAATTACTACAAGGGGCGAGAACTTTCTATAGACGAACTGAATGACTTGGAATCTATAGCCAAGGGACGTTGCAAGGATTCTGATAATACAAAGCGTTTGTCAGCAAGTCTTTCAGGAATGGAAATTTTCACAGAGGAGAGATCCAAACGTCAAAGAGAGTACGCCTCCCTCATTTTCCGATTGGCCAGCAGATGGCAAAAGGAATACCGTCAGTATAAGGATGAGCATCACCTGATAGACTTCAACGACATGGAGGAGATGTTCCTTGACCTACTTGGGATGCCTGAGGTTCAGAATGACATCAAGTCGCGTTATACCCATCTGTTTGTGGACGAGTTCCAGGATTCCAACCCCATGCAGGTACGCATCTTTCAGGGACTTTCCAAACTGCTTAACACCTGCTATGTTGGTGATAAGAAGCAGGCTATATATGGCTTCCGAGGATCTGACACAGAATTGACAGCTGCAGTAGCCGACAGCATTTCTGACACAGAACATTTGGAGCACTCTTACCGTTCAGTCAAGCCGCTTGTTGACTTCTCTAATGCCATTTTCTCGCAGGTATTCAGCAAGATGACAGAGAAGGAAGTGAAACTATCGATGCCAGAGAAGAATGGCAATGACACTCCTGTCAAACATCCACTTCGCCTATGGCCTTATAACGGTGACAAGAATCTTGCTCAACAAATCCAACAGTTCATACTCCAAGAGGGAATGGATGCGAAAGACGTCGCCGTCTTGGCTCGTACGAATGAGAACTTGGATAAGTTGGCCGATGAACTTCGAGCATTAAAGGTTCCTGTATGTCGTGAATCCAATGACATAAAGGAGTCAAGGGCTGGCCGTCTTATGAAAGCTCTCCTTACTTTGGTTAACAGACCACACAATCAGTTGGCACGAGCAGAAGTAGCCTATCTGACGGAACCAGGCTATAATGTCACCAAGATTATCGAAAATCGACTTGACTTCCTGTCTGAAGAGAGTCAAGACCCTACTGTGTATCTAAAAGAAGTGCCCATTTTAAACCGTTTGGGTAGTCTTCTGAGTTTTCGCTCCACGAAAGAACAGGAGTTTGCAACTAACTTGCTTGGCTATCAAAGTATAAGTTCGCTTGTTGAGAGTCTCGTTATCGAACTTGACCTCTATGCTCTAGTACAGGGGTGGGAAAACGCGTTAGCAGAGGAAACTAACCTCCAAGTGCTTATAGACCTTGCACGGAGATATGAAGACTATGCTACCAAATTAGCACAGCCCGCAACAGTGGCAGGCTTTATAGATTTCTTCACCGGACAGAAACAAGACGGAGCTGCAAACGAAGACGGTGTTCGGCTTTTTACCTATCATAAGTCGAAGGGGTTGGAATGGAAGGTAGTCATCCTGCTGTCGCTTGAAAACGATGCTTCCGATGCCACAAAGATAGCTACACGTAGTATGTTGGGATGTCACTATCATCGCGAACTGCTACCGACTCCGGAGAATCCAAACCCTCCTATGACTATCTCATTGGTTCGTAACATCTATGCTCCTTCAAACGAGAATGCCAAGAAATCTGCAGTCACATCACGTATGCAGCAACATCCGTCTTGGCAATCCATCTCAGAACGTGAGATAGGAGAGAATGCACGACTACTATATGTGGGTGTAACCCGTGCTCGTGAAATTCTGATTCTTGCCCCTAAAGAGAAAGACAATGGCATTACCCTCAGCTGGTTCCGTTCAGTTGGAGTTGAGAATGTTGCACAACTTCTTGACGGGAGTCATAGCCAAGACCTCTTTGGCATAGGTATGCCGTTCCATATCGAGCGTTATGATAGTGACAACGTTTTAGCTTGGCCTGAACACGTCATGAACGGTGTTCACGATATGGCAAAAGACTTCTCTCCGCTAAATAACATTCTTTTTGTATCTCCGTCAAAAGCAGGAACAGCTCCACATGACATTGTTCCCATTAACGACAAAGAGCATCGTATGCTCGTCCGTAACAAAACGAGCGAAGAATCTCTCATGGGGGACTTCATCCACCAAGTATTTTGTTGTTGTGATGACGGTATCAGTGTTGAGCGAATTATTCAGCTCCGTGACAGCTATGGGTTTACAGAAAAGAATATGCCAGAGCCAGGCCGATTGTTAGATTCGTGGACATATCTGACAGATTTGCTTGAATCACGCTACGGAAAATCTGTAATGCGGCATCATGAGAAACCTTTCCGTCATATTGACGATGAAGGACATGTAGTTAGCGGCTACATTGATCTCATCTGGGAAACAGTAGATTCGTATATTATTATTGATTACAAGACATGCCCCGGCAGCTATAGTCTTGTGTTCAATCCAACCAGTGAACACTATGCAGGCCGTCATGGCGACCAACTCGACTGCTATCAGCAGGCTTTAGAAGCTGAAGGGAAGAAAAAGGTCGCTGCGAGAATTATCTATTATCCCATCACACAATTCGTCGTTGAAGTAAAGTAAATCAAATAATTATGAGAGTAACAGATAAACACGTATGTTTCTGGAACGAATGGCCAAGCAATTGGCATCCAGCAGAATTTGACATTGAAGTAAACGAAGTACACTGTCACTTCTATAATACTGAGCAGTATTTCATGTATATGAAGGCCATTGTCTTTGGTGATGAAGAAATTGCCAAGCAAATCCTCGCTGATGGCGATCCCAAAAAGGTAAAGGCTCTTGGCCGTAAGGTGCAGAACTATGACGAACAGGTTTGGAATGATAAGCGTTATCAAATCATGCTTAAAGCCAATGTCGCCAAGTTCAGTCAAAACGAAGACTTGAAACAACTTCTTCTATCCCCGGAATATAAGGGACATGGTTTTGTTGAAGCCTCTCCTTATGATAAAGTATGGGGTATTCGTATGTATGAGAGTAATCCAGATATAGACAACGAGACTAAGTGGAAAGGGCTCAACCTTCTTGGCAAAGTCCTGGACGAAACCCGCAGAATCATTGTTGAAGAAGAGTCCATTAAAGAGAATTTCTTAATCTGGGATGACCGAGATACAAACGAGTGCTTCTTTGGTATTTCTATTCTTATAGGTGACCAATCATATACAGGAAAGAAGGAGTTGAAGTTTGATTCAAGCAATCCTGATAAGATGCCAACAATATTGCTCGATGACGAATATTGGCAAGTCGAAAGCTTGAAACTTACCGATAGGCATGAAATGGAACTGAATCTTATCAGTAACGATATCACCAAAAAAGTGCTTGTTTCAGATGATGAAATTGAAAAGAAGGAAGCTTACAAGCTACTCTGTGCGGCCTTCGATAATACTGAGCACGAGAAATCAGAAGGTGAAGACTATGAAGATGTAGAGGATTTCTACGGATGGGAACTTTCATAGTTTATATAGGCAACTTATTTGGTATATGAATAAGAAATTGGTTGTTCTGTCTGGAGCTGGAATAAGTAAAGAGAGTGGTATTGATACATTCCGCGATAAGGATGGCATTTGGAAAAAGAAAGATGCCATGCAGTTGGCAAGCATCGAAGGATGGAATAACGATCCTCAGGCTGTGCTTGACTTCTACAATGCCCGTCGTCGCCAGTTGCTGGAGGTTCAGCCAAACAAAGCTCATGAGTTGTTGGCACAACTTGAAGAATGGTACGATGTCAGTATAATCACCCAAAATGTCGATGATCTTCATGAAAGAGCTGGATCTTCTCATGTCATACATCTTCATGGAGAGCTTGCCAAGGTCTGTTCGTCCATCGACAAGGAGAAAACGGAATGTATCGAGTTCCGCCCTCTGTTTGATGATATTCAGCTTGGTGACAAAGCTAAAGACGGTAGTCAGCTTCGTCCTTATATTGTCTGGTTTGGTGAACCTGTTCCCAACATGCCTATTGCAATGAATACGGCTTTCGAGGCTGATATCTTTGTTGTTATTGGTACGTCTCTGTTGGTTTCACCAGCAAATACACTAACAGCATGTTCAGGTGCAAATCATAATATTGTTATTGATCCAGGGGAGGTGGAGATTCCAGAAGGGTTCCTCCATATCAAGGAAACCGCAACTATTGGTATGGAAATGCTATACCATTCTCTCTGCAAATTGGCTCAATAAATCGCATTCGGTATACGTATAGAAACATAGCCTTTTCAAGGTAGATTGTCTAATTTTGCAGCCGTAAATGTTAATAGTTAGTGTTTATGGCAAAGCAGAAGACAATCAATCGTGACTACAAAACAGTGCTTTTCGACTACGACGGCACTCTGTTCGATACTGTAGAAGCTGACCAGTACGTGACCAGACAAAAGACCCTACGACGTTTTTCCCCTGAGTGGGTACAGGCCAGAAAGGAGTATCTCGAACACGTCAAGCAGTGCCCGTTGTACGATGGTTGGCACCAAGTCTTCGAATACATCAAAGCAAACAACATCCAGGCAGCCATCGTGTCTGGCAACAACCGTGAAGTTCTGAACGTAGCCGTTCGCACTTTTGGCTTGCAGGAAATCTTCCCTAAGGATAAAATCAATCGCATAGGCTGTAAAGATGCCACTGGGCGAAGAATAAGGAAACGTGGTGGTAATCCCGCTCTCTTCGAATATGCTTTGAAGCAACTCAAAGAAGACCCTACTCATGTTCTTGCCTTTGGCAACGAACTGTGCGATGCACAGGCTGCTGGCAATGCAGGCATCAAGGCATACCATTGTCTTTGGGGTGCAGATGCAGACGAGAAAGAGCTGATGCTCGCAGACCCAGAGCATAAGTGTATTACATCACCACTCCAAATAATCGACATCTTGCGTTCTGAGGTCAATTCTCAGAACCAACCAGCTTAATCTGTTATATGTATAACTTTAGTGTTTGTTTTGTTATTAATGCCTACCTTTGCATCACAAAATCAAAAATAGTACAATATGAATATTAGAAAGAAACCAGTACGCAGACTTAAGTCAGGAATCGGAGGTCAGGTAGATCTCCCAGGTGAGATTATGGACGAGTTCAAGGAGCCTGACACTTGGACTATCATCACTGCACTTGACAGAATCCTTGATTTGGCACAGGACTCTCAATTGTCAGACGAGTTTTGGAAGTCGGTCAAGAATCCCTTGGCGTTTCTGAATAAGGAACTGGGCTTAACCAATGTCCAGATTGTTGCACTCGCGATGCTCATCGAGGCGGGTGAACCGATGTCTTGGAAGAGCATGGGCAACTATCTCGGCTGCTCTCGTCTGTCTATTATGGTATATTCTGAGGAGATTGAGGAATTGGTAACCAAGCGCTGGGCTATTCACAAAGGAGTCCATGAGATTGGTGGTTTCTTCGAAGGTATTGCTCTGGTACGTGGTGTAGTCACGGCACTTCGTCATAACAAGACATTCGTTCCAGAGAAGATAGATGGTCTTAATGAGCAACAGTTCGTTGACAAACTGGAGAGGCATGTCGAAAAGAATATGAATGACCGCAATGCTGTATTTAATGATGATGAGGAATGGATGCGCGAATTTGCCAAGGCGAATCCACATCTTCCTCTCTGTCATGAGGTCCTGAAGTTTGATGATATTCATGTTCAGTCGCTTCTGTTGCTGATAGTCGTTGATTATGCACAGTGGGAAGGTTCTGATGGTGAGGGCCTTACCTTCCAGACTATCGATGGTCTTTATCCAGAAGAGTATGACTGTGACTTTATGCGCGAGGGACTTAGAGACGGGACTCATCCCCTCATTCAATGCGGTTATATTGAGCATAAGTGTAATGAGGGCCAGGCCGATACAGAGCAGTATATGCTCACACGTAAGGCAAAGTCTGAGCTTCTTTCTGCCTATACGCCCAGTCACTCAAAGTGTAGAAGGATGAGACCCGATGACCGCTTCCTGAAAAGCCATGATGCCATCAGGGAGAAGTCGTTGTTCTTCAATACATCAGAGCAAGAGCAGATTGAGCGACTCACCAGTCTGCTTAGTACCGAGACCCTGCCCTCTATCCAGAAGCGACTCGAAGAACAGGGTATGCGCAAGGGCTTTGCTTGCTTGTTTTATGGTGCCCCTGGTACGGGTAAGACTGAGACTGTCTTACAGATTGCCCGTCAGACGGGACGTGACCTCATGCAGGTGGACATCGCTGGTCTGCGCGATAAGTGGGTTGGTGAGAGTGAGAAGAATATCAAGGAGGTGTTTGCCCGTTATCGCAGACTGTGTCAGAACAGCGAGGTGATGCCCATCCTGTTTTTTAACGAGGCAGATGCCATCATCAACAAGCGCACGGAGAACGTGGAGCACTCTGTCGATAAGATGGATAACGCCATGCAGAACATCATCCTGCAGGAGATTGAAGACCTTGATGGCATTCTCATTGCCACCACCAACCTGACGAGCAACCTTGA
Organism: uncultured Prevotella sp.; assembly: GCA_905233165.1. Classification (GTDB taxonomy): domain Bacteria; phylum Bacteroidota; class Bacteroidia; order Bacteroidales; family Bacteroidaceae; genus Prevotella. The sequence goes on from CAJODL010000016.1 coordinate 35,391, forward strand.
CAAGGCCTTTGAGCGTCGTTTCCTCTACAAGGTGGAGTTTCACAAGCCTGATACGGACGTTAAAACCAAGATTTGGCGTTCCATGCTGAAGGATATCAGTGCAGACGATGCCCGTCAGCTGGCCTCTCACTTCGACTTCTCTGGTGGTCAGATTGAGAACATTGCCCGCAAACGCACTGTTGACTACATTCTCTCTGGGAAATTCGCCTCGTTGGATGAAATCGAGGGCTATTGTCGCGCAGAACTTCTGAGTGGCAAGGAACGAAGAAGCATAGGTTTTATTTCATAAAAGTATTGTCATGAAGAAACTTATCAGTACTAAAGGACTCCATGACGGGCATTTCGATGCCCCATGGACTAACACGGCAATCCATGAAAGGGTTGACAATAAACTCATGCATTGTTATAAACAAGATTATGGAGAAGACATAGTGATTGTTCCTGCTTTCACATACGAACTGTCAAAAGGAGTTGTTACGACTCTCGAATTGGCATACACCATTGACAGTCCTACTCCCGAACGACTAGAGAACTTCCGAGAGGCATGTGAGAACTTCTATGAACTTTACGGATTCATGGTTGAGAACGAGAACGGTACTTCCCGCGTCCTTTTCCGTGCCATTGACATCTTCGACATGGCTTCACTTATCCATGCTCTCGACTATCAGAGTGTCAGTCTGGAAGGTGTTATCTGTGCTGTTGATGATGGTCTGACAGAGAAGGATGCCATCTACTCGCCCTCTGGTTCATATCTCATACAGATTCCTAATATTCCTCACTATCGTATCAAGGAAGGTACCCTCTATATTTCACCGATGGCAGCCAGGCATTGTATTGAACTCCAAAAATTGGACATCCCTGTTGAGATGCTTTTTGACAACGGATCGCTCCGTGAATACCCACAAGGGCTGAAGGTCAAAATATGGGATACACATTATGACGGAACACCTGTTGAAGAAGAGGATGACTTTAACGATGATATGCCCATATTCGATGACCATGAAGTTGGTTATTCAAAAGATGGTAAGATTCTGATAGGATGTCGTTATACCTTCAATGATATCTGTTATGAGGTGCCTGATGGAGTTGAAGAAATTGAAGACTTTGCTTTTTTAGCTTGCCGCCATAACGTAGAACTCTCCATACCTCGCTCTGTTAGGAAGATTGGTGATTATATCTTTGGAAATGGTGGAGTAATCAATATCAGAGATGAATAAGATTACAAAGGAAGATATCAGAGTCCGCTACAATGAGTATAACCGGCTTTACTTTGGCAATCAGCTGAAGCATTGTAAGTTTTCAGTCCAGAAAATGTCATGGTGTCAGGGAATGTACACCTATAAGAAGGAGAAAGACGGCATCATTGAAGGTCGTATCTGGCTTACCAATGATATTGACTGGACGGAAGAAACTCTCCGTGAGGTCATTATCCACGAGATGATTCACCACTATGTCAAGACTATCGACCGCAAATGGGGAGGTCTCTTCGGACATGGTCGCCTTTTCCGCAGACAATGCAAACGCCTAAAAAGGGACTACGGGCTTACTATCCGAATTCACTCTAAACTACCACGAATAAATAATAAATGATTGTTATGAAAATGACGAAAGTATTTTTTGCCCTTTTAGCTTTGATAATGGTATCCTGTGAATGCCCTTATCAAGACGAGTTGGACCGTGCCCAACAGCGCAAAGCTACGGGCGATGTGTTCCATGCCAATGTGTTACTTGGCACTTGGCAGTGTTATTACCCTATGATTATTAGTGGGGTGGAGTTTAAACAGATTAAGTTCATGTCAGGTGGCAAAGCCGACATCACGATGGCCCAGCAACATGACACCGAATGGTACACAGAGACCTACAACTATGCCTACTATGGAAATACCCTGCGATTCTCCAGAAGTGGGAGTAATATCTCCTTAACTATCGATGGGTATTTGTTCCCTGAACTATATCTAAGAGATTCTTTCGGTCGCTATACAATGGCTAAACGTAGAGCCGACGGTTGCTAACAAAACGATATGAGAAAAGTATTATTTCTGCTGTTCGCTCTGATAATGAGCATAGCTGTTAAAGCTCAAGAGATTGAGAAGGTCGACAAGTTCACGTCAGGTTACATCAACGGAACCTACATGAACAAGTACAAAACCATCGACGGTGTCCTCTATGCTGTCGGCTATGAGGGCACCAAGGACTGGATCCTAGTGCGCTATCCTGCCGGTAGTAGGAATACGACCTACACAGTCCACACTAATTGCCGCCGAATAGCGCGTGGAGCTTTCGAAGGTGCTGCTTATCTTCGCGAAATCTACCTTCCTGAAACGGTTAGTTTCATCGGAGAGAATGCCTTTGCAGGTTGTACCTCCCTCCAGGGCATCTACTATGGAGAGAGCACACCATCTGCCGTCAGGGGGATTGAATCAGATGGAATCAGCAATGATGATGCCGAGGAGGTTGCCCGCTACAATCTCTCTGGTCGCCCATGTTCTCCAAATGAAAAAGGCGTTCAAATCATTGTATATTCCAATTTTACCACCAAAACTGTGATTTTGGACTAATGCAATATAATGATGTATTAAAAAGTAGCATTTTTACCTATTATTAACCCAAAAACTTTGTACTGATAAGAAATAAAGTATATCTTTGTTGCAAAATTCAGAAATGAGCACAAATACAGAGCAAAAGACAGGAGCGCTCCACCTGAGACTAATGGACAACGAGGAGCAGTACAGCGATATGCTCGCGTACCTTTTGTATTATAATAAGGATAACGAGCATTACACCACTGACGTACTGGGAGCTTTGGAAGATGGTTTGGAGAACTATAACCGCTTCCAAAAACTCGACAATGCTCTCTCTCCCCGTTTCATCAAGATTGAGAAGCGCATAATGGACAAAGGTGAGAAATTGAAAGCCAATGATACCGAAGGCGCTTATCATATCAGATTCCATTTCGATAACGAAAAGGAAGAGGTTGTTCACTTCAAGCGAAAGCAGGAACAATTGCTTTATATGCTCATTCTGTTGTCATCTCTGAAGAACGGCTATACCGCAGAGTTCCTCAGAAAACCAGTTAAAGAGGATTATTTGGATGATGACGGCGATCTGTATAAGAGAGCTTTTGAAAGAGCCAACAACATGTATAATCTAATGATGGTTACGGCAAGGCAACTGATGGAAATGGTATATCCTGCTGGTGGAACTAAAGACAGTATCATCAGGGAAATGGATCCAGAGGTGTCTTTTACCGACATCATCCAGAAAATGCGGAGTGTTATTGGTAGTGTTATCAAAAAAAACGGAGAGCTTCAAGAGGAACGTTGGTTCATGCCCTATACCTTGAATGTCAACAAGAAACGTATCTATCAGATGCACATGGAACCAACAAAGATTATCTATCCTGAAGAATTGCAGCCCATTGTTGATGCCATGCCACAAGCCAATGATTATGTGGATATGAGCAGCTATGTGTCAGAAGAGATGCAGAAAGAGGATAATGAGATCCTTTTGAAAGGCGTTCAGATGGGTAATGTAAAGTCTATGAATCTGTTGGCACAGGCATACAATGAAGGTATTGGTCGTGTAGCAGACCAGGACAAGGCCTTTGCTCTTTGGAAAAAAACATCAGAAATGGGTGATGCTGAGGGGCTTTTCTATGTTGGGGCATTTTATGGCACAGGCGATGTTGTGTCTCAGGACTATAGCAAATCCATACAATACCTCCAGAAAGCAGCTGAACTGGGGTATGCTGATGCACTCTATCAACTAGGAGTGTACAGATTGCACGGCTTCGGATGCGACATTGACTGGAATGAAGCACTGAATTATTACAGAGCAGCGGCTGAAAAAGGTTGTGCTGAAGCAGCATACTCAGCAGGATACATCTACGACAGAGGAGAGCATGGTGTGAAGAAAGATGATAAGAAAGCTTTCAACTGGTTTCTGAAAGCCGCTGAACTGAACCACACAGTAGCAATTCGCTATGTCATTCGTGCTTATCACGACGGACTTGTTGAGGATGAAGAAGGTGAAGAATACCTGTATTGGATTGAAAAGGGGCTTGAACTCGACATACCTGAAGTATACTTACAAGTAGGTGTATATATGTATCAGGATGAGGATTATGAAATAGCTTTCGAGTTGCTCGAGACTGCAAGCGATGAAGGATTAACAGTAGCCAATCATATCTTAGCCCAAATGTTGATCAAAGGCCAAGGTGTTGAGAAGGATATTGAACGTGGTATAGACTACCTCCGCGAGGGAGCTTATAACAACGATGAAACATGTTTGATGCTTCTAAAGAAAGTCCGTCCAGAACAATGGAAGGAAATAACCTCGGAGCTTGAAGATGTTCTTGATATGCGAACAACACTGCAGACACTTGTTGGAGAGATGACTCCACAAGCTAACCAAAACTATTTCCTACAGTTGGTTGATTCCTATCGTGAACATTTTCATGAGGACTATCAGAAGGAGATTAACAAACAACTCAGTATCCATCGTTCATCCACAGACAAAAAGAGTAGATCAAAAAGAAAGATAATTGTCAGGAAGTCTTCATCCAAGAAGGCCCGTTATGAGATAGTCATCATCCTTGCCAATGGAGAAGAGATGCTGGTTAAGCTTAACCCCAACAGCTTGGTGCTTTTGCTTCTGACCATCATTTGCTCCTTCAAGAGCGGTTATAGTACAGTAATGGCACTCGACAAGACATGTCGTTCGGTCATGGCAGAACTTGTCAGACTGGTACTTGGCTATAGGTCTGAAGCCAAAGCCATCGACTATGTTTGGAAATACATGGACAGCTCACGAAACGGCACAAACTTCTATAAACAATACTCCAACGATGCGAAGAAGTCCATTGATAGAGCCATTAGTGAGTATGATGATGCTATTCATTTTCTGTTTGACAACAATGAAACGATAGGGAAGCGACCTCTTCGCTCAATGAATCTTGATGCCAAAGACATCGAATTACCGCCTGAACTTCTACGGCTTGCCCAGCAGATGCCGGACGGAAAAGAAATATTGTATTCACTTGAAGATGAGTAAGTTATATTAAGAAAATTCGCCTTTTCTTATACCTATACATTCAGCATTTTTCTTAGGAAGGATGCTGATTTTTTAATACCTTTGCACCAGAAAACAAAAGCAAAAGTATGATAGATATCCAAACAAAAATTGAATCAATGAGTCTTGAAGAAATCAAGCAGAGTCTGGCCGAATACATGGCAGCAGACAAGGAACTCATGCCGGGTCTTGTAGCCGTAGAAGTCAGGCTCAACCAAACTGGCACTGCAAAGTGTCGCTACAGCATTCTTCTTATTGACGAAGAAGGGGGCGAAATAGAAGTGAAGTTTCGCGACCGCTACTCTCGACTTGTTTATATCTACACCTTACTTCATCCACAGGGCTATCAGCGTCGAGTGCCAGCAGCCAAGGACTATCGCGAGCTGTGTCATCTCTACAGCATGCTCTACTTCAGAGATAGTGATGCACTGCTGAACACTATCGCAAGCACGGACTTTGACCATTTCCTGAGTCATTATATCGCTCAGTCGCGTAACGCAATCCGTCAGGCATCGCCTCTCGCAGAACCCTTTGCCATCGACCGCCCACAGTCACACAATGGCAAGGTACTCATCCCCTTTGTCGCCGATGGCGGCAACGTCATCATCGACGCATCCCTCCGCATCAACAAGTCTCATCTTTAAATATAAGTCCCATGTACAGAAACGGTAAAAACTTCAGCTTCACCGACCGCAGTGTCGACAGTGTCAACCTCTTCCTCAGCAGCATCCGTCAGTCTGAGCCCCTTACCACCGAAGCAGAGTATGATCTCTGGTATCGCATGCAAAATGGCAGCAAGAGTGCTCGTGAGAAGCTCATCTTTGCCAATCTTCGTTACGTTGTCAGTGTAGCCAAGCAGTACCTTGCCTCGAAAGCCCCCTTCGAGGACCTTATCCAAGCTGGTTGCGAAGGGCTGGTCAGAGCGGTCAATAAGTTCGATGCCTCCCTTGGTTATCGTCTTATCTCATATGCCACGTGGCATATCGAAAACGAAGTGCGCAAAGCGGCCTATGATTACATCCGCCACAGCCACTCGTCGCTTGATGAACCCCTCTACGCGGACGATAAGGATGGTGAGACACATGCCGACTATCTTGAAGCCAGACCTTGTCAATCAACAGACTGGAATCTCCGCTATCGCGATGCCCTCGAAGCCCTCAAACGTCGCGCTGAAGACCGCCAATACGGACTTAGCCATCTCACTGCAGAGCTCCATCAGATGCTCCTCGACGGCTACACCACCTCCGACTTCGCACGTCGTCACCACCTTTCTGAATCTCAAATGACACGTCTCCTCACTATTCTTCGTGAGGAGTCTGGGTCATTCTACCGTCTCGCTGCATGATTTCTAATAATAAATGTTATCAAACTAAGTGTTATTGAAGAAAAAACACTATATTTGCAACAAATTAGTAATCAATGGGCAACAATGACGTACGACGAACTAAAATCCAAAGCGAAATGGTTTGATGCTCCAAGAAATTGGGGTGATACCGATGAAGAGATCCTTGCTAATATAAAGGTGAACATTCAGTTAGAGGCAAGCAAACAATACATTAGTTTGCTTACCAATGTTGACATGAATGTCCGTACAACGACAAAGGACTTGTTAGAGGCATTATCACAAGCAGGATTTCCACCAGAAAAGATTACGGTGAAAAACGAGCATATTGCCGAGATTGAGTTAGGAGGAACCTCATGTACCATAACAGATGCTCAAATTGGGCATGCATTCTTGTATGACAACAGCAATACACTTAAATATCTGGACTTCATCCATACACCTGCAGATTTGGTAGCAGCCTATTTGGTCGAACGCTATTGTTCTGAGAACTGGATAGATAAAGAAGCGCTTATGAGGCTTGAACTATATAAGGTGCGTGAAAAATGGAGGGAGAAGAAATCGAGACTATATCGTAATTATCGAAGTGCCTTCAATGCTATAGATAAGGCTATGAGTAAATCGCAGCCTTACGAATCTTTGCATGACGATTTCATTAAGGCCGGAATGAAATACTATAAGTTTGTTGACTCAGAAACTCCAGATGATATATTCTTGGCCAAGTTGGAAACAGAATGGAAAGACTATGTAAAACGGGCAAAGTATGAATTTGATCGAGAAAAGAGAAACGAAGCAGCAAGAAAGAGATACGAGAAGGTAACAAAGCCAAGGATGCGGGCTAAAAAGCAAGAGGTTATCGAACAAAAACGGGCTCTGCTACATGAATACAAGGAGAAATATGGGGTTTTGTGTAAATTCATCAATGTCCATAGCCCATATGACCCGCATCATCGCTTTGTTGTACCTGCCATTGAAGGTCAGGTTGTGTCATTCTTTGTCCCCGACAAGTTTGAACGCGATTTTTACGATCGGGCTATGGAACTTGTGTCATATTTGAATGAATTGACCAAAACCTATGGTAGAAGTAAGGTTCAGAAGAAAGGCTCCTTGCCTGATGAAGCAAACAAATCTTTGTCTAAGCTATTAAGCAAACTCGGTATTGGCCGTCAATGGCAGGGAATTTATAATGAGTCGCAGCGACATTATCTAGATTCTACATATAGAGACGAAATTGTTATCAAATAAATGAAGATATTGCATACTGCTGACCTGCACTTGGGTCAGGTCATCTATCAGAACTATGACCGCAGTGACGAGCATCAACACTTCTTCCGTCAGCTGGAACAATGGTGTAAGGAAGAACAACCAGATGCTTTGCTCGTGAGCGGTGATGTGTTTGACATCCAACAGCCCTCGGCAACAGTAAAAAAGACATTTACCGACTATTTCGTCCGGCTGCACCAGGAATGTCCCCAGATGCACATAGTCATTACGGCTGGCAATCACGATTCAGCCTCCCGCATTCAGGCTGACAGTTCTATATGGGAACTGGCTAATGCTCATTTGGTTGGAACACCACCAGCTATTGATAGCCTTGATAATAATGATGGTTGGCAGTACAACTATATCATCCGACTTGACAGTGGGTATATAGTAGCTCTGCCGTATATGACAGGAGATCGTAGAAATGTAATACAGTCCATTCTTGACAAGGTGGCCGATGATAACACAATGAGACTACCTGTTGTCATGATGGCTCACCAAGCTGTGACAGGTCTTGACCCAGCAGGTCATCATTTCGACATCGGCACATTGAGGACACTCGACCCTTCTGCAATGGGTAATGGTTATGACTATCTCGCCTTGGGACATATCCATAAACCTCAGACAATCGGACATAAAGAAGATGATAACATCAACACGATAGCCGCTCATCGCTCTCCTGTAGTCAGATATTCTGGTAGTGCTTTGCATGTCAGTTGTGACGAGACTTATCCCCACACAGTCAGTTTGGTTGAGATTGACTGTCATCAGGGGAAAGTACAGATTCGACAATTGCGCATTGATGAACTTCGCCATTTCTATGTCCTACCTTCAGATGGCACATCCTTCTCTTCGGCGGATGAAGCATTGGAATCAATGACAGAGTTTGTCAGTAAAGGGGAACGTGGCTATATCCGTTTTCGTTTCGACATGAACACTGACTTGCCATCCAACTTTGGTCAAATGATATATGATGCCCTTTTGCCCTATAACGATGAATGGCGCTATAATCCAAAGATGCTTTGGACTGGGGTGAGTGACAGCAAGGACTCTGAAAAGGAAGAGCTGGTCTTTGAAGTGGCCGAACTTCAACAAATGACAGACCCAATGATGTTTATCGAACGTACACAAGACCAATATCCTGGACTTGACTTGGAAGATGTGCGCCAGGCCTTCGAGGAGGTTAAGGCAGAAATGCTACTCCTTAACGAGGAAAAAGAAGTAAAGAATCGCCAAAAAACGACAGCCCCTGAACAATGAAACTGAAAGAACTACATATTCGCAATATTGCCTCCATTGAGCGGGCTGACATCGATTTTGAGAAGGATCTTAACGATGCCATTACAGGTGATCCGGCTTCAATTTTCTTGATTTCAGGTGATACTGGAGCTGGTAAATCTGTCATTCTTGATAGTATTTCAATGGCTCTATACAAGAAAACACCACGTATAGCCGATGTTGCTAATGCCTCCAAGAATGATTATACCGATGCAGAAGGTGAGCAGATACGTGTGGCCAGTATCGAACAGTATACCCGTTTAGGGATTTCTGATAAAGACGAAAGCTACAGTGAGGTTGTCTTTGAAGGCAATGACGGAAGGATGTATCACGCCCGTCTTACACTCGGCATGAAACTGGGTTCAAAGGATAAAGAAACAGGTATTCGCCCAATAAAACACAGTAAACCAACATGGGAGATAAGGATTGATAAGGGTGACTGGACGAAGGACAGTGTGGAGCAGACCATCCTTGATGCTATTGGTCTTGACTTCCAGCAGTTCGGAAGAATGGCCATGCTGGCACAAGGTCAGTTTGCCAACTTTCTAACAGGTGACAAGAAAGAACGCGAGGCCATTTTGGAACAGCTGACAAATACCCAGCATTTCACAGCTTACGGCGAGGCCATCAACAGCTTGTGGAAGAAAGCGAAAGCCAATCAAGATCGTATTCAGACCATCTACGATACCGAAAAGCCTCACACACTTAGCAATGAAGCGGTTGAGCAACTTACGAAAGAACAACAGGAAGGTCAGAAACAACTTGATATATATGATGCTAAACTGAAGAAGTTTGACGAACAGTTGAAGTTAATCGAAGGAATCTTGTCCAAAGAGAAGGAGCAAGACCAAGCCAGACAAAAAGTACAAGAACTAACTATTATAATCTCTGGCGACGAATACAAGAACAACAAGTCTCTATATTCCGATTGGGATGCAACCACCAACGAGCGTCACCAGTTGGCTGACCTCCAGAGAGCAAGGCGTGACGAACAGACTTCAAAAGACCCTCTCATCTGACATCATAGACCGCCAGGCTAAGACCAAGGCTATTGAAGATGCTATCCAGCTGAACAAGGAGTGGATTGAGAAACGCAAGCAACACGAAGACCTGTTTGTCAAAGCCAGAGAGGTCGAAATCAAGATAGGACAATACCTCGAAAAGGTCAGGAAAACTGACGAGTTAGCAAAAGGGCTCAAAGAAGAACAAGGCAAAACCAAAAGCCTTCTGAAAGCAAAATCAGAAGCTGAAGAGAACGCTAAGAAAGCAAAGGATGTTGTAAAGGCCAAGGAGAACGAGATAGAAGAATTGGGTAATCAACGTAAAGCTCTGAATCCCCAAGCTATCGATGACCAGAAGAGCAAGAAAGAAGCTGCAAAGCGAGAGATAGAAAACATCCGTAAATCTTACGATGATTTAGAAACAGCATTGAGGGATGCCAATGTACTTCGAGAAGCTATTGAGAAAGAAAAGGTTCAATTATCAGAACTCAAAGATGCGAGCGAAAAGGCAGAGCAAGTCTTTCTGACCAAAGCCGATAAGCTTTTAACGACTATGCAGATGAGCATAAAGGACACCCTTATCAATCTGCGCCACCGACTGCAAGAGAAGCAGGCAGATACCTGTCCGCTATGTGGTCAGCATATAGATTATGCCCATCTTAACGATGACTTTAATGGTGTTCTAACTCCGCTTGAAGATGAACAGAAACGCGCTGCTGAAGCATATCAACAAGCTACCAGTCAACGTGACACTGCAAGAGATTCCTATAAGAAATTCGACGGTGCCCATCAAATTAAAGCTAAAAACCTAAAGGAAGCCGATCAGAAAAATGATAAGGCAAAAGAAACCATTGAAGCAAAAGCTATAGCAGCTGGTCTAAATATTCAGGATCCCCTAATACCTCAGATAGAGAAACTGCTTGGTTCATTGGATGAAGACATCACCAAATTGAAGGCAGCCCAGCAAGAGGCAGAGGCTCTACAAGGGAAGATTAATGCTCTGCTGGAAGAAAAGAAGCCTTTGGATACGCTCAAAAGTGAAGCGGAAACAGCCAAGACAAAGGCAGAGAATGCCGTGAATAATAATTCTGAAACAATCACTCGATTGGATAAGGAGCATAAGGAACTGACCGCTGAATGTGAGACTATCAAATCTGAAATCAGTTCTCAACTATCTGGTTATTCTGATAATTGGCAGACTGATACCGATAATCTCCTTAACAAATTAAAGAAAGACGCAAATGAGTATAACGACCATCAGAAACAGTTGAACGATGATAGTACCAAACTGGAAAGGGGAACGACGCTTAATAATTCCCTACTTCAATTCAGTCAGAGCATCCTCACAGTATGTCCAGAATGGAAGGCTGAGTTTGATGCCAAAGCATATTCTTGTCGTGACATCAACAGGGAATGGGCAGACTTGTTAGCAGAAGTCACAAGACTCGTTTCAAAGATTAAAGACTGTAAGGCAGTGATTACATCATCTACCGAGGGGTTAACTGCCTATTATCAGGAGTCGGGCAAGACAGAAAAGGATTTGCTGATGCTGATTGCCCAAGAACCACAGGTAGCAACAGCTCGTAAATTCGTTGTCGATACAGATTCTCTATTGAAGTCGCGCAATGATGCCATAGTCGATGCGCAGAAACAAATAGAAGTTTCGCTTAAGGCATTAGGTCTCAATGAGCGAACTGAGTTGCCAGACTATCAGAGCGTAGAAAACGAGAAAAATGGTACGAAAGCCCTATATGACGAACTTTTCACCAATGTTGTTCAGATCAAGGGCCGCTTGGAAACCCATAATAACAACATTAAGCGTCTGAAGGAGATAGAAAATGACCTTGCCATTGCCAAGCAACAGTTTGCGCGTTGGGATAAATTGAACCGAATCTTCGGTGGCACCCGTTTCCGTACGCTTGTGCAGACCTACATCCTGCGTCCGTTGCTCAACAATGCCAATATCTATCTGGAGCAGATTACAGACCGCTACCGTCTGACCTGTAGTGAGGACAATGAGCAGCTGAGCATCCTTGTGCTCGACCGCTATAACAAGGGCCAGGTGCGAAGCGTCACCGTCCTCTCTGGCGGCGAGCGCTTCATGATTTCGCTTGCCCTTTCACTGGCTCTCTCCTCGCTCAATCGTCCGGATATGAATGTCAACATCCTCTTTATAGACGAAGGCTTTGGAACGCTTGACGAGAAGAGCCTTGACTCTGTGATGCAGACCCTCGAAAAGCTTCAGGAGATAGCAGGACAGACCAATCGACGTGTGGGTATTATCTCACACCGTGAGGAGCTTGAAGAGCGCATCCCCGTGAAAATACAGGTGGTCAAGAAGGGCGAAGGTCGTAGTATGATAGAAGTTACAAACGCCTAAACAATTCACAATATGAAGTATAAGTTTCAAGTCATGGTAGCCCTTACCTATGAAGATAAGGACATTGAGGTCGAGGTGGAACTCTCCGACGAGGAAGTGGCCCGAATCAAGGAACTGGTTGCTTCCAATGCTGCAACTGATGATGTACCAAAAGATGAAGATGACTATGTACCAGAGCCAGACCTTCTTCAGATACTTGAAGATGGAGAACCGAAGCTTTTCGAGAAGTTCTGGGATGTTATCATGCCTCCCGTATTCGTGGAAATGTTAATTAATGGTTTCGACAATGGTTACATTGAGAAGGATAGAAAAGACGAGTTTAATGACTACCACGAAGCCGACTTCGATGAACTTTACGACATGTATGGTGACGAGATGGAGTTAGAGCACTCCAGTTGCTGCATTTGTAGAATTCCAGACTCATTTGTAGGAAGGTCGTAGCAACGGGTAATTTATTTCTTCAGTAGTTCCCATATTTCATTCATGGTGAGACTGTCATTCTCCTTTCCAATCAGGTTCAAAACAAAACCAGGCCATTGCTGGAACAATTCGCCAGTTCTTTGAAATTTGGCTTCTTCTACTTTCTTTTTGAAGCCATCACGGATCTCGTTTGAAATCAGCAAAGTATTACCAAATCCCAAATATTCAGAACTCCAATTGGGATTGTTAGACTCACTGCCCATCAAACCATGTTCAAGATCCACAAATACTGGAATGACATCCTTAATATGTTCTCGGTCAATACAATCATCACCCAAGAAATAGTTGGCATGATATATCTGCCCTTCTCTGTCGATAAAATAGATGCCGCCCATTTCTCCCATTGCCCCTTCATAGGCAAAAGAGAAAGCAACAATATCAAGAGACGAATAATCTTGATAATTTGATTCTGTAATTTCAATGATGTCCATAACTCTAAATCTTATTTGAAATAAATTGGGGACAAAGATACGAAAAAAATACTATTGTCTTTGTCGTTTAATGGAAAAGTTATATCTTTGCACCAGATTTTTGCATCAAGAGTGGCTAAATGCCCACCAACCGGCCTTTGAAATATCGTTGGCAGCGGTGGTAAAAAGATGCGAGTGAGATTATTTACCCACTAAAGATTAACGATATGGAAATCAAGAAGATTGAAAAGTGTGATTATGTGATGTTCCCGCGTCTGCAGGAACAGGGTATTGAATTCAAACATATGGAGCGCGAGGCTTTCCGTGCGGAACTGAAGCATGTTAAGGGACATGGCGACTTCTGGCTGGTGTATCAGCAGGCACCACCCCACCTGGTGGCCAACATCCAGTTTGCTGAGGATGAAACCGAGTTTGACCGCAAGCTGGGCTGGTTCATTGGCCAGCAGAAGCTGCACGAGTACGTGCGTGGCGATCTGACTTTCATCAGTGCCCTTGCAGGCTACAATCATGAAGAGGTTCCCATGCGATTCCCCGACAACATCAAGAGCATCGTATATGCCATGAGCAATTCTGCCCGTTGGTGGCACGAGTATGGTCAAGAGGTGATTACCAATACATGCAGTAGTAAAAAGCTATTTTTGAATATTAAAGTGAGATCACTTTTTGCTCAAAAAATTATGTTTTGTGCATCTTTTTTCGTATCTTTGGCGCATTATTATTAAGTAGGTGAAACCAATAGCTATCGATATGGACAAAGACATTAACCGGATAAAAGTTGTGTTAGCAGACAAAAAGCGAACCAACAAATGGCTGGCCGAACAGTTGGGTAAGGATCCCGCAACTGTTTCAAAGTGGTGTACCAACAATTGTCAGCCCACTCTCGAGACCCTCATGAAAATAGCGAAACTACTGAACGTGGATCTTAACGAACTCGTTAGGTATGAAAAGAATTTATTATAAAATTAAAAGGTCTTGTAGTAATTCAAAAAAGAATCTATTTAGAATATTTAGCCCAGTTTTCGTTGTCCTATGATAAAAGTACATCTTAAAAGTTTTGTCCAAAATTCCTCTGTTTCAAAAGAAAACGAGGCTGCTGAGCACCTTAAAAATAAGTTTGAGGAAGAATTATCTTCATACCCAAATGCCAAAGGGGACATTTATATCTTGACAAGTATAAGGATATTTGGACAGAAGCGAAATGATATTGATATGCTTGTTATGGGATTCTTTGATAATTTCAGAATAGAGAATGCCAAAACAAAGAATTACGGGGATGTAAGTGAATTGAATATAAAAAGCATTATTTGCAATATTGAACTAAAATCTCATTCAGCGAATAGCGTAAGACATGAGGGTACTGACTATATAGTATTATATAATGGTATTCGTCATAATGCCTCACAACAATGTAACGAAGCCAAATTCTCTTTATACAATCACTTAAATGATCAACTTTTTATCAAGCCATTTATATGCGACGTTTTGTGGTTCAACGGCTTGTCGAAGTTTGATTTAACATGCATGAGGGGCAGTTGTATAGATAATGCACTGCAACGAGATTTCAAACTAAAGGATCTTTTCAACGTAATACTTCAGCAAGCTGATGTTAGGAGAGAGGAAACAAAACAATTCAATCTTGATTGCTTTAGTGGCGGTCAAAAAGAGTATCAGACGATTGTTAGTCTTTTCACGAAAGAGCGGAAACCACAAGGATTGACAAAAGAAAAATTTGAGTTGCTCAGCCAAAAAAGCACAGAAGTGGATAAGCTGATTCAGGATGCAGGGAGCAAGCTAACTATAGTAACAGGAAGAGCAGGAACGGGTAAAACTATTCAATTGCTCCAATTGGCTTTTAGACTGGCTAATGAAGATAGTTCAAACAGATGTTTAATACTAACATATAATCATGCATTGGTTAGCGACATCCAACGTCTTATTGATTATACACCGATGCCATCAAGAGTTGATGGGCGAACAGTGACTATAAGGACTATTCACTCCTTCTTTCATTCTTTAATGAAGGAAGTGGGTATCCCAACTAATCACCTAAATCCCTTAAAAGCCACATACGAAGACGACTATAGTAATTGTCTAAAACGGTTATATGATTTTATTATAAAAGAATGCCTAGAAGAGGATATCGATACCCTCAAGGATATGGCCGAGTCGCCAATAGATTGGGATTACATTTTAATCGACGAAGCCCAAGATTTTTCTGAAATAGAGAAAAAGATTATATTTAAAGTATATGGGGCACACCGGCTGATTGTAGCAGATGGTGTCGATCAGTTTATGAGAGTTGGTTATCGTCAAATATGGGAAAGAGGTGTAGATAAATCATTAATTCGAAAGCCTAAAGTTATGGAACTTGAGCGTAGACAAAAGGCTAATCTTGTCTCTTTCGTTAATGCATTTGCCAAATTAGCAAATTTGGATTGGAAAGTTCGTCCAAACGATGAACTACCAGGTGGAGAAATTAAGATATTCTCAAAATTCACCAAAAAGACATATGACTTACTGAAAAGTAATTGCGAGAAGAATAAATGTGAAAACTATGACATTTTAATATTGGAGCCACCAAGTCAGGTTACAACAGATGCTAAAGGAAACCGTTCTTTCTCGAAGGCTGAAAAATATGTAAGCAAAGGAATTTCCATTTTTGATGGTATAAATAACCAAAATAGAACAACATACCCAACAAAAGATCAGTGTCGTGTCTTTCAGTATGACTCATGCAGAGGTCTTGAAGGGTGGTGTGTTGTGTGCGCTGATTTTGATGAACTGATTCAATACAAAATGAGTACATATAAACACAATGATGACGAATTAGGTTTTGACAAAGAAAAAACAAAGAAACGAAATGTCTATTTATGGTCTTTGATGCCACTAACTCGTCCAGTTGACACATTAATAATAACATTAAAAGACCAAAACTCAGAAGTCGGATTAATGCTTAAACAACTTGCTGATGTATATTCTGATTTCATTGAATGGAATATAGAATAAGCCTATGAATACAAAAATTATTAGCGACAACATCAAGAAATACATTCCTTATTTTATTTGGAATGAAGCATTCGTGAATCACTATTTTACACAACATGAAAATGGTGAGATTCGATTGCATATTGACAAGAATTTATTAACAGAATTAGGAGAGACAGAAAAAATACAACTAAATGTAGAAGAAAATTTTGAAACAAATTTCAAAAATACTGTTTTGAATTTCTGCTCTACTTTTTATGGGACTAAAAACATTCTTCGTGTCGCATTGAAGATGATAGAGGATGGTAAATTCTACGCCATGACTTATGACAAAAGAATAGAGAAAACATCCGATAATAAAGCACGCGTATACGATCTTCCATATTTAAATATAATTCTATATGTAATTTATGTAATAGAAAATCCGTCGGATGGAACTCAAAAATGGGATAATGTGCATAAATCATTGAACTTAGGACAAAGAGAAACCCTTGATCATCAAGCAATACTTCCACTCTGGGAAGCATTGCATTTATATAACAATTCTTTCGACAATAATGCAAGTGTTTACATTAGAGACAATGCACAAAATGAGGATTATGTAGGTAGGATTCTTTATCATCTCCCTTTATCTGCTACAACAAGAAATAAAATTCAAGATGCTATTTATAAGTCAAGTTCATGGAAGTTACTTGGAACTAAGTCTTTTTGGGATATAGTTAGATATATTCATAATTCCCTTAAGCCGGACACTAAAGCGAATAAAGAGTTAGATCAAATATTGAGAAGTTGTTTTTCGTCAGACGACTATAAAGGAATTGCTGCTAGAAAGGTTCGAGAAGCAATAGAGGATTTTGATATTGAAAAATATAAAAAGAAGTTAGAAGAAAGGCGTAATTCTTCTGCTTATGCGGACACTATTATTAGTGGTAGTTTTGCTTTGGGAATAAGTTTTCCTGATGACAATAGTTCAGAAGATGTTTCTATTGTTCTTCTCACGACAGTTGATCAACAAATTGAAGATGGAGTATTCAAAATCAAAGAAGGCGCTTCTGGTACTTTTGGGGGGTATAATATTTCATTTGTAGAGGTGAATGGATCAGAGTCTGTAGAACTGAGGGATTATAGTTTAATAAAGAGAGGTAAATATAACATTACTCCCTTGAAATGTGAGGATGTTATATTCTTTCATCAATACGATGAAAACCTGTTTATCCAAACAAGAGAAATAATTCCATCAGAATCGTATATAATTGCCGTAAAGAAAAGCAAAAAAGAAGAGTTTGATGTCTGGGCTATGACAAATAACAATTTGTTAGAGCAATGGACATATGAAGCCACAGCCGATTTGTTTGGCAAAGATTGGGTTATCTATTCTACAGAGAATAGATTGAATGGTCAATACTATGAAGCGATATCAAACGATCAAGGCATTATAAACAATTCAAAATTTGCTATTAGGAACGGTGGAATAAAAAAAGCAGGTACAAATATTTACTTCATCAATGCACTTCCTAATTTTGAGGTGCCGGATAATTATGACATTAATGAGGTTAAGGTGTATATAAACCTTAATGACAAAGAAATTAGTTTTCAAAAGACAATAAAAGGCAGAAAGATTATAATCGACATTAATGATATGCCGATCTATAGCGATGAAATTGCCTATGTTGACGTATCGTTAGAATGTAACCAGCAGATAATATACCCTTCTGAACGCATATCAGTATGTGGTCAGATTATTAATTATGATTCCACCAACTTCTACAAATATAATAAATACGGGGTCATCAGTAATGATGAAGCGTTTCTTTATTCAGGGAATAATATAAATATAAACAATCGGTCCGATAATATAAGAGGGCTTTTTGCAATCAACAAGAATTTGTTTGATTATATTGCGGATGACTTGTATTTCATCAATTTATTGGCGGCATGTTGCTATGATTCTCCAACGTCAGAAATAACTGATAGTAGATTTGAAGCATGTGTTAGCAATGCTATAGATCGTTTAAATATCGACGTGCAGCAAAAAGAAATAAGACAAGAGCTCATTAATGCAGGAATAATTAATCGGGAATATACCACCAAGATGTATCAAGCAATAGCACCTTCATTCATGAAAGTACCTTTCTCTAATTACCAATCTGACGGTACTCAGATGATCATGCTGTCTGGTTGTTACACAAGAGCTTTTATTGCTGATTTGAGGGAATATTGCGAAGGAAAGGGAGTAAATATGTTCACCGTCAAAAATGAGAAGAAAAAAGATGAAGAGCAGCTTTTACCCCCCATCATCCTATTAGAATACAACTTTGATCCCAAAGATTTCTGCGATACATATCACCACCAGTGCGATATCTTATTAGATTATGATTTCGCATTGTCTTTGATAAATATTATACCAGAATATTGTGATATCAAATCTAAATTTAACTTCTCAGAAAAGTCAGACTATTTTATATCCATGCTGGATAAAACGAAGATTAAAGTATTCCCTCGAATTCGATCTTTAGGACAAGATTATAACAAAACTTATTACATAGAAAAGTCTAACAAAAAGTTTGCTGAATTGTCAAAGGGATTTGTTGGATGGGCATCCATATATTGCCATCATGAGCAAGGAACACCAATGGTTATTATAAGCGGCAATCATGTATTGCTTCCGTCCAGTTTGTTATTACCTGCTTATGTTCAGCGTGCTCTATACCTTATGAATCTAGGATTGCCCAAGCAGAAGAAAGTATTCGTATGTAACAATAAAGTTGATTACTATTATACGAACATGTACTACTATAACTTGGGTTCAAACGCAAGATGTACTACTTTGGCAACAAAAATTTCAGGAGAGCCAATTGAGGGATCTTCTCTTGTACGAAATAAAGTAAGCACAAAATGTACAATGGAATATTGGAAGACAAAGTTTCGTGGAAGAAATAAACAAGAGCGGTACTTGATATTATATGATGAAAGAGATACTAGTAAGATTCTTGCTATTGCACACGATGGTAATGTGTATCTAAAGTGCGGTGATAGCTTTAAGAAGATCAATTCCGAATCAATGAACGAGGCTTTGAGTTTTCTAATAAATGAAAAATGGTTATATGGTAATGGGTATGGCTCAATAGGCCACTCATGTAATGGCGGCGAAACATTTGAACAGAGATATAAGTTAGTAGCAGAAACAATATCAATACCAGATAGCAATAAATTCGAAAAAGAAAAAATTCAAATTGTATAAATATGAAGAAGTTTGAGCACCTTTTCTCTCAAGATCCTATTGGAGCATTTGAGAAGATTGAACAAGATTATGTTCGTTATTTTGAAGCGGCTTATAAAATTGATAAAGACGCTTATAAAATTGGTGATAGGAGCCTTGACGAGGAACGTGTCAAGCTGTTATCAAAAGATAGTAACATGAGTAAGGAACCATATATTGAGATATTGCCCGAATACGCTCCTGCCTCTGGCTTGTCTAATATGAAAGACCTGGTTGCACACTTTGCAGGTCCTTTTGGAAACACAGAACTGTCTCAAACTTTTTTTGAAGATTTCATTGCCAAGGGATTAATGTGTGGCTTGATGGAAAAGTATATTCCATATGGACACCAGATTGGAATGCTAGAGAAAGCCTTTGCAGGTATTGACGACAATGGCCGACCACTAAAATATAGAAATACTGTTATTACATCTGGAACTGGTTCTGGAAAAACAGAGTCTTTCCTCTTACCATTACTAGCAGATATCTATAAAGAGGCTCAAAATTGGAATACAGCAGCAGACCATACTGATTGGTATATTGGAGAGTTAGATGGCCGTTCTTCAAAAAGAAGATACACGCCAAAACAAAGAATCAATGATTCTCGTCCCGCAGCAATTAGAGCTATTGTTTTATATCCTATGAATGCACTTGTCGAAGATCAAATGGCAAGACTTAGAGAAGCATTAGATTCCGATGAGATAAGGAACTATATGCAAGAGCAGCTTAAAGGTAATAGAATCTATTTTGGTAGTTATAATGGTTCCACAATAGCTCCTAAGAATTATGATCTCTTATCCGATCCATCTGTTAAGACTGCAACTCGAAATAAAAAAAGAGAAGAAGTTGCAAAACAACTTAAGGACATACATGACCATTTTGAGTTCATCGAAACTTACGTAAAGAAGACCCCCAATAAAAGGGACGCTTTATACATATCTCCAAGACTTGGAGGAAGTAAAACAACGAGTGAGATGATCACTCGTTGGGATATGCAATATTGGGCACCAGACATTATGATCACTAATACATCTATGCTGAGTATAATGCTTATGAGAAAAGCAGAGAGGCAGATGTTTGAAGATACTCGAAAATGGTTGGCCGCAGAAGACCTTCCTGAAGAGCTAAGAGAAGAGGCTAAAAAGAATAGGATATTCCATATAGTCGTTGATGAACTCCATTTATACAGAGGAACGGCAGGTAGTGAGGTTGCCTGCTTATTACGCATGCTTTATAATGCGATTGGCTTATCTCCTGTTATTGACGAAAAGAATGAGAATGGGGTAATGACTGGTAATAAAATACCCAATCCTCAAATTAAGATTCTTGCATCGTCTGCCTCTCTAGGAGACGAAAATCAAACACAAGATTTTATGGAGCAATTCTTTGGTGTTTACAGTACCATTGAATCGGAACGCGTATTTAATGTACAGTCAGGATCTGATTATATTGATACTTTGAAAAACGAAGATTTACCCATTGACTACTCAAAGTTCGCATTCTTTACTCATGATGATTTTGTTGCTCTGGATAAAGAGATAAAAAAAGATGAGCAAGAGAGAATTTTACAAGTTTTCAAGGAAAGATTAAACAAGGTGAATGAATTTGTCTCTGCAAACTTTGAATGTTCTAATGTACAGGAGTTTGTGGCAAAATATCAACAGAAGATATTTTGGGATTTCTATAAAGTAATGCCAGAAAACAACGATGGAGATCCGAAGAAGGGTAAGAAACCGTCTATTCGCCCTATTTCCATGAGTAATCTCTGCAAAAAATTGTTTGATGACAACGAAAAGGCTCTACGCGGATTCTTAATCTTTAGGGGCTTTATTGACGAAATTCCAGAACTAAAGAACAATCACAAACTGCCACGTTTCCGGTTCCATAAGTTCTTCAAATATATAGAAGGACTTTGGGGAGAATTAAATCCAAATGTTAGTGGAGAATCGCCCATAGTTCATTTAAGCTATACAGCAAAAGAGGTGGGGCCAAACAATCGAAAAGTACTTGAATTGTTGAGATGTGAAAACTGTGGTCAACTGTTTATAGGAGGCAACAGAAAAAAAGACATAAACAATGGCAACATATCTCTAACTCTCAATTATCCGAATTTGGATCAGATTCCAAATTTCAATCCAACTCCGATGGTTCAGAACAAGAACTACCGCGATTATGCCATTTTTTGGCCTCATGATATAAATAAAGAGGTGAGACTAGAAGAAGGACATGTAAATCAAGGAGCTGAAGATCATGTTGTGGAAATAGGAACCAGCAACACAAACTACGGAAGCGGACAGGCAAAATGGTTCCCTGGCTATCTTGATTCCGTTACGGGAGATTTTATATCTTTGGATCGTTCTACTGATTCAAGAACGCAATCACTTAGGGAATCTATTAAAAGAGACGGAATTCCTGGCTTTATCTATAGAGTTGTTAATCAAAATACGGATAATGAAATTGATGATCTTAGGGCATCGAAGATATATGCTGCACCATGCACATGTCCGCATTGTCAACAGAATTATACTTTGCGTAAGTATACTAACTCACCTATTCGCAGTTTCCGAACTGGTATTGATCGAAGCAATCAAATACTTAGCAAGGAACTATTATACCAATTGGATGAAAAATCTGCAAAACTTATTGGGTTCTCTGATAGTCGTGAGGATGCAGCAAAACAGGCCCTCGGTATTGAGAAAGAACAATATCGCGATATGGTGCGTATGCTGTTTGTAGAATGTATAGATGAAATCGGGTTAGATATAGAGAAAATCAAGAAATATGTTGAAACAGAAAAAGAGAAATGCCATGGTGATTTCGCCAAAATGATAGAAATACCTTCTTCTGTGCAACAAAAATTTCCTGATTATGATAAGGCGATACAACTGGCTACAGATATACTTGCTGGCAAGGAAATTTCATCATACAAAACCTCAACAATCCCACTCTCAAACATTGTCGGTGATAATATTAATGGAAAACTATCTAAGAAACTATTGATGAAAGGTATTAATCCTGCAGGGGAGGCATATAAATACCAATGGTATGAGAAAGATAATGCAGAAGGGCTATTCCATTGGAGTACCGCTTATGACTTTGCACAGTATAGATTGGTGAGGAATCCACATTTTAAGGATCAATCATATAATGTGCAGATTAGAAAGCAATTAGAAAACGCTGTTTTTGCTAATTCATTTGGTAAATATATGGGAGTGAGTGTTCTTGATGCTGGTATCGGGTACATATGCAGTCCACAATCAGATCATATTAAAACTTCAAGAGAATATACAAGGTTAAGATCGATTCTTCCTCAAAACATTGACGTGTATGAGTTTGTAGATGCTTTTATAAGGGTCATGGGTGACAATTTCCTTTATCCAAATAATGAAGGAGGCAATGTTGCCATGGAATATTCTTCACTTAAAAATGCAGTCCGCAAACCTATCAGGAAGATTTGTAACAAATATGGTTGTGACGAAACTCTTCTTGGAAATGCTTTAGTAGAATACTTAAAAATAAATTGTACAGCTCTCGAGGTTTTATCTCTCGAATTAGATAAACTTTCATTCACTAAAATGACAAAGGACAAGTATATTATTTGTCCCAAGTGTGGTAGGGTTCATCCTAATATGGGGTTCGGGTTCTGTACAAATACAAGTTGCATGGAGACGTTTGATCCTAATATAACCGTAAAAACCGAAGATCTCCATGATCATTATATTTCCTTCGATATACTGAAAGAGAGGAAGGAGCCTCGTAGGTTACATACAGAAGAACTATCTGGCCAAACTGACGACATCCAATCACGACTTCGTGAGTTCAAGGACTTGATCTTAATTGATGATAACGATCCAACAAAATTGGGCAAGGAAATGACGATGCCCATTGATATGGTTTGCGTTACTACTACAATGGAAGTTGGTGTAGATATTGGCAGTTTACAAGCTATTTTCCAAGGAAATATGCCTCCAACAAGATACAATTATCAACAGAGAGTTGGTCGAGGCGGACGACGCGGACAGGCTTATTCTACGGCATTTACTTTTTGTCGTGGAAGAAGTCATGATGTGTATTATTATGATAAGGCAACAGATGAAATGGTTGGTGGTATACCTGCTACACCTATATTATCATTGGCTCCATATAAAGAAAAGGATGGCAGTGTTAAGATGAAAATAGCCATTATGAAACGAGTTGTTGTAAAGGAGATACTAAAACAGGCCTATGCTGACTTGCCATATAAATATGAACTGCAAGATACCGCAGGAGAATTTGGTACTGTCGGGGAATGGAAAACAACCAATGACCAAGGTAAAACTACTAAAGACATCTTGAAAGAGTGGTTGGAGAAGCCTGTGAACATACAGGTAGTTGAAGATGTTATACATAGATATTTTGACCAGTTTAATAACGATGGACAAATCGATTCTGATATATTAGAAATCACTCGATGGATAACCAATGATTTGGTTGGGCAAATTGCTAATGTTGTGAAGAAAACGTCGGCAGAAGGTAAAGGACTTGCCCAATACTTAACGGAAACAGGTTTCCTTCCAAGGTATGGAATGCCATCTGACTCAAGGAATTTCTACCATGGATTCGATAGCGTATATAAAACTGTAAAAAGTGTCGATCGTTCAAGCGAGATGGCAATAACGGAATTTGCGCCAGGAGCAGAAAAAACGAAAGATAAAGGCAAATATCGCATTGAGGGCTTGACGATTCCTATTAAGGAAGAAACAAATGATCGTGAACAACTATGTTTTTACGATCCTCAAGGTGATGCATTGGCAGATAGATATATTATCTCGTACGAAAAGAAAGTTGGCGAACATGACAATAATATAAAGGACATTTCAGAGGCCCCTGTAAATATCGTAGTAGACAATATTGAATTAAAAGACAGCCAACGTTTAATAGTTATTCCACAGGCATATCGCTCAATTGAGATCAAGAACAATACTGGTACACCCATTGAGAATAATGATAAAGGAAGTAGTTTTACTCAGAGTGTCATATTTGCAAGGGATAACTACAAAATGTCAGATGATCCAAACCAAAAATCAAATAAGAGGACTATTCAAAATCTAGATATCTCTATGTATGAATTAGGTCTGAACGAAGATCCAACGGTATGGCATGTGAATAGTAATAATGGGAAGTTTTATAAAGGCAAGTATCATGTTAATGTTGGTGTACCTTTTGGAGGTTCATCGAATTATATGTTCTATACGAAAGAAAATGTCAATGGGAAAGAAGAGATCAGACCAATTAATGATGGTATAGAAATTGCATTAGGAGCAAAGAAAATAACCGAAATGGTCAAGATAGAACTCAAAGAATATCCCGACACATTGAATTTATCTTTGGAAACAGGAAATAGGTCGGCTATTCGTTCTGCGTTCTATTCTGCAGCATTTCTTCTGCAAAGAGCATTGGCAGATAAACTTGATGTTCAACCTGATGAGATAGAAATCTGTGAGAAGATAGATGAACAACATGAGTATCCATCAATTTATTTGAGTGATGCTCTGCCGAATGGTGCTGGCATTGTTAGTTATTTGTTTCAAGAAGGTAAATTGGAAGAATTAATAAGAAGTATAATTAATTTCGATACATTTGATCCATTTAAGACCTCAAAAGATGAGAGTTTTATGCATTCTCTAATTCTACATAGAGATGAATGTCTAACAGCTTGCCAGAAATGCTTGATGACGTATAGCAATCGTGGATTCCACCACATCCTTGATTGGCGTTTGGGCGTCGGATTATTACGACTTATGCTTGACAATACCTATGATTTTGGCTTTGAGACAGAAAAAAGATGTATTTATGAAGAATTAAAAGACTGGGATAAGATTATAAGTGCGTGTGCAAAGAAGTTAAATCTTAGAATAGATAATTTTGCACAAAACTATTGGATCAAAGATGGGGATTGTACCATAATATATCATCCTTTATGGAAGAGAGAAAAAGTGTATGAAACAATTAGTGAACATTATACCTCATTGAAAATGTTTAATACGTTCAAATTGTTAAGATCTGAACTTTCAGAAGATCGTGATAATAATGCACCACAAAATCATTCTGGTGCAAATAAGTTAATAAATAGAATTAGACGAAATAATAAATCGACATCAAATAACAATCAGCCAACAAATACTGAAGTTGATGATGACGACGATGAACTATAAAGGTGAATTATGGCAAAATATGAAATAGATGAGAACACAAAGTTTGATTATGTGAATCCGGAGGCAGAGGTGGTTATAGTTGGTATCACACCTGGAAACTCGCAGACAAAAGGAAGTCGTGAAGGATTAACGCCGAAGGGAATCAAGCAGAAATATGCTTTTAAGGGGCTTACTAATAATATGGCCAAGATGTTAGACTATATTGGTGTGAACACCTTTTTAGGCATCAACTCGTGCAAATCTCTTTGGAAAGAAGACTTTGATCGCGTGGAAATGACATCCTTACTAAAGAATGCAACTTATAAAGTAACTGGCAGTAAAAAGGAAATGTTTAAAGACGCGGATATGATCACAAAATCAGAAGACCTACGAAAAGAATTCGAAGAAGGTTTTGTGAAGGACTGTGAGCAATACAATAATGCAAGGCTATTCGTGGCTTGTGGCCAGGGCGTGTATGATGAACTGATGAAGTTGAAAGAGCGTGGAGTGATTACAGCTCCTGTGGTGGCGATAGCTCATCCAAGTGGGAATAATGGCGTTCGTGTCCTGTATTACATGGGTCAATTAGACTCGTCATTAGTTTGGTGTACGGAAAGGGCAAAAGAAGCAATTGAGACTATTTGCCAGACAAAGTGATCGTCACATTGTGACAAAAAGGTGGTTAAAGATAAACATGAGTAAGTATGTCAACAAACAATTATAAACGTACAGATTCAATAGAATTTACAAAGAAAGTTAGCAGAAAGATCAAGGGATGGTATAGTAATGATACCTTCCATGATAAGGCTGTGAA
Source organism: uncultured Prevotella sp. (assembly GCA_905233165.1). Classification (GTDB taxonomy): domain Bacteria; phylum Bacteroidota; class Bacteroidia; order Bacteroidales; family Bacteroidaceae; genus Prevotella. The sequence continues at coordinate 61,867 of CAJODL010000016.1, forward strand.
TAGAATTGCTCTTCAGCGTGAAGAAATCATTTCTCTTTTCGAGAAAGTAGAAAAGGTAAGTGTAAAAAAACTGCTGAGATATTTGGACTCGAGTGGTTTTTTCTATCGTCCGTCTGCTCCAAACAGACATCACAATTTTCCTGGTGGCCTGGCTGAGCACTCTCTTGGCGTGTTCCGAATCGTAGAGGAATGGAACAATATGAGCCCAGAAGAACGTCGCAATAGTGAATTGTATAATTTCAAATTGTCTGACAAGCATGTTTTATGCAATATTTTCACAGAGAAAATGAATTATGATGATATGGTAATAGCAGCTATTTGCCATGATCTCTGCAAGGCTAAGCATTACTATTTTGAAGGACGAATCATCAAGAAGCATCATTCTGATTATTTAGGAAGCAGACATGCTTCAATATCTGTGGAACGATTAGAAGCGAATGGTATAAAGGGCGAAAAATGTGAAGAACTGCTTTTGGCGGTATTGAAGCATATGCGTCTATATAGCAAGTCATATACAAACAAGGAAAGGGAGAATCAAATAAGAGGGAAAGCCTCAATGCTGACGATTGCTGTCTGGGCTGCAGATAAACTTGATGCCAGCAGGCATCCTGCGGGTAAATTACATAAGCAATTTTAATACATTATAAAGCGATGAAAGAAGACAGTGCTATTCAAGAATTGGAGAATGCTGCAAAACAAGGCGATATAGACGCTTGTAGAGAACTCGGAATACTCTATTATGAGGGGAATGAAGTTGCTGTTGACTTGGAGAAATCAGCCTATTATTTCTCAAAAGCAGCAAAAGCTGGCGATTGTCATTCCATGTATTGTATGGGACTAAACTATATTGGAGGGACTGGTGTTCCGCAAGATGCGGAGAAGGGTTTTTATTGGTTTGAAGAGGCTGCGAAGAAGGGCGATTCGTATGCGATGTTTGAATTGGCAAGTCATTATTATACTGGCGATGTTGTAAAACAAGATTACGCTAAAGCACTCGATTACTATGAACAAGCCGCTCAACATGGCAACATATACGCTATGATTAATGCTGCTAAACTCTATGAGAACGGACATAGCGGAGAGAAGGATATAGAAAAAGCCCGTGTGTTCTTTCAGGAAGGGTATAAGAAACTGGAGGAATGGGCTATTGAAGAGGATGATGACCTGGCGCAAGAATGGTTGGGGGAATTGTACTATGCTGGCTGCCCTCTGATTGATGTAAAGATAGACTATCCACAGGCTGTAGTGTGGTTTGAAAAAGCAGCTAAAGCAGGAAACATTTCTGCACTCATCAATCTTGGGTTGTGCTATCGGTATGGTATAGGAACTATAGTGGATATGGGGAAAGCCATAGAACTTAACGAGAAAGCCGCTGCCAAAAATGAGACGAAAGCCATGTGTAATCTTGCCAGCATATATTCTATGGGAGAAGGCGTAGAAAAGGATGAGAAGAAAGCTGTAGAACTATGGGCGAAGGCTGCAAATCTTGGGGATCCCATAGGACAAAGTTGTTTAGGAGAGATGTATATGCTTGGTAAAGGTGTGACTCAAAACTATACTCAGGCGGCATATTGGTCTCGCAAAGCGCATGAAGGTGGTGCAGATGGCGCTACAGACAACCTAGCTATTCTCTATCAAAAAGGACTTGGTGTGGAGAAAGATGAGAAGAAGGCTTTCTCGCTCTATTCCGAGGCCGCAGAAAGGAACAATCTTCACTCACGAGTATCAATGGCAGAATGCTATATTGAGGGATTGGGAACTAAACAGGATTTAAATAAGGCCTATAAGATACTTGAAAGTATATGTAATGAAGAGGAGGAAATGCGTGAGGAGTCGGTTACATACATTTTCAATGAAGGAAGTGTATATAATCCCTTTAATTACCAAGATGTAGAGTTCTATGCTAAAGCTTATTATCTGCTAGGCACACTGATCTATGCGGGAAAAGGACCTGATGGTAAAGATGCATCGAAATCCTTGGCACTGCTGAGAATGGCAGAAAGACTTGGGTTTAAGGATGATGAACTAAAAGGTGCCTCGGTAAGCGACTTGATAAGCAAAATCGAGGACGAAGCAGAAACAACGGGAGAAACGAATGAGTCATACATAGAAATAAGAGACCTCGGTCATCGTGGAAAGATGGGAAGATATGATATTTACGTCCACCATGCAGACGGTACGGAATCTAACGTTAGATTTGGTACTGATCGACGGAAATTCTGCTATCTGTTGTTGCTCTTGCTGGTGTCAAACAAAGATTCCGTACAGGGACTGATGGCTCGTTTCTTCTGTTATGGAAGAGACAGACTTGTCAGCTTGGCCAATATTTCCCTTTTGAATGACGAAGAAGGACCGGACAAGTGGATTGAGAAGTTCATCTATAGCGAGGTCCCCATGAAAGATGAATACGGGAATATAGGCTATAGCTATGAATACGCCAACTGGATGTATTCGAACGAGGTGAGAAAGGCCTCGGAATTCTTCGGTGAGGTGTGCAGCAATGACGAACTTGAACTGTACAAGATAAGATCGACGGGCGGTAGGAATAGCATTACGACTATCGCGGTTAAACCAGAACAAATTGTTGTGCCGGAGAGTCTCGTAAAATATACGAAGGACTTACCGACACGAGATTTTATGCTTAACTATAAACAGGTAATGAGAAGGTCGGGTAAGATAGAATTGGCCAAAAGACTGTATGCAAAGTATTACGAGAACTGGAACGATGGCGGTTCAAGTGACCAACTATCAGAATAAAATGCAAAAAGCGCCGAGTCATCACGACTGGGCGCTTTTCCTGAATATGAGTAATAATTCTGTGAGTTATCATCTCTTATAGGAGAGTTGTGAGGATGTTTCCATTACCAATGACATGGTAATTGGAATCGAGGGTTTGATTGCGCCCAGGCTCGTAATAGCCGAGGACGTGATTGTTACTGTCACGCAGACACTGACGCCCGCTGAATTCTACATCGATGTAACCAATGACATGCTGGTTACGGTCTCTTAATGTTTGTCTTGACATAATTGTTTGTTTAAATATAATTTACATTATTCGTTGATGATGGTGTTGTAGACGTAAGCGCCATCATATTTCTCATCCTCCTCGAACTGGTCCTTGGGGACGAACTCGCCAGTGTCTTCGATGACATAGCCCTCGACTCCGTCTTTGTGGAAGACCACATCTTCGTCGGGGTCCCAATCAATCTGGTCATACTCAGGCAACACGAAATGGAATGTTCTGACATCGAGAGCACCAAATTTGCCATCAGCTTCGAGAAGAATGAAGTCGTTCCATGGTTCGTAGAACTGGGTCAATACGTTGGGGATGAACACCTTTCCGTACTTGGTGACAAAGCCAAACTTACCCTTCACACCATCCCAACAAGCCTGATACATGGCAGTATAGGGACACCAGATGAGAACGTCGAAACGGAAATCAGCAAGGACATTGCCAGTACCGTCGGCTGCCACAACGCCATATTTGCCGTCTTTCTTGGCAGCGAGATGGGGCAAGTTGAATACGTGATGGTCGCCCAAGAATGTGAAATCATCAAAATCTGCAGGAACGAGAATCTGTCCAGTAGCGTTCTTGACACCCTTCTTGCCGGTGACAGGGTTGACGAACTCGTAGTTGTCCCAGTTGTAGGACGAGATGAGGTCATTCAGCTTGTTGATGACTTCGTCATAAGCGGCACCTTGAAGCTGAGAGTCGCTCAGTTTGGCACTCAGTTGGTCGTACTCATTCAACTGCTCAACAGTTGGTCTTGGGAGGTTCTGTTCTTTTTTCATCTTATACTATTATTATTTAAACAATTATTAATTTTTACGATGCAAAGATACGAATAGTTTCTTGATAAGGCCGGAAATGTATACGTATAACAGGTTACTATTTTGCTTTTTCGGCCTTTTTGGCAGCATGGTGATCGGCCTCGTGGATCACTCGTTCTGAGTCCTTCTAAGTCTCCATATATCCTTCATGGTAAGACTGTCGGGCTCTTTTCCAATCAGGCCTAACACAAAGCCTGGCCATCGTTGGAATAATCTGCTGGGGTGTTCTAAGTTCGCTTCTTGAACCTTCTTCATAAAAGCATCATAGATTTCATTAGCCACAAGAAGATTATTCCCAGCGAACAGGTCGACGGGCTTCCAATCGGGATTGTTTGACAGACAATCGAACATACGCCACGAGATGTCCTTAAAAACGGGGATGATATCATTGATATGGCTTGGATTAAGAGGGTCGTCTCCCTGACAATAGTTCGCATGATATATCTGCCCATCGTGACAAATGATGTAGATTGCCCCCATTTCACCCATTGCCCCTTCATACGCAAAGGAGAAAGCCACGATATTGAGAGATAGTTTGATTCTGTAATTTCAATGATATCCATATTTAAGCTTCCATGTTTTAATTTTATCACCCCTGAAATAGCGATGTTCTGCCTCATTCAGAATGCATCCGAACACTGGTTGTTCTATCCTGTGAAGGACTGATTGCAGTTGTTCCAGTGGAACCTTGTCGGCTGGCACTCGGCCCAAGGTAACATGGGGTTTAAATGGACGTTTGTCGTAGTTCGCATTCATACTATTAGCCAGCGTCCTGGCATCTTCTGCAAGAGTAAAAATCTGTGACGGGACCTGAGAAGATGTTAAGTAAATGATATGGCTGGCGCCATCACCTGTAGTGAAAGCATCCAATTTATCGATGGTTATTGGAAGAGAGTAGAATACTGACATGCACTGATTAAATTCTTGGTTTAGATCCTCTACACAGTTGTCATCGTCAAGGAACAATAGGGTCATGTGGTAATGGAACATCTGCCATCTGACAGGAATTCCCGCAGCCTTGATCTTTGACCGCATCTCTTTGGCCCATTCATTCCAACCCTCATCTTTTCTTACAGGAATCTTAATCTCTAAAAAGTTTGCCATATACTAACATTTATTGTTTGATGGTGCAAAGGTACGAACTATTATTGGGATTGCCCTTCCATTTACTTTAACGTCACAATGATTAGTGTGGAGCATTGGGCGCTAATGGGATGGACGAAGTATCGTAGGTCATAGTGATGTTCAGCCCATATTGCTCGTTCAACTTCTGAGCCATCACCATGAATTTAGGGCCATGACTGTAGTCCTTGAAACTGAAGAACCGAAGACAACGACGGAAGACCGAACAATCATCGGGATCGTTAAGATATAGATGATAGTGAACCATCTCATGAACCATGATGTTTCTGAATGTCTCTTCATCGAAGTCGAAGTAGTCGGACATAAGAATCACCATGAAACGCTTCTTGAAGGGCTTTTTCTTTTCACCCCAGCGATATGCAAACTTTCCCAGCTTACGATAGGTATGCATTACGTCAAATTTTGGGGTAGGCAACTTGTGGTTGAAGTACAACCTGTTGCACTCCCAAAACATGTGGGGCATATTGTTAAGGTCTGCAATCATATCGTCTGCATATTAGTCCTGTTCCTTGGCCTTCTTGATGATGTCCTCAGGGACGTTGACAGTATATTCTACTTCATCAACGTCAACTTCAGCATCCATATGGTCGCGCATGAACTCTGCAGCATCGTCGTCACTCAGGCTCCTCACGTAGTCATCAAGCCAGTCATGGAAGGCTGCAGACTTGGCATATTCCTTGCTCTCCTCGTCAATTTCGCCGTTCTCATCAAGATAGTCCTCCTCTATGAATTCGAAGTTGAAACCGCATTCGCGCTCACAGTAGTCCATCAGTTCTTCTTCATCATACTCGTAGTAGCCGTTATCAAAACCTTCCCACAACCAATGCATATACTCGGCATGGCGGGCCATGTCGTGGTAGGCTTCGTCGAGTTTCGCATAAAGCTCTGGATGAGATGTCTCCAAGCCGAGTTCACCAACATCAGTAGTTCCTTTCTCACGAATCAGCTGTACCAATGTGGCCACCTCTTCGTCAGAGAGTTCAATAGTACTTTCTCCACTGGTAGTCACAGAACCACTATGAGAGAAACCAAGAAACTGTTCGCATTCAATTTTATACTCTGCCATATTACTTATACTTTAATGTTTAACTTTGATGGTGCAAAATTACATAAAAACGTCCGAAGTTGGCTTGTACTTATACGTATACCAAAAGAATAATGGTACATTGATGCGGATTTATGCTCAAACAACATGTTATTCAGCAGTTTTTTCGTAACTTTGCACACATATAAACTCTAAAACAACTTGGATATGGTAGAAGACATCAAATTGGGATCACCATTCACATGGACGCCACAGATCCCTAAAGAATCCGGTAAGAATGTTGACGAGTTCTATGCATTTGTCGATGACCAATTGGGCATGTTTGAAGAGAATGCCCACATTTCAGGGACTGTCATTTATATCTCAGACGGCTCGGCTGTCATACAAGTTAGCGAGATGACACCGAGCTTATTCCCCTTCACATTATTCTATAACGAAGTAAAGAACAGGTTCTATGACTTTAAGCTGGAGGACGTTGATCCATACCAAAAGTATTTCTGCTTGGACGTGGCCAGTATGGTGAGTATGTTCTTTTACTATGAGACGGAAGGATTCTTAGCAAATGCAGAGTTTGATAGCGACGGCAATTTAGACTATTATGAGCAGCCTGATGAAGATGGTGGTATAGGTTTCGATGGAGAAGATGATTCATTCGTTCCTGACCAGATAAACATTCATTTGCCAGCAGAGGAGATTGAATCGTATGAGGATCTTGGTGCTTTCTGTAATTCAGAAAACACTCTTGATGATGATGGGAATCTCATACCACGAACTGATGCCTGTAGCGTGAAAAGAGCTGAAACTTGGTTTAACACTCGTGACTGTGCCATCCTTACGGCATGGCGTGGGGGGAAAAGCAGGAAGACTAACGATGACAATAACAGGAAACTTCAGAGAAGGCTTCGTGAATTAGGGTATGGTGTAACAAAGATAACAGGTTGGTTCGCTGAAAAAGATAAAGAGGTCGCGCGTGAGAATAGTTTCCTAACCGTCAACCTGAATGAAGAGGATTCCTTTCGAAGCAACATATATGAGTTGTCTGAGCTATATGAGCAAGACAGTTTCCTGTATAAGAAAGCCGGTAGAGACATCCCAGCCGTATTAGTTCACACAAACGACGATACAGGAAAAGGAACTGAGGAACTGGCAGGAAGATTGCGTATAGGGAATATGGAGGCTGATATCTATAGTCAGATTAAGGCAGGAAGAATCACCTTTGAATAAATCGAGATCAAAAAAGAGCAATTAACCTTACCGCAATTGCTCTTTTTTGTACGTTACGCTATTAATTCCGATTGAAGGATTTGCATCAAGTCACGAATCGACCTTTTATTAGTTGATTTCTTTAATTGAAGAGAACCATCTTCCATGTATACCTTTTTGTTAACCTCTAACATCATGGACTGATAGGTAAAGGGACAATCAGGTGTCTCGGAATTGCTGTAAGGCTCATTAATGCCTACCTTGTAACCGCAGTCCTCGAAGAGGTTCACAACCAGTTCTATTGTTTCTTTATTGGGCTTTGACCAGTCTTCATTATAACCAATACAGATTTCGACATCGCTCATTTCACTGGGGAAAGAGTGACAATCAAGCAGAAGGGCATCAGGACAGAGATTACTCCTAAGCCGCTCTTGATGGTTATGCCACAGGTTTAACAAATGTTCCTCATATTCCTGGGGAATCATTCGTGAATAACCATCAAACTGTTTATATAGGATCCCCTGGCCTTCTGCCTCCAGAGGATCATTCCAAAGGCGTTCTGCGTCAACAATAAAGCGTGAATAAGGGAACCTGACTGTTCTGATATTCTCTTTCCTGTAGCCATGAAAGAGATAGTCAGTGTGCCAGTCAGTCCACTTCAACACAATGTCATTGACGAACTTCTCGTCAATATTCCAGAAACTCAGATGCTCGTCATAAAGCCCCTCAATGGAGGCATGCGGTTCATTAAGAACAATTCGGGTGTATTGCATACCGTTATCATTTTAGTTAATACTCACTTAACTCGCATCTTCTTACCACCGTGGCATAACGAAAGCTCGGTTGGTGTGAACCTAATCACTCTTGATGCTTATTCGGATGCAAAAGTAGTGATAAAGTAGAGAATAAACAAATTTTGAAGGGAATTTTTGAAGATAATGTAGATAATTAGCCAAAAATCGAATAGAAATTTGTAAATTTGCAAGCAATAACAATAGTTTTTATTCATAGATAGAGATTATGAGACATAGAATAAAAGCAGGTAAGGTTGGTTCGTTTACACCTGAGAAGCAGAAGGTGGAGAGTGAGCAACTGGAGAACAGGGAAATCGCTGAGGAGGTTGAAGAAATCTTCGAAGAGGATTCTGAATTCAGTAATGATGACGAAGCCCTCGCAGCGATGGAGTTTTATGACAGCCCAGATGAAAAAGAATAGAATTCTAATCTCTTGAATATATAATGAAGGAATTATATAAAGTACGGAACATCAATATTTCGCTTTTGGATAAAACGACATATGAACCTCTTTTGGATATACCATGTGAATTCGGTAAGATAATAGATAAAGAGGGGATTATATTTCTTGAAACACATATATTCAATGAAGATTATTTTGCCAAGTTTATCAGCGATGAAATAATGGGAAGTCCGGCTACCGTAAAAATGTCATCGTTTGATGGTATTGCTATTGAGGCTCCATATATGGCTATAGTGGGATGCACAACCAAAGAGAGCAAAGTGACGCTCAAATGCATAGATCACATTAAGGTGTACGAAGAAGATACGATTTATGATATAAAAAAGTCGGAAGATCCTGAAATGTTAGCTTCTCAGCTATTAAGGGTTGATTTGTGGGGACTAGATTTACTTATTACACCTAACCTTACGACAATGTTAATTGTAAGCGATGCTGCTTTTGAGAGTGAGTTTTATACAGATGGGGGAAATAGAGAAACGTATATAAATTTCCCTTGTAATAAGGAGGTTGCACACAATATATTGACAGAGGATTTATTTGAAGCATTTCGTTACTCTTTAATTGGCTATTTGTCCCTAATCAATGGGGCGCGTGTACAAATATCAAAGGAGTATTATAATGGCTTTTCTAAAATATATTCGTATGATAGGATTGAGAACTTGTCCCGTTCTTATTATACGTGTGGAAATGCCAAACTTGTTCGCTTCAGTCCTATTCTATTTGAATTCGATAACTATGTCAGATGGAATCAAGTATTAAATCTCAATAAGTTCGTACACCATATCTGTACTGCCCAGCAAGTTTTAATTTGTGAAGACAGTTCATTTATTCTCATCTTGGCTTTTGAAGGCTTGTGCAAAAATTATCTTGAATTGCAAAGTGAGGAAAAAGTAAAAAAGTATGTTATACCACTTAGTTCATTCGATGAAATAGAAAAAGAATTAATAGAAGTACTGAACCACTACGAGATTCCGTCCGAAGCATTAGTGAAGTATAAGGAAGGTATCGCTAAACTTAATGTCTTAAACTTGGCGACATATAAGTTTAGGCTTCTTCTGAATGATCTTAATATTCCAGAAACGAAAGTTGTTAAGGGGCTAATAAGAAGGGTGAGGAGTACTCTTGTTCATGATGCAAAATTGAAAGAATACACAGATTATCAGTTATTATCAGAACTTATAAGGGAAGCTATTCTTAGACTTATTTGTTCAAGTATTGAAAGACATTCTGAATTAGGAGACAATGCTATTTCTGGTATGCCTGAAAATCTTCCATTCCAAGAGTTTATAAAAGAAAAGAAACTTAACATAACTGAAAAACCCATATTCGACAAATTCGATACAAGAATAAAATTGAGAATAACAAAAGGTAGAACAGAAAATTAAAGTTATGGTATATACATACAAATATCCAAGACCTGCTGTTACGGCTGACTGTATTGTAATAACGAGGGAGGCAGAACCAAAGGTGCTGCTAATCCAACGAGGTGATGAACCATTTAAAGGGGCATGGGCTTTCCCCGGTGGATTCATGAATATGGATGAAACCACGGAACAGTGCGCTATCAGGGAGTTGGAAGAAGAAACAGGGCTTCGAGTGTCGGATGTGCATCAGATTGGGGCGTATTCAAAGGTTGACCGTGACCCGAGAGGGAGGACTATTACTGTCGCATATCTGGCTGTCATCGATGAACCTGTTGCTGTTACTGGTCAGGATGATGCAGCCAAAGCCGAATGGTGGCCGCTGTCTGACTTGCCACATCTGGCTTTCGACCACTATGACATTATGCAGGATGCAATAAGACTAATATGAATAAAGATAAATGCGATATGAACAAATCTCTATCCCATGCTTCTTTTCGTGATGAGGGTAGTGCGTGAGACTATAGCTTCCCTTCACCTCAACGTAAATTGTCGAAAGATTCCAACTTACCCCATAAAAGAGTACGAATAGTCCAACAATAAAAGTTAAATACGTTAAATTTGCGCCTTTGTTCTATGCATTCCATAGCCGTCAATACACTTTTCTACCATTTAATACGTAACTGATTGATTATCAGTATTTAATATATTCGGAAATTGTACTAGCCTTACCTCTGTAAATATAGGCAATGGTCTTACGTATATGGGTAACTATGCGTTCGACAAGTGTAACGCTCTTACGTCAATTAATATTTCAGACATTGCAGCATGGTGTGGAATCTGTTTTGATGGTATAAATAGCAATCCCGTTACTATGCAGAATCGCTTGCACCTAAATGGTGAGGTCGTTAGAGAATTGGTCATCCCTGAAGGAGTGACATCTATCGAAAATTATGCATTCGATAATTGTGTGTCGCTAATCTCTATCAGCCTTCCGAATAGTCTGACAAGTATTGGCACTGATGCTTTCAAAAATACGAATCTAACTACTATCATTTTTCCTAATAACTTAAAAAGTATTGGTACTAGTGCGTTCGAATATTGCAATCTTACATCTATTAGTATTCCTAAAAGCGTAGAAACTATTAGAAGTATGGCATTTAGAGGCAACCCAAATATAGTTAATATAACTGTAGAAGAAGGAAATACCGCCTATGACTCTCGTAATAATTGTAATGCTTTGATTGAAACTGCCAGTAACACGCTTTTGAAAGGATGTCAGAACACGATTATTCCTGAAAGTGTAACAGCTATTGCAAACTATGCATGTCAGGGTTGTTCTGGCCTAACCTCTATTGTTATTCCAGATGGTGTTACGAGTATTGGTGGTTCTGCATTTTTAGGATGTATTAATCTTGCTTCGGTAACAATTTCAAGTAGTGTTACTACAATAGGTGGTTTTGCATTCGCTCGTTGTGAAGCACTCACCTCTATTGATATTCCTGGCAACGTTACAAAAATAGAGCGATATACATTCGAAGGTTGCACTAATCTTAGTGCTGTAAAAATTGGTAATGGGGTCACTATCATTGATCAATACGCATTTTATAGTTGTCCGAGAATAGCCTCAATTACTATTCCTAATAGCGTGACAGTAATAGGAGATTATTCGTTCTCGGGTTGTGTATCATTAACTAATCTTATCATAGGTAATAGCGTAAAGGGTATTGGAACAAGCGCATTCGGATCAGGCTTTAATCTGATAAATGTGTTTTGTTATACAGAACAAGCACCTATTGCATATAGCAGCTTTAATAATTCAAATTACACAAATGCTACCCTCCACGTGCCTGCTGCATCTTTAGAAGCATATAAAAACGTAGAACAATGGAAAAACTTTGGAACTATCATAGCGTTGACAGATGAAGATCCTAAGCCAACAACAAATATTGCAGTAACAACAGCCACACAAGAGCCTGCAATTGTAGAGCACTAT
>CAJODL010000017.1 GCA_905233165.1 uncultured Prevotella sp.
ATACCACTCATAAAAGCTGTGAAGCGGTGACACCTGATTGGCAGGATAGCCGAAAGTGGTTTGTTGTGCACTTTTCCATACTGTAACCCAATCATCGAGCATCTGGTAGCCTGATGTCTGGGCAATGATACTCTGCGATGCAAGGAGCAAGGCAGTAAACATCATCAATTTTCTACTACAACTCATAAGCTGTTATTATAGCTGGTTTTTCTTGAGAATACCACGCTCAAACAGCCCAAGACAAGGGCTATAAGAGAAATTCCCAAATAACCATTAATAAAAAAATTATAATCCTCGGCACAAAGGTACGATTAAGTTATGAATAATGCAAGAAAAAAAAGCATTTTTTTTGATTTTTTTCTTCATTATCATGACGGAGTACCTTCGATTGACAGGTCAAAGGTACGAATAAGTGAGCAAAATACCAAATGTCACGTGTCACGTTGTCACACTGCGTGGCTAAAGAACAATAACACCAGTCTTGCGGAAAAGGGATGTAGATATGTCAGCCACCTGTCCCCATGGCATACAGAGGAGAGGCTTTCATTTGTGGTAACCGTGTATGTGTAATCGAGGACTCTGGATTTACAAATGTCGAACAGGTCATAATGAAACTTCTTGTTTCTTTACCTAACGACATATCACGACCATCCAAGGTTCAGATAAAGATTACAAATCTTGATAAGAAACAAACGCAGTTATATCAGAGGCTAATTCAGTGATAGACACATAAACGTTGGTACGATTGACCTCACGGAAACCCAGAAATCCTCAAATTTGGAATTTGAGTTGTATTAGATGAAGAAACATGCTAAGTATGTTCCCCGCATTATCCTATCTTTCGGAACTCCTGCGGGGTCTGGCCGGTCTGCTTTTTGAACAGGCGGGAGAAGTACTGGGGGTACTCGAAGCCGAGGGCGTAGGCTATCTGGCTGACGGTGTCGGTGGTCGTGGTGAGGCGGTGGCGGGCCTGAGCGATGAGGTGCTGCTGGATGAGCTGCTGCGGACTATTGCCCGTCTGGGCTTTTACGAGGTCGCCGAAGTAGTTGGCCGAGAGGTTCAGCGCGTCTGCGAAGTAGCGCACGGTGGGCACTCCCTGACGTGCGGCTAGGCCTCGGGCAAAATAGTCGTCGAGCAGGACGGTGAAGCGCTGCATGAGCTGGCTGTCGACGGGTTCGCGGGTGATGAATTGGCGGTCGTAGAAGCGCACGCAGTAGTTCAGAATCAGGGCGACGTTCTGCGCCATCAGCTGGCGGGTGTGGCGGTCGATGCCGCGTTCCAACTCTGTCTCGATGTTGCCGAGGATGTCGTGCAGCTGCTGGCGCTCACGCTCCGATACGTGCAGGGCCTCGTTGACTGAATAGCCGAAGAAGGTGTAGGGCGACATCGATAATCCCTGCATCAGTGCCGGCGAGAAGATGAGCATCACGCCCTGGTAGCTCTGTTCGAGCGTGCCCAGCTCAACGTCGTGGTCGGGGGCGAAGAAGAGCAGCGTGCCGTTGTCGTAGTCGTACTCGTTGCGCCCGTAGCGCACGGTGCCGCAGCGTGCATCCTTGTAAACCACGCAGTAGAAGCCAAACGTATAGCGGGTGTTGCCAAACGAGCTGCAATCAGCAAGGTCGTCGAGATGGATGACCTCAATGAGCGGATGGCGGACATCGTCACGTCCGAGGGCATGCATGAATGCCGACACGGTGGGGAAATGGATTTGTCTTATCTTCATGGCGCAAAGATACAAATTTTTTCGCAGATAATGACTATCATCCTACATTTTCTATCTTCACGGTGTCCAACTCTTGCTGATAAATCACGCCACGCTCCTTCGAGAAGAAATCAATTGTCAGGGCGGCGAGGGCTACAAGGATGAGCGCAAGGGCAGATGCTCGGAGCCAGGGCTTATCGCAGAAGGTGAACACGCAGACAGCGATGACCATCATGACGGCAGAGACGATGATGGTCTGCGGATAGATCTTCATGAAAGCAGCCACGCGAGCCTTCTCGCTCTCCAGAAACTTCTCAGGCGACTCCTGGTATTGTTCCACGAACTGCTTGCTCCGCTGATGATTATTATAGGCTAATGCAGCTCCTCCTCCGATAAAGATTACCGCCACCACCGTCAATGGCAGAATGATGGCGCGAGCCGACTCCGACGAGCCCCAACGCCATGCCACAAGGGCCAGCAGGAGGCATACCACGCCTCCTGCAACCATTGCCAGATTCTCCTGAATTTCGCCAGTCAACCATTTGTTGGTATAGTCAATCAGTTCCATATTATCTACAATTATAACCGCCGTCAACGTTGAGGATGGTACCTGTCAGGAATTTGTTGTCGGGACTAGCCAGATAATAGATAGCCAGGGCAATGTCCTGCACCTCGCCCATGCGATTCATCGGATGGATGGCAGCAATGCCCTTCTCATCATAAGCCCCAGCCTCGATAGCGTGCTTCAGGATGTCGGTCTTGATGGCACCGGGAGCAACGGCGTTGATGCGGATACCTTGCTGGGCGTAGTCGATGGCAGCAGCCTTGGTCAGTCCCACCACGGCGTGCTTAGTTGCGCAATATTGTGCGGTGTAAATCAGTCCGTTGAGTCCTGCGATAGATGCCAGATTGACAATCGTGCCACCGCCCGTCTTCAGCATGGCGCGGATGGCATACTTCATGCCGTAATAAACGCCAAGGACGTTGGTGTCCAGCTGCTGCTTGAACTCGTCCGTCTCGGTGTCAGCCAGCGGTGCGGCACCCAGCGAGATGCCAGAGTTGTTGACAATGCTGTCCAGCTTGCCGAACTTGGCCACCGTCTGCTCGATGACCTGAGCCACCTGCTCCTCGTTCGTCACATCCAACTGGAAGAAGGTCATATCCAACCCCTCGTTCTTGGCTTCCTCGACGAATGCCTGACCCTTCTTTTCACTTCTACTTGTAATAACCACATTCCAACCGTTCTTTGCAAACTGGTAAGCCGTAGCCTTACCGATACCTGTTGTACCACCCGTAATGATAATTGTTCTCTTCATAACCGCAATTTTTTTTAAGTTATTAATACTGTTATTTATTCTCGGCTGCAAAGGTACGACGATTTCACCGAACCATCGCTAAACAAATTACCGAAAGGTGTATACAAATTACTGATGGGGTGATTTTCCCTATTTTTTTACGCTAAACTTTGCCTTATACTGGCTGGGAGTCATGCCAAGAACGCGCTTCACGTAGCGGGTGAAGTAATTGGTGGTGTTGAAATCCAGCTGATAGGCTACATCCGTAATCGATAGGTCTTCGCGCTTCAGCAGGCGGGCAATTTCTTCGGCAGTGAAGTGCTCGATGAAGAAACTGGCATTATGATGGCTCGCCTTGATACAGCATTCCGTGAGGTAATTGGGCGTGATATTCAGAAATTTGTTTTTATCTTTGCAGCCGAAAACAATTAAATAATGAAAGATATGATGAAAGATTTAGGAGCAAGAGCATTCAACTACGGTTATGCAAGTCCGGTATTGATGGTAGCCACGTATAATGACGACGGCAGCGTAAATGTGATGAACCTGCACGAATGTACCCGTACAAACGCAGGTCATCTGGCACTGTGTATCGGCAAACCCAAGAAGACGCACGAGAACATCGAGAAGCGAGGGGCATTTACGTTGACACTGGCCACGAAGGAGATGATGGCCGAAGTGGATTATATGGGTACGGTGTCGGGCTATCGTGTGCCTGACAAGTTTGAGAAAGCCGGTATGAAGGCCGTGAAGAGCGACCTGGTTGATGCGCCCATCATCGTAGGCAGCAAGGTGGTGCTGGAGTGCGAGGTGATTGAGTTTGTGGATATTCCCAACTTCAACTGCATCGTGGCCCGTGTGGTAAACCTGAAAGCCGACGAATCTGTGCTGGGCGCCAATAGCAAGATCGACACGTCAAAAATCGGCATGATCTTCTATGAGTCGTTCAACAACCAGTATTTCTCACTTGGTGAAAAAGCCGGAAACTCCTGGGTGGAAGGCCGGAAGTTTATGTGATACTGTCAGCGACAATCTTGCTTATACACGAAAATTCTCCATATCATCGCGATACGGAGGATTCTTTTGTGATAATTCAGGACCACAAGGTTATGGTACCAAGTACAAACCGAATAGTGGAGATTTTGAGTCATATAATCGGATTACCTTGGGTAGATGAAGGCACAACAGTTACCTTTGCAACCTAATTTCATCGTCTCTCGAAAGCAGAAACGTCAGATTTAAATAGAGCATTTTTCTTTTAATCGAAACAAGAAATTGGTAAATGGATGTGGTTATTGCCTTAATTTATATTAAAAACAAACGTATTCTTATGAGAAATGGTTGAGAAGTCGCAAAAAAGCATTAACTTTGTGGGCATAATTTGCGGAACGTGTTTTGGTGGCATGTGATGCAATAGTTGAAGAATAAATGCATACAAAAGAAGAAATCTTAGAGGCATTCTCCCGTCTTCTCGACATACAGGACGAGTTGCGCGAGAAATGTCCCTGGGATAATAAACAGACAAACGAATCACTGCGACCTCATACCATTGAGGAAGTATATGAGCTCTGTGACGCCATCCTCTCTGATAATCCGAAAGAGATACAGAAAGAGATGGGTGATGTCATGGAGCATCTTGTTTTCTATGCTATGATAGGCAGGGAAAAGGGACTTTTCGATATGGGGGATGTGCTGGAGAAAGAAGCAGACAAACTGGTGTTCAGACATCCGCACATCTATGGTGACAAGACTGCCGCAAACTCTGAAGAGGTAAGTAAGATATGGGAGCAGGTAAAGCAGAAGGAAAAGGATGGTAACAAGACTGTTCTCT
This sequence comes from uncultured Prevotella sp., assembly GCA_905233165.1. Lineage (GTDB taxonomy): Bacteria > Bacteroidota > Bacteroidia > Bacteroidales > Bacteroidaceae > Prevotella. The sequence goes on from CAJODL010000017.1 coordinate 4,829, forward strand.
CTGGTGTTCCCAAGTCACTACCATCATTGATAAAGGCCTATCGCATACAGGACAAAGCTAGGAATGTGGGCTTTGACTGGGAAGAGAAAGAAGATGTATGGGAGAAGGTATTTGAAGAGGTGGGAGAACTGAAAGCAGAATTTGAAAAAGGAAATAAAGAAGCAGCCGAGAAGGAATTGGGCGATTTGCTCTTTGCCATCGTAAATGCTGCACGATTATATCATATAAACCCTGATACGGCTTTGGAACATACGAATCGTAAGTTTATCACACGATTTGAATATATAGAGAAAAAGGCAAAGTCGATGGGGCGTAATATTAAAGACTTAACTCTTGAAGAAATGGACAGATTTTGGAATGAAGCAAAAAGTGTATTGTTGTGTATTATGACAATCTTTGTTATTGCAGCATGTACTAATACTACAAAGCCAAACATGGATATCGATGACGAAGTGGTTGGGGTTCCTGACAGCGCGATATATGGTACTGTTGGCGATGCTACCAGCATGCATGTATTGACGATTGTTACTGATAATGGTCGCGAGATGGCAGTGGCAATGAATCAAGATTCTGTTTCTTCTGATATACAGGGAGGCTTATATGCTGGCGACAATATCTGTGTGACAACAAAACCTGACCCTTCTGATCCAAAAAGGGGAATGAAAGTAGTTGCAAAGGCTGTAAATCTTACATCATTGCTGGGACATTGGATTTCGCTGGATCGTAACTTCACAATGAAGGAGAACGGTATAATAGAAGCCAAAAACAATATTGAGTCAAAGCCTTATACCTCATGGCAGATGAGAAACTGCCAGCTGATTCTTAATACGGATACTTTTAATATCATAGCCCTGACTCCAGATTCTCTGGTGCTGGAAGGAAGCGATGGGGTGTATGGGTATAAGAGGAAAAGGTGAGGGCCCCATCCCAACCTCCCCCAATTAGGGGAGGGGATGATTAAGTTTAGAGTTTAGAGTTTAGAGTTTAGAGGCTGTGGAAAGTTATAGTTTTATCTGAAATAATTAAGGGCTGGCATTATAAAATGTCAGCCCTTAAAGAAAAATTGACTGTCTCACGACAATCAACCTTCAATTAACCTTAATAATCTAATACCATGAAAAACACGATGCAAAGGTATGAATTATTTTTTATATCTGCAAATTTTTTGCACTCAGACTAAAAAACTTTTGTATTTTTTAACAAAACGGGGTCTTCTTTTTTGTCAGATGGCGCAAATGGTTCTCTTAAAGTGACCTGTGTTAACAGTGGAGAGACGGAAGTAATGGTTGCTTCTGCAAAACGGAAGGCTCCATCCGAGAAATCACGGGTGTTCTCAAGCTGCCAGATTAGTCTTCCAGAGGTTGCATCACTCTTTATTATATTAAATAGGTATGCGCGCGTATCTGGTTCTGGAAGGGGTAGGGTGATTAGCAATACTACCTTGCTGTCTGCAATCTTTGCAAGTTCGTATTTCACATTGTTTTTGTTGAAAAGAATGAGGCTGTCGCTATTCTGTACCACTTCTATGGTATCACCAGTATTCTTTGGTATTATGGTGTCGGGGATACTCTCATATATCTCTGTAAGAGTTTGGGACATCGCTGGCAGTGTGAATAAACAGCTGTATAGTATTGTTGCAAAAAATATTTTTTTCATAGTACGCTATTTCTTTTTGTTCTTCTTGCTATTTTGCTTCATGAGACTGTAGGCAGAGTATAGTCCTAACTCTCCTGCTTTCGATAGGTCTGCCTGTGACTTTTCTATCTCGTTAGAATGCAGATATGCCAGACCTCTGTTGTAATAAGCATGTGAGAAATAAGGATCTATCTCGATAGCCTTTGTGAGATTTTCTATTGCCTCTGCATAGACGCTGTCTCGTGCCTGATGGGTTCCCAGGTTGTAGTAGTCCTGTGCTGTCTTTGGCACCTTTACTTCTACGTATTCTGTCTTCTCAACCAGGCTGTCACGCTGCATCACGATATATGGCTGGTAATGCTCCGTAATCTGTTTGTTCTGTATCTTTCCGCGATATTCGCTCTTGTATTCCGGCTCTTGTGAAGCATCATCCTCTACTACTATCTGGTCATACTTCTCAAGGTCTATATCAGATAGCTTTCGCATCTGCTGCAGCTTTGCCGATGACCATCTGTTCTGCACTCCGAGATGTTTGTCCATCTGGGCTTTCAGGATGCGATATTCGTCTTTCTCGGCGTTTGCTGTTTGTCCTAAGCGGCGATAACATTCTGCACGGAATTTAAGACCTGTCCAGAAATTTGGAAATTTCTTTATTACGATGGAGTAATCGCGGATGGCGCTTCTCAGGTCGCCAGTCCTGTCTTCAAGAATAGCCCTGTTGAATAATGCCATAATATTACCCGGCTCCAAGCTTAGGACATAGTTGAAGTCCTCGATGGCTCTGTTATCATCACCCACCTGTTGTCTCAACAGACCTCTGTTATAGTGTGCCAGGAAGTTATTGGGGTCTAATTCCAATGCAGTGTCATAGTCATTCATAGCCCCACGCAGATTATTGTTTCTCAATCTCACATGGGCTCTGTTAACGTAACATCTTACGTCCTTAGGGGTATAATGAAGTGCTTTGGTGTAGTATTCGTCAGCTTCCTTCCACATACTTTTGGTAAAGGCAAACATCGCCTTCACTTTCCATGCGCTGGCATTGTGTTCGTCAATCTCCAAACCCTTGTCAATCCATTTCTCAGCCTCTATGGTATCACCCTTATTCATCAGCGCCTCTGCCCTCATAAGATATGCGCTGGAATTCTTCTGCCATTTCTGTATCAAGGTGTCCAGCTGTAGCAGACAGGCATCATAATCCTTGTTTTCAAGATGACAGGCAGCACGGTTATACCAATAATTCTGGTTGGCCGGTTCCTGAGAGATGGCTTTGGAATAATCGGCTATGGCTCCAGTGAAATTATCCTGCTTGATGCGAGTGATACCACGAAGGTCATAGAGTTCTGTGACATACGGATTCAGCCTCAATGCTTCTGTAGCATCGCTTTCTGCTCCCTGCCAGTCGTCGAGGTAGTATTTTGCGATAGCACGCAACTGCCAAGGTTCCCACAGATAGGGCTTGGCTGCTATAGCCTGATTAAAGTATTGTATGGAGAGGACATAGTCCTCATAGTGTAATGCTATGCGTCCGCTGAGAATTAACTTGTCAACGTTATATTGCCCATATACGGATGATATGGGGAATATGCAGAATATGACATACAGTAAACGCCTAAGCATCTTTTTCTTATTTGGCAACCTTTACCTTGTAGCCAGTTCTGAAACGTCCTTGCAACAATGCCTTCAGCTTTGATTTTATCAACTGTTTTCTCAATGGTGAGATGCGATCTATGAACATCTTTCCGTCAAGATGGTCAAATTCGTGCTGCATAACACGTGCGAGGTATCCATCCACCCATTCGTCGTGCTCCTCAAAATTCTCATCCTGATAAGTCACATGTATTCTTGTCGGGCGAACCACATTCTCGTGGATTGCGGGTAATGACAGACAGCCTTCAGAAGAACTCTCGGTTTTCGTATCGTCATAATCTACGATGTGTGCATTGATGAATACTTTCTTGAATCCGGTATATTCCGGAAAGTCCTCCTTCAGCGGGTCAAGGTCTATTACTACCAATCGTATCGGCAGTCCTATCTGTGGGGCAGCAAGTCCGATGCCCTCGCTCTCTGCAAGGGTTTCCCACATGTTGACAATAAGTGTTTTGAGGTTGGGGTAGTTAGCATCAATGTCCTGAGCAACCTTTCTCAGGACGGGCTGACCATATGTATAGATGGGTAATATCATCTGTGGCTTAAGTAATCTTGTAATATTATTGTTGCAGAAACTTTGTCAACGAGGGCCTTGTCCTGTCTGGCTTTTTTGTGTAATCCTGCATCAAGCATTGTCCTGTGTGCAAGTACTGAGGTAAATCGCTCATCATATCCCTCGATGGGTATCTCCGGGTGGGCCTTTCTCCAGCGGTTCTCAAATTCCTTTACTCGTGCCATGTTCTCTGATGGCATTCCGTTGGATTGTTTCGGCTCTCCTATGATGATGCGTTCTACAGACTCTCGTCGTATATATTTTTCGAGATATTCGAAAAGCGTATGAGTATCTACAGTATCAAGCGCACCGGGCACTATCTGTAATTCATCTGTTACAGCAAGCCCGGTGCGCTTTTTTCCGTAGTCTATAGCAAGTATCCTAGGCATTTACTTCATCAGAAGCCATGCGTCTGGATATGTAGCCTTCAGTGATTCCTTTGTGCTGACAGCGCTGCTTCTGTCATCGTGTGTAGTAGCGATTACACGATACATATTGCGTTCGCTGTTGAATGCTATCTGTGCATCATAACCTGCATTTCTCAGAGTGTTCTGCAGACCGTCAGCATTTGCACGTACACCGAAAGAACCTACAACAACAGAGTAAGCCTTCAAACCAGAACCGCTTACAACGTTAACATTCTCTCTGCGAACAGGAGTATTGTCCATAACAGTTGTTGTCTGCTGAACAGGCTGCTGTACCATTGGTGTAACAGGTGCCTGCTGTACAGGAGCCTGATATTGCTGCTGTGGCTGCTGTGCTGGCTGAGCGTACTGCTCCTGAGCCTTAGCCTTTTCGTAAGCCTTACGATAAGCACTTTCTTTTGAAGAACTACAAGCTGTAAATGCAATCGCTGTGCAAACTAATGCACTGAAATAAAAAATCTTTTTCATTTTCGTGTTATTATTTTAAAAAGTGATATAATTCTGTTAATTCGTTGCAAAGGTACGAAAAAAAATGTAAAAAAAATTTGTTTTGATATATTTTTTTGTTACTTTTGCATTTGGAAACGTATTTATTATATTTATTAACTTTATTAACAACAAAATTAAATTTTAACTATGAAGACATTAGGTTACATCGCAGCTGTTATCGGCGGAGCCGTTGCAGGTGCAACAGCAGCTCTTTTACTGGCACCAGAAAAGGGTGAGGACACACGTGCAAAGTTACAGGACTATGCAAAAGAGTACTATGACAAGATTGACATCAAGAAGACCGCTGAAGACATTCAGAAGAAGGTAAAGGACTTCTGTGAGAAATATAACATCAATCTGTCTAAGAATCAGGTAGAAGAATTAGCTGAAGACGTTGTTGAGGCATGATTTCCAGTGAAGCAAATGTCAAGAAGATAGTTGCCCTGATTGAGGATTCCAAAGGATGGGTGGAGCTGAAGTCTGAAAAGACACGGCTTGACGTGATGCATAAATTGGTATATGTAGTGGGGATGTTATTCTTCATTATAGTATTACTGCTGATTTTAATGCTTGTTCTTGCGTGTCTTTCTTTTGCTGCCGCCTATTCTCTTGAGGGTATCGTGGGGTCAAGACCCGCTGCCTTTCTGTGTATCAGCCTGTTCTATGTGGTGTTGCTGCTAATAGCTTATGCCACACGTAGTAAATGGCTCTTCGCACCATTGGCACACTTGTTCTCTGACCTCGCTCCTGAAGAACTCAAGAAGAAGAGTGACTCTATGCAGGCAGATATTACTGCAAAAGAGTCGGCACTCAAAAAGAATTGGAATTCTCTTGTCAATGAAGAGGAACCAATCGTCCTCTCACCAACGAAGCGTGTGATGAATTGGATTACAGACTCTTCAAATGTCATTGACGGAGCTCTTCTTGGCTGGAAACTATATAGAATATTCGGAAAAAAGAAAAAGTTCTTTTAGGAAAAAATAAAATCAGTATCTTGGCCTTATCGCTGGCATTTATGTGTCAGAGGAAAGTCCGGGCAGCGCAGAGCACTCCACTTGCGAAACTACAAGCTATTGGTGACAGTAGGTGTTAACAGAAGAAAATAACCGCCAGCGCATAATTCTTGCTGAGTCAAACGAGGTCGGATAATGTGTGCAGGTAAGGGTGAGAAGGTGGTGTAAGAGACCACCAGGTAGTTGGTGACAACTATGCTGTGTTTTCTGGAGGCTGCAAGTTCATGTAAACCATCGTCATGATAGGGCTGCTCGCCCGAATTCTTCGGAATACGGTGGAGGGTAGAACGCTTAGATAAATGATAGGGCACTGGCTTAGCCAGTACAGAACCCGGCTTATAGAGATACTGATTTCTTTTTTCTGAATTTTTTTTGTTCCCCTTTTACTCCCTTTTTTAACTCCTTTTTAACTCCTTTTTAACTCCTTTTTAACTCCTGCATGCGCATCTTTAATACTATATATACTTTCATTCGCGCTTTTGTCACAGATATCACCCAAAAGCGTGTCATCGCAACAGCGAGTAACCTTACATACTCCTCGTTGCTTGCTTTTGTACCTATTCTCGCAGTATTCTTTGCTGTTGCGAGAGGTTTTGGATATTCTGTATATATCGAAGACTGGTTTCGTGACCTTTTGTCGTCACAACCTGATGCGGCAGAGACAATAATTGGATTCGTAAATTCCTATCTCGTACATACCAAGAAGGGAATATTCCTCGGCATCGGACTTATCTTTATGTTGTGGACAACGCTGATGCTGATTTCAAATATTGAGAGTGCATTTAATGATATCTGGCACGTGAAGCATCCCAGGAGCATCTTCCGCACCATTACGGATTATGTCTCACTGTTCTTCCTGTTGCCTATCTTCCTTGTTGTCAGCTCTGGTCTGTCAATATGGATTGCGGCATTGCAGGATCAGCTCAGTGATGTCATAGTTCTGGGTCCTATCATGACATTCTTTATAAAACTGTCACCTTATATTCTCCTGTCAGCAGGCTTTGTTTGTCTGTATGTTTTTATGCCTAATACAAAGGTGAAATTCAGTTCTGCCCTTGGACCGGGTATCTTGGCAGGTGTGAGCATGCAGATATTTCAGATGGTGTATATCAATTCTCAGATATGGATATCCAACTATAATGCTATCTACGGCTCCTTCGCCATGATACCGTTCTTCCTGTTGTGGCTACAGACATCATGGATAATATGCCTCATGGGTGCCGAACTGACCTATTGCAAGCAGAATTCTGAAGATTTCTTCTCCAATGATCCTGCTCTCAGTACGGGCTATTCCTTTAATTCTCGCCTTGAGCAGTCGTGGATTATCATGGAACATGTAGCACAACGTTTTATGGATGGCGAAGAAGAATATACAGCAGAAGAGATAAAGGAGATGCTGAATGCTGAGGCCGCTTCTCGTGGCAGCAATAAGAAGATTCCTATGAGGGTAGTGGAGAATCTGCTCTCCGACCTGCAAGACATACATTTTCTTGCAGAATTAGTGCATGACGAAAAAGGTGATACAGCCCGTTATCTGCCTAACGAAGCATTAAAAAATCTCACAAAAGAAGAATTGTATAACAGGCTCTCTAACCTCGGAGTGAAAATATAATGGTTAAAGGTTAACGGTTAAAGGTTAACGGTTAAAGAAAAACTCTAAACTTACCACTGCCTCTAAACTCTACACTTTAAACTCTAAACTTTACAGCGGAGTTCTGTTAAGGATGGATCGTCCTAATGTTACTTCGTCAGTATATTGCAGCTCGTCGCCCACATTGATGCCGCGAGCTATGACGCTAAGCTTTATATCAGGAAATTCACGCAGCTTTCTGGAGATATAGAAATTAGTAGTATCTCCCTCCATAGTACTTGCAAGTGCAAATATCACCTCCCTTACCTGCTGTTCCCCATCCTTGCCGCTCTGTCCGTTCTTTATTCTCTCTATCAGCGACTCTATCTCCAGGTTACTTGGTCCTATGCCGTCCATTGGTGATATGATGCCCCCCAAGACGTGGTAAAGGCCCTTATACTGCATTGTTCTCTCGATAGCCAATACATCCTGAATATTCTCTACCACACAAATCACAGAGCCGTCTCTCGACTTGTCAGCACAGATGGGACACAGTTCGCTTTCAGAGATATTGTGGCATCTCTTGCAATATTTCACCTCCCTCTTCAGTATCGTCAAAGCATCAGCAAACGCAGTCACGTCAGCCTCCTCCTGACGCAGCATATGCAGCACCAGGCGTAAGGCAGTTTTGCGACCTATTCCAGGAAGCCTCGCAAACTGATCTATTGCATTATCGAGAAGAACGTTAGACAATTAAGAAAAATGGCCTTTTACTCTAAACTTTAAACTCTAAACTCTAAACTTTAAAATTCTTCACCGCCCTGTCCATCTCTCTCTTGTCCTGTTTCAGTTTCAGGGTCTCGCGTTTATCAAATTCCTTCTTACCTCGGCATAGAGCGATGTCCAACTTTGCCCGTCCCTTGTCGTCAATGAAGAGTAGGGTAGGGACGATGGTAAATCCCACAGCCTTAGTATCCTCCTTCAAGTGGCGTATCTCCCTCTTGTTCAGCAGCAGCTTTCTGTCTCTGCGAGCCTCGTGGTTGTTATACGAGCCATAGAAATATGGACTGATGTTCATACCCTTCACCCACATCTCGTCATTATGAATGTAGCAGAAGGTGTCCACCAGCGATGCCTTACCCATGCGGATACTCTTTATCTCAGTGCCCGTCAATACGATGCCGGCAGTATAGGTATCCACAAAATGGTAGTCAAAAGCCGCCTTCTTGTTCTTTATCTGTACTGGACTTTTCTTGCGTAAAAGTTCCTGCTCTTTGTTCATTCTACTTTAAAATTTGCTGCAAAATTACGAAAAAAACTTTATATATAATAAAAAAGGTGTTATAAAATTTGTGTTTTTATATAAATTTATGTACCTTTGCGCTCAAATGGGACTAAAGTGAATACTTGTTTCCAGAATATATTTTTTTTAATTTTCAAAAATAAAAAACATTATGATTTACACAAAGGAAGTCAACGACATGTGCGTCGTTGCAAAAGGTCCTAACCACGGTCCTGCTCCAATTCCTGAAGAGGGAAAGTGGATTCAGGCAAAGGAGATTAAGGACATCTCTGGTATGACCCACGGCATTGGTTGGTGTGCTCCACAGCAGGGTTGCTGCAAGCTCTCTCTCAATGTTAAGGATGGTGTTATTGAAGAAGCTCTCGTTGAGACAATCGGTTGCTCTGGTATGACTCACTCAGCTGCTATGGCATCTGAGATTCTGCCTGGTAAGACAATCCTTGAGGCACTCAACACCGACCTTGTTTGCGATGCTATCAATACAGCAATGCGCGAGCTCTTCCTCCAGATTGTATATGGTCGCACACAGTCAGCATTCTCTGAAGGCGGTCTTGCAATCGGTGCAGGTCTTGAAGACCTCGGTAAGGGCCTCGTATCTCAGTGTGGTACCCTCTATGGCACAAAGGCTAAGGGCACACGTTATCTCCAGCTCACAGAAGGCTATATCACAAAGCAGTTCCTCGATGAGGACAATGAGGTTTGTGGTTACGAGTTCGTTCACATGGGTAAGTTCATGGATGCTGTCAAGAAGGGCATGGATGCTAATGAAGCACTCAAGTCTGTTACTGGCACATACGGCCGTACAAAACCAGAGCAGGGAGCAGTTAAATTTATTGACCCACGTAAAAATTAATAGGAGGAAATTATTATGATTCGCGAAGTAAAATTTGAGTCACAAGATCGTCGTATCAAGCAGATACTCGCTGCTCTGAACGAGAATGGTATTTCTTCTATTGAGGAAGCAAACGAAATATGTGAAAAGGCAGGTCTCGACCCTTACAAGACATGTGAGGAGACACAGATGATCTGTTTCGAGAACGCTAAGTGGGCATACGTAGTAGGTTCTGCTATTGCTCTGAAGAAAGGTTGCAAGACAGCTGCTGAGGCAGCAGAGGCAATCGGTATTGGTCTGCAGTCATTCTGCATCCCTGGTTCTGTTGCTGACGACCGTAAGGTAGGTATCGGCCACGGTAACCTCGCAGCACGTCTGCTCCGTGAAGAGACAGAGTGTTTCGCATTCCTCGCAGGTCACGAGTCATTCGCAGCTGCTGAGGGTGCTATCAAGATTGCTGAGATGGCAAACAAAGTACGCCAGAAGCCACTCCGTGTCATTCTGAACGGTCTGGGCAAGGACGCTGCTATGATTATCTCTCGTATCAACGGCTTCACATACGTACAGACACAGTTCGACTACTTCACAGGCGAGCTGAAGGTCGTTAAGACAAAGTCTTATTCTGACGGCCCACGTGCAAAGGTGAACTGCTATGGTGCAGACGATGTTCGTGAAGGCGTAGCAATCCTTTGGAAGGAGAACGTAGATGTATCTATCACGGGTAACTCTACCAACCCAACACGTTTCCAGCATCCAGTAGCAGGCACCTATAAGAAGGAGCGCGTACTCGCTGGCAAGCCATACTTCTCAGTAGCATCAGGTGGTGGTACAGGTCGTACACTGCACCCAGACAATATGGCAGCAGGTCCTGCTTCATATGGTATGACAGATACCCTTGGCCGTATGCACTCTGACGCACAGTTCGCAGGTTCTTCTTCAGTACCAGCACACGTTGAGATGATGGGCTTCCTCGGCATTGGTAACAACCCAATGGTAGGATGCACAGTAGCATGTGCCGTAAACGTAGCACTCGCATTGAATAAGTAATTTAGCTTAATAGCTTAAATAGCTTAGTAGCTTAATAGACAATGGCGCAAGATGTGAAAGCATCTTGTGTCATTTTTTTTATCCTTTACATTGTGTGCGTGCACAACACATTTTTGTATTTTTTTCTTGCATGAATTGATATTTTTGTGTACTCTTGCAACAAATTCATTGCTAACTTTAATTGAGGAACTGCCATAGACAATATCTTTAACACACAATATTACTAATCTCAAACAATCACAGTTATGAGGATTAAAACAATATTTCTACTTGTCTTGCTCTGCGCGATAGCACAGGGAGCGAAGGCGGTTACGAAGGCAACAGTCTGACAGGTACGATGTCCACCATCGCCAATCCCGGCAATGCTTACGTGCTCAACAAAGGCTCGCAGGGTATAGGCTTCTACAAACTAAGTGCGACAGGTGTCACCGCAGTAGGAAAAGCATACCTGACATATGACGGCAGTAGCAGTAGTGCTCGCGCGTTCTTCCGCTTCGCTGACGACATAACAGACATCTCAATTCAAAATTCATAATTCATAAGAAGGCATGAATAGGCGCATTATAGTAGAAGAAGAAGTGGATGACGCTTATTAGTTTTATTAACTGTTAGCAATAAACGAAAGACGATAACGGTTAGCGGTTAAAGACCTTTGTAACGTTTAACGGTTAAAGAATAAATGGCGCAGGATGTTTTTCATCTTGCGCCAATATTCTTAGTGCTTAGCTCTTACAAACCGAACTTGTATCCTACGGTCAGGGTGAATACGCTGTTCCTGCTCAGTCTTTAGAGGTAAGAGGTGAGAGATGTGAGTTTGTTAATTTTACGCACCCAGGATAATTTTTTTTACAATCTACAATAAAAATAGGTTAAAAAAGTTATGGATATTTGTTAGTTTGCTTTTTTTTTATAATTTTGCCGAGTCATCGTGTTTTACACGCTTGCACAAAGTTACTCTCTATGGTAGTAAAATAAAAAAGAATTCATGTCAAATAGAGTCGTTGTTACCGGTGTCGGTATATGGTCATGCTTAGGGACGAATGTTGAAGAGGTTAAAGAATCTCTTCGTGCTGGCAAGTCAGGTATTGCCCTTGACCAGGAAAGATTGGATTATGGTTATCATTCCGGTTTGACAGGCACTGTTCCTAAGCCGAATCTAAAGAAACTGCTTGATCGTCGTGTTCGTATGGGAATGTCCGAAGAATCCGAATATGCCTTTATGGCTTCCAAGGAAGCGTTCGATATGGCTCACATTGGTGATGACTATTTGCGAGAAAACGAGGTTGGTGTTATTTTTGGAAATGATTCTTCTGCAAAAGCCGTTATTGAGGGTAAGGAGATAATTGACAAAACACATGATTCGGAGTTGATCGGGTCGGGGAATATCTTCCAGTCAATGAACTCTACCGTTAACATGAATATGAGTACCATTTTCCATCTTCGCGGCATAAATTTCAGTGTCAGTGCTGCCTGTGCCAGTGGTAGTCATAGCATTGGTATTGCCTATATGTTTATCAAGCAAGGGCTTCAGGACGTTATATTATGTGGCGGCGCACAGGAGGTGAATAAATATGCCATGGTGTCATTTGATGCCTTGGGGACTTTTTCGCAGCGATTGGATGAGCCACAAAAGGCTTCACGACCCTTTGACAGAGACAGAGACGGCCTAGTTCCTAGCGGTGGTGCTGCCGCTTTGGTTCTTGAGAGCTATGAACATGCCGTGTCTCGTGGTGCCACAATAATTGCGGAGATAATAGGATATGGTTTTTCGAGCAATGGCAGCGGTGTTAACCAGCCAAGTGAGGAAGGTTCATATGTTGCGATGTCCCGTGCATTGGAAGATGCCGGTATCCTTCCCCAGGATGTAGATTACGTTAATGCCCATGCCACCAGCACCAGTCAGGGTGATATGTGTGAGGCGATAGCTCTGTCACGACTGTTTGCTACATACAACACACCAATCAGCAGCACAAAGAGTATGACGGGACACGAATGTTGGATGGCTGGCGCAAGTGAGGCGGTCTATTCTATTATAATGATGAAGAATGGCTTTATAGCACCGAATATAAATTTTGAAAATGCAGATGAATATTCAAAGAACCTGAATATTGTTTCTGCGACGCAAAATAAGGAACTCAACGTTGTGCTGAGCAATTCTTTCGGTTTTGGCGGAACGAATAGCGCTATTGTGATTAAAGGACCTGAGGGGTAGGATTTCAGATTTCAGATTTCAGGTGATGAAGTTATTTCCAGAACTTAGCAAGAGATATACAGAGGAGACTCTTTCTGCTCGCGAGGCTCAGCGGCTGGCTGAGTTTATCGCATGGGGACCTGCTGTCTTCCAAGCTTCCCGCCTTATGGTGAAGTTTGAAATTCTCGACATGCTTCGTGACAGCAAGGACGGCCTTACTCTTGGTGATATAGTGGAGAAGTCGGGGTTGTCGGAATATGCGGTAAAGTGTCTGATGGAGGCTTCTTTGAGTATTGGAACAGTCCTGATAGATACTGATACGGATAAATATACCATCTCCAAGACCGGTTGGTTTTTGCTTAACGATCCTGCCACAAGGGTCAACATGGATTTCAATCAAGATGTCAACTATGAAGGATGGTTCCGTCTGGAAGAGTCACTCAAGGAAGGACGTCCTGTCGGCTTGAAACATTTCGGTGACTGGCCAACGATATACGAGGGCTTGTCAAGCCTTCCCGAAGAGGTTCAGAAGAGTTGGTTTGGCTTTGACCATTTCTATAGCGATTCCTCCTTTCCTGAGGCGTTGGAAATAGTTTTTGGAAAGTACACCACCCGTACCCTTTATGACGTTGGTGGGAATACAGGCAAGTGGGCTTTGCAATGTGTTTCGTATGACAAGGATGTAAACGTCACGATTCTTGACCTGCCGCAGCAGATAGAGATGATGAGAGAGAATATAAAGGGTAGGGAAGGAGCCGATCGAATAAAAGGCTATGGCATTAACTTGTTGGATTCCCAGACCTCTTTTCCGTCGTGTGCTGAAGGCTTGGATGCGATATGGATGAGTCAGTTTCTGGATTGTTTCTCGGAAGAAGAGATTGTAAGCATTCTTACCCGTGCCAAGAAAGCCATGACGAAGGATACGCGCCTCTTTATCATGGAGACATTGTGGGACAGACAACGTTTTGAACCAGCAGCATTCTGCCTGACGATGACAAGCCTGTATTTTGCTGCTATGGCAAATGGTAACAGTAAGATGTATCATTCGGAAGACATGATAAAGCTGATTAACCAGGCGGGACTCGTCGTGGAGGATATCTATGACGGACTTGGTCAGGGGCATAGTGTGATAGTGGTGAGAATTTAAAGTTTAGAGTTCGGAGGCAGTTGAGAGGCAGTTAGTAGAAATTATGCATTATGAATAAAAATATAGTAATGGATAGAAAAGAGATTATTGAAAAAGTAAATGATTTCCTGATAGAGGAATTGGAGATAGACAAGGAAAAGATTTTTCCGGAGGCTCGTCTGAAGGAGGATATCGGCATTGACAGCCTTGACTATATCGATATAGTCGTCATTGTCCATCGTGTGTTTGGATTCAAAATCCAGAGCGGCGAGTTGAAGGATGTCAAGACGCTCAATGAGTTTTATGATTATATAGAGTCGAAAGTGATGGATGAAGGGTGAAGGATGAAGGGTCGATAACCGATAAACGTTATTATGGCAGAAGAGAAGAAATGGGTTGGTACCACATATGGAAACAGCTGGATGCATCGCTGGCTCGTCAGGTTGCTCCGCTTTTTCAATATCAAGGTCATATATGCATTTATGGCCATATTTGTGATACCCGTCTGCCTGGTCGTAAATCCCGGAAGAAAGGTAATATACAACTATTTTCGCAGGATATGGGGATTAGGCCCTGTGACGTCGTTCCTGAAGACATATAAAAACTTCTACCTCTTCGGACAGGTTGTCGTTGACAGGTTTGCCATGTATGCAGGCAAGAAGTTCCGCATAACGATAGAAGGATATGACCATTTCTTGGAATTGGAAAAGCAGCCGGAAGGATTCATGCAGCTGAGTGCCCATGTCGGAAACTACGAGATAGCCGGTTATACCTTAAAGGCAGAAAACAAAAGATTCAATGCCCTGGTGTTCGGTGGTGAAAAAGAAACCGTCATGGCCAACAGAAACCGCATGTTTGAAGAGGCGAATATACGTATGATAGGAATAGGCACTGATATGAGTCATCTTTTTGAAATCAACAATGCCCTGTCAAATGGTGAAATTGTCAGTATGCCGGCAGACAGGATGCTTGGTTCGACAAAACAGATTTCCCATACCTTCCTTGGCAAGACGGCATCTTTTCCTGCAGGTCCGTTTGCGGTTGCCACCTCCCGTTCTCTGGATGTGCTTGCCGTCAATGTGATGAAGACATCGTCAGATGGATATAAAATCATAGTCACGCCTCTGGCCTATGATAAGACGCTTCCGAAGAATGAGCAGATAATGCAACTCTCTTCCGCTTATGTCAGGGAATTGGAACGTATCGTGAGAAAATATCCGGAACAATGGTATAACTATTATGAGTTTTGGAGAGTTGAGGTTTAAGGTCAAAGGTCTAAGGTCAAAGGTATTTCAACGAAAGATGAAAGACGAAAACCCTTCGACCGGCTCAGGGCAGAACGAAAACTGTAAACGGTAAACTGTAAATTATGCATTATGAATTACATATTGCTTTCTGATATTCAAGAGATACTGCCACAGCAGAAACCCTTTGTTATGGTTGACTCTCTGTTGCATTTTGACATGACCAAGACGGTGACACGTTTTGAAGTCAAAAGCGATTGTCTCTTTGTATCGGACGGCAGGCTTTCTTCGTCAGGAGTCATTGAGAATATTGCCCAGACATGTGCGGCCCGCATCGGATACATCAATAAGTACATCCTGAAGAAAGAGATAGCTGCAGGTATGATTGGGGCTGTCAAAGACCTTGAGATATTCAGGTTCCCACGTGTGGGAGATACTGTTACCACAGAAGTCGAAGTAAAGGAAGAGGTGTTCGGAATAGTGCTTGTCGTGGCAAGAGCATATATAGCCGAGACACTGATTGCGGAAGGTGAAATGAAAATGATAACGAAAGACGAATGACGAATGACGAAAAACGAATGACGAAAGTCGAAAGACGAAAAACTAAAAATTGGTAAGCGTACTGTCTGATAATATAATTTCTCCGTTGGGTTTCACTACAAGAGAAAACTACCTGGCTCTGAAGTCAGGTAAGACATCGTTATGCCTTCATGATAATTTATGGGGGCTTCAGGAACCGGTATGTGCATCATTGTTTAGTGAAAGTCAGAGAAAAGAACTCCTGACAGAAGGTCTCACTTTTTTTGAGTCCCTTGCTGTTGCGTCTGTAAAGGATGCGCTCAAGAAGACCACATTCGATATTACGTCTCAAAGAGTCGCTTTCGTATTGACATCCACAAAGGGAAATATTCAGGAGCTGGAGCATGGCGGCGTAAGAGTCAACCTTGCCGAGTCGGCCCAGGTTATATCCCAGAGGGTAGGTGTTACCACTATGCCAATTGTAGTGTGCAATGCCTGCATCTCCAGCACCTCGGCTCAGGTGTTGGCGTCAAGACTGATAGAGTCAGGCACTTATGACTATGTGATTGTCAACGGCACTGACTGCCTGAATAAATTTGTCGTTGCAGGTTTCTCTTCCCTAAAAGCCGTTTCGCCAGAGCCATGCAGACCATTCGATATGGACAGGACGGGACTGAATCTCGGAGAAGCATCTGCCACTATGGTGTTGGGAAGAACCGACGCGGAGCATGCTGACACTACATGGAATATCGTTGGTGGTGCTGTAAGAAATGATGCCGACCATATCAGCAATCCGTCGAAGACGGCAGAAGGGTGTTCCCGCGCCATTAAGACATTATCCTGTGATGCCTCAGAACTGTCATTAGTCAGTGTTCATGGAACAGCCACGTTATATAATGACCAGATGGAGGCTATTGCATTACAAAGAAACAACCTGTCCGATGTACCGACATTAGCCTTGAAGGGCTTTCTCGGACATACCATGGGAGCAGCCGGAATACTTGAAACGATCATTTCCCTATGCTGCATTGAGGATGGAAAGACATTACCTTCAAAAGGCTTCGAAGAACTCGGCGTCTCGGCAAAGATAAATATCTCCAATGCACCCATTGAGACAAAAGGACATACCCTGCTGAAGATAATATCAGGTTTCGGAGGATGTAATGCAGCCCTATTACTGTCAAAGGGCACCTCTCACCTCTCACCTCTCACCTCTCACCTCTTGAATGTTTCCCACAAGGTAAGGCTTACCAGTGATAGTGTGACACTTGACGGGCAGGTTGTTCCGACCCAGAATAAGGGTAGGGATATGTTAACGGAGCTATACAAAAAATACGTGGGAGATTATCCCAGATATTACAAAATGGATATTCTCAGTAAAGTAGCTTTTGTCTGTTCGGAAATGCTGCTTGAAGCCGAGGGAAACCGCGATGGTCATGGAGAAGACAGGGCAGTGATACTGTTCAGCCATACAGCATCCATTGCATCAGACAACGCCTTCCTCCGTACCATTACAGACGGATATTATCCCAGTCCTTCCGTATTCGTCTATACATTACCAAACATTGCAGCCGGCGAAATAGCTATACGAAACGGATATCATGGCGAGACGGCTTTCTATATCCTGCCGCAGAAGGCTGACGATATGATAAACATGATAGTCGAAGCCTCCTTTGGTGACAGGGGGACGCAGAGTGCCATATGTGGATGGATAAACTGTGATGACGAAAATATATTTGAAGCAGAAGTTAAGATATTAAAGATTAAATTCGCTTCGCTCAGAAGATATTAAAATATTAAGAAATTAATGAATGAATTGGTATTAGAATTAAAAGAACAGATTATCTCCTCTCTCAATCTTGAGGAGATGACTCCGGAGGATATTGATGAGGCAGCTCCCCTGTTTGGTGAAAACGGACTGGGACTCGACTCTATCGATGCCCTTGAACTTATAGTCCTTCTTGAGAAGAATTATGGAATACGTTTAGCCAATGCCGCAGAAGGCAAAACCATCTTTACAAGCGTCAAAGCAATAGCAGAATACGTAGCAAAGAACCGAAAGAAGTAGTGAAGGATATTGTTATCACAGGTGCCGGTATCGTCTCGGCAATAGGAAACGATACATCTTCTGTCCTGGTGTCTTTAAAGAATGAGACTTCGGGGATAGGAGAAATGCGCTATCTGTCGTCCGTACACAAGGAATTGCCTGTAGGAGAGGTGAAGCTGTCAGATAACCAGCTGAAGGATATCCTTGGCCTTCCTCATGAGCAAATCATTAGCAGAACGACTCTTCTCGGCGCCGTAGCCCTTAAGCAGGCGGTGGGGAAGCTCGGCATTGCCGAGGTCAAAGGTCAAAAGTCAAAGGGGAAAGGTAAACGAGTCGTTATTATAAATGGCACTACAGTCGGCGGTATGGATGTTACGGAGAACCTTTTTCCTCTCACCTCTAACCCCTCACCTCTCATCACCCAACTCTCACATGATTGCGGAAGTTGTACAAAAGATATTGCCGCTCTTTGTGGTATCAGTGCAGAGGTTTGCACAGTCAGCACAGCGTGCTCATCGGCATTGAATGCTGTCATCCTTGGGGCTGAGATGCTTAAAAATGATGAGGCAGATATTGTCATAGCCGGAGGAACAGAAGGTTTGTCGAAGTTCCATCTTAATGGTTTCAATACCTTGATGATTCTCGACCATCAGCGTTGCAGACCTTTTGATGAGACACGAAACGGAATAAATCTTGGTGAGGGAGCCGCCTATGTCGTGTTACAGCGAAAAGAAGATTGTAATGGAGCCTTCAAGGCATATATCTCAGGCTATTCCAATGCCTGTGATGCTTTCCATCAGACGGCAACATCAGAAGAAGGCACGGGGCCTGTCCTTGCCATGAGTCAGGCATTGAAGATGTCGTCACTCAACACCAGTGATATAGATTATGTCAATGCTCATGGGACGGGAACTCCAAATAATGATTTGACAGAGAGTGTTGCGATAAAAAAAGTATTCGGTAACGACCTGCCCGACATCTCCAGCACAAAAGCATATACAGGACATACCACATCCGCATCAGGAGCTATAGAACTGGTAATCTGCCTGCTGGCAATGGAACACAACTTCATCCCCTCTAATCTTGGTTGTACAACGCCGCTGCAAGGTGGTATAGTGCCATCAAAGGGAAAAACCGATTGCCAGGTGGATAACGTAATGTGTAATGCCTTCGGATTCGGTGGAAACGACTCTTCGCTGATAATCAGTAAAAGGAAACCTCTCACCTCTAACCCCTCACCTCTCACCTCTAACCCTTCACCTGTCGAAATTGTCGCAGAATGTGTTATTGACGATGTGGAGCAACTGAAAGATTCAAAAGATGTAATTTCCCCTATGGAGGCCAGACGGATGGGGAAACTCCTAAAAGCGGCAACACTGTCGTCGTTGAGGGCATTGAAGATTGCAGGTCATCGGACCAAAGGGACGCTTTTCTTGCGCTCCGTAGGTGCTCAGATGCAAAGCGAAATCCAAAGCGAAGCGACTGAAAGAATAGAAAAGCCTGATGCTATTATCACCGCGACATCAAGGGGAATGCTGGAAAACAGTGAGAAATTCCTGATTGATATGGTGGAAAACGGTGAGTCGCTCCTTAAGCCTACATTGTTCATGCAAAGCACCCACAACACTATCGGAAGCAGTATAGCTATCAGATTAGGTTGCCACGGATATAACACTACATACAGCCAAGGGAACGAATCTCTCGACTGGGCCATGCGTGATGCTGAGCGACTGATAAAGTCGGGAAAAGCAAATTGCGTGCTTGTCGGAGTGCATGATGAATCGACCCCGTTGCTAAATGAGTTATTGAGTAAGGCAGGAAAAGAAGAACTGCCCCTGATATATTCAAAAAGCATAGTTGTTAGGAAAGGGAATAGTTGTTAGTGGTTAGTTGTAAGTTGTGAAATGATAATAAAACTCATACCCATTGCGTTGCTCCAGAGTCTGTTGTTGGCTCTTGGACAGGTATTGCTGAAATTCGGTTTGAACAATATGAAGCCGTTTTCATGGAGTTCGGCCTTTTGGAAGTCGGTATTCATAAACTGGCAGTTTGCTTTGTGTGGCATCTGCTTTGCAGCAGCGAGCCTGTTGTGGATGTATATTGTGAAGCATTTTCCGCTGAGTATGTCATATCCCATGGTGTCGTTAAGCTATGTCTTCGGCATGATTGGGGCGATAGTGTTTTTTCACGAAACAGTGGACATCTACAAGTGGATAGGAGTGTTCCTGATAATGACAGGATGTTTTTTGATAGCAAGGTGAGAATAGAGGTGAGAGGTAAGAGTCAGTCGAAAGTTGAAATTATGAAGTATAAATTTTGCATTATAATCAGTTTTCTGATTTCTCTAGGTTGTTTTGCTCAGGGAAACAATCAGCAGATTATCAGCCAAATTAGTGGTGCTACTTCTAAGTTGACGTCGATGCAATGTGACTTTGTGCAGACGAAGACGGTGAAGATGCTTAATGAGAAGTTGGTCTCTAAGGGCCGTATGTATTATCAGCAGCCTAACAGGTTGCGCTGGGAGTATATGACACCCTACACCTATACCTTTGTCTTTAATGGTCAGAAGGTATCGCTGAAGAAGAATAACCGCAATGATGTCATTGATGTGAACCAGAACAAGATGTTCAAGGAGATAGCATCCATCATGATGAATAGCGTCATAGGAACCAGTCTTACGGACAGGAAGTCGTTTAAGACATCAGTCAAAGATACTCCTGCGGAATGGATTGCGACGCTGGTGCCTCAGTCGAAGGAACTGAAACAGATGTTCACCAGCATAGTGCTCCATTTCAACAAGGAGAAGTCAGTCGTCGTGAAGGTAGAGATGTTCGAGAAAAATGGCGACACGACGGTGATTGCGCTTAATAATATCATCAAGAATCAGAAGATTGATGCGAAGATTTTTACTATTAATTAGCATACTCTGCATAACCCTTTTAGCAGCCCCTGCTGTGCGTGCACAGAACACCTTCCCTGCGACAGAAGGAGAGAGGGTGCGCTATTCCGTGCAGATAGACTTTGGCAAGGCATACCTTAGCGGCATCGGCATCATGGCATGTGTTGACGGAGAAGTACTTGGATCTGTCTTCAACGAATTCGGAGTGTCGGCATTGTCATTTTCGTATAATCCGCAG
>CAJODL010000018.1 GCA_905233165.1 uncultured Prevotella sp.
CTCGAACTGTGCATTTGCTGCTGTAGCCATAAAGGCGGCTACTGCCATCATGATAATCTTTTTCATAGCTTTTTGAAGTTAAGTTAACAAAAATATAAATCATTTCATGCCCCAAAGATAGGCATTTTTTTGTATTCTGCAATAAAAAATGTTTAAAATGTTGCAGATATTTGTTAGTTTGCGATTTTTTTTATAACTTTGCAGCCCAATAGCGCGTTCGTGTGCGTACACACACGAGGTCTAAGGTCTAAGGTCAAAGGTCTAAGGTCAAAGGTCTAAGGTCAAAGGCTTAAAGGCTTTAATTCAAAATTCAAAATTCAAAATTCAAAATTTAATGAATTTCAATTCTATATTATCTGCTCTTTTTGGCAATAAGTCAAGTAGAGATATAAAGAAGATTCAGCCGCTGGTTGACAAGGTGAAGGAGGCTTATCCTGCTATCCAGGCTCTGTCTAATGATGAACTTCGTGCTAAGAGCAAGGAGATACAGCAGTTTGTACAGGGTTCTGTGAAGGAACTGAAGGCTCAGATTGACACACTGAAGGCGAAGATAGAGGAGACGTCGATTGATGAACGTGAGCCTATCTTCAACCAGATTGATAAGCTTGAAAAGGAGGTCCTCGACAAACTGGAGGAGGCTTTGGATGAGGTGTATCCTGTGGCATTCTCAATAGTTAAGGAGACAGCACGCCGTTTTTCGGAGAATGAGGAGACAGTGGTTACTGCTACCGATTTTGACCGCGAGCTGGCTGCCGACCCCGCAAAGGATTTTATCACTATTGATGGCGACAAGGCGATATACCACAACCACTGGACTGCAGGCGGTAACGACCTGAAGTGGGAGATGGTACACTATGACGTACAGCTCTTCGGCGGCATCGTGCTGCATCAGGGAAAAATTGCCGAGATGGCTACCGGTGAGGGTAAGACTCTCGTTGCTACCTGTCCGGTATTCCTGAATGCGCTGACCGGTAACGGTGTTCACGTGGTTACCGTGAACGACTACTTGGCAAAGCGTGACTCGGAATGGATGGGCCCGTTGTATATGTTCCACGGACTGAGCGTGGATTGTATCGACAAACACAGACCTAACAGCGAGGAACGCAGAAAGGCTTATCAGGCTGACATCACATTCGGTACCAACAACGAATTCGGCTTCGACTACCTGCGTGACAATATGGCAATGCAGCCAGAAGATCTGGTGCAGAGAAAGCATAACTACGCCATCGTCGATGAGGTCGATTCAGTGTTGATTGACGATGCCCGTACACCGCTTATCATCTCCGGTCCAGTGCCAAAGGGTGATGTGCAGATGTTCGAGGAGTATCAGCCCCTCGTGGAGAAACTCTTCGGAGTACAGAGAAAACTCGCTACACAGCTGTTAGCTGATGCAAAGCAGATGATTGCAAAGGGACAGGAGACAGACGACAAGCAGATGACTGCTGACGGCTTCCTCTCATTGTACCGTTCATATAAGGCTCTTCCAAAGAATACGCCTCTCGTGAAGTATCTCTCAGAGGATGGTATCAAGAGCGGTATGCTCAATACGGAAGAGATATACATGGAGAACAACAACCGCAAGATGCCTGAGGCGATAGCACCTCTGTATTTCGTCATTGACGAGAAAATGCATAGTGCGGACCTTACCGATAAGGGTGTAGAATGGCTCTCACAACAGGTGGGCAACAAAGACTTGTTTGTCATTCCTGACATTACCACAGAACTGTCAGCACTGGAGGCAGAGACAGGATTGTCTGACGAGGAGCGCTTAGAGAAGAAAGACCAGTTGCTGAGCCACTTCTCAGAGCAGTCGGAGAGGGTGCATACCCTGCAGCAGCTGCTGAAGGCTTATTCGCTCTACAATAAGGACGATGAGTATGTTGTGATAAACAACGAGGTAAAGATTGTCGATGAGCAGACAGGCCGTATCATGGAAGGTCGCCGTTGGAGTGACGGCTTGCATCAGGCCGTAGAGGCAAAGGAACACGTGAAGGTGGAGGCTGCGACACAGACGTATGCTACCATCACACTGCAGAACTACTTCCGTATGTACCACAAACTGGCCGGTATGACAGGTACTGCTTCTACAGAGGCAGGTGAGTTCTGGGATATCTACAAACTGGATGTAGTGGAGATTCCTACCAACCGCCCTGTGATTCGTAAGGATATGGACGACCGCGTATATAAGACAAACCGTGAGAAATACAAGGCCGTTATCGACGAGATAGAGGAGATGCGCAACGCAGGCCGCCCATGTCTGGTGGGTACTACCTCTGTGGAAATATCTGAACTGATATCCCGTATGCTCAGCATGCGTAAGATACCACATAATGTACTGAACGCCAAAGAACACGCTCGCGAGTCTCTCATCGTGGCAGAGGCCGGTAAGAGTGTCAACGGACTGGGTGCTGTTACCATCGCTACCAATATGGCTGGTCGTGGTACCGATATCAAACTGACTGACGAGGTGAAGGCTGCCGGCGGTCTTGCCATCATCGGTACGGAACGTCATGAAAGCCGCCGTGTTGACAGACAGTTGAGAGGTCGTGCAGGACGTCAGGGCGACCCGGGTTCTTCTGTATTCTATGTGTCACTGGAAGACAAGCTGATGAGGCTCTTTGCTTCCGAGAGAATTGCAAGAGTGATGGACCGCTTGGGCTTCGAAGAGGGCGAACGCATCGAGGCACCAATGATTTCACGAAGCATCGAACGTGCCCAGAAGAAAGTGGAGGAGAACAACTTCGGTATCCGTAAGAGACTGCTGGAGTATGATGACGTGATGAACAAACAGCGTACCGTGATATACGAGAAACGCAGACATGCCCTTATGGGAGAGCGCATCGGTATGGATATCACGAATATTATCTGGGACAGAGTTCTGTATATCCTCGGCAACAATGACTATGATGGTTGCAAGGAGATGTTCCTGAAACTCTTCTATATGGAATTCCCATTCACACAGGAGGAATTTGCTACTATGCCTCGTGAAGAGATGGAGGAGAAGGCATTCCAGCAGGCAATGACACACTTCAAGGCCCACGTTGATAAAGTGCGTGACGAGGCTGCTCCTGTAGTGAAGGAAATAGTGGAGAATCCTGATGCACACTTCGAACGCATTCTTATTCCGCTGACGGATATGAAGATGATATATCGTATGTCATTCGACCTGAAGGAATGTTATGACTGCGGATGTACTAATGTGATGAAGGAGTTTGAGAAGATGATAATGCTCCACACCATTGACGACAACTGGAAGGAGAACCTCAGACAGCTCGACGAACTGAGACACTCATCACAGAATGCTTCATACGAGCAGAAGGATCCATTGCTGATATTCAAGCTGGAGTCTGTAAAGTTGTGGGACAACATGATTAATCAGATGAATGACACCATCTGTTCTACATTGTCACGCATCCACATCCACAAGGAGGAAGCACCTCAGGAGGCACAGGCACCACTGCCACGCAAACCGCAGACTCCACAATATACTACAAACAAGGCACAGCTGAATGCTGACGGAACACCGATGATGCCACCAACACCTCCTATGGGTGACGGAATGGATAAGCCAAAGTATATTGATCCGTCACAGCAGCAGATGCCAAGAATTCCTATCGTGAACACCAAGACACCACGTCCGAACGACCCATGTCCTTGCGGTTCAGGAAAGAAGTATAAGCATTGTCACGGGAGGGCGATGTAGATATAAATATAGTACGCGTACGCGAAAATAATAAAAGAGATACAATGAAACATCAGTTACGCAGTTCAGTCTGCACAGAAGGTCGCCGTATGGCAGGAGCAAGAGCTCTGTGGGTGGCTAACGGTATGAAGAGAGAGCAGTTTGGTAAGCCTATTATTGCAATAGTCAACTCTTTTACACAGTTCGTGCCAGGACATACTCATCTGCACGAGATTGGACAGATAGTAAAGGCCGAGATAGAGAAGTTGGGTTGCTATGCAGCAGAATTCAACACTATCGCTGTGGATGACGGTATAGCAATGGGACATGACGGAATGCTCTATTCCCTCCCTTCACGTGACGTTATTGCCGACTCTGTAGAGTATATGGTGAATGCACACAAGGCTGATGCTATGGTGTGTATCTCTAACTGCGACAAGGTGACACCGGGTATGCTGATGGCTGCTATGCGTCTGAATATCCCTGCTATCTTCGTATCAGGCGGACCAATGGAGTCACACAAGCTGAATGGCGAGAATGCCGACCTTATCACAGCAATGATTAAGGGTGGTGACCCAAGCGTTTCTGATGAAGAACTGGCACAGGTAGAGAGTATGGCTTGCCCGGGATGTGGCGCCTGCTCTGGTATGTTTACCGCAAACTCTATGAACTCGCTGACAGAGGCAATAGGATTGTCATTGCCTGGAAACGGTTCTATATTAGCTACTCATAAGAACAGAATAAATCTCTTCAAGAAGGCTGCCCAGATAATCGTGAAGAATGCGTTAGCTTACTATGAGAATGGCGACGAGAGCGTATTGCCAAGAAGCATCGCTACACGTGCTGCCTTCCTGAATGCTATGACGCTGGACATCGCTATGGGTGCTTCAACAAATACTGTGCTCCACCTCTTGGCTGTGGCACAGGAGGCAGAGGTGGATTTCAAGATGAGTGACATCGATGCTTTGAGCAGAAAGGTGCCTTTCCTCTGCAAACTGGCTCCTAACTGGCAGAAATACTCTATACAGGAGGAGAACAGAGCCGGTGGTATATTGGGTATCCTCGGAGAACTGGCAAAGGGCAATCTGCTCGACCTTTCATGCAAGCGCGTGAATGGTGCAACTCTTGGTGAGGATATACAGAAGTATTCTATCACAGGACTGAAACTGAATGCTGACGGCACATGGACAAACGACCCGATGGCAGCTGTTTCAAAAGAGGTTGGCGACATCTACGGATGCGCTCCTGGCGGAAAGTTCTCTAACGTCATGGGTTCGCAGGAAACATACTGGGACGAACTGGATACAGACAGAGAGAATGGTTGTATCCGCGACATAGAGCATGCTTACACAAAGGATGGCGGTATAGCTGTACTCTTCGGAAACATCGCTCAGGACGGATGTGTTGTGAAAACAGCCGGTGTAGCTCCAGAGCTGTGGCACTTCGAGGGTCCTGCTGTAGTATTCGATTCACAGGAAGATGCTTGTGAGGGAATCCTTGGCGGCAAGGTGAAGAAAGGCGACTGCGTAGTGATAACCCACGAAGGACCAAAGGGTGGCCCAGGCATGCAGGAGATGCTGTATCCTACCTCTTACATCAAGTCAATGCACATGGGTAAGGAGTGCGCCCTGATTACTGACGGACGTTTCTCTGGAGGTACTTCAGGACTGTCAATAGGACACATCTCACCAGAGGCTGCCAGCGGCGGTAACATCGGAAAGATAAAGGACGGCGACATCATCGTTATTGATATCCCAAGCCGCTCTATCAATGTAAAACTCAGTGACCAGGAACTTGCAGCGCGTCCACAGCAGCCGCTTAAGAGAAATCGTGTTGTCAGCAAGGCACTGAAGGCTTATGCACAATCTGTATCATCTGCCGACAAAGGTGGTGTAAGAATAATAGAAGACTAAGAAAGAATAATGATTACTGGTTCAGAAGCGTTAATGCTTTCCCTGAAGGAACAGGGAGTAAAGACTATATTCGGTTATCCAGGCGGCAGTATCATGCCGACCTATGATGCCATATATGATTATACACGAGGCGAGAAGAAAGCCTTCGAACACATATTGGTACGTCATGAGCAGGCTGCTGCACATGCTGCAGAGGGCTTTGCAAGGGTATCAGGAGAAGTGGGCGTATGTATCGTTACATCAGGTCCTGGTGTCACAAACACTTTGACAGGTGTTGCTGACGCTATGATGGACTCTACACCTATTGTGGTGATAGCAGGACAGGTGGCAACTGGTGTTTTGGGTACTGATGCCTTTCAGGAGGTGGACCTCGTCGGTGTGGCACAGCCAATAACAAAATGGGCTTACCAGATACGTAGGGCAGAGGATGTAGCGTGGGCTGTATCAAGAGCTTTCTATATTGCTAAATCAGGTCGTCCGGGCCCTGTGGTGCTCGACTTTACAAAGAATGCCCAGACAGCAATGATAGACTATGTCCCGGCAAAGGTTGACTTTATACGTTCTTATGTGCCTTACCCGGAACTCAAGATGGAGAAACTGAAGGCTGCAGCAGAACTTATCAACAATGCCAAGAAGCCAATGGCTCTCGTAGGACAGGGTGTGGAGTTAGGTAATGCTCAGGAGGAACTGAAGACCTTCCTTGAGAAAGCAGATATCCCAGCAGGCAGAACACTTCTCGGACTGTCGGCATTGCCTTCAAACCATCCGCTGAACATGGGTATGCTGGGAATGCATGGTTCATACTCTGTAAACTTGAAGGAGCAGGAGGCTGATGTACTCATCGCTATCGGTATGCGATTCTCTGACCGTGTGACAGGTGATTTGTCAAGATATGCCAAGCAGGCTAAGATAATACATCTTGACATTGACCCTTCGGAGATAGATAAATGTGTGAAGACAGATGTAGATGTCGTTGCTGACTGCAAGGTATCGCTCCCAGCACTGACAGAACTTGTGAACAAGGCAGACCACAGTGACTGGAAGGAGTCTTTCCAACCCTTGAGAAAACAGGAAATAGAAAAGGTGATAACTCCTGCCACAAAACCAACCAGCGGACCATTGCTGATGGGAGAGGTTGCACACGATGTAGCAAAGATGGCATACCAAATGGAGGATAAAATCGGTGCTCCTATTCTTGTTACCGATGTAGGTCAAAACCAAATGATGTCGTGCAGATACTTCAAGTATCATGTGCCACGCTCAATAGCTACTTCCGGTGGTTTGGGAACAATGGGCTACGGTCTGCCGGCTGCTATGGGCGCAACTTATGGTGCTCCTGACAGAACAGTCTGCTGCTTCATGGGTGACGGCGGCTTGCAGATGGTGATACAGGAACTGGGTACCATAATGGAGTACGACATTCCCGTAAAGATGATTCTCCTTAACAATAACTACCTCGGAAACGTGCGTCAGTGGCAAGATATGTTCTTCAACAAGAAGCAGTCATTCACACCGATGACGAACCCTGATTTCTCAAAGATTGCGGAAGCTTACGGCATCCCATATCTCAGAGTTGCGAATCGTGAGGATCTGCCTGCAGCAATAGAGAAGATGCTGACATCAAAGGGAGCCTTCTTCCTTGAGACAATCATCAAACCCGATATGAATGTAGAACCAATGACAGCTCCGGGAAAGGCTGTTGATGAGATGCAACTAAACGTTGAATATTGATGGAACAGAAACTATTTACATTACAGGTATATACAGAAAATATTGCAGGTATCCTCAATCAGATAACTGCGGTATTTACACGCAGACAGATAAATATTGAGTCGCTCAATGTAAGTCCATCGTCTATCAAGGGTGTGCATAAATATACCATTACGGCATACTCTGACGAAGAGATGATGAAGAAGGTTGTAAAGCAGATAGAGAAGAAGATAGATGTCGTCAAGGCACATTTCTATACTAATGCTGATTTGTTCCTTGTGGAGGTGGCCCTCTTCAAACTCGCAACCGATGTGGTGGTGAAGACTCCTGCTGTGTCTCACGCCATTCGTCACGCTAAAGCACGTTTTACGGAGGTTAACGAGACCTTCTGCGTAGTAGTGAGCCAGGGAAAGACAGACGATATAGTATCCCTCTTCCATGAGTTGCACAAGACTCCGGGCTGCGTATTGCAGTTCACACGTTCCGGACGCATAGCGGTAACACGCTCTTGTCAGGAAGAGGTGTCTAAATTCCTTAACGAAAGAGGTGAGGAAATAGAATAATGGATAAAGTAGAGAGATATTCATATACGGCGGATACGTTCCATTGCGACTTCAATCACGAGTTGTGCCTCGGGCATCTCGGCAATGCTATGCTGAATGCTGCTGATGTGCATTCTACCGTGAGGAATTTCGGAATGACGTATCTGAATACTATCAACAAGACATGGGTGTTGTCACGTCTTGCTGTAGAGCTGACAGAAATGCCGACAGAGCATACACCACTATGTATCGAGACATGGGTGGAGAATGCTATGAAGTATTTCACCAAGCGTAACTGGTGCATAAAGTCTGAGGACGGCAAGGTGTACGGCTATGGCAAGTCGATATGGGCAATGATAGACACCCAGACGAGAGAGCCGCAGAATATTCTGGCCGTACATGATGGCAAGATAATGGAGTATCTATATCCTGAGAAACCTTGTGAGATGGATGATGTGTCGAGGGTGAAGACACCAGAGATGACGGAATATACGGAGTTTCAGGTGAAGTATTCTGACATCGACGTTAACGGACATCTCAACTCGATGAAGTATATTGACCACGTAATGGATTTGTTCTCGCTGGACCATTACAGAAACTACCAGCTGCGTCGTATGGAGATAGCATATGTTGCAGAAGGGCATTTCGGAGATACTGTCAGAATATATCACATTGATGAGGGAGAGCAGACCTATGCCTTTAAGCTGTGTAGGGTAGAGGAGGAGCAAGAGACAGAACTATGTAGAGTAAAATTATCTTTCAAACAAAAATAACACGTTTAATTTTTTAAAACAAAAGAAACTATGGCAAAAATGAATTTTGGTGGAGTTATCGAAGAGGTAATGACACGTGAAGAGTTTCCACTCGAGAAGGCTCGTGAAATCCTGAAGGATGAAACTATCGCAGTCATCGGTTATGGCGTACAGGGCCCTGGACAGGCTTGTAACCTTCGTGACAACGGCTTCAACGTAATCGTTGGTCAGCGTCAGGGTAAGACATTCGAAAAGGCTATTGCTGACGGATGGGTACCAGGTGAAACACTGTTCTCTATCGAAGAGGCTGCTGACAAGGGTACTATCGTTATGTGCCTGCTCTCTGATGCTGCTGTGATGTCTGTATGGCCAACACTCCAGAAGTATCTCACTCCTGGTAAGGCTCTCTACTTCTCTCACGGCTTTGCTATCACTTGGAATGACCGCACAGGTTGCGTTCCTTCAAAGGATATCGACGTTATCATGGTAGCTCCTAAGGGTTCTGGTACTTCTCTCCGTACTATGTTCCTCGAGGGTCGTGGTCTGAACTCTTCATACGCAGTATATAACGATGCTACAGGTAAGGCTCTTGACCGTACTCTGGCTCTCGGTATCGGTATCGGTTCAGGTTATCTCTTCGAGACAACATTCCAGCGTGAGGCTACTTCAGACCTTACTGGTGAGCGTGGCTCTCTGATGGGTGCTATCCAGGGTCTGCTCCTTGCTCAGTATGAGGTTCTCCGTGAGAACGGTCACACTCCTTCTGAGGCATTCAACGAGACTGTAGAAGAGCTGACACAGTCACTGATGCCTCTCTTCGCTGCTAAGGGTATGGACTGGATGTATGCAAACTGTTCTACAACAGCACAGCGTGGCGCCCTTGACTGGTATCCACGTTTCCACGATGCTATCAAGCCTGTTATGCAGCAGCTTTACGAATCAGTGAAGTGCGGTAACGAGGCTCAGATTTCTATCGATGCTAACTCAAAGCCTGACTATCGCGTAGGTCTTGAGAAGGAACTTGCTGCTCTGCATGACTCTGAGATGTGGCGTACAGCTGAGACAGTACGTAAGCTGCGTCCTGAAAACAACTAAATTAAGGCCCAGAATTTAGGCTAAATATTTGCCCCCGTTGACTGATGTCAATGGGGGTTATTGATTATAGTCAAAAAATGTGTGCGTGCACAAAGAAAAGAGCATAATTGTTTGCAAAGAAGTCGGAATAGTCATATCTTTGCACTCAGAAAAACAAATTTAACGGGATGCTCCGGCGTCCCATTCTCAATAGGATACTTTTTTTAAGGTGGGTAGTCCGCTTCAGTTCTTACGGTAACATTTGTTACAGTGGTTCTGGGCGGACTTTTTTGCGCTGCTATGTTATTGTAATATAAAAAAATAAATACTTATTTTCTCGCATTTCTCATAACTTAATTGTACCTTTGACCTTGTCGAAGGTACTTTCGTTCGAAAAATATAAATCAAAAATGAAAATAATTTCTTTTTTGTTTGTTATTTTGCTCACTTAATCGTACCTTTGCACCCATGAACAAATATTATGTACTTGATTACAAACTGTTCTCTGTTAAGAATGGAGAGCGTAAGCTGGAGGAAGAGACCAGCGCTGCTGAACCTTTTGTGTTTGTTTCTGGCTTCGGCACGACAATTCCTGGTTTTGAGAAGAATATAGAAAACCTTGCTCAGGGTGACACATTCGATTTCGTTATTCCTGCCGACGAGGCATACGGAGAGTATGTGGCAGAGCGCGTTGTGACACTCCCCCGTCCGGAGGATGAGAGTCAGTTTGACTTGAGAGTGGGGGCCATAATCCCCTTGCAGAATGAAGACGGCAATCGTTTCCTGGCACGCATCATTGGCTTTGAGGGCGACCAGGTAAAACTGGACCTCAATCACCCCCTTGCCGGTTGCGACCTGAATTTCCAGGGCTCTGTGAAGGAATGTCGTGAGGCTACGAATGAAGAGATAACACAGCTCATAAACAGCATTTCCGGAAGTGGCTGCGGCGGTTGCGGAGGCGGTGGCTGCAAAGGCGGATGCAAGGGTGGCGATTGCGACAAAGACGGCAACTGCGGAGGCGGTTGCGGAAAATGCTCATAAAACATTAAACAAAATGAATACATTTGGAACCATATATCGGTTGACCAGTTTCGGAGAAAGTCACGGGCCTGCCATCGGTGGCGTCATTGACGGTATGCCGGCAGGCATAGAGGTGGATATGGACTTTATCCAGAGTGAGCTTGCACGCAGACGTCCCGGACAGTCTGACCTTACCACACCACGAAAGGAAATGGATGAGGTGGAGATACTGAGCGGTGTCTTTGAAGGCAAGACAACAGGTACACCGATAGGTTTTATCGTACGAAACACAAATCAGCATTCAAGCGATTATGAAGACCTGCGGAATGTCTTCAGACCCTCGCATGCCGATTATACCTATCACATGAAATATGGCATCAGGGACCATCGCGGCGGCGGCAGAAGCAGTGCCCGTATTACCATTTCCCGCGTAGTGGCCGGAGCATTTGCAAAGCTTGCCTTAAAGCAGATAGGTGTCGAGATAACCGCCCGTATCACACAGGTCGGCGATATAGTAGGGGAGGGCCTCACTCCAGAAATGGAAAGCCTGATAAGGCAGGTGAAGGCTGATGGCGATACAATCGGTGGCATTATAACCTGTAATATACAAGGATGTCCCGTAGGAGTAGGGGAACCGGAATTTGGAAAACTGCATCAGCAACTGGCTTCGGCTATGATGTCAATCAATGCTGCACACGGATTCGACTATGGAGCTGGATTCGGGGGCTTGCATCTAAAGGGTAGTGAGCAGAATGACATAATGACTCCCGATGGATTCAAGACAAACAACTCTGGCGGCATACAAGGGGGTATCAGCAATGGGGAAGACATATACTTCCGTGTAGCATTCAAGCCCATACCAACACAACTGCGTGAACAGGAGACAGTGGATGCCGATAATAATCCTACCACCCTGAAGGTAAAAGGACGTCATGACCCATGTGTATTGCCGCGTGCAGTGCCTATCGTTGAGGCTATGGCTGCAATAACGATACTTGATAGCTACTTGTTAAGCAAAACAACAAGGATATAACAATAAAAGGAAAATGGTCCTTAGGAAAATCCTAAAGACCATTTTTCTTTTTCCATTCGAGATAGAAATCCGGTTCCTCAAGCAATTGATTCCCCTGCGGGTCAATAAATAACTGTGTAGTAGAACCGGTGCAGCATAAAGCGCCATCGCTCTCCCGATAGATCTCGTATTTGTAATCTAACCGTGCACCTTGTTTCGGAACGTAAGTGGTATGAATAATAGCGTAATCATTCATACTGAGAGGTGCAAGATATTTTATCCTTAAATCATATATAGGAGCAGTGATGCCGGTCTGCATCATGATGCCGTAGTCGCATCCGGGAAACTCTTTTCCGAAAGCCTCACGGCCATCTTCAAAGTATTTTACGTAATTCCCATGCCAAACCCTGAACATAGGGTCAAGCTCAGAGAATTTGACAAGGATGCGAGTGGTATTTTTCATTTGAAGACTTTGTCGTCAATTGTTACGCCGGTCTTGTAATCGGAGAACTCATATACTGTATATTGTCCGTTGCTCCTGTTGAGACGTATAGACTTCAGCTCCTTACCTGACGCAGTAAGCACAAAGGATGTGAACATCAGCTTTTTGTTGCCTGCGCTGGGAGTGATGGTATATACAGTATTCCCGCTGGATTTGGTGATTTTTGTATCAGAGTATTTTGACACGTCAGTATTTCCTCCAAGCAGGATGTTGTTCAGAACATCATGGAAAGTCCTGTATTGCATATCCTTCGTAGCATCAGTCTTCGCCTTCAATGGTCCTTTCTTCATTGTGAAGGCTGTGCCATTCATGATGAGGGCATCCTTGCCTGTTATGATAGCTACCTTTGAAGCCTTCTTGGCATATAAGGTACCAGTGGTAGTCGTTGACTTCTGGCCCTTATATACAGTTCTCTTTGCTGTTGCTGTTGTCTGAGCAAAAGATATTGTAGCAGCGAGGGCAAAGCATATGATAACAAATAGTTTCTTCATGATTCCTTTTTATTTAGCGTATGCAACAGAACGTGTTTCGCGGATGACAGTAATCTTTACCTGACCTGGGTATGTCATCTCATTTTGAATCTTTGTAGCGATGTCGTTAGAGAGAGTTTCTATTTCTGCGTCAGTAATCTTGTCAGCACCAACGATGACACGCAATTCACGACCAGCCTGTATAGCGTATGTCTTCTGTACACCTGGGTAAGACATAGCAATGGCCTCAAGGTCATTGAGACGCTTAATGTAAGCCTCTACGATTTCGCGACGTGCTCCAGGACGGGCTCCGCTTATGGCATCACAAATCTGTACGATAGGAGCAATAAGGGTTTCCATCTCCATTTCATCATGGTGAGCACCGATAGCGTTGCAAATCTCGGGTTTCTCCTTATACTGTGCAGCAATCTTGGCACCATAGAGAGCGTGTGGCATCTCGAGGTCCTCATCAGGCACCTTTCCGATATCGTGTAACAGTCCGGCACGTTTTGCTTTCTTGGCATTAAGACCTAATTCTGCTGCCATCACAGCACAGAGATTTGCTGTCTCACGGGCGTGCTGCAGAAGATTCTGTCCATATGAAGAACGATATTTCATCTTACCGATTATACGAATCAGTTCTGGATGTAGGCCGTGTATTCCAAGGTCAATGGCTGTACGCTTACCTGTTTCAATAACCTCTTGTTCCAATTGCTTCTTCACCTTTGCAACAACTTCCTCGATGCGAGCAGGATGGATACGTCCGTCTGCAACAAGCTGATGAAGAGAAAGACGGCAGGTCTCGCGACGAATAGGGTCAAATGCAGAGATGACGATAGCTTCAGGAGTGTCATCTACAACGATTTCAACTCCGCAGGCAGCTTCAAGAGCACGGATATTACGTCCCTCACGTCCAATGATACGACCCTTTACATCATCATTCTCAATATGGAAAACAGAAACAGAATTCTCTACGGCTGCTTCTGTAGCAACTCTTTGGATAGTCTTGATGACAATCTTGCGGGCTTCATTGTTGGCATTTATCTTTGCCTCATCCATTATTTCGTTAATATAAGACTGGGCATTCGTACGAGCCTCGTCCTTCATGCTTTCGATAAGATGGTTCTTAGCCTCTTCAGCAGAAAGACCAGAAAGCTGCTCCAACTTTTCACGCTCTTTGTGAATCATGGATTCCAGGTCTTGTTCCTTTACTGCTAATGCATTTCGCTGGGTGTCGAGACGGCTTTGTAACTGTGAAAGTTCTTGTTTGTGCTTGTTGGCTTCTTCTTGACGTTGGTTGAGATTCATTTCACGCTGCTTCAACTGGTTCTCTGCCTGTTGCATCTTTTGGTTGCGCTGTTGTATCTCCTGCTCCAGTTCTGCTTTCTTGTTAATAAACTTCTCCTTTACTTCAAGGAGTTTCTTCTCCTTTATAACTTCTGATGCCTTTTCTGCGTTGGCAAGCATCTCGTTATATTTAAACTTGATAACATATCTGAAAATCAAGTATCCGCATAAGCCGCCTATTATAAGCGCTGCGAGTATTACTAATGTAATTATCATATTGTGTAATCTAAGTGTTTTACTTTAAACTTTCTTCTATTTCTTTGCTGAGTTCTTCTAAAATATTTATTATTGGTTTTGTGTCATTTCTTTTTGATTCGTTTATATATTTGAGTGCAATGTCAATCATTGCGTAAAAATAGATCTCTTTGTTGCTTTTGACATCCTTATAATAGTTAAAATAAGTATTTAACCTTTCATTTATGAGGACGCCAGCCTCACGATATTTGGCCTCATCTTCCTGTGGGACCATAATAGAGATTACTGTGTCGTGTATGTTTAATGTTATGTGTTGTTTCACTTTTCACTCAATATTGTGATACATCTGTCAACAGTGCGTATCATATTGTTTATACGTTGTTTGGATGTTTCCAGATCGTTGTCGGTAATATGGAGCATTTTTCCCATCATAAGAGAATTGTATTCCACTTGCATTGCCTTAAGTGCTTGGGTAGCTTGAACATTCTCTTCCTTTAGCTTTTGGATTGTTGCCTCAAGGTCGGCATTCTCTTGCTTCAACTTGCGTAGCTGAAGAATTAGTTGGCGTACTTGTGAGGCAAAAATCTTGATATTCATTTACTCCTGTGGCTTTTCTTTTTTAGCCAGCATCACAACCTGATAAACAAAATCTGTTATCCATTGTTGTGTAAAGCCTAAACGCTGGTTGTACTTGCGTACAGCGGCAACAGTTTTCAGAGTACCAGGATCTGAATAATCGTTCTTGGTAAATATCTCGGCCACAGTTTTTTCCGTCATAGCATAAATTGCTTTCCTAAAGAACGAAGGCAGACGCATCTTGAATTTCATGAGATTCCCCATAAGCATCATGATGTCCTGAGTAAATCCCTGGAACTGATACATGTATGTCTGCACATCTTGAATCTTGTGACAATTCTTTGATATGCTCTTGTCGATTTCTTTGAAGAAGTCGTCATTCATGCCATACATACTCTTGAGCATCTTTTTGCATGCTGTCTTTTCACCGATACCCAACTTGTTGTGCTCTGTGCGCACCTTAAATGTTGATTTGAAAACACGAAGGTCGGGGAGCATAGCAAGATTGTTGATGCCTACTTGAGATGCTATTGCAGATTGGAAATATACACGGACTAACATCATGTAATCCTGCATACCACCGACTTTTATATCGTCTTCTTTTTTCTTGAAAAATGAAAATATACCCATAATTGGCCACAAAGATAGGAATTTTTTATAAAAAAAATACTTTATATCAAAAAAACATGCTATTTTTAATAAACATTTCTGTATTTTTGTCGCTATTTCATAAAAAAATAGTATTTTTGCCGTCAAATGTATTAAAAACGATGAGTATAAACGAACAAAATAACATAGGACATCAGATGTCACAGAATTTATCACAAGACCAAGTATTACAGTCGGAGCTTCAATCAGAAGAACAATTTGATACCAGTTTCCTTAACCTGGGATTTTTTATTAGGATGATTGTCCTTTATTGGCAATGGTTTGTTTTTTCTATTATTATTTGTCTCTCTATTGCCGCAGTATATCTAAGATATACACCATCAGTTTATAAAGTCAATGCTAAATTGCTTATTAAAGATGGTGACAATATGCCTCGAAGTCGTTCGATGAATTCTATTCAGGCTGCAGAAAACCTGGGTATGATGACAATGACGAATGGCTTTGATAATGAGTTAGAGATTCTTGCCTCAAAAACATTGGCGTATGACGCTGTAAAAGAGTTGAAACTGTACGTTGACTACGTTGGAGAAGGACGTGTTAAGGATAAAACAATATATGGAAATCTTCCTATCAAGGTAGATATGGATGGGAAGAGTTTGGAGAAACTAAATACTGTAGTCGAGGTAAAAGTTACTCGTATTGAAGGTGGACAATTCTCTGTAGAGGGTTCGTTTACAACAAATAGTAATGGCAAACGAACATTTAGTCGTAAGGGGAAATTACCGATGTCTATTCCTACCTCCGTGGGTCGCGTGTCAATAATTCCGAATACACAGTATATGAGTTCATGGGAGTTAAACAACTATATTGAGGCTTCTATCTATAATCCTCGTAATGTTGCTATGAGATATGCAAATGCGATAGGTGTTGCTCCTGTGTCAAAAACTACGACAATTGCTGAACTGTCTTTGAATGATGTTGTAGTAGATAGAGCGCTTGATTACCTGAATTGTCTTGTAGATAAATACAATCTACAGGCAAACGAAGATAAAAATACTATTGCTCGTCGTACTGAGTTGTTTATAAACGATCGAATCAAAAAAATTGATGTAGAGTTAGGTAGTACTGATGGTGCCATAGAACACTTTAAACGTGGTAACAATATACCTGATGCAACAGCGAATGCTGCGGCATCGTTCACCCAATCAGATGCTGCCGATAATGAGGTAAAGGCGAAAAATACCCAGATACTTCTTCTTGAGAGTATTAGGGATTATATGAATCAGCCTCAGAATAAATATATGACATTGCCTTCTAATGTAGGATTGTCCGATGCTGCAACAACATCCCTGATTGCTCAGTACAATGCGATTGCTTTGGAACGTCAGAAGTTGCTGCGTGCTGCTTCAGTAAAATCTCCTGCTACACAAATCAAAACGACCCAGTTGGATGATTTGTATCTTGCTATTAAGCGTTCTTTGAATCATGCAAAACGCCAATTGGAAATGGAACGTCAGACAATTTATGACAAATATGCTAAATATTCCAGCCAATTGTCTCAGTCACCTTCTCAGGAACGTGTGCTGACAGAGATAGGACGTGAGCAATCCGTGAAGTCAAACCTTTATATCATGCTTTTGCAGAAACGTGAAGAAAACAATATCTCTTTGGCTGCAACAGTGGATAAGGGTAAGATGATAGATGTTCCAGAATATGCAGGAAAGGTGAGCCCAAAGAATATGATTGTATTTCTTATTGCATTCATCTTGGGTATTGCAATACCTGTTGCGATTGTTATTTTGATAGAATTATTGCGATTCAGAATTGAGGGACATGGTGACGTGGAAAAACTCTCTGTATTGCCTATAATCGCAGATATCGCTGTAGCAAACAGTCGTCACAAGTCTAAAGGAGATATCGTGGTTCACGAAAACAGAAATAACCAGATGGAGGAAATCTTCCGTGGTATGCGTACGAATTTACAATTTATGCTTGAGGAAGGCAAGAATGTCGTACTATTTACCTCCTCTACATCTGGTGAGGGTAAAACATTCGTAACGGGTAACCTTGCTGTCAGCTATGCATTACTTGGTAAGAAAGTTGTTATGGTAGGTCTTGATATCCGTCGTCCTCGTTTG
The DNA here is from genome assembly GCA_905233165.1 of uncultured Prevotella sp. GTDB lineage: Bacteria > Bacteroidota > Bacteroidia > Bacteroidales > Bacteroidaceae > Prevotella. The sequence continues at coordinate 17,543 of CAJODL010000018.1, forward strand.
GCAAGTTTGTTTGAAATGCCAAAGAGCGATAAGGGTGTGACAACATTGTTGACCATGCAAAATGTTACAGTAGAAGATGTGAAAGAAGCAATAGTTCCATCTGGTGTTAACAAGAATCTGGATATATTACAAGCAGGTCCTATTCCACCAAACCCAGCAGAGCTTATTTCAAAGAATACATTGGATCAACTCTTTGAGATTCTGCGTAAGGAGTATGACTATGTTATGGTTGATACTGCTCCTATCGGACTTGTATCTGATACGCTTTCTCTTGGTCGCATAGCAGATGTGTCTGTTATTGTTGTACGTGCCGACTATACTGAGAAATCTGCCTTTTCTATGCTTAATAATCTCGCATTATCAGGTAAGTTGCCTCATGCTTGTATAGCTATCAATGGCATTGATATGTCCCAGAAGAAATATGGTTATGCATACGGCTATGGTAGATATGGAAAATATGGCAAGTATGGCGGCTATGGTTATGGTAAGTATGGAAATAGAAAGTATGGCTACGGATATGGCTACGGATATGGCTACGGATATGGCTATGGTTCGTATAGCAGTAGTCATTATGGCAATCCTGATGATGATTCCATAAAGACGAAGAAGGGACAATAACGTTTCAAATTGAAAAAAAGGTTATGACTATAGCAGTAGATTTTGATGGTACAATCGTAGAACATGCTTATCCTGAGATAGGCAGAGAACGTCCTTTTGCAATTGATACGCTGAAAGCTCTTATTGCTGATAGGCATCAACTTATATTGTGGAGTGTTAGAGAGGGAAAACTGCTTGATGATGCAGTGAATTGGTGTAAGGAGCGTGGCGTAGAATTCTATGCCGTAAATAAAGATTTTCCTGAGGAAGATGTGGAGCGCAATGTACACTTCTCACGCAAACTAAAGGTAGATCTTTGGATTGATGATAGAAATGTGGGTGGTATCCCAGATTGGGGTACCATATACCGCATTATAAAAGAAGGAATAACGTGGGAACGTGTAATACTTGAGGAGCACGGAAAGACTCTTCCGGAACCACCAAAGAAAAAGCATTGGTGGTCTTTATAACAAGATACTATTCTTCTACGTCCCTTACAACAGAAATAACTTTAGAAAAACGATGACACAACGTCTCCAACGTTGCAAGATGTAAGCAGGTTAATAGGGGAGTACGTTGCTTTTGAAAGGTGTGTTCTAACGTTTCTGTAAAGATTCTATCGGAATTCTTCACTTGAGTTCTCATAAAAGGAAGCTCTTCTTGTGAAAAGTCAAAGAAATTTATAAGTATTGTTCCAAACATCTCAGCCATTGACCCCATCTTGGTCATTGTAAGCCAATTATTGAGTTTTGTATAGTCAATAGTTTTCTTGTTTTCGCGAATAAACCGTCCGAGCAGCAATAGTCCTTCAATATTCACCATAGAATCTATGGTATAATCAGCATTCATGATTATGATGTCGAGGAGTTGTAGCGTTTCATCGGAGATATTGTGTATGTCACTCATCTCCTCTTCGCGTAGTTCTTCCCACTTACGTTTTGCAGAACTATAGGAAAGATATGCCTTTGATGCATTAAAGTTTTCATTAGCATCTTCTGCTGCTATATCTGATTGTTCTACAATATTGATATTGGGAATATTGGAAAGTTGTGATTCTTTTATGTGATTTATTCCATCAGATAGAAAACCTTGTACATGATGCTCTTTAGCCAATTTCCCCATTACGTGCCATTTGTGCAATGACATTGGTAAAATCTCGTTATCCTTGCTCTTAAATGCCCCAGCGCGCAATATTGTGATGTAGTTTTCTAATAATATAGGGTTCATTAAGAAATGTGTTCTGTGTTTAATCGTTTTATTGCTGCTTCTAAATCTTCTGGTGTGTCAATACCTATTGTCTCCTGTGTTGTCTCTCCAACCTTTATTTTGTATCCGTTTTGCAGCCAACGCAGTTGTTCCAGACTTTCTGCTATTTCAAGAGATGACTGTGGAAGTGCCGTAACCTCTTTTAATATCATTCTGCGATAAGCATACATACCGATATGCTTCAGGAAATTGAATGATTGTAGCCATTCAGTCTCCTCCTTGCCGCGAATAAATGGGATAACAGACCTGCTGAAATACATCGCAAATCCATTGTTGTCGAGAATAATCTTCGGCGAATTGGGATTCTTTACTGCATCAAGGGTTTTGAATTTGATACCCAAGGTAGCAATGTCTGTTGTTTTATCGTTAAAACACTCGCAAAGTGTCTTTATTTGTTCTGGCTGAATAAATGGCTCGTCACCCTGTACGTTTACAATGACGGTATCGTCAGAGATATTCAACTCTTTTGTTGAGCAGAGTTTCTCAACAGCTTCTTCTATCCTGTCTGTACCACTCTTGTGATCGGTACGCGTCATTACTACGTTGCCACCAAATGATTTAACATGTTCAAAAATACGTTCATCATCCGTTGCCACACATGCTGGCAACTGTTTTGTTACCTGTTCGTAAACTCGCTGTATTACACTCTTACTTCCAAGTAAAGCTAAAGGTTTACCTGGAAAACGTGTTGATGCATATCTTGCTGGAATAATTGCTACAAAATTCATGCTGCAAAGTTAATAAAACTTTTTCCCTAATATCCATTTTGTTGTATTATTTTCTAAAAAAACACTAAAAAAAATGATGTATGACATTTTATTCTATAATATTTTTGTATCTTTGGCACATGAAATCTAAAAAAATAGCTATAATATATCTGCAGAACATTCTTCTGCTTATAATCTTTTTGTTAATACCATCCATAGGCTTACGAGCTCAGGATGCAGATTCTGATCAAGGCTATATCATGGAACAGGGCACATATCAAGGGCGCAGGTCTCGTGGGGTCCCCCATGGTAAAGGCGTTATGCTATATAATAATGGTGACCAATATGTAGGCTCTTATGTCAAGGGCAAACGTCAGGGAAATGGTATATACACCTACATCACAGGCGAATACTACGATGGTGAATGGAAAAATGACATGAAGAATGGACGTGGTGTCTTTGTGTGGAAGGACCGTAGCCGGTATGATGGTTTCTGGGCAGATAACAAGCGCATCGGCAAGGGTGAATACAAATATGCTAATGGGGACGTCTATTTTGGGATGTGGCGTGATGACTTGCAGAATGGTAAAGGAATATATCGTTTCAGTAATGGTGATACTTATGAAGGTGACTATCGTGATGGTGAACGAACCGGAGAGGGCGTTTTCAAATATGCCAATGGAGATAAATATGTAGGACATTTCAATAATGGTGAAAAAAGTGGCTATGGTACTTTCGTGTGGGCAAACAGTGATGTCTATGTTGGCCAGTGGAAAGATGACAAACAGAACGGAAAAGGACAGCTGACAAAGAAAGGCGGCGACAGATATGAAGGCACTTTTGTTAATGGTAAACCTGATGGCGAAATGTCTGTCTATTATGCTGATGGACGTAAATTCCGCGGCATGTATAAAAATGGTCTTCGAAACGGAAAAGCCATTGAGATGTCAAAAGAAGGGCGCCGTCGGGAAGTTATGTATGTAGATGATGAAGAAGTAAAATAAACCTGTATAAAACCTTTAAGAAAATGATTATCGACACATTAGAGAATTTGAAAAACTACATCCCTCTGAACCCTTTGTTCGCTGATGTAGTAAGTTTTATCGAGAACAATGATCTCGTAAAGTTGGAAGCTGGAAAGCATGAGATAAAAGGCAAAGACCTTTTTGTAAATATCATCAACCAAAAGGGTAAGACCAAGGAAGAGGCAGTAATGGAGACACATAGGAATATGCTCGACATCCAAATACCTCTTGATGGTGATGAGGTCTATGGCTATATGCCACTTAATGACATTACTATTCAGGCAGAATATAATGCAGAAAAAGACCTGACAAAATATCCTGGTCAGCCAAGCTCTTCTTATGTTGTCTGTCACCCAGGAATGTTTGCGATGTTCCTGCCTCAGGATGGGCACACACCATGTATCTCTGGTGCACCGGAATTTAAGAAGGCAGTCTTCAAGGTAAAAATGTAAGCAGAAAATATAACATAATATATATACAAAAGGTATTATGAAAGAAACAACTCCAAAACATATTGGCATCGTTGCCAATGATCCTTGGCTTGAACCATTCGAAAATGCTATTCAGGGTCGTCATGACCATGCTTTGTGGATGATAGATCATCTTACCAATGGCGGTAAGATGAAGTTATCTGACTTTGCAACAGGCTATCTCTATTATGGTCTGCATCGCACAGAGAAAGGCGAGTGGATTTTCCGTGAGTGGGCCCCTAATGCTACAGAAATTTTCCTCATCGGCGATTTCAATGGTTGGAAGGAATCCCCTAAATATGCCCTGAAGAAGAGTAAGAACGGACAGGACTGGGAAATAAAACTTCCTAAGACGGCTCTGAAACATGGTGACCTGTACAAGATGCTTGTAAAGTGGCCTGGTGGTCAGGGAGAACGCATCCCTGCATGGGTTCGTCGTGTGGTACAGGATGATGTGACAAAGATATTTTCTGCTCAGGTATGGGCACCGGAGAAGGAATATAAGTGGAAGAAAAAGACATTCAAACCAGATACTACGCCACTCCTTATTTATGAGTGCCACATAGGTATGGCGCAGGATGCTGAAAAGGTAGGCACCTATACTGAATTCAGAAAAAATATCCTTCCACGTATTATCGAGGAGGGCTATAACTGCATACAGATAATGGCTATTCAGGAGCACCCTTATTATGGTTCTTTCGGATACCATGTATCTAATTTCTTCGCTCCATCAAGCCGCTTCGGTACTCCTGAGGAATTGAAACAGTTGGTTGATGAGGCTCACCAGAACGGTCTTGCTGTCATCATGGACCTTGTTCACTCTCATGCTGTGAAAAATGAGGTAGAGGGCTTGGGAAATCTCTGTGGTGACCCGAACCAGTATTTCTATCCTGGTGACCGTCGTGAGCACAACCAGTGGGACAGCCTTTGCTTCGACTATGGTAAAGACCAGGTGATGCACTTCCTGCTTTCTAACTGTAAGTATTGGCTCGATGAATTCCATTTCGATGGTTTCCGTTTCGATGGTGTTACCTCAATGCTTTACTATAATCATGGTCTTGGTGTTGACTTCGGAGGATATGCCGACTACTTTAATGGCGGAGAGGATGATAATGCCCTTTGCTATCTGGCACTTGCCAATAAGGTTATTCACGAGGTAAACAAAAATGCTATCACCATAGCGGAAGAGATGTCGGGAATGCCGGGCCTTGCAGCAAAGTTCGAGGATGGAGGTCTTGGATTCGACTATCGTCTTGCAATGGGACTTCCTGACTACTGGATAAAGATGATTAAGGAGAAGAGTGATGAGCAGTGGAATCCACGCGATATCTTCTGGGAGATGACAAATCGTCGTGCTGACGAGAAGACTATCTCTTATGCAGAGTCCCACGATCAGGCTCTCGTAGGCGATAAGACCATTATCTTCCGTCTTATCGATGCCGATATGTATTGGCACTTCAAGAAGGGTGACGAAAACGAAATGGCTCGCCGAGGTATAGCACTCCATAAGATGATTCGCCTTGTTACCTCTGCTACTATGGGAGGTGGTTACCTCAACTTCATGGGCAATGAGTGGGGACATCCAGAGTGGATTGACTTCCCACGCGAGGGCAACGGATGGAGCTGTAAGTACGCCCGTCGCCAATGGAACCTCGTAGATAACAAGGAATTGTGCTATCATTGGCTGGGTGATTTCGACAAGAAGATGATAGAGGTAATGAAATCCCAGAAGGACTTCAACCTCACCCCTGTTCAGGAGATATGGATAAACGAGGGGGACCAGATTATGGCATTCATGCGTGGTGACCTGCTCTATGTCTTTAATTTCTCTCCGACACGTTCTTATACCGACTATGGATTCCTCGTACCATTGGGCGAATATAACGTAGTGCTCAATACCGACTCTCCTGACTATGGAGGACGATAGCGTAGCACACTTCACCAATTTCGACCCGATGTATGCTGGAGACGGCAAGGGCTGGCTGCAACTATATATCCCAGCACGCTCAGCTGTTGTGTTGAAGAAAAAGGTTGCTGTTGAAGGAACGAAAACCAAAACCAAAACGAAAACTGAGGCAGCAAAGAAGGCTCCTGCAAAGAAATCTGTAGAAAAGGGACCTACAGCAAAGAAGGCAGCTGCGAAAAAAACAACAGCAAAGAAAACTGCTACAAAGAAGGCTCCAGCAAAGAAAAAGTAGTATAAAAACTCCACGAAAGAATCCTGCAATAGCAATATTGCAGGATTCTTTTTTCGTTTTCGTTATTTTTTTCGTAACTTTGCGATAAAATCGCGAACTTACTTGCACTCGACAAAAAAAATAAATGAATTTATTTTGTTCTGTCCTCGTTTTTTCGTAACTTTG
>CAJODL010000019.1 GCA_905233165.1 uncultured Prevotella sp.
GGGTATCGGAATGATTTTATTTCGCCGACTGACGGGCAACGTTCATTGATAATATGGCAATGGATGGATGGGCTTGTCAGTAAGGAGGCTATCACGAAAGATCTGGAGGCTTTCAAGGCTGCTGGACTGTCTGGCGTACAGAATTTTCAGATTGGCGGTGACCGGCAAAGCAGGGTTGGTGACCCCACCTGCGCTATCGGTTCAGAGAAATGGAAGTCTATGATGCGTTGGACGATGGATGAGTGCCAGCGTCTCGGACTCACCTTCGGTACCCACAACTGCCCCGGATGGTCATCAAGTGCCTACGGAACAGTGACACCGGAATATAGCATGCAGAAACTTGTGTTCTCAGAAACAAAGATGCCCGACACAGCTGTTGGCAAAGGCAAGAAAAAACCTATCTTTATTAGTGTCGCACTCCCTCGTCCAAAGGTTGACGAAAAATACAACTATTACGAAGACATCTGCCTCTTGGCACTTCCTGACGACAGCATTGTCATGAAGGAAAACATAATAGACCTGACACAGTATTTTGACAAGTCATCTCAGATAGCAAACATTCCTTCTGCCCTTGCCAAAGACATTTCCGGGTATAGCCTTCTGCGCTTCGGACACACGACAAACGGAAAGACCAACGAAGCACAAGCCCCTCTGTCGGGACAAGGGCTGGAGTGTGACAAGATGAACAGGGTGGCTGTAAAGGCCTTTTGGGATGCATATCCACAGATGCTCATAGACATTGCAGGACCTCATGCCGGCAAAACGTTTAATATAATAGAGATAGACAGCTATGAGGCTGGCGGTCAGGATTGGAGTGTGGTTTTGCCAGATGAGTTCTTGAAACGGAAGAAATATGACATACTGCCCTACCTGCCTTACATCGTAGGGCGCAACATCATCGGCAGTAAGGAAGAGTCGGCACGATTCAAGAAAGACCTCGTAGATGTTGTCACCTCACTCTTTGCAGAAAACTATTATGGCTATATGAATCAGCTGGCACGCAGAACACCCGGTATGCAGCTGATGATAGAGCCGTACGGTACAGGCGGGCAGAAGCCATTCCAAGTGCTCGATATCAACAAGATACTCAAGGAGGCAAACAGCGCAGTCATAGCGACAGAATTCTGGGTTAAGCCCGAGACATGGGGTTGGAAAGACATGAAGCGTCATGAGCAGGTGATGAGAAATCTGCAACGCCCGTTGCTTGCCGCAGAAGCCTTTACGTGCTGGCCTCTTCACGCATGGAAAGACGACCCGCAATCCTTAAAGCCGATATGCGACAAAGCCTACTGCAATGGTGTTAACAGGATGATGCTCCATGCAGGCGCCTGCAACCCTTGGACAAATGTAGAGCCGGGAATGTCATTCGGCATCTGGGGCACACATTTCGTACCCAATCAGACATGGTGGAAAGCTGGTGGAGCACGCGCACTATTCGACTACATGGCACGCTGTCAGTCGCTCCTGCAACGTGGTGTGCCGACGAAACAGCAATGGAAGGGAACGGATAAGTTCATGACCTATCAGCGCACTGACGGAGATAATGACATACTGTTCCTCTGTAATCCTACAAACGAAAGCATATCAGACACCATCCGGCTTGCCTCCGTTGCCAAAGGCAGGAAACTGGAGATATGGGATGCATACAATCTTACTATGCAGAAGATAGACGACAGACCTATGATACTCTCCATAGAGCCGTACGGTTCAAGATTTATCATTATCTCAGATACAGAGACATCTTCTGAAACGCCACGTCCTGAAAACCAACTGCTAACCTCACTCCCGACCAGCGACAGCAGGACAGAGATAAACAAAGGGTGGAAGGTGGCTTTTCACTATAAAGACGCTGATGACATCATTGTCGATAATGACACTCTGTTCGACTGGACGACATCCTCTGACAGCAACGTAAGATATTTCTCAGGGACAGCGACATACAGCAATTCGTTTACCATTAAGAAGCTGAAGAAAGACGCACGCTATATCATCAGCTTAGGTCAAGTAAAAAACCTTGCCTCTGTAACCGTCAATGGCAAGCCCTTCCCCACTTTATGGAAGGCACCATTCCTATTGGATATCACCTCCGCCATCCATAAAGGCATCAACACCATAAGTATTGACGTTACCAACCTGTGGCCTAACCGCATGATAGGCGATGAGCAGGAGCCAGACGACATAGAATGGTCAGAACCCCTGACATACACCTATGCCCCAGGCAGTCCTACGGCAGGTCGTTATATGGCAAAGATTCCCGAGTGGCTCAACAATGGCACTCCACGCCCCTCCAAAGGAAGAAAGACAGTAGGATGCTTCAAGTTCTTCACAAAAGGATCCCCCCTACTTCCATCAGGATTGTTGGGTCCTATAGAACTATTGACTACGAAAACGAGATAAACTTCAAGACAGCCCTTGCTGCTTGCGATATTCCAGTGGTGTTGTCCCCGTTACCTTACGATACATACGTATGAAATAACTCTGGTCATTAAAACCAATTCTATATGCTACCTCCTTGACAGGCATATCTGTGGTGCAGAGCAACAACTGTGCCCTCTCCACCTTTTTCTTATTTATATATTGTAATGGAGATGTACCGAATTCTTTTCTGAAAAGACGAATCAGATAAGTTTTGGTAATACAAGCCACTTCCGACAGCTCATCAATATCAATCTCCTCACAGATATGTGAATGTATATACTCCTGCACACGTCTCATACGCTCATCCGATATCCACAAATGTGGCGATGCATAACGTAAGAATCGGGAGAAAAGCATCAGCATTGACCCACGGAGTTCCATTTTCTGCCATAGCGACAAATCATTATAACGCCGTGCATTGCTGGTAGTTTGAAGCGCATTGTCATATACCTCCGGATTACTTGACGGCAATTGTGCCTGAGGATATTGCTCACACATGCGCGACAGCAGCAATTCGTCATCATGACTGCCTTCCACCTCGATGGGAAAATCAAATAATTCCATCAAATCCATCTCACTCTTGAAACCCTCGTACACGTGCAGATAATAATGTACGAAGATACCATTGCACTCATACGAATGAAGTATATAAGGCGGTATGACGTAAAGGTATCCGGGACGAAGTTTTACTGTCTGGTCAGGCAGATGCAACAATGCATCCCCCTCTTTCACGTAAAAGATGCGTGTGAAAGGCGAACTGACGTTACTCCAGTTCCAATCTCCATTATGGCGTGCCAAACCTACGTTTAACATCTGGAGATTAAAAGATTCAAGTGGTATATTAATCATATTTTACAAGTCTAAGGTCAAAGGTCTAAGATTTTGTTTTCAGTGCAAAGGTAATAAAAAAAATGTAATATACACGACTCTATTTCCTTTTTATAGGACATTATTATCTTTTTACGATTTTGTCCTATTACAATACTATTTTATGCCATGATAATACACACTATTTCCATACCTTTGCACTCACCTTTCATTCCCCTAAACGAATATAATGGACGGATACAAACAGAAACAATACAGTTTTCCCACAAAACGTTTCGTACAAACCCTGGAACTCAAATCCAGCGAAGAAGCACGTATGGAGTACATAAAATGGCACTCTAAAGAATATAGTTGGAAAGAGGTACGTGAGGGTATTAAGGAAGTAGGAATACTTGAGATGGAAATATACATCTTTGGCAATACCCTCGTTATGATTGTCGTTGCTCCCATCGACTTCGATTGGGCTACCGCCATGTCTCGTCTTGCTACCTTACCACGTCAGTCCGAGTGGGAAGCCTTTATAAGTCAGTTTCAGGGTTGCGATTCAGACGCTACAAGTGACGAAAAATGGCAGATGATGGAGCGCATATTTTATCTGTATGAATAAGTTACGCAAATTACACTCCAGTTTTTATGAAAAAAATATTAACTTTGCACAAGTTTTTAAAAACAACAAAAAAAATGAAAAGGGCAATTGCACACACAGTCATAGCACTCTTTTCTTTGGCTTTACAAGCAGAGAGTATCAGGGTGCTATACATAGGAGATTCTGTTACAGATGGAGGATGGGGCAACAGCGCAGGACATTCTGTCCCATCTGACAAACGTAACCAATGGGACAAGAATCATATCTTCGGACATAGTTATATGATGCTATGTGCCGCACATTTCCAAAGTACTTTGCCTGAAAATGACTACGAATTTATGAATCGAGGTATCAGTGGTGATGATCTGACAAGACTGGAGGCTCGATGGAAGAAAGATTGTGTGGCAATGAATCCTGATATACTTTCTGTGTTGATAGGTACTAATGATATTAATTATTATTTAGAAAATAAGGATTCTGATTTTTACTTCACTGATTGGGAACAGCGTTACCGAAACTTACTAAACATGGTTCGCAACACAAATCCCAAAGTAAGATTCGTACTTGGAACTCCATTCGTGGCTAAGGTTGGAAAGATTGGAGCAAGTGAGGATTTCGCTTTACGCGATAGCATGATTCATCGTCTGTCTGACATTGTTGTCGCTATAGCAAAAGACTATAATGCTATACTTTTATGTTACGACAAGCTGTTTGCCTCACAGAAAGAAAATCATCCGCTTGTATCAATGTCTCAATGGATATGGGATGGCATACATCCTACAGCTGCTGGTCATAGGCTGATGGCTGATTTATGGATTAAAGAATGCAGTCATCTGTTGCGTATTGACAACCGTAAAACAATTCCTGTCCCCCAAGAAGTATTGAACAAGTGCCCAGAGGGACCATATCAGGCTACTTGGCAATCGGTTGCAGAACATTATCGCACTCCACAATGGTTCAAGGATGCTAAATTCGGTATCTTCATTCACTGGGGTGTCTATAGTGTACCAGCTGCTGGCAGTGAATGGTATCCCAAGCACATGTATAACGGTTTGAGTGCTTCGCATCGCAAAAAGTGGGGCGATCAGAAGTCATTTGGATATAAGGACTTCATCCCTCTTTTTAAAGCAGAGAAGTTTGACCCTCTACAATGGGCAGAACTCTTCTATGAGGCAGGAGCTCGCTATGTTATACCAACAGCAGAACATCATGATGGCTTCGCTATGTATGACAGTCAGTTGACACGTTGGGATGCAAAGGATATGGGACCTCACCGAGATATTATTGGGGAACTGGCAGAAGCAGTTCGCGGCAAAGGTATGAAGTTCGGTGTCAGCAATCATCGCATTGAGAACTGGGACTTCATGTATCCTCTCAACATGCCACTCGATGCTACAGACCTTTTCGACCCTGACTATGCAGACCTGTATGGGCCTCCCCAGAAGCCTATTCTACAAAGCGGAATGGGACCAAAAGCGCTGGCAGTCCCTGCCACAGGAGGCGCGACAGAAGCTATAATAAACGAATCGGCTGAAGAAGGGCGTCATCCTCAAAGCGAAGCATTCCTTAATGAATGGGAATTGCGTGTCCATGAGATAATAGACCAATATCAGCCAGACCTTTTATATTTTGACAATGGCATCAACTATCGTTCGCTCGACCCATGGAAACTACGCATAGCACGTTACTACTATAATAGTGCATGGCAATGGGGAAAAGAGGTTAGCATACAATCGAAGTCACAGGCATATCTGGCTGGTTCCATAATGGATTTTGAGCGTGAAAGCCGTGCTCCACGAAAGCCATACGATCGTTATTGGCAAGTTGACGACCCTATCGGAAACAAGTTTGGATACATTGAAGGCCTGAAGTTGCAGAGCGCAGAAGGTATCATACGTAATCTCATTGATAACATCTCATGTGGAGGTAACCTTTGCCTTAACGTTTCTCCTCGTAGCGACGGAACCATCCCTGGTAATCAACAACAGATACTCCTTACTATCGGAAAATGGCTTAAACAATACGGTGAGGCAGTCTATGCTACACAACCATACAAAATATTTGGTGAAGGACGTAATATCCGCTACACCTATAAGCCCTCTTCGTCTGCGAAGGAAAATGATATTGTTTATCTCTTCATCAAGCAATGGGACGGAAAACCTTTCACCATTCAGAGCATTAGTACTGATAAGGTAAAACATATCACCTCTCTTTCAAATAACAAGAAAGTTTCATTTGAGTCAACCGCAGACGGAATGCTCGTCAAAGCCACTGATGAAACTGCTGTAGGCAAGTCCGTCGCATTCCGGATTGAAATAAAATCTTTAAAATAATGAATAATATGAAATGGTTTTTGACTATTGTGCTGGCTTGTACATTTTGTGGCAGTCAGGCACAGACATTAAAGGATGGCGAGATGCCTCAGATGCCGGTGTTTCCGGAGATTCCTGCACCACAACCTGTGGGGTCAGTAAAAATGGGCAATAGCGACAGCTTTGCTGACGTACAGCTCGACATCCCCATTACCGACGGCCCTTACAAAGCCAGTTGGGCATCAATAGAACAGAACTATCCTGGCACTCCTCAATGGTTGCGTGATGCCAAGTTCGGCATCTGGGTACATTTCGGTCCGCAAGCCGCTGGAGAGAGTGGCGACTGGTACGCGCGTAATTTATATAAGGAAGGACACAAAGCCTACAAGAACCACCTGAAGCGTTACGGTCATCCGTCAGAGGTGGGTTATAAGGAGGTGCTGCGTGACTGGAATCCCACGAAACTCGATCCTGAGTATCTGACGAAACTCTACCAGAAGGCCGGCGCACGCTTTCTGATGATTCAGGGTGTCCATCACGACAACTATGACCTGTGGAATTCACAGTACCATCCATGGAACTCGGTGAATATCGGTCCGAAGCGCGACATTCTGCGTGAGTGGGTCGATGCCTGTCATAAATACAATATGCGCTATGGCGTCACCTTCCACCACGAATACACCTGGTGGTGGTGGCAGACGGCTTTCGGTGCTGACAAATCCGGCGAAAAGGCAGGTGTGCCCTACGACGGTCACCTCACCTTGGCAGACGGCAAAGGCAAGTGGTGGGAAGGATATGACCCGCGTCTGCTCTATGGCATCGACCTACGTGAATACGAGACGGTTGAAGAAAAGGCACACTCACCCTGGTCACCCCCCAAGGCTGGTATCTTCAGCCGCCATCTGGATTATTGCAAGTGGTATGCCACGCAGTGGGCCCTCCGTATGATGGACGTGACAGCCCATTACGACCCCGACTTCATCTATACCGACGGCACGGTACAAGGGCCGTTTACGGGTGACGGCACAGGCACAGGCTATAAGTGTAACGCCATGCCGACGGTGATGGCCGACTACTACAACCGCGTACTGAAGAAGCGCGGCAAGGTGGATGTCTTCAGCATCATCAAGTTCCGCAAACCCACGAACGGTGCTGTGAACACAGCCGAGTTTGACTTCCCCGACACCATCAACGCCTCACAGCCCTGGATTCGTGAAGCCCCTGTTGGCGACTGGTTCTATGCCCCAGGGTTCACATACGATTCCGGTTCTATGATACGTTTCATCATCGAAGCCATCTGCCGCGACGGCAATGCGGCACTCAATATCCCCATGCGACCGGACGGCAGCATTGAAGACGCCTGTGTCACCATGCTCGAAGAGGTAGGCCGTTGGATGGCTGTCAATGGCGAAGCCGTCTATGGCAGCAAGGCATGGCACACCCTCGGCGAAGGCGAGATGGTGAATGGCAAACTGAAGAAACTGCCCGGCGGTGGTCTCGGCAAACGACAGGCAGATTTCAAATTCACGCCACAGGATATCCGCTTCACCATAGGCAAGGACGGCAGCCTCTATGCCTTCACTATGGCAGTGCCAGAGGCAGGCAGTCAGGTAACCATCCATAGCCTGAAGAAAGGTCAGGAGAAGGTAAAGGACATATCACTGTTAGGCAGCTCCGACAAACTGAAATGGCACCAGACCCCAGACGGTCTCGTCATCACCTGCCCCAAGAAATTGGACTTCGCCACTTCGTTGGTGTTTAAGATTATAGTACAATAGCCGAACCACAGGCCGACTTATATTCCCACGCTGGAAATGTTTTGTTCCCAGTGTGGGATTATTTTTGCCTCAGATTCCCCCTCTCCAATAAGGCTGCCGTATTCGACGGCAGAGGCAGGTTATTGAAAATTAAGGCAGGGTTATTGAAATTCAACTAAAAAAATAGGTTAAAATTTCGAGGAATATTTGGTGGTATATGTTTAATGTCTTACTTTTGCAGCATCAAACTAAAATTTCCGTTGAAACAACAATAACCATACATTATATAAACAATGAACAAGCTGACTACAAAAGAGGAAGAGGTAATGGAGCGCATCTGGCAACTTGGTCCATGTGCACCGAAAGACGTACAGGCAACATATTCAGAACCTGTACCACATATCAACACCATAGCAACTGTTTTCCAGATTCTTGAACGCAAAGGTTTCCTGACTCATGAGCCAAAAGGGCGCGGCTATATATACAGCGCCGCCGTCAGCCAGGAAGAATATGGCAGGACAAAACTGGGAGGATTTGTTGACAGATATTTCAAGCACTCATATATGGAACTGGTATCGTCGCTCGTCAGCGAGGAAAAGGTAACGGAGCAGGAACTACTGGATTATCTTCAAGAGCTGAGGGGAGGGAGAAATTGAGAATTGAGAATTGAAAATTGAAAATTATGGCATTATGAATTATAGATTATGGCGACATTCATAATATATATTATAAGGTGGGGCATTGTACTGACGTTGCTTTACTCTCTTTACGGACTATTCCTGAAGCGAGAGACTCTGCATGGTTTCAACCGAGTGGTTCTGCTGGTTATCCTTGTGGCAAGTATGGTGATACCACTATGCCAGATAGAAACAAAAGAAAGAAACTATGTTTCACAGGGCATCGAGATTCTGGAACAACAGATTATCTTAGAGGAGCGAGTGGTAAAAAAGGATGGTGATTATTGGGCTGATGACGCCAACAAAGAATATGCATCCAACATGGAACGCATAACCGGTTCCAATACAGGATTCGACCAAGCGCCTCTTGATGCGAAAGATAAGAATGGCAAATATAAAGGATGGAGTTGGGGTCAGACGCTTCTTCTCCTAATAGAAATCTACGCAGCAGGTCTCATCATCTGCTGGCTGCGCTATTTCTGGCAGCTGACGGCACTTCTGGTGCTTATCCGCAAGGGCAAGCGGACAAAGATAGAGGGACTGCCCAAACACGTGCATGCCATCACACATCCAAGTGTCAAGACTCCGTGCAGCTGGATGCGATGGATTATCCTCAACCCCTCCGATGTGAACACGCAGGCTATAATAAACCACGAAATAGCACACATCCGCTATGGACATTCGTGGGACATGCTGCTCTGCGAATTTACCTGCCGCATGCTGTGGTGCGTGCCTTTTGCCTGGATGCTGCGTCAGGACTTACGCGACGTACACGAATTTCAGGCAGACCGCCGCGTACTACAGAGCGGCATCAACGATGAAGAATATCAGCTGTTACTAATAAAGAAAGCAACCTCTACGGGACTGCAGCCTGTAGTCAATGCGCTAAACCAAAGTCCAATAAAACGAAGATTTTACATGATGTACAAGAAGCCATCCCGCAGATGGGTTGCCCTGAAGGCTGCCTACCTGCTGCCACTGAGCGTCATAGCACTTGTGGCATTCGCCCGTCCGCAGACGATAAGCGATATAGAGAAACAGGTAGAGACTACCGAGACCCATGTGACGCATGCCATAGCCAAGTCTGGAGTCATGGAGAAAGTAAAAGCTGTTGCCGAAAGCCTCGGACTGCAAGAACCCGAAGAAGCATCTCCTGCCACGACATCAAACGCTCCGCAAGACACTATTGCCTATCATGGTGTTGCTTACTATAACATAGAGCATACAAAGGCGTACTCCGATGCTAATCTTGTCAAAGCAGACTTGGAAGGTCACGAAGCACCTGTTACCGAACCGTTTATAGAGGTTGGAACACATCGTGCCAACGAACTCCTTGACAGCACCATGCATGCCGTCGGAGCACGCAAGCTCAGCAACGGAACATGGATAGGTCACTTCCAGCCATCCATGAACAACGACACGGTACGCATCAGCAAGGTGGAAATTATCGACCGCCTGTCACGCCAGACGGGCAAGCTGGAGTTCCGTCACAATGCGGCAGACCCTTACGCATACAACATGACCCTTCAGCTCGAAACGCGCAAAGAGCGTACCGGCTATTACATACGCCGCCTTGCTCCGGCAAAGTCAAAAGTACGCAACTACGACCAGAACAAGAACGACTCCAAAACACTCTCTATGGACCCGGTGCTGGTGAAGGACTACAACCCATACGACGTACAGCGTCCCGTAGCAATAGAGCGGACTAAAAAGGAGACACGAGTATATGTCTTCCTACCCTGTGCCACTGGTTATTACGAAATAATGCCCGAGGCGGCAAAGGTAAAAGAGTTCGAAAGGGGCTTTGCCGAGTCTCAATACGCCATTCATGACTTGGCAACCGATGACAAATATATGTTCCGCTCTCTCGACAAGTCATATTTCAGATTAGCTACTGTTGACACGAGTAAAGGGGACTCTGTCTATATCTATCAGGCATGCCTTGTCTTCCCGCCACTCGACAAAGACGTGAAGGAAGTAACGCTGGGTTCATTAAATCATCAGCAATACTTAAAATCTTTCAATCTGGACGAAATACCCACGAAATCACGAGTTATTGTTAATTGACCATTGAGAATTGAAGAATTATGAATTACTGTCATCTTACAAGCTTTATACTGATAGCAGCTGCCACTATGCTGACCAGCTGCAAGACCGCGCAGGACATTTCCGCCTCTGCCTATGACGAATGCCCTGAGAACAAACAGCCTGTGCTGGAGCGTCCCGCATGGCCTAACTACGACCTTCATGACGACCGTTCCTTTGCCGCTTTCTCGCACATACAGACAAAGCCGGCAGACCAACCCATGCACCATCTACGTTGCGAAGACGGCTCTATCACGCAAGGCTCTATCGTGCTCTATCGTTGCAAGGATGCCACCTACCTGTGTTACGACTGGCAGGTGCCCACTGAGCAAGACTGGTTCTTCTGGCGCATGACATCAGGCTCTGCCATCATTGATGCCGATACCGGCGACCGCTATCTGATACAAAGTCACGAACACTTCCCCTTGGACCAGTGTTTCTGGATATACGGACAGTCAGGCGAGACCATCCGCCTCGTCAGCAGATACCCACCTCTCCCGCTGTCAGTAAAGCGCGTGCAGATATACGAAGCCAGTGGTGAGTCGCGCCGTTGGCTTACAGGAACCGGATACATTACCGAACCTGTTGACGTCGAGGAGCTGCGCCCTCATGCCAAAGCCAAGAATCTGCGGTCAAAGACATCCGGACGCATAATCCTGTAAAAAAATTACATCCGTAATTCGACTTTCTCCTTTTTCTGTCGTATATTAAAATAGAGAAGCATAGTAATGGCTCAAACGGAATCCGACATAATCTCACGGTGCCAGTGCGGCGACAAGGCCGCATTCAGGTGGGTGGTAGAGCACTACCAGCGGATGCTGTTTTCACTTGCCCTGAAGATGCTTGCCAACGAGGAAGAGGCAAAGGACGTAGTACAGGAGACTTTCATCCGCGTCTGGAAAGGCATCAGGAACTACGACCCCGACAAGTCGTTTGCCACATGGCTTTACACCATCGGTTCACGCCTGTGCTTAGACCATCTGAAGGCAATGAAGCCAGCCGTTTCCCTACCCGACGACATATCTGTCCTAAGGCAATATGCCACAGAAGACGACAGCCAGAGAATACTCGAAAACAGCGAATGGATTTCCATCATCAGGACGTTGGCAGAAGGGCTCAGCGAAAAGCAGCGTCTCGTATTCACGCTATGCCAGTTAGAGGGACTCTCCATACAAGAGGCGGAGGAGATAACGGGACAGGATGCGCAGCAGTTAAAGAGCAACCTGTACGTAGCACGCCAGGCAATACGCAAGCGGCTGAAGGAGTTAGGATTTGAAGATTGAAAATTGAAAATTGAAAATTGAAGATTGAAAATTGAGGATTGAAGATTGAAGATTGAAGATTGAAGATTGAAGATTATGAATTATAAACCGGACATACTTGACCGTCTGAAGGGGCAGCAGCCTGTAATAGACAATCCCGAGGAGCTGACAGACCGCATCATGAACAATCTGCCGGAGCAGGATGCCCCTGTCAAGAAGCAGGAACGCAGGAGTCGCCTGGTGCCAATGGCTTGGCGATGGGTAGCAGCGGCGGCTTGTCTATTGATAATAATAGGTATAGGTGTGAGCTATCAGTTCAGCGACTCTCCACAGCCGATTAGTCAAAACTCCACGGACCTTCATAACAAACTCCACGGACTTTCACAACAAACTCCGCGGACTTTTACAACAAACTCCACGGACTTTCACGACAAAGTCCACGGACTTTTACCACAAAGTCCACGGACTTCTGAAAAAGAGTCCACGGACAGCAGTTCAACCAGGCGCAGCCAACCTGCTGACCCGGTATTCCAACCTGCCGACCCGAACGTGCACTATGCCCACCATCCTGCTACCACAAGCGAGGACACCACATACCTTGCCCCGAGTCTCGTGGACGACTTCATAGCGAAGTTTGCCAACTATTACAAGGTAACGCCCGTAGTCCTGAATTGTGCCGACGACAGCACGGAGACAAGGGTTGTCAGCAACGCATACGTCTTCCCTGACAAAGAGGAGGTGAACGTGATAGGCAGGATGTTGCAGATGGCGGTGAAGTATGGCAACGACGCCCCAGGATATGGGCTGAGCCTCTCGCGTGATCAGTTCATCTTCCAGCTCTGCGACAAGCGCAAGCATACAAAATACCTCTGGCTGGCAGAGCGTGTCAGGGGATACATATTGCTCTATGCCACCCATGCGCCTATGGAGGCTGAACTTTCGTCAGCATGCTATCAAGATTTTCGCGAAAACTTTACTCATACAAAACAAACCCGTAAGATGTAGTTAAGAATTAAGAGTTAAGAATTAAGAATTAAGAATTAAGAATTGATATGAAACACTTCAGATTTTTCACCCTCCTACTTATAGCAGCCATTGCTATAACGACCAGTGCCGAGAAGGTAAAAAGGGTTACCATATTACAGCAGATGGGACCTATGTACTGGCATTACGACAAGCCTGTCACTGACAGCATAACAGGACTGAGTACCGTAAAATGGCAAAGTACCGAAGACCGCCACGTCAAGGGACGCGACGACCAGTGGGCAAAGCAGGTCATCAGCGTAAGCAGCAATGTCATTGAGAATCATTTCATCAATGTTCCCTTTGGCAGTTTTCGCAACATGCCAGGCGACATGACTCCGCTATACTGGCAGCTGACGGAAGAAGACGGTGAGACAGTGTTGCACTGCTACCTGAAGATGCCTGCGGACGTAGTCACAAACTTCTGGCTTGCCTCCGAAGAGACTGGCATTGTGGATGCCGAGACCGGCGTACATTACAGGGCACGTCGTTCAGAGCCAGACTGCTGGAAACGATACTTCAAGTTCCGCGCCCCGAAAGATAGCATAGTGGATTTCCGTATCTACTTCCCGCCGCTGCCTGAAACTGTCAACGATGTGTATATCTACGGTGTCCCCAACTGGAACCTGCGTGGTGACCATACTGTAGCCATCAACCGTCCTGTCTCCGGATTACGAAACAGTCCAAACGCCCCATACGACATCGCGCCGGAGTTTCACAAGCCACGCCTCGTAAAACCCGAGCACGACTACGACAAGAACAACAGCGGCACATGGTCGGTATATACCGATGTGCATCTTATAAAGCCTGCCGAAGAAAAGACCTTTGCCATCTGGCGCACAAAGGATGCCACCTATCTGGCGCGAGCAACGGAGCAGAACTGGATGCGTGAATATTTTGGCAGAGGCGGCAACAACGTGCTCATGGACAACAACGGCAGGCAGTACAAGCTGAAGGATGTGATGGATTATCCTAACAACAACCTCTTTTGGGTAGAAGGATATTCTGGCGACTGGTTTGCTATAGTTGAAGTATATGAGCCGCTGCCGTTAAATGTAAAAACCTTCACATTCATAGTGCCCGAGGGCGAGCCATTCAACGCATGGGGTGCAAACTGGAGAGGTGAGGTAATCCCAAACCTCGACGTCGAGCAGCTCAGAAAGAACCAGAAACTTTTCGAGTACCACCCCCGCGTCGTAGTGAAGTAAGTGAAGAGTGAAGAGATTTATTTGGATGAAGGTTTATGGATGAAAGATGAAGGTTTATTTCTTCCATCACCCTTTCACCCTTCTTCCCAATTAAACTTTCTTCCTTCTTCCTTTCGCCCTTCATCCTTTAACAAATCGGATTAGTTATGTTAAAAACAGATTAGTTAATAGAAACCCATGGGAAGCCAGGAGGTCGCTGCGAAGCGCTCTCCGGCTTTTGACATTTCACCCCTGCAATGCAGAATTAAAGAAATTGATATAATGAAAAAAACTACAATTCTAACGTTTATGTTTGTCCTCGTTGCAATGACGGGCCAGGCGCAGAGCATCAACTGGCGTATTGAAGGAACAGTAGAGAATGCTGCCCCAAACGATACATTGTATGTGATAGATGCAGAAAAACAGAAGGAAATAGCAATCCTCTACGTGAAAGACGGGAAAATGATTCCAACCTCCGGAACGCTCGACGAGCCTGCAATCTGTTGTATCGCCAAAAAGGGCATGCAAGGGTGGATAAGAGAGTTTGTATTGGAAGATGGAACTGTCAATATAGGTGTGGATTTGAAAGTCCATTATCTGCGTCACATAGGCGGTACGCCAATGAATGACGAACTGAAACAGACGCTTGCGCTACAGTTCCAGAAACTCGATCACGAGACCTATCACGAGAAGGTACTGGAAGAAATAACTGGCATTGTCAGCAGACACCCCGACCACATCATATCGCCATTTCTTATTGAGAGTCGTAAAATAATATTTACCCCAACAGAATCGCTTGCCCTGATTGATAGGCTCTCGCCTGAACTACAGCAGAGTGCAGATATGGACAGACTGAAAGAGAACCTCCTTGTAGAGCAGGAGACCGAGGTAGGCAGGATGTTCAAGGAGATGAATGGCATTTCTCCTGATGGTAAGCCGACATCCATATCAGACTATGTTGGAAAGGGTGACTATGTGCTTGCAGACTTCTGGGCTTCATGGTGCATACCATGCAGGCACGAAATACCTGAGGTGATAGCCCTGCATGAGAAATACGAAGGAAAAGGGCTGAAAGTGATAGGCATCACTGTTCATGATACCCCAGAGAAGTCCGACAAGGTTGTAAAGGAGATGGGCATACCTTTTCCGCAACTCTATGAGACCAAGCCTATGAGCACCTACGGAGTGCTTGCAATCCCTTACACCATTCTCTTCGCCCCCGACGGCACCATCCTCGAACGCGGCCCATTGCCGGTAGTAGAAAAGAAGATAAACAAGATTTTCGGTGAATGATAATAAGTTGAACTGGTGCGCGCCAACTGACAAACCGGTGCGCGCCAATTTCAAAACAATCTACAATGTTTCTTTGCGAAAGATTTGTATAAATGCACAAAAACTACTACCTTTGCCACCGTTTGTTGCAATGTTTTCACCCTTTTGGTGTATATATAAATGAGAAGTGAGAGGTGACCCCACCCCGGCCCTCCCAAGGGAGGGGGAATAGTTGAGAGGTGAGAGGTTAATGGTTATTGGTTATTGGTTATTGGTTATTGGTTATTGATATAATGAAAAGAACAACAATTCTAACATTCCTCTTCGCCGTCGTCGCAATGACGGGCTGGGCGCAGGAGATAAGCAAGGATTCCATATATGTTGTGGGTGTTGTGGCAGACGGATTTACGAAGGCTGCTGTGCCAAAGGCTTTCGTCACGCTGATGAGGCAGGACTCAACGGTGGTGGATACCATGCACGTCTATGATGCACATTCGTGGGTGTCGGGCATGGGCCGTGGAGCGGCAACATCACGTTATTACATCAGGACAAGCCGCGAGCCGCAAGATTATATCGTAAAGGTGGAGCATCCGAACTATGAGACGGCATACAGCAACTATACCATGAAGAAGGTGAGCCGACGACTGCAATATACGGACATTCCTACAATCTACCTGAAGAAAACAGCCAACGCCCACCACCACGAAGGAGGAGAACTTGACGAAGTAGTGGTGAAGGCCACAAAAGTAAAGATGGTGTGGAAGGGCGACACGCTGGTATATAATGCCGATGCCTTCAATGTGCCTGAAGGGTCAATGCTCGACGGACTCATCAAGCAGCTGCCAGGTGTGGAGCTGAAAGATAACGGCGAGATATTTGTTAATGGCAAGAAGATTGACAACCTGACTCTCAACGGTGCCGACTTCTTCAAGGGCAAAAACAAGATGATGCTCGACAACCTGCCCTACTTCACCGTAAAGAACATCGAAGTATATAAAAAGCAGACTCCTGAAAACAAATTCCTCGGCATCAATGACGAGGACAAGAAGGAATATACGATGGACGTAATCCTGAAGCGTGAGTACAACGTCGGTGGTTCGGCAAATATTGAGGCAGGCTATGGTACTGACGACCGCTATAAGGTGAAGGGCTTCGGTATTCGCTTCACAGAACGCACGAGGGCTGTGCTCTTTGGCGGACTGAATAATATTAACGAGACGATGGATTATGACGGCAACAGCAGCAGCTACAACGACCGTACCAATCAGTCTGGCAACCGCCACTTCCGTCAGATAGGCGGGCAGTTCATATATCAGGCACCAGAAGACAAGTTCACCAATACCACAGATATTAGCGCCCAATGGAGCGACAACAAGTCTGAAAACCGTACTCAGAGCGAGACATACATGAGCGATGCCAGCACTTTTGGCAAATCGCAGAGCCACAGCCGCAGCCAGCCCTCAAGAGTGGAGATTAACAACACCATGCGACTGACTTACAAGCAGAAATACCATCTGTATAATGACTTAAATCTCACTTACGAGCGCAGTCGCTATGAGGGTGAGGGATGGAACCTTACTACCGCCGATGCCATGATGAATGACAGCATAAACAGCTCGTGGTATCGCTCGCGCAGTCAGAGCGACATTCTTCGCGGACGTGGCTATGCCTACTTCACACGCCGAATGGCGACTGGCGATAATATCTCCTTGACTGTTAACGGCAATTTCACACGCCAATACCGCCCGGACTCCTGGAGCCTGAACCACTATGACTACTACAGGCTGGGCACCACAGACCATAGAGACCGCCAAACTCATTCGCCCAGCCATAACTACCAATGCGCTGCTGACCTTTCATACCGCTACCAGCTGACAAAATACTTAAACATAACGCCAAGCATAGGTATCGGAATTGGCAACAACCGGAGCGACCGCCATGAATACCTGCGCGACAGCATAGACTATCTGTTTGACCTGCAGAACAGCTATGAGCAGAGCACACGGTCGCTTGATCGCCGTACCGGATTGAACATAGACTTTAACAGGGAAATAAACAAGGACTGGTATATGGGGCTGTACTCGTCTGTACGCTTCAACTTCCAGCGGCAGCACATGAGCTATGACAGCGAGCCGCTCACAACCAGCCTAACCAAGCATTATACTCTATTCAGTCCGAACGCGTATTTGTATCTTTCAAGAAAGGATGATAAGAAGAGTCTGAACGCCCAGTATTATTTCTACCCGTCAACACCTGGCATTACCGACCTCATAGACCACCCCATCACCAGCGACCCGCTGAATATATATCTCGGCAATCCTGACCTGAAGATGACCCAGCAGCACAACTGGAATATGCAGTACACCGTGCGCCGCGACACCATAGACCAGACCATCAGACTCACCACCAACGGATACGTCACCCACAACGAGAGAGTACAGGGATATGCCTACGATATGCTGACAGGTGTACGCACTTACCGCCCTGAGAATATCAGCAGCGGCAACTGGCAAATAGGTACATCAATAAATTGGGACCGCGCCCTTGACAAGAAGAAATTTTTCCACATCGGCAACGAGCTTTCTTTACGCTACACCAAGAGCACTGGCTATGCCTTCACCGCCAGTAGCACGACGGAAGAGCTGAGCAAGGTTGGCAATTTCTTTGTACACTACAGGCCAAATATCCGCTATCAGAAGGATAAGCTCACCATTCAGCTGAAGGGTGAGGTGAACTATCGCCATATCCATCGCAACATCACCGTAGGCAACCAGCCGACAGACATCTGGGACTTCAGCTACGGACTCAACGGCTCGTACAAGCTGCCCTGGGACCTTACCATAGACACCGACCTGACGGTACACTCACATCGCGGATATGCCGATGCCGAGATGAACGACAACCGCGTATATTGGGATGCCGCCCTCACCAAGTCGCTGAAGCAAGGACGCTGGGTCATGAAGCTGCGTGCCTACGACCTGCTGGGACAGGTCTCCAACCTACGCTACAGCATCAACGCCCAAGGACGCACCGAGACATGGAACAACACCCTGCGCCGCTACGCCATACTGACCGTCAGCTACCGCTTCACACAAACACCGAAGAAAAAGTGATTGGTAATGCACAATTATAATTTTTTTTCGTACCTTTGTCCCCGGATATTTGAACAACCAGTTTTATCCATAATGTTGCTATGGCGGGATGGGGACAGAAGGTTTTCCTGCCCGTTGCACCCCTGCAATGAGGTCGCAGGACGATT
This sequence comes from uncultured Prevotella sp., assembly GCA_905233165.1. Taxonomy (GTDB): domain Bacteria; phylum Bacteroidota; class Bacteroidia; order Bacteroidales; family Bacteroidaceae; genus Prevotella. The sequence goes on from CAJODL010000019.1 coordinate 18,667, forward strand.
TTCTAAGCCGTTGCACCCCCGCAATGAGGTCGCAGGACGACTTTCTAAGCCGTTGCACCCCCGCAATGACGTCGCAGGACGACTTTCTAAGCCGTTGCACCCCTGCAATGACGTCGCAGGACGATTTTCTAAGCCGTTGCACCCCTGCAATGACGTCGCAGGACGATTTTCTAAGCCGTTGCACCCCTGCAATGATAATTTTTATAATAAAGATAAATGAAAAGACTTACATTTCTAACCCTCCTCCTTGCCCTCGTTGCCATAACGGGCTGGGGACAAGTAAAATGCCACGTCGAAGGAACATTAGAGACCGATGCATGGGGCGACGAAATCATCATCTGCGAGGCAGGGACAGACCTGCGCGTGGTGGACGAGCCACGCCTTCACGTGAAAGCCAAGGACAGACATTTCACTTACGACATCGAGACTGACTCCCCAAAACTCTATGAGGTATTCTTCTTGAAGCAATATGAGACGGGACGCAGCTTCACGGGCAAGTTCATCGCCGAGAACTGCAACGTGAATGTCACGATGTATAAAGACAAGAGGCCACATATTGTTACCAGTGGCGAGGAAGGCCGTAAGCACGCGGTGAAGGACAGCATCGAGGACGTGCGCTTCTGGAACCCCGTCGAGGTTATAGACAATCAGATAGACGACGAGAGCCGCAGGGCGGAGTTCTACAATGCGGGCTTCATATCCACTGTTACCAAGGCACGATCTTTGAATGTGGATAGTCTGCCGCAGACGTATGTCGATTCTATCCGTCAAGTGTACGATTACTATATGCAGAATGAACGCGCAAGATATACCGACGCTGGCTGGCAGTTGAAACAGCGTCGCGACAGCATTACCGCCGACTTGGTTCCCTTCCGCTTTGCCTACGACGCAGAGCACCCCATGCTTTGGACGCTATACGATGTGCTCGATGCCATCCGCGTACTCAAACGGGCGCATATCTATGTGAAATTCAATCCGTCGCAGTGGGAACCGTACTTGACGCTCTATCATGACAAACTCATCAATTACTACCCCGGCCACCCCATTCACGAACAGATTGCCACAGCTGAGACGGCCTACCGCCTACAGCCGGGCAAGCCCTACATCGACTACACTGTGCGCAACAACGACGGCCAGCTCGTGCCTATTTCCACTCTTACGAAAGGCAAGGTAGCACTCATAGACCTCTGGGCGTCGTGGTGCGGCCCTTGCCGTCGGCATAGCAAGGACATGATTCCTGTCTATGAACGATACAAGGACAAAGGCTTCACCGTCATCGCCATTGCCCGTGAGCGTAACCGCCAAGCGATGGAAAATGCAGTGAAGAAGGACGGCTACCCCTGGCCGAGCCTGTTGGAACTGAACGACGAGAACGGTGTGTGGCGCAAGAACGGAGCTGACAATGCCGGCGGTGCCATGTACCTCATTGACCGCGACGGCACCATCCTCTCCACTTCCACCGATGCCGAGGAACTGGAGCCACTCATCAAGAAAGCACTAAACATAGAATATAATAATGAATAAGCAAATCATTATCACCGCACTCCTCGCCCTCGTTGCTATGACGGGATGGGGACAGAAGGCTTGGACTAATCCGGGGTATCGTAACGTGCCCAAGGGATTTCAGTTTGATGTTAACGAAGTGGAGTTCCGCCCTGACGAGACGGTGCTTCACATCACAGTCAGGAACCGTCCTAACGCATGGTTTTCTTTTGGCAAGAGCACTGTTCTCAAGACGGAGAATGACAAGTCGTACCCCATCATCAGCGCAAAGAAAACACGCGATGGTGAGATAGACCTTGCGCTTGACAAGCATATCCCTCTTCCGGAATCTGGCAAGACGGACGTAGCACTCCACTTCCAGCCGTTGCCTCAAGACGTCAGGCAGTTTGACCTTATCGAAGGTTATGCACGCAACTACTTCAAGATATGGGACATCACCGACCCTGCCTACAAGCATCAGGCGCAGCTCTTCAACAGCAGTTGGCGCAACACAGAAACGGGTGAATGGGTTATTAGCCTATTCAATGATTATGCCGTATATGACAGTAAGGTCTGGCAGTATGACAAGAAGTCGGACAAGAAGGTTGGGCTTTCCTCTGGAGATGAGAAGACAGCCATCACTATCGGCAAGGAGAAAGACGGCAAGCGCGTATTCAAGATTGGAGGAAAGAAGCTGACGCTCGCTGCTATTACCGCCACCTCTGTTACCGACTATCCCATAGGCGACGATACGGCATTCAGCACAGAGCTGAAGGAAGGGAATGCCATCGTGAGCGGTTGGCTGAGGTATCCTAAGGAGATTCTCAAAAACAGTCTGACAGTAGAGGTATCTCATGGTGACGTAGCTGTCGATGACTATGCTCATTTCTCTACTCAAACCGACTCTTTGGGACGCTTCGAATTGAATGTTCCGCTTGTTGGCCCACAGGGAGTCTCCCTGCTTATACGAACCACCGGCAAAAATGAAGTTTACGACGGCGTTAGCATTGTACTGACTCCCGGCGAGAAATATTTCATGCTGAAAGACTTTAAGTCATCGCAGACACTCTTTATGGGCAATGACGCGCGATTGCAGAACGAGTTGCAGGCGGAGAGTCCGAGCGTAGATTATATGGGATACATTGATAACCCTGTTAGCGATGACTCTGTAAGGGTCGTGGCAAAGAAGTGGATAAACAGCTATGAGCGGTGTCTGGCTAAGTACAAGGGCTTCCTGGCTCAGCACCCCAACATGAGCAAACGCTATCGTGACTATCTAAGCGAGAATTATCGCATAAGCGTCTGTTCCTCACTACTGATGATGCATTATGACACCTATAGCCGCGTATTGCCTGCCGACATCATGCAGTGGGTAGAAGAGCACTCTGCCGTTGACACTTCACTGCCTGTCAATCTCATTAGCGGAATGTCTTCGATGTTGAGATACAAGCGCGAGTGCTATATACAGTCTGACCCGCGAATACATGTGCTGCAGGGAGAAGTCTCTGCCCTGCCTTGGCTTGCATCGAAAGGTATGCTGCATCTCAGCGACGAGGATAATGTCGCCATCAGTCAGGTTGAGAAAATGAGAAGAGAGACCTATGCCCTGTATTCTCAGATAAAAGACCGTCGCGCGCTCAGGGATTCCATCAATAGCATTCAGGAGAAATACACGGAGTATATCGATGTTGTCGTTAAAATCCTGGAGAGTGATGACTACCAAAAGGCGGTAAAAACACTGTGCGCCGGCGGACAGCAAGGTATTTACAATGACATCATCGACTCGCTTGTCACCGACCCAATCGTAAACAGCATTCATCATGCACAGATACTCAACGAGTATATTGACCACGAAAGATGTGCACTGCCAGAGGAAATGGAGCCATATATCGCACTCATTAAGGAGCCTTACTTCAGGAATGTCATCATCAAGAAGAACGACTACTACAAGCAACTGATGAAGGAAAAGGCAGAGGCTGTGAATTCTGTCATCCATCAGTCATCCGACGTGGAGGGCCTCACCGATGGCAAGGCTATCATCGACAAGATTATCGAGCCGTATCGGGGAAAGATTGTGTATCTCGACATCTGGGGCACGTGGTGTGCGCCATGCAAGCGCAAGTTGAGCAAGGCGCACGAACTCAAGGCAGAGCTGAAGGATTACGACATCGTATATCTCTATCTGGCAAACCATTCGCCAGAGCAGTCGTGGAAGAATGTCATTGCGGAGTATAATCTCACGGAGCCCAACTGCGTTCACTATAACCTGCCTGCCGACCAGCAGCAGGCTATTGAGCAGTACGTCGGACTAACAGGCTATCCGACCTATCGTCTTTTTGACAAACAGGGCAATATGCATCACCTCAATTGGACCGATGACGAAAACCTGTCCGAGTTCAAGAAAAAACTTGATGCAATGAAATAATGCATGGCTATGCAACTCAAAAGTTCCTAATATTTTATTTCCCCTAATTTCTTAATCTCTTCGTAGATTCGTTGTACGGGGAGTCCCATGACGTTATAGTAAGAGCCGCGGATGCCCGTGATGCCGATATATCCTATCCATTCCTGGATGCCGTAGGCACCGGCTTTGTCGAGGGGATTGTATTTCTCAACATAATAGGTTATCTCATCATCGGAAAGTTCCTTGAAGGTGACATCAGAGCAGACTGTGCCGCTAACGGTTTTGTCAGTTGTCTGCAGGCAGTAGCCGGTATATACCTGATGGGTCTTTCCACTGAGTTTACGCAGCATAGCACATGCGTCGGCAGCATCACGAGGCTTACCAAGTATATCATCGTCACAAACGACGATAGTGTCAGCGGTCAAAATAAGGCCCTCCCCCATCCCCTCCCAGTTAGGAGGGGGGATTAGTTGAGAGTTTAGAGTTGAACGCTCGGCTTGTCCGCTTGCACCAAGGGTTTGCACGCCCGACTGCAAGAATTTAGAGTTATCGTTAGGGTTAGGGTTAACGTTAACGTAGGCCCTCGCCTTTTTGCGGGCGATGTATTCTGCTACTTCGTTGGCGGGAAGGGTGTCGGGGTAGGACTCGTCGATGCCTTGCAGAACGAATACATCGTAAGGAATGCCGAGACCTGCCAGCAATTCCTTACGACGTGGAGAATTAGATGCGAGAATAATACGCATTGAATATTGAAACTTGAAACTACTTTCTGCTACGTGCGAGTTTGTCAATATATACTGCTGTAATATTGACGATATCGCGGACTCCAGAGTCGAAGTCGGTAAAGTGGATTGGTTTGTTAAGACCCATCTGGATAGGACCGATTACCTCTGTCTCAGGTGAGAATTGCTGAATGAGTTTATATGCAGAATTGGCAGCAGAGAGATTGGTGAATATCATAGAGTTGACTACCTCACCATGCAGACGCAGGAAAGGATATTTCTCATCGCGACGCTCATGGTCGAGAGCGAGGTCGATAGACATCTCACCATCAATCTTCAGATTAGGATATTCCTCTTGCATCTCGCGCACGACATCAGCCATCAGTTTTGGCGAGCCATCTTTATCGACGCCAAAGTTAGAATAGGATATCATGGCAATCTTTGGTTCGTCATTGAAGAAGCGTATGGTATCGGCCGTAAGACGAGCGACATCCTTGAGCGCCTCCTTATCCGGAGAACGGTTTACGAGGGTGTCTGCAATATAGTATATTCCACGCTTGCTGTTGATGATATGCATAGTGCCGAAATGCTTATACTTTGGACGGATGCCGATTACTTCTTTGGCTGCCTTGATGGTGTTAGAGAACTTGGTATATACACCTGTTATGAAAGCATCGGCTTCGCCTGTCTCGACCATCATCATACCGAAATAGTTGCGTTCGAACATCTTATCGTTTGCCTCTTCGAAGTTATAACCCTCACGGCAACGCTTTTCTGCCAGCAGCTTAGCATAACGCTCACGACGTTCGCGCTGATTATCATGACGCAGGTTTACTATCTCGATGCCTTCAAGAGAGAGTTCCAGCTCAGCAGCCTTCTTCTGTATCATCTCGTCGTTACCGAGGAGAATAGGATAACAGAGTCCTGCCTTTATCATAGTAGGATGCAGTCCTTCGGCAAATACAACCTTCTGAGGATGCTTGCGGGCTGTTTCATAGAGTTTCTGGGTAAGAGATGTCTCCTGTCCCATACGCAGACGCAGCTGACGCTTGTATTTATCCCAATCGGTGATAGGCTTGCGTGCTACCCCACTGTCCATCGCTGCCTTGGCAACAGCAGAAGATACTTCGGTGATAAGGCGTGGATCTACTGGCTTTGGTATGAAATAGTCAGGTCCGAAGGTGAGGTTGTTTACGCCATAGACAGCATTTACGACATCAGGAACAGGCTGCTTTGCAAGGTCGGCAATAGCATGTACTGCTGCTATCTTCATCTCTTCGTTGATGGCCTTGGCATTAACATCGAGGGCACCACGGAAGATATAAGGGAAGCCAATGACGTTGTTTATCTGGTTAGGATGGTCTGTACGACCTGTTGACATGAGCACATCAGGACGTGCTGACATAGCATCCTCGTAGGATATCTCAGGAACAGGATTGGCAAGGGCGAAGACAATAGGATGGTGTGCCATAGAGCGTATCATATCCTGTGTCACGATATTACCTTTTGAGAGTCCGAGGAATACATCTGCATCCTGCATAGCCTCAGCAAGGGTATGCACATCGCGACGGTCGGTAGCGAAGAACTTCTTCTGCTCATTAAGACCCTCGCGGTCGGAAGTGATGACACCATGTGAATCGAGCATCACGATATTCTCGCGCTTTGCACCGAGAGTCACATAGAGGCGGGTACACATGATAGCTGCTGCTCCGGCACCGCTGACAACAATCTTCACATCTTCTATCTTCTTCTTTGCCACTTCAAGGGCATTGAGAAGTCCGGCAGCAGAGATGATAGCTGTTCCGTGCTGGTCGTCATGCATCACAGGGATGTCGAGGTTTTTCTTCAGACGTTCCTCGATATAGAAACACTCTGGGGCCTTGATATCCTCAAGATTGATACCGCCAAAGGTTGGAGCGATGCGTTCTACTGCTTCGCAGAATTTCTCTGGGTCTTTCTCATTGACCTCGATATCGAAGACGTCGATGCCACCATATATCTTGAAGAGAAGGCCCTTACCCTCCATAACAGGTTTTCCGGACATAGCACCAATATCACCAAGTCCCAGAACGGCTGTACCATTAGAGATAACAGCGACGAGATTACCCTTGTCGGTATAACGGTAAGCATCATCGGGGTTATTCTGAATCTCAAGACAGGGATATGCCACACCTGGCGAATAAGCCAGTGAGAGGTCTGTCTGTGTGTGGTATGCCTTGGTAGGCATCACTTCAATCTTTCCTGGGCGTCCTTCCTCATGATACTGAAGGGCTGCCTCTTTCGTAATTTTTGCCATAATTTTATTTCAATCTTTTTACTTAACCAAACAATTCGCGCAGGGCTTCCTCCACCTTGCGGACGGGATGTATGTTTATGTTGTTGAACTTTGATTTTTCTATCTTGTTTCTGTAAGGAACTATTATATCGGTAAAGCCAAGTTTCTCGGCTTCTGCTATGCGTTGGTCTATGCGTGATACCGGGCGTACCTCACCACTCAGTCCTACCTCGCCACACATGCAGTAGCCACTCTCTATCGGAGTATCGACATTGCTGGAGAGAACTGCTGCTATGACGCTGAGATCCATTGCCATATCTGTCACCTTCAGGCCACCGGCGATATTGAGAAAGACATCCTTCTGTGCCAGTTTAAAGCCTACGCGTTTTTCAAGAACTGCCAGCAGCATATTGAGGCGTCTTTGGTCAAAACCTGTCGCAGAACGCTGTGGTGTGCCATAGGCGGCAGTGCTGACGAGGGCCTGTGTTTCGACGAGGAAAGGACGCATACCTTCTACGGCAGCGGATATCGCAACGCCGCTCATCCCTTCCCTATCGTCGCTGAGCAGCAGTTCAGACGGATTGCTGACAGGACGGAGGCCATTCTGCTGCATCTCATAGATGCCCAGCTCTGACGTAGAGCCAAAACGGTTCTTTATGCTACGCAGGATGCGGTAGATGCCCTGTCTGTCGCCTTCGAACTGTATTACAGCATCTACGATATGTTCAAGTATCTTCGGGCCGGCAATGGTACCTTCCTTATTGATATGGCCAATGAGGATTACAGGAACGCCGCTTGTCTTTGCATAACGCAGCAAAGCGGAGGTGCATTCCCTGATTTGCGTAATACTACCCGGAGCAGAGTCGGCTGCCTCTGTCTCCATTGTCTGTATGGAATCGACGATGATAAGGTCTGGAGCAGCATCGCGAATAGTATCGAATATCTTCTCAAGGCTCGTCTCACATAGTACTGACACGTTTTCGTTATGTCCCCCACCCTGCATATTGGCAGAGATTCTGTCGGCCCTGAGCTTCAGCTGATGGGCACTCTCTTCACCAGAGACATAAAGGACATTAGTGTCAGGCATACGCATAATGGTCTGCAAGGTCAGAGTACTCTTACCAATACCAGGGTCACCACCTAACAAAACTATGCTGCCAGGAACGAGACCACCACCCAGCACCCTGTTGAGTTCCTCGTCATGCATATCCATACGAGAAACATCCTGCAAAGGAATATCCTTCAACAGCAAGGGCGCAGTGGCTGACTTCGCAACATGTCGGAGGCTTTGCTGTGCGCTATCGGCCTTGATGCGAATCTCACGAAAAGTGTTCCATTCATTGCAGGAAGGGCATTTGCCAATCCATTTTGCAGACTCCTGACCACAATTCTCACAAACGTATGCTATCTTATCTTTCGCCATACGGGCTGCAAAGTTACGAAAAAACGAGGACAGAACAAAATAAATTCATTTATTTTTTTTGTCGAGTGCAAGTAAGTTCGCGATTTTATCGCAAAGTTACGAAAAAA
>CAJODL010000020.1 GCA_905233165.1 uncultured Prevotella sp.
GATGATGGCCAGATAAGCAACAGTAATGGTTCTTCCCCTTGGGTCACGATCAACCTTGGAATATGCTCCAATCTGATGCACATTCGACAGTCTTAGCCCTGTCTCTTCCTCCAGCTCTCTAATGGCGCATTGTTCCGTAGTCTCGTCCATATTCATGAAACCGCCGGGAAATGCCCATCCACCCTTAAACGGCTGGTCACCTCTCTGAATCAGTAGCACCTTCGGCTCTGCCTCCCTCGTTATCACGATGCTGTCTGCTGTAACTGCAGGTCTTGGATATTTATATGTGTATGCCATATTTTACAAGTTTATCTACTAACTCCTTACAGTTGCTTTATTCGTTACCATTCTCTCGTTCTTTCAAAAACCGCTTCAGCAGGAAGGTAAGGAAATACGGGAAAGTGTAAAACTGCCCGTTCCACCCGATGTTCTTGTAGCCCAGTTTGATGCCGTACTTCACGTCGGAATAGGAATCCCACTTAATGAGATTGTTCAGCGAGGCCGTGGCGTTGTCCTTTGCCTTCACCTCCACCGGTATCAACGAATTGGCATCACGAACAAAAAAGTCCATTTCCAGTGCGGGATTCTCGCGCTTGTAGAAATACAACTGCTCGTAGCCCGACTTGCGCAGCATCTCACCGACAATGTTTTCGTATATTGCCCCCTTGTAGGTACCGAAGTTCTTGTTGGCACGCAGGTCTTCCTGTGCCTCCTCGTCTAATGATGCTATGAGCAGGCCCGTGTCGTGATAATACAACTTGTAGTAGTCGGCCATGTAGTTGCCCTTCAGCGGCAGCTCCACGTTGTTTAGACAGTAGCACACGTTGATGACACCCGCTTCCTTCAGCCAATCGACGGCACCCACATATTCCCGGTTCCTCGCGCCCTTGGCAATCTTCGTGATCTGGTACTTCTTGTTGTCTTTCGCCAGGAAGGTGGAGATGTGGCTATAGACGGCCAACAGCTTTGCTTTGTCCGTCTGCTTGGCGTACTTCGTGATGTCCTCCTCGTAGTCCTTCAGCAGTTGCCGTTGCAGTTCCAAGGTGCCTCCGAAGTGGCCGTTGTCGATGTACATCTTCACCACTTCCGGCATCCCGCCCAGGCTCATATAGTCGCGGAACACATCCATAATGGTGTCCATCTCCAGTTGTGAAAACGGCTTCAGCTCCACCATGTGGCGGTACATATCTTCAATCTGTTTTGGCTGATAGCCCTTGGCCCAAAGAAACTCCTCGAAGTCCATCGAGAACATGTCGAAGTCATCCTTAAAGCCCACAGCGTTGCTTTCTATTTCCTCATAATAGATGCCCATCAGCGAGCCACTACAGATGACGTCGTACCTTCCGTCCTGGCAGAACGACTTCAACGAGGTGGCGCAATCGGGACACTTCTGCAGTTCGTCGAAGAATATCAGCGTCTTCTGTGGGATAAACCGCCACGTTGGCTCCATCAGCGAGATGTTCTTGATGATGGTCTCTACCTCGTAGCCAGCGTCAAAGATAGCCCTGAATTTCTTCTGTAGCACAAAGTTAATCTCGATGACCGACTCGTAGTTGGCCTTTGCGAATGCCCTGATGCTCTCCGTCTTGCCAATCTGTCGGGCACCCTTCACTATCAGCGGCTTCCTTTTTGGGTTGTTTTTCCAATCCAAAAGATATCTGTCAATCTTTCTTTTAAGCAATTTCATATCGCAAAATCACAATAAATCACATTTTTCGGCTATTTATTAAAAGAAAAATCACATTTTTAGTATTTATTACGTATCAGGCATACCTTAGTTCCAACCTTCTTCGTCATTATTCTCCATATTACAATTCCTTGAATGCCTCCAGCAGCATCTTCATGCCCTCTGTGGCTGTGGTTTTGAAGTGAGTGAAGCCCAAATGCGTGCATTGCTCCATTTTCCCTGGGTCAATCACGAACTTTGGCACTTCATGGTGGGCATAGTTGATGAACCCTGCCGCCGGATAGACCTTCAGCGAGGTGCCGATGACCACGAAGATGTCGGCCTTGCTCACGATGTCAACAGCTACATTCATGCTATCGATATACTCACCAAACATCACGATATACGGGCGCAACTGTGAGCCATCCTCTGCCTTGTCCCCCACCTTGATGGGCGTTGTCAGCGGATATTCCTTCACGCATGTCGTGCGGTTATCCATTGAGCAGACCTTGCTCAGTTCCCCATGCAGATGGATGACCCGTGTCGAGCCAGCCCGTTCATGCAGGTTATCCACATTCTGCGTGATAACCGTCACCTCATGCTCTTTCTCCAGCTCTGCTATCATGCGATGAGCATCGTTCGGCTCCACTTCGGCCAGCTTTTTCCGCCTCCAATTATAGAAATCAAGGCACTTCTGCGTCTCATTATAGAGCGCATCCGTACTGGCCAGGTGAACCCACTCCTCGTTTGTCCACATGCCATCCTTACCACGGAATGTACTCAATCCGCTTTCAGCACTAACGCCCGCACCTGTCAGAAATACTATATGTTGTCGAGTCATATCTTATAATTATTTATCAATCTTCAGGAATTATATCAATTGCTGCCCCCTCGTCACCATAACCAGCAACAAGAATGTTATCCATGACATATCGTCTGCAGAACTGGATTACAACGCTTTTCATATCTGAGGGGAGGTAATGCATAATCTCCAGTTGTATTTCCTTGGGTATTCCCCATATGGCTTCAGCGATACTACCAACTATTGCACCGAGCGTGTCAGCATCTGCTCCCAAGCTTACAGCTTTGCGGACTGCATCTTCGAAAGAAGTGCTATTCCCTATAATCCATAGAGCAACAGGAACCGTTCCTTGACATGTCTCATCAAAACGATTAATCACATCCTCCTTTTTGATGTTGATGTCATACCCCGCATATTTAGCACAGGACCCAACCAGTTCCTTTACATGCTCCTGCGTGAAATTGGGATGATAGCAAGGCAGCTCAATACCATATTGAATCGCTAATGCAACAGTCTGCGCACCCTTTATTCCCTCTGGATGATTATGTGAGCATGCCGCAGTCTCTTCTGCCTTCTTCAAAAGATATTTGAACTCCAAATCATGGGCTGCCCATGCCACTGGACTCACACGCATTGCAGCCCCATTACCAAATGAATTATACGGCTGGGGATTATCACTCCATACCCACTGTGCAAACCTGCCACCATACCCACCCATAGGATTGGGATAGCGATTGCACCACTCATGGATACTCTCCCCGAAGTCACGCCCTCTCAGTAGCGCATCAGCCACGGCCACCGTACATATCGTGTCATCTGTAAAGCCGTTTTCATCAGACAGCCACTCAAAGTTATAGCCATTTGTAGGATTAAACTCCCATCGACTACCAACTATATCACCAATAATTGCTCCTAACATTTTATATCTCTTTCTTGTTCCCAAATTGCAATTGACTCCTTTTCCTCGGAGAATCTGGCCTTCATCAGGTCATCTACAACAATATATGTAGGTGGCCAGGCAGGGTCAACAAGCACTCCTGGAGGTGATGTGATTTCAAACACACACCATCCGCAATAGTAGCAGAAGAAGCGGATGCCATACAAGTCGTTTGCCGTAGCAAAAGCCTTGGCAATCTTGGACTCCTTTGTATGGATGCTTTTCCCTTTCTTGACGAACACGAAATCAAGGTTGTAAGGCAATCCTTCCGTCAAACCATGATGCTTCGAATAGTCCATGCGGTAACGGCCATCTTTTGTCACGACTTTCTCCAAGGCATCCATGACTGGCCACCAGTCCATATCCTTGAAGTCCATTTTTAAGACTTTCATGCCTAATTGGGAAACACAAGTTTCATAATTAGGCTCACGTGACAGCAGGTAGTCGAACATCTTCTTCGCCGCATCATAATAAAATCTATTCCGAGAAATCTCGATATTCTCTAACTGTTGACGATTACCGTAAGCTTTAACATACGGTGTAAAAACCTCATCCAAGAATTCGTCCAATGTGTAAACCCTATCTTCCACACATGCGAACCTAACGGGATAAGGAAGCTTGTAGTATTTCTTGAACTCCAAGTTTACCAAAAACGATGTCATCTGACTTGGTGTCCCCGTTGTCGTAACAACATAGGAGAAACCCGCATCTTTCAGCAGATTCACAAGAACGCCTATATTCTTATGTTCACCACAGTTCACAGAATACGGCAAGACCTTATTCTTCTTGGCCTTGTAGTCTTCCTCAGTGCGGTAATATAGTTCTGCATATCCGTCCATACATATATAATATGATAGGTTTATACTCTTTATTGTTTTATTATCAATATGCCGCAAAATTAAAAAATAAAATCGATATTAGTGCAACATAAACAAAAAATATATGATTTACGGTTATATTAGGGTAAGCAGTGATAAGCAGACCGTTGAGAACCAACGGTTTGAGATTAACAAGTTCTGTGAGAAGAACAAGTTGAAGATTGATGACTGGATAGAAGAAACCATCAGCGGTACTAAAAACTACACAAAGAGGCAGCTTGGCCATTTGCTAAAGAAGGTGCATAAGGATGATATCATCATCTGTAGTGAGTTGTCGCGGCTGGGGCGCAATCTATTTATGATTATGGAGATCCTCAATATCTGCATGACAAAGGAGTGCCGTGTATGGACTATCAAGGACAATTATCGTCTTGGCGATGACATACAAAGCAAAGTACTTGCCTTCGCTTTTGGACTATCTGCTGAGATTGAACGTAACCTCATAAGCCAGCGAACAAAAGAGGCTCTGGCAAGAAAAAAGGCTGAAGGTGTCATTCTGGGACATCCACAAGGTTTTCGTTGTCGGCTCAATCCAAAGTGTGTAAATCGACACGACTACATTGTAAAAGAATTGGCAAAAGGTACGGAAAAGACTGTTATCGCACGAAGAGTGAAAGTCTCAAAGACCACATTCTATCGTTATCTTGTTTACACAGGGCTTCATTTGCCAGTCAATTGCCAGCAAGAAGGATGGGAAAAGCATGGCATATATCATTGACCCTCAAATGGGGGCGGCTTTGACATTACTATTGGCAATCCTCCTTACATCAGTGCACCGACACAGATAGCATCACCAGAATTGAACGAGCAGCGCAAAAGAATAGTCAACTGCGAAAAGTATCTTTCACTTAATGAGAAATGGGACTTGTATGTGCCGTTCATGGAGCTTGGCTTACAACTGCTTTGCCCTAATGGAGTATTCTCAATGATTGTACCTTACCCTTTGACGAACCAGAAGTACGCTAAGAAACTCCGTAAGATGATAACTGAAGATTATCGGTTATTAGAGATAGCAGATTTGAACGGTACAAAGATATTTGAGAATGCAACTGTCAGCAATTGTATTCCATTCATACAGAAAAGCCAACCATTGGGAGAATTACGAATATCGCAGATATTTGAAGATAGAATAATACGTGAAGTACTGCGTAAGACACCAAACCATTTAAGACAGGACGAAGATAAATATGTATGGAATCTTTCAAAAGAGGAGCGGACAGGCAACCGCTATTCCGAAATGAATGTCCTTGGTGATTTCTGCTACATCAGTAAAGGTATGGTTGTAAACGCACATGAAAATGTTGAAAAAGGAGCTTTTGTAAAAGAAGATTTGATTAGTCCGCACTATGATGATATTCATAGCCGGAAATATCTTGAAGCAAAGGATATAGATAAATATCAGATCCGACGTGAACGTTATCTTGAGTGGAACACAGAGCGTTGTCCTGACAAATTGAGTAGACCAACATTCCGTGAACTTTATGATTGTCCCAAACTAATTATGAACTGTTTAGGAACAATCAATGTTACGATTGATGAGGATGAACATTATTTGCACAATCATTCCATATACTGTGCTGTACTTTGGAAAGACTTGAAAGAAGTATCAAACAAGAGTATTTTGTCGAGTGTTAAGAAGTTCTCCAAGCTAAGCAGGAAAAAGATGGAAGAACTATCTGAAAGGATAAATCTTTACTATCTTCTTGGAGTTCTTAATTCGTCTAAAACAGATCAACTATTAGCAGACCAACGAGGTGGTGATTACCATATTTATCCTGAACATATACGTAATCTGCCAATACCTTTGCCAAACAATGAACTGCAAGATGAAATCGGCAATATTGCCAAAGAAATACTTTTTCGCAGAGTAAAAAATCAAGATTATACAGATTTAATTCAGCGTATCAATGAACTCGTAGATAGACTCTATCCATAATTATAGCGTGTTGACCCTCAAAAGAGGGCTTCGATATTGTCATTGGAAATCCTCCTTATGTGGTAGTCAATAAATGTGACTATCCTCAATTTGAATGGAATACAGATTTATACAAGATGTTCTATGAAATAGCCATAAAAAGTCTAATGACGAAGAAAGGTTATTTATGTTACATTACGCCCAAATTCTGGATGCTAAATTTGGAAGATGAGAAAATAAGAACAGCTTTTGAGAAACAGTTATTTGTACATTTTGTTGCATTTTGCAATCCATTTGAATCAGTAGTAACAGAAAACACAATCATTCTACTTTCTAATATCAATATTAAAAAAGAAGAAATAGACTTATATAAGTACGACGAAGAGAAAAAAATATTCCAGAGATTGTTACCGCTTAACCTTGTATACTGTTCAACTAATTTACACAAAGAATGGACTACAGGAGTGGATACAGGTCTTATTAAAATACTTACAAAAATGTCTTGTGAGACAACGCTTAAAGACATCTCTATATCGAAAAGAGGAGCTGAGGTCTCTAAAAAGGTGTTGAGAGAAACAAAGACAGGCATACCGTCCTTAATTGGGCAAGATATGAAAAAGTATTCTATTTCATGGAACAACACTTTCATGGATGTCAGTCACAAAGAATATAAACGTTTAATGTCATTCTTTGATTCTAACATGATATACCTTCGTCGAGTTGATACACAATTGGAAGCTGCAATTAGCGATTCCATGTTTGCCTTCAGTAAAAATGTATATGGGATAAAAATAGATGAAATAAAGGGGTTCTCAACCAAGTATGTATTAGCATTGATAAATTCAAGAGCTCTCAATTTTTATTATAAAACGAAGTTTTCTACCAAAAAAGAGGATGTTTTTCCTGAAATTCAAACTTATCTCTATGAGCAATTACCAATTCCAATGGCAAGTAAGCAACAGCAAGAGGACATTGCTCTTATAGTAAACAAAATAATAGCACTGAAACAAATGGACACTAACTCAGATGTTTCTTTGTTGGAATCACAAATAAACAACTATGTTTATGAGTTGTTCGGACTAAATGAAGATGAAATAAAGATTGTGGAGGGGGAATAACCCTTCCACAATCTGTCTTACTCGCCTGCCAGTCTAAATTCTAATTCATAATTCTTTATAAAGTCTGTTTCTTCTTGTGTCAGACCATACAAAGGACAAATATAATCATCTATCTCATCAATAATAGATTTAGAGCGTACTATCTTATATTCCTTAAAAGAATCGACATTGTAAGTAGATTCTCCAGAAGTAGTTCTGATATTTGCTTTAGCCTCAATGTCTGCCAAATATCGAGTATAAAGCTTATCAAGGAAATCTATATTATCAGTAGATAATGATGGGATAGTAAAATTTTCAATCTCATAATTTTTCCAGTTTAGGTTGTCAGAATAAATCTGGTAAAACCAAAATGACAAGTTGCTGCTGAGAATACAACCAATAGCATCAGCTATTTTTGAGTTCTTAAAATATATCGTTCGTTCTGCTGACGAACCATTGCTGTAATTGGTAACAACCTTAAAGTAGCGTCCTCCCGCAAACCTATATATAATTGGACTTCCACTTGTGCGTATATATGAGCCAAGTTTCGATTGTCTGAATAGTTTACGGAGTATTTCTTTCTCAATTACAGTTCCTATTTTGGGAATACGACCATAAAGTGTCAACTCTTTAACATCAACAAATTGAAGATTATCTATTAACTTCTGCAAATCAAATTCATTGCCTCTCCGGTGCATTTTTGTCGCGTATAAATGTTGGCAAGGAGTCTCGGTTTTATGAAAGAGTAGTATTGATGTGTTGACTACGGCATTCTCAAATACCGGTTTGGGACGAACTGCGTATGATGAAATATAAACATTTTCGCAGTTTCCCATTAAAATTCGGTGTACTCCCGTGAGTGAGTCGCTTGATGTTAATGATATTGGCACTATATAGGCGAAGCTACCATTTTTCTTTAACAGGTTATAGCCCAATTCTATAAATAGTGTATATGTATCAAGAGATGCTTTTTGAACACCACTGATACTTTTCGCTGTGATATATGTGTCTTGATAATACCGTTTTGTCTGATTGTCATATTTAGCACCATAAGGTGGATTCCCTATGACAATATCGAAGCCCTCTTTTGAGGGTCGCGAGAACACGTCATGGAAATAGGTGTGCCAAAGGAAGAATTTTGAATTGGGTATTTCCATGTTTCCTATCTCATCCATTGCCTCTTCTAATTCTTTGATTTTCTTGTTTGACTCTTCGATAACTTTTTTTTGTTTGTCAGTTAATTTAGAAGAGAGCTGAATTGTTTCAATTTTTTTCTCTTCTCCACGACGATGTGTATCAAGTGTTGTTATGATAGTCTGTTTGACGTAATCCCCGATTTTCTTTCTCAGGTTAACACGCTGGCCTTGATCTGTGGCTTCAAAATAAGCTTTAAGGTTCTGCTGGAATTCCTTCAGCCCATCTGACTGTGAAAACACAATTTTCATTTGTTTGTCCATTATTTCGCCAAACAAATTACGTTGCGGTTCGTAAAACTGTATGTCCGACATAGTGGCCAATTTACTCAGATCAATGCCTGCATAGCTTTCCAACAGAGAGTTACCTTGCATAATCTTAAAGTCAAGATTTGGAAGTGCCTCTGGCGATTTCTCGTCAACGATGAGTGAAAGCCAAAAGCGTAGGCGGGCTATATCGACGGCACCACGCTCTATGTCCACACCATATATGTTGTTCTGGATAATATCTCGTTTTATGTTTGCTGCGTTATCTACAATATTTGGTTCAATGGCGGAACGACAATAAAACAGTTCTCTTAGCAAACCCATAGGAAAAGCTCCAGATCCAATGGCAGGGTCGCATATCTTTACTTCCTTCAACTTCTTGTCAATGTCTTCTTTTAACTCACCAAGCAACTCTGCATCATGGGTGGTAACGAATTGACGAATATTTTCTTTGACTTCTTCTCTTTGGTCGGTTTGCAAATATGCTATTAGGCTTTCCCGACACATATATTGCACTATCTCCTTTGGGGTATAGAATGCTCCCTTATCCTTGTTGTCTTCCAACAGGTTCTCAAAGATACGTCCCAACATTTCGGGATCAACGCCAACCTCTGCATCGTTGGGGTCGTTCTCATCAATGGTAAAGTTGTACTGCGAAAGCATTGTGAGCAGGTTCCCAAAATAGTCAGCAGGGAAATGACTCGGCTTTTTGTCAAGTTCATCACGCTCAAACAAGCCACCATTTAAATATGGTATGCGGCATTTACCGATACCCTCAACCTCTGTGTCATAGAGGTCATTTTTGTCAGAACGATTGCGGTCTAAACCCTCTGCAAACAGGTCTTCCAAAATGTCATCGAGGAAATTGTCCTTTTGTCTGTCCGAGGCATTTAGGAATAATTTAAGCATGAAATCGCGGTCGCCGTCACCCCAATTCTTTCCCGCAGGAACACCTAACCAACCTTTCTTTTGTAGGAAATGCAGAAACACAATACGTCCAAGGAGCTTCTTAACATAGTCACGTATGGGTTTCTCTTCACGGTCACGAATCTTTTCTGCCGTCATCCCCGTTTGTTCAAAGTCTGTGTCAATGAAGTCCTGACGCATTCCATTAGAAGGGTCAACCATATAATTGACAAATGCTTCATATTGTGCCTTGTACTTGCCAAAGAACTCTTTGGACAAAGCTTCAACGTTGAAGGCATCTTCAATGTCCTTTATTTCAAGATAGTCACGCTTTTCATAAAGGGCTATGAAATTATCCGTTGCCGTGCGGCATGACTGGCCAGGGCCAAGGAGGAAGGTGTATCGCTTGCTGTCGGTAGATTCCTCCTTATTGCCACTTTTGCGGCAATAGGTAAAACGCCAGTCCCACCGAGTATCATCGTCATAATGAAACAGCATGAAAGCACATGAGAACTGATCCATGACGGTACGGATGAGCCGTTGGATGTTCACACGGTTACGTTCCATCATTACACGGTCGCTTACCGTCACATCGAAAATCTGTAGTGGTTCTACGCCCACATACATCTTTCCAACTTGCTTGATGCTTCGTATTCCAGTGGATTCGGCCAGTTGTTTGCGTTCCGGCTGACTATCCAGAAGTTCTGCTTCATAGCCGTCCTCAAAATCGTCTTCACCAAAAATAGGGAAGATGACATTTTTCAGAAACGAACTCCAGCCTTGATAACGACTGCTCAGATATTCTTTTAATGACTCCTTATTCATTGGTTATCCTTTTACTTGATGGTTCCTAAAATAATAGATGCTTCTCCCTGTTTGCTTTCTACATGGGCAACAAGTTTTCCTATTTCCCGCTCCAGAATTTCGTCAATATCTTGTTGACAGAGCGCGAAAAGATTTGAATTCCTATTTTGTAGTTCCTGCCCAATAGCAAGCATCTTTTTGATAATGTCAAGACTGCCCTTGTCAGCAAGCTTTCTTGCACTCTTCAGAAGTAACTTAGATTTTGTAGAAACATTTTCACTGTTATACAGGTTTACAATTATCTCAAGAGCCTGAGTACGTTTATCTCCAGCTCTTGACTTGTTAATGCGTACAAAGTATTGATTATATGTCTTGATGGCTTCTGCGGTCAATTGCTGCCAGCTCTCGGGTAGGGGTACGCGCTTGGCATTTTCATCCACCCTCATATCTTCAAGCAGTTCCAGTAGGGAGATTATTTTAGCATTCTGCTGAGCATCTGCCTCTTGGCGAATCCGAATTGCTAATCTGGCTGAGCGTGGTGCTTTAACAATAAAATAGGCATTGCCACTTTCTGCCTGAGCAATTTGCCAATCGTCATCAGCCTGTTCTATCTGCACATAACGCTCTGGATGTGCCTCCTTATATTGCTTCAACTCATAGACATATTTCTGCAAGGGAGACTCCTCACCATCTACTGCCTTGGCAATGTCATAATGAACAATGCTTTCCTCATTGGTGAAGATTTTACTATCCTCACCAAACAGCACGTGGAAAGACTGAAGCTTTGTATGAGCCTTGCGGACTAACTTGATTTGGGCGTCACCCTCTGCACTTGGCATGAAATTGTACACATAGACGTATGGGTCTTTGCTACCAATACGGTTAACACGACCAATTCGTTGCATCAAACGAGTAGAATTCCAAGGAGTGTCATAATTCAAGATGACGTTGGCTCTATGCAGGTTCACACCTTCAGCCAGTACCTCAGTGGTAATTATGACATTATAGTCATTCTTCCATTCTCCCTCATAATTTGCATCGAAATTCTCCTCTATGGTATGTTCCATGTCGTCACGGTTTTCAGCAGTGATGACAAGAGCATTATATCCCTTTGCCTTAACTGCTCTGGCGAGAGATTGAACCGTGTCTATTGCTTCTGAGAATATAACCAATTTCCCAGAGGTGTTCTTCACTGGATTGAACAACTCAGGAGTAAGGTTTTCCTTGAAAGCATCAAACTTGGGATCTTGTGAATTCCTGGTCCAGCGGTCGTAGAGATTGGAGATGAGACGGTAGTCTTCCTTCAGCTGAATATAGTATTCTTCCTTGAAAGCGTCACGTTTATACTCGGCATTCTGACCTCTTTCATTCCTGCCCTGCTCAGTCAGTCTTACTATTTTAGCTCTGACATCTTCTACACAGTCATTGAAAGAGACACGTTTGCCAAGTTTGGCGGTTTTTGCCTCGAAATCAAGTTCTTTATTGACATCTATCTGCGGGCAAATGAATATTGTGTCGTTTTCCCACATACGTATCATATTTTCCGTATAACGCCGCAGGTTCAGCAATGATTGTGTAAATGCAGAGAACGAGCTTTCCAAACGTTTCACAAGAAGTATCTGCATGATGGTGGCAAGCTGCTTGGCGACGTCACTAACGCCACGGTTACCCCTACCAGTATGTTTTTTCTCATTTGCTGGGTCTTTAAAGTATTCGATTGCACGATAGCGATAATATTTAAGCCAATCGTCAGTATGAAACTTGTCTTCCTCCGTCGGGGCAATAATAGTCATGGTATCTGAGAATAGTTTGGCCAATTCGTCATCCATCACGTACTCCAAGTTGTTCGGACCGACTATTTTGGGGAAAACCAAACCTTGCGACTCCATATCTTCTTTGTAATATTTTGCAACGTCAGTTCTGGTCCTTCGTTCAAGAATATCACTCAATATGCAATCACGTATCTTTTTTGAAAGTGCATCAAGGCGCTCGCGACGTTCCTCCGTAGGAATATCATGTATAAGAACTCCTGTTTCAGCATCGACTCTTGGTTTGCTGATAAGTAGTTCGTATTCTTTATTGACATCAGCGAAGAATTTCTCGATGTTTCCACTCTCAGCCTTTTTCAGAGTACTTTCATTATGATTCCGCTCAAAGAGATAGATCTGATTTTTCAAATCATTTGGGCGATTATTCTGAGGTGTAGCAGAGAGAAGTCCAATATAGGGATAAACTCCTGTGTTAGAACCAACTTTCTGAATTAACTCATCGAGAGACTGATACATCAATGTTGTGCTATTACGGAACTTATGGCTTTCGTCAATGACAATGAAACCATAATTCTTGTCTTGGAGAGTTCCAACGAACTCTCCAGAATCGCCATTGTCATCATCGTCATCGTCCCATTCTTCATCACCGGCAACATTTCCTATACGACCAGTGGTTATAAAATCAATATATGGAGCTATCTTTTCATCAGAATCTTTGTCGAACATGGCTATTGTCTTCTTCCATCCCGACTGGATAGCGGGAGGCGTTATAACCAACACCTTCCGTTCGCGACCATCATCTTCAGGAACAGATAGGAAGCGTTTTATAATCAAAGAGCCAATGATTGTTTTGCCAAGGCCTACCACATCTGCCAACATAAATCCACCGTGCTCATGCATAATGCCAATGCATCGTTTGACAGCTTCAATCTGATATTCAAGCTTGTGGATATTGATGGGCAAATAGGATTCGATTTGTTGCCCGAGTGACTTGTCAACAATGTCACCAAATTTGATTTGGAGTAGTTTGATGTATAACTCGTATGGACTGAATGGCTCGAAAGTTGTCTGGTCGCCCTCCTCAACTTTCTTGGTGATAGGTGCTTTCTTTAGTACTTGCTCTAAAAATTCTTTATTCCATGGTTCGGAAAGGTTCCATTTTTCATTGAACCATTGAATATGTGTCTTATGATTTGGGATAGGTGTCTCTGACAAGACTTTTGTGACATCCGTTTCAAGATAATTTAATTCGGCATTCCCTTGCAATCCTTTCTCCGTGAAGTTGGAACTTCCAATAAGCCCATAACCTTTACCAGAATTGATTCCATCAAAAATATAACATTTAGAGTGAAGGAACTGTGTTTCGTCCTCTTCATTCTTTCGGAAAATACGAATTTGTATTTTCGAGTCTTCCTCTTCTGTACAATATTCTAAGAGTAAACGTACAGCATTTTCAAATTCTTCTTTTGGTTCAAGTTCACATAAATCCGTGCGAATAAAATCAGCAGGATAATTCAGGTCTTTGTACTTGGGATTTTTGACCTGCGATGCATAAATGTATGGGTCTTTGCCAATAAGCAAGAACAATCTCCTTCCTTCTTTTTCAAGGAATGTGTGAATATCTTGCGTCAATAAAGAAAGGCCAGGAATATCCCAATATCCTGTAGCTATTTTTACTGTAACAATGTCATCGGATGCCAAACATTCCTTCAATGTATGCAGCATTGATAATTGTTCACTTGAATTGTCTATAAGAGTATTGTTCATTTTTGAAATATTATTGATGGATAGTGTTTATTCTAACAAGTTCTGTTAATTCTACATTTAACAGTTTTGCTATTTTTACAAGTGTTTCAAGCGTTGGCTGGCAACTGTTAGTACACCATTTGGAAACAGTTGCGGGATCTTTCCCTAACTGCTCGGCCAACCATTTGTTGGTTCGCTTCTTGTCAGCCAAAACCACTTTTATTCGGTTAATGTCTTTATCCATATTGATAGCTATTGGTTCACCTATTTAATAAATAATGCGCCAAAGTTACAAAAAAAGAATCAAAAAGCGATAATAAAAGAGGAAAAACTGACGAAAAATTACAATTTTATTGCATTTAACTCACTTTGCCGCTCTAAAATGCAGTTTTAACCTCTATATGTTTCATGGATATTGATAATCAAGACATCTGCTTAAAAAGAAAAGAGGGCTGGCAGCTTGTAGTCTGTCAGTCCTCGATAGAGATGAATTGCTTACTACCAGATTTGTTGGCTTCCAGCCGACTGATGTCACTTGACCAAACAAGCAAGCTTGATGGTTCTCACTGCTTCATCAGTTCTGGTCAGCGTAGTCCCACTCGTCTGGCTCGGAGTTGATCTCCAGCACGGTGCCCTTGGTAGGCATCTGGAACGAACCTGTGTAGACTCCGTCGTTCTCAGTCAGCGTGATGCGGTTGCCGTTGACCTTGGCGATAGGCTCCTTGCCCTCAACAGGCACGACGCTGATGTTCACGTTAGAGCCAGAATGCACGTTGTCATTGCTGTTGATTTCCTGCTCGCTGTCATCGGTCACGGTAGACGTACCATTGCCGTACTTGTAGATGACCAGTCTGTAGTCACCCTCGGTGCCGCTTTCCGAACCGCTGTTGCCGCCGGTGTTGCCACCCGTCGAGCCGCCAGTGTTGGTGCCTGAACCGCTGTTGCTACCTGAGTTGGTAGAACCACCGTTAGTGCTACCACCATTCTGAGTGCCACTGCCGCTGTTCTGAGAACCGCCAGTATTGCTACCGCTCTGCAAAGAGCCGTTGCCACTGGTTCCACCGTTCTGAGAAGTACCACCTTCCTCGCCAGTGCCCTCGTCTTCGGACTGCACAATGCCCCAAGCCGAAAGAGGAGTACGTAAGGTGTACGACTTCTCCTTGCCGCCGATGACCTTCTTGATGGTCTCAACAAGGTAGGCGAACTGCAAAGAGCACTGGTCCTTGAACTTCTTCGAAGTGATCTCCTCACCCTGGGCATTCTCAGGGATAAAGACGAAATTCACACCAGCCACCATGTTGTTGACACCCTTCTGAAGGGCTTCCTCGATAGAGGCAGCACCACCTGTAACAGAAGTGACTGTCGGACGGAAAGTGCCAAGGCCATCGAGCTTGACGGGCTGACCCTGTGACATGTACTCTTTCAAGCACTTCACGATACCAGCCAAAACCATCTGCATCAGCTCGTAGCTCACCAGCGTACCACCGTGGTCACTGACATGCTTGGCGAAGCCCTTGGTTGACAGCGTTTCCTTACTCTCGGCCTCTGGGTAATAGCGACCGAACATGTCTGAATCTGGAACTGTGTTCTTACGCAGATTCACCATGAAAGCAATGTTTTCTTTTGCCATGATAAAAACCTTTTAATTGTTAAACCTGAAAAAATCTTTTTACCTTTACTAAGGTGTTACAAAGGTACGCTTTTTTCGGCAAAGGTGCAAGATTTTGTTCCGTCTCAATCCCCTTACATCCCCTTACTGTAACTTATTGATACTAAGCGCAATTTTTCTAACAAAACATTTGGTAGTTTCAGTAATTTTTAGTAATTTTGCACTATGGAAAAGGTTATTAAAACATACGGTAGAATGGAGCTGGCGCAGTTGTATTTCCCGGCCATTGCACCCCGCTCTGCCTGGAGGAGAATGAAGGATTTACTTCGTGAGAGTTCCACCACGGCAGAGCTTGCTGAACAGACTCGCCGGGTCTTCATGCCCGCCGAGGTGTCGCTCATCTTCGACACGTTTGGAGTACCATAAAATCTTAACCGTTCATTCCCTACATCCAAGAGCCTTACTAAACGTCCGCCCAAGGGTTTCTGGTAGTCCGCCCCGGCCTCTCTACCCTTCCGCCCAAGCCGGACTCCCGTAGGAGGTCATCCAAAATATAGACTTAACAGCAAGTTTTCACAATAAATTCAGGAATATGATGTAAATTACCGTTTTTGGCACGGCGTTTGCATATTGAGAAATAAATGATAGGAGGATATGTATACAGATAAAACACAAAAAGTCCACGTCTCTCTGACAAAGCAGGTAAATGTCCTTAAAACCAAGGACAATAACCACGTCATGTTTGATGGTTCTGAGGAAGTTCAAAGCATCTCGAAACTTGAGTTTAAAGAAGTTTCCATCCCACTGGAGCGTGTGCTCGTTGAACTGAGAAATGGTCGGTGTATCGGGCAGTTCTATCTTATTGACCCCTATCGCCGCAAGAAAGGTTCGCATCCCTCTCACGACTGGCGAGGCACCAGTTGGATTGGTGTTGACATTGATGATAGCATTGTTGACCCAAAGACAATGCACAATGAACTAAGATGGACACCAACTTTCACCATGACCACACAGTCGCACATGAAACCAGGCAAGAGAAATCGCTATCGACTGTTTTATTTCTTCCGGCTCGACATAGAAAACTATGAGGGTCTTAAAAAGGTTGCAGACCGCATTGCCGGTGATGTGCGTCGTGTGCTGCTAAAACATGGTGATGATCCCAAAAAGGTCTTCGA
>CAJODL010000021.1 GCA_905233165.1 uncultured Prevotella sp.
TTAACTCAAGTTTCGGAAGTTTAAATGGAAGTTAAAATGGGAGTAAAAATGGAAGTTAAAATGGACATTACCATTTGCAATCAGCAGTAGTATTGTCCTGCACGTAGTGCTTAACTCCCTATTTAATTCCTCCTTTAACTCCCTGCGCAAAGCTCATAACTCCCAGCAAGCAGAGCTTGCGAAAGTTGAAGGTTTTAATTTATTACCGAAATCTGCCGCGAAATTACAAATTTTTCTTTATCCACGCAAGAAAAACAAATATTTTTTGCATCTTCGCACCCGATTTCATTAATACCTGTTTGTACGCCCGACTGAAAAATGCGACATTCTTGAAGCATGGGTTGAAGGGACTTTGGTGGCGATATGGCTGCAACCACAAGCTACGCCCTACACCTTTGACAATAATAGACCGGAAGGATGTAAACATCTTTTCGGTTTATTATTTTTTTCGAATTTTCTTTGTACTTTAAAATATTTTTTTTACTTTTGCACCACCTAAACATAAAACAACATAAACTATGGGTAAGATTAAGACTATCGGAATTTTGACTTCTGGCGGTGATTCACCTGGTATGAATGCTGCCATCCGCGCATTAACTCGTGCTGGTATCTACAACGGCTTTAGAATGATGGGTATCTACAGGGGTTATGACGGCCTCATCAAAGATGAGATAAAGGAGTTTACCACTGAGGATGTCAGCGGTATTATAACAAGAGGTGGTACTATCCTAAAGTCTGCACGCAGTAAGGAATTTATGACTCCAGAGGGCAGGCAGAAGGCTTATGAAACCTGTCAAAAGGAAGGCATCGACGCACTTGTGGTCATCGGTGGCAACGGCTCCCTCACCGGCGCATGGAACTTCGGCACAGAATTTGACTTCCCCGTAGTCGGTCTGCCTGGCACCATAGACAACGACCTCTATGGTACCGACTTCACAATAGGCTACGACACTACGATGAACACCATCGTGGAGTGTGTCGATAGAATCCGCGATACCGCCAACTCTCACGAGCGCATCTTCTTCGTAGAGGTAATGGGACGTGATGCCGGTTTCCTTGCACAGAACTGTGCCATCGCCTGTGGTGCAGAGGCTGCCATCGTTCCTGAAGAGACAACAGATGTTGACCAGTTGGCTGTCTTCATGAATCGTGGCATCCGTAAGTCAAAGAAATCATGTATCGTGATAGTATCTGAGAGTCCTAAATGTGGCGCTCTTTATTATGCTGACCGCGTAAAGAAGGAATTCCCTGAGTTTGACGTGCGCGTATCTATCTTGGGACACCTGCAGCGTGGCGGTTCCCCATCGGCTCTTGACCGCATTCTTGCCAGCTGCATGGGTGTTGCAGCAATAGACGCTCTCATGCAGGGAGTGCGCAACGTAATGGTAGGTTATTGTAACGGCGATGCAGTGTTAGTACCGTTCAGCGAGTGTATCCGCACAGACAAACGCTTCGACAAACGCCTCATCGATGTGCTGGACGAACTGAGCATATGAGTTTTCACTTCCCCATCAACTGAAGCTTGCGAAAGTTGAGGAATAAAAAAAGCGTAGTGTGCAATTGCATACTACGCTTTTTCTTTAGAACGTCAACCTAAAGCCGAAGCGGACGCCGTTCTTGGAGGCTGTCGGCAGGTTGAGATAGTTGAAACGATGTACGTATTCTATCTGTAAAAGTTTAAAGATGTTGTGAATACCTACTCGCAATTCGAAATAAGGTTCATGGGTATTCATGACGTATGCTCTATTTGGGAATTCCATCAGACCATTTATATCCATACCTTGTGCGGCTGCCAAAGCAGGATTGTTTTTGTCTGACAGTCCGCCATAGAGTACATTGAAGCCTATAAGCTCACGCCATTGTAATTCCTTGAGGAATGGTATGCGGTTGAAAATCTTACCGTTCAAGTCCCACTCCATTATCAGGGATACAAACTTATCGTTAAGGAACTCCATGTTGTTTATCAACTCGAAGGTCTCACGCTGCCATATATAAGAAATGTTGGCAGCAGGAGCAATTAGCAATGGGAATGGTACCTGACTCCATTGTCTGCCGCCTTTGAGATAGAAGTCCATCTTACCCCACGACTTCATCCATTGGCGATAATAGATGCTTGCCTCGGTAACATGGTAGTTATACTGTCCACCAAGGAGGCCCTTGATACCCATTGTATGCTTGAGTTTGAAGATTGGAGAGTCACGATTTGCAGTAGTACGTTTCTGCTTTGAGTTGATATATGTCTGACCAGGTGAATAGCTGGCCTGCAGATATATTTCCGTAAAGCGGAAGGAGCCTCTGTCGTTTTCAGTAACAACAAAGTTTGGGTCGCTGAATTTCTTGAAGAACAAATCGCCGGCTGCCTCCTGACGCTCGGTACGAATACCACCGGCAATAGCGAAGCCCCAGTCTTCCTCACGTTCAAAGTCAAGAGTCTGGCGTTTATAGTATGCCATATTCATCACCTTACTCCAACGGAGAGAGGCGAAGACGTTATCCTTATCGACATTCAGGAACTTATCTGAAGGAGAACAGATGTCGTAAGTGCTGGTGAAGGAAATATTACGACGTGGGAACTCATCAGGAGTATATTGTTTTTTATTAAAGGAATAGGTAACAGTAGCTCCGTAGTAGTTATTGTTTGTCTTGAAGCCGTGAGCCATATATCCTTTCAAGAAGAGATGATGGTTGAGATTTCCTGTTGTCTGTCCAGAAAGGCGGAAGCGGAAGCCGTCAATACTATTGTTGGAAATCATAGAGTTGACAGGACCGATATCAAATTTACTTGGATTTGGATCTTTGGTCGTCTCGATATAGTTTTCCATTACGGCTTTCAAACCTACAAGAAGCCATCCGAATCCCTTAGTGCTCTTCATGCCCTTGATGAATTTGTCCATACCTTCCTCACCGCTGGTGAGAGCCACTTCACGGTTGTCTTCCCAGTATTCCTTATCACGCATCTCGCTATATGGGTCACGTTTTTCAAGAGCCTTACCCTTGAATATCTTTTCGTCAATGGCATCAAAGGAATAGTCATTACGCCGCGAAGTACGTGTAATGAGGAAATCGCCTGTCCTCTCCCCTATCAGGGCGAGTTCTACGAGCATATCATTGACATTGAGAACCCAATCGCCAGAAGGGAGTTTCAGATACTCTTGATTAATAGCCATATTATGCACGAAGTTGACATCTGAACGTTTCGGAATGCTCAGGTGTACCTTCTTGACATGAAGTGTAGAGTCGTTGATAATCCATATATCACCTCGGAAGCCGAAGTCCTGCTGGTTATTTGGAATGAAGCTGACCTGTATGCAAGAGTCGCCTTTAACATCAAGTGTATCAACGATGTAGAAACGATAGAAGCTGATAGCATCCCTACCGATTGGCGATGTGAAGGGATATTGCAGCAGGCGCATCTGGTCGTCATAGACGTCAACCTCACTGAAGACATCGTTTGCTACCTTGGTGAATATATCACCTGTCTCGATGAGGTCATTGACACCTGTACTGTGTTCCGCATCAATATAGATACGCTCCTTCTTAGGGTCTTTACGATAGTATTTATGAAAAACCTTCTCTGTTGTGATGACAGGAAGCACATTCTTTCCTGTTATTGGATTCTTCTCCACTTGCTCCTTCAGCCAAGGCCTGCGGGAATAAGAACCAGAGTCGAGAGTAGCCTGGGAAATATCATTAAGAGCTATGGTAAGACGTTCGTAAGTACGATACTGATAGAAATCTTTGTTTTCAAGTTTTGTCTGCTGTTTCTTTGCAATAACACGACGCATAAGTTCTACAGCAGGATTCTCCTTTCGGGAATAGCGCGAACTCTTCGACTTCACCACAACTTCACTAAGGTCATTGGAAGCAGGCTTCAACTTTATGACAAGATTATTATTCTTGTCGCCGATATATACACTCTTCGACTTATATCCTACAGAGGTAAAATTGATATACATACCCTTATGGCGGGCAATTGAGAAACGTCCCCATCCATCTGTGATAGTTGAGACATGACTACCCTTATATTTCACGCTGACATAGGACAAACTGTCGCCAGTTTCTGCATCAATTACTACACCCTTTACCGTCTGCGCCAACGCTGGTACAGACATCATCATAATAAGGAGGCTGACAAATACCCCCTTGAGAAAACACAATCTATTTACCTTATTTATATTATTCATATCGTATTGCTTCAATCGGATCCAAACGTGCTGCTTTCTGTGCTGGGAAGTAACCAAAGCCAATACCAATGATTGTGCAGACGATAAACGACACTACAATAGACCACATCGGAATGCTTGTTGGCAGGCCGAATAGCAGGTTGGCGCCAGTAGAGAGTAGTGTCCCAAGCCCAATGCCGAGGATTCCTCCTGTAACTGATATTATTATTGATTCAATTAGGAACTGATTTGAGATATCTATGCCTCGTGCTCCTACTGACATACGCAAACCTATCTCCTTAGTGCGCTCTGTTACTGACACAAGCATGATATTCATAATACCGATGCCGGCTACGAGGAGTGAGAAGGCTGCTGCCACAACAAGGATGAGGGTGACAGTATCCATAGTAGAGGACATCGTCTCCATTATCTCCTGCTGGGAACGAATGGTAAAATCATCTTCGCCACCTTCCTTTATCTTATGTTGCTCTTTAAGTATGGCTGTCAATTCTTTTATGGCATCATCTGTCATCTCTTCTGTAATAGCTGAACAGTTGATACTTGAGAACCACGTCTGGGCCGTGAGACGCTTCATTACTGTGGTATATGGAGTGATGCAAAGGTTATCCTGGTCCATTCCGAAGGAGTTGTAGCCTTTGCTTTTCAACACACCTATAACCCTGAAAGGAATGCTCTTGAAACGCACCATCTTACCAACTGGATCCTGACCAGATGGGAAGAGTTCATCAGCAACAGTCTTACCAATAACACACACCTTTGCGGCCTTCTTGATGTCTTCATCTGTAAAGGCAGAACCATTTGATATCTCCCATTGCTTGATATCAAAGTATTCTGTACTCTCACCATACATGGTGGTACTGCTGTTGTTGTTGCCGTTGATAATCTGTCCTGCAGAAGTCACCTCTGGAGATACATAGGTGCAGTATTTTGCTTCTTCCTTTATCTTCTCATAGTCATCTGGCTTCAGCGTCTGCATAGCAGAGGGATCTTGACGCACGCCTCCAGGACCTCTGTCGGCACCAGGACGTATCATAATGATGTTTGAACCCATCTGCGAGATATTCTGGCGGATAGACTCCTTGGAACCCTGTCCGATAGCCATCATCACTATCACGGCAGCAACGCCGATGATGATACCCAGCATCGAGAGGAAAGAGCGGAACTTATTATTTGCAATGGCCTTGATGGCCACCTTCATTAAGTTTACAAAATTCATCTATAATAAATACTAATCGTCTTGTGGTGCTGGGAGTTGTGCCAACGCTTCCGCAGCAGATAATATATTGTCGTTCTCAACATCTTCGCGTATCTTGCCATCCCTGAGCATAATGTTTCTTGAAGAATAATGTGCTATGTCAGGATTATGGGTTACGAAGATTATGGTGCGTCCCATCGAGTGGAGTTTCTGGAAGAGTACCAGCATCTCGAAAGATGTGCGAGTATCAAGGTTTCCCGTTGCCTCATCGGCAAGGATAACAGCAGGATTGTTGACGAGGGCTCTTGCTATAGCCACACGCTGCATCTGACCACCTGACATCTGGTTGCTCTTATGGTAGAGTCTGTCTCCGAGGCCTACTTCATTGAGTGCCTTGATGGCTGCCTCACGACGCTGCGAAGCGCTGTACTCGCTATTGTACATGAGGGGCAACTCTACATTTTCAATAGATGTAGTCTTGGCGAGAAGATTATAGTTCTGGAACACAAAACCTATCTTCCTGTTGCGCAGTCGGGCACGCTGGCTCTTGGACATCTTCCTGACGCTGACACCATCGAGATAATACTCGCCAGAGGTAGGAGTATCGAGGCAGCCAAGCTGATTGAGAAGCGTTGATTTACCAGAGCCGGAAGTTCCCATGATGGTAACAAATTCGCCCTCGTAAATCTTGAAGGAAACGCCACGTAATGCTTTTACGACCTCTGAGCCCACCTTGAACTCACGACGCACATTGTCTAATTCTATAACAACTTTTCTTTCCATAGGAACCTTTTATGTGTTCTTATTTCTTCTGTTGCTGTTGTTGTCTGTTACGTGGACGAGGCATGAACGGGTTGTTGTTTCCATTTTGTCCTCCTACTACCTCTTCGCCACTCATCTTGAACTCAGTAATAATCTTCTGACCGGGTTTCAGACCGCCTGTGATTTCTGTCAACATGCCGTTGGTGATTCCTACCTGGACAGGAATTGCACGGAATGTATTTTCTTCAAGCACCCAAACCTTATGTTCTCCCTTACAATCCTTGATGGTCTGATCTTCTGTCAGCATCTTCTCGTTAGGAGTAAACTTCAGGGCTTTGGTAGGAACTGTCACAATATTGTTCTTTTCCTTTGTATAGATGGTTACATTTGCTGTAAGACCTGGCTTGAGCTTGAGGTCTGCATTAGGAGCAGAGATAACTACTTCGTAGGTCACGACATTTGACTCTGTCGTAGCCTCAAGGCGCACTTGTGTAACAGTGCCGTCGAAGGTGTCATCAGGGAAGGCATCTACTGTGAACATCACACGCTCTCCTTCATGCACCTCACCTATGTCTGCCTCATCAATGTTTGCTATAACTCGCATATTGGTAAGGTCTTGCGCAATCTTAAAGAGCTCTGGGGTGTTGAATGACGCAGCAACTGTCTGGCCCTCTTCTACAGACTTTGATATCACAATACCATCGATAGGTGCTGTAATAGTAGCATATCCGAGGTTTGTCTCTGCCTTCTTTACGTTCTGGGTAGAAGTGAGAACCTGCTGTTCTGCCTGCTGATAAGACAAGCGTGCCTTCTCAAAGTCATCAGCGCTGATAAGACCTTTGTCAAACAGCTGATGCTGACGGTTGAAATTAGCCTTCTGGTAAGCCAGATTACTCTGCTGAGATGAGAGATTAGCTCTTGCAGAAGCAAGCTCTGACATAAGATTTGTCTTGTCGAGTTCTGCTATCACCTGTCCCTTCTTTACTATGCTGTTGTAGTCAACATAAAGGTGGGAAACAATACCACTGACCTGTGTACCGACAGTAACGCTGGTAACTGCCTCAATGGTACCTGTGGCTGTAACACTTGTGCGGATATCGCCTACCTCAACAGGAACTGTGACATAAGAAACTTCTGTTTCTTTGTCGCCACCAAGTGTGAGAAATAATGTAATGGCAACTATCGCTACCACTACCAAACCTATAATTTTCTTCTTCATTTTTTGTAGAATTCTAACATTTTAATGCAATATATCGTAGTATATTTTGCCTGTAGTTCTGACTGCTGGGCAGTAAGCAGACGTGTTTTGCCTTCTTGCAACTCGACAATATTCTTCAGGCCCACCTGAAACTGCTCTGACAGCAGGTCATAAGAGGTTTGGGCACTCTCTGTGCTCACCTTTGCCGACTTGTATTGCTGTTGGTTGTTGTATGCCTGAATCCAGAAGTCGCTGATAGTACTGTAGAGTGTTGTCTCCTTATCGCGGATGTCAAGCAGAGCCTGCTGTTTCTGGATGTTTGCCTTATTGACTGCTGTCCTTGCTTCGCGCCTGTCAAAGATTGGGACATTGACGCTAAAGCCACCACCAACATTAAAACCATTCTTGAGCTGTGTGCCCCAAGCATTGTTGTTCTGGGAAGAATGGTTGGATGTGGCAGAGGCATTGAGGGTTACTGTCGGAAGATATTGTGCTGTAGCGATTCTGCGCTGGATGTTAGCACTTTCAACAGACAGGCGTGCTCGCTTTATCTCAGGACGATTCTCGACTGCTGCCTCATAAACGCTCTGTACAGAGGGTATTGGCTGCAATGCCATCGCATCAGTAGCTTGGGTCTCTACAACATCAAACTCTTCTTCGTCAGTAATCTGCAAGAGCGCCTTCAGCTGACGTTTGTAGTTGCGCACATTACTCTCGCTTTGCACAAGGTTATACTCATCCTGAGCTCTTTGGGAAGTAAGTTGGGAAAGGGCTGCTTTACTGAGGCTCCCTACCCTATACATCTCCATACCTCTATTTTCGTTCACCTTTGATGCCTCAAGGGTTTTCTCGCTGACCTTCACAGCTTCCTTTGAGTAAAGAATCCTGACAAAAAGCAAAGCCAACTGCTCCTCAAGGCTGCGAGCCTTTACAATACTGTCTTCTGCAGCAGCTTGCTCAGCAACATCATTGAGCTTTACCTGATTGTGGTTTCTGTTTCCGTTCCACACTGTCCAGTTGCCACCAAGAGTATAGGCGCCATTATAGCTGGTCTTCTTGGTTACTGTCTGCACCTCATTGTTCTGAATGGTCACACCTTGCTTCCAAGGCTGATAGGCCACATTCTGGTTTGTAGTAAAATTGAGGGAAGGAAACAGGGCAGCCTCAGAAGCCTTCAAGGTTTCAAAAGCCGTCTGGCGGGTAAGGCCCAGTTTCTGCAGGGAAATATTGTTCGTCAGGCAGTAGTCAAGACACTCCTCATAAGTCCAAGTCCTTGCCTGAATGGTTTGGGAAAGCAACAGAATCGCCCCCAGTATCGTAACAAGATATTTCGTCATTTTTTACTATTTTTAATATAGAATATTAATTGTGGGCACAAAGTTACAATATTTTTTTGAATTATAAAACTTTTTGCCCCATAAAACGTTTTATTTTGTATATTTTCATTACAATTTTTTCTCCAAACTACGTTAGAAAATTATCTCCTCCGAGGGGAAAAAGAAAATCTATCGAGGGAAAAATATTTTTCTTCAGGGTTTTGATGTTTTTTAGAATTAAATTTGTATCTTTGCACAAGCTATGAACAAAACAGATCTTCGCAAATACATTTTTGACCAGACAAAGGGACACTCCACGCAAGAACTGGAGGAGGCTTCACGCAATATCTGCGAGAAACTTTTGGAGCATGAAAGAATCAAAAAGGCTGAGACAATTGTGCTCTTCTGGTCAATGAAAAATGAGGTCAACACTCATGACATCATCCCAAGACTGGTGCGTGACAAAAACGTCATCATCATAACACAATCTGCTAATACAAAACCAGTCACTCCTCCACAGGATGCAGTCATCATTGTGCCAGGAGTAGCCTTTGACAACAGAGGGTATCGACTGGGCAGAGGAAAGGGCTATTATGACAGGTATTTGGGCGGTTTGGCAGAAAATTACAAAATTGGCATCTGTTTTCCTTGGCAAATGGTAGAAAAAGTGCCAACAGATAGCCATGATGTGTGCGTTAACGAGGTGATTTTTTAGTTTTTTATCAAATTTCTTAACAAAAATTTGGTGGGAAACTGAAAAATTCCTAATTTTGCAAAATGGAAACCAACAAAATAACAGAGGCAGAGATACAGCATCGCGCCAACGAGGTCTTCTCGGCAATGGAGAAGCGATGTTCGTTAGAAGAGATGCAACTGGTGCAAAAGGCTTTCAATTTTGCACGAGAGGCACATCGTAATCAAACACGTAAGTCTGGAGAACCCTACATCATACACCCTATTGCAGTAGCGATGATTATTGCTGATGAGATGCAATTGGGAGCAGCACCTGTTTGTGCAGCTTTCCTGCATGATGTCGTAGAAGACACTCCTTGTACTGACGAGAAGATACAACAGGAGTTTGGAAATGATGTGGCATTTCTTGTCAGAGTGGTTACGAAGAAAAAGAAAAACCAATATGAGATGTCAAAGCAGCTTGACAATTTCAAGCAGATGTTAGATTCCATGCACTATGACATCAGGGCTATCCTCATAAAACTTGCTGACCGCCTGCATAATATGCGAACGCTGTCATCTATGACTCCTGCCAAGCAGATGAAGATAGCTGGTGAGACTGATTTCTTCTATGCTCCGCTGGCTAACAGATTAGGTCTTTATACTATTAAAATAGAACTCGAGAACCTCTCCTTCCATTATCGTTGTCCACAGGTTTACGACAGAATCTTGAAACTCATTGAAGAGGACAAGAAACGTGACGAAAAACGTATGACTCCATTCTATAAGAAGATGGACGAGATTCTGAAGAATAACGGAATAGAATACGAACGCGAAGTGTTATACAAACAGCCTTATAACATTTGGCGAAAAATGATACAGCAGAACATTGACTACGAGCATCTTGAATGTAGGCATTTCACCAGAATCGTTTTCAAATCCGACATGTATATGACGGACAAGAATAGGGCCCTGAAGATATACTCTCTGCTGACAGACAAATTCAAAGAGAGACCTAATTCTGTAACAAATTACATCGACCTTCCAAAGCAAAACGGATATCAGGCTTTCCACACACAATTACTTAGCGACTATGGCGTTTGGGAAGAGATACATATTCAGTCGCAGAAGATGGCAACCAAGACAAAGTTGGGATACCTCTTCGATAGCGGACAGCGAGAGATTGATATCAACATGTGGCTGGAGAAATTCCGCAACGTCCTGAAGGATGTATCGCAAAACTTAGAGTACAACGAAGAAAACAAGCACTTCTTTATCGAAAGTGTCCGCACCACCTTATATAATGATGATATACAGGTTTATACGCCAGAAGGAAAGGCAATGCTGCTGCCGAAGAAATCTACAGCACTTGACTTTGCTTTTGCAATCAGCAATGATGTCGGCATGCATGCAAAATATGCCAAGATAAATGGACACCTGGCTTCAGTCAAGACAATCCTGAAACGTGGAGATAGCGTAGAGATAGGTGTTGACGAAAACATAATGCCACAGGAGGATTGGAGAACAAGTGCAAAGACTTATGAGGCTCTAAGAAGTATCAATATCTATCTTGATCATCTTCCAAAGCCAAAATACTGCAGATGCGACAGTTGTCACCCCATCCCAGGAGAAGAGGTTATCGGATTTAAAGAGAACGATGGCACCATAACAGTTCATCGCAGGGATTGCACACTCGCCATAAGCCTTGTGTCACAATTTGGCGACAATATTGTAGCAGCTGATGATTTCAAAGAGAATTCTGACATCTTATATCCAGCATCGCTAACCTTGAAGGCTGTTGACAGGAAACATCTCTTGAGTGACATCATAGAAACAATTTCCAACCAACTTCGACTCTCAATCCTCAGCCTTAACACAAATACTGTTGACGAGATTGTGACAACAACAATCAACTTCACCATTCACAACTATCAGGAGCTAAGGACTATCGTACAGAACATACATAACATCCCAGATGTTGACGAGGTTATCTACAATAACAAGTAAATAAAGGCCTCTTCTGCAAATAAATGTTAAAAACAGACCAGCAAAGCGAAATTTGTCACAATAAAATTTACTTGATTTGATTTTTTTTCATAATTTTGTCCCCGATATTAACGTTCAAACTAAAAAATTATTGCCTATAGAAAAACATTTACTTGACTAAAAAAGTTTAAGGAAATGAAAAAACTATCTCTGCTAACCGACGAAGAGTTGGCAATGGAGTATGTAAAAGGTAATAATCGTGCGTTTGACGAATTGTTAAGTCGTACGCAAACGGGAATATTCTCTTACATCATCTTTATTGTACATAACAAGGAAGTGGCTAACGACCTCTTCCAGGAGACTTTCTTGAAAGCTATCACAAAGCTGAAAGACGGTAAGTACACCCCATCTGGCAAGTTCAACGGATGGCTGATTCGTATTGCACACAATGCTATTATGGATTGGTATCGTCGTCAGAAGAGCCAGCATCTTATTGATACCGATGGTAGCGATATCACTATTGCCGAGATGTCTGACCAACAGATAATGGAGACTTCACGCGAAGATATTCTGGCAAATGCTCAGGTATTGGAAGATGTAAAGGCTATGATAGACTTCTTGCCTGAAAATCAACGCGATATCGTAAAAATGCGCTATTACCAAAATCTCTCTTTCAAGGAAATAGCAGCTATAACTAACTGCAGCATCAATACTTGTCTCGGACGCATGCGCTATGCCTTGATAAATATGAGACGATTGGCTAAGCAGAATAGCATGCAACTTCAACTGGCACTATAATTCTACAGAAATAATTTAGCACATGAAACTAACTGCTGACAGCGGTAGCACTAAAACAACATGGCTTCTTAACACCAGTGGTGCTGAGAAGCTATATTTCTATACACAAGGTATTAACCCCTTCCATATGGATATCGAGACAATGGAATCCATATTGGAGAAAGAATTGTTGCCACAACTTCAACCTTTAGAATCGCCCATTGACAATATAGAATTCTATGGCGCAGGATGTACCGTAGAGAAATCTGTAATTCTCAAGAATATCCTACAGAAGTTTTTCCCTTCTGCAAAATACGTCATCGTGGGAAGCGACATGTTAGGAGCAGCAAAGGCGCTATTTAACAACGAACCCGGAATAGCATGTATTCTCGGAACTGGCTCCAATTCTTGCTTATATGATGGCGAGAAAATCGTAGAGAACATCTCTCCTATGGGATATATCCTGGGTGACGAAGGAAGTGGAGCCGTAATAGGTAAGACCTTCCTGAATTGCTTATACAAAGGAGCACATCGAGATTTCATAACTGCTTTCGAATCAGAAACAGGGCTCACCCTTCCTGATATTATAAATAAGGTATATCGTTGTCCCCTACCCAATCGTTTTCTCGCCTCCCTTTGTCCCTTCATCCATAGCCACCTTTCTGAGCAATGGATAGAGGAAATGGTGATAGAATGTTTTCGGAAATTCTTTGAAAACAATATTAAGCATTACAACTCCAATCTTAATATCGGCTTCGTAGGAAGCGTAGCTTTTCATTTTGAGGAACAGCTACGCAAGGCAGCAGAAAAAGAAAGTTCCCTCATTACCAAGATAATGAAGGAACCACTATAATATTTTTATTAAATCCTTATTTACTACTCTGACGACTATTCGTCAACATCTTCTTCCTTTGGTGCTTGATAGACTTCACATTTTGTGTTGCCAACATTATCTACAGTCAGTAAAACGAGGTAGAACTCCTCATTATTCTCATCAGGCGAACCTATACTTGTAACAAATTTCAAATAGTTACCTTCCGCCTTGTAGAAATTCATTCCAAGCAATACTCCACTCTCGTAGAATGATTTTGGAACTACACTTTCGAAGTTTTTCTTGGTGAATTTCTTCTCGAAACAAATCGAACCATCATCACGCTTGATTACAAGATTTATGGTATTATCATAATAATCCTGATCGTGATTCTTTACCTTTGGAAGAGAAGTATCTTTTGCTCGAGTTATGATATATGTATATTCGGAACCACTTATCCAATTTACACTATCACTTTGAGTATTTGCAGCCATCCCTATTACACCAGGACGATGCTCTTCTACCTGATCACGTTCTACAATTATTTCGTCAGAACGCTTATTGCCTCCGCAACTTGCAAGGAGCAATAGACACAATACAATTAGAGTGAATGATGATTTCATGCACATACCACTACATATATGATTCACACCCTTCACTCTTAACTGTTATTTTACTCAGAAACTCTCTCGATATACTTATCTATATCCTGAGAAGAAGCGCTGTTAACATACTTCTCCTTTACTTCCTTATAGATCTCAAGAGCCTCAGACTTCTTGTTCTGGCTCTCCAGCAGACGAGCTGCAGAAATCATATAAGTAGGAGCAAGTGAGTTGTTCACGTTATCCTCAGCCTTAGAGTCAGCCATTTCAGCAGCCTTCTTAAATGTGCTGATAGCTTTATCTACATCACCAGTATTAGCATAAGCATTTGCCAAAGCGCCAGTAATAGCAGGACTAATCATCATATCCTCACGTGCAGAGAAGTCCTCGAGGTATGTAACAGCCTCTTTCCACTTTGCCATATTAGCGTAGCACAAGCCAGCATAAGCCTTAGCAAGGTTAGCAGCATCTGTGCCACCATAGTTCTCAGCAACAGCAAGGAAACCTTCCATTGTCTTGTCACCATTCAGAGCCTTCTGGAATTCGCCCTGTCCAAACAAATCCTGTGCCTTTGCCAGAGCTGTTGAAGCCTTTTCCTCACGAGGACCAGCTACCAAGTTAGAGTAAGCAGCCCAGCCACCAACTACAATAATAAGAGCAGCTACAGCAATGAGTATCTGCTTACGAAATTTCAAGAAAAAAGCTTCCTGCTTGTTAAATTCCTGCCCTGTTGGAGCAGCATTTGCAATGTTTGTCTTTGCCATTTTATTATTTGATGTTATTATATTCTAAAAATGCGTTGCAAAATTACAAAAAAAAACTCATACATCCAAATATTTAATATATTTTTTAGTACTATTAGTCCTATAAGACTAATTAGTTCTCTAAGCCTTACGACCATACAACAAAAAGAAGCCCTCTCATCGTTGTTGACAAGAGGGCTTTCTTAAGATAAAGTGGGCAGTCTCCTACTCTCCCGCATAGTATTGCAGTACCAT
>CAJODL010000022.1 GCA_905233165.1 uncultured Prevotella sp.
GGCTTTACGGATGCTCTCCATTGATCCGCTCTTGTCGAGGATGACCACGTTGAAGACCTGTGTCTTCGTCTGCTTTGTTTCGTTCTTTACTTCTTCCATAATTTCTCCTATCTTTATTGTCTTTTATTCTGAAACAACGACACTGTCAGTGTCAATATAGTCTATGTCAACAGCGATTGAGTCGGGAATGTAAACATCAGGATCGGTGTTTCCACTAAGAATCCGTAAGCGTTCCATTTCTTTTGGCTCGATGTTTATTTCATTCCGCTCATAATAGTTAATCAAGTATCTTGCAGGTCGTTTGCCGAGACAGCCTTGTTCGTCGGCTTTCGAGTAAAAATAGGCTGCAAGATGTTCGTCTTGTATACACCCTTTCTCATAACCAGAGTACATATCTCCAAGGAGTTTGTTGGCAAGGGGGATGTTGGGAGATAGCGATTTCAGCATATCGATGTCCAAATCCTTGTGTCTCTCGCCAGGTGAAGGAACGGCACAGAGAAGGATTTTGGCAAACGAGCTCCCCATTTCTGCACTTCTCTGTATACTCTGCTTCCCTCCGATGGTATCACCTCTCTCAATTTGGATAACCCCTTTAAGTGCATATCCTTCTGGTGAATCATTTGCGATCAGCATATCTGTAATACTATCTGATTTGTGCAAATTCTTCCTGTCCAAACAGGCAAATGCTTCAACTATCAGTTTCGTGTTGTCTGTCTCTGGCAATGAAAGCAGATACGAGTCTGTGGACTTTGGGGATGCTCGACATCATTCCCATGAAATCAGCCTTAACACCGATACCATCATGATAACATTCCGCAAGTTTCAGGAAAGCATTACCATCACCCCATCTGGCCTTTTCCAAATAGGAATTCAATATAACTGACTCTGAGTCCTGCTGCTCACTCGATGTATAAAATTGCTCGTTCGTAAACTCATCCAAAAGCTGCTGCTCGGAGCAACTTGCCATGAATACGGCTACAATTGTCAATACAATAATCTTCTTCATCATTTTATCCTTTCTTCTTTTAACCTTCACTCAATTCTGTTTTGTTCTTCCTGAAAACGGAACGGACTACGCCCAGCAACTCCAACGAGTGGACAAGGCATTCTTCCAAGGTTTCCTCGTTGGCGTAGAAGAACTCGCATGTCGCCGTTACGTTCTTAAACGTCTGATCAACATAGACCTTGACTAATTTCAGTTCACGGGTCATCTTGTTGCAGACTGCCAAAACAAGTGTTTCCTCGCCATCAACAATTTCATGGAACTGTGGCAACATGACAGATACATACTTCTCGTCCTCATCGCCCGTCATCACAAAGACACTTTTCATCTGAAAACGAAACATGATGTCGCCATCATTGTCAATCTCGGGCTTATAACCCATTTTCTCCAGAATCTGGAGTATCAGCTCTTTCTTGTTCATCGTACTATATCTCCTATTCTTTATTATTATGCTGCTTCCTCAGTGTCACTCGCAGGAGTATCATCAGAATTGTCGAGTTCGTTCTTGATGTTTGCCATTGCATTACGGAAGAAGTTGATGGCCGCTTCCAAATGGAGAATCATACGAGACAGCAATTTCTCGAAATCCTCACCGCCATACAATTCACGCTCATAGAACAGCCAAATACTGTCACCAAGTCTGTTGGCCTTTACGTACTTTAAGGTTGAATTCAGTTTGTCCATCAGCATGAGAGCGGCATTTGTATTGTCTTCTGTTACCTCAAGGATGGCAGGGATTGCCAGGTTCAGAAAATCTTCATCATCATCGTTAGGCATATAGAGATAGTTGATCCCCTCGTAACGGAAACCATAACCGAATCCTTCCATTTCTTCAAGTTGGAATCCCATTGTAGCAAATGTGTTCAAAATCTTTTCCTTCATAATCGTAATCTATTAATTGTTTGTACTAATGTTGTCTAATGAAAACCTATGGACTGATGCTTACAGCTTTCGTCTTTCGGTGAGAACTCGCAGCGAAGTCTCTCGTATTCCCGGAGATCGCGGCTACTTACCGAGGGTGACTTGTGTAAGATGGTCTCTTCAAGCAATGCCTGCGTGATGACTTTATAAGGTTTGCCTTTCTCCTGAATGCTCGCATTGAACATTTTACGCGATGCCGTCTTGATGATGTAACTGATGTCGCTACAGTTGTAGCCCTTTGTCAAGTCTGCAAGACGAGCATAGTCGATATCCTCGGCAGTTGGCAGTTTGGAGAGTGTTAGTTTGAACAAGCACTCGCGAGCATCGAAGTCCGGCATATCAACATAAATCAACTCATCTATCCTGCCTGTCCTGAGCACAGCTCTGTCAATTCTCTCGGGATGATTTGTTGCAGCCAACACATAGATGCCCTTCTCGGCGGCATTATTGAGCATACACAGAAACTCGTTCGTTTCACCATTCTGATAGTTGCGATCGTCGTTGGAACGCTGCGGAACCATCGCATCAAACTCGTCAAAAAAAATTACCGTTGGAGCCTGACGGGAGGCTTTAGCGAACAGGGCACCGATCTTCTCCTGTGTCCCATGAACAAGGGTTGATGCGATGTCATCAGGCACGACCTTAATAAAGTTTACCCCCACCTCCTCGGCAACCTTTTCTGCAAAGAATGTCTTACCACATCCTGCGGGACCGTAGAACAGCAGACTTGGCGGCGTCACTCCGAACGCCTTGGCACACTCGCGATTGTTGAGCACATTGATGAAACCCTCTGTCACCAACTGCTTCAGGTCATCCATACCTGCCACGTCCTTAAAACCGTTACGTGTAGGCTTTGCAACAGGCTTGTCATCTGCTTTTGCTACGGCAGCAGCAGGCTTCTTCTCAACTTCTGCCTGTACGGGCTTCCCACCAGTCATCTTACGTAGCCATTCCTTTTCTGCATTAGTCTTTACGTTCATCTTAAACCTCCATAATTCACGTTAAACACTCACATTGTCAAGAGTATAGAGTGCAAGGAAATCCCTTTTTCTATCTGCAAACGAAAAATATTTTTCTTGTTACGCTAAAAGATGAATGAGCGGTATCAAAACTTCATTGATAGCCACATCATCAAGCCGATGACCTCCTGCAAAGTGTATCACATTGTGGTAATGCTCCAGGAACACCCTCTCACAGTTTACCTGAGTATCGTTATTACCAAACATCCCCCACACTTTCTCCCTATCAGCCATAGTGATCCCATCAAACTGATGTGCCTCCATTTCGGCATAATTCTGCATAATCTCCTCCGTAATCACAAAACTCTTCTGACCGTCAAAGCGAGGCTTGAAGAACTCAAATGTGCCAACTTTCAAGACCTTACTT
Organism: uncultured Prevotella sp.; assembly: GCA_905233165.1. Taxonomy (GTDB): domain Bacteria; phylum Bacteroidota; class Bacteroidia; order Bacteroidales; family Bacteroidaceae; genus Prevotella. The sequence goes on from CAJODL010000022.1 coordinate 3,311, forward strand.
TCTTTAGACATGAAGAATGCTGGATTGACACAGATACGGTTAAAGCCGAACATCTGCTGGGCATACATACCTCCCATACTAGTACCTACAATGACACTGGGCTGTTCTTTGCTGCACAGATCCTTCAGGAATGGCAGTGCTTCAGCAGGGTCAACAGGAATGTCTGGTGCAATAACTTCAAAGTCTGGCAAATTCATTCTTAACGTTTGGATGGTTCCACTGGCTGCAGATGAGCCGAAACCATGAAAATAGATTAACTTCATAGATGTTCCTTTTATTCTCATTTTACACTCTTCTTACTTCGTCTACGCCATTGATGGCTGATATGTGTGATATAATCGCTTGGAGTTCTCCGAAAGAGTGTACTCCAAATGATATGTTACAGTTCACGATGCTGTCTGTGGTCTTTGTCGTCAGTGCATCTATTGACAGCAATAGTTCGTTGGTGATACAATTGATGATGTCACTCAACAAATGATAACGGTCTACTGCAAGTATCTGTATGCTTACAGGATAGAGGATGTTTTCCTCCTGCTCATATTCTACGGAGACGATTGAATCCCCTTGCTGTGATGCCAATTCTATTGCCCTTGGACAACTACGCTTGTGTACCGTTATGCTACCATCAGAACAGACAAAGCCAATTACCTCCTCACCAGGAATCGGATTGCAGTGGGGACAATGCATATACTTAGGCTTCTCCTGCTTTGCAAAATAGCTCCTCAAGAAACGCTTTGCCTTGTAGGTGACCACGATGTCCTGCCAGTCTTCTTTCGGCTTTATGTTATCATCAGTAAATATTTCTATCACGTCACCACGATGAAGTTCTGTCTTTACTGATGTCAGTTGGCCGTTTATCTTGGCATAATATGCATATTCACCCAACTTGCTGTGAATCTCAAAAGCAAAATCAAGGGCTGTTGCCTTCTTAGGCAAGTTGATGGCCATTCCCTTGGGAGAAAATACCATGATGTCATCATTATAGAAGGTTGTAACCACATTCTCTATAAAGCCTCCATCCTTCATGTGAAACTCCATATCCTTCAACACCTTACGGAACCGGTCCACCCATCTGCGTATATTGCTCTCCTCCCGCTCTGCGACTATCCCGATTTGGTTATGTCGTACCATTCTCTCACTGGAAATGTGGACTTCTTCCCAGCAACCACAATCAGACAACAGCTGCACATGGAAACTCTGATAGCCATTCTCCTTGGGGGAGTCGATATAGTTCAATATGCCGCAAGGCTTCTCACGGAACACATTGGTCAACCGTGCATAGATCTTCAGCACCATGTCTTTCTCCTGTTCAACATCGTCACAAGGGAATACGACTTCCACGAAATGGCGGGTAGTCAGATGGTTGAAGTCCATGCCTGTCTTACGCATCTTACGCCACAGACTGTAAGGTTCACGGTATTCCACGGCAACCTCACAAAGAATGCCGCTTTTGTCCATCACCTCACGAATCTTTGAAGTGAATGCAGTGAGGCGAGCCTCGTGCAGCTCCTTGTCTCTGCGAATCATCTCCTTGATTTCTCCGTATTCTTGTGGACAACGATAACGCAGGCTCAGGTTTTCCAATTCCACCTTGATGCCGTATAATCCCAGACGGTTTGCCAACGGAGCATAGAAGTAATCCGTCTCTCCGGCAATCTTCATCTGCTTGTGAGGTGGCATACTGCTCAGTGTCCGCATATTATGCAAACGGTCTGCCAGTTTTATAAGCAGCGCACGGATGTCATATTGTACGGAGTCAAGCATCTGCTTGTAGTTATCCATCTGCTTTGACATTTCGTAATTCTCCTTTTCCTGCTTGGTAACAACCCTCACCAGAAAAGCCACGTCATCACCAAAACGTTCCTGAATATCGCCTATTGTATAATCTGTGTCCTCCACAACATCATGCAGGAATGCTGCTATTACAGGATTTGCCCCTAACATCAGCTCTTCTGCCACAATATGGGCAACTGCGATAGGATGGAAGATATAGGGTTCACCAGACTTTCTCTTCTGGTCAGAATGTGCCACCTTGGCAAATTCAAAAGCCTCCTTGATACGTGTTACATCTTCTTGGGAGACTCTCTTTCCCATCACAGAGAAAACTCTCTTGGCTTTCTCCTGGATCATCTTGTCGTAATTCTGCATCATAATCGTAACATCTAAAACGTTAAACTTCTTTTTCTTACTCTCGTTTCTTACTGGTATGGAGAGTAAAAAATACGTTTTTCTATCATCAACAAAAAACCTGCATGAAATTATCTCCATACAGGTTCAATAGATTTCTGATGCGATTGTTGACGCTATTTCAAAGTCCAACCTTGTTTATTCAGGAATTCTCTACATCTTTTACAGAACGAAGGTGTCTTCGAAAACTTGTTCCCATGTTCTGCATCAACCATATAACAATGCTCATCCTTACAATGATTCAAACCAAAGGCATGACCAAGTTCATGTAACATCAGTTTTACAAGATGTTCATCCGTATGTTTCTTCCCAGAAGGATAAATTGAGGAAATGACAGCAACATGAGCACCTACAGGGCTAACACCAAAAATCCCATAGGTCGGTGAAAGTTTATTGGCTTGATATATAACCTGATTAGTCAGACCAAGTACTACTTTATTCTTCTTATACACACTCAGATCTCTCAATAGGCCATTCCCACTATATCGATTACGCGGCTTGAAGTAATATTTCTGAGGCAGTTCAATAGAAGAATCCTGCAGAGCTACGGACGGATAGACCTTCTGTAGCTCCACTCTCAGATATTCTGCTTTTGTTCTTGAGAACGTCTCATATCTGTAAATATGGATTGGCAAGATACTCTTCGAGACTTGAATCGGTCTCTCTACCTTGCTGTTTTTCTCCTTCTCTCCTGTATTCTCATTATTACATGAAATCAAACAAAGAAGGACAATACAAATAATTGCAAATCTACTCATAATAGAACAAACGGCTATAGTTGAATTGTGTTAATTGTGATTGTCTGTTGTCCAACTCCAGCATCTTAGCAGGAACATCTTTAAGTTCATTGTGCTCAATACAATACTTTAGTCTTTGGATAAAAAGCTCCATCTCAGAGTCAATTTCTTCCTTGCTTGCTTCTATATGGTTGTCAACTGCTTCTTGTACCTCGGAGATTATCATGCCAGAGAATAAACCTTTTAGACGATAATGATCAGCAAACTCGTTGGCAAAGCACCAGATTCCTATACAGGTCTTACCACGAAGGAAGTCAACGTGCCTTTCACCTATGAGATGACGCTTGTATTGTCCCTTCCTATCGGGCGTAGAAAACAAACCGAAGGGATTACCATGTCCCAGCATCATAACGCTGTCAGCATCCTTAACAGCATGTATTACCTGAGAGTTAGTGCTGGATTCGTCTATATGCAGGCAACAATCTTTTCGCTCCTCATAAAGAAGTGATAGGACTTTTGTTGTTGGGTCGTTAGCATGTATAACTATCATATATTACCAATCTCTTCCCCTGTTCACACTATTCCCTTATTCCTCATCCAATAATTCTATTGTTCTTTGGTCTCGTTCCCCGTTAAAGAAAGTATCAAGCACTTTATCAAACACATCATTCGGCGAAAGCTCGTCAAACAGTGTCATGCTTGATCTGACTTTCATCGAATCTATACTTCCAAAAATATCTATTGCAGACTTCCCTTTGTGCTGTAAAAGCGCACTGGATATTTCGTGAATACGGTCATTCAAAGTGGGATGCAACAGATAGTCCTCGCCTTCTTCCCTATCTTTTATTCCATAGAAGTTGGCCATTGGACTATATCCGAGTCCTTTTACTTGCGGGAAGATGTACCATATCCAATGAGTACGTTTTCTTCCACTTCTAACCTCTTCAAGTGCCTGTTTATAGCCTGCATATTCTCTATTCTGTGCTTCTATGAATCGCTTTACATCAGGTCTTTTAGCACTCTGGATTGATGGATTTCTTAGTATTTTGTTGAAAGTTTCAGGCAAGATAATATTGTCCATATGCAGAGCGTCAGCAAATAACGGAGCGATTTCCTCGTCTTTGAATCCTGCAATACCACATCCAATGCGTGTTACCAAGAAAACCAGTTCTGTATGTGACTTTGCAAAGCTAAAAAAATCATCCACGTATGGCTTTATGGTTTCAACACCTCCTTGCATGGTCGGAATGGCATAGCTTTGTCCTTGTATGCCAACGCCCTGCCCCCATACAGCACCAAATTTATCCAAAGCGACTCGTGCAGCACCCCCTGCATGTGCTCCCGCAAGATTACTACCGAAAACAAACACCTCATTTGCTTTCAGTTCTGCTATTCTCTCTGGTGTATACCTTTTCATATTACTTGTCATGTTTGTAAATGCTCAATTCGAACTCTCACCCATCAAATCTTAGTTACTTCACCGCGATAGAGATCATCTGCCATGTGCAATATCAAATCATGCATTTCCAAGTCCTTCTTATAGAAATCTGGAATTGTATCATACCCAATGGCAGCACCAAGGATGTTTCCTGTAACAGCACCTGTGCTGTCACTATCACCATCATGATTAACGGCAGCTATCATGGCATCCTCGAAACTATCAAAGTGCTTCAATGCACAGAAAAGTCCAATAGCAAGTGCCTCTTCACCTACCCATCCTTCTCCAAGATGCCCAAGGTTCTCCACATCGGACTTGTTGTTATCAAGTAAGAATATAGCACGTTCTGCCAATTCACTCATGCGAGCCACATCATTATGATAATTGCCGTACATCTCACGTATAACATCCACACCTTCCATGATGTATTTCATCATTGAAGAAACAGTGGGCTGGATGTCTTTAGCAAGCCGGAAGATAACATGGGACATCAAAGCTGCAGAAATGAAACCCAACGGATGCTGATGGGTGATCTCTGCGGCATCACCCGCCAGTTTCTCTGCATCAGCAATAGTCATCCTGTCATTCACTACAGCATAAAGGGGGATAGGTGCTACTCGCATGACACCTCCACATCCCTTACTATTGTTCATAGGATCACGACCTCTCTTGATGTCACTAAGTGAGGATATACAAGTGTTGCCTGGGGCGCGTCGGCAATTCAGTTCCGGCACATCTCGAATCCAACACTCAGCCTTGCCTTTATGCTGACCCGTCTGTGTTTCAAGCCACTCTAGATAAGCACGGCAGATTGCAAACTTTGGCTCAATCCCTAATCTCGGGGCGTTGAGCAATCCGTTGGCCGTGAATAGTGTCATCTGGGTGTCATCCGACACAACGGCCTTGCCTGCCTGCATATCCTCACTCAACCAACTTTGTTCCGTTTCGAGTCGAGTGATTCCACGCTCACCATATCTTCTAACTATCTCCGTATAAGAATTAAACTCAACGGGATAACCTAATGCATCACCGATGGCACCGCCAATCAGCGAACCGCGTACTCTATCTTGTAACATATTCATTGCTCTATTGATTTTAACATATTCTCTGCATTTCTGTCAACCCAATAATCGGAAGACTTTATGAAATCAAGATGTTCTTGACTAACCACTCCGAGATAGACAAGCACACTCTTCCAGTCTGGGAACTTCTCAGAGCCAAACTCTATCCATTCGCCAGCAAACTCGCTTGTACCGTTCTTCCCGCGGTCATCTATCAAATAGTCGCCCTGACACAAATCCTTCCGATGGGTGATTACCACCCGCTTGTGGAATACGTCATCAAAGTACTCGGTTACCCATGTCACTTTATCTGACCATGCAGATGGATTCTTCCAGGGTGCAGTCGATAGTATGTAGAGGTCATACTGCTTCTGCAACTCATGTATGGCCTCTATAGCTCCAGGCAATAGACCTGGTATCTCATCCAGCCGCCCTTCATATTCCTTCTTGACATCTTCACTGACTTGCGCCAATCCAGACTCAAAATCAACGAGTACGTTATCCATATCCACGAACACGCGCTTCTTACGTTCCAAGTTCTTATCACGCTTGTCATAATTATCACGCATCTCTGTAAGTATCTGGCACAGCTCCTCCTCCGTCAAGATGGTCTTGTATGGATTGCTCTCACCACGACTGTGGAAGATAGCCATTCCTCTTGTTGACATAAGAGCAGTACGGAAACGCTCATTCTGCTCAAACATGGCTTGATAAGCTCGGCGAACAAGCTGCAAATAATCATCAGACTGTCTGTCTATGCCAACTCCCTTCCACCAGACTATCTGGTCCGTTTGCCAGCCTGTTGAAGTCATCTTCTTGGCATTCTTGCCCTTCATCGAGCATATCTGACGCTGCTTGTCCTTATCCTTTTGCTTCAAAGACTGGAGGAATCCCTCCATACTGCCACAAACCATTCCATCGAAACGGAACCCGTTGCTACACAGATTCGATAGAACATCAGCAGGGTATTCACTCTTTGACCATATATCTATAGCCTTCCCCCGCCAAACTAACCACTTTATATATAACCTTCTAAACATATTATTATCTCTCCGTCTTTATACCTTTTCTCTTGCTTTTCTCATGTTTGCTGCCCTTTCTTCATCGTTCATTGGCTGCCAAGGAATGACAATACGGAGATTGCTGTCGATGACACAGTAGATATTCTCCTCATCGTCATCCTCCATTCCAAATCCATCTTCATCGGCATAATAGCGACCATCAGGGTGAAGCATCCAACAAAGACAACAAATACCATCGCTAAAATCCCAATATCGACCCAAGCCACCATAGTCCACGTGCTTATGATTTACATCATACGGATGTTCTACAGCTTTTAGTTTCTCCCAATCGAAATCTCCATCTTCAAATCCTACCAGATTACTATTCTCATCTAATAGCTGCCTCGCCTTACCTGTATGGGAATTAGCGAAGAACAATGGGCCACGGCTTTCCCCTATCCATAGCATACCTTCACCTATAGGATGTATTGAGAGTTTCTCAAGCACAGGATGCCCCTGGCAAGTAATGCCGCGCTCGTCACTACAGAATATCAAACCTGTTATAAGCTTAGCATCATCGCCAGCCTCTTTCGGCCTTTCATCCACTTTCGTATCAAAGGGAGGCAATACTGGTTCAGCATTCTCATAACCGACCTCATACATGTTCTTTCGAAACAGCTTTGGCCCGTATTGAGGAGCTTCCTCCGATATGCCAAACTCGACGACATCGCCAGGATTAACATTACGAGAGTTTGTCTCTATAACTTTTGCTTTCCAATGCCAATAGTGGGAAGCACCCCCTTGTACACGCAGTTCTGGATCCGTGATTAACTCTATAAGAGTTGCCTCACGATACCGACACTCATATATTCTGTCACCCTTCTTTAATTTACAAGCTGCCATAATCTCAAAACTTTATTTTATCAAACCTATGCTTTTATCCCTTTCGTTTCGATATATTCCTGTAACTCCTCCTGAGTACCATTAAACCGGTTAATATCTACCACATTGTCAATAATGCCCCATACATGCCAGAACTTGCAGTTTGGCTCGTCTGGCTTCTCGCCTTTAGTCTTTGCTAACCACAGGTCATGTGTATTTAGTATAGGGTCGTTTTGAATCCATTTACCAAAGATATGCATATTGCTATAGATAATGGCTTTTACCCCACATTTGTTTTCTACAATCTCCAACCATTCTCTTGCCTTTGTTACAATCTCTGGAGAGTCTATTTCTACATCAAGTACTGGAGGCAAATCGCCAGGCTCTAACCGCGCATGGGTTAGGAACATCTCAGCCTGTACCTTTCCAGATACTGTATCAGTCAGAAAATGATAAGCACCGCATGGAATACTATGCTTCTTTGCCTCATTGTAGTAGTTCTGATAGAGAGAGTCCACAAGGGAATCACTCTTCGTCACCCTGATAAATGCGAACTGCACGGGACGCTGGTTGCGAAGCGCTGGTATCTTACCATTAACACTGCCATCTTCATCACAAGGCAATGACAACTGATCCCAATGAATATTGCCCTGCCAAAAGGATAAATCAAGACCATATACCTGCGGATAATCTCTTTCGCTGCCTGCTACCGTTTCTTCAGTGTTCTTGGCATCATTTCTGTTAATAAGATACACCAACGCACCACCTACAACAAGTCCACATACGAACGTGCAAGCATTTATGAGTAGATTCTTTCTTTCCATTCTTCGAAACATAATTCTATAGATTTAATTCTACCTTTTGCTCAATTCGTTTATCACTTTCTTTCTCTCCTTGAATACCTCAATGGGCATAGGATCTTTGCCTTCCTTTTCTGTCATATACTGATAAAAGGCATTGAGCACACGCATAATCTTATTGGTGTCATGACCATCTTCCCGTCTATAGCCTCTGATGGGAGGTGGTTCTATTCCCTTATCAGCAGCATAGAACACCCAATACGTACAGAGAGCTATGTCCGTTCGATGGAGTCCCATGGCACATGCTATGTAGAAATCCCCTTGGTCTATCTTTTCACAGAAAACAGGGAAAAACTCTGCCATTTTTACAATGGTCTCGTGGTCGTTGTCTATAGGATAATGGAAATAATCCACCCCATATTGACGACAAAGATCTGGATACCTGTCAGCAGAGTAGTCCTTTCGCAAATCTATCACCTGCTTCAATCCCGCCGCCACAATGGTCTTCCATGCGTATGCCTGCTTATGAGACGATATGGTACGACCTCTCACACCGCCGATTTTTGTCTGTAATATTCGTTCTATATCAAGCATTTTTATCTCTGTTTTATTTATGTTTCACTTTCCGCGTATATATTTTCTTCGACTTATACCTTTTATTGAATGAGTGAAAGCCTGGGCCGAACAGTTCTCGTTCAGCCTCACGCCCTCCTCGTCTCATCGCCTTTATGGCATCCAATGAAATAGTTTTCTTCTTCATCTCATGTTTTTTTTGTCACATCAAGGAATGTCTTATCGCCCTTATGCTCTAACCACACGATAAGGGAATCCCAAACTTCGGCGGCCTACACCAATGGTAATGGTTGCCTCGCTGAGGAGAAGGAAATAACCAAATTCGGAATCAGAGGCTTCGCCCCTACACCAGCAGCATCCAGATGGACCGGGAGTTCCCTCATATTCTCGCAACGGGAAATAAACAAATTGCCCGCTGGGACCTTGTGCTCCAATATATCTTGTACCATCCTTAGATTCTCTCAGATAGAAATCACAGCACTCAATCAATTCCTGAGCCTGTTCATAAGAGGGGAGAGAACAACCTACCTGAGTAGGCTCCTCCACATCTCTATCGGCCCATAATACGCCACTTGGCAATCCTAAGTCAACGAATTGTACACTTGAACTCCCGCATGTTTCAGTAGTACTCTGTCCACTGATAATATCTAATAATCTATGTGTCATTTGTTATCTTCTTTAATGGGAGGCGCCCCATTGCTGGGAATGAGGCGAGCCTCCGTTACTTAATCTGCTTCTTCGTTCACATCAATCTCCACACTGGAGTCATAAGAGTTAGTGGCCTTCAGGTTGATAACAGGACGGATAAAGTATTCCACCTCTACCGTGTCTTCAATCAGACGAAGGATCTCCTTCGGGTCCTTATAGGCCATCGGACTTTCGTCGATAGTACCTGTTCCCACCGATGTCGAGTAGATACCCTTCATCGATTCCTTGTACTCTTCAAGGTCTATCAGTTCCTTGGCATCGGAACGGGAGAGCAATCTACCTGCACCATGTGGAGCACTTTGGTTCCAGTCCTCATTACCCTTGCCACGGGCGATAATCAGGCCATCACGCATATTGAAAGGTATCACCAGTTTCTCGTCCTTGGGGGCTGCCACAGCACCCTTGCGCATCATCTTCATGGAGAAGTCGATGTAGTTATGGGTCGTGTAAATCTGCTCCAGGATGTGGGCAGTCTTTCCGCTTCCCTTGCAGATCGCCTCCATCACCAAACTGTCAATGACCATGTGGTTGAACTCAGCGTATGCCTGAGCTATCACCATATCAGTGATATAACCCTTCATGGCTTCGCCCATCAGATAACCGTTGGTCACTCCTTCCTGCTTCATCGCCTCTTTCTTCCAGTACTTCCATACCATCTGTCCGAGGTTTCTGCTTCCGCAGTGAACAGTAAAGGCATAATTACCTTCTGGTGTCACACCTACCTCAATAAAGTGGTTTCCACCTCCAACGGTGCCAATACTATGGTAGAACATGTGCTCCTTTTGCTCAATGCGCTTCAGAAATGCCGTAATACCTTTCTCTGACACATCTGCTGGTCCCACCATCTCTGGCCACTGTTGCCGGGCCTTCTGATGCCGTAACTGCAGATGCTTATAAAGTTCTGCATACGGATAGACAGCCTTTTGATGGATGCTCATACCGAACTTCACCGTCTCACGAATGTTACGTTCTATGGCAGGATAGTCCTCTGCTTTGATTGGCAAGTCGGTAATGGCTGTAGAGACCGAACAACCGATGTCGCCACCTACGTGGTCTGGGTTCACATGGTCTGTAAACGGCACGGTAAAACCTATTACGATGTCCTTCCCTTCATGCACATCGGGCATAATCCTAATCTTGGCACCATCAAACATGGGATCATTGACAAACTGATACACCAATGACAGTGCGCCCTGTTCTATATTTCCTGTAAAAATCTTGCAATCCTTGCAATATTTACCCCTTATTTCTAACATTGTCGTATTCTTCTTTTTCTCTGTTATCAGAGCATTATTTACTATGTTTATTCTCTCTGCCTTTTTAATACGACCTGTTCTCTCTTTGGAGAATCTTTGGCAACAGTCGTCTTTCTAACTTATTACATTTTCTTAGTGAGTTTCTACTCTGATTACGTTTCGGGCATCATAACTCAGTTCTGCCATCGTAGTAGAGTTGATACCCGACAAACTCACTACTTAGCAACTTGTGCTAATTGTATTAAGCACGACTTTCTTGCAAATATTCATTGTTATTGAGAGCAAAAAGTCACATTATCTATCATCGGACTAATAAAATCTTTCTGTCATTAGAAATCACACATAATCCCACCATTTAAAAGGCTTTGCTCCAATACTTACTCGCATCACCTCCGTACTCTTCGGTAAGCAACGCCATAAACAATGCCACATCATGCTCATCATCCTTACAGCCATATTGCTCAGGTTCCCTGTTCACTATCAATTCAGTAATTTTGCAAATGACACCATCATCAACATATCTGGCTACATAAATACAGAATCCTGTCCAGCTTCGATAATATCGGATAGTCGACTCATCACAGTACATGAACCAATGGTCCTCCATTGCATCAGGGATGTGACCGTACTTCACAATACGCATAGCGGCACTCGGAATCGTTTCGTCAAGAGGAATTACTACCCTCTTTTCAGGCATTGGCTCTATATTCCATGAATCTTTTGTGGCCACCTTCGACTTTTCAGGTATGGGATTCTCGCCATTGAAACGTTTGGCAGAATTGCCTGCACCAAGTTTCCACATCATAAGTGCTTTCCTCTCGTCAACTGTTAGTCCTGGCTCATCCATCTCAGCAAACTCATCGGCAAATGGCTTGAAGTTGCCTTCAGGATTGTGACTCTGATGCGCATTATGGTCATCAAGTATAGCAAACACTATCCTGCGATACTTGTCCTTAAATTCAGTTTCTTCCATTGCTTCATGGAACAGTTGGGCTACATGACGTGGAGGATTGCGGAAAGCTCCGCATCCCAAGGCTCCAAGTACCAGTGAGTCATGGCCATGAGCCAATCCAATACGGAAGATAGTTCGTATCTTGTTCTTGATAGGCTCCACGTGATGGTCTGCAATCATTCCATCAGCTGTCAAGTCTGGTCGGTTCATCCCAGCTACTGTTATAAACGAGAGGCTAACAGGATTGTCCAGCAACGCATAGCCCTTCTGTTCACTATCCCTGAAGTAGATGGCATCGGGAGTATAAATACCTCCAAAGTTTCTGTCGAGAGGGTACTGATGGTGGAAACGCTTGATGCCATATTGTTCAGCGTAGGGGGCAAACTGATAAAGGGAACGGAACAGGTTAGTTCTACGGAACAGCGTTTCTTCCTGTGCCCCTGCGCCTGTTACTACACCACCACCCGGATTACGTCTGCTGGCCATGTTCAACACAGCAGGGTTAAATCCTTGTTCTTTCAATTGTACCCCTGCATACAGGCAATCAATGTTTTGAACCTCTACTATGGTCTGTTCGCTTCCTTTCTCCACTTCTGACAAACAGATTTCGCGCTCATAGAACATAGTCTTACGCATCATATCCGAATCATCAGGAAAGGAATAAACAGTTCCGTTCTCTGTCACATATCCACCTTGATTAACAATATCTACGGTATTTCGGAACTCCTTTGTACGCAGTTCCTTTACCTGATAATATGCCGTATGGTCACCATTCTTAACTCTTCCCATCAAAGCACGATATTTTTCAAGAAAATCCTTCTCTGGATCCCATCTATATGTATATTCCTTGTTGTTCATTTTCATTAAAACTCTAATCTGAATCCTTTTTGCTTCAACTCATCGTATTTCATTGGGTTGAACTTGAATAGGAAGGCCTCCTTCTTTGGAGAATTGAACACGGTTTCATCCAACTGCGTGAGGATTTCCAGGTGCATCATCTTATTATAGAAGTTGCGCCTGTCAAACTTCACGTCGAGAATGGCTTCATAGAGCAGCTGTAGTTCCTTGATGGTGAACTTCTCCGGCAGCAGCTCAAAACCGATAGGCTCAAAGTGTATCTGCTTCCGCAATTCTTTCAATGCCATCCGTAATATGAGGTCATGGTCAAATGCCAACGACGGTACCTCGTCCAATGCAAACCATTCAGCCTTGGCAGCATCATCACCGCCTTTTACCTCCTGCATCCTCACAAGAGCATAATAGGCTACTGTCAGCACCCGCTCACGGGGATCACGATTGGGGTCTGAAAAGGTATGAAACTGTTTGATGTAGGCCCCATCCAGTCCCGTTTCCTCTTTCAATTCCCTCAATGCTCCTGTTTCTGCAGACTCATCCATTTTCAGAAATCCTCCAGGGAATGCCCAGCGGCCCTTGAATGGCTCTATGCCCCGCTCAACGAGCAACACCCTCATTTTTGTCCCATCAAATCCGAATATCACGCAATCAGTCGTGACACTCGGATGTGGGTACTCGTATGTATATGTTCCCTTCTTTGTTTCCATTATTTACACCATTTACTTGATACCCCTTAACCAATCACGAGCCTCCATCAAGGCACAGCCCAACAGGTTTTCGCCTTGCCATTGCCCGACAGTACCCTTCATGGCTGTTTCTCTGTCCATGCCAATCCCCCAAATCTTATCGTACGGACTGGCTTCTACCAAGATGGCATCTCCAGTAGAAAGTAGGAATTCCTTGATGTCTGGATTCTGTCCGAACTTGGCCTTGTTCCCTTCTACAACAATGTCATATTTCCGAGCATCCCACAACTCAGGATTAAAGCCACGAACCTTACGCCCCAGCTTCTTATAATCGTGGGGATGATATGCCATCATGATTTCTTGGCAAACTTCATCGTCACCAAACAGCTTTGCCTTACTGGCCATCATATACTGTTCTGTGGTGTGGTATTGTACGCCATCCACCTCAAAATAGCAATCATACCACTGGCTCAGACAAGCAGCAGTAACTTTTTTCGGATTAGGCGTATGACCCCAGAAATAGATGATTTCTGTTGTGGGATTCTCACGGACTATTTTCTTAATTGTTTCAATGTTGTACCTCTTATGTCCATTATTATTCTACCTAAATGATTCTCACCCTGCCAGCTATATAAGTCTACTCCCCAATAGGTTTCTTGCTTATTGTTCCCGTTGATCAGGATACAGGTTCCAGTATCTGTCAGCTTTTTCATCAGGGACGGATTTTGTTCAAACTTAGCCCTAAGAATAGACTCCATGATGTCTAGACGAGTATCTTCCCAGCCAGGGAACGGAGCCTGTTCTCTCCCTTTCAAAACAGCCTTATCTGCTGAACAGCCAGCATAAACATTGCGCTCAGATGTATCCATACACTTGGAAGATTGAAATGCTGCCTCTGCATTGCCATAGAGCAGTCCTTGCCAGACAAAACGACAACCGAAACGATTACTCAGGAAGTCATACTCGCCTTTAAATTGATTAACCACATCAGGAAAATTGTCAGGAGTAAACTCTTTGAATAATTCCCAGACACCAGGCCACAGCATGTCCAGACAGCTCTCGCCAGATAACATCCGACTCCTAATCAATGACGAACTAATCGTTTCTGTTCCTTCAGGTTGGGGCAGTGTCACGATGTGATCCAAATAAGGGGTAAGTAGTCCATCACCCTTTAACGTATCATTTATCGCCCCACCCTCTCTCGAATGAAGGATTTCAGGAAATCCCGCTTCTCTGTAAGGTGGGTAAGTAGTTTTAGTTTGTCAGCACCCATCACAAAGTACAATTCCGCATCAGGATATTCTTCCTGTAGCGCCACCAATGTTGGCACTGTCCTTGGCTCAATAGTACCGATTTCTTTCTCACACACTCTCATGCGGTTATCAGTACACATCGATTGAAGCATTTTGACTCGCAACTCTGGTGACAGTACAACAGGAGGATGACTGTGACGCATCTTCCTTTTCAGATAGGCATCACTCACTGGAACAAAAAAGCCTATATCTGCTTCAAGTGCATCAATGGCTTCCCTCATCAACTTGTAGTGAGCCAATGTTGGTGGGTTAAAACTCCCACCCATAACAACAATTCTTTTACCTTCTTTCATCATATCTTGTGTAATTTTTACGCAAAATTACATCTTTTATTTCAAACCTCCAAATTTTTCTGCGTAAATTTTACACAAGAGCGCGATTTTTCTTGTTTTTTACCCTCTTTTAATCGAGAAAGTATTAGTGATGGACGGATTTTTGCACATTTACATTATCGCCTGTTTAATCCTTCAGACTATCTGCCAAGGTTGCATAGACATCGCACAGTTTATCAACCAAGCCTCTATCACGTAGGGCTGAAAGAATTTCATCATTACAACCTCCAAACACCAACATCTTAGCCTTATATGCTCCAGTCGGTTCATAGGCACAAGCTTCAATGTATCTCCTTGTAGGGTCAGGCCTTACATTTTGGGGAAGTTTCAGAATGGTTAGTCCATACATCCCAACGATATTTTGCGACTTAGTGTCCAAATTCGGGAACATCTCATGCACAGGAATGAAATCGCCATAATCAGGAATTTCCCGTTCAGTACGCATGAGTAATTTCTCAAGCGTCTGTTCGACCTGCTCCCTAAAATTCCTAGGCTCACTAAATTTTACTTCTTCCATAGATTCTCTTCTTTACATATTTATCCCCCGTTCAAAAGCCAGTCTGCCTCAGGGTTGTCCTCCATAATTTTCTCTGCCATGATACGCCCCTGCACCGTTGCCATCTTATCGGGATCTGGCATTATTCCAACCCTACCTAAATCCAGACGATCTGCATCAAAGCAGGCATTCACCGTAGCATCTTCCGTTCTCCACGTTGTTGTGTGTAGCTCGCAAGCCTTTTTTAACTGACGGATCTCGCCATCATTGAGAAAGGCGAGTTCAGTTTCACGTATCTCATCAACAAGTTCCGCAGCCCTTGGACCGTGTTGAAGGTCATAACCATCGTCATCTCTTTCCACATCATGAATATAGGCAAAAACTTTCACGACAAGCAAGTCAACATCGCTTGTATTCAAGAGATCAGCATTTTTAGCAACTCTGTCCCAATGGGCTATGCCATGAACAGAACCACTTCCCATTTTTGAATGCTTAATCGCATACACTCTTAATTTCTCAATACAATCTTTCATTCAATGACACATTTCTTCATATTACCTATACATGGAAAGGCTTAATAAAGAAGCCGTCTTTTCCAATCAAACCACTCATATAGGTGTCAGGCTCAACCCCAAATCCGTCTTCATCTCCGAAATCTTGTTCTACACATTCTTCGAGATAAAGATTTCCTTCATTAGTAATTCTTGCCTCAATAGACAAAAACTTTCGCTGTTTAGCTTCCCATATACTATCGTAATTATATAAGTCGCCAAAAAGATCTGGTGTTACCTTTATCTCTATCCAAACAGGTCTTCCATGAGCTTTTTTCACTCTTTCATAGAGTGACTCCCAACTTCCATTACGAGGAATGGCCTGAACTCTCTTTTCTTCCATGACACTTTTCTCGTTATATAAAATAAGCTTCTGCAAATATAGTGAAATAAATCCGAAGTATAGTTATCAAGTGACTTCTCTTAACTTCATTTAAGTCATTTCGAGAAGTCTATGACAAATCCAAGAGTACAATTGATGTCAAAAGCAACACGGTGGCCGAATACAGCATCAGCACCCATTGAAATTGAAAAGAAGTTAAAGAGTATAAGACTGACTCCTAACTCACTCTCAAGACCACTGGTGTAGTCATTATAATATGTCACTCGACCCTGCCCTATTTTCTTTCCGTTGGACCTTTGCACTCCATCATTACCGTAACCGGCTCCCAGATATAAGAAGACTGGATAGTCTCTGCTCGCTATGCCATACTTGAAACCGGCCATATACGAGTTGCGTATTCTTCCCTCATACGTTTTCTTACTCAAATCTACGCCTTCCCCTCGCTCGTCAGCATTAAACCCTTCCTTAATATGACGGGTGAGTTTTAGTGCCAGATAGCCACCAAGCCTTTTCCCCGCACTTATTCTAAGCCCAAAGTAATCACGCATTCTTACTACATCTATCTCGCATGTTACTCGTAGGGGGAAATAGTCGAACATGCGCACATTATATTCATATATACCCTGTTGTAATTCCTTGCCGTTGCCAGGAACTTCAGATTCACATCTTCAGTGTAAGGTGTATGCAAAACAAAACTACGATTTATTGGGCTGGGTGAACCTTGCTCCCGCTCATGTCTCAAATCTACATTTTGTGTCCATACGTGATTGTAATCACAATCCTTCTTCTTATAGACAGAGTCTTCCGATGTACCTATAACTGTCAGGCTATCAAAGTCAGACTTGAACACGATAGTTGCCACATCAGTAGCCTTCGACCTCTTCCGAACACCCCTGATGTCAAGTCGCTGAGCATTTGCTCCGTCGCAAATCAACAACAAACCCACAAACATCAATAGAATAACCCTTAAAGACTTCATATCACTTTTACCATTACCAACATCATACACAACACCTATTACTATTTTTTCACTCTTCAACCAGATCCATCATCCAACGATACATAGACAAAAACATCAATCCTGTGCCAATGCTCATATCCCGTATTCTCAACACATGTTCACGATGGACTTCATTCGGTAAATCCATGCAACCCTTATTGATAATGGCAATACTGCACTCTGGCCGTGTTGCTCCCAATAATGCTGCCGAATGAAAAGCATTTGGCGCCATGCCAACCACTACAAACATATCAGCCTGCTTAGCAACACTCACTGCTTTAGCCTGATTGGTTCCCTGAGAATCAAGATGCACAACCAACTTGCAACCCGCTTGCTCTGGATGCATTTCAGAACTCTGTGTTATAACAGCAACATCAGCACTCTTTTTGAAACTAACAATTCTCCTGTAGAGGTGGATGCACTCGTTCGCATTGCTTGCAATGTTCTCTCCTGTCAGAAATACAATTTTTCCTGCCATATAACTCAATCTTCAATTAATTCATACATAGCGTACTCTGGAAACCATCTGTCAAGAATAGCATCTACTTTTGCTTCCATTTCTGGGGTAATGTTCTTGCAAACACGATTGTACGTGACGGAGAAAGAGGCTATTTCATCGAGCCATCCGATAAACGGTAACCGTTTGGCATCCAAAATATCGATTGGCAGTACCAGATACGACAGCGTTGAAAAAATTAACATCTTGTCACTACGAGGTGTCTCTTTTGAACGTAACACATAATAAAGCAGCAAAACGGGTCTTGTACTCATTCTACCTGCCTTTCTGGCAAAATTGCTGATTCTGTTCCAAAGGACATCATAATTGATAATACTTGTTCTGCTCATGTTTTTTCTTTTTTATAGGGTTCTTATGTTGGTATAGAGAATCATTCTCCAGAATACCTATCATCTTCATCTTTCTTCTTAGGCATGGATATACCGATGAACTGATTATTCACCTCTGCCACGCCTACTACGCCAATAGTTTCAGGTTCTTCCCAAGAGAAATAGGTAAAGTATTCTCCTTCAATCTCCTTGCGATAGGCGTACCATAGATATGAATACTCTATCCGCGTTACGTTTTCATTTTTTATGAGGTCGTAGATGCCGCACTTCCCATCTTTATACACCACCCCATAATGGTCCGTGACATCTCGCACCATCAAACTGTCGCATTCTTCCAAAGGAATTTGCGGAATAGGAGGATTTGTACAGTTAATCGTATCTGAACAAATCGTGTCAGTCACTTGTGTAGAATCCGCATAATAAACAATACCAGTCTTTACGTCAATAGAATCTATTGCCTCTATTTCTTGTGCAGATGACACTCCAATAGGCATCAAAAAACACATTGCTAATAATAACTCTTTCATCTTACATTAATTTTCTGTTTACAACAACAAAGAGTATATTCTATTGAGAAAACTATCTGTAAATCATAAAAAATGTGAACTGTTGGCGTTATTCTGTTCAATTTTTGAGATTATTTCGTAATTTTGTGAGCAATATAATATTTAATATAAAACTCAGTATGGTTATGGATGAGATTGATTTTAATAATGTGAACAATGCGTTGTCAGATGATGACTTGAATCCTTCTTCTGGTTTATGTGAAGAATCGTCAATACAACAAGATAGCGAACAAGAGTTGGGATCAGCTATTTTTTCACCTTATGTTGTAGACCATACAAATCCGTATATGGTCGACAAATTCATTGATAGCACTAATCCTTTCTCACCAGATTATATTGACAGTACCAATCCTATGTCAACTCAACATATTGATACTTCCAATCCATTTTCCTCAGATTATATACCTGATGACAACTTTTAGCAAGAGCATACAATAATAGCCGTACAATTAAGTATGGCTATTATTGTATGCTCTTGCTAAATTATAAGATTATAAAAGTTCTGATTCAATCTCCTGAATTAATTTGTCTGTCTTTGCAATAGAATCCTGAACTTTTCCATCCATCATTTCATTATAAGCCTTCACAGGATCTTCTGATTCATATAAACAATGGAAAAGTTCTCTTTGTGAGTAACAATGTGATAGCCCTCCTGTAATTTGATGAGCTAAATAATCACTGAAGCCGGCATTTCTTAGTTGGTCATACGTAGGCATAGGATGTTCAGCATCGAATCCAGAATCATAAGGACTAAGTCTTTTATGATTAAACACGCTACCAAGCATATCCTCATCAGGATTGTTTATACTTGAAAAAGATTCATTTTGCAAATCATCTAATGGATTGAATTGCTCCCCATTCATGTCATAAAAATCTTCCATATTACTTCTTTTTTAATGTTTCTATTTTAATAGAGGATTAATACCATAAAAACCTATCACTCATCTGCGAATTTTGAAATTATTAAGAAACCATTTTCTCTTAATTCTTTTATCGTCTCTTCATCTGTTATCAAATCAGACAAAGAAATAACATGATCTTCTACAGAAACTTCTTGAAATGAATCATCACCTATTTTCATTATAAACTTTGGACACAAAACATCCTTATCATTAAGGTATAATACACCAACTGCAGAGATACATGATCCTTGATAAGTCTCATGCATGGTTTCAAAAATATGATTCAATTCCTTTATAAAAGGTGATTTCCTCCACTCTGGAAATATTGGAGGAATCATTATGCCAGATAACAAAAACAAATTACTGAATATCATCTTACTCTTCTCCTAAATCAAAATTTACACAATTATTTTTATCATATTCTCTTGTTGAAATATGAACAATATCTTCTTCATCTGGATCAATCGGTTCAATTACATCACCCATAAGTTCTAGTGGCTCGTCATCAATTGACCTTGTAAGGATATTGTAAGTCTGTTCACCTAAATCCTTTATAAAGATTGCTAAATTTTTAATCAACATACTATTACAAATATATAGAAATCCCTCGTGATTTTCTTTCATGAAGTTCTTCCGTTAATAATCTAAGCTCTTCTTCACATTTTGGACATGTACCAGGACAACCACCTTGATGACGACAATTATCAGGGTAATAAATAATATTATTTGCATCAGCTACCGTTTTGCGAATGTTTTTTAGAACCTCACATATTGCTTTCCCAATAGTCTTTTCACCCGTTTTAACGTACTCTTTAGAGATTGTGTAGCAGAATTGGTCAAATCTAGAGAATCCCATTTCTTTTAACATCGCTATTGAAGCATTTTGACTATTTGCATCATTATATCCCGGAATTAAAGGAATCCGAATAATAACCTTCTCCTCCATGCCATAATCTTTTAACAACTTAAGGTTCTTCACGACATTTTCATTTTCAATACCTGTATAATTCTTATATGTCAAAGAATCCATATCCTTTATATCAACTATGAACTCATCGATAACAGAAATAACATCTAATAAATAGTTCTGGTTAACATTCAAAGATGTTTCAACTGATAGCTTCCAACCATCATTATAACAAATTTCATAAAAATGATTTATAAAATCTGCATATATAAGTGGTTCTCCACCACCAAACACAATTCCACCTCCTGTGGACTGAAAATATATGTCATCAATCTTTACATGCTCGTATAATTGCTTAGGATTTATGAAATGGACGATTCCCTCTGACTCGTGACACTGAGGATTTATGCAATACTTACATGACAAAGGGCATCCGTGAAAAGCAACTAATGTCGTTACACCATTTCCATCTGTGAGCAAGCGATGTCTCCGTATCCCAATTATAGGCACAGAACTAAATACATTTTCAAAAGGTTCTATCTCAAATGATATCTCATCACCTTTTGAACCGTTATCTGCTTTGGGAATATCACCAAATGTCCCATCATCATTTGAATCTTGGTCAGTAAATATATCGCCCAAAATCACTTCTCTGTCGTCTACCATCCCGGGAAGGGGATCATAAATATCTTCCAAATCCATTGTCTATTTCTTGTTACTTACAATTTTAGATATCAACCATAAACCAGCAATTACAATAAAAGCAATTACAATATAAGATGTATCCATTTCTCCAATACTCAATAATAAAGACGATATTTCTTTCATAATTCTGATTATTTATTATTTTGTTGCCAATCTATCATTTCACAATAATATTTTAACGCAAGATCAATAGTATCACGCTCCATCTCGCACATTTTTATTATTTCATCATCAGTATGATTCAATCCTGTCAAGCACATTCTGCATAAACGCTGAGCCCAACATGATTTACAGAATTTATTTTTCCTTTCTGCAAATATCTGAAGAATGCGATCCGTTCTGTTTGTATCAAAACCAACATAAACATTCCCCATTTTATATTCGTCACAGAATTTTTCGCAAGCATATAAATCACCATCAACATTTATAAAACAAGAAAACATATCTTGATAACATGTTTTAATTAGCA
Organism: uncultured Prevotella sp.; assembly: GCA_905233165.1. Lineage (GTDB taxonomy): Bacteria > Bacteroidota > Bacteroidia > Bacteroidales > Bacteroidaceae > Prevotella. The sequence continues at coordinate 24,877 of CAJODL010000022.1, forward strand.
TTTTAGATAAAAGTGGAGAATAATTACGATGGTTTATCAAAGAAACAAGTTTTTTAAAATAATTTGCTTTGATTGAACCTATCCCCTCCATGTAGTCATGAAACGCTTCTTCGTAGAATGCATTTTTTGAATCCCATGTATCATACATACGAGTAGAGTCTGAGAAATTTGGAATGATGTGACTTATATGAACAGGGTTATGACCTTCTAAAACCTCACAACTATCCCAAATTTTAGATAGTTTTGCAACATCTTCCAATATATAAACAGTAGACAGAAAGCGTATTCTTTTGTTGTACTGATCAGGATATTTCTTCTTGAATAATGACAGATTCTTGATGACTTTAAGATAAGAGCCATTTCCATTGTAGGTTTTACGATGCGCATCATGCATTTCTTCATCACCATCTATAGTAACATTAACCAAGAATTTATCATGGCTACATATCCAATCAACAACAGATTCAGTTAATGCCAAGCCATTTGTAGATAGTGAGTATCTTATTCTTGTGCCAAATATTTGATTAAGTTGTTCTATCACCCATTGTATCTTATTTTGGGCTAAAAGAGCCTCTCCACCATAAAAACAAACGGTGATTTCTTCTGCAGATTTATCAGCATGTTCAACAATAAAACAGACTATTCTTTCTAAAGTATCAAAGGCAATTTCTTTATGATTGTGTTGGTGTCGATCTCTATAATCTCCAGAATAACAACAATACGTACAACGTAAATTACATTGTTGAGTTATCTCAATAGTAAACATTATTATTCTATCTGCACGAATATCTAAAACTGCATCAAATAGCACAACAGGACAAGTCCGTTGGTTCTTTGACGAATCCCACAGACTTATCCTGTTAGTATTAACATCATACCACAGTTCTTTACCAGATGTGGTAACAAACTTGTGCATGCATTATCCAGAATATCCGTAATCGGCATACTTATAAGTATGGCCTGTGTTATAACGACATTCTGAACGACAATCGCATGAACCAAGCTCATTCTCGTTATCCTCATCCGTCTCTCCCGTTCCATTATATGGGTCAGACTCCTGAACCGGATTTGGTATAACATTGGGTTCTGGTATACTTACAGGATCAGGACCTGTTATCGGCTCTTGGACGGGCTGCGAGACTATCGGTTCTGGCTCATTTCCACCGATTGTGGTTATTTCCTCAGTTGAAGGGTCAACTACCGAATCTTCATGAATCAATTCATCAATTTCACACATAATCGTTACGTTTAAAATTTAACATATTGGTTATAATTCTGCTATGTTACTTTCATTCCAACCATAATCAAACATGTTGTCCATTGGACAAATATCAGTAACTATTTCTGAATCCGAAAATTCAACTTTTGTTAAAGTTTCATCAACGTTATTCATATTTAAAGAGTCATCCAAACTACTATAACTATCAGTTGAAAATGCATTCGTGAAATCATCATATGACAACTCCTCGGTTATATTATCTAAATGGCCTTCCCCATAATATGGTACATATCCTAATTTGTCAACCTGCCAAATATCCGTAAATTCATTATGGAAAGGGAACTCTTGCAAAGTAAAATTCGTTGCAAAATTTGAAACCTCCATACATTTAGTTTCAGCGTTGTACTGATATGGAGCAGGTTCATCCGTTGCCATCATAAAACAATTTGAGTCTTTCCACGAATGAGCGAATCGCTCAAAATCATATTCCAAAATAGAACCGTTCCCAGGATCTGTCAGAACTACAGTAGAGTTTTCTGGGTGAAGTGGATCAATGCTTACACTTGAAACAATCAGGGCGTGATCCGCATGTGTTAAATGGCGATAGAAGTCATATTCTTTAGAACCGGGTTCTGCCCATAACTCATGAGAATCAACAGCAACAATAACCCTATGCCCTTCTTTAAGTTCATTAATAAGGTCATAAACAGAATCGCAATGCTGTGTATGAGT
>CAJODL010000023.1 GCA_905233165.1 uncultured Prevotella sp.
TTTATATTTTTGTTAACTTAACTTCAAAAAGCTATGAAAAAGATTATCATGATGGCAGTAGCCGCCTTTATGGCTACAGCAGCAAATGCACAGTTCGAGAAAGGCACATGGTCATTGCAGCCATTCCTTGGCGGTGGTTTTTCAACAATCACAAATGCAGGCGACCTTTCCCTCGGCGGCAACAAGACGTTAGACAAGAAGACAACGTCGGTTTACATTATCGGTGGTGAGGCAGAATATCAGTTTGCCAATAAATTCAGCGCTGCAGCAGGTGTTAACTACACCTCACAGGGTTGCGGATGGGATGACTACAACGATGGCAATGTGAAATACAAGGATATCAACCTCAGTTTAGGCTATATCAAGATACCTATCGTAGCAAACTACTATATCTTCAAGGGTTTTGCTGTTAAGGCAGGTATACAGTTCGGATTCCTTGTAAGTTCAAAGATTAATTTTCATGCAGAAGGCAAGGTTAATCTGGGTGATGGTGTAAACAGAGACACAGACATATACACCTATATTGATTACAAGGACAACTTCAAGAAGTTCGACTTCTCTATTCCTGTAGGCATATCTTATCAGTTCAAGACTCCTATCACCATCGACGCACGTTATCAGATTGGTCTGACAAGACTGAACAAATACACAGCAGACGGCGTAAAGGACAGCAGGAACAGCGTATTCACCCTGACAGTAGGTTACAAGTTCGATCTGTAAAAGGAACAATGAACGATGGACAAAATGAAAAAACTGGAAGCGTAAAAACTTCCAGTTTTTTCTTTAATGCCGATAGTGTTTACGGTCTTTTTTGCCGTTGAAGGTCATCTGTATTGACGAGACTTGCTCGTAGAGGAGTGGGACTTTGTGTTTTTCAAGTTTTGTCAGAAGATAGCGGGCAAGGTCTTTCTTGCTTATTTCCTTGCCATCGTGTGTGGTATATAACAGTTTCAGGGCTGTTCCGAGGATGATATGAGGTGCTGCGATGCAGATACACTCCCTTATGCCGGCATATTCGTTTGCAGCATCTTCCACCTCCAGCGGATTCACCTTGTATGCTCCTGTATTTATCACGTCATCATCACGTCCGAGGATATGTAACCGTCCCTCTTCATCTATTATGCCTTTGTCAGACATCTCCACTGCCCCACCCTGGAGTATCTTACTTGTCAGCAGCGGGTCGTCAAGATATCCTGTCATCAGAGTTTTTCCACTACAAAGAATATGTCCTTGCGAAGAGATGGCAACAGAAGAGTTTTTCAGAGGGCGTCCGACACATCCCGAGATGCATCCTTCCTGATAGTTGTAGGTCGTTATGATACCACTTTCTGTTGAAGCATAGGTGTTAAAGAGACTGGTATTAGGCAGCAGCAGACACAGGCGTTTCATATCGCTTTCGGACATTGGAGCGCCACCCGTTTCAAGAAAAGCAATCCTGTCAGCATAGTTTGACAACCTGTCACTACACAACTGCATAAGCATCTTAATACTCGATGGTACCATGAAGGTGGCTATCTTAGTGGCAGAAGAGTCTATCACATCGAACAAACTGTCCATCTCTTTCAGGCCCTCCAGCAGGTAAATTGTCATGCCTTGCATAATGCAGGGAAAGACCTTTGACCATGCGCCGTAATGATTCAGCGGACTGCAGATGACAAATGACAGATTGTCATTATATCCGTGTGCTGCTATGAGGTTTTCGGAATTGGCGATAATAGTTTCATGACTTATGATGATGCCCTTCGACCTACCCGTTGTTCCTGTGGTAAAAAGGATGTCGGCTGTACCTTCTGGCACACTCGATGTTTTAAGATAATCTTTGTATTGCCGGAAGCTCTCTTCCGAAATATCACTTGCCAGAGGAACAACGATGCCGCGATTGACATGGATGGCGAAATAGTTGACGAAATAATCTATTGAGGGAATTGCCCTGAGGGGTATTATATCCCCTTCGGCCATGCCTGCAACAGTCAACTCAGCTGCCCTGCTGAGGACTGCAGAGTACAGTTCGCCATAGGTTATCTGTTCTTTACCACAGACGAAAGCCAGCCTGTTGGCATTCCTTATGAGAAAATCTTCAATTTTCAATCTTCAATTGCACTAATTTTACGAGACTGTCAATATCTTTTAGATTTCTTGGTGTTATGTCAGAGGCATCCAGTTTTATGCCATATTTCTCAGAGAGGAGCATGATAATGGTCGTCACCCCCAAAGAATCCAATTCACCAAGGAGAAAGTCGCTATTAAAATCGACTAACGGAAGGGCTTCTTCCAGTAAATGTAGTATCTCTTCTTTCATTTCTTCTTTTTACTTTTTACCTTTCACTTTTCACTAAAACACACATTCTTCACCAACCCTTTGGCACAGTATTGTGCCAGGAGTTTTTTGTCTTTATCCTCTTCGATGGCATATATCGTTTTGTCAGAATGTACCAATGCTGCCATCAATGCCAGTGCTCCGCAGCCGCTATTCTTTATGATCATCGTAGGACTGTCACCGGCATTGTCTATACCGGCGAGATTCTCTTTGCTGAGGGCCCTGCAAGCCTCTGCATACACTTCCCTACCCTTATAGAGATAGCGTTCCTTTACGAGAGGCAAGAAATATGACGTCGTTTCCAGGTTACGTTTTATCCTGTTATATTCTGTAAGGAAATGCCTGTGGATTCTGCGTGTTGTCTCCTGATAATCCTCTCCCCACAGAGGTGAAGCCGATGTAATGCGCTCCCCCACTATCACGGTTGCAGTAGAGGGATTGATAGCAAAACTCCGTGGCGGCATAGCATTATTCAATCCATGCAGATAGATTGGCAAAATGTCGAGGTTCAGCCTGCTGGCAAGCATAAAAGCGCCCTTATGGAATCGCAATACCGTAGAATCAGGGTTGCGTTCCCCCTCAGCATATATTGCTATGCTGTAGCCCTCTTTCACATATCTTTCGAAGAGAGGGAGATCATCCTCAAACTGGTCTTCTATGACAGTATAGAAATCCAGCCATCCGAACATTCTGCGCACTATCGGATTCCAACTTGAGTGTTTATTTGCCACAATGATGATGCGTGGGCTGAGGGCCATCAGGTAGGCCGGGTCTATCATCGACTGATGATTGCATATTATGACACAGGGTTTCTCGAATGTTTCATTGTGCCGGTTTATGATTTTGTTCTTCAGTCCCGGAAACAGTCGCAAATCTAGGCGATGGCTTGCCGTGGCAATCCTGTGAAGGAGGTTTTTCGTCCATTCTCTCTTTCCAAAGAATGTGAACAACACGAACCCGATAAGGTAGCCTATACACAGTTGTGTCAGCCACCATATTCCGCAGAACCATGCCCTTGCCAATGCCCCAAGTGTCAATGGACGCTTACGATATTGTCCACCACTCTTGGTAATCCAGTTGAAAAGGAAAGGTGGTATAAGATATGCCATCAACACCACGCTGAACATACCGATGATGGTAACCTCTGCCAAAGAAAGAAGAGCAGGATGTTTGGCAACTATCAGCGACCCGATGCCGATAAACATTATCAGTGCCGAGAGGATGATGCTGTTCTTATAGGATGCCAGCATAGGTTTACGATAGGCATATTCATGGGAACTTCCTTCTGTCATAAAAATGGTATAATCATCACCCTGACCAAAGATGAAGGTGGCAAGGATGACATTCACTATGTTGAATTTTATGCCAAAGAGAACCATGAGTCCCAATATCCATATCCAACTGACCGCCATCGGCAGGAAAGAAATTATGGCAAGTTCGATACGTCCGAAAGAGAGCCAAAGGAATACGAATACTATAGCGGAACATGCTATTCCTATATAGTTAAAATCATCGGAGAGACTGTTGGCAATGGCACTATTCATACTCTTCACATCAAAGCTGCCAGAGAAGAGTTTTTGGGTATCATGCATGTGATTCTTCTTTACCCTCACCCTGTCAACGACAGAATATCTTTGCTGCGATGTGTCGATGCTTATATTCTGCATGAAAACGGTATTCGTCAACGTCGAGAAATAGTCAAAAGACCTCAGCTTATAGTGGCGCGATGTTATCTGGAAGAAGTCATCAAAGGCATCATTGCTGAATCCTGCAACAGCAGCTTCCCTCTGCAATTCATTCCGTAGGATGCCGAAATGTTTCCCCACCAATTCCTGCCATCTTTCGATCCGCCTCTGCTGCTCCGACCTGGAAGTGATAAAGGCAGCTGTATTCTCCCTATTCGTTATAATGCCACAAGCCATCAGCGAATCAACCACCGCCCCATTACTGCGGCACCTGTCGAGAGCCTCATCCATCGTAGCGGCAGAAGAGACGATATAGAGTGTTTCTGTATCATCCTTGCTGTCAGATGATAGTAACGATTGGAAATATTCCATATCCTCCTTCTGCTGTTCCGTGAGGTAGTTGATGTTCGACATGTTGGCGTCAAACTCCGTATCGAGGCTGAAGTATGCAAATACCATCGTCAGCACCGCCACCGCTACCATCAGCCATCGCTTACCCTCAATCCGCGCCTCTGTTACAAGGCGGAAAAAGCCTTTGACCTTAGATCTTTGACTTTTAACCTTCACCATATGAGGCATGAAGATGAGAACAAACAAGATGGTTCCCAATAACAGCAACGATGCGAACAGACCCAAGTCACGCAAGGCTATCGACTTCAGTGGCACTAATGCCATAAAGGCACCTATTGTCGTGATATTACCCACAACCAACGGATTCACTATTTCCTTGAGACAACTTCGTATGTCAGGCTCATGATTTGTGTGGTCTATGAGATGCAAGGGATAGTTGACGGCTATACCAATGATGATGCTCGATATTCCTATAACGATAATAGAGATATCATCGTGTATCACAGAGAGGCCCCCTAAAGCGAATAGCGCTCCCCATGCTATAGAAACAACAATGAGGAAGATGTTTCTGACAGACCTGAAGGCATATACCAGCAACATTACAATCAGCACTACTGCAATTGTTATGGCAAGTATGCTGTCATGCTTTATCTGACTCGCATTATCAACAGCTATACATGGTCCGCCGGTAAGGTGTATCTTTACTGACGGGTAAGACTTCTCTACCTGCTGAACCGATTCTTCGAGAAGAGATAATATTTTGGCATTATTCTCTGTTTCGCTATTGCCATAAGGAGAATGGACCATCACGAATGCCCTCTTCATGTCAGGGGAGAAGATATAGCCCTCATAGCTCTCAAAGTGAGAGGTCTTTTGCATTTTGCTCAGCCTGCTGACAACTGGCGTAAAGAGATTCAGTGGATCACGTGAAATGTTTTGCGACAGCAGGCCTCCTGACGGGAACATCAGCAGCTCATGATCTGACCTCAGTTGTTCCGAGATATATCCAGACATACTCAGCAGACTGTCAATCCTGTCATAATCCGCATCAGTAAGGAAGTATGGTATGTTTGAATATACAAAGTCCGTAATACGCGAGAGTTCCTCGATATCGAACTTGGAAATAAAGGTTAAACCCGAGTCTTGAAATCTCTGGCAGAACCCTTCTATCGCCTCGACTGTTACATCAGAATCATCGGGGTTATCAAATATCACGATTATCTGTGACGCGCCAGATATATCCTGATAGATAGTCAGCGCATCCCTGTCATGAGTGCCCAATGGCAGAAAGTCTGAGATATCCTCTTTATACGACAGTCCTGATACGAGGAAAACCAATACTATCGTCAGGATAGAGAGCAGTCCCCACCTTATCACAGAATGTGTACGGAAATATTCAAACAAACGAATAATCATAAACTAATTCATCATTGACTTCATCCATTTCAGGAATTCCTCTTTCCACCTCCGGCATTCAGGCGTTCCTTTGTCATCTGAGGCGCCAAAGCCATGTCCGCCAGTGGCATATTGTATGTATTTATGTTTCACCCCCTGCGCCGTCAAAGCCGAATCAAGGAGTACGGAGTTTCTGTAATCTACTATCGGGTCATCAATACAGTTTACGAGAAAGACAGGCGGACAATCGTTTGGAACATGTTTTTCCAATGACAACGCCTCCCTATACTTTGTTTTGCGCTTACGATATTCTCCCAGCAGGCCTCTTCGGGAGCGTTTGTGAGTGCAGTCAGCCGTAAATGACACAACAGGATAGATAGGGGCAACGAAAGCAGGTCGGCTGCGAGGGGTGTCAAATTCCTCTGCCACAGACATTACCAGATGTCCTCCTGCCGAGAAGCCCATAGCACCCACTTTTGTGGTATCTATTCCATAGAGGGTGGCGTGGTCTTTAATTAATCTTATTGCCTGCTGCAGGTCTTTCTGCGGATCAGGATACTGGTTACCTCTCACCACCAGTCTCGTCCGAAAGATAAAAGCCGGCACATAGGCGGTTCTGTAGTTCAGAACAAAGGCCGAGATACCATTCTGCTGCAACCATTCCGCCACCTTTATGCCCTCATTCTCTGTATCGTGCCAGAAATAGCTTCCCCCAGGACACACTATCACACAAGGGTTCTTCTCACCCTCAGCGATATATGGTGTTAGCATCACATGCTTCTTCACTTCAGTACCAGCCCATATATCAACAGGCGAATGCTGAGCGAAGCACACCAGATGTGCAAGAAATATTATAATGCATAATGCATAAAGCATAATTCTTAATTTCAACTATAAACTTTCAACTGACTCTAAACTCTACACACTAAACTCTAATCTCTCCTTATAGTATTTCCTAAATCTTGAGGCTATTTCCTGACTGGTGCCGTATTGGCTATATTCCTCATAAGGAATCCTCTTGTTTATCTGGAGTCGGATGCTCCCCTTGCGGAGATATCCCCCCCCCTTGGGTAATACCTTTCCTACACCATATTCAACAAAAGGCAGGATGTCCAGTTTCAGGGTGCTGGCAATATGAAAAGCCCCCTTATGAAAGCGTCCTATGCGACAATCCTTTGAGCGTGTTCCCTCTGGATATACGGCAATGGAATATCCCCTCTCAACAAGATCATTCAACTTTGGCAACATGGTATCTATTCCCATAGAAACAGGATAATATTCCGCATTCTGCAACACCTTTCCAAAGAACGGGCTGTTCCACACCCAGTCGTTTGTGAGCACTATCATCTTCGGCGTCTGCGACAGCATCAACATCAAGTCCAGATGCGACTGGTGATTACATATTATGACGGCTGGTTTCACGAAGGTCTCCCCGCCCCTTTCTACTGTACATTTCACCCCTGGTATGCCGTGTTGGAACACTACAAATCGCGTCAGATGATAAAGCAGACTACGCAACCTCTCCGCTTTCTTGTTTTTGTCATGACAAAGCAGATTCAGGAGGGCCGTATATGGTAGCAGTATGCAGAAACAAGCAATGAGATACAACAGTAGCGAATACAATGTTCTGACTGCTGTCATCAGCAGACGAAACAGTTTCAGTGGGTAAGCATATACTATTGCGAGGATGCTAAGACAAGTGTTAAGAATAAAAATCCTCGAAAAATCTTTTATCGGCCTGAAATGCGACACCCGTTCTTCTTTCGGGGGATAGAACACATTCACCTCCCTGGAAACTATTTCTACCCCCTGCCAACTGCTAAACACCATCAGTTCCAGTTCTGCCTCATAGCGCGATGTCAGCAGGCTGAGGGGAGGGAGTTTCTTCAGGGGATAAAGCCTATAGCCCGTCTGTGTATCGGCCAGGTGATGACCTGTCTGCACACAAAACCAAAAATTACTGAAGGCATTGGCAAAATTACTACCAGACGTACGCTCCACACCATCCATACCCTTGCGCTGACCTACTATTATCGCATCAGGGTGTTCAATATTAGCCTCCAGAAAGACGTGAATGTCTTCAGGAAAATGCTGTCCGTCAGCATCAATGGTAATGGCATACGAAAAGCCTTCTTTGAGAGCCTTCTGGAAGCCTTTCTTCAATGCTACGCCCTTGCCACCATTATCAGGAAAAGAGACAACCATAATGTCCGTCACCCCCTGCAACAGCCCCATTGTGCCATCAGTACATCCGTCACATACCACGATAACGTCATCACACTGCTCTTTGGTACGCCTCACCACATCAACAATGGTACCGGCATTGTTATATGTCGGAATCACCACGCATATGCCTCTCTCATGAAGCATGCGCCGTTGTTGCTCTATGTCTGTCAAATCTCTTTGCATACCAAAGATAACTTGGCATATGTCACATCATCAGATGTCACCACCACCTGCAGCTGTATCCCCCCCTGATCGGTTGCTTTTGGGGTTATAAGGTATCTGAACTCCCTGTCACCACCAGGTATCATAGCATGAAGAAATTTCGCACTCTTTACTTTTACGATGTCAATGTTTTTAAGAGGAGAAACCTGAAACTTGAAACCTGAAACCTGAAACTCCTCATACATCTCCACCGCCATCTGAACGATACACGCCCCAGGAGTAATAGGTTGCATGGGAAAATGTACCTTATAGATAGGGCTTCCTGCAATCAGACGAATGGTGCAGATGATTCTCTCGTCCGATTGAGCAATGGTGTCGATACTATATAGATGATTCAGTAGTTTCATGTTTTTCGCCCAGCCCTGAGCCAGTCGAAGGGGTTTCAGGTTCCAATTGTTTAAACGTGTATGTTATATGATACTTTTGGTTCGTATAGGTAGTGCCGCCTTCTTTGAGTACGGCTATCACCTTCTTCATGTCTTTCTTTATGACACGGCGGATATACCACTTGTTTAGCTTGCCGATAATGCTGAGAATCTTCACCTTGTCTTTCTGCGGATTATACGAAAATGACAATGCCGACACTCCGAATTCGTTGAAGACAGATCCAAGTACTTCTCCGTCAACACATGCCATGATGCCGATGCCGCT
>CAJODL010000024.1 GCA_905233165.1 uncultured Prevotella sp.
ATGTTCTGCAACTGAGCAGAAGTAACGTAGGCACGCAGTTTCATCGACTCGGTATCGGCTATTTTAAACAGCGGTTTTCCAACACTCACGAACTCGCCCTGCTCCACATATTTCTCGAGTACTATACCCTTTATGGGAGATAGGATGTGACACTTGCGCAACATATCCCTCAACTGCGCTTTCTGAACCTCTGCAGTTGCCGTTTGCTTGTCAAGGGCTTGCGTGCTGGTGCTCAACGATGATATCTGCGCATCCAACTGTTTCTGCAGCACCTTCACCTGACTCGTAGCATCGTCGAACATCTTTGATGGGGCAGCCCCATCGGCTACCAATTCGCGATAGCGTTGCTCATCTTGCTGGGCCTTTGCCAACTGTTGGCGTGTGGCAGCTATCTGCCGTTCCATATCAGGTTTCTGACTCTGATACACGGCTTTTGTAGCATCCATCTGCTGAATCTTCAGCCACGTCTGCGTGGTGTCTATAAGTCCCACTTGGCAAGCTGCCTCTATCTTGTCGCCCTCTTCCACATCGAAAGAAAGCAATTCTCCACTCTGTTCGGCAAACACGGTTGTCTCAGTAGCCTCAAACGTACCAGTTGCATCGTAGTCCTTCTCATTGTTTCCGCAGGCAGCCACCATCAGCGCCACACCTGCCAATAGATATATCTTTTTCATATGCTTAGTTATTTGTCGTGTATTTGTTATCGTATATCTCTTTCAGCATTTCAATCTCGTGTACCGACTGTTGCACACAGGCAGCATGCTCCTGATTGATCTCGCGTACAAGGTCGTTCGAGTCAATGATGCCATGTGCCAACTTCGATTCTGCCGCTTTTCTCACAGCCTGCCGCAGCGAGATAATCTCTCCGTCTTGAGCCATCAGTTTTTGGTAGCGCTCTACGTTCTCGTGCTGCTGAATCTGTTCCAGGTTGTTATTGAAGAGGAACTCCTCACGGCTGTTTTCCGTCATGTCACGCTGCAACTGCAGTTTTGCCTTGTCGTTCTTACGGGTATAGAGGGCACCGATGTTCCACGTCACGCGTGCGCCAACTATGCCGTTCCAGCTCCATCTGTGGCGCATCATATCCTCAAACATATTCAAGCCCGGATAACCATAGTAACCCTGAGCAAACAAACCTACCTTCGGCATCAGTGCAGCATTGAGAGCCTTCTCCTGAGCATTCAGCACATCTATCTGTGCATTCAGTGCCTTCAGTTCCGGTCTATGGTTGTCAGCCATCAGCCCTCCGTCTTCAGCCTTCACTTGCGGCTTCTGTATGTTATTAACCTCTATACCGCAGAATGTACTCAGCATTCTCAATAACATCTGCTTCTGCGATGCCAGTTCAGTAGCCTTCTGCACCGCGTTGAGTCGCTCTGCCTTCACATTCTGTAGGTCGCTCTCGGCAGCTGTGCCCCGTTCAGTCATCGACTCCAGTTTGCTTTCGTTGCCTGCCAGCAGCGTCTGCAAGTCGTTGTTCAACTTTATCTGTTCGTCAAGCAGCAACAACCCGAAATACATCTCGTTCACACGCTTCCGAACATTATACAGACTAACTTCGTTCTGTGCCGCCTTTACCTTGCCCTGTTCACGGGCTATTCGTTTCTGACTGCCGATGACACCACCATCGTAGATGGTCTGCTGCACATCAATGCCCACACGGTATTGGTCCTTCTTCAGACCCTTCACATCGACACCCATACCGCTCAACATCGTTTTCATGCCATCGGGCCATGCCATCACATCACTCTGATATGTGGCTTGTGCAGATGCTGACACTTGCGGCAGCCATCCCTTCTGGATATTTGCTACTGTCAACTGTGTGGTCTTCTCAATGAGTCCATACCGCTGTATCAGCGGATAATTCTTCTCTGCTGCCTGCTGACATTCCTCCAACGTCTGTCCCAACGCCAGCATCGGCAGCATCGTCAAACCTAAAACTAATTTCTTCATATCATTTTGTCGTTGAGTTCTGGGTACAAAAATACATTGTTATTTTCATATATGCGTTATCCTCATGAACGTAAAAATGTTCTTTATGTTCGATTTATATAAAAATAGAGTATTATTTTGCAAAAAATGATTATCTTTGCCGACAAAAATGGACTGATTATGAACAGACAACCGCAACTGATGGATGTCACACGAATGCGTGACATCCTTACATCGCACCTCTCGCAAATGCGCGAGTATGTCTTTCTGAATAGTGAATTGGGATTAATTCGTGGCGACCGCACGGTATTTAGTCTGATGATGCGACAACATCCGCCTTTCACCATCAACGATCACCGCTTCGGCATCATCATGAACGGTGAAGCAGTTATCAACTTCAACCTGCAAGACCGCCACCTCACAAGCGGCACACTCGTCCATATCAGTCCGGGCACCATCATCCACCCCAAACGTCTGTCATCAGACTTCCGCATCTATGGAATAGCCCTCTTTTCCAATTTCCCCATGCCCTTTGCACAGGGACAGAAGCCGTCAGCCTTCAACGGTCAGGTGCGCGACTTCCAGTTGACTGCCAGCAAAGAGGATATCGCTACTGTCAAAAATATTATGGACATCATCTGGCAAATAGTTCATGCTACCGACGACTATCATCGTCCCACTGTCACAGCCCTCGTAATAGCCCTGATGCACCATTACGACCATCTGTTCCATCAGCAGGCCGACCAACTGGCCAGCAGACGTTCACGCGAGCAGACTATCTTCGACCGCTTCCTCCATCTGGTCACTCAGCACTGTACCGAACATCATCAGATTGGCTACTATGCCGAGCACATGTGCCTCACCGATCGCTACCTGAGCACCGTTATCCGCCAAACCAGCGGTACCACCGCTAAAAACTGGATAGACCGTGCCCTCATCACCCGCATCCAAATAGAACTGCGCCACACAGACAAGCCAGTAGCGCAGATAGCCAATGAGATGCATTTTGCCAATCCCTCATTCTTCTCAAAATACTTCCGTCGCATTACAGGCATGACGCCAGGGGAATATCGTGAGAAGTGAAATATCCTCTCTTGTCAGCACAAAGTCACAATCGAAGGCATCCTTCCACCAACTTACCGACGCACTGCTGTGTGACTGTTCACTGAACGCCGTTCCGTTCGCAGCACTTTAGTGCAGCGCTCCCCCCTCTTCGTCCCGTTCGCAGCACTTTAGTGCGGCGTTAGCCAAATCCGCAGCAAAGTCATTCATATTCAGACACTGCGCCCTCGTGATGCGAGCGGCACTTGTTTCTGTACTATAGTCAGCATAAGGAGCCAACACCAATAAAAAGCCATCCGAGCAACCATTCAGATCCCTTCCCGACGGATAAATAAACCTTCCATCCAATCCACGATTAACGATATGAATCATAGGCAATTTATCCTCATAACACGCATCATATATTGCCTTCTCAGCCGGCGAAATAAAAGGCGATACCAACACAGCTCCTCGTCGTGCCTCCCTCATGTATTTATTCACCTCTGCTTGAATCTCCTCCTCTGTCAGGTTGCGATGACAGCGAACCTGAATACGTTCCGGATAAGTAACCAAAAACGTATTGCCAACAGCAGTATATCCATGTCCCCTTTTTCCTGCCTTAAAGTCATACACCTTGTGCAGGCGGTCAGGGAAATGAATTTTAAGCCATAACCGACGCGGATTATCATTTAGATATGCAATCCATGTCTGCAACTGTCCTTTGCGAAATAAGATGCGGTCATTAAATCCTCTGGAAAAGAGAGGTGTTTTCTCAACACTAAAGCTCTGAGCACCTGACGAAGAAGCATCCCACAAAGCATGGGAACATTTGCTCTTCCATGCAGCTATAATCTTTCCCAATGCATAATCAGCAGGCAAAGTATCGCGGACATATAATATGCCATGAAAATGGTCAGGCATAATCTGATAATGTAGCACCTGAACACGACAGCCTGTCTTCTTTGTTGTCTCTGCTGCAGTCTTTCGAAAAGCCTCAGCCACGTATGAACCTAAGGCCGTAGGCTCAATTGCAGCCGTACTCGCACTATCTCCCACAAGCGACCCCAAGATGCGCTTGCGCCCCTCCGTCGTTACCGTAAGAAGATAAATGCATGCCGAAGTATAGTCATGCACATCCATCCGACGCAGTCTATTATGTTTGATTGGTGCTTTTTTCATTTCTCATTATCTTCTTCGTCCCGTTCGCCTTCTTTGTCCCGTTCGCAGCACTTTAGTGCGGCGTTATTTCTCTGGTCCATGAATCCGTAAGTCCATCCACTTCTATATGTCACTCACCTGTCCCTGTAGCATCCAAGTGCAATTTTTGCACTTTGGAGGCAGTTCGTCGCTCATATCTCGTCTTACTTTATTTCTATAACGTTTTATTCCGTTCTTATTTAATATCTTACATCTTACTTCTAATTTCAGGCATCGTTTCACCTGTTTCCGTGACATACACTGCTACAACTTCTATCTGTTCCATATTTCTTCCTCGGCTGCTTTCACACTTTCTTCTTCAAACTGAGGATACATCTCAGTTCTGGCATCAGTCATCTTACATCTTCTGTCTTGCAGCCATATATGATTCAATGTAAAGGCTATCGACTCCAGCGTTTCTTCTCGCTTCGACGGCTTCAGTTCACACTCCCACACTGTAATACAATGCCAACCCATCGCCGCCAACTTGCGTTGCTCCTCCTTGTCACGCTCCTTGTTCCTGCGAATCTTATTAACCCAAAACGCCCTGTTTGTCTTAGGAATCTTGCAGCACTCTGAACTCTCAATGACATTTTCCTTCTGACATCTTACATCAGACATCACATTATGTCCATGCCAGAAACATCCATTTACAAAGATGCAAGTGCGGTACTTCCTCAGAACCAAGTCGGGATGACCAGGTAGCCGCTTGTGGTTTAGCCTATATCGGAATCCTCTCTTCCACAACCCACGACGCACAATCATCTCCGGTTTCGTATCCTTCGACCGAATCGCCGCCATATTGGCATGCCGTTGTTCTGCAGAGAGTTTATCCATTACAACTCTCTCCTATGCTTTAACACATCCTCCGCAGTACAGAACAATGGCTCATAAGCGACATATTTCTTAAACTCTTCTATGTGCTTATATTTTATGTCTGTGAGTAAGGCCTTAATATTCAAGCGCCCTATGCTTACTTCCTCATCAAAGCGAAAGAAGGTATAGTTTCCATTCACATCAAGAGGATAACCTGTAGCATGCATTCTTTCTTCAGTCACCCTTCCAGCCATATCCTTAACATGGAACACGCGATACTCGCCTGTCGTTTCTACTCCGTCTGTGTAAAGAATGACAAATTGGATGTTTTTCTTTTTATAAAATCCTTCAGTATGCGCACCATCCCGGACCTCTTTATCACTCTTCAATTTCAGACGGACATTATATATCAAAGAACCTTTATCATTGTTGCCCAAAATCCACTGAAGATGCTCTTTGTTTTTATAATAACCGATCAACACACCCCTTTTCAGGTCACGCTCCAGATAATGTATCGTCAACCATTGTGGCGCAGTTACAGGTTGTTTCAGTTCTTGCTCAATATCCGATTTCAAGACATTCAACGGGTCTTGTCCCATGTTGCATGGCTGGATGACAAAATACTTGGACAATTCGTCATATTGTCCTTGCGTGTCTGGCATGTTCTTTGTCGGACGGGCATAGGCAAAGAACATGCTACGTTCCTCACCATATGGCTGGAATACCCGACCATTCAGTTCATAAAAATGCTGCCGCAAATATAGAGCTCCATCTACTCCCAATCTGGCACGCATAGCGTAGATTTTGAATTCGTGCTCAATCACAGCACGTATTTCGTCACGGAAAATTTTCCGTACATGCTGTTTCCATTGTGATTTCTCATTGGCTTTATTGCGACCGTATAAGAAAAGTATATAAAGGAAGTTAACGTCATATTGAGAAAGGAAGAGCGTGTCTCTGTCAAAAAGCCTGTCAGGGAATTGATAAGAAACCTTTGTGCAATGCTCTCCGTTCTTGGTATGCTTTCGTATGTTGTTTTCCCCATCGTTATAGCGATGGTCTTTATAGACAAAGGCGCTGATAAAGAAGTTTGGAATTACATCATATCCCTCCGTCAGAGAATTGTCTTGCAAATGAATATTGCTAAAATGCTTTTTATCTTCATTGCGCGCATCCTTTTCCTTCTTGTCAAATTGAGAATCATCAGCAGCAAACAGATTGACATTCCACTGAATTACATTTCTTGCATATGTGTACTGTTTATATATAGATTCTGACGTCAGCGTATGCCCACTCTTATAATACTTACTATCACCTATATAATATACCTCTCTGCTCTTCTGAGTATCAGCCGACGTCAGGGCCAGGTCCGCGTACATATGGTCAACCCGCTTTCCATCGTCTTGATCTGCCAGTCCTTTAGGTATTCTATTGTGTGGTGTGCCTATCAGTTCGTCAATCATAGCTTCAAATACCACGTTGAAACTCTTGGCCTGGCGATACGGTACGAGTTTTCAAAGAAGGCATAGCACAAATCCCATAGTTGCAAGGCTTTGTCAGAGAAGTATTTATATTTGATCTGCATAAGCCTTGTCTTACCCATGCCACGCAGATACTGCTTGAATTGCTTCCCTGTTATCAGGTCATACTGGATGTTGATAGGCGTATGGAAACCATACTCGTTATTCAAATAGTTCAGTATGCTATAGAAGATAACGAACAGTTCTTCCTCATAGTTGATAATTCGCTTCTTGTTGACAGGATTCAGATAAACCACATCGTCATCTTGTACAAAAGCCTGAGAGTGGCTGATAGTTCGCGTCCAGTTGATTTTGTTGTTACCCCTATGCAAATTCTTGATGGTAAACAAGACAAAATTTCTATTCTCCTGATTAAAAGAGATTAGCGACAACACAATATCCAAGTAAGTGTTGGCACGATGGCGCCTTCCTCTTCCTGCCTGGGGCAGATGTTTGTATAGGATGGCCTTACTATCTGGATTAGCTTTATAGAAAACGCTCAGCGCACGATATATCCACACAGAGAATTCGTAAATAAACTTTCGATATTCTTTACTCAGTTTCTTCTGTTCCTCTGGTGTCAGTACTTGCTCGGGACTTACCTGTTCACCATTTGGCAAATCCATGCCGACTAACGTTTCCTGCTCCGTCAGCAACACCTTCGGCAGGATGAACACACAATCATGCAGATGCGGATTATAGAAATACCCCACATACTGCACGCTCACCTTCTTGTTGACATCCTGCAGGACGTAGATGTCCTTTAGGACTTTTTCCACAAGCCGGCTTTCATACTGGTGTTCTTCAAACAGGATATACATCAGTCTTGTTCAGCATTTGTCTTCTTCCACGACATCACTTTCTTTACAAAGTCGGTCAGTCGCTCAGTATTCACCTTCTCACCTTCTTCATCATAGAAGTCCGGGAAAGTCAAGTCCTGATCTTTACCTTCCTTGTCCGTATAGCGGAAAAGAGAAGCATCCTCGAAGCCATAGTCCTTGAAAACATCGTTCCAGAGGTAGAAGATAACTTTCGACACGAATGTTTCTTCTTCTATCACGCCATCCTTGGCACAGCAGAAGAAATAGCCCAACTGCTTATCAGCGCTCGAAGTCATCGAGGCAATAATCTCATTGATTTTCTTGATGAAGTCCCACCAAGACAACAACGTACCCGCTTCGTCCATCTTAACATCAACTTTCCAGTCAAGCTTATTGCCGTTCTCGTCTTTACCCTCCTTGATCTTGATGTATTTCCAGTCCCAGCGACGCTTAAAGGCAGAATCAATGGGGAACAGGCTTTGGTCGCTGGTGTTCATCGTGGCCCAGATATAGAGATTCGAGGGTAGCATCAGTTTCTTACCTGACCTCACATCATCAGGGATGTCCGCCCTCTTTGTATCAGCCAAAGCTTTGTATAGATAGTTCTGCAAGTCAGTATCAGCTTCAACTGGATATTCCGATATACCATTCTTTCTATCAAGCAATTGGAACAAATCACCGAATATTTGAGCGCAATTACCGCGATTGATTTCCTCGATAACGAGGTACACCTCTTCTTCCGTATTCCATGCTTCAACGTATGCATTCGTGAATGCCTGAGGACAGAAAGAATAGATGATCTTGCCGTCTTCTGGATTATTAAGATATTCTTGTCCTATTGCTACGCCCTTACCTATTTCGACAGAATAATTGTCAGTAAAGCCACATGCATTTAATATTTGCTTGATACTATCAGGAGTAAGGTCTTTCAAGGACTCCCAGTATTTTGCAGCAAATTTGTGACAGGGATATGTTGTTCCTGTTGTCTTTATTTCTTTTAGTTTAATAGTCAGTTCCTCTGGTGAATAAATTCTTTCAGAGGACTTCATGGTAGGCTTATAAGCTCCTACAAATGTCGAATAATCGCTGTCTGGATGGAAGGTGGTACGGAACACCATGTTCTTTTTATCTGCTTCCTTCACGCTCTTATCATCTTTTATCTTGTGGCTTTTCCCTGTACCGGGAGCACCATAGTAGATTTGTTGAAGTGTATTGTTGTCATGTATGCTAATATCTATTTCTGGAACTAACATCTCCCACGCGCGTTTTCTTGCTTTAGAGTCGTCATAAGTCATGGACTTTGTTGGATTCACAACAATTGCGGTAAAATGTAAGCTACTTTGGTTTTTTATAGAAATGTCTGTAACAAACCAACAGGCATCTTCGTTACAACCAAGAACTTTGGCCATCTCTTTTAAAGTCTCTTTATTTGAATGCCCTTTATATGTCAAATATTTGGCGTAGCATATATGAAGTCTATTCTTATGACTTGTAGAATCTTCACGTTCATAGGACAACGTATATATACCTTCAACTTTCTTATTATTTACATATACATCCTCGAAGACAGAAAACATCATACGCTCTCTGTCACCCCTTGGCTCTTCTTTTTTTTCCAATCCTGCGACATCACGTACCTTAAGATTCTCAAAATCTGAATGTGACTTGTACATCATACCATAAACGATTTCTCCAAGCCCATCACGTTCCGTATCAATATAACAGATACCTTTGGGAGCTTGTCCAATTGATGTAGCCCAAGCTGCAGTCCCGCTATCATTTTCTTTCTCAATTTTGAAGCCGAAGCACAAAGATGTAATGTCTATTTTCATAATAACTGCCAAAATATATGGTTCAACAATATGCCAACTAAATTTACATCCCAACCATTTCCTGCTCTTCGTCCTAATTTTGTATAGTTCTGAGTAGGTGGGAATAGTATTTCATTATTTACTCCATCCATATGGAAGCCCATTAAACGGAAATGCTCGTCCAAAGATAATTTTCTAAATCGTTCTTCACCATTTACCATGGGTTCAATGATTCGAATAACATTATGTTCTGGAGGCGTGACGGTCATACAGATCCTGTCTGTTCTGATTTTACGGTTATAAATATCATAGCATAACGGCTCGTCCACATCAAAGACATCATTATGATGTATTTCATGAATACGGGCAATTTGTTTTTGCGTCTTATACAATTCTGGAGAAGGATTAGGGTCTAAAAAATCTGCCAAATAACCTTGTAAAGGTTCCTCTGGTGGAACCAAGTTAAAATTCTCAGGCAATTGTCCTAAATATCCAAATATCCAAAGACGCTCTCGCGTTTGCGGAACTCCGTAATCTTTTGAATTTAACACTGCAAATCTCGTATCGTATCCAATTCTATGTAATTCACCAAGAATAATCTCAAAAGTTGCACGCATTTTACCAGTTAACAACCCTTTTACATTCTCTAAAAGAATATATTGAGGCTGTTTGACTTCACATATTCTTACGATATCTCCAAAAAGAGTACCACGCCCCCGTTCATCCTCTTGTCCTTGTCTCTTTCCTACTGTCGAAAACGGCTGACATGGGAATCCGCCCGTGAACAAATCAAAATCTGGGCACTGACGATTATTGTTGGGGTCAAGCTTCGTTATGTCACCCAAATTTCGCACATTAGGGAAATTGTAATGGTACAACTCTATTGCATCTTCATCTACTTCTGAATATCCAACAATTCTATGCCGAACTCCAGAACGTCTTAGTCCGAAAGTAGCTCCACCATATCCAGCGAAGCCTTCAAAAACTCTTATAACATTATGTCTTGGTAATTTATGCATGCTCTTTATATTATTCTGCCTAATAAACTATTTTAGAAAACCATTAACATAAAACGTTTTATAATCTATTACTCTCTTTTTTCTTATCTTCAATTTTAGTATAGTGATTGTACAACTCGTTGTTATACAATCTAGCTTCAGCCAGTAAGTCAGAATACGATTTTACAAAAATATCTTCAGACTCTAATGCTCTCCTAACACGTTCTGCTCCAGGTTCATAAGTCATATTGTCAGATATTAAATACCCCTTTACCTTATTGACTGTTTGTGGAAATTGTTTTTCTATAAATTCTACGTATTCAGCGATTTGTTGTATTTGTTTACTTGTAAGCTTTATATTGGGACGTTTTAGCTCAATTACATGAACAATCCCCGAACTATTTGTGCATAAGAAGTCAATCCTTCTATTTGATTCTAGTTCAGTATCATCTGGAAATTTTCTTTTTAATAAGTTTGAGAAGGTGACTTCCCTTTCAAATTTTTCCATTTTAGGATCTAAGAGCCAAGGAAACTCTTCTAAAAATTTTTGAATAACTTTGTTTTCTGAAGCATTCTCTCTTATATATTTATCGAATTGTTCTATTGTCTTGATTCTACCCATTGAAATTTTAGCATACTCTTTAGCTTCTATTTCGGACCAATCTGTTAACAATTTAATTGCATTCTCGTTTCCTAGAACTCCCAACTCGTCAAGTTTTGCTGTAAAATCTTGAAATCCTGTAAACCCATACATATCTCTTATGTAAGAGATGTAGTTATTAACAGCATCCTCACTAATACTTTCATTTTCCAATATAGCATCTACTATTTTCCTGGCAAGTGGCTTTTCTGTAGGATTCAGATCATCAATCCATTTGTCAAGATCAACCCCACGTTCTCTAATCTTTTGCTTTTTGGCTTCTTTCCTAGATAACCTCCATTTATTTTGGGTCATAGAAACAAGCTTTTCTAACAACCGCTTCAAAATATCCAAGTCCGTATTTCCATAGGTATCCCAAGCAAGAGACTTTCTATCTGTAGAACAATTGTCCACTTCAGGAGATTCATCTATAAAATCAACGGCAAAAGAGCCTGCCATATATTGGAAGAAATTGTCATTGGCTCTTTCGCTAAAACTCATACTTTCTTGTACTAACTTCCCTCTTGAAAAGAGTATTATTCCCTGCTGTTTTTTTGATAATGGCGTTGCAGAGGTATAGATAGTTCCTGAGATTTTGTTATTAACGCCAAAGTCATATAAACTTTGAAATGATTGTTGTTCTCCACTGAAATCTCTTGGGAAATCCCATTTGAACTGATAGTTTTCTGTAATAATTCCGTTTGTATCTATCTTCAGATTATCATCATCATTTATATGTACGACAAAATCAGATGAGAAAATAGAAAACCTGCTTAAAATGTTTTTTCTTATTCCTTCTAAATCAAAACCTGATTGACGTGCAAGGTTTTCTATCTTAATTTCAGTTCCTGACACTTCTTGTGTAGCAGCTTCATATTCTAATATAACAGGTTCGTAGGTGTTTTGCTGACTACATGCTTTGATTGCATCGTAATCCATTACAAAAGAATTTTTCTTTCCGTCTTTTATTGTGGAAATGGTAATCTTCTTTCCGATACCAAACATGGAAAGTTTCCCTAATCCTTTTTTGCCAAGAACAGGTCTTTCTCCGGGTGTTCTATCAGTATTGGTAGAAACGCGTCTGTTTCGTCCGATTTTCAAAAACTTATCGTTAAGTTCATCAAAATCCATTCCAGAGCCATCGTCTCGAACAATTATTGATTTTGGAGAAGCGTCATTAAAATACATGTATACATTATGGGCATCTGCATCCCATGCATTTGAGATTAGTTCAGCTATCATAGGTGGAATAGTTGAGTACAACTTTACACCTAAATGATCTATTGTCCCTATTTGAAATGTGAATTTAAGTTTTTTATTGCTATTAGCCATATCCTTTATTTCTCAAACACTTATGATGTTATTACATAAATTACCTTAATATTGATTCTGCAATTTTCTTTGCCATCAAAACTGGTACGGCATTGCCAATCTGCTTAAACATAGCAGAACGGCTACCTTCAAAATAGAAGTTGTCTGGGAAAGACTGCATACGTGCAGCCTCCCTCACTGATATGGAACGACATACGCTCAATGATGGATGAATATAGTAATGCCCATCCTTTGCTAAATGAGCCACTACCGTATGGGCTTTGCCTTTCCCATTCACGACTTTAAACCTATCTAAGAACGAGTCTTCATTCTTCTGAGTACGAAGCTCTATAGGCAAATCTGTATATTTGACACGAACTTGTTTACTATTCCACAATTTAATGGAGTATGCATATATTGCAGCATCATTAGCATTGACGGGACGAGTAATGTTCTGAGTAACAAACTTCTCGTCATCTGCCCGAATTCCGCTTTCACGCAAATATGAGTTATTCTCCTTCTTGTATGAAGACACCATTTCTTTTTCTCCTGCTTTCAATAATGGCAGGTCTCCTAAAATGTCATTAATAACAGCATCTGTTGTTATTTTATCTATATCAGGATAGCCCATATCATTATTCTTCTGCCAACCAACAATTATTATACGATGTCTCTCCTGTAGTACACCATAATCAGATGCATTTAGCATCCTATAATGAACTACATATCCCAATTCTTTAAAATATTCTTTTATGTTTTGGAAATGCTCTCCCTTTTTGGCACTCAACAAACCAGGAACATTCTCAAAGACAAATCCTTTTGGAGTAAATTCTTTCAAGAACTTTCCATACTGTAGATACAGCAAAGTACGAGGGTCGTCTTCCATTGTCTTTCTATGCCTTCCCAACAAAGAATATGCCTGACATGGAGGTCCGCCTATTATCATATCTATCTTCCGTCCTTTAGCAAGTTGCTTAATCTTACCAAATGTTTCATTTATCGTATCATCTGATATTTCAACATTGATAACCGCATTCGTTACTTCTTCGGGTACACCTCCATAAAGAGTCTCACGGGTAATCTCGCCCTTCAAATATTTATAATAAATATCCAACCGGTTATTCGCTCGCAAATAATGGAAACAGCATCGAGTTCTCAATGTGTTGCATGCATCTTTATCCATTTCAACATGAGCAATAGGCACAAAACCTGCCTGAACAAATCCTTCAGACAGTCCTCCTGCTCCTGCAAAGAGGTCAATAACTGTATATTGCTTCACTTTGTCCATAATCACAAATATTTAACCAAAAACTCCTTCAGCGGCTCCAAATACTCAGCATCTAGACTCCAATGCAGGGTATTCTCATAATTGCGGTTTACCTCTTTAATGAGTTCTTTCTGTGTGTTTGACTCTCCAAGCAGTGCTTCGAGATAACCATATATTTTGGTCTTCTTGGCTGGTGTGGTCAGAGGTGGAGGTGTACGTCCTAGGATATCAAGTGTCACAAGTTCCTTTTCGTAATTTTCCCAACAATCAAAGATTGGGCGATTGTTCGAATTGATAATGTTCTCCAGTAAGTCTTCCAATGCTCCTGTGTCTTGATTGTTTGGCAACAGGAACAACTCAAATTCCACTTCGTTTGTCTGCTTCCATTTCGCAATCTCGTCTTTACGGGCCAGGAAATCCTTGTCTGCATCAACGATAACAAGGTTCACGCCACCATTTGCTGTCATTGAACGCATACGAAGAGCAGAAGCTTCCGTTTTCAAGTTGTCCCAACCTTTAAGAACTACAATTCGTTCATCAGGAGTTTCTTCACCAAACACATGACGGAGGTATTGCTTGAAGAAACATTGATCAGCAACTCCTTCTACAAAGATATTAAAATCCTTTCTCATAACACGATGCTCCTCAACTCAATATCGTTTGTACATGCCTCATGCAGACCATCATAGGTCAGCTTATAAGCCTGATGACCTTTCAATTTTGTCTTCTCCAAAGTATATAGGCGGAAGTCCTTCTGGTAATTTATATTCTCTTCAAGCATCTTACTCAAATGACAAAGAGTTTCCTTACTATGAGTAGTTACAAACAACTGTTTGTCACTAGCAACAGCCAAAGTGAACAAGGCTTGCCACAACTTCCGGTAAACAGAATAGTGCAAACCATTATCTATCTCGTCGATAAGAATCATATCAATCAACGGATTTGCCGCACTGGCCACAATGCTCAAGTAACGACGAAGTCCATCGCCCGTCACTCTGGCAGGCAGCATTTCAGCCATTCCCTCAAAGCTAATATAGACATCATCTGTCAATATTTCTATTCCATTGATCCGCTCGTCAAACAGCTTCAACAAAGCCAATATTGTATCCTTCTTATTTCTGCGAATCAACTCTGTCAAATCATTGGCAAGATTATTCATCATTAAGTCAGAAGGTATCAGCCACGCCCTGCTCTTTTCAATATAACCATCAGCCGATTTTTTATTAACAACGAGTCCTTGAGGGTTCACCCGTAACCAACTTTTGTAGCTCTGTGTTGCAGTTCCATTGATTATGTCAAAGTTCATTTCTAAAGTATTCACATAAAAAACAGATCCCGTTTGCTGAACAGGTTCGTTTTTCGGATCTGCCAACTCGTCAAACACGTATGATAATCCCAACTTCAAATGCCGAGAAACACCATCTGTTTGCTTAGAAGACACCTCTGGTGGAGCTGAGACATCCATATTGCGGAAGAAATACTTAATATCTATGAAGTTGCTGAATGGTTTGCGAGCCCTGACTGCATTTATCTGTTGAGGCACATCAGGATTCGACATGCTCATCAACATGGCAATGGCCTCCAGCACGGTACTCTTGCCTGAGTTGTTCTGCCCAAGAAAGACATTCACCCTGGAAAAATCATC
>CAJODL010000025.1 GCA_905233165.1 uncultured Prevotella sp.
ATGGAAGAAGTAAAGAACGAAACAAAGCAGACGAAGACACAGGTCTTCAACGTGGTCATCCTCGACAAGAGCGGATCAATGGAGAGCATCCGTAAAGCCGCTATCAGCGGATTCAATGAGACTCTGGCTGGTATCAGGAAAGCCCAGGAGAAATACAGTGACACTCAGGAGCATAATCTGTCGCTGGTGACATTTTGTGAATGTGAAACCAAGTACGTGTTTGACAAAGTACCTGTTGCAGAAGCACGTCAACTGACGATGGATGACTACCAACCTTGCTGCTGCACCCCTCTGTACGATGCGATGGGATTCACTCTGACAACGATGCGAAAGTACGTGAAGGACATCGAAGACGCCGTGGTTGTAGTGACCATTATTACTGATGGACTGGAAAACGCTTCTAAGGAATACTCTGGTTCGGCTGTCAAGCATCTTGTAGAAGAACTGAAGGGAGAAGGCTGGACATTCACCTACATGGGAGCCAATCAGGATTCGACGGAGATTGCTTTCAATCTCTCTATCCGCAACTCGCGTAACTTTGATTACTCAGCAGAAGGAACGATGGAAACGATGGCCAAGGACACCTGTACCCGTATGAACTTCTTTGGCAGGCTGCACGCTTTCCATTCTGGCCCCAGAGGTGTTGCCAGTAAGAAAGAACGTAATGAGAGCTATGCAGCAATGGCAGATGAAGCATTCGACGAAGAGGAATCAAAGGGATAATTATTTTTAGTTATGAAGCGTTATATCAAATTGTTTTGGGTAGGGCTGACAGGTATTTTGTCAGCCATTGCCAATTGGATTACCACTGTTTTGGGTATGACAGATGACTCCAAGTACGGAAAGTTTATCCGTCGAGTTGTAGGGACTTGTTTTGCCGTGCTGGTACTTATCTTTACGGGAACCGTTCTTTGGGCTGTTGGTGAAGAAGTCTGGCGTAAGTTGGATTGCGACTGGTTTAAGGCAGAGACGATTGACTATTACGGCAATGAAGAGCTTTCTCGTGAGATTTCCTTCCACGAGGGATATGCGAAGGATGGCTATCTCTTCAATCGTGACAACAAAAAAGTTCTGAAAAACATCAGTTGGATTGCCAAACCTTTAGGTGAAGACTCTCTGGTATGCTATAGCAATGGTGAAAAGAGAGGCTATTTCAATATGTACACGGGCGAAGTGGTTATCAAACCTCAATATCGTCATGCATGGATATTCTCTGAAGGCCTTGCATCTGTGGATGATAACGGCTGGATTAAGTTCATTGACTATACAGGAAAGGTCGTGATAGACAATCATATCCGATATGTCCCAGGAATGGATGGCTATGTATTCCACAATGGCCATTGTGTTATACATAATAAGAAAGGTGACCGTCTAGGACTGATGAATAAAGAGGGAAAGACTGCTTTGGCTCCTGAGTATTCGAGTATTGAACCGACTGACTCCTTCTGGATCGTTAGCAATGGAAAGGAAAAGACTGTGCTGAATGCAAATCTGGATACGATATTGCCTTTCATGGATGCGAAGGTATGGATTAACAATGGGATGATAGAAGTAACTATGAGTGATCATACTATCAGAACTTATTCATTGCAAGGTGAAATTATCGAGGCCTTCCATATCAGTGAGGTATCTCAGTTGTACTATGACACCAATGAGATTCGCTATAATTCTACCAAAACATACGATGATGAAGGGAATCTGTCAAGTGAAACAGAGAATAGCGAAGCAACTACCGGTTCTGGTGTAGCTCGTTGCCGTCGATACCAAGCGGAATATAACTGGTATGGGTTAATGACACAAGACGGCCACGTTCTTACACCCCCATCGTATTCGGACATAACAGCCATTGGCCCGGACTTGTATCTGTGCAAGACTGACTGTGAGCATGGATTTATCATCAATGGGAAAGGACAACGAGTAAAGTAGGACTATGATTGCCAGCATGATAATGTGCTGGCAATCTAATCTTCAAATTTGGCTTGAGTTGGGCAATGAACAAAATGAAACTATTGGTCGGATTATTGATTATCATGCTCCTTGGAGGTGTCTGGGGAGTAGGAGAACGGAATAGGACTCTATTTGCTGATGCAGATTCTCTGGGAACAGATACAGATTCAGTAATATTGAGCTTTCCGAATAATGATTCTGTTCTTGATAACGAAGAATGTTTGGAAGAAGATTGTGACACTACTTTGTTCGCCGAATATGTCTCACCATTTATTCCTGCAACAAATAAGCCTCTGAAGTCCTTTTATAGATATAAAAAGGAACGGCATGCGGATTTCAGCAGTAGGTTTCACTACGATTTATCGGTTGATTTCCCCAAATCATCTGTTAAGAACAACCATGCTATCAGGACGTGGCTGGTGGAAAAGGTAGTTAGGTCTGTATCGGATGATATGACTTATAATGGGAATATCTATAGTGACCAGCAGATAGAGAAGTACGTTACTAATTTGTACTTTGCCATCAAGAAAGAAGAATATGCCACCGATGACACAACTTATTACCCTATAGAAGCATTCATTGAGTTGAACCTTCAAACCAGAGTAAACAACAACAAGTTTGTTACTTATCAGGAATTTACACATGAGTATGATGGTGGCGTTCATGGCTACTATACAGAGCGGTTAGTTTCTTTTGATTATATTCATAAACAGGAAATTGACATAGAATACCTGTTTATAGACAATTCTATTGATAGTATTGTTAATTTGTTAATAGATGAAGCAAAGAAAACACCGCACTATTGGGAGTGGAGACCGAATATTAGGAGGTATGTATTTGTTACAGACGAACAGAACAATCCTACTGGTGAGATTAGGCTACCGCAACCAGGACTGGCAGAAGATGGTATGGTGTTTTCTTTCCAACCATACGAAATAAGCTGTTTTGCGGCTGGCACGTTCCACTTTACCATACCATACAATAGGCTTAGGCCTTACCTGACAGACAAATCGAAATGGTGTTTGAACATGAAATAAGATAGTTATATGAAGGTTGTATTTGTTTTTATTGCTGCCATATTGATGACAAGTTGTGCCAAGTTGGAATTCGATGAAATAGCCGAATCTCCGTTCAATGGCAAAGTGGATCCTGTCTGTAGTACCTATCGGAGCTTTGAATCCGATGGTTGGCATATCGTATCATTGTATTTTTTGGACAAAGATAGTAAGAGAATCAAGTCCAAGATTCGTAAGTCCTATTTTGAGGATTGCTGGTATAGTTATGAACTTGATTCAGCTGGTGACTATAAGATGAAATCATTCGTGGAGAATCCGTATTTACTGATAGACACATATAAATCAAAAGAAATTGCTTCAACTTTCACCTATGACGGTGATACCATCAGGATTCATCGCTGTGGTGACTATCCAAAAGAGAAAGAGAATCCTAAGTATTCTCTGCTTGTTGTGACGAGAAAAGACGAAGAGAAGTAAAAACATAATGAAGAGTATCGTATGAAAAAGATTATCTATTTGTTTATCGTGCTGGTCCTGGTCAGCTGTACAGACCAATTAACAGTGGAGGAAGTGACAGAAAAAGCAACTGTTCAAATTCCTGAAAGTAATGTCGACAGTCTAATAGAGCAAGAGACGATTAGACACAATGATCCATTATTGGAGGATGCTGTCACAGGTATTCTTCAAACAGAAGTAGAGGAATACAGGAAGTGGTCGAAGGCGATGGTATATGTCATTGAGACCCGGACGGGTAGAATCAAGGCAAATGTTGCTCTGGAGCGGAAGGGTAAGAAGTTCATACCTTATATCGATACGTATAAACAGGAGCAGAGTACAATGGAAACGGCATCTGCTTATCTTGCTTTGCTGTCAAGTGGAAAGGTAACTCCTGAGCAGGTGTTTGACACTGGATATGGCATATATGGTGAAGTTCGTGACCATAACTGGCGACGTGGTGGCTATGGTGCCATCTCATTGGAACGTGGATTAGAAGTCCATTCTGAGATTGCCTTGACAATGGCAAAGGAGCGGGTCTGTGGAGGTAACATTGCAGAGTTTGATGCACAGATTAACTCTTATCTTGCAGGAGAACCGAATTGTGCAATGGGTCTTCTGACGTTCTACAATGCTGTTGCGAATGATGGAAAAATGGTCAAGTTGGTTTCTGAGGGTGAGGACAATATCGTTCTTCAGGAACAGATAGCCAATCCTCTATATATAGCTCAGTTGCAGAAAGGGCTTGCACAATGCGTTTCACAAGGTCTTATGCGCAAGGCTGGACGTGATTATGTGAAGGTGTCTGCCAATGGGCGAAGAATTGAACTTAACAAAAGGGACTGGCGATTAGAGCTGTTTGGATATTTCCCCTCTGACAATCCCGTCTATACCATTATGGTTATTTTGGAGAAGAGTTACTTGCCAGCAAGTGCAGGAGGACTTTGTGGCCCGATCTTAACTCAGATTATAGACTGTCTTGTAGATTCATACGGTTTACAATCCATGCTAACTCAGGAATATGAAGAAGTGGATGAAGTTATAGAGATTGTTGATACTGTTGCTGTTCAATAAAAGAATATTGTCTATATGAAGTCAAAGTTGTTGGCGATGGGCTGTGCACGTGGTATCGAGAAGTTTTTCTTCATTATCGACCTCCTCATTTGCAGTATTTGGGGACTATTTATGTTCTCAGAATGGTCTTTCAGTCTTCGAGCTGTGATGGTTCCTGTGCTGTTTGTCTTGATGAGAATAGTGCTTTCGTTTCTAGTGTATAAGCGTGTGGGTTACGGGCTGTTCTCTGCCCTTTGTTTTGCTGTTTTACTGTTGTTCTATGAGCATCGTGATTTTGTGCTCGCACTGCCGATTATCAAGATGGTGGACTTTCCAAGCCTGATATTTGGTTGTTCTGAACTCGACTCATTCTTTGCAGAGTACTACTATACGCCAGACAAGGAAGCGGGAAGTCTCATTGCGGACTTGGGCTTTGCATGGCTTGCAGGTTATCCGATTCTATTTGGCATGTATGCTCTGCTGAAGATAAAGACTTTCAAGTTAAGGATGATGCCTGGTTGGAAAGCTGTCATCAAGTATGTCATAGCAATTACTATCTATGCCTACTTCTATGAGTTTGTCAGGGAACCGTCATCACCTCCAGACTGGTGGGTATGGACGCTGCTGATGTCGTTGATACCTCTTATCGTTGAACGATACCGCTATAAGGAATGTCCAAACAGTTTCGTTCCTTTATGGAAGGATAGTATGGTAAAGCAATACTGCTTACTTGCACTTGTCATTTTCACGGCATTCCTGATAGGGCGAGAGAATCCAGGCTTTCTGGGACTTGTTGGAGCAACAGCATTACCAATATTGTTACTGTATGTCGTTCTTTATTTCGATAGAAAATCACTACAGAGTAAGGATGCTTGGATATTGGCGTTTGGATCATTCGTGTATTGGTGGGCACAGTTCTTTGACAGCGAATTAAAGATTGCACTACTCGTCATCAATTTGTGCTGCATCGCATACGTCTGTTTTCTGAAAGGGCGTCATTGGAAGGCATTGTTGTTTGTGCCAATTGCCACTGTTGTGCTTATCCAGCCTTGCTGCATAGGCTATAATCTTTATACCGCAACGCATGTTGGCATGAGGGCAAAGTATAGAGATTACTCCCCTGCTATCAAGGGATTATGGCTCGTCGATTGTGGTAGTGATAAGCTGGGGATGCGCAATCGTTATGGTATGATACTGAATGCTGACTATGCGGATATTCAGCAACTTCAGCCGACAAAGCCTTTCGTAAAAGTCCAAAAGAACGGCCTGTGGGGAGTGTATGACATCGAGCAGCACCGAATGGAGGTTGAACCGACATATACTTATATCGTTCAGAAGGGCAAATATACTTTCCTATTGGAAGATACGCTAAATGTTGAGAACAACAAGTATCTGACGATGTTTGTACATTATTACCGATATGAGGCCCGGACAAGCAAGTTCTACGCATTGACAGATACTATACCTACAGAACCTCTTGCATATGAGTGGCCAGAAGAGTGGTGACAATAATCTTTATTAAAGAAAAATAAAATGAAGAAGAATTATAAAGACATGACAAGAAAACTATTTTATGTATTTGACATGGTGCTGTTTGGACTATTGTTGTTCTCAATAGAGCATACCATGTTCAGGGAGAATATGATTGTCGACACGATGCTTGATGTTGCCTTGATTCTCCGCATCATCATTCCGTTTCTTTTATATCGATATGAGAAGATGGCAGTATGGCCGATATTGTTATTTGTAGTCCTGTTTGGAGGAGTGATTTACTCCGATGTTTTCTATAACACCATCCTTAATATGGGGAAATTCCCGTCCATAGTTCTCAGTTCAGGGCCTGATCCAGATTATGGTATGATATATTCCAGAAACACCACTGGCATGACTCTCATGCGGGGTATCATTTATTGGATATGGCTAATACCGGTAGCTGTCTATGTCATTCATTTCGCTTGTAAGCTGACCAGAAGCAATGATTACCCTTGGTACTACTTCCTTGGTGTTATCATGTTCAAGGATAAGGCTGCAAAGACTTTCTTGCGTATGGCGGCAATGATCGGAATTGCCTATTTAATCGGATATGAGATGCAGGAACATCTGTCATTTGTGGCTTTGATGACTCTTCCGCTTGTCGGATATTACTATTGGAACAAACACATCGCGAGAGTAGCACATTGGACAGAATATGTGATTCTCTTTGCGGGATTATATATTTTCGACAAAGCGCAGTTTGAGGTTAATGATGAGCGTATCATGTATCTGGCTGCAAGTGCTATGGTCATCTTTGGTGTATGTTGTTGGATGGCATACAAGTCGAGGAATTTCCTCATTCCCGTATTGGCTTTCTTTATGATAGCCTTCCTGCTCCCAACCTTATCTTTGGGCTATAATGTCTATAAGAGCATTGAGGGGGCGAGATCTGTTAACTATGGATATGTCGGGCTGAGTAATGGCAAGGGTTATATGTATATCAAGAGGAGTGAGACCATCAACGGTAAGGAGATAAGGCTCGTCGGTGTCCGTGATCGTTATCGAACAACCATCCCATGTGAATATTGTTTTGTGTTCCCAACGAAAATGTTCAGTCCATTTGCTAAGTGCATCAAGGAGAATCGTGATTCTGTTATTCGAAGCGTAGAAGAAGGCTATATATTGGAGTGAACGATGAGTAAAGAGATAATTATTTGGTCTCTTTTTCTAGTTCGTTGAGTTGTGCTTGTGCTAATTCACCATATCGTTTAATCCACTTCTGGCCAGTTTCTATCATCTTTTTCAGCATGATGCTGTCCATCGGCCTCTGATTCTCAAAGAGTTTCAGATTCATGATTCTGTCCATGCACTCCTGGTATGTCAGGTGATTACACATATAGCTTTGCAGAGTACGGCAAATGCGGCTATA
>CAJODL010000026.1 GCA_905233165.1 uncultured Prevotella sp.
GAGAAGTTAAGCCCGCCTGCGCCGATGGTACTGCAATACTATGCGGGAGAGTAGGAGACTGCCCACTTTATCTTAAGAAAGCCCTCTTGTCAACAACGACGAGAGGGCTTCTTTGTTTGTTTGACCTGTAAGGCTTATGGGTATTGGCACCCCCTACTCTTTCTTGTAATCTACGAAAGAATAGTTGTAGGAGTGTTTTTCGTCTGTTGTATGATCTTCGCGTGCTACTT
This sequence comes from uncultured Prevotella sp., assembly GCA_905233165.1. Taxonomy (GTDB): domain Bacteria; phylum Bacteroidota; class Bacteroidia; order Bacteroidales; family Bacteroidaceae; genus Prevotella. The sequence continues at coordinate 231 of CAJODL010000026.1, forward strand.
CTTTCCAATCATCAAATGGTGGAAAGAAAGCATCTGCTTCTTTTGCGACATCATGAATAATTGTGAGACAGAGTCTGTCGGCAAACGGCAGAGCCTGTTCATATACCGATGCACCGCCTATGATGAATATCTCATTATCAGGACCTTCGCCTTCTGCTGGTGAAGACTGCACCTTCGCTATTGCCACATCAAGCGAGCCATATACTTCACACCCTGGGATAGAACTTACCGAACGTGAGATGACCACGTTTCTGCGGTTTGGCAAAGCACCTTTTGGAAGAGAGTCAAATGTCTTGCGTCCCATGATGATGGTATGTCCTGTTGTCAAAGCTTTGAAGCGTTTTAGGTCATTGGGAAGCCAGTAGAGCAACTTATTATCTTTTCCGATTGCTCGATTCTCGGATACGGCAGCAATAATAGATATCATACGGAAACAGCAGCTTTAATATGTGGCCATGGGTCGTAATCAGTAAGTTCGAAGTCCTCATACTTAAATGAGAACAAATCCTTAACATCAGGATTTATCTTCATCTTTGGCAACGGACGTGGTGTGCGTGTCAGTTGCAACTGAGCCTGCTCAAGGTGATTAAGATACAGATGAGTATCACCAGTAGTATGCACAAAATCTCCACACTCCAATCCCGTTACCTGTGCCATCATCTGTAGCAGCAGAGCGTATGATGCGATATTAAAAGGTACGCCAAGGAATGTGTCAGCACTACGTTGATAAAGCTGTAAGGAAAGTTTTCCGTCTGCTACATAAAACTGGAACAGACAATGACAAGGAGGGAGAGCCATCTTTCCTATTTCTGCAGGATTCCAAGCAGAAACAAGCATTCTTCTTGAATCAGGGCTATTCTTTATAAGGTCTATCACCTGCTGAATCTGGTCTATCGTCCCACCATTGTAATCAGGCCAAGAACGCCACTGGTGTCCATAGACAGGTCCGAGGTCACCATTCTCGTCAGCCCACTCATCCCAGATAGACACACCATGATCCTTGAGATACTTCACATTAGTATCACCATTCAGGAACCAAAGCAGTTCATAGATTATAGACTTGAGGTGTAACTTCTTTGTTGTCAGAAGCGGAAAACCGTCAGACATCTTAAAGCGCATCTGGTGTCCGAAGATACTCTTTGTACCAGTACCAGTACGGTCTGTCTTCACCACACCTTCAGTAGTTATGCGCTGTAGCAAATCAAGGTATTGTTGCATGATTTATTATTGTTGTAATTGTTTTGTTTCTGTTGCGTTATATCTTATTTTCAGAGCCCCTACCCTTCGCAGTTCCTCCTTTACATCAGCAATGACACCCATTGGAGTGTGTTTGTCTGCGCGGATATTGACGATGAAATACTCTCTGTCCTCTTCATTAATTTGATTTCGAAGTTTGCTGATAATACTTCCGACACTCTCTACGGGGACAATATTATTACCTATCTGTATGTGGCTCTGTCCGTGACTATCGTTACCGATATACAGATTCGTAATATAGCGTCTGTGCTGCGGTTTTGTCAGTTCCGTTCCCTGTGGCACATCAATCTTCATCTGTGGTGTTTCGCTTCTCATATGCGTTACAATCATAAAGAAGAACAGCACAGTAAAGATGAGGTCCGGCATTGAAGCCATATTCAACTTCGGTACGCTATGATGTCTCTTTCTATTTATCTTCATCGTTAACGATAATTTCCTTTATACGCTGCTTATAGCCATCCAGTTCCTTGTAGGATTGCACTATCTGATTCTGCAGTTTGAAATACGAATCATAGTCAGCACTTCTGTCCACTTGAAGTTCTATGATATGCGACTCTCCCACCCTCACGACAAACTGTTTTATCGTTTTTCTGATAGACGGATTTATCTCAGCCTCCTCGTCATCGATGGTCAGTTTTCCATCCTTCATCAGATGCAGCGTCAGCACATTATCCTTCTTCACATCCTGCATCTCTTCCTGCTTGTCAGGCTCTGGCGGTGGCATCATGCGTCCCAATCCCTTATCACTGTCCATAGATGTCGTGAGAAGGAAGAATATCAGCAGCATGAATGATATATCAGCCGTTGATGTAGTATTCAGTTCAGGTATGCTATGCCTCTTTTCGCGCTTGACCATTTACTATAGAGCAATGCCCCTGTTGCTACGAGGAGCATTATGAGTGCTGTTATAAGACACATATTTACGAATCCCCCGATAAGCAGTGCCGGCAGGGCAATAACTATCATCAAAGCTACTACTCCCCACCCTATTAAGCTTACAGGGATGCCATTCTCCTTATTCTTGCGTTTATTCACTTTCAGGGAATGCCACACAGAACAAATCACCAACAGCAATGCTGTCAGCAGAGTCAGCAGAGAGATTACTATAAAAATATCGGCAAAGATTATATCCATTGATATCTCCTTTCCTTATTTCTTGCCACAGCTTTTAATTATATCCATCAGCGTTATAGCACTTTCCTCCATCTGTGCTGTGAGGTGGTCTATCTTCGACAATACATAGTTATAGAACAGCTGCAGTATCAGGGCCACGATAATTCCGAATATCGTTGTTATCAGCGCCACCTTCATGCCCGATGCCACAATTGTCGGACCTATATCTCCAGCAATCTCTATCTGGTCGAATGCCATCACCATACCAATCACCGTTCCGAGGAATCCCAACGATGGTGCCATAGCGATGAACAATGTTATCCATGAGCATCCCTTTTCCATTTTTCCCACCTGTACGGAAGCGTAGGAACTGACGCTCCGCTCTACCTCCTCCATCGAAGAGTCGATGCGCAGCAGTCCCTGGTAGCAGATACTTGCAATCGGTCCGCGAGTGTTGCGACACAAGTCCTTTGCAGCCTCAACGCCCTCTGTCTTCAGTTTCTCCTCCAGACGCACCATAAATTTCTTTGCGTCAATCTCCGACAATGTGAGATATATTATGCGTTCGATGCAGAATGCCAGTCCTATGATGAGACACAGCGCCACGAGTGACATAAACCCCACACCGCCATCAGTAAACTTCTTCTTCAGCTGTGTATATGCGCCACCATCAGCTACTGCTGTGCTGTCATCCATCTCCGCTACTGCTTCGTCAAGCAACAATGACGTAGTATCTATAGCAGAGGTATCCAGCGCTGCTGCCGCTGTTGCCTCGGTTTGTGCTTTCTGAGCCGTTGCATCCTGTGCCATCACAGGGGAAACGCTCATCAGTAAGAACGAAATAACAAAAAATGCTATCTTCTGTTTTGTCATATTTTAATCTTCTGTTAATATTATGCCGCCAAATCCCTGCATAGTAACCTTCACGTTACCCTTTGCATCCACCTTGGCAGTCTTCTTTATAGGATTGAGGAACTCCTGTCCCTTCTTCAGTGGTTCGTCAGTATAATATGTCACAGTCTTTCCTGCCATCATAGGCACGTTCAGAGTCAGTGTACGAGGCTGTCCCTCACCATTCAGACCTGTTACATACCATTTGCCCTCTGTGCTCTTTCTTGCCAAAACAGCATACTTTGTAGGATATCCGTCAACAAACTTTGTCTCCTCCCATGTAGTAGGAATCTTCTTGAGGAAATCCAACTCAAACTGCTGCAATGTCTTCAGGTTGCTTGGCTGCACATCAACACATTGTATTGTTGTCTGGTTCATGATACCAGCAGCCATTTCGAAGGTATCTGAGGTATAGCGTCTGTGGCGCTTCCCTGGCTCATCTTCTTTGTTCAGCCATCTGTTCATCATAGTGCCGCCCCAGTCCATGCTGCCTACGACATTTCTTGAGAAAGGATGCATTGTCAGTTCAAAGCCCTCCTTCTTAGCGTGATATTCGCTGAAATATACATTCTCTGATGCCAGCACAGCCTCTGATGCTACATAGTTAGGATACATCTTCTCCCATCCTCGTGGCAATGTGCATCCGTGGAAAATCACCTGTATTCCGTGTCTGTTAGCATCACTAAGGATGTCCTCATACTGCTGCATTGTCTGCTGCTTGTCGCCACCAAAGAAGTCCACCTTGATGCCCTTTACTCCAATGCTCTCCATCCAAGCCATTTCTCTCTCGCGAGCAATAGCAGTATTCATGCCGTTACGAGGTCCCTGTGGAGCATCGTTAGCATAACCGTTACTGTTATACCACAGCATCAGGTTCACACCCTTGCTCTGTGCATATTTGCTCAGTTCTGCCATACGCTCTCTGCCAATCTGCACATCCCACAAAGCATCTACCAGACAATACTCAAAGCCCATCTCCGAAGCAGTATCGATAAACTTCACCTGGTCGTCAAAGTTAGCGCTGTTGTCCTGCCATATCAGCCAGCTCCATACATAGCGTCCAGGCTTCATGTCAGGATGCGCCTTATACTGTTCCTCTACAACATCGAAAGGAATTGTTGTCTCTACGATAGGCTTCAATGTAGAGCCCAGAGTTATTGTTCTCCAAGGAGTCTCACCAGGCAGGCTGAAAGCAGGTGTAGTGCTTCCGATGCCATGATTCTCGCTCTTGTCAGGGAAAGCAATAGTAAAACCATCCTCCTTGTCATAATCGCTCAGATGGCATCCGCAATAATTGCTTCCAACACCAGTCTCGCTCACCAGCACCCATCCGTCTTCTCCCACGCGAAAGAGACAAGGGAAGGTATAGCCCTTACCAAAACGTGATTTCTCTGTCAGAGCAACGTCAGGTCTGTACTCCTCCTCATAGCTTGGCTTTGTGCTCATCCATCCCTGATGATTGCCGTCTATCTGTGGGCAGACGAAAGTAGTTGTCTTCGCAGGGAAGTTGAATGAAGACTCCTCCTTCAGTATTGTCACCCTACGAGGTTCGTCCTTGCTGCCGTCGTCATTGCCGTCAAAGTGATATCTGTATGCAATATCGTTATTACCAACACACATCTCCAGCACCATATCCCTCCTTGTCTTTGGAGCCGTGAAGGTCATTGTCACAGTATTCATATTTACGTTAATGACAGATGCCTTTGAGCCACGCATAGTATATTGTCCTTCTCTCTTACCCTCCTTTGCGCTGACCAGCTTCAGGTGCTCGGTATAGTCACCCATATCCGTCTTCAGGCCGAGTTGCGACTTTGTCAGCATCTCCTTGCCGTCATAAGTAGCTTGGTAGGTTAACTCACCTTCATTGTTGAGGTCAATGGTAACAACCAGTTTTCCGTCTGGCGATGTCACCTTCTGTGTCTCTGCATTCGCCATCAAGGCCATGCATGTAGCAGCGATTAAAAAGAAGAACTTTTTCATAGAGATAATAATATTTTTTAGTTTGTTATAATCCGTATTGCGCACAATGCTCGTGCAAACCGAACGCAATCAAGCTTGTTTGAATTGCTGAACTGATGGAGCAGCGAGCACAGAGTCAAGTTTACTTGAACTATGTCGAGTCGTGACAGAAGTCGATGACCATCAATGTGCTGCCGAGTATCGCCGATGGTTAAATCTCTTTAGGAGATTTGAAAATGGAAAACCCGTTTTTCAGTTTCCTGAGAAAACTGTTTTTCTCAAATCCACCGGCAAAGTTACAATTTTGTTATGAGAAATACAAATAAATGACGCAAAAATAACTTTTTTTGTATTTCCATAACTAAGTATGATATTTTTTATGCCTTTATCAGCATAGACTTCTCCGACGATACAGAAGAAGCAGCGCCAAAGTCCACTCCCGAGAATCAGGATATAATAGAACTCACTCCAGAATTGATTGAGGCCGTAAAAAGATATGACGAAGTATATGAGTTCTCCGAAGGCTTTGCACGCGTTGTAAAAGACCTCAGCTCAAGTTTCATCAACGCCAAGGGCGAAGAAGTCATTCCCTGTATATACGATCATGCAGAACCCTTTGTAAAAGGAATAGCCCTCGTCACACAAGACAACAACTGGGGATATATTGACAAGAAGTAAACCTCTTAGTTCTTCCCTCTTAGCTCTTAGTTCTTAGCTCTTAGTTGACTTCGTCGATACTCCCAAGACTCACAGTTCTGACTATGCTCCATTGACTTCGTCGATACTCTTGACAACATCTTTAAGCCTAATGCCTCCCCGCAGGGGCAACTTCGGCAAGGCTTAATATCGCTATCTACGCGCATTCCCACTGGGGTTACTCTTGCATGTCATCACTGGTCGCTTTGGGCGCATTCTTAGCTCTTAGCTCTTAGTTGACTTCGTCGATACTCCCAAGACTCACAGTTCTGACTATGCTTTCCCACTGGGGTTACTCTTGCATGTCATCACTGGTCGCTTTGGGCGCATTCTCTTAGCTCTTCCATCAGGTTATCGTTATCGTTGAAATTTGTGTTTTTAGTTATTCTTCAATTTATTCTCGCAGATAAAATTCCGCATATTCATACGCCATTCCTTATGCAACAGCATTATCCATAACGATTCATCAAGGTAAGCATACTCCACATTTTCCTTTAGCCAATGCTTGGAAGGGGTAACGCCCTTTTCATGAAACAAGGTGGAGTTTTTCAGATGCCAGAATCCTTCAGATCCCAAATTCCAGAAAGGCTTCTCAATACCTGTAATCTTCTCGAATTGAGAATTCTTTGTAAATTTCTCCATCAAGGTATTATATTTCTCTTCAAGCCATTCATCGATATGGAACCTGTTATTTGTTATAACATCCTCATCCATAGCTTCAAGAAGAGCCAGCAGCAATACAGGCTTCGCCACTATTGCCTCCCCATGCACCTTAGCCTGTCTCATCCTCAATATAGCAGCTGTATAGTGCTTAAAGCACGCCTCATAATTGAAAAATAAAATCACCTTGTTCATAGTTATATGGTTTTTAGTTTAAAATTCTTTTAATATTTTAATCTCTTAATCTTTTAACCTTTAACCGTTATCGTTAACGTTATCGTTGAAATCCTTCATTTCTTCATTTTTCCTCTTCCGCTGCCATCATTGGCTCCTCTTCTGGTACAGAGTAAGCCATCTCACCTCTTACATCTTCCTTCTTACATCTTACATCATCCATTTTACATCTTACGCTATGGTCCTGCAGAAATATCTTGTTTAAGGTATATACAAGCGATTCAAGAGTCTTCTCCCTCACCTTTGGTTTCAGCTCGCATTCCCATATCGTAATGCAATGCCAACCCATTGCCGCCAGCTGCCTCTGTACCTCAACGTCCCGCTCCTTATTCCTGCGAATCTTATCAACCCAAAATTCAGTATTCGTCTTCGGAATCTTACAACACTCCGAACTCTCCACCTTGAACCTTGAACCTCTTGAACCTTGAACCGTTGGCTCCGCCAACTTATGTCCGTGCCAGAAGCACCCGTTTACGAATATGCAAGTCCTATATTTCCTCAGCACTATATCAGGCTTTCCTGGCAATCGTTTATGGTTCAGTCGGTATCTGAACCCACTCCCCCACAACCATTTACGAACCACCATCTCAGGCTTAGTATCCCTCCCCTGAATGGCAGCCATATTATAATGTCGTTGTTGTGGAGTAAGGCGGTCCATATTATCAGTCTTTCAAGCAGCCGATAGGAACAACCATTACGCCGTCAGTTCGAATATATGCATATTGTCCTACTGCAGTTAAAACCATCTTAAACGACGGTTTCTTCATTTTTGTCGTGTCAATCTTTTCTGCCAAGCTGTTTAGATTAGCAGCCCCTTCACCAATAAGCGTATCACCACCCAGTTTTATCTCAATAAGACCATAGCTTCCATTTCTCAAATGCACAACGGCGTCACATTCAAGACCACTCTTGTCTCTATAGTGGAATACGTCTCCGTCATTAGCTTCTGCATACACACGAAGGTCACGCACACACAGGGTTTCAAAAAACAATCCCAAAGTATTCAAGTCGTTCAACAAGTCATTTGGTCCTATTCCTAAAGCCGCGATAGCCAAAGAAGGGTCGACAAAATATCGTGTATCGCTGGTGCGTATAGAGGTTTTTGAACGTAGATTAGGATTCCATGCTGGCATATCCTCTATCACGAAAATCTTTTTTAAAGCCTTGATATATGAAGAGACCGTTTCGTCGCTCATGTCTTCCGGATCATTCGTTTTCATATCTTCTATGATAGTGGGGATACTAGCCATTGCTCCTTGTAATCGTGCATATGAGCGCATAAGTCTCTTTGCACGGAACTCGTCCCTTTCAACTCCGTCAACTCTTGAAATGTCAGAGCGTGTTATGGCTTCAAAATACTCTGTAACCTGACGAAGAGCAGCCTTCTGACTTTTCTTGGTTAGAGATTTTGGCCAGCCACCTCGACAAATAACATAAGCGATATCTTCCATCTTCAACGCACTCTCTCCATCAACCTTTTCCGGCTCAGCAAAAAGAGCTTTGATGCTCACGTCTCCCGAAGATTCTCCAGATTCCCACAACGTCATAGGCCGCATGGTGA
>CAJODL010000027.1 GCA_905233165.1 uncultured Prevotella sp.
AGGATTCGACATGCTCATCAACATGGCAATGGCCTCCAGCACGGTACTCTTGCCTGAGTTGTTCTGCCCAAGAAAGACATTCACCCTGGAAAAATCATCTATCTCTAGATGGTCAATACCCCTAAAGTTCTTGATTTCTATATTTTTAAATCCGTCCATGATATATGGTTCTTTTGATTACTAATACTTGTTTGTACAGATTATAGTTCTGACATCAACATCTAAGACTTCTGCAATCTCTGTCAATTGTGGTAGGGAAGGTTGGTGCATATTGGTACACCATTTTCTAACGGTTACTGCAGAGACTCCCAATTGTTCTGCCAGTCATTTGCTCGTCTTCTGGTTCTCTACAAGAACCACTTTAAGCCGATTAAGAGGTCTTTCGCGCATTTTTATTATATTAAAACTGAGTGCAAATATAATAAAAGATTGTGATATCACCAAAGTATTTTGCCAATGTTTAGCGCAAAATAAAAAAATAATATTCAATAATCACAATAAAGTGGGGTATTTATCTTCTTTTTTATTGATATTTCACTAAAAAACCATAAAAAATGGGTTCCATAAAGCGGTTTTTCCTGATTGAAGGTTTTTATTTCAATGGAATTTGTACCTTTGCCCCTGTCCAAGGCATAAGCACATTATGTCTCTACTAAAACAAAGGAAGCACTCCAACATACCTCGTACATATCTCTAACATATCAAGTAAAGATCTCCAACTTATCAAGTATAGAGCCTCAATGGAACAAGCATATAACAAGGTAGTTTCTCCTATTCATGTCCGGTACTTGTCCGGTAGATGTCCGGTAGATGTCCGGTATAGAAGCGGACATGTACCGAACAAATGCCGAACATATAGCGGACAACGATTGGAGGTACATAGGCGCTACATAGGGGCTACTATATGGATAGAACGGAGGTATGCATAAGAAGTGTTAGAGAGTAGTATGAGAAGTGCTATAGATTGGCATGAAATGTTTCGAAAAGAAGTATGAATAGTTTTAAAATCATTAAAATAGGAGGAAAAAACGATGAAGATGAAAGGCAATCCTGGATTTGGACTGACGATACCCAAAAGGGTACGTATTGCAGGAATGACTTTTTACATGCGTAACGGACAAGTGATTGGAAGAGAGTCAGAGACACATGAGAAACGTAGCAACACACTTCCACAGTTCGTGCAGCGACAGAAGATGCGACACACTACGATGCTGTGGAAGATACTACGCTTCTGCGACACAATGTTCACAAAGCGGAGGACGGCATATCAGAATTTCGCATCGCTGGCAAATCAGTTGCCTGTGGTATATGTGCCTAACGACGGAATCATGAACCAGTCGTCGTTCCTGATGCCGGGCATTCCGATGAGCGACGGAGTACTGCCGATGATAAATTTGGAGTTGGGCGAGGTGGATGGCAGGCCTGCGCTGATAACCGACCTCAAGGTAAGTGACCGGACGTATCATGCAAAATTGTGGCTTTATACCGCCACACAGAAAATAGAGTGTGATGTTCTGCCACGTGTACGGTTCAAAATGCGCGAAGTGTCGTGGCGGGAAATGACCGAGGTAGAAGGCCATCTGGCACTCGTAGGCGAGGAGTTTGCCGACGAGATGAAGGGCTGGGCTTTGGTAAAGGTTATTGACGACCGTTGTTCGCGGCAAACCATCGTAACCCGTTGTACCTTGTATCAGCAATATACCACTCAGGAAGCACTTGAGGAGGCAGCGAAGAGTTATGGCGGGCTGACCAATACACCTTACCTGTCACCACGGTGAACTATTTCGGTTGCAGGCTTTGGCGGTATTCGCTGGGTGACTGGCCGAGGTGCTTGGTGCAATAGCGGCTGAAATAACTCAATGAGGCAAAATTCATGCGGTAGGCTATTTGGGTGAGCGACAGGCGTTCGTCTTCTAAATATTCTTTCAGAAGGGGGATGGTATAACGATCTATGTATGAGGTGACGCTGTGGCCTGTCACACGCTTAATGGTGGCAGAAAGGTATTTGGGTGATACGTTAAGACGTTCTGCATAGTAATTCACATTACGTTCTGTACAACTGATACCTGTTGATAGCAGCGCCATCAGCTGTTTCACTATATAGGCTGTGCGGTCGGTATGCGATTCAATGGCTTCTCGCTGGGCATGGGCCTCGAAGATGTCGTACATCATCGTAAGACACAGGCTACCCATAAGTTCGAAATAGAACTGCTGATTGTCATCTCCCATGCGCTCTTGCAGCCTGCGGAAGTCTTCAAGGATATGCGTTGCCTGTTCTTCCGTCAAAGGAACAACAGGGTCTTGGTTCAGGGAGATACTGCCCCCGATGCTGTAATTGTTCGACGGCAGCAGGTTCTGCAGGAATTTATAGTCAGCAGCAAACCATTCCACCTGCATATCATCATGGGCAGCAAGGTTCCTCATCTTTGTGGGATTGGGTATCACCACAAGGTCATTCTTCACGATGTGATAACATCTTTCGTTGAACACAAAGCTCCCCTCCCCTGCCGTGCAAAGGAGATGCATGCAGGTGTGGCGCAGCGTTTCTGAATTTGCCTCAGAAAAGTTTGTAGAATATTGAAAATCTAACTTCATATACTTACCTTTTGGGTGCGAAGATACACATTATTTGTCGAATAAACAAACGATTTGGGCAAAAAGTGAAAATTATGATGCAAAAAGTGAAAAATTTGTATCGGAAAATATTCGTACCTTTGCCGCCGGAAATGAGAAACGAGTTCTCAGGAAACTGAAACGAGTTTTCATTTTCAAATCTCTGGAAAGAGATTTAACCGTCGGCGATACTCGGCTACACCTCAGCAAAACAAGCAAGCTTGATTGCGTTCGGTTTGCACGAGCATTGCAGTCGAAAACTTAAAAACAATAAGATAATGGATTTCAGAATGCAAGACCGCATGGAGTTGAAGGCTTTAGTAGATTTCTATGCAACAGAGAGTGACAAGAACAATCAGGACTGCTATGTTGAGATTTTCCGTCCCGACATCAAGCTGAATGTATATTTCGGTGGAAAACTGGGTATGACGGCAACTGATGTACATGACATGATTCGTCAGTACAAGGCTTTCGGTGCCGCTAAGGTATCATTCCACATGAACGGACAGCAGAGCGTGGATTTCATTGACGAAACCCATGCTACAGGAACATGTTATGCACTGGCTACCCTGGTGACAGAGCAGGATGGCAAGGATGTATTGACCACCCATGCAGTGCGCTATTACGATAAGTACGAGAAGATTGACGGTCGCTGGTGGATTAGTGAACGTGAACAGCATTTCGAATGGTCAACAAACCAGGCGCTGGGATAATTCATAATACATAATGCATAATTCATAATTGAAAAGCTATGGAATATCCAAAAGGTTACGTTTTTGAATTGATGGCGAAAGGCGGTCCTACTGATATAAGGGAACCGTATTTCATGGAGGCTGTGGATGAAATGATGCGTGCGCGTGTGCTGTGCGCCAAGGCTAATGCCAAGATGCCTGACGACCCTACCTACGTGGAGGAACTGGAAGAACTTTTTGGGCGTAAGCTGGACGATGTCAGAATCCTCACGCCATTCATCTGCGACTTTGGCAATAGGGTTAAGATGGGTAAAGGAGTGTTTATCAACCACTCAGCAATACTCAGTGCATCAGGTGGTATAGAGTTTGAGGACGGCGTACAAGTTGCTCCGGGGGTAAGAATAGCTACTATCAACCACGACTTCAACGAGCGTCATACCAAGTACACCTACGGCAAGGTGACCATCAGGAAGAATGCCTGGATAGGCATGAATGTTACGATTTGTCCAGGTGTGACCATCGGCAAATATGCCGTGGTAGCAGCTGGTGCCGTAGTGACAAAAGACATCCCTGACTATGCCGTTGCAGGAGGCGTGCCGGCAAAGGTTATCAAGATGCAGAACCCCGAAGAACAAAAGGAAGAATAATTGTTTATAGGTATGAAATCATTGAACCATATTCTGGCATTGGCTCTGTGCATGCTGATGTCAACCGCATGCAGCGGTAACAAACAACAAGAAAACAACTCAGGATCCAAAGGAATCATGAACACAAACGAAAAAGCAATTGTAGTATTCTTCTCACATGCGGGAGACAACTACGCAGTAGGAAATATCGAAGTGGGCAACACAAAGATTGTGGCCGACTATATCACGGAACTGACGGGTGCAGAGCAGTTTGAAATTGTCACCCACAAGTACGACGGCATGGCGTATAACCCGCTTATCAAGTTGGCGAAAGAAGAAGCCAAGAACGGCGAGCTGCCTGAATATGAGGGCGACATCGATTTGAGTCAGTATGACACAGTGTTCATCGGTGGTCCCGTATGGTGGGGCACATATCCGCAGGTGATGTTCACCTTCTTCAAGAAGCATGCTAATGACCTGAAGGGCAAGACGGTTATCCCATTTACGACCCATGAAGGTAGCGGACTTGCCAGTTGTGTAGAAGATGTTAAAACTGCATTCCCTGGAGCCAATGTTCAGAAAGGTTTCAGCATCTATGGGCATGAAGTGAGGACAGAGAGGGCGAAGGTCGAGAAGTGGCTGAAAGAAGTGAAGAGTGAGAAGTGAAGAGTGAAGAATTTAACTTTTGTTCTAAATAGATGGAAACGATAAAACTATATAATGGTGTAGAAATGCCGACATTGGGCTATGGCGTCTTCATGGTGAGCCCTGGTGAGTGTGAACGTTGCGTTAGCGACGCATTGAGTGTTGGCTATCGACTGATAGATACGGCACAGGCATACCAAAACGAGGAAGGCGTTGGCAATGCATGGCGCAAGAGCGGACTGAAACGTGAGGACTTGTTCCTTGTAACAAAGGTGTGGATATCTAATGCTGGTGAGGAAAAGGCTGCCAAGAGTATTGACGAGAGCCTGCGTAAGTTGCAGACGGAATATATCGACCTGCTGCTTATCCATCAGGCATACGGTGATGTGTTCGGCACCTGGCGGGCTATGGAGAATGCCTATCGTGCAGGAAAGGTGCGTGCCATCGGCGTGAGCAACTTCCAGGCAGGTCGTTTCTTCGACTTTGCCCACTATGTAGATGTAAAACCGATGGTGAACCAACTGGAATGTAACACGCTCGCTCAGCAAACGGGCATCGAACCGATTCTTGGCGAGTTTGACACCAAGATGATGGCGTGGTACCCTCTCGGTGGACAAGGCACAGGCGACATTGTGAAGAGTGAACTGCTTGCTGCTATCGGGGCAAAGTACAACAAGACTGCTGCACAAGTTGCTCTCCGCTGGCTTACTCAGCGCGGTATCGTGGCGATTCCTAAATCGAGCCACAAAGAGCGTATGGTACAGAACATCGACATCTTCGATTTTACACTGACTGATGACGATATGGCACAGATAGCCAAGATGAATCAGCATGATGCAGGCACTAGGAACTTCAATGACCCGCAGTTTGTGAAGTATCTGATAAAGAATTACGGCTAATTACTTTTGTTACGATAACGATAGCCTGAAACTTGAAACATGAAACTAAAAAAAATTCCAAAAGCTATTGCCTTTGGGATTTTTTTTTGTACCTTTGTCGCAAACTAAAACTTATTATGAAACTGAAGAAGCGAAAAATCAAATATGCAGTCATATTCTTCATCTGCTGGTTTGCACTATGGGTCTTTCTTGTGGATGGAGTCCTGAAATTCCAGACATTGGTGGACTATTTCGGCTCCTACGCTTTGGTGGAAGTGGAGTTATTGCTGATTGTCCTCTTGCCTACCCTGGCGGTTTACAGATTAACAAAAGAACATAAAAATAAAGAATAATGACAATACAAGAATTTCGTGATTACATGGCATCGGGCAAACCCGTCGTTGGCGGTGGTGATGTCCACATGATGTTTCATAAGTTGTCACAAGAGGCTTTGCAGATAACGGCTGAGATTAACGGCAAGTATCATGCACCCGAGGAACTGCACACGCTGTTGGAACAGCTTTGGGGACGTGAGGTACCCAAGACGGTAGGCATGTTTCCTCCGTTTCATACTGATTGTGGCAAGAATACTGTCATAGGTGAACGAGTATTCATCAACATGGGCTGCAAGTTTCAGGATCAGGGCGGCATCACCATTGACGAAGGTGCACTCATCGGTCACAACGTAGTGCTTGCCACTATCAACCACGACCTTGACCCGGCCAACCGTCAGAGCATGAGCTATGCACCAATTCACATCGGCAAAAACGTATGGATTGGAGCCAATGCCACCGTTCTTGCAGGTGTGACTATCGGCGATGGAGCCGTAGTGGCAGCAGGTGCTGTCGTGACCAAAGACGTAGAGCCCAATACGATAGTTGGAGGTGTGCCTGCCAAAGTGATTAAAAAGATAGAGATAAAAGACAGATAAATTGGAATCTAGCGGTATGACACTCAAAATCATTGATGAAACATTTTGTGTCTGCCAAGTCGCAGACTAATTTGCAG
>CAJODL010000028.1 GCA_905233165.1 uncultured Prevotella sp.
TTGCGACCAACTACATCGGGTGGCCGACATCCCGCTTTGATAATGCAAGTGAAGTGCAAGGTGAATGCAGAACCGAGCTCGCTCGAGCTATGCTGAGCCGCAGCCTTCACTCGTACTCGCAACTTCTTGTTTGCGAGTACAAAGGTACAACATTTTCCGTGCGCTTCCAAATTTTGCCCATCGATTTGGGGCGATTTTCAGCACGAATTTGACGAATTGATGTTTTAAACATCGAAGATGCTCATGCTCGGTAAAGCTCATGCAAGCATGGCTCTGCACTCGCTTAATCGCATCATTTAAACGAACCGTAATTTCGAGGGCTCGAAGCCGTAATTTTCGAGTCTCGAAGATTACGTTTCGTCGATAGCGGGCAGGGTGGGCGTTTTTTACCGATTCTATGATGACAGATGACAAATGACAGTTATTGAAAATCTGTGGATGATTTATATTAGTATTATATATATTATAATATATATTTACTAATGCCTCTTTTCCTCTCAAATTCAGAAAACTGTCATCTGTCATAACTGTCATTGGTCTGTATAAGGGTATGTTCATTGTGTCACCCAAACGGCAACTATTAAATAATGTGTATTTTTGCGATGAATATGATTCTTTTCAATTTTTTTTCGTAACTTTGTAGCCTAAAGTGTAAATTTAAGAATGGCAAGAAAGAATATAAAGCAACAACCTCAACAATTGGACTTATTCCAACTGCAACTGGAGTATCCTAAGGAGATTGTACAAAATTCGAGTCAAGAAATTGATTTGGAAGACTTGGATATTTCTAAGAATGTACTTATATGCAACGTCAAAAAGGACAATACCAGACATTTCCTGAATGGTACTGCCAAGATTTACTATACAGGCAAGAAGTTTCCATCGACAATAGCTCTTAACAAGTTATATTATTTCATGCCGTATTTTGGTGAGAAATGCGGTCTTGGATTTACTGGCATTCGCGATTTGTATTTGATTAAAATTGCTCGTGTTGGGACTCGAAAAGAGGGTGAGCCCGAGAACGACCCAAATGATTTGCGAATAGTTTTTGAGTTACAGTTTGTAAAACGTCTGTATAACCAATATCAACCGCACCGCCTAAATATCTGGGAAACCTTTACAGATACAACTCTGGCAGCTCTGAATGCTGCCAACAACCATCAAGACGCAGAAACTAATGACCCTATTGTGTTTAACGAGGGTGATGTGAGGCTTCAGGAAGGCAAATTAACACATATTGACTGTTTTGCCGGACCTGGGGGTATTTGTACAGGATTGCATGCTGCAGGTTTGCAGACGTTAGTCGCTATTGAATATATAAAGAGCTGTTGCGAAACTTACTCTGCCAATCACCCCGAAGTGCATGTTATCCATTCTGATATACGAGAAGTAACAGAAAAACAAATTCTACCGTTTATTCCTGCTAATGGTGTGGATTTGGTTACATCGGGCATGCCGTGTGAAACCTTCTCAACGGCAGGCAACACTTCACGTTCCTTCTATGACGATCGACAGTTTTTGTACCGTGAAGGTATTAGGATTGCACAAATCGCCAACGCTAAAATGATTCTTTTCGAAAATGTTCCTGCTATTACCTCAAAACGAGAAGCAAAACAATCAGGAGAATTGATTGTTGACATTTTGAAAAGAGAATTAAGGGAAGCTGGATATGGCAATTATATTGAAGTGGTTTTGGATTCCACAAAATACGGAGTTCCACAGAAAAGAAATCGCTTTTTTATCCTTGCCTGTCGTTTCCCGGAATGGAGGCTTCAGCCACCAACGCCAACAGCGGGTTCTGTTGTAACAGTAAAAGAGGCCTTGGCAGGGCTACCTAATGTAATCGCCAATAGCAACCATGAAGGTAAAGAATACACAGAAGAGCATTCTGATTATGAGAAGTTGATGCGTGATGATGCTTTCTGGGATAGAGAGACTATGACATCTCAGGACATATTGAACCATATGCCAATGAAGCATCGCAGCTGTACTCTACAACGTTTTGCCTTACTCAACCAAGGAGAGAGTCTGAAGAACTTGTTTGACCGCTATCAGGGCGAAGAGCGTGAACGATTACAGAAAGAACGCATCTTGCCTAAGAAAATGTTTATCAAGCGTAACTATCGCTTAATACCAAATGAACCATCTCCTACAGTCACCAGTCATTGCCTGGACGAATTTGTGCATCCAGACTACGATCGTGCTTTGACTGTTCGTGAATGTGCTCGACTGCAATCTTTCCCCGACTCTTATAATTTCGCAGGTGGGCCATATATCGTTCCTCACATTGATAGAACTGTGCAGGACAAGTATGAGCAAATCGGCGATGCTGTCCCCCCATTGCTGGCCTATGCTTGGGGGAGAAAAATAAAGGAACTTTTTGAAACAAATGATTAAACAAGTATGGAGAATAAGTATTACAATTATTGTCTGACTACATATCAGAACGAATACTCACGATGTTTTGACGAGTTGAAGGCGAACCATAAAAATGGTTCAATATCCGAAAAGTTATCTGAAGAGTTTGATCGCGAAGCTCAAAAATCGGCTATTCGCATTTCAATCACCAAAGCTTTGCGTAAATATCCAGACGAACCCGTTGCAGAATTGTGGAGTGCTATTTACCGAGCACACTTGTTCCGTAAATCTGGCATATCTGACCTTGAAACAATCAGTAAAGTCATTAGTGCAGATCAGAGCTGGAAGAAATCAAGCGGCCATGCTTTCGAGGAAATGGTCAAGGAACTTGCATCGCTTGCTTTGTATGGCACTGGGGTTGAAATCATCTTGCAGCGTGACTTGAACACGCTCATTAAAGCTAACGAGCTGGCTAATGAGCCGCGTGATATCAGTTGGCTTAAGGAGCAGATAAAAGCCAACATCTTTGATTTGTATGGCATACTCACAATAGAGGATAAAAAGTACTGTTTCGGCTGTGTACAGGCTAAGACAAGTATCCGTGACCGTGTAACACGCGACCGTGAGCCTTCTATTCATGCCATGCAGTCATTCTTTTGGAGTGTAGTATTTGTTCTTGACGGTGATTTCCTACGTCTGCCCAAGTTCGTAAGCATGATTAACGGTGGCTCTGAGGAGTTCCGTGAAAATGGTTGGCACGGCATGTATGTATTATCAGTCAAAGAAACCAACCAGCGTATTTATCCGCTCGGTATGGACTTTGAGATATTTAAGAATCACGCTTTACAAGCTGCTGAACAATGGCAGAAACGCCGCCAGTGGTTTGATAGCAAATGGATAGCTACAGAAGTATAAGGAAACAACATTATGGCATCATTTGCATTATTCAATTTCGAGTTTGAACCCATTCAGAATAAACTCCGTCAGGCAGAACTGAAGGGGATGGAGTCGGTGCTGATGTCGGCAAGCGAGGCATTCCCACGAAAACAGGAGATATTTGGCGACATTCTGCTGAAGGACTTTAAGAAGGAGAAGATAGAAGACATCATCCATTTTAAAAATGGGGAAGGCCCCAAAGAGTATATTCATCGCCACTTAATGCCGCCTACTGATGATATCGTCATTATGCGCGTAGCCAACCGCAAGCACCTTCAGATTGTAGACGAGAACCTGAAACCGAAGCAGGTGGATGACTATCAAAATTGCATTGTAATGATTGACAACCGAGACGGCATCCAGCGTATTCTGATAGAGAATAAGAAAGCGGCTTTCCGTGACGTAAAACAGGTGGCTGGTATTCTGGAATATACGTTCAATAAGCTTCTGGCAAGATACAGTCTGATGGTTAAACTCAACCATCTGAAGAATCCGCAAACGTTCTGGCATGTGGCCAACGATAAGCGTTCTTATCCCAAGGGATTCTACAGAATGTTGCTCAAGTTGCCATATCCCAACCTTGAACGTCTTCGTAAGGTTTATGACCGTTTGTTTTCACAGGCTCAACAGAGTTTCAACTGCCGTCTTGACATGAACTTTACCAGTCCTAACGGTGAAGTGCGTCTCGATGAGAATGACCCATATCAGAAGGAGGCCATCGATTGGTTCTTGAAAGATGCGGGTGGCGATGCAGTTCTTTATTCCAACGTGGCAAAAAAGCATCCCATCCCAGTAGGAAAGGATTCTTACCGTGTCATAACAGTCAGCTCAACCACTATTCAGCGTGTTACAGAAGATGCGGTGAACAATGACCTTTTTGGCAGTGCAGCTTTTGATGAGGTGAAAGAAAAACTGAAGACCGGCATAGAACCCTGATGGTAAAGATTCTCACAACAGAAGAGCAGCAGAGCTTACACCACCGCTATAAGCAGAGCGACTTATACCGCCAATGGGCACCTATATTGGCTTTGCTGCAACGTAAAAATGGTGAAATGGATGCTACTACTATCTGGTTCTTAGCAGAGAAGCAGGTTGTGAGGTTGCGCGAAGAACCAAGTTATCGCGAGCAGGAAATATCACCCATATTCAATGAATTGATAGAAGATTGCAGGACGCTTACAGCAAAGGGCTCAAAGGTTATCCAACGCTCAGATGCTGAAGCTCAGCGTTCTGCAATTACGGTGATGTGTGTAATACTGACCATGTTGATGAACGCTGTAGAGAAAGGGCATGAAGAAGAACGTTTCGACAACGAGCCGATGTGTATGGCTATCATGGATATACTGGCTGAAAATGTTTACTTTCAACAGTTGATGAATGTCTTCTTTTCCCGCAATACTGGTTACGACGGAAAGAAAGTAATAATCACATGCTCTGACCCAATGGATAATAATGACCCAATGGCCAATATGGACGAAATTGCCAAAGAAGAAATTGAGCAAATAGTCAATCATATAAGCCAGTTGACGAGCGGGTTAAAAACAATTCTTAAGGCAGGCCATTGGGAGCACTGGATATCAGTATGGCGAGACATCTGTAATAACTCAGAACTAATAACGATTCTCAAACAAACCAACAGACCTCGTGGTAGTGAATGGCCTGTGAATGAGAAGATGGTCTTCAATGTTTTGGGTATCTTTATTGAGGCCTTTGAATATAAGAACTTCGTGAGTACTGCCAATAAAACATTAACGAGCAAGAGTAGCGGAAGAGATTATATTACGAATCATGGTCATAAATGTGGCAACTCTACAGAGCTGAACACACAAGAGATTCACGATAGAGTCGAAAATATTGTAAAGAGTAAGGTTAACAGCTGATTTTATCTGCTAAACCTGTTTTTCATTTAACGCTGATAGAACCATAAGGTTTTGTCAGCGTTTTCTAATTGCCTGATTTTCAGCTGCTAAAATGCTGATAAAGAATTGCCAAAAAGAACATCCTTAGAACATCTTAGCTATCCTTTTAAATGCTTTCCCATATCAGGAGAAAGCAGTAATTTCGCGTCCAGAAAAGCATGCCCTTGTTTTTTCGAGGCGTGCGAAGTAAATTGTAGATGATAAGAATCGAGTCGGTAAACCTCATGAGGTATTTCCCTCGATATATAAGATAACAATTTAAATGGTCGCATAAGGAGGCGACCCGTTGAGTGAACGAGCGAAGGAAGTCTTGCAAGTGAAATAGGTACCATTCTGGAACTTCTTCCTCACGAACTCAACAAAATGAAGATTTTATTAGAGAAAGGTGACAGCGAGGAACAAATAAAGATGGCTGAGGCTCTGCTGGCTAATAAGTTGGTAAGTGCCATTGAGACCGTGACCGTGTATAAGAGCGATGATGAGGTGGCTAAGGCTGTCATCGTGGTTGTCGGGCTCTTTGGAGTTTGCACCCAGTGGACGGCTGTGTATAGGGTGTTGGTGGATTTCTGCGGTTGGGAAAGTGACATTGCAAAATTCTCCCAGCGCATGAACACGCTATTAAAAGATGTACGCCTGACGCATCGGTGTACCTATCAGTCAATCCAGAAGCCGCTATCATCGAGCAGCATCCTTAAGGCTCCGAAGGGTGACAGGGTGTTCCCACGCCAGATGTTTATAGCCGAAAATCTGTTGAAATTACTTTCAATTAGTGCTTAAATATACGATTGAGCGGTGAAATATACTATCTCAAAGTCATTACAAACAGGGCATTGATATTCGCCTTACCTTTGCATCGTGAACAAAAAACCACGGGCTCAACAAACCCCGACTGGATGAGTTTCACGAAGTAACATTAGTATTAACAAAAAAAAGGAAAGTAAAGATGAAAGATTCAGTTTTCCAAAAGCGCTTCCAGCGCAAACAGCAGAACCGTCAGGTTCATGGTCAACAACTCACAGTGTTCTATCGTGACATGGTATCAGATTTTCCCGTCAGTAGCCTCGCTATGCTGATGCTGCGTCGATGTGAAAGTCGCCAGATGGCAAAAGGTCTGATTGGGTTTGAAGAGGCTTTGCAGTTGGATATGGCAGAGTGCCTTACAGGGTGCGTGCAGGGCGTTGCGCTCTACACAACAGGCATCAAGAACGTTGACCGAATTTTGTGGCCTCTGTATCACAAGATTCAGCGAGAGATGGCTAATAACAACATTAGCAAAGTAAACAGATAAGTTAAACTTTGGGTTGAAGTGAGGAGGATGTTCCCGGGTAAATGCGCAAAGATTCCAACCTTCTTCTCGCAAACATCAACTCAAAACATGAAAACAGTAAACAACAGTTACAAGCAGCAGATTCTGCATGATGTCCAGATGGACACACAGACAACATTCATGAACAACGGCGACATCAACATCTACCCATGCTTGTGGGAACAGGACAAAGCGCCTGTGACAGCTGATGGC
>CAJODL010000029.1:0-6802 GCA_905233165.1 uncultured Prevotella sp.
TTGATTCATATCTTCAACAGATATGTTCTGTGCTGTTGACCCATTCACCGCTTTATTCTTTTCATTTTCTGCATTTCCCGAACTTAACCATTGAATTAAGAATTTAGCACGCAGTGATTCAGTACATCTAATACCTACTAATGACGAAGCCACTGTACCCTCTGTAAAATCAGCTATAGAGCACTTTCCGAAGCCTGCACCACGTAATGTATAGAGAATGTCATTCTTCTCGATTTTCAAGCCATTCATTTGTTCATATTTTTCTGAAGTAATGAACCTTAATTTTGTTTTGTCAACCAATGTTGAGCCTAACGAATCGGACCCTACAAATGGTATACCATCCTCAACAAATTCTGTCGCGCTTGGATAATTGCTACTTCTGTCGCCATTAATAAAATTACACCATTCACCTAACTTACGCTGTTCCCATTCGTCAGTAAATCCGGGAAAACGAACTTCTGGAACACTTGCACCGTCTTTCGGAAACATTTTCTGTAAACAACCCTTTTTTAGTTCCTTATATTTCTCAACCTCTTTTTCAGATGATGCAATAAGTTCATTGATAGTGCCAAGAAAACCTGCTATTTTTTCTTGTTCCTCAGGACAAGGAGCATTTATTGGAATACCCATCATAATACTATCAGTCATTCCAACCCTATCGTGTCTTGCACCATTTTGAGCCCCGTGTTCATTTACGTAATCGTGCCACTTATCGGTTTGAAAAAACCAGAGCAAATATTCTGCGTTCAGAACATTTTTGGGCCTTAAACACGTATATAACGGCGATACTATTCCATCGTCTTCCAATCTGTAACAATTAAATGGCCCCATCGGTGCGTGAGATGATTTTCTTGGATTATAAACAAAATCACCTTTTTTAATTATTGTATAGTTTTCTGTTTTTCCTTCTACAGCTATGTCTTTATCAAAGAAGTCTCTTTGATTCACCAGTCCAAACTCGGCGGAATTAGTTATGACATTATTATTCCTACAATCCTTATTCTTCGTCTTAATCTTTTCAAATATGTCTGCAACTGTATACTCAATCCATTCAGGATAACTACTGCCGTTATCTTGTTTAAATCTCACTTTAGGTTCAACCATACCATAATCCTCTTTTTATAAACCAAGAAGCTCCATAGATTTTGTAACCTTATCAAGGGCTTTTTCCTTTTCCTTCTGTATCT
Source organism: uncultured Prevotella sp. (assembly GCA_905233165.1). Taxonomy (GTDB): domain Bacteria; phylum Bacteroidota; class Bacteroidia; order Bacteroidales; family Bacteroidaceae; genus Prevotella. The sequence continues at coordinate 1,188 of CAJODL010000029.1, forward strand.
CAACCAAATCCGCTTTAATTTGCTCTATATCAATCTCTTCTTCCTCTTCAGCGGTATTTATGTATCTTGGTATATTTAGATTGTACCCATTCTTATCAATAATTTCGGACTGAATATCAGCTACATATGCGTATTTATCAATATTTTCACGCTTTTTATAAGCGTCTATTATCTTCTGTATGTTTTCATCAGAAAGCTCGTTCTGTACTTTTCCGGGTTTGTAGTCTTTACTTGCATCTATAAATAGAATATTCCCGCTATTACCATTTCTTTTTGTTTTTAACACAAGGATAACAACCGGAATAGAGGTACCGTGAAACAAGTTGGCTGGCAATCCTATTACCGCATCCAACCGGTTCACGGAACTGATAAGCCACTTTCTAATATCTTCTTCTGCACCGCCCCTAAACAATACGCCGTGAGGTAAAAGTACGGCTACACGACCGTCTGCCTCGTCCATGTGATAAACCATGTGCTGAACAAAAGCAAAATCAGCGTGAGATTTAGGTGCGAGCTTATCAACCCCTGAATATCTTGGGTCGTCCGTCAGCTCTGCTTTTGCATCCCACTTTAACGAGTACGGAGGATTACAAACCTGTACGGTTAATTTAAGCTCGTCACCATACATATCATTTGTAAGTGTATCGCCTTTATAAAGGCTGAAATTCTGATAATCAACGCCGTGCATAAGCATATTCATACGAGCAAGGTTGAATGTTGTAGGATTATTCTCTTGACCATAATAATGACCAACCCGGCCAGTAGTAAGATGCTTCCTAACATCAAGTAGCATAGAACCAGAACCGCAAGTACAGTCCCCTACTGTCTTTGCTTCGTCAAGTCCTAACGATGCCAATGTGGCACAGAGCGTAGAGGGACCTACTGGGGTAAAGAACTCTCCACCTTTCTTACCCGCACCACTCTGAAACAATCCAATCAGTATCATATAGGCAGTACCCAAGACATCAAACTCTTGGTCTTGAAGGTCCATATCAATCTCGCCTATCTTAGCTATGACCTTGCCTATCTTATCTGTTCTCTCTGATACCGTATCACCCAGCCTTGTATCCTGTAACCGCATATCATCAAACAATCCTGAAAACGCCGCCTCGGACTTATGGCCGAGCGTGGAACCCGTGAGTTCGTTTACAGCTCTCTCGTAATCCTCAACAGAAAACTTATCGCCGTCACCCGTTGGTTTTATAACCTTACGGTTAAGCTCTCTAAACAAGTTTTCCGGTCTTATAATATAGCCCAAATGCTCCAAACTCCATTTTTCAACAATAGGCTTGAAATCTGCATTTGCAAACGCCTCCTCATAAGTGAGGTTATCGTCTTTAAGAATATCCTGCATATAAAGCTCTGTCCGTTCTGAAAGATACCGATAGAAGATTGTACCCAATATGTAATTACGGAACTCGTTGGCGTCCATACCGCCACGCAGGTCATTTGCTATCGACCATAACTGCGACGATAATTCGGCTGCCTGTGATTGTACCTTTTCTGTGTTGATTGCCATTTCCCTTCTCTCCTGTTTCTATTTTTCCATAAATGTTGTCATTAGCTCACTATAAAATTCCGAGTCGATTACACCTGTACGGCAAAGCCACTTCGCTATCATGCAAAAATACAGAACATTGTAATACTCATTTTTGAACCCCCTGCGTTGTCCAGCAGGATGCGGAAGTCCTACTACCTTAATACCCTTTTCTCTTACTCTATATTCCAATTGGTTATATACATTTGTACCAAAGGTAAATATGACCTTAGGGTTGATAAGTTCGATTTCTTTACTCAAAAACAAATCATAACAGTTTTGGATACACCGATTATCAAAATAATCTATACCTCTGAACGCATCGCCAGAAGCGTCATTCATTCCACACTTAATAAGGTTTGTTAGATACGCATTTGCCAACTTAAATGTAAATATGACACTCCTTACAAGTTCTCCATATTCTCCACCCTTAAAGTAATCCGGGTACTCTACATAGTTACATTTATCGTGTATCCAATACCATTGCTTTGAGGGGCGTTTATTATACTTCTGCCCCTTTTTAGATATCTCGGTAGTTTCATATATCCCATAATCTCGGCTTGGGCTTTCCATTACAAACATAACACCCTCTGTATTCCATTTAGTGGTATCTATGTTCGTATCTACCGCATTTATAAAGTCTCTTGAATGTGAACCATGCGACATATTGCAGAGCTTGAAAGACGGGTCAGATGGGCTGACATTAACGCCCAATTCATCACACGCCGTACAGTAGTCGCTAACGCTCGGGTGAACAGTACCATTATCACAGTATTTCTCAAAGGTATACTTATTTGCATCATCCAAATCATATTTGATTAAATGAGCAAAATTTAACTCTTGTAACGTCATTTCAGTATTATTCACCCTCTGCCTTGAATTTTATGTAGGATTGTTTGATAAACTCCTGAATTTTTCCAGTTAATACCGTAGTTTTGAGGATACCCAAGTGATATGCTTCCAGCCTTTTTCTTATAGACTCCTCGGATAACTGACCACTAAATACATACTCCATCAAAAGGTCATTTACTATGACATAATCCACGCCGTTTTCGTATGAAAATTCCTCTATCTCTGCCTTTTGACGCTCTTTCTCAAATTCTTCAAAGGCTGCCTGAATATCCGCATCATCAGATAAATCATAGAACCTTGTTCGTACAAACTCCGACATAATATCTTTCTTTGCTCGTAACGACTCATTATCTGACCGCTCTATCTCTCTTAAGATTAAATCTAAATCAGCTTCTCGCTCCTCGTCCGTCTTACCCGCTTTATTTACGGCTTTGAGCAGATTTAATATATAAACAACATTTATTCTGTCAGTCCTAACAAGCTCAATATCAAAATCTACGTCAACAGGCACCGGGACTTTGGGATTAGGGTTCTGCCCTTGGTCCTTATAATACAGATACCAGCTCTTGAAGCCCTCATATTCTTCCTCGTCCATAACTACCGCAAGGTCAGCCCAGTCGAACTTACTGAAAGTCTTTAAGGTTGCAAGCGTTCCTACCATAGTCCTGAACGCTATGATAAACATTCTTATCTCGTCTTCACTCTGTAACTGTCCTGCATCATCTACGGTACGAACCACTTTACGCAGTATCGGCTCCTGATTTATCCATTTTTGTACGTAATACTCATAGTTTTCAAGAAGATACTCATTGGGGTCACCGTCGCCAGAGAAAAGCCTTAAAGCGTCGTCCTGCCATTTTTTGATATTTCTGTATGATACTATCTGTCCAAACTGCTTAGTAACCTTATCAACACGGTTTGTTCGGCTATACGCCTGAACAAGCGTGTGCCAGATAAGGTTTTTATCAAGATACAAAGTATTCAGTGGCTTTGCGTCAAACCCGGTAAGCATCATGTTTACTACAAGCAGAATATCCACTTGCGGAAGGTTCTTCTGTTTAAGCCGTTTGGCTATATCTTTCCTATAAGCGTCAAACCCGTCACTCTGGGAGTTCCCCCTATGGGAACTACCAGTTTACCCTACCCAAACCCCCAGTTTACCCTACCCAAACTCAAATGGCCACCTTAGGAGGCAGATACCTTTCCACAGAAGTCTATCCTTTCAGTTTTATAGAGTTCCTGTCCTATAGCCAAGTACCTTTCGACGAACTGTCGCTAACGGCAACCGAGTCGAAAGCCCTGTTTATGAGAGCTGACGAACAGACAAGAGAACGAGAGATAAGTGCACTCACAAAACTGCCAAACATTCATCCTTGAATCCACTTTAAAAAGTCGGATAGTCCGACCGATTAATATATTACGTTAGTTTAACACTATATCGCTCTTTGACATTTTGCAATCTGGAAATAAATGTGTACCTTTGTACTATAAATACGAGGTATCACATGGCATTCAAGAAGAGTAAACAGAAATCCCAGCCCGACCTGTTCGCCACGGCATCGTTCTCATGGAAGACGAGCTGTCGTGGCACAACGAGTTCTATCGCAACGTACTGCTAAACATTGACGAGGAGATTCTTCGTCCTCTCTTTGTAGACGGCAACATGGGTGCTCCCACAAAGCAACTCCGCATCCTTATAGCGATGCGCATGTTGAAGGAGGGGCGCGGCTGCAGCGATGAGCAGCTTTACGAGAACGTCCGCTTCAACCTTGTCTGGCGTCAGGCCGTCGGCCTTTTCAATATCAACGACGAGTGCCCGTCAATAGACTCCTACTACATGTTGTTCCGCCGCATCGCTGAGTACGAGCAGAACAATCCTGAGCATGCCAACCTCTACAAGAAGATCTATCAGGACTTGACGGCCAAGCAAATCAAGAAGTACAAGATAGCCGGTCGCACCATCCGCATGGACTCCAAGCTTATCGGCAGCAACATCGCCTGGTTCTCGCGCTATGAGATTATCCATGAGACCTTCCGCAAGCAGGTTCCCGAGCAGGAGGCGATGCGCATCTCCGACCAGCTTTACCGCCAGAAGGCGCTCGATTTCCTTGCCGAGGATGCCTCGAAGACGGTGTACCGCTCGGACGACGAGACGCTGGGGCAGCGCCTGCTCGACCTTGGCATCGTCATCAGCCACATCCTTGCCATGCGTGGCGAGGGTGAGGTTTCACTGCTTCACCGCGTGTTCCACGAGCAGTATGACGTGGACAAGGACGGCAACATCACCGTGCGTGACAAGAAACTCGTCAGCGCTACCAGCGTGCAGAACCCGAACGACCCCGACGCCGCCTACCGCAGCAAGGGCGGCAAGAAGGTGAAGGGCTACTCCACGAACATCACCGAGACCTGCGATGAGGAGGACAAGCCGAGCCTTATCACCGACGTACAGGTGAAGCCCGCCAATGCAGCCGACAACGGTTTCCTGAAAGATGCCGTAGAGGATACCAGGAAGGTCACTGACAACAGCATTGACAAGGTCATCGTGGACGGAGCCTACCAGAGCAAGGAAAACAGAAATCTCGCCTCTGATGAGGAGAACGGGTTCGAACTCGTAGCCAACGGTCTGCAGGGCAAGCCCTCGCGCTTCGACCTTGAGCTGCAGGATGACGGCAGTCTTGAAGTGACGGACAAGCAGACGGCAGAGGTCATCACAGCCACGAAGGTGAAGGACGGCCAATGGAAGATTGCCGTAGAAAGCCCCAAGGGAAAGAAGTCATACCGATACTTTGACAATGAGGCCATCGAACGCTCACAGAACCGACAACGGATGGAAACCATCCCGTGGGAGGAGCGCAAGAAACGCAACAACGTCGAAGCGACCATCTTCCAGTACTGCTTCCTGACAAGGAACAACAAGACACGCTACAGAGGACTCTTCAAGCAGACACTACAGGCACTGGCCCGTTGTGCATGGATCAACATGCGCCGTCTGTTCATCTTTGACGTGAAAGCAGCCAATCTGGCACTCCAGAAAGCATAAAATGTTTCAAAGAACGCATTCTGTCCTCATCTGAGGGCTATATATGAGCCCGTGAGCGTCCTGTTGGTCATCTGAGACCGATTTCCGACTCACGCCAGCTCCGAGAGTAAACGACCAACGCTGGGATACAAAGCCAGTCTGAGGTCAATGTCTAATCAAATTAATGCCACATTTTCAAGTGGACTC
>CAJODL010000029.1:6922-7426 GCA_905233165.1 uncultured Prevotella sp.
CTATCCTGCCAGCTTTAACTTTAAATCCTTGTCACTGACGAACTCACCTTTATTATATATAGCCTTGAATGCCTATTGCAGTTTCTTCTTGTCCTTGACAGCCTTCACCATTTTATCCTTATTCCATCTGAGGCTGTTCATTTCCTTCTCGTTAAGATATAGCCTGAAATCTCGGAACTCTGGATATTCTATTTCGTATTGCTCTGATGGATGGTTTAAATAGTCTTTCAATAATTGTTCGTATGAAATAGTTAGAGCCTTATTCATTATTATATCGAAATCGTCTATTAGTTCTTGATCCTCTGGTATGAACTTTTTAGATTTATCTAATTGAATCCGCAAATAGATTCCGTCTTTATAGTCTTTCCGTAGATTGTGCTTGAATATAAACGACTACTTTTTCTGTTCATTGTAAACAAGTCTGCCATCCTTCTTTGAAACCAACGTACTTTCCAAATTCATGTGTCTTATCCATGCGCTACTTTGTTCAATAGTCATAGTTTC
>CAJODL010000030.1 GCA_905233165.1 uncultured Prevotella sp.
GTCTTCAAACAAATCTTGCTCAGAGGTATCTGCAGATGCCTTCTCCTTCCTTTTTTGTTCTTTCTCCTCCTCAATGTTCATCAACTTCGCCAAGACCTTCGTCACTGTGTCCGTCTCGTTACGTCCTACCACACCAAACTGGTTCAGGTTCTCCTTGATGAACGTAATCAGGTCTCCTTTCCCGCCGTTGCGCCTCCAGTACCCCTGATCCTCTGATTTCTTGGGGTTGGTGATAATCACGCGGTCTATCTCCTTACCGTGTTCATCGCGCAGCACGAAGTTTGGACTGATTTTCCCCTTCGACTTGTCGAACTTGTAGCCCCAGTCCCTTAGTATGCTGATGATACTTACTTTCTTCTTTGCTTCCTTATAATCAATCATACTATTCCTCTTTTCGCTTTTCACTGACACTGAATCCACCTTCCGACAGCAGGTCAATACCTATTGCATATTCTTTATTGCCGTTTTTCACTGTAACCTGTTTCCCTTCACGTATCTGGTCACGTAATTCACGGTCTATCTTCACTCCAAAAATGTCTTCAGGAATGTTCTGCCCAATACGATCTGCTTTCTCATACAGCAGGCAATTAGTCTCTCTATCTAATTGCACAAAATACCTATTCCTGCTGCCACCGATATTCAGCTCTGTGTAGATTACACCTTGTTCCTGTATCTTTTCCAGGTCATTTTTCGACAGCTTTAGTTCATCCGATTTCACTTCATCGTTGCGGTAGTAAACCTTCATTTCTACGCTGCCGTCAGGGTTCTTCTGCATTCTCAATCGGCCAACTCTTTCAATCGTTTTGCCTTCTTCGTCTTCTGCTTTTAGCTTCACGTCGATGCTTTTCCCTTGTGTCAGTCGGCTAATTTCTTCCCATGTAAGATGCCAAAATTCGCAGGCTGAGATTCCAAACTTCTCAAACTGCGGATTAATATCATTGGTGACCAAGTGAGATTTACTCATTATATTCTATTAAAAGAAAATTTCTCCGAATTTGTGTGCAAAGTTAAAAGAAAAGTTTCATCTTTCAGTAACAAATCTCGTAAAATTATCATTTCTTAACAATTTTAGACCATCAAAAGTCTGATAGGAATATGCCATACTCTTTTCAGAAAAACCTTTCATATTTCGATTGATAAGGAAATTGAATGTAGGAAAAAAATAGTAATTTTGCAATTTTTTAATATTTTGTCTGCGTAATTAGACAAAAAATGTCTAACTTTGCAGACGAAATATTCAAATAGCCATGGATAAGGTTAGAAGCATATCAGACTGGATAGGTGAGAAGCCGTTGCGTGGGAAGTATACTTTCACGCATAAGGAAGTTCTCGCTGCTTTCCCTGAGATGGCTATCGGAACATTGTCCAGGGCTTTGACCAGAGAGGTGAGCAAAGGTAGAATCATGTCACCACTTCGAGGCTTTTACGTTATCGTGCCTGATGAATATGTTCTGCGTGGTACTGTGCCACAGTCTTTTTATTTGGATGATATGATGCGCCACCTTGGTCGCAAATACTATGTGGCTCTTTTAAGTGCAGCAAGTTATCACGGTGCTTCACATCAGGTGCCGCTTAGTTTTAGTGTCATGATAGAACCTCCTACTATGCGTGACAAGAAGGAGGAAAAGTACCGTACCCTGTTTTTCTGTAAGAGTCATATTCCAGAAAGATATGTGGAGAAACGCCAGACAAGGACAGGGTACATCAATATCTCTTCTCCTGAACTCACAGCTGTTGATTTATTAACTTATCAAGCTAAGACTGGTAGTGTTACCCGAGCAGCGACGGTATTGGCAGAATTGGTAGAGAAGATCGATTTCTCAAAAATGGATTCATCATTTTTGGATATAGCACCTATCAGCAGTATGCAGCGCTTGGGTTATATTCTGGATGAAGTCTTAGATGAGAAAGAAGCTGCTGCAGCAATATATGAATTGCTGAAGGAGGGTGGGGCGCATCTTCAGTTTGTACCTTTGAAGGCAGGCAAGGATGCACTCGATTACGAGAGAAATAGTAAATGGAAGATTATAGTTAACGAAACAATTGAAATAGACGAATTATGATACCTATATCATATATTACAGAATGGAGCGAGAAGGCTCCTTGGGTTGAGAACAAGTTTGTAGAACAAGACTTGATTATTTGCCGTGCGCTGGTTGCCATATATAGCGATGAGTTCTTGGCAGAGCATCTGGCGTTCAGAGGGGGAACTGCATTGGGTAAACTGTATCTCACGCCGCAGCCCAGATACTCTGAGGACATAGACCTTGTTCAAGTGTCAGCAGAGCCTATTAAAGAAACGATAGACCATCTGAGGGATGTGTTGTCGTTCCTTGGTGCTCCTGTTGTTAAGCAGAAGAAACATAATAATACGCTGCTTTTCAAAGTACAGCCCACCGATCCTGATGCAGGTGAGATTCATCTGAAAGTAGAGATCAACTGCAAGGAACATTTCAGCGTATTCCCAATGGTGAAGATACCATTCGCTGTGGAGAACTCTTGGTTCAATGGCAGCTGCGAGGTGCTGACGTATGAGCTGGAGGAATTGACAGGTACAAAACTTCGCGCTTTGTATCAGCGAAGGAAAGGCCGTGACCTGTTTGACTTGTCGAAGATTCTGAGCTTATCAGCCGCCCTCGATAAGGATAAGGTGATGAAGAGCTACGAGCGTTATCTTGGATTCACAGCATCACATTTGCCTACTTACAAGGAGTTTGTTCTGAATATGTCGGAGAAGTTGCAGGACGAAGAGTTCCTGACAGATACAGATATCATTCTTGGCCCACAAGTGAAATATGACCCACAGGAGGCATACAAACTGGTTCATGATGAACTAATCGTCAGGTTGATAAAGGAATAAGTTAAGCAAGCAGTTATGAAGATAATTGATGAGTCATTATTGAGTAGGGTAGGGAAGGAGGCGCAGGAATCGCCACGACTGAGAAAAAATTACAATTTTCACCAGTCTTTGGATGACCGCTGCCACCGGTTTTTGAATGCATTGTTGCCAGGGACGGTTATACCTATACATCACCATCCGACTAAGGATGAATCTTTCATACTGCTGAAAGGTAAGGTGAGAGTGCTGTCGTATGATGACGATGGGAATGTTCTGGAGGATGTCGTACTTAGTCAGGCTGATGGCCGTTATGGTGTTGATATTCCCAAGAACACCTGGCATACGATAGAAGTTATTGATAACGCAATACTGTTTGAGGTCAAAGAAGGCCCCTTCATTCCTCATGAGCAGGAGGGCATCCTGAACATGAAAGCAATCAAGGCCGAGCATGTCGGAATTGACGAGATAAAAGCCATCTTAGTCGGCATGGACGTCCCTCATGCTGAGCTCGTTCATGCGCTGTTTAAGTTCGAGGTGGAATACGGAAGTCTCAAATGGAAGATTGAACCAGAGGATTTTGAGGAATACGAAGACTTGTGCTATGCCTTCTTTGGTAGGCAGAATGGCTTTTTTGGAAGGGATTTTGAGAGTGACGTATCTGTACTTCCAGAGTTGAATGATGAATGTGTCAAGGTCATCGATGCCATTCAAAAGGTAATAAAGGAAAAGAATGAACCTGAAAAATATCTCAACTACGTATTGAATAGGTTGAGAAATATTGCAAAGAGACCTGTCAAAACGTTCGCGATACATGAGGATTCGCCATATGGAATCATAACCGAGCGATTGGAGAAGGCTAAAAAGGCAAGAATGAACATCTCGGTGAAGAAATCCTTGTCAACAGTTCTGCATAGTATTATGCAGCAGATTCATGGTGGCCAATATGAAGAAGCTGCTGGAAATCTCTTTGCAGTTTTTAGTAGTCTGGAAATTATTAAGGATGCACATCATTCTTGGTTTGAGAGATGGCATAATAACGAGACACCATCAGAGGCTCGATGCATGTTGGGTATTGCTGCAGAGATGTACTGCCATTTAAGGCAGCAAGAAAATCTGCCAGAGGAACTGGCTGAAGACATGGATGCTCGATTAGCTGCAATCAATGAATGGACAACATTCTACGATTGGTCGAATGATGATTACGCAGACATGCTACGTGGCTATGGAGAGCAATACGGCGATCATACCAACATCGACCAGTTCAAAGAACTCCAGTTCGTTTTTTAGTAGAATCAGAAGGGGAGACCAGATGCATATAATTGGCCATAGTGCTATACTTGTAGCACCTTTTGGCCAAACATCGACAGCATCATACATTCAAAGCCTATTTATCATAACACGGATTATGCGCAATTTCTGAGACGTCGATTTTCGGCTTTCCAACTTTCACCGAGAACCGCAATTATGATAAATAGAGTGTAAGCAAAACACCTAAAAGAATAGCGTTTATTCCGCTAAACATCGTCACAATTATGGTGCTGTAGCGAAACAAACGCATTCATGTTACTCTGGCTCAGACTTACAG
>CAJODL010000031.1 GCA_905233165.1 uncultured Prevotella sp.
AATACAACAATGAACAAGTGCGTAAAAATCACATTCCAGCCTATTATCTGGAGAGACGAGAATCTGAACAATGCAAGTGCAGGGATAGGCAGCACTACATGCCATGTGTTCGGTGAGACCAAGGAACAGTTATTCGAGAACATCAAGCAAAAGATTTGGGCGATGTCCTCAGAGGCCCGCATCCTCGACAAAGAAGTGGCTGCAGAGTATAACCAGTGGATTGCCGACAGTTGGAAGGTAAAGAGCATACCGGCAGAAATCAAGAATATGGGAATGCGGGATATGCGCTATGCCCTTCCCTACTCCAAAGAGTTCAAACAGTGGCTCAGAAAACACAACTGATATGGTGAACATCAATGGATTCGACTTCTATGAGGAACCGGGCATCTGTGGAACATGCCCCTTCCTCATTACTGGCAATACCAGCGTGCCAGGCATTTCCTGTCATAGCAACCGAGGCCTGTGCATCCAATGGAATGAGGCGCATCACACATGGGCCAACATACCACGCCGATGCAAGAAACTCTTCAAGAGTGCCTTTGCGTTATACAACGACAGCGGAGAAACATTAGTAATAACCAAGAAGGAATAAGGTATATGAAAACGATTATTTGCAAATTCAAGTCCGATGGTACGGACATCAGAAAGACAGCCGTCATCAATGATTCGCTGGATGCCCTCAGTAAATCAAAGAAGAATGAGGCTACCGACATCATTGAGCCTGACACGCTGGACTTCGAGGGATGGTGTATCTACTTTGAGATAACAGACACGCTTGCCTATGAAGTCATGTTCGTATATGACCAAGAGAACGGCATCAAGACACTGAAACCAGTCAAGGCCATCACATGGGATGGGTCTGACATAGACCATGTAGCCATTACGGATGTACAAGCGGTATGCGTCACAATTCGTTAGGAAATAAAAGTGTTAAAATGCCTCCAGAATTGAGATTATTGTTAATTTTGCAACCATTTAAACGATGATGAAGATGAAGAAACTCATGCTTTTACTGATGCTGATGGTGGCACTGCCATCGACAGCCCAGAAGACAGATAACCCATTCCCCAAGAAAGGCTATAAGGTCAAGTGGGTCAGAAGAACGCCTCATGGCTTTGAGTCATACACCTGCACTATCAGAAAGTTCGAGGACAGCGACACCATCTATTATATGACCTATTCCCCACCCGACCTGCAGCCCTATTGTGTCTGCTTCAGCCTGATACACCAGAAAGCGGCAGAGATGATTGCTGATGCGATGGAGCATCTGAACAAGAGCGACCGGATCAAATGGATAAAGGGTTATTTGAGATACACCCACGCCTGTCAGATAGATCCTGTCATTAGATATAACGACCATTGGACATATTTCAAGCCCAAGATACAGGAAAGATCACTGGCCAAGAACTTCTCGTTATCCGCAGCCATCTACGCCTACAACAGAGATCGGGCCAAAGATGCAAGGTGGGCTGACACCACGCCAGAGCAATGGCTACAGCTCTATCAGGCTGCAAAGGTGGTTCTGCCTCTGATGGGAGCTGGAGAAGATACGAAAACCCTCTATGACAAGATATGTACCGAGGGCGGATATTGACACACCAAAGTATTTAATCTTTAATAAAGAAGAAATATATGATAGATAAAATACTGTCCTTTACCGCCTTTATAATCCTATGGGCCATCCTCTTCATTGGATTGGTGATAGTACCCAGGGAGAAAAGAAAGGATGTCCCCCGTACCAAGCAGCCCAAGGACAAGGTGCCTAAGCTACGCAAACAGTCAGAGAAACCCCTGAAGAAGGAGCCCCCTCGTGCTGATAAGGAGCGGAAAGAAGAGAATAAGCGCCAAGTGAAAGAGGATAAAGCCCGCCGTAAGCGTGAGAAGGAGTTGGCCAAGAAGCAAATGCAGGAACGTCAGGAGGCTCTGAAGCGCAAGACCCGTGAAGAGAAGCAACGCAAGGAGGCTGAGAAGAAAGCCCGCGAAGAGGAAGAACGCAAACGGGATCGTGAGCGTAAGAAGAAGCGTGAGCGCGAACGTCGCAGACGGGCAGAGGAAGACCGTAGGAAGCGCGAATACGAGGCGATGCTCTATGACGAGTACCGACGTCAGCAAGGGTTCAGCTCATAGCACTCACGGTTGTACGAGTCGGTCATAACGAAAGAGCTGGTATTTACGGATAATCTGTTCGCAGAGTTGGACATAATCCCTGGCAGTGGCATAGCCTGCGGCCTTCAGAGCCAGGAGCCAGTGGTGATAGTCGGTAGAGGGATAGCTATGACAGCGTTTGTAACGGTCGGACATCAATAGTCGGGAATGATGGTCGATGCTTTCCTCGACGGTGGCATAGTTGCAGAACTTCTCATCCGGCTTGTCATCATTGTGCAGACTATAGGGCCTCCCCTCGGCCAGCCACTGCGGACTGCACTTGATGCCAAAGAAGTTATTACCCTTGCGAGCCAGGTCGGAACGGCCCCAATCACTCTCAAAGGCCATCTGTGCCAATGTCACTGAGGCAGGGATGCCATACTGTCGCTGTTGTTCCATGGCGGCAGGGGCATAGTGCGAGAGGAACGTCTTACGATCCATCCGCTGGTACTGGCTGATGCTGTCAATGTCGGCAGTAACACCCTCGCCCAACAATGCCGTACAGGCTTCAGCCCTCACGTCCCCTATATATAACAATAATGTATAAGGGTCAGTCAGTGCGCCCTTATAGCGGCAGGTGATATGCAGATGGTTACCAGTGGAGCGTCCCGTATTCCCGCTGATGGCCACCACGTCACCAGCAATCAGTTCGTCGCCCTCACTGACCCTGACCTTTGACAGGTGGCAGTAGCTGATGGTATATTCCCCATGCTGCAGCACCACATAGTTGCCTGAGCGAGGGTCAGCACCAACCTTCTTCACCTTGCCATCGAACATGGCATAGACCTCTTCATAATAAGCTTTCAGGTCAAGACCGTTGTGTGAGGCCTTGGCTCCTGTAAACGGATCACGGCGAGTACCAAACGGTGAATTGACCTTTACATGCTTCAACGGATATGATACGCTTAGGTATCGCTGAATCCAAAAATCTCTGTCCGCCGCCCACGCTTGGGCTGACAGACAGAGCAGGATAACGCATAAAATGAGTGTACAAAATCTTCTCATTGGATAATTTTAATTGTATAAAATGAATAAAATATTACGAGTGCAAAGGAACACATTTTCATCGGAACCCGATGCCAATATAAATTTTGTTCCCTGAATTAACAACTCACGATGTCATTCTATAGTGAAGTGTTAATTCACGAACGAAAACTTCATCTGCCTGCCCGTCTCACCATAAAGCCATACCTTTGCAGCACATTTACAAAAACTGAATAGACAAATGGCAAACAAAGAACATTTCAAACAAGAGGAAATTCCATACGGAATTCTTGCGAAGTTTGGTCTCACTCAGGAAATGATTGAGGACCTTCCACAGAACGTGATACACCGTCTGCTTTCATCGCGTACTACGCCCGTGTTACCTATTGTTACTGAGAACATCGATGGCGAGACGATTCTGTCATACGCCCGTATCTCACTCATCCGTCTGGATGACGGCTCAGTAGATGTGTACTTCATTCCCAAATGGGTGGACGAAGATCTGAAGGAGTTTAGCATCGACCAGCAGGAACAGCTGAAAGCGGGTCGCGTCGTTAAAGCAGACCTGGAAAAGGAGGGACGCTGCTTTGTACAGTTCGACGAGGTAATCAATCAGGTGATGGCCGTTCCAGTGGAGATTATCAACCAGAACATTTCCATCCTGACACGTACCCTTTTCCTTTCAGACGCAGACAAGGCCCTGTTGGAGGAGGGCGGCATCGTGGAGATGGAAATCCACCATCAGAACATCAGTGCAGGCATCGACCTGAACGAGCTCACCGGCATCCGTATCTCTGATGGCGACAGTATCGCATGGCGTGAGGATGCCAAGGTAGATAGTCTGCCACGATATAACTTTGGGCTCTTCGGTTGCTGGGTATGCGGTGACGACAACACGCTCAACTATATCTCTGACGAGCAGAAGCGTACACAGTCGATGAATGCCGCCAAGGCTCAGTTGAGCCAACTGAAAGTATAAGGATGTTATTAGCATATTACTCATAGAATTAGATTTTTAGAGCCGTGCTGCCTGAGATAGGTCGCACGGCTCTTTTTAGGTAGGTCACTTCTTCTCAAGCACCCAGGGCTTGACTTCGTTGACTCTGCAGTCGAGGGTAATGGCATCGTTATAGACACCGAACTGCACAGGACCCTTCGCATCGATATAGGTGCCGGGCTTCAGGAAATCCTCGTTCTGCGGGTCGAAATAGAGGAAATTGACCCAGGTGAACTCAGCCACGTCCTTGGTCTTATCAACGGAGAAGGCGCTAAAGACAAGGAAGATCTTACCGTTCTTGTCCTCCTTCAGCTCTACGTCCTTCTTGCCGAGTTTACCACGGAAGGAGAGGATGCCCTCGATAGCATCTGTACCATCGTTGGTCAGTTCAACACTCTCAGGACGCAGGTAGCAGCACGTCTTACCGTTATGCTTCTGGATGCTCATTTCACCAGCGAGATTCACACGACGGCCAACGGTCAGTTCAGACACGTTCCCCTTGCTTGGAGCCATCATCACATTGATGAAGAGCTCTTTTGTCTCACCGTTCTTGCCAGTGATAGGCAGTACAACACCACAAGAAAGATAGCTTGCGCCCTTCTTGTCCTTCTTCACACTTGCTGCGCGATTGATGGTAGCGCAGACTTTCAATTCTTCAATCTTAATCATAACTATAAATACTTTAAAACTATAAAACTTATATTTCTATTCTCAATTTGTCTAAGCCAGACGCTGGCCTGTATTCCGAAGTTCATCATGGCTGTCTCTCGCGCCACAACGGGGTCGATAGACTCGCGCTGACGTCTGATTAGGGTGGCAGCCTTTTGATGTTCCGTCTGTTCCTGCTGCTGAACGGTCTTCGCCTGTTCACTGGCTGTTTCGTCGTTGCCTGTATGGTCAAGCAAGACAGCCATGCCAATGGCAGAGGTGAACAGGCCGGATATCAGACTGGTAAAGAGGTCGCCACCTTGCTGGTAGGCATTCTCATTCGCCTGGTTCTGCCCCATCAGATAGGCCAACAACGTATTCGGGTCATTGCTGCCCGTCTGTTGGGTGAGCTGTGCGCCAGCCTGGGCATTCTGCTGCTGTTGGGGAGTCAGTTGCGTCTGGGCCATCAGCCGGTCTGCCTGAGTAGGGGACGTATCTACCCCACTCTTCCGACTGGCCAGCAAGTCTGTGTTGGTTCCTTTCTTCAGTACCGTCGCAGTCAGATTACCACGGACGGCAATCTCTGCGAGATAGTTCAGCGGATCAACGGTCTTCATCTCTGTGGTTCCTGCAGCCTGATGTTTCACGGTCAGATGCAGGTGGGGGTCTGTACTGTTGCCTGTGTTCCCTGACACGCCAAGCTTTTGCCCGGCATTCACAACATCGCCTTGTTTCACGGCCACACTATCCAGATGACAGTAGGACACGCGCCATTTGGCACCATCGGCACGATCGTACTCCACCACGGCATAGTTGCCGCTGGTCTTGTCGCTACCGACTGTCACCACGCGGCCCTGGTTCTCCGTGGCCAGCACATCCTCATACTTCGCCCGTAGGTCAATGCCGTTATGTGCATGGTTCCTGTAGCTGGTAGGCGAAAGGCCGAAGCCATCGGACATGACCATATT
>CAJODL010000032.1 GCA_905233165.1 uncultured Prevotella sp.
CGAATTGAAACAGATTCTCAATCACTTGGGTAAGGATCGTTACACGGATCGTGATGGCTTTGATGCGCAGGGCGACCATGTGCGTCAGGCAGAGTATTATCGCCAGCGAAGGCTTACCTATAATGTTCAGTTGGATGGCAAACATACACCATCAGAAGCAGACAAACTTGATTGGAGCCTTGGCTATGCATACGCCAATCGTCATCTACCCAACCGTCGACGGTACAGCATGACGGAAGAAGAAGGATGCTTCGTGATAGACAACCTGAACGACTTCAATCGTGAGACTTCCCAACTTGATGAGCACATTCTTTCGGCAGCTGCCAACTGGGAGCACGAATTTTCTTTCGGCTCGTTCACGCCCTCCCTCTTTACCGGTGCGTATGCCGAGCATCGTCGTAGAGCTTATGAAACGCGTCAATGGACGTTGCAGTATGAGGGTGGGCAGTTGCCCGGGTCACTTAATGGTCGGGATACGGAGACGGGCCTGCCAATCATCTTGACCATGGACAATGGCGCGACAGGCTCACTAACCAATACGATAGGCATCAGTCAGTATGAACTCATCGACTGGAGCAACAACTATTCAGCTCGAAGCACACAGGGCAGCGGCTATGTGAGCGTGAAACTTCCCATCCGAAAGTTTGATGTATATGGTGGTGTTCGATTTGAGCATGTACGTACGGAACTAATCTCCAACACCCGTCGTCAGGAGCCATCGCCTCTTTCTACATTTTATGACTACAACGACCTCTTCGCATCGCTCAATCTTTCCTACCACCTTACTGACAAGCAGCAGGTGCGTCTGGCATACGGTCGCACGACCAACCGCCCTGAGTTTCGCGAACTATCTTCCAGTGTCTATTACGACTTCGACCTTGCCAGCAACGTGCAGGGCAATCACAATCTACTGCCCGCATATATTAATAACCTCGACCTCGGTTGGGAATGGTATCCTCATGCGGGTGAGGTGGTAAACCTCTTACTCTTCTATAAGCACTTCCGCAACCCTATCGAGTGGACGTATACCGTGGCAGGTGGCACTGACCTCGTATATTCCTATCTCAACGCTGAGGGAGCCGACAACTATGGCATCGAACTCGACATTCGTAAGCAGCTGGATTTCATGCGTCTGCCTTTCCTCTCTTTATCACTTAATGCCTCATGGATCAAGAGCAACGTAACTTTTCCTGAGGGAAGCAAAGAAGAATCGCGCCCGATGCAAGGACAGTCACCTTATTTGGTCAATGTTGGTCTTTTCTTCAACAGCAACCAAATCCCCAACAAAGCAAAGAGGACGCAAGGATGGACGGCTTCCATGCTCTACAATGTGATTGGCAAACGCCTGATTGGCGTAGGACGTAGTGTGGGAACTGGTACTACAGAGGTACGTGTGCCCGACAGTTACGAAATGCCTCGTCACCAGCTCGACTTCAACATAGCCAAGCGCCTCGGTCATTTCGATCTTCGTCTCTCCATTCGTGATCTTCTGGCACAAAAGGTACAACTCAAGCAGTTTGAAATGACCCCACAGGGAGAAGTCGAACAGACTACACGATCCTATAGCCCTGGAAGGAATATACAATTTTCTGCAAGTTTCCAGTTCTAAAAATCTTGCAGTATTACAATCTGGTTACGTAACAAAATCGTAGCATGGTTATAACAAGGTAGAAACATCATGTGAATATCTTTGCAACGCAATTCGGAAAGGCCGAGTTGCATGACGTAATAACAAACAATATTAACAATGAAGAAGAAAGTTTTTCTTTCGGTGGCAATGATGGCCACCACGCTGGCAATGACCATGGTGTCATGCAGCAAAGACGATGACGTGAACAATGGTAATGAGATTCAAACTGACTATGTATGGGGTACGGATGGTAGTATCAAGACATGCGACCACCTCACTTTCACAGCAGACGGCAAGGATGACGCTAATGGAACCATTATCGGTAATGGTGATAAGGAATTTGTCTTTACAGGAAAGCAGACGCTGAAGAAAGGTGTCTATCTGATGAAGGGATGGATATACGTGGCAGATGGTGCCGAACTAACCATCGAACCAGGCACTGTTATCAAAGGAGAGAAGGCTTCTGCCGCTTCGCTTATTGTGGAGCCAGGTGGCAAACTCTACGCCAAGGGTACAGAGTCAGCTCCTATTGTCTTTACTTCAGCAGAGGCAAAGGGCAACCGTAAGCCTGGCGATTGGGGAGGATTAATCATCTGCGGACGCGGTACAAATAATAAAGGTGTGCTCGGTCAGCAGATAGAGGGTGGTCCTCGCACGAAGCACGGTGGCAACGATGCCAATGACAATAGCGGTATACTCTCATACGTTCGTGTAGAATTTGCAGGTTATCCTTTCCAGAAGGATAAGGAAATCAACGCTTTGACATTGGGCAGCGTAGGTGCTGGCACACAGATTGACCACGTGCAGGTAAGCTACACCAACGATGATTCTTTCGAGTGGTTTGGTGGTAATGTGAACTGCCGCTATCTCGTTGCCTACAATGGTTGGGATGATGAGTTTGATACGGACAACGGTTACAATGGTAAGGTACAGTATGCGCTCTCCATCCGCAACCCTCGCATTGCCGACACCTCGCAGTCAAATGGTTTTGAGAGCGATAACGATGCCGACGGTTCACTCACCGAGCCTTTTACTTCTGCCGTTTTCTCAAACGTGACCTTCATTGGTCCAATGGGACGTGATGGTTTTGAAAATACACCCGATTATATCAACGGTGGTAACGTCTTCCCACAGAATGGTTCCGCCCTCGGCAAGTTCCAAAGTGCCATGCAGATTCGTCGCAGCAGCCGACTGGCATGCTTCAACTCCGTGGCTGTCGGCTATCCTGTTGGCTTGATTGTGGATGCAGAAAAGGGTAACACACAGGAAGTGGCAAAGACTGGCAACCTGAAACTACAGAACATTTTCTTTGCCGGCATGGGCGTGACGGGTAGTGATGCTAACAAGCGCTACGAGGACAATCTCTACGATGCTGTGCAGAAGAGTGTGATTGATGCCAATCAAGAGTCCTACAGTAGCACCTTCTTCAAGTCGCAGACGGGCAACAAAGTATTCCAGGATATCGCTGACTTGATGCTCACCTCTGGCATCTATTCCGGTGTTCAGTACCTTCCCCAAAGCGGTTCGCCATTGCTCGGAGCTGCCAGCTTCACCGACGGTTTACTCTCTTCATGGTTCGAGAAAGTCAGCTACATCGGTGCCTTTGGAAACAACGACAACTGGCTCGGTGGCTGGACAGAGTTTGACCCACAGAATGCTGAGTACTAATCTGTTCAACGTAAAATATCATTTAGTTATGCGTGTATGGTCTTTCCTTTATGGAAATGAGCATACACCTTTATTCATTTATTTATGCTTATGCAAAACAAATCACAAAAGGAAATCATACTTGAAGAAAAAATTCAGAAACTGGTTGCTGACATCGTGGTGCATTCGGACATAGACGACAATCTGTCTGTCCGCGTGATGAAGCAACTGTTGGAGAATGAAGAAATAAAGGCAATCCAGGATTATGCGAACACAGTGTCTATCACTCGCCTAGGACTGAACGATCATGGTCCTGTTCATATGCGTACCGTATGTTATAACGCCCTGAAGATGCTTCGCATACTGCATGACGCAGGGGTGGAGACAAGCCTGCAAAGGGAACACTCTGGCAGCTTTGCTGACAGTGTTGTTGCCGTAATGATTGCCGCATTCCTGCATGATGTCGGTATGACTATCGGCAGGAAAGACCACGAACTCTACTCCGGTATTATCTCTTGCCAGATCATAACAGATATCCTGCAGAAGATTATTCCCGAGGATACGATGCGCAGAACCATTATCCGCTCAATGGCCATGGAAGGCATACTAGGTCACATGGCTACGCACCCCATTCATTCCATTGAAGCAGGATTGATACTCATTGCGGACGGATGTGAC
>CAJODL010000033.1 GCA_905233165.1 uncultured Prevotella sp.
AAATGCTTTGGTGATGATTTCATCCAGCCTTGGTGGGTGATGGAGAAGGCTCGCGAGGTCTATCAGCTGAGCAAACGGGAAATTGACTCCTTTGTCAAAAACGAGATGAAGAAAGACGGGCCGCAATGCGCTTTCCTTGTTAATCGTACTGAAGCCCAAAAACGAGGGATAACATTGGTTCAGCTGTTAGGTGAAGCCCGCAGCCAGTATGCCAAGTTCCAGTGGAAGAAAAGAATAGAGGTTCTTATTCCCTATATTGACAATGGGTACACTAACCAGCAGTTGGCAGACAAACTGAAGGAGATAAGAGGCGAAGAGTTCAAACCAGAAACTATAGGGTCTCATGTGGCACAATATCGTGACTACAGGGTAAAACAGGAGGTGAAAAATGAAAATGGGTACGGTAATGCGTTGAAAATGAATTTGGAAATACCTGAAAATGAGGATTTTACGCGTAAAAATTGCGCCAATTTTGATTTTTCTTGTGAGAATAACGATTTTTCGGGCGTGTCAGTGCCAGAGACCTCAGTTGCTGAACCTGCGAGTAGCGCGCCTTTTTTAACCCCCCGCCCATGCATTATGGGGGGTATATTATCTTCAACCCACCAAATTGCAGTAGCCAATGATGCCAGAATGAAGGATGCTGATCGGAGAAGAAAGCGATTCGGTAAACTGTATCTGCAACATCAGTCGTTGTCCGATAAGGAAAGAAAGGAGATAATCAAAAAGGAGATGGGCATTAGTGACCGAACGTATTATTACAACAAGAAAGAGTGCGAGGAGGAACTTGACAGACTTTGGCAATGGATGTCGGAGAGAACTGCGGAAAAGTTGGAAACTTCAGCCCCTGCAAGAGCAGACGGCAAGGGCTGAGTTCTGAAAATTAAGACTTTCAGCCGATGGTGGCCAGTCGATTGTCGGCAATATCGTATCTGACAGGATGGGCAAAAGTGATGGTCTTACCGTCATAGACGGTTGAGACATCGATACCTCTTCGCTGGAACTCGTCGATAAGTGCCTGGTCATGATAGGCACGCATACCAGTCCAGCCGGTATTGCCGATCTGACGATTGAATACTGTTACTAACTCGGGAATCTTCATGTCTGCGAACTGCAGGGCATACTTCGTGTAATAAATGTGCTGTTGCATAACTTTTTGTTTTTGAAGTTTATAAATGTTGCTTCCGCATCGTACTGACCACCGTGGCTAAGTTATCTTATAAGCTCGGTTGGCGAGTCACCCTTTCGGGAACTGCTCTTGATGCTTGGGTGCAAAGATACGAGAAAAGAATGAAACGACCAAAGAATAATGCAGAAACCTTCATGGGGAGAACATCCAAAGTGCAATTCAAAGTGCAAAATTTGCACTTTGGGGAATTTTCTAGCTTCTGTGATGTAACAATTCACTTTTTTGCCTACTATTATAAAATAAATGTGTAACTTTGCAATGAAAAATGACGGAGTGTAACGAAATGGATAAATTGGTGTTCGAGTTCCCCAAGGCGAAAGGTATCGTGGTGAGTGGCGATATTCACGGCGACTTTACGCAGTTGGTATTCAAGTGCTGTGACCAGTACAGCATGACGGACACATTAATTATCGTGGCAGGTGACTGTGGCTTTGGCTTCGATCGTCCAGGCTATTACGAGAACATCTACAAGAAGTGCAATAAAAAGCTCTCGAAAGTCAACAATTGGCTGTTATTCATTCGTGGCAACCATGATAATCCTGCCTACTTCAATCTTCAGCCTATCAAGTATCGGCGATGGATGACGCTGCCGGACTATTCCGTAGTGAAGGCCTGCGGCCACACCATTCTCTGTGTAGGTGGTGCTACTTCGATTGACAGGTTGTTACGTATAACCGCCAAGAACTATCACCTGCCGAACCCCAATGAGCCGTTGGCACCCAATGTTTATTGGAAGAACGAACAGCCGTATTTCGACAGGACGCGGCTTGACACCATTGATGAGTCGTGCGCCATCGACACGGTTATTACTCACACCTCACCGTCGTTCTGCGAATTGTCCTCGCATCAGGGATTAGAGAGTTGGGCAGAGCATGATGATACTTTGATGTACGACGTACACTACGAACGCAAAGTGATGGATGACATTCAGACCTACCTCTATGTGAAGAACCATCCGCTACGTTACTGGTACTATGGCCACTTCCATCAGAGTTGGCACGCCGAGATTGATGGGGTGCAATATAATATGCTTGACTGTATGGAACTAAGAGAGTTGAGATAGACAAAATATTAGCTGAGTATGAAAAAGAAAACACTTGAATTCCTCGAAGCTCACAAGAGCGAAACGCCATCTACATGGCGCGAGGAAGTGGAAAAGAGACGCGAAAATTGGTTGGAACTGAGGCAATTACAGAGGGATGCCGTTGACAGGCTATTAAAGGAGAGACAGGAAAGAATGTAGAATATCACGTTTCAAATGGGTATTCGAATCCATGAGACTCGTAATAGTCTTTGAAGTAATTATCAAACCCTCTCTCTTCGTAGTACTCGTAATTCCTTATCTTTGAATTTGTGGGAGCAGTATACTTGCTGAAGTCAAACTTGATCTTACGGCTAAGAACATCACCTCCAGTCTGCAAGTCTGCACCCCAGGCTATCATAATCTCCCAGAGAACACCTTCTGCCTGACTATCGGTATAATCCCAATCAAAATGTACAAACTCTCCTGTTTCATAAAAATGCTTCAAGACAGCAAGGAATACCCAGCTGTAATGTTTATTCCACAGATGATTAAACCAAAGTGCAGCTGATCCCTTCCCAAGGTCACGCTCAAAACAAGCGAAGAATTCGTCATCGCTCATCGTGACAGTCTTAAGCCACGGGAACTTCTTGCTTTCTTCATCGTAATAAGCCTGCTCTTCAGCAGTCATATCTCTAAAAATCTTTCCCATATCAAACGTATAAGAGTTATCCTACATTTAGAAAATATATTCTGATTCGTCTGTCTGAGGCGTATCAGCTTCCATAAACATCACGAAATAGACGGGCATATACGTCACTTTGCCTTCTTGATAGACCTTGCGCTCATTGGAAATGACAGTGGCTGCAAGAACATTGTACTCAGGAACTTTCAAAAGATTGTTGAGAGCACTGTGTTCGGTGTAGTCCTTGCCCGACTTGACTTCAATCGGGTGGGCACTCATCGTGGTGTGGTTGTCAACCAGATAGTCCACCTCGCCCTGCTTACGGTTGTCGTAATAGTAGAGCTTATGCCCATGTGCGCGAAGTTCCTGGGCTACCACATTCTCATAGACGGAACCGAGATTGATACTGCGAATATCGTCGAGAACGGGACGGATGTTGTTTCGATAGAGTATGCCAGTAAGGAGACCCACGTCGTTCAGATAAAGCTTCAGAAGGTTTTTCTGGAGTGACTCACTCAATGGGAAATGAGGGTTGGAGATGGCATTAACGGCCAAGGAAATACCTGATGATATCAGGTACTCGAACTCTTCCTTGTACTGGTCGAAGCGGTCGCCCTTCTTGTCACGGATGTTTTGAACCACCACACGCTTCTTCTTGTTTTCCATCTGCGAGGGAATCATCTCGTAGATACGGCGTATAAGCAACTTTTTGTTGTGCTCCTTCTCGTACTTGGAAGCGTCGCTGGCATAAAGGCTACGGATGCCATCCTGTACCTCGCGCACCTTCACAATGTTATGCGTTTCGAGGTAG
>CAJODL010000034.1 GCA_905233165.1 uncultured Prevotella sp.
TTGAAATTACAATGTTTGCATTATTCTCAAAGTCAACCATGTCAGTTCCTCCTCTCTGTAAAATAAAAATGGTAACACTAACATGGTATAACGTGAGACGGGTCTTATACGAACTTCCTAGCGTAAAAAACCTGTTAAATCAAGACAATAATGTAAAAAAGTTCGTATAAGAGCAGGGTTCGTATAACTGACCTTATACGAAAGTTCGCATAAGGTCAGGAGGGCTCATTCCGAGACCTAAAATATACAATAGACCTTGTTCATTTTCACTGCAAAAAGCGTGATTATGTCGAACAGGAAGCATGGGCTCGTCTGATCGTTTACAACTTCTGTGAGGCAATCGCAAGGCACATAGTATTAACAAAGCAGTCTAAAAAGAATAGAAAGCATGACTACAAAATAAATTTCGCCACCGCTGCCTGCATATGCAAAACATACCTCAAGCGAAACGATGGCGATATTAATGTGTGCAGGCTTATCGGCAGATTTCTAATCCCCATTAGGCCCAATCGATCTGCGCCAAGAAAGATAAAATCTCAATCAGCTAAGAGCTTCCTTTACCGCGCAGCTTGAATGCCTGACTCATTCATTATATCACCAAAATCGGCAGGTGTTCACCTGTCTATTTCGCATGCACTAATTTATATAAATCGTGTATTTCTTATGCCATCGTGCTGAAAGATTCCTATCAGAATGTGTATCGTCAAGTTACATTTCTAAAGTAACAGGGCTATGATATGTCAGAAAGGCTTAACTAAACAGTCGTACAGGATTGTTTCAGGCCAAAGGGCCTTAACTGAATGACATTGGGCAGGTATATTTTCTAATTCTTTAGCCTGAACATATTCCTTATCCCATATGTCAATAAGCCATTGATTCCTCTGCATTATTATTCCTCCAAATTTTTCGTAATAATTGCGGGATGAAAAAAGGCAAAGAAAAGTAAATAAAAAAATGAAGCTGAAGAGAAAGAGGGGATGGTTCTGAAAAATCCATTGCATGCAATGAGTTTTTCAGAACCGTCCCTCGTGACTCACAATTATCGCATATCAGATATTTTCGCGGAAAGAGTAGCTGAAGCAGGCAATGATCCGGAAGCGCAGGCATCCTGCCGTTCCGTTATCGTGACGGTGTTCCGTGTTCCTTTCTATATGTGAGAGGGGCAGAGCCGTACTCGGCGCGGAACATTTTCGCGAAATAGCTCATTTCGCGGAAACCGCACAGTTCCCCGACTTTTTCAACCTTCATAGGGGTGGACAGGAGCAGCTGCCTGGCTTTGCTCAGACGGAGCTGGCGCAGGTATTTCCCCGGGGTCGTGTGCAGAACATTCTTAAAACATCTCATACATTCCGTATTGCTGATGAAGGCGGCCGAGGCGATTTCGCTGTTGGTTATCTCGTCCGCGATATGCTCCTCCATAAAAAGGAGCATTTTTTTTTTATGGCGCGGGCTGACGGCGCATAGCGCCGCAGAGCCGCCCGGGTCGTCAAGGCCCAGGAGCTTTGAAGCTTCCTTTGTTCAGTCGGAGTCAGACCGACACAGTAAGCTGCATCAGCGCTGTTACCCAGACTTGGGGCCGAAGCGGTAACGTCAGGACTAAGCGTAGTCAGGGGAGTCAGAGAGCCTGCAGATTCAGCCCCGAAATATAAGTTTTCTTTGCCGATACGGTCACAAACGGAGCAGGCAACAGCTGTCATCTGTACGATGCTGGATGACAGCAGAGGACGGGGTCGCAGAACAGGCGAGCTGACACAGGACAAAGGGGGAACAGTCGAGATCCTGTCTGGTCTGCCTACGGGCAGTATGGCCGACAAGTGTAAAAAGCAAGGGAGCCAAACGCCGGACAGGAAGTCAGACACACCCATAGTACCAGTGAAACCGGGACAGTAACCGGTGGAGGGAAGGGGTTGTGCCATGTAACCGTATCGCTTATGAGCGAGAGCACAGACAGGAGCTGAGTATGCTTGAACGCGAACTAAGCAGAATAAGTCAGATCAGCAGTACAGGGCGACGAGTAGAGAACCTGGCTTACCTTCTGAACACTGACCTTCTGAGACAATGTTTCAAAGAGCTTGATCCTAACAAGGCATCGGGCATCGATAAGGTCACCAAGAGGGACTATGCACAGCATCTCGAAAGGAATCTTGAACAGCTGGTTGCCAAGCTGAAGGGAGGTATATATTCACCCCAGCCGAGCAGACGTGTCTACATACCCAAACCGGGAACTGATAAGATGCGTCCGCTTGGGATTTCATGTTTTGAGGACAAGATAGTTGAAAGGGCCATAGCCAAGATACTGAACGCTGTATATGAGCCTAAGTTTCTTGACTGCTCCTATGGCTTCAGACCGAAAAGGAACTGCCATCTGGCGGTATCGGTCCTTCTGAAATCCATTCACCAGAAAACGTCATATGTTGTCGAAGCTGATATCAGGTCATGCTTTGACACGATTGACCACAACTGGCTTCTTACATTTCTGGAACACGACATTGCTGACAGGAGATTCATAGAGATCATTCGGCGCGGCATCAAAGCCGGGCATTTTGAGGACGGGATGTTTCACCTGCACGAGGCGGGAACCATGCAGGGATCGGGCTATTCACCCGTACTCTGTAACGTGTTCCTGCACTATGTACTGGACATCTGGTTCAGATTCCTCAAGGAATCCCCAATGGCTCCCTACAGCATGCGGTTCAGAGGTGATGTACAGCTCGTGCGTTTCGCCGATGATTTCGTAGCAACGTTCCAGTACAAAGATGACGCCGAGCGGTTCTATAGACTGCTGAAACAGAGATTTACCAAATACGGATTTGCACTGGCGGGTGAAAAGACGAGAATAATAAGATTCGGACGATTTGCGGCCAGAGATGCGGAGACAGATTCTCTTATGGGAAGGTCTGAACGCAGGAAGCCGGATACGTTTGATTTTCTCGGTTTCACCTTCTACTGCAGTCTGAATAAGAAAGGCAGATTCTGCTGTAAGCTCAAGTCTGCCGCCAAAAGGGTCAGAACGAAGCTGAAGAAGATAAGTGAATGGCTGAAAGCCAACAGGTCTATGGGGCTCGAAGAATACATCAAGCATATATGTCGTGTCTTGAATGGTTATTTCAATTACTACTGTGTGACCTGCAATGAGTTCTGTACCAGCGCATTTCGGTTCAACGTCATCAAACTGATGTTTAAGTGGCTGAACCGGAGAAGTCAACGTAAGTCGTACACCTGGGAAGAATTACTAATGGTCATTGAGAAATACAAGGTCCCAAAAGCATACTTTAGGGTAGATATATACCACTATCATGACAAATGGTTACTGGAGGAGCCGTGTGCTCGAATTGGGCATGCACGGAATCTGTGAGGGGGGAGGTCAGTGATGGCCTTCCCTACCTCGAT
>CAJODL010000035.1 GCA_905233165.1 uncultured Prevotella sp.
GCAGAAACTGAGAATGAGGCAACAGAACAGGATTTCAAGAATGGCATAGAGGCTCTGATGGCTCAATGTTCAGGACTTTTCCAGGAGCAACTTCAGGGGTTGACCTCCTATCAACTAAATTTCCTGCGTGCCGTATGCAATGGAGTACATACTGACTTCGGAAGCAAATCCGTCATGGAGGAATACAATCTGGGAAGTAAATCAAACATCACTCGCATCAAGGAGGCTTTGCTTGACAGAGAACTGATAGAAACAAGCCAGGATGGTGTCTATTTAGAAGACCCAGTATTCAGGATGTGGTTTAATAAGAAATGAGATGACATTTTTCAAAAGGTAATAGCGGAGAAAAACCACCCTCGTGAATTTGATTACGAAATGGAGTATGATGAAGAGTGGAAACTAGTAGAATGGTATCTGAAAGATTTCCCTAAAAAGAATAAATGACATCACTTAGAAACAAGTCAGATAACAATCAGTCGTTATGAGTTTAGAATTATCATTTCATGGTCATATAAAGAGCCGTAAAAGAATTATCAAACAGATTAATGAAAGATAAGGTATACGAGCGAATAGATTTGCTTAGAAATCGAGAGGCGGAATTAGATGGTGAATAAAGGCAATGACAGTTTTTTGGAAACTTTGTTTAGTTTCCTCGACCCCAAAGCAACTAGCTTTGAAGAACTTTACAGCGGGACGTTTAGTTCGTTCATACACTTCTTGTTGGATGATGAATATGCATCTGTCTTTTTCAGCTATCTACGTTTAGAAGAGACAAATACTTGCGGCCGTTTTCCCGTTATTATGCCGTCCAGAAGCGGTCGACCTGTCCTTCATTTCCCATATTTAGAAATAGCTATCACTAATTTTTTCCATCTTAATGCCTATCAGTGGAGTGAGCAACAGCTTTTTGCTGACGAATCGTCTATAGAGAATCTTGGCTGGATGATAATGGAATGGATGGCTGGACGAATCAATCAAGGTGGAAAGGAAATAACAGACAGTCTTCTGAACTCTTTGTCTGACGGAAGTTGGGTAGATGATTGGCATCCATGTTTTTTATGGGCAATTACATTGAGTGGAAACCAAGATCTAATAGATCAACTATGTAAGGCTTTAGAACAGGAAGCATATCACGGGTATTGCGAAGATGTGGTTATAGCATTATGCGATGGTCAGCCCAACAGCATACTAACCCTTTTGCATTTTGCACTTGATTCCTATCTACAAAATGGTGATTGGATGTTGAATGGTATCTATGACGACGTTGTTATTGATGAAATAAAGCATAAGTTTGGGCTCGACTATTTGCCTATAGAGGAAGAATACAACGCCTTAACTTTACTCATTAACTGTTTGGAAAGTGAGGAACAAAGGAATGAAGCGCTTTCATCAGACATTTTCCTCAATATATACATTGGTCTGGCAACAATGTCTTTTTACGATAGTGAGTTAGTGTGGCAAAAGGCTAATCAATTCAACAATGAGGGGAAGGATTTGCATATTAAGGCTGCCCTTCTTTATTTCAGCCATACCTGGAGGAAACAAGCATTCCATCTGCTGTCTACAAGAGTCATGGAGAAATGGAGCGATAACCTGTCGGTTTTAGCCTCTGCCTTGCCAGGATTCATGTGTCAGATTGATATGACTCGGCATTGGAAAAAAATAGTAGATTATGACCTCTCAGAGTTTTTGTGTACAGAAGACGACCTAAGGAAACAATACTATTTCTTCAAAGGCCTTCTTTCAAATCTTCCTAAGAGATTGATCTTTCAGGAAAATACAGCATATTGGGAGTATAAAAAGCTTACACGCTCGATGGTTATAGCAAAGATGGCAGGTATTGCATGGCTCCTTGATGACAAGAAGCTCAAAGACGACGTGATTGACTATATAGACCAAAGTGAATGCGCTGGAGTCTTTATAAGGCTATGTCTTACTAAACCACAAGGAAAGAAGCAACTACGTTTTCTTATCCAATCGCTTGGAAGCAGAAGAGAAGATGCCAGATGTTGGGCATATTCTATAGTCAAAGATCTCAAGTTGTCTTCCAAAGAAATAGAACTAATAAAGCAACTACAGAAATCAAGATACAAAAAGACTCGTCAAATGGCAAAAGCTATAGTTAGTTCAAGAGAATAGAAATGATCAATTCTCATTTTTCTCGCATAAATATTTGGCGGAATGAGAAATTGCGTATACCTTTGCAGGAAAAATAACAAATCTATCATGTGGTATGGAATCACGAATATCGATAATTATTAATCATGTGATTAACGAGGGGATGATTAGGAGTAATCGCCTTGGTTGGTTAGCTCCTCGAAGAATCGTCACATTGATTCTTCTTCTGATTTTGTGCATTGAAATTCAAGGTCAATCCCCTGCACAGGCAGACTTGTTGAGAAAAGCTTATAGCAAACATTCAAAATCGTTGTTGTACAGCTTCTTTGATAATTGGTCTGATGAGATTTCATCTAATGAAAATGAATCTCCTAATAAATGGGTAGCCGAAGCACATAAGGTGTTTGCTGCTTTCTACCAACCTCTTGAACTGGAAAAAATAGGATGTAGAAGTGATGATAAGGACTTGTATAAAGATAGTCGTTATTTCATTATTCAAGATACATTGCAAAATATTTACATGGCTGATAGCATCCCGTTTGCATCAGATGAACTTGAATCCTATTACATTAGTCGTATAGAGCAGAAATACCCTAATGACAGTATTCGAAAGGGGTACATAAAAATGGTAGAAAGAGAAAAACATAACAGAGAATTGGCTCCTGTTTTTGACATAGACTATTCTGCTTTTTCTTCCATAGGGATTCCAACCACTGAAGTAGTTTCAAATATATCATTTCGTCCCCCAGTTCAATTCACCGATCGGAAGATTGTTTATCTGACATCTAAATACAAACGGCTTCTTGATAACTTTTTGGGCAACGAACATATTGATTTGGGAACAGAAAATATCATGCAAGTTGCGCGTTCAAAAGGTAGCAGTCGTAAAAGAATGGAATTCATCAATAATGCCTGTAAGATATTCTATGGACATTGGGGCGGATATTGGCAATATGAAACTTATCCTGTAGCAACGTCCATTGTATTTGATTCTAAAATGCAACGTGCAGTAGTTTACTACCGTTTGGTTTATGAAGGTGGTGTTGTTATGCTGGAAAAGCTGAATGGTAGATGGACAATTCTATCTGGTAGACTTACGTGGATAGAGTAATAGATTCTAAATTTGTCCAACTGCATTTGGTGATATAGTCAGATAACGGTGGCCTGCCTCAATACTTTCGGAGTAATTGAAAATAGTCTTGGAGTATTTAAAATTACTTTCGGAGTATTTTTCTTTTTCGCGGACGAAGCTGAAGCGGGCTATCGGGTGTCGGTAGAGAGGCGGCGCACGAGGAAGAACTGACGGCAACGCAGGAAGAACAGGAGAACGCCCGTCAGATTGACTATCGCCACTGTCCAAAAGGCAGTAGCGTAGCCGTATAGTTCGGCCAAATGCCCAAACCCATGCCGACGTCCCACGAGATGAGGATGGTGGAGTTGGCAGTGCCGCGCTCGTTGTGGTGTGCCATCGAAATCATCATATTCTGGAAAGCCGGCCACATGTGACCATTGCCCAAGCCGATGAGTAGGGCGGAACCGTAGTAGCCAACGAGATGTAAGATGTTAGATGGAAGATGGAAGATGTGAGTTGAGAGCGTGGGCATTAATATAAATAAGGTGTAGCCGACGAGTGAGATGACCATGCCTTCAGCGGCATTGTGGGTAAGAAGGCCCTTGCGCAAGGCTCGACCGCCCTGCAGACGCGAGAGAATGAGTCCGACAGAGCAGAGCATAAACCAAGTGCCGGTGCCTCCGGTGATGCCCATGACCTGTTTGCCGTAGATGGCGAGATAGTTACTGAGCACGCCGAAGCAGAAACCGAAGAATACCATGTTGATGCCCAGCAGCCAGCCGCGCTGGAGGAAGAAACGGTCCAAAGAAAGCGCGCGCTTTGCTTGCACGGGAGCTTTTTGTGGCAACTTCACCGTCGCGTCAATGATGAGTCCGAAGATGGCGACGATGAGTGCGAGCCAGAAGAGCAACTGGAAATTATGCGTCTCGGCATAGATGAAGACGGCGAACGACGGTGCGATGGCCATCGCGAGATTGTTGCTGAGTCCGTAGTAGCCAATGCCTTCGTTGCGACGGGAAGAGGGGAGTACGTCGATGGCAACGGTGGAGTTGGCGACGGTGAGTGCGCCGAAAGGGCCTCCGTGGAGGGTTCTGACGATGGTAAACAGCAGTAGGGTTGATGCCGCGAGATAGCCAGCAAAGAAGATGGCGAAGGCCGTGAAACACACCATGAGCACCGTCTTTCGCGGAAAGGAGTCGACGAAGAATCCGCTGAATGGGCGGAAGAGCAGTGCGGTGATGGTATATCCGGAAAGCACCAGTCCGATGACGTCCTTGGTGGCTCCGAAAGTCTCATGAAGATAGAGCGGCAACAGTGGCGTCAACAAATAAAAGGCGGTGAATAGCGAGAAGTTCGCTATCATCACCTTTATATAGTTGCTATTCCACAGGCGTTCCATGGGGCTCGGTAAACTAGAAGTTCTAGATATTCTAGACAATCTAGATGTTCTAGTATTGTCTCAGGGCACTGAGCAGTTCGTTGTTCTCGCTGCGATTGCCGATGGTGACGCGCAGACAGTTGTTGCAGAGCTGGATGCGGGTGCGGTTGCGGACGATGATACCTTTGTCAACCAGGTAGTCATAGATGGCCTGAGCATCGGTCATCTTTGCCAGGAAGAAGTTGGCGTCTGTCTTGTACACCTGTTCGCAGATGGGCAAATCCTGGAATGCGGCCATCAGCCGGCCACGCTCGGCAAGCAGGATTTTGACGTATTTATCGATTTCGAAGGGGTCTTTCAACATCACCATCGCCTGTTGCTGGGTGAGCTGGTTGACGTTGTAGGGATATTTCACCTTATTATATATATTAATGATGCCCTTCGAGGCGAAAGCCATGCCCAGACGGATGGCTGCCGATCCCCACGCCTTCGACATGGTCTGAAGGATGATGAGATTGGGGTGGGTGGCAAGTTCTTGGCGCAGAGACAGTTGCTGAGCGAAGTCGATGTAAGCTTCGTCGACAATGACGATACCCTCGAAGCCCTCGACGACCTTCAGGATTTCGTCGCGATTGAGCGAGTTGCCTGTAGGATTGTTGGGCGAACAGATCCAGATAATCTTGGTGTGGTCGTCGCAGGCTGCCAGAAGCTGGTCGGCATGCATCTCGTAGTTGTCGTCAAGCAGAACTTGACGAAACTCGATGTCGTTGATGTCGGCACAAACCTGATACATGCCGTAAGTAGGAGCGATAGACACCACGTTGTCGCGACCGGGATTGCAGAACACGCGATAAGCGAGGTCAATGGCCTCGTCGCTGCCGTTGCCCAGGAAGATATTTTCCTCGGGCACGCCCTTGACCTTTTTCAGGGCACTTTTCAGTTCGCGCTGCAGAGGGTCGGGATAGCGGTTGTAAGGCTCGTTATAGGGATTCTCGTTGGCATCAAGAAAGACGTGAGCCTCCTTGCCGGAATACTCGTCGCGAGCGGAAGAGTAGGGTGCGAGACTCCAGATGTTCTTTCTGACCAGTTGTTCTAAGGGCTTCATAATTGTCTATTTTATTGATTTGATGCGAACGGTCATGGCGTTCTTGTGAGCGTCGAGCTGTTCGGCTTCGGCCATCAGTTCTACGGCACGACCAATATGACGGATACCATCTTCCGTGAGATGTTGGAAGGTAATCTTACGGCAGTAGGAGTCGAGGTTGACACCGTTGTAGGCAGTGGCATAGCCGTGCGTGGGCAGAGTATGATTAGTACCGCTGGCATAGTCGCCGGCACTCTCGCAAGCGTAGGGACCGAGGAATACACTGCCGGCATTGACGACTCGCTCGGCGAGTTGCTCGTAGTCCTTCACTTGCAGGATGAGGTGTTCGGGGGCGTAGAGGTTGGAGAGGGAATCGACGAGCACAAGACGACTGTTATCGAGGGCCTTGACGGCAATTTCCTGACGGGGTAGTAATGCCAGTTGAAGGTCAACTTCTGCCTGTACCTCGCTGAGTTTTGCTTCCGATGTCGTGATAAGCAGTACCTGTGAGTCGATGCCGTGTTCGGCCTGCGAAAGAAGGTCGGCAGCAACGAATTCTGCATTGGCGGTTTCGTCGGCCAATACGCAAACCTCACTGGGACCAGCAGGCATATCGATTGCGACCTCGTCGAGTGAGACGTGTTGTTTAGCGGCCATCACGTATTGATTACCAGGACCGAAAATCTTGAAGACCTTGGGCACGCTTTCAGTTCCGTAAGCCATCGCTCCAATGGCCTGAACACCGCCAATCTTGAATATCTTGCTGACTCCGGCAATGCGTGCAGCGACGAGGATGGCGGGATTCACCTTGCCCTCCTTGTTT
>CAJODL010000036.1 GCA_905233165.1 uncultured Prevotella sp.
AAAGATGGAAGATATGTGGAAGAGAAAATTGTCTCTTCCATCTTCCGAATAGTCAGTAAATACAGGCAATACGAGCATTTTTGTGGAAGATGGAAGAGAATTTACAATATTTTTTTATAACCTTTACTCTGCTCTCTGCTAACTGCCACTCTGCTCCCTGCTGTCGGCTTGACACTTCCCTGCTGTCGGCTGTACAGCAGGGAGCAGAACGCCGTCCAGCCAGTAAGGTGAAGAGACTGACTTTTGAGCTGATGGGGTTTGCGTTTTGGCTGAAAAAACGCTGGCAGAGGGGGAGGGAACAAAAGAAAAAGAAGAAAAAGTTGCGGAAAAGTTGCGATTATTAAGAAAAATGTACTATCTTTGCAAGCAAGTATCGGCTAATCGTCGTAAACGACGTAAGCTAAGGCTGATTCCCTGGGTGCAGGGTGCCGGTATGACATTGAGGGTAAAACAATAACAGCATTAGCTGATTATTCGGTACATCTTGAAACGTAGGAAATTTCAAAGATATGAATTACCAAAATAGTCTCTAGTTCTGCACCTTAGGGTGTGGACATGACTTATCTGGTAATTCGGGCGATTCCTACGGCCTCAAGATGTAGATAAGGCGGTTCACGCCTTTTCTATGTTCTGAGGTCCCGTTGGTTTTGTCCGTTCACAAAGCCCGATAAGTCAGCAAGTGCCTAAAACCGAATATTACTATGCTATTTCAGAAGACTATTCTCAAGAAATACTTGGGTCTGATAGATGAAGAAGTTGTCAGTGTGGCTTGGAAACAATTTCAGGCTTATTTTCTTGATGCACAGATACAAGCCAATATTCAGCAATCGAAAGAAGAACAATTCCAGGAAGGTTTCCTTCGCGAATTGTTTGTGAAGGTGTTAGGCTATACGCTAAACCCTTCGCCTAACTTCAACTTGATTACAGAGAAAAAGAATGAGACAAACACAACAAGGTGATTGGCGTGATTGAGCTGAAAGACCATAAGACCACAGACCTTTCTAAAGTGGAGCCGCAGGCCTTCAACTACAAAAGCCAGCATCCTGATGCACGCTATATTGTTATTTCTAATTTCGAGAAACTTCGTCTCTATATAGACAATGCTGTAGAATATCGCGAATGGAACCTGTTTCATCTGGCGGAAGAAGACTTCCGAGAACTATTTCTCTGCCTCGCTTGGAAGCAGGTTGAGCGAGGTGTGGCTTTGCAGATGAAACAGGAGTCTGTGTCTAGTGAAGATCAGATTACGAAAGCACTTTATAAAGACTATTCGCAGTTCAAGCGAGTACTCTTTGCCAACATCTTGAAACTAAATCCAACTCCAGAAGACAAGGATGAAAAAGAATGGCAACTGCTTCTTTTTAAGAAGACCCAGAAACTGCTTGACCGTCTGCTGTTTATCTTCTTTGCTGAGGACTGTGGGCTTCTGCCTCCCAATTCGATGGTGCAGATTATTGACCAGTGGGAGAGCCTCAAGGAGATGGACGAATATCGTCCTTTCTATGACAGAGTAAAGAAGTACTTCAGCTACATGAACACCGGCTATCAGGGCAAGAAGTATGAGATATTTGCCTATAATGGTGGACTTTTCAAACCAGACGAGATACTTGACAACATCAAGATTAGCGACGACCTATTGGTAGCGCATACCCGCAAATTGTCAGAATACGACTTTGAGAGCGATGTGGATGTAAACATCTTGGGGCATATTTGAAGAGGTTACTCAGCAAATCAATAGCGGCGAGGCTCCTCAAACTTCAAAACGCAAACAAGACGGTGTGTTCTATACGCCTCAGTATATTACCAAATATATCGTAGAAAATACCGTTGGGCGCCTTTGTGCAGAGAAGAAAAAGCAGCTGAACATCGTTGAAGATGAATATTTCTCAGATCAACGTCGCCAGCTGCAAACCAAGAAGCGTTTATTGGATCAGTTGCACCAGTATCGTGATTGGTTGCTTCAGATTACGATTCTCGATCCAGCTTGTGGTAGTGGTGCTTTCCTGAATGCTGCTTTGCAATGGCTGATGGCAGAACATAAATTGATTGACGAGATGGAGGCAAAGGTGGCTGGTTCTACTATTGTATTCCAGGATGTGGAGAATAGTATCTTGGAACACAACCTCTATGGCGTTGACATCAATGAAGAAAGTGTTGAGATTGCCCAGTTGGCACTATGGCTACGTACCGCCAAACCCCATCGTAAACTGAACTCACTCAATGAGAATATCAAGTGTGGCAACTCGCTAATTAGCGATCCTGCCATAGCTGGCGAAAAAGCCTTCAACTGGCAAGAGCAGTTCCCCAAGGTATTCGAAAAAGGAGGCTTCGATGTGGTGATTGGCAATCCGCCTTATGTAAGGGCAGAGATAATTGCTCAGAAAGATATGGAGTATTATCGCGACAATTACAAAGTGTACAATCCTGATGGTGATTTGTTCTCGTATTTTTATGAAAAAGGTATGAATTTGTTACAAACAAATGGAATGTTTGGATTTATCTCTAATACCTTTGATAAGACAACCGCAGGAAAAACTCTCCGCAAATATATTCAGGCCAACACTAAGATTGAAGGTTACGTTGACTTTACTGAAGTACAGATTTTTGAGGGGGCTACAACTTATCCCATAATCCTTATTCTATCTAAGGAAAAAGAAGAGAAACATACCTTTGTATATACGAAAATACCAAAGGAAATGCAAGGTTCTATAATTATCAATTCCGCACCTACAAAGGAAGTAGAACAAAATGGACTTGATAGCGAAAACTGGAGTTTCCAAAATGCAGAAATGTCAAAAGTGATAAGAAAGATTACAAACTACGACTCAGTCAGAAAACAATATGGAAAATGCTATTACGGCGTAAAGACTGCTTTAAACGATGCTTTCATCATTAATGAAGAAACCAAAGTGCTATTAAATAAAGAAGACGCAAAATCCGATGAATTATTAAAACCTATTTATGAGGGCAAAGACTTACAGAAGTGGTGTAACCAACAACTACAAAAATACTTGATTTGTACTCATAATGGATATGATGATGTCCCTGCTATAGATATTGATCAGTATCCAGCAATTAAAGAATATTTAGGTGGCTTTGAACCACAATTAAGTAAACGATATGACAAAGGGAACACTCCATACAATCTCCGAAATTGCGCATATCAGTCCTTGTTCTACCAACCAAAGATTATATGGGGAAATTTACAGAACTCAAACAAATTCAGTTGGGATGATAAAGGAACGGTAATATCTGCTCCTGCATGTATGCTGCCTACTAATAACAAAGCTCTTCTTGCTGTTCTTAATTCAAGAATTGTATGGCTATTCCTTACTTCCATTTGTGTGGTTCGTAATGGAGGATATATTGAAGTTAAACCCCAATATTTTGAGCAGATTCCAATTCCTCCCTTGGATAATGAGTTAGGAAAAGAGTTATCAGAAATCATTGATACAATGTTGGTTCTGAATCAGCAGTTGCAAGAAAAGCGTTCCCGTTTCCTCCGTCGTTTGAGTGAGAACTTTGAGGGAATTAAGATAACAACAGCTTTGCAGACGTTTGACCAGTTGGAATTCAAGGGCTTTGTGGCAGAACTGAAGAAACAGAAGATCAAACTCACACTGGTTCAGCAAGACGAGTGGGAAGACTACTTCAACCAATATCGCCAAACCTGCCAAGAACTCTCAGAGCAGATTAAGGCTACAGATAACGAGATAGATAACAAGGTGTTCGACCTCTATGGCTTGACACAAGAAGAACGTGAAATCGTATTAAACAATTAAATAGAGTATGGCTACTTATAAACAATATCAATGCAAACATTGCGGTTATACCGTAGAGGCTAATCCAA
>CAJODL010000037.1 GCA_905233165.1 uncultured Prevotella sp.
CATAGTTATGATTTGTGAGCGCAAAGTTAGGCAGAATTCTGATTCAAGCCAAATTTTTAGAGCAGAAAATCATACCTCTCTAACAATGTTTAACCAGCTGATTATCAATTATTTAATTATACAATTTGTATAAAAATATACAGGGGTATACCCCTGTTAAAAATTAAGGTTCTTCATAGGAATGGCGTGATACCTGCATCGTGCAGGGCCAGCAGACGCAGCTTGAAGTAGCGGTCATCGGTGAAGCCATAAGCCTCACGCTTCATCACCTTGATCTTGTTGTTGATTCCTTCCACCATAGCTGTTGTTATCTTGTGGTCATACCAGGCGAGGATACCCTCCCTATGCTTGAACATACCCTTTCCCGCCTTGATAATATGCCTGTTCTCGCTTCTGATGGCCCTGCCTATCCATCCATAGAGGAATTCCCTTGCCGATTTCTTATCAGGCTGCGCCCAGACGAGTGTGATTTCCTCTTTCAGATAATATGCCTTGGCCAATGGCTCATTGACGCTGAGTGCCTCTTCAAGCTGCTTTTTGGCAGCCTCCGTTTTTATGTCCTCTGAATTCTTCAGCAGCAGCCACCTTGCGCCTTTGATGACATCCTTCTTTTCTTCATACAACTTGTCATGGTAGAGTGAACGGCGCACCTTGTCTACGGCATCGCCGATCTGCTTCTTGACATGAAAGTGGTCAAAGACCAGTTTTGCCTGTGGGGCATTCTTCTTGACGGCAGAGATGAATGCGGCAGACAGGTCAGTAGCCACATACTCTATCTTGGCACCGTACTTCTCCACCCGCTTCCAGAACTTGTCAAGCGCGTCAGCACCTTTCCCGTCACCCACAGAGATGATATGTCCTGTCTCAAGGTCCACTACGATGGTCTTGTAGACATGTCCCTTGCGGACGGCGAACTCATCAATACCGATGTACCTGACCTTGCTGATGTCTGGGTATGCATAGTTATGCTCAAGGTAGTTCTTGTGGATGTCCTTCACCGTGTTCCAGCTCAGGTTGAGGTATGCGGCAACCTCGCTGATGGTCATGATGCACATCAAGTCTACCACAAGACGTTCCAGCTTATGAGTCGTATGCCGCTTGCCTGTAGTAAATGGGATGTGTTCCTGATGGTCACAGCCGCAGGCATGGCATTTTACACGATGGACGCGCATGTCGATGTAGACTGGCTTCCTGCCCAGGGGAACACCTCGGAAACGACGGATAGTATACCCGTTTCGTACAATTCTCTTACTTCCGCACTTCGGACAGCGAAATTTATCGCTCCGAGTTTGCACATTCAAAACAATTCCATTATCTTTGTACTCTGTTCGGGAGCACTCGACTGTACGGAGACCGAATCCGTGATACATAAAGCTGACGTCCATACTTTTTATTCTTTATAGTTTGGTCACTACAAAGATAATGGATTGTCAGCTTTTTCATATCATTTTTCGAAACAAGATCAAGGTGATGAAACGTGAGACTTGGGCTTCACCGATGACCGCTACTTCAAGCTGCGTCTGCTGGCCCTGCACGATGCAGGTATCACGCCATTCCTATGAAGAACCAAAATCGTTGCTGCAACCAGGTTGTCCTTTATTGATGAAATTAACTTGATTGTTGTTTTTGCCAAAAAGGTCATCGCTTATAGCCTTGGGGCCACCAATGATAAGATTCTCTAACTTAAAGTATCCAGCAAGTTTAGCAGGAACTATAACACTTCTATTTCCACCTCCTTTTTCAGCAAAAGACCACATCTTCTTACATAGAGTTTCATCACCTTCTTCAAGTAATGATGTGTCCTTGCCAAAAACGGTATTCATTAGCTGTTCAACGTTATCTGCTGTTGCCGGCTGTTTCCAATTTCCCTTTCGTAATATGCTGATAATCTCATCCAACTTTGACTGACGAGCAGGATTCAAACTTGTTTCATTGTTATCTTCGGACTGCTCACCAACATTATTCAACCAAGCTTCATGTTGTGCCTTCAGTTCAGAGAACATCTCACATTGGATTATGTTGCGTCTTGCTATAATATCATAGAATATGTTGAGATTGTCGATTGTCAACAAATCGATAAATGG
>CAJODL010000038.1 GCA_905233165.1 uncultured Prevotella sp.
TTCGACCTCAATCACGACCTTCATCGTTTCTATGGCTGCTATATCAAGCACGGCAATATCATCATGGGAAAGGACAAGGTGGAGCTGGCCGACTATCTCGTACAAAAGATCAAGTATAACGATAAGGTGGCATGGGTACAGGGCTTTTCGCCTGTCAACGACCAACAGGTTCGTTTGCTCTCCAAAATGTTCAATGTGTCTTCAGAGCATCTGCATGTTTCAGAGAATGGCAATAACATTTATTCCACCCTTTACACCATCAACGAGCAGTTGGAGTTAGGGAAGGATAAGGGTAGCAACGAGAGTATCTTTGACCGTCTGAATGACGAGGGTATCTGGACATACCGCTTTGAAGATAAGTTCTTCTGCGTGAATCCGTCGAAGAGGGAGGTCGTTGACCTTGAAGCCAATGGTATAGACATGAGCAAGTTCAAAGCTTCACGTTCTGCTGACATCGAGACCTCGGAGCACAAACATAACACTGGCCTGGGCAAGACTCGGTCAATATCAAATGAAATTGGCAGCAGTGACCGCATCAACTACAATCCGGATGCCAACCGTAACAGCTACGGTGAGGTGGATGATGAACGGGCTATGATCCGTCGGTCTTGACTGAGTATATAAGTAGTATCGAATTAGTAATAACTAAATATGTATCGCAATGAAAAAGAACATTACCATTACTTGGGCGAATGAGAAAGGTGGCGTAGGTAAGACCACCCTGTGTACGCTCTTCGCCAACTATCTGTCTGAGAAAAAAGCATCTGAGGTCTGTGTCCTGGACTGTGACCGTCAGCACTCCATCGTTGACAAGCGCAAGTTCGACAGTCAGAGCCTGCAAACGGATAAGGTGCCTTACGAGGTCAAGCAGATTGAGATTGACCGTCTGCAGCAGTCGGCACAGCTCTTAAAGTCAGTAAAGACCGCCAACGGCATCTATCTCTTTGACTCTCCTGGCAATATCTATCTGGAGGGTATGGTGCCTTTGCTGGGCTTCAGCGATGTGATTGTCTGTCCGTATCAGTATGAGTTCAACTGTCTGAGTGCAACGCAGAAGTTCCTCAATCTGGTGGGAAAGATCTGGATAACCTACCTCAAAGGAAGGCAGAAGCCGAAACTGATATTTGTACCGAACCTCGTCATTCGTACCCGTGGCACGGCAGCGGAGCTTCAGACATGGAAAAAGACAGACGAGGCACTGGCACAGGCAGGTGGCATCGTCACACCGATGGTAGCTGACAGGGCTGACATTGCCCGTTACAACACCTTCGGGAACACCAAGATTCAGGCTGAGTGCGTAGCACCTGCCTTCGATATGATTTACAATGAACTTCAAAAACTGGAATAGTTATGGCAGCAAACAAGTTAATTCAGCAGCCCGACATCCTTAATCTGGATTCTCTGGGCGCATTCATGGATGCACAGAATGATCCGATTCCTACGGTATCGGAAGAGAAGGAGGTTACGACAGCAGAGGAAACCGTTTCTGATACTGAGGGTGAGGAGATTGTTCAGAATGAAAAATCTGAGGTTGCACAGGTAGATACGACACCTCAAAGGCCGAAAGTCGCAAGGACACGTCGAGGCAAGCAAACAAATGTGCAGCCAGTCATCGAGGCTGGCTCTGGTGAGTGGGATATGATGGTCAGATATGCGGAGTTCTACAACGATAATCCCGACGAAAATAGGATTACCGTAGTTCTGAACCCGGACATCAAGCGGGCTCTGGACATCATCCGCATCAACTGCAGACAGTTTAACTTCGGCAACATCCTTAATGCGGTATGTCGAACTTTCATCGAGCGGAACAAAGAGCAGATTCAGCGGATGCAGAAAGACAAGGGTGGCATTCTTTGATAGGTAGTAACTTCCATCGGGTGACAAGCCTGGCACATTACATGCCCAGTCCACGTGAGGCACGCTAATGTGTCTTGGCTGCACCCTGATGGAGATAGATGCTCCACAAAAGGGATATGGCTCAATTCACATTTATCAACTTTAAAGACAGTACGATTATGATGACAACAACAAACACGACAGTATTCAAGAGAATGGGACGGATCGACTATAACGAGGCAAGGGCTTTCCGTGAGGCTTTCCTGCGTCTGGTGACTTACACTGTACTCTTCATCATCGGCTACAGGTTCAACCTCGTATTCGACAATGTTCCCGATGGACGCATCTTTGATGGCTATGCAATGGCAGCCCTCTTCTGTGGTCTGTCAGTGCTGTCTGGCTTCATGAACAACATGATCTGCATCGGCGGTTGCCTGACTATGCTAATCTTCATAGTCATCAAACTGGCAATCTCTATGGCTATCGGTATTATAACTCTTCCCATCTGCGTTGCGTACAATCTGTACAACATCGTCAAGATGGGTGCAGTTCTCGTAAAGAGTAGTTTTTTAAAATAAAAAGTGCGTTGGTATATACTATATAAACATAAAACAAAAAGACAACTAACTTTTTGGTTATAATAATCGAAAAGTATACCACCTACACAAAAATAAAGGCAGAGAATTGAATCCCTGCCTTATTCTTTCTACCGTAACCTTATTACAAAAACTCTATGATACCCTGCGGTTCCTTCTTCTCGATACGCCGAGAACGGTGAAACGACATTGTACCATTCAAAATCATTATGAGGTCAAGGCTCTCTTGATCCATAATATCCTCATCGATGAACTGGTCTTCCATGATATAGTCGAGGATTGAGCCATCTGATATAACACTACTGGGCATGATGGTATCAATAACCAGGAACTCATGATTGTCATCATCGAGGTC
>CAJODL010000039.1 GCA_905233165.1 uncultured Prevotella sp.
CCTGATTTTAAAGGCATTTTAGCCTGATTTGGGGTAATTTTGGAGCCTTATAAAGACCTCTACCGAAGGGGCAGATTCTTACTTGATTTTTCCTTGTTAATGAATTATGAGCTCCTGCAGGCTTAAAATGAGCCTCATAGAGCCGTTTTTTTTGAGTATATGCTCCTCCCTATTCTTATTTTAGGGCTGACACCAATGCTGGCACGCCTTTAATGTTTATGGCACGACGCATGTTGTATGACAGACAGAACATAGCCATCTCTGCAGTTACTTTAGCGAAACCTTTCAGTAAGAAATAATAATGTCCAAGCGATCGTTTCAGTGTTCCGAAAGGATGTTCAGAGAGACACATTCGCTGTTTCATTTTGTTCTCATCCAGATGGAGTACATATTTGACCACCTTCCTGATGATCACCTTTCTCTTTCTGTACTTAGAAGACCTTGGATTGTCCAGGTCATCGTCAGAAGAGTTTTGAGGTTTATATCCTTTGGCTGTGATAATAAGCTTATCCTTGCTAAAGTCCACTTCTTTATGTTCTGATGTGGTACACTTGTTCTTACAGTGCTGGCATGCTAGCTTGTTGCAATATCGTATCATACCATTGCGCTTA
Source organism: uncultured Prevotella sp. (assembly GCA_905233165.1). Taxonomy (GTDB): domain Bacteria; phylum Bacteroidota; class Bacteroidia; order Bacteroidales; family Bacteroidaceae; genus Prevotella. The sequence goes on from CAJODL010000039.1 coordinate 612, forward strand.
ATCGACTTCTGGCGTAACAGCTGGCCTTCTGGGCAGTATACCAGATTCCGCTCCGCATCTCTAACGAAATAACCCTCGGCAGCTTTAGCTTTCATTTCCTCGTCAGACATTGACAGTATTTCTGAGTCTGCGATATCTGCCTCGTATTTCTTGACCTCACATACATTGGCATCTGTCAGAATGCCGTTGTATATATCAGGAATGACTCCTGCCTCAAGACAGGCCCTCAAATCTTCGGGCTTGGAACTGGCCTTCTGCCCATCGGTTATATCTGCCTCATGATAGTCGAAACAAACACTCTCGGTATTGCCACTGTCATATTGTATGACATTAGGCACAATGCCTGAGGCAAGTGCATTTGCATGGTCTTCGGGACATACATATCCCTTATCTGCCGTCGCCTCAAGGACATCCACTCCATAGTCTTGCTTTACCTCTTCAGAAAGTTTTGTCAGCTGCCCATGATCCGTAGGACAATTAGTCACATCAAAACCTGCTATCATATGGCTCTCTGCATCCACAGCCACTTGAGTGTTATACCCGACACAGAAGCCTTCGTTGCCCTTCATCAGCTTAGCATCCGGGTCAGTCAGAGAAATCTGCTTTTCACCCGTCTGCTCCAGTTGTTCACGATAGCCTTCATAGCGTTCCTTGCGGTTCTTGTACTCATCGAGTTTTTTCTCTATATCCTCCTTTGTAAGCTTACGGCTCTCATCAGCATCACATTCGTCAAGTTCCTGAAGATAGTGATCTATCTGATGGTCAAGACGGATAATTCTGTCATCCAGCTTGTTCAGCGTAAAGTTCTTGTCCTTAGCATTCACGGCCTTGAACTTACTGCCGTCAACAGAGATGTAGTTCTTCGAGAACAGGTTCTCCTGACGACAAAAACGATTGAATTCCTTGAAGGTCTTAGTAATGGCATTCTTGTTGTCTTTGCGGAAGTCAGAAATAGTGCGAAAATCTGGCTCAAGATTGTTGATAAGCCATTTTACCTCCAGATTAATGCAGCACTGGCGAGCAAGCTTGCGAGAGGAGCGAACCTCATAATAGCAGCCGTATATGTACAGCTTCATCAGGTCACGCGGATCATATCCGGGAGTACCTGTTTCTGCAGGCTGATATCTCAGGAATCCCAACTCTTCCATGTCTATCTGGTCAACAAATGCATCAAACAGTCGTACAGGAGCATCCTCTCCTATGAATTCGTCAAGACAGGGAGGAAAAAGTATGTACTGTCGGCGGTCTTCACCCTTTAAATATGCCATATCTCTGATACCTTGATTTGAATGTAAAGGTACAAAAAATATCGCAGAATAACGAATATTTCAGGTTAAAAACCATTAAACTTTTTGATATTCAAATGATTATAAATAAAAACGTTAGATTGCTATGTCAGAGTTCTCGGACAACCTCCCCCATAAGCCTGTATGTTAAACTGCGCCATAAGCGTGGGTTCTAGTAAAAGTTAGTGCAAAGATACGAATAAGCGAGGAAAATACCAAATGTTTTTGAGTATTTCTATTTCAACTTAATAATATCGCTCCAGCGAGTGGTAGGGTTCTTGGATTTGTGGTCTTGCTTCATGGCATTGGAGAATACATCTGCACGACCTTTTCCGCTTGGTTTGGTGTATTGCTGGGAGGCAATGACGATGGTCTCGGAACCGTTGAGTTTGTTGATGCGGTCAACGACGGCATCGAGGCGTTTCAACTTCTGTATCTGCTCGGCATCTACATCGAACAAGTCTTGCTGGATGGGACTGTTGGGTGATATGCCCATGACGATTACCCCACCTCGTTTGTACTGAACTCCCTGAACGAAGATGGTCTTCAGCACGTCGGTGGCTGCCTGGACAATGGGGATGGTGGAGTTGGTGGGGGTTATCAGCTTCGCTTCTTGGAAATTCCAGTACTGGAGCAGGTCTTCACGGAAGGGGTTGGAAGAGACGAACACACCAACAACGGAGGCTACGGTGTTCTGCTTCCTCAGCTTCTCGGCACACCGGGAGGCGTAGTTGGCAATGTGGGTCCTCAGCGTCTCAAAGTCGCCTATCATACCGTTGAATGAACGGCTGGTGCAGATGCTCTTCTTCTTTGCC
>CAJODL010000040.1 GCA_905233165.1 uncultured Prevotella sp.
GTCATGTAATCCAAGGGGAGGCAGACCGTCACCCGTTGTTCGAGAAGCTGCAAAAGGGGGTTGTTTCTCACGTGTCCAAATACCGGCACTCTCTTTTCTATTGAGATGGGAAGGCCTTTGGATGATGGAAACAGGTTTTCTTCCCTTTTAGCCATCATCAGACTGTCTGCTTCTGTCCTTATAGTGTCTGAATGCAGGACTAAAGGGATGTTTACACTGTCACCATAGGCAGTTTCATCGGCCAATCTCGTTGATTGACCAGAATCGGGCATAATGGTGAAAAACTGGGCATAACTCTTGATATATGCCAATTCTAGTAATAAAAACATAAAAAATACTCTACCCATATTGCTTTTCTGATAAAATGTCCGTAACTTTGCAGCAAAGTTAATCAATATTTAACAAATATGATAAGTAAATATTCTTTTTTAGAGGAAGAAATTCATCAGCAGGGATGCATTCCTATCGATGCCCAAGAATTTGGTTGATCCGATCATCAATGGAAGGGTGTCACCCATCATCGAAGCCCGCATCAAGGCCAAGAACGGTAAGACGATTGCCATTCCCATGAAGATTCAGCTCAGTCGTGATGATGACGGTAGTGTCAAACTGCTTACCTACCAGCGTACAAAGGAAATTCAGAACGACTATTGTCTGACTCCCCGTGAGTTGAATCGTGTGAAGAACGGTGAGGTTATCCGTAAGGAACTGGAAGAGAACGGCATCCGAAAGATGAAGTTCATCCAGCTCGACAAAGAGACCAATGCTCTTATCCCTCGCAGTGTCGCCCATGTCCGTATTGCTGAAAAGCTTAAAGACATGGAGAAGATCAACCACATTGAGCTGGGTGCGAACCAGAAACAGCAGGCACAGGAAGGCAAGCCTATTGAACTGAATGTCGGTGACCAGAAGGTCGTTGTCGGTGTTGACCTCCGTGAGCAGCAGGGCTTTAAGGTGGTCAATGGCGATATGGATGAATGGAACCGTCAGATGAAGATCAAGTACGACCTTGAACATGACGACTACATGGGCTATGTCCAGACGGACGAGAACCGCTGGGAATACCAGAAGTGTGTCAATGAGCAGAGTAAGAAGGATAACGTAAAGAATACCGTTAAGAAAGAAGAGAAGAACAGCTCCGGACTGAAGCTGTAATCAACCCACTGTATTATATATAATAAGGTAAGAGAGATTATATAAGATATCAGTTGCACCATTTGATGGGTCGCTTTAATATTATAACCACCGTAACCCGAATCCGAGTACCATAAGGTGGGGACTTTAAATTGTATTCCCTGATTGCCTAAAGATAGGCGATGGCGCATTTTCACTTGAAGATATGCCTGAATACAATGTTGCCATTCTATTTATATTCCCCCTTGCCAGGCCTTGAAATAAGGTCTGGTAAGGTTCCAACAACCACGTTGCAAAACGATTGGTGTAGGGTGGCAACACCTTGCTTCCAAGCATAATCGATGGGAAAATACGCCTGATGAGCAGGTGAGTAACAACCCAGTTTTTGAGTGAAGTTTACCTTTCATAAACTTTTAATAAAAACGATTATGGCAAAGAAAAAGGATCAAGAGGTTAAGCAGCAACCCGTCGAGGCCGTGGCAGAAACCCAGCCAAAGAAAAAGTCTGCAAGTAAGAATAAGGCCGCATCCACATCAGAGGAGGAGCCGAAAGAGTCATCCACCAAGACTGAGAAGAAGGCTGACGGCAAGCAGCAGTCTGCCGCTGAAGCTCCCAAGAAGGAAGAGCAGCAGGGCGAGAAGCAGCACCGTGAGCCGCAGATGGTGACTGTCAATGGTGGCAAGGTCACTCATGCCCATGCCTACCAGTCGAACAAGAATCCGGAGGACTGGTTCTTTACCGCCAAGATTGACGGCAAGGAACTGCATCCACAGAAGATGACTCCAGAGGATGTTGCCGCCTACAGCAAGAAGGAAACAGCTGATGCAGACCTACTACCCCACCAAGCTGATGAAGCAGATTCCTGTTGAGGAATACAAAGCTTCCAACACGCTTTCCGATGGTCGCGTCATCGACAAGATGAACGTCTATAAGGAGGCTAACGAACAAAGCCAGAACTTTGGAAAGTGGATGCTCTATGCCCAGGTCGGTGAGCAGAAGATGTCAACAACGCTCCCCAACCATGACCTGAATGCTTATTTCGACCGTGTGACCACTCCTTCCCAGCTTGTGGAGAAGAATTTTGGTCAGCGACTTCACCTCGCTTCACACTACGAACAGTTCAAACTGCCCGAAGGAGCAGAAATCAAGGATATCCGTGTCTCAAAAGACGCGGACAACAAGTGGCGTATCTCTGCCGACATGGGCGAACGTGGCATTACAGCCAAGAAGGAACTGAGCTTTGATGACGGCTATGCTCTGTTCCATACCAAGACGGCTACCCGTCAGCAGCTGGCAGCCAAGTACCTCACTCCCGAAATCAACGAGAAGATGGGGGTGAAACAGGAAACCACTCTGGGACTGAAGCTATAAAGAGAATCATCAACAGGTTTAATCATTAAAGCAAGAACACAATGGAACAG
>CAJODL010000041.1 GCA_905233165.1 uncultured Prevotella sp.
GCACCATCACTATCTGCGCCGCGAGTTCAGCTACTCTAACTACGAGCAGAACTACGTGCTGCCAGACGATGTGGTGAAAGACCAGATTTCTGCCAAGGTCGAGGACGGCATCCTGACCATCACCATGCCGAAGACCGAACCGAAGGAGAAAGTCACCAAGGCCATTGAGGTCTCATAAGCCTTTCAGGGCTTTGTCTAAAAAGAATTGAAACATCTAAAAACAGTTGGGAGCAGCATCCATTGCGGTGTTGCTCCCTTTATTTATTTAGCAAATCTGTCTAACAATGCCTGGCAGCCTTCAAGAACGTCGCGCCAAGTGGCCTCGAAGTTGTCTGTGTACCAAGGGTCAGCTACATCGCCGGGCCGTTTGGTAAAGTCCATCAGCATCACTATCTTCCCTTCTGGGTCGCCACCGCAGATTTTTCGTATGTTGCGGATGTTCCACGAGTCCATGCCTATCAGCAGGTCGTAGCGGTTGTAGTCCGAGCGCGTCATCTGCCGTGCCGTCTTACCCGCACAACCGATGCCGTGCTCTGCCAGTTTTCGTCGTGCAGGGGGATAGACGCTGTTGCCTATCTCCTCCGTCGAGGTGGCTGCTGATTCAATCATGAAACTGTCCTCCAGTCCCACTTTCTTCACCAAGTCCTTCATTACAAACTCTGCCATCGGGCTTCGGCAGATGTTCCCGTGACAGACAAAAAGTATTCTATGTTTTGTGTTGTTATCCATTCTCTAATTACCTTGTTCCAGCTCTTTTATCCTATTATCAAGTCTTTCCTTTTCCTGTTCCAAGTAGCGCACGGCATCTTTCGTGGTTTCCTGTATGATGAACTGCTTTACCATCAGCGTCAGGTTGGTGATGGCAGCTTCCTCTTTGGGTATTGCACCATACTTTTGTGCCTCCTTCAGCTGTTCCCGCTGCTTTAGGACATAATCATAGTCACGACTTAGCTGGTCGATATCCTCCTCTGTGTAGGCATCCTTTTTCTGAACTAAGTTGCTGAGTTCGTCCTGCAGATACTGTGGAATCAAGCTTTTCTTCTTCATCTTTTTACCCTTTAAGCGGGTGCAAAGGTACGAAAAAAAGGGCGAAAACCGCTTTCTTATTGACGTTTTATGCTATAACTGGCCTTTATTTCATCGAAAATTCGTACCTTCGCAGCCACTAATTGAGAGTAAGATGGAATATTTAGTCACATATTACGTTAAGAATACGAACAGCGCATCATCCCTTATGCGTCGTCTGTGGTCACTGGTAGCGAGAATGAAGTTTTGGAACTTGTTGCTTCCAAGCTGAAGAAAAATCCCTTCTTTCGTTGCTGTAGCGTCATGGACCACTGTTCAGGTAACAAGAAAGTGTTTGAAACGAAATTCATACTCGATAATCCGCATTTCAAGGAAGATGCCCTGCAAACAAAGTTCAAGGTTTTGGAATCCGTTGACCATAAGGAAATCGATGATTCTGGTAAGAACGTCAACGAGGTGGCCAGTACAGAGGATGTCCGCAAGAGTTTTGAAGTGAAACTGGATCATGAGAAAAAGGTTATCCGCATCGGCGCGTATTTCTATGACCTCAAAGGTGTAGAGGATAAGAAGAAATACTATTGCAACCGTTTTATTACTTTCCCGATTGTTGATGAAGACTGGAAGGTATTAGAAGATGAAGATATATCAGATGGTCTTGAGCGGTTGATTATTGGCAAGACTGGTGATACCGTTCCCTTGGCAGCGTTGAAGGATGCAGCCGATTACAATGCCAGAGAGCACGTGTGTGGTTATGACGAATTGTTGGTTGGTTTGGAAAGAAGGGGGATAACAATATCAAACAGGAGAGGCATTGATTCGCCAGATGAGTTGTCAGATACAGTTGTCATTGAACTATCCAAGATTCCTGGCAAACATCATTTCAGGTTAGACTCCCATGAGGACAGCTACTATATACCGAGACGCTTCTTCCATGTGGGTACCGATGATGAACTGTACCAAGATGCCAGAGAGGGGAAGCAGCAGACACAATATACTTACGATAAGATCGTTCAGCAAATAGCCGATGATGTTTTTTCACTTTCCTGGTTCTTCCACAAGCCGAATCTGAAGGTACTGGTCATTGCCTACGCGGAAGAGAGTGATGCCTCTCATCGCTACGAAATAGGCCCCGTTCCGACGGACTGGTTCTATACCGTCCAGACACTTGAAGGAGATATCAACCGCAAGCTGGACGATATGTACAAAGAAGAAGGCGATAAATACTACAAGGAGAAGAGACCTCTATCCTAATATCAAAGTAGGCGAAAACAAGTTGGGACCAACACCGCGATGGATGTAGCATCAATAATCGTAAGATATCTGTTCTTCCTCTAGCCCAGCCAAGACAAAAAGGAGCTTTGGGTGCCCATAGTGAAAAGTGTAACAATGCCCACCATAAATGTGAGAATATAGAATAAAAGATATACATTACAATAGTATAATTTTCGTTAAATCTTTCGGTTTTCATGCAAGGTTTTTAGTTTTCTGGGTTTATAAGACAGAAGGATATATCAAATAGAATATGAAACGATTAAAGATTATCATCATGACAATGCTGGCCGCGTGTATGTTTACGGCCTGCTCCAATAGCGATGACAATGAGGGTGATAACAATTCTGCGAACCTCTATGCTATCATCAAGCCAGAAGGAGCACAGTTAATAGATATTGTCCCCAGTGATTATGTGCTGACACTCGACAATATTATTGCCGTTAATCCTGAGACTGGTGAGTTCAAGGTAAAAGATACGGAACGGATTGACTCGAAAGCCTTTCCTATACCAACTCAGTACGTCATCTTGTTCTATTCT